>OZ244831.1:0-2703063 GCA_965220515.1 Dehalococcoidia bacterium
AACCTCGGCACCCGCGTCGGTACGCCGTTTTCGACGAACGACGCCATTAATTGCGATGGTGTTCTCGTCAAACCCGGAGACTACATCGTTGCGGACGACGATGGAGTGGTTTGCATTCCGCGATATGTCGCACCCGATATCGCCCAAAAAGCGATCGAATACGACGACCTCGAAGAGTGGATACGAGCGCGACTGGACCGCGAAAATCTGACCCCTGGGAAATACTACCCGCCTGATGATGCCGTGATCACCCAATATCGAGCGGAACGCGATGCCTCCTAACAGCGCATCAGCGACAAATCGCAGTCAATCAACACCGATCTCGATACTCATCCCGTCGTACGCGTACTGGATATCCAATCCGCCGTTGATTTTCGGGTCGCGTAGCCGGGCGTTCATCGCGTAGTGATCGATGCCGTGTGCGGCATCGGTTAAGTAAGTTCGCCAGGGACGGATAATCTTGGCGTACTCCACGGCCTGTTCCATCGTCAAATGAGAGCCGTGAGTGCGTTCGGTTCTTAAAGCGTCGATGACCAACGTATCGACGTCGGCGATCTTTTCCAAGATTTCGTCGGGCACATGTGAAGCATCAGAGATGTACGCCAGGTCTCCGATACGGTAGCCGTTACACGAATAGTCGGGACCGTGGGGGACTTCGAGAGGAATCACATTCGTGCCGACAACATCAAATGGCTCATCGTCAATCGTCTGAAAATCCAGAATCGCCACTGTCCCACCGCTTGTCATCTGCGTCCTATCTACGAGGTAGTACGCCGTTTTGGACACGATCTCCAAGTCCTCCCTACGCAGATAGATCGGGATCCGAGCGTCCCGACCTCTCGCTAGCAGAGCCGCGTGTTCATCTCCCCGAGCGAACCACATCATGTTCGTCCAGTCTCGTAGATCATCCAAACCGCCTGCAGAATCCGCGTGGGCGTGCGTCAAAATCACCGCGTTCAATGACCGAATCGCGTGTTTGGGGAACCATTCGATAGCCGCTTGGTAAAAGAATTTTCCCGCGTCGATCAATATGTTTACTGGTGGTCCGTCGTCCTGCTCGCGTTGGATGACGATGCCGGTGTTGCGTCGACGATTCTTGGAACCGGGGCGCATCGCGTCGGTGCAGACAGGGCATGTGGGCGGATTAGCGGTCAAGCACGTCACACGCGGGATCCCTTCGGACGTCCCGGTGCCGAGGAACATGACGGTTGCCTTGGAGTTCGAATTTGGCATTATTTCAGGGTACGATGCGAACCTTCGTCACACGTGATCGCCACGATTATTCTTTAGAAAAGTTGCATGCATCGACCATTGGGACGGCACTACTTTGATCAATACGAAATCCGACCTCATTGCATCCCTTGACGACGAATTCGAAGGTGTCATTCCGGACCACAATTCGCCGAACCACGCAGCGCTTGGGTATGCCCTTGGCAAGTCACTCGGTGTCCTACAGCCCGAGGTGTTTGACGATGCGACTCATGCCGCGTCCGAAGAATTCATCGGAGAGATGGGCGAGCCTGATCACGTTGTATTCCTGCTTGTAGATGGGTTCGGCATGAACTTTGTGGACACGCTGCCAGACGATTCATACGTTCGTAAACACACTGCGTCGACGATGTGCTCGACGCTCCCGACATCGACAGGCCCGAACCTAATGGCTCTCGCAACTGGCCGATGGCCCGGAACACACGGCAACCTAGGATGGGACGTTCACATCCCGCGTTTGGGAGAGCGAATCCAGCCGCTGCCTTGGAGACTCACGCGGACCGGCCAACCGTTGCACGAAGTCGGATTCAGCCCGTTGGAACTCCTTCTCACTCCGATGATCCCATTCCGCAACCTCGGTTCATTCACTTTCGTAGTCAGCGAAGAGCTAGCAACTTCCACAACTACCCAGATGTACGGGCAACTCGACACCGCGGGTTACCTGAAGGAAGGCGATCCAATTCCGCAGATCACAGAGCATGTTCTTGACGCCATCTCAAACGCACCTAGCAAATCTTTCACTTACGTTTATTGGACTGAAGTAGATAGTGCCGCACACGCTTACGGCGAGACGCATCCGATCACGAGAACCGCTGTTCTTCGCGCCGCCGCTCTGGTCGAAGCTCTCGGAATCGCTTTGAAAGGCAAAGCGAGATTTATCGCCACCGCAGACCATGGCCATCTCGATAGTCCCGACGAGGTCTGGACGACATTGACACCGTACGCTCCTCTAAGTAAACACCTGACCTGCGTTCCAGCCGGAGAACCCCGGACTCTGTTTTTCCATACCAAATCCGATTCCGACGGCGCATTTGCTTCGCAGTTCGTTGATGAGCTCGGAGATCGCTTCACGCTGATGCGTAGTGAAGAAGCGATCGATATGGGGTTATTTGGACCACCTGGACTAGTATCTGATGCGTCTCGCGCTAGAATGGGTGATTTCTTCGCTTTGTCACGCGGAAGATGGTCTATCTACGCGTCGGATTCTGAAGAGGAACTGACCGTACAATCGATGCATGGCGGCATCACGACCGCCGAAAGCATCGTGCCATTGATCGTGGTTTGAAATATCCAGAAAAGCAGGTGATTTAATGTCCATCCGAGGCGGGCTAAAGAAAAAGCTACAAGCAGGCGAGACCGTCGTGGGGCCGTTCGTCATCGTCCCGTCGGTGACGATGATCGACACTTTGGGCTACTCAGGCATGGACTTCTGCATCATCGACACGGAGCACGGCCCCATTTCAATGGAATCCGCCACCGATCTCGTCATCGCCGCTCAAGGCGTCGGAGTGGCGCCCATCATTCGAGTTGGCGACAACGACGAACGCTTGATACTTCGGGCATTGGATATCGGTTCGGAAGGAGTGCAGGTACCGCAGATCAACTCGATCCCTGACGCTAAGTCGGTCGTCCATGCCGCCAAATATGCGCCTCTCGGCGAACGAGGTCTTTCGATCTTCACCCGCGCCGGTAACTACTTCGAGAACGATGGCGAAGGTCACACTGACCGTCAAAACGACGAAACGATGACGGTCGTCCACATCGAAGGCAAACGCGGCCTCGACAACTTGGAAGCCATCATGACCGTCGAAGGCATCGACGTCCTGTTCCTCGGTCCCTACGACATCTCCCAGTCGCTCGGATATCCCGGTGATGTCCGCAATCCAATCGTCGAGACCGCACTACGCGAAGCAACCGCCAAAGCGCGATCGCAGGGCAGGGCGGTCGGATCGTACGCCAAAGACGTCGAGATGGGCAAGTGGCTCATAGACCTTGGCATCCAATACATCTCGATCAATGTCGATGCGATTATCTACAGGCAGGCGTGCGAGGCAATTGTCAACTCGCTTAAGGCTTGACGTACCGCCGCTAGAGCATCGCTTCATTCAGCTGAACTCCAAAACCAGGCTGATCGCTAATCGAAAGCTTGCCGTCTGCAATCGCCGGATTTCCGATCCATAAATCGTCGGTGGCGGCATCCTGTCTACCCAACACCAGTTCGGCGAAGTTGCCGCAAGCGTCATTAGCAGCAATCAGATGCAATCCCCACACCTCGCCGCCGCGATGCGGAATCACCGGAATGTTGTGATGCGCAGCCAACTCACAGATTCGCAACCCTGCAGTAATACCCCCGCACCAGGTGATATCTGGCTGCCAGATGTCGTAGGAGCCATGCTCAGCGATATCCTTGAACCCCGCAACACCGAACTCATGCTCGCCGCCAGCTAGGTTGATGGGAGACACTTTCGGACGAAGATTGCCGAGAGTAGCAAGATCGTCGGGAGTCAGGACGTCTTCGAACCAGTAGACGTTGAATTCAGAAAGATCGTTTGCCATTCTCACGGTTACATCGGCATCCCAAGACATGTAGACATCGAACATGATCTTTGCGTCTGCGCCCATCACCTGTCTGGCTTTCATGGCGGTTTCGACGGCATCGTCGGTCGTTCCTGCCCAACGGTGGGTTAGTTTCTGTCCGGCAACCCCGAGTTCCGCATACCACTCTGAGTCTGGTCCAGTCGCGTAGACATCGATCCGGTCTTTGCACACCCCACCCAGTAGTTCCGCGACCGGATGTCGTTCCGCTTTGCCCAGCGCATCCCATAGCGCCAAATCGACTCCGCTGAGGGCCATCATCGCAATGCCCTTGCGTCCGTAAGGTATCGACTCGTAGTAGAGATGGTCCCATATCCACATCACGTCTTCGGGAGAATTCAACGATTTGCCGACCAAAAGTTCTTTGAAGTGTCCGTTGACGATTGGCAGGGATGCAAGCCCTCCTCCACCATATCCGTAACCGACAACTCCGGTGTCGGTTCGCACTTCAACTACGATCTGCCACAGATGCGTCCGCCAGGAGGAAGCAACGTTCTCGTAGTTCGGATATACCGCTTTCAACGATTCGATTCGCATAACTGATCCCCTAAATGGTGAGAACTCCCTGCTCTGGTGATGGTGTCGAGTCATCCAATCTGGGTACCGCAGATCCGTATACGCCGTCGTAACCCGGATCTACGTCGACATCGTCGCGTCTCGCGTTGACAATTGCGTTGGCCACATCTGATCGATGAAGCACGGACACTATGTCGGCTGCGGCTGCATGTAGCAGCACGTCAAACTCGCCACCGATATTGTCGGTGAGAGCGGTGTACGCTTGGGCGACGCGTTTCGATGTTTTTCCTACCTCTAACGCATACGACAAAATCTCGGCCAGTGGTATCAAGTGACGATACACCGCGTATTTGCCATCAGGATCATGCCACAAACCATCATCATTCTTGACCGGTTGAACGAAGCTTCCATCTGACAGCGAACGAGCGCGATGAAGTACTCCGAGGGTCATCGCGCGCCCGCACTCTGGACACACTCCGTTAAGCTCCATAGAGACTTCCGGGTCTAGTCGGATGTTGCAGTTGCGATGTCCGTCAAGGTGATACTTCCCGTGTTCCGGATGAAATTCGTATGTCTCCAGGACATTACGTTCTCGGAGAGCTCGGACGATGCCGTCGTAGCTCATCTCGTCTACTTCCAGCACCGTAGCTTCTCTACCCAACGACGCTATCGAGTGAGCATCGGAGAACGACACTATCGAGCGCATCCTTGAATCCGGCACCGACCAATGCATCGACGGATCGCTTGACAACCCTGTCTCTACTGCAAAAATCTCTTCGGTAGCATCCCCAAAGCACTCGTAAAGCGAGTCAAATCCTGACTTGGATCCGAAAACCCCGTACCAAGGTGTGAAAACATGAGCCGGGATAACTTCGGACCTAGGATCCGCGTCGCGGATGATTGCAAACAACTCACGCGCCGATATCTTGAATACTGGTCGACCATCCGCCTCCAGATTTTGCAACTTGGCGAACGTCTCACACATGCTGTCTATAGCATCGAAACTTGGCGCAGCAACCAGCATATGGACACGCCGCGAGCGTCTGTTCTGTCTCCAGATACACGAGACCTCGCTGACCAGCATGAACTCTTTGTCGTATGCGGAAAAGATGCCAGATCCTGGGTTAGTCTCGACCAGTTCATGTCTCATTTCATCTCGCCACGCTGGATGCGTGAAGTCCGGTGCCGCCAGCAAATCGATGCCGACGCGAGTGCCGGCACTCGCAAGGCTGAGAATGTCTAGCTTAGGACTGGTCGCCAAGGAGTAACGCGAATGGAGGTGGAGATCGCAGATGATGCGCATTAACGTTGCCTAGAGCCAGAATTCGATATGAGTAAGCATAGAATCATAGTATTGGACTTACGGGGAGTGGCGCAGTGGAAGCGCGCCTGCTTTGGGAGCAGGAGGTCGCGGGTTCGACCCCCGCCTCCCCGACCAACGACGGCAACAGCACCAAATCTAGCGGTGCACGAGCATTTCACCGCCGTCCACCACGATCACCTGTCCCCGTATCATCTCGGCATCCGGGGAACACAACATCGCCACCACCTTAGCTACATCGTCAGATGTAATCGGCCGACCCGCTGGAGTAGGGCGGAGCGCCATATCCTTGATCTGTAATTCATCTGGAAACGCGTCCAGCGCGTCGGTCTCAACAAATCCTGCTGAAACGCCATTCACTACAATTCCCTTTGGCGCTAGATCAATAGCCATATATCGAGTTACGGCTTCTAAGGCCGCTTTGGACACGCCCACAGGGAAATATTGAGGCAACACGCGGCTAGACCCCGGGGACGATATATTGATCACCCTCGAACCTTCGGGCATGTGGTCGGATGCCAGCGCCGCAAGCCGCCACGGTGCTTTGGCATTGATTCCGAGTGTCCAATCCCAATGTTTTTCACTTATCTCGACCGATGATCTCATCACGCCAGATGCCGCATTGTTGACCAATATATCGATCTTCCCAAACTGTTCTACCGCCGCATCAACTAATGCCTCAATCGCAACATCATCGGCGAGGTTAGCTCTATGTCGCAACGCAGCAACACCATGCGCCCCCAATTCTTCCTCCGCGGCCCGAGCAGCAGCATGGCTGCGAAGGTAGTTGAAGCAGATATTGGCGCCGCGTCTCCCCAATTCGAGGGAGATAGCCTTACCAATCCCACGCGAACCCCCAGTGACCAATGCAATCCTACCGTCCAACGTTTTCTGTTCAGTGTTCATTGCTGCCCTGTAGACGGATACGCTTCAACTGCCTAAGGTTCAGTTTCTGCCAAAGTAAAACCTAAGGGTAAGGCGCTATATCGCCAAACCACCGTCAACGCGGATCACCTCACCAGTGACGTAGCGAGCCTCTTCTTTGGTCAAGAACGCTACCATCGGCACGATCTCTTCTACGTAACCGAACCTGCCCATCGGGATCAAATCCAACAGAAATTTCCGTGCCCGGTCTGAAATCACCTCGCTAGTGGCGGTCGCTACATAGCCTGGCGCTACCACATTGACCGTGATGTTGCGTTTGGCCAGTTCCTTCGCCACGGAGTATGTGAACCCATGTATGGCCGCCTTTGATGCCGAATAGTTCGATTGCCCCAGGTTGCCACGCAATCCGACGATCGAGGAGATGTTGATGATACGGCCCCAACGACCCTTGACCATGTCCGGTACCACCAACCTAGTGCAATGAATCGTGCCCCAGAGATTCGTGTTTATCGTGTGCTCAAGCTGCTCGTCCTTCATTCGCAAAAGCAGACTGTCCGATATTACGCCAGCATTGTTGATCAAGATCTCAACTGGTCCGAGCGTCTCGACCGCGCCAGCCACAATCTGCTCACAGCCTTCTTTGCTTGCGACACTCCCGCCTACCGCAGTTGCCGTACCGCCTGCTCTGCGTATTTCCTCAACCACCTCCAATGCTTCATCCTCGTGTGAGTTGTAATTCACCGCCACAGAATGGCCCATAGACGCTAACCGAATGGCAATACCTCGACCGATGCCGCGTGAAGCACCGGTCACAAGTGCGGTTCGTGGTTGGTCAGTGAGGTCCAACATAAAATCTGGCAGGAGGTTCGCTGAACGGCGTCAAGAAACTTGAGTGTGGAACTCGGCCAGCTCCTTTTGCTGTGCCGCCACGAAGTCGTTGTCGAACACATGCTTAGCGGTTTTGATTGCCGTTGCGATGCCTGTAGAACCCGCGGCACCGTGCCCGACGACCGCTATGCCATTGACTCCCAACAACGGTCCACCACCATATGTGGCGAGCTGATTTGTCATTGAGTAAATCTCGTCAGCCAGTGCGCCTTCTCCCTTGTCCCTAACTAGATCGGCGATTGCTTTCCCCAACCCTTCCGTCAGTTTCAAAACCACGTTGCCCACGAACCCGTCACAGATCACCACGTCGGCTTTGTCGTAAGGCAGATCGTACGGTTCGATCATGCCGACATAGTTAAGCTTCGAACGCGCCAACAACTCGGCAGTTTCTTTCACCAAAGTGTTGCCTTTGGTCTCCTCAGAACCCACGTTTAATAGCGCGATCCGAGGATTTTTCTGGCCGTAGATGATGCGCGACATCACGCTTCCGAGCGTGCCAAAATCGGCCAACTGTTGAGGTCGAACATCGATATTTGCGCCGAGGTCGATGATCGCCGTGTTCGGCGAAAATCCGATTATCGCACCACCGAGGCATCCTCGCGTAATGCCTTCCATCGTGCCGTACGTCACGGTTGCTGCCGCTATCGACGCACCTGTAGAACCCATACTCACAAACGCGTGCGCTTTCCCCATCTTCACCAAACCAGAGCACACGAAGATCGACGCTCGTGGCTTAGATCGGAAGACCATCGCCGGATTGTCAGTCTCTTCGACGACACCATCGGAAGGAATTACTTGGAGCAACGGATGATTCGTAGCGCTGTGCTCCGCCAAAACATCAGAGATGGCTTCAGGGTCACCCACCAAGGCGATTGCGAGATCCCCGTTGGACACTACGTTGAGAGCGGCTGGGATCGTCGCTGCCGGCCCGTGGTCACCGCCCATGGCGTCAAGGGCCACAACCATGCTGGATCTTCCGCTAATGGACATGTTTTGCTTCAAAATTCGCCGCGCGAAACCACATCGCGACGCTCACATTAGTATACCCGCGTGGGTTGAATCATCGACTGACCAACGCCTAGCCCAGCGGGACGGTAGCAGTTCCTGTCAGTGCTTTTTCGCCAGTAGGACGGATTACGGCGACATCACATTCGATGAATTGCCGACCGCCTACTTCTCGTACGCGTTTAACTGATCCGTGAACTGTTACTTCTTCCCCGGGCACGACGGGTGACGTGAAACGCGTCTTGACAGTGCCGCCGTCATGCCACTTGGCAGGGTAGTTGATCGACATCATCTCCCACACAAAAGCGAGGCTCAGCATACCGTGAGCAATCCGTTGGCCGAAGCGGGTGGTGCTCGCAAATTCCTCGTCAAGATGTATCGGGTTGTGATCGCCCGAGGCACGGGCGTACGCGTTTACCCGATCTTGGGTCACCGTGCGTCGGAATCCCTTCAGTTCTTCGCCTATCGTTTGAGGTGGGTTCATGGCATCATGATGATCGTCGAACTCGATTCCGCAACTCTGCGACCTGCTTCATCGACAAACGTAGTTTCAAAAATCGTCCAGATGCTTCCCCGACGGTTCGAGCAACTCTTGAGCGTGGAATTCGCGATGATCATTTCGCCGGGAGTAGCTTGCCGGTGCACAGTCATTTGCTGACCGGCATGAACCGTCTCGATGCGATTCTCGACGATACCGATTTCGGCAATTAGCCTGCTTAACACGTATGTGTCGAGTTGGAGAGGGTGCATGTTTCCCGCGAAGTCATGCAGTTTCTCGCGGTCGCCGGTTGCAACGATGTAGGCGTCAGCATCAGGTTGTGAGATTTCGATCACATAGGGGCCGAACGCTTGCCCTGACTCTAGTTCGTCAATATCCACCGGTGTTGCGTCATTTCTCCCGCGGGTACTGCGTTGCATCTCGATGGCTTCGTTTACTAGGACATTAGCAAGCTCGAACGAGGCTGGGTTCCCAAAATCGAGGTCGGAAATCGCTAGCACACGATGCAGTAATCCGGTAGAGGCTAACACTTCCGATGTTTCGCCGACTGCGGGGACATTGACGCCGAGTGCTACCGCCATTGCCGAGGCTGCATTGATGCCGGACTCGTCCAGTTGTACCCCCGTAAGCGTTTGTTCGCGGTAGTGCAGCAGCACTGCGTCTTCGGTTTGTTCGAGCTTCACCCGAAGATGTGAACGGGGTGTGCCAAGTAACTCGTACGCTGTCTCTATCGCTGACTCTCTTTGTGCCTTGTCCATGACTGGGTCACTGCTCGCTTCCCGGCGGCGACGAGTTTACAATTCACTCGATTATGGCGAGATCAGTTCTAATTCCGCCAACCGATTCCAGACCATTTCTGCACTGACTTCAGGAGTTTCCTTGTCGGATCTGAACATGATCTCCGGGTCTGTGGGCGGTTCGTACGGGTCAGAAACGCCGGTGAAGTTCTCGATGCGACCCTCGAGCGCCATTTTGTATAGACCCTTCACGTCACGTTCTATGAGGGCATCCAACTCGCAAGATGCGAAGACCTCGACGAAGTTCTCGTGCTTTTCGCGAATCTCGTCGCGGATCGCTTTGTATGGCGAAATTGCGGCAACGATGCAAATCACGCCGTTGCGCGCCAATAGTTCACTGACGAAACCGATGCGGCGGACGTTCGTGTCGCGGTCTTCCTTTGAAAATCCCAAACCAACGCTGAGGTTGGTTCGAACAACGTCGCCATCCAAGATTTCGACCTTCGCGCCTGCGTTCTGCAGCCGCTCCATGATCATGTTGCCGATTGTGGTTTTTCCAGCCCCTGAAAGGCCAGTGAACCACAGCGTAAAACCCTTATGTTGCATGTATCACCCGTGCGAATTTTGCGAAATCAACTTTACGATTCTAATTTCCGCCGATGCCGATGGCTTCGTCGCTCATCTGAGTGAGTACCGCGTCCAGAGATTGCGACGTGTTGGGTCCATTGACTTTCCGAACAATTTCACCCTGAGGATTGACAAAGAATTTCTCGGGTATCCCTTTGACGCCGAATTCGACGGCGATGCTGCCGTCATTGTCGATCCCATTTGGATACGTAATGTTGTGGCTGTTTATGAAATCAATGACATCCTCCTCGTTGTCCCAAATCGATACACCTACGAATTCGACTCCTATCTCTGACCAGCGCTCGTATGCTTTGACAAGCACCGATGCTTCGGCTCGACACGGAGGGCACCACGATGACCAGAAATCGATCATCACGATCGAACCTCGTAGATCGCTGAGGCGCAATTCTCGACCGTCGAGAGTTGTTATTTGAAAATCAGTGTAGGTATCGGTAGTGACATCGACCTCGCCGAGCGTGTCGTTCACACCTGGACGTCCGCTGTCGCGTCCAGATTGCAGCATGCCAATGATCAAAACCGTGACGAAGATCAGCAATGGCACACCGACCGCCAAAATCGGAATTTTGCGGCTAGACATCAGTGACTGAGTTGATCGACTTCCGAGTTGATGATTTCTCTCATCAATCGACTGCGGCGGGTCGAGTATTCGTGATCATCGATTTTGCCCAACTCATGCATTTCATCTAACTCGGCGATCGCGGCGACCGTCGCAGATCGGGTATCGGGTTCTCCACTCGGTTGCATCGCGTTAGTTGCCGAGGCGACTTGATGCCGACGGGATGCGAACACGACGTACGCAATGATCGCGATCATAGCCAATGCGACACTCGCTATGATTGCGATTCGGAACTGAACGCTTTCGAGAAAATCCAAGACTTGGCTTTGCAGATCTGGTTTCGGTAGACCAGTGATCACTATGCCGAGTTCAGAGCTTCGTTCGTAGTTTGCCCCCTCGTACTTGACGTAGCGTTCATCTCCGATTGTGACAATCTCGGTCTGTTGCAAACCTAGGCCGGAAACCGTCCCGTTATCTTCGGGGATCAAGATGGAGACGCTTCCAGCGCCAAACGGCAGTCTAAATGGATACCTAAACTCCCCCTCATCGAACGACGCGGCATAGCTGATCACCATGTTGTACTCGCCGGGCGGCACTGGGTTTGAGATGGCGAATCCGGTGCTGATTTCCATCACATTTCCGCTTGGAAGGTCGGACTCGACGGTCAACTCTTGGTAACCCTCGGGAAGGTTGAAACGGAGCAGTTTGAAACCGGTGAGGGCGGGATCGGTTAGATCTGCAAGATACACTGCGTCTCCGGAATTGACCAAGTTGACAGCTGCGAGAACGCCGAGAATACCGGTTGAGCCATCGATCACCGGTATCACAATCGAGTAGGTGATTACAGAAATCTCGTCAAGTGATGTAGTGCTGTCATATACCGTCAGAGTGATCTCTTCTTCCGCGTTATCCGGGAGGACATCCATGTAGGGGGTATAAATGCCGTCGTCAACCACTACGCGGTAAAACCGAGGTTCAGAGACTTCAACGACTTCGAGGGCGAACGTTCCGTCGATCCCTGTAACTGTTTCCACACGTTCGACGATCGCTTCTTCTGATTCGTCGATCACTAGAACGAACACGGTCATCTCGGCGGGAGTTTCCCCCCCTTCGGTGCCATTGACGACTTGACCTGAGATAGTGACAGTGTCTTCCGGGGACTGTGCCACAACTGAATGGGCGGATTGGGTTAGAACGAGCACAGTTCCGATCACTACCAACACGAACAGCAACGAAGGTCTTGGGAATAACGCACAAACGATGTTACTCATTGGTGTCGCCGCTTTCCGCCTCATCTGCTCCTCGGAGTCGTCGAACGCGTTGTATCTCAAGCTCAATCGCGAGTTCGGCTTCGATCATTCGGTATCGATGCTCCGCTCTCTGGCGTAACAAGCTAGCTGCTTGCAACTTTAGTTCTTCCAACTGCTCCTCATACTCGTTGGATGTTATGTTCCCCGATTCGTATTCGTTGCGCAGAGTCACAGGCTCGCGGTGGAGAAGATGTCGCAGTGTATCGGATGACGCAACACGATCGACGGCATCAGTATTACCGGATGCGTCGCTTCTCCGCTTCACGAACGGGTAGAGAAGCACGGCTAATATGACCGTTGCCAAGAGAATCCCTACGATCGCTGCCACTGCTGCACGCCCTTAAGCTTCCATCGTGGCCGATACGGTGTCAACGATTTGTGAATCGATTGAGCGCCGCCGTCTCGCAGATCGTTCGAGCGCCGGATGGGGCCATAAAGCTATAGCGGTGCCCAGCAAGAAGATAGGTCCAGCGATCCACAACCACATCGCTAACGGGTTGATGCTCACTGCCAAAGAAACGCGTTCGCCTTTTTCGTCCTGTAGAAAGTCTCGAGGAATAACGTACAAATCTTCGACTGGGTTCGTTTTTATGCCCGAACGCACCGAGACTTGGTTGAAGTTGCGGAAGAATTCGTGGCTAGGTTCTAATTGCCCCACGAGTTTGTCGCCTGGTCTTGGCTGAGTTGTTAGCGTGAATCCAGCTTTGCCATTGGCTTCTGCAATGTTGAATTCCATGCTGTATTGTGATTGATCGATTTCATATACGTCGATCCGCGCCCACTGCGCGAATCGATCAGGTCGATCATGTGATCTCCGATCGACGTATTCGATGCGGTAGTCTTCCAACACGAGACTCTCACCCTCCGCGATCGCGGCATCAAAACGTTGGTCGAAGAATTGTGTGCCGATTACGCCAACAGCTACCGACAAAACCGCGATATGCACGATGTAACCGCCGTGGCGCGGGCGATTACCGCTGATTAGTCGCCAGAACGCGACAACATGTGGTTCGCGCAGATTGCGGACTCTAGCCCGAACGCCCATCCACCACTCTTCGAACACCGCGAATGCCGCGAACGTGACGGCGGCGAAAGCGACAACCGCCCAAACCTCCGTAATCCCAAAAGCAACGAGTCCAATCACGGTCAAAGACGAAGCCGCAGCAGGTACTAGCAACCAACGCTGTAGGGAACGTGTCGTCGTTCGTCGCCATGGCAGCAGTGGTCCGATTCCCATCACGATTACCAGTAACAGCAGGACCGGGCCGTTCACGCGGTTGAAATAGGGTGCTGCGACGCTGACGTCAATGTCTCGGGCCAAGTTGGAAAACACCGGGTATATGACGCCCCACAGTGTTATCGATGTCACGACGAGCAAAAGGAAGTTGTTTACGAGGAACGATGCTTCGCGGGACATGAACGATTCGATGGCGCGTTCACTCCTGAGGCGCGGGTATCGCCAGATGAATATGACAAAAGCAAATGCAAGACTCAATGCCATAAACGCCAAGAACAGGATGCCGAGGGATGATTCGGCAAATGAATGAACTGAGACGACGCTGCCACCGCGATTTATGGACATTCCCAGTTGGGCGAGGATGAACGCGATGTTGATGAGAACGATGTTCCACATTCGGAACATCCCACGTCGTCTCTGAACCATGATTGAGTGGATGAACGCGGTGAGCACCAACCAAGGCATTAGAGCCACGTTTTCGATCGGATCCCAGCTCCAGTACCCGCCCCAACCTAGGATCGTGTAAGCCCACCAAGCACCTAGCAACATCCCAATACCCAGTATTCCCCACATAACGATCGCAAACACGCGGGCGATGTCCACCCAATCATCGCCATACACCCCAGAGATGAGCGCGCCGGACGCGAATGCGAAGGGTATGGTGATGCCTACCAAACCGGCCATTATCAACGGCGGATGACTATACATCCCGGGATGCAGCAATAACGGGTTGATACCGCGTCCGTCGGCCGGCACGATAGGCTGCGTTTCAAACGGGTTGGCGAGCGTTGCCATCGTAGCGAAGAAAAAGGCGAGCACAACCGCAAGGATGGCGACGGTGTAGGGCATCGCGGCGGAGAAACGCGGAGGTGAAAGCAGGATGCTAATCGACGACATTAGCGCCAAAGCGAGCGTGATATAAAGCAGTGATCCTTCGTTGGCAGCGTAGAACGCGACTAGTGTGTAGCCGCGTCCCATCACGATGTTGGAGTTGTTCGCGACGTATTTGATGCTGAAATCGTTGGTGATGAATGCCACGATCAGCGCTGTAGACGCGATTAGTGCGGCTAGTAAAGCCATGTAGACTGCGCGTCGTCCGCTGACAATCATCTCGGGTATCCCAGCGCGCGCCCCTAAGATACACGTCACTGCGGCGTACGCGGAAACTGCAACACCGAGCCAGATTGCTATTGTGCCGATCTGATCCACTACTGGTTTTCTCGGGTCTCTTGTTGCACTGGTGGCACCCTGTCTGCCTCACCGATCGCAGATGCGATTTCACGTTCTGCGCGTTCTAGATACTCGTCCATTTCGTCATCCGATGCGGGTTGCGGCCCGACCGACTCGACATCTTTAGATTTCGAGTTGTGAGGTTCTCCCCCGTTGAAACGATGTCTGCGTCGCATGTTTAGAAACGCGTTTCCGACCAACAGTGCACCACCAAGAAAAATCACAACCGGCATCAGCCAAGCGATCAAGTTGAAGCCACCTGCATCGGGTGACGCGAGCACGATCTCGCCGTAACGCTCAACGAAGTATTCGCGGATCTGATTGTTGCTGTCTCCGTCTTCGATCTTCTGACGTATCACTGCCTTCATGTCTTCCGACAGTTGAGCTTGAGATTGGTCAAGAGTTTGTCCGTCGCAGACGGGACACATCAACTGTTGCGACAGTTGGTAAGCGCGTTGATCCGCTGTCAGATCATCCTCGCGGACACAACCGGATGCGAGGACTACTGCAATCAGTGAGATCAAGATCACAGACATCGAGGCGATGCTTCCGACACGCCCTGAATTGCAATAATCCGACGTAAACTCGCTACCCGTGAAATAGAAGTAGATTGTCCTAACGCGTAGCGTCCGAGACGTTTGAAATCTACGCCACAGGGTTAGAGGCAACGGTTCTCGGTTATTTGCCGATGCCGGTGTTTTGATCGTAGACGTAAGCCACGATCTCCCGAATATCTTCCTCTGGGAGGAGGTTTCTAAATCGCGGCATCACAACGATGCCGTTCGAGACCAAGTTGACCATTGCTTCTTGGTCATACGTCGCGCGTTTTTCGATCAGATCTGCAGGGCCAACATATGGCGAATCGTTGGTCTGAGCCCAGAAGCTGTTCGTAGACGTGATGTGCTGAGCGGCCGGGCCGTCGCCATTGCCGGATGTGCCGTGACAAGTCGCGCAGTTGATGCGGTAAAGTTCGCGTGCACGGGCGGCATCGTATGGGCGTTCCGCGCGCGCAGGAACCGTTAGGACCTGTTCAGTACCGATCTCTTGAAAAGGCACCGCGTCAGCTGCTGGAGCCAATCGCGGAGGTTCTTGCATCCGCGTCGATTGAGAGTAGTGCATCTCTGAGAAGATCTCGATCGGATACGTGTTCGATTCCTGAACCGCGCAGCCGACCGCGCTGATTGCAACCACGACAACTGCTACCAACGGCAGCAGGGCGCGCGAAGCAACTCTCGAAGAGTTTTGAGCGATCAAGGGTTTCACGCCTGTTTGATCTCCATTGCACCTGCGCCGTTCAACGCGTCGATTGCAGAATCGGCTTTGTCGTCATCAGTTGTGATGACCACGCCGATGAGTCCTTCGGTGATTCGATTGTCGTAGACGCCCGGATTGACATTCGGCAAGCGCGATTCAATAACGATGCCAACCACAGTCGAGATGACCGCCGAGAGCATCGACATCTCGTAGAGGATGACAAGCATAGCGAACAACGACAAGATCGGCTTTCCGCCGGTAACCAACGGATAGGCGATCTGCGTCGCTGCGGTTAGAAACAGCGCCAGAGTGAAGCCGATGATCGCACCGAATGCGGGAAACCGGAACAGTCGGTGTTGGGGGACGTGCTCGCCGAAGGCACCTTCGGGATACGGCGTCCCAGTTAGCACGTCGAATGTTCCTTGTGCGAAGCCTGCGTTTTTCAGCGCATCCATGGCATCCGCAGCTTGGTTGGGGTCGTTGTATAGACCAAGTACGCTCTTGCTCATTTCGGTAGCTTCCTGAATCCTCTCGTTTAATCAGCCTCGCGGACAATCGCCGGCACCCTGACGCGGCCGATCTTGATCGAGTCTCCAAATGTCTGGCTCTCTTTTTGTTCGAACAATGGCACCAATGGGAAGAAGCGCGAGAACAGCAACATCAGGAACGTCACCCACGCCAACGACCAGAATAGGATGAACCACTCCAATCCACTTGGCCGGTAAGCCTCCCAGGTGTAGACGAACGGGGTTTTACGCGCCAAGCCCGGCACGATGATCATGAACCTCTCCAACCACATCCCGATGTTCACGAACAGAGACGACCAGAACATTAACGCGATATTGTTCCTGACGCTCTTTTGTAACCACATCCCAACGGGGATGATGTAGCCCGTGAACAAGAACGTAACGAATAGCAAATTCCATGGCCATTGGAAGATCTGCATGTCACGCAACTCCAGCTCCGGAGCGTCCAACCCGTACACCGCGAACAGTAGCTCTAGGAACGTGAACGCGAGCCAACCGGTCGCCACAACGATCAACAGTCGTGCCAAAGCATCGAAGTGCTCGGGGCGAATGAAGTCTTCCCACTTCCACAACCACCTCATCAACGCCATCATAGTCACCACGGCTGAAACGCCGGAGTGGACCGCGCCGATGACGAAGTATGGAGCGAAGATAGTCGAGTGCCAGCCTTCGACTGCCGGTGTGACAGCAAAGTCCCACGACACGATCGAGTGCACCGAAACGAAGATGGGAAGCATCAACGCGGAAAGTAAAATCCCGCCGACAGTTTGCAACTTCCATTGCCGTGGATTGCCGCGCCAGCCTAGAGCGAGGATCGTATAGAGCGCATTTTGCCATCCGGTGGTGCGGTCTCTAAGGTTGCCCAAGTCGGGTAGGAGGGCGATGTAGAGGAACAGCGTTGAACCAGTCAGATAAGTGCTGATCGCCACCGGATCCCAGATAAGCGGCGAGCGAACGTTAGGCATGATGCCGCGCGCAAAGTCGTACGGCAGGATGAAGTAGATGATGCGCCAAGGTCGTCCCGCGTGCATCAGCGGGAACAGCAGAGCGGTTAACAGCGAGAATACGGTAAGAAGTTCAGCTGCGCGTGTGACAGGGCGCCTCCACTCGGCTTGCGACAGTCGCAGAATTGCGGAGATCATGATGCCTGCGTGACTGATACCGACCCAGAACACGAAGGTCGTAATAAACAGTCCCCAGTAAACAGGTCTTGAGAGGCCAGTTACACCAAGTCCCTTGTTGACCATGATGCCGATGAGGAAGAACCCTATGGCGACGATGATGCCAAGGACTATCACGGTTGGTGCCCACCACTTAGGCGTGTCCAGCTGACCGTTCAGCAAGACACGGTTAGTGTGGATCTGGTCGATTGTTCTGCGTTGTTGCATAGTGGCTTAGAGCGCTTGCAGCCTGCCAGCTTTAGTCGGGTTTGCCGATCAATGAAACCTTTGTCTTCATGTATTCCACTGGTCGGTAGAGAAGGTTGAATTGCTGTACATCCCAGATACTCAGGATTGGCAAGACGCGTGTGGCGGCGAGGATCAATAGGATGCTTCCTGCCAACGCGCCGACCATGATGAAAATGTCCATGACGTCGGGATACACGGTCGACGGGTACTCAGTGAGGAACCGCTCGTGGATGCGATCCTCGGGCACCGTCCAAGCCGCGACGTAGAGCCGCACACGGTCCAAGAACACGCCTAGCAATATCAATCCGGCACCGATGGCAGTTCCGTTGTAGCTCCGGCGGACCCGGTTCCAGATCAACCACCACCAAGGGGTGAACCAGATGAATAACACGGCCAATATGAAAACCCAGAGGTAAGGGCCCAGGATCAGATAGTCGATCCACATCTGGTCGGAGCCGCTTCTGCCATACCAGAAGACGATGAACGCCGAGATGAAGAAGTAACCCCACAGCAGCGTGAATGCAAACATCAGGCGGCCTATCGACCAGAACTGGTCTAAGTGGAGGTACTTGTCGAGGCCGAGATACTTCCTAGCTGCCCACAGTCCGATTACCGTAACTGCCAATCCTGCTTGGATCGAGGAGATCGCGTGGTACATCGGGAATATGGCGTCTCGCCAACCTGGCACTAAACTCATGGCGAAGTCGGTGCTGATGATGAAGTGGACGAACACGAATGTGAAGAAGTAGAGCGTGCCCATCATGCCGATGCGCATTCGCATCGTTCTCCATTGAACCGTAGTTCCGATCCAACCACGCGCCAACCACGCGCCAAATCGTTGCTTCCAACCAGTTGAGTGGTCGCGCATTGCTGCGAAATCTGGTATCGCATAGGCATAGATCAATCCGAGGGCTGAGATGATCAACGTGACCATCGCAACCAATGCCCAGATATGGGGGGAGACGTCCGGTCCTTCGAACCAGATCGAGCGCCGACGTGCACCATCCACTACGAGCATCGGGAGGTTCAGGATCAGTGGAATCATCCAGATCGTGCAGATGATTGACACGAGCGAACATAGGGCGGCGAATCGAGCGATAGGACGTACCCAATTCCCCTTGGCTAATGTCCCTGCGATCGCCACCAATGGTGCACCACCAAACGCGCTGAACAGGAAAGCCACCATTGCTGCGGTGTAACCCCATTCATCTTGGTCACTCCACTCGATCAAGACCTTCACAAACGCGACAACAATCCCTGCGAGTGTCAACGCGCCGAGAATCCACATCCAATTTCGAACACCAGTCGCGTTGGCTTCGGTCGTGGCGATCAATTCCGACGTTGCGACGTCGGGTTCAACGCGCGCGGGCAGCTCATGATGTGCTTCCTCGTGCGCCTCGGCATGTACGCCAGAATGCGCTCCTGAATGTACCGCTTCGCTAGCCATGTGATGCGCCTGCTGATCTGTCAGGATCGATCTTCGCTAGATATACAACGTTGGGGTCCGTCGCCAAATGCGGAAGGAGTGTGTAGTGGCGATCGTCCTTCTTCATCTTGGAGACTTTGCTGTCTTCGTCGTTGAAGTTACCAAATACAAGAGCGTCGGTCGGACAGGCCTGCGTGCATGCGGTCTGTATCTCGCCATCAATCACGTCGCGGTTCTCACGTTCGGCGTTCCTGACGCCTCGTCGGATGCGCTGGATGCAGAATGAGCACTTCTCCATGATTCCCCGACTGCGAACCGTAACGTCAGGGTTGAGGTGGTTGCGGAAGGCCTCGGGCCAAACCGGTTCCCAGTAGTTGAAGAAACGAACAATGTAGGGGCAACCGTTCGCGCAGTACCGCGTACCGACGCAACGGTTGTAGACCTGAACGTTCAAGCCTTCATTGTTGTGGTAGGTCGCAAATACCGGGCACACCGGTTCGCATGGGGCGTTTTCGCAGTGCTGGCACATGATCGGAATGAACCGCGCCTTGATGTCCGGGAACTCACCTTCCCAGTAACGCTCCACGCGGATCCACGACATGGCTCTGGCTCGCTCAAACCGGTCTTGGAGGTTCAAGGGAACGTTGTTCTCGGCCTGACAGGCCAATACACAAGCCTGACACCCGGTGCACTTGTCGACATCGACAACCATGCCCCAGCTGTACTGTCTCTTTTCCCGTTGCAATGTCATGTGGTCAATCCACGTTCATGGTATGCGCGCAAGCGACAACCACTCTTCAGTGGCCTCCTCCTGACTCTTCTTCGCCCTCTCCGCCTTTGTCGGGCAGCAGGAATTCTTGCTGATAAGCGTGATGGTTGGCGATCTCAGCGTCGTGTGCGCTTTCGCCAGGGGCGACAACGAGAACAGGCACGCCAGGTTCGACCGGGAACGCTGTTACTTCACCCTCAAACTTAGCTAACTCGCGTTTACGACCAGATCGGGCCACCCGGACGCGAGTAGCTGCCCAAGCCAGTGAGCCGCTAGCAGGCTCAACTTGGGGAGCGAGAATCTTCAAAACGTTCGCACCAAGTCCTTCGTCATATCGGCCACCGTTTTCGTGGCCAAGGCCGATTGGGACGGCAATAACTCCAGGGCGGCCGCCGGGAGTCGGGTAGGCGAGTGCTTCGATCTCGCCGTATTCAGATTTGATGAAGAGCACATCGCCTTCGCGAATACCGAGGTGTTCAGCCTCTTGGTCGTTCATTTCAGCCCAAGTCGTCCAAGCCGCACTGCTCATCGGGTCCGGGTTCTGCATCGCAAACGGGGTCGCGGAAAGCCTTCCTTCGTAGAGGCTGTTCGAAAGGAACGGCACCAAGTGGAAATCGTCTCCGTCGCCCAAACCGCCTGTGTCTGAGTAGTGAACAGCACTTTCGAGGTCGAACACGTTCGGCGGCGCGTGGTCCGACGGGGTATCGGCTGTTGATTCGGTGTCCCACCAACCGCCACGTTGCAGGACGCCTTGCTTGAAGAGTCGCTTGTCAGGCGCAGAAACAGAACCACGATCCAGTTCATAAAGCTGATCGATCGAGATGTCGACTAACTCTTCCATGTCGTCAGCGCCGAGATCGCCGCTGGCGATTCGCAAGAGTTCGTCACCGAAACCGCGGGCGTCAGAGATCAATCCGCCGCCACTGAACAGTTCTGTCTGTCCGATGACGGGCTGCTGAATCGTTACCACTTCGTATCCGGGTGCCGGGTCGGGAATAGTGGTTCCCCATGTTTCGAGGAACGTCTTCTCAGGAAGGATGAGGTCACAGTTGGCAAGCGTGTCGTTCATGACACTGCCGAATCCGATTACCATCGGCACACCGTCCATGGCTCCGATCACGTCGACCGAGTTGGGCATTCCGTGGACGATGTCGGCGCCACGAATGATGACGGTTTGAACGTCGCCGCTACGCCACTGAGCAAGCTCAACCTCCCAATCGCTGAATGAATCGCCACTACACCTTCCGGTGACGCCTTCCAAAACTGGCAACGGGTTGTATTTCACTCCGCCATCGGATCCGACCGCTCCAACGAGAGTGTTGAGTGCGTGTGTCGCAGCGATGTTGAATTGCCCGTTGGTATGCGCTCCCGCGCTCCCGCCCGCGAAAGCGAGGCTGGGGCGATGCTCCGCGAAATGCCGTGCCGCCTTCCGAATCTTGTAGGCGGACACGCCAACGCGTTCCTCGACGTCCTCGGGTCGGAATCCAACCAACGAAGATGTCGGGATCTGGTTGAAGAATCGAGCGATTTCGCCGGATCCAGCAAGACGTTCATCGACGATGACCTGCGCCATGCTCATGGCCAAATGGCCTTCATACCCGGGGATTACCGGAAGCCAGAGGTCGGCATTCGCCGCAGTCATCGACATTCGAGGTTCGGCGTGGATTAGGTAACCACGATCGTGCTTGGAACGGAACTCGCCGTATCTGACCGAGTATCCGACCGACGACTGCCAAGTGCTGAGCCAATCGGCCCCGATTGAAAGGATCGTGTTTGCGTTGGCGATGTCGTAGTGCGGTGGATCCTCTTGTTCGTATACGAACCTGATCGCGTCCTGCATCACGCCCTGTTCGGTCGGATCGAACTTGATGTGACGGCCACCGTTCAAAGCCGCGAAGTTAATGGCGACCCACTCCAAATGCCCGCCAAGCGGATTGGTGACAACCGACATGTTGTCCTTGCCCGCTTCAACAGCGCGTTGCATAAGCTGCTCAGCGCGTTGCCACGATATTGGTTCATACAACCCGCCCTTGCTCTGGCGGAGCATGGGCTCGCTGATGCGGTCAGGGTGGTAGGTCAGCTGAATCGCTGCGTCGTGTCGGGCGCTCTGCTTGCCTAGGTTGACAGGATGGTCGGGATTGCCGGCGATCTTCTTCGCCCGACCCTGCATGACACGAACGATCAGACCGTCGCCGCCGGGCATATCTGGCCAAGTCGTTGCGTACCAAGCGTCTTCGCCACGCACGAGGTCCTCGGGCATGTCGACGGGACTCTGCACAATGAGTTCACGTTCCGGCAGGCCGCAGGCGGCGAAAATCATCGTGCCTGCAGTCGCCTTTGCGCCTAGCGCCAGGAACTCTCTTCGACTTAGTTTCATATAGTGGTTTGGCTCGTGTTCGTCTCTAAATTATGAGTTGCCTCGATCAGTGATGACATGAGGCGCAATCGGTCGGCGCATTGTTGTCGCGGTGGCAATTCACACATTGTCCCATCTTCAGAGGCTCGACCTGCGTCACGGTTTTCGTCATAGATGCGACATCGCCATGGCAAGTCGAGCAAACCCCTGCCGCCCCAGTTTTCACTCCGCTCGTGCTGTTCGTAATTGCTTCCGGGTTTGCAGTCAAATAACGAATGTGGGGTTCGTGGACGAATCTCACGTGATCCGGCATCCGGTGAACCCGCTTCCAGTTGATCGGGTGCGGATCGTCACCTATCACCCCAGCTGCCATTCGAATCTGTGTCAGCGGCTCGCTCTCGTCTTTGCCGATCACTTGGTGACAATACGCGCAGAACTGCACTGGTGGAATACCAGCGTTAGCCTGAGTCGTCACCGTCCGATGACAGAACGTGCAATCCATTCCCAGTCCCTGCACCTGATCCCCTAGGGAGTTCTCATAAACACCTGTTCCCGCATGAATCGTGTGCGAAAAAGGAATCGGTTGCTCGATGGACTGATCAAATCCCAGCACCGGTATCGGTTGACCTAGCCAAGCGGTTATGACAAAAGCTAATACCGCGCCCGTTACGGCTACTACGCCGAGAGTTCCGAGTCCGAGGATCGGGATCAACACCTTTAGCCACAGAGGCGTGGTTCGGTGTTTCTCGCGCAGAAACTCAAGCAACGCTGCCAAGATTTATCAACTCCCGGGTTGCTGAGTAAGCCGAGTTAGGCAAGGTTTCCGGCTGAATATCCGCTGTAATAGTAGTCGGTTTCACTGCCAATACCTGGGATATCTGACTTCAAGCCAGTCCATGTTGAGCGCCGCAAGTACGAAGCAAGCGATGACACCGACAACTGCGACAAGGCCGATGGCGTAGAAGACGGGGCGAAGGCTGGACCATCGAGATGAGATCGTATTCGTATCGACCAGTGTAACGATGATGGCGTGGGCGATGAGGAGGCTGAAACCTGCAACTATTGCGCACCCCAACGCAGCCCAGAGAAACTTGAGCGCGGTGCCTATCTGCGCCCATTCGGACGATGAAAGCGGTTGTGGGTCCATTCGCCGTTCTCTTGGTCAATTAGCGGGCAGACGGTCTCGAACTGCCGGAATCATCTTTCAGTTGTGCCTAAACGATCTTTCCAGTGGCGCAAGTTCTCGCTGCGCGCAATCATCTATCTTATTTGCCACTACGCTTCAGTGTCAACGCGCGCAACACATGCCAAATAAGGCATTTTAGCAAGTCTCCGCCGACTCGATGAACTCGATCGAGGTCCCCGTCGGTAGCAGCATGTACGGTTCGCCGAATTCGTCTTCAGATTCGAGCGACCAATCGGCTAACACGCCATAGGAACGCAGCCTGATTCCGTGATTGCCGCCGTGAACCAATATCGACTCGCCCGCACCTGAGTCGCCAACAGGAACGACACGGACCTCGCAACGTCCTTCTTCAGACCATCCAACAGCCACACACCGACCTTCAACGTCCGTCACATCGTCTAGCAGAATGCTAGAAGCTACTCGCTCTTGCCCTCGGACTTCGAAGGTCTGCATTGGGAAATACCCGCAGTTGTCGTTGTCCTCTATGTCAATCCAAACCTGAGCCATCGGTAAGTACTTTAGCGACTGCCGATAAGCGACTGCCGAACATCGATTGTAGTTGCACCTATTAAAGCGATTTTTCGCGTCGCGATCAATGCCGATGTTCGAAACTTCATTCAAAGGCGTTTCGACTTGTAATATCAATCTCAACGAACCTAAACAAGCGGGAAACCGTTGGCTGTTGTCTCGATGCTTCGCCAACGGCAGGGAAACTGCGTGATGCGAATAACCAAAGAAAAACTGCGTTGGCTCTACGAAACGATGTATCGGATCCGACGATTCGAAGAGACGATGCTCGAGCAGACGTTCCGCGGAAACGCGATGGGCGTAACGCACCCTTCCGATGGTCAAGAAGCGGTGCCTACAGGCATCTGCGCCCATTTGACCGAGAAAGACTGGATCGGATCAACGCATCGAGGTCACGGTCACTGTATCGCCAAAGGCCTTGACACGAAGGCGATGATGGCGGAGATCATGGGGCGATACACCGGTCAATGCAAAGGTAAGGGCGGCAGTATGCACATCGCCGACTTTTCCAAAGGCATGCTCGGCGCGAACGCGATTGTTGGTGCTTCGGTGCCCCTTGCTGTTGGTGCAGCATTGACTTCCAAATATCGCGGCATGGAAGACGAGTCCGTAGGGGTTGCGTTCTTCGGAGACGGCGCCACGAGCCAAGGAGTCGTCCACGAATCAATGAATTTGGCCTCGATCTGGGACCTACCGGTCATATTTGCTTGCGAGAACAACCAATATGCCGAAGCCACGCCGGCATGGTACGCGGTTTCAACCGAAGACATCGCCGCCAGAGCCGATTCTTATGGCATCCCGGGCGTCCAAGTTGACGGCATGAACGTCTTCGCCGTTTACGAAGCTGCCGGAGAAGCGGTCGCTCGAGCGCGCGCTGGCGAAGGCCCGACATTGCTCGAACTGAAGACTTACCGGTACCACGGACACTTCCACGCGGATGATCCCAAGAAATACCGCAAGCCCGACGAGGAGGAAGAATACCAGGAACGCGACTGCCTCAAACACTTTGAGGGATTGGTGACGCAACAAGGTGCAATGACCGAAGAGGAATTGCAAGGGATTCGAGATGAGATCGAGCAGGAGATGCAAGATGCGGTCGATTTTGCTTTAAACAGCCCTATGCCTCCAATTGACGAGCTCTACTCTGACGTCTACGTCGACTACTCCAACTCACTGGCCGGGTTGCGCTGAGAGCCAACATCCAGAACGAATTCTGTAATCAGAAAGGCAACCACAAAGCTATGACGACAGCCGATGCAACACAGACAAGGTCTGTGCTGAGCGATCCTGGAGTTCTCGTGCCCGGCCCGGGCTACGATGTCTCCGGAACCGTTGAGCGTTACCGCGACACATTTAACCGCACGCTCCGCGATGAGTTGGACCGCGATGCCGACGTGTTCATCATGGGAGAGGACATATCTGGTGGCTTTGATCGAGACACCAATGAGCCTCTCGATGCTTGGGGCGGGCCGTTCGCGGCCACCAAAGGGTTAGTCCAAGATTTCGGTCCGGACCGCATCAGAGACGCTCCAATCTCCGAAGCCGGGTTTGTTGGTGCTGCCGTCGGCGCTGCGCTTACCGGACTGCGCCCGGTGGTCGATCTGATGTACTTCGACTTTGTGACCGTGGCTTACGATCAACTGCTCTCCAACGCCGCCAAATCTCGTTATATGTTCGGCGGGCAGACCAAAGTTCCGTTGACGCTTTTCGCCCGTTCTGGCGGAGGAACCGGTCACGCAGCTCAGCACTCCGAGAGTTTTTACTCCATGTTGGCGCACATCCCGGGTTTAAAGGTAGTGGTACCTTCAGATCCGTACACGGTGCGCGGCTTGCTCGCTTCGGCGATTCGCGATGATGATCCTGTTTTCCTTGTCAACGACAAGAAACTCATCAACATGGAAGGTTTCGCTCCTGATGAGTCGTTCGCATTCCCTCTAGGCAAGGGACGTTACCTTAAGCGCGGTGACGATGTCACGTTGATCGGCATGTCATACACCTCTGTAGTCTGCAAACAAGCAGCTGATATGTTGGCCGAAGAGGGCATCGAGGCGGAGGTTGTCGACATGCTGAGCCTGTCGCCATTCGACGAAGAGATCATCGTCGAATCGGTAATGAAGACCAATCGCGTCGTGATTGTTGACGAAGACACCCCGCGCGCCAGCATGGCGTCGGAGTTTGCTGCGATCATCGCTGACAAAGCATTCGATTACCTCGACGCGCCTGTGAAACGCGTCACCGGTCCCCACACCCCTGTGCCGTACAACAAGGGATTGGAAACCGCTTTCATGCCCCAACCAGATGATGTGGTGAGCACCGTTCGAGGGATGTTGGACGGAGAGTAACCCGCTGATTAGACGAATTCAGTCACACTTCACGGCGTCATCTTCGTTCGCCAATCGTTGCAACATTCGAAACGGGTAGATGCCCGTCGAGTGGCCGTCAGTCCATAGGAACTGTAGGGCGTACCTGCCAACTTCCAAGTAGTCGACGGCGATGATGTCTTCCGGCACCATCGCGACGTTTAAGAGTTGGCGGCCGCTCATCTCTTCGACGCAACCCGCGCACGCACATTGCAAACGTAAGTAGCGGTACGGAAAAACGCAAGTTCGACCGTCTGACCAAGTAATGGCGATGCCGTCACCGACCAGATCGACATTAGTTGCCGTAATGTTCGTATCTTCCATGACGTTTAGCTCATGCATGCACACCGAGCGATCATTTCGGTATCGCAATTTGCATTGCTGGGCTAACCTTGTTTAAGCGTACCCGACAATTCAGGAGCGAAACCGTGACGACAGACAGTGACAACATCGTAATGGGCCTCATCGGTGCTGGCGGCAACACCCAACTCAGACATATTCCAGGGCTCCGAGCTCAACCAGGTGTCGAGATAAAAGGTCTGGTTAACCGATCACGAGAATCTTCTGAGCGAGTCGCCGGCGAGTTTGAAATCCCAGAGGTCTACGAAGATTGGGACGAACTGCTCGAAGACGACGAAATCGACGCTGTATGTATCGGTACTTGGCCGTATATGCACGCACCTTTAGTCATCGAAACGCTCGAAGCTGATAAGCACGTCCTTTGCGAAGCCCGTATGGCGATGAATTCTGCGGAGGCTCTACAGATGTTGGACGCGTCAAAACGCGCTCCTCATCTGGTGGCCCAGATAGTTCCGGCACCTCACACGCTCGAAATCGATCAGACAGTGATCGGGTTGATCTCTGAGGGCTATATCGGCGATCTGGTCAATGTAAAACTCCATGTGGGAACTGGCAGCGATTTCCCAAACCCTGATCTGCCTTTGCATTGGCGGCACAACCGCGACCTATCAGGGAACAACATCATGACCATGGGTATCTGGTATGAGGCTATGATGCGTTGGTTCGGACCGGCTAAGACGGTGCAGGCCCTTGGACAGACAGTCGTCAGCCACCGCTCGGATGAAGACGGTCGCCGTCGTTCCACCACCATCCCGGACCACATCGACATACTGATGTCCATGGAGTGCGGCGGAACAATGAACTACACCACCACCGCGGTCTCCGCCTTCACCCGTGAACTCGATCTCTCGATTCATGGCACCGACGGAGTTCTACGCGTTGAGCACGCAGATCCAGACGAGCCGACAGGCGCGGTGTTCAAATTGAGTGGCGCACGCCGCGGCTGCGACGGACTGAGCCAAATCGAGATACCGCCGGAAAACCGCGGAGCGTGGCGTGTGGAAGAGGAGTTCATCAATGCGGTCAGAGGCATCGAGCCGGTTACCCACACGAATTTCACTGACGGACTGAAGTACATGCAGTTCACCGACGCGGTGACAGAATCGGTTAAGACAGGCAACTTGGTTCGTCTGCCGTTCTGAAAATCTCGCGAGTTGTGACATCCCGACTCGAATGAGTCGAATTGGGTACCCGAAACTCTCTGCATGATGAATGCAGAGATATCGGACTTCCACGAACAAATCGCAAAATCCAGCCAGCGTTCGTCGTTCGTCGACGTTGAAAAGCTGTCGTCCTTCATCGAGACTCCGTCAGCTGAGCCTGACTGTCGCGCCCAACCGCTTGGTACGTTGTTTGCGGCTGATGTCGATACTGAAGTCCCGAACGCGGCAGCGCGGAGCGCGTCAGAACAGATTCGAGACGAACTCGGTACGGTATCGTCCTCTGACTCCAAGGAAGATGCAGCCCATCAACTCAATAAGTTCCGATTGAAGGACGTTCCTGAACGTGAGCGACCACGGGAACGAATGCACGAACTCGGTCCAGCCGGGATCACGAACACTGAGCTGTTGGCGATCATCCTCGGATCCGGGATCCAAGGCGTCAACGTGAAAAACGTCGCGGACAATCTGCTGACTGAGTTTGATGGATTGCGCGGTCTAAGCCGTGTGAGTTCATTCAATATGCAGAACGTTGGAGGTATCGGAGATGTAAAAGCTGACGTGCTGACCGCGGCGTTCGAATTGGGCAGAAGAGCAGCCCAAGAAGAGGTCGAAGCGCCGGGAAACGCGTATGGGAGCCATTTGCCAAACGGCGAGACGATCGCGTGGGCTGTCGCTAAACAGTTCACCACGCGACTGCGCGACAACGCACAAGAGGAGATGTGGATCGTGCTGCTTGATGTCCGCAATCGCTATCGTGGCAAGGCTCGCGTCTACATCGGTTGCTGTGATCAGTTGGTGGCCAAGACGGGCGAGATTCTGAGCCGTGTCGTCGAACGAAACCTTCCCCGTTACGCGTTAGTTCATAACCACCCATCAGGGAAAGGCGACCCAAGCGGAGCCGATGTTTCATTCACTGAGCGATTGGTCAGAGCTGGGCAATTTCTAGACGTCGAACTAGTAGACCACGTCGTTCTCGGTGAAGACCTGCGAAGTTTCGTCAGCATGAGGCAGAGAAAACTAGTCGACTTCAGTTGTTCGCCCATTTCGGGGCGACGGATCATGGACGATGACGATCTCTCTGCAAGGGATCACTAAATTCGGGAACCAACATCGGTTGTAGGGCGAAGAAGTCGCTAACCGCTGTCGCCTCCAATCGCATCACCGATCTTGGACACTAGCATGTAGACGCCAATCGAGATCACGAGTGTGCCAATCGCGACGAGTAGGCCCGAGAAAGCTGTGATTAGCATTACGACATCCGACATCTGATACCTCCTCATAGTACCGATTCAGGAAAATTACACCCCATTAATAGCAGATTATGCCACGCTTCTCAATAAGTGTGCGTTGTGAATCGAAAAACAGCCATCAAATTTCGGCGTGGAGATTAGCGCGGAGGCATAGCTGGCAGTTCTGGTTTGGGATTGAACGTAGGAACTGCAATTTAAAGGCCGACTAGGCTATTCCGCCAGCCAATGGGAGCTATTGACCCAAGCGAAGCGTGTGACTGGCCCACCGCTCGGCAATTTTCCGCCTTGAGACATGCCTGAAACTGGCAGACTGCCTTCTCGCAAGACATCCGCAATGGCGACGCTCGGACGATCTTCCGATCTGCTGCCGTATGCGCCGAAAATCAGCGCCCCGTTGTTTGCGACGGTGGTTTCCAGCAAGTGCATGGCCAGTTGCGGCAGGAATTGGATCGGCACTAGGTCCCAAATAGCGTAAACCCACCGGAATCTTCTTAGCGGTAGCCACCCCCACGCATTTGCGATCCAAAAGTGGTCCGGTTGGTTGGGGAAACGCCTTATAGCCTCTTGCAATAAGCGCGGATTTAAGTCGACGCCGTATGGCGTTAAGTTAATTCCTCGTTCGCCGGCCCAGACCATAACAGATTCAAGCAAGTGTCCGTTTGCGCAACCCAGATCCAAAAACTCACCGTCGCCCGTTACAGCGTCGAGTAGCGGAGAGCGCTCGAGGCGCCATCGATCTGCACCTCCGTTGAAACCAGATTGCTTAATCGGGTCGCGGTGGCGGAGGTATGCCGATTCTAGGATGCGGATCGACTCCAAATGGGATTCAGGGAGCCGTAACAGTCGCGCGGAGGCGTGGTTGGGAAGTTGAGTGTCCATCGGTGTTACGATACTAATCGCGATCGAATCTCTAAAAATCGCGGTTCGAAATCTCCTCGCGATTCGAAGTGAAACGCAACATGCATCGGGAGCACTAGCTATGAGCGCAACGGTGGCAATTGACCTAAACGCCGATATCGGAGAGTCTTACGCTTCGTACCGTATGGGTATGGACGAGGAGATCGTCAAGCACATCACCTCGGCGAACATCGCGTGTGGTTTTCATGCAGGCGATCCGGATTGGATGGCTCGCACTGTAGCGCTCGCAGAAGAGCAGGGCGTGAGCATCGGCGCACATCCTGCGTACCCGGATTTGGCGGGTTTCGGCCGCCGCGACATGGCGCTTACGCCAGATGAGGTCGCGCATGCGGTCACTTACCAAGTGGGCGCGCTGACAGCGTTCACCGGTTCGAAGCGACTTGCCCATGTCAAACCGCACGGTGCGCTCTACAACCGAGCGGTGGGCGACAAGGACATAGCCGCGGCGATTGTAAAAGCGATCCGCAAGATCGACGACGAGTTGATACACGTGGTTCTTGCGAACTCCGTATGGGAAGATGTGGCACGCAACGAAAACGTGCTTGTCGCACGCGAATGTTACGCTGACCGAGCAGTTACGCCAGAAGGCACGCTCGTGCCGCGTTCTCAACCCGGTTCGGTGATTCACGATGTCAACGAAGTTAAGTCTCGTTCGCTTCGCCTTGCGTCTGAAGGCAAGGTGACAGCCTCGGATGGCAACGATATCGACTTCGCAGCAGACACGATCTGTCTTCATGGCGACACACCGGGCGCTGTCGAGATGGCCGCATCGGTACGATCGACGTTCGAATCAAGCGGTATCGAAGTCAAGCCGCTCGCATCAATCCTCGTCTGACGGTCGGACAATGATCGTGTTTCAACGGAATTGATCTTGCCCGAATACCCACGCATCCTTCCGGTCAACGATTCTTCAATACTGATCGAATTTGGCGACTCGATTGACTACTTGATCAACGCGCAGGTCTACGCTCTGCAAGCCGAAATTGAGCGTTCCGACCTATTCGACGCAGTTATAGAGACCATTCCCTCGTACAGGTCATTATTGGTGGAGTATGACATCGCAACACTGGATTACGCCGACATGCGAGACAAAGTGTCTGCGTTGGTTGAACGAACGGTTGCGATGGAGACGAAAATCTCCGACCAAGAATCCGAACTGCATCAGATTCCTGTCGCCTATGGGGGAGAATTTGGCCCCGACTTGGAAACTGTTGCAGAGCACGCCAAACTAGACGTCGAAGAGGTGATCGCGATCCACTCGGGAACCGACTATCACGTCTTCATGCTGGGTTTCGCTCCTGGATTTCCGTATTTAGGCGGCATGGACGAGCGAATTGCTTGCCCGCGCCTATCGACGCCGCGTACGCGCGTACCGGCCGGCTCCGTGGGCATCGCAGAATCGCAAACCGGGGTTTATCCGAACGAGAGCCCCGGGGGATGGCAACTAATCGGTCGCACACCGATCGCGCTTTTCGACGTGGATGCCGATCCGCCAGCTGCTATGTTGCCAGGGACTCAAGTTAACTTCGTAGCGATATCGCACCAAGAGTACGAAGATAGAGCCCGGTCCGAGTAAGCGACATGCTGAGCTCGAAATCAAACGTAGAGGTTCTAACGGCGGGCACCCGTTTGACTATTCAGGATCTGGGCCGTCGCGGCAGTCAACGGTTCGGTGTCTCCGTTAGTGGAGTCCTTGATCTACAAGCTGCGGTTCTAGCAAATCGACTCGTAGGCAATCCAGCATCATCGGCTGTGCTCGAGTCGCTTTTTGGAAGTATGTCACTTGTCTTTGACGTAGATACCAAGATAGCTGTTACTGGAGCTGAGGTCACTGTCGACATTGGCGAACACGTCCTACCTATTTGGGAAACACTGATTGTGCCTGCAAACGCGGTGTTAAACATCTCGACGGCGAGCGCTGGTTTGTACGCCTACGTGGCCGTCGCTGGTGGGTTGGATATTCCCTCGGTCTTGGGATCGCGTTCGACTCATGTGGCGTCGGGCATAGGCGGTCTGGATGGCCGTGCATTGGCCCCCGGGGATGTTCTTCCTATTGGAGACGAAACGAACGGAAACGCGAGACCTTCTGCTGGCACGACTCTTCCGAACCGGATGGTGCCAGCATGCCACGATTCTGGCGACCGAATTCGTGTGACATCCGGGCCTCAGTACAACGCGTTCGATGATGATGCGAAATCGAGTTTCTTGGCATCCAGATTCACGATTAGCAATTTGACCGATCGCCAGGGTGCACGGCTGGATGGTGCCGAAATCCCGGCTATTGACGGTAAGCACGACATCGTTTCCGATCCTGCGTACATGGGGGCCGTGCAAGTACCCGCCGATGGCAAGCCAATCATCCTCCTAGCCGATAGACAGCCAACTGGCGGATACGCCAAGATCGCTTCGGTAATTTCCGCGGACCTTCCCAGCGTCGTACAAAAAGGCCCGGGATCGAAAATTGCATTTGAACTAATCGAAGTCGAGCAGGCGCAGGAATTAGCGCGTGAATTTAACAACATCATCCTTCAAGCCCCGATGCAAGAGCCTTCAAACACGTACTCGACCCACTTCGAGATAGCCGGCGAAACCTACAATGTTCATTTAGCGCGCCCCACGAACGTGAGCAACGGCGACGAGATCGTCTATGTAGATTTTGGCGACAAAACTGAGATCGTGGCCACCGTCGAGGTGCTCGAAGAATCTATCGACTAAACGTCTGTCCGAGAACAAAGTTGGATTTTGAACCGATATATGACGGCCTACAGGTGAGCGGCATTGGAATGGGCATGACCTCAGTCGTGCTCATCATTTTGGCTGTATCCGTACGCTTGATGGCATTGACCGACGCATATCTGCGAAAGAGAGAAGCGGCCGCCAAAGAAGCGTCAGAGACTGAATCTTCAGATCAATCCACTTCTGAACAAACTTCCGTCGACGAATCTTCTAGCGGACCCGCTCGGGCGGCAGCTATTGCCGTCGCCATCGCTTTGTCGAGGCGATCTACGGCAACCGATAGCAGCGACGAAGCACGCATCGGGATAAACGCTGCGACCCCGGTATCCGATTCGTGGTTGGCCGAGGGGCGTGCCCGACAGCGCGCGAAACAGGGCAGCAGGGGATGGCGATGACCGGTAGGTACCGAATCACCGTCGATGGTGTTTCATACGAAGTCGAAGTTGGCGATGTCTCCACTTCACCGGTGACAGTGGTAGTCGATGGAGTCGAATTTGACGTCGAATTACCCGATGCCCCTCAATCGCAACCGACCGTTCAACGACCGCAGCGGTCGGCACCGCGTCCAGCACCAAGACGGCCCGCTGAGCGTGCTCGTCCTTCCGCAGCCGCGGCTGCAGACAGTCAAGACGTAGTTCGCGCACCGATGCCCGGGCGAATCATCAGAGTCAACGTATCGGTCGGTGACAGCGTTCAGCGAGGTCAATCGATCGTTGTGCTCGAGTCGATGAAGATGGAAAACACGATTGCGGCGCCGAGAGACGGAGTTGTATCGCAGGTTCACATCACGGCGGACGACTCGGTGCAACACGGTCAATCATTGGTGGAACTCGAGTAGACGATGTCCGGCGAAGGAGTACTCGACCAGATATTCGCTGGCTTTGAGGCCATCGGCGACGACCCGCGCATTGTGGCGATGTGGGTGATCGCTGCAGCATTGTTGTACGTCGGCGTCGCGAAACGCAAAGAACCTCTTCTTCTAGTTCCTATTTCGATGGGCATACTCTTCGCCAATCTGCCGTTAGGAGAGTTCATTCGAGAAGGAGGAGATGGTGAGCCGACTGGCATCCTCAGAACATTCCAGTCCGTGGGGTTGGAATCGGACATCTTTCCCTTGCTGATCTTTTTGGGGGTAGGTACCGCTACAGATTTTTCGCCGATGCTTTCGAATCCCAAGACTTTACTGCTTGGTGCGGGAGCACAGGTAGGAGTGTTTTTCGCTCTGGTTGGAGCACTAATCCTAGGCGCACTCGGTTGGTTCGATTTCGGACTACTCGAAGCTGCTTCGATCGGGATCATCGGTGGCGCGGACGGTCCCACGACGATATTCATCGCGACTCGGATGCGGGAGTTGGGAGAGTCACTGCCGCATGTCGAGGTACGCGACATCGTCGGCGCAACCGCGGTCGCGGCATACTCCTATATGGCTTTGGTGCCGATAATCCAACCGCCGTTGATTAAGCTCCTTACGACCAAGAGCGAACGCCAAATTCGTATGGAGTACTCGAGCGAACCAGTTTCGCGAAGATCGCTCATTCTTTTTCCCATCATTACCACAATCGTCGTGAGCGTGTTGGTGCCGTCGGCGTCTCCTCTCATAGGGATGCTCATGCTCGGTAACCTGATCAAAGTCTCCGGCGTAGTTCCGAGACTTGCAGACGTATCCGAGAACGCTTTGATGAACGCCACGATCGTAATACTGGGTCTATCGGTCGGTGCCACAATGCCCGGATCGATATTCCTTCAACCCGAAACGCTGGGCATATTTGTGCTTGGTCTCTTCGCATTCGCAACTGCCACTATCGCGGGCATCCTGTTGGCGAAACTGATGAATCTCGTTTCTAAGAGCAAAGTAAACCCGATGATTGGTGCCGCGGGTGTGTCCGCAGTGCCGATGGCAGCGAGAGTCGTCCAAGACATGGGACAAGACGAGGATCCCGATAACTTCCTTCTAATGCACGCTATGGGACCGAACGTGGCTGGCGTCATAGGCACGGCGACCGTTGCCGGTGTATTGATAGCGGTAGTGCCTTCCTTGATCGGCTGATCTTAGGGTGCTTCGCGTTGCCGTTGTGTGTAACATCAATCTCTGTAATCCCATGTGCGGATAGTTCCGCCGATCCCCGGAGTATCTCCAATGCCTGACCTCACCATGCGGGGCGTCTACCCGATACTGTCGACGCCGTTCGATAAACGTGGCAATATCGTGTTCGACGACCTAGAAAATCAAGTCGAGTGGATCATCGATCAAGGTGTCCACGGTGTCGGAATAGCGATGGCGAGCGAGGTCTTCAAACTTACCGAGGGCGAACGCGACGCGGTCTTGAGATCCGTCGTTGACACGGCTAGGGGCCGTGTAAAGGTCGTGATGAACACTGGTATGGAAGGCACAGACGCGACAATCGCGTATTCGCAACGAGCAGAAGAATTGGGCGCTGACGCGTTGATGATCAGGCCGACTACTTATACACCCACGGTTGCATCGGAACACATCGAATACTTCGTTCGGATTGCCGAATCTGTAGGCATACCGATCTTCTTGCAAGACCAAAGCACCGCACCAGTCCCGCCGGGAATGGCGGTAGCATGTGCAAAGCGCCACGAAAACCTTTGCTACATCAAGGTCGAGACACCGCCGACGATTCCGAGGATGACAGAGGCGCAAAGTCTGATCGGCGATGATGCTGATCTGATTCTGTTTGGCGGCATGGGTGGAGCATTCCTGCTCGAAGAACTGCGAAGAGGTTCCGTCGGCACGATGCCGGGATCAACCTTGCCTGACAAGTTCGTGGAGGTATGGGATTTGTGGGGAGCTGGAGACGAGGCAGGAGCCCTTGACGCTTTCGATCAGTACGCGTCGATTATCCGCTCGTTGGCCCAGGGACAAGGCCTAGCCAACTGGATCTACAAGCACATCATGTGGCGTCGAGGCATCTTTAGCAAAGAAGGCATCCATGCACGTGGCCCTTCACTTAGGCCTGACGATGAGCACCTAAAAGAAATCGACGCTCTGTTGGATCGGGTGGGCTTGCTCGAAGTATCTGGTTAGTCACTCACGGTTGTTTTTGGAACATGACAGTCACTCCAAAAAGCCGCTTGACGACGAATTCGATTCTTGAAATCGCATTGGAATGCCCTGTTGAGGTCATTGACTGCAATTGTCGGCGCGCCAGTGCGTCGAATTTAACCAAAACTAAAACTTCCTATCTCCGGGAACCACGATGGATTTAATTCTCGGAACCAACACAGACCTCGCGGTCTGGCAGCTTGTCCTGATGGGTGCAATCTCACTCGCTGTAGGGCTGTCCGGTGGTGTCGTCGGGATTGCGTTGGGTGTCATAAGACTGCCGATGCTGACCCTTTTCGGAGTAGACCCCTTAATCGCCGCTGGCACCAATCTCATGATCAGCGTGATGGGTTCAACAATCGGCACGCTGGAAGCGTTTTTCGAAAAGCGCGTGGTACCAACTGTCGTGTTCGCCATGGGCGGTCCGGCAATCATCGGCGCATTCATTGGTGGCTACTTCGCCGACGTAGTACCGATCTGGATACTTCTCGCAGTCGTGGCCCTGCTGATGGGTTGGTCGGCTCTTTTTCTGATCTTCTGGTCGCTCAGGATCATGCGTATACGCCGCCGCTACCCCAGCGCGCGCACCCGCCGCGCGATGACAGGCGGTGGTAACGGACAGCTTGAACTCGACGTGAAACAAGCCAGCAGGGAAGGTGTCGCCGGGTTTGTGATCGGTCTGATCGGCGGAGCGGTGGGGTTGGTTTTGGGTGTGTTACGGATGCCAGCCTTACTCGCTATGAAGATGGATCCGCACAAAGCCGCTGGAACGAACCTGGCCATCACTGTGCTCGTGGGGATCGCCGGTTTCATCGGACATCTTCTGAAAGGAGGCGTTGACTGGCACTTGATCGCCATCGTCGGCATTCCCGGGGTTTTGGGTATGTATGCTGGCACAAGATTGGCGAACCGATTTGACGCCGCCGGCCTCCGGCTAATTGTGGGCATCGTAGTACTGATCGTCGCCCCTGCGGTTCTTTTGAGCGCGTTCCGAAACTAAACTAACGGCAAACATACCAACCAAATTCACGCACCAATGCCCACAAACATGTACGACGCGATTGCTACCGAGCGACCGTTGCAGGTCCCAGGTGTCATCAACGCGTACGCCGCGATCCAGGCCGAAAAAGCGGGCTTCAAGGCGATCTATTTGTCAGGTAGCGGGATCGCGACCGCCTCGTATGGACTCCCTGATCTTGGAATGACTGGCATGACCGACGTGCTTGCCGATGTTGAGCGCATCAAGTCCATTAGCGAGTTGCCATTGTTGGTGGATTGTGACACCGGATGGGGTGCCGCGCTTTCGATTGCCCGAACCGTTCGAGAGATGGAACGCGCTGGAGTTGCGGCGATCCACATTGAGGATCAGGTTCAAGAGAAGCGATGCGGGCACCTGCCTGGCAAAATGGTCGTCGAGATTGAAGAGATGTGCGACCGGATCAAGGCCGCGGTTGATGCGCGGATCGACAATCAGTTCATGATCATGGCCCGCACTGATGCGCTCGCCACGGATGAGTTGATGGGAACTTTGGACCGTTGTGCTGCCTACGTCGAAGCTGGCGCTGACGCGATTTTCGCTGAGGCGGTCACTGAATTGGGGCAGTACCAAGAATTCGCTACTCGGATCGGTGTGCCGATTCTTGCAAATCTAACGGAATTCGGCAGAACTCCGCAGTTCACTGTCGACGAGTTGCGATCAGTCGATGTAGCCATGGCGCTGTACCCTCTGTCTGCCTTCCGTGCAATGAACCGAGTGGCAGAAGCGGTGTACTCTGAAATCAAGAATGCAGGGACACAGCGCGATGTTGTGCATTTGATGCAGACTCGTGAAGAACTTTACGAGAACATCGGTTACCACGAATACGAGCAGAAGATAAACGACCTGTTCCTAGTTCGTACACAATCTGGGCGCAGGCAATCGGAAAGTACGAAATGACCATCACCGCCAAAGGTTTGGCTGGCGTAATCGTCGGAGAAACTGGAATCTCAACCGTCGGCAAAGCTGGCGCTGGATTGACATATCGCGGCTACAGCATCGAAGACCTAGCAAGGAATGCCACCTTCGAGGAGGTGGCATATCTGCTAATCTACGGCAAACTCCCAAACCGCACCGAATCGTGCGCCTACAACGATCGTCTCGCCAAACTTCGCGAACTGCCTTCCGATGTCTGCGCAATGCTCGAAGCATTGCCGATGTCGACTCACCCGATGGATGTGCTTCGAACTGGCGCGTCTATGATAGGTTCACTCGAACCCGAAGGTGAGGACGGAAGAAGCGCTCCGTACGTGGCTGACCGTTTGATGGCTACCATGACCTCAATGCTGGGCTACTGGCATCGATACGCGCATCGAAAGCAACGGATCGATACTCAGTCGGATGAGATTGGTCTAGCAGCGCATTTCCTACGATTGTTGACTGATCAGAAACCGAACGAATCCGCTAGCCGTACGCTCGACACCATACTCGTCCTCTACGCTGAACACGAGTTCAATGCTTCAACGTTCACTGGGCGTGTCGTGACTAGCACACTCGCGGACACCTATTCGGCTGTGGTCGCGGCGATCGGCGCGCTGCGAGGTCCGCTCCACGGCGGTGCGAACGAGGCGGCGATGGAGCTGGTGGCGTCATTCGACAACCCGCAACAAGCGGAGAAGTCAATCCAACACATGCTTGAGGCGCGACGGTTGATCATGGGCTTTGGGCATCGGGTCTACAAATTCGGAGATCCTAGATCCGACATCGTCAAGGAATTAGCCCGGATACTTGCCCTCGAGAACGAAGACACGACGTACTTCGACATCTCCGAACGAATCGAGGAAGTGATGATGCGTGAGAAAGGGTTGCACCCCAACCTCGATTTCTATTCAGCGACCGCGTATCACCTGTGTGGCATACCAACTGTAATGTTTACTCCGTTGTTCGCCATCAGCCGCACGTCGGGTTGGGTTGCGCATGTGATCGAACAACGAGACGACAACCGGCTGATCCGGCCCAACGCCGATTACACGGGCCCACCAGCACGAAAATACGTCGAGTTGCAAGACAGACAATGACGAACCGCTACGACGATGTTATTGCCGAGATTGCTGAATATGCCTGCCGTCCGAGAGAGGTCGGCACTGACGAGGCTTTTAGCACCGCGCGAATAGCGCTCATGGATTCTATCGGTTGTGCCTTCTTAGCACTTGGTTTTCCAGCATGCCGCGATTTCATCACCACCGAAGATTCGGTAGGAAACTACAGCGGCGGCACACCGATACCCGGGACCTGCCACGTCAAATCTGCGCCCCAAGCCGCGTTCGACATCACGACGGCAATTCGATGGCTCGACTTCAACGACACATGGCTTGCCAAGGAATGGGGTCATCCCTCCGACAATTTCGGAGGGATTCTCGCGTCGACAGACTGCATCTCCAGATCTTGTAGAAAAGCCTACGGCCATGCGTTTCTTATGCGTGACGTTCTTGAGATGGCGATACGAGCCTACGAAATCCAAGGCGTTTTAGCCCTTGACAACGCATTCAACCGGGTCGGGATCGATCACGTGTTGCTGGTCAAGGTAGCTTCGGCTGCGGTTGCCGCCGCGGTCATGTCGGACTGCGATGAAGAAATCGTGGCATCCGCAGTTTCGCACGCGTGGCTCGATGCAACTTTGCGAACCTACCGTCATGCTCCTAATACGAACGCCCGTAAATCTTGGGCCGCTGGAGATGCGACATCTCGCGGTGTTTCAATGGCCATGTTCGCATTGCGGGGTATGGACGGCTGCTACTCGGCTCTAACTGCACCAAACTACGGTTTTCAAGATGTGTGGTTTGCAGGGCAGGATGTCACGCTGGGAAGGCCACTTGGGTCCTACGTAATGGAAAACGTGCTTTTCAAAGTCAAATACCCGGCGGAATTCCATGGACAGACCGCGGTTGAAGCCGGTGTCGCGTTGCACCCGCTGGTAGCACGTCGATTAGATGAGATTCGATCTATCGAGATCAAAACCCAAGAACCTGCGATACGCATCATCGACAAGAAAGGTGAACTGAATAATCCAGCAGATCGCGATCACTGCATCCAATACATGACTGCGGTGGCGTTACTAAAAGGCGATGTCACATCGGACGATTATGAGGACGATGTGTCGAATGAGCCTCGCATTGATGCTCTGCGCGAAAAGATGGTTATCTCCGAACGACCCGGGTACACGGCCGAGTATCTCGATCCGGAAAAGCGTTCGATAGCGAACGCTGTGACCGTGAATTTCTATGATGGAAGCAGCACCGACGAAGTGGAGGTCCGCTTTCCGATTGGGCACCGAACCCGACGATCCGAAGCAATTCCGTTACTTTTCGATAAGTTCCACGCAAACCTTGAAGCCACGTTTGGCGATTCCGAATTCGCTCGTGGAGTCGGTGCCAAGTTCCGAAATTTGGAAGATTTAGACGAGATGCTCGTTACCGATTTCATGGACGCGTTGAGGCTGGACGCTCGCGCGGAAAGGACCGCTAAGAATTGACCAAAAAGTTGACCGGCAGCGATTTGTTGAATATGTCGCTCAAAGCAGAGGGTGTAGACACGCTTTTCGGTATCGCGGGCGACCACATTCTCGATATGTTGGATCGCATGGTCGATGAACCGTTCCGCATGATCGACACGCGTCACGAATCGGGCGCGGTTCATGCCGCCGATTCGTATGCACGGATACTCAGACGCGCTTCGGTCGCATTATCGACGACGCCAGGACATGCTAACGCTGTGCCAGCTTTGGCGAACGCGTTGCATTCGGAGGCGCCTGTGGTCAACATCGCGGGCAGCGCCGATTCCCCAAATTTGGGACGCGGGGCGATGCAAGAGATCGATCAAGTCGGCATCGCAAAACCAGTCACGAAAGGCGCTTGGGAAGTCCCGTCTCCGGAACGCATCCCGGAATACGTGGCATTGGCTTTCCGAACAGCACTGAGTGGTCGCCAAGGCCCCGTTCATCTGACTATTCCTCACGACTACCAGTCGGCGACGGTGGATGCTTCCGATTTCGAGCGATACGCGCCCCGCGAGTACAGCACACCTGCGAGAGTAATGTCGGATCCGGACCGGATCCGACGAGCTGTTCGGCTGCTCAATTCTGCCAATCGACCATTGATAATGGCCGGTTCCTCAGCTGGGGCAACTGCGGATCCTGACGAAGTTCTGCGATTAGTCGAAACTACTCGAATCCCGTTCGTGTCGGAAGACTCCGGGCGGGCACTCATTCCCGACTCCCATCCTTACAGCATCGGTTTGGGATACCTCCCTTTGAACCGTGCAGCTCAGATGGTACGTGATGCCGATGTGGTTCTTATGTTGGGTAAACGTTTGGACTACACGCTTGGTTTCGGCGGCAACCCACCGTTCAACAAGAATGTCAAGTTCATAATCGTCGATCCTGCACCTGCCGAAATCGGGAGAGCACGCACTGCCGAGGTCGCGGTTCTAAGCGATGTCGGCCCAGCGATTTCTCAACTTGCCGACGAGGCATCAGCACTGACTTGGGAAGAACTGACCGAGTGGCTATCAGCGCTACGGAACGAACGGGAAGCATGGATGGAAGAGCTTTATGAACATGCCAGTCCATCTACGCCGATGCACCCGATGTATGTAAGTGAGACGCTCCAAAAGCATCTGGACGAAGATGCGCACATCACTTTCGACGGCGGTGATTACTGCCATTTCCTACGGGCCACAGTGCCCCGAGAAAGGCCATTCAGATTCCACAATGTTTCGAGCTTTGGCATGATCGGAGTCGGCATCGCTTATGGGATGGGAGCGCAGGCGGCATTGCCTGGTACACAGTGCGTCGTTTGCGTTGGGGACGGTTCGTTCGGCTTCAACGGCATGGAGCTCGATACGATGATGCGCCACGATCTGCCAGTGAAGATATTGCTTGGCAACAACTCGATCTGGGGTATCGACTGGCAGATACAGAAGGGAATCTATGGACGCCCTGTGTGGACCGATCTAGCTCATGGAACACGCTACGACCTAGTTGCTAGGGGTCTCGGTGCGTACGGCGAGAACGTCCAAACCGCGGAGGAGCTAGAGCCAGCCATGAAACGCGCGTTCGCGCACAACGGGCCGGCGTTGCTGAACATAGAAGTGGATCAAATCATCAGCCCGGTCGCCGAAGCGGCGATCGATCGTAAGGTCGGGTCGCACGGTTAGTTCCCGAGACGTGTCGAAGGAGAAGAGAGCATGACGATCAAAGTTGACAAGACGCGGGTGCCCGACGGTAATGCCGGCTATTTTGATCCCGCTTTCGTCGAGCGACGAGATCTGCTGCCCGGCGTTCAGGCCCAATTGATTTGGGGCGAGCGAATAATGATGGGCATTATCGATATCGAGCCGAGCGCTGTGGTTCCGTGGCATTCACACATGCACGAACAGTGCGGACGTGTCTTGGAAGGCTCAGCCTGGTTCGAACTAGAGGGTCACGAAAAGACCAAATTGGTTGCGGGAGAACACTACGTTATCCCCGGTCACGTCCCGCATCAGGTGACCGCGACTAACGAGGGTTGTGTAGCACTCGACATTTGGTCGCCGATTCGAGAAGAGTACATTTCCGACGACATCGGATTCTTCAGCGATTCAGATTAGTCGCCGATAACTCAATAGAACCGACGCTAACCCGAAAATCCCGTCCGCTTAATCCGACGGACGGGATAGTTTTCGATCCGAATGGGAATGGGTTACTGCTTGGTTTCCCAGAAGATTTTGCCGATCTCTTCCAAGGCAGCTTTGAAGCCCTGCGCCGCTTCCATGTCGACGTTCTGCTTCGCTTGGCTGCCGAGTTTGCAAGCGTTCCAGACCAGTTCGTGGAGATTGGGGTACTGCTCGAGATGCTCAGGCTTGAAGTAGTCGGTCCAAATGACGAGGATGTCGTCCTTGGCCTTTTTGGCGTGTTCTTCCTTAGCGACGACGTATCGGATGAGATTATTCCGCGTCGAAACGTCCGACGCGTCACCCGCTTCTTCGATCAACTCAGTCATCCGGATGACGGTCTGGGCTGCCTGAATTGCGTCGTGAGGATCATAGATCCCGCACGGGATGTCGCAGTGCGCGTGGGCAACGCCGATTGGGGACAAACGGTCAGCGATTCTTCTGACACTTCGTAGCATCGTTGTGTTTCCTTTCGTGCTTCCGCGAGACCGCCTCGCGGACCGGTAGGTCGATAGCCGATAACATGTCGATTACCAGTATCAAGAATAGACTACTCCGATGTTCGCTAGCGTCAAAACTAAATTACATGCGATCGTCGAAGCTCCGGGCAGATTTCTCGATCGTCTGACTAGCAAATGGGTGCTGATTGTCGGTCACTCGATGCACCCGGTATTGCGAGACCGGCAAAGAGTGCGCGTTAGCCGTCGTGCCTTCAAGCATTCCGAACCGGCACGCTGGGATATCGTCCTATTCGAACACCCTGAACGGGAACGTTTCTGGGAGACGAAGCGAATCGTCGGTTTACCAGGTGAGGACGTGCAGCTAATTGACGGACGACTTCAAATCGAAGGAGTCGAAATCGAGGATCCGTTCATCTACGGTGGTCAACCTCGGATGGATCGAACTTGGGCATTACGAGAGTACGAATACGTCGTGATGGGAGACAACCGCAAACGTTCAACTGACAGCAGGACGTTCGGCCCCGTCCCACGTCGCAACATCTTGGGCAAGGTAATCGTCAATCCTCAACAGCCACCGAGTTAACGGCCGCTGGTCATCTCGTGAATCAACGTGTTCACTCTACGAGCAATGTCGTGGATAAGCGGCACGATCTCATCGTCAGACGACATCTTGGATGGGTCGGGCAATCCCCAATCATCTACATCCGCTAAGTTGATGGCGGGGCAAGTCTCAGCGCCCACTTCACAGCCCATGGTGACGATCCTTGGTCCGCGTTGCAACATTTCGTCGGTCATCAACTTCGGAACTTCTCGCGACGCGTCGAGATTGAACGACTCCAATACACGTTGAACTGCTGGATTGATTCGTGCTCCCGGCGTGGTTCCTGCAGATTGAGCGCGCATTTCCAAACCTAGCTTGGAGGCGCGGTCGTTGAATATGGTTTTTGCGGCGACGCTTCGTCCCGCGTTGTGAGAGCAAACGAATAGCACGTCTATCTGGTCATTACTCATATTTGCTCCTCACGATTTGGACGGGCTCCGGTTTACCGCCCGGCAAACCCGGTTCGATGACCAGTTTGAACAGCAATGCACCTAACGGCGCGCCGACGAGTGGACCAAGAATGTAGACCCAGAATCCGCCTTCTGGTCCCGGGATAGCGATATCTCCCCAGCCCGCGAGCCACGAAACGATGCGCGGTCCGAAATCCCGCGCTGGGTTCCATCCCGCTTGCGTTATCGGCGCGAACAAGCTGATCAGTGCTGCGACGGTAAATCCGATGAAGAACGGTACCATTCCGTTCGTCGGAATACCAGCGTTGCGTCGTTCAGTCAGCGCAAATATGACGAACGCGAGGATTGCAGTCCCGAACGCCTCAACGGCGAACGCGTGCAAAGGAGATACGGAGAACGTAGCCGAAAACATCCCAGGGTTAGGAAAGTACTCTCCGAACGCCATCGCAGACCTTTGGCTTCCCGCTTCACCTCGAACGATGTCGTTTTCCGCTTCAAATCGATCGATGAACGGGTTGAACAGGATCAGGACCACTACACCTGCAATGACAGCCCCAATCAACTGTGCGCCCCAATATGCGAACAGACGGTTCACAGGAAATTGATCGCTTCTGAAGATCGCGAATGCCAGACTCACCGCAGGGTTGAGATGCGCTCCGGAAATCGCGCCGCTGACGTAAATCGCCAGCGTAACTCCGAAGCCCCACACCGCAGCCACCTGCCACAATCCGACTTGCGCTCCAGTGAAAACCGCGGCAGCCACAGAACCGATCCCGAACAGGACCAATATGAAGGTTCCCACCGATTCCGCTATACAGGCGCTCAAAAGCGGTGCCATAGCCGAATTAGAAGGGGGACTTCGCAACAAACTCATCGGCTGCCGTTCTTAAGCCATTCGGCAGCATCGATAGAGAAGTAACTGATGATGTTGTCTGCACCCGCTCGTTTGATGCTGAGGAGCACCTCTAGAACCGTGTTTTGTAGATCGATCCAACCATTCGCCGCCGCCGCGTGGATCATAGAAAATTCGCCGCTCACGTTGTAGGCGTACAGCGGGCGTTCAGGGAATTGTGCTTTTGCGCGGGTGATGACGTCGAGATATGCGAGTGCGGGTTTGACCATGATGTAGTCGGCGCCCTCTGCGATGTCGGCTTCGATCTCATTCATGGCTTCAACCCGCTGGCTCGTTGCCATCTGGTAACTTCGTCGATCCCCGAAGCTCGGAGTTGAATCCGCCGCATCCCTAAACGGCCCGTAAAATGCAGACGCGTACTTTGCTGAGTAGCCGAGTATCTTGACGTCTTCATGTCCCGCATCATCGAGTGCAGCCCTGATTGCTGCAACCTGCCCGTCCATCATCGCCGACGGAGCTACCACTTGCGCGCCTGCATCGGCGTGTGAAACCGCGGCCGACGCTAGCAAAAGTAGAGTCGCGTCGTTATCGACTTCTCCCTTTTCGGTCAATTTCCCGCAATGCCCATGATCGGTGTATTCACACATGCAGACATCGGTGATAGTCAAAGCCTCGGGAAATCGCTTTCGAAGTTCTGAGACAGTACGTTGAACAGCTTCGTCAGGTGACCATGCCTTTGATCCCGTCGCATCTTTTTCATCTGGTATCCCGAAAAACAGGAAGCGATTGATACCAACTGTTAGCGCGGTTTCCGCCTCTGCCATGGCTTCGTCGACCGACAGTCTCTCGATGCCGGGCATGGACGGTACTGGTTCTCGACGGTTTTCGCCGTTAATCACGAACATGGGGTAGACGAATTCAGAACCGTCCAACCGCGTCTCGGCATTCTGCGAGCGCACTTGAGCATTCGAACGCAAAGGACGAAATCTTTGGAAATCGGGTAGGGCAGAGGACGACATTGTGTTCAACTATCGCAGAAGTGGTTTTCGATGGCTGAGACTAGCCCAGAAATTGATTGCTCTTCGGGAATTATGTCGACTCGTAATCCGAACGATTGCGCTGTAGACGCGGTGACTGGTCCCATACAAGCTACGACGCAGTTGTTAATTGACGTTACATTTCCTCCGAGCAACCGCCGGAGGTTCTTTACCGTTGAGGAGCTGGTGAAGGTGACAATATCGATTCCATCTTCGAATGCTCGAACAGCCACATCGGCAGAATCTTCTGCCAAAACAGTCCGGTACGCGGCAACTTCAGTTACTTCAGCACCGAGTTGCCGCAATCCCTCTGGCAATGTCTCCCGCCCGATATCTGATTTGAAGACTAAAGCCGACTTTGGCGCTAAACCCGTTGATCGAAACTTGTCGACGAGACCTTCGGCAGTGTAAGTGTCCGGAGTCAGATCAGCGACGACACCGTGCTGTTTCAACGCATCGACTGTTGCAGGACCAACAGCGGCAACGTTGCAACCATGGAACGACCGTGCGTCCATTCCGAGTGCATTCAAACGTTTGAACACCTGATTGACCCCGTTCGGGCTTGCGAAAGCGACCCATTCGTACTCGCTTAACCCACACAGAGAAGCATCGAGGAGGTCCGTATTTTTAACCGCAACGGATTTGATCGCGGGACACTCTACGACGATCGCACCGAGGGTCGTCAGACCAGAAGCAAGCCTACTCGCTTGACTCCTTGCACGCGTCACCAAAACGCGTTTGCCAAACAATGGACGATTGTCGAACCACCTGACGGTATCGCGCAGGTTTACGACATCGCCAACGATCATCGCGATTGGCGCGTCGAGGCCAGCGAGATTGACTTTCGAATCAATATCGGAAAGGGTCCCCACAACTGTCTGCTGAGTTGTGGATGTTCCGCGGTGAATGGCAGCGGCCGGCTCGTTCGGCGATCGTCCGCACATGATCAACTCTGACGCAATTTCGCTCATCCGGGAAGCGCCCATTAGGACTACGATAGTCCCATTCGTATTCGCAATCCCTTGCCAGTTGGCGCTCGCTTGAGATGGCTTCTCGAACTCACTTCCAGTTACGACGGTCACTGAAGACGCGATTCCGCGATGCGTCACGGGTATCCCAGCGTACGAAGCGGCTCCAATCGCCGAGGTGATGCCTGGGATCACGACGAACGGCACTCCCGCATCGGCGAGTGCGATAGCTTCTTCGCCACCGCGACCAAAAACGAACGGGTCGCCGCCTTTCAGACGACACACGTTTTGTCCGAGCAAGGCACGTGTTACCAGCAAATCGTTAATCTCACTCTGCGAGAGTGCAATCGACCCTGGGGCCTTGGCAGCGGAAATTAACTCTGCGTCATCGCTGGTGTTATCCAGCAACTCCGCGGGAGCCAGTCGGTCATATATCACTACATCAGCGCGCTGCAGCGCATTGAGACCCCTGACAGTGATAAGTCCGGGATCACCAGGTCCCGCCCCAACCAGATAGACGGTTCCGATTTCAGCCATCACGCTGTTGAAGCGACCGCCGCTTGAGGCAACAGGTCGCGGGCACCATCTGCGACTATCCGTTTGGCAACTCGCTGACCAAGTTCAACTGCTTCAGGTGCCGGTGCGGATTCTCGGTGGCGTATCAAATTTACACCGGAAGGATCAGAAACGACTACGGCGAGGGTGATTATGTTGTCATCGATTCGGGCATGTGCGCCGATTGGGGCACTACAACCGCCGCCGATGTCAGCCATGAATGCACGTTCGGCATCTACGCACAAACGTGTACCGACATGCTCAATAGCTGAGCAGATGGCAATCGAACGCGAATCATCGCTGCGAGTTTGAAGGGCGAGCGCCCCCTGACCCGGTGCCGCGACGAACCACATGCAACTGAGGTACTCAGACACGCGATCGGCCATTTTGATGCGTTTCAATCCTGCGGCGGCCAGCATTAATGCATCGATAACAGAATCCTCGTCATCAAGCATCGCCAGTCTGGTAGTGACATTGCCTCGGATCGGCTTCAGAATGAGGTCGCCACGCTCTGCATTGATCAACGCTCTCCGACGCGCACTGCCGGTTGCGATAATGGCACCAGGCGGAAGCTCATGCAACCCACTACCGTTCCTGCTGACGACGACGTCGCGCGGGTCCTCGCGGTAGGGAACACCTGCGATCGTCAAACCTTCAGGCATCGCTGATGGCAGATCCTTGAGGCTGTGCACCGCAACGTCGATTTCGCCGCGGAGCAACGCAGTTTCGATCTCTTTGACGAAGACGCCTACACCGATCTCAGAGACTGGTGCGTCTTGCTTGATATCCCCGCCGGTCTTGATCGAGACTCGTTCGATTTCGATGTTCTCGAACCGGCTTTGCAACGCGTCCGCGACTTCATCGGCCTGAGCAATCGCTAGTTTGCTATCGCGGCAACCAAGGACTAACTTTCCACCCAAATCCGTCATGTCTAGGCATTCTATGCCCGATTGTTTGCTTCGGCGCGATGTTCCAAAGCTTCGACCAACATATCCCTCGCGGCATCCGGTTCTCCGTTTTGGAAAGCACGAAGCATGTCATCAGTTATCGATTGCGCCCAATCTTCTGGGGTAATCGGCAACTCACGCGAACGAACATCTTTTCTGACATCTGCCAACATGGGTCCCATGTCCGCCCACTGCAGGCAACGGCAGTAGTCGTGATCAGAAATTCGCTCCCGGAGACGGCGCGCTAAAGCCGGGCTGGTACCCGCGGTCGAAACCGCGACAGTGACATCTTGCCGCTGGATCAACGCCGGTGCGATGAAGGTGCACAGTGGTGTCACATCCATCACGTTGAGCAAGATGTTTCGTTCAGCGGCTTCAACTGAGATAGCGTGGTTAACGTCCGCATCGGATGTATCGGCGACGATGACAATCCAAGCACCGGCCAAATCACCGCTTTTGTATCCTCGTTTGAGCCAATTAATCTCACCAGCGTGAGCCAAGGCTTTTAAGTTGTCGGAGGTGTCGTTTTCCGGACTGAACAAAGTGACTTGACCGCCACATTTCAAGAGGTACTTGACCTTGCGTTCGCCTTCGTGTGCGTCTCCGCCGAAGACAAGGCAACGACGATCTTGGATGTCGACGAAAACTCCGTAGTAACGAGGCATTCTACGTTCCTATCAAAGCCGCTGCGCGTTCCACATCCACGTTGTCGTCGACGAAATACCGCACACGCGTCTTCTTGTATTCCCGATGGCTGTACAAAAGTTGATAGTCGTCCAGATCAGTTTCAGCCGCAATGTCTCTTGCGATCTCCTCGCATTCGTCGCGAGTGACTGCGTGGATCATCGTGAAATGCGAGAATCGCCAGTCTTCGTATCGCGGTCGTTCGTAACAGTGGGTAACCGCGGGGTGTTCGGCCATTTGTCGACCAACGACCACCGAACGTTCCTCAGGCACGTTCCAGACCGCCATAGCGTTAGCGGAGAATCCTGCACGACGGTGGTGCAATACGGCAGCATACCGGCGCATCAGCCTCCGATGCATCATTTCATCCGCCTTCGCGAAAAGTTCGGTTACGGTCAGATCCAACCGGTCAGCCATCTCGTCGAATGGCCTTGATTCGAGGGGCAAGTCTTCTTGTAGTTCACGTACGAATTCGATGTCGAACTCCGAAAGATCCGTTGCGGCCTTTGGTACGCTGGCAGACGGAGTACCGTTTTTAGTGTCGTTGCCGTACTGAGCGTCGGGAACGAAATAATCCGTCGCGTTCGAAATGCGATTGACCATGTCGAAGTTGACGCCGATCTTGAAGAAACGGATTGTTGGCAGAAGACGGGACGTTTCCGCACCTGATAATCGCGTCAGTTTGCGCACTTCACTCGCAATGTCTTTGCCGGGTGGTAACGCCAGCGTGAACCAGAGATTGAATTCACCGTTTCTCGCGTAGTTGTGACTGATGCCGGGATGGGCGTTAAGAATCTGCGCGCCGCTATCAAGTGCATCTTTGGGGAATCGCATCGCAACGAGGGTCGATGTGTACCCGAGGCGACGGGTGTCGAAAATCGCGCCGATTTGTCGGACAACGTTTTTTCGCTTCAATTCCTTTACGCGGTCGATCACCTCCGACTCATCAATCCGGCAACGTTCTCCGATTACGCGGAAAGGCTCCCGAACCAAGGGAAAGTCGGACTGCAAGATGTTCATTATCTCGCGGTCGATGGGTTCGAATTCGTCTCGGTACAATGTTGGCGGTTAGTGAGTGATATAAGGTGCACGCCCGAATCGGCGTTAGTTTCCGATTATAAACCTGCGAATCTATAGTCTCATTCGTTCGAATACACTTGGCGCGCACCGCGTTCCCTCAACCAATCGATCACCTGCATCGCAGCGTCATTTCCGCTCTGCACAGCACCCTCCATTGTCGCTGGCAGTTTGGTGTCCGTCCAATCTCCGGCAACGAATAAGCCTGGAATTTTCGCATCGGGACCACTTCGCAATTCTTGCGAGCCAAGTTCGACTTTGATGGTTGCCTCCAGCGTCTTGACGACGGATGAATTCGACAATCGCGTTGTTCGTACTTTCGGAAAAGCAGCATTCATCGCAGATTCAACCCGTTCCAGCACCTGCTGTTTGCTCAATGAGGCCCACTCGTCCGCGGCGCTCAACGAAACCACGATGTGTTGCTGTCCCGTTGACGAAGTGTTACGCAGTACTGAATCGTTGAAGACCCACTGCAAACCAAGATCCAAGAAAGCCGTTACTCGCTCATCCATCACTGGTCTCTCGTACCAAAGATGAACCGCCACGATCGGCGAATACCGGAGCTTTGCCAGTTGCGATGCCAGTTTGGCGCATCGTGCATCGGATTGCGGCAGGATGCTGTTAAGCACGTTGGGAGCCAATGCGGATATGACGGCATGAGTTCTCAATTGCTGACCATTTGAGAGTTGAACCTCGAAACCGCCTCCTTCCAATGATGCGAAAGCTTCGACGCTCGTGCGATTGATCACTTCCGCACCGTTTGCACGCAGATACTCGAACGCAGGATGCCCAATCAGATACGAAAGACCCTTTTTCGAGTAGCCGATAGCGGCATCGCTGGTGCTGCCCAGTAGCGCGGCTCTGGTGAATTCGATCGCATCGTATGCCGCAACTTCGTCAATTCGGCAATTGAACACCGGCAGAATAAACATCGACCAGAAACGTTCGATGGCTTCATCAGACTGCCCACGGGCAGATAACCACTTAGCGAACGTGAGAGATTTTTGAGTTTCTTCGTCTTGGCTTCCGTGTCGAGCGAACTTCATACCCACCAAAACTCGCGTGACTGCCAAACGATCCTTGACGCTCAGGTGGCCGTATCGCAGTAATGCAGCCGCGTTGCCAAATACCCGGCTGGCACGCAGCGTGAATATTCGGCTACCAAGCGATACAGGAACTTCAAGAACCGGGGCCAACTCGATGTCATGCTGGGTTCCAAGTTGCTCAAGCAGATTCAAAAACTGATCGCATACGCCTAGGATTACGTGTTGGCCGTTGTCGATCTCCTCGCCGCTGCTTCGATCAGCAAACGAGAATGCTCGGCCGCCTAGGAATGGTCGACGTTCGACTAAGGTTGGTTTGATTCCGTGATCGAGCAGTTGAATCGCCGCGGCGATACCTGCGAGTCCGCCGCCGAATATGACCACATCCCGATGTTCCAAATCAACACCTGCGAACATCAACTGCTCACGGAGCGCAATGCCCATCTCCAACCTACGCCAGCGATGATCGTCAATTTCTCCGACGCAGACAGGCTTACTCGTTGCGAAAGCACATCAGCATCGCACGCTTCGATCTTTGCCAAGATTCGTGAATAGAACCCGCTCATCAGTTCCAAGCACTGCTGACCTCTGGTGACCATCGGGATCACACGTTCGCCACTCTCGTAGTACCCGCGAGCCCTCTTGAGTTGAAACCTCATCATCTCACGGAAGTTATCACTTGGAGTTTCTCCTGCGAACTCAGCCTCCGCAACTCCGAAGCGTGTCAAATCCTCTTGCGGTAGATAGACCCGTCCGTTGTTGTAGTCCTCCTGAATATCGCGAAGGATATTCGTCAACTGGAATGCGATGCCGAGATCATTGGCGTATCGGATCGCCTCTGGCGATCGATTACCGAATATGCTGATGCAGATTATCCCGACCGCACTCGCCACGCGGCGGCAGTAAACCTGCAGGTCCTCGAAGGTGTTATACCGATTTGTATCGATGTCCATCCGGCATCCATCGACAACGTCGACGAAGTACTGGGTGCCCAGATCGAATTTATCTATAGCGTGAGGCAGGGCAGTGAATATCGGATTTTCGGCATATTCGCCTTCATGAGGTACGGATAGCGCGAGTTCCACCTTGTCCAGTTCAATGGACGGGTTTGTTCCGGCCTCGGGTTCATCGACGATGTCATCGCAAAGTCGACAGAAGGCGTAAGTCGCGTATATGGCTCGCCGCAACTCCTTGGGCAACGACAAGAACGCTACATAGAAATTTGAACTCGCAGCCCGAGTCAATGACGCGCACGCTCGATACGCGGATTCAATCTGATTGTCGGTTGGTTGCGACATCTGAAATTGGGGAGACCGCATCTGCTCATCGAGCTGAACGACTAACAAACGCACTCGCAGGAACCGGTGTCATGCCGATTAGGTTGCGCGCAATGATCTTCAGCATTATCCGAATCTTCGTTGATCTTGATACTGTCGGGCGGATCGTCAACGTGTCGTAGTCCAACGCCTCTATTGCATCGAGCACTGACAACCCGCCCGCGGTTATCGCCGAAAATTCGAGACGGAAATCGCGTTGCAGATGATCGTGGAGTTGATAACCAGTGCGGAACAATTCTCGAGTGCGATCTACTTGGAATTCCATCATCCGACGAAATTCGGGCGTGGGTTCCCGATCTCGGATAGCTGCTGGCTCAACGCCGAATTTTGCCATGTCGGATCTGGGAATGTATATCCGCCCTTTGCCATGATCGCGAGCGACATCTTGCCAGAAGTTAGCCAATTGCAGAGCTATGCAAGTGTCGTCCGAGTATCCCGCCATTTCATCCGAAAAGTATCCGTAAAGATAAAGAACCAAGTGACCGACTGGAGTTGCAGAGTACGTGCAGTACTCGACCAACGCGTCGAAATCGGCATAATCTTTGTCACGTTGATCGCGACGATTTGCTTCGATCAAGCGCAGAAAAGGTTCAGGCGGTATATCGAACTCGTCAATCGTGCGCTGCAACGCTTGGAACCAGATGAGTTTCGGCGAACCAGAGTAGCAAAGGTGCAACTCGTCTTCCCATCTATTTAGCAAATCTAGGCGGTCGCCTTCTACCTCGTCACCTAGATCGTCAACCAACCTGCAAAACGCGTACACGGAATAGAAGTGGGGACGCAAACTCCGTTTGATGAATCGACTGCCAACATTGAAGTTCTCGTAGCTACCCGCCGCCAACTGCCGACACGCCTCATACGCCGATCCGACATCCGAAACGGCTGCTGTGAGGTGTTTCGTAGCGTTCATTCCAATTTCCGGTCAGCAATCAAATGCGGATGTCATCAAGAACTCCGCTCAACCAAGAATTCGCCCAAATCGAAAAAGTCATTTCGGATCCGTTCGTCAATGTCTAGACCATCGATGATTTCCGATGCCGCGGCCCAGTGTTTCGCTGACATCGATTCACAGAATTCGTAGGTGCCAGCTTCATCCATGATCTCGAGAACCGATTGAACGTCGCAGTCGTCGAGTTCCTCTTTGTGGTAAATCTCTCGCATCTGCGCGGCGGCCTTGCCGGTAGCGATGTTCAAGGCATGTATCGCCGGTAGCGACTTCTTCTTATTCAAGATGTCTCCGCACACAGGTTTGCCAGTTTCGTCGCTACCCCACACGCCTAGAATGTCGTCCCGGATCTGGAAAAGTCGCCCAAATTCATACCCGGCGCGCCTCAAACCATCTGGAATCCGACCATTGGAATTCCCGTTTGACGCTACCAAAGCTCCTAGATACAAACTCGTTTCGATCAGTGCGCCTGTCTTGCGTTCGATCATGGATAGGTAATCGTCGATGGACACAGTGTCGCGATCCTCGAAGGCGATATCCATGTACTGTCCCTCGATCATCCGCATGTAGGCTTGCGCGATCTGCTGTTGGGCCATCAACGAAGCAACTTGGCTTACGCCGATCTCACACAACGCCCGTGTCGACCGATCCGCCAGCTTCAACATTGAGTTGCCGGACACGATCGCAGTTTCTTCACCCCAAACCACCCAAAGAGTGGGCCGGTGGTGACGAAACCGATCGCGATCTTCTATGTCATCGTGAATCAGCGAAAAGTTATGGACGTATTCAAGTGCAATTGCAACCGGCAGTACGGAACGCGTTTCACCGCCTACAGCATCCGCTCCCAGCAGCACCATGGCCGGTCTCAGACGTTTCCCTTGTGTAGCGTCTATGTTGGCTCCGTTTTTGTCCGCCCAACCCATGTGGTACCGGTGCGTCGCTCGAATATCCGACGCGTATCGCCCAAGCTCTGCGCGCAGCGCGGTATCGATCATCGGTTGATACCGGGCGAAGAACTCGGGCACGTTCGCACGGTCTGTAACTACAGGCATAGGGTGAATTTATTGATACGCGATATCAATGTTACGCAATTGCATATTTGTTACGCCGCGCTTAACAAACAACTGCGCCCCGCATTCGAACGGGGCGCAGTGCTGGCTCTAGGCTCGGATCGATGTTAAGCCGCGATGGGGAGTCGCTTCGGTTGCGCACCATCGTTCTTTGGCAACTCTATCCGCAAAACGCCGTCCTTGTAACCGGTCGTCGCGGAATCGACGTCCACGCCTTCAGGAACCCGGAGCGCCCTGAAGTACTTGCCGTACCTCCGCTCTCGAACGAGATAACGACTGTTCTCCGAGGTCTCATCGCTGGAGTTGGTTGCGACGATGCGCAACACGCCATCGTCGACTGTAACATCGATGTCCTCAGCACTGAACCCCGGCAGAGACGCCTCGATAGTGTAGTTGTCCGGATTTTGGATCACGTCCACACCCAGCTTGAACGGCGCATCTGGCGCGCGCCTGACAGGTGGATAGTTGCTCCAGAAATCGAACGGCCAACCTGCCGTGCGAGGGAGGGGGGTCCAACGGGTCAATGATGTCATATGTTTTCTCCTTGTGACTTGCTGAGAGCATCATCGCTCACATACACAAATAATAAAACTTGATATGGAGAATATCAAGTAACGTGGCGATAGTGTTACAATAATCAACACTGAGCACATCAAACGCGCTTCCAGATTTAGCCAAATCCCGATAGGCATAGAGAGCCCAACAGCACCCAAGGAGACCGATGGCAATCTCACCAGAAAACTTCACGCATCAAACACGCGCGGTCATAGACGCGGCGGTGCAACTGATGATGCAACGAAAAAACGTCCAGCTCGATGTTGAGCACATCCTCTTCGCTATGACCGACGGCAACGAAAGCCCAGTCCGGAAAATCCTCGATGTTCTGGAAGTCGATACCGAAGCTTTCCGGGTCGATCTCATGGTTTTGATCGACGCGAAACCCAAAGGCATTGGCCATCCGACGGGACGGCAACGACAGATCTTCATCACACCTCGGGCGCAAAACGCGATGAGCAAAGCGCAGTCCATTCAGCGCAAGACGTTCCGTGACGACTTGATGAGCATGGACCATCTGTTGATTGCCATCGTCGAGGAAGCGGATGGCGACCTTGCGCGAGTCCTCGCGAAGCATCGAGTCACAGCCGAGCGCGTCTATCAAGCGGACCACCAAGTACGCGGAGCAGCACGCGTAACTTCACCCGACGCTGAGGAAGCGTACGGGACGCTCAGCAAGTACACGACCGATTTGACTCGGTTAGCTCAAGAAGGAAAACTCGATCCGATTGTTGGCCGAGATTATGAGATTCGACGCGTGATGCAGACGTTGACGCGGCGAAGCAAGAACAATCCAGTCCTAATCGGAGATGCCGGTGTTGGCAAGACTGCGATCGTCGAGGGCTTGGCGCAGATGCTCGTCAGTGAGGGTGTCCCAGAGATGCTTACCAACAAGCGTGTACTGGCGTTGAGCATCGGAGTACTTCTCGCTGGTGCGAAGTTCCGAGGCGAATTCGAGGAGCGACTAAAAGCAGTGATCGATGAAGCGCAAGCTTCGGCCGGCGAGATCATCCTCTTCATCGACGAGTTGCACTCGGTTGTAGGCGCAGGGACTGGTAGCGAAGGGTCACTCGATGCGGCCAACATGATGAAACCAGCTCTCGCCCGCGGTGAACTTCAAGTCGTTGGCGCGACAACGCCCGAAGAGTATCGAAGGTTCATCGAAAAAGATTCAGCTTTGGAGCGTAGGTTCACTCCGATCTGGGTCGAAGAACCCGAGGAAGAATCGGCCGTTGAAATGCTGAAGGCGCTAAGAAAAAACTATGAAACCCACCACGGTGTCCAACTCACCGACGCCGCATTGGATGCCGCTGTCAGATTAAGCGATCGCTACGTCACCGATCGGCAGCTGCCCGACAAAGCGGTCGACTTGATCGACGAGGCCGCCGCCAAGGCGAGAATCGAACGCGAGCCCGCGGTCGCGGTTGATCAGTCAGATGAAATGTCTGAACCAGAGCGTCTGGTCATCAGCGAGAAGGACATCGCGGCGTTGATATCGGAACGCATTGGCGTCCCTCTCGACCAACTCGTCGAAGAGGAGGTCGAAAAACTCCTGAAGCTCGAAGATCGCTTGCATGAGCGCGTAATCGGGCAAGATCGCGCGGTCAGCACCTTGGCGGACGCGGTACGTCGCGGGCGCATGGGGCTGAAAGACGCAAGTCGTCCGACAGGCGTTTTCCTGTTCATGGGCCCGACCGGTGTCGGTAAAACCGAACTCGCAAAGGCTCTTGCCGAGTTCATGTTCGACGACCCGAATCATATGATCCGGCTCGACATGTCCGAATACGAAGAACGGCACTCGATCTCTCGCATGATCGGGGTGCCCCCTGGTTACGTCGGTTACGACGATGCCGGTCAGTTGACGGAGGCCGTGCGACGACGCCCATATTCGGTAATACTGCTCGATGAGATTGAGAAAGCTCATCCAAACATCTACGACAGCATGTTGCAGATCTTCGACGACGGCCGGTTGACCGATGGTCACGGCCGAACTGTCGACTTCAGCAACACGATCATCATTATGACCAGTAACTTGGGAACCGCCGACCAGAATAAAGGCGGTTTGGGATTTGCGATCGGGGGCAGCGAAGCGGGCTCGAACGGGTTGGACTCGCCTGGCCTAACAAACCGACACGAATCGGCTTTGAAATCGAGATTCTCTCCCGAATTCTTAAACCGAATCGATGACGTGGTCGTGTTCGATCCGCTCGGTCGGAATGAGATCGACCAGATCGTGGACAAATTCGTTCAGCAAGTCGAAATTCGGCTCTCAGATCGATCGATCGGAATCGAGCTGACTCCAGATGCGAAGAGTTGGATCGCCGAGCGAGGTTACGACACTTGGATGGGTGCACGACCGATGGCTCGAGCCATGCAGCGCTACATCGAGTCGCCGCTCGCGCTTGCGCTTATCAAGGACGAGGTGAATGATGGTGCGCATGTCGTAGTCGACGTCGTCGAGGATGCGATCGTGTTCGATTCAGGCGTCGTTGATGAGGAGTTTGCGAAGTCAGAATTGACTTTGGCATCGACACACTGAGCACTTCCTACGCATTAGAATCGGTGCGATGTCTGAACCGAACTACACTCTACGACCATCGGTTCAGGCTGTCTTGGTGCGTTATTGACAGTCGATGAAGGTAGCTGCGACGATCAAGTCGTCAGTAGCGGCAGAAGTAGCAGCTATTCATTCCGCAGGCTGCGTTATTCGGCGTTAAGGTGTCTCGCTGGCCATCCCAAGTGGGTCCAGGCTGCGCTTTGGAGCGTCGTACTCGGCTCCACTGTGATTGGAATCGCGTTGTGGTCGGGTGGTTTCTTGGACATCACCGATGTCGGTTACCTAGCGACGTTCTACTTGAACCTGGTCGGTGCCGCCACGATAATCTTGCCAGTTCCAGGGGTTTTGGCGGCGTGTGTCGCAGCAGAACCTTCGCTTGGACTTAGTCCGGTCTTTATCGGCGTCGTCGGTGCAGCCGGCGCGACTCTAGGGGAGACGACCGCGTACCTAGTTGGACTCGCCGGTCACGACGCGGCGATGAAACTGCGATGGTATCCGCGTATCCACGATCTGATGGAACGCCATGGTTCGGTGACGCTTTTCTTGGTGTCGGTGATTCCGACTCCGTTCTTCGATCTGGCCGGAATAGCCGCAGGAGCTTTGAACTATCCCTTCCGGAAGTTCATGATTTACGTTTTCGCAGGCAAAACGATCCGTCTCATAATCATGGCGTACGCTTGTCGACAGGGCATTGAGTGGCTCAGAACCATTTACGAATTCAATCTGCCCTTTGGATAATTGGGTTCTGCGCAAACGGGTTTGAATCCTAGCGACTGACTGCAATCAGTTAAGCCTTGCCGAATGACCTCATGACTGACGCCCCAGGGCAACGCTCGAATGCTCCAAACGCCGAACTATCGGTAATCATCGTTGCGGCTGGGCAATCAACGCGCATGGAAGGCGTCGACAAGCTTGCGTTGGATATAGGCGGTCGATCAGTCTTGTGGCATTCGCTGGAAGTCGTTGACCGAAGTCGATTAGTTAGCGGAGCGGTTGTGGTGGCGCATGAAACCAAAGTAGTTGACATCAGCGAGGGCATCGCTGACGGCGATTTCTCTATCCCGATCCGAGTGGTTTCCGGCGGTGCTCGACGACAAGATTCGGTGCGAAATGGGATTGAGGAATTGGACCGGGCACAGATCGCTTCCGAATTCATCGCAGTTCACGACGCTGCACGTCCCTTCGTAAATGAAGACATGCTCAAGCGAGGTCTTGCTGCAGCCCGTCACGTCGGAGCGGCGATACCTGTTGTTCCACTCAAGGACACGATCAAGCGCGTTGAGCATGGGATCGTTGTTGACACCCCTGACCGAGAAGCAATGTTCTCGGTGCAAACACCTCAGGTTTTCCGGGCTGAGATCCTGCGCGCGGCGCATCAAACTGTCGAGGTAGATGTAACTGATGATGCATCGATGGTGGAAGTAGCGGGTGGATTGGTCGCTACGTTCGAAGGGGCTTACGAAAACATCAAAATAACGACTCCATCGGACGTCGCCCTTGCCCGAACAATAGCTGCCGGAAATGGCGGTGAATGGACATATCGATCGGGAATCGGATTCGACGGGCACAAACTGGTGGAAGGTGGCCCCCTCAAATTAGGCGGGTGCGAGATTGAGTTTGATATGCGGTTGCAGGGTCACTCTGACGGCGATGTTTTGTTGCACACGGTCGCGAGTGCCATCCTCGGTGCCGCAGGTCTCGGCGACCTAGGAGGGCGGTTTCCATCCACTGATCCCAAATACGCCGGCGCAGACAGTTCGACATTTATCCGTGATGCAACGCTAGAGGCTAGAGCGTTGGGATGGTGGATTGACCATCTTGATGCGACGGTCATCGCTCAGCGCCCAAGGTTGGCGGCATATGTTCCCGATTTCGAAGCGAATATCGCGGATGCGATAGATTCCGAGACCGATCGAGTAAACGTCAAAGTGACATCTACTGACGAAGTCGGCGCCATCGGGCAAGGCGAGGGCATCGCAGCTCAAGCGATCGTGACTTTGAGGCGTCGTAACGTGTCGGATTAGAATCTCGTTATCCCACAAACTGAGAAATCCGCCAGCCATGCAGCTTTACAACACCCTCACGCGCCAAAAAGAAGAGTTTAAGCAGATATCCGATCCAGTTCGGATGTATGTGTGCGGCGTGACAACGTATGACGAACCGCACCTAGGTCACGCGTTGGCAACCGTGATCTTCGAAGTGTTGCAGTCGTACATGCAGTACCGAGGGATCAATGTCAAACGGGTGCAGAACTTCACTGATGTGGACGACAAAATTATTGATCGGGCTGCCGAAAACGGGGTTGATTGGTTCGATCTGACGCAAGAACACGTCGTTTCGTTTTTCGAGGCCATGGATGGTCTCAACGTCAAAAGGGCAGACGTCCATCCTCGAGTTACTGAGGAGATCGACCATATCATCGCTCTGATCAGCGAACTCGTGAACTCGGGAGCGGCGTATGAAGCAGGAGGCTCTGTCTACTATCGTGTGCGGCGCAATGAGCAATACGGCAAATTGAGCGGTCGCACGGTTGATGGTGTAGCGGAGTTGGCGCGACTTGAGCCAGACCTGCTCAAGGAAAACCCTGAAGATTTCGCATTGTGGAAATCCTGGAAACCAGGCGAACCATCGTGGGACAGTCCGTGGGGACCCGGCCGACCCGGATGGCATATCGAGTGCTCTGCAATGGCTCGACGCTATCTTGGTGACCAAGTTGACATCCATGGTGGCGGTTTAGACCTCGTATTTCCGCATCACGAAAACGAAGTGGCACAGTCCGAGTCGGCGACGGGTGTAGTTCCGTTCGCTCGGTTCTGGGTTCACAACGGGCTGCTGCGAATGGGCGGGGATCAGAAAATGTCAAAATCGCTCGGGAATTTCGTGACCGTCAGGGATGCGCTTAAAACCTACTCAACCGACGCGATCAGGATGTGGGTATTCCAAAGCCACTACCGGAGCCCTGCCACTTACGATGTCGAAAATCTGGTTGCCGCGGAGAGGGCAGTCCGCAGGTTGCGACAGGCGGCAGAGGCAGTTAACGCGGGTGTTGGGACGGGCGAAGCTTACGATGCGGACCACATCAGGCAACGCTTCGTCGAGGCGATGGACGATGATCTGAACACACCAAGGGCATTGGCGGCGATTTTCGATCTGGCTAGGGAGATTTTCACGGAGCAAGCAAAAGGATCGGATATCTCGGATGCGCAGGCAACCTTGCGCGAGTTGGTCGGTGTTTTGGGCTTGACGCTCGAAGAACCCGAAAGCGACGACTCGATCGACGATACCAAGATCGAAGAGCTGATTGAAAATCGGCAGTCAGCGCGGCAGGACAGGGATTACGCGACAGCCGACGAGATTCGCGACCAGTTGGCAGAGATGGGGGTTGAGATTATGGACACGCCACAGGGGACTACCTGGCGACGAGCATAACGTGGCTTCTTAGTTAGCGTCAGCTGAACCGGACGTTCGCTATCGCGACCGCTACGAATACGATCGTCAACACGATAGTCGCTCTGAACAGTAGCTTCTCTACGCCGCGACGAACGCGGAACGTGCTCTCCGACTGTCCGAAAACAGACGGGTTGTTGCCGCGGGCTTGCAAGAGCAAGATGACTATCAGCACCACGGCGAGGATTAGGAGCGATATCTGAAACCACATGTCTACAAGGTTAATTCAGCGAAACCATTGCTCGAGACTTAGCAGAGCACCTTTATCCGTCCATCGCCTCGCCCAATAGCCGCATCACCGATTGGGCGTCGGCACGACCACGGGTAGCCTTCATCACCTGTCCCATCAAGAACCGGATTGCGTTGGTTTTGCCTGAGCGATAATCTTCAACTGCCGACGGATTGTTCGCCAAAACCTCGTCGATTATCGGCGCCAATTCGTCAGCATCGCCTACCGATGCCAGACCAAGACGCACGATCACTTCTTCAGGATCGGCGCCGTTGTCGAACATCTCACCGAACACTCGTTTAGCCGAGTTATTGTTAATCTCCCGTTTCTGGAACTTGCGAACTAACACCGCTAACGCGGTCGGCTCGACTCGGGTTTCTTGGGTGCTGGGAACGTCGTTCTCGTGCATTAACCGAGCCATTTCACCATTGAGCCAGTTAGCGGTCTCTTTGGCGAAACTGGCTTGGTCGCTCTCCGATTCACCACCCACAGTTTTCATCACGGCTTCAAAGTATTCGGCCGAAGATCGTGAATCGACCAACAACGACGCATCGTAGTCCGAGAGTCCCCATGAACCGATGAAGCGTTGCTTCTTCGCTAACGGCAGTTCTGGCATTTGCGACTGAATATCAGCGACCCAATCTCGTCCAATATGCAGGGGCGGGATGTCTGGTTCGGGGAAGTAGCGGTAGTCGTGCGCGTCCTCTTTCGACCGCTGAGTAACGGTGTACTTCTCGCCATCCATCCAACCGCGCGTCTCCTGCACGATCCGTTCGCCACGTTTGATCGCGGCGATCTGCCGTTCGATCTCGTGCTCGACGGCTTGGCGTACGGCTCGGACTCGGTTCATGTTTTTGACTTCGACTTTCTCGCCGAGCGTAGTCGAACCAACGGGTCTGACGCTAATGTTGGCGTCGCAGCGGAAAGAGCCTTCTTCCATATTGGCAGTGCCGACGCCGAGGTAGCGAATGATCGATTGCAACGTGTTGATGTAGGCCTCGACTTGATCAGGCGTGCGCATGTCCGGTTCGGTGACGATCTCCATCAAGGGGACGCCGGCGCGGTTGATGTCCAGCAAAGAATGCATCACTCCACCTGTCGGAGAATCGATGTGAATCAGACGCGCAACGTCCTCCTCCATGTGGACACGGTTGATGCCGACGCGGTGTGGCGTTTCTGTCGGTAAGTCAAGCCAACCATCGACGCATATCGGCTCGTCGTACTGCGAAATCTGATACCCCTTCATCAAGTCGGGATAGGTGTACTGCTTGCGATCGAATTTTGTGACTTCGGCGATTTCGCAATTCAAAGCAAGGCCGATCGCGATCGCGGATTCGACAGCACGTTTGTTGACGACCGGCAAAGTTCCGGGCAGTGCCATCGACACTGGGTCGACCAAAGTGTTGGGCGATGCCTTTTGGTACCCGGCACCCGACCAAGAGAACATCTTGCTCTTGGTGCTCAACTGGACGTGCGTTTCGAGTCCGATTACTGCTTCGAATTCGGTTTCTGACATTTGGTGTTCCCAGTATTGGGCAATGATTGAGGTTGATCGTTTTCTATTTTCTAATACCAACAGAAGCGTTTTCGCTTCACCAAGCCCCGGGTCCGATTAACGGCACGAAGACGCATTCAACACCGTAGCTGACATTGCAACCTTCATCAGTCTTAACGACGGTAGCAACGCGTTGCCTTCTGCGAGTGCCGACTGGTATCACCATGCGTCCGTGAGGTTTCAGTTGGTCTACTAAAGACTGCGGGAGTTCCGGAGCCGACGCCCCCACGATAATGGCGTCGTAAGGTGCACGCTCTGGACAACCCAAGACTTTATTGGATGCCTCTACCACTTCTACGTTTTCGTAGCCCAATCGTTTCAGACGATACCGCGCGGCATCTGCAAGTTCGCCAATTCTTTCTACTGCGACTACTCGATTTGCCAGCAGCGACAATATCGCTGTTTGGTAGCCAGAACCACACCCGACGTCTAGGACACGCGCCGCGCCTGGTTCCAGACCAAGTTCGGAGATCATGTGCGCGACGAGGCTCGGTTGCGAAATCGTCTGGCCATTACCTATCGAAAGTGCACGGTCGCATGTGGCTCGACCGCGATCGTTTTCCTGCACAAAATCTTCGCGTTTAACGCTCAATGTCGCTTCTGCAACGCGGCGATCAATTTCACGCCTCGACTGCAATGCGTGCGCAATCTCCGAGAGTCCGGAAGTGGCTTCATTTTTGGAGCGGCCAATCAGAATGTCGGACAATCTTCTCTTGATTTGTTGAAGCGGCAAGTTCGTGTTCGCAGATGATCGGCAATGGCAGTCTTTGAGTGGTAAGGCTTAGGATACGGGTTGATCTGATGCTGTTTCGGATTGTTTAGTCGATGTCATAGTCGTCCGATAAGGTTGTGATTTCGGTGGTTTCGTTTGACTGGTAAAATTAATGACAGAAGCAATCAGGAGTTCAGTCGGGTGCATCAAACGGGCGAAGGCAGTCCGAAGTGTTAGGTCATTGATGGCGCGGCCAAACGTTTAGCCAACACCCCCTCGAACGGTTGCAGAAACTGGGAAGTTAGTTGACAACGCAAGACAGACTCACCATCTCACGGGAATCCAAGCTCGATGACGCGGGCTACAAGTGGGGATTCTCCACCGATGTCGAGATGGAGTTGGCTCCCAAAGGCCTGAATGCTGACATCGTTCGGCTGATCTCGGAGAAAAAGGATGAGCCTGATTGGATGCTCGAGTGGCGGTTGAAGGCGTTCGAGTATTGGAGCAAGTTGCAACGTGAAGACGCTGAGCCTCGCTGGGCCAAGCTGCGATATCCGGATATCGACTACCAAGACATCTACTATTACGCAGCGCCTAAATCCTTCGACGACGCTCCGAAGAGTTTGGACGAAGTTGATCCTGAGATGCTGGAGACGTTCGACAAGCTCGGTATTCCGCTTCACGAGCGAGAGCGTCTTGCCGGCGTCGCCGTAGATGCTGTGTTCGACTCGGTCTCGGTTGCGACGACTTACGCGGATCAGCTTGAAGAGCGAGGCATCATATTCTGCTCGTTCACCGAAGCTGTCCAGAACCATCCGGAGCTTGTCCAGAAGTATCTTGGATCTGTAGTTCCTTACACGGACAACTTCTTCGCAGCGTTGAACTCAGCAGTCTTCTCGGATGGCTCGTTCGCGTACGTGCCGCCGGGTGTGCGGTGTCCGATTGAGTTGATGACCTATTTCCGTATCAACACCGAAGGGTCAGGTCAGTTTGAGCGCACGCTCATCGTCGCCGATGAAGGCGCATACGTGAGCTACCTCGAAGGATGCACGGCCCCGATCCGTCGCACGAGTCAGCTACACGCAGCGGTTGTGGAGCTCGTCGCACTGGACCGCGGTGAGATCAAGTACTCGACGATCCAGAACTGGTATCCGGGAACCAAGGACGGTCAGGGCGGTGTTTACAACTTCGTGACCAAGCGAGGGATGACAGAACGCGACGCCAAAATCTCGTGGACACAAGTCGAAACCGGATCGGCAATCACTTGGAAGTATCCGTCGGTCATCTTGCGGGGGGACAACTCGGTGGGCGAATTCTACTCTGTCGCGCTCGCAAACAACTACCAGCAGGCCGACACTGGGACCAAGATGATCCACATCGGCAAGAACACCAAGTCGACTATCGTGTCGAAGGGCATCTCTGCTGGTCATGGTGAAAACACCTACCGTGGCGGCGTAAAGATTTTGCCAGGTGCTGAGAATGCCACGAATCACACGCAGTGCGACTCGCTGCTTGTCGGCGATCAATGCGGTGCTCATACTGTTCCCTACATCGAGGTGCGTAACCCGACTGCTCGGTTGGAACACGAGGCCAGCACATCCAAAGTGAGCGACGAGCAGCTTTTCTACTTGATGTCGCGCGGTATCTCCGAGGAGGATGCTCACCACATGATCATCACTGGTTGGAGCCGGGACGTGATCAAGGAGCTGCCGTTCGAATTCGCGCTTGAAGCCGGACAGTTGCTGAAAGTCAGCTTGGAAGGCGCAGTCGGGTAGTGAAGCCGCGAAGCATCACTCGACCAATCGGCTTTGTTCGGAACTTGAACGTAGCCGATAGTAGCGAACTGATACCTGAATCGATCATCCGACATCTGGGTGCGTCAATTGACGCACCGAACGTCGGAAAACAACTTGGACAATCTGCACGAGAGACCGAATGCTGAAAATCGAGAATCTGCATGCCTCTGTCACCGACAGCGACGAAATCATATTGAAGGGCATCGATCTGGAGGTGAATCCGGGTGAGGTGCATGCCATCATGGGGCCCAACGGCAGTGGTAAGAGCACGCTTGCGAATGTGCTGATGGGTAAACCGTCGTACACCGTCACTGAGGGCGATATCACCGTCGATGGCGAGAGCATTGTTGAAATGATGCCGGATGAACGCGCTCATCTGGGATTGTTTTTGGCGATGCAGTATCCATCAGAAGTTCCGGGTGTTCGGCCTTGGCAGTTCCTCAAGGCGGCCAAGGACGCGATAGACGACGCTAATGGTCAGAAAAAGACATCGGTTCGCCAGTTTTCCAAGCTGTTCGACGAGAAAGTCGAAGAGATAGGGATCAACCCAGATCTGATCAAGAGGTCTTTGAACGAAGGGTTCTCAGGCGGTGAGAAGAAGCGCAACGAGATGCTTCAGATGCAGGTTTTAGATCCACGAATTGCGATCATGGACGAAACCGACTCGGGACTCGACATCGATGCGTTGCAGGCGGTTGCCGATGGCGTCAACAAGATGCGCTCTCCAGAGCGTAGCTTTGTTATTGTCACACACTACCAGCGATTGCTCCACTTCGTGCATCCAGACATAGTGCACGTCCTCGTGGACGGCAAGATCGTCGAGACGGGTGATGCGTCGTTGGCAGAGAAGGTTGAGCAGAATGGTTATCGAGACTACCTCGCCGCTCAACGCAACGGGAAGTAGCAGAGGTTGTATGACCCTTAACGCAGTCGTGATGCCGTCCAACGCGACTCGGCATCTTGAGACTTACCGCGATGACTGGGAGCAGTTAATCGTTGGCAGTTCCGGCAACGGTGCTGCCCCGAATCCGGTTCACGACCTTCGTAAGATTGGTTGGCACGAGTTTGAGCGTATCGGCTTCCCAATCCATCGTCGGGGCAATGAGCTCTGGAAATACACCGATCTCAGACAGATTGACCGGACCGAGTTACGATTTGGCGTACCTTCATCATGTGTCGACCGCGGTGAGTTAAATCAACGTGTTTCTTTAACCGATGCGTGGCACAACATCGTGTTCGTAGACGGAGTGTTGGATGAGAGTCTTTCAGACACTGACGATGCTCCGGTAGGCTCCGCGCTGAAGTCGGTTGCCGATTTTGACCACCTCGGAGAGTTGGCGGATTGCACTGACAACGCATTTGTGGCTCTCAATACGGCGTTTCTCGGCAATGGGGTGTTTGTCGAGATTGGAGATGGTTCTGAAGTCGGAAAACCCATCCACTTGGTGTTCGTTACTACTGATACCGAGTCAGATCTGCGCGCCGTTTATCCGCGAATCGCGATTTCAGTCGGCAAGAGCGGATCGGCAACGGTGATCGAGTCTCACATCTCGATGTCGGACACAACGTATCTATCTGCTCCGGTAACCGAGATCACCTTGGATGAAGACGCGACGCTGACGCACTATCGGGTACAGATCGACGGCGAGAACTCCTACCACTTCGCCACAACTCGCGTTTTACAGGAAGCAAGTTCCGATTATCGTTCGACCTCGTTCAGTGTTGGTTCGGACATCGGTCGCAACGATGTTTTTACACACTTGGTCGGTGGATACGCGGAGTCGACACTGCATGGTGTCTACCTGACTACCAATCGGCAACATCAAGACAACGAGATCAGCACCACTCACGCCGCTCCGCATTGCACGAGCGACCAGTACTACAAGGGAATTCTTTCCGGACGGTCTCGAGCGGTGTTCAGCGGCAAGATCACGGTCGAGCGCGGCGCTCAGAAGACGGATGCGAACCAGAAGGACTTGAACCTGTTGCTCTCGCACGGCGCAGAAGTTGACACCAAACCGTCGCTAGAAATCTACGCCGATGACGTGAAATGCGCTCACGGCGCGACCGCGGGTCACGTCGATGAAGACACGTTGTTCTATCTCCAATCGCGTGGTGTGGACTATGACACGGCACAGGCGATGCTGATACGGGGATTTGCGGCTGAGATACTTTCGGAGTTCGAAGATGACGAGTTACACGCGTTCCTTGAGAACCAGCTTGACGAGCTGATGTCTGCTTTGCAAGAGGCGTCGGACACCATCGGGACCGCGTAGCGCTTCAGAAGTCACGCTAGAATAATCGAACCGTGCTGGCGCCCAATACGCAACGTGCTACACGGTCATCATCCAGATGCGTAGCGGAATTGGACATCTAGACGAGGTCAATCGATACATCGTCGAGGATCATTGCCGCAATCCGCGCAACATCGATCCGATCTCTGACTACAACGCTGAAGCGAATATCGACAACCCGTTTTGCGGGGATGAGGTTACGGTGCAGCTTCGCATGGAGGATGATCGGGTCTCGGCGATCTTTGTGCACGGTTCCGGTTGCGCGATTACTCAAGCATCAGCGTCGATGATGGGTGAATTGGTCGAGGGAAAACGTCGTTCGGAGGTCGCCAATTCGGCGACGATCATGCGACGGATGCTCACGGAAGGTCAGGAACCCATCGCCGATGACGCTGATGCGATTGGCGATGCGATTTCGCTGCGAGATGTGTCACGATTCCCGATTCGCATCAAATGCGCGTTGCTCGCGTGGGCGACACTCGAAGACGCTATTGAAAGCCTTGAGGGTTAGATCAACCGCCTCGAACACGGTTTGCGAGCCACAAACGGCTCAACCAAGTCGAATCTGAGCGATAAGTAGTTGGCGCGACGTTTCGCAGGTGCGACCACCACAGCCAGTGGGACACCGACGCGGCTGGACGGAAAATGTGTGCGCCTCGGAATATCTCGCGTTGGATTTCGAGCATTAGTTCGCCTCTGACGAGGGGATCGGTTTCGACGGCTTGTAGCTCGATCAGGCTATCAAGCTCAGCAGTGGAGTAACCGGTGGTATTCCATGGTCCGCCGGAATGATGGATGGCAAACAACGCTGAGGTTGCGCTAGTGAGCGGTGGAGGTGCGCCGACGTAGATATCGTAGTCGCCTTCGTTCCAAATCTCTTCGCCGAACGTGCGAGTGGACACGGCCTCTAAGGATGCGATGGCGCCCAACCGATTTATCGCTTCGGCAAGCGACAACGCAGTGGCGATGTATTCATCGCCGAACTTGCCCACTCGGATATTCACGATGATGCCTCTGGGAAGGTTGACGCCCTCTAATAGTGACAAGACCTTGGTCCGGTCATTGAAGAAGGAATCGATCTCCGTTGCGGACAATAACCATTCTGGGTTGTAAAGGGGCAGTCCTGCGCTGATGAATGACTGCCCGTTGTGCAGATCGTTGATCAAGGCGTTGGGGTCCCAGGTGTATAGGACTGCCTCACGGAAGAATTGGTTGGTCAGGTAGTTACGGGTTGTGTTGAAGGCGATTTCGATGCCGGCTGCCGGGTCGTGGCTTCGGGTCCAGCGCAACTCGTCGAATCGCTCCGTCGCGGCTATGAGATCGGGTAGATCGGGTTGGATGAGATCGAGTTGGCCGGTTCGTAACGCTGTGGTGCGGGTCTGTTCGTCTTCGATGACTGAGACGTTTATTCCGTCCAGCAATGGCAGTTCCGGTATGTGGTACTGTTCGTTGGCTCGGAAGCTCATGCCGTTGCGTTCGAAGGACTCCAAGACCCAGGGGCCGGTGCCTATGGTGGGGCCTTGCGTCAGATCTCCGTTTAGATTGACGGTTTCGGGTGCGACGATAGCGGCACGAGCATCGGCGAGTTTGTCGAGTATCTCTGCGTCGGGCAAGGTTAGAACGATCTCTACAGCGTCATCGCCGATGGCTCGGGCTTGGGCAACCGTGTGGACGAGATGCGAATTCGCCATTTGCGGGTCGGTCAGACGGTTTATGCTGAAGACGACATCGTCAGCGGTTAGGTCTCTGCCGAGTCCTGGGTTGGTTTCCTGCCAATGAATGGCAGGGCGGAGCTCGATGCTGAGTGTGGTATCGTCGTCGAACTCCCATCTCTCGCAGAGGTCGCAGATAATCTCATGTGCCGACGTTGAAGTGGTGGGATCGTAGCGCGAAGAAAGTTGATCGGTTCCGCTATTGGGTTCGGTTGGTTTCAGCCATCGATATTGGAAAAGGCGTGAATATGCGATGCCGGGCCCCCAGCCGGCGAGTATCGGTGAGACGGATTTGTGGATGTCTTGATGGGGTGGTGCGCCCGGAACTGCGATTTTGATAATGCCGCCGCGTAGTCCCTCGATTAGCAGAGGTTTAAGGGCTTCATCAGGGACAGTGGTTGGAGATGCTGTGATGGTTGGTTCGGGTTTTGGCGTCGGAGTTGGTGTCGGCAACACGGGTGTCGCAGTTGCCGTAGGAGTCGGTGGAATCGGCGTCGGTTCTGGTGCCGGAGTAGCGACTTCTGGAGTTTCGGTTGGCGGTACTGGTGTGGGCGTTTCGGTCGGTAGCGGAAAAGTAGGCGCGGTCGGTTTGACCGCGATGATCTCGGGCTGTGGCGTTGCGGTTGGGGGAGCACTTGTGGGTGGGATTGGAGTGTTAGTCGGCGTTGCGGTTGGTTCGGGAGGTGCTTCTGTGGGAACTGGAGTGTTGGTTGGTGCGATGGTGGGTACGGGAGTTAGCGTAGGAGTTGGTTCATCAGCCTGACATGCGAGCGCGGTGAAAGCCAAGGCGGTAAGGGCAAGGAAGATGCCGATTGGGGCGGCTTGTTTGGGGTTCAAGATGTTTTCTGCCTGAACCATTCGACGGTTTTGCTGATGCCGTCTTGGAATGATGTGTTGGCTTGCCAGCCGAGGTCGTTTTTTGCCGAGGTGACATCGAGCCAGATTTTTGGGATGTCGCCGGGTCTTGGTGGTCCGTATTGCGGGGGGGTGGCGTCAACTAAGAATTCGGAGAGGATGTTGTGAATCTCGTTTACGGAGATGCCGTATCCGGTGCCGATGTTGTATGGGCCTGGGAGGTTGGAGTCGGCTAGTGTTAGGACACCGTCTATGAAGTCTGAGATGTAGATGTAGTCGCGCTGATCGTTGCCGTCGCCGAAGATGGTGATTTGTCGGCCGTCTAGCATCGCCTGCGTAAAGATTGCGATGACGCCGGCCTCGCCGTGAGGGTTTTGGCGGGGGCCATATACGTTGGCGGGCCGGACGATGGTGTAGTTGAGGTCGTAGAGGTGCCCGTAGACGCGGAGGTAGTGTTCGATGGCAAGTTTGGAAACGGCGTACGGTGAGAGGGGTTGAGCGTCGATAGTTTCGCTGGCGGGTAGGTCGGATGGGTCAAGGTCGCCGTATACGGCTCCGCCGGTGGAGAAGAAGGTGAAGCGAGGTCGATGCGGTAGTCCTCGGATACCTTCTAGGAGACTGAGGGTGCCGTTGACGTTGATGTTGACGTCGGTTAGAGGTTTGCGGGCTGAGACGGCTACGGACGCTTGGGCCGCTAGGTGGTAGGTGGCTTTGGGGTTGAGGTCTGCGATGAGATCGGGGATGCTGGGATCGCAGATATCTATGTCGATAAGCGCGGCGTCGGGATGGAGGTATTGGGTGTTTGAGGTGGATAGATTATCTATGACAGTGACTTTTTCGCCACGGTCGATGAGGGCATCGATCAGGTGAGTGCCGATGAAGCCAGAGCCGCCGGTTACCAGAGTGGTGCTAGGCGTGCTTTGGGAATTTTGGTCAGATTTGTTCAATTTTTGATTGAGGGCTATGGGGAACGTTGCTGAATAGTAGTACGGAAGGGTTTGGTTGGTGGTTTCAAACGCGTCGAACTTCAATTATGCGTCAGTGGTAGGTTGCAACTCTTGGTGTATGTATGCGGTTTCGAGGCTAAGGGATAGAATTGGCAGGCGTTGATCGTTACGAACAGATGGAGTTCAGGTAGATGCCCGACATCAGATTGATTGCTTCTCGGCACTCAGCGTTTTACAGCCCGATGATTTCGATGATTGCGGGCGGGTTCTTGGAAAAGGAAGGCTTGTCTGCTTCGTATACGCCGGCGGCGGCAGAGCAGAACTCTGCGATCGAGGTTGCCGAAGGTCGGGCGGATATCGGGCAGTCGGCGGTATCGGGCAGTTGGGGTGCGTTGGATGCTGGCGAGAAACCGCCAGTGGCGCATTTTGCTCAGATCAATGCGTTTGATGGTTTCATAGTTGCGGCGCGTGAGCCGGATGCGGATTTCAGTTGGGAGAAGCTGTTGGATGCGAAGTTCTTATATGTGCATGGCGGGCAGCCGGAAGCGATGCTGAGGTATGGGTTGCATCGGGTGGGGATCGATCTTTCGGACATCGATGGTATCGAGTCGCCGGGTGGTGACGAGATGATGGAGCAGTGGCGAAGTGGCGCGGGGGACTATTTCCACGAGCAGGGAGCGTTTCCGCAGCAACTGGAGCACGAGGGCATTGGTCACATCGTGGGTTCGATCGGGGAGATTGTGGGTCCGACGGCGTTCAGCAGTCTGGTTGCGAGGTGGGACTATCTGGATAGCGACGAGGCGAGGGCGGTTGCGAGGGCGTATCGGGCATCACGGGAGTGGGTGAACACAGCGGATCCGATGGAAGTTGCCGAGGCTGAGGAGCCCTTCTTCCCGGGGATGGCAGTTGAGGCGACGGCTGCGGCGGTTGCTTACTACCAGAAGCTGGGGAATTGGGATGGGGATATCGCGATACCTCGTGATCTTTACGAGTCGGCGTTGGATGTGTTCGAGCACTCAGGGATGGTTGGTTCGCGTCATGCGTATGAGGATGTTGTTGTGGCGCCTCCGGGAGTATAGTTGTCTAGACTGCGGATTGCGCTGATTTTTGTGATGAGGTGTGAGGAGATCATGTGTCGGGCGCGTTCAATTCTCCCTTTCGGGGAGATTCTGTTCGACTGGTCGATGGTCGAATCATCGCCGCGCCGTTTCTTTCGGGTCGCGTGCGATAGGTGACTGCACGACTTGATCCGGCACCGCCGACGTCGCCAGACCGTCGGCCCTCCGGGGCGTCTAGAAGATCGGCCCCCGCCATCGCTCGGTTCCTCCCCTCGCTGATGCCGTAGCCTCACCCGACCGACGAATCGGGCAGACGTCTGCCGGATAGGGGATGCGTTCGCCCGAACCTTGAACGGCGCCTTTCGGCTGCCGTCTGGCTTGCGAGTCGGAGCCAGCGTAACACTCCGCATTCGGACCCTGGAGCTACAACGACCCCCGTAACCGGATTTTCGCGGTCGCGTTTCGCCCGTCTTCCCAGACGTCTTCCATGACTTTTGGCGGACACCGTCGTGGAGCCGTGTGTTGGCGGCTCCGTGCTACCCGCCCGCGACCGATGCAGTATTCAATTGTGTTTGTCGGCGCCGACAAGGGGGGTGCACGCTCTCCGTTGCGACGCGGCGATTCTTCGTTTTCAGTGCGCTGGTCCGATGAAAGTCGGATCGGCGCTTAGTTGTTGTTATACAACATATGTTGCGGTTATGTCAAGTGCGTTGTTGTCTGAACCGGGGATTGCGGGGATTTGTGGATTGGCGGGATCGCCCCGCCCTTTTGTCCCCGCTCGGCCTCCCCCTAGCCCTCTCCTGAAGGAGGGGGATTGCCGTTCCCACATACCCCGCTCACATCGCTGCGCTCGTTCGCGCCCCTTTCGCTGGGCGAAAGGGGCGGGGCGTACCGCGTTCACGTGTTGTCAGCGATATGCTCTGTCGCGCCGCGCGATTCTGATAACTAGCACTCGTAATACGTCGTCTTGGATGTCGCAGATGATGCGGTGAGCGCCCACGCGGTAGCGCCAAAGATCGCCGAGTGGTCCGGTTAGAGCTCTGCCAAGTTGCCTAGGATTGTCGGAAGTGGCGACTCGCTCGTCCATGTAGTCAACCACTCGCTTTGCGGTGGTCTTGTCGAGTTTGCGGAGTTCAGATCTGGCGGATCTGGTGTACTCAACCCTCCAAGCCAAGATCGCGCCTTATCTCGCCTGTGGTGAAGGTCTCTTCCACGCCATTGCGAACGCGTTCTGCGACATCTGCGGCTAGGTAATAGTCCTCGATGTCATCGATGCTTCGTTCGATCATCTCTCGGATGTAGAAGGCCTTTGTGCGTCGTGTTTTTGATGCGATGTAATCGAGCCGGCGCTCGGTTTCAGGGGAGAGTCGGATGGAGGTAGGCATGTCAGATTCCTATTTTCGCGATACGTGTATTCATTGTATCGCGTATGGCGTGCTGTTTGAACCGGAGGTTCGGTTGATCACGCGGATTGGCTAGCCGCCCCGCCCTTTTGTCCCCGTTCACCCTCACCCGAGACCCCCTCTTAATCTCCCCCTGAAGGGGGAGAGAAGGGTGGCGAGTCCGAGGGGAGAGATTCCTCGCTGTGCTGCTCCGGGCATACCCCGCTCTGGTGTCGGTCCTTTGGGCTTCGCTCGTGACCCCCTCTGAATCTCCCCCTAAAGGGGGAGGGTTGAGGGCGGCGAAGGGGAAGGATTAGCGGGAGATTTCGGTTACGACGTTTATGAGAGGTTCGCCGCGGGTTAGACGGTCGAGGTTTTGGGCTACGGTTTGGGCTCGGCGGGATGCTGTGCCGTAGGTTGCGCCGGAGTGGTGGGGGACCATGATGATGTTGTCGAGTTTCCAGAAGGGGTGGTCGGATGGTCGAGGGGCGTCGGTAGCGGATTCGGGGTATTGGTACCAGGTGTCGATGGCGGCACCGGCTATGGTTCGGTTTTTGAGGGCGTTGTAGAGTGCGGTTTCGTCGATGATGTGTCCGCGCGCGGGGTTGATGATGTAGGCAGTGGGTTTCATCAACCCAAGTTCGTGTTCGCCGATGAGGCCGTGGGTTGCGGGTCCCAATGGAGTGGATATGAGGACGAAGTCGGCTTCAGAGAGGACGTATTCTCGGGCGTGTTCGCCTCCTCCGATGTAGTTGGCGCCGTAGAGCTCGCCGTTGGCGGTGTCGGCTCTACCGGCGGCGATGACGGGCATTTCGTATGCTTGTGCGAGTCTTGCGACGCGTCGTCCTATGGCACCAAAGCCGACGATGCCGAAGGTGCGGCCCATGAGTTCGCGGTATACCCCGTGTCTTCCGGGCCACATCTCCCAAGATCCTTCGCGGAAGGTGCGGTCGGACTTGAAGAGTTCGTGATCAAGGGCTACGGCTACGGCCATGACCCACTCGGCGATGGGTGCTTCGTGGTGGTAGGCGTTTGCGACGGTGCATCCTTGGGGGACGGCGTCGGGGTCGATGCGGTCGTAACCGGCGGCGGCGATGAGGATGGCTTTGAGCGAGTTGGCAGCAGCACCCATCTCTTTGGTGAAGTCGGTACCGATGTAGACGTCGGCGTCGACTAAGGCGTCGGGCGAAGGTTTGTTGTCGTGGTACTCGGTAAAGACCCACTCGACGGGTTCGGTTACGGGGAAGGGATCGGAGTCGGCGTGGCCTCCCCCTAACCCCCTCCTGAAGGAGGGGGGATTTTTGGGGCGGTTTACTACTACGCGGAGTTTTTTGGGCATGGGATCAGGAGGATGTGTGGTTGGTTGGGGATGTGGGATAAAGCGTAACGGATTGATATGAGGATCGCAGGATGTTTGGGGCGTTGCAAACGAAAGGGCGACCCTTAGACGGTATGTCGAGGTCGCCCCTACGATTTGGCGGTATGAACCCCTGCGTTCGCTTCGCTGGCCCCCTCTCAATCTCCCCCTAGAAGGGGGAGGGTGAAGGAGTGCTTCGCAAAAAGGGGAGGGATTGCCCCCTTTGTCCCCCGTATCGGGGTACGGGGCAGGCCCCGGACATTTCCCCCGCGAGCGGGGGAAACCCTACGCCGCCCCGCTGGATTCCGGCTTTCGCCGGAATGCCGGGATCAGAAGGCCGGAATAACGGGATCAGAATGCCGGAATGACGGGATCAGAAGGCTGGTTTTCCGGAGGACCAGTTCCAGTTGTCGGGTGGCCAGACGTTTCGGCCTCGGCGTGCGCCCATGTTTCCGGCCATGGAGGCGTCGCGGCGTTCTTCGTCGTACCAGTCGGCTACGGTGTCGCGCCATTGTTTGATGTGTGGGGTTCCGACGTGGTAGTCGAAGGCTGCGCTGTTGGCGTAGACCTCGTAGAGGTAGAGTTCGGTCGGGTCTTCGACGTTTTGGTAGACGTCGAATCGGAGGCAGCCAGGCTCTTCGTGGGTTGAGCCGATGCCGTCGAGGGTTACGGCGGCGATGAAGTCGTCGACTTTGTCGGCTTGGACGTATTGGGGAGCGTGGATGACGTGTAGCGTGCCGTTCTGGAATGCGGAGTCGTCGACCGCGCCGGGTCGGTATGCGTCCCAGTCGGCGGGTCCGGCAGGGTAGACGGAGCGGCAGAAAGAGACTTCCGGCGGTTCTGCGAACATGTCGGCTGAGGCGTCTCGCCACTGGTGGAAGTGGTATGCCATGGTGTGGTACTGGAACGCGGCCTCGTCTTCGTAGACCTCGCAGAATGCGAACTTTGTGGGGTCTTCGTCGTCTTGGATGATGTCGAAGCGGTAGCAGTTGGGCTCGCCGAGGACGGATCCGACGCCGTCGCCGATAGAGGCTTCGATGAAGTCGTCGATGCGGTCGTCTTTGACCTTTAGACGGACCATGAGGATGTACATTTGGTTCTCCTGGTTGGTGTGGGGCGTTGTTGCCGTAAGTGAGTATATCGCGGGGATGGTCGATTCCCCCTCCTTCAGGAGGGGGTTAGGGGGAGGTCAATGGGTTTGCTCAGCACAAACCTTATCGCCCATCCAAGTTTGAGAGTATCGTCGAAAGCACTCCGTCGATGTTTTCGAAAACCTCATCGTTGCAAAATCTAATGACTCGGTATCCTTCTTGATTGATCACTGCGGTTCTTAATTCGTCGTATGAAGATTGTTCGTCGTGCTGACCACCATCAAGTTCGATGACGAGTTTGGATTTGAAACATGCGAAATCAACGATGAAACTGTCGATCGGCATTTGGCGACGAAACTTGTGACCGTTCAGTCGCTTTGCCCGGAGTTTATCCCAGAGCAGTTTCTCTGCATCCGTCGGATCCGCGCGCATGTTCTTGGCGCGGCGATATTGTCGGCTAGATTTGAAGTACATGGACGCATGTTATAGGCAACGGTTGGGATCCTTCGTCCTGAAATGGCGAACTTTGTGAGCTGTGACCTCCCCCTAACCCCCTCCTGAAGGAGGGGGGATATGAGCTTCGACCTCCCCCTAACCCCCTCCTGAAGGAGGGGGATATGGGCTTCGGCCTCCCCCCAGCCCCCTCCTGAAGGAGGGGGGATGTGAGCTTCGGCCTCCCCCCAGCCCCCTCCTGAAGGGGGGATCTGGGCTTCGGCCTCCCCCAGCCCCCTCCTGAAGGAGGGGGATATGGGCTTCGGCCTCCCCCCAGCCCCTTCCTGAAGGAGGGGGGATTGTTGCTAGCCTCGGCCGAGGTAGAGCTGTTCGTTGGGGATTACTATGGCTTCTAGCATGTTGACGTCTGGGGGGAGGGTTGCCATTAGGAGGGCAGTTCGGGCGATGTTTTCGACGTCCATCATGGGTTCTGGGCCTTCGTCTCGGCCGGAGCCGGAGCGGGCGTCGGCGCGGCGTTCGACCATGGTGTTGCCGGGGTGAAGAGCGGAGACGGCGATGTTGATGTCGCGGCCTTCGATGGCGGCGGATTGGGTGAGGCCCCAGACGGCGTGTTTGCTGGTGGTGTAGACGGCGGCTGAATGGCGGGATCGTTGGGCGGCGATGGAGCCGATGTTGATGATGCGTCCGCCGCCTTGGGGTCGCATGATCTTGAAGGCTTGTTTTGTGCAGTAGAACATTCCGGTGACGTTGGTGTTCATCACTCGGAGCCATTTTTCGGAGGAGAGTTGCTCGATTGGGTCGCCTTCCACGGATCCGGAGTTGTTGACGAGGATGTCGAGGCGTCCGTGGGCGTTCATAACGGACTCGAAAACGGAAGCGACGCTGTCTTCGTCGGTTACGTCCATGGATAGGGCGGTGACGGTAGTGCCGGATTCGGCGGAGATTTCGTCTGCGGATGCTTGGAGTCGTTCGCGGTTGCGGGCGGCGATGGTTACGTTTGCGCCGTTGTTTGCGAAGATGCGGGCGATGCCTTTTCCGATGCCGGTGCCTCCGCCGGTTACGAGTGCGATTTTGCCGTCTAGGGATTCTGCGCTCACGGGTATTCCTCCGATTTGATTACGTTGCTTGGGATTCGTTTTTGCCTGGTTTAGTCAGGAAAGATGTGATGAAGGCTAAGGCTACTACGCCAGTCGCGGCGAGGTAGGCGTATTTCCAGCCGTCCATGAATGCGAAACCGGCTTCGGGTGTGTCTTCGAGTTCGCCAAGGGGTATGTTGAAGCCGCGTGCGATCATGACGCCGGCGATGATTGCGGTGATGATGGCTTGACCGGAGACGTTGCCGAGGTTGCGAGTGAGGTTGATGATTGCGCTTACAAGTCCGTATGAGGATTGTGGCACGGAGCCCATGGTTGCGCTGGCGTTGGGTGCGGACCATGCGCCCATTGCGAGGCCGTTGATGAGTACTACGACCGCGATGTAGACGATGTTCGAGGTGTCGTCGAGGGTGGCGAGCGCGACGCCGGTGAGGACGAGGAAGAAAAAGCCGCCCATCATGAAAGGTCGGACGCCGTAGCGGTCGGAGAGTCGGCCGAAGACTTGTGCTCCAATGCCCATTCCGATGGCCATCATCAGCATGACACCAGATGCGAGGATCTCGGGCCAGCCTCGGAAGGCTACGAGGTAGATAGGCAGTACGAACAGGGTGGCGGATGAGCGCATGAATGCCAGGTAGCGGGTGATGATGGAGTATTTGAAGACGCTGATTTTGAAGAGTCGGAGATCGACCATCGGGTTTGGAGTCTTCAGTTGCCACCATACGAAGACGATGAGGGTGGCGATGCCGGTAAATGCTCCGGCGATGATTATCGGCGAACCCCATGCGAGGGCGAAGGGGTTGGTGATGGTGAGGATGATTATTGCGGTGGCGACGGCGGATAAGGCGGCTCCGAGCCAGTCGTACGGTGGGCGTTTTTCCCCTGAGAAAGAACCGATGCGTTCGTCTTTGAGGATGTAGAGGCCCCAGAAGAATGCGACAGCGGTTGGGATGGCCATGAAGATGAAGAGGGCTTGCCATGGCAGGAATTGAAGCGTTACGCCGGACACTACGGTTCCGGCGGCACCTCCGATTGCGACGGCGGTGGTCTGGCTGCCGAGGGCTTTGCCGCGTTCGCTGGCTGGGAACACGGATGTCGTGATTGCTGTGGACACGGACTGGCCCATGGAGCTGCCGATGGACATGATGACTCGGGTGACGATCAGGAACGTGAGGCTGGTAGCGAAAGCGCAAGCGATGGCTCCACCGCCGAAGAGCGCCATTCCGATGAGGTGGAACTTCTTGCGTCCGATCATGTCGGCGACTTTGCCGAGTGGGACCATAAGGGAGCTGATGGTGAGGGACTGCGCGATGACGAGAAGGGACGCTTCTTTGAAGGTGATTCCGAAATCTTCGGCGATGGCGGGTAGTGCGAGGAAGATGATGCTGAAGCTCATCACCATCGTCACAAGTGAGAGGCCTACGGCCCAGAATGCTCGCCACTTGTACCAGGCGTTTTCGGGCGCGGCGGGGTCCCATGGGGGAGCTTTAGGCGCGGGTTCCGTGATGGGTTGAATGTCAGCCATTAGAGAGCGCGACGCGAGTGCATCGACGAAGGATTGACACTAGAGTATAGCGAAGGGGATGACGTGCAGTTTCAGTGCACGTCCATCTGTTTGAGGCGCCAGACAGTGGCGATGTTGGAGATGATGATGACGGCTATCAGAGCGATGATGGCGTATTCGATCGGGGGTAGTTGGTTCGATCCGGATGCGGGCGCGTCGATCAGAGTGGAGTTCAGTTCTTGGAGTATCGAAAGTGTATTTCCGCTGATGCTGACGTATTTCAGTCCCGGTATGGCGGTGGAGATTAGGGCTTCGAAGCCGAAGACGTATACGATGCCGAAGACGACGGCACGGGTTGTGAGGGTGCCGACGAATGCGAAGAGCGAAACGAATGCGGTGGTGCCGATGACTATGCCGAAAGCTCCGACGATGGCGGCCGAGTAGGTTTCATCCTCGAATACGAGGAGAATCGAGACGAAGGTGCTGATGGCCAACGGGATGGCGACGATGAAAACGGCCGCGAGCATTTTGGGTATGGAGATTTGCCAGCGTGAGATGGGGGAGAGCATGAGGTTGGTGAGGGTCTGGTCTTCGATTTCATCGGCGAAGACGGGTGCGGCGACTATCAACGCGATCAACGGTAGCCCGGTGTTGAAGATTAGACCTTGAATGAATCCTTGAGTGGCTTCGCCATCCCAATCCGCGTCAAGTAGTCCGCTGGCGATAGCGATCACGAGTGGGATTGCGGCGAGTATCAGCAAGACCGCGACGCGGCGGATCGATATCGATTGCCGGATTGCGAGGATGAAGATTGTTTCTGCGATAGTGCCCATCAGCCTTCGACCAGGTACGAGAAGACGCTCTCGAGCGAGTCGTCGATTGGTTGTAGACGCGTGATTCGGATGTTGTTTTGCTGTGCTAGCACAGGTAGATCGAGTTGAAGCACGGCGACGTTGGTTGTGAGGACGACGATTGAGCCGTCTGGGTCGAACTGAACCGATTGGACAGCTGGTTGTTTGGCGAGTTCACCGCCTAGCTGTTTGGGATCGGAGCACTCGATCTTGACGTGATAGGGACGGTCGTCGAGGGCGGCTCGTATGGCGTGGAAATCGCCTTGTGCGGCCAGCTTGCCATTGACGACGAGGACGACGCTTTCGCTGACTTCTTCGACCTCTTCGAGAATGTGGGAGGAGATTATGACGGAGCGTCCTTCATCGGCGGTTTGATGGAGGATTTCTTGGAATCGGAGGCGCTGGGTTGGATCGGCGCCGTTCAAAGGCTCGTCAAGGATGAGGAGTTCGGGATCGCCGACAAGAGCGGCGGCTAATCGGATGCGTTGCCTCATGCCGCGGGAGTAGGTGGAGATTTTGCGGTCAAGAGCGAACGACATGTCAACGCGTTCGATAGCGTGTCGCAAGTGGCTCTCTTCGCGTCGTAGGTCTTTGAGGCGTGCGGAGAGGCGGACGAATTCGAGGCCGGTCATGAATTCGTATGCGGATTCGTTTTCGGTCATGATGCCGATGCGTTTATAGATGTCGTGATCGGTGCGCGGGTTGGTGCCGAGGAGCCGGACCTCGCCTTCGGATGACGAATAGAGTCCGCACATCATGCGGAGGAGAGTAGTTTTTCCGGCGCCGTTAGGACCGAGGAGTCCGGTGATACCCGATCCGATGGTCAGGGTGATGTCGCTGACCGCTACGACGTTGCCGAACCATTTGGACACGGAATCCAACGACACAATGGCGTCGTTGCTTGGTCGGGTGTCTATTTCGGTTTGGGCTTGCACGTGGCTATCTCTGTCTGGAATAGAAGCGCCATGTTGCGAAGATTGATGCGGCGGTGAGTAGAACAATCCAAGCGATCGGGAAGAATACGTTGAGGTCGTAGCTTTCCTTGTACGTGCCGAAGAATAAGGATGGGATGACGCTGGTATTGATATCGATCAAATTGACGAGGGCGATTGGGTCGCTGACGGAATCCGGCGGATTGAACAGGTTGACGATTAACCCGGTAAAGGACGAGATCATGATGACGCTGATGACGATAAGTGTCGCGATCATGCGACGATCGGTCAGTGAGCTGACGGCGAAGGTGAAAGATGCGGCGAACAATGCGAAGATTGCGCTGTTGCCTACGAAGCGGGGGATGTCAGTCCAGTTGTCTTGGATGTGGCCTAGAGAGTCGGAGACACCGATGAGCAGTCCGACCCAGAGGGTGATGTGGGGCAGCAAACTGGCTGCGAGCAGGAGTACGACGAGTGCGAGCCATCTTGCGCCGAGGTAGTCGAGGAGAGTGATTGGGCGGACGAAGTAGAGATGAATGACGCGGTTTCTGCGGTCGGGGCAGATCAACTCTGGGCCGACGAAAGCGGCGAATATGAGTAGCAAGAAACCGATTACGCCTATCAGGTCGTCATGGCTTGGCAGGTCTACAACTTCGGCGCCTTCACCAGTATCGACTTCGAGACCTAGCTGTTCGAAGAATGCGGCGATAGCGGCGAATACGAGTCCGGTCAAGATGGCGGGCGATACGACGAGCCAAGGCAGGATTTTTGCCCATCCGCCACGTCCGATGCCCATGCCGTTTTTCACGCCGTCCCAGAATATCGTCTGCCATGCTCGGCTGCGACCTTCCCGTTCACCTTCGTAGGTCTGGTAACCGATGTCGAATACGGTGCCAGTACGTTCAGTGTTTTGGTCTGAGGTCACGGGTTAGTTGGAGCGGAAAAGGTCGATTAGTGCGCGCTGACGCGGGCCCATGCGGACGAGTCTGGCTTCAGATATGACAAGAGCATCTCGGATGGCGTCGAACTTTGCGCCGTCGACATCTGGGATCGATATTGCGATGCCTTCAGAGGTGTGATCAATGTTGCGGTCCGACAGTTCCGCGGTGAAGCGGTCGCGGTTGTTGGCGACCTCGACGTAGATGAGTTCGGTCTCTTCGGTCAGGGTGGCGACATCGGCGGATTCTTTGACGCGTCCGAGGTCAAGGAGGACGATGTTGTCGCAGGTGCGCTCGACGTCTTGCATGAGGTGGGTTGAGAGTACGACGCTGATGCCGAATTCGCGAGCGATGCGACGGATGAGGTTGAGCATCTCAGTACGACCCGTCGGGTCGAGTCCTGCGGTTGGCTCGTCGAGGAGGATCAGCACTGGATCGTGGACGAGTGCTTGAGCTAGCTTGACGCGCTGCTTCATGCCGGTTGAGTAGCCGCCGATGGGGCGGTAGCGTTCTTCGAAGAGTCCTACGTGTCGAAGCGTGTCGGCTGCGAGGGCGCGGGATCGGGATGGCGGAATGCCGCTGACTTCGGCCATGTGGGTGAGGAAGTTTGCGGCGGATTGGTTTGGGGGCAGGCAGTCGTGCTCGGGCATGTAGCCGAGACGGGTACGGGCGTCGGGATGGCGAGCATCGGCGCCCATGACGAGTGCGGAGCCGGAAGTGGCGTCGGTTAGGCCGAGAAAGATGCGGATGGCGGTGCTTTTGCCAGCGCCGTTGGGGCCGAGGAGGCCAGTGATTCCGGAGCCGACAGTGAATGAAGCGGCGTCGAGGGCTTGAACGTTGCCGTAGAGCTTGCTCAGGTCTCGCGCTTCTAAGAGGTGAGAATTTTGGTTCACAGGGTTGAAAAGGTGGGCACTAAGCTCGATATGCTGGTTGGCTATACGTCCAGCCGGTAGAACTCGATTGCGGTTCTGCCGAATACGAAGTCGGCTTGCTCTTTGGGTAGGTTTTTGAGCATGTCTCGAACGGCGTTGGCCCAGCCGGCATAAGGTGTGCCTTGGGTCGAGACTGGCCAGTCGGAGCCGAACATCAGGCGGTCGACGCCGAACATGCCGATGACGTGGTGGACGTAGGGTAAAAGGTCGTCGTTAGTCCAGTTGTCCATGTCGGCTTCGGTGGTCATGCCGGAGAGTTTGCAGCGCATACCGTCGATGGATGCGACGTCGCGCAGGCGGGTGAGCCACGGTTCGACCTCGCCCTCTTTGATGTTGGGCTTGGCGATGTGATCGATGACTGCCCGAAGGTCGGGGACGTGCTCCATGATGCGCGGTACGAAGGGGAGGTTCCACGGGCGGACGAGGAAGTCGTAGCAGAGATCGCGTCGTTCGACCTCTTTCAGACCCTGGATAGGGGCGTCGCCCGCGAGCCAGCCGTGGTCCTCGTCCATCTCCCAAAGATGACGGACGCCCTTGAAGTATGGGCTTTGTTGGAGGTTGTCGAGGATTTCGCCGACGTTGGGTTCGCTGAGGTCAACCCACCCGACGACACCCGCGACGTAGTCGGTGTTCTCGGCGATTTCCAAGCACCACTTTGTCTCTTCTACCGAGGCGTGAGCTTGAACGATGACCGTTTTGTCGACACCGGCCTCTGCCAGCAGGGGGCGGAGGTCATCGGGGCCATAGTTGACGCGCAACGGACTGCCTTCTGGCATCCAGTCGTAGGGGCGTAGATCTAAGTCCCAGAAGTGGTGATGGCTATCGACTACGGTCATTGTTGGTTTTATTGTGCTGAATGTTCGTTGACGTGTAGGGGCAGGTTTGAAACCTGCCCCTACTGTGTTTGCAACGCAAAAGAATTGCTAACTATCAGCGGGCGATTGTGCCGACGGCGGGTTCGCCTCTGATGGCGGTTCCGTGGCTGCCTGCGAAGTTGGCGTCGCCGAACCACAGGACACCATCTTTGGAGGAGAGGCCATGGATGAAGGGGTCTTCGGGGCCCATCGTTATGCGGTCCATCTCAGCGCCGGATTCTTTGTTGTAGAGGACAACGACGTTGTCGGTGGTGTGGGCGCACCAGATGCCGTCATCGCCTTCGAGCGCTAGTCCGTGCAGACGCTCCAGCTCGACCTCGAACTTGTGGACGACCTTGAAGTTGTCTGACGGGTCGACGAGGATGATGGCCTTAGGGCTGAACGCGGTTACCCAGAGCAGGTTCTCGTCGTGGTCCCACTCGATGCCGTGGATGCCACCGCCATCTGGGGTTCGCCATCGGTCGACGGTCTCGCCGGTGTCCATGTCACACTTGACGACGTAGCCCAAATGGGTGTCAGTGCTGCGGTAGGGACGAGAGACGGTAGTGCCGTTCGAGCCGGTCCAGATGTGACCGTCGCCGACGGTGATGCCGGAGCCGTTCTCGGTACCGGTGTATACGGTCCTGAGGACATCGCCTTTTTCATTGATCACATATACGTTGTCGGTGAGCTGGTCCATCACGAACAGCTCATCTCCGTACCACTGGAGGCCGTTGGGCATCTCGCAGGGAGAGGGTACTGTGATTCCGACCATCGACTTGGTCGCTGTCATCGTCATATTTGTCGCTCCAATCGGATTTTGTATCAATGGATACTTGAGAGAGTAGTTTAACCCGAAGTAGTGTCGATTCAACAGGGCGGCGTTGAGAAGATTGTGTTTGGTTGCAAAACTACCGGTTTTAAGCGACTGCAACGGGTGTGATAGACTGTTAAACGTGAATGTAGGCGAATGCAATCCCCACTATCAACGGGGAAAGAATTTAATTCTCACGACTAAGCCAATCGCTTCAAACTCTCCTATCGCCTACGGAGAAGATGCACGGATGTGGGGTGTCCCGCGAACCATTCTCGCGGTTATCCAATTACAACCCAAAGATCAACTTTCAGGAGGAGGCGGTTGACATGACAAGGAAGATAATCGATGACAAACCAAGCGAACGGCAATGCCGGAAGCCGTCGAGTGATGATTTTTATCGACGGCAGCAACCTTTACCACGTACTTAAGCAGAACACAGACAAACAAAACCTCGATTACAAGAAATTTGCAGAAAAGCTTTGCGGCGATCGCGATCTGATCCGCACCTATTACTACAACATCAGGCAGGAATCGCCTGACAATCCAAAGCTCGCTGAGTCGCAAGATCGCTTCTTGAATGCGCTCTACGAGACCGACTATCTGGAAGTGAAGCTCGGCATCTGGAAGCAGCGGGGACAGACGATGGTGGAGAAGGGCGTCGATGTGATGATCGCTTCCGACCTGATCGCCCATGCGTATGAGGACCACTACGACACCGCGATTCTGGTGAGCGGTGACGCCGATTTCTACCCGGCCCTCCAAGTTGTCAAAGACACCGGCAAGCAGGTTGAGGTGGCGGCTTTCGATTCGAACTTGTCATCCGAAGCGGCCCGTTTTTCGGATGTGATCATCAAGTTCGACAATCACTATTTCGATGGTCTGTGGATGTCGGCGGGTCAGAAGAACCAAACCATGCGGACCGCGGCGATTCGTAAATCGGTGACGGATGAGGCAGCATCGCCTAATGGCGAGGACAAAGGCGCCACGAGACGGCAGAATGGCACCAAGAAGCCGTTTGCCGAACGATACGCGGACCGGCGCAATGCTTACAACGCTAGGAAGGCGTCCAACAACGGGACTGCCGGCGGTTCAAACGGGCATGCAGCCGCGAAACCGGTCAGTAGGGTGCGTAGAACCGAAAGTCGTCGCAGCCTGTCTTCGGTTGTAGGTTCAGGTGGGCAACCCGCACATCGGACCGAGCGACGAGGTCTCGCATCGGCATCAAGTTCAAGAGTTACTCCGCCCGATATCAGGAATAGAGCCGCAGAAACTAAACCCGGTCCACGCAACGGCCGTGGCGCGGACAGCCGTCGCGAACAGCGTCAATCGTGGATCGGCAGGATGCTGAAGTCACGGCAATCGAGCGGCTAGTTGGCAATCTCCGTTTGGTGATCACCAATCCGCGGTGATGATGTTGCTCTCTTCTTCTAGGACGCGTTCTTGGGAACCGGACTTGAAGTCCATTGTGAACAGGTGATACTTACCATCGTTGCTTGAACGGAAAAGTACCTGTTCGCCGTTCAGTGACCATTTGGGATCAGCATCGTCGACACGGTTCTGGGTCATTCGTCGGGTCTTCTTTTCACGAGTGTCAACGGCGTAGATCTCCGGGTTTCCGTCCCGTTCGGAGACGTAGATGATGTTTCGACCGTCCGGCGCCCATTCGAAGTTGATTTCGTCACCGTCGTCGTCAGTCAGCGCTTTAGCTGCGCTAGGGCCGTCGCCGGTGTCGACCTCTAGGATGTAGATGTCGGTTGACCCGTCGGAAAGCTTCCGGGCGAACGCCACGCGTTTACCGTCCACGGAGAAACGTGGTCGGCTATCCTCATAATCCGTCAGTTGGACTTCATCTACCCCGCGCACTGACCTCTTATAGATGCCTTGGGTCCCGTCGATATTGAGGCACATCACGATCCAGTTGTTGTCGCCCGACCAGTTACCGAGTTCAACGTTTCCGACTGGTTCGGACGCCAACGTCGTAGTTTCCTCGTTTTCGAAGTCGTAGACGAACACTTCGGAACGCGTCTTGTCAGCAGAGTCGGCCTGGTATGCGATCATGCGTGAATCGGGTGACCAGAAGAATTCTTGCACGTTGCTTGGGGCATCAGACACGCGTTCGGAATCTTCGGAGTCGCGATGCCACACCTTCAACTGTCCTCTGCCATCTTGAGCGTTGGCTAGGTAAGCCACTATTCGCTGATTGGGGGACCATTTCGGATTTGAGACTGCGTCGTTCAAGACTTTCGACTTTTCGCCAGCCCGATCGAGCAGGTACATGTGGTTGTTTTCGTTGTCTACGACGTATGCGACATCGTGGGAGACTTTGTCGGTGCCGCAGGCGATTGCAACCACCAGTAGCAAGGGAAGCGAAATGAGTAGGATCGTTTTATTCATGTTGCGCATGTGTCTTGTAATCTCTGCTTGTGCGCGGGCGAGAGCGGCAGATCCGCATCCATCGTCCGTCTGAATGCTGGGGACAATTACTATCGAAATTTTCGAAAAAATGTGCTTGTCATTTCAATGGCGGCGCGTGCAACTAAAATCGCAATACATCAGGCAACTAACACAATCGGAGATTGGGCGATGAAATTCGCGTTCTTCATGATGCCGTTACATACGCCGAATGAGAATCCCTCGTTGGCGTTTGAACGCGATATCGACATGATCAACTATGCCGAGAAGTTGGGATTCGACGAGTACTTCATCGGCGAGCACCACTCGGCGGCTTGGGAGACGATGCCTATGCCAGAGATGGTGCTCGCGAAGGCATCAGCGACGGCGACACGGATCACACTGGGGACGGGCGTGGTGTCACTGCCGTTTCATCACCCGTTCCACGTCGCCGAGCGCTTCGCGTTTCTTGACCATCTGACGCGCGGCCGGACCGTGCTAGGAGTTGGGCCTAGCGGGTTGCCGACTGATCCCCAGCGGTTCAAGATTCCGCCTAAGGACTTGAACGCGATGATGCGGGAATCTACCGATATCATCGTGAAGCTGCTGGAGTCACCTGATCCGATTTCATTTGAAGGGAAGTACTGGACGATCGATGAGATGGCTTTGCAGTTGCGCTCGTATCAGCAGCCGCGACTGAAATTGGCGACGCCGTCTGCAGGTAGCAAGCGCTCTATAGACTTCGTAGCGCAGTACGAGATGATGATGTTCTCGATCGCCGGCAGCGGCCCACCTGACGCAGTGCCACTTGCGCGCCAATGGGACGAAGTGGTCGACGCATCCGCAAAATACGGAACGTCTCCAAACAAAGATGACTGGCGCGTCGTGACTTACGTCCATCTGGCAGATACGCGTGAGGAAGCATTCGAGCAGGCTCGACACGGTGCGGTGCGTGACGTTCACAACTACTTTTACACGATCAACACGCCGCGCAGTTGGTTAGTGCATCCGGATCAGAATCCGGATGATCTAACGTTCGAGCAGATCGTTGAGAAGAGACGGTGGATTATCGGGACGCCGGATGATGCGATCGAGCAGATCGAAGAGATAGTCGAGGAAACCGGCGGCATCGGCGGCCTGATGCTGACCACGCACGAATGGATGCCCATGCGCCACGTCATGTACTCCCAAGAGCTATTCGCCAGGTACGTCATGCCACGTTTCCGGGGCCACACCGCCGACCTAGAGCGCGAGTGGGAGCGAACGAAGGACGACCGGGCTCATGGTCGAATACCTAACATCACAGGCCCGAACGACGGGACGCTAGACGATGGTAGGAAGAGCAATACGTATGTGAAGGTATGAACGAACCGAAACACTCGATTCCAAAAGAACCAATGAGACGAAAATGCCAACACTAGAACAACTACTGGATGAAGTCGATGCTTCTGCGGCTGAGATCGTCGAGCTTGAGCGGCAGATGATTCAGATACCGACGGTGAACACTGGTCAGATGCCGACGGGTGACGAGACGCCGTTGGCAGAGTTCATCCGCGATTGGTTCCACGACGAGGGGATTACAGATACGCAGATTTTGGCGCGGGATCCTGAGCGTGGGAACATTATCGCGGTCTATCCGGGTAGAGAGCCGCGTTGCCGATTGATGTTCATGTCGCACACCGATGTGGTTCCGGTGGAAGATTATTCGAAGTGGTCGTGGGAGCCTTTTGGAGCGGAGGTATCTGGCGGCAGGATTTACGGTCGAGGCGCGTCGGACTGCAAGGCTTTGCTGACGGCGCAGATGATGGCGATGGCGATATTGAAGCGCAACGACGTTCAGTTGCAGCACGGTTTGCGGCTGGTTAGTGGGGCAGACGAGGAGCATGGAGGTCGATGGGGGTTCGGCTGGTTAGCGGATAATCATCCCGAGTCGCTGGAATGCGACTTTGCAGTGAACGAGGGGGGAGGGACACCCGTGGAGCAGGGTGGCGCGTTGTCGTATCTGCTGGGAACGGGTGAGAAGGGCAGGTTGGAGATCAAGATCACGCTACGGGGTGAAAGCGCCCATGCCTCGGTTCCTTGGCAGGGTGTGAACGCGTCGGAGCGATTGTGGCGAGTGTTGCAGCGGATCGAGAGCTACGAGCCTGAAATCGACACTTCGCTGCCGATATTCGACTATCTGAATCTGTTCGGCATAGAAGAACGCCCAACACCAGAGAACATCGAACAGATTCTCGGCGAACTCGAGGACAATTCCCCGCGGTTGAGTTCGATGTTGCGAGCACTGTCTAGGATGGTTTGGACGCCTACGATGATTAGCGGCGGCATCAAATCGAACAGCGTCCCCGAGAACATCACCGTCACCTGCGATGTTCGGACGTTGCCATTCCAAGACGAGGAATATGTGAGAAGCGAGATCGAGAAGACGATCGGAGATGTTGACGGCGTGTCGTTCGAGATTGACTACATGTCGGTTCCAAACTCATCGCCGTTCGAAACGGACTTGGCTGAGGCGATAAAACGAGCGCAAGCATTGGCGGTTTCGAGGGATGACATTCAATGGATACCAGCGATCAGTAACGGATTCACGGATTCGCGGTTCACTAGAAACCTAGGAATAATCACCTACGGGTTTGCTGGAACGCATCCTGACGACGATCCGATGTTGTCGAGAGCACATGGGACCGACGAGTCGGTGGGAATAGAGTCGCTTATCAGCGGAACGAAGTGCATGATCGCGTTGGCGTGGGACCTTTGTGAAGCGCAGTGATTCCATGGTTTTGGATGTGGTCGCTCTGGCCGACGAGTTGGCGACTGAGTTGGAGGCGAGCGGTTCTGACGAACGGGCGGTCAACGAGAAGAGATATCTCAAGTCGGAACTGACGCATTACGGCGTCAGCGTTCCAGTGATACGGAAGTTGGCGCGACGTTTTGCCCGCGAACGTAAGGATGTTTCGAAGTCTGAACTCACCGGTTTGACGATCGAGCTGTGGGATCGAGACGTTTACGAACTGCGGAAATTGGCTGTAAACATCTTGGCGGCAAGGGGAGAGGTCTTAGATTCAGATGACGTGAGTTTCGTCGATGGATTATTGAGGCGGTCGCATACCTGGGCGTTGATAGATGATTTGGCGATGAATGTCGTGGCACCGATGCTTTTAACCACGCCAAATGCTCAACAAGTACGTGCGATGTGGTCAGAAGATGGTGATTTCTGGGTGCGTCGCACTGCGATGCTCGCGCTGTTGCCAAGGCTACGACGCGATCTCGATAGTTGGCACGAGTTTGCGGGCTACGCCGATGTAATGCTTGTGGAAAGTGAGTTTTTCATCCAGAAAGCGATTGGCTGGGTTTTGCGCGAGGTGTCGAAACACTCTCCGGATTTGGTGTTTGAGTGGATGCAGCCGCGAGTGGCGATGGCGTCATCGGTCACGTTTCGCGAAGCGACGAAGTATCTGCCCGAAGAACGGCGTTCGCATCTAACCGAACTCAGAAAGCCAGCGCCGCGGAGGAAGAAGAGTTGAAGCGTCCAAACGTTCTTTTCATCATGGCCGACCAGTTGAAGTGGTCGGCATTGCGGATGTACTCGGAGATCGGGATACCGACGCCCTCGTTGGAGCGGTTGGCTGCGCGCGGCGTGATGTATCGTAACGCGGTTACGCCGCACCCGTTGTGTGTGCCCGCGCGTACGTCGGTCATGACGGCGCGGTACCCGCATTCGACCGGATGCCGGCGTAACGAGACGTTGATGCCGGAGAACGAAACGCACGCGTTCCAGATCTGGCGCGATGCAGGCTACACTACAGGGCTGATCGGCAAAAACCACTGCTTCGTCGACCTTGACATATTCGACGTTTACTGCGACATCTCGCACGGCGGGTTACCAAAAGGCGACTACCTCGGATCAGAGCCAAAGACCAAGGGCATGGAGTGGGTTAGACCGATTGAAGCCATCAACAAAGCGCATGAGGCGCGGGCGCAGTTGAATGCGAACGCGCAGAGTCCCACTATCGCATACGCGGTTACGGACCATCCGTTGGAGGACTACGGCTCGAACGTAGTCACTGCACAGACTGAGTCTTTTTTGGAGCGATTGGCAGCTGGAGATTGCTTTGGAAGGAGTGGATTGGACGGCGATGAGGATCGGCCGTTCGCGTTGTGGGTGTCGTATCCGGATCCACACGAGCCGCGTGAAGCACCGCGTCAGTATGTTGACATGTTTCCACCTGACGAGATCGCTCTGCCCCCGATGAGACGTGGCGAATTTGATGAGGATGGCGGTGTAGACCATCTCGGTGATGCACCATATCCGCCGAGTGGAGAGGTCAGTCCTGCGCCAGAGGTCAATAGGGTGCTGTACGCGATGTTGGGGATGAATGAAGACAGCGAGGAGGACGTTCGAAATCTGGTTTCGGTGCATCACGCGATGACGCGGTTGGTTGACGATGGCATTGGTCGAATCCTCGACAAGTTGGAAGAGTTAGGGGTGCTTGAAGACACGATAATCGTGTTTACCGCCGACCATGGCGACTTCATGGCTGAACACAACATGTCGGTCAAAGGCGGTGTCTTTTACGACTGTCTGACACGAGTTCCGTTGATTGTATCATTTCCCAAAGGCGCAGTGCCAAGTGGGGAAATCGATGATTCGATGGCTAACACGCTGGACATCTTACCGACGTTGTTGGAGTTGCAGGGGTTGGCTAGTTTCGAGGGGATCAATGATGGATGGGCAGGTACCGCGCCGGACACAAGCGCAGTGGATGGTTCGAAGACGCTCGACGGTAACGGGAATGTCAGGACGGCGTTGTTGCGTCGGATGCAGGGAAAGCCACTGTCGACAGCAACGGGTGCGGAGCCGCGCGTCGCGGCGTACTCAGAGTACGGTGCTGGTGGACCAGCAGTCACGATGTCGCACCTTCAGCAGTGCGAGAAGCCATGGGGCTATCGGACGTTGATTGAAACGCTGTGGGGCAGGGAAGCGCAAGGCCGCCGAAAGATGGTTCGGACTGTTGAGTGGAAGTATGTGACGGACCCGATGGCCCGAGGCGCGGGTACGGGCGAAGTTGCTGATCCTGAGGACGAGCTGTACGACTTGGTCAATGATCCCTGGGAGCTTTACAACGTAGCCCACGACCCGAAGAATGCAGCTGTGGTTTCAGAGATGCGTCGATTGCTAGCGGATTGGATGATCGAAACGGAAGACCCAGAACCTGTCGAATTGCCGCGGACGATTGGTCGCTCGCGTTAATGCCAATCGGTTGTCAGAAGATCCCTTTGGGTTCGAGCCCGATATAGAACTGCCCCACGGTATCGAAGTGGGTAGGACGTCCCTGTATCTGCTGTCGGATAGCATGTGCGTCTCGGAAGCAGTGTTGGATTTTGTTGGAATCGAAGATCGAGCTTGATCCGCAGATGGTATAGGCGGTGTTGACGACATCGGCGGAGGTTCGGATGGCGTGTGTGCCGGCGAGTCTGACCTTGATGCGCTGTGCGGTAGGGAGTTCGTGAGTCTGATCGACAACTCGCCACATTTCGGAGGTGGCTTCATTGAGGAAGGCGCGGGCAGAGTTCCACGATGCCTCGGCTTCCCCGATCATGCGTTGAGTCGTCGTATCGGCGCTTATGGTGTTCGTGCCGCCGTGCTGGACTTTACTCTTGGTCAAGTCGATAGCGGTGTCAAGGCCCGATCTGGCAACGCCGAGGGCAACGGTGGCGAATCCGGAGGCGAACATTGGCGTCGTGTGTATGACGTAGAGCGCGCCGGGTTCTCTGGACGGTTCGTTCAAGCCGTAAGAACGTTCGGTGGGGACGAGGAGATCAGACGCAGTGAAACTAAGGCTGGCCGTGCCTCTCAGACCTCCAACGTGCCACTCGTCGACGACATCGACTTCCGATTTCGGAATAAGGAATGTTCGCATCTCTTTGGTGTCGGTGTCGTCTGCGCTGTGCACTGGAGCGAGAGCGGCGACCCACGATGCATGTGAGATGCCGCTAGAGAAATCCCATCTTCCAGAGAGGCGATAGCCATCTTCGTCGATTACAGCTCTCGTACCAGGACGTGGCGGTCCGTTCGTGACAACAGTGCGCGGGTTGCTCCATATTTCTTCGGCAACTGATTTACTTACCCGGACCGAGTTAGTCGAGAATACGTTGTTTTGGTTGATGCACCAACCGACGCTGGCGTCGGCCTCGGCGAATATCCGAACGATCTTCAGGAAATCGGGATGTGCAAGTTCTGCGCCGTCAAGTGAACGAGGCAGTAGGAGGCGAAAGAACCCAGCTTCAATGATGGGATTTACAACGTCTTCCGGGATGCGCCGTTCGCGGTTGATGCGGTCAGCCGCAGGTGCGACCATCGACGCCAGATCGCGTGCTTCGTCGATGAGTCTTTTTACGGTTGCCAAGCGGTGATGCGGTCGTTAAGTCACCCCAACTCGTCGGGAACGACGACGTCAGGTTCGAGCTCAAGAGGGTATCCCGGGAAGAAGTCTCGCCATGGCTCGAACTGCTCGACGAACTGCATTCCGTGCTCCATCGAGGGAAGATTTTTCATTGCGCGACCGGGATCGTAGCCCATGGTCTTTGCCATCGCCTCGATGCCGCCGCGCCGCGTGTGCCTCACGCCCCCGACGTTGAACAAGTCGCCATCATCATCTTCGACGATTAGGTCGAATCCGCGTTTTCGTTGTCGCCAGTAGAGTCTCACGGTTATCCAAATGCTGTTTTAATCGATGTCGACCAGATATGGTTTCACCCTGTCTAGTATCGCATTGCCCACGTCGTACTTGCTCATTAGCGGCAGAGGTTCGATCGAACCGTCGGCGCGTACGATATCGACCCGGTTGGTGTCGGTCCCGAAGCCGCTACCGGGTTCAGTCACGTCGTTGGCAACGGTGAGGGTCGCGCCCTTAGCGGCCATTTTGACCGCGCCTTTGGTCGCCGCGTCACCCGTCTCGGCCGCGAAAGCGACTTTGACTAGGCGAGGACCGACCGCCTGCGGCATCCAGTCTTCGACCTCTTCGAGTTCCATTGTCATCCCTTTACCTCCACGCTTCTTGATCTTTTCATCGGTGAAGGCGCTAGGGCGGAAGTCGGAAATCGCCGCCGCCATGATTAAGACATCAGCGCTGGCTGCTGCTGGAAGCGTGGCTACGCGCATCTCGTTTACAGTGTTGACTTTGATGGTCTCAACGCCCAAGGGCGCGCGAATGCCGGTTGCGGCAGTAATCAGAATCGTTTCGGCGCCGCGATCGCGAGCGGCTTCGGCAACCGCATAACCCATCTTCCCTGTTGAGCGGTTAGTGATGACACGGACTGGATCGATCGGTTCGCGCGTGCCGCCTGCGGTCACGACGATGCATCTACCGACGAAGTCTCCGTATCGAACGCCGATAGCGGCGCGAACAGCATCGACGATGTCAATTGGATCGCTCATGCGTCCTTCGCCGACAAGCCCGGAAGCCAATCGACCAGATTCAGGTCCAACGACTATCGCACCGCGTTCACGCAACGTTGCGAGGTTATTTTGTGTCGACGCGGATCCGAACATGTCTGCGTCCATCGCTGGTGCCAATACCAGCGGAGCGCTTGACGCTAGGACTGTGGCGGTAACCGCGTCATCGGTGATGCCTAAAGCAAGTTTGGCGAGGGAATTGGCTGTGACCGGGGCTATAACGATGCAATCGGCCTTCGTTCCAAGCGCGACGTGATCGATGCTGATTTCGCTGTTTTGGTCCCATAGTGAAGTTACGACTGGGTTGTGGCTCAACGCGGCGAAGGTAGCGCTGCCGACGAAGCGTTGCGCAGATTCAGTCATTACGACATCGACACGCGCCCCGGATTTCACGAGATCGGAAGCTATATACGCGGATTTGTACGCGGCTATCGAACCCGTGACGCACAACACGACCCGGCGGTTGGATAGGGGGTGGTGTGTTGTGGATGTCATTGCAATTAAAGTCTCTCGACCTAGTCCCTTTCGACGACGAACTGTTTTGGCAATTCGATGGTTGATGAACCGGATTTAATGTCCATGACCGTTTGATGGATGTCAGTTACTTCCTTGCGAGACAGTTCTGTAGGCACATCGATCCTTAAACTCTCGTCGCCCTCCACTCTCACGAGTAATCGTGAGCCGAGCGACGACCGGAAGCGGTAGCCCAAATTCCAGAAACGCGCCAATTCGATTTCGACCGACCTAGCTCGGAGGGTCAACGCATCTTTGGTCTTGAAATCCACTCCGATGCGCGCCCGTTGCAAGCTCATGTTGTCGTCGTCCCAGCGGTAGTGGGCTTCCAGGTAGAGGAAATCATTGACGTACGGTAGGCAAGCGTCAGGATCAGGGCCGGCGTAGTGGCGCGGTCCGATGGTGAATTTGACTCCTGATATCCGATTGGTGCCGTGGATGACGCCGAAGTTTCGAAGGTCGACATCTGAGATCGTTATGTCGGTCAATTGGTCAGTAGGCCAGAAATCTTGGGAGCGCCATATCCACTCGACACGCCGTTCCTTGACCGCGATGATGTGGTCAAGAATCCTGAACTCGTCATTCTCGATGACGTGGTGAAGGGTGACTTCGTCCTTTTCGCTGCGTTCGTATTCAGTTGGACGCAGCTTTGAACGCGCTCTTTGGACGTACTCGTCAACGATCTCTTCGAGTGTCGGTTTCGTGTTCTGTACCATGGTCCGTTTCCAAGAAAAAGTCAACGGGTCTTACGTCTTCGATGCTAAAGCACGGAACGCCATGTTGAGATGCGAAACGAGGTCGCCAGCCGTCATCGCAAAAGGCGTGAGGTCTTTACGTGCATACTGAGCGCTCAACGAGTGCAGCGAGACACCCAGTGACGCAGCATCGAAAGCGTCCGATTTGGCGGCGAGACCCGTTATCAATCCAGCGAGAACATCACCAGTCCCACCGCGAGCCAGACCGTGATTCGGCATCATGTTGATTCGCAACTGACCGTCTGGAGATGCGATCAGCGTGGTCGCGCCTTTTAGCACCGCGACGCAGTTGAAGCGTTCAGCCGCTGTTTGGACAGCGGTGAGACGATCCGTCTCGACTTCCTCGACGGAGATCCCGAGCAGTCTAGACATCTCGCCAGGATGAGGGGTGATGACCAAGTGCCCGTCGAAGACCTCCCACCATCCGGACAATTGGGATGCCAATGTCAGCCCATCGGCGTCGAGTATCACCGTGCAGTTGTCCCAAAGATGCGGAGTTGAAGTCAACCTAGAAAGCAGTTCGCGTGCCCCGTAAGACAGTCCGACGCCAACGCCAATGAGCACGGAATCCACCGTCGGAATGCGCTGTTGGAGCTGGTCGAACGCTGGTCCCGGCAAGACGCCGTTGACATCTTCCTCTAATGGGATGTATGTTGCCTCGGGGATATCGCCAGATAGGGCTTGGAAAACGCTGGTGGGAGTTGCGAGCGCTACCAATCCCACGCCGGAGCGGACACACGCCTGCGCCGCCAGCGATGCAGCGCCAACGTAAGTGTTGGATCCGGCGATTAGCAGAGCGCGCCCGAAATCGCCCTTATGAGCGGTCAGGTCGCGGTCTGGTAGTAGTGTCTGTGCCAATTCGGAAGTGTTGACTTCACGTTTGATGTGGTCAGTCAATCCCGGTGGAATACCGACATCCAAAGCCGCCATCTCGTCGCCGTACGCTAAGTCCCCAAAACGTATCGCCGGTCCTAACTTGGTCAACCCCACGGACAGGCAGACATCGGCAGGCAGCCCGTTAGGGTCGAACTCGCCAGTATCCGGATTTGCACCGCTGGGTAGATCGACCGCGACGATCCTCTTTCCGCTCGATTTTGCTTCCGCGAAGACTGACGAAATTGGTTCTTCGATGGGGCGTGAGATGCTGAATCCAAAGACTCCATCGAGAATCAGGTCGCTTTTGTCGCATAAGTTTGACATTTCCCGCTCTGCCGCCGAGCCTTGAAGTTCGACAACGTTTCCGCCAGCTTCGACGAACTGGTCCATCGGTGGATCGTCTACAGCGCGTGCGAGGACCACAGCGGCGGTCGTTCGCACACCCGCTTCGAGCAAGTATTTGCCGGCAACCAATGCATCTCCGCCGTTGTTGCCTTTACCGACTAAAGCCAAAACGTTTTTGCCGCCTGCATCAGGACCCAGGTCTGCCAGAACCCAGTCGGCGATGGCTCGTCCGACTTTGTCCATCATGCCTTCAAGCGTGATCTCGCCCGAATCAAACCATCGTTGCTCGATGGACTGCATCTCGGCGGCGGTAACGACTTTTCGGCTTGGCGTCATGGTGAGTTTGTCTACGGCTTCCAAGCGTCGTCGCGCGCCTCCAGCACCACCGAAGCAACCGCGAACTCTTTGGAATGCGTCAAGCTAAGCGCGATGCGCGTGACGCCCATCTTTTCCGCTCTCGCCTGGGCCTGACCGTGCAGGGTGATTTCAGGTGGACCGCCGCGCTTACGCGTTACTTCGATGGACTTCCAAGGGATTCCTCGGACGCCAGTGCCGAGAGCCTTCATGACCGCTTCCTTGGCCGCGAAACGGCTGGCTAGCTGTGGAGCGCGATTGCGGGCGTAGAGCCGTTCGCCGGGTGTGTAGACCTTGTTTAAGAAGCGAACTGGGTAGCGATCCCGCACCGTCGCGATGCGACCGATTTCGATCAGATCGACACCCGTGTATATCATGGTTTTTGGTTCGCCTTTTGGTGCTGAATGGCGCATCGACGAAGTCCCATTCGCGACTGAAATTGTAAAACCAGCACATTTTCGAGCTTTGGAAAATCCAACCCATGACAGCGCGCACCATCAGCGGTAATGAAATCGCCAAGACCGTCCACGCGGAGGTCGCTGATAAAGTAACCGCGTTCAAAGACGCGAATGGGTTCGCACCCGGTCTGGCAGTAATTCTCGTGGGAGAAGATCCAGCTTCGCGATCGTATGTCAGGCGAAAGGAGCGAGCGTGTGAGGAGGTGGGAATCGTCACTGAGACCCTGAACATCTCTGCCAACATCGGCCCTGAAGAGCTGGCCGGAATTGTCAATGATCTGAATGATGACGACCGTTACCACGGGATTTTGGTGCAGTTGCCTTTACCAGATCATATTGATGCCGACAACATCATCAATGGTTTGGACCCGCTGAAGGATGTCGATGGGCTGCATTCGCAGAACGCTGGTCTGCTCTCGTTGGGTAAGCCGCGCTTCGTTCCAGCGACTCCATTAGGAGTGCAGCGGATGTTGATTGAGGAAGGCATCGAAGTAAACGGATCTGATGTCGTAATCGTCGGAAGAAGCACGCTGGTCGGGAGACCGTTGGCGTTGCTCCTCTCACAGCGAGGCCGCGGTGCGAATGCCACAGTGACGATGTGCCATACCGGAACCCAGGACGTGGCGTCACACACGCTCCGAGCCGACATACTGGTTGCTGCGGCAGGAGTGCCTGACACGGTAACGGCGGACATGATTAAGGAAGGCGCGGTAGTGATTGATGTCGGCGTTTCGCGGGTTGCGGATTCCTCGAGACGAAGTGGGTTCAGATTGACTGGTGATGTCGACTATCCTGCGGTCAAAGAGAAGGCCTCGGCGATAACGCCGGTACCCGGCGGGGTCGGTCCGATGACGGTGGCGATGTTGCTTGAAAACGTCGTTTTGGCGGCGAAACTCCAGAGCGCGTGACGATAGTCGGGTTGGCGGGAATCGGTCGATTCAAGCGTTAGTTCTGTGTGGTTGAAGGTTGGTATAGAATCGAACACCGACGCAGCGCGCCGTTTGGCGGTGTTTATATGCCCGTTCGCCGCAGGTTCGTGCAACTGGAGTTAAGAAATTCGGGACGATGGACCCAACTGAAAAGCCCAGGATAGCCACGACTGGAGTTGTCACACCGGCAACACCCGGAATTTCACCCGAACAAAAAAGTACTAACGGCTTCGATCCCACACGTTCGTCTTCGCCTTCTCTTTCGGCGAGCGTCGACAAAGACGAACTCGTTCGCATGTATCGTTTGATGCTGCTGATTCGTCGATTTGAGGAAACTTGCGGTCAGCACTACTCTCTCGGCAACGTACGCGGTTTTCTGCACCTCTACATCGGCCAGGAAGCTACCGGCATCGGCGCGATAACTCCCCTCGAAGCCCGCGATTACATAGTCACCCATTATCGCGATCACGGTCACGCGCTGGCGCGGGGTCTCGATACGAACCGCATCATGGCTGAGATGTTTGGCAAGAAGACCGGATTGAGCAAGGGCAAGGGCGGATCGATGCATATATTCGATGCCGCAAAGCACTTCATGGGCGGTCACGCAATCGTCGGCGCTCAGCTCCCTTTGGCCGCAGGCATCGCATTGGCGCAGCAGTATCTGGAAACCGATGTTGTGACAATGGTTTTCTTCGGGGACGGCGCGACGAACCAAGGGACTTTCCACGAGACACTCAACTTGGCATCCGTTTGGCAACTGCCAATCATCTTCTTCATGGAGAACAACCTCTACGGCATGGGGTCGGCAGTGGGACGCGTCCGCTTGCAAGGCGCTGATTTCAGCGACGTGATGGGTGCGTACGATGTTGACACCGTTTCCGTAGACGGCATGGATGTAGTGGCGGTACGCGAAGCAACACAGACCGCAATCAACAAAGTTCGGGCTCAAGGGAGCCCGATTTTTATTGAGGCCAAGACGTTCAGGTTCGTAGGGCACTCCTTCGCAGACCCCGGCGACCAGTACCGGGAAAGATCAGAGGTGGAAATGTGGCGGCGACGTGACCCATTGGTGACCTATCCGCACCGTCTCCTTGAGTACGGACTGGCTACGCAGTCAGAACTCGATGATTTGTCGGAGAGCGTGGATGCGGAGATCGCGGTAGCGGTCGAATTCGCCTCGAACAGCCCAGAGCCAGATCTTTCGGAAGCATTCGACGATGTCTACGCCTGATCGGCGCGAGCAGATCGGTTAACTGCATGGCTGAAATCACCATTCGAGAGGCGATTACTCAGGGTTTGGCAGAAGCCATCGAGACTGATGAGAGTGTCTTCATCATGGGCGAGGACATCGGTGAGTATGGCGGCGCATATTCCATCACCAAGGGATTCCTCGAAAAATATGGCGACCAACGTATCAAAGACACTCCGATATCCGAAGCAGCGTTCGTTGGCGCAGGTGTCGGAGCGGCTGCTGCCGGCTTGCGCCCCGTAGTCGAACTGATGTCGATGAGTTTCTCGCTCGTCGCGTTTGATCAAATAGTCAACATGGCAGCCAACTTGCGCTATATGTCAGGCGGTCAGATCAAGGTACCGATGGTCATTCGCGCGCCGACTGGCGCGGGCGTACAGCTCGGAGCGACGCACTCACAAAGCTTCGAAACTTGGCTCGCAGAAGTGCCCGGTATCTACTGTGCCTGCCCCTCAAATCCGTACGACGCGCTGGGATTACTCCGGTCGTCGATCAAATCGGATAATCCCGTGATCTTTGCTGAGCATTCGCATCTATACGGATCCCGCGGAGACGTTCCGGAAGACTACTACGAAATCCCACTCGGTGAAGCTAAAATCGCCCGATCAGGTGAAGACTTGACAATGGTGTCGTACGGCTACGGCGTACACATCTTGCAGCAAGCCGCCGAGGAGATGGTACAGCAGGGCGTAGCTGCCGAGATCATAGATCTCAGGTCCTTGCACCCCGTCGACTATGACACGATAGTCGCGTCGGTGCAGAAGACAGGTCGCGCCGTAATGCTTGATACTGCGCGACGTACAGGCGGAATCATGTCCGAGGTTGTGTCTGAGGTGCAGGAACGAGCGATGGACTATCTCGACGGGCCAGTGATGCGAGTGGGTTCGAAGGATGTTCCTTGGCCTTACAACCGCAACTTGGAACAGGACATCCTGCCGCAATCGGATGATGTCATCAAAGCCGCTCGCAAAATCATTTCTTTCTAACACCGCAATTCAGCGAAACCCAAGCGATCGAGGAGATAAGAGTTGATCCACGAAGTCACGATGCCAGCGATGGGTGCCGACATGACCGAAGGCACCGTTGTCAAGTGGTTGAAGAGCGAAGGTGATGAGGTGGCTCGTGGCGACAAACTCGCAGAGATCGAGACCGACAAGACCGTCGTCGAGATGGAGGCATACAACGCCGGTATCCTCCGACGGATCGTGTTGGGCGATGGCACGAAAGCACCCGTAGGCTCATTGCTTGCATACATTGGAGCCGCAGACGACGTGCTACCTGAAGCCGACGATCCACCTGCCGACGCGCCAGTCGAAGAGCCTGACGAACCCGACCCTGCAGTCGAACTGCAAGTCGAAGCTGTAGCACCTGAACCGCAGCCCGCTCCCGAACCAGCAGCTCCAGCCCAAGTCGCCGCTGCTCCATCAGCACTGACAGTCGAAGGTGGACGGATCAAGGCATCCCCGCTCGCACGTCGATTGGCGCGTGAGAGTGGTTACGATCTGGCGGCGATACTAGGAACCGGTCCGGGTGGACGAATCACCCGTGATGATGTTCTCGGTTTCACTCCTGCGCCCGCATTTGCTCCGTCAGGTGTTCCAGCGGCGGTTCCAGCAGTCACCGTTGACGGCTCAGATATCGAACTCACCACGATGCGCCAGGCGATTGCGCGTGTGACCGTTCGTAGCAAGACCGAAGCGCCGCACTACTATGTCACATCTGGTGTGGACATGACGGAATCCATGTCGTTCCGCGCTCAACTCAACGTCGAACTGGCGGGTTCTGGTGTCCGCGTCTCGGTCAACGACATGATCATCAAAGCCTTGGCTATGGCGATCGTCAAGTACCCAAAGTGGAACACCACCTTCCACGAGGATCGTCTGGAAGGCCATGACAGCATCAACATCGGCGTGGCGATCGCGCTCGAAGCCGGTTTGATCGTTCCAGCGTTGATCGGCGTCCAAAACATGTCATTGATGGATGTCGCGAGCGCGTCGAAAGACCTTGGCGCCCGTGCAAGGGGCGAAGGTGGTTCGCTGACGCAAGAAGAGCTAACGGCAGGCACTTTCTCCACCTCGAACCTCGGTATGTTCGGCACCGACACCTTTGCGGCGATCATCGTTCCACCACAAGCAGGCATCCTCGCGGTAGGTGCAGTGAAACCGACACCAGTGGTTATGGACAATGAAATCGTCGTCCGCCAGATGATGAACGCCACGATTTCCGCCGACCACCGAGTCGGTGATGGCGCAGAAGCCGCCATCCTCTTGAACGAGGTCAAAGACAACCTCGAGCGGCCATTGCGCCTCATTCTCTGACCAACCTTCAGAACGCATCGGTGACCATCCCGCCCTTGTGCGAAGATTGACGCACTGTGTACGCACGCGAGGCATTCACCCCCGAAGAAATCTCGATACTGAGTCGCTTCTTCACGAACACAGACCTTCCTGTCTTCGCGATCATCAACCTCCCGGAGATTGTCAAAGGAGCTATGTTCGCCCGCTACAGCCGCACGCACAAGTCGCTGCGCCGATTGTTTTTGGATGAGTTTTACGAACAGCCCGAAATCGGCATCCAATCTATCGCCGATCAAGTCGGAGATGGAGAGCAGGGGACAGGTCGCGCAGAGAAGCTCTATGAAACCGTTTTTGTGGAATATGGTGACGATTCGGTGGCGCAGCTGGGGGGTGCTCATGTTGCTTGCGAACAGGCATCCGCGATCTTGACGAAAGTGCTCGAACGGGGGAGATTGGCGGCGTACTTGGAGCAGAGCACCCGCTATATCTACTACGACGTGAAGCTGAAAGACGCCGACGGAACAGCGCGGTTTCGATATCAGACGCCACCTGAGATAGCGCAAGGGCCATTGGCGGATCGCTACTCGGACACGTTGGATCGTCTATTTGATAGTTACTCCTTCGTTGTGCGCGCCCTGACTTCGTATTTCCAAAATCGTTTTCCGCAGGGCAATCGGGAGACAAGAGGGGCTTACCGCAGCGCGACACGGGCTCGAGCGTGCGATACTGCCCGCGGGCTTTTGCCAGCATCAACAACTTCGAATCTCGGGATTTTCGCTACCGGACAGGCGTACGAGGCGTTGTTGATGCGGATGAACGCGAGTCCTCTGGCCGAGGCGCGTGACTATTCGGAGATGATGCTAGTCGAACTGCGTAAGGTGATCGCGGGATTTCTTTCAAGAGTGGATGTTGAGGATCGGGGCGTGGCATGGAGCGAATACTTCAGAAACGTCGCCCACGATATGGCTGAAATGGTCGAGAGCGAGCATGAGGCAACAGACGGTAGAGATTTCGATTTGGAACGCGACGAGGTGAGGTTGTTGGACCATGATCCTGACGCTGAGATAAGACTAGTCGCTGCCGCCCTCTACCCCTATTCAAACCGATCCGAAGAGGAGCTATTGAAAACGACGGTCGCCATGAACGATGAGGAGCGTAGGAAAGTAATTTCAACTTACATTGGCGACCGTATGAATCGACGTCACAAGCCGGGCCGTGGGATGGAGCGGATTTATTACCGCTTCGACGTGCTATCCGATTTCGGCAGTTTCCGCGATCTCCAACGCCATCGCATGATGACGATCGATTGGCAGCGATTGACCTCCCGACACGGATACGCTACGCCCCCAGAGATCGAAGAAGTTGGTAGCGAGCTAGCGACACGGTGGCATGACTCGATGTCGGAGATGTCCGAGTTGTACTGGGACGTGCTTAAAGAGCATGGAGCGGATGTTGCGCAATATGTCGTACCGTTTGGTTACCGAATTCGTTACAACATCCAGATGAATGCTCGCCAGGCTTTTCACATGCTGGAGCTACGAACCGGAGCCTCAGGCCACTCGGACTACCGGCGGATCTGTTTGAAGATGCATGCGTTGATCCGTGATCAAGCGGGTCATGCGATCATTGCCGACGCGATGAAGTACGTCGATACAAAGGACTATGGATTAGGTCGGCTATCGTCGGAGCTTCGCCAATCGCAACGTCGGCAGCCGACATTGTTCGAATTGTCGTAATCTGAGTCAGACAGGAAGGTAACGAACTGGGTTTTGCGACCCCCGATACTCTTCTGGCACGGATTTCCCGACATATTCATCCCAGACATCGTCGGCTCGTTCAGATTTGAAACCCCACCTGCTGTCACCTCGTTGACACCAAGAATCTGGGATCGGGCGGTATGCGCCGATGATCACGTTCGATTCCTTGGCTAGCACGAGGTTGTAACGGGAAGCCCTCTGAGGATTAACTCGCCACCAACCCTCGACTGCATTTTGCTTATCACGTCCCTCTTCGATGGCTTTGTCGACGTGAAAGAGTATCAACGGTTCTTTGACCGCGAGTGTCTGCATCGCGTCTGTGATGACTAAATCCTCGGATAATGCACCGGCCCCGGCTCGATCCCACACACTTCCGCCAGCCACTCTTCCTGCGCTATGTGGTCGAGATGTCCTTTGGCTAGGTTGACTCGCACGGTGGTTTCGCCTGACACGGCGGAAGCGAGTTTGTCGTAGTAGCTCTTCTCCGAAGCGCCGGCGGAAAGCATCACTTTGCTGGCGTCAACGCCGCTCGCTAGGTTTATCGGATCGTAGTTTGACAGCGTTGACCGCGCCTCATCCCATGAATCGGGATAAGTTCGCTTGAAGTCGTTAAACTCCGCGATGGGATAGTCTGGATCGCCTTGCATGCGACTGTCGATGTCGGCGAACATCAACCCCGCGCTCTGCAACGCGTGAACCGCTTCCGTCAGCGCGCCCGTTATCCATGCTAGGTCGCCGCCGGATATTGCAAGGCGCGACGCGTCGATATTCGGTTGTTGCAGGAGAATTTGGACCGCTGTGATGCAGTCAGATACGATGTCCCCCCATACGTAGGTGTCTTCACTTGGTAGGCCATCGGTGAGGAGTCCGGGGTAGGCCGCGCTGTACTGTGAGTTGGATAATCGCTGCCCGCGGTGGCAGAGGGCCAAAACTACATAAGCGGCTCTGCGTTCGTACGGCGGCACTCCGACGACGCTCCCATATCCCGGCGCTTGGAAGAGCGGAACATGCGGGCCGTCCGATTTCGGTACGTGCAGGTAAGCGTAGAGCGGGTAATCACCAACTCCGTTGAAACGCACCGAATACGCATTCGACGTCTCGTTTGTCCTGATGGGCAGATCCTCGATCGAGACATCGCCTTTGGCTGCGTTGAGAGCAGCCTCTACCCGCGCAGACCAGTATTCATTCATGATCAGATTCTCCCTCGGATGTTACAGAGCCACCGGGTTGAGATGTTCGGCGAGGAACGTATGCATCACCTTGTCGTGCCCAACGCCAGTCCCGGCATCATGGGCACAATCCTCGTAGGTGTAGAGCGTCTTGTCGTCGCCTCCGATTTGATCGAACACCGCAAACCCGGTCTCGGGCGGGCAGACGTCATCCATCAACCCGATGTTGACGATGATCGGACATTCGATCTTGTCCACGAAGTTGTGGATGTCGTGGAGATCGAGGGTGTCGCGAGCAACTTCTTCGCGCTCGGGGTAGAGGCGTAGGTAATCGTTTATCTCCTCATACGGATAAGACCGCGTCAACGATGCCGCATCCATCATCGAGCAGAGATACGGAGCGCCCGCGGATGCACATGCCACTTGATCTGCCCTCAGAGCAGACACCAGAAGTGTGAGGGCTCCGCCTTGACTCCCACCTTGAACGCAGATGCGCGACGAATCGACCTCGTCCAGACCGCTCAAGAAATCGAACGCCCGGACCGCGTCCATGTAGAAGCCGCGGTAACCATACTCCGTTCGCTTGTCGAGGTTATGGACCAATAGACCGGGATATCCCGGATTGAAAACGGAGTTGCTGCGAAGTTTGTTGCGCGGCGCTGCCGAAAATGCGGCATAACCCATCATCGCCAAGTCAGTCGGCAATTTGGGTTCACTGACGTAGCCGGGAACGAAGAGATAGCCGGGTAGTTGACCGTCTATATTCCGTGGTCGACAGTACCATCCTGCGATTTCTAACCCTGCATAGCTGTCGTAATGCGCTTCAAAGACCTCGACTTCAGGTGTAGAGCGCATCGGATCCAGTTCAAGCCGAGGGTTTAACGGCACGGACATGGTATCGGCTTCCGTCTGCCGCCAATATTCGTCGAAGTCGTCAGGGCGGCGGACTGACGATTCCCACTTGGATGGATCGCGACGCGTCATGTGCATTACCTCGGTACGGGTTACGAGTCCATAAAACTGTATCACCGTGAAATCGCTGCGACGGAGGCATTTACACGGTCGATTTCGAAGGCTCTGTTGAGTCTCCGTTTGGTTCGTAGTTGCGCGTCATTAACCATGCTGGAATCACGCCGATGATACACGCGGTCGAAGCGTAAGTGAAGAAGTTGGAGAACACGGCCATTCCTGCTTCGTTCGCCGCTTCTGGCCGTTCGATCATCTCCTCCAACCCCGGCGCAGTTAGCAGGAACTGCTCAGTTCCGAGCGATGCCACAACCGCAAGTCCCGCCGTCATACCGATATTTCGAGACAGCGTCAGCAACCCAGATGCAATGCCTTTGTCCTCCTCCGGCACTCGTCGCAGCGCGCTTTCTGCGATTGGCGCGATTAAAAGCCCCAGTCCAATCCCAACGATGACTAAATCGATCGACGCGCGGGGCTCTTGTAGCACGATGTCCCAAGTCGAGATGAAGTTGAAGCCGATCGCCGCCAATATCAATCCTGCGATTGTTGGTATCCGCACCCCGAATTTCGTCGCGATGAAACCGCCCGCGAACGCGGAAACACCGAGAGCAACCGTCATCCGTACGAGAAGAAGGCCGGAGTCAAGCGCCGACAATCCGTAAATCGTGCCCGCCAGCAACGGCACGCTCACCAACCCGATCATCAACGCAGCGCCGACCAAGAAATGTGTCACGTTCGACCAGATGAAGTCTTTCAGCTTGCCCAGCGACCGTGGAACCGCCTTCTCGCTCACCATCCGATTGGATATAGCGACCACACCGGTCAAAACTGTGGCGGCAACGAACAGCAGTATCATTGGGAGGTCTGGTTCGGAGATCCGGAATAGGCCGATCGTGAGAGTAGTCAGTGCTGCAGTAAACGCGGCCGCGCCGATCCAGTCGACGCTGGTGTCGTGTCGGATGCCCTTGGGCAGTTTCGCTAGAGCTACGACCGCTATCAGCGACAGAGGTATGTTCGACCAAAAGGTGTATTCCCATCCGATCCAATCAGCTATCGCACCAGCATAGACTGGACCGAATACGCTACCAGCTTCTGCGGCGGCACCGACCATCCCGAACGCGACGATGCGCCGTCGCACGCCGACGAGTGTTTCGGCCGCAGCCAAGGATATCGGTATCACCGCGCCAGCGCCAATCGACTGCACGACCCGTGCAATGATCGCCCACCGATATTGATCCAAGAAAGGGATCGCATCTAACGCCGACGACATCGTTGGGATTAGTGCTACACCCGCGGAACCGACCATGAAAACGCTTAAAGCTAGAAGGAACGTAGCACGGTAGCCCCATCGGTCGGAAAGCCTGCCCATGATCGGCATCGTCGCCGAGTAACCGATCAAGAACGCAATGATCAACCAACTCGCCCGCTCGATGTCGTTTACGGGAATCTTCAGACTCTGCATCATGTCCGGCAGGATGGTCACGACCAAAGTCATGTCGTCGGCCGCGATGAAAACCCCGTAGCACAACGGGAGGAAGAGCAGGTAGGGCGATACCTCGGCTTTCACCCACTTCACGGATTCTTAGATTCCTGTTCGGGTTGATCAATCATCAGGGAATGGGCTGTTCAATGACGAACTTCTCGCCGTATCGGCTCATTTCGAGGATTCGCACGGTTGTATCCGAGTCGCGGATCTGCAGGGCACCAGTGATGCGCGCCGATTTCATCTCGAAGGTCTCGTGGTCAATCACCACGTCCGCGACCCCGATGCCGTCGGGAATGATCTCGCCGAGCAACGACTTAAGCGCTTCGGCCTTCAAAGGAGACGTCAACAGGTAATCGGCACCCGGCTCCGGCGGCTCGATGAATTCCGCAGAAGTGAGCCCCTCGAGCACCCCACGGACAGCGGCGATTGGCTGCAGAAATCCAATCGGGTTTTCCTCATTTGGCAAAAGCTCCCATTCGCCGGTCAGCGGGTTAGTTAACCATGTACTGGTGCCGATCAGGATCGCATCGACTTCGATGTAGATCCGTCCGAGATTAGCTTCGGCAGTGATGCTCATCCCGGTCTCCGTGATAGCACCTTCAACACGCGTGAGTTCCAGTCCGCCTAGCGCTTCGGTGAAACCGTTTTCGTGTTCGAGCAGGAACCAGATACTGCCGGCATCCACGAGAGCGTCGATAGCGTTCGCCTTTGCTTCATCCGGTTCTAAGGGCACTGGCGTTGGTGTCGGACTGGGCGGTACGACGGCGGTCGGTTGCGGCGTTGGCGTTGGTTCGGGATCGCTGGAACATGCATTAAGTGCAAACGCCAAGACCGACAGCAAAATGAAGATTCGTACTGCCGCAAAGACATGACGACGCATCAATGTGACCCTTTACCATTGTCGAAACCCATCATGGGCTGCGGTGCAAGCAACCGCGATACGCCGAATTTTAGGCTAGATTTACTGCCCCGTGTTGACGAGCAACGCCTGCCGCGGCTCGCAGACCGACCAATTACTGGGGTTTGTAACGATTTTCCAAGCTCGCGAGCGAAGGGTCCGGCGGTTCGGAGCTTTGCTCGAGCGTGACGTGAGCGCCTAGATAGCCGCTTAGAGGGGATGACAGATTGAAAAGTATGGTGCCGTTTCCTGCCTCGTTCACGTCGAATGACGTCACGTAGTGCGGTTCGTCTTCTCCGATTAGATACAGGCGGTACTCTTGGCCATGTGGCGCTTTTTCGACGCCGCCGATAACGAGCGCACCCAGTTGTCGACGCTTGTGTTCGAGCAGATATGCAAAACCATCGGTGCTCAGAAAAGCGTCCGGTTGCCAATCTGCGCTCTGATACTCGTTACGCAGCGTTGCATAAGTCAGACTGATTTGATCATTCATCGATGTCCGCAAAGCATCGTTGAGTTCAGTCATGCGGACGATCTCCTGTTCCTGCTGGGAGATTCGTTCGTGGGCGTGGGATAGCAGCTGCTCGGTAGTAGACATGTCCTCAAGCATGTTTTCAGCGTGCGCGTATGCGGCTGAAACCATGCTCTCCGAGTCGGAGAGTCTGCGATTCAGTTCGACATTGTCTGCGCCTAGCTGAACTGCCATGATCCCAACGATCGCCAAAGCGGCGAAGGATGTAGCGAATGCCAGCCTGCCCGCGGTCAGAACACCCCCAATGCGATCCCAAAGCCCGGGTTTATCCGCTGCTTCATCGACTTCATCAGCCGCGATCCGCTGTTCAAGATGGGATACGAGAGCCGAGAATGCCAGCGCGTCGTCAGACATTCCAGCTTCGGGCCGAACCGCGGCAAGCAGATTCTGTCGGACTGTCATGGGTGGCTCAACTTCGGCCACCTGCGCCGAGAAATCGGCAACCGTCTCGAGCATCTCCTCCAATTCGGCTGCTGCATCAGGATCACGTTCGATCAGATCTTCAACCGCCCTTTGAGCATCGTCGTCCAACGCACCTAGAGCGTACGCGGGGAAATCCGCGATGACCTGTTCATTAGACGCGACAACCGAACTCACCGCTGTCTGTTCCGACATCCCCGCCTCCACTCTAATGGCCGTGATCAGATTTTCCCGAAGCGTTAATGGTGGCTCTTCTTCGCCTACTTGCGCCGAGAGATCAGCCACGGTCTCGAGCATCTCATCCAACTCGGAGGCCGCATCAGGGTCACGCTCGATCAGATCTTCAACCGCCCGACGCGCATCGTCATCCAATGCGCCCAAGGCGTACGCGGGAAAATCGCCGATAATATCTTCGTCTCGTGGCATGGGGGCTATTCACCAAAGATCATTCGTCGCCGTAGATCTCTTTGTCGAGCGCGACACGCAATTTCTTGAGAGCCAAGCGCATCCGTGTCTTGACGGTGCCGAGTGGCTGTCCGGTAGCATCGGCGATCTGAGTTTGCGTCATGCCCTCGAAATATGAGAGATATACCACCTGTCGTTGCGGTTCTGGGAGCACCTTCAGAGCCTCACGTACTGACGCATACTCCGAGTTCGCAACCGCCGCCTCAGGCGGAGAGATGTCATCAGATTCGAGATCGTACCGCTCGGTGATGTCGTCGCTGTACCGTGACTTGTCCCGTCGCAACTTGCGCAACTCATCGATAGTCCGGTTGTGCGCGATGCGGAAGAGCCAAGTCGTGAACTTACCCTTATCGGGCATGTAGGTGTGGCCTCGTCGCCACACTCGCATAAACACGTCTTGCGTGACCTCTTCGGACTTCACTGCGTCGTTCAGAATACGGGCAGCCAACCCGAAGACCCGTTTCCCGTACCGATCATAGAGTGCTGCGAACGCATCAGTGTTCCTGTCAGATATCTCCGCCAGCAACTCCTGATCTGTGAGCTCTTGGTAGTTAATCATCGACCGATTTCCGTTGTATATGGCTTCCTTCTTCCAGAGCTTGGTGACGAATACACGTCACTTTTCTCTAAATACGGAAGAACGGTATCTCGTGGATCTTTTGCGGATCCACAAAATCATCATTTTCAGCCAACGGCTTCAACATCTCGAGAGAATCGAGCTGCAATGTGACATCTTCGTGCGGTGGCATCATCTGAACCATACGAGCGAGCATGTCGTAAGCATCACGGGCATGCCCCGAACGCCCATGCAAGTGCGCTATGTCGCCCACATTCCGCCAGTTCCACGGCATCAGGTAGTGAATCCGCTCGGCGTCCGCGATCGCAGCATCAAACTCGCCAGTGTGCGTGTGGATCATCTTCATGTTGTTCAGAACGCGAGCCAAGATCATCTTGTTGTCGGCTTTCGGGAGATACGTTCGTTCCAGCCGATCAAGTTTGTTCGTATCATGCGGAGGATCGCCAACACCACTCAGCAACCGAAGACACTCCCAGCGCGAATAAATCCGGCCCTGCCGAAATGGATCAACAAAAACCAGCGCATCATCTTCGCCCGCAGACAAAAGGAAGTGCCCGGACATGTTGACCCCAGACAGCGGAATACCGATACGATTACCAACCTCCATGTAAAGAATCGCAAGGCTGATTGGGATCCCGAGTTTTCGGTCTACAACCTCGTTGAGCAGGCTGTTCCTGATGTCGTAGTAGTTTCCAGCGTTGCCGCGCATCCCCAACTCGCCGAACATCAGATCGTTCAGCGTGTAGAGCGAATCGAATAGCGACATCCTGCTCTGGACCTTCTGCCTGATGCGTTCTGTAATCTCGCTGATACGCCCCATGTAAAGCGGAACGTCTAGGTGAGGATTACTTTCTGCCGAGATGTAGAGGCATGAAAGAGCAAGATTGACTTGCGCGGATGGGCGCGACACAGATCGGACGAAGTTCTCTCGCGCCCCGATGTCTGCTGTTCCCATGGCAAAGCATTGTAAAGACGAACTCGCTTCGTGGCAACTGCATACTCAGGGAGTGTCAAACGAAGTTGATATAATCGGGTGACCATCAGGCGTCACGATTGCGACTTGAAACTACCTTGAACTGGGGAGCTCGGACTGCCGGGCTGAGAGGGCGGACCTAATTCCGCCGACCCATACAACCTGATCTGGATAATGCCAGCGGAGGAAAACAACTCCGATGTCTCAAACATCGGAAATTCCATCAAACGTTCATTCCCGGAACGAAAGTAGTTTTTCGAGTTCCACGGTGAACGCAAACTCGCCACGTTCTCACTCTGACGGAATCTCGGCGACTCCGGCTCGATCCGAAATTCCCGCGGTCTCCGTCCGCAACGCTTCCAAGTCATTTCCCAGGACTGATCTCCCTCCAGTCGAAGCGATCGCCGATGTATCCATAGACGTTGACCTCGGTGAATTCGTCGTCATCGTCGGCCCTAGCGGATGCGGAAAGAGCACCCTACTCAACATTGTCGCCGGACTCGCGGAGCCTGATATCGGATCCGTCAGTCTCCAAGGCGATGACGACGCCGAACGCATCGGGCGCGTAGCGTACATGCACCAGATCGACCTGCTCCTCCCATGGCGCAACGTCCTCTCGAACGCCACCCTAGGCCTCGAAATCGCCGGCATCCCTCGCAACGAAGCCGACACAAAAGCCACCGAGTTAGCCGAACGCTTCGGAATCGCCGATTTCTTGAACGCATATCCCGCCACGCTTTCGGGCGGTATGAGGCAACGCGTCGCTCTCCTCCGAGCCGTACTACCAGACCGCGACGTTCTATTACTTGACGAGCCTTTCAAAGCCCTCGACGCCATCACCCGCGCCGAACTACAACGATGGCTATCCGACGTCCTTGACCGCACAAACCGCGCGACCGTGATGGTCACCCACGACGTAGAAGAGGCGCTAATGCTCGGAGACCGCGTCCTAGTGATGTCTCCCAGACCGGGACGCATCCTCCTCGAACTCGATGTCGATCTCCCACGTCCACGACCGCGCGACGTGGTTCGCGAATCCAAGTTCGTCGAACTCAAATGGCAGTTGCTGTCCGCCCTCGACGACGAAGCGACTAGATGACGAGTGGTCCAATGAGTTCGCAGCAACAAATCAGAGAATTGACACCCCCGACCGACGCGGTACACCCGATCGCATCCGAAAACACCTTCGCTATCCGAGCCCGTTCATTCATCCGAGCATGGGGATCGGCCATGGCGTTGGCTGCGCTAGGCCTCGTCCTCTGGGAAATCCTCGTCCGAGTTCTAAATGTGCAAACCTGGATCTTGCCACCCGTATCTCTGATACTCGCCGAACTCGTCGACAAGCCGTCCCTGTTCTTGCGCCACGCGTCAGTCACCGCACAAGAGATCCTCATCGGATTCGCAGTCTCCATGACCTTCGCAGGTGCCATGGCAACCGCTATGTTCTGGTCCCGAGTCCTCGAACGCTCCGTCTACCCATTCCTAATCGCCTCACAAACCATCCCCGTCTTCACGCTGGCACCGATGCTTCTAATATGGATCGGCACCGGCATCGCCCCCAAAATCGTCGTCGTCGTGCTCTTCACATTTTTCCCGGTGACCATAAACCTCATGACCGGCTTCAAGTCGGTCGATTCCGACATGGTCGACATGTTCCGCACACTCGGCGCATCCCGTTGGCAGATGTTCACCAAGCTCTATGTCCGATCAGCGCTGCCTTTCTTGTTCGCCGGTTTGAAGGTGGCCGCCGTCGTCTCCGTCATTGGCGCGGTCATCGGCGAATGGATCAGTGCGGCATCAGGCCTCGGTTGGCTGATAAAGACTTCGACACCGAAGTTTCAAACCGAACTTGTGTTTGCAGCTATATTTACCCTTTCGGTTATGGCTGCATTGATGTTCATTGCGATAGCGTTGTTGCAATCGCGTATCCTGCGTAACTATCCGGGGTCGAATCCCCAAGGAGGACAATCGTGAAACGGATTACAGGTCTCATCCTGTTAGGAGTGGCGCTATTTGCGTTCGTAATCGCCTGCACTTCGGAACCAGAAGTAGAAAAGGTGTCAGTCGAGCTTGACTGGTCGCCGCCAAACGCCAACCACTCCGGAATCTACGCCGCGATCGACCAAGGCTACTTCGAAGATGAGAACCTTGAGGTCGAGGTCAGCGTTCCTGCCGACGCTGCCGCCATCGCTCAATTAGTCGGGGCAGGGCAGCGCGACTTCGGAATCTTCTACCAGACCGACACCACTCTCGCCCGAGCCGCTGGCGTCCCTGTCGTAGCTGTCCGAGCGATCGTGCAGAGCCCCGTCAACTCTCTAATGGCGTTGAAATCCTCCGGAATAACCCGACCTGCTGATCTCAAAGGCAAAAAAGTCGGCTACCCAGGAATCGAGTGGGACGAATTGATGCTAGCAGCCATGCTTGAAGCCGACGGTCTCACCCTCGACGACGTTGAACTCCACGATGTCGGATACGCACTCTCGCAGGTCCTCGCCGCCGGAACAATGGACGCTGTCATCGGCGCATACTGGTCATACGAATCGTTCGTCTTGGAAGACATGGGTCACCCCGTCGAAATCATCTACCCCGAAGACTGGGGAGTGCCACGCTATTACGAGATGATGCTCATCACCTCCGACCAGATGATCGAAGAGAAGCCCGATGTCGTCCGACGCTTCGTAACCGCATTCACAAAGGGCTTCGAATACGTCGCCGAAGACGGACAACGAGGCATCGACATCCTAGTCAAACTCAACCAAGACTCCATCGACGAATCCAGCGAATCCCTAGATCGCCGCGGCATCCCCCTCCTCATACCCGCATGGCTAGACAGCGAAGACGGCAAATTCGGTACCCTATCCCAATCCCAATGGGACTCCGTAGGCGACTACATGAAAAGCCGAAACCTAATCCCCCAAGACTTTGATGTCAACACCGCTTGGACGGATGAGTTTTACAAGTAGCTAGTGGCGCGTAGAACGCGGACAGCGAGCGAAACGACAGGCGATCGGATGGACCACATTCGATCGCCTTCGCATTTCAACCTCAAAACATCCGCCGCGGATAAGCCAAATGCCCCGTCATCCCTGTGTTCTTGACCTGATACACATGCCCCGTCGCAAACGTAACGAACAGCACATCTAGCCCCGGACCGCCGAAAGTGCAGTTCGTCGGACTATCTGCTGGGGTTCGATGGGTCGCCCTCACCAGACCATCCGGCTCAAACACGTAAATCGCCGAACCCGCACCTGCCGTCGCCTCGCCTGCCGTCGCCAGAATCTGGCCATCCGTCGTCAACGCCATCCCGTCGATGCCACGGCCCTCGCCGAAATCGAACAGAGCCGCACCGTTGCCCAAAGTCCCGTCTGAATCGATCGGATACGCCCGAAACTGACGGCGATAGCTCTTAATCACCGGACTCTCCGCAACATACAGGATCGATTGATCCGCAGACAGCAGCACCCCGTTCGGTCGGTTGGTGTCGAAGGTCACCCGCTTCACCGTCCAGTTCCCACCGAAAATATGCTCAGCCAAATATACCGACTCGTGAGGTAGGTTGTTGGGTTTGTCGGAGTAGTTGGGGTCCGAAAAGTAAACCCGACCTCGCCCATCGATATCCAAATCATTCGGCATATTTAACTTGCCGCCATCCAAATTGTCAGCGATAACCGTCGGCGCAGAATCGGGGTCCGTAACATCAATCTCCACTACTCGATTTCCCCCGCCTTCACACGCGAACAACCTACCCGACCGGTCAAACTTCATCCCGTTCGCCTGACCCGTGTCGCTCCGCCAGACTTCGCTACTACCTGATTTCGGATCCCAGCGATAAGTTGCTGAGGCGTAGCACTCGTTGTAGATCAGTCCGCTACCATCCCAAGCCGGACCCTCCGTCAGCGAATCGTGCTTCGCGATCAGTTCCCATTCCCAAACGTCGTTCATATCGATCTCCGCGCGTCGTCTTCGCAATCAGTCGCAATCTGGTTGGCGTTGGTTCATTGCGGATACAACAAGTAACCTGTCAACCCTGTGTCCCGTGCCACGAATGTGTGGCCTTGGATCGACGATACGTAGAGGTCGCCATCTGCGAACGTGCAGTTGGTCGGGCGCTGGGCAACGACTGGATGCTGTTCGATGATCATGCCGTCTGGGTCGAAGTGGGTTACGTTGCCTCCAGGGCCTGAAATCTCCCATCCCGTGCAGGCGACGATGCTGCCATCTGATGCCAGCGTCATGCCGTCTATGCCGCGATGTGGACCGAAGTCATGGATGATCTTGCCTTCTCCCAGAGAGCCGTCGTCGTTCACGGGGTAGGCGCGCAAGTCGCGGCTTTCACTGGCTCGGAAGTCGCTTTGGGCGACGTACAGGGTTTTGTAGTCCTTGGAGAAGACGAGGCCGTTGGGTTGTGTAGTGTCGAAGGTCCGGCGTGTGCAAACCCAATTGCCGTCATCGTCTTTTTCGGCGGAGATGATGGCTGAGTAGGTGATGCCAACTTCGGGGCTAGAATCGCCGACGCGGTCGGAGAAGTAGATCGCGCCAGAGGGAGTGATCGCGAGGTCGTTGGGGCTGTTCAGTCGCAGACCATCCACGCTGTCTACGACGGTCTCAAAGCTGCCATCGTCATTGAATTTGACGACTTTCCGGCCATCGCCCGCGCAGCCGTATAGATTGCCGTCGGCATCGTAATTGAGTCCGTTAGTGCCCTCAGTGTTCTCGGCGAACACGTCAACAAGACCGGAATTCACATCCAAGCGCATGATGCGGTTGAGCGCGACATTGCTGTAGAGCATGTGCGTGCCGGTCCAGCAGTTGCCTTCCGTGATGGAACCGATCATCGGCGCGGCGTCTTCGAATGTCCAAGGCATAGCCTAGTGTCCTTTGGTGCTGTTTTTGTGGTTGAACGTAGGTATCTGGTAGATCAGTCACATCCCAACTGGTCTGCCAGATCGTTGAAATCGGTCGCGGAGATATCGAACGCCGAGGTATCAGGCATTTCAACCGGGTTGTCCGCACCGCGCTCCAATGGTCGATACACGAACGCGGTGGCTAATCCTTGGCGTGCTGACGCTTCCAAATCGCCGGTATGTGCCGCCACCATCATCACCTGCTCTGTGTTTAGACCCAGCAGTTTGGATGCATTCTGGTACACCTTCGGCGATGGTTTGTACGCGCCGTAGACATCGGGCGACATCACTGCGTCCCAGGGCAAGTTGGCATGCTTCGCCATGTTGACGAGAAGCGCGAGGTTGCCGTTGGAAGCGGTGGCAATGATGAACTTCGACTTGAGTCGACGTAATCCAGAAGTCGAATCAGGCCAACCGTCGAGGCGATGCCACGCACGATTAAGATGCTGCTTTGCCCCTTCGCTCATGACGTCAGATAGACCATATTCCTCAAGCAGAACGTCTAGCTTCTCGCGGTGGATTTCGTCCACCAGTCGCCACGGACCGTCGCCGCTGCTGAGTTCACGTGTCGATTTGCCGTACCATGCTCGCCACTCGTCGGCAAACCTACCCCAATCGCCTTCCGACATTCCGTGTTCTGCTGCCGCTTTAGCTACTTCGGCGATTATCGAGTCGCGCCAATTGACTACCGTCCCGAAAACATCGAATATCAGCGCTTCGACGCGTGAGAGGTCGTTTTTGCGTGCATCTGGCATCACGCTTGCGTATTCTATATGGAAATGAACTCCGCAACCCCACCTCGCGCGCTGACCATTGCCGGCTCCGACTCCGGGGGAGGTGCGGGGATTCAGGCGGATCTAAAGACCTTCGCAGCCCTTGGAGTCTTCGGCACCAGTGCAGTCACGGCGATTACGGCGCAAAACACGTTGGGTGTGACAGCCGTTGCGGAGGTGCCGATCGAAGTCATCAACGATCAAATCGAAGTGGTCGTGTCCGACATCGGCGTCGATGTCGTAAAGACCGGAATGCTGTCATCAACCGAGATCGTGCAGTGCGTCGTCGAAGCCGTAGAAAGGCTGGAACTCGCGCCGGTCGTTGTAGACCCAGTGATGATAGCTGCAACAGGCGCGCAGCTTCTGCAAGACGATGCAGTCGAAAGCGTCAGAAAACAGTTAGTACCTCGGGCATCAGTAATAACACCCAACGTACCGGAGGCCGAAACTCTAACTGGCGTCGAGATCGAATCGGTTGAGGATATGGAACTTGCAGGCGGTGAGTTGGTGATGATGGGTGCAGATGCCGCGGTGGTCAAAGGTGGACATTTTGACGACGGCACCGGACGCGTCAATGATGTTTTGGTTACCAAAGAAGGTGCGCGCACGTTCACCACTTTACGGATCGACACGACCAGTAACCACGGTACCGGCTGCACGTTCGCATCGGCAATTGCGGCGCACTTGGCGCATGGATTGGAACTCACCTCCGCCGTCGAAATGTCCCAACGTTACGTCTGGAACGCAATGGCGAATGCCGACTCAATCGGTGGGGGACACGGTCCCTTGAATCACATGTGGGCGCATTCGTACGACCCGAATGAGCAAGATTAGAAAGTCTGGAGATGCAATGACGACACCGCTATTCATCACTGAAGAGCAAGTCAAATCGCTGTTTACGATGCCGATTGCGCTTGAGGCCGTCGAAGAGGCGTTCAAAGCTCGTGCCAAGGGCGATGCGTTCAATGAGCCGCGGCGGAGATTGCCAACGAGTTCAGGTGCTTACAACGTAATGTTTGCGACTTGGCGCGGGCATCAAATCGCGGGATTGAAGTCATACCCCGGTGGTTCAGGCGGCATCAATTTCCATGTAATGCTTTACGACACTTCTAACAACTCGCTGGTGGCAGTGATCGAAGCCAACCGCATGGGGCAGGTACGAACCGGCGCGGCGTCAGGTGTGGCGACTAAATACATGGCACGCGAGGACGCACGAACAGTTGGGATCATCGGTTCCGGGTACCAAGCAGAGACACAGTTGACGGCAATCGCGTACGTTAGAGATATCAAGACCGCCAAGGTCTACAGCCGTTCGGAAGAGAACCGCACTCGATACGCTACCAAGATGTCAGATGCGTTAGGCATCGATGTCGCGGCTGTTTCTAGTGGTGAAGAGGCAGCCGACTCGGACATCGTAGCGACGATAACTAATTCGCAACAGCCCGTCTTGCTTGGGGAATGGCTTAAGCCGGGGACACACATCAACGCGGCTGGCAATAACTCTTGGCTGAAGCGCGAGATCGATACTCGCGCGATCGCGATGTCCGACATTGTCGCGACTGACGACGTGGAGCAGGCGAAGTTCGAGTGCGGCGAGTTGATGCGCGCCGCAGAAGTGGGACGCTTCTCGTGGGACATGGCAGTCCCAATTCACGACATCGTAGGTGGGAAATCTAGCGGTCGCGTTGACGACGAACAGATCACGTTGTTCGAGTCGCAAGGGCTCGCGTTGGAAGACATCGCCGCTTGCGAACGGATAGTAGAGTTGGCACGAGAAAATGGCGTTGGCACGCCGCTCAAGTGAGTAAAAAGCAAGGCTAGGAGGCACACTATGGCGCTCGATTTTCTGAAGATACCTGACGATAACGCTGTCCGTGTGCCGGCGGAACCGCTCCGCAAGCAAGTCGCGGCGATCTTTGTCGCTGCGGGAACCCCAGAGGGTTACGCGCAGATTACCGCTGATGCCTTGACGCTTGCCAGCCTGCGTGGAGTAGACACTCACGGTGCGACGAATGTAGTTCGTTATACCGAGTCGATACTCGACGGCACTTTCAAGTCGCCCCAAGAGATCGAGGTCATCTCTGAATCTGACACGACTGCGCTACTAAGTTGCGGTTGGGGATTGGGACATCCTGCGGCACACATCGGCATGGAAATGGCGATGGATAAGGCCGCAGATCACGGTGTCGGCATGTCGACGATCCGAGACGGACACCACATAGGAATGGTCGCTTACTACGCTATGCTGGCTTTGGAACGCGACATGATCGGTATTGCGATGACCAACGCTGGACCTGCGGCGAGACCCGCGTTAGGCAGAAAGGCGATGCTGGGCACGAACCCGATCGCGTTTGCGGCACCTGCGGGTGAGGAGACAGACTTCGTGCTTGATATGGCTACTTCAACCGTTGCGAGCGGGAAGATAGGACTGGCGCGCCGGTTGGGTGTGCCGATACCGGAAGGATGGGCCGTAGACGCGGAAGGCGACGCGGTCACAGAGCCGCCCGATGATCGTGGTGAACACTGGGCGCAGAACCCGCTCGGTAATACGCGCGAACAAGGCGCTCACAAAGGGTATGGCCTGGCGATGATGGTCGACATCCTGTGCGGTGTGCTTTCGGGCGGAGGTTACAGCTCGTTCATCGGAGGTGGCAAGAACATGTCGTTCGCGATGGCGATCGATATCGCGGCATTCCGCCCGGTTGATGAATTCAAGGAGATGATGGATGAGATGATCCGTGCGCTGCATGATTCACCTACCGAACCCGGCGCCGAACGTGTGTTGGTCGCAGGTGACCCGGAGGAGGAAGCGACGCGGGACCGCAAAGCCAATGGTGTGCCGATACTTCAATCGCAATACGACGACATCGTTGGTATCGCACAGCGCATTGGGGCGGAAGTACTAATATAGGTTGCGATGCGGGCGAGCAGTGTCCGCCGTCACACGGACATTTGATTGGAGAATGGCGATGGTCGCTGGCGACGGATCTAAGTCGAAACCCAACATTCTGATCATTGGTGTCGATTCGCTTAGGGCACCCAACTTGAGTTGCTACGGGTATCCACGACTAACGTCCCCTCATATCGACCAACTTGCTACGCAGGGAACGCTCTTCGAAAACACCTTCAGCGCCCATATACCGACTACCAGCGGGTATACGTCAATGATGAGCGGTCTAGACGTGTTCTCGTCGCAGGTCGTAGCCCTGAGGCACCAGGGGCCCGTTAGGTCAGAGGTGACGATGCTGTCGGAGCTTCTTAAGGGCGAGGGATACAACACGGCATGTGTCGGGTTGAGCGGCAACCCCAGTTCGAGAGGGTTTGACACGTATCTCGATTACAAAGCTTGGGGGTCTTGGTCAGAAGGCCGAAGCGATAAGGCACAGGATTTAAACCGAGTCTTTTTGCCCGAACTAGACCGTCTATGTAACGCCGACGAACCGTTCTTTGCATTGTTGCGTCACATGGACCCTCACGCGCCGTACTTACCGCCAGAACCGTTCGAGCGGATGTTTTACCACGGCGACGAGTGCGATCCGTCCAATGACTCGATGGAACCTGTGTTGTCGTTCAAGCCGTTTCGGGACTTTCACGCGAGCTGGATGCCGCCGGGCATCACCGATAAGGACTATGTGATAGCGCAATACGACGGGGCCATCGCTTACATGGACGCGGCGATCAAAACGATCCTGACATTCCTAGAGACGCGCGGAATGCTTGACGACACGATCATCGTATTGAATTCTGATCATGGCGAGACGCTGTACGAACATGCGTGTTTCTTCGATCATCATGGGCTGTACGACTCGAACCTGCATGTGCCGTTGATCGTTCGATATCCGTCGAAGGTGCCGGCCGGAAAGCGGATCAGTGGATATAACCAGCACAAGGATTTGATGCCGACACTCCTAGAGCTGGCTGGGATCGAGAGCGACATAGATTTCGATGGGCGGAGTCTGATGAGGATGGTTCGAGGCGAGGTGGCATCGTTTGAGTCGGAAATCTACATCACGGAGTGCACGTGGATGAGGAAGCACGGTTGGCGCACACCGCAATGGAAACTCATCCGAGCACTTGAACCAGACTTCCACTTCAAACCGCGGGTGGAGCTTTACAACCTAGCTGAAGACCCGTTGGAAACGGTAGACGTCGCGGAGACACACCCTGATGTGGTGGATAGTTTGACCGGGAGGATGGAGAGTTGGATCGCCAAGCGTGAACGCGAAACCGGGCTGCAAAACCCGATCCACAACCAAGGCGATTGGCACGGACTCGAAGGTGTAGGGGCATTCAAATCGTCGCAACAAGCTTACGATTCGCTCTACATTGGCGATTCGTCGACGGCGAGGCGGTTGCAAGCAAAGTCGCGATAGAAGTCGCGACTCGCTCTAGCGTAGGAGGAATTGACTCTTGACACTCAAGGTTGTCGTCGTGGGATTGGGTGGTATCGGCACTCGACACGCCGACATTTATGACGCTGATGATCGTTGCGAAATCGTGGCGGTCTGCGACGCACTTGCAGAAAAGGCCGACACGGCCGCGGAACGCTACGGATGTAAAGCGTACTCATCCGTAGACGAGATGGTTCAACGTGAGCAGATCGATATCGCAAGCGTCTGCACGGCCGGCGTCGAAAACGGCGGCGATCACTACGAACCTACGATGGCTCTGCTGGGTGCTGGAATCCCCGTTTTAGGCGAGAAACCGATCTCCAACCGGATTCCGGAAGCACGCGAGATGGTGGCGTTGGCGAAGGAAAAGAATCTCAGATACGGGATTAATCTGAATCATCGCTTCACTCCGGCAGCGGTTCGCGCGAAGGAGTGGGTTGATGACGGACGCCTCGGTGAGTTGAACATCGTCAATATGACGATGTGGATCAACAATCCCAACGAGAGTTCGCCGTACTTCCACATGCGCGCGCTACATCCCCATTCGATCGATGTAATGCAGTATTTCTGTGGTGATGTGAAGAGGGTTCAAGCGTTTTTCAAACGTGGCAAGGGACGGAAGATATGGTCGAACGTCCAAGTCAACATGCAGTTTGAAAACGGCATCATCGGTCATTTGACGGGTAGTTACGATGCCGGGGGCAGTTACGGCTTGGAAAGGCTCGAAGTCGTTGGATCTGAGGCGAGATTCGTGATATTGGAGGCTTGTGAGCAGCTGGAGTTCTACCCGAGACGTTCTCAGCAGGTCGAACGCTTCTCATACCTTGGCGGCATGATGAGTTTTGGGGAAACCTTCGAGAGCCGGATAACTCGTTGGGTAGACCAAAATATCGAAGGCGCGGCCCCAGTCGACATCGACGGGTCCGGAGAAGACGCGTTGAAGTCGCAACTGATAATCGAAGCTGCGATCGAATCGTGGGAAAACGGCACTGTGGTTGATATCGAAGGGAATTGATGATGAAACTTGGAGCGAATTCCGTCCTATTCGGCGGACACAGCATGGCGGACGCGTTCCGTGGGATTTCCATGGCGGGTTACGATGGCATCGAGTTGTCGGCGATTGACGGTATGAGCGAGCACTTGGTGTTGGACCGATGGGAGGAATTGGTGCCCGAAATACGCGATCTATCGCAGGAGTACGGACTTGAACTACTAGCGATGGAGCAGCCGCGAAGAGACCCGGACGTCATGGATCGCGCTTGCCGTGCGGCGTTGGCGCTGGGAGTTCCCGTGGTCAACACCGGCCCTGGCGGTACATCAGACGACGAAGAGAGTCTTAAAGCATCGATCAAATCACTCGCAGAGATGGCGAAGATAGGGGAAGAGCACGATGTCACGATATGCGTCAAGGCGCACGTTGGAGCCAGCATCTACAACACGCCAACGACGCTTCGCGTGATGGAGGAAATCGATTCACCCGCGTTTGGGATCGACATGGATCCGTCGCACATCCACAGAGCGGGGGAGAACCCATCGGAGGCTATCGCGGCCGTGATGTCCCGCGTGAAACACGTCCACATCAGAGACTGCAAAGGCATGCAATCAGGTCCCGGCAAACCGGAAGACCAAGCGAATGGGCGTGGCGACATCGACCTGCTAGGTTTCGTTCGTGTGTTGCACGAACACGGATACGACGGTGCGCTGAACCTAGAGGTTATCGGTGCCAAGGACTACAACTTGGAGCAGTGTTGCACTATCGCGGCAGAGTCAAGAGGGCACATGCAAGCGTGTTTACAGGCTTGTGGGGCGCGATAAGTCTCGGTTAACTCGCTTTGACGCGTCTGAACCGATTTGTTTCACGCCCGCCGCAACACCGGCGATATCGCAAGCGCGATCAGGCTCGTAGCCGCGACGATCAACCCGGCTCCCCCAATCGCCCACCTCACGCCGAACGCATCGCCGACCGCGCCCATCGCCAGATGGCCTACCCAGCCGAAACCGATTGCGAATACCCAGCCGCCTATAGCGCGACCGCGCAGGCGATTCGGGACGTTCGCCTGAAGAAGCGTCCACTCCATCGCATCAAACATCGACGCGGCGGCTCCGACCATCGTCACGAGAAGTAGCGCCATGATCAGATTGGGACTGGCCGCAACTCCAATAAGACCGAGACCGTAACCCATAGCGATTCCGAGTAGCAATGGCCCTTTACGACTGAAGTCGCCGAGGAAAGACAGGGCGATCGCTCCAGCCACCGCGCCCAATCCTGCAGCGAATCTCAATGTGCCTAGACCTGATTCGGCGACTTGCAACTCGTCGCGAGCCATGGCGGGCATGACCGAGTCGTAGGCGAACCCGAATATCTCAACGACTATCGCCATCCATAGAAGAGTGGAAACTGTCGGGATACGTATCATCGCCCTGATGCCGACTATTGCGTCCTTGAATATGTTCTTCACTGATGCTCCAGTTTGCCGGACGGTTGTCCGTATCGTCGGCACGAACATAACGACAATGCCCCCGATCAATACCGATCCGGCCGCGGCGAATAGGGCAGCAGGGATCCCAACGAACTCCGCGATGATCCCGCTGGCGAGTGCGCCGGCGGCAGCGACGGCTCGAGTACCGACGGAGTGCACGGATATGGCGTTCATTCGGGCTTCGCGCGGCACGATGTCGGTTATGAGTCCCTGCTTGGCGGGCATATCGAAGGAGTTCACTACGCCTTCGAACGCGAGCAGGACGAATATAGGCCAAGGATTGGAAAATCCGTTCAACGCGATAAGCGCGATTGACAATATCGTAGTTGCCCTGATCAGCGCAGTCAGAGGCAGCAGTCGGTTTCGAGGGAATCGATCGGCGACTGCACCGCCAATGGGCGCGGCTATGATGCCGGGTGCTGATCCGGCGGCGAACGTCGCGGCGGATAACAGCACCGAATCAGTCTGCTCGAGTACGAGCCATCCGACAGCTAAGCGTTCAGCCCAAATGCCAAGCGCGACGAAGTTGGCGCTGAACCAGAGCAGTCGGAACGCAGGATACTGGAATGCGGCGAACGGTTTGGGCGTTCGTAAAGGAAATCGGCGCCTCCGCGTCGGCGATTGCGATTGTGACCGATCCATCGCCTAACGTTATGACAATATTGCCAGTTTCGGCGACGTGAGCCCCACGATCCTTTAGGTGGGGATGTGGTGTATCTGATCCTGTATCTCGCCTGTTATCTCGACATCGTCCTCACTGATGTAGATGTCCATCTCCGAGCGAACTCCGAATTCCGGCAAGTAGATGCCGGGTTCGACGGATGTGGATATGCCCGGGATGAGTTGACGGGTGTCGTGGGTTTCCCAATCGTCGAGATTGACGGCGTTCGAATGAACTTCGGGTCCGATACTATGACCAAGTCGATGGACGAACCATTTGCCGTAACCGTCTTTCGTGATCGAATCGCGTGCGACGCGGTCAACTTGCCAACCCTGCGTCGCTTCGCCTTTCCGATGCCTAGTTCTCAGGAACTCATACGCCGAATCTCTGGCACGACGAACGGAATCGAAGACTTTGAGGTGGTCCGCGGTAGGCGGTGTTCCGATCTTGGCCACCCAAGTGATATCTGCGTAAACCGGTTCACTACCGTCATCTACACCCCTTGATATGAATGGCGCAATCGAATCGGGCTTCGCCCACGAGTCGATCAAAAGCCAGCCGTCTCGTCGGATGATCGCTGCTTCTTCCGGCGTTGGGTCGTAGTGAGGATCAGACGAGTTCGAGTTGAAGGCGACGACAGGGCCTTCATCTGTTACGAGCCCGGCCCGGTCGAATCTTCCTCTGATGAACTCTGCGACGTCGTGTTCCGAAATTTTCCATCGCACATTCTCACTGATGAAGTTGAAGGCTTCATGCATTGAGTTGACGATTTCGGACATTGCGTAACGGTGTGATGCCAGCTGAGCATCGCTCCAGCGTTCCGTCGCGTATTGGGATACGTCGGCAGATGGGACGACTTCCAGGCCGAAAGAGCGGATCAATTCGACCGAACCTGCATCGACCCGGGCGACGCGCGGCAACTCGTACATCGGCGAGTAGTCCATTGCTATCTTGCCGTGGCTTGGCAGCATCGATTTAAGTTCGGAGATCATCACATCTCGGCTGCTGTATGCCGTGATGTCAAATACGTCCCGATCAAAGCGGTTCGCGTCGACATCGTGCGCGAGGATTCGAGGATCCCCGAATCCCGGGATCCACAACCAAGTTGGTCGCGTGAGGTTTGGTGGTGTGTAACCCAACGCGGCGAAGAAGATCGGGTTCGTGTACCGGTAATCGCGTGTTAGCCAACCGGAGATATCTGCATTGTTCAGATATTCGCGTGCTGCTTGGAGGTCGGTTGCCATGCCTCTGATGCCTCGGAGTTACGATTGCGCCGCTAATGACGGATAGGTGCTCAAAGCCGCCTCGTAGTCATCAGGGGTGTTGAGGTCGAAGCGAACAATCGAGTTATCAAAATAGACTCGGTTCATCTCCTCGTCATAGCGTTTCATGACCTCACGCACGCCTTCACGCTCCTCGCTAATGTTGCACAACTCCTGAAGCAGGGATGCATCGAAAAACAACGGGTGACCGCCATGGCCGATGTAGCGGGGGGATGTCACCGATTTTCCGGAAGCGCGATGCGAGGTCAACGCACGTTCGACAACCCATGATGGTCGCGGCTGATCGACCGCCAAGAGCGCGATGGTTTCACAATTCGGGCTGAGCTTTGATAGCCCAGCCTTGATAGATGTAGTTTTGCCCGACATCCATTCCGCGTTGTTCACGATGACGATATTAGACGCAGACCGAACCGCGCGAGATATCTCCTCGTGGTGCGCGCCAGTAACGACTATCACTTGGTCGATCCCACCTTCAATCAAGGAGCAGGTTTGGGCGTTCACCAACGGCTCACCAAACCAATCTAGCAGTGCTTTTGGCTTGCCCATTCGGGAAGATTCACCAGCTGCAAGCAGTATGGCCTCGACACTCATCGAGATTTGGCGATCAGGTGGCCGGCACGACTTGGTACGTTCAACCTGCTGCGACCGCTTGCGCACCCGATTGCGATTTGTTGGCGCGTTCGATCGCCTTGTCGAGTAAGCGTTCCTGCAACTTCATGCTGCCCCCGTTGCCACCGAGGCGGAAGGCGACGATCTCCGACATCACGCTCAGAGCGATCTCTTCGGGAGTACGGCCTCCGATATCGAGTCCGATTGGTGCGTTGATGCGTCGGAGTTCTTCGGGGTCGAATCCGTTGCGGATGAGTTCTTCGTAGATGAGAATCGTCTTGCGTTTGCTGCCGAGCAAGCCGACGTAGCTTGCAGGTGTACGTAGTGCTCCAGAAACTGCCGCATCGTCGAACTGGTGTCCGCGGCTCGCGACAACCACGAAAGAGTTTGCGTTTACCGGCAATTTGTCGAAACCATCGCGGTAGTCACCGACCATTGTGATATCGGCTTCTGGAAAACGGTCAGGATTGGAGAACTGCTCGCGGTCGTCGAACACGAAGATCCGGAAACCGACGCTCTTTGCGATCGGAGCGATTGCTTTGCTGACGTGTCCGCCGCCGATCAATACGAGAGTTGGTGGCGTGGTGTACGCCTCGATGTAGCACTCGATGCCACTGTCTAGATAAAGGTAATCATTCTTGCCCATCGCCATCAGGTCGCGTGCTTTTTCTACGGTCATGGCCTCTAGTATTTCGTCGCCTAAACCGCCCTGAGTATCGCCGTTTTCTCGGACGAGCATCTTCGCGCCGACTACAACAATGGAGTCAGATGGTGCTGCCGTGACGTTGACGATTGCCATAGGCGAGCCGCCGGCATACGCGTCGACCGCTTGCGCCGCGAAGTCGCGATACGGATCAGTCTCGCGCACCGGATCGATCAGGAAATACATCGTTCCCCCGCAGACGAGACCATCTTGGGCCGCAAGGTCCTCGTTGAGCTGATAGTCGCGCAACTCTGCGTCACCGCCGCGCTTGAGAAGTTCCTGCGCGGCAAACCAAATATCTCCCTCTACGCAACCGCCACCAAGTGTGCCAACACCACTTCCGTCTTCGCGCACGAGGAGCTTAGCACCCGATTTTTGGGGCGTTGAACCAGAAGTGCGAACGACGGTCGCGACGACCATAGGGTTTCTATCGTCCAACTCTTGGACCGCTGCTTTGAAGACCGATTCCATGCTTCAGTTGCTCCTGAGGCGCGTCCGAATCGAACTGCCACTAACTACTCTCACAACCGCACAAGCTTACAGTTACATGCTACTACCAGTGTCCAGTTAGCCTTTGGTTTAGGTGTCCACCTCAGCATCTTCTTCGGCGCGTCGGCGTCGGCGTTCACGGCTTACGATTACCACGATGACAATGCCGCCGAAGATTAGGACGAAAAGGACTGTGATGATGATCGGCACGAAGGCGATTTGGAGGCCGGGGTCGCGACTGACGACGTAGACATCGATACCTTCCAGGAGATTTGCGTCCCACACTAATGTGCCGTCGGTTTCGCGGTTGGCATTGTGTTCGACATATTCTCCCGGGAGTTCGAGTGAGAGAATAAACGGCAGGTCTAGTTCGCCGATGTCAAAGGGTATGTCGCCAGCCAGATCGCCGAGTTCTCCTAGGCCGTCGGCTACCGAGGGATCGGTGGTCTGGTTGAGTTCAACGATCCAACCATCATCATTTTCTGTGCGGGCAAAATTGAATCTTCCGATGCCTACGGTGTCAGTTAATTCTGCGATTATGGAATCGCCCTCAGACACGGCGGCTAATGCCGGATCGTAGGGGTCGAAGTTGGCGCGGATCCTGACACCTGTGTATCCGGCTTCGGAGTACGGTTCTACGGAAACGCCTTCGAGGCCTTCGGATTCGAGTTGATCACCGGGGGTGTCGAGGAAGTCGCCGAACGGATCCTCGCCCCCGAGTTGGGCCATCGACATGATGGTGTCGCTCACGGCTGCAATGAGCTCGATTTCGCCTTCGCCTTCTTCGTCGACACTGACATTGACTTCCGCTCTGCACGCTGCCAAAGAGATCAACACAGCAGTGGCAAGCAGCAGGGCGCACAGAGATTTCGAAAGCTGGATTGAAGCGACTAGCAGTTTCATCTTTGGTATGTTCTCAAATGTGATAGACCGTTTTGGGTTTACGATACCTCTTTTTCGATTATCTGTGACGTTCATGTGACTAAGGAAAGGCCTACGCCCGCTGCGGCGCATAACAACACGACCGCCCACGATGGCAATTTCCAGAACATCAACAGCCCGAACGCCGCTGCTGCGAGAGCGAAATCGGCTGGATCTTTGATCGAGGAGGTCCAAACGGGATCAAATAGGGCGGCGGCGAGGATGCCGACAACCGCGGCGTTTATGGCGACCAATGCCGCTCGGAAGTTAGTTGCTTGGCTAAGTCGATTCCAGAAGGGGAGGATGGCAATGACCAGCAGGAACGATGGCAGAAAGATTGCGATAAGAGCGATGAGAGCGCCGGGGATACCGCCCGGACCGACATCCATGACCGTGCCGAGATAGGCGGAGAATGTGAAAATAGGACCGGGAATAGCTTGGGCGGCGCCGTAGCCGGCAATGAACTCCTCTGCGGTTGTCCATCCGCTCTCAACTACCTCCGTTTCTAGTGTGGGCAGGACTACATGCCCGCCGCCAAACACCAGCGATCCGCTACGAAAGAAGCTGTCGAATATCGCTAGAACATCGACATCGAGAATTATCCGCGCGAAAGGTAGACCAGTCAGCAGCAGGAAGAATATGACTGCGAAGGCGATACCGATCCATCTAGGGATGTCGTATGCAAAGTCTTCGGTCGAAGGTTCTTCGACGTAGTGCCGACATCGCCACCAACCATAGGCACCAGCGACGAGAATCACGATGACGATGCTAAAGGCGATAGGGGAGAGCAGGATAGCGACGGCGGCCAAGACAGCAATCGTGGCACGAGTTTTGTCAGGCGCTAAAGTAGTGCTCATTCCCCAAAGCGCTTGAGCAACAACGGCGACGGCAGCGATTTTCAGACCGATGAGCCAATTGCCCTCAAGCAGGTTGTCAAACTCAGTTATCCCGAAGCCGAAGGCGATGAGGATTGCAGCTGATGGTGCGGTGAAGGCGATCCAAGCTAGGACGCCGCCGAGGAGACCGCCGCGTGTGATCCCGACAGCGATGCCGACTTGGCTGCTGGTCGGGCCCGGTAGGAAGTGGCATAGGGCTACAAGATCCGAGAAGCGGCGTTCAGATAGCCAGCGCCGGTTTACTACGTATTCTTGGTGGAAGAATCCGATGTGAGCTATGGGCCCGCCGAATGAGGTGAGCCCGAGGCGCAAGGCAACGGCGAAGATCGTGAGGAGGTTGCGGATACCAGAGGTTGCGCCGGTTGGAGAGTCCTCAGTCATCTATGAAGTCCTCGCAACCAACGTTTTGGCTTCAGGCCTTCGCCGGAATGACGTGATCTCAGACGCGGAACTCTTCTAAGACGTTCCACTTAGGTTCGAGTCCCAAACCGGGGCGGTCCGGGGCATGGACGTATCCATCCTCGATGTACAGCTCGTGCTGCCAGATCTTGCCGTGCATCGGGTCGACAGTGTCTCGGTAGTACTCGAGGATCAGACCGTTGGGGATGGCCGCCACAAGATGGATGTGCACGTATTGCGAGCCATGGGGTGCGATGTCGAGATCGTGCGCTTGTGCGAGAGCGCAGACCTTCATGAACTCGGTGATGCCACCGAGAACTAGCGCATCGGGTTGCAGAATATCGACTGCCCGGTGGTCAATCATGTCGCGGAAGCCGTATCGGGTGTATTCGTTTTCGCCAGCCGCGACCGGGACAGAAGTGGCACGCGTTATCTCGCGCTGTCCGATGTAGTCGTCAGGTTCTACCGGTTCTTCGAACCAGAAGAGATCGTACTTTTCGGCTTTGCGTGCGAACTCGATCGCTTCGTAGTGACGGTAGGCGTTGTTTGCATCGACCATCAGGCGGACATCTGGCCCGATGGTTTCGCGGCAGACACGCACGCGTTCGATGTCTTCGTTGATGGGGACAGCGCCGACTTTGATCTTGACCGCTCGTGCTCCGAGTTCTACATTGGAAGCCATCTCGGCGGCGAGTTCTTTTAGGCCTTTTCCTTCTTCGTAGTAGCCGCCGGCGACGTAGGTGTCGACGCGGTCGGTATATCCGCCTAGGAGTTTGTAGACGGGTAGACCAGCAACTTTTCCTTTGATGTCCCACAATGCGATGTCGATACCACCTAAAATGCGTGTGCTGATGCCACGCCGACCGACTAGCTTGGGACGCCACATCTCTCGCCATATCCGCTCGTTGTCGAGCGGGTCCATACCGACCAGCATCTTCTTGAAGTGCCCAACGAACGCCTCGCCGACTTCAGGACTGGCCTCAATACCTCCAGCGAGTCCGATACCAGTAATATTCGGATCGTCAGTCTCGACGACGACTATGTTGAGCAAGTTGTGTGTGTACGTGTAGAGGCCATTTGTGATCGGCACCTCACGCGGCCACTTGTACATATCTAGTCGTACATCGGTGATTTCCATCGAATGCCTGCTTTCAGGACGGATAGATTTCGGTAAGTTCAGTTGAATGTTAGCGCAGGGGAGTTTCCGCTGCGTTGCAATCACTCTTTTGACGACTAAAGCCGAGACACTAAATGACAGCGAACCAAGAAGCAGAGCGGAGTAGAATTGATACCACGCTGAGGCGCGGGCCCGTAGCTCAGGGGTTAGAGCAGTCGGCTCATAACCGATCGGTCGGGGGTTCGATTCCCTCCGGGCCCACCAAATTCGTTTCAATTCGAGCGCAACTCGCTGGCAGCGTGCATCACTTGCCGCTGTGGATATTTATGCGTTCGACGTTGGTGTATGGGTAGGGGATGACGGTTTTATCTGCGGTTTGAGTTGCTAACGTCGGCTAAGGCTCATACGAGTTGGGTTGTGCCAAGATCCTCCAATATAATCCTGTGTCATGAGCACGATCCTGGACAGGTTTAGTTTGATCGTCACCGTTCGTCCGTGGGTCACGATCATAGTTCTCCTTATCGTTACGGTCATTCTGAGCTTTGGATCGACGTTGCGGGCACCGCCGACGGAGGGTGCTAGTGTAGCGTTCCTACCCCCCGGACACGCCATTGCCAACGCTACGCGCGATATAGACGAGTTCTTCGGGGATTCTGGCGAGATCAGCATCGTGACGTTGCTGTTCCGCGGAGATGCAATCACTCCCGACGGTCTTGCCCAGATGGATGCTCTGATCGACGATACCGTCAGCGACCCGAGTGTGAGCGAGTTGTTAGCGCCTGTCGGTGCAGTGGTCGCTCCCTCATCGATTATTGGAGGTCTGGCGCAGGCGCAAGGGTTGGATGCGATCAATCAGGCGGTGATTGATGCGGCGCGTAACGTGCCTGAGATTGCGGGTGCGATCAATGCGCTGACCGGGACCGATACGGACGGCACGAAGGTGACTATCGCCAACATCCGCCTTAGCGACACCGGTGACGAGCGGATTCAGGAGGCTGAAAGACGGATTTACGAGTTGGCCGATGAGGACGAAGGCCCACTAAGTGTGAGCAGCCTGTCCCCAGTGATCGTTGAGGACGAGTACACCGAGGCTACTGAGTCGGGACTGGCTCCGTTATTGGGGCTGGCGCTGCTACTCATCGCTTTGCTGTTGCTGCTCTTCACGCGCACTTTTTCAGATATGTTGCTGACCCTGATTGGACTTATCGTCTCGATAACGTGGATCGTCGGAGCAGAGGGTTGGCTCGGTCCGAACGGGCTTAGCCTGATAGGCCCTCCGAGCTCACTCACCGCCATGATTCCGGTGATCGTAATCAGCCTCACGGTGGACTACGCGATCCAAGCAATCTCACACTACCGTGAGCAGCGACTTGAAGGCTTACCGGTTGTCCAGGCAGTCCGGACAGGGCTCCGTCACGTCACTATTCCGTTGACGCTGGCAGCTGTAACGACGATCGTCAGCTTTTTAGCGACCTTATTCTCTCCGATCGGAGTGATCGGCGACTTTGGTATCGTCGCAGGACTAGGCGTGGGGTTGAGCCTGATAGTGATGCTGACGTTGATCCCTGCAGGCCGGACGATAATTGACCGTCGGCGGGAGGCACGCGGAAAGTTGACCCAGCCTAGGGCAATCTCGAACGCGTTGCCGGGAATCAGACCGATTGCGGAGATGCTGGGAAGAAGTGTCACGCGGTGGCCGATTCCATTCCTCCTCGCCGTGATTGCGGTGACGATAGGGCTTGGTTATGCGGCCACTGGACTGAAGTATGAGTTCAGTATCAAGGACATCCTTCCACGTGGGGGCAGCGTCTTGAGGGACATGAATACCCTCGAATCGGCGGTCGGTGGATCGACGGAGATCGCCAGCATACTAGTGAAGGCCGAGGTTACTGAGATTCGCACGCTTCTGAATCTTGAGGATCTCACGACTGCCTTCGCTGATGAAGCCCAGCGACCTTCAGCTGCGTCTGGACCGATACAGTCGTCGTACTACGTTTACCTTTACGACTGGATCGAAGACAGTGGGGAGCCCGGAGACAAATACGATCCGGAACTCGCGGCAATGTTCCAAGAAGCGTCTGAGGGCGTGCATCTCGATCCGGAACTTATGCAACAGTTGCTCGACAGGCTTGGAGCGGAAGAACCCGAACTAGCGCGGTTCCTGGTCAACGATCCCAATGGTATCGATGCGATGCTGTTGCAGTATCCGAGCTTCTTGGGTGAGCCCGAGGAAACGAGGATGATGCAAGGTCAGATTGAGGCGCTGTGGCAAGGCGACGACTCTGCTGTTACTGCCACCTCGGACACCATCATATCCGTCGCCGTCACGGATCAGATAACAGACCGACAGACGGAGGCCATCGGTACTACGGTCGCCGTGGCACTGGGCATTCTCGCCATATTCTTCTGGGTGACGCTACGTCAACCCGCTTTGGGTGTGGTTGCAGTGGCCCCGATCGTGCTCGTTTTGTTCTGTGTATTAGGCACGATGGCGCTCCTAGATATTCCTTACACGCTGATTACTTCGATCATCACTTCGCTTTCGATCGGAATAGGTGTGGACTACACGATCCATGTGATTCATCGTTACCGCGAAGAGTTCGCGCGCCAACGCGACCCTGAACGAGCGGCTATACGTACTCTGATGACAACTGGTTCAGCGTTGTTGGGCTCCGCTCTAACGACGGCCTTGGGATTTGGAGTTCTTATAGCCTCGCCACTACTCGCGTCGCAGCAGTTCGGCATAACCGCCACCATCACGATCGTCTACTCGCTGATGGTTTCCATCTTCGTGGTGCTTCCTGCGATGGTGGTCTGGGGCGCCTACCAGAACATGCGATTGCGGTCGATGGTTGAGCGCGAGTGGGCGGAACTTGACGTCGCCATGGAAGGCATCTACCAGCAGTACGATCGGGAACAGAGTTCCTCGTAGGAAATTGCGCTCATGCGACTTCGCAAACTGTCCAACGACCTTAAGTCCGCATACGGCGGATCGGACGTCCGCGGTCGGGTGAACCACTTCGATGAATGGATGGACAGAGCGCACGTCGAGAACGCCGGGTCAAATGACTATGACCACGCGGCAACGGTCAAGGAATACTACGACCTTTGCAACGAGTTCATGGTTTTCGGGTGGAGTGACTCCCTGCACTTCGCGCCGCTATCGCCCGAGGAAAGTCTCGAGGACTCCCAGATACGGCACCAGCGGCTGATGATTGACAAGCTAGCGTTGCACAAAGGGATGACGGTGATCGATGTGGGTTGCGGTACCGGCGGCCCGATGCGCCGCGTCGTCCGGGAGGCTGGCGTACGGGTAGTCGGGGTGAATATCAGCGAAGTCCAGTTGGCGAAAGCGAAATCATTGAATGCTGAAGCGGGAATCGACCACATGGTCGACTGCCTCGAAAGCAGTTTTATGGACATGGCCAGCGTCGCGGACGACACGTTTGACCGGGGCTACGCAATCGAATCTACGTGCCATGCGCCGGACAAAGTCGGGGCATTTTCCGAGATCTACCGCGTTCTGAAACCCGGAGCACTTTTCTGGGGTCAGGAAATGTGCCTCACGGGCAAGTTCGATCCCAGCGCCGATCAGCACCAGACCATCAAAAATGAATTGATGCTCGGCATCGCGCTTAACGATATAGCGACTACGGGCGAGGTGAATCGCGCACTCGAAACGGCGGGATTTCAGATCATCGAGGCGAAGGATCGGGCCGTCGAGGAAAACAGTCCCACCACGCCGTGGTATCAGCCCATGCAGGCCGGGCGCAAAACTTTGGACAACGCCTTCCGCAGGATTCCCCTGGGTCGCAAAGCTTTAATCGGGACGTCTAAACTGGCCGAGAAACTTGGGATGTTCCCGAAAGGATCCACAGAAGTCGTCAGGTTGATGGATCGTACCGCCAGAGCCTACGTGGCAGGCGGAAAGACCGGCTTATTCACGCCGTTGTACTGCTTCTTGGCTCGCAAACCCCATTAAGCCCTTCTACATCCCTGTCAGCTGAGCGATCCCCTCGCGCGTCAGACCTTAATCTCGCGTCTTTGCTCGGTAACCAGGAACTTGAGCTTCTTGTCGACCGACAGCGAAGGGAACGGGCTGATTTTGAACTTGTGGTTCGCGGGCACTTCAAGGGTGAAATAATGCGCGATCATCAACGCGTTGACGGCAAGTTGGAGTTCCATCCATCGGGAACCGAGACAAGTGTGCGTGCCTAGACCGTAGGGTGCGTACCCGGGGCTGATATGCTCGTTGCGCGGAGGCAGATAGCGATCGATGTCGAATCTGTGGGGATCGGGGAAGAAGTCTTCCATATAATGCGTTGCCGCTTGGGCGATGTGGACGGGTGTACCTTCCTGTAATTCGTATCCCTCGACGGAACACGTATTCATCACGGTTCGGAGCGACATGGGGACAATTGCGTAAAGCCGCAATGTCTCCATGATGAAGCGGCGAGTTATATCTATCGCCTCTGGGGTGTAAGCGTCGTTACCCGGGTCGCCGTCTTCGAAGAGGGCGTCCGCTTCGCGTTGGATTTGGCTGTACAACTCTGGCTGCGACGCCATAGCGTATACGGCGAAACCGAGGGCATCGCCAAGGTAGACACTGGCTATAAGGGCCGCTGAAAAAACGAACCCGAGGTTCGATTCAGGCAGGAACTGGGGATCGCTGGCATGCAGGCTCAGCAAGTCATCTGCAAGGTCTCGAGGGCATCCGGCCCGTTGCGCTGGAGTATGAATGCTCTGGACCCTTTCGACAAGCTCGTAGATCTTCTTCTTCTTGCGCCTCATACCTGGTGTATTCAGCAGGAACTTCGGCAACACCTTCACCACGTGAGTGCTGAGCGCGCGTGTCTTGTAGGCAATGAGGTCGTCGATTAGGTCCTGCGAATCGACGCTGATCATGATCGGAGACATCTGTGAATTGACTAGAAGTCGGCACGTCCGAGTTGCGGGGAGCGCATCCCCTACGGACCAATTCGACATATACGTTCGGGCTTGTTGGTAAAGCGTTTCGAGATGGCTTTCCAATCTCGTTCTGGAGTATGCCGAACTCATTGATTTGCGGTATCGGAAATGATCGGCGCCATCCAGCGCGGGCAGTATCCCAGACGCGCCGTAGACCTTCTCGAAATCTTGGAGGTAGTCTCTGGCTCTAAGGTAGTTGCGCCCGTGTCGATGCACCCAGCGATTCGTCTCCGCACCGGCAAGAACGGTTATGGGGTGCTTCTGAAACGGCGGGCGGATCTGATAGACCGGACCATGCTTTTCCGCGATAACGGCGAACAACGCGTTAAGGTTGCCATCGCGAACGTGTCGATTGAACACCAATTCACGGAGTGGGACGACCGGGATCGGCTTAGATAATGAAGGGCGTCGAAGCGCCGGTCCAACCATGTTGTGTGCAACCGCTTCGCCGATCGCCCGGGCGATCAAATCCATCCTGCAGACTTGCTCGATACGCTCTTCAGATTCCTCATCCAGTTGGAATATGAACCGAATAACATCACAGGTATTGATCAGAGAGATGATGATGATATCTCTGGGGTCAGGAATCTCGTTGTTGAAGATCACATTGGTGATACGCGCCTTGACGAACTGAGTCGCGGTGCCGTCTTGGGAACCGGTCATCATTTCTGACTGCCACACTCTGCTAGACAGCGTCCAGTAGTCGCCTTCGTGATGATCGAGAATCTCTAAGTCGACCAATCGTCCCAAGACCGAATCGATAACGGCATCCGCGTGTGAAGCAAAACGCTCGATCCAATATTGGGCGTCGTGTTGAGCTGTTTCAGATCCGATCGCCTTAAGGAAGGGGTCGAGCACAGGATCGCCGGTTTCTGTTTCGTCGATAAGGAACAGAGATTCCATATCGGTGTCGATACGAGATTGGAGCGATAGTTCAGCGAGTACGGCTCCTACGACGGCGCAATTCAAGTCCCAACCAGCTATTTGGCGAAAGTACCCAGTCTCCTCATTGAGAAGCATGAGGATGAGTTCCTGTGGCAGAGTGAGCTGTTGGGTTGCCGTATCGTCTGTAGTGAGCGTCATCAGTCTCGCTCCTCGCACATCATCCCGACAGCCTCTGTCACCGAGGTGCTCCTTTGAGGATGAAGATTAGCACATCTTTATGATGCAACGGATCAATAGCTATGTAAAAGGCTCTTAGGCACAGCCGCAGAGCGATTTTCAGCCCTTCGCTTTTCTGAAACGCCAACCGTACATGATGCTTCCGTAGTAGTTGAAGATGCGTCGCGCTTCGGGGTCGTCGAAGTGATAGTCCGCACCGAGTTGTCTTGCAGTGGCTAGACCGCTGACAAAGCAGGTTTCCTGGCTGTTTACCAGCGTGTGCGCGCCACAGTGCCAAGTATTGCGCTTGCCCTGAATTCGCCCGAATAAAGGAAGGAGCAACGTAACATGGCGCACGTCGTGCACGATGTGTTGGAACCACCGCTTCTCAATGATCTTTTCTTCATCAATTTCGTTGATGGGGTTGTAGGTCACTAAACAGGGCTTGTCAGACCGATTGGCCCAAGGTTGCTGATTGTGCATTATGTATGTGATTTCGTAGTTGTCCGGTCTGGAACCGTATTGTTCGGTATGAGTGCTCCGAGTCTCTAAGGGTTTCGCTTCGTTATCCGGAAGGATTGAGGAGTCGGAATGAACGACGGTATGGTTGTGAAGTTCGCTCTCGTAACGCACCGACGAGAGAATGTAACGCTCTAGAAAAGTGGGTTTGTCGAGGATCATCAGCGTCTGGTTCGCATTGCACGCAAATATCACCTCGTCGAACATCTCCTGTACACCGTCTTCATCCTCGACGACTACGTGAGACGGCTGGCGATACACCTTTCGGACCGGGCGCTTCAGATATATCTTGTCTTGGAAATCGGCTGTCAGCTTTTCGTAGATTCGTCGCGTGCCCTGATCCCAGGTTTGCATAGGGGTGGCAGTTTCGACATCGAAGAATTCGAGATACCTGGCAAAGAGCGAAGCTGGCATATCGAACACATTTGTAGCCATCAGGAAGTTGACGAACATTGGCTTCAGCACCTTGTACCTGAAGTCCCCGGAAAGCCCCGCCAGATTCAGAACCGTGCCCATACTTATGTAGTTGAACGGGTTGAGGAAATTCAGAAACTTCGACCGAGAACGGCTGAATCCGCCAAACCACTTCAGACGCTTTAGGACGCGTTGAAACTTAGCGATCTCGAGTTGCAGATCTTCTCTGATATCAGAGTCCAAATCGTGAGCGTAGACACGGCCACGGTATTTCACGCTGTAGCTGAATCTGGTATCCAGTACTGCGATGTCGAGCTTCTTCATCAACAACAGGATGTGGTGATATACCGATGGGATCAAAGCCGTGACCGAAATGTCAAAGGGGATCGAAGTGCCGTCATCCTGAGGCATATCGACGGTGACTGCATTTCCGCCGATCCGATCTTGCGCCTCGAACAGTCTGAAATCGAACTTGTCTGGGTGATGGTGCAGTGCCCAAGCCGCCCCTAGACCCGAAATTCCCCCACCGACAATGGCAATACGGCGTGGTTCAGTCCTTGTACCACCAGTTGCCATGAACGCCGATTCTAAATCGTCATCAGTTGCGGGCTAAGGAATACTGGTAGTCGCAATCGAGAAAACCCTCAAACCTATAATTCATGTCAGGTAAGGAGTTTTGTTGATGTCAACCCGACCTAGGCAACCTGACAACGTTCCGTTGCCTTCGCCGTTTCCCGAGGGCTGGTACTTCATCGCAAGCCGAGATGCTTTGCAAAAGGCCAAACTCATCCGAAAGACGTGGATGGGACAGGAAATAGTCGTGTGGATGGACGCGGACGGAGGTGTATGCGTTGCGGATGCCTACTGCCCGCACCTTGGTGCCGATTTGGGGCCAGACGCCGGTGGGATTGTGTGTAAGGGGCGATTGGTATGCCCATTCCACGGATACGAATTCGATACAACCGGCCAATGCGTTGCCACGCCATTTGCTCCTCCGCCGAAGACCGCGAAATTGCCTGTTTACCAAACCCAAGAAGTTGCTAATCTGATCTTTGCTTGGTGGGGTATCGGAGGACGAGAACCACAATGGAGACTGTCCGAAGAGCCGTTAGATCAAAATGGCTGGAGCGACCATCGAATCAACACTCTCCGATTTCCCGGACACCCTCAGGAGACGACTGAGAATTCAGTCGATCTGGCGCACCTACGCTATGTTCACGGGTATGAAAACGTGGATCCAGTCATGGAATTTTCAGTGCATGGTCCGCTGCTTCAAACGCGTTTCGACTTCAAAAGGACACGTTCAATCGCCCGATTTGCGACTTTCACATTTGAAGTTTCGGCCGCAACACACATTTATGGACTCGGTTACTCCTTTGTCGATATACGCGAACACTCGATCGGCATGGATATGCGCCTGTGGATACTTGCGACGCCAATCGACGGGAAGTTAATCGACCTCTCCATAGTGTCGCAAGTGCGAGAAATCCAGAATCCGAAGAGATTCTTTGCTGGGCTTGGTTTTCTGCCTAGCAAATGGCGCGCCCCGCTGATGAATAGATTCATATCGTCTGAACAACGCGAGGATGTTCTCCAAGACCTGATCATCTGGGAAAACAAAGAGTACCGATCTCGGCCGCGCCTCTGTCGCTCCGATGGGAGGATCATGCCTTTCCGATACTACTGCGCCCAGTTCTACCCCAGCGAGAAACATTCGCCTGCGTGACCTGACCTCGGCAGCATCAACTCACATCGGCTGCGGTTACCCAATTTCGGGTTCATCCCAGATGATCGAACCTCCAAGTGTCCAAGATGTTCAGCAGGTGGCCTAACTGGTTGTGTAAGGGATCACCTGCATCTTGACGTTGGCTTCGAGGGTTGAAGGTTGACCATCGATCAAGACGCCTCTGGTAGGTGAGACATCCAGATAGTCTCTGCCCACCGCGATGCGGACATGCCTTTCATCGGCGATGCCAGCGTTGGTAGGATCGAATCCGAACCATCCGAGGTCAGGAAGCAAACATTCCACCCACGCGTGGGTAGCCGACTCGGACACAATTTCGCCACGTAGCCCGGTTACGTGCATGTAACCAGAGACGTAGCGAGCCGGAATTCCCCAGGATCGGGCGATGGCGATCATCACGTGCGCGTAGTCTTGGCACACTCCGCGTTTCGATGTGAGGATGTCTTCAATTGTGGATTCAGCCGTTGTTGCGCCGGGAGCGTATTCGAAGTTACGATGCAGGGTGTCGCCGAGGCGGAGCAACGATTCGACGGGATCGGAGCCGGAACCGATTCGATATCGAGATACGAAATCTTCGAGCGCCGGTGAACTACGTGTCAACGCGCTCTCGTGGGTGAAATCCCAGTGCTCTAAGGTGTTGTCCCATGAATCAACCTCTTCCCATGCACCTGGTCCTAGAGCAGTCGGCAATCGGGTAGCTGTGATGTTGTCGACTTCAGATCGAGTGGTGATGGACAAAGAGTTGTGTTCAAAGTTGACAGTTATAACGTGCTTATTGTTGCCGAAGGGGTCAGTTTCCGGACTTAACGCGACGCTTGGATCGGTAACCGCTTCGAAACGCCGGACGTGTTGATCGAAGTCGCTGCGTGGTTGCAGGCAGAGCCACATAGCCGAACGCGCAACCGTTTTGCTGTACAGGAAGCGCGAGATGTGCTCGATGGCGTATCGGACCATCTCGGTCATCGCACATCGCTCCTCGGTACGCCTTGAATGGCGTAGTCGAAGTAAGTTTCAGACAAGCGGTCGTGTAGTTGTCGTGAGTAAGTCAAGACTTGACGCAATACTTCTTCGCGATCATCGCGATCTGGCCAATCGTAACGGAGAAGCGCTCCAAGGCGTCCAGCGAGCCTGCGCAACGCGCCGCTCGTCGCTGTGTTTGGTCCGTCGCCAAGAGATGAAAGTTCTTGCGTAGTGCGGTCAACGGATCTGAGCAATGATTCAGGTATGCGTCTGTCAGTGACGAGAAGATCGAGCACCAATTCGGGTTGGATTTCAATGCTGTAGGTCCGGTCGTAAGCACCAGAAGCGTGGAAAATCCGCAACAGACTTCGCCAGCTGGCTTCAGCGAGTTCGCCGTATTGGATTTCAAGCCGCGTCTGAGTCAGAAGAAGCGAGCAACTGAACTGCACGCGTTCGATGAATTGGCCGACCCGGAAGAAGTGCCATCCCTCGTCTCGGTACATCGTTGCAGTTGCGACACCAGTGAAACGATCGATTCCTGCTAACAATTCGGCGTAGAAGCTGCCCGGCGAAGTAAGCCAGATGTCGGTCAATTTGATGTCCCGGATGCGGAGAAACTCGGTATTCAGCGCAGTCCACATCTGTTCGCTTACGCAGTTTCGGATCTGGCGTGCGTTTTCGCGGCCGCGCTCGAGGCAGCTAAGGATCGATTCTGGATTGTCACGAACGAAGGTGAGTTCATCGGTGAGGAGAAATGCATCAACCAATGTGTAATCGTCTTCGGGGCCTGCTCCTTGGATTCCGCCAAGAGGGCTGCGATCGATTGCGGTGTAAATTCGTCGCCATCCGAATTCGATTTCGGCGATGGGGCGATCGACGAGTGCCTCGGATTGGATGTGCAGGAGCCGGCACATAAAACTGGCACGCTCCATGTAGCGTGCCATCCAGTAAATGCCACTTGCGCTGCTGGAAAGCATTCGTTTTACGTCGGAAGTACCCAGATGTCTTTTGCGCCGCCGCCTTGGCTAGAGTTGACGACCAAACTGCCGCGGGGCAGTGCGATGCGGCAAAGCCCGCCCGGAACTATTCGAGTCTCATGTCCCCGTAAGATGAATGGCCGAAGGTCAACGTGACGGGGTTGAAACTCGTTGTCGATCAGACACGGCGCACGTGAAAGGTCAAGTACCGGTTGCGAAATGTAGTTGTCAGGATCGGATCGAATCTCTTGGGCGAACGCGTCTCGCTCATCTGGCGTTGCGTGTGGTCCAATCAACATTCCATAACCACCAGAGCCACCGACTTGCTTGACTACCAGGTTCTCAAGATTGTCGAGCGTGTATTCGAGTCCTTCAGGTTGACGACAGAGATTGGTTTGGACGTTTGCCAGAATAGGCTCTTCGCTCAGATAGTAGCGGATGATGTCAGGAACGTATGCGTACACACTCTTGTCGTCGGCGACGCCGGTTCCAGGCGCATTCGCCAGAGTAACGTTGCCAAGGCGATACGCATGGAGCAGCCCCGGCACTCCGAGGTACGAGTCGGGACGGAAGACGAGGGGATCGATAAAGTCGTCATCGACGCGTCGGTATATGACATCGACTCGGCGCAAGCCTGAGGTTGTGCGCATGTACACGTAGCCGTCGTTGACGATGAGATCGCGGCCTTCAACAAGCTCGGCGTCTAACTCGCTGGCGAGAAACATGTGTTCGTAGAACGCCGAGTTGTAAACACCGGGGGTCAACAGCGCTATCGTGGGGTCTGACACGCCAGGAGGGGCGATGTCACGGAGAGTTCTCAGCAGCAGCTTGCCGTAATGTTCAACATCTAGTACCTGCGACCTACGGTAGGCGTTTCGCAAATTTGCCTTGACCGCTTTTCGCGTTGCGATCATGTAGGAGACACCAGACGGCACTCGGAGATTGTCCTCGAGAACGCGAAAGCCGTCGTTGGTGCGGACAAGGTCGGTGCCACAGACCGCGACCCAAGCACCGTATGGCGCGGATAGACCTCGCATCTCTATGCGATATTGAGGGCAGCCGCGAATCACATCCACAGGTATCACCCCGTCGGCGATTATCCGAGCTTCGTTATAGACATCCTCCAAAAAGAGGTTCAGTGCACGCAGCCGTTGATCCAGTCCAGATTCGATGTGGCGCCACTCCGCGTTAGCGAGCACACGCGGGACGCAGTCGATCGGGATGATGCGCTCACCAGCGGCTTCATCGCCGTAGACGATGAACGTGATGCCCTCGTTATAGAAGGAACGAGTAACCCGCTCCTGCATGGTGCTGAGTTCGAGCTGGGTCAGATCGGTAAGTGTCGAGTGAAGTTCGACGCAGTGCGTACGAGGCGAACCATCAACCTCGAACATCTCGTCGTAGAACGACGGCTCTATTTCGTAGTTTTTGAATTCCAACTTCGGGTATCAACTCGTCTCGCACCGATTGGAAGCGCGCACGTTGTCGTGAAAAATCCGCTTAATAGAATACCAATCCGCGATATTCACCGTCCGCACCTGAGATAGATCAATCTGGTTCCCATGCGATACCGATGGCACCTTTGCCAGAGTAGAAGCCGACGAACGGATGGAAATCTGCGACGTTCATGAATTGGCAGTCAAATCGCTCACGGATCTCCATCGAAATCTCAACCGCACGATCGTACGCGCCCGAGTGCAGCACGATGAATTTGGTCGGTTCATCTTTGACGTCATCGCTGATAGTACTGAGCATCTTTCGTTGAGCAGCTCCCGCGGTAACCGGTGTAGCTACAAGCTTGAATCCGTCGGGAGTGTAGGTGACCACCGGTTTAATGTTCAGGCTTTTTGCAACCACCAAAGCGGTCTGAGGAACACGCGCGATGAGGTGCATTCGGTCAAGCGAGTCTATAGATGCGACGGTGCGCAAACCAGCCCGTTTTCCGCGTATCACTTCTTCGATCTCATCGGCATCCATACCCAAATCAACTGCCCGTGTGACATCCATCGCCATGAGTTTTAATGCTCCTGAGATCGTCCCAGAATCGATCACTCGGACGTCTAATCCCGGATTTGATTCGATGGCCGTTTTGGCGGCGACTCTCGCAGAGTCGTACGAAGCACTCAGCCCCGCCGCAACAGTGATGCAAATAACAGTTTCGACTTCTCGGGAAGCTTCGCTGATGGCTTCGAGCCAGACTTCCGGTTTGGGGGCGACAGTCCATGCGGTGAGGTTGGGCTCATTTGCAAGGAGACCATAGAAGGCGTTGTAATCGAGACGGGGATTGTCGGGAAAAGAATCCGTTCCAATGTTAATGCGCATAGGTGCAACAGCAACGCGGTTGTTTTCTATGAAGCCCGGTGTGAGAAGGGCACAAGAGTCCACTGCGATTCCGACGCGGCGAGCAGAGTTGATGATGTGAGGGGGCGAGTGGTGTGAATCGCTATGTCCAGCCATCGAAGGAGATTTAGCAAGAAGATGGCACCCCCGGCGCGATTCGAACGCGCAACCTAAAGATTAGAAGTCTTTCGCTCTATCCGTTGAGCTACGGGGGCGCGGGACGTGATGACTCTGATTCTATCCCGCTATCTGCGACAAACCTGTTGAGTCGAGAGCATCCTCTCGACGAACCATTCGACGAGTGCTATTTCAGCCAAACGGTTCAGTGAACGTCAACATCCTAGTAGGGTTGTCGATGAGCATGGTGTCGATGTCGGATTGCGATGTGCCGCGAGCGCGTATCCGTGGGACGACGCGGGCGATGATGTGGTCCCAGCCGTGGCCACCCCACTTTTTCAGGCGGTGTTTGGCGCAGATGTCGTGGGCCAACAGCACCTGATTTGCGTTTCCGTTTGCAATCATGTGCTCGATCTGTTCGATGCGGTGTTGGTCTGAGGCCATGTAGGTGTCGGCGCGCATGGGATAGTAGGTGGATTCCATACCCCAAAGATCCCAATTCATGAACGCGCCAGTCGCCGCAACGTCATCCAAAACGCCGTAGTCGAATATCGTTCGCTCGATGTGACCCATCACGGTGTGCGATAGGTCGCCACCCCATCGATCTACCGCTTCCAAGAGTTGAATCGGAGATTTGGGGTCACGTCCTGGGTGTATCAAGAGGGGAGCGCCGGTTGCACGTTGTGCCATTACCGCGGCTTCAAGAGTTTTCTTTTCGGTCTCTTCCCAAGGCCACGAGTTGCCGATTTCGCCGATGATGCCCGTCTTGATATCTGTGCCGTCAACCCCTACTTGCACATCGTTGATGATCGATTCGGCCAGTTCTTCGACCGTGGCGTCATGGATGTTTTCGCCGTGAGTGAGGTAAACGTAGTGCCCGCCGCCCATCACGACGTTCAAACCCGACGCGCGAGATATCCGCAACAGGGCCTGCGGGTCGCGGCCGATGCCGATGGATGTAACGTCGACGATCGTGGAGCCGCCGGCTTTGTAGAACTCACCTGCCTCTTCCGCCGCAATATCGGCATCGAACATTTGGAGATTGTCTATGCTGCTGTTCCAGTAGTGGCGGACCCACCAAAGGTTCTCTAGCGTCACGGGTTCGTTGCGTTTTTGTAGATTGCTCGCGCCTGGGACTTCTTGTAGAACGCAGACAAAGTCGATGATGAGATGTTCATGCGTAATCGTCACACCCACATCGCCGGGGTCGATGGGCCCTTGGACGGTTTGCACTTTGCCAGTTAGTGAATTTGCCATCGGATGTTCCTCTACGGTTGTGGCCAATCATTCGAAAAAGATTGGTCGATTACAGGTCGCGCCAAGAGTGTTGCTGTTCCCAACCTAGGATACGTTTGGCTTTTGCCGGGCTGATCGCGGAAGTGAATCCGGGCAGGGGAGCGCGGATCTCGGCTTCTGGATAGGCCATCGCAATCGCCTCTTCCGTTGGCACTTCCAAAAACGTGTCCGTAGCATTGATGAAGAACGCCTCGTGGCCGTCCCACTCCTTTTCTATCGCCAACCGACATGCCGCCGCCGATTCTTCGATGTCGGAGTAGCCCCAGAAATCCATCGCGTTGCGGCGCATCGGATTAGTCAGGTTGGTTCCACCTGCCTTCTTGCGCTCAAGCTGCTCGTCTTTGTGCCCCAGCCAGTGAAAGCGCATCGATGCGATCTGCATCTTGCCCGGATTGCGACGAACGAACGTGTCCGCCATGATCTCGCCATACCACTTAGACATCGCGTACGAGTCTTGGCACAACGTTCCCTGCTCTTCATCCAGAGGGAAGTACGGACGGGGCACGCGGTTGCGCGAGAACGCGGCTCCGATTGCGTTGATACTCGAGGCCATGACCACGTTGTAAATCCCGTGCTTCTCCGCGGCTTCAAGCACCGCCCAGTTCGACATCGTGTTTACGCGTAGAACCTCCCACTCCGACGCTATCAACGGATTGGGTATCGCGGCCATGTGGATGACTTTGTCGCAACCTTCCATGACGCGCATGGCTTCGTCGGCGTCAGTGACGTCCGCCGCTATGAACTCGAAACTGTCGGTCGAACTCGGTGCCTTTCGGTCCGTGCTGACAACCTCGTAGCCGTTGGCTAGGAGGTCCTTCACGATTACTTGGCCCATCTTTCCTGAGCCGCCGGTGACTAGCACTTTGGTCATATGATTATTGTTCCTTTGGTTAGCTGTCTTTTATACAAACGCCCACATTGAATCATCGTCGCGATCCGCTGACCGCAAACCGATTAATGCTCCGCGTTCGAAAAGAGAGCGCGAAGAGTGAGGCGGAATTGGTCTAGAAATCCGGTTCCATGCTGACGCTTAGCCAGCCGATGGGCCCGCGGTCGTCGGCGTACCAAAGTCGGTTGTCTTTGATCGTCATTCCGTGCACTTGGACCGGGTGCGGCACGCGGAACACGTCATAGCAACGTCCATCTTCAATGCGTTGCCGACAGACGATGCCGAACGACGTGTCGGAGACCCACATGTGTCCTTCTTCCTCGGCGAATGCGATGCCGTGGACACGGTAGCCCGGCGCCTTGAAGCGGTGCACTTCCTTCCAAGTTGAAGCGTCTACGACGTGGACGAACTGAGACGGCGGCGACGCGATGTAGATATGTCCATCTTTCCACTCAAGACCGTGATCGCCGGTAGGTTGCGATGCGCGGCCCATCGATTCGTCGAAATGCTCGCGGGTAGCGTTTATACCTGCGCCGGGTGACGGGAACTTGTCGATAGTCGCACCAGTCTCCCGATCCACGACGAAGATGTCGCATGAGTACGTCGACGCGATCCACACATTCCCCTCATCATCAAGCGTAATCCCGCTCGAATGAACCGTCTCAGTCGGAGCCTCGAACAACGTCTCCCCTGTCTGCCAGTCGAGTTTGTAGACGTTGTCGTTGCCTTGATCTATGTACCAGAGTCCGTCATCCGCAGCCTGCAAACCGTTCGGTTTCGGACCCGGTGAAACGAACATCTGTATCGGGTCAGCGACTTTATATGCCATTACTTATCTCCTTGCGATTACTCTAGCTGTGTCTTCAAGTAGAGAGTTGCCCCTTTCGCAAAGCGAAGGGGGCGCGATGCGAAGCGAGCGGGGGATGCCCGCGCACAATCATAGGTTACTTTCGCGGATGATGGTTTCCGGGTCATTCACGAACGAATCCAACAGCGTTTGACAGGCCCCGGTACCTTCCGGGGGCAGGGCGTAGCCGTCTTTGATTTCCGGGATTTTGTCGACGACATCCATGTACCACGTCGAGTTGAAGGCCCGCACCGTCTCCTGTATCAGCGCGTTGGGCGCATTTAGCGAAAGATGCACCGAGAACATGAAGGTAACCGGACCTACGCAATCATGTGGCGCGATCGGCATGTGATACGCCTCAGCCATCCCGGCGATGCGTTTTGCTTCGGAGATGCCGCCGACCCATGAGATGTCGAACATGCAGATCGTCATCGCCTGCTTCTCGAAAATCTCGCGGAAAGCCCAACGTGTCGTGACGGTTTCGGACGCGGTCACGGCGATGTCCGTCGAACGCCGAAACTCCACGAGCGTGTCGATGTTGTCCATCGGCACTGGGTCTTCGAACCAGAACGGAACGTATGGCTCGACGTTTTTCGCGATACGTACTGCGGATGGCAAGTTATAGAGCGAGTGCATCTCCAACATGATGTCGATTCTGTTACCAACCTTTTCGCGGATTAGGCGGAAGGGCTCGGTACACATCTCGAGGTCGGGGCCCGAGATGAATTGACCATTAGATTTATCGGCGACTTGGTCGTAAGGCCAGATCTTCATCGCGGTATAGCCTTCGGAGAGCAGATCGTCGGCTAGTGCTCCGGCGTCGGTCAGAAATGCCTGCTGATCTTCGTATCGGTACTCTGGACGGTAGTCGAGATCGCCTGAATCCAGATTTCCTGCACGATTTACGCCGTAGGAGTACCCGGCGCAAGTGTTGTAGACGCGAATAGACGGGCGACTGAGGCCGCCCAAGGCTTCGTAGAGCGGTACTCCAGCGCGTTGGGCGTAAAGGTCCCACAGCGCCATATCAATCGCAGACAACCCGCTCATGTCCGCAGCGCGTGCCAGGACCTTTCCGCCGTGACCGTTCAGCTTGTTCCAATGCCAATCGAGTTGTGTCGCGTCTTTGCCGAGCAGGTATCCCGCACCATCCTCATGCACCCATGCTTCGACCGTTTCAGGACCGAACGCCGTCTCACCTAACCCAACTCTGCCGTCGTCGGTATAGACGCGCACCCAGCTTATGTGTGGAGCTGCTGCACCTCGCAACGTCTCGATGCGAGTCACTATCGGCGGTTTCTTGGGCATTGTGGCGAGTTGGTGCTATTCACGAGGCAACATTCAATTTACCACGCTGAAAGCATTAGTCGACGACGCTAGTAACCGCGACCGTCATTCCGGCGAAAGCCGGAATCCAGAGGGGTGGCGGGGGGATGCCATCCCGTCGAACTGGGTTCCCGCGTCCTCGGGAATGACGTGGTTATGCCTGCACCCCAGATACGGATTAGACAATTAGTTGACGGATAGACCTACAACACCGCCATGACCATCGTCCAAGTCGCCACGCTCTCATTCATGCAGGGCTTCACCGAACTGCTACCCATAAGCAGCAGCGGCTACATGATCATTGCGTCGTGGGTCCTCGGTTGGGATCCACCGTCAGCAGCATTCGATGCCACTGTCCACTTGGGATCGTTGCTGGCCCTAGCGCTCTTTTTCAGGCGCGACTGGATGCTGATCCTCAGGACGTTCAGACGTGGTCGAACCATCCCGCTTGGTGGCGACGACGACCTGATGTCGATGCAGACGCTGGAGAAGCACCGGCGTATCGGCGACATGCGGCGACGGTTATCCATACGAATGTCGATGTCTTCGAAAAACCTCCTCAAAGCCGCAGGCTTGGGTTCGCTGCCAGCCATCGCCATCGGAGCAGCCACCTATCAGGCGATCACTTCCAATGCGTTCCGCGCCCCCGAAGTCGCAGCCGGCATGTTCATCGTGACCGGCGGTGCATTGCTACTCGGACATCACTTCACCAACCTCCGACTGACTGGTAAAGACCGCCGAACCCGATCAAAAGTCATCGACTACACCGACGCGCTAATCATCGGCTTTGCTCAAGCCGCAGCCTTGATACCCGGCATATCGAGGTCCGCCGTAACCATCACCGCAGGACTAACGCGCGGCATGCCCTTAGTAGTGGCAGTCCGATTCTCTTACCTACTATCCGTCCCCGTCATAGCCATCGCATCAATCGCCTCCTTCATTCAAGTCCTCGCATCACCATCCGAATCGCTACCCGACTGGGACGAACTCGCCATCGGCTTCGCTATCTCATTCGTCGCCTCATACATCGCCATCAACCTCTTCATGTGGCTAATCCGCCGCATGGGAACACTAACCCTATGGCCCTTCGCCGTCTTCACCGCCGCAACCGGCGCGATCGTGTTGGTAGTGGTGTATGGGGGATAGGGGGATGTCAAGGGATTTCAATGTTTCGCCAAATGTGAGTAACAAGTGAGATGTTCAAGCATAAACTTCGATAATTGGTTACGAAGGAGCAAGATTTCATCAGGAGTTCAACGATTACCAGCGGACACAGACATACTGAACCAAGCGTGAACGTGGCCTTGGGGCGTGTGCTCGCAAGCATGTTGCCAACCTCGAACGTCGTGTATGAGAACACGGGAGTAATTGTCGACAATGCGGCTCTACATCCTGACATCCTGATTAACGCTGATGACCGTGCTCCTGTCGTAATTGAAGGGGAGTACGATCCAGGAATATCGGTTGAGGATGATGCCCGGTCGCGTCTTGGCTTGCGCGTCACGGAAAGCAACAGGATTATCGAATCCGCAATTGCACTCCGTTATCCAGAAACATTAAGAATCGCTACGGATCTCGACGCAGCAACGAAATCGGCGCAGATGTCATTTGCGGTGGAATACGAACACGGCGAACGATTTCCTGAATCTGGTTGGTTAGAAGGTTCATGCGTGGATGTAGCCGACATGGTGCGTCTGGTATCTGTTCCGCAACGCGCGGTCGATGAAGCTTCGGATCAACTTGAAAGAGGAATCGAGATCGCGACGAGCCGCCTCAACGAATTGGCTGAGCTTCGACCGTTTATCACGCCTGAAATCGCCAAGTTGCTCGGTCTAGCGGATGTATTGCAAACACGCCGCATGGCGAGTGCGATCGTCGCCAATGCTCTGATTTTTCACGATCGAGTAGCCGGCATGCACCCCGGTGTCAAGCCGTTGCAAATGGTATGCGGTCCCAACGTGTTAAATCCTCAAGCCGAGGTTTTGGCTTCATGGCAAGAGGTACTAAAAATCAATTATTGGCCTATATTTGCCATCGCACGCGACATCATCTACCAATTGCACCCCAGGACAGCCGCGGAAATACTCTACGCTTTGCACGACACTGCGGGTATGGTGATAGCTTCGGGTGCCAGTATTGCACACGACCTTACTGGACGCATGTTCCAACGTCTCATCGCCGACCGCAAGTATCTCGCAACGTTCTATACGCGACCTGCTTCAGCCTCATTGCTTGCCCGCATCGCATTAGCCAAGTTAGACGATGTTGACTGGGCAGACGCTGCTGCGCTGGGTCAATTGAGGATCGGCGATTTTGCATGCGGAACCGGTGCGCTACTCGCCGCGGTGTACGAGCAAATCGCTACTCGCCACGAAAATGCTGGTGGCAAAGCTGAAAATTTGCATCGATCGATGATGGAGAGTGTGTTGTACGGATGTGATGTAATGCCTTCAGCCATCCATATCACTGGTGCAACGCTATCCGGGATGTTCCCGAACGTTCGGTTCGATGGTTCGCGCCTGTACACGATGCCGTACGGACAACAGCGTGACGGTACTGTGGCGATCGGTTCGCTCGAGTTGCTGCAATCTTCTTCGATTATGACTCTGTTCAACACGAGCGACCCTGCGTTACGTACGGGGAGTTCTGGCGAGGAAACGGCAGCGCAAGTGACAGTCGATATTCCTGACCACGGTTTCGACTTGGTCATAATGAATCCTCCGTTTACTAGCAATACCAAACATTACGACTCCAGAATCGGGGTGCGAAACGCGGCGTTTGCGGCTTTCAACGCATCTGACGCTGAACAGAAATCGATGTCGAAAAGATTGCGGGAGAAAGCAGAAGGAACCTGTTATCACGGTCATGCCGGATTGGGATCTGCATTCGCCGCACTCGGCAATATCAAATTGAAGCCAGGTGGTGTTATCGCTTTAGTGCTACCTTTCACTGCGATCAACGGACCATCATGGACCAAATTCCGGGCATTGATCGATGCGAGCTATGAGGACGTGTCAATTGTTAGCATCGCCGGAGTCAAAGATGGTATGTCTTTCTCGTCAGACACCGGAATGGCTGAGTGTTTGGTGGTCGCGCGCAAGAGAAAGACCAAGACCAATCTAGATAATCGGGCAACCTTCGTATCCTTAACCAGCAGGCCAGCCGATCTGTCCCAATCTTTCGCAATTGCGAAGTCGGTTGCCAAGATTGATGCAGGCCGCCAATTGGAAGACGGTCCGTTCGGCGGTGAGATCTCTTATTGCGGTGATGTGGTTGCCGGCGAAACGATTGACGCTCCAACAAGCCAGGTAGAGATTGGCTGGGGCGCCGCACGTTTGCGCGACGCATCAGTGGCACAAACGGCCCACGCGCTTGCGAAAGGAAAGTTATGGTTGCCGGCAGAACCAAACTCTATTCCCATTCCTATAACGACGCTAGGTGAAATTGGGAATAGGGGATTGGATTCACAACTTTTCATTAGTCCAGCGCACAAAGGCCCGTTCACAAAATCCGGAGCGTCACCGGCAGCAAGTTATCCGGCGCTGTGGAATCACCATGCACCGTCCGAGACACGCTTGGTTTGTAGTCCCGACTCTCAACTCAGAGTCAAGCGCGGTATGGAAGCCAAGGCCGCTGAGTTGTGGAAGCACACAAGCCGCTCTCATCTGAACTCGGAGTTCACATTCGGTTCTCAAGCCTTAGCGGTCGCGTTCACCGACAAAGAATCGGCAGGGGGGCGCGTGTGGCCGAATGTGATTTTCGAAGATGATCGATACGACTACGCGTTCACTCTTTGGAGCAACAGTACGCTCGGATTATTGTCTTACTGGTGGCATTCAAACCGTCAGCAATCCAGTAAGGCAACACTCAAGATTACTGTTGCTCCGTCCATGCCCACCTTGGACCTAAGGGTGTTGACGGACGAGAAACACAGCGCAGCGGAAGAAATATTTGAGGACTTCAGAGATGGGGAACTAGAACCCGCTCACTTAGCCGACATCGATCCAATCCGTCGCGATCTGGATGAAGCGGTCATTTGCGACCTATTAGGATTTGACAACGCAACCCTCCGAGCGGTCCGACGGCTAGCCGAGAAGTGGTGTGCTGAGCCATCAGTTCATGGAGGCAAAAAACGTCCACGCTAGGGAGAAAGCGGATTTGACGCACGGTCTTTCAGACGCTGATCCAGGTTAAAACTACGCACTCTCAAGATTTCGGTTACCCGACTTCGGTTTTTTCCGGGCCGGTTCGGTAAGTTCACCACAAAATCTAAATCATCCGAATGGGTCTGTGTAAGCCTTGAAATTATTGAGCGGCGGAGCAACGTTCCATAGCTCGACGAGCCGAGTCAGGTAGACGAAAAACAACGATAAGCAACTCTCTCCCTCGAGATAAACAGCACCACGATCTTGTTTAGGTACTAGAACATCGTCATCAAGCGCGTAATAATAGGGTGGATCTAGGACCACGATTACGTCGGGGCAATAATCCTCTAGCTTCAGTTCTTTTAATGGATCAATTGTACTATATGGCTTCAGATCCTCAATTACGTCAGGACTACGTCCAAACTCACCAATGTGTCGACGAAGTGTGTCGAGTTTTGGACCTTGGTACGCGACCAAAAGATAAGGTGTCTTTTCCTTGGTGGAAAAATATGTTTGTCCCCAAGCCATCGATGCAGGTCTAATGTTTTGTCTGTGCAGTGACTTAATCCGAAAGGATGCCAGCAGAGAATTTTTCAGTTCCGAACTGCTGGTCATTGACGCTGTGGAGAGCTTAGATTTGACTTCGATACACGCCACGGCAGAGTCGACGGGAACAACTTCGATACCAGAATCCAGATGGAGCCGCGGAGACCAAGAAGAACGGAGAATGATGTCCATTTCTGGACTCAGACAATCGCGTACATCCAACAATTGGCCTGTTGCGTAGTCCGCGAGACTTGGAAGATGGTTTTCCAAAAAACGTTTGACGAAGTTTTCCCTCAAGCGTCCCTTGACTGAATTGTGATTCGTCGTCAGATTGGATTGGCGTTGCAATTCCAAAAGTTGACGCCTGATGCTGTCGAAGTGTTGGTCAGCTATGCGTTTGGGCATGTTGACACCTCATCGAACGACTTTCAACAAGAATTCAATCGATCTGACGTAAGAACCTCCCAGTAGTCGATCATCAAATCCAAGTGTGGGACTGTGGCTCTACGGCTTACAGAACTTGAGATGTAGATATATCCGCCACCGGGTGTCAAAGGTAGGTTGTCGCGGCACTTACCTACCCCTCCGGCAGCACCGCCATCGGCAGCACCTCTCGCGAAGCCTCCAACTTCGGCGCCAACGACTGCATCCGGTCCCGACGCTTCAACGAACTCGCAACTTCCGGATTCTGACCGGCTGACGGCCAGTTGCCTCGGAGTACGGCGGCTACCTGCTGCGACGCGCGCTGTCGGGCAAGCCATGCCGAACGTGTCGATTGACCAGCCGAGTGCGGCGCAACAATAACGTTGTCCATCTTCAAAAGCGGGTTGTCGGGGTCTACCGGCTCTTGCTCAAACACATCGAGACCTGCGCCACGCATCTTGCCTTCTCGCAGAGCTTCGATTAGCTCAACTTCACGGACCACACCGCCGCGGCACACATTAACGAAGTACGCAGTCGGCTTCATGCAGTCGAAGTGCTCCTTGCGGATCAAGTGATGCGTCTCTTTGTTAAGCGGGATCTGCACCGAGACGTAGTCGGAGCGCTCGAATAGCTCGTGGAGCGAGAAGACTTGTTCGACGGCGTATTCCTGCGCGATCCAAGGCGGGCAGTAGGGGTCGTAGGCGATGACCTTCATACGCCAGCCGTTGAACATCTTGCGCGCCACTTGGCGACCGATGTTACCGAGGCCGACGAGTCCAAGAACCTGCTGGTCAATCGGCTCGATCGATGGGAGCCCGCCACCGCGTCCCCATTGACCGGCTTTCGTGCGTTCGTTGTATTGGATGAGTTGCCGGTTGAGGCAGAGGATCATGGTGACGGCCTGGTTGGAGACCTCTTCCATGCACATTCCAGCGCCGTTGGTGATGATGATGCCCATTTCGTTGCAGACATCCGTGTCGATCTGGTTGAAACCGTGTGAGTAGACCGCGAGCACCTGTGCCTTTTCCGCGGCGCGCAGCACCTGCTCGCCTTGGTATGGCGTCGAGCGCATCATCAACGCATCGGCGTCGCGGACGAGTTCGATCGCTTCGCCTTCCGATTCGGGGTTGGCTTTGACGAATTCGACATCCAAGTCGGCCATTTCGGCGCGTTCGTAGTCGAGGGGGTCGTCATCGTCGACGCCCATGATTAGGACTTTGTGTTCTGCCATTGCTCTGGAGTTCCTTTCGGATGAGGTTCTTGCTTGAGGTTGTTTAACATTTGCGGTTTATCGACCCGCCATCATCACTTCCCACGAGATGGGGTCCTGACGCGGTGGCGAGTTGTGCTTGACATCCGGGTTGATCAACGACATCGGCCAGTAGCCGTCCGCGATGCGGACCGCCTCCTCGCCCAACTGGGTGTTGGCGCGTTCCCATGCCACCTCGCTGTAAGAAGCGTAGTGGTTGGTGACACCGACGTTGTCCATCTTGAGCAACGGGTTGTCAGGATCGACCGGCTCTTGCTCGAATACGTCAAGCCCCGCGCCGGCGATCTCCCCATTCTGCAAGGCGCGGATCAGTGCCGGTTCGTCGACTACAGGACCTCGCGAGCAGTTGATGAAGTACGCCGTCGGCTTCATCGCCGCAAAAAAGTCGTCGCTGAACATGTGGTACGTACCTTCAGATAGGAAGACGTGGGGCGATACGTAGTCCGACCGCTCAGCGACCTCCATCAATGTCGGTACGATCTCTACGCCGTACTCTTTCGCGTCCCATGAAGATCGATAAGGATCGAACGCAATGACATTCAAGCCAAAGGCTTGCGCCTTGCGAGCAACGGCTCTACCGATATTGCCAAGCCCCACGATCCCGAACGTCTCGCCTGAGATGTGCCCCATCGGCGGGAGGTACTGCCGTGTCCACTCGCCAGCTTTGACCAGCTTGTCGTGCAGGACGAACTTGCGAGCACACACGAGGAAGAGCATCATCGTCTGGTTGCTAACTTCCTCTGTTCCGAATGAAGCAGTGTTAGAGAGAACCACGCCGTTGACGGAAGCGGATTCCAGGTCCATGCCGTCGTAGCCATGCCCGAACGACACAAGGCCTTTGCAACGTCCATTGTTGCCCATGTGGGCAAACATTGAAGGCTCAAAATCATGCCCTTGGTTGATCGCGCAGTCGGCATCCTTCAACGCCTCAATCAACTCACCCTCGCTGCTACCCGAATACTGCACGAACTCCGCGCCGTATTGACCCGCCGCACGCGACTGCTGCTCGGTGGAACTCGCATCATGCGTGTCACCGCCGCCCGGGCCCAAATACAAAATCCTCTTCGTCTCGTCTGCCATTGTCTTCTCCTCAGTTGTTGTCGTGATAGTGAAGTGTAACTGTCATTCCTCGGTAACGACGCTCTCCGGAGCATCGCCGCGCCAAACTCGTTGCATGTTGGAAAACGCGAAATCGACCCGCCGCGGATACGACTCCCAGCTCTTACCCGCGACATGCGGTCCGACGACGACATTGTCCATCGTCAAAAGCGGATTGTCCGCCTCAACCGGCTCAATCTCGAATACATCGAGTCCCGCACCCCAAATCTCTTTGTTCCGCAACGCCTCAATGAGCGCCGCTTCATCTACTACCGGCCCCCGGCAAGTGTTCACCAGCAACGCGCTCTCCTTCATCAAGCCAAGTTCGCGAGCGCCTATGAGCTTGTGTGAACCTGCATTGAGATTGGTGTGAAGCGAAACGACATCCGATTCCTCGAGCAGTTCGTCTAGACTGACGCGTTTCGCACCGTAACTCTCGGCTTTTTCGGAGCGCACAAGGTCGGTATAAAGCGTCGTGGTCTCAAACCCGCGAAGCAATCTCGCAAGGGTAGATCCGATACGTCCAGCCCCCACAATGCCCACCGTCTTGCCAAACAGCTCATACGAGTCGTAGCCATCGATCTCAGGTCGCATCCACGCATCCGCACGAGTATCGTTGTGCGCAATCGGGAGATGGCGATGACACGCCAATATCAGCGTCATCGCAAACTCCGCAACCGGAATCGCGTTCGCACCACCATTATTCGCCACCGGTATCCCCAATTCACCCGCGACGCGTAGATTGACTCCGTCGTAACCCGCAGAGCAGAGCTGAACAAGCTTAAGTTTCCTGCCCGCGCGCAGAATCTCCTCCGAGACACCATGCCCAAACGCCAGCACAAAATCTGCCTCGTTCGACAGCCGTTCCACCTCGTCCGACTCGGTCTCGCTAGTGCAGACGTTTAACTCATATCCTTCAGGCTTCATCTCCTCCGCCATCTTCAGCAGCGGCAGGGCAGGACCTGAAAGTACCAACACATTAGGCATATCGATCTTCCTCGAATCGGGCGAACGCAAGAATCGGCTATCCGACGTTTCGACACGAATTCTACATCCGCTCCGCGCAAAGAGCAGTGTACGACTCTCGCGAGGAATCCCCACCTCACTTTTCGAACAAGTTCAAAAACTCACCATTTCAGACCGCCCAACACCCAAAACCAAAATCCCGTCCATCCCGTCCATCCATGTAAATCCCAGATTCAGACACTCGATTCAGACAACTCTTTGAACAAGTTTTGAACTTCGTCAAAAAGCAATCTTGCCGCCAAATTGCCGCTCCAGCGGCAAGTTTGTTCTAAATTCCACTTCCAAACAAACCCTCAAAACCTACGAAAACCATCACCTCATACCCGTTACACACCCATACCCGACACATCTCTCACATCTCACCTCGAATCTCTCCAAAAAACACCCCTTCCGCGAACTTGCCGCTACAGCGGCAGCCAGTGGCAAGTTGCGGCAAGATCGCGGCTATACAACGTCTCAATAACACATCCCAGCCCGGCAATTTCGCGTGGGATGTCCATCGCGTATGATTGCCGATCATGGAAGCGCTTGAAATCCTCGAACGGCTCTGCCTGCAACCCACCGTCTCATATCACGAATGGCGAGTGGCCCGCGAAATATCGATGATCCTCAGCGATTATCGTATCGACACTAGACGAGACCGTTGGGGAAACGTAATCGCAGAGATAAACGGCGACGAATCCAAGCCACCCTTGGTTTTCGTGGCACACATGGATCACCCAGGTTTCGAAGCAATCGAAGCGGTGGAGATAAACGAAGACGAGGAACTCATCATCGCCGAACCACGCGGCGGATTGGGCGCCCGAGCCTACGACCTAGGAACCGGAGTTCGGATCATCGCTCGCGACGGAACAACAATATACGGAACCATCGAATCCCATGGCCTCTTGCGTAAAGTCGGCAACGGCCGTTTCGCTCGTACCGATCGAGTGATGATTCAACCTGAAACCGGTGTAACTGTTCGGAAAGCCTCCGATCTCACCTATCCAGCCGCCGTGGTATTGGACTTGGACAGCTTCAGCATAAACGGCGAATTTATCTGTGCGAGGCAACTCGATGACCTCGCCGGTTGCGCCGCGATCTTGGCAGCTTTGGTAACGATCAAAAAAGATGAATCGAACAATCGTCCCATCGTCGGGCTATTCACACGCGCCGAAGAAGTCGGCCTTGTCGGCGCGGCACTAGCCGCTGCGGACGAAGTTGTTGAGAAAGACGCCTTAATCGTCTCCGTGGAGACGAGTTTGAAGAGCGACAACGCAAAACAAGGCAACGGCGTGGTAATTCGCGTCGGTGATCGCATGACTACCTTCGACCACAGCGCCGAGGCGGTATTGCACGCCGCTGCGTACCGGATCGCAGAGCACGGACCCGCAGATGGTTTCAAAGTGCAACGCGCCCTTATGGGAGCGGGTGGATGTGAAGCGAGCGCCTTCAAAGCGCATGGCTATCAGGTCACCGGAACTTCGTTCCCCCTAGGTGCATGGCACAACACTGAAGATGACGGTTCGATCACCCCCGAGTACATCCATCTCGACGACTTCAGATCAGGCGTCGCACTGATCACTGAGTCGATGCGAGACGATGACGAACCTCGAAACAACGATCCGTTGCGATACCTCTCGGCATTCCCCGAGACCGGCGCGATGCGCTTAAGAGAGACGCAGATCTAGCATTCGAGGCCCGTTTGCTCATTGGTTGTCTCCCGTCTGGGTTCGCGACGCGTAACGGCATTTGGTTTCCGGTCAGCGATATAACCTTGAATCCATGCCAAAAGTTGACGGAAGTTATCTGATCGCCCGAACCTTGAAAGAAGAGGGAGCCGATTGCCTTTTCTACTTGATGGGTGGGCCGAACTACGAGATCGTCAACAACTCTGAAGATTTCGGCATCCGCGCCGTCGATTTCCGGCACGAACAAGCCGCAGCGATGGCAGCCCACGCCTACGCTCGAGTCAAACGTACCCCAGGTGTTACGACATCAGCATCCGGTCCCGGTACGCTGAACCTGCTTACGGGAATCTACAACGCGTTCGTAGACGCTGCCCCAATGGTCACCCTCGGTGGTGCGGGGCCTTTGCGAGACGTGTACCGCGACGGTTTCCAAGAAGTGGATTTGCCCAACATCTTCGCTCCGGTGTCCAAATCGGTTATCCGTCCGACCTATCCGGCGCGCATGCCGGAGCACATCTCGACAGCGTTTCGAACCGCAATGAGTGACCGTCCCGGCCCTGTGTATGTTGAGTGCAACGAAGATGTGCTTTATGGAGAGGTTGACAAGAGCGAGGCCGAATCGCCCACCCGTGCAAGCACGGTGTCGCCCCCAAGCGCAGATCCCGACAAGATCGCAGAAGCAGTCAAGATCCTCTCAGAGGCCGAGCGACCCATCTTGTTGGCAGGTAGCGGTCCCTGGTGGTCAGGCGCTTGGGATGAACTCCAAGAGTTCGTGGATCGGACCGGCATACCGTTCTACACCACGCCAATCGCCCGAGGGTTGATCCCAGAAGATCACCCCGTCTCATTCCCAGCCGCTCGCTCGACAGCGTTCCGAGAGACCGACGCAGTGTTAGTCGTAGGGACACGCTTCAACTGGATCATGACCTTCGGGCGGCGCATCTCGCCACAGGCCAAGATTATCCAGATCGATGTTCACTCAGCTGAGATCGGCCACAACCGTTCAGTGGATATCGGCATAGTCGCGGACGCCAAAGCAGCGATGCAGCAGGTCAACTCGGAAGTGTCGCGCTCAGGGATGAAATCGAAATCCGAATCTGCTTGGGTCGAGTATCTACGGGATATCGAGAACAACCGGCGCGAACGGTCGGAACAGCTGGAGAACTCCGAGCAGGTTCCGATCCACCCCTTACGACTGTGCAAAGAGTTGCGTGAGGTTATGGATCGCGACGCGATACTGACCGTCGACGGCAACGAGATCCTGCACTATGGCCGACAGTCAATCCCGACTTATGTGCCAGGGCACAGGTTGAATTCCGGTGCGACGGGATGCATGGGAGTAGGACTGCCGTTTGCGATTGGCGCTAAGTTGGCGAAACCGGACAAACAGGTAGTTTCCTTGCACGGTGACGGGTCGCTAGGCATGAACATCCAGGACTTCGATACCGCGGTCAGATACAACCTGCCCATCGTGGTTGTCGTATCGAACAACGAAGGATGGACGGCGCGCGTCGAGGGTATCCGCAAACCCGGACGCGAACTTGGTTGGACGCGCTTCGACGCCATAGCTGAAGCATTAGGCGGATACGGCGAGGAGGTTCGTGAACCGTCCCAGATTCGACCGGCATTGGAACGTGCTTTCGACGCCGGCGTACCCGCAATCGTCAATGTTCACACCGATCCGACCGCACGCGCACTTTCCCGTTTTGTTGGATCCAAAATGGAGTAACGAAGGAAGATTCGATGTTCAACCAAAACGAAGACGATCGCAAAATCAATACCTACATCATGTTTTCAAAGCTCACGGAACGCGGTCGCGACCGCGTTCGGACGCATCCGGAGCGCATACTTGAGGTCAACAATGAGGTGGAGATGAGGGGTTGCCACGTCGTCGCCCAATACGCAATGATGGGCGATTACGACTTCGTCACGATCATTGAAGCCCCCGACAACGGGGAGATGTCACGTATCGCAATAGAACTTGGAGCCCGCGGCACGATCGACACAACAACATACTCGGCCATCCCAATTGACGACTTCATCCAGATAATGCAGCACGACAGGGCATAGTCGGTTGCTGCTCAGGCCAGTTGATCTACTTGAAGGCATCAAGTCATCGCTTCGATAAAAGTGGCGAACAACGTTAGTAGCCGAAAACAGCGTGATACATCCCTGTTGCGAAGGGTGTACCAAAGCGGTTTCGACTGGAAGCTATTACTAGTCGGCGCGCTTTTCGTAGTCGTCGGACAGTTTCTAGTTATTCAAACCGCCGGACCGGAATACGAGGGAATTCCACCGAACGGAAGAAACGCCCTGGTGTTGGGATTCGCGATGGTAGCGTTGGCGGCATACTTTTTCAACTCTCGTTTGCGCCAAGATAGCTGGATCGTCAAACTACCCGCCACAACCAAGTTCAGTACTTCAGGCCCGCGCTCTATCCTCTTTGGCCTGGGAGTGGCTAGCTTTGCTTTCTTGACTCTTCGATTGCTTGGCGGCTCGACTTCAGGAGGCGATCTTTGGGTGTGGATCATCTCGATTGTTGGCATCGGATCAGCATTCGTCCCTTCATACTTGCGTGTACTTGTGGGACTGCGAAGGGCTCTGAGATCGATACGAAGAGTCGACGTCGCGATCATCGTTGCCCTGATGGCGATTCTGATGCTTCTCAACACTGATGATCTGACCAACTGGTACTACTCTGCGATTGGAGATGAATACTCGTTCTTCGATTTGTCGAGGCAATTTGCGGTTGAAGGAATCAGTGATCCATTTAGTCAACGTGGCGTTTACGACTACCATCCTCGGCTGGGCCTGATGATGAAATCCGTGGTGATGAAGATAGTCGGGATCGACCATTTCGGTTGGAAATTCAGCTCGATCGCGATGCTCGCATTGACGATTCCTGTGCTCTATTTGGCGGGTACGTTGATGGCGGGACGGATTGCAGGCGCAGTCGCAGCGAGCGTCATTGCGTTCAGCCACTACCTCGGAGCGATCGCACATGTTGGTTACGACCACATAGATTCGCTCTTGCCAACGGTATTGGCGATCGGGTTTTTCATGTTGGCGACCCGCAACAAGAGCCCGGTGCTGATGTTTGTAGCTGGAGCCTTGGCCGGATTGTGCATCTACACCAACGTCGCCGCCAGAGTCATATTCCCAACGATTCTGGTATTTGCGGCGTTGCAGGTTTTTTCACAGCGTCCGAAGAATGTCGGCCGATGGATCCTTCCTTGGATTGTGGGGGTGGCAATCGCGGCTCTGCCGATGTTGATAGTCGACGGCAACGAATTGGCGACCCAAATGTTCGCACGTGTCATCGGAGGTCAACCCGAGCCGTCGGATCTAGGCACGCTCGATCGGGTAAAGGCGAACATCGAACTGAACTTATTCGCGTTTAATTTCAACGAACATATCTCTCATTACGTCTCCGGCTCATTGTTCGATCCGATAACCGCATCGATCGCCGTAGTAGCCGTCGGATTCGCCTTGGGCAGGTTTCGGAATGTTTCATCATTGTTCCTCATGCTTTGGTTGGGGTTTGCATTCGCAGGAACCGGAGCTATTAGTCCGTATTGGCACGCGGCGATCACGCGGTTGTTCCCGATGGTCCCACCCATCGCGTTGATGGTAGGGATATTTGCATCTAGCTTCGTGTGGCCCATCGACATCAATTTTTGGCGAAGTTCAGGTTCACGCTTAATTAGCCCTAAAGCCGCCGCAATCCTCGCTCTGCTAGCCATCGGTGCGTTCGTTTTGATGCTCAATGCCCAAAGATTCAGAACAGAGACGCCCTCGGTGTTTCACAATTCACCCGTCGCGGTGAGTCTTCGCGCGTTTGAATCCGAGCCGTGCAACCGATTCGCCGACGATCAAATCTTGTTCATCTCCCGCGACGAACATATCATCCGCCGAGTCTTAGATTCGTATGAACCCGGGAGCATATACACAAACCCGGAACGAGCGAGTGAATTCCAAGGAATTCCGAAGTTTCTCAACCATGAACAAGCAATCGAACATGACTCGTCCGATTTTGCTCGATACGGGTGCGTCATATTCTCGCATCCATGGGAGGAGATTCCGACGCAGATTCTCAGAGACCTCTCTGATTTCAATCCGTCCGGAAGGACAATCGACGTCGCCGACAATTCGAGAAAGACCACCATCAAAGTGTTCCTTACACGTCCCTGACGATCATCATCGGACATTCGGTGGGCTCGTGTCGCCGCGCCAATGTCCATCCAAACCCCTGAAAGCCTAGTCTCGTAGAATCTTCTAGACCAGAAGCAACCACAACGCCTACGTACATGTCCTCCGAAGCAATCGAAAGACGCTCGATCATCATCTCGATCGTTGCTAGCACCAGCTTTGGCGTTTTAGGCATCGTGATATCAATTGCCAGTCACTCAGGTGCTGTGTTTCTAGATGGATTGTTCTCTTTGACATTCGGGATCGTTGGGTTGCTGACGTTGTATGTGTCTCAACTTGTCTCGCGCCCGAGCGATGATTCGTATCCATTTGGGTATGCAACATTCGAGCCCATGCTCAATCTGTTCAAGGGCCTGCTCATCGGATTCGCCCTCGTCTACGCGCTTTGGACGGCAATCAGAACGATCTTGACTGGTGGACAGGAGATCGTGGCTGAGGGTGGCATCCTGTACGCGGTTATCGCGGTCGTTGGTGGCGCGATTGTCGTATTTTTCCTAAAGCGTTACGCGAAGCAATCGGGATCGCCCATTGTCGACGTGGACGCGAAGAACTGGACCGTGGATACGCTGATCAGCTCCGCTGTAGGTGTCGCATTTGTGGTGACGCTGCTCATCGAAAACTCCGATTGGTCGGATTTCGCCCCTTACGCCGACCCGGTAATCATGCTGGCGATCATCGCCATTGCCTCGCCTCAACCGTTCCAAACAATTCGGGACAATCTACGCCAACTGGTAGGCAAGGCTCCGCCGAAGGACGTTCAGGACCGGGTCTCAGAACTCGTAGAAGAAGCGATCGTCGATGTCCCGCACTACGAGACTCACCTGCGCATCGTCGATGTAGGACGTTATATACACCTTCATATCTACGTCATCGTCTCACCCGACTCGGGCCAGAACATCGACATCCGACGGCACGATCAGATACGGAGAAGGATTTACGATCACGTTTCGCGGGAGTACCGTTACCTGTCGCTTGACGTCGGATTCACGACGGACCGACGTTGGGCATTGAACAGTGTGCCTTCAGAGCTTGGGGATACGGTGGTCGTCGCCGACGATTCTCGGGAGTAGCCACGACATTAGTCGACAAGCAAAAGCTATCGTTTTCGGTTTGTCCTTGGCAGCCACAATCACTTCATTTGCGTGCGGTGCTGTTGGAAGCATCGCATCGCCGACGCCTGTGCCCACGGAGTTGCAGGCAACCCCGACACCTACCTTGACAGACATCGCTAAAGCTGACATTACGGAATTGTTCAATCGCCAGTCCGAATACATCAAGAATGGAGACTGGCAATCCGCGTTCCACGTGTGTACGCCTAGTTACCGCGCCAGACGCGATGCGGAGCGCTTCACCGACGATGTCGAACGCTACTTGCTACGCCATGACACTTCGCATACCATCCTCGACGTGAGGAATCCGGAAGTGACGAAGGGGCGCGACGACCGTTTTGATATGAACTATGACCTCTACATCGCCGGCGAATTCTCGGAGACGATACGGGTAGGCGGAGCGTACGTCCAGGTGCAAGAGGAATGGTTTGACGACGGAGTCTGGTGCCGTTAGGCGGTTGCTGTCGCCCCAATCGCTTGGTCGAGCTGTCCCGCCGAAACTGGCGCGACCGTGAATTGCTCCTCGTAGAGCCGTCGGTACAAGTCCGACTCGTCGATCAACTCCTCATGTGGCCCGCGCGCTTGGATGTTGCCTTCTTGGATGACCAAGATTTGATCCGCAGCTATCACTGTGGATAGCCGATGGGCAATCGCTATAGTTGTGCGGCCCTCACGCAAACGCGTGATCGCTTCGCGGATCAATCGTTCGGAGAGCGTGTCTAAAGCGCTGGTCGCTTCGTCCAAAAGCAGGATACGGGGATTTGCAAGGATCACGCGTGCTATCGCAAGTCGCTGTCTTTCTCCGCCTGACAAGCGGTAGCCGTGTTCGCCGACTATTGAGCTATAGCCCTCCGGCATCGCGGCGATCGTGTCGTGAATCTGTGCGGCTTTAGACGCTTCGATTAGCTCCTGTTCTGTAGCCGATGGACGTCCGTACAGTAGGTTCTCTCGGACCGATGCGTGGAACAAGAACGGATTTTGTGAAACTACACCGATTAGTTGGGTCAGATTGTCATGAGTGATGTCTTTGATGTTCACGCCGTCAATCCGCACCGCGCCTTCGTCTGCATCATAGAGACGCGACGCCAGATAGCCGATTGTGGTTTTGCCGGAACCGCTTGGACCTACTAGTGCAGTCAATTTCCCTGCTTCGACGGTGAACGATATATCGGATAGGTGGAACGGTTCATCTTCTTGTGGCAACGTGCCTGACGCCTCACGCGACTGCAGTCCGTTAGCCATCGATGGTCTGCCGTTGCCGCCGCGACGTGGGGTGTCCGGCGGTGGCATTGGGATATCTGAACCCATCTGTCCGGCCCCACCGTCTGATCCGCCTCCGAAACCGCCTTCAGGTCTATTTGAAGCCAGCAATCGTTGTCGAGCCTCGATACGCTCTAATTCAGATTCTTGATAGGTGAATGAAACGTTCTCGAAGACGACCTCGCCTTTTGCAGTTGCCGGATCAACCTTGATCGGATTTGCGGGGTCAACGATGGTGGGCTTGATGTCCATGTATTCGAAGATGCGCTCGAACAGTGCCAATGATCCAGAAATTTCAACACCGCGCTGCAGCAAGTTGGCCATCGGAAAGAGCAGGCGAGCTTGGATCGTAGAGAATGCGACGATGTCGCCAAGCGTAACGCGGTCACTGCCGTCGATGATCAGGATGCCGCCGACTAGCCAAATGAACGCAGGTGCCATCGTGAAGAATGCCTGCACCACGATGAAGAAGCCGCGGCCAGTCATGTACTGCCTGATCGAAACGTCAGTCAGCTTGGTGTTCGTGTCTTGGAATTCGCGGAGTTGCTCAGCTTCACGCCCAAACGTTTTGGCCACAATGACGCCGGAGACGAACAGCGTTTCACCCGTTTTGGCGGTTAGATCTGCCAAAGTCCGCTGCATCTGACGCGTCAAGCGACGTCTCCTAGCGCCGACCACTCGGGAGAGATACGCGAATATCGGCATGGTGCAGACTGCGACGATGGTCAGTTCCCAAGAGAGGATCAACATCGCAATGAGTGCAGCAACCACTATCGAGACGCTTGACAAAATGTTGACGACGGTGTCTGTCAGCACTAGCTGCGTGCTCGAAACATCGTTGGCCAAGCGCGACTGAATATCACCCGTCTTGGTCGAGGAGAAGAAGGAGATCGGTTGTTTGAGAAGATGGTTGTATACGGTGTGTCGCATATCCTCCATCACCTTGAACCCCACTGAGGCGTTCAAGCGCGATTGGGCGAAGTTCAGGACACCAGAAATACCTGCCGCCGCGACCATCCCAAAAATCAGCCACAACAACAGGTTCATGTCCTGTTGCGGTAACGCGTCATCGATAACGCGCTGAATCAGCAGAGGCGTGATGACGCCGAGTGCCGAGGTGACGAGGACGAGTAGCGCAACTATCGCCAAAGTCAGTTTGTAATCGGAGTAGAGTCTTACGACGCGTTTGAACGTGTCACGCGGAAATGGACGGTTCGGTGTTTCTTCGGGAATCGGTCCAAATCCAGGACCGCCCATCCCGCCGCCTCGCATTCCGCCTGCTCGCATACGTGTCTCCGAGATTCCGCGCCCTTACTTAGGCGCACAACGATTTAGGGCATCTTATCCCAAGCCCGATAGTATCGCCGAGGAGAGGATTGATGCCGATCGAAGAGAGCGCACCAAAGGAGATTGGTAGCCCGTAGGGGAGTCGAACCCCTGTTTCAGCCTTGAGAGGGCCGTGTCCTGGGCCACTAGACGAACGGGCCACCGTTATCGTGCGGGAGCTAGACTAATCAGTCCGCGCTCTCATTCCGATTTTGGCTGCCGATGCAGGATTCGAACCCGCGCTCCCAGATCCAGAGTCTGGTGTCCTACCACTAGACGAATCGGCAACGGCTTGCTCTAGACATCATAACAGACTGCCTAATCGAACTCTGCAGGTTTACTACATCCAACACCTTGACGACTCGCGTCGCGAGTTTGGGATCGGCTAGTCGATTCTGCTTCGCAGATGTCGGAATTGGTATATACTGCGCGCATCCTAGAACGCAAACGTTGCGTCCAAAAGGGAGATACTCGCGTGGATGCGTCGCGTTCAGCGTAAATCGATGTCAATTCAACCAAGGGAGAATTTTGACATGAAATCACGAATTGCAAGCAGATACCTGCTTGGAGCGGTTGCGGCACTGATTGCCGTCGCGGCTTGGGCCTGTGGAGGTGACCCCGAGACGGTCGTCGTCAAAGAGACGGTTGTCGTCGAGGTCGAGAAAGAGGTGCAGGTCGAAGTCGAGAAGGAAGTCCAGGTCACGGTTGAAGTCGAGAAGGTGGTCGAAGTCGAAAAGGTAGTTGAGGTGGAGAAGGTGGTCGAGGTAATGGTGGAGAAGGAAGAGGCCGCTCCCACAGCCACACCCCAACCTGTCAGCCAAGAGTTGCCTGAACCCGAATCTGCAGTCGGCACCTTGGTGATGATTCCCGAAGGAGTCGCACCTGGTGTGGGTATTAACCGGTCGCAGGCACCGGAATCGTTGATGTACTGGGGTGTAAGTGAGCAACTTTTCCGTCCCAACGATGACGGCACCCTAGTCGGTCCTTGGCTAGCCGAAAGCTGGGACATCGCCCCCGACGGTTCACAAGCTACGGTTACTATCCGCAGCGGCGTTGAATTCCACGGCGGTTGGGGAGAACTGACAGCCCACGACTTTGCATGGAGCCTGAACGACACCAACGGTGCTATCACACCTGAGAGCATCCATGGTCAGGCAGGAGACTTCGCCGCGTTCATGGACGAGGCTGAGGCAACGGACGACCGTACTCTGATCCTGAACTTCAACGCCCCAGAGCCTCGATGGACGACCCTGCTGTTCAACCAGGCCGGTGACGCATTCGGCGTTTTCTCAAAGAAGATTTACGACGAGATGGGCGCGGACTGGATGCGTGAAAACATCATCGGTACCGGCCCATACACGGTGCAGGAATGGCGTCAATCTGACAGTGCCACACTGATCGCTCAAGAATCCCACTGGGACAAAGTTCCCGAGGTTGGAACTTTGCGATTGATCGACGTTCCAGAGACTGTAGCGCGTATCTCCGCGCTACGATCAGGTGGTGCAGATTGGGCAGTCCTGCCGGTCCGTGAAATGAAGGATCTAACCCGCGACGGTTTCGGAGTGCTGACAACTGGTCGGCAGAGTGGTGTGCCGCTCAACATGGCCGGCAACTACTGGGAAAGTACCGCGGTCAAGACTGGCGAGCCGATAACTCACGTGACGTTCGTGCACGACATTCCGTGGATTGGCAACCCGCACAAGCCGGACGACAACAATAACCCGGCTGGTATGGATGACATGGAACAGGCCAGATTAGTCCGTTGGGCGATCGCTTTGTCGATAAACAGGCCGCTAGTCAACGAATCGCTTTACGGCGGCAACGCCTCGGAGTACCACGTTGGAATGTTCCACGTCAACAACCCCGATTGGGATGACAAGTGGCGCGTCCCTTACGACCCGGCAATGGCCAACGACTATCTGGACCAAGCTGGTTACCCGAAAGATGACGATGGCGTACGGTTTGCGATGCCGATCTACGCTTTCACCTCGGTTCGTGACTGGGCTGAAATTGCAGACACCGCTGCTGGTTTCATCAACCAGTTGGGCATCGAGACGAACATCGTCAAAGTTGCTTACTCGATCGTTCGCCCGAGCCTTGTAGCGAGGAGCACGACTACGCCTGCGACGCAGTGGTGCAGATCAGACTTGTGGAAGCCGTATGACTGGGTGACGGGAGAGGAGGAAACGAGCCTCACACGTGGCGGTTTCGGCTGTCACATGGAGATACCCTTCATCTTGGATACGGTCCAAAAGGTGGCTGCCGAACCCGACCCGATCAAACGAACCCAGTACAACATCGCCCTTGTGGATTATCTCCACGAGCAAGCGTTGAAGATCGGGATCATCGCGCTACCATTCGTTTCGGCGTACAACCCGAATTCGATTGCCGAATGGCCTATGCGCCCCGGTCCACAAGCTCCTCACACCTCGCCCGAACTGATCGTTCCGGCCAGATAGACACGTGTGAAGATCGGTTGTCACCTCGATTAATACGGTGCTTCGTATCCGAGGTGACACCTAATCTGTTGGGCTACGGTGCGAATTTGTTCGTTGCCGTAGCCCGACTTGAAGGGTCCGACGGCGTACACAGGCGCATCGTTCGGACTGAATCTTGCCGTGCGTAAATTCCTAATCAGACGATTCTTCGCAGGCATCCTTTCGGTGCTTGCTGCAACTGCAATTGTCTTCGGGTTGTCGAGGGCCGCAGGTGATCCGTTGCTTCTTTACGCCAAGCCCGGCGGTTATGGCGTCACTCCAGAGCAGGAACAGGCACTCAAGGAAAAACTACGTCTTGACCGTCCGCTCGTGGTCCAGTACCTTTTGTGGCTGACAGACTTGGCACGTGGCGACTTTGGCAAGACACTGTTGGCAGAGCAATTGGTGACGCGGGTGATCGGCGAGAAGATGGGGGCAACCGTGCAGTTAGGGATCACTTCATGGTTACTGGCAACAGTGATGGGGGTGCCTTTAGGTGTGCTGTCGGCAGTTCTGCGTGGCAGTGTGTGGGACTACTTGGGGCGCGGGTACGCGCTCATCGGACAATCCCTCCCTACTTTTTGGCTAGGCCTCATGCTAATTCTGATATTCAACAAACAGTTGGATTGGTTACCCTTCGGTACACGGGGGACGTCGGAATCGTTTTTCTTCACTTGGGACAACTTGCGATACTTCATATTGCCGTCGTTCGCTGTTGCATGGGGTGCGGCCGCAGTCTATTTGAGGCTCACAAGGTCGGCGATGCTGGAGGTGCTCGACTCTGAGTTCGTAAAGCTCGCGCGTTCGAAAGGCGTAGGCCAGACAAAAATCATTTGGAAGCACGCGTTTCGTAACGCATTGATACCGCCGTTGACCGTCTCAACTCTGATTATGGCTGGATTGATAACCGGAAGCGTCGTTGTCGAGTCGGTGTTTTCATGGCCAGGACTTGGCAGGTTGGCCGTTCAGGCGGTTCAGGACAACGATTTTCCCATTCTCACCGCAACTGTTCTCTTCTTTGCAACAGTTTTCGTGATGGTGAACTTATTGACCGACATTCTGTACGCGTTGATCGACCCTCGGATTCGCTACTGAGAACTGCCTGAAACACTCGATGGCATCTGAAACGAGAACAACAGGAGAGACTACTGCGTTGCAAGCGGCAGCAGCGCCTACGCAACGCGTTTTTCGGCTTTCTCCGGGCTACGTTTGGTACGCGTTACGACGATGGCCGATTATTCCAGCCCTAATCATGGTGGTTCTGGTTGTAGCTGGTGTTTTCGCGGATCAACTGGCACCGTATGACGAGATCGAACAGGACATCAGATTCCGCAACGCTCCGCCACGTATCTTCAATTCGAACGCTGAGTATTGGGAAAGTCAGGACTTTTCCCAAGCGATGTTCCGAGCCCCGGATAGCGAAGGGAAGAACCCAGCTAACCGATTCATCCTAGGCGCAGACCATGTCGGCAGGGATGTCTTAAGCCGTATCATCCACGGCGCACGCATCTCGCTTGTCGTCACCTCAGTCGCATTGTTTTCAGGTCTGATTCTCGGGGTGACCATAGGTGTGATATCGGGCTATTACGGCGGTATGGTAGACGAGATTTTGATGCGAATGGTCGACGTGTGGTACGCGATACCTTTCTTGTTGCTCGCCATGGTGGCGGTCATCATCTTCGAAGCAAGCTTGAATCTCATCATCATTCTGTTGATACTGCTCGCATGGAGCGGGTATGTCCGGAATCTGCGTGGCGAGGTTTTGAGTCTGAAGGAACGCGATTTCGTCGCATCGGCCCGCGTCGCCGGCGCATCAACTTTTCGCATCATCTTCAAACATCTGCTGCCGGGACTTATAAACACGATATTCGTGATTGCCAGTCTCAGAGTAGGGCAGCTGATACTTGCAGAAGCTTCGCTCAGTTTCTTGGGTGCTGGGATTCCAGGCCCGACGCCCGCGTGGGGAGTGCTGATCGCGGAGGGAAGAGAATACGTGGAGTCTGCGTGGTGGCAGACCGTGTTCCCCGGAACGGCGATCTTCCTAGTCGTTCTCGCCTTCAACTTCCTAGGCGACTGGGTTCGAGACCGATTGGACCCGAGATTGCGACAACTCGATTAGCAGCGTAACACTGCGTTGATCGGTTGATCCGATCGCGACTAAAGCTCGATCAACTGATCCAGGATGTCTTGCAGCTGGTTGTGCTTGATGTATCCCTGATGGACGCTCAAGACGTTATGGTCTCTGTCGAGGAAAAACGTGGTGGGTGCAGCAGTGATCTGGTAAGCGAGATGGATCGAGCTGCCAACATCGGGGATGGCCGGGTAGTTGGCTTTCATCTTTCCTAGGAACTCGACACCGTCAGCAGCAGTGTCGAAACCGACGGCCTGAACACCAACGAAGACGATCTGGTCGGTGCCGGGCGGTCCTAAAGTCTGATAAGCGTGCTCAAAATTGGGAATCTCCGCTCGACACGGAGGGCAGGATGGGAACCAGAAGTTGATGACAACAGGTTTGCCTTCGTGCTCACTCAAGTCGAAAGGTCCGTGGTGAAACGTGTCGCCCTTGAAACCCGGAGCGTCGCCGAGACCGGTAAAGACTTCGGTCGACGCGTAGACCAACTCCGGTTCCGCCAGCTCCGCGTCCGCTACTTTAGATTCGTCGGTTGACAACTCCACCGCGACCGCCTCGCCTTCCGCGGGTTGCGACTCTTCATCAAGCTGCGCCGAACCGTCATCGGCTAACTCTTGGACGATCTCGGCTAGGTTCTCCTTGTCGATCGCACCTTGCCACACTCGATGCTCATTGTGGTTGCGATCCAGAAATACCGTCGTCGGATAGGAGAAGACGTTGTAGGCGATCTGTATGGCCGAGGCGTTGTCGGGCAAGCCGGGGAACGTAACACCTAGTTCCTCGAATAGAGCCGCTCCGTCTTCAATCGAGTCGAGGCCGAGTTGCTGGATTCCGACGAATTGGATATCACTGCCAGACGGCTCACCAAACTCATGATAGACCTCCTCAAAGTGCTCCAACTCCGCTCGACACGGCGGGCAGGATGGGAACCAGAAGTTGATGACTATCGGTTTGCCAGCGAGTTCTCGAGTATCGAACGTGCCGTGAGCGAATGTGGTTCCATAGAAACCTTTAGTGTCTCCGAGACCGTCGACAGTCGCAGATTCGAACGACTCGGGGAACCCCATAGGCATCGAATCTGCCGCCACTTCGTCGCTTACGGGCGCAACCGTTGGTTCCGGTTCGGGCGTGTCTGCCGGCTCGACAGGTTCGCTCCCACACGCCGAAGCGGCGGCGAAAATCATAGACGCGATTAGCAAGGTCGCGATGATCAGAAATCGTGTACGACGCGTTCGCACTTTCATCTCCCCCTAATGCCAGGCGTAAGCCAGTCGTTTGTGCACCCTCTGATTAGATGATACGAAATGGCGGTGAACTCAGTTTTCGCTATTGCAGACTGAGTTTGTGGTTGTGCTCACTCGGCGAGCACGTCGGCTGCGATACCGTCCAACTGGTCTTGCAGCGCGTTGACCAGTGATTCGATCGGAACCCTGACTTGCTCCATGGTGTCCCGGTGGCGGATCGTCACAGCGTCGTCTGATTCCACAGTCTCGAAATCGACCGTAACACAGAGCGGAGTCCCGATTTCGTCTTGACGTCGGTACCGTCGTCCGATGCTCTGCGTCTCGTCATACTGTGTGCTGAAACGCGACCGAACGAGGTCGTATACCTCACGAGCCTTCGGTGTCAATTTGGCGTTCCGGCTCAGCGGTAAGATCGCAATTTGGTACGGAGCGATCGCCGGATGGAACCGTAAAACGACGCGTTTGTCGTTGTTTACCTCTTCCTCGTCGTAGGCGTCAATGAGGAATGCCAACGCTGAACGATCTGCACCCATCGCAGGTTCGACGACAAACGGAACGTACCGCTTATTGTTCGGTTGGTCGTAATAAGAGAGGTCTTTGCCTGATTTCTCGATGTGCGCTTTCAAATCGTAGTCGGTTCGGTTTGAGATCGTCTCCAACTCGCCCCAACCCCACGGGAACAGGAATTCAACATCGGCGCTGCCTTTCGAGTAATGGGGTAACTCGTCGGCCTCGTGTTCCCGCACGCGTAACTTGGATCGACGAATACCCAAATCCGAGAACCAGTCCATCGAGAAATCGATCCAGTAGCGATGCCACTCTTCGTCAGTACCCGGCTCGCAGAAATACTCCATCTCCATCTGCTCGAACTCACGCGTACGGAACGTGAAGTTCCCTGGCGTGATCTCGTTGCGGAACGATTTACCTTGTTGGGCGATACCAAAAGGTATACGAACGCGGCTGCTGTTCACCACATTGTCGAAATCCACGAACATCGCCTGTGCGGTTTCAGGACGTAGATAGATGATGTTTTCGTCGCCCTCTACCGGGCCGATGTGGGTGCGGAACATGAGATTAAAGTGACGTGGGTCGCTCAATTCTCCCCCGCAATCAGGACATTCGTCGGTCTCGAGCAAGTCTGAGCGATGCCTTCGATGGCACTCGTGGCACTCCGCCAAGGGATCAGTAAAGCTGTCGACATGACCGCTAGCCACCCAAACGTTAGGGTGCATCAAGATCGATGCGTCGATGCCAACCACATCCTCGCGATCGCGCACCATTGACTTCCACCATTGGTCCTTGACGTTCCGCTTGAGTTCTACTCCAACCGGTCCGTAGTCGTAGAGACTGCCAATGCCTCCGTAGATCTCGCTGCTTTGGAAGATAAATCCGCGCCGTTTGCAGAGACTGACGACGGTATCCAAGCTGACGTTATCGAGATTGCGTTTCAATGTAACTTGCCGATCTTGTGTTGCTTCGGTTTCGTGCGGAGACGCCGGTAGCTTTAGAAGCACCGCATATTTTCAGTGTAAAGAGAGAATGTTTCGAAGTTCGCGCGATCGCGAAGTTCACGCTTGGATCACAATCCGCAATTCATCATCTCAACCGCAAACCAAAGCGCCATCGCGCCGCCTCTGTCGTCGAGTCCGGTGACGGAGTCCCGGATCAGATATTCGTCCAAGTTTTCCAAGGGTCCTGTACCCACGCACACACGCGTCACATGACCTTCGTCATTGATGCCCTCCGACGCGCCACGCCACGCATTCGTAAGAACATCGCCCCAGTCGTTTTGGGAGAGCCATCCATGCCTGATGCCAAGCGCGATCGAGATGCCGATCATGCTTGTCGAGCTGTGTTCGGTGTACGAATCGACAACGTCTACCACTTGCCGCCACATCCCGGATTCCGCGTCTTGGAACGATTTGAGTCCATCGAGGTGCTCTACGTGTCGTTCAACCAATTGATCGCGCTTTGCTCCTCGGTACCCGACAAGTGTCTCCGCGAATCCGAGAGCTGCAAAACCATTTCCCCGTCCCCAGTAATACGGCGACGAAAGGCAGTGCCAGTAAAGCCCGTTGGGTTGAAGCAAACGGTCGGCACATTCAAGTATGAACTCGCCCGCCAATTCGACGTATGAGCCGTCACCAGTCAATTGAGAGGCTCGTTGCAGCATTGTGCCAGCGAAAAACATGTCCTCGACCCTGAAGTCACGATCCAATACGTTCGAAAAACCGTCCTTGTCACGTTCCATGAATCGGTCTGCGGTTGCGATAAGCAATGATCGATATCGCGCATCGTCCGCAAGCAACGATGCCCAGTTGACTCCGGCATAGTTCGCTGTGCCATCACTCACCTCAAAAACGGCATCTGGCTTGTCGACATATTGCGCGGTAATCGCCTCGATATCAGGGTGTGGGTCCGGATACCCGTTGTCCAATTCGGCGAGTTGCAACCGGGCGGTCATCGCGACTCCTTGGGTATAAACCACCGGTCGTTCCAACTTGTGGCCATACGCTCCGGCTAATATTCGGGCCTTTTGTTTCGACGAATCTGCGATTGAGACCATATCTACCTCTGCCTCGTCATAAGGAGGGTTTGCCGTATCATTTACGCAGACTGAATGATACAGCCACACCTTGAAAATCTGGGAGTCAATAAATGGCGGCATCGACATCGCAGCAGCTAGACGGCAGGAGCGCCTTGGTCACAGGTGGTGGCAGAGGGATCGGACGCGGGATCAGCATGATCTTGGCGTCGAGAGGTGCGGAAGTCTGCGTGTCGGATATTGACCCAGCGAACGCCGAACAAGTCGCGGCTGAGATCAACGAGGGCGGTGGACAAGCCTTTGCCACTGGGGGCGACGTTACTGACATCGACTCGATATCTGAAGTCGCACAAACCGCTATCGACACCTTCGGCAAGCTAGATATCTGCGTGCCCAACGCCGGTGTGATAGGTGGCCCTGGCTTCATGTCGCGCAAGGACTACATCGATGCCGACTGGGATATGACTTGGGACGTCAACGTGAGAGGCGTGGTCAACACCGCGGACGCGGTCGCCGAACACATGAAGGAGCGGATGTACGGAAAGATCGTGATCATCGCATCCCACGGCGGTCGACAGCCGCGGGGCGTACCGGATGTCGGACGGGGAAGTGCCCAAGGCCCTTACATGGTCTCCAAGGCTGCAGCGATCCAGTGGACGCATTGGTTGGCGATGAACCTCGGTCAGTTCAATATCAACGTCAACGCCGTTTGCCCTGGCCGCTTGTGGACTCCGATGTGGCAGGCAATCGCCCAGAACCACAAAGAACTAAATCCTGATCTGGCTGATATGGATCCACGCGAGATATTCGAGATGCAGATCAAAGGCACGATGCCACTCGGAAGAGAACAGACGCCTGAAGACATCGGAAAAGCCGTGGCCTTCCTCGCATCTGATGATGCTTCCGAAATAACCGGCCAAGCGTTGAATGTCAACGGCGGAGCGATCATGAACTAACGCGCTGCGCCGCGTACGAATCGGCTAGTGCGAGTTCGGGCTTCAGCAGGCGAGAAACCATGGCAGAGATATCAACTACGGTCGAAATTCAGATTGATGTACCCCCCGATTACGTGTTCCAGTGGGTTATCGAACCCTCCAACATGATCTACTGGGCGAACGGTGTTCGGCGCGCCGCTTGGATTCGGCGACAAGAGGCCGACATCCCGCGGCCGCAAGACACGTGGGACATGCTTTACGAGTTTGGCGGGAAAGAGAACGAGATCGTGATGGAAGTAGACACGTGTGACCCCCGCGACGGTGCTTTCGAGTTTCACACGATCGAGGGAAACTATCCAATCCGCGCCGAATATCTGTGCCAGCCGTCCGGAAACGGCACGCTTTTCCGGATGACTAGGACGGCGTTTTCCGACAGCACGTTTACTTCGCTGATGTTCACTTTGACTAGTTTCATCAGCAAACCGATGATGCGGAAGCAGAATCTTGCCGAACTCCTAAAGATGAAGTCAGTCATTGAACTTCAGATACCGGCGATGCGAGGTAGATCTTCCGCCAGAATCACATAGCGAGAGGAATCTCATGAACGATCGAGACCTAATGTTTTTGCCGGCGCACGAGCAGCGCCAAATGATCTTGGACGGCGAGATTTCGTCCGTAGAACTTACTAAGGCGTCGCTACGTCGCATCGAGGAACTTGATTCGCAGCTCAACGCGTTCGTGACCTTGGATGGGGAAGGTGCTCTGGCTGCAGCCGCCGAATGTGATCAAGGCTTGGCTGACGGTGATGACCCCGGATCTCTCCATGGTATTCCGATTTGTGTCAAAGACCTCGAGTTGACCAATGGGTTGCGGACCGCGTTAGGATGCTCGGCGTTCGCCGATTGGGTTCCGGACTTCGACTCCGCGGTCGTTGAAAGGCTGCGCGCTGCTGATGCGGTCATACTCGGAAAGACCAACACACCGGAGTTTGGAAACAGCGCCGAGACTTTTACCAACATCTTTCCATCTGCAAACAACCCTTGGGATCTGACCCGACACCCCGGCGGTTCTAGTGGAGGAACTTCAGCCGCAATCGCTGCGGGTATGTGTTCGTTGGGGACGGGCACCGATGGTGGGGGATCGGTACGCATGCCAGCGGCGTTTACTGGCATATTTGGCCACAAGCCGACTCACGGCCGAACACCACGCTACGGTGGTCGCTCAATGCCGTCGTACAACAGCACCAGCACTTCCGGGCCAATGTCGCAAGATGTCAGATCCTCCGCGATCATGCACATGGCCATCTCGGGACACGATCCGCGCGATCCGGGTTCATTAAAGACGCCTGTGCCGGACTGCATCTCCGGATTAGAGGATGGTATCGAGGGCATGAGGGTTGGCTTCTCCATGGACTTGGGGTACGCCTACGTCAACGATGACGTTGCACGCGTAACTGAGGAAGCGCTAAAGGGATTGGAAGATGCTGGCGCAACAGTGGTGAACGCGGACATCAGTTTCGATCCCGTTCCTGCAACGTACTGGTGGCAGATATGGACCGCCGGACAGGTCGCCATGTATGGCTATCTCGCTGAAGACCCGGACGTGCAACTGACCGACTATACGATGGAGATGGTCAACGCTGGCTACGATGTGACCGGTGCCGATTACGCATCGGCCTTGAGACAGGCCGAAGTTCATCGCATACAAGTTGGGCAGCTCTTCGACGAGTTCGACATTCTTGTTACACCGACAACCGCGGTCGAGGCTTGGCCGCACCAGCAATCTCCGACGGAAGTCGGCGGTCACAAGATCGAAGAGGGCATAGCAAATCCGTCGGCGATCCCCTTCACCGCGCTCTGGAACATACTGTGGAACCCTGCCGCATCCGTCCCGTGTGGATTCAGCGACAGTGGAATGCCACTCGGACTGCAAATCATCGGTCCTGTCAACGACGACCCCATCGTGTTCCGTGCTTCACGAGCCTTCGAACTGGCTCGCCCATGGACGGGAACACGCCCGCAAGTGTCATAAGAACGTCAAACAAGAGGGAGACGCGTTTTGAGCGAAACCTTCGACACCGTGGTAATCGGTGGCGGCGTAATGGGATGCGCCACCCTGCATTACCTCGCTGAACTCGGTGTAACAGACACCATCCTCCTCGAACGCGACACTCTAGCATCCGGTTCAACCGGGCGTTCGATGACCATCTTGCGGATGCACTACTCCAACCGCGTCACTACTGAGATGGCTTGGTGGAGCAGGGGAGTAATGGCCAACTTCGAAGACCACGTGGGATCGCCTAGCGGTTATCAACAGAACGACTGGTTACTTCTGCCCGGAGCGGGCAACGAGAGTGCCGCGCGGATCAACGTCAAACTCGCTCAATCGATTGGCGTCGAGACAGAGGTGCTCAGCATCGACGACGTCTCCCGTCGTTGGCCGTACATGCAGTTCGGCGATAGCGAGTGCATAGTGTGGGAAGGCAAAGCCGGGTTCGCCGATTCTCATCTCGTCACGAGCGGATTCGCCAACTCCGCTCGCAGCCATGGCGCGACCGTCCGGTTAGGTGTGTCGGCACAAGAAATTCTCTACGAGCAAGGAGCCGTGATCGGCGTTAAGACTGACGAAGGCAACATCTATGCTGATCGGATCGTGTTGACAACTGGTCCGTGGACCAATGTATTGCTTGAGCAGGTGTGCGATCCGTTGCCGGTGCACACGGTCAGGCATCAAGTGATTCGTCTACAGCAACAAGAAGGATTCGATGACATAGCGGCGTCATTCCATCCGATCGTCGTACACATTCCGTCAGGACTCTCAGCCCGACCCGACACGCCGGGCTACGCACTGATTGGGTATCGCGAAGATCCCGTAGACCGGGACACCTACAACCAAGGAGTCGATACCGAAGTGGCCGCGGAGGGCATGGGCATCCTCACCGACATCATCCCCGCATACGTCGATGCAACTTGGGCGAGTGGATGGTCAGGACTTTTCACCGTTTCGCCCGATTGGAATCCGGTGATTGACCGTGTCCCTGGCTTCGAAAACCTAGTCGTGGGTGCTGGTTTCTCCGGTCACGGCTTCAAAATGTCGCCGTCAATCGGCCTTTCTCTTGCCGAGTTGGTTACGGGGTCCAAAGAAACCACATTCGATCTTCATCCCCTACGTTTCTCTCGGTTCGAAGAAGGCGACTTGTTGAAATCCGCGTACGGCGGTAACGTGTTCGCCTGATCACCCAACGGTTCCGTAGACGAATCCGCAAACGAAACCGAAAATCAGGTGCGCGATCAAGAGCATCACCGCGCTTTGGCGCGAGTAACCAAGCGCGAACGGCCCTGGCGCCTTCATCTCACCGTTCCGTATCCGCGGGTGTAGCAACCGGAAATACGTCAAGCTGATTCCCGTCAACATCCACAACGGGATTGCGACGACGGTTCCGAAAATCCAGCCCACTGATTCCAGTTCGAATGCGTAAAGCACCGCAGACGTGAATATGCCATAGCAGATGCCGATACCGAATAAAACCACGCGCCCGATCAACTGCTGTGGGAACGGTTTATGCGTGAACGCGGATCCGATCAGAATGACGATTCTGACGTGGTCATGCGACGGCCGCGCCACCTCCCAGATCTGCAGGAAAAGTATCGCAGCGATCGTTGCCATCAATCCACCGATGATGGCGATGTCCAGGCTCAATGCGATCTCCAGTTCAGGCTGAATGGCCTACCAATCGGCTACAGACCCATCCTCAAAGTACGATTCGCCGCCCAATTCGCGGTGGTAGCCAGTCGCTTCACCGTCAAACACCTTCATCGCCTCGGCTTCGTCGACCTCGACGCCCAGCCCCGGCGCGTTCCACAACTCGATATGACCGTCTTTGACCTGCCAACCCTTCTTGATGATCCCGTCGCCTAGGGCTTGGTCGACCTGCTCTTGAACCAAGAAATTAGGCACAACAGCGTCTACGGTCATACAAGCAGCCAACGCCAAGGGACCGATGGCGCAGTGCGGCATGATGTGCTGGTAGTATACCTCGGCGTAGTTGGCGATCTTCTTCAGTTCGGTGATGCCACCGCAGTGGGCGACATCAGGCTGTAACAGCGATACACATTGCTGCTCGATGACTCGTCTGAACTCCCATCGCGAGAGCAAACGTTCCCCGGTCGCGATAGGGAAGGGAACATGATCAGAAACCAGTTTCAGCGCATCCTCGTTCTCCTGCGGCACCGGCTCCTCGACGAACATAGGGCGCATACCTTTGAGTTCGTTGCACACCTCGATCGCGATACCCGGAGCCATTTTGCCATGGAAGTCGAAGCACAACTCGACATCGTCACCGACCCACTCACGCATCGTGTAGGCCATTTCGACGAACTCGTCGATGCGAGATGGCGGCTCATGGGCGCGCCAGAAACCGGGTGGACCGGCTTTGTACGCGGTGTAACCCATGGTGCTCAGCATATCCAAGCGTTCGCGAGCCTCGCTCAGCGCCTCATCCGACATATCTCGGATGCCCCAGTGAGCGTATACCCGGATGCGATCACGTACGTTGCCACCCAAAAGCATGTAGCTCGGAACGCCATAATGCTTGCCCGCGATATCCCACAGAGCCGCATCTATGCCCGCAATCGCCGACATGTTGTGTGCGCCGCCGCGGAAGAACGAGGATCGATACATCTGCTGCCAGTGATGCTCGATCCGAAGCGGGTCCTTGCCGATCAGATACCCCGAAAACTCTTCAATCGCAGCTGGAACGGAAAGATGCTTCCCCTCGAGTGTGCTCTCCCCCCAGCCTTCTATACCCGTATCCGTAGTGATACGAACCAACCGGGTTCGCTGCCGTGGTGAAAACTGATCAACGCGCGTTATCTTCATGTCGTCTGTGCCCTAGCCAAATACTGATCCTTCATCCCGCGAGCCACTCAGTCGAAGTTCAACATGCACTCACGGTTGAATCGACGCTATCAAGGATACTTTCGCACAAACTCAGAGTTGCTATGGAAGTTTCCAGAGTCGCCGCTGGTTCCGGGTAGACGACGTCATCGATCACACTCCGAACGAAATGTCTCGCTTGGGCGATAGTATCGACTCCAGACTCATAGGCGGCTTGCAGTTCGGTGCGCTCTCCATCCCGCAGGATCCATCCCCTCTGTACGCCTTCGAGGTAGACCGAAACGAAGTCGCCGTGAAGTTCGTACCGCTCGAGTCTCCCGCCGGATGTGTATGCAGCCGTGAGTTGGCAAACCACGTGGTTCTCGAATTCAACCAAGGCGGCGTGAACATCGCGAAATCCGCTTAACGTCCTCTTTACGATGGCGTGTACGTTTTTGACGGGCGCATCTGCAAAGTGTGTAACGATGTCCACCGAATGGATCGGTGATTCCATTAGCATCAGATCCATGATGGTTGGCGAGAGACGAGGATCATCCGTGAATTCGTGGATGTCCTTGTGGAACTCAGCGATGATCTGGCGCAACTGGCCGGATTCGTTGATCACGTCGATAGCGGCGCGTATTAGGGGGTTGAAACGTCGGTTGAACGCCACCATGACCTTTGAACCACTGCGATGCGCCGCTTCGCTCAATTCGGCAACGCCAGCGACTGACAGCGATGGTGGTTTCTCAACTAGGACAGGAATCCCGCGCTCAATCGCGTCCATCGCAACATCGCCGTTCAAATGAGCCGGTGCAGCGATGATCACGGCATCGACATCACCCGAATCGACCATTCCAGCCATTGTTGAGTAGACAGTGACACCTTTGAGTTCTGTCATCGCAGCGTCGCGGGCCATTAGCACCGGATCCGAAATCGATGCGATTTGCGCCTCGGGAATTGCGCTTATGGCGTTGATGTGACCTTTTCCACGACGTCCGTATCCGGCTAGACCAATCCTTAACGACATGCATCTTCTCCTGATGGGCGACCGCGCGTCAATCAACTTGAAACCACTACGACGGATTCGCCATGATGGGAATAGACTTTATCCAAATGAGGAACCGATGACAGTGCTTTGCGACGGAGATTTGACATGATCGCAACGATGATGGATACCACGACGATGAGCGGCAAGGATGTCCGTATGGCATCGAGGACTGGCGAATTCGCTCAGCCGACATCCGGCGCCGCACCAGACATCGTCCAGACCAACGTTGCCATCTTGCCCAAAGATCTCGCATTCGAGTTCCTAGTTTTCTGTCAACGAAATCCCAAACCCTGTCCGGTTATCGAAGTCCTAGAAGCCGGCCAGACCGAAGCCGTCCTGTCGGCTCCTGGTTCCGACATCCGTAGTGATGTCCCGCAATACCGCGTTTATCGATACGGAGAACTCGTAGACGAACCAAACGACCTCTCTGACCATTGGCGCGGAGACCTCGTCACATTCCTCCTCGGTTGCAGCTTCACCTTTGAGCACGCCCTCATCCGAAACGGGGTTCATCTCCCGTACTACGGTACCGATAAAAACGTCGCGATGTACAAAACCAATATCATGACCGCTCCCGCCGGGCCTTTCGGCGGCCCGATGGTCGTGACTCATCGCTGGGTGCCGCGTGAGAAAGTGGTTAGGGCAGTGCAAGCCACCTCAAGATTCCCCGCCGTCCACGGCGCACCGGTTCACATCGGCGACCCGGTTGAAATCGGGATCAACGATCTCTCGAATCCCGACTTTGGCGACGCTTGGGACCCACAGTCTGACGATGACGTTTCGATGTTTTGGGCATGCGGCGTCACTCCACAAGCCGTTGCAATGGCGTCGAAACCAGAGCTGATGATCACCCACTCGCCCGGATATATGTTCGTTACAGACATGCACGACGAAGATTTGGCGGTTATGTAACTCCCGAGCACCGACATCCACGAAGCGAGGATAAATTCCCCCATGAACAACAACGACGCGTTTGCCCAAATCGAAGACATAGTCCTCCAAGACGACATGCGCGGTATGACCGCTCTCAAGCCGCACATGCCCGACGGATATATGGAGTCGTGTGCGGACTTACTGCTTGACCATCCGGGCACGATCTTCATCGTGACCGGTTTTTACATCATCGCCGCCGAGGCGACCGAGACTGATGGCCCTCCCGGAGCCGTGGCCATCGGAAATGCACTCGCTAAGCTCGGAAACGACGTGGTATACGTCACCGATGAGTTGTCCTCCGAAGTCGTCCGAACTATCACCGAAGACGAAGTGATCGATTTTCCGATTACCAATCATTTCGAATCTGCGAACTTCGCGAATCAACTGGTCGAGGAACGTTCCCCGTCGGCGCTAGTAGCAATCGAACGCGCCGGACTGATAGGAGATGGTACCTACCGGAATATGCGGGGCATTGAATTGACGCCATTTAACGCCAAGATCGACCATCTTTTCGACCAACATCCCTACTCGGTCGGAATCGGCGATGGTGGAAACGAGATCGGAATGGGCAACTTGCAAAACGTCATTCCGACGATCGAGCACGAGTTTTTGCCCAAGAACCCGTGCGTGACTACTACTACCGAACTCATCGTAGCCAGCTGCTCCAACTGGGGTGGTTACGGACTAATCGCCGCGTTGTCATTAAAACGTGGCGAGAATCTCTTGCCCAGCGTCGAGAAATCGATGCAGATGGTTCGCGATATCGTGGCTGTAGGTGCTGTCGAAGGGATGAGCGGAGATAGCAAAGAGTGGGTGGACGGTCGAGATCTGCAAGCCGACTCAGTCTGCATCCGCGATCTTCACGCCCTGTTGGAAGAGCAGGGCATCGGTTAGCCCATTTCGTTATCGTCTCCGACGCAATCGCCGTCTCGCTACTGTCTCCTTGACCAGCGTGATGAGCGCTAGTGCGCCGATTCCCGCAACACCGCCGGTGAACCACGTCGCGGTCGCCAGCGCCATGATCTGTGCAATGCCCCCGATTAATGGCGGTCCGACCGCGCCGCCGACATCGGATATGAATCGCCAGACTCCTAAGAATTCCCCAGGGTCTTTTAGAGGCGCCAGATCGGAACCGAGGGTGAGCACAAATCCGCTGCTCAATCCGTTGCCGAGTCCCGCCAATACTGCTGCGACCATGAGCATGGTGATACCGTCGGCGAAAGGTAGCAGGGATAAGCCTAGACCCATGACCAGAAGCGCCGGCACCCCAACGTACTTCCTGCCAAAGCGATCCATCGTCCACCCCACGATCGGGAACATCGTCGAGTCCACGGCATAGGACACGCTCGCGACGTAGCCTATCTGATCGGTTTTAAGCCCCATCTCGTCGCCCCAAACCGGTATCAGGAACTCACGAGCGGCGCGGATAAATTGCAGTATGACCGCGACGAAGCCAGCGGTCATGAAGTCTTTACGGTGTAGCACCATGGTTGATCCGATGCTCGCCACTACATTGCGATGTCCTTGCGGGTCAACGGTGTCGCCGCCGGACCGTTTCATGGCGTAGAGAACGAATATGCCCGTCATCACCGCTATCACCGCCTGCACGTAAAACGGCGCTCGGATATCGACGTACTCTGCCAGAACTCCACCTAAAATCGGTCCGATGATTGCGGCGATGCGACCGACTCCTCCGTATAGGGACAGAGCCTTCCCTCGGTGCCGAGTCGGCACTGCTCCGGCGATGAAGGCGTGTCTCGAAATCATCCAGAACGCAAAGCTGGCTCCAGCAGCGAATCTCGAGATGAATAGCAAACTGAAGTTAGGGCTGTTCGCGGCGGCGACCGCGGCAACTGCGAATAGCAGAATGCCCACTAGCATCGTCCGCCACATCCCGAATCGTGAAACCAGAATCCCTGCTGGAACGTCGAATGCCAGAGTACCGATATGCTTGGCTCCGACGGCGAGACCAATCAAGACTTCAGTCGCGAGAAATTCGTCTTTTGCGTATACCGGCAGTACCGGGATCAACACGCCTTGGCCAACGGCTAGCAGAAACGCTGGTGCATAGACCGTGGGAATGAGAGAAACGATCGAGAAACGGTTCCGTCGGACTGCTCTCGCTTTTCTAGGCTTGGTGGATGTTTCTGCCACTGTCCGTCGCCGAATCGGTTACGCGCTATTGGTTGCGACTGGGCGTTTGTAAACTTCGCAAACCTCTTTAGCATAGAATCAACCAAGAGCGAACTAAATCAAACTCGTGCGCGGTTGTGAGCGTGACTGCTGAGCTAAATACAGGCTCTGACGTATGCAGTGAATGATCCGCACAAAGTCCATTCAGGAGCAAGAAACAATGTCTGAAATCAACTCAAGGGGCTATGCCCATGCCGACGCGCTTGTATCAACCGACTGGGTTGCCAAGCATGGAAATGACGACGGTGTGCGAATCGTCGAATCCAATGAGGACCCATTGCTGTACCCGTCAGGGCACATCCCGGGTGCCGTAGAGATCGACTGGGCGGCTGACCTCAACGACCCGCTGCGCCGCGACTATCTCGACCGCGACGGCTTTGCCGGCCTGATGTCGTCGAAAGGCATATCTAACGACACGACAGTCGTTCTTTATGGCGACCGCAGCAACTGGTGGGCCTGCTACGCGCTGTGGATCTTCCAACTGTTCGGACACACCAATGCCAAGATCATGGATGGTGGTCGAATGAAGTGGGAAGCCGAAGGCCGGGAACTAACTCGTGAAGCCCCGGGCGTATCCACAGCAGACTACTCGGCCCCTGAGCGAGACGACTCCAAAGTTCGAGCGTTCCGCAACGACGTCTTGGCGCACATCGGCGGCAAGATGATCGATGTCCGCAGCCCAGAAGAGTATCGCGGCGAGCGGCTCCACATGCCCGACTATCCGAACGAAGGCGCGCTGCGCGGCGGCCACGTCCCCGGCGCGGCCAACGTTCCGTGGGCATCCGCGGCGAACGAAGACGGCACCTTCAAGGACGCCGCTGCGCTACGAGAGATCTACGAAGGCAACGCAGGCCTATCGTCCGACGACGATGTCATCGTCTACTGCCGCATCGGTGAGCGATCGAGCCATACGTGGTTCGTGCTTACCAACCTCCTTGGCTACAGCGACGTTAAGAACTACGACGGTAGCTGGACCGAGTGGGGCAACTCCGTCGGCGTCCCGATCGAGAAGTAGGCAAAACACCTTACGACACTGAGCGCGGGCACTGATCAATGGGTGCCCGCGTAATTCAAACGGCTTGTCCCGTTACCACCAATGGACAACATTCCAAGTCCGCTCGCGAATATGCTTGGCGAGCTCGATTCGCTCGATAGGGTGGAGCGCGCTCAATATCTCATCGAACTGTCGGACGATTTCTCGGAGGTACCGGAGGCGATCGCCACGCGGCCATTTCCTGAAGATCGCCGGGTACCCAAATGCGAATCCGAAGCGTTCGTTTGGGCTCAAGAGCAGGACGATGGCACTTTAAAATTTCACTACGCTGTAGAAAATCCCCTTGGCATTTCTGCACGAGCCATGGGTGCGATTCTCGATGAAACGATGTCTGGTCAACCGCTAGACCAAGTTGCGAATGTACCGCCTGATATCGTTCATCGCATATTCGGTCGTCAATTGTCCATGGGTAAAGGTGAAGGTCTTGCCGCCATGGTCGAATATTCGACATTCGAGGCGCGGCGGCGGTTGACGTAGCGCTGATTTAAAGCAGTACCCAGCTACGCCACTCGCCCGGTTTCAACAGAGTTGATCGGCGGCAGATAGTTGGCCAATATGTCCCAACTGTCGCCTTCGTCACGACTGAAGAAGAGTTGACCAGTGCTTGTGCCTACGTAGACGCCGCACGGATCGAGCGTGTCTGTGGCCATTCCATCGCGCATCGCATGTAGATACGCGTTATGTTGCGGTAAACCGTTCGTCAAAGGCTCCCAATCCTGACCAGCGTTACGCGTTCTGAATACTCGGAACTTGGCATCGGTTACGAAGCGCATGCCGCCGCCTAACTCCTCGCCTACGGCCTTGTCTTCGGGCAACACATAGACTGTGTCAGGGTCAAACGGATGAACCGTCAACGGCAATCCGAATCTTGAGGGCAGACCGTCACTTATGTCGATCCATTCGCGTCCGCGATCATCGCTGCGGTATACGCCGCAGTGGTTCTGCTGGTAGAGTCTGCGCGGGTTCGCTGGATGCGAGACCAAGCTGTGGGGACATTGACCGACTTCTGGATAGGGTTCCCCCATGAAATCGGCTCGGACTCCGCGGTTGAGAGGTGACCAATTAGCGCCGGCGTCCTCCGTGCTGAATACCCCTGCGGCCGATATACCTACCAACATTCGGTTTTTCGAACTTGCATCGGGAAGGATGCTGTGCAAGCACATGCCGCCAAACCCTTCCATCCAACCATGCCGGGAAGGATGCCTCGTGATTCCGTCGATCTCCATCCAAGTCTCACCTGCATCAACGCTCTTGAACAGCGATGCCGGCTCCGCGCCGAGGTATACGGAATCGGGCCCATTGACAGGGTCGGGAGTGACGTGCCAAAAGCGATTCACCTCAATTTTCGGGTCTGAAGTGATACTCGGGCCTATCTTTGAGCTAGACCAAGTTGCTCCTAGGTCATCGCTACGGTGGACCTCGGACCCGAAAACCGGATCGTTCCTGACGACCCATAATTTCCCACCGTCTCGAGCGTCGTAAATGGCGTGAAACACGTCAGAACCGGCCCAATGTGGCCCCGACATCTCCCAATTCGTGCGCTTCTCGTCGCTCGAAAAGACGAAGACACCCTTTCGAGTGCCGACGAGAACAAGAATGTCGCCCCTGTGGGGTTGTGAGTGATGAGTCATAGCAGTCAACTCTCAGACTCTGGCACCATATCGCAGCGAAGTCAACAACCGCTTCGATGCGAAGGTGATTTCATCGACGGCGGCGTTGAATGCATCCTCGTTTGCGCGTGACGGCGCTCGATACCCGCTGATCTTCCGGACATACTGCAATGCGGCCGCTGCAATCTCCTCATCGCTGGCGGGGATGTCGCGTTCTCTTAGAACTTTGATGCTTCGGCACATTTGATCCTCCAGTGTAGGTCTTGCTCAGTGCGGACTTCCATTTGACTGCGTCAGATGTGCTCTGACGATCCGTATGTCTTCGTAGGTGATGTCTTCTGCAACGCTCTCATATACGCTTGATAGCTTTGCCTCTGGACCACCTGCTTGATCGAACGCTGCCTCGATTACGACTTTACGATCCGTTCTGGGCAACGATGGCTCCAAATGAACCTCGATCCCGTTCGAAACCATCATCTCGACGTGGCTGATGATAGTGCCGACCGACAATCCGCGTCGATGCGCGACCTGGCTTGCTGACATGCCTTGGTTCAGCAATTCCCGCGTCTGCGGGTATGTTGAACCATCGCGATTGACAGCCCGTCTTTGGCTGGGCCGGGAACGGTTAGCGTAGGGGGACCGTTTAACCACAGTCGGATCGGGATTTTCTTTCAGGTATTGCTGAATCTCGGCCAAGAATCTATCGCCAAACTGTTGCAGCTTGACTGTACCGACCCCCGAAATACGTCCGAATTCTTCACGGTTGCGCGGCACGCGTTGCGTCATGTCTCTGAGAGCGGCGTCGTTGAAAACCGCGAACGCTGGGATCTCAAGCTCTCGCGCAATGCTGAGTCGGAGGCGTCGCAGACTCTCGAACAGTTCGTCGTTGAACGTCTGAGTGCTTGCGACTCGTTCGCGTCGTGGTTGTTCGGCACGTTTGGGTCTAGAGAGCGTAAGAGTTTTTCGCTCGCGCAGAAACCGTCGTCCTGTTTCCGTCACGCCAAGAGTCGCGTACTCGCCACTATTCTGGTCCAGCAGACCCTGAGCTACCAGCTGGCCTGCAATCTCCCTGATTTCGTTCCTATCGAGATCGTTGACAATGCCGTAGACACTGAGCGAGTCATGGCCTAGTTCGAGGACTTTCTTGCGTTTGCTACCTAACAAGACGGCGCTAACGTGTGCAATGCCAAATCTTTCGCCGGTCCTGACGATTGCCGACAGTATCTTCTGGGTGATGATGGTGGCATCGAACTCTTCACGTGGCATCAGACAGATATCGCAGCCTTGGCAATCGTTCGGCGAGGCATCGTTAGAAACCGTTTCATCGCCGAAGTAATCCAGCAAATATCGCCGCCTGCAGGTCTGCAATTGGCAGTATTCGATGATTTGCGTTAGTTTGTCGCTGGCTTTTTTACGTTCAACATCGTCCTCGATGCGATTTATGAAGAATTCCTGCCTGGACTTGTCGCCATAGGAGTAGAAAAGCACGCAATCGCTGGGTAATCCGTCCCTGCCGGCGCGGCCGGTCTCTTGATAGTAGCCTTCCAGCGACTTGGGAATAGAGTAGTGGACAACCAACCGCACGTCTGGCTTGTCGATCCCCATTCCGAACGCGATCGTCGCGACGACAATCGGGAACTCCCCAGCGATGAACTCTTCCTGCGTCCGACGACGTGATTCGGCATCCATGCCTGCGTGGTAGGGACGAGCCTTCAAGCTGAGACCTTGGAGATCTGCTGCAAGCTCCTCGGTCTCTTTGCGGGAGAAGCAATAGATGATCGCGGACTGATTTCTTCTACTTTCCAGCAACTCGACGAGTTGTCCGAATGAGTTGCGCTTTGGTCGAACTTCGTAGTTGAGATTCGCCCGATTAAAGCTGGCGACGAATCGTCGGGGGTTTTGCAGACCGAGTTGCGTTACGATGTCGTCTCGTACTCGATGTGTCGCCGTCGCGGTCAAAGCGATGAACGGGACATCGGGCATGCTGCGCCGGAGCGCGCCTAGTCCGCGGTAGTCCGGACGGAAGTCGTGGCCCCACTCGGATATGCAATGCGCCTCGTCAACTGCGACGAGACTTACGTTCAGACTGTTGAGGAGCGATTGGAACCCATCGAGTGCCAATCTTTCAGGTGAGACGTAGAGTATCTTGATCTCGCCCCGCAACGCTTCTCCGCGAATTCGAACCATCTCTTGATAGGGGAGAGTGCTGTTGATGAACTCTGCTTTGATGCCGTTGGCCTTCAAGCCATCGACTTGGTCCTTCATCAGCGCGATGAGGGGTGAAACGACTAGTGTTACGCCATCCAATCGCAGGGCAGGGAGTTGGTAGCAGAGCGATTTGCCGCCGCCAGTTGGCATTATGACCAGCGAATCGTTGCCCGTCAGTACGTTGGAGATGATCTCCTCTTGGAGTGGGCGGAAGCGGTCGTAACCGTAGAAGCGTTTGAGGAGATCAAGCATTCGAAGAGGATGTGCAGGGCGGGGGTTTTCGGTCCACTAGACCATTGTCGCCCATGAATAACTGTTCGTAGGATTGGTTTGGCGAGAACCGTGACTGCTATTCGCGATACTTCTCCAGCAGCCTGCGGGCGATGACGAGTTTCTGAACTTCGTTGGTGCCTTCGCCGATGATCATGAGCGGGGCATCGCGGTAGTAGCGTTCGACTGGGAAGTCTTTGGTGTATCCGGCGCCGCCATGTATTCGCATGGCATCCATTGCCACTTCGCCGCAGATCTCGCTGGCGTAGAGTTTTGCCATGCCAGCGGCGAGATCGACGCGTTCGCCATCGTCCTTCTTCTGTGCTGCGCTCATAGTTAGTAGTCGAGCGGCTTCGATCTTGGTGCCCATCTCGGCGAGTTTCAATTGAATTGCCTGATGCTTTGCGATGGAGACGCCGAACGCTTTGCGCCGTTGGGCATATGAGATCGCGGCCTCGAACGCGGCGGTAGCTACTCCGACGGCGCGTGCTGCCACATTGATGCGACCTGATTCCAAACCGCCCATCACTTGATGGAATCCTCGGCCTTCTTGTCCGCTGATGAGGTCTTCTTCGCCGACGCGACAGTCATCGAATAACAACTCGCCGGTGTCGACTCCCCGATAACCCAACTTGTCGATGTGCTGACCGACAGATAGCCCAGGGTTGGGCTTGCGCACGATAAAGCAGCTCATTCCTCGGTAGGTGGGCTCGGCGTCGGGATCTGTTTTGGCGAGGACCGCGTAGGCGTTGCCGTTCTCGGCGTTTGTGATGAACATCTTGCGGCCGTTGAGGACGTACTCTTCACCGTCTCTGGTCGCAGTGGTTTGAATACCTTGAACGTCGCTACCAGCTTCGGGTTCGGTCAGACCCAACCCGCCTCGAATCTCGCCCGTCGCCATGCCCGGCAAGATGCGTTGTTTCTGGTCTTCGGTGCCGTGTTCAGTGATGATGGCCGACATCAACAGGTGCGTGCCAATGGGTCCGCAGACACTCATCCATCCTTTGCTGAGTTCCTCAAATACGATGGCGAGAGTTACGTGGTCGAGACCTAATCCGCCGTACTCTTCGGGTATCGTGATCCCGAAGAGACCCATCTCCTGCATGGTGTCGATTAGTTCGGCAGGGTAGATGTCGTCGTGATCATAACGGGAGGCGACCGGTTCTACGTCTTTTCGAACGAACTCCCGAACGAGATCGATGATCTGCGAGCGTGTTTCTTCGGAGATTGACGGCATATCTTTGAGCATACCCGTCGGGATCGATATGTATGCTTTGCAAGTGCCGATGACGGCTAGTCGTCGATCGCCAAATTGCCCATTGTGACGTTACCGGTGATCATTAGATGCGGTGTATCAGAAGTCGAACCAGTTCGAGATCGCTTGTCCTCTGTTTCGCCCATCGTGACATCGGTTTCCATAGCAACGACCCAGTCAGATGGAACCCGCAGATTCAATCCGGCCATTGTGAGCGAAACGTTTAAAGTCGCGGGGCGATTCACAATGGTTGCATCCCGGAGGTCCAGATTCGCGTTACCCAAAGTTACATTCACGGACCCTCCTGTGAAATCGCTGGTTTCAACTCGCTCGTTGGTTTCACCCAAGGTGCAAGAGATGCTAACTTCGCCTTCGGTTGTGGTAGTTGAACTTCCGCTTTTGGCAGTTGAGTTTCCGCTGGCATCGCGCTTGCTTTTGCGTGACCGGCGGCGCGTTCCACCGAAGATAATCGCACCGCCGACCAAGATGAGAATCACCGGCCAATACCGCCATGAATCGACACCGAGATTGCCGAGTAGCAGGAATACGCCGACTATGATCAGCACGATCGGGAAGAACACCTGCCGGAATCCCTTGGTTATCAAGATTCCCAGGCCGAATGCGATTAACGCGATCGATGCGACCCATCCTATGATGTCTCCGAAATCTAGGAGATCTAGGCTGTCAAGGAGGAACAAACCTCCTAAAGCGATGACGATCAGGCCGGCAATAATCCGGCCTGATCCTCGTTTTGGATCCATGGGATGCTTCGTGTTCAGTTCATCGCACGTTCCGCGGCCAGCGAAACGGCGCGTTCGGTGTAGACCTTGGTCATGGCTTCGCGGTATTCAGCAGAAGCGTGGACATCGTCGTTGAACAGTCCGGCGAGTTCGGCTCCGCCGCGTTGGGCGGCACGAGCGATTACGTTGGACGCGAGTTCTTTACCGATCAAGATACGTTCAGCCCGTCGCGACCTTACGGCGTGCGGTCCGGCACCGGTGATGCCGATGCGTGCCGCGGTACATACGCCGCCAGCGTCGATCGATATCGCCGCGGCGACACCGACGATGGCGTAGTGTGACGCCTTGTTGGCGAGTTTCACGTATGCGGATCCGCTACCTTCGCCAGAGGCGGCGCAGGATACCCCGGTCAGCACTTCGTTGGCTCGAAGGGCAGTCTCGAGGTAGCCGCGGAAGAATCGGTCGCACGAAATCGTCCGGTCCGATCGGGCTGAGGATGCGTGGATCTGGAAGTCCAGCGCAACCGCGACCGCGGGCAGGTCCCCAGCGGGGTCGGCGTGCGCCAACGATCCACCGATGGTGCCCCAGTTCCTGACTTGCGTGTCGGCCACTTGGGCGGCTGCCTCCGAGATCGCTTGCGCTTTCGAGTTGACCAAGTCTGACGTGATCAGTTCGTGATAGCTGGTCATCGAGCCGATCATCAGTCCGCCGTCGTCGGTTTCACTGATGCCTTTGAGGCCTTCGACATTGCGAAGGTCAACGATGGCCTGTGGCGAAGCGATTCGCAGCTTCATCATCGGGATCAGCGAGTGGCCGCCAGCTAGCAGCTTGGCATCGCCGCGGTATCTCGACAGTGCTTGCGAAGCTTCACGCACCGTTTCGGGCGCGTGGTATGCGAAAGGATCTGTTACTCCGGTTGTCATGTTCAGTTACCCCTTCTCGCTGCTGCCGAACGGCGTGCTCGACGTTCCTCTTTGGCGTCCTGAATGGTGCGCCACATCCTCTCTGGACTCAGTGGCATGTTCAAGTGCCGCACGCCCAAGTGTTTGAGCGCGTCAACGGCTGCGTTGACAACCGCTGGCGATGCGGCGATGGTTCCGGTTTCGCCCGCACCTTTGGCTCCTAGGGCGTTGACCGTCGTAGGTGTGACGGTTCGTCCCGTCTCGAAGGTCGGGAAGTCTTCAGCCGTCGGAACCGCGTAGTCCATCATGCTTCCGGTCAGCAATTGACCGTCGTCCGAGTAGACGGCGCATTCTTGGAGTGCTTGTCCGACGCCTTGTGCGATGCCGCCGTGCACCATGCCGTCCACGATCATCGGGTTGATGACGTTGCCGACGTCGTCAATAGCCACATAGCGGTTGAGCTTAGTCTCGCCGGTTACCTCGTCGATTTCAATGACCGCGATGTGAGTTCCAAACGGCCAGGTGAAGTTCTCCGGGTCGAAGAAGCTTACGGCTTCAAGACCTGGTTCGAGGCCATCTGGGAGGTTCTTCGCCCAGTACGCGCCTAGTGCGACATCGCCCCAAGGTATTTCGCGTTCCTGGATGTCTTCGACGTAGAAGGTGCCGTTCTCGAATCGGACCTGTTTGGCATCGACACCCATTTCGTGGGCGGCGATCTTCTTGGCCTTTTCGATGACCTTGTCCAAGCTCATCATCAGGGCTTGACCACCGACGGCCAAGGATCGGCTACCGAAGGTGCCGGTGCCGAATTGGTGTCGCTCGGTGTCGCCGTGAACGACTTCGACGTTCTCCATCGGAACGCCGAGTCGGGAAGACGTTATCTGTGCCAACGTGGTTTCGTGGCCTTGTCCGTGCGGTGAAGTTCCGGTGAACACGGTGACCGTGCCAGTCGGATGAACACGTACGGTGCTCGATTCCCACAGCCCTGCGCCTGCGCCCAGTGCGCCTGCGACGGCAGATGGTGCCATGCCGCAGATCTCGATGTAGGTCGAGAAGCCGACGCCTAGCAAGCGACCATCGCGACGAGCGTCGCGTTGCTCTTGCCTGAAGGCTTGGTAGTCGAACTTGTCGAGTGCGGCTGCTAGCGCGCCTTGGTAGTTGCCGGAGTCGTAGGTGACGCCGATAGGCATGTCGTGTCCGCGCTTGAATGGTCGGACGAAGTTACGACGGCGAACGCCGAGAACGTCGCGCCCGATTTCGTGGGCGTAACGCTCCATCATGCGTTCGACGACGTAGGTCGCTTCCGGTCGGCCGGCACCGCGATAAGCGTCTACCGGCGTGGTGTTTGTAAACACGCCCTTGACCTGACAGGACAGGTTTTCGAACTTGTAGCATCCGCCGAGCATCAGCCCGAACAAGATGGTCGGGATCGCTGGTGCGAAGGTCGAGAGGTATCCGCCCAAGTTGGCGTATACGTGGACCTTTAGGCCGGTTACGATGCCGTCGCTGGTGCCGCATATCTCGGCATCTGCGATGTGGTCACGACCGTGTGTCGTGGCAACGTAGTTCTCAGTTCGGCTCTCAATCCATTTGACTGGACGCTCGAGGTTTTTGGCGATGATGCCGCAGATAACTTCCTCGGCATAGAGGTAGAGCTTGCAGCCGAAACCTCCGCCGACATCAGGAGCGATAACCCTGGTTTTGTGTTCGGGATGCCCGGTGACGAGAGCGAATAGCAGTCGGACCAAGTGCGGGATCTGCGTTGATGTCCAGATGGTCAGCTGCTCGGTGCCGCCGTTGTAGTCGGCCATGATGCCGCGCGCTTCCATCGGGTTAGGTATCAAGCGCTGGTTGACGATGCGCTCTGAAACGACGACCTCAGCTTCCGCCGCTGCCGCGTCGTAATCTCCGGCTCCAACTGCCCAGTCGAACGCGAGGTTGCCGGGAGCGTCGTCGTGGACTATTGGTGCGCCGTCAGCGGTTGCCTGTTCGGCGTCAGTAACGGCGTCCAGCGGTTCATAGTCGACTTCGACTAGTGCAACGGCATCTGAAGCGGCGGCGGGTGAACTGCCGACCACTGCCGCGACCGCGTCACCGACGTAGCGGACTTTCTCGATTGCCAGCGGGGGATGCTCTGGCGCCTTCATGCCGGTCGTTTCTTCGTCGAGCAGCCAGCCAGCCGGTAGACTTCCAAGTTGCTCAGCGAGGTCGGCACCTGTAAATACGGCGACTACGCCGGGCGCGTTTGCGGCGGCGGAGACGTCGATGTTGTTTATCTTTGCGTGCCCGTATGGGCTTCGGACGATAGCGATATGCAGTAGTCCGGGTAGTCGAAGATCGTCGACGTATTGGCCTCTACCAGTGATCAGCGCCTGATCTTCGACGCGCTTGACCTCTTGGCCAATGAGGGTGCCAGTTGTCATTTCTACTCACCTCCCGAGATGGCTGCTGCGTGCTGGACGGCTTTGACGATGTTGTGGTAGCCGGTGCAGCGGCACAAGTTGCCGCGCAGACCGCTTCTGATCTCTGCTTCGGATGGCGAAGGGTTGCGCTCCAAAATCTGGACTGCCGTGATCATCATCCCTGGAGTGCAGAATCCGCACTGCAGGCCATGCTTTTCACGGAAGGCTTCTTGGATGGGATGGAGTTCGCCGTTCGATGCCAAGCCTTCGACGGTAGTGACTGATGAACCGTCGGCTTGGACCGCGAACATGGTGCAGGATTTCGTGGCGTTGCCGTCTACTAGTACAGTGCAAGCGCCGCAACTGCTTGTATCGCAGCCGACGTGTGTGCCGGTGAGGTCTAAGACGTCCCTCAACAGTTGCGATAGCAACGTTCTGGAAGGCACTTGTAATCGGTGCTCCGTCCCGTTGATGGTGATCGTCACTTCTTGATTCATGAGCCCGCTCCTCACGTTATGATGGACTGTGCAAACTGAAGCAAGTTTATCCGAAAATGTTGTGCGCGTCGAAGCGAAGACACCATTTTTCGAGGGATTGAGACGTGAAAATCAGCGGGGAATTCACAGTAAACGCTCCGAAACAGAAGGTTTGGGAAACGCTTAACGACGTGGAAGCGCTAGGTTCGATGATCCCCGGCGCTAAAGGACTGAAGGAAGTGGGGCCGGACGAATATAGCGCGAACATGGACGTGGGTATCGGTCCGATCAAGACGAGTTTTGCGGGGAAGGTGAAGATCGAGGAGCGTGATGAGCCGAATTCTTACACGCTTAAAGTGGATGGAAATTCACGTCATGGTTGGATGAAGGGGACGGGTAGGGTTGAGCTTGAGGAGGTCGATGCGGAGTCGACGTTGATCAAAGCGGATGGCGATATTCAGGTCGGGGGAATGATCGCGCGGGTGGGGCAGAGGATGTTGCCTGGCGTGTCGAAGCAGATGATGGGGGTCTTCTTCAAGAACGTGGAAACTGCCTCGAAACGTCGATAGGCTGCCCAGTTCCCATCGCCCTTCTGGATTCCGGCTTTCGCGGGAATGACGGGAGTGCGGCGGGCATCCCCCTGCGAACCCCCTCTGAATCTCCCCCTAGGAGGGGGAGGGTAGAGTGGTGGCGTCCTCCTTTTGCTGCGCAAAAAGGGGAGGGATGGTTAGAGCTTGTTGCCGTCTTTGTCGTAGGTGAAGCCTAGTTCGTCGACGGTTCGCTGGGAGTCGATGGTGTAGCCGGCGGTTGCGATTTCGATGCGGTTGCCGTCGGGGTCGTCGATGAAGAAGTAGCGTTGGCCGTTTGCTCGGTCGCCGGGGCCTGAGGTTATTTCGATACCGGCGGCCTTGACGGTTTCGAGCGCGGCGTCGATGTCGTCGACTTGGAGTGCGACGTGCCAACCGCCTGGGGTGCCGTCTCTGGGTTCGATGAGGTGCAACATGCCGCCATCTTCAGCGCGCGTCCAGACCAACGGGTTGCCTTCGATTTCGTGGGGGATGACTTGTAGACCGATGAGGTCTCTAAAGAATCCGATCGAAGCGGCGCGATCGTCGGTAGGAAGTCCGACGTGGTTGATTTTTTCGACTTTGAAGCTAGGCATTTTATGCGCCATCCTTGATCTGGACTATGAGTTCGATTTCGACTGCGATTCCGTTGGGCAGGCTGCCCATGCCGACGGCGGATCGGGCGTGTTTGCCGTTCTCGCCGAAGACTTCGACCATGAGGTCTGAGAAGCCGTTGATGACTGCGGGTTGCTGTGTGAAGTCGGGAGTACCGTTGACCATTCCGAGGGCTTTGACGCAACGCTCGACGGAATCGAGGGTTCCGAGTTCCCGTTTGATGGAGGCTAGAAGCTGGATACCGACGAGTCTTGCGGCTTCGTAACCTTCTTCGACGGAGAGGTCTTTGCCGAGTTTTCCGGTGACCATTTCGGAGGAGCTTCCGCGGCGTGGACCGTTGCCGGATAGGAATAGGAGGTTTCCTACTCGGACGCAAGGGACGTAGTTTGCGATGGGGTTTGAGGGTTGTGTCAGGTCGATGCCGAGTTCTTCGATTCGTGCGTCAGCGGACAAGGTTGGGGCTCCATTCTTTCGGTTCAGAGAAAGCTTGTTGTTTAGCGACTCCATGTTAAACGCGTTGTCTGAACTAGGATGCGCCAGGATGGGGAAGGATTTTAAGGATGGGTGTTGGTGGTGTATGAACCCCCTGCGTCTCGCTACGCTTGCCGCGTCCCCCTTTTGCTGGCGCAAAAAGGGGAGGGCGGATCGCAGCCCCCCTACCGGCAGCCCGGCCGCCCCGAGCATACCCCTGCGATCTCGCTTCGCTCGCTCGCGTCCCCTTTCGTCCCGAAAGGGGACGTTGGGTTTGTAGACGCGTTTAGTTCTCCCTTTCGGGGGGATTTCGGTTCGACGGGTGGTTGTCGAAGGATCGCCGCGTCTTCGGGGTCGCGTGCGAAAAGTTGGTTTGTAATTTAGTCAATAGTCCAGCACCGCCGACGTCGCCAGACCGTCGGCCCTCCGGGGAGCGCAGATCTGAAAGATCAGCCCCCGTCATCGCTCGATTGTTCCTCTCGCTAGTCCTGTAGCCTCTTCCGTCCAGCGAAACGGAAAGACGTGTGCCGGGTAGATGGACCGTTCGCCCGGACCTTGAACGGCGTCCACTGCGCGGCCCCTAAAAGCTCCTCCCCAGTGCCGTCAAGGCGGTGGAGAATAGAGCCGCGTCCCCTTCGCATGTGCGCGAAGGACATGGGTGGCGCCGTCTGGCTTGCTTTCATTGGCGGAGCAGGCATATGCTCCGCGTCCGAGCCCTACAGCTACAACGGTCTTCGTAACCGGGTTGTGGCAGCGTTTCGCCCGTCTCCGTTCATCGGAACGGAAGACGTCTTTCAGTGGCTTGTGGCGGGACACCGCCGGCGGGTCGTGTGTTGGCGACCCCGTGCTACCCCGCCCGCTGCCGTACTTCATTATTCAGTTGTCAATAAGCTACGTCGAAAAGGGTTGCATGCTCTCCCTGTCGACGCGGCGATTCTTCTTGTAAGGGGCGTCCTGTTTGACGCCCTTGGTTGTTGTTATACAACATGTGTTGCAACGATGTCAAGCGCGTTGTCTGAACCCGGATTTGAAGGATTTTAAGGATGGAAGAAATGATGGGGGTGTTGGGTGTGTGAACCCCCTGCGTCTCGCTGCGCTTGCCGCGTCCCCCTTTTGCTGACGCAAAAAGGGGAGGGGATGGCCGCCCCACCCTTTTGTCCCCGTTCACCCTCACCCCCGGATCAGGTCCGGGGCAGGGCATCCCCCGCTCGCGTCACTCCGTTTGCTCGCGCCCCCCTTACGCTTCGCGAAGGGGACGCGAGCCCTCAGTCCCGGATCGAGTCTGGGGCAGGGTCGGACCCTCTCCCATCGAGGGAGAGGGGATGCCCTGCTCCGCCGCTACCGGTTTAGGACGGCTTGGCAGGCGGCGGTGATTTGGAGGGGATCGTTTGGGTCTACTTGGTCTCCGGCGGCTTCTAGGTGTGCGATGGCCCATTGTGCGGCTTTTTGGGCGTTGCTGGGGTTTGGGTTTTCGAGGTATGTTTGGCAGGGGTTTCCTTCGTTGAAGCCTGCGAATTGTTTGGGTGTGGGTGCTTGTTTGAAGGAATCGGCTTGAGTGATGGTTGGAGCTTGTTCGAAGCCTTCGAATGTCTCTGCGGTTGGTGCCTGTTTGAATCCTTCGAATTGCGTTGTGGTTGGTGCGGCTGCGATGGTAGGAGCAGTTTCGACAGTAGGGGCGCGCTCGATGGTGGGGACGGGTCGGAACTCGGGGTTGTAGTCTGCGACTTCGAGGTCTTCGCAGGCGGATAGGACCACCATGATGGTCAAGGTTGTGGAGAGGATAGCCAGTTGTTTTAAGTGGCGGATCGTTTTGGTCATTGCGATTATTGCAGATCAGAATCAGCGTGCGATCGTGAATGGTGCATCAATTCAGTTAAGTAGGGCGGATCGACTTTATGGAGATATTGGTGGCGTGTCTTCCTCGGACCTTCACGATGTCGGGATAGCTCCTGATGAGCTTTGCGAAGGTGCTGTATCCGAGTTTCTTGACGCTGAAATCGGGCTTCAGTCGTCGCATGGTTTTGTATAGCTTTTGTGCTGGTACAACGCCTTGGTCGTTGGTGGACGCATTCATGGCTCGGAGGATGAGTTGTCTGGTGGCGGAACGATTTTTCTTGTTCATCTTTCGGCGTGCGACTCGTAAACCGCCATTCTCGGTTCTCAAAGTGCGGTTGTACGCTGCCTCGACTTTGGCTTCGTGTGTTGTATTGATCGGAATGAAGCGGTCGGAGTGGCGCTCGAATCGGGAGCGTTTGGAAGATGATTTTGCGGCGACGATGACGGTTTTGCCGAGTTCGCGCAGTCGTTGGTAAAGGGCTAGGAAGTCTTGATCAGAGGATAGGATTGCGAAGGTGTCGATGTTGAAATCGGGGTTGTGAAGGATGTCGATGGCTTCGATGACGAGGCGAATGTCGGCGGAGTTGTGTCCGATTGCGAGGTTGGTTTGTTGGACGATATCGATGCCGATTTGCCGCATTCCTTCTCGTACGGCTTTGATATTTCGATTCCAGTCGCCGATGGCGCGTTTGAAGACGATGTTGCCATCTTGTTCCAGCTGGTGGATGACGTCGTTGATAGATGAGATGTTGTTGATGTTTTCGGCGTCGATGAGGACGGCGATGTTTGGTCGCGTGGGCGTGGGTTTCAGGTTGGCGCTATTGTTGTTCATACAAATATTCTAATAGATGGTGTCTGAACCCGGATGTGAAGGATTTTAAGGATGTAAGGAATGTGGGTGTGCTCTGGATGCTCGCCTGCGCGGGTATGACGGGGGTTAGCCGCTGGCGGAGATGTTGGGGTTTGGTTCGGTCATGGAGAAGGGGTCTAGGGCTTTGTCCAAAGCGGATTCGTCGAGGTTGGTTCCATCTACACACTTAATTTAGTCATGAGGCGCATGTCGTACCGCAATATCGCCAGGTCCATCTGGCCTTTGGATTTCCACTTCTGGCACCTTTTCCAAAAAGCTGGAGAAAGTGGGAAATCCAAGAGTTCTGTAATCGAAACTAGGGTCGATACGGCGCATAGTCAAGTTAAGTAGCGAACCTTTGACAATTCCCTCTGGATCGATTGATGAACTCATGGCTCGGACTGTCAATACTCTAGCCTCGCGTGTAACGTGTTGCACAGAATTTTCGGCGTGACCAAGAGCCTTGAGTACTATGCCATCTTCTCTGGGAATTGATGCAGACTGATGATGAGGTTTATCCAAGACCTCATTCACGCTTTCACTCGACTCAGTCTTATTCTTAGCTAACGTCTCAAGCTCTGTGGACTGGGCAACCAGGTTGTCTAGATCGATGTAGCGGTCGCAACCATTGATCATCATTTCCGAAGTTACGACCTTTCGTCCCGCCACGATCACTGTTTTTCCTGATGATCGGAGTTTCGCCACAAGTGGATAAAAATCCGCGTCGCTTGAGACAATCACGAACGATTCGATATCAACGGGGGATCTATGCATCAGATCAATCGTGTCGATGGCCAATCGGATGTCACAAGAATTCTTGCCGGATGTCGAATTCATCTGGTGGATCAACTCGATACCCAATTGCTGGAGTTCAGTTTGGGCTTCGCGGCTTTCTCTATTCCAATCTGCGAATGCTTTCTTTACAGTAATCCTTCCTACACCAGAAACCTCGTTTAATAAAGAGCGAATTTGATCTCGATTCCCTATGTTTTCAAAGTCGATTGCGATCGCTACGTTGCCATCAGCCATATTGTGAACCTTTCGCTGATTCTGTTACGGACGTCTTGATATTGTGAAAACACATGAATCGATTAGCCGCTGGCGGAGATGTTGGGGTTGGGTTCGGTCATGGAGAAGGGGTCTAGGGCTTTGTCTAGGGCTTCTTCGTCGAGGTTGGTACGGCGGAGGGCTACTTGGCGGATGGTTTCGCCGGTTTCGGATGCTTCGTGGGCGATTGCGGCTGCGGCGTCGTAGCCGATGATGGGGGCTAGGGCGGTGCAGATGGCGAGGCCTTGGGCGACCATGGAGGGGCCTTGGTCGGTGGCTTCAATTCCACTGATGCACTGGCGTTGGAGGTTGGTGCAGGATGCGGCTAGGAGGTCGATGGATTCGAGGAGGTTGTGTGCGGCGACGGGCATCATGACGTTGAGTTCGAAGTTGCCTGACTGTCCGGCGATGGCGATGGTGGTGTCGTTGCCGATGACTTGTGCGCAGACCATGGTTGCGGACTCGGCGATGACGGGGTTGACTTTGCCGGGCATGATGGATGAGCCGGGCTGGACTTCGGGCAGTGCGATTTCGCCGATGCCGGCGCGGGGGCCGGATCCGAGCCAGCGGAGGTCGTTGCAGATCTTCATGAGGCTGACGGCGACGGTTTTCAGTGCGCCGGATGCGCTGACGACGGAGTCGATGGTGCTCTGTGACTGGAAGTGGTTGTCAGTCTCTGAGAATGAGATGCTGGTGCGTTCGGCGAGTTTGGTGATGACGCGTTCGGCGAATTCGGGGTGCATGCCGATGCCGGTTCCGACCGCGGTGCCGCCGAGGGGTAGGACGGCGAGTTCGTCGAGGGCGCGCTGTACCCGTTGTCGTCCATATTCGAGTTGTCCGGCGTAGCCTAGGAACTCTTGGCCAAGGCGGATGGGGGTGGCGTCTTGGAGGTGAGTGCGGCCGGTCTTGACGACGTTCCAGAACTCTTCGGACTTGGCTCGGAGTCCATCTTCCAGTTCCTGCATGGCGGGTAGGAGGGAGTCGGCGATGGCGACGGCGGCAGCGACTTGGATCGACGTTGGGATGACGTCGTTGGAGGACTGGCCTTTGTTGACGTGGTCGTTAGGGTGAACGGGGTCACGAGAGCCGAGTTCGCCGCCGAGGGCTTCGATGGCAACGTTGGAGATGACCTCGTTGGCGTTCATGTTGGTGGAGGTGCCGGAGCCGGTCTGGAAGATGTCGACCACGAAGTCGTCGTCGAAGTCGCCGTCGATGACGCGTTGTGCGGCGGCAACGATGGCTGCGGAGCGTTCGGTGTCGAGGGCTTCGAGATCGAGGTTGACTTCGGCGGCGCATTGCTTGATTTGGGCGATTGCGCGGATGAAGGATCGGCTGAAGCGGAGGTCTGAGATGGGGAAGTTTAGCTCTGCGCGTCGGGTGTTTGCGCCATAGTAAGCGTTTGCGGGGACGTCAAGGACGCCCATGGAGTCGCGTTCGGAGCGGAAGTTTTCGGACATTTAGGTGGCGAATCCTTGTAGCTGCGTGGGTTCATCGACTTATTTTGGCGCACAGTTGCGAGAAACACAATAGTGCCCCACTGCGAAGGTCGCTTCGCTCCCTTCCCCTCCATCCTCCCCGGGCATACCCCGCTCGCATCACTTCGTTCGCTCGCGCCCCTTTCGCAAAGCGAAAGGGGCGGAGACAGTTAGTCGTTGGCGTGGCGTTCGTCGTAGTCTTTGAAGGCTTGCTCGGCGGCATTTAGGGCGTTGACGGCTGCGGGGAATCCGCCGTAGAAGAGCATCTGGGTGATGAGTTCGACGATCTGCTCCTTGGTCCAGCCGTAGTTGAGTGCGCCGGTGATGTGTCCGGGTAGCTGGTTGGGTTTGTCAAGGACGATGAGGGCTGCAATGGTGCAGATGCTTCGGATGTTGGTAGGTAACGTCTCGCGCTGGTAGATGTGTCCGAAGAGGGTGGCGTTGATGAGGTCGAAGGCGTCGTCGGTTACGCCTTCGGTGATCGGGTTTGGCTTTGGTGCGCCGTCGTAGTACCAGTCGCGCCATTCTTTGGACTTGGCTAGGAGGTCTTCGTAGTTGTGCATGGGGTGTGGGCCTTTCGGGTGGTGAGTTGGTTGTGGGCGCGATTTTATGGCGCGCAGTGTTTAATTTTGGCATAGGGGGATCTTGGGAAGCTCGGGTTTGCGGAGGGCAACCCCGAGATCCTCGCGACTGCAAACGAAACCTGATCAAAATCCAACTATGCCGCGATTAAGTGTTTTCCGCTCCCGGACTTTCGCGGTTAGCACTTTGTTCGATCAAAGCCGCATAAAGTTCGTCCATGGTACCGTTCGCTTTCAAGCTGTTGCACCGAAGACACAGAAGCTGCAAATTGTCGAAATCGTTGGCTCCACCTTTGGATATGGGCAAGATGTGATCGGTGGTCATATCCCCGAACCGGAACTCTTCACCGCAACCTTTGCACGCGCCCTCTTGCTGCCCGAACAGGATTCGTTTGTGAACGCGGGCTCGCGGGTCGTCGATTTTTCGGGTTCGATCCGGTTGAAATTCGCCGATGACTCTTGGAGGCGGTAGAGAATTGAGATTCGAGGATAGGTTCCTGACAAAATCGTAGCGTTTTTTGACGTGGCGATAGATTAACTCAGGCAAACGTTCGTTGTACGCAGTTTCTGCTTCTCGGTACGTTTCAAAAACGCATTCCAACCATTCGAAGTCACGATCCCTGGTTGAGTGAAACCATTCAATCCCACGTTCTTCCCAAGAATCTCGAGGGATTCGGTAATCAACAACTAACTCCTTTTCGAGCTCTCCTGCGGTCAATCCAAAAACGACAAAGTCGCTACGTTGGTCTTTAAAAGCCGGTGGCAGTCCAAAGTAAAGGCATACGCTGCCGTGTTCGCCGAAGTTGACGGGGATTCCGTATCTAATCCGCACAGTCTCTACCGAGCTCAACTCGTCGATACGGCGCAAATCCGGCCAAATCAGCCTGGGTTGAAAATCCGCGGCATAACGTTTCAATAGGCCGCGAGCGACGTACTCCTCATCATGTGATTCACAGTACCGGTCATTGAGGTTCGAAATCTCGCCGACAATCGAGGACTGGATCGACGAGAAATGATCCGTAATCGTTACGTGCCCCTTAAACAGCGTTTCGAAGTTGACCCATGCCATGTTTAGTCGCTGCGATTTTGCGAACGCAATGTCTCTCCGATCGAGCCTAGGCCAATCAAGGATGTCCCGTTTGATTCCCTATTCATTATCTCAATATATGTTGATGCGGGTGCTCCTTCGATCTCGAAATGGTAGGTCGGTTTGGTTGAATTGAACCAACACGCGCAATGCCTCAAAGGTGTTTAATTCAAGCCAACGGGTTGCCCGCAACCAGGGATCTACCGGCGATAGCGCACGAACATCGGTTACTGGACAAATGAAGCGAAGGGCGCACAGATTTTTCGGGCGAAGTAGGCGACGAACACCAATGTTGCTAAGGATTTAACACCGAGTCGAAACGTAAGGTTAAGTTGTGGGCGGCTTGGGTGTCCATGTCCGAATGGTGGTTCATTAGGAGGTCAGGGTCGTCGATGGCGCTGATGCGGAGGTTGTGTTTGGTGCGGAGGAGTTTGATGGTGGCGGCTAGGTCGGGCATGTGGTGTTCGACTAGGGATTTGGCTTCGACGTATTGGGGTAGGTTGTTGGGGATGTCTTGGATGATGGTGTTTTGGTACCAGGTGGCTAGGCCTTCTTCCAAGTAGTTGGTTGGGCGGCCTTCGGTTTCGGTGTTCCAGGGGTCGATGAGATGGACGCATTGGCTAGCGAGTTGCCAGATGGCCAGGTTGGCGTTGGTTTGGGCGGTTTCGGTTAGGCGGATGATGATGTGCTTGGGTGTTTTGTCTCTGTCGCGGTCTGGGTGGCCTACGTGGGGGAACCATATGTGGGGCTTGGCGTTTTTAGTTGTGTCGAATTCAATGCCGACGTAGGTGTAGCTGGGGTCGCGGGGTCCGAGGAGGGTTTCGATTTCGTTTAGGAATACGCTGGTTAACTGTGCGAGGGTCAGGGAGTAGGTGCCGTCGGGGTTTCGGACGGTGGTGAATGGGGAGATGGGGATTGTCATGGTTTGTTCTTTGGTTTGGTCCGTGCCAATTTACGTTCTGCTCAAGGGAGATTTTGAGAAACGGCTTGCGGTTTGAGACTTGGAAGGCCCCCTTTGTCCTTCGGACATTTCCCCCGCGAGCGGGGGAAACCGTATTGCTAGCGCCGGAAGCGCGGAATGCTGCGGAGGTATTTGCGCCAGATTAGTAGGGGGATAATGGTTAGGACCATGCCGATGATGGCGATGGTTAGTACGGCGGTGTCGGTGCCGATTTGGGTGGCTAGCCAGCCGATGTGGAGGGCGCCTATGGGGCCGGAGCCGATGGCTACTGCTAGGACGCCGAGGACACGACCGCGCATTTCGGGTCGGGTAGAGGAGACGACGATGATGGACTGCATTGTGCCGAATCCGGACATACCGAAGCCGCCGATGAAGAGTAGGGGGATGGCGAGCCAGAACCAGGGGGCGAGGGCGAAGGCAGCGATGACGAATAGGAAGCCGATGGATGCGTAGGTGTAGATGCGGGTGAAGTGCCGGGGTTGAGCGGCGGCGGCGATGGTGAGTGATCCGAGGGTTGCGCCGAGTCCTTCGATGCTGATGAGCGCGCCGACGAGGACGGGGTCGATCATGAGTTTTTCGGCGCCAAGCACGGGGACCATCTGCTGGTAAGGGAAGGCGAAGAGGTTCATCGTGATGGTGATGATGATGGTTACGAGGAGGACGGAATCGCCTAGGATGTGTTTGATGCCGCTGCGTAGGTCGAGGTTGCTGCTTGTGGTGGGTGTCCGTGTTGCGGTGGTCGGTGTTTTGCGGATGATGAGCATCGAAAAGGCGAGTGCGGAGGCGACGATGAAGAGGCTGGTGCCGAGGAAATATACGGCCTGCATGCCGATGGTTTGGAGGAAGGCACCACCGACGATGGGTCCGATGACGCGTGAGAAGTTGCTGGATGCCATGTCGACTCCGAAAGCAGAAGAGACGCGGTCTGCGGGTACGGTGTCGGCGATCATGGCGCGTCGGACGGGGAAGTCAGTGGCCCATACGACGCCCGAGACGAGTGCTCCGGCTGAGACGTGCCAGAGTTCGATACGGTCGGTGAGGATGAGGAGTCCGAGTGTGAGGTAGACGCCGGCGAGGAAGATGTTGGTGGCGGCGAGAATGGCTCGACGATTGACCCGATCGGAGAAGGCACCAATGAAGGCACCGAGGAATAGCATGGGGGCCATGCGTAGGAATCCGACGAATCCCACGAGGAACGCTGATTCGGTGAGGTCGTAGACGTATACGCCGAGTGCTACGGTCTCGAGCCACCGCATGGTGCTGGTTGAAACGCCGATGCCCCAGAGTCGGGCGTAGTCGCGATCGAGAACTACTTTGAAACGCGTCAACGGGTTGCCGAAGCCCGATCGATGTCGTCTGGTTGCTGCGCGCCGTCTCGTCGTCTCGCTCGATGCAGCATTGCGAGCAAGCGATGGGATTTTCAGTTCACGCCCCCGTCGTTGTTTGTGAATTGTGGAGGTGCGCCGCTCCAGTGTCCAAGTTGCTCGAATCTTGCCGTTTCGCTCCAGAATTGGAGGTTGGCGTGATGGCGGTTCAAGCCGTCTTGTTCTTCGCCGGGTAGGGCGACGCCATTACGCAACAAGAGGCCGTTGACCATTGCGCGGTCGGCGTAGACGTAGCGCAGGAGTCGCCCGAAGTCGTCGGTGTCGATCTCGTCTGCTTCTAGGAGCACCTCGCTGTTGCCGACGAGTTGTTGATGTGCCAGTATGCTGATGTCGTACCAGGCGCTTTCCAGCGGCAATGGTTCGACACCGATGTAGCGGACGGTGGCAAGTTCGCCGTCGATATCGACGATGATGGTTCGGACATCGACGACTTCGACTACTTGTGCGGGCACGTATTCGATACGTTCCGGTTCGTCAGATCCGAACGATCCTAGGAAGGGTCCTGCTAGACCGGCAACTAGTCCGAGAACGATGAGTATCGAGATGATTGCGATGCCCGCTTTTATCCACCAAGGGCTAGTGGACTCGGATTCGGTGCTCCAACCGTCAACGGCGCGACGCTGAGGAGGTTCGTAATCGTCGCCGTCGTCCTGGTCCTCGTCGATTTCGTAGTAGCGATATCGGAGATCGACCTCGTCGTCTTGCGCTCGACGCGTTTCTTCGTTGTGCTCTGGTCCTTGTCGGCGGTCGCTCATCTTTGATCGTCACGCGAATGGTTGACAATTGCCAACTATCGCAACTCTATTCTCTTTGAGCGTGCAGAAACATGCCGTCAATCGCAACTGAAACGGAGATGGCCGCATAGCTGTTGCTAATATCGCATTGTTTTATCGTCGCGATCGAGGGATGCTACGCAAGTAACGCTGGCTCGACAGAACCGTCGCTGCGGTCAATGCCAATCCGATTGCCGCGATGATGAATACGGCTTTATCGGCGCCGAACTGTGTGCCGAGGAATCCGACGAATAACGCACCGATCGGCCCGGAGCCGATGGCTACCGTGAGTACACCTAGCACTCTGCCACGCATCGCTGGGCTGGTTGAGATCACGACGATTACCGATTGCATCGTGGCGAATCCTGACATAGCAAAACCGGATACGAATAGCAACGGGATCGCGAGCCAGTACCAAGGGACGAGTGCAAATGCCATCAAAAGCGCCAACAAACCGACCGACGAGTATGTGAAGACGCGAGTGAAGTGCCTCGGTTGCGCCATTGCTGCAACCACGAGTGCGCCTAATGTCGCGCCTACTCCTTCGACGCTGAATAAAAGCCCGACCAACACCGGATCGACGTGCAGCTTGTCAGTGCCGATTACTGGGATCATGAGTTGATAGGGAAACGCGAAGATGTTCATAACGATCGTGACGATGATCGTCACGAGTAGGACTGCGTCGGTCCTCACATGTCGCAAACCGCTCCGCAGATCGTAGGTTCGGCTGTTCGCAGTCTCATCCCTTGAAGCCGTCTCGTTGCGTCCGGTCCTTGTGAACAGCATTGACAACGCAATCAGCGACGCCATTACGAACATTGCCGCACCGAGGAAATAGACGCCCTGCATCCCGATCGCCTGAATGAAAACGCCGCCCACCAGCGGTCCGAAGATGCGGGCGAAATTGCCGGATGCCATGTCGACGCCGAAAGCCGCGGGGAGTCGATCAGACGGCAGACTGTCTCCGATCATTGCCCTCCGAACTGGGAAATCGGTTGCCCATAAGACACCGCCGATGAATGCCCCTGCGGAGACGTGCCACAACTCGATGCGACCAGTCAAAACCAGCACGCCGAGGACCAGATAGATGATCGCGGTCGTGAAGTTGGTCGTCGCTAGCATCACGCGCCGATTAACCCGGTCGGCGATGGTGCCGATGAATGCGCCTAGCAACAACAGTGGCACCAACCGCAAGAAACCGATGAATCCGACAGCGAACGCCGATTCTGTCAGTTGATAGACGTATATGCCGAGAGCGACGGTTTCTAGCCAGTAGACGATGTTGAGAGATACGCCGATGCTCCACAGCCGCACGTAGTCTGCGTTTAGCAACAGCTTGAAGCGTGAAAGCGGGTTTCCAAAGCTGACACGTCGCTGTACCGGGACCTTACGCACCGTAAGTCCGCGTCGACGTCTTTGATCACGACGGAGAGGTCGGATGTTCAACTGGCTGCGACGCTCCTAGACAGAGACAAAGAGGGATGGCAGAGACGAGCAACGCGTTCGGGTTTGGTTTGGTTGCGGAAAGAGTGCGACCGTCGAACAAAGCGATGCAATCCGTCTAACGGACCACTGGTCTCGATGATGCAGTTCCTAACGAGCGATACATTGGTCATTTCCTGACCCCTGTGTTCTTGAGCTCTTGAGCTACCTAGGTTGTAGGTCTCGAATCGGTATCTACAGTTGGAATTCTAATCTCCACAAGGCGTTCTAGAACGTGAGTAAAATCGGGATATGACTACTATCGCAGAGCCGGCAGTCGTTCCGATCACTGCACCGACTACCGGCGAGTTCAAGATCGAGCACGAGTTCACGCCACAGGGCGACCAGCCTCATGCCATCGATAAGGTCGTCGAGGGAATCGGCGATAAGAATCTCAAGCATCAGACGCTGCTGGGTGTGACGGGATCGGGCAAGACGTTCACGATGGCGAGCATCGTTGAGAAAGTGCAGCGTCCGACGCTGGTGATCGCTCACAACAAGACGCTGGCGGCGCAACTGGCGACTGAGTTTCAGACGTACTTCCCGAACAACTCGGTGCAGTATTTCGTGTCGTACTACGACTACTACCAGCCGGAGGCGTACATACCCCGGTCGGATACGTACATCGAGAAAGAGACGGACATCAACGAGGAGATTGACCGTCTACGGCACGCGGCGACAAGGTCGTTGATGACTCGACGGGATACGCTGATCGTGGCGAGCGTTTCTTGTATCTATGGCCTCGGTTCGCCACAGGAGTACAACCAGATAACGCTGCGGCTTCGTGTGGGAGATGAACCGGGGTTGACGCGGGTGACGCGACGGCTCGTAGGGATGTATTACGACCGCAACATGATGGATCTACGGCGTGGAACGTTCAGGGTGCGGGGCGATTCGCTTGAAATCATGCCGGCGGACGAGGAGTTGGCGGTGCGAATCGAGTTTTTCGGCGACGAGATCGAACGCATCACGGTTATCGATCCGCTGACCGGAGAGATTCTGAATGAGTCCGAAGAGTACGACATCTACCCGGGCAAACATTTCATCACTCCGGAGGAGGAGTTCGCGGATGCGTTGAAGGACATTCGGACGGAGTTAGAGGAGCAGTTGGAGCTATTCCGTAGTGAAGGCAAGCTGTTGGAGGCAGAGCGGTTAGAGCAACGTACGCTGTTCGATCTTGAGATGATGCACGAGACGGGGACTTGTCCAGGTATCGAGAACTATTCGCGTCCGCTTGGTCGACGACCTGCTGGATCGGCACCTTGGACGCTTTTGGACTATTTCCCAGAGGACTTCTTGCTGTTCATCGATGAGTCGCACATGACGTTGTCGCAGATTCGTGGGATGTATCACGGCGACTATGCGAGGAAGACGAATCTGGTCGAGTATGGTTTCAGACTGCCATCGGCGATCGACAACCGGCCGTTGACGTTCGAGGAGTTTGAGGACCGGGTCAATCAGGTCGTGTATGTGTCGGCTACGCCTGGCCCGTATGAAGGTGCGCATGAGGAGCAGCGGGTAGAGCAGATTATCCGTCCAACCGGTTTGATCGATCCAGAGATCGAGGTTTTGCCGACGGAGAATCAGGTCGACGACTTGATTGAGCGTATACGTGCGACGACGGCGAAGCAGCAGCGGGTGCTGGTTACGACGCTGACGAAGCGAATGGCAGAGGATTTGGCTGATTACCTGCGCGAGTTGGGGATACGAGTGCACTATCTGCATTCTGAGATCGACACGTTGGAGCGTACGGAGATTCTTAGGGATTTGAGGTTAGGGGTTTACGACGTTGTAGTGGGTATCAACCTGCTCCGAGAAGGGTTGGATCTGCCGGAGGTTTCGTTGGTGGCGATCTTGGATGCTGATAAGGAAGGTTACCTGCGCTCGGGGACTTCGTTGATCCAGACGATCGGTAGGGCGGCGCGGCATATCGAGGGCAAGGTGGTGATGTATGCGGACAGGTATACCGATTCGATGACCTTTGCGATCTCGGAGACGGAGCGTCGTAGGAAGTTGCAGACGCGGCACAACGTTAACAACGACATCACGCCCTACAGCATCGTCAAGGACATCCGCGATATTAATGACCGCGTCCGGCAGTCTGAGGCGACGGTGCTGGCGGATGAGGGTGAACCGTTCGGGGCAGAGATGGGTTTGCCGAAGGATGAGTTGACACGGATCGTGAAGGACTTGGAGCGTCAGATGAAGCGTGCGGCGCGGGAGTTGGAGTTCGAGACGGCGGCGCAGCTTAGAGATCAGGTCTCGGATTTGCGGAAGTTGTTGGCGGAGGCGGGGGATTGAGGCGAATCACCGATAGACGCTCAATCTTTGACACCTGCCAGCCGACCATATACTTAACGCAACAAATTCCAGCATCACGCACAGTTGCGAGGATCCCGTGTCCAGAATCAAATCCGGCATCTTCATTATGCCGTTCCACCCTCCAGAGAAGCCGATCGCTCAGACCTATGACGAGGATATGGAGCTTGTGATTCGTGCCGATGAGTTGGGTTTCGATGAGTTCTGGATCGGTGAGCATCACACGATGGCGTATGAGAATATGCCGATGCCGGAACTGTTCATCTCCGCGGCGATGCGAGAGACATCCCAAATTCGGATGGGTCCGGCTCCGGTGTGTATTCAACTGCACCATCCCGTGCATGTGGCGACGCGGTTGGCGATGTTGGACCATCTATGCAAAGGTCGTTTGAATCTCTGTTTTGGATTGGGGGGTGTAGCAACTGACTTGGAGATCCTAGGGATTCCACGCGATGATGCGCCGATGATGGTTGGGGAAGCGGTTCGGATGGTGATGGAGCTTTGGGCATCGGATGGGCCCGTGAATATCGAAGGAAAATACTGGAACATCTCGATGGAGGAGCATGTCGACGATGCGGTAGGGCTCGGTTACGTGCACAAGCCTTATCAGAAGCCGCATCCGCCGATTGCGATGCCGATCACGTCGATGAATTCAGGGACGGCGAAGGCAGCAGGACGGATGGGTTTTCAGCCGTTTGCCCATAGTTTGATCGCCAACAACGTGGTTGCGAACATTTGGGAGACCTACGCGACTGCGTCAGTTGAAGCAGGCAACGAGCCTGCTCGATCAGAATTCAAGATTGCGCGTGCGGTATTCCTCGCCGATTCCAAAAAAGAGGCTCAGAAGCTGGCTCGGAACAACTCTGTGGCTGGCGGTTTCCAATACATCTGCGATTTGATGGACCGATCAGGTCGCGACCGGGGCATGTTCAAGCGGGATCCGAACACGCCAGACAGCGAGGTCGATGTCGACTACTGGATGCGCGAACACATTATCGCTGGTGATCCGGATTATGCCTTGGAGCGGCTTCTCCAAATGACTGAGGAGACGGGCAAGTTCGGCACGCTGGTGATGATGGGTTACGACTGGGACGATAAGGATGCTTGGGTCAACAGTTTGGAGTTGTTTGCGAACGAGTTGATGCCTAAAGTCAATGTCGCCTTTGCGGATTAGGCGGGTTCGATGTCAGCCGATTGGAACCTAAATCGCATCTTCTGCAGCGGCAATCATGGCTAAGTCAGCCCGACTGTACGATCCCAAAGATCGGAAGTTGAACTCGGTATAGTTCTTGAGCCACTGCATGGAGATTTTGACGGCGTCTTGGTAGCGTTGGACGGCCGAGGCTGGGGCGTTGGGGCCGAGGAGGCGGATGATGTCTTCGCCTTCATCGGAGATGATCGACTTGAGGAGCGCGAGGTCATGGGTTGCTCCGGTATCCTCGGCTTGGGCTTCATGGATGACGCGTTGGGCCATCTGGGCAACTGAGATGCGAGCGGTGGCGAGATCTTCCATGAGCGCGGGGCGACGTCCGGGTCGGCCTGCGAGCCTGTCTATGCCTTTGGCGCCTCGTCCTCCTAACCAGCCTTCGACGTATTCGATGAGAGTTCGGGCGTTTTGGCGAGTGCCTTCTTGGGTTACTGGTCCTTCAGGAGTCTCGATGTTGACAGGGTAGTTGTACGGGTTGGCCATGTCAGGCGATGGTTCCCAACCGCTGCGGCGGAGTTCCTTGAACGGATCTCCGGCCGATTTCATGTGGTAGATGTGGGCTACCCAGCCGCGGAGGAAGCCTTGCTCGGCCTCCCACGTCTTGTCGCCGCGGACGGTTGCAGCGGCTTCTTCGTTGACGGCTTGGTCGCGATGGGGCAGAGCGGTTGCCATTCCGCCGATGGGGACGGCGTCGTGTTTCATGCACACCGCGACGAGGCGGCGGAAGATGTTGGCGATAAACGGAGTTGTTGGGACGGCGACTCCGAAGCGGTCGGGCCAGAGGCTCGCACGGTCTGCCATCACGTACTCGAGAAGCGATGCCTTTAGATCCCAGCGAGCGGCGTTCAGCCCGGCTGCGTAGGGACCGAGAGCATGGAGGCTCTCTTCCATAGTCCAGACCAACGGGAGCGACTCTACGAGGAGAATCCCGCGTATGGTGGCGTCTTTGAGGCGGGGAACGCGGTTCTGGATCGAGGCGAAGAGGTCTCTATATAGTGCGGCTTCCTCGGGTGACTCGGTTTTGGGCAGATAGAAGTAGACACCTTGCCCACGCTCGGTTTGGGCCTGTCCGGCATGATAGAGCGTTAGGAGGGTGCCGAGAACTGTGGCAGATACGGGCGATCCGTCGACCAACATATCGGGATCGTCGAGGTGAAGGCCGCGCTCGCGGTGCATGAAGAAGGGTATCTCGCCGTCTTGAATGGAGTAGTGACGGTCGCGGGATTCGTTATAGAAAGTGAGAGATCGATCTACGGCACCTTTGCGGTTACGGGCAGCGAGGAGAGTGTCTGCGAGCAAGTGGCTTGCGGAATCTTCGTCATCGTCGAGATCGCCGGCGGCGCGTTCGCCCTCAGGTCCCGGGTTGAGAGCGTTGATGAACATCGAGGTCATGTGCGCCGGACCCGAAATCTCGATGCCGGGGTTCCAGAGCTCGTCTGGCATGTCTGGCACCGACCATTCAGATTTTGTTGCTACGCTCGGAGCTAGATGTCCGGGCTGCACGCCGCGATGGACCGCCGCATCGATCATGTCTAACCGCGCCTCACGTAAACCCGCTATTCGGGCACTGAATTCATCTTGCAGAGATGCGGTGAGTCTCTTCACCTCATCTGTCAGGATGTCATCCCAATCGCCGTCGATGTTTACTTGCACCCTGTCTGCGTCGGCCATTTCGTCCTCAATCGACTCTCAGTCGAGATTCATGTTGATTCAAAGCGAATCAACATCTTATAACGTGGAGATTCAACTCATCGGGTTTGCAACAAACGAAAACCGGCCCCGCGTCTGAAACGCGGGGCCGGTCATATTGCGCTTGCAGCAACGGCAGAGCAGGGCACTCCTTAGTTGAGGTGCTCCTTCATCTCCCAGACTGCGCGGCTGCGCTGGAGGGTCTTGAGCGCGGTTCGCTCTATCTGGCGGATGCGCTCTCGGGTGAGGTCCATACGAGATCCGATCTCTTCGAGCGTGTACTCTTTTCCGTCCTTCAATCCGAAGCGGAGGATCAGGACCTCGCGGTCCCGCTCTTCCAACTCGTTGAGGATGTTAGAGATGTCGTTGCTCAATAGTCGCTGAGCCGTCTCTTCTGGCGGGGCCAAAGCCTCGCGGTCAGGGAGGAGGTCGCCGAGTTCGTTATCGCCGTCTTCGCCGACGGGAGTTTCGAGCGACATCGGCTCTTGGCCGTTCTTGAGAACATCGGTCACCTTCTCGACGGTCATCTCGACGCGTTCCGCGATCTCCTCGATAGTCGGCTTGCGGTCGTACTCTTGTGCGAGTTCGCGAGAAGCGCGGCGCACCTTGTTCAGCGCCTCGTACATGTGGACCGGGATGCGGACCGTTCGAGACTGGTCCGCAATCGCGCGAGTCACGCCCTGGCGGATCCACCACGTTGCGTAGGTGCTGAACTTGAAGCCTTTGCGGTAGTCGAATTTGTCGATCGCGCGCATCAGGCCGATGTTGCCTTCTTGGATCAGGTCTTCGAAGGTCAAGCCGCGGTTGGTGTACTTCTTCGCAACGCTGACGACGAGGCGCAGGTTCGCTTTGCCTAGATGGTCGCGAGACTTGTCGCCATCGTGCTTGATCGATGAGAGGTGCGATTCGAGTATGGAGTTGGCTTCGACCAAGTATGATTCGTGCCAAGGCTCGATGCCATCTTCGACGGCTAGATCTTCGAGTTTCATCTCCGGTGGTAGAACCAGACTGAGGTCGGGAGGCAAGAGGCTCGAAAGGACGGCCAACTCCCGGACTAGGAGGCTTGCCTTGTCGAGACGGCGCTTGGCGCGAGCGTCCTTGGTGTTCAGCTTCTGAGCTTTCTTGCCTCGACCCTTCTGTGCAGTCTCGTCAAATACGCCGAAGCGCTCCATGAGATTGGTGTTCTCGTATATCTCGAGCGTGTCAGTCAGGTATCGGAGCAGCAACTCGTAGGGCGGGAGCTTGCTCATGTCTTTGACTTGAGTGTCGCGCGCCGAGTTGATCATCGAGCGGTACTCGAAGTCGTTGAGCAACTGCTCAAGCGTTACTGGCTTCGGCTTGGCCATGTACGTTGCGATCTGGTCGGCGATTGGTGCGAGACGGCTGAGTCGGCGCAACACGATCGCAACAACGTCGGAAGCATGGACCTTGGGAGGGTTGTCCGGCAGCTGGTCACGGTTACGGGGGTACTCTTTGAAGCCGTATTGAGTCTCAAGAGTTCCGCGGATGTCCCACTCGATGCGCTCAAGTCGGTTTGCAGATTCGACGCGCTGGGACAGCATCGCTTCGTCGGCCTTGCTCAGTAGCTGGACGTCGCCGATTTCGCGGAGATACATCCGCACGTTGTCGTCGGTAGAGGAATCGTCGGTTACCGCGGCCGCCGGATTGATCTCTGGACCTTCCTCGCGCGCGGCTTCCCATACTTCTAATTCGGACGAAGCAGAAGTCACTCTCATCGCGGGTGCTCCCTCGTCGTCAGAAGACAGATCCGCGAATCGCAACTCGCCGCTGTCACTCGGCGACATGACAGCGGAACCGGTCTCGCCGGTAGTCAACTCTGCTTCGTCTTCAGAAGCGTCGTCAATTTGGGTATTGGTAATGGTCACCAATTGGTGGATTCCTTTTCTTAGCTACTTTCTGGTCGATATCTGATTGATTTTTGATTTTCCGGGTCGATTTTCGTCTGATCACGTGTATTATTGCGAGACAATCCGTCAGGGTTCGGCGTAACGCGCCTCAGTTTTTCGGTTTGCGTCGGGAGTAGCTGTCGGGTTCCCGATCAAAGTGTCGGATCAGCAAATCGCGGTGTTAGCCACACTCCGCCCATTTTCTAGGTTTACAGGTACCCTCTTCTAGGTGTTACGACGCGTGTTTCTGTGAAGTTTCTTTTCGGTTTCGGGTCATTCCGCGCGCCGCGAGCGTAAAAATCTTGCAATCTCGTCAGGCGCGGAAGTTTTAAGTTTAGCACCATTCACAGAATCGTGTGAATTTGGAATCGCATTCTTGGCGATCGGTGAAATTGAACCAACAAAAGGCGTAAAGGCACCTTATTTCAGTATGCAAAGGTGCTTCCGCACGAACCGACTGAAACGTTATATCAAATACGATAGTTTGCCGTTGTTACAAGTTCGCGTGGTGCAGAACTCAGTCCCAATTGATGACGAACTTACCGGGTGCACCGGCTTCGAACTTTTCGTAGGCCGCTGGTACGTCCTCAATCCCGCATCGTCCTGTTATCAGCGAGCTTAACGGCACATTTCGTCGCGCCGTGAATCTTGCCGCTTCTTCAAGCCCAAAAGTGCTGAAAGTCCACGACCCGACTAGCGTCAAATGCCGGTGGATGATGTCTGGGCTGGGTTCGACGTGGAAATCACCACCTTCGCCCACGAAGCAGCAACGCCCGAATATCTTGGTCGATTGCACCGCGGCGAGGCGAGTTTCGTGGATACCGATAGCCTCCAGGGTTGCATCTGCGCCTTCGCCATAAGTCAGGCCTAGGATCTGGTCGACCGCGGATCCGTCGCTGTTGTCTACTACTGCCCACGCGCCTGCTGACTTCGCCATCTCCAATCGCTCACCAGAGATATCGACTGATATCACACGCGCTCCCATCTCCGCGGCGAACATCACTCCAGCCAAACCGACAGGCCCGGCACCGAATATCGCGATCGTGTCGGGTCCTGACAGTTGTAGCTTCTTTAGTCCGTGAAACGCTGTGCTGGCTCCGCAGGCGAGAAATGCGCCGACTTCGTAGCTCAATTCGTCGGGCAACGTGAGGCATGTGTCGGCACGGGCGATCATGTAATCGCCATGCCCGCCGTGCCTGCCGTAGCCGTGCGTCAAACGCTCCATCCCGGTGCAAAGCTGTGACCAGCCTTCCCTGCACATCCGGCAATTTCCGCAACCTTCGTAGTGGTGCTGCAAGATACGGTCCCCGATCTGTAGACCCTCGACTCCTTCACCCAAAACTGCCACTTCGCCGCATGGTTCGTGACCCGGTCGCACAGGATCGCGTTCGGCCTCTTCCTTTGGTAGCGGCACACGGTACCGATGCAGATCGGACCCGCACATCCCGGACGAACGCATCTTCAGCAAAACATAACCGGGGCCTGGTTCCTCATCAGGGTAGTCGATGACTTCAGAGCGTTTGTCACCTAGAAATCTGATTCCGCGCATTGCTTCACCTCTGAGGTACTACGCCGTTGCAATCCTCAAAAACATTGACTTTGCATGTGTTGATGCGTGAAGTCTACCCTGCAAATTACAATCGGCACACGTTTGCAAATAGAATGCGTTGAAGTTGACGTAGCAGAACGGAGATAGCCGCCAAATGACAGCAACCACCACGCGCTTCAGTTACGAGGGATTGTTCTCGGACAGGTCGGAGGACACACCCATCAACACGGTCCCTCATGCGGAGTACGACTTCGCAGTCGCGTACCCGGCGCCCGAGACGTCACCGATGGACGGATTAATTGGGGCGTTGCAGACGGCGATGGATTCGCGTGGCGACGAGATTGCGCGTCACATGGCTTACTACCCGCAACCCGCAGGTTCGCCAGAGCTACGAGAATACGTGGCTTGGAAACTCGAATACGACCGTGGGTTCAAGGTCGGCATCGACGACATCTTGCTGACCGCAGGCTCTGGCGAGTCCATAGGACTTGCGATTCAGGCGTTGACCAATCCTGGCGACACCGCGATCACTGAGCATTTTGTCTACAGCGGTACGCTCGGGCAGCTCCAACGATTCGGAAACACCGTCTACGGAGCTGAGACCGACGATGAAGGCTTGGTTCCCGAGGCCGTTGATGAACTCATCACAAAGCTGGATGCCAAGGGCAAGAAGCCGAAGATGATCTACACCATCGCGGAGCATCAGAACCCGATGGGTCCGACGTTGCCGGTCGAGCGCCGCGAAGCTCTATTGGAGATTGCGCATCGCCACGGCGTGCCGATCCTCGAAGACGAGTGCTACGTCGACCTTCGATTCGAAGGCGAGATGCAGCCCGCGTTCCGAACACTGGACGACTCTGGCATCGTCATTCACGTGGCGTCTTTCTCCAAGCTGTTGGCTCCCGGACTTCGGATGGGTTACATCACTGCTGCGCCTGAGGTCTTGAGACGTTCCATGAGCTGCAAAGTGGGTTCTGGGCCCAACCAGTTCGCCAGCTACGCCATCGAAGGCTTTTTGCGTAACAGCCTTGATGATCACAGGGCTCGTTTCAACCCATTGTTGAAGCAGAAGCGCGATGCGATGGATCAGTCGCTGAATGACCATTTCTCCGACATCGGCGCATCATGGTCGAAACCGGAGGGCGGTTGCTATACGTGGTTGACGATGCCGGAAGGTACCGACATCACGTCTCCGCGTGACGAGATCTTTGCTGAAGGTGTCGGATATAACGGCGGAGTGGGGTTTGCGCCTAACGGGGACGGTCAGAATTGCGCTCGGTTGTGTTTCGCGTTTGAGACGCCGGAGAAGTGCTACGACGGCATCGAGAAGCTGGCTGGTCTGTTCAAGAAACGCGGGTTGATGTAAGAGGCAAAACCTCTACAGCTTGTGAAAGCCCTCAAGCAACGCGACCTCGTCGGCGTTGCCTATGTACAGTGGCGTGCGGTGATGGAGCTGGTCCGGCTCTATGTCGCGGATAGGGGTAGTACCGTCGCTTGCCGCGCCGCCGGCTTGCTCGGCGACAAATGCGAGCGGCGCGCATTCGAAGAGTAGCCGGAGTTTTCCGCTCGGACTGCTCTTGTCGCCGGGATAGGCGTAGATGCCACCTTTCATCAGGTTGCGATGGAAGTCGGCGACTAGGGCACCGATGTAGCGTCCAGAGTAGCTTTCGGATTTGACGTGTTCGACCCAGTTGAGGTCGGGGGTGTTCCATTTCCCGGAGTTGCCTTCGTTTGCGGAGTAGACGTGTGACGAGCCGTGCGAGCGGACATTCTCGGTGGTCAAGAGGTAGTCGCCGAGTGTCGGGTCTAGTGTGAAGAAGTGGACACCATCGCCAGATGTGTAGCAGAAAATGGTGGAGGAGCCGTAGAGCACGTAACCAGCGGCAAGCATCTCGTTGCCTGGTCGCAGGATGTCGGATTCGCCAGCCGGGACACTTTCGCTGAGTCGCCGGTAGATGCCGAAGATTGTGCCGATGGGTGCTGCAACGTCGATGTTACTGGAGCCGTCTACAGGATCGAATACGACGGCGTACTCGCCGGTGATTGCTGCATCGCCGCAGTCGATCATGCCAGCGTTCTCTTCGGAACTCATTGCACAAACGAGTCCAGTCGAGAGCAACGCCTCGGCGACGACGTTGTCACCGATGACATCGAGCTTTTGTTGTTCGTCGCCGGTGACGTTAGCCGCGCCTGCGGATCCGAAGAAGTCTCGCAACGCCGCCCGGTTGATTTCTGAGGAGATGAACTTGCCGGCGGAGCCGATGGCGTTTAGGAGCACTGCCAAATCCGACGAATCAGCGAACTCATCGTTGGAGTTATCCATGGCGTATTGGAAGAGATTCGGAGGTGTGACTGACATGGCTATCAAATCCAGATTTGGTGCGGATTGGGCGATGTTTGGCGATGTTTCGTGCCTGCATTATATGTGGCGATATGACCAGTTGAAGCGGTGTGTTTTTCAACCATTTGAGGAAGATGCCGTATCATTGCGTACAACTTGACGAAGCACTGAATTGGAGGATTTTCGAGTATGGGCAACGAGCTTCACTCCATCGCCAAAGCAATGGTTGCGCGCGGCAAAGGCATCCTAGCCGCGGATGAATCTACCGGAACTATCGGGCGTCGTTTGGCATCTATTAATGTTGCCAACGAGGAGCCGAATCGCAGGGCGTGGCGGCAACTTCTATTCACAACCGAAGGGTACGGCCAGTACATCAGCGGCGTGATTCTCTACGACGAGACGCTGCGGCAGTCTTCGGATGATGAAATCCCGTTCGTGGAACTGTTGCAAAACGAAGGCGTCATTCCGGGCATCAAGGTTGATAAGTCGACAAACCCGCTGGCTGGTGCGCCGGGAGAGTTGACGACGGACGGGTTGGATGGTCTTCGCGACCGTTTGAACGAGTACTACGAACTTGGTGCGCGCTTCACGAAGTGGCGAGCCGTCATCACGATCGGTGATCACATTCCCTCTGACTATTGCATCAATATCAACGCTCATGCTCTTGGTAGATTTGCGGCATTGTCACAGGAGGCGGGGTTGGTGCCGATCGTCGAGCCAGAGGTTTTGATGGATGGGGACCATTCGATCGAGATGTGTGAGTGGGCTACCGAGAAGACTTTGAATCGAACGTTTGAGGAGTTGAAGACTCAGCGTGTCGACCTTGAGGGAATGGTTTTGAAGCCGAACATGGTTTTGAGTGGGACGGATGCGGAGGATCGTGCCGACGCTGAAGAGGTGGCACAGGCAACGGTCGGGTGTTTCAAGCGGACCATACCCGCGGCGGTGCCGGGCATCGCGTTCCTGTCTGGAGGGCAGGGCGATGAAGAGGCGACCGTTAACCTAGACGCGATAAACAAGCTGGCGCAGTCGGAAGGTGCTCCTTGGGAGCTGACATTCTCGTATGGGCGCGGACTCCAAGCGACGCCTCTAAGCACTTGGGGCGGCGATCCCGAAAAGGTGCCAGCGGCTCAGAAGGCATTCATTGAACGCTCGATAGCAACTGCAGCGGCGCGCGAAGGCGAGTACGTCTAGTCGTGCGAGATGAAATCTCCTGCCTCGTTGCGGAGCGTTCGGACGAGATCGTTGCAACTCGTCGATATCTGCACGCTCGTCCCGAAACTGGCTTTCAAGAAACAGAAACCGCAGCCTACATCGCTGATCGCCTGCGGAAGTCCGGCCTCGAAGTCCATGAAGGCCTCGGTAAAACGGGAATCGTAGCCAAACTTGAGGGTGGAAGGCCCGGTAGGACGTTGGCTATACGAGCGGATATAGACGCATTACCAATCGACGAACTAACCGGCCTCGAATTCGCATCGACGAATGGCAACATGCATGCCTGCGGTCATGACGGTCACATCACGATGGCGCTGACGGCTGCTGAGATACTGGCTGCAAACCGAGATCGAATCGCCGGTAACGTCTCGTTTATCTTCCAGCCGTCGGAGGAGATTGCACAGGGCGCGTTGGCGATGATCGGGGATGGTGCGATGGAGATTGCGAACGCCGATGTCGTGATCGGCACGCACCTCTGGAACCAGATGCCGATGGGGTACGTCGGAGTCAACCAATCGACCGTGTTCGCGGCGGCTGATATGTTCAAGATGACCGTTCGAGGGCACGGCGGGCATGGGGCTATGCCGCATCTAACCATTGACCCTGTGGTAGCCGCCGCGAACATCATCAATGCTTGTCAGACCGTTGTGGCACGAGAGATTTCGCCACAGGCGATGGGGGTGGTTACGTTTGGCAGTGTGCACGGAGGATCGGCGGGGAATGTGATCGCGGATGAGGTTGAGATCCTCGGCACTATCCGCGCCTACACTCCGGAAAATCACCGGGTCATCTCGGAAGCCGTGCCACGCATCGCGGCGAACGTCGCAGAGGGTCTGAGGTGCGAAGCTAAGTTCGAACGACTAGCGGGGACGCCAGCCGTAGTTAATAATCCCGATGTGGCGAATTGGGTTTCAGGACTGGCGATGCAGACGATAGGCGAGGATTCAGTTGGCGAGTACGAACCGATATCAGTGGGTGACGACATGGCAGAGTTTATGAACCGAGTTCCAGGCACGTACTTCATTCTCGGCGCGTCGAAAGAAGGCACTGAGGGGCATCACAACGCCAAGTTTGACTACGATGAGGCGTGTTTGCCGATTGGGACGGAGATATTTGTGAGGGCGGCGTTGGATATTGAGGGGATGGCTTAGCGTATCATCGAGATTAAGGACGTGAACCTGTTTGGATAGTGAGTCCAACGAAGATGATCAAACCTACCAAAGTAAAAGCCCTCGAAAGATACAAGATCTGGATTGAGTTTGAGGACGGGATTCAAGGCGAAGCTGACTTAAGCCGTCTGTCCGGAAAAGGCGTATTCAAGGCTTGGGATGATCGCGAATTGTTTGAATCGGTGAGAATCGATTTCCCTTATCGGGCGATTGTGTGGGGAGATTCGGATGTGTTGGAACTTTGCACAGACACGTTTTATCTGGAATTGACTGGCATGACTTGGGACGAACTAGTGGCAACGATTGACGAGGTGCAACCGGTTGCCTGAACTTTGCAGGTTCAACGGAATCTCGTTTCGCATCCATTCCGACCATCCTCCACCTCACATCCACGTTAGGTACTCCGGCGATGAAGCAACGGTGGAGATCAGAGGGCTTTACATTACACCCAACTCTTTTCCGCCGCGAATTACACGCAACATCAGAGAGTGGGTGACGCTGCACGAAGATGAGTTGCTGGAAGCTTGGGACCTCATCAATGACGGTGAGAATCCAGGCAAAATCCCGCCACTCCGTTAGGCCACCTTCGGAAAATAGCCTTTCCCGTCTGGATTACGTAAAGCTCAGTAAACCGGCGCCGCGCCGCCGTCGACGTTGACCGCTGCGCCTGAGACGTAGCTTGCCGCTGGTGAGCATATGAAGGCGATCACGTCGCCCGCCTCTTGGGCCTCGCCGATACGGCCAAGAGGTACGCCTGGACCGAAGGTTGCCCAGTGGTCTTCAAGGGTGTAGGACGGGTCTTTCGCATTCGCAGCTTCCCAACGGATTCGGTGCTGGCGACTCTTTAGAACACCAACGCAGACCGTGTTCACGCGGATACCGTATTCGCCGAATTCCTTCGACCACGCCTTCGTGAGTGATATACCAGCGGCGCGAGAGAGCGACGTGGGTTGGCTTGATCCTGCGGCTGCCTTACCGCCTGGTGTGGTCGTGTTGCAGATGGCGCCGCTGTCGGAGTGCTGGAGATAGGGCAGAGCGTAGCGGGTCATGTAGATCGCGCCTTTGACTTTGAGCGAGAAGTCGATGTCCAACTGCTCGTTCGTCATGTCTTCGAAGCTTGAAGCCGAGGATGTTCCGGCGTTGTTGACCAGAATGTCGATTCCCCCCAGTTGTTCCGCAGCAGACTCAACCGCGTTTTTCACCGCGTCCTCGTTGGAAACATCGGCAGGTGCTGCAATGACAGTGCTGCCGGTCTCGCCGCTAATCTCAGCAGCTACAGCCTCGAGATCGGATCGAGTCCTCGAAACCAATGCGACACTTGCACCTTCCGCGGCCATTCGATAAGCAGCAGCTTTTCCGATTCCATCGCTCGCACCGGTTACTATCGCAACCTTCCCCCTTAGTCCAAGATCCATATCGTCAGTTTCCTTTCTTGATGCCAGATCGTATCGATCCGTTCCGAAGCCGAGTTCTTTAGGCTAAATTGCAATTGTCAATTTTCGACGCTCAATAGACTGGGGCGGCTCCACCATCTATATTCACTGACGTTCCTGAAACATAGCTCGCGGCTGGGGAGCACAGAAAAGCGATCACATCGCCAGCTTCTTCAGCTTCACCGACGCGACCCAGCGGTATGCCGGGTCCGTAAGACGCCCAGTGGTCTTCCAATGTGTACGACGGGTCTTTTGCGGCCGCTACTTCCCAGTGTCGGCGATTCTGTCGGCTCTTGATAGAGCCGATGCAGACAGTGTTGACCCGAATACCGTGCTCGCCGAACTCCTTTGACCAGGCCTTAGTTAGCGAGATACCAGCGGCTCTAGATAGTGAAGTAGGTTGCGCACCTCCGGGTGCGGCTTTACCTGCGGCCGTGGTTATATTGCAAATGGCACCGCAATCGGATTGTTTGAGATAGGGCAGGGCGTAGCGCGTCATGAATATGGCGCCTTTTACCTTGACCCCGAAATCGGAGTCGACAAGTTCGTTGGTCATGTCTTCAAAGCGATTGGCGTTCCCTTGCCCCGCGTTGTTGACCAGAATATCGATGCCGCCAAGTTTCTCCGCGGCTTCGTTGACCGCGGCCTTGACAGCTTGTTCATCGGCCACATCTGCCGAAACGGGTATTGCCTTGCTGCCCGTCGCGCTGCTGATTTCCGCCGCGACCGCCTGCAGGTCAGACATGGTGCGCGCTAGGATAGCTACGCTTGCGCCTTCTATCGCAAAGCGCATTGCGGCAGCTTTGCCGATGCCATCGCTGGCTCCAGTCACTAAGGCGACCTTTCCAGATAGTCCTAAGTCCATTAAGGCACGTTCCTTTCAGGGTTTTGTGTGATTACAATTGGCACGTTGTCTCATTTTCATTTGCCGAAGTAGCCGTTATACATTATCGTGAATTCTCAGTGAGACAACTGTCCCGAGGCGGCGAACCTTGACAACCACCCAGTCTGAAAACGGGAAACCTTCGGACCCGAACTACTTGGCGACGCGGTCGCGGTCAGTGCCGCGCCGCTTGATCCTTGGTCCTGGTCCTAGTTCAGCTAGCCCACGCGTTCTGCGAGCGATGTCTCAACCGATAATCGGTTACCTCGATCCCGCATACTTCGAAATACTCGCCGATGTCCAATCGATGTTGGCGAAGGTATTCATCACAGAGCAGACGACGATGGCGGTCGCTGGGGCTGGATCCGCGGGCATGGAAGCGGGGCTATCGAGTCTTTTGGAACGTGGCGACAAAGCCATCATCTGCGTCAACGGATTCTTCTGCGAACGTCAGATTCTCATGTGCGAGCGTCTCGGTGTTGAAGTGGTTCGTGTCGAAGCGCCGTACGGCAAAACGGTCGATCCGCAACTGTTGGAAGACGCGTTGAAGGCTAACTCTGATACCAAACTGGTATCAGCTATCCATGCGGAGACTTCGGCAGGCGTACTTCAGGACATCGGCATCCTATCGGGTCTCGCTCACGATCATGGCGCGCTCTTCATGACTGACGTTGTCACTTCGTTGGCAGGTACGCCATTCGAGTTCGACGCGTGGGAGATCGACTATGCGTACGGCGGTTCGCAGAAATGCTTTGCTGCTCCTCCAGGGATAAGCCCGGTGGCGATTTCGGACCGGGGTTTAGAACACATCCGCAACCGCAAGACACTACCAAGTTCGTGGTACTTGGATCTGAACCTCATCGCCGATTATTGGGGTCCCGACCATATTCATCATCACACCAGTCCAGTCAGCATGATCTATGGGCTCCGCGAGGCGTTGGTGCTGGTGCATGAAGAAGGACTTGAAACTCGGTGGATGCGACACGAGAAGGTTGCTCAGGCACTACGGGCAGGGTTGGAAGCTTTGCATCTGGATTCCCCGGTCTCGCCTGAGCATCGATTGAACCAATTGACCGTCGTTTCGCTGCCAGAGGGCGTAGATGATGGGGAGTTGCGGTCGGCGCTGCTGGAGGAGTATTCGATCGAGGTTGGACGTGGGCTAGGGCAGTTCGCGGGGAAGGTGATCCGAGTAGGTCTGATGGGTGAATCTTGCGTGCCAGCGAATGTGTTTGCGCTGCTCAGCGCGCTGGAGCGCATCCTGCCGAGATTGGGTTACGAGGTCCCTCGTGGTGAAGCGGTGGCTGCGGCTTCGCAAACGCTTGCCGAGGATCCGTCGCCGGTTGCGGTGATCTAGAAACCTCGTCCGACAGTCCCGTATTGGATGCTGCTATCAGATTGTGCTGTCGTAGGGTTCGATCTCGATGGAACCTTTGTCAACCGCGTCAAAGCAAACGGAACTGCCGCGGAGCATATTCATCCCGATCAGTATCTCAGTGCCCGTTGCCATGACCGACACCTCTTGCCAAACTCCATCCCAAAACACGTTCGCACTATATACATCTATGTCTTCAAACGACGCGTTCCCGAACATCGTGTGAACTCCACGCACGTATTCAAGCTCCAACACCGTACAAAGAGTTACAGGCAAAGCGAGTTGACCTGTAAAGCCAGTATCGACGATCGCGTCGTACACGTTATTGATTCCTGTCGGCCCCTCGATACGAATTGGGTGTACGAGGAATAGATGGCCGTTCGACTCGCGGACCTTCCCGTCGGTCATTGCCCAAACTCTTCGCTATCATCGGCGAGTTGATGGGAAGATAGATTGAGCACATCGCTTGAAGCCACTAAGCGTGGTGACAAGATGTACTCCGAAACTATGATGATGTGTCTCAGTTGGTAGATAATTGCGTCGGGCACACGGGCTCTCAGGACCTCAGAGATATCGTCGGTATCGCCGATCTCCCATTCAAGCGATTTCCCGTCGATGGCCACGTACCGGCCCTTATCGGCCTCAGTAAGTTGGTGTTTTACGTGATCGTGGTAATGAGACCTAGCACGCGCCGCCGCAACTCTGATCTCTTCTTCGGTTGGATTTGGGCGTCGCATGGTTCGAATCTCCTCCTAACTTTCGCTGATAAGGCTCTTTACACCTACCCATCATAGACGGGGAATAATCGTGTTCACGCGTAGTCCTTACCCGTGCGGTACGCTTCGTCCAGTAGATCGACGACGTACTTCACCTCGACATCGGCTTCGGCGCGTTCTAGTGCATTAGTCAGTTGCAATGCGCACCCTGGGTTGCCGGTCGCCATGTAACTCGCACCGCTGGCGACGATGTTTCGGGCCTTGCGATCGCCCAGTCGCATCGACATATCGCGTTGGGCGATTGAGTATGTTCCGGCTGACCCGCAACATACTGTTGGCTCGTCCATGTCAACCAACTCGACGCCTGGAATCGACTTCAGAATCTCCCGTGGCGGATCGCTGATGCGTTGCGTCGACAACAAGTGACACGGGTCTTGGAAGACGACCTTGGCATTGATCCGGCCGCTAGGCGCACTCCATCCGTACTCGGCTAGCAGTTCGTGGATATCTCGCGTCTTGCTCGCTAACTCCTCAGCCATATGATCGCCGTCTAGCAACTCGCCGTACTCCTTCATCGTGGAGCCGCACCCAGCAGATGATGAAACGACGGCGTCTGGATTCATCGAGAGCAGGGCAGATGTATTGTTCGCCGCCATCTCTCTTGCGGTAGCACGTTCTCCGGCATACATATTCAATGAACCACAACATCCCTGTTCTGCTGGCAGGTGAACTTCGAACCCGTTGTGGACAAGCACCCGAAGAGTCGCGTTCATGGTGTGGGCATGCATCATTGACATCACGCAACCGCCAAGTAATGCCACTCTGGCCTTGATCGATCCGATGGGTTTCACAACCCTACTATCTGCTTCAAAGAAATCGGTGCCCATCATTGGCAAGGACTCGTCGAGATAGGTATAGCGCTTCGGCAACACCTTCATGACACCAATCTTTTTGGTGATGCCGCGGGCGCCTGATCTTTGGTAAAAGCGGGTCATCTTCCCAAACGTCCGCATAAGTTTGGGCTTCGGCAACAGACGGTTGAAACCCACCTCGCGCGCGAACCGCTCACGCAACGGGCGCTTGACGCGTGACTTCATCTCCGCGCGAGTCGCCATCATGATCTGACCGTAGGGGACACCTGAGGGGCAGGCGACCTCGCAGGCCCGACACTGTAGACACAGATCCCAGTGACGCGTAACTGTTGGCGTCATATCGACTCGACCTTCATTAACCGCCTTCATCAGCGTTAGGCGACCGCGCGGGGACTCTGCTTCGAGGCCAGTTTCCAAATACGTCGGGCAAGCGTTCAGGCAGAAACCGCACTGCACGCACTTGTAAAGATCGTCTTCAGAGGGCGCGTGATCAGTGGTAAAGCCACGTTCAGACGGTTTGGGCGTCGATTTCAATTTGCGTATCCTGAGTTCAAATCCTGAAAGCGAACCTGCCCGGGTTCAATGTTCGGTTCGGATCGAACTGTTCCTTCATTCTCTCCATGATCTTGGCCGAAGATGCGTCAATGCCGAAGATGTCGATGCTCTTCTTGACCGCTGCAGGGCATCGTTCAATCGTGATGGAACCGTTTGTGTCGCGAATCGTTTGTTTGGCTCCCTCAACGAACTTCACTGCTGATTGATCGTCGATCTCTTCAACGTTGAACTGCAAAGAACCATATCCAACGTCGAAAGTCGACGATGTCTGAGACGCTTCACTTCGTCCGAGCAATCTCTCCAATCTGCCTATCAGATCTAGAGATGTAGTCGGTTTCGCCGCCACCCGTAAACTGACTGTCGCCGCATCTCCCGTCTCACCCGCGTATGACCAAATGTCGGTTTCATGCGCTCCTGACAACACTTCATACCCCGTAGCCGGGACCGTACCAGCGAGCCCAGTGAGTTCGTCCACCTGACGCCTCAACGCGGCTTTCGAACCGGCGACCTGAATCAGCATCAGATAATCGGGATCACCCGGTGTTACGTCCAAATCCATGTGCCGGTCAGCCGCCAACTCTCGTATTGCTCCGACCGCTCGAGAGCCGGAGAACAATTGCGCGGCCTCAATTGTCGCGTTCGATTGATCCACATCCAGTGCTGCGTTCGCTGCAGAACCTAGCCGGTCGAACCACATGGCAACCGTCTGGGTATTTTCGGGAACGGGGACTAACTTTAACGCCACACTGACGATTACTCCAAGCGTGCCGTACGCTCCTGTGTGCAATCGATGAAGATCGTAGCCCTGAACATTCTTGACCACGCGACCACCAGTTTTCGTCGGCGTACCGTCCGCCAGGACGACCGACATCCCGATCACCCAGTCTCGTATGCCACCAAATCGTGGAGCCAACCTACTCGGAGCGTTAGATGCGACGGAACCGCCGATCGTTGCTTCGCTGGGATGGGGTATCTCAAACGGCAGCCTCTGATGAGATTCTGCCAACAAAGATGACAGATCAGAGATCTTGGCGCCAGCATCGCAGACTACAGTCATATCGCCCGCTACGTGCTCGATTTCAGATGACAGACTCGTTAGGTCAAGGGCAACGTCATAACCCTTGGGTGTGTTGCCGATCCCCATCCGTGTTCCACCTCCCCAAGGAACAACCGTCTTGCCTTGACGGCAAAGCTCCGAAAGATGGGATGCGACGTCCGACTTTGTTGTCGGGCTGACGACCTCGCTGGGCATCAATCCGTCGACTCGGTAATCGGGCAATTGGGTTCTACTCCTGCAACGAGTAGTTGAACTGCCAGCTTATTCCGAATTTATCGGTGCACGATCCGTGGTAAGCGCCCCAAAACTGCTTTTCTAACGGGGTGGTTACCTTGCCGCCGTCGGACAGTTTGGCGAACTGGTTTTTCATCTCTTCAACGCTTGCGGGTTCGATCGAGATCGAGAAATTGTCGCCAACCGTTGGGGGCGGTCTGAAAGCCGCAGGAACATCATTACCCATCAAGAAGCCAGAGCCGAGTGGAAAAGAGATGTGCATCACGTTGTCTAACTCATCCTCGGCAATATCCATACCATCAGGCCCCTCCCTGAAGGTCGTGACAAATGCGAAGTCGCCGCCGAAGACCGAGCGATAGAACTCGAATACCTCACGGCAGTTTCCGTTGAAAAAGAGATAGATGTTCATACTCAATACCCCTTGTGGCTCGTCTTCGGACTAAGAGTGTTCCGTGACCACCTGCCAGTTGATTCCGAACTTGTCGACGCAGGATCCGAAATACGCTCCCCAAAACTGGTCTGCCATCGGCATCGTTACGGTTCCGCCATCTGACAGCTTGGCGAACAGTTCGTCGGCATGTTCTCTGCTCTCGGGGACGTAGGAGATGGAAAAGTTGCTTCCATGCACGGGTGCCGGACCGAACTGAGATGGCATGTCGCTGCCCATCAGCACCGATGACCCGATGGGATACGAAACGTGCATCACCTGATCGAGCTCTTCTTCGGACATGCCCATGTCGGGCGGTCCCTCTCTGAACGTGTTGAACAACTCAAACTCGCCGCCGAAGATCGAGCGGTAGAACTCGAAGACTTCTCGGCAGTTGCCGTTGAAATGGAGATAGATGCTTAGACTCAATTGTCCCTCCGCGGTGTTCTAGCGCTTAGCGCTGATCTGATCCTGATTGTAGGTGCTCGTGACTTCGGCGTAAGTTGTCCTGACAGCCTCGCTCGCCGCTGTTGCCTCATCGAGAGCCTCTTGGGGAACGTCTTCGTGCCATGCTTCAAGATTCGACCGTACATGTTCCACTGTGTGAGCCCCCATGATGCACGCCGTGACAGCCGTATTGCTGATCACCCAGCGCGATGTCAATGCGTTCATAGAGATTCCGTATTTCTTCGCGATGGCGACGATATTCTCGACAACGTCAAAATTGGCTTGCGACCAATACGTTCGACGGAACGACTCGAAATGCCTGAACGCGGGCGAAAATCGGCTACCTGGTTCGGCCTCGAAATGCAGGTCTTGTCCAAGCAACAGGCCTCCCGCCCTCGGCGAGAATGCCATCACACCCAAGCCATACGCTTCGCAGACCGGAAACAGCTCGCGTTCCGGGTCTCTGGACAGCAAGTTGTATCGACCTTGATAGCAATTGAAGAGACGCGCCCCTAGCTTGTCTGCTTGCCACAGTGCCTCGACTAGTTGAAATGCCGCGAAGTTGCAGACGCCGATGTAGCGCGCCTTGCCGGATTGGACGATGTCGCTAAAGGCGAGGACGAATTCATCGATCGGCACGTCAAGCGGGAAGTCGTGGATCTGGTAAAGGTCGATATAGTCGGTGTTTAATCGCCGCAGCGAATCGTCGATCGCCTGCATCGCGTACTTACGACTAACTTGGCGGCCGTTAGGCCCCCAGCTGAGTCGGCCATTACCTTTCGACGCCAATATGACTTCGTATCGTCGACCTTGCAGGAATTTGCCGATGAAGGTCTCGGAACGACCTTCTTCGTAGACGTTGGCGGTGTCTATGAAGTTCACGCCGCCGTCGAACGCGGCAGCCATGACGCGTAACGACTCTGATTCATCCATCTGTCCGCCGAAGTTGTCGCCGCCCATGCAGTATTCGGAGACCTTTAGGCCGGTTCTTCCTAGTTTGACGTAGTTCATTCAGCTATCTTTTCGATCCCTCTCAAACAGACTTTCCCATTCCGGCCGGGTTCAGCGATAAAGCCTAAACCTGTGCGAACGTCGTTCTGACCGCTTCGCTCGCTGCCGCTGCCTCATCCAACGCCTCCTGTGGTACATCTTCCTCCCACGCCACTAAATTCGACCTCAATTGTTCCTCGGTTCGTGCACCAACGATGCACGAGGTCACAACCGGGTTAGTGATGACCCAACGCAATGCCAGCGCGTTCGCTGAAACTCCATAGCGTTCACCGATAGCGATGATCTTCTCCATTGCATTGAACATCGGGTCCGACCAGTAGGTGTCGCGGTACCATTGCGATGCCCTGAAATCGTCGGAGAAGCGACCACCTGATTCGGCTTGGTAATTCCGATGCTTGCCCAATAGGAATCCACCCGCTTGCGGTGAGTAGGGGATTACCCCGATTCCGTATTCGGCGCACACTGGGAACAGCTCCCGCTCCGGATCACGCATCAATAGGTTGTATTTGGGCTGAACGCAGTCAAAGCGACGTGCGGCGAGTCTATCCGCCTCCCACAACGCCTCGACCAGTTGGTAACCGTTGAAATTCGAGACGCCGATGTAACGCGCTTTGCCGGATTCAATTACGTCAGAGTAAGCCTGCACAAACTCGTCAATGGGCACATCGGGCGGGAACGAGTGGATCTGGTACAGATCGACGTAATCGGTGTTCAACCGACGCAGGGAATCATCAATCGCCTGCATCACGTACTTTCGGCTTACGAACTGATCATTCGGACCGTCCCCGACACGACTATTCCCCTTAGTCGCAAGAATCACATCGTATCGACGGTCTTGAATGAACTTCCCAACGATCGGCTCCGAACGTCCGTCCATATAGGAGTTAGCTGTGTCGATGAAGTTAACTCCGCCATCAAAGGCTGCGCCCATGATCCGGAGCGCTTCCGCTTCGTCAGTCTGCCCGCCGAAGTTGTCCGCGCCGATGCAGTATTCGGAGACTTTTAAGCCGGTTCTGCCTAGGTTGGTATAGTTCAATCCGAAGTCCTTTCGTGACTACGTGACACGAACACCATGAGATTTATAGGCACGGACGTTCGTCCCTTCCATTGGTGGGTTTCGGAGTTCGATCAATGCGTGAGGACAATACATCGAATAACCTATTCGGGTCCTTTCGCAAAGTGGTGAAATGGATGTTCCACAACCCGGATTTTGCGATTTTCTTATGATTACGATTCGGGTTGCACGGGTCTTCACGGAACCAGCCGAGCCAATTCCGAGATGGTTTGTCGATTGGTTCTCGGTTCCAATTGCTCAACAACGAAACCGCGGTCCGTTCGATGTATTTTCGGGTGCTCAAGTCGTCAACCCTTAACCATAAAAATGACATTTTCTCAATATAGGTGCTGATGCAGCTTGCGTGCCTATGGTCGGACTGACGCGAGTTTCGCGCCTTGGATCGATTTTTGAGCGCCGCGTTTATGTGATCCCTAAACACTGATCGGCCGCCATCAACCTTGTGCTCAAAAAGACGTGCACCGAGAGTACTGTGGTTTCCTGTATGGGTTCCAACCCGGACAACGCGCAAATCGCCGTACCTGTCCTGCCGATATTCGCCCGGTTCGAAGAAGAAATAAACACCTTTGATCGACGGCGCAATTCCAGTCGTGAACTCGTCCAATGTGCGTTTGCCACCAAGGCGTTCCTCGAGCTCCTTCAGTAACTCGCAAAAACGTTCAACGTGCTTGGATCGGTCAGGCGCCAAAGGTTCACGCTCTTGCCGCGGCGACAAATGGCTGTCCCGCGTTCGGAGGATAGTTCATCGGCGCACTTGCGGCGAACTCGTTGGCAATAGCGTGCACCTCCGACATCACCTCATCAGAGGCAGATTCGCTCCACGCATCCAGTATTTCATCCAACTGGTCGATCCGGCGAGCACCGAATATCGGTGCGGTTACGCCATCATGCTCAGACACCCACTGCAAGGCCAACCTAATCATCGGCTCACCGTGCCTATCCGACACCGACTTTAGGTTCACAATCGTCTCGTGCCTGGCATCATCGCCGTATCGACTTTCCAGGCTGCGGCCACGTGCGTCATCGCGTGGACCGTCGTATTCATCGAGGTACTTGCCCGTCAATACACCGCTCGCCATTGGACTGTACGGCACCACTGCGACGCCGTGTTTGCGCGCCAATGGAATCATCTCGACCGCCAAACCCGGCTGCAGGATGTTGAATACGCTCTGGATCGCCTCAACCCGATACAGATTGCGGACATCCGATGTCCAGAGTGCGGACGCTAGTACCCAAGCCGGGAAGTTCGAAACGCCAGCGTAGACCACCTTGCCTTGGTGTATCAGATCGTCAACCGCCCTCAATGTCTCTTCAATCGGTGTCTCCGCGTCCCATTTATGACAGTAGAGCAAATCTATACGGTCCGTCTTCAGCCTCTTCAACGAAGCCTCGACCGTCCTAACGATGTGGTACCTCGATGCACCGGCATCGTTAACCCCATCGCCTACCTGCGACGTGTACTTGGTTGCCAACACAATCTGATCTCGCCAGCTGGTAGAGCGGAAAAAGTTTCCGATCACCCGCTCCGAATCACCGGTCGAGTACGAATCAGATGTGTCAAGGAAGTTGATCCCGGCATCGAACGCCTTACCCATGATGCGATGCGAAGTCGCGTCATCGCAACGTGACGGATTGCCGAAGTTAGCCGAACCCAAGCAAAGGTTCGATACCTTAACGCCCGTCCGTCCCAGTTTTAAGTACTCAATAGGAATGTCGTCACCTCGGAAGTTAGGTTGCTAGTTTCTCAGATGTTAACGGCTGATTCTTTCACCCGGATCAACGCTCAATATCCACCCAGCGTTTCTCTTGCCACGAACGGTGCGCTGCATCGACGATCTTGGCCGCTTCTAATCCCGCTTCGAAACCGGTGTCAATCAGCGATTGATCCTCAGCCAATGCTCCAGCTACGAACTGTTCGTAGGGCATCGGATAGGGCGGACCTGGATCAATGTCGTTCAACGGCAAGTTCTCACCCGATGAACCGATGAGACCGTAAAGGCCGTTGAGAGCTATTCGGCCGGATGACCCCGCCACATCGACAAAAATGCCTCGTCTTCGCATTTCGCCGCGTTGGACGAAGCTGGTGTGTATGACGGCGTAGGCGCCGTTGACGTATTCAAGTAGGAATGCGGATGAGTCGGAGACATTTACATCGAAACCACCGGGCGCGTCTATGAACCGTCTACGTTTTTCTGCTGTGTTCAAAACCGCCGAAACCCGCGCAACTTCACCGTTAAGCAACCGCGCCATATCGAAAACATGTATCAATTCATAAACCGTGCCACCGCCATGCTCTGGCATGAACCGCCATGACCCGACATCCGGACGCACATCTTGCTGCATCGACATGCCCCATCGGATGTTGACGTGGTAGACATCCCCAATGTAACCATCATCGATGTACCGGCTCATCCGACCAACTGGAGTCCGGCCACGCTGATTGAAGTTGACCGCGTGGATCACACCTGCGTTCTCTGCCGCATCCAGCATCTCTTGGCAGTCACGTGCAGTTAGCGCCAGCGGCTTCTCACACAAAACTGGGCGATCACTTGCGATGGCTTCCAAGGCGTAGAATTTGTGAGAGTCGGTCGGCGTAATGATGTCAATGGCGTCGATATCGGGATCATCGAGCATCTCTTGATGATCTGTGAATCCTTTTTGCACGCCAAACCGCTCCTGCATCTCACGCAACGGCTCTTCTGAACGCCGCATGAACGCAACGACCTCCGCCTCTGGAACGTTCGAGAACGCTTCCATGTGGTCCGCAGCGAATCCGCCTGCACCGATGATCCCGATCCTCAGTTTTCGAGACGCCATAATCTCCCCTTCTCGTTTGGCAAATTAAACGTTCGCAGAGTTGTAAGGTGACAACCAAGCGTCAACGCGCTCGTTGCTCTCAAACCGCCTGCAATCCACCCGGCCCAGTAGCCCTAAACGCTTCTTCCGATATCCCATACGCACTCCCATGGACCGCGCCACCCGGGAACACCTTCCCTGGATTGAACCTCTCTCCAGCCCCAAAAGCAGGGCGCAGCTTGGCCATCGCAGCAAGGTCTTCTTCGGTGAAGACCAACGGCATGTATGCCTGCTTCTCGATGCCTATGCCGTGCTCGCCGCTCAACGCACCGCCAGCCTCGATACATGCAGCCAAGATTCGTTCTCCACACTCAATCACGCGCCTTACCTGCGCCTTGTCTCGCCCATCGAACAGGATGCACGGGTGCAGGTTCCCATCGCCAGCATGAAACACGTTGCCGATAGTCAGCCCCAACTCCTCGCCGATCTCCCTAACCTGACGCATGATGTCTCGTAGCTTAGTCCGTGGCACGACACCATCGACCAGATAATAGTTCGGTGCAATCGTTCCGAACGCGCCGATCGCTCCCTTGCGAGTAGCCCACAGTTCCGCACGCTTCGCATCATCCTCAGCTTCCCGTATCTCTGAACTATTGTTCTCCTTGCAGATATCCCGCACCCGTTGTCCCTGTTCGTCAACCGTCTCGCGCAAACCGTCGAGTTCAACGATCAAAACCGCCTCCGCGTCGTCCGGATATCCGGGATGGTAGACCGGTTCGCAAGCCTCGATAGTCACCCGGTCCATCATCTCTATGGCTGAAGGCACCATGCCAGCACCGATGATGTCCGAAACTGATTGTGACGCGTCGTCCAATGAGCGGAACGCCGCCAGCATAGTTAACACCGCCTCCGGCTTACGCATCAGACGAACCGCAACTTTAGTAACGATCCCCAAGGTTCCCTCGGAGCCGATAAACGCGCCCCTTAAGTCATAACCGAACGTATCTCTAGATGTGCCGCCCAGCCAAACCTTCTCTCCATCGGCCAGCACAACCTCGATGCCCAACACATGGTTAGTGGTGACACCCAACGCGAGGCAGTGTGGGCCGCCAGCGTTCTCTGCAACGTTGCCGCCAATCGTGCAGGCACGTTGCGACGATGGGTCCGGAGCGTAATACAGACCGTACTGCGCAACCGCTTCGGAAAGTTCGATGTTGACAAGGCCGGGTTCTACGATCGCCACACGATTCTCAACGTCGACCTCCAATACCCGGTTTAGCCGTGTAACCGGAAACACAACCGAATCGTGCAATGGAACAGCACCGCCGCTCAATCCAGTGCCTGCACCCCGTGGCACGATATTCGCATCGTGTTCATAGGCTGCCTTCACACACTCCGCCAACTCGTCTGCGTTACCTGGCAACACGACCGCGCCAGGAGGAGAGCGGTCTATCGAGCCGTCGTACTCATACAGCAGCAAGTCATCTGAACCCCAAATGACATACTCTTCGCCGACGATCCCACGTAGGCGCTGTATCAGTGTCTCGTTGATCATCAGTTCGAGGAGGGCGTACCTCTTTAGGCGTTCTCATCCATGAACTGCTGCGCGCTGTTCAGCAGCAACTCGTGGATCCAGACCGAACTCATAATGTCGCCGCTCATGTGACGGCCCTTGCTACGAATGTAGTCGGACAACTCGTCAGCCGCTTTTACGACATCGGGATGCTCCGGTTCGCCGGGATATCCGATCCCTTGGGCAAAATCGTTCATCCCGATCCCGAAGTAATGGATGCCGTCCACCGCCAAAATGTCGTCGATATTGTCGATCGAACCTTGATCTTCTAGAAGGGCGCCCACAAGCATGTTGTCATTTGCCTGCTGATAGAAGTCTCGTTTGTCGCCCCAAGCGTCCGGTGTGAACGAATAGTTGGTCCCGCGGTTCCCACCAAACGAACGATGGCCGATCGGACCGAAGTAGCAAGCATCCACCAGTTTCTCGGCATCCTCACCGCTCGCGATGTGTGGCCCCATGATTCCTTGAATACCACGGTCCAGATACTGCAAGATGTGCGACGCTTCAACATTCTCCACTCTGGCAACCGCAGTTGCCCCCGCTGCTTCAACAGCGCGTGTCATCTCCTCTAATTCGGTATATCCGAACGGGCCATGCTCACCATCCAACCAGACATAGTCGAAGTCCAACCGGCCCAAGATTTCGACATCCCACACTGACGGGAACGTCATTTGATACCCGAGAGCCTTGCGCCCCTCTTTCATCGCCTTCAGAACTCGGTTTTCGCGAACCATCATTTCAGATATCAGTCTTCTCCATTGCGGACACGTTGTCCTTTAGTTAATCTCTCTAACGCTTTACGGCATCTCGTTCTTCAGCTTGACCGCCGTACCGTAACAGAACATGCTGTAGTTCTGGTCGGAACCGTGCTGGCCTGAGGGTTGGACCGGATTGATCCTTAGATCGATTACCGCGTCAGCCTCAATGTTTTGAGCGGCAGCCGTCAGACGCTCGATCGCTTCTGCCGTCTTTTCCTCAACATTGTTCGTACCGCCACGTCCGAGTTTCTCAGCACCCGAGACCAATCCGAGTATGCTGTCGATCTGCCGACCAGGAACGAAATTAGTCGTGGTCAATATCACAGGTGCTTCTCGACCCCATGTCATCTCGTCGATCCCCCGGAATTATCCAATCTCAACGATCACTTCAGTTTGACCGCCGTCCCGTAAGCAAGGATTTCGGCGAAGCCCTGACCTACGGAGGAGGTATTGTAGCGCGTGCTCACGACGGCGTCTCCGCCAAGCGCCACCGCTTCGGCGATCATTTGCTGGGTCGCCTCTTCCCGCGTGTCTTTGAGCAGACTCGAATATTCGGACACCGCGCCGCCGGTGATGTTCTTGATGCCGGCCATGAAGTCGTACCCGATGCCGCGGGCACGCACCGCGTTTCCGCGTACCATGCCGAGTACTTCGCCAACTTCCTTGCCTTCCACATTTTCTGTCGTAACGACGATCATCTCGATTTGCCTCTCACGATGCCAGTTCCGATTTCTCTTGACTGCTTCAAAGTTAACACCTTAACCGCGGCGGTTTGTCTCGGCGACGCTTGTTGTTAGTATCCTGTTTACTCGGTCAAGACCGCTACTTAATGGTCGACTTCCGCACATCACAAGAACTGGAGAACCATGTACCCGAGCACAATCAGATCGAAACTGGCAACTGGTGGAGCAGTCCTCAGCACCAGCATGTTCTCACGTGAACCCCACGTGGCACACACCATCTACAGCAGCATCAAACCCGACTGGGTGTGGATCGACCAAGAGCACAGCCCGTGGGGCACCGAGAGCATCGGCACGATCTGCGTGCAGGGACGAAACCTCGGTGTTTCACCCGTCATCCGCGTCACTTGGAATCACCCCGGCGAAATCAAGAAGGCTTACGACGTGGGCGCGGTGGGCGTTATGGTTCCGCAGGTCGACAATCCGGAAGAGGCCGCTGAAGCCATCAGCTACTCGAAATACCCACCCATGGGCGAGCGCGGTGTCGCCCCGTGGTTCGCGTCGTTGCTCGACATCACGCAAGACGACGTCCTGAAGCATGCCAACGACGAGACATTGCTCATTATTCAGATGGAAAGCACCGAAGCGTATGAGAAGGTTGACGACACCCTTGCGCTGGAAGGCTTCGAAGTCCTCCTCGTCGGTCCCACTGACCTCTCGTGCACTCTCGGCATTCCCGGACAGATCCACCACGACAAGGTCGAGCAGATCATGTCCGACGTCGCCCAACGCGTCAAAGGCACGGGCAAGTTCCTAGCCACCACCTTCGGAGACCCCGAAGTCGCCCGCCGATGGATCGCCGAAGGCTACACGATGATGAACATCGGCAGTCCACTCGCCCTAGGCTGCGGCCCCATGGCCAACCTCTTCGCCGAACTTCGCGAAGAGTTTCCCTGCGAGTAACCCGCTTGCAACAAACCGAAGCTAGTCACGAACCGGCGATGCTGACCGGTTCGCGATTTCACGTCACGCCTACTGGGTCATTACTATTGATTCATATACGTCGGATCGTTGTTGACTAAACCGAATCCTTCTCCCATTGATAACCCTCCACCTAGTCCGTCACGGCGAAACAGCCGGCAATGTAGCCAACGTCGCTCACGGGTTTTACGACGACGAATTGACTGAAAAGGGCAGGGCGCAGGCCGAACTGCTCGGTCAAAGACTGAAGAATTGGCATTTCGATGCCATATATTCGAGCGACTTGATACGCACCATTCAGACAGCTGAGCCGCTATTGAAACTGAGACCCGACTATAGCGTTGAGACGAATCCCGAACTGCGTGAGAAGTCGTTCGGCGACTGCGAAGGCTACCCTTGGCAACAATTGAAAGACGAGTTTCCTAGGATCCTCGATCCCGATATCGGTTCCGATTTCCGGTTCCCCGGCGGCGAGACTGATCGTGAGCACATGGAACGCGTCACGAAATTCACTAACGAGATAATCACCAAACACGGAGAGGATGCAAAGATCCTCGTCTTCAGTCACGGCGGATCGATCAAAGCAGCGGCTGCTCACATGTGCAACTTCCGGCTCGAAGACAAATGGCGGCTCAAAACCGACAACGCTAGCATCAGCTCGATAATCTCCGAGCCGACTTGGCGTGACGACGGTTGGCAGATCGAGAGCTGGAACGATACCCATCATCTATCTTTTGCACAATTGGAACTCGCATGAGCACGCTGTCTCGGTCGAACGTCTTCGGGGCAGATCCAAACCCGAACAGGCGCACTATCATCTTGGTTCGTCACGGCGAAACTCAGGGAAACATAGGGGGTAGATTGCAAGGCCAATTCGATGCTCCTCTGACGGACAAGGGTGTTCGGCAAGCCCAAGCACTTTCGAGGCGACTCGCCAACACTGATTTCAACGCCGTATACGCTAGCGACCTCCAAAGGGCGGTGCATACCGCGCAATCGATACTCAACAACCGATCCAAGATCGAAATCCAACTTCGCTCGGAACTGCGCGAACTCCACTACGGCGCCTACGAAAATACCTCTTGGTCAGTGCTTCAACATGAAGACCCAACGTTTTTCAAACGATTTATCGAATGGAAAACCAGGCCCAGCGCAAAATATCCAGGCGGCGAAGCAGTAACGGATTTGTGGCAGCGAGTCGGCAATTTCGCCAACGAACTCCTCACTGATCACCCCGAGGAAGCAACCATCTTAATCGTTGCTCATGGGGGATCGCTCCAAGCTCTCCTAGCTCAATTCTTGGCCCTACGCATCACGGACCAGTGGCGTTTTCATTTCGACAATACCAGCGTCTCAATCATCAAAGAACACCCAATGGCGCCGCGCGTATGGCAAACCACGTTGTTCAACGACACCAGTCATCTAAACGGCTTCATCTCGCATGAATGATACGAACTTGAGCACACCAGGACTTGTCGTCAACCCCTCCCCACGTACTATCTACTTAGTTCGTCACGGTGAAACCCAAGGCAACATCGACGATAAAGCCCACGGTCATCTCGACGTGCCTCTCACCGAAACGGGCAGGCTTCAAGCAAAAGCGGTTGCAGAACACTTGAGTGATATCGAATTTGATGCCGTTTACTCCAGCGACCTGCAAAGAGCCGTCGACACCGCCAAAGCGATCACCGCTCATCGATCAGAACTCCAAATCCAAACCCGATCACAGCTTCGCGAATACCATTTTGGGGATTACGAAGATATGCCGTGGGATGAAATCGGCAACACCTATCCCGAGCTCTACCAACGCTGGAAGAACTTGAGCACGCGACTCGATATCGAGTTTCCGGGCGGGGAATCAATGCGCGACGCATGGGAACGAGTCGGCGGTGTTTTGAGGGAAATTCTCTCCGAACATCAACAAGGGGACGAAACCATCTTGATCGTCGGTCACGGTGGCTCGCTACAAGCGGTGTTGGCGCATCTGCTGAATCTCAGTGCCGCTAACCAATGGTTCTTTGTCTTTGACAACACGAGCGTCACCCGCGTTAGAGAACACCAATACACACCCAACGCTTGGCGAACCTATCAATTCAACGACACTAGCCACCTCAACGGCATCGGTCGCATCGACAGATCAAAACGGTAACCGTCTACTTCTCGCAGACCACGCCATCACCGTCGCCGTCCCTAGCACTCGGAACTTGCCACGCGGGAAAGCCGCGACCATCCCCACTGTCGCCTTTGATACGAATCAATCCGGCTTCAGCCGCATCATCGCAACTGGGGTAAATTTCACCAGATTCGGCAGGAACAGTGGTTGCAGTCGGAGTCGGTTCAGTCCTGGGCTCAGGAGTATCTTCGACCTTTGGTGAAGTAGAAGATGAACCGCTTTCTTCGCAGACGTATCCATCGCCGTCACCATCTCGTTCACCAGTTACGATTTCGACTGGAAATCCCCAACCGGGGCCTTCTGTGCCGGGTTCTCTCTCCAATCCAGCTGCCTCAGCTTCCTCACAGGTTTCGTATGTAAGGTCGGCCTCGTCACTTTCGACGGTTACCGTCGGCTCTTCAGTTGCAGTCGCAGTAGGCGATGGAGCCGCATCGTCAATAGGCGTGGTCGTTGGATCTTGAGTTGCCGTTGGTTCGGATGTAGGTTCAGGTGTTGCCGTTGGATCTTCAGCCATATTAGCTGCCGCCTCAGTTTCCGGTCCTGTGATGTGTCCTGCCTCAACCAACGCATCGCAATTCTCCCGATGATCCTCAAAATCTCTTGTTCCACCCTCATACGGAATCGCCAACCCTTCGTCCAACATGAACTCCGACAACATCACGCCGTCTCGAGACCGAATATCACCCAAAATCCTGCTGAACCCGCCGTCTTCGAACTCAGTTACTAAAACGTACTGCCCATCAGATGAAACAAAATCATTTGCGCGCTTTTTCGACCAGTTGCCACAAGCCTTTTCGAAATCATCAGTCGTCCGCGTCTCCGGAGTATCAATTCCGAAAATTCTCACCGTTTGGTTCTTCAAACCTTCAACTTGAACCTCATCAATCTCGACCTCCAACGTATCGCCGTCCATCACTCTGAGAATCTCAACTGGATACTCCCCCTCGACGACTTGGGTAGGTTCGGGCGTAAAAGTAGGCGATAGTAGCGGTGTAGGAGTAGGAAACACCACTACGGCACGCGGAGTGTTCATTGGGGTAGGACCCACCGGCGTCGGTGCAGGTTCTTGCGTCGCCGTGGCTTCTGGGGTTACGGGCGGTGCTTCAGATTCCGCACAAGTCACCAATAATGTGGCACAAGCTAGGCTCGTAACAATTGAAATCAGCGACTTCTTGACCGCAAAGGGAAACGAGACTTCACGAGCTACGATTTTCGTTTCGACTTCTGTCTCAACATCGTTTTGCCTCATTGAAAAGCCCCCTTCCGACCGATGAGCAGGTAACTTGCGACAGTTCCGTCTCGTGAGAGCCATTCAGGGGGCATGAGGCCCCCGCTTCTACGGATCGAATGACTCGCCACGTAGATGGAACTGTCGCAAGGCAATATGCTACCCGAATTTGGTCGGATGGCAAATTAGAAAACGCCAAGACTTTAGACTGCGAAATTCCAAATAGAGATTCTTAAACCACACATCGTCATCCCCTCCGATGAATTTGTTGACCCTACATCGTCAACGCAACACGATTCGCCGTCGTCCCGCCTTCACGTCCCTGCCATTCCGCAAACTCGAACGCCTCGTTGATCTGCTCCAGCGGATACTTGTGCGAAATCACATCGGCAACCGGAATATCGTCCTGCACTTGGACTAAGAACTGCAACGCCGCTTCGATGATCCACGGATCGTAATGAGTCGTACCTAACCACTGTGTCTGACCACCGATCACCTTCGACGCCGGTATCGTGATCGTGCCCTCGCCGATATTCCCAATGTCGATGTACTTGCCGTTCGTCCGCACCATGTCTAACCCCTCCAACGCCGCGGCAGCTATGCCGACGACCTCGACCACCACATCGGCGCCGATTCCATCAGTCAGTTCCATCACTCGTTCGACACGTGCTTCAGGTGTTGGGTAATCGATCAGCGAGACGGTATCAGTGGCCCCGCACTTCATCGCAAGATCGAGACGCGGCTGCTGACCATCAATGACGATGACCCGCGATGCGCCTTTCTCCGCCGCCACCGCCGTCGCGTAGATACCCAAACCGCCAGCACCTTGGATAACGACTCGATCGCCGAAATCCATCTTTGCCCGTTCCAGACCGAACAGCACCTGCGATAGGGCACAGTTGACCGGTGGAACTGCATCACTAGGCAGCTCGTCTGGCACCTTGAACGCGTAGTGGCCCTGTGGAAGGTAGTAGTAGTCTGCGTAACCGCCATCGCAATACGGATATGAGTCAAGATCCTTCCGTCTCGATCGGTGCGGACATGCATGAAACTCGCCCCGGATGCACCAGTAGCAACGATTGCACGGGTTGAAGAACGGGAATGCCACGCGATCTCCTTCCTTGAGCGGACGTCGCATCGAATCCGTCTCGATACCCTTACCGAGAGAGTGAACCACGCCCGTGAACTCGTGACCGACAATGCGGTTCGAGTGCGTCGACATGTCGCCTCGCCAGATGTGCAAGTCCGAGCCACAGATCACCGCGTGAGTGTTCTTGATCAGCAACCCGCCGGGTTCGACATCGGGTGTTGGTAGTTCATCAATTTCGAACGGAACTCCCGGAACATCGAATATCGTCACTTTCCCTACTGGCATCATTGACCTCTTTCTCTAAATCGTGAGTGCCACGCGATTGGCGGTCGTACCGCCCTCACGCCCGTGCCACTCAGCAAACTCGAACGCTTCGTTGATCTGCTCCAACGGGAACTTGTGCGAAACGACATCCGCCACCGGAATCCGATCCTGAACCCGTACCAGGAACTGTAATGCCTCTTCGATGATCCACGGATCGTAGTGCACCGTGCCAAACCACTGTGTCTGGTTGCTAATCACCTTCACGGTTGGAAATTCGATGCTACCGCCGCCGATGTTCCCAATGTCGATGTATTTCCCGTTGACCCGCACCATATCTAACCCCTCCAATGTCGCCGCGGCGACTCCAACAACTTCCACGACCACGTCGGCACCGACACCATGCGTCAACTCCATGACCCGCTCAATCCTCGACTCCGGCGTCGGATAGTCCGTCATCGAGACAGTATCGGTAGCGCCACACTTCATCGCCAGATCCAACCGCGGTTGCTGACCATCGATAACGATCACCTTCGATGCACCTTTGTCCGCCGCAATTGCAGTCGCATAAATGCCCAATCCGCCCGCGCCTTGGATCACCACCGTGTCCCCAAAATCCATCTTTGCGCGTTCCAACCCGAACAAAACCTGCGACAGTGCACAGTTGACAGGCGGCACAGCATCCGTAGGCAACTCATCCGGAACCTTGAACACGTAGTGTCCCGGCGGCAGGTAGTAAAAATCCGCCATTCCTGCGTCGCAGTAAGGATGCTCATCCAATGTGTACCACCTACCGCGATGACGGCAAGCATGGTGTTCGCCACGAGTACACCAGTAGCATCGGTTGCACGGATTGAAGAACGGGAACGCCACGCGATCGCCCTCTCTCAACGGACGCCGGAGCGAATCCGTCTCAACCCCTGCGCCCAAAGAATGAACAACGCCGGTGAACTCGTGACCCGTCAGCTTTCGTATCGGCGGTATCGGAACATCCCCGTCACCTCTCCAGCCATGCAGATCAGAGCCGCAGATCACCGCGTGCGTGTTCTTTACGAGCAACCCGCCGGGCTTGACCTCAGGCGTTGCCAACTCGACAATGTCGAATGGAACTCCCGATGTGGTGAAGACTGCGACTCTACCGGTAGGCATAAATTACCCATGTATCGCAAAAGTTCCCACTTGAATCTCCGAAGCTCACATCGTCAACGCGACCCGATTCGCCGTCGTTCCGCCTTCGCGCCCTTGCCACTCGGCAAACTCAAACGCGTCGTTTACCTCTTCCAGTGGAAACTTATGCGAAATCACGTTCGCGATCGGCATTCGGTCTTTCGCACGTACCAAGAACTGCAACGCAGCTTCGACGATCCAGGGGTTGTAGTGCATCAAACCCTGCCACTGAGTTTGGTTGTTGATGATCTTTCGCGCGGCAAATTCGATGCTCCCACCGCTGATGTTGCCGATGTCTACGTACTTTCCGTTGAACCGCACCATGTCCAAACCCTCCAGCGTCGCCGCGGCAATGCCCACCACTTCAACCACGATATCGGCCCCAACACCGTGGGTCAGTTCTCGAACCCGCTCAACTCTCGACTCCGCTGTGGGGTAGTCCACCATTGAAACGGTGTCAGTAGCGCCGCACTTCATCGCCAAGTCCAAGCGCGGTTGCTGACCATCGATGACGATTACCTTCGACGCGCCTTTCTCAGCCGCGATCGCCGTTGCGAAAATCCCTAGTCCGCCGGCACCTTGGATTACGACCGTGTCCCCGAAATCCATTTTGGCGCGCTCCAACCCAAACAAAACCTGGGAAAGGGCACAGTTGACCGGCGGCACTGCGTCAGTCGGCAACTCGTCCGGCACCTTGAATGCATAGTGGCCCGGCGGAAGATAGTAGTAATCTGCCATTCCACCATCGCAGTACGGATAGGCATCCAACCCCTGATGATTCGCTCTGCCGCGATGCGGACAGGCGTGGTGCTCGCCTCGGATACACCAGTAGCAACGGTTGCACGGGTTGAAGAACGGGAACGCGATCCTGTCGCCTTCCCTCAGCGGCCTTCTAAGCGAATCCGTATCCACGCCCTTGCTGAGCGAATGAACGACACCCGTGAACTCGTGTCCGGTCAACCGTCGTTTGGGTGGTGGTTTCACGTCACCGTCACCTCTCCAACCGTGCAAGTCGGAGCCGCAGATGACCGCGTGGGTGTTTTTGACGAGTATGCCGCCAGGCTCAACCTCAGGAGTTGGTAACTCTTCAATCTCAAACGGCACGCCCGAAGCGGTGAAAACGGCGACTTTTCCGGTAGGCATATCTGACCTCTTCTCGATATTCGCGGCGATGTTTTGATACTCCCCGCGTGTTGCACGCGAATATAACGCATCAAGTTCGTTTTTGGACACCGCGCTTGTATACTTTCGACTCGATTAATTGAGATGCGGCGAAACGAGACTCAAACCGATCACCAGATCGGCGTCGCGGGTGCCCCAATCACGTCATAAACGAAATGTCATAAGCGAAAGGCAGATCCGATTGCTCGAACGATTCCATGTCCCACACGACATCGCCGTGCATGTCCAGATCGACGACATGCGCGCAACCGTCGAAGACATCTTCCGAAAGATGGGAATGCCGGAGGATGACGCAGTACAATCCGCCGACGTCCTCGTATACGCCGACGCCCGAGGTATCGAATCCCACGGCGTCTCAAACATGCTCCGTTCATACGTCGCATCCTTCGGCGAAGGCGGCATAAACCCCACTCCCGAACCCAAAATCATCCGCGAACTACCTGCCGCCGCAACTCTAGACTGCGACGGCGGTCACGGCCTCGCAGTTGGTCCGATGGCCATGCGAATGGCGATGGACAGGGCAGAGGTCTACGGCATCGGCACCATCACCGCCATAAACGGACGACACTTTGGCGCGTGTGCATACCACGCAGCGATGGCCCTCGAACGCGACATGATCGGCTTGGCGATGACCACCGGAGGCGTTAATGTCGCACCGGTACACGGCGCAGAACGGTTAGTCGGCCTAAATCCTCTCGGCATTGCCGCTCCCACAAGGGACGAACCGCCATTCATCTTCGACGCATCCATGAGCAGCGTCGCGGGCAACAAAATCGTCCTCGCCAAGCGCATCGGCGTCCCCGTCATGCCCGGTTGGGTCGCAAAATCTGACGGCACCCCGGTAATGGAAGAAAGTGAAGTCCCCGACGACTTCATCATGCTGCCGGCAGGAGCAACCCGCGAACTCGGCGCTCACAAAGGCTACTCGATGGCCGTGATGATCGAGATCCTCGCTGGCATCCTCGGCGGCAACGGCGGTGGCCCCAACCGACGCCGAGGTGCATCTCACCACTTCATCGCCTACAACCTCGAAGCCTTCACCGACATCGAAGACTTCAAAACCGATATGGACGACTACATGCGGGCCCTCTCCAATAGCAAGCCCGCCCCGGGACAAGACCGCGTCGTCTACGCCGGTCTTCCTGAGCACGAAGAAGAGATTGAACGCCGTGAACACGGCATCCCGTACCATCCCGAAGTCATCGACTGGTTCCGCCACATCACCGCCGAACTCGAAATCCCGTGGAGGCTGACCTAACCGAATCTACTAACCGAACCACACGACCACCAAAACCTCATAAGGAAACAAAAAATGGGCATTAACAAATGCATTGACCTACTTAAAGAAGGCCAACCCTTCTACGCAACCCACACACCTGAACTCACCTACGACGCCGGCGTCGAATTGGCTCAAACCTGGGCCGACATGATCCTCATCGACTTTGAGCACCGCCACTTCGATGTCGGAGGCTTGGGCGATTTTATGAAGGGGTTGAAGGCAGGCGGTCCAACCCCCAGCGGCCACCTCACGCCAACCGTCGTCACTACGCTTCCGCACAATGCGATCTCTGTCGATGAAGTCCGATATAACGCATGGCAGATGCGCCACGCGCTCACCACCGGCGTCCACGGTCTCCTTCACACTCACGCACGCGATCCCGAGGCAGTGAAATGGTTCGTGGCTGCTTGCAGATATCCATTCCAGAAACTCGCCCGCGACGTCATCCCTGAAGGTCTACGCGGCGGTGGAGGGCAGGGCATACCCGCAGAGATATGGGGCCTCTCTCCACGCGAATACGTCGAGATCGCTGATCCGTGGCCGCTCAATCCAAACGGTGAGCTTCTCCTCGGACTCAAGATCGAAGACCGACACAGCCTACCTAACGCCGACGAGATCGCATCAGTGCCCGGCATCGGATTCGCCGAATGGGGTCCTGGCGATATGGGAATGTCCCACGGCAACCCCGACGCTCACGACCCGCCATACCCCGACTATATGGACCACGCCCGAGACACCATTAAAGGTGCTCTCGACAAGGCCGGCGTTGGTTTCTACTCCAGCTGGGCTGACGACAACATGACGCAAGAGCAGAGGATCGACCACCTCATCGACAACGTCGGCGTCAAGATGATGGGCGCACCCAACAAAGAATGGGCCGACTACGGACGCGCCAAAACCGGTCGAACGATGCCGGTTTAAGGTGATCCGCGAACTCTTCACCGTCTACTGTCAAATGCCATTTGTTCCCTCTCCCTTGATGGGAGAGGGTTGGGGTGAAGGTGCGCCTTAAACTCACGCCTTCTCTTAAACGCACCCAAATCAACCGTACAGCCCATAACCCGTTAAAGTATGGAAACGCGCATCCAAGCGCATCGCAAAATCCGTACCGAAGGAATCACACCTATGGGCATCAACAAATGCATCGACCTCCTCAAGGAAGGGCAGCCTTTCTACCACACTCCTACGCCCGAACTCAGTTATGACGCCGGACGCGAGATGGCCCAGACATGGGCCGATATGGTCCTCATCGATTTCGAACACCATCATTTCGACATCGGAGGTCTTTACCAGTTCATGAGGGGCCTCAAAGACGGCGGTCCCACCCCGAGCGGTCACCCCACACCTGCGGTCGTCACTTCTCTGCCTCACAGTGCGTACTCGCCCGAAGAGGTCCGTTACAACGCCTGGCAGATGCGCCATGCCCTCACCACTGGCATTCATGGTCTGCTCCACACCCACGTACAGAGCCCCGAGGCGACCAAATGGTTCGTCGCGGCGTGCCGTTACCCCTTCCAGACTATCGGTAGCGACATAATCCCCGAGGGAATCCGCGGTGGTGGAGGGCAGCGCCAACCCGCAGAAATCTGGGGCGTCGACCCCAGGGAATACGTCCAAATCGCCGACCCCTGGCCCATGAACCCCAACGGCGAACTCATGCTCGGACTAAAGATCGAAGACCGCCACTGCCTCCCCTTCGCCGAGCAGACCGCGGCGGTCCCCGGCATCGCCTTCGCCGAATGGGGTCCCGGAGACATGGGTATGTCGTTCGGCGACCCGGACGCTCACGACCCGCCTTACCCCGACTTCATGGACAACGCCCTCAACATCGTCAAGACGGCGTTGGAAAACAACAACATCGCCTTCTATGCCGCATGGCAAGACGAGGAGATGAACAACGAGCAGCAAGTGGATCAGCTCATCGATGGACTCGGCTGCAAGATGATCGGCGCATTGACCAGAGACATCGCCGACTACGGCCGCGCCAAAACCGGCCGCACAATGCCGGTCTAATCCGACTGGTCTGTCAGATCAACGTAGGAGCAGCTTTGAAACCTGCCCCTACTATTCCAGCGTTGTGTGCGCAGTTTCACCAGAGTAAGGTCAAACCGCGTCGATTCCGGTAATTCATTAACATCAAACTACGGGTCTAGGGAACTACAAGATTGGAGAGTCCTCAAATGAAATCAGAAACGAAGCGTTCACTGCTCAGGGTTCTCAAAATCTTTACCGCGATCATTGCGCTCCCGATCTTCGCTTTGGCGCCCGCATACCTCGCTTCGTTGATGCTGATTGATCAGACCGTCGAACCGGATGAACCTAGCGAACAAGCAGCAACAATCGACATAATGGACATTGATCGCGACGGGACTGTGATGTACACCGTTTCGCAAGCTGAGGATTTCCGAAGCGACCCCTTTACCGATTTCACCCTGACACCAGACGTTTTGAAAGACGCTGACATAATTCGAATAACTGTGAGCGATGACGATAATACTCATAGCTTTTTCGAGTCGGAAATGCAGAATGATTGCAGTTTTACCTTGCATCTGAGCGACGATGATCGCTTCGACGCTGATTCTGATACCTTCACCGGTTACCTCAGGGTGACTGGCGAGGCCATCACCGATTATGCCGGTACGGATTTCGAGCAACGCGAGGACTGCGGTCTCTACGTGATCTACACTGATTAGTTTCTGCCGGATCGCCTTGTGGTAACACTGAATTAGTCGCGTATGTCTGATGCGTCCGGCCAACGGTTCGCCAACTACGCAATTGACGTTCGCGTGATATTGATGTTCGCGTGATATTGATTCAAATAAGACACAGGAATTCGACGTGGCTCATATAACGAACGTCCGGAAATGGGACAACGATTTCGCCGTTTTAATCCCCGATGAAATCTCCAACGAGTTAAGGCTCGCAGAAGGTACTCACGTCACACTTTCGCTGGATAGTGACGGACTGAGCATTCGAAAGCGGAGAACGCTTGAAAAACCGGTTGACGCGATCGACCCTGACAGTCATTCCGAAAACATCTAGACCGACGGACAAAGAGGAACCGAAGTGTAGTGAAGGAGCATCGAACTGCGACATGAAACTCCCGTTCGCGACCACCATTTTCACAATCGCCGCCTCCCTAGCCTTTGCCTCCTTAGCCTGCACCTCCAACAGCGGCGCTAATGAGGTCGCCGTCGAACGCGCACAAGCCACAGCGGAAGCCGCAATCGCTGATCGCAGCGCCGCCATCGCCGCACGCGACGACGCAATCCAGCGCGCCGAGCAAGTCGAAAAATCCGCCGACCGACTCGCCGCCATCGAAGACCGCGGCAAGATAGTCTGCGCCACCGGAAACGACACCCCCGGTTTCCACTCCCTCGACGCATCAGGGCAGAGCATCGGTTTCGATGTTGATCTATGTCGCGCTGTAGCAGCAGCAGTCCACGGCGATGCCGACGCCGTCGAATACCGCTTCACCGACCTCGCCGAACGCGGTCCCGCACTCCAATCCGGCGAAATCGATCTGATGAACCTCACCACCACATGGACATCCAACCGCGATGTCAATTGGGGAAACTTCGCACCAGTCATGTTCTACGACGGTCAAGGTTTCATGACGCGGAAAGACTCCGGGGTCACATCAGCCCTCGAACTCGGAGGCGCTGCGATATGCGTGACTTCCGGCACCACTACCGAACTCAACCTAGCCGACTACTTCCGACAAAATAATCTCGATTTCACCCCTACCGTCTTCGAGCAGACCGAAGTCGCTATCGACGCATATCAAGCAGGGCAGTGCGACGCCTTCACAACCGACCGCTCAGGCCTGGCATCGCTCCTGACAGAATTTCCCAATCCCGACGAACACCTGATCCTTCCCGAAATCGTCTCCGAAGAACCACTGACCCCAGTCATCCCACACGGCGACGAAGCATGGTTCGATGTCGTAAAAGTCGTCACGGCTGGCATCATCTACGCCGAGGCTTACGGCATCGACAGCACGAACGTGGACGAAATGGCAGCAGGCAACAACGTCAAAGCAAAGAGGCTGCTCGGTAGCGAAGGCGACTTCGGACAAGAAGCCCTAGGCCTCAAAAAGACCTTCATGCAAGACGTCATCAAACAAGTGGGAAACTACGGGGAAATATACGAGCGTAACCTCGGCACACAAGGCATCGGACTGCCACGCAAAGGCCGCAACGACTTATGGATCAACGGCGGACAGATCTACGCTGCGCCGCTACGATAACAGCATTTCCCAACTCGCTTAATCGTCCCGATATAGCGCGAACTTCCCGCCGATATCGTCCTATCCAAGGCGTACAGCGCTCGCTTCGCCCATTGTGTCGTAGGCAACCGATGATTTCGCGACGAAGTATCACTAACTAACTATCTTTGGCGTAAACTTGATTCCATGCTTGTATCGATATGTTTCTGAGAATCTTGCTCGCGAAGCAAAAACGAAAGGGATACACAACCACATGAAGACGAAACTACTGATCGCAATGCTCGCGACGGTATCGGTTTTCGCAGTCGTTTTCAGCGCCTGTACCGACGACTCGGGACCGACTGACGCGGACTTGCAAAACGCGCAAGCTACTGCTTCTGCCGCACAGTCCGCGCTCAGCGACGCTAACGCACGAGCCGACGCCGCCGAAGCACGAGCCGATGAGGCCAACAAAATGGCCGATGACGCCAAGATGATGGCCGACCAGGCCATGATGGACGCAGAGGCCACTGGCGGTCGACTCGCTCAAGTCCAAGACCGCGGTCACGTTATCTGCGCCAGCAGAAACGACGTCCCTGGTTACGGCGCACTCGACGACTCCGGTCGAAACGTCGGCTTCGACATCGACCTCTGCCGCGCAGTCGCAACTGCCGTCCTTAACGACCCCGAAGCGATCGAGATCCAGTACATCACCGCCGCTGAGCGTGGCCCGACCATCCAGTCCGGTGAAGTTGACCTCCTCGTACGAACCGTCACATGGACCACCAGCCGAGATGCTCAGTGGGGCAACTACGCTCAGACCATGTTCTACGACGGACAAGGCTTTATGGTTCCTGCCGACCTAGGAGTCGAATCTGCTTACGACCTCTCCGGTGCAGCCGTCTGCGTAACCAGCGGTACCACCACCGAGCTCAACATGGCCGACTTCTTCCGACAGAATGCGATGGAATACAACCCGCAGGTCTTTGAAGACACCGACGTCGTCCTCTCGTCCTACGAGTCCGGCGCATGCGACGTCTTCACCAACGACCGCTCGCAGCTAGCCGCACTTCGCACCTCGCTGCAGAACCCGGCTGACCACGTGATCCTCCCGGAGACCATCTCCGAAGAGCCCCTCGGCCCAGTCGTTCCGCACGGTGACGACCAGTGGTTCGACATCATTAAGACCGTAATGTCCGGCTTGATCTATGCCGAAGCCTATGGCATCAACAGTGGGAACGTCAGCGCTAAAGCTGGCGGCGACGACGTCAAAGCCAAGAGACTCCTCGGTACCGAAGGCACCATCGGTCAAGAGTCCCTCGGACTCTCCGAGACCTTCATGCAAGACGTGATCAACGCCGTCGGTAACTACGGCGAGATCTACGACCGCAACCTTGGCCCCGATGGTATCGACCTCCCACGAGAAGGCGGTCGGAACGCCCTATGGTCAGACGCCCCCTGCGGCGACTGCCCCAAAGGCGGTCAAATCTACGCAGCACCACTGCGCTAGAACCCGGTCTAACCGACCAACCCAAAAGGGGGATGCGTTTGCATCCCCCTTTTTTCGTTCCCCCTCCTTCAGGAGGGGGTTAGGGGGAGGCCGTCCCCTTCCGCGCAGCGCAAGGGGACGCGAACGAGCGAAGCGAGATCGCAGGGGATGCCCAGCGGGGCAGGGCGATGGGGACATCCCCTCTCCCTTGATGGGAGAGGGTTAGGGTGAGGGTGAAACGCGCACACAACCATCACCCCTCCCTCGTCAACCCGTTAAACTACACCAAAGTCGTCTTGTGCATCACGACGCGTTAACGAGATACCAGCAGTGCAGAGCATCCTATACCCTGGCGGCATACCCCTCTGGCGAAACGTCGTCTTCATCCAGTGGGTCGTACAGATCATCTCTGCAATCGTCGTCATCGCCATCGTCTCCGGGTTCATCTTCAACGTCGCAAACGAGATCCAAGACCGTGAGATCCCATTCGGATTCAGCTTCCTCGACGATGCCGCTCAGATACCCATCGGCGAAGGCGTCATCCAATACGACCCGTCACAGTCATACCTCTACGGCTTCACCGTCGCAGCACTTAACACCGTCAAAGCATCCGTACTCGGTGTAATAATCGCCACATCCCTCGGAATCGTCATCGGCGTCTCCCGACTCTCCTCCAACTGGCTCCTCAGCCGACTTGCCCTCGTATACATCGAGACCTTCCGAAACATCCCGCTTCTGATCCAGTTACTCTTCTGGTTCCTCATCATTCTCGAACTCCCTAACGTCCGCGAGGGCTACATCTTCTTCGACGCCTTCTACCTAAACAACAGCGGCTTCTACATGCCATGGGCCACTCCACTCGGCGGATTCTGGCCATGGGCGATATTGTCTCTCATCGGACTCGGCGTCGGAATCCTCGCCTTCAACTACCTCAACCGTAGAGAAATCGAGACCGGACAACCCAGCTACCCCATCATCGCCGGATTCGTCATCTTCGTCGTCGCCACCATCATCGGCCTCATCATTTTCACCCCGCTCGAACTCGTAGTCCCCGAACGACAAGAAGGCCCATTCGGACGACTGCAGGGCGGAGCTCGATGGTCCGGCAGCTTCTTCGCACTCCTCATCGGACTCGTCGTCTACACATCCGCATTCATCGCTGAAATCGTCCGCGCCGGAATCCAAGCCGTCAACCGCGGACAGACCGAAGCCGCACGATCCCTCGGACTAAACACCAACGCGGGACTCCGATTCGTCATCTTCCCACAAGCCCTCCGCGTCATCATTCCACCCATGATCTCCCAGTACCTCAACCTCACCAAGAACTCATCACTCGCAGCCGCCATCGGATACCCCGACCTCGTCAGCGTATCCACCACCATGACCCAGATCGCCCCCGCAATCTCTCTCATCGGCATGGTCATGGTCACATACCTCGCAATGAGCCTCTTCTACTCCCTTGTGGGAAACATCTACAACCGCATCACCAGATACGCTGGCGTCGGATAGCTAACGATTCATGAATCAGCAATCCACAAGACCAAATCCCGCACCACCCGCAATGACCGTCGGTGTGCCCGGATGGATCCGCGCCAACCTCTTCAGCTCACCCACTGACGGCATCCTCACCATCGTCCTCGGCGCCATCATCGCGCTCGCAATCTTCCAGTCCATTAACTGGGTATTCTTCACCGCTTCTTGGGAAGCCGTAACATCCCGCATCCCTCTCTACGTCATCGGACGCTACCCGCAAGACCTCTACTGGCGACCACTTACAACGCTTCTACTCATCAGCGTCTTGCTGGGGGTCGCGTGGCGAATGTGGGGCGGAATAGCCCGCGGATTCGCCATCGGACTCATCATCGTCACGTTACTCGCCGGTACCCTTCCATACCTCGGCGTCGACCTCGGAGCTCCCCGTTACGACGCAACCGTTGAGCCAGACCAGGCGTCAATGAATTTGAGGGAAACACGCCGCGACATCGCCGACGCCAATCGTGCCAACGCCATCGACCAAAAAGACATCACCACCCTCACCGGCACCACTTACCTAGCCGGCACCCTCGACGGCGACGAAGACCGCTCCGACTACTACAGCTTCACCATCACCGATGCGAAGAAGTTCAAAACCATCCTCGCCCACCAAGACGCCAACGCCAACCTATTCCTCGAGGACTCCAGCGGCACCGTCATCCAATCCAGCGACAACCCCGGCACATCCGACGACTCCATCGCCACCACCATCGATGCCGGCACATACTACATCCGCGTCGATGCCCAACAGACCGCCAAAAACGCATACGTCCTCTCATACAGCGTCGCAGACCCGCCTGACCTCCTCGTAAACCTCCTCTTCATCATCAACTTCCTAGCCGTCGCACTCGGATACTTCGCCGCTACCATACCCGCCATCGGACGTCCCCGCACACTCTTCTGGGCCGCTCCGATCGTCTTCCTCATCGGAGCCCTGCTAGTCATCGGCTCATCCTACATCCCCGGTCTCGACCCCGTACCAACCCAAGACCTCGGCGGACTAACCCTAAACCTCCTCTTAGCCACCATCGGCATCGTCTGCTCCATCCCCGTCGGCATCGCACTAGCACTCGGACGTCGCAGCCACCTCCCAGTCCTCAAATACGCATGTGTCGGTTTCATCGAGATCATCCGCGGCGTACCACTCATCACGCTGCTATTCATGTCCCGACACCTGCTGCCGCTCACATTCCCCGAGAACGTCTCGATCGACGAGCTCTACCTCGCCATGATCACCATCACCCTCTTCAGCTCCGCCTACATGGCTGAGAACGTCCGTGGTGGCATGGCAGCCGTCGCCACCGGACAGACCGAAGCCGCAAGAGCACTCGGACTCCGCGGATGGCAGACAACCATCATGATCACCCTCCCGCAGGGACTCCGCAACATCATCCCAGCAATAGTAGGGCAGGCCATATCCCTCTTCAAAGACACATCCCTAGTCTTCATCATCGGAATGCTAGACCTCGTAGAAATGGGACGAGTAACCATCCAAGGAAACCTAGAATTCGTCGACGACGGACACGAAGTCTACATCTTCATCGCCGCCGTATTCTGGATCTTCACATTCTCAATGTCCTACATCTCAAGACGAATAGAAAGAGCCCTAGGAGTAGGCCGAAGATAAACAAAATCCCCAACCCCGCACGGTAGGGGCGGGTTTCAAACCCGCCCACGCAACGGAGCCCACATGCCCCTTTCGTAACACGAAAGGGGCGCGAGCAAGCGCAGCGACGCTCGCGGGGTATGCCCGGGGCAGGGCAGGGGATGCCCCTACCAACCGAAAAACCAACTACAACACTACCAACCCAAAACAAACACCAGCATCAAACCCGCCAAGCAACAGAGGCCCCTCCCCTTCGCGAAGCGCAAGGGGACGCGAAGGAGCGAAGCGAATTCGCAGGGGATGCCCAGCCCGCAGCCAAGGAAACCCACCATGACCACCTCCCTCGAAGAAACCACCATAACCAACCCCGACATCCGCAACATACCCCTCGAAGACCGTGACGACATCATCGTTTGCGAAAACGTCTACAAATGGTTCGGAAACTTCTGCGCCGTAAACGACGTCACCATGTCCGTAAAGAGGGGAGAAGTAGTCGTCATCTTCGGACCCTCAGGTTCCGGCAAGTCCACATTCATCCGCATGATCAACCGACTCGAAGAGCACCAGCAAGGCAAGATCGTCGTCGACGGCATCGAGATGACCAACGACCTCCGCAACCTCGACGCCATCCGACGCGAAGTCGGCATGGTGTTCCAGCAGTTCAACCTCTTCCCGCACCTCTCCGTCATGGGCAACATCACACTAGCCCCCCAGCGCGTCCGACACCTCCCCAAAGCTGAAGCCGACGACCTCGCAATGTCCCTCCTCGAACGCGTCGGCATCCCCGAACAAGCCGAAAAATACCCCGCAGAACTCTCCGGCGGACAGCAGCAACGCGTAGCCATCGCCCGCGCCTTAGCCATGCAGCCCGAAATCATGCTCTTCGACGAGCCAACATCCGCTCTCGACCCCGAGATGATCAAAGAAGTCCTCGACGTCATGCGAGAACTCGCCGACACCGGCATGACAATGCTCTGCGTAACCCACGAAATGGGATTCGCAAGAGAAGTAGCCGACCGCATGGCCATGTTCGACGAAGGACAACTAGTAGAAATAAACACCCCCAACCACATCTTCACCAACCCCACCGAAGACCGCACCAAACTCTTCCTAAACCAAATCCTCTAATTCCCCTTTCGCAAAGCGAAGGGGGACGCGGGAGCGAAGCAACCGCAGGGGGATGCACGGCGTCATTCTCGTCGACTCACCGTCATTCCGGCGAAAGCCGGAATCCAGAGGGGCAGGGGAGAGGTACGCCCCCTTCGCGAAGCGTAAGGGGGCGCGAACGAGCACAGCGAAGTGAGCGGGGGATGCCCGGGACCCCATCACTCCCCAGCTACGTCATTCCGATGAAAGCCAGGATCCAGAGGTGTTTGGTGCATCGGTCGAAACATCGCTCGCACATCACAAGCGAATACGAGAGCGACAACTCTCATTACGTTGCCATGCGCGTAGGCGATAAACTCTATACACGTTGCAACGAAGGACAAAATCGACAAAAACGCAAACACCGAGAGATGTTGAATTTCGCGACCAAATTCGTTTGGACTAGCACGACTCTTGTGCCCGTACTGCTTGTTTACTCGGCTTTGGCAGCCGTTGACAAAGAGCTACGACTCGCTGGGATTCTCGCGATCATAGCCTGCGCTCAAGTTACGTGCTTTTACCTTATTTGGCGATATCATCTGCGGGACACTGAATCCTCGGATTTTTCTGTTACGAGCGCCAAAACCGCAGATCGTGAATCATTCGGGTTTGTGATTCTATACCTATTGCCGTTATTCCAGATTTCAATCGGCAACATCGATTGGTTGACATTTGCAGTTGTCGTCGTGGTGTTCACAATCGTAATCGCTGCAGGCTATCACTATCATTTCAATCCGATTTTGAGACTTATGGGGTGGCATTTTTATAATGTGGATACACGAGAGGGCATCACATACGTGATGATTACGAAGAAGGAACTGCGCTCAATGAAAAAAGGCGCTGGAAAGTTCACAGTGAAGCAACTCACTGAATATGTTGTCGTCGAAGTAGGAAGTGCAACAATTGATCCATAATCTTTATGCCGCGTATCGCGTCGACAGTACTTTGGATATCGCCAGCATCAGGCTCAACGACGACATCAGAATTCGCACACTTGAGGTCTTCGAGAATCAGTTCGCGACATTCACTAAGGATGTAATCGAAGAAATCGAATATGATCCCGGTTGGACGCCAGACCGATCCCAGCTCATGACGATACCAATCGACGATGAGACCCAGACAATTTTCGACGCAGTCGCCGGAAACTTCCTGTCACTTAGCTCGTTGCATCCGACGAACTTCGAAGATTTCAATATTCGCGCATTGTTTACAACGAAGGAATCAGAATCCTCGATACCGACCATTTTGGTTCAACGTTTCACGGCGGGTCAAATTCTGAGCCGAAAATTCGCGTTCATCGCTCGAGGCGATCGATTTAACCGCCTGGAAGAACCTGCCTTCGCCCTTTCGAACTCGTTAGTTTGCGTGATCGAAGATGGCAAGTACAAATTTCGCAGTCTTCACTTGATGAAACAAATTTTCGACTTGGCACATGTGATTTCGGAAGCGACCGAAGAAGAAGTGGCAAATTTCGCTACTCACAACTTACTTGATGTTTGGGATCAAGACGAATTTGTCGAGCAAGCCGACGACATAAGCCGTCGACTCATGTATCAAATAACTCAAAGCAGTGTTCTCGAAGATTACACTGCCAAAGAGATACAAGATATCGCAAAGACGATCGATTTTGAGATGGATGTTTCGGCAGACCGACTAGTCGTACCTCCTGATCAAAAAACGAGAAGGGAATTCCTGCGCGTGTTGAACGATGACAGATTTCGTGGAGCGTTATCGGGCCACCTTTACGAAACAAATTCCAAGCGATCGCTATCTTGAATCAGTGGACATACAATTACCTGTCGCTACTAGATAATTCTTTTTCGCTGGCCACTACCTAGCATCACACGTGCCATGCAACTCCGTCAACGCTTCCCTAATCCCATTGTGACTTTTCCGTCGATGGCGTCTCACTTTTAACTTACTGTCGCGCTAGGTTCAAGCCCCCCCTCACAACCCCACACCACAAACCACCGGCTCCGAGGCCAACAACACCCTCAACCTCCTCAAATCCGGCAACCCCAGAATCTCCGACACCCCATCATCCAACGCCGACCGCGCCGCACAATCCGCCATCTTCGGCAACCGTTCAAACTCAGCATCCGCCAACTCATCGAATAGATCTGACAGTGCCTGAAGCTGAGCCCCCGTCAATTGACGAGGATCGAGGATTGGCAAGCCCTCTAAATCCGCTTTTTTCTGTGCTACCCAACCACCCTCAGTGCTAGTACGATGCGCCAAGATCGTTGAAATACCCAAAGAAGAGTTCATCCACAACGCCAGTACCTTTTCATACGTCACCTCCTCCAAGTTGATCGGCCACCAAACATTTGAAAGCACGTTTTCAGGTGTCCACATTGCTACGACTCTGACCGTGTTCAGCCTTAATCGTTCAGTAATGAGGACGCGTCCAGCTTTAGGCCAAAGTTGATCGGCACTCTTGAGATTGCGCCCGGATCGGGGAGTAGCAAGAGGAGCCAGGTACTTATCGGGCTCAACACTGATGCTTCGACGCTTCTCTGTATCGTGATTTTCCACCATCGGGTACGCCGTGACACTATCGGTTCGCTCAAATCCGTCCCACAGGTCGCGCCGATCCGGCCCAATCTCTCCAATCTCATCCAACCGACACATCGGCACACTGCCAACAGCAGTCTCACTCGGAACCCAAACCTCACCATCATCTAAAAGTCTCAACGCGCTCCGCACCACATCTGCGCGGGCGAACTGCACGCCAACCCACTGCCTGCCATTCAACTTCGATTCCGGAATTGAAAAAACTTCGCCCACATGTTCGCCATCAACCTCTAGCAGGGCAGTGCCAGAATCCTCAATCCTCGCCGGCTGCGCCATGTTGACGGCATCCGCTACAAGATGCGCATCCAACACGCCTTTCGGGTTCTGCCAAAGGTTCACGAAAGTGGCCCGATGGTCCACGTCGTTCCCGTTCTCAGGACGGCGCGTAGCGATTAACAACGCTTCCGACAAATCCGTGCTGTCAGAAAAGTTCCATCGCTCAGGATCGTGTGACGTTACAACTACGTCTAACGTGTAGCCGTTCTCTATCAACGCCCGAGTCTGCGACCAAGACGGACCAGTGCAAACCGTCACCGGCAAAACTAGCGCCAAACGCCCCTCGCCCGGTCGCAACTTTGGCGATGCCGCGGCAACAAATGCCGCGCCAAGCCCGGCCGTCGATGATGCCTGCATCGACTTGAGGCGTTGAGACAACTCCCTTTGAAGTTTCCGGCGCTCCGACTGCTGCAAACTTCCGAACAACAGATTCCCGCCCACAGACCGCGTAAAAGGCGGATTCATTATTGCAAGATCCAAATTGGGTAACGTCGCAGTTACACCCTCGGTCGCGCCGCGCCTCCCACGCCCGAACACCTCCCCGGCGTCGCGCAACGTCGTCCCAAAGTCCGGGTACGACAACGCGAACTGCACCGCCGCCTCATCCGTTTTCAGGAATTCCAATGAGCCGAGAAGGGCCTGATCGCCGTTCACGCCCAATGGCATCACATAGAGATTCATTCGATCAAATTGAATCGACGTATTCAGCATCGCCAGACTCGTCGCCGCAAAATGCACCGCCGAAAGCTGCACATCGTAGCCATGCAAAGCCTGCTCAACCATCGCCTTATGTAGCGCGGCAGATTCCGTCCCGCCTGCATCCTTGTGTTTACGCTCCACCTCGGCAGCGACTGCCATCAACAGCGTTCCGGTTCCGCAAGCCAGATCAGCAATGTTTAGGGAAGCGGGAAACTCGTGGGCCGACCAGTTAACTCCATCTGGCCAGTTGTGAAAAACCAGCCGCGATAGCATCGTCGCCGCCGGTACCGACGTGTAATACGCGCCGGTGAACTTGGCATCCGACAACAGCGTGTGAAACAGCCGACCGGAAAGATCGTGTCCATCCAAAGTCCGGGTGTCCTCGACGGCTTGAACCAATGGTTCGATTGCGGGCATCTGAAATTCGCCTGGCGCAAGATTGAGTACGTCCACGAGAGCCTTGGCCAACTCGAATACCGGTACATAGTCGACTTCGTCCATAATCTTCGACCAAGCGTCACTTAAACCGTCAAGTCTGAAGATTAAGGATTCCCTGACAGACTTAACATCGTCATCCACGGCGGCAAGTCGATCTTGAAATGCCAGCGCATTAAACAAAACCAAAGAACCAATACGGAGTGCAGCAGCCCTGTCCTTTTCACTATCAGATTTGGCGATTACTTCCGACACCAGCCGCGCGATTCTTGCATGACCAGATATCACTTTTGCCGATTCTTCGACCGCGTACCCTACTACCGCTGCCGCAACTTGGACACGATCAAATCCTTCGATATCCAACGGAAGTACGCGCAGGTGGTCCGCCAAGTCAACGATCGATCCGCTTCGCACACGACGGTTGCCCGCCAAGTCGCCCCGAACTCCATGTAACCACCATTGGATATCATCAGCTTCCTCAAGACAGAATGAAACATCCGAATCTTGGCGAAACCGATCAGGATACACGATGCCCAAAACACCCAAGTGCTTGGAAAAAGAAATCAATCGTGCGTCAAGTTGGGATTCCAAATCGCTTAAAGAGCCGGCGTACTTGCACTCCAAAATGACATCGTCACCAGTCCTCAACTCAACTCGAATATCTGGAACCCCTTGCCGACTACGTCGCTCAGCGCGTGCAGTTATACCGCAATCTCTGAGCATCCGTGCGAGTTCGACGTTGAACGCTTCTTCACGGTTAGTTTCTGATCTTCTCATAGTAGAAATCGTCCTTCTCAATCCCTTAGAAAAAATGCGCCAACAATTCACACATCGTTGCGAAATTCGATTCTAAGCCAGAGCGCACACCTTCTTCTAATCGATTTGGCAAAAGATCGTCACGACCGCGAAAAATCGCGTTTTCTCACCCCCGGAAGACAAGATAGGTCTTTCACGCTCTCACTCCAAGATCCGTCCTCAACGTCGCCGAATCTCGCGCCTCACAACACCACCCCATCGACACCTCGCAACCCACAACAAACCGCCGCTGAGAGCAATTCACCCCTCTCAACACCCAAAAACCCCCTATCCAACTTTTTGAACTTGTTCAAAAAACAGTCATGCCGGAGTTTTGCCGCTCCAGCGGCAAGTTTGTTCTAAATTCCACTTCCAACCAAAACCTCATTTCCTACGAATACCAACATCTCACACCTGTTACACATCTATAGCCGACACATCTTCCACACCTCACCCCGGATCCCATCGCAAAACACACTCGCCGTGATCATGCCGCTACAGCGGCATCCAGCGGCAAGTTCGCGGCTATACAACGTCTCAAAAACAAATCCCATTTTTGCAAAACTAAAACGTCTGTGATATTATTTAACGCCCGTCCTAAAATTCAGGAGCCAAAACATGCTCACCAAAACCCGACCCGACCGCTGGACCAAAATGGCACACCTCGGCAAAATGGCCACCGACGACATCATCCTGCCTTCAGCACAAGCAGGGCAGAACCCGATGCCCGTCAAGGAACGCGCCCCGTACTCCATACCCCGTAACAACCCCGGCCCCGGCGTCTACCGATCCCGACTCCCCAATGGCAAATTCACCAACCTGATGCAGGTAATGTTTACGGATTTCTGCAAAATGGACTGCCATTTCTGCCCAAACAGTCACTGGGTCCCCCGAAAACGATTCGGCTTCAAAGTCGACGAACTCGCCAAAACCTTCAACGATCTCCTCGAGAGGCAGACCGTCCAAGGCCTATTCCTAAGCTCCGGCGTCGCCGGAACCGGCTCCAAAACCACCGAACGAATGGTCAAAGTCGTCGACCTAATCCGCAACAAATACAAGTTCAACGGCTACATCCACCTCAAAGTCATGCCCGGCACCGAGCGCAACATCGTCGAAGCCGCGCACCTCCTCGGAACCCGCCTCTCCGTAAACCTCGAAACCACAACCCTCGAACACATGAACAAACTCTCTAAGATGAAGCACTACCAACGCGACATCATGGACCCCATGGCCTGGATCGACGAGCTCAAACGCGGCCCCACAAACGGCGCAATCGGACAGGCCACCCAGTTAGTCGTCGGAGCAGCCGATGAGACCGATCTCGACATCCTGAACCGAATGTCACAGCTCTACGCCGACTGGGAACTCAAGCGCGTCTACTTCTCGCCATTCCGTCCCGTGCGTTACACGCCGCTCGAAGAGCATCCCGCAACGCCGATGCAGCGAACCAACCGGCTCTACCAGCTCGACTGGCTCAAACGCGTCTACAAGTTCTCCGACAACGAAATCAAACTCGGCTTCGACAAAGGAGGTTTCTTGCCACTCGAACTCGATCCCAAACAGACGATAGCGCTCGAAAACCTCGACGCATTTCCGGTCGACATCAACACCGCAAATCGTGATCAGCTAATGCGAACGCCGGGACTCGGGCCTATCAGCGTCGAACGCATACTCAACAACCGACGTCGGGCGAAGATCACCCGATGGCAGGAACTAACCGTCATGGGCGTCGTACAGAAGTGGGCATGGCCGTTCATCACCTTCCCCGGACATCGGCCCGAGCCAGCCAAGCAGCTTCGCCTAGATTCGCTACTCAGTCAAGAGCGCAAAACCCGCAGCGACGGCGGCATCGAGCATCTGACGCGCAACAGGGCGGAGGTCAAACGCGAAACGCAAGCATCCATCCTGGCCGACCCCGGCGAACCCTTCGGCACTCAAACAACCCTCACACCCACCCCCTGCGGAATCCGATCCAGCTGCGACGGATGCGCCCTGTACAACACCCCCGGCCACCCTGGCTCTAGCAAAGGGCTGGTCAGGTATACGCCGTCTCGTAGCTTTGAGAAAGCAAAAGAAGCCGTTTCCCCCTCACCCTAGCCCTCTCCCACGGTGGGGAGATGGGAACTGAGAGGGCATACCCCGCGCACTTGCTTCGCTCGTGCGCGCCCCTTTCGCTTTGCGAAAGGGGCAGACTACCTCCGCATCGCCCGCGCCATGTCCCGTTCCTGATCTCGACGCCGGATCGTTTCTCGGCGGTCTTCGTGCCGCTTACCACGAGCCAGCGAAATCGCCACCTTCGCGACACCTCGGACGATGTAGATGCGCTGGACCACGATCGTCAAACCCTGTTGCTCGACCCGTCCCCTCAGAAACTCGATCTCCTTGCGATGCAACAGCAGTTTCCTGTCCCGTAGCGGCTCATGCTGCGTCCAAAGACCTGCCGACTCATACGGCGCGATATATGCATTCACCAACCAGGCCTCGCCATCCGAAATCCGCACATAGGCATTCGAAATATCAACCTTCGCATCCCGAATCGACTTGATCTCCGAGCCCTTCAAGACCAGCCCAGCCTCAAAATCGTCCAACAAGTGGTAGTCGTACCGGACGCGCCGATTAGTAGCCATCGTCCCAGACGTGGCTGCACCATTGGCAGATACCTTCTTCTTGCGATTCTTACGTGCCATAACGAGAAATCAACGTCATTCCCGCGAAGGCGGGCGCTTCAGCGGGCGGGACGCCCACCCAGAGGGATGCAGGGCAGAGGTCAATACACCCATCTACCACAATTATGCGAAAAGTCGTAGGGGCAATCACTGTGGTTGCCCGCGTTCCGACAGTTCGCGTCCTAAGGCCCCACTGCCGTTGTAACCTGCGTCTGGAAGTTCAACTGCTTGATCGCAGCATCCATCTGTGGCTCGACCCAATCCACATCACGCTGGTCCGGCGTCGGATCACCCTCCACGATCACATCTGGCGTCAAACCTACACCCTCGATCACATTGCCCTCAGGCGTGTACCAGCGTCGGATCGTGATGTTCAGACCCGCCCCGTTCGACAATGTCCGAGTGATGTTGACGCTCCCTTTCCCGAAGGTCTTGACACCGATCAGCACTGCACGTCCATGGTCCTGAATCGCTCCCGCAAATAGTTCAGCGCCGCTACCTGACCACTCGTTCACAAGCACCACAATCGGCACGTTCTCGAAATTCGCCTCTCCATGCGCATAGAAGTCTCTACGCGCGCCATTGCGGTCCTGTTCGTAGGCCAATCGCCCCTCAGGTATGAACTCGCTCGCCGAATCGAGCGTCGCATGTAGCAACCCGCCCGGATTGTTCCTCAAATCGATCACCACACCCTCAGCACCTTGATCCAGAAGCTCATTCATAAGCTCTCGGATCTCCCCGGGTGTCTCATCCGTAAAAGTGCGGATATCCATCTCGCCGTACGGCGTATCCGGAATCATTCTCGTGAACACCGACTTCAACGGAACGCGCCCGCGGACTATCTCCACATCTATCGGATCCGTTTCACCAACACGCAGGATCGTGAGGACCACCGGTACGCCTTCCTCACCGCGTATCACCAACACCGCTTCGCTGACCGTCCAAGTCGTCGCATCGACACCATCAACCGCCAATATGCGATCACCAGCTTTGATCCCCGCCTTCTCCGCAGGTTGTCCCGGCATCGGAGATTGAATGATCACACCTTTACCGTCCGGCGCCTGTGCGACAGTAGCTCCGATCCCGAAGAACTCTCCAGCAAGATCATCACGGCTCATTCGCATCTGCTCAGCAGAGATATAGGTCATGTGAGGATCGCCGAGGGCTTCGATGAAGCCGCGGATCGCCTGCTCCGACATCTCGCCGTGATCGATGAGGCTGTAGTCCACATACTCATCATTGATGAACTGGAACGCCTCCCAGATAACGGCGACGTCTTCAGGCACCGCATCCGGCAATTGGCTTGTCTTGGGTAGTTCGATGACCTGAGACACAGCCTCTTGGCCGTTATGCGAAGGAGCTGCTACCGATTCATCGGTCGGAGCTTCGGGTTCTTCGTCAACAACCTCGACTGCCGGCGCTTCAGAATCCGCATCGTCCTCAGTCGTCTCAGGAGCATCAGAAGAAACCGCAACCTCGGCGACCGAAGTCACAGCGACATTGTCACCTTCCTGGACGACTTCGCTTACCGGTTCGCTCTCTGAAGTGCAGGCGAACGCGAACAACAGCGTCAGCGACATCGCTGAGACTGCGAACAAGGAAAAGCGGTCGAAGATGGTTTGTCGTTTCATATGGAGGGGGTGATTAGCGCGGCGTATTCACGATTGCATGGATATCAGGGTATACGAAGCCTATGGTTAATCCGATTGCTTACGACTGCCCAACCCCGTCTCCGGCACTTCCAGCTTTACATAACACGTCTAGTGCGAAGTAACCTATTTCCCACGTTCCAGTCCCTCCGTCAACACCGCATCGTTTCGCCGTAATCCGTGGGGTTTCAGACGACTGCGCCGTTGGTTGAGCCTTCTACGGCGACTTCACGACCGTCTGTGCTCAGTGCGGCATCGATAGCAAAACGCAACTCGTCGATCCCCCACCGCTTGACCGCTGAGGTCATGACCGTGCCGTTCTCCGACATGTCGTCACCTGTCGGCGGTTCCTTGGTCACGAGATCTAGTTTGTTCAACACGAGCACCCGCGGCGTCTCGCCAAGGCCGAGATTGTCTAGCACGCCGTCGACGACCTCCGCCGCCTCGGCAGCTAACGGGTTCGAGATGTCCGTCACATGTACCAGCAAGTCGGCGAACATAGCCTCTTCCAACGTTGCGTTGAACGCGTCGATCAGTATCGGCGGGAGCTTGTTGATGAACCCCACAGTGTCGCTCAGCGTCGCCTGAGTGCCAGAAGGCAGATATAGCCGACGTGTCGTCGTGTCGAGCGTTTCGAATGGTCGATCAATGGATCTGATGTCAGAACCCGTCAGAGTGTTGAATAGCGCAGATTTGCCCGCATTCGTGTACCCGACCAGTGAAACGGTCCTTACGTCGCCGCGCACTCTCCGACGCCTTTGAGCGCCTCGTTGATCCCTGACATTAGATATCGCACGGCGAAGATCACGTGCCTTCAGTCGCATCAGTCGTCGGTCGGTCTCAATCTGCGATTCACCTGGGCCTCGAGTTCCGATGCCGCCGCCTAGGCGCTCCAAGTGCGACCATTGCCCTGCGAGCCTCGGCATCAGATACTCGACCTGCGCCAACTCAACCTGCAACTTGCCCTCACGAGTCCGTGCGCGACCCGCAAAGATGTCTAGGATCAGCGCTGTACGGTCAATAACCTTGACCTTTAACCGGTCTTCGAGGACGCGCTGCTGTGCCGGTGTTAACTCGTCGTCGCAGATGACCGTCTCGCAATGCAGCGATCCGACTGTATCCTCGATCTCTTCGAGCTTGCCGGAACCTACATACGTCGGCGACGGCGCGTTCAAAGTCTGCGTGATTGTTGCAACCGGATTCGCGCCCGCGGCACGTGCAAGCGCGTCGAGTTCAGCGACCGAATCTTCGAGCTTCCAACTTTTGTCTCGCCTTCGAACCCGCACTCCAACTAGACAAGCTCGTTCCGGTTTCGCCGCAGTCCAATGTGATCTTTTTCGTCGTGACAATTTATCTCTCACGAACGCCGTGTCAGACACTCCAACCAGATATGCGACGAATGCCCTCATCGATCTGGTCGTCGGGGATAGTGAGCGAAAGTCGGATGTAGCCTTCGCCTGACGGCCCGTATGAGGCGCCCGGCGTCACCACTACATCTCGCTCTTGAAGCATCTTCTCGGCAAAGCTGGCCGAAGTATACCCTTCAGGCACCCTCGTCCAAATATACAGTGTCGCTTTTGGCGTTTTGGCTTCAAGCCCGATCTCATTCAGCGCGGCGACCACCTTGTCCCTGCGACGCTTGTAGATCGCATTGTTCCCATCGATCCACTCCTGCGGCAGATTCATCGCCTCGATACCCATCTCCTGAATCGCCTGAGACAAGCCGGAGTCGATATTAGACTTCACTCGCATCAATGCATCGACCATCTCGGAGTTGCCAACCGCCGCGCCTACACGCCATCCAGTCATGTTCGCCGTCTTCGACAACGAATGGAACTCCATCGCGACGTCTTTCGCGCCAGGTACCTGCAAAATACTCGGCGCTACATAGCCGTCGAAGGTGACTTCGGTATAGCACGCATCGTGTAGCAAGTAGAGGTCGAACTCCTTGGCGTAAGCCACAGCCTCTTCGAAGTACGACAGATCTGCCACAGCGCCTGTCGGGTTGTTCGGATAGTTCAACCACAACGTCTTGGCTTTGCGGGCGATATCGGTCGGAATCTCCGAGAAGTCAAGCAAGTAACCGTTCTCTTCGTGCAACGGCACGAAGTGGGTCTCACCGCCAGCGAACATCGTTCCGATCTCGTATACCGGGTAAGCCGGGTCTGGAGATATTGAGATGTCGCCGGGATCGATGAAGCACAGCGCCGCGTGGGCGATACCCTCTTTGGCACCAATTAGGTTGATCGCCTCGGTGCCATGGTCGATCTCAACGCCGAAACGTCGCCAGTAGAACTCCGAAACTGCCTGTCGGAACTCTGGCAACCCTTCGCTCTCCGGATATCGGTGGTTCGGAGTCTTGCGGGCCCCACGATCCAAAGCGTCGAGGACAACATCTGGCGTCGGGATATCCGGGTCGCCGATGCCGAACGACACCACATCGATGCCTTGCGCCTTCTTCGCCGCAATGGCTCGCGATATGTTCACAAACAGGTAAGGCGGCAGTTGTTGCACACGTTTCGCTAGTTCTGGCATGTTTCTCCAACCTGAAGTTCAGGTTCTTCGCTTGAATGGTTTGTCATTCGTTCCAGACGCCCGTGAAGACCTCTACTGCGGGGCCTTCAAGATACGCCTCATCGTTTTCGTCCCAAGATATCCGTAGCACTCCGCCATCCACGACTACATCGACTGCGTCGTCGACCAATCCGAGCTTGCGGCAGGCAAACGCTGATGCGGTGCTGCCGGTTCCGGATGACAAGGTCTCCCCTGCGCCACGTTCGAAGATCCGAGCCCGGATGCGGTCTCTGGCGTGGACGTTCACGACTTCAAAGTTAATTCGCTGGGGGAACATGGGATGATTTTCGACGAGGGGGCCTACTTCAAGGAGCGGGAATTCTTCGACGGACTGATCCGTGATTGCAACCGCATGAGGGTTGCCTATCCCTAGACAGGTGATCGACAGTTCGACGCCTCCAATGGTCACCTTTTCAGCAATCACCTCGTTGATGCCGCCCAACTCCGTCGTGTCTACCGGCACTTCAGTCGCCTTAAACGTCGCAGGTCCCATCGCCACTCGCGCCGATTTCATACGACCGTCAATCATCTCAGGCCATACGGTGCGAACACCACCCAGTGTTTCGACGGTCAAGCCGTCTTCTGTTGGTTCTGCAATGCCGCGATCCAAGACGAATTTTGCGAAGAGACGGATGCCGTTTCCGCTCATCTCAGCTTCGGAGCCGTCCGGGTTGTAAACCCTCATTCGTACCTGCGCCACGTCCGAATCCAGCAGCAGGACGATACCGTCTGAACCAACACCAAAGGCGGGCCTGCTGATCTCGGCGGTCAAGGGACCCCAATCTCGGTCTATCGAACGTCCATCGATAGCTATGTAGTCGTTGCCGCAACCGTGCAGCTTTGCAAACTCAATCGCCAATCAAGACACCTCACACTGAATTCATCGATCACCAAGCGATTCTATCCTGCGAAGCGCGATTCACCCCGTTTGGACAACCATTCATTGACCAACTCAATCGCGTTATTGACGTGATCGACATCGGTAATCTCGATCCATGAAATCCGCTCGTCTCGCATCTTGAACCAGTTGTTTTGCGCGCCGATCAATCGGTGATTGCCGATTAGTATCTCCTCACGCATCTTTGAATCGTCGATTCGACCTTCGATGTGGTCAATCAACTGCCGGTAACCGATCGCAGACATCGACGGCATATCTCGTTTCGCGCCGCGCTCGATCAATCGCTCGACTTCTTCACCCCAACCCGCGGCAAACATATCGTCGACGCGTTTCTCGACTCTGGCGTGCAGTAACTCACGCGGGGCGTTTAATCCAATCACTAATGCGTCGTATGGCGGTTCGGTGCTCTTCCTGGCTCCGCCCATCGCGTCGCCCGTAGCAACAGCCCTCTCAATCGCTCTGATCAATCGTCGCGGGTTCAGGATTTCCACTTTCTCGACACCGCGCGCCCCCGTAGCATACAGACGAGCTTGGAGGGCTTCCAAGCCTTCGTCGCTAAGCTGGGCCTCTAACGCTTCTCTCAATTCCGGGTTTGGGGGGATATTCGGTACTTCCCAACCCTCGAGCAACCCCCAGATGTACTGTCCTGAACCGCCAACTACGATCGGCAGCTTTTCGCGGTCAGCGATGCTCAGGATCGCGTCTCCTGCATCCTTCAGAAATTCGCTCAAACTATACGCCTGATGCGGATCAAGGATGTCTATGAGGTGGTGTTTCACTCCCTGACGTTCAGATTGGTCAGGTTTCGCCGTGCCGATATCCATTCCTCGATAGAAGAGACGCGAATCGGCATTCACTACTTCGCCGTTGAATCGCCGGGCGACTTCGATCCCGAGCGATGTCTTGCCAGTCGCGGTCGCGCCGATTACAGACACAAGACGGATGGGATTGGGCGGCGATTTACCTTCGGACACGCCGAAACTGGTCAAGCGGCTGGAGTGGCTTTGGCCATGATCTCGATCATGGCTGCAAATTCGGAATCGTTAAGGCTCGCGCTACCCACTAATGCCCCGTCAACGGTAGGACTCGCGACGATCTGACCGATGTTGCTCGCGTTAGTGCTACCGCCGTATAGAACCCGCATCTCGTCCGCAACATCTTGGTCGTAAACATCACAGATCTCTTCGCGGATCGACGCCGCCATGTACTCGATCTGACCGATGGTTGCGGCGACTCCAGTGCCAATTGCCCATATCGGTTCGTAGGCGATCACGACCTTAGAAGGATCTTCGATGTCGGCCAATCCTTGGCGTACTTGCCGCCGCACATAGCGTTCGGCTCGCCGTCGCTGACGCTCATTGTCATCCTCACCTACGCACACGATAGCCGTCATTCCCGAGTTGACGACCACCGATGCTTTCTCGGCAATCGTTTGATCTGTCTCGCTAAAGTGTTGCCGGCGTTCAGAATGGCCCACGATCACGTGGCTGACCAAACCCCGCAACATATCGGCGGAAACCTCGCCTGTGTACGCTCCGTTGGGATGTTGGCTGACATTCTGCGCCCCGAGCATCACGGGAGTGTGATGAATCACGCCATAAACTGCGATGAGCGACGTAAAGGGCGGGCAAAGGACGACATCGATCGCGTCTGAATCGCCAACCGTGCGACAGATTGACTGCGATAGTGCCACGCCTTCCTGCGGCGTGGTGTTCATTTTCCAATTTCCCGCGATTAGCGGTTTGCGAATCGTCAACGTTCGCTCTGTGCCTCATCCCGAGTTGAGGGCAATGGATCAATCTCGCGATATCCACCGCGCAAACTAACCTTAAACCCGCATCGTTGATACGTCAACCATCATTCAACCGCAAATCTGCGACGAATCAGACCAACCCGCTGCATTTAATCAGCAGGATGTGTCTCAGATGACATGCAACGCCGAGATTCCAGGCAGCATCTTGCCTTCCAAGAACTCCAACGATGCTCCGCCGCCCGTCGAGACGTGTGTGATCGCATCGGCAATGCCCAGCGAGTTGATCGCCTCAACGGTTGAACCGCCGCCAGCCAGCTTGAATGCCGATTCGTTATCGGAGATCGCAGACGCGATCGATTGCGTGCCGCCAGAGAATGCTTCCCATTCGAAGAGCCCCATAGGCCCGTTCCACACGATCTTCTCAGCAGTTCCTATCGCATCAACGTAGTTGGATATCGTTTGCGAACCGATGTCCAAGATAAACCCCGATTCAGGTACCGAATCTGCCGAAGTCTCGATATACCTCGAATCTCGAGAGAATTCTTCAGCGACGATCACATCAGTAGGAAGGTGCAATTTATCGACGACAACCGGATCGTCAAGCAGTTCCTTAGCCGCCTTCATCTCATCGTCGCTGACATAAACCGAACCCACGGACTTCCCTTGTGCCACAAGCATCGCCGAAACCATGCCGCCACCGATCAATACGGCATTGATATTCGGGGCTAGATTCTTCACCACTCCCAGCTTGTCGGCGACTTTTGAACCGCCGAGAATCGCAACAGCCGGGCGTTCATCAGAATCGACCGCGCGTTCCAGCGCAACGATTTCGGCACGCATCAGCAACCCGGCATAGGTTGGCAACAAATCAGCAACACCGACTATCGACGCGTGAGCGCGGTGCGACGCGCCAAACGCGTCATTCACGAAAACATCTGCCAAAGATGCCAGTGAATTTGAAAAATCTGCGTCGTTGGTTTCCTCGCCCGGATCGAATCGCAGGTTCTCAAGCATCGCGACATCACTATCGCTCAGCGAGTCAACGACTCGTTCAGCTTCTTCACCAACCGGGCCGCCCGCATATCCGACATCGACATCGAGCACCTCCGACATACGCTCCCGTACGGGCTCGATCCGCATTTCGGGGACTACCTTGCCGTTAGGACGTCCTAAATGCGAACACAGCACTACTCTCGCGCCCTGACTTCGCAACAGCTCTATCGTGGCCACTGATGCATAGATACGGCTGTCATCGGCGATTCGCGTAGAGCCGGGTTCGAACGTCACGTTCAGATCTGCGCGCAACAAAACTCGCTTGCCGCGTAGCTCGACATCCTCGATCATTGGCAGTCTGGCAGGCAAGGCGATTTCCTTCAAATCATGGCCGCTACGACGAAGATTTAATCCAGTTGCCCGACATCGCCAATGTCGCGAGCCAGTTCCATCAGCTTCGCGACATTCTGATCTTCGAATCCTGCACTGGCGAGGGCTTCTTCGGCCTTCCCAAGGTGCTTATGAATCTGCTCGATATTGAATTCTCTGCCACCCGCTTCAACCGCCATATCAACCAAGTCAGCTATGTGCGAAGGATCGATGACGCGCTGAATGTACATCTCGCCCGCCCGGCGCATTATGGAAGGATCCTTGACGGTGTCGAATAGAAATGCCGTCGCCAAGTTCTTCTTCTTGGAGATGATCCGACCTTGGTCGACCGGATTGCGTTCCCTGGTACCGAAAATCGCCTGGTAGTCGGCTACCAGCTGCTTGACCACTCCGATGCTCTCGCCAAATTTCCGTAACGCTTCACGCCGTTCAGAGCCAAAATCATCGTCGAGAATCGCCGCCATCTCCGCCGATGCGCCGTAAAGAGATCCGACACGCTTCTCAACCATGTCGAGGTAATCCGCAACGGTAACAGACAATCCTTCTTGGAAAGAAACGTCCAGGTATTCGCCCTCGCACCGATTCAATATGGCGTCATCTACGATCTCCAACGCGGTGCTCACGCGTTCCAACGGCTCTCCCTCATCGCACAGTTGAAACAGCGATAACCGCGCCATAGCGTGCATCCCGTCGCCAGTGTTGATCGCTTGCGATGGACCCCATTTCCACCACACTGATGCCCTGCCTAATCGCTCAGTATTCCCATCCTGAACATCGCCGTGGATCAAACCGAAGTTGTACATCAACTCAACGGAGATCGCATACTTCAACCCGATCGAGTAGTCGCCGTGTAGAGCTTGAGCGACCGCCAGCAGCAATGAACCGTGCAACCGGCGCTCGGCGGGGGCCAACTCGGCGACACCACGCTCGTCCCCGTGTCCCAACTGCCACGCCATCATCTGGTATATCTCGAGGTCTCGATCCGAGAAAAAGCCGCGGATCGCATCTTCGAGTTGATCTTCGGCCTCTGCTGGGAGCAAAACGGCCGATTCAGGGGCCGAATTCATAGCCTATCTCCGCCAATGTGGCCTCAATCTCATCTGCCGAAATCGGCCCTTCGCGCAGTATCTGAACAGAACCGTCGACGACCTGGACTACAGTGGACGCGGCCAACTCATCGCCGCACTCGCCGATCACGAACGCATCCAACTCAATTCCTATCGACTCATCCACGACTTGCCAATCCTTGGATGGTGGTTCGCCCGATACATTCGCAGACGTGCCGGTTATCCCGCATCCTGCCTCTGTCATTAGTCGGCGCGCCAAATCATGATCCGGCATACGCAACCCTACAGTGCCGAGTCCACCTGTCAACACGTCAGGCAACTCATCATTCGCCTCAACCACTATTGTCAACGCACCCGGCCAAAACCGCTCCGCGAGTGCATGAGACGCAGCGTTGAAGCTTGAGGTGAACGCTTCGGCTTGCGAAACCTCCGAGATCAAAACCGGCATCGGTGTGGTTGCGGGACGTCGTTTGATTTCGAACGCCTTCCGTATAACCAACTCGTTCATCGCATCCACACCCAACGCGTAAAAGGTATCGGTGGGAAACGCGATAACGCCACCAGATTTGACCGCATTAACGGCCTCGCTTAAATCGATCTCTGCCAAGGGTCGGAGAACCCGCTTTCGCCTATCTAAATCCGCACCAATCAATATCGTACATCGCCTTTTGATACATCTTCGCATCTCAACTTAGAACATCCTCGTACGAATTAGAATCCAGATGTGCCCCACCCTTCAACATGACCAACACCAATACCGAATCCCTTTCCCACCGCGTCGCCACCTCCGACGATATCGAACTGAACACGTACCTCGAAATCGCCGAGGGCGAACGGCTAGGAGGCGAATCCCCCGGCGTTCCGGTCCGCACCGAGTCGATCGTCATCCTCGATTTCGGCTCCCAATACAGCCGTCTGATCGCCCGACGCGTCCGCGAGGCCAACGTCTACTGCGAAATCGTTCCATTCGATGCTGGTCCTGATATTTTGCACCTGCAAGATGTCAAGGGCATCATATTGAGTGGCGGCCCGAACAGCGTCTATGAGAACGGCGCTCCACTGATCCCAGCATGGGTCTTCGATGCCGGAGTGCCTCTCCTAGGCATTTGCTATGGAATGCAGGCTTTGGCTCACCAACTCGGCGGCTCTGTCATTGCCGGTATCGAACGAGAGTATGGCCACGCGCTCCTTCGCCTGAACGGCGCTGCCCACGCGCTCTTCAAGGGCCTTGACACGTCCGTCCCGGTGTGGATGAGCCATGGCGACCGCATCTCCGAGATGCCACCCGGTTTTCTTTCTCTCGCCTTTTCGGAGAACTCTCCGTGCGCCGTAATGGGTAACGAAGCGATGCGCGCCTACGGCATCCAGTTCCATCCCGAAGTTACCCACACACAACAGGGCGACCAGATAATCCGCAACTTCGTGCATGGCATCTGCGGCGCGTCAGGCTCGTGGACACCTCGCAACTTTGTCCGCGACTCAATCTTCCGCATCCGACAGCAAGTCGACGACGGCAAAGTAGTCTGTGCGCTCTCCGGCGGCGTCGATTCATCCGTCGCAGCCGCACTCATACATCGAGCCATAGGCGACCGGCTCACCTGCATATTCGTCGACAACGGCCTTATGCGCCGCGGCGAAGCTGAGCGTGTTCAGACGGTTTTCGCCAGTCAACTCGGTGTGAACCTACGGTTTGTCGACGGCACCGAACAATTCCTGTCGGCTCTCAAAGGTGTGAAAGACCCCGAGGAGAAACGCCGTCGGATCGGTGAGGAGTTCATTCGCATCTTCGAGCATGAAGCACGCGACATCGGAGAGGTCGATTTCCTGGCCCAAGGTACGCTCTACCCTGATGTCATCGAATCAGTCTCACCAGAAAGCACTGCCGCGCACAAGATCAAGACGCACCATAATGTCGGCGGTCTGCCTGAGAAGATGGACCTCAAACTTGTCGAGCCGCTCCGTCACATGTTCAAGGACGAGGTGCGAGACGCCGGACGAGAACTCGGACTATCCGCTCAATCCGTCAATCGCCAGCCATTCCCCGGACCTGGATTGGCGATACGCATCATGGGAGAGGTTACCTACGAAAAGCTCGAAATCCTACGCGCCGCCGACTGGATCGTAGTCGACGAAATCAAAGACGCGGGCTTGTACGAGGAGCTTTGGCAGAGCTTCGCCGTCCTCACCGACACCCAAAGCGTCGGCGTGATGGGCGATGCTCGAACATACCAATACGTCGTCGCCATCCGCGCCGTAGTCAGCACCGACGCAATGACCGCTGATTGGGCTCGGCTCCCGTACGAAACCATCGCTCGGATGTCGAACCGCATCGTCAACGAAGTGCCAGAAGTCAATCGAGTGGTTTTGGATATCACGAGCAAACCGCCGGGAACCATCGAATGGGAGTGATGGAACTCCATGATCGCATCGCCTGGCGATTCATCCCCTAACTGAGCAATGAAAATCCTCGTAGTCGGTTCCGGAGGCAGAGAACACGCACTGACGTGGAAACTCGCACAGTCAGACCTCGTATCCGAAATCGTCTCCGCCCCGGGCAATCCCGGCATGGCGAAACACGGTGAACTAGCAGATGTCGCCGCCGAAGACATCGAAGGCCTAGTCCCTCTCGCCAACGATATCGACGCCGACTTGGTTATAGTCGGCCCCGAAGCACCACTTGTCCTTGGTCTTGCCGACCAACTCCGGGCGCGCGGCATTCCCACATTCGGGCCCTCTGCCGACGCTGCCCGCATCGAAGGCTCTAAGTCGTGGGCAAACGACATCATGAATCGCTACGGCATCCCATGCCCTGAGAGCCGCACATTCCACGACTCATCTGTCGCGATCGAATACATCGAGTCGCGCCCGCAAGGGAGGATCGTCATCAAAGCAGACGGGCTCGCCGCTGGCAAGGGTGTAACCGTTCCAGAGACTGCCACCGAAGCGATTGAAGCCGTAATCGACGCTATCGAACATCGCGCTTTTGGCGAGGCTGGAGAAACGATCGTCATTGAGGATCGACTCCGCGGACCCGAACTCAGCGTATTCGCGTTCGTTGACGGTGAGACAGTATCAACTCCCGTCGCAGCCCGCGACTACAAACGCGCCTACGACGGCGACACCGGCGCCAACACCGGTGGAATGGGCGCGTACACCTCTCCCAATCTATGTTCGCCCACTGACCTAGATCACATCCGTTCGACGATTCTCGATCCGATAGCCCACGCCCTTGTCGAAGAGGGATGCCCGTACCAAGGCATCCTTTACACCGGACTGATGCTAACCGACAAGGGACCGCAGGTTATCGAGTTCAACTGTCGCTTCGGCGATCCCGAATGTGAACCACTGATGCTACGGCTCGATTCCGACCTGGCTGAAATCTGCTTAGCCGTCGCGGAGGGCCGACTCGCCGATACATCCGTCGCGTGGAACAACAAACGCGCTGTTGGTGTCGTAGTTGTATCGAGTACATACCCCGCTGCGTACGAAACTGGATTTCCGATCAGCGGCGACCTGCCACTTGAAGACAACGCTATTGTTTTCCACGCCGGAACATCCGAGAACGAAAAAGATCAACTAGTCACCGCAGGCGGGCGCGTACTCGTAGCAACCGCATCATCCAAAGAGTCCGTTCAAGAAGCCCGGACTACGGCCTTCAAAATCGCCAAGGGTATCGAGTTCGAAGGCGCACGTTACCGATCCGATATCGCAGTTGGAGCGGATTGAACCAATCCTGAATTAACATTCTGCTTTTCCGACATCGCACCCGCATTAAATCCAACCACGACGTGATACCCCGCTATTCAAGACCTGAGATGAGCCGAATATGGTCGGAAGATCATCAATTCGGCCTGTGGTTGAAGGTCGAGATCGCGGCCTGTGAAGCGTGGTCGAAACTCGGCGTCATCAACGACGCTGACATGGCTAAGATTCGCAACGCCAGTTTCTCGCGCGCCGAGTACGATCGCCAGTTCAAGGAAACGCGACACGACCTAGTTTCATTCACCCGCGCAGTTGCGACCAGCCTAGGCGAAGAGGGACGTTGGATACATCACGGACTAACCTCCAACGATGTCAAAGACACCGCCCTAGCGATGCAGCTATCCGACTCAACCGAGCTGATTCTGTTGGGAATCGACGCACTGATGTCAACACTTGCGTCCCGAGCGGTCGAGTTCAAGCACACACTCTGCATGGGCAGGTCGCACGGCATCCACGCCGAACCGATGTCATTCGGCCTCAAACTCGCGCTGTGGTGGTCCGAGATGCGACGCAACCGCGAACGCGTTGTAGCTATGCGGAATCGCGTCTCAGTCGGCATGTTGTCAGGACCAGTGGGGACATTCGCCGGCATACCGATCGAGATCGAGAACCACGTCTGTGCTCAATTAGGCCTTAAACCAGCCGAAGTCTCGAACCAGGTCATCCAACGTGATCGCCACGCTGAATACCTTCAGGTACTGGCGCTAGTAGCCGCTACGTTAGACAAGATGGCAACTGAGATACGTGCGCTCCAACGCACCGAGATCGGCGAGGTCGAGGAGCCGTTCGGCAGGCCCGGATATGTAAGCAAGGGTTCATCGTCAATGCCGCATAAGCGGAACCCAGAGCTTTCCGAACGCATCTGTGGCTTGGCTCGGGTAATCCGCTCAAACTCCATCGTGGGACTGGAAAACGTCGCCCTCTGGCACGAACGAGACATCTCCCACTCCTCCGCCGAACGCGTCGTACTGGCTGATTCATCGCTCGCGCTCGACTACATCCTTGACCTTATGACCGGCATCATTGCCCACATGACAGTGAAGGCTGATCGGATGCGCCGCAATATGGAGATGACGCACGGCCTCGTATTCTCGCCACGCGTCATGCTCGCACTGGTCGAAGCCGGCGTAGAACGTGGCGAGGCTTACGATGCCGTCCAAAATGCCGCCATGCAGGCTCTCGACCACGAAACCGACTTCCAATCGATCATCAGTGAAGACCTGATCGTGAATCAGCACCTCGACGAGGCAGCACTCGACGACCTCTTCGACTACGGCTACTTCATCGAGCAGGTTGATCAGATATTCGACCGTCTAGGCATCGAATTGAACGTGTCGGCAACGGTGTTGTCCACCTACATGCCCGGTCTCGTCCATCGCGGCAAGGTGCGCGACACCTACCACGTGTCCGACGGCGTACTCATGATGATCGCCACTGACCGCATCTCTGCCTTCGATGTCATCATGGACGATCCAGTACCGCAAAAAGGTGTCCTCTTAGCGCAGATGTCAGCGTTCTGGTTCCGCAACGTCATCGGCGACATCGTTGACAACCACATGATCGCAATGGTGGGGGAATCTGATCTCGAACGGAGTGGCGCGCTCACTTACCTCCCTCCTGAGTGGAACGATCGCGCGATGTTGATACGAGAAGCAGACCGCATCGACATGGAATGTGTCGTACGCGGCTATCTTGCCGGGGCCGGCTGGGCGGAATACGAAGCCCACGGCACTCTCAACGGAGCCGAACTGCCCAAAGGACTCCGCCCTGCCGAGAGATTGCCCGAACCGATGTTCACGCCTTCGACTAAAGCCGAAGAAGGACACGATCTGCCGCTAACTGAAACGGAAGCGATCGATCTCGTCGGAGCGGAGCTGCACCAGAAACTCAAACGCGTGAGCATCGAGATCTACAAACGAGCCCATCAACACGCGGCAGATCGCGGCATGATTCTGGTGGACACCAAGTTCGAATTCGGATTCGTCGACGGTAAACTGACCCTAATCGATGAGGTTCTGACTCCAGATTCGAGTCGCTTCTGGGATAAGGAAGACTGGCAACCCGGCGAATTCCCACCAGCGTATGACAAGCAGCACCTACGCGAATGGCTCATCGAGAGCGGATGGGATCGAGAACCGCCACCACCCAAGGTCCCAAGCGAAGTGATGGATATGACGCGGCAACGCTACATCTCCGCTTACGAGCGGTTGACCGGCTCAACATTCTCATCCTGAACCAACGTATCCCAATCGTGAAATAGAATCGTAGCTTCATGGCACAGTCAAGAGACAGAATAGCGACCAGCCGCCCAGATCACCGTCGGGGCATGACCCGTTCGCAGATTCGCGCAGAGCGTCGATCCCGCAGCAACCGTCGCAAGCAACGTAAACGAGCGGTTCTCATCGCTCTCGGATCGGTCGGCGCCGTCTTCATCATCTTCGCCCTAGTCTTCCAGCAGGGATTCGTTTCGCGCGACCAGCAACTCGTTGGCGAACGTGGTCCGTACAATAGCGGCGGCCCAGTGCCAGAAGACCCCGACGACGGTCGCGCCCACGTCCCGGATTCGATAGTCCCGGAGACCCGTTACAGCGTCTACCCACCGACTTCAGGTCCGCACTGGAACACGCTCGGTAGTCAAGCAAACAACTTCGAACGCGCGCCCGCCGGGTGGGGGCCGTACACGCGTCCCCTCTCTGATCAAGTACTGATCCACAACCTCGAACACGGCGGCATCGGAATGCACTACGACCCCACCAAATGTTCCGGGGAGGGATGCACCGCAATCGCTGAGGAGTTCCAACGGATCGCCAAGGGCTGGAATGACGACGAAACCTATACTGGCTTCATAATCTCACCATATCCAGACATGGATACCGTGATCGCCCTCACCGCGTGGCGTCATCACCTCCGGCTCGACGAAGTCGACGAACCTCGCATCTTGGAGTTCATCGACGCATATTTCGACCGTGGTTTCGAGCCGCAAGTCGCAGGCATGACGCCAGTTAGATGATCGACGTGGATACTCCACAATGAGTGAAACATACCTCGCCCACATCCGCGTCTACTTCAAACCCGGCATCCACGACCCCGAATCCGAGACCATCAGCCGCGCACTAGGGCGACTCGGATTCAACCAAATCGCATCCCTGAGCGCAGGTAAATTCTTCGACGTGAATATCGAGGCGAAGGATGTCGACGATGCCTCGAAGATCGCACGTCAGATGTGCGATACTTTGCTCGCCAACCCCGTAATCGAGACCTACTCCGTCGAAATCGTTGGCTGAGGCTCATTGCCGGCCGCGCTCTCCGCACCCTCTTCGTTCTTTTCGCGTAACGCCGTCGCCATCGCGGTGGCCACGATCCCAGCGGGCGCGGCGACAATCCCCAAGCCGCACAGCACCACGATGGCGGTCATTATCTTTCCGCCGATCGTGATCGGGTAGATGTCCCCATACCCCACTGTTGTCAGCGTCGCAACAGCCCACCACAGCGCGTCTCCGAGATGACTGAACTGCTCCGGTTGCGCTTCATGCTCGAAATGGTAGACACCAAATGCTGCCATCAGGATCAGCAGACCCGTGACGTTTAGAAACATGACGATCTCGTTACGCATCGAGCCGAACGATTTGGCGAGCGTCGCCAACGCGCTGCTGTAACGTGCGAGTTTCAAGAGCCGTACGACCTGCAACACGCGCAGCAGACGCAAGAATGCGAACTGTGGCAATGCAGCCAATCCCACCAGAACCGCAATCAGGTCGATAATCCCGAAGAACGAGAACGCATACTCGCGCTTGCTCGGAGCAGTGGCAAATCGCACGACATATTCGATCCCGAACAGAATCACAGTTCCGTAGGCGATGTCGTCGATCCAACCGTTGGTCGGACCCCACTTTGCGTGGATCAATGCCGGTATGTTCGTGTCCAGAGTCGATACGAACGCCGCCGCCAGTATCACCGCGATGGATGCCCACTCGAAAAACGTCCTCCACCAATTCGTCTGATCTGTCATCATCGTCCTCCTGACGATCCAGCTTAGGTAGACGCGCCAATAGCACCTCGTTCGAGGTCGATGCTACCCAGATGCGAGAAAGTTACCGACGGGTTATCAGTCCGACAGCGTGCCTTTGGTGCTCGGCACCGCGCCTTCCGCACGCTCATCCATCGACGCGGCCTCGCGGAGCGCGCGCGCGAATGCCTTGAATGCCGATTCGATCATGTGGTGCTCATTGGTACCGCGCAAAACCGTCAAGTGCAGGTTGAATCGTCCCTCGTAAGCGAGCGATTCAAAGAAGTGACGCGCCATGTCCGGTGAAAAATCGCCGGCATTCGAGGTCGATCCCATATCGATTACGGGATATCCCCGTCCGCTGAAGTCGACCACCGCGTGCGACAACGCTTCATCGAGCGGGACGTGCTTGCTTGACATACGCACGATACCCGCACCATCACCTAACGCCTTGAGAAGACATCGACCAATCACAATCGCCGTATCTTCGACGGTGTGGTGTGAACCAGTCTCGATGTCGCCGGATGCGTTGACCGAAAGATCCATCATCGAGTGCTTGGCGAGCGCGTGCAACATGTGGTTCATGAAGCCAATCGGGGTGTTGATCTCGGCTCTGCCCTGCCCGTCAAGATTCAGACGAACGCTAATGTTGGTCTCGCCAGTTTCGCGGGATATCTCTGCGATTCGATCACTCATTTCGCACCTCAACCCTCAATTATCGAATGCGCAACCAACGCGTTTCTCGCGTTTAGGTGCATCCAAACCCGTCAAACGAGATCTTGCAGGGCCTGAATGACCATGTCATTCTGCGGCGGCGTACCAACGCTGACCCTTATCGAATTCTCCAATCGCCGACCGCTGAACTTCCTCGCGAATATCCCGCGCCGCGCCAGAAACTCGTACACCTCGTCGCCAGACCGTCCATCGAACTTCATCAACAAATAGTTCGCTGTCGATGGCGAGTAGCTAACTCCGGGCAGCTCGTCAATCACAGACTCGATCCGTTTGCGTTCATTGGTCAGTGTGTCGATGCGTGACATCAACTTGGCTTTGTTCTCCAAAGCCGCTAGAGCCGCCGATTCTGCCGCGATGTTCAGGTTGTACGGTTGCTTGATCGTCATTAGATGGTCGATTATCAGTTCCGAACCAACCGCGTAACCGACCCTCAAACCAGCGATCCCAGCCCACTTGCTGAATGAACGAATGACCACCAGATTCTCGTACTCATCCAACAAACCCGCCGACGTCTCGCCGCAGAACTCGTAGTAGGTCTCGTCAACAACCAATACAATGCCGGTGTCCAAAATAGCCCGGGCATCTTTGTCGGGCAACAGATTCCCAGTCGGATTGTTTGGCGAGGCGATAAAGAGAATCTTCGCACCTGTCCGCTCTATAGCTTCCGTCGTAGCATCGATGTCGATCTCCCAATCATCACGACGCTCGACCGCTACCAACTCGGCTTCCGCAATCCGCGCGCAAAACTCATACATCCCAAACGTCGGCGGACAGTCAATCATCGACTCTCCGGGTGCGACGAACAGCTTCGTCAACAGTTCTATAATTTCGTCGCCACCTGAACCGGCAATGATCTGTTCTGGGGGACGGCCGGTGTATTCAGACAACGCTGCCCGCATACGCACCAGATCTTGGTCCGGATACTCATGTATCGGCAATCCGATGAGAGCGTCCGTAATCTCCTGCAACGGCTCGTAAGGATTCTCATTCGCGTTCAGCCGAATCACGTCGGCAGGATCGATCCCAGCCGCAGTCGCGAGATGGTCCGAGTGCTGAGCACCGACGTAGCCAGTGGGATTGTAGAGATGCGGTCGCATCATGTTGCGCAAATCACGCATCGTTATCATTACCTGCCCTATTCAAATTGCGTTGATGCAGCAATACTACTTTCGACGCCGGATGTCTGATGCGCGGGCATGTGCCTCCAGCATCTCCAATCGCGCGAGGTCTGAAGCCGCCTCCGAAATCGACGCGAACGTGTCCTCGTCCATATCCAAGAACGGTGTCACCCTCACGAAGTCTCTCGCCGACAACGCCGATGAGAAACGAGCCGATCCGCCCGTAGGCATGACATGGCTAGGACCAGCTACATAGTCGGCCATCACCTCGCCAGATCGTTCGCCGATGAAAATGCCCCCAGCGTTGCGAGCCTTGTCCAACAAGCCATCAGCTCCCGCGAAGCCCATGCAGAGATGCTCCGGGGCGAACTCTTCGGCGACCTTCAACGCCTCATCAATGGAATCGACCACCACGGCTGCTCCACGTCCATTCAAGGCAGTTCCCGCGATCTTGGCACGTGGCAGCATCTCCAACTGCGTTGCCAACTCAGCCTCAACCGCGTCGACCGCTTCATCCGAGAGGGCAACCAGCACTGGAGCAGCCAACACATCGTGCTCCGCCTGCGCCAACATATCTGCAGCCGTCACAGCCGCGTCAAAAGCGTCGTCAATGATCACCATCGTCTCTGTCGGACCGTATATCCCGTCGATGCCCACCATGCCATACACCCGACGCTTCGCAGCCGTCACCCAAATGCTCCCTGGACCGCAGATGAAATCGACCTTCGGAATCGACTCGGTGCCCACCGCCAAAGCGGCAACCGCTTGAGCACCACCTACAGCGAAAACGGCATCAACCCCCGCGATGTCGCACGCCGCCAAAACCGCCGGATGTGGCGATCCATCCGGGCCCGCAGGCGTCACAACACACACATAAGGCACGCCCGCAACCTTTGCCGGCACCGCAGTCATCAGCACTGTAGATGCCAAAGGCGCTGTACCACCAGGAATGCAGCACCCAACCGAGCCGACCGGATGCACCATCTCGCCGTATCCAGCCGTTACATCTTGCCACGACTCCGGCAATGTACGCTTCTGAAAATCCGCAACCCGTTCAGCGGCGAGTTCCAGAGCCGCAACCTCTTTCGATTGCAATTGGTCATTAGCTGCACGGATGACCTCGGACGGAACTTCGAAGTCTTCAAGGTCAATGCCATCTAAGGCATTTGATATCTGGCGCACAAAGGCGTCGCCGTACTTCCGTACATCCGCGATGACTCGATCCGCGAACGCCTCAGGCGACAGAAATTCGCTATATACGCCGCCCCCATTCGTCTTCGGTTCATCCCCATCGCCCGCCGTGCCGCGATTCGAAAACTCGGCTATTGCGGCATCTACGCCGTGAATTCGCCTTAGCACGGATCAACTGCTCCAGAGAACTGATCCAGATTCTCGATCAGCTTCACATACAGCGTGCATTCGCTTTGATACAGGAACTGCAAGTCCGTAACCGCAGTGCCAGTGCCGCCCAACTGCCGCAAATGGTCCACCACGCGTAACACATCGCTCCTCTTGGTAACGATCTGCACCGCGAACCAGCGATTCCCGTCGCTCGTGTAGACGCGCGAAACCGTCGGCCCTGTCATTCCCGACAGTTCACGGGATGCCAATATCATCTCGGCGATATCAGCCTCGGATTCGCCTCTGACATTCGCCGTCACCCGGCGATACGATCGCGAGCGCAGTCTCGCCTCGATGCGCTCCAACATACGCCGTGTCAGAGCTAATTTGTCGTCCGATCGGGCAAGCAAGGCTGCATTGCCGATCATGATCGCCTGCGATTCCATCGCCACGCCATCGACCAGCGTTCGCAGATTGTTCTCCCGCAACGTGTTGCCCGTATCCGATATGTCAGCAATGATGTCCGCATAGCCAATGCGGGGAGCCGCCTCAAGGGCACCGTTGATCGCAACCATCGAGAAATAGTTGATGCCGCGGCGATTGAAAAAACGCTTCACCAATCGCGGATACTTCGTCGCTATCCGCAAATCCCGTCCCCGTTCGTGAAACTCCAAGCTCAGATCAGAAAGATCGTACATCGACGTGATGTCGAGCCAAGAATCCGGAACCGCAATCACCAGCCGCGAGTTCCCATACTCCAGGTCTGGCACGACTACCAACGAATCGCCGTCTTCCAATCGTGATTCCAGATAGCGGTCCAACCCCACGATGCCCAAGTCCGCGTTGCCCGAATCCACAATCGTCGTGATGTCCGATTGCCGCTGGTAGATAACCTCAACCCCAGGTATCGACGGCATCATCGCAGTGTATCGCCGCGAATTCACGCGGCTCACCGCGGCATCAGACTCTGCAAGTAATTTCGCCGCGCCCTGTTCAAGAGCACCAGTCGAAGGTATAGCTAGTCGCAACGTGTCCATCACTCGGCAACCCACGTTAGAGAACCCGAAACATCCACCAAAGCCACTTTCGCACCGCCTATTGAAGACGCCACTTCACCCGCATCAACGGTCGTATCGAAGAGCGTGAACACGTCATAGCCTTGACCACGCAACTCGGCGGCCGCCTCGATGATCGACTTATTAGCGTCCTCATCGGCAGGACCTAATACGACGACCCTGCGCCGAGCTCCAGACGCCGCGGAGCCGCCATTCAATTCCAAAATCGTGTCCAGATTCAACGCAAACCCGAGCGCCGGAACATCCTCGTCAGACCCCAGAGCGGTCGCCAATCCGTCATATCTACCGCCGCCACCTAACGCAACGTGCTCCTCTCCTACCGATGCGGAAACCTCGAAGATCATACCCGAGTAGTACGCGATCGACGTCGCCAATCCGAAATCTACCGAGATGTCGGAGGCATCCACACCCGCACTCTCAGCCGCATCCACTACCGATCGGATGGCTCTGATGTTGTCCAGATCACCCAAACCGTACTCAGCAGCGATTCGAGCCGCAATCGTTATCGTGTCGTCATTGATTTGCGCAATCCTACGCATCAACTCCATCGCCTTCGGGAAATCAGAGTTGGCTACATCGCTTTCCACCTTTCGGCGGAGTCCCGCCACGACCTCCTCGGCGGTGCGTGAGGTCTGTTCTGCCGCGCTGGGCAACTGGACCGATCCAGTAGCCAGTCGCGTCAGCAAGTGAGCGGCTGACGCTTGCGTCTCAACTGACTGTTGACTATCCGTCGGCATCAATCCCAATCTGATCGCTTCCGACTCAACCGCATCACCATCGTCATCGCCCTTGCTGAAATCCGAAACGTGGTTCGCGAGAAAAAGCGCCGCACGCTCCGATAGGTTGAAGCGCCCCAGCATCTCCCAGATCAGACCGACGTGCCCGACACGTATCGCGACATCTTGAATGCCTAGCCGCTTCGCCATCTCGTATGCAGTCGCGATGATCTCCCCGTCCGCCGCAGCCTGCGTCGCACCGATCAGTTCTGCCCCGGCTTGTATGTACTGGCGTTTGCTGGGAACTGAGTTCGGCGGCGCGTCGAATGGCCGCTCCGTGTACCTGAATATCGGAGACGCGTACTGGTAACGCATCGGGTACATCGTCCCGCCCTGCTCTAGCGCATGACGTATCACCGGAGCCGTCAACTCCGGACGCAACGTAATATCGCTCCCATCCGGAGCCAGGAAGTCGAATAGTTGGCTGGAAAGCAATCCCCCGGAACGACGCAAAAAGAGCTCCGTCTGCTCTATAAGCGGCGTCTCAATCGGCTGGTAGCCTCGTGAGTAAAGAACATCACGAGCGCTTCTGATCGCCGAATCCAGTCGCTCGAAGTCTCGACCCGCCCGATCTTCAAACCCAGGAGCGCGCCGTATCTTGCCGTTACGACCCATACTCGACCCTGTCTTTGACTGGTCCTGAATTCATCGGGATACGAGCTGGCAGTTGATTCGACATTTGCAGTGCGCTGACGATTTCAAGTCGCGCCTCACCATTCAGATTCTAATCCGCAGTATCAAGATGATTTGAAAATCCTCGAACCGAACATCCCATCCCATCAAGTACCTAATACCCACCACGCCCCTTTCGCAGGGCGAAAGGGGCGCGAGCAAACGAAGTGACGCGAGCGGGGTATGCCCGGGGAGGCAGTGTGAACGGGCATCCCCTCTCCCTCAATGGGAGAGGGTCAGGGAGAGGGTGAGACGGGGACAAAAGGGCGGGGCGGATCACAGCCCATCACGAAGATCAGCGAAATCAGCGGTTCAGACTTGACAACCGCAACATATGTAGTAATATAAGCAAATAGATCGACGGATCGAAACAGTGCTGCGCAGACGTGTGCAGACCCCCGTCCCGAACGGCTGCAGGGAGACATGCGTGAGGACAGAAGGCAAAACGGCAGCGAAAGCGCGATCGACCATCGCGCCGAGCCGCGGCGTCTTTGTGTCCTCCGGCGGCGTCCCTCATCGGATCGGAGATCCGATGCAAGGCCGGGAGGGCCGTGCCGAAGCGTGGGAGGCCGAGTTCCCGGAGCGCGACGCGTCAGTCCCGCGTCGCACAGCGAGCCAGCAGGCGTCTCCTCCAAGGAGACGCCCAGCCAAGGGCCGGGAGACCTCACGTGGAGCCGACAGACGTCTGCTCCTGCCCGCCGCAGGAGGGAGGCTACAGCCCGAGAGGAGCCCGCGAGGGCGAATCCAAGGAGGCGGCGAACTCCGAACGGCGACCCCGTCGCCGCGCCGTCCCCCATGCCCGCGGTCTGGCGACGCGGGCCGCGGCTGGAAAACGGACGCTAGCGGTCTCGCACGCCGCTCCGCGCAGCATCTGACCCCTCTCCGGGGTCGCCCCCCGCCTGAGAAGGCGGAGGCGATGGAGAGGGAAGGAGCCGAGGCCCATGTACAGGGACCGACGCTCGAGGCGAGGGCCAGTTCCTACGGGCCCGAAGACCCTAGCCGCCGGGCCTTCCAACCGGAAGGCCCGGCGGCAAAAAGCCACACCCCGTGGACATACGAACACGCCCAAATCATACCCATCCCACTCCGAAGCAACCCTTTTCAGGCAAATTACCATCGCATTGGCTGAAGTATCAATATCTATCCCACCGAATGATGCGCATTTCTTCGGGTAGAGAACAAATAACCATGCAATCAACACAAACCACAGACGCCGTAGTCATCGGAGCCGGCGCGGTCGGTTGCGCCGTCGCCCTGCGTTTGGCGCAGCACGGAATCATTTCCCACGTCATCGAACGAGACGATATTGCTTTCAACGCCTCCGGATACGCATGGGGAGGTCTCTCCGCCCACTTCGGCAGCGGCGTTCCCGGCCCGATGACCAAACACTATCGCGATGCCATCGACAAACACATCGAACACTACGAGCAAGTATCACCCGAAGCATCACAAGATTGGCAACTCCAACGTGTAACCTCCTTATCCCTCGCCGACGACGAAACAACCGCGAATAATCTCGCCGCAGATGTCGAATGGATGCAATCCGAAAATTTCAATGCCGAACTTGTCGGACCCGATGAGATCTACGAACTCGAACCCGCAATCCGTCCCGGCATGATCGCCGCTTCACTCGTCAACTCAGGTTGGGAACTCGACAGCTACACCTACACGAAAGCGTTATCAAACGAGTGCGAAAGACTAGGAGTGACCTTCGTCTCTGGCACTGCAACAGACGTGTCGATTGTGGACGGCAAAATCAACAGCGTGAACCTAAACGGTCAAACACGCATCGATACGCCTCTCGTCGTAGCCGCAACCGGACCTTGGAGGGGCCAGATCGACGGCGTCCCAGAACTACCCATCAAACCAATAAAAGGCGAAATCATCCGGCTTGAACGCGATGGAAACGACCTACAGAACCGCGTCGGTTTTAGTGGCTTCAATGTCGGTCGTAAACCCGACGGCTCGGTCTGGGCAGGAACCTACGAATGGGAACGCGGCTTCAATCGCAACATCACCGAAGAAGGTCGCAACCACATCATGAACGGTGTCACAAGCTACATCCCGTCACTCGCTGGTCTGAGCACCATCAAGACCACCGCCTGCCTCCGACCAGTTGCCAGCGACGGCCTACCCATCGTCGGTGCTTCGAAAGCCGTCGATGGCCTCTACTACGCCAACGGTGCCGGCAAAAAAGGCGTACTACTGTCGCTCTCAATGGCAGATTGGATCGCTGATCTCGTAATGAATGACATAAAGCCACCGGCAATCGTTTCACCTGCGCGTTTCGAGAACATCTAACGTCGGATCGATCCGACATTCACAACCTCCACCAGCGGTGTTATCCGACGCTAGCTTTGACACTGGTATATTTGTAACCATTCAAACGCCAGCCTACGACAGACCACGGTAATTTCATCATGGCAGAGAGCACTCCCAAATACCAGAGCACCACCAGCGAACGAGCGCACGGATTCTTCAACACCAAATGGGGCGATGCCTTCGAAGACTCGATGACACGCGGAAAACTGAGGAACTACCGCGCACCTGAAGACCGCGAAAATCTCGACTCCGAAGAGCGTCGCGAGTTCTTCCGTGAAGGCGCATACCCGTACCAACGCAAAATCAGCCTCGATGCCTACTACGAGCACAAGTTCCCGCTCCAGATCGAACTAGTCAAGATGCAGAACTGGGTGCGTGACACCGGCGAGAAGGTCCTGCTTTTATTCGAAGGCCGCGACGCCGCCGGAAAAGGCGGTACCATTCGCCGATTCATGGAGCATCTGAACCCTCGAGCCGCCAAGGTCATCGCACTCGAGAAACCCACTATCGAAGAATCCGGCCAGTGGTATTTCCAGCGATATGTCCGACATCTGCCGACCGCAGGAGAGATCGCGCTCTTCGACCGCTCCTGGTACAACCGCGCCGGAGTCGAAAAAGTCATGGGTTTCTGCACCGAAGAGGAATACGACAGATTCCTGATTGACACACCCTTGATTGAAGAGATGTGGGCGAACTCCGGCGTCCGAATCATCAAACTCTACTTCTCCGTAAGCCGCGTCGAACAGGAACGACGATTCAAACGCCGACAGCGCGATCCGCTCAAACAGTGGAAGCTAAGCCCAGTTGATCTCGCCTCCTACCATCGCTGGGAGGAATACACCACCGCAAAGACGGCGATGTTCTACCACACCCACACCGATTTCGCCCCTTGGTACGTCATCAAATCTGATGACAAGATGAGGGCGCGCATCAACTCCATCCGTCACGTCCTCAATCTTTTGCCGTACCACGGCAAAGACGACAACGTGGTCTACGACGCCGACCCATGGATCATCGCCAGCGCCGAAGAAGTCTTCGACGTCAAAGGCAAATCCAGCTACGGCACCAGTGTCAACGGACAGTCAACTACCAGCGAACTCGCCTCGGTATCGGCTTAGCTGATAGCCCCTACTGCGCCGTAAAACCGCCGTCAATCACTAGACACGCACCCGTCACGAACGAGGCCTCGTCCGAGGCCAGGAACAGCACCGCACGAGCAATCTCGATCGGTTCCGCAAACCGACCTATCGGATGCAGCGCAACGATCCGGTCGTAAAGTTCCGGGTTCTCCCACGTCCCGCGCGTCATTTCCGTGTGAGTGAATCCAGGGCACACAGCGTTGACCCGAATATTCTGCTTAGCGAGTCCAAGCGCCATATCCCGCGTAGCGTTCACAACGCCACCTTTGGAGTGCGGATAGGGGTTGAATCCGTCAGTGATGAAATCTGGATAACCGATCAACCCCCGGATCGAGGCAATGTTCACAACCGCGCCACTACCCTGCTCCTTCATCTGCTCAACCGCGTGACGAGCCATCAACACTGTGCCTTTCAGGTTGACATCGATCACAAACTGCCAACGCTCCTCGTAGGTCATATCCAATGCGCGCCGCGACCCGACTCCCGCGCTGTTTACAAGAACATCGACTCGCCCAAACTCATCGACAGCAGCATCGACCGCGGCCGCGCAACTGTCGTTATCAGTTACATCAACCGCCGTCGGAATTGCCGAACCTCCAGCCTCACGTATCTCACCCGCGACACGCTCCGCACTTTGCGCGTTCAAATCCGCAATCGCAACCGTAGCGCCTTCATCTGCGAACAGCTTCGCACTCGCCTCGCCAATCCCGCTACCGCCACCAGTAATCAATGCCACCTTGCCTTGTAAACGCCCCAAACCAGTCGCTCCCGTCATTTGTGTCTGTGTCACCATCGATCTGATACCCCTATCCCGCCGTGTACCCACCGTCTACGGGCAGGCACGAAGCTGTTACGAACGACGATTCATCCGACGCCAAATACAACGCCGCATAGGCAATCTCAATCGGCTCGCCAAGCCTCCCCATCGGATGCAGAGACTCCAGATGCAACCGTGTGTCATCATCATCTGTCAACGACTTGGTCAACGCCGTATACGTGAAACCCGGACACAGCGCATTCACCCTGACACCCCGTTTAGCGAATGCCACCCCCATATCGCGCGTCATCTGAACCACACCTCCCTTCGAGTGCGGATACGGATTGAACCCATCGCTCATCCCAGTCGAGTACCCGACCAAACCGATGATCGAAGCCAAGTTCACAATCGATCCGTAGCCAGCAGGAAGCATCACATCCGATGCCGCGTGAGACATCAACATGCTGCCCTTCAGATTCACATCAATCACCCAGTCCCACTTCTCCTCAAAGTCCCACTCCAATGGTGCCTTCCTAGGCGTCACCCCCGCGCTGTTAACCAGCACATCTAATCCTCCGAACCGATCAACCACGTTCCCGACCAATTTCTCGCACTGGTCCCGCTTCGTGACATCCACCGAACCCGCAGCGGCAGATCCCCCGCGCTCGGTCACTCGATCCGCAACCTCCTGCGCCGCGTCAACCTCCAAATCAGCACAGAACACGTTCGCACCCTCTGAACTGAACAGCTCAGCGCACGCCGCACCGATACCCGAACCCGCGCCCGTTATCAACGCCGTCCTATCATCAAGTCTGCCCATGTTTGCTCCAATGCTCGATGCTTAATCAGCGATAGTAAGTTTACGTCCAATCGGCACCAAACGATACAATCTCTATCGCCAACTATGACCACCTCGCGCCGCAGACACCGCTCACGTCCGGTTCATTCCGAAGAACCTGAGCAACCTATATCCGAACCAACACAATCCGAGGTCCAAGTCGAGGCGCATCGCGAACCAGAACCCAAATCCGTAACTTTTGAATCCCTCGGACTCGAGTTAGCCGGACCTCTAAGGCGCATCTATGCCTTCGCCGTGGACATCGGATTGCTTTTGATGCTCAAATTCATCATCGATTCCGCTTCGGGTCAGATTGGATTCAATCTTGATCCCCGACGCAGCATATTCGAAGTCGCAATCTTCCTCGCATACTTCATCCTTCCCACCGGCGTTTTCGGACGCACCATCGGCAAATGGGTCGCCGGAGTGTCAGTAGTCGACGAAGAAGGAAACAAGCCCGGCGTCGCCCTCGCCATTCCCCGCGAAGCCGTCGGACGTTTCGTATCTGTGATTACCTTCGGCATCGGCCTGATATGGGTCATATTCGACGAAAAACGCCAAGGCTGGCACGACAAGATAGCCGGCACATACGTCATCATCGTCCCCGACAGCGGCGGACCCGGCTTCCTAGCCCGCATGTTCGCACCCCAAGACGAAAAGAAACCTGACCAGAACCGACAGCGACGGGTTGCACGAGGCACAAACAGACGCAGACGACGCAACCGACGGCGAAACTGAAAGGCCGACCCTACATGGCAATCTCAAAACTTGCACGAGAACAGATGCAGGCGAGTTCGTGGATCCGCCGCATGTTCGAAGAGGGCATGGAACTCAAAACCATCCACGGACCGGAGAATGTTTTTGATCTATCCCTTGGCAACCCCCTACTCGAACCCCCACCAGAGTTCAAACAAGCACTTGCCGAGATCGCACAAGAACCTGACAGCGGTCTGCATCGCTACATGCCGAATCCCGGATTCATCGAATCCCGTGCCGCCGTCGCCGAAGCCTTGACCGAAGAATCAGGAACGAATTTCGAAGCTACAGACATCATCATGACCGTCGGTGCCGCCGGAGCCATCAATGTCGCTCTACGCGCCCTACTTGATCCCGGCGACGAAGTTATCATCATCGCACCCTACTTCGCCGAATACATCTTCTACATCCAACACGCAAACGGCAACTACCGCGAGGCGCAGTCGAAACCTGACTTTATGCCCGACCTAGATTCGCTCGAATCGCTGATAAACGAGCGAACCCGCGCCATAATCATCAATTCACCCAACAATCCATCAGGTGTCATCTACCCCGAATCGGTTATCGCCGACATCGCGAAAATCCTTCAAGCCGCCGAAACCAGATACGGAACTGAGATCTACCTCATCACCGACGAACCGTATCGCAAACTCATCTACACCGACGATCCCTACCCATTCGTCTTCAAGCACCACGTTCGGACAATCGTCGCAACCTCGCACTCCAAAGACCTTGGCCTTGCCGGCGAACGCATCGGATACATGGCCGTAAACCCGGACGACCCCGGCAAAGTCGACTTACTCGACGCGTCAGTCTTCATGCTCCGCACCCTCGGCTTCGTCAACGCTCCTGCCATCATGCAACGCGTCGTCTCCAAGCTACAGCGGTCAAGCGTTGACATGTCGCAATACCTCCGCAAGCGAGACATCATTCATAACGGCCTCACGAAGATCGGATACGAATGCAACCTCCCCGACGGGGGCTTTTACCTGTTTCCCAAATCTCCAATGACCGACGATGTCGCATTCGTCAACCTGTTGAAATCCAAACTCGTTCTCGTCGTCCCAGGCGTCGGTTTCGGAATGGGCGGATACTTCCGAGCCTCGTACTGCGTCGAGGATGAAGTGCTATACGGTTCCATCGACGGATTTGCCGAAGCCTTCAAAGAAGCCGGCGCTGGTGGATAGAATCGACTCTCATGTTTGCAAACATCCCACAAAAATGTGCACGGTTGATCCTGCTCCCACCCGCTGTCGCTCTGCTCGGCATATTCGCCGTAGCATGTGGCGAGGACGCGGAACCAACAGCCATCGTCTTACCGACCGCCACTCCCGGAACCATGTCGGTTACGGTCACACCGACGATCTACCAAGACGAAGACGACAAGAAGGTGCAAGTCGGCTTCAACCTGAGTCTGCAAGACTACTCTCAGCAAGGAGCCGGAATAGTCCGACAACTCGACCGCGGAACATGGATAAAGGTAACCGTACGCCCAGCCCCCGGTACTATTCAGCAGATCAGCATCCGCCAAGGACGATGCGAAAACGCCACCGACCTTCCGAATTTCCAATGGGTTGAAACCCTAGACCCCGCAATCGGCGGCGTCTCCGAAACTACCCTCACCGAACGCCACGTTAGCACCATCCTCGACGGCAACCACGCCATCGCCGTCTCCATCCCCGGTGGCACATTCTCCCAAGTAGCCACCTGCGGCGACCTACCGGATCTCAGCCACCTCGATTTACCGCCGTCCGTTGAGGGATAGGCAGGTGTCCAGAGACGGAAGACTGAATCTGCTCAGCTTCTTTGGATGCCACGAATCAATTGCGTTTGAAAATCCCTAGCCCTTCGCGTGTTGTTGGTGACGCATCCAGTCCGCCGCTTCTCCTGCTTCCAGAAGGCTATCAACTGCTTCGGCAATAGGAGGCCGTCGAGCGCTCAGATACTCCGCGAACGCATCGGCGACAGTAACGTCACTCGTGACAAGGCGCCTGAAAATCGGAAAGATGTCCGCAGCTACTTGGTGTCCCCACCTGAAAACGTCGCCGAAATCCTCGACCTGATTGTTGTAACTCACGAACCAGTAGTGAGTGTATTCCACGCACGCTTGGTTTTGCTGAGCTAAAACCCTGATTCGTCCAGGCCAGCCGCGACTAAATCGTGCATAGGCTTCAACAAGACGATTCGTGGCTTTTAATAGACTGGTTTCTCCCTCCATCAGCTCCATGAGGAACCGAATCTCAATTAGATTGGGGTCACAAGATTCATGATCGTAGACGATTGCTGAGATCGTCAAGTCTCCTGAACGGCAGGGAAAGATCACTGCGTTGGGGCCTATAGTGCTGTACCGTATGTGTTCAGCATCGAGGTAGTTCAGAACCAGTTCTCCGAGTTCTAATGTCATATCCATACTATTTTCTCCTTGTAGCTGCGTCAACGGAGCCAGCTACGATGCCCCGATTGAGCCAAGTCTAGGGAAAACGGATGTTGTCTAGTGTTGCAGCACCGTATGATTCGATGTACGATATCGGGCAGCAGAGGTGTTGCATCGAGGTGCAACGGCCTGGCACGCGACGCGACGATCCCTCCTCGTGAGGCTCAAACGCAATGACTGCTCCTCGGTTCATTTACGCGCCGAGGTCGACAGCATTCCGTAGCTGGCCAAGGAGACTTGATCATGAGTGAAAATTCAATCATCAAGCATTGGCGAGAAATTCTAGGTTTGAATGTGGAGCAGGCTCGTAAACTAGCAAACGTAAATCGGTCTGAGATCTATCGATGGGAAAAGAAGAAAACTTTTAATGAACTCCTTAAGACAACACGTGTGTTCAAAAGTAAATATAAAAAATACATGGATGGATCGTACGAAGACTTTTATACAAGACTCAAGTTAGAGCGTGTTAGCGTCAACGTTAGTAGAGAACAATTTGCTGAGGCGAAAAAATATTACCAAAAGCAAATCGAAAAGGAAGCGGGAAAGGAAAGGCTTGATGGGTTCCTTCATTGTAGTTACTACAACAAGCACTACAAAATTCTGAAATGGCGCAACAAAAGTAAACGTGCGAAGCCGTTTGAAAGAGAAAAACGAATCAGTATGTTTGGTAGAGATTATAAATTTGATGTTTACGATGAAAGCCTTAGGACAATCCGAATTAAGATTGATCGACCAGTCGATATGGAGGCGGCGCTCCGATGGGCTTCAATCGGATTTCAGACAGTAGACTACACAATGCCTGATGGTATCATTATTGATGAGTCACATTACAAAGACCGAGTGGGCCAAGAAATTATAGCGACAATTCCATTAAATGAGAAGACCGATGAAATAGAATTTCAGAGAACTGTGTATGATGGATATCAGCCCTCTCAAGATGAAGGCAAAGATCTTAATGCGATTTTGAATGTACCAAACTACATGTTGACCAAGCAGATCAACATCGTTTTAGATCTGAAGTCCGTCCTCGATTCCGACCTATCAACAGTAAAACTATCGGAACAACCGTGGGCAGAATACACGGCACCCGAGCAATCTGATGTAGAAAAGGTTATCCCCGTCAAATCCGAGTATGCTTTGGTTTGGACCGCATCGTACGACAACCCTGAGCCAGGAGCGAAGTTTGTGATGTATTGGTCGTTCGAGTGAAGCTCCTATTCGGATTAATGGACTTTGTATCGAGCAAGGGACGATCATCACAACTCCAACGCCGCATCTTGCTCAAGCCTCCTTCAACCCCGAACCTGTAACTACCACCACTACTCGCGCCTCGCGCCCAGCATCTTCTCTCCTGACGATCTCTTCCAAACCCGCAAACGCGGCTGCCGACGTCACCTCGCAAAATATCCCCACTTCGGACGCCAATCGACGCTGCCAACTCAGTATCGCCTCATCCGATACAGCCACTGCCGCCCCTCCCGAATCAACCACCGCCATCGCCGCCTGCGGCGCGCGCGGCGGCATACTCACAGATATCCCCGAGGCCACCGTCGGACGCGCCTCGCGAGCGTCCCATTCCTCGCCCCGTATAGCCCGTATAAGCGGCTGAACCGCCTCCGACTGCACGCAATGTATCCGTGGTCGTTCACTGCTCTCAAATCCGGAATAGCTCCCGATCAGCAGCGCGCCATTCCCCGCCGGGGCCACGATATCTGTAGCCCCGAAAGCAGCCTCATCGATCTCCCAAGCCACGGCCTTCACACCCTCAGCAAACCAAGGACTCAAAGCGTGGGATAGATACGGTATCCCTTCACGCTGAGTGAACTCCATTGCCGCATCCGTCGCCGCCTGCCTCGGCCCGTCAATCAGATGTAGTTCTGCTCCGAAAATCCGTATCTGGTCCAACTTCCCTTTGGCCGCACTTGATGGCGCGAATATGTGTGCATGCATCCCCGCGCGCGCCGCGTATGCCGCCATCGAAGCACCCGCATTCCCTGAAGAATCCTCCACAAACTCCTCAATACCCTCCTCAGCCGCAGCCGACACCAACACTGCGCTCCCTCTGTCCTTGAACGAACCTGTCGGCGAGCAAAATTCCAGCTTAGCCGCCAACGCTGCAACACCAAGATCCTCCGTCAACCCATCCAACATCACCAACGGCGTCCCGCCCTGTCCTAGATCCACTGCCGGACGGACGCTCGCCAGTGGAAGCGCAGTCACAGCATCCGTCGCGTCAAAATACCGAATGTCGTAGACGCCGCCACAAAAACATCGCACATTCCGAACCGACGACCAATCAGCTACCGTAGTGCACTCGGCACATACCAACTCGAATCGCTCAGCACGAGCGACGAGCGCGTCCGACAACGCAGGCCTCACGATGCCTCCTGATCCGTCGCCTCCGATACCACGCTAGGCTCGAAAACCGATAAACCGATGCCTTCTCGCGCCTTGCCGCGACTTACCGCCACCGCGCCCCCGTCCGAACGCCAACACGACGATCCCGCCAACGTCGAATCATCTCCAAACTCGATGATGTTCATTCCTCCAGCAACGTTCTTGACCATCGTGACTTCGTGACCAATGCTCCGCAGCGATGACGCCACCTCAGAGCCAAACTCTTCCTCTAACTCGACCTCCTGTCCCTGCGTAAACATCCGAGGAGCCTCAATCGCCTCCTGCGGTGTCATGCCGTGATCGATGATGTTCACAATCGCCTGCGCCACTGACGGCCAGATCCGTATCCCGCCCGGCAGACCTAACGCAAAAGCCGACCGATCGCCTCGATAGACGATCACTGGCGCCATGCTGCTCGCAACCCGCTTGTAAGGCTCTATCGAGTTCGCAAGATTCGGATGCGGATCAAAATTCCCCATCGTGTTGTCCAGCAGAACCCCGGTCCCCGGCACAACCACCTTTGAACCAAAAATATTGTTGATCGTCTGCGTCGCCGCTACGATGTTTCCCTCTCGGTCAGCCGTCGTGATGTGCGACGTATCATCCGACTCCGCTAGCAACGGCGACGCCAGATCCGGCATCACCGTGTTCGGCAGTATCTGACTCATCAACTCCTTGGCATGAAACTCCGAAAGCAGTCGATCAAATGGAATCTCTTGGAACTCGGGATCCGCCAGATACCGGTTTCGATCCGCAAACACCAGCTGCATCGCCTCAGCCATCAAGTGAATCGTCGCACTGCGACCAAAACCCATATCGCCGATGTCCCGTAACGCCAACACGTTCAGAAACTCGATCAGGTGAAGTCCGCCAGCCGATGAAGGCTGAGGTCCAGTCACCGTGTAGCCGCGATACGTGCCAGTTATTGGTTCGCCTCGTCGCGTACGATACCCCAACAGATCATCCATCGTGATGATCCCACCTTGCGACTGCGAATACCGAACAATCTCCTCGCCCAATTCACCACCGTACAAGTAACCTGCCCCTTCAATCGTGATCCGCTTCAAAGTGCTTGCAAGATCTCGCTGCACCACCAGATCGCCCGGCTTTGGCACTTCACCATTCGGCATGAAGATGCTGCTCGTGGCGCTGTACTGCCGTAGAAGATCGGCATTGCCAGCCACGAACCCGCAGTAGTGCTCGCTGGCTCGAAACCCGTTCTCCGCGTGGCTGATCGCCGGTTGCATCACTTCGGACAGCGACAGATTCCCGAACTCCGACTGAATCTCGCACCACGCCTTCAACGATCCCGGTACTCCCGACGCCAACACCCCCGTCTGGTTCAGATCGCCACGCGCACGCATGTAGTTCGGCCATTCGTCCGAAATCGGCGTGAACATATCCATCGTCGCCGCGCCAGGCGCCTGCGAGTAGTTGTCGATCGCTATCCGACAACCGTCGGCGAGACGGATATTCATAAAGCCCCCGCCGTAAATACCATTCATCATCGGCTCCACTACACTCAACGCGAACATCGTCGCCACTGCCGCATCGATCGCGTTGCCGCCCGCCGTCAGCATCTCCGCACCCGCCGCTGATCCCAGCGACTGCGTCGACGCCGCAACACCGTCGTAGCCGACCACTGGCCGGTTTTGAGGACTGAACGTTACCGGGGCGTTCTCGCGCCACCGCTGAGAAGTCAACGCGCCTGCTGGCATCCGAGATTAACCGCCTTCTTGATTCTTTGAGCTTCGTGGCCGCATGAACCCGTCCTTCCCATCCTTAAAAATCATATCTATCCTAGTGCAATACCCTCGTTTCAACGGAGTTTGACATCTCAGGCGATAATGTAACTAGGAAAGGAGCAAATATGCCGATAATCACCGTCGAAGGCAGAGTTGGAGCAGGAGCACCCGATCTGGGTCGCCTTGTCGCCCGCGAGTTGGAGATCGACTTCGTCGACCGCCTCATCCTCGCTCAGATCGCTAGGAGGGTCAACGCCACCATGCGCGCCCTGGTCGATCAGGAGCGCCGCGTACCTTCACTGGTGAACCGCTTAGCTCTCCGCGTGCAGCGCGTCCTCGAACGATCCGCCGTCGCCGGAATGGGTGGTGACCCCTACTTCGGACCCGGCGTCGAAGACCTCATATCGCGCCAATACAGCGAATACGAGGAGGAACCGCACACCACAGCCGAGGAAGTCGACGACGAGCGATTCATCGCCACTACACGTGAGGTCATCGAAGATGTCGCCGACCAGGGAAACATCGTGATCCTCAGTCGTGGCGGGGCTGCCATCCTTCGAGAACGCAACGATGTCGTACGCGTCGGAGTTGTCGGGCGAATGGAAGACCGCGCCGCGAGAGTAGCCGAACGCGAAAGCATCTCCATGGACGAAGCGCGAGACTTCATTACTCACTCAGATGCCGCACAGCACCGCTACTTCGAAAAAGCATTTGGCACAAGCCCCATCGACCCGTTCCTCTACCACTTCATGTTCAACACATCCGACGTCACCATCTCATACGCCGCTAGAATGACTGTTTTAGCCGCCGAATCCCTCGACGACGACGGCAAACTCTAACCGTCATCTAGAATCGAAACAACGCAGCCCGTCATTACCCGCGCATACACCATCGTCATTCCCGCGTAGGCGGGAATCCAAAACCAAGACACCACACTCCCCCATATGCCACCTCGCAACAGAAACCGACGCCGCTCAGGACGCCGCCCCAATGTCTTCGTTCAATCTGAACAACCCACTGGTCGGAGCCAGACCAGTGACGAGCCTGAATCTGAAAACGCGGCCGCCGCTGTCGAGCCGTCCCCCATCCTGGCCGCCACTGCATCCGCGGTAGCCAGCCAGCGCCCGGCCGGAGCCCGCCGAACCCAACGCACCCGTTCCGAAGTCTATGCCCGCACCTTCCCTCGCGAAATCCGCAAAATGGGCATCCTAGCCGCCGGCATCGTAGTTGCCCTAACCGTCTTCACCATCGTTCTTTAGTTTTTACTCATACCTATGTCCCTCTATGGGAAGGTTAAGAGGGGGCGAGTGAGTATCCGGGGCTAGAATAGCGACCCGCTCTATCAAGTCACACGAAAGCTCCTCGATAGCGGAGGACGTGGGGCTACCCTGATTCAATGCGCCATTAACGCTAAATAGCCGGTGCCCATTCGTCCGTTTCTTTGTCATAACGATCACTCACCGGTTTTGAACCGATACTCAAAAGAGTCCAAGCCAGTTCGATGCCAAGATGTTTATCTATGTCGCCAGCGCCGCGCGGCGGCAAGAGACAATAAGGACATCGGCGCCTACAACCACACTCGGACGCAATGTCGATCCCTGCTTCTAGGACGTCTCGCCAAGTGTCGAATGATTTTTTCGCGATCCCAATCCCGCCCGGGTACGTTTCAACGAGGTAAACACTGTTCCCGAAACTGTCCGTGTGAGTTTTGACATCGTGTTCGTCTACTGGGATCACGAAACGTACCCCTACGCGGATAATCTGTTCGAGCGAATGAAGGGCAATTGGGTCGTTCATCGAACTGGGCAAATGGAACCAAGTAGCATGTCCATTCGACGACCACGATGATTGCTCTGGATGCCATGTCCCCAGAATCTGCTCGGATGAATCTTCATCTACTTTGTCAATCCATTCGTTGATTCCCACAAGGCCGTACCAAACCTCCAGAGTATCCTCACCAATTCGCCAACTTACACCGTCGTAATTGTCCCAAATCCTTAAATCTTGTCGCAGGTACGGCACAGTAGAGACACGGTCCCTTTCCCGAACAAGCTTCACAACGTTAGCTAGCTCGCCAGACTCCTCATTGGCTTCGGTCGTGTGCCCCACGACGCGATATCTTTCGCCGCTCTGGATATAGACGGCATTCAAATAGCCAACTCGGAACTTCTCGTACCCAGATATTTTTCCTAGTGATTCGTCATCGCACATCAAATCGTAGGTTTCGCCCGACGCGCCACGTATTTGTACGCGTTTGTGTGGCCAATACCGTCCTCGATGCACGATTCTGCGTCCTTCTTGGATGATCTTGCTAGCTTGATCCAAGATAGTGTCCGTCAAAGGAGAACCAGGCGCATGAATCTCGCCTTCGGTTTCATGCAGCAGTGACGAGGCATGCTTTTGGGAAATTTCCGGATTTTCGGGATAAATCACCAATTCATCGCTCGGGTTGGTTAAGAAAGCATCCAAGTTATGTGCGTAGAAACTATCCATCGGTGCATTCCTAGGGAAATACACCACCGCGCCGTTCGTGTCCCAGCCTCTGCCGGCCCTACCAAGTTGTTGCCTAGCTCGCATAACGTTATCTGGGAAACCAACCATGATCACGACATCTAGGCCGCGTATGTCAATGCCTACTTCCAAAGCGTTTGTTGTAAACACGACCTTTTTCTTGCCTGAATTCAGTCCATCGAGAATTGCCTCTCGTTTCTTAACAGTGATGCCACTTTTGTATACGTCTACTTCGCGTTTCAACAGCTTTGTCTGCCGGGCTGACCGGAGCTTTGTGATTCGTTCGTTGGCCGTGACGTAACACTTCTCAGCGAAATCACGCGTAGGACAGAACACCAAACATGATTTGCCGGCCGAACCGATACCCAGAGCAGCGTTCACTGATCTTTCAATCAGTTCGCTCCAGTAACGTCGTTGAGGAACTTCGGGTTCAATAAACACGTACCTTCTTTCCGGCCGCATTTCAGATCCCGAAGCTATCCTTGTAAATTCGCGACCAGTGAGGTTTTTGGAGTGTTCCAACGGATTCGCGCATGTCGCGCTGGCTAAAGCGAATTGAGGGTTAGCACCTAAGAGCGCCAACATATGTCCTAGTCGCCTCAAAACTATCGAAGAATTCGTTCCGAAAAATCCTCGATAAACGTGCATCTCGTCTAAGACTACCCAGTTGAGATTCCATAGGTCACGCGACCAAGATTTGTGACTACCGAGAAACGACAAGTGCAGCATCTCAACGTTGGTCAATAGCAGATGTGGCGGATTATCGCGGATGAGCTTGCGCTCACCCTTGCGCGTGTCGCCGACGTACTTTGCGACCCGGATCGGATCACCACTAGCATCGATTAAGCCGTCACAAATCGTCTGCAATTGGCGCAACTGATCCGTTGCAACCGCGTTCATCGGATACACGAACAAAGCGTGGCCACCTCTCGATCGGAGGAGGCTTTGAAGTATTGGCAAGGCAAATGCCAACGTTTTGCCGCTGGCTGTCGGTGAGTCCAAGACGATGTTCCGTCCTTGGCGCGCGAGTTCTATCGCTTCGGCTTGGTGAGCGTACAGCCGTGCAACACCCAAAGCTGTCAATCTGTCCCTAAGTTTGGGGTTCAGCTTTTCAATCGCAGAATCGGATCCGAATTTCGGACCAATCCTAGGAACGACGCGCTCTTGCATGAAATCGTTGTCAGGTTTCCAAGCTCCAGCGTGGCGCAGTGTTTCCAAGAGGTCTTGCATGGTGCTTTCTCGTCGGTTGATCTTCGCAGGCAATGTAAATTTATACGGATATCTCACACCAATGCAAAGATGGATCAAGTAAAAGGATTTTAACTGGTGAACCTGAAGTGCCACGACTAAGCGCGCGACCCAACCAACCACCGAACTCGTCATCACCGCCAACAAGCCACGGACTATCAGACCACATCCTTTTCAACACCATTCGCATCCTAGTTCAACCCCGTAAAATCAACTTATCTCGATGTCCGCCTCTCCCACCACTGACTCCCCGTCCCGCGCCGACCTCTTCGCTGATCGGCTTGCCGCCGTTCCTCGCGAGCCTGGTGTCTACACGATGCGCGGGAAGAGCGGACAGATACTCTACGTCGGCAAATCAATCAGCCTCCGAAACCGTCTCCGCTCGTACTTCTCGAACGAAACTAAGCTGCGTGGCAAGACCAAACGACTCGTCGGACAGATCCACGACTTCGACTACATCGTCGCCGAGTCCGAGCGCGAGGCGCTGTTGCTCGAAAATTCGCTGATCAAGCAGCACAAACCACGCTTCAACGCCCGTCTCAAAGACGACAAGACTTATCCCTACATCAAAGTCGATCTCGACGATGAGTTCCCCCGCGTCTACTTCACCCGTCGACGCTCTAAACGCGACGGTGCCCGATACTTCGGACCCTACGCATCCGCATACTCTGTCCGAACCACCCTCGACCTCCTCAAAAAGCTCTTCCCCTACCGCTCCTGCACTATGAAGATCACGGGCGAAGAGGAGCGCCCTTGCCTCGAGTACCACATCAAGCGCTGCGTCGCTCCTTGTACCGGCTACGCCGACAAGCAGGAATACGACAAAGTCATCGAACAGGTCATCACATTCCTGCAAGGCGACACCAACAAGGTCGTCGTCGAGCTCCAAGAGGCGATGACTGAAGCCGCCGAGAACTTAGAGTTCGAGCGCGCTGCCGCTTTACGCGACCGTCTAAACGCCATGAAGATCGTCTACGAGGACCAGAAGGTCGTCGGCATCGGGCAGGAAGACATGGACGTTATCGCCTGCGAGAAAGGCAGCGACGAGGCGTGGATCGACGTCTTCTTCATCCGCCGCGGCAGCATGGTGGGACGCGACAACTTCATCATGGCCGGCACTTACGACGATACCGATTCACACATCATCGCCAAGTTCATCGAGCAGTTCTACATCGCCGGCAACCCACACATGCCGCGCCGCCTCTTGACACAGACCAAACCCGAAGATATCCACGTACTCCAAGAGCTTCTCACCGAAAATCGCGGTGCCAAGATGGAGATAAACGTCCCAAAGCGTGGTCCCAAGCGAAAACTCGTCGATATGGCGCACGAGAACGCCGTACAGGGGCTTTCACAGTTGAAATTGAAGTGGCAGTCCAACTCGGACCTTATGGGGCGTGCTTTGGACGATCTGCAGGAAGCTTTGAGCCTTCCCAATCGTCCCTACCGCATCGAGTGCTACGACATCTCCCACATCCAAGGCACATCTTCCGTAGCCGCGATGTCAGTGTTCGAGAATGGCGCGCCCGCAACGTCGCAGTATCGGCGTTTCAAAATCAACACCGTGGATGGCAACGACGACTTTGCATCAATGCGCGAGGTGCTGAATCGTCGCTTCAAGCGCCTAAACGTCGCTCGTGAAAAGGCTGCTGAAGGCACGGATCCAACCAAACCATCCGATTCGTTCGGAATCACGCCGGATTTGGTCCTTATCGACGGTGGTAAGGGACAGCTTTCGTCTGCGTTGGCGACGATGCTTCATCTCGGTGTGGCCGACATTCCTTTGGCGTCAATTGCTAAGAAGGAAGAGGAGCTTTACACGCCGGACAGTTCTGAACCCATTCGACTTCCTCGCAATGCGCCATCTCTGTTCGTCCTACAGCAAGTCCGAGATGAAGCCCACCGCTTCGCCATCACCTACCATCGCAAAACGCGGGGGCGGACATCTCTAAAATCTGCCTTGGACCTCGTTCCCGGTATAGGTCCGTCCCGCAAACGTGCGCTTATGCGACGATTCGGCAGCCTCAAAGCTATTCGCGAAGCTTCTGAACTCGAACTGGCATCCACGCCGGGCATGACGCAAAGATTAGCCGAAAAAGTCAAGGATTACCTCTGATCCGGGTGATCTAGTCGCTTAGTCGGTCTCGGCGGGACTCAAGGGTGGCGATGAGCATGTCTAGGTTTGCGGCGGTTTCGCGCATCCTTAGAGCACCGTCGTCGTATCGAAATTCCATCCACCCTTCGGGCAGGTTTTCGATGTTGGTGCCGGTTTGCAACATGGTGTTTTTTTCAGTTTCATAGTAGTCCGATTCGCTGAGATATGGACGAATGCCCTCGAATATTCGCTCAATCACGGCAACGCGCTGTATGATTTCATTCATTTCGGCACCGGTGATCTCCTGCAAAATAGCTGCCAACACGCTCTGATCCACGTTCGAATCGCCGGTGCGATCGTAGAGATCGTTGAAGAGCGGGACTGAGGCTGCCAAGTTTCTCATAACTCGTGCCTCTGCTTCAGGGCTGGTTGGTGTCGAAATCCGTTCACCGGCATGGGTAAGTTCGATCGAACCTCCTCCTGTTGCCAGTCCCCAGATGCGTAATGCGCCTACACGGGCGGCGAACGCGCCTCCGGCAGGTGACATGTGCAAAACCATCGCCAAGGCGTCTCTACGGACTTCTCCACGTAGTTCGTCGTAGATTCGTCGCGTCAGTTCGACGCTTTCACTGAGTCCGATTTCTGGGAATTCATAATCTCCGAGTTTTGCCATTGGATTGCCGCTCTTGCCGCTGAATTGCCGGTGATTTTTGGGTCTAGCGGCAATTTTAAGGGTAAATTGCCGCTGAATTGCCGCTGTAGCGGCAATCTGGCGGCAATTTCTATTTTTGACGAAGTTCAAAACTTGTTGAGTTGCTTTTGGGGGCGGATGTCGGTCATCCTACGACGCGTTGGCGCGGTGTTTTGGCGCGTTAGGCCGCTGGGTGTTGGGGCTCTGGGGCGCGTGAAATTCTTGCCAGATGACGCTGGTGTTGTCGGCAGATTTTCGACGTCAGTCAGCGACTTCTGCCCTCGTGGTCTGACGTGGGATCGAACCATCTCGACGCGACAGTTCGCATCCGCCTGAGCTCACTGAATTCATCTGTGCGCACGGCTGTACATGACGATTCAGAGGCGACCATGCGCAGATCACGAGATCCTCTCAGACGCTGCGTAAGAACGCGCTTTACTGGGGTCAGGCTGCCTTGATTCAGTCAGAGTCGGGTAAAATTCGTCTAATTTTTACGTGAAACTATGACTGTGATTTACGCCACATCGTCTCAAAGCGATGCGGAACTGCGTATGATGCGAATTTGAACGTAAAAAACGGCGGGGTTTTCGGGCATTTCCGCTGCCACCCTAGCCCTAGCCCTCTCCCATTAAGGGAGAGGGGATGGTTTAGTGCTAGGAAGCGTTAGTTGTTGTCGGTGGTGCTGGCGGTGCCCATGATGTTGCCGATGCCGGACATTAGGTTGGTCATCTCCATGGGGAGCACGAACTTGGTGGATTCGCCGGCGGCCATTTCTTTTAGGGCGTCCATGTATTGGAGGGTCATGGTGTTTCCGCCGAGGCCGCTGGCGGTGTCTTGGATTCGTTGGAGGGCATCGGCGAATCCGTTGGCTCTCAATACCGCAGCTTGCTGATCGCCCTCGGCCTTTAGGATCTCGGCTTGTCTGGCACCTTCGGCTTTGAGGATTTCGGACTGTTTCTCCCCTTCTGCGACGGTGATGGCGGCTTCGCGTTGACCGTCGGCTTCGAGGACCATGGAGCGTCTCATGCGCTCGGCGGACATTTGGCGGGTCATGGCGGCTTGGATGTCGCTGGGTGGTTCGATTTCGCGAATCTCAACGTTGGTGACTTTGATGCCCCAGCGTCCGGTCTCTTGGTCGAGTCGGGTTCGGATGAGCTCGTTGATGCGCTCGCGTTGGGAGAGGACCTCGTCCAAGCTGATGTCGCCGACGACGGCTCGGAGGGTTGTTGTTGCAAGTCCGACGACTGCCGAGGTGTAGTGTTCGACCTCGAGGACGGCTTTCTCAGCCTGGTTGATGTCAACGCGCATGTAGACGAGGAAGTCGATGTCTATGGGTGCGTTGTCTTTGGTGATGTTGGTCTGACGGGGAATCTCCAAGACCGCGGTTCGGGTGTCGACCTTCTGTATCTGGTGGACGATGGGTATGGCGATGACGATGCCCGGTCCTTTCATCCCGCCGAACTTGCCTAAGGTGAAGCGCGCTACTCGTTCGTAGTCGCGGACGAAGTTGATAATTCCCATGTTTTGCTCCTTGACGCAGCGTTTCTCAACGTCGGGGTGTTTGTGGCTAGGTTATCGCAGATGGTAACGAATAGCGTCGACACGCGGGTTAGGCGTCCTGCTCTGAATGGGATACGTAGGGCGGGTGGGGTTGGACGTTTTTGTTATTCCTCGTCTTCGGGTTCGACGATTAGGGTTATGCCTTCTATTTGGGTGATTTTTACGGTTTGGCCGGCTTGGATTGTTGTTCGGTTTGGGGTGTGGGCGGACCAGTGTTCGCCGGCGGCGTAGACTTCGCCGTCGGGGTCTAGGGTTTTGGTTACTTGGGCGGTGGTGCCGATTACCAGGCTGGAGGAGCCGGTCGGAAGGTAGGAGTCGGGGCGTGCGGCGATGCGGAGTTCTCGGATTAGCCAGATGACGAAGAGGAGGGATAGTGCTCCGATGCCGGCTAATACCCAGCGGCTGACTTGGATTGTCGGGGCGCCGGGGAGTTCAGGAGCGTCGATGGAGGGGAACGGGAATAGGAAGATGCCGCCGAGGATGAGCGCGGCTACTCCGGCGATTCCGAAGAATCCGAAGCCGGGGGTTACGAAGAGTTCGGCGGCTAGGAGTGCGACTGCGAGGGCGATGAGGACGATGCCGGCCCACTGGAACGGTAGCTGCCCTACTCCGGCGAAGCCGATGACGAGGAGGACGATGCCGATGGTGCCGGGGATGAAGGATCCGAAGTTCCAGAGTTCGACGATGAGTGCGAGGCTGCCGAGGGAGATGAGGAGGAATGCGAGGTTGGGGTTGGCGATGGCTCCGAGGAATCGGTCCCAGATGCTGTATTGGCTCTCTTCGATGCGGGAGTTGAGCAGGTTTTCGAGGGTAATTTCGCCGGCGGCGGTCTCGACGGTGCGTCCTTCGAGCCAGTGCAGCAATGCGTCGAGGTCTTCGACGATGACGTCGGCAATGCCGATGTCGACGGCTTCTTCGGCGGAGTATGCCTTGGCTTCGAAGACGGTTGCTTCGAGTGCTTCGATGTTGCGTCCTCGTTTTTCGGCGATGCCGCGGAGGAGTGCCGCGGCGTCTTCGTTGGCTTTTACCTGTATGGTCTCGCCGAGTTCTTCGCCCTGCCCTCCTACGACGGCGGCAGCTCCGATCTCGGTTACGGGTGCCATTGCGAGGATGTTGGCGGCGGCGCCGATGAATGTGCCAGCGCTGGCGGCGTGTGCGCCGGAGGGCGAGACGTAGACGGCGATCGGGACTCGGGATTCGAGGATGGCGTTGACCATGATGCGGGTGCTGTCGAGGAGTCCGCCGGGGGTATCGAGAACGATGACGACGAGTGCGAATTCGCCTCTTGCTTGGTCAAGCTCGCGGACGAGGTAGCGCTCGGAGACGGGGTCGATGGCGCTGTCGAGCTGGATGATGGAGACGCCGCGAGGGGTGGTCAGGGATTGGGCGGCGGTGGGTTGGGGTGGGAGGGTTAGTGAGAGGATTCCGAGTAAGACGAACGCTGCCCACGCCGCGAGGCGTATGTTTTTTTGAACTAGGATTGCCATGATGTTGAATGATAGTTGGTGGTGGGTTGGGGTGTGGGCCCCTTTTGTCCTTCGGACATTTCCCCCGCTGGAGCGGGGAAAAGTGGGCACTCCGCCCTTCCGCCCCGGGCATCCCCTGCGAGCTTCGCTTCGCTTGCTCGCGTCCCCTTGCGCTTCGCGAAGGGGAGGGTACGCGGTGGTCGTATACTCTGAGACACGGTTGTTGAGAAAGGTTTGGAGTTAGTGTGATGGTCAGGTCGATACGTGCGACGTATAGAGATGGGGTGCTTGAACCTTCGGAGGAGCTTGATCTGGAGGATGGTGAGGTGGTGGTGGTTACGATTTCGGGGCGGCGGATCACGGAAGAGGACTTGGAGGTAATGAGATCGAGTTTTGGTGCTTGGAAGGGAAAGATTGACGCGGAGAAGTTGATAGAGGAGATCTACGAGGCTCGACTGACGGGTTCGCGAAATGCGGATGAAGTTAAACCCAATTGAGATATCTAGTCGATACGGACTGGGTTATTCACTGTCTGAACGGGGAGGCGAGGTTCAGGGCGCGGTTGGATGAATTGATCTACGAGGGTGTGGGGGTTAGCATGATCACGCTTGCGGAGGTGTATCACGGGATTTACCTCTCGCATGACCCTGAAGGTGAAGAGGGTGATTTTCTGCGTTTCCTTGCGGGTTGCGATGTGCTTGGTCTGAACGACGATATTTGCCGACTTTTCGGTCGGGAACGCGGAAGACTGAGGGCTGCGGGAACGCCGATCAGCGATTTCGACCTTTTGATAGGTTGCACTGCCATCCATCACGGTCTGACGGTGCTGACGAACAATCGTCGTCACTTCGAGCGTATCGAGAGTCTCGAAGTTGTATCGGTGTGATTCGAGGCGGGCTCCTGCGAACGGGCAGGTTTGAAACCTGGTCCGGGCATCCCCTGCGAGCTTCGCTTCGCTTGCTCGCGTCCCCTTGCGCTTCGCGAAGGGAGGGTACGCGGTGGTTGGGGGTTGGAACAAAAAGAGACGCTCCTGATCGTGGGATCGGGAGCGTCAGGCCCGGTGATACTATCTTCCGGGGGGGTATGCATTGCATTATACGTCAAGTACGCTACGGGTGTCAAAAATTGTTTCTTGGGCGTCTAATTCCATTGCGATGGCTTCCTCAACGTAAACCCTGAATTGCTTCTCATTCGGTTCGGGAACTGACTTCCCCTCACCTCACGCTGTTCAATCCTGCGGTGATCTGACGCAACGGCTTCCAAATTTGCAGAGTGGCGGTCTGGCGGAAACGCGACGATGACCTTCTTGTTCGAATATCGGTTCAGCACCGCCTCAACTGGACCAACCAAATCGCCGTCGCCCGAAATCATGATTGCAGTGTCAAATACGTTGTCCTGCGCGTCTCCGAGAATCTCTACCGCAATATTCACGTCAGTCTTTTTCTCTTCGTAATCGAAGTAGCGGTGATGGCACTTTTTGCAGACGATTTCGTCTCTGTTGAAATACCCTTCGTGAATCTGAACGTCTTGCAAGGTTTGGAGTGCCTCAAGGTAGGTGTTCTGACGCTTTGATCGGCGCCGGTTATCGCGCACTCGTGCCGTAAAGTAGCGCACAAGCACCAAAGTTTGATTCTTGTCAAGCAACCTCTCAGATAGTCTTTGGACGTTCAACCAGTAGTAGCACGGCCATTGCGATCCGCGCCACCCGTAGCGTTTAGATTTCAAACCGTAGTAGAGATTCCATCCGTCGATGTATACGGCAACTCGTTGCATCAGAAACCTCGCTGTTAATCATTGCAGCTTCATAATTGGCACTTTTGTGTTATTATAGGTTATGTCGATGATGGTGATTGATGGAGAGAGGTGATGTGTGATGTCTGGGAAGACTTTGCCGCGGAGGTTTATTTTTAGTGATCGTGTGGTGGCGGGTGAGGATCCGGGGTGGTTTGCGGAGCGGTTTCTGGGGGTTAGTGCTTGGAAGAAGCAGAGGGATGTGTTGAGGGGGTTGCGGGATCATGATTTGGTTGCGGTGCGTTCTTGCAACGGATCTGGTAAGACGTTTACGGCGGCGTTGGCGACGCTTTGGTGGTTGCACATGCACGATGAGGCGACGGTGATCACGACTGCGCCGTCGGAGCGTCAGGTGAAGGATCTGCTGTGGCGTGAGATTCGGCATCTTCACGGTAAGAATCCGGAGTATCTCGGAGGGAAGTTGACGTCGACGCGTCTAGAGCTTTCGGAGAAGCGGTTCGCGTATGGGTTTTCGACGGATACTGCGGGGCGTTTCCAAGGTTTTCACAGCAAGAACATTCTGGTGATCGTGGATGAGGCTGCAGAGGTGCGTGAGTTCATCTTCGATGCGATATTCGGTTGTCTGACTTCGGAGAATGCGAAGATGCTGATGATCGGTAATCCCTCGAGGCTGGCGGGTACGTTCTACGATGCGTTCCACAAGAATCGGGCGCGGTGGAAGACGATTCATATTTCGGCGTTCGATACGCCGGCGTTTCGGGGGGAGGGTGTGACGGCGGTGGGCCCTGCCTCCACTGCTCCTCTGGGTTCCCGCCTGCGCGGGAATGACGATGGTTCTGGAGATGGCGAGGTGGGCCCCCTTTGTCCTTCGGACATTTCCCCCGCCGAGCGGGGGAAACCCGACCCAGCCCTTATGGATGGGCGTTCCGACCTGCAAGCGGACCGCAAGGGCGAGGTTGAGGTTGTTCCGGCGGGGTTGGCTACTCCTAAGTGGGCGGAGATGATTGCGGAGCAGCGGGGGGTGAATTCGTCGGAGTATCAGTTTCGGGTGCTTGGGGAGTTTCCTGAGGAGGCTGATGATACGCTGATCGGGTTGCGGCTGATCGAGTCGGCGGTTGGGCGTGAGTTCGAGGGGATGAGCGGAGATGACGCGGTGATGGGTGTGGATGTGGCCCGTTTCGGTGACAATCAGACGGTTGCGGTGGTGCGTCGAGGTTCTTCGGTGATCGATATGTTGGCGTTCGGGCGGTCTGATCTGATGGGAACGACTGGGCGTGTGATAGATATGGCGCGCAGGCATGATGTGAAGGTGATGCATGTGGACGAAGTTGGGCTTGGAGCGGCTGTGGTGGACCGTGCTGGGGAGCTGGATTCGGTGCGGACGATAGGTGTGAACGGAGGTAGTAAGGCGTCGGACAGTGAACGTTATCTGAATCTGCGTGCGGAGATGTACGACGGATTGCGGCAACGATTTGCGGATGGGGATATATCGATTCCGGATGATTCGGAGTTGGTATCGCAGCTTGCGTCGCTGACGTTCAGCTACACGTCGCGGGGTCAGTTGCAGATCGAGGGCAAGGACAAGATTCGGAGTTCTGGTCGTCAGAGTCCGGACAAGGCGGATGCGTTGGCGCTGGCGTTTGCGAAGGAGGTTGATCCGAATCCGTTGAAGTTGTGGGTCTTGTCTCGGGATTCGTCTTCGTCGGGGATTGGGCGGAGGAGGATTAGGCGGGATTGGTGGGAGTAGGTTTGAACTAGGATGGGAAGGATTTTTAAGGATGGAAGGAATGGGGTGGCATTGCCGTGAGCCCCCTTTGTCCTTCGGACATTTCCCCCGCCGAGCGGGGGAAAGTTTGTGGTGGTGCTGCCCTTCCACCCCGCCGGGCATACCCCTGCGTTCGCTTCGCTCCGCGTCCCCTTTCGCGGTGCGAAAGGGGACGGTTTGGGTTTCCCATCGATTCGGGTGCGGGTGTATGATGCAATGAACTTTTGATTTGGGGTTGGGGTTTTGTGGCTCTGCCCTGCTCTGGCGCTTTTGCGACTCTCTCTTGGCTCAACAATCTCGCATAGCGCATTCTCGGACGGAGCGGGTCAGGCCTTGGTCTTCATTCAAGCACTACGATTTCTCGGTGCTGTGGGCGGCGCAGGTGACGATGACGATGGCGATGACGTTGCGGTTGCTGTCGACGAGTCAGTGGATATTCGACGAGACGGGTTCGGCGGCGCAGCTGGGGATTCTGGGTGCGGTTCAGCTGTTGCAGATGCCGGTGGTTATCTACGGGGGCGCGCTGGCGGATGTGATGAACCGGAAGGTGCTGATGGCGATGACGCAGTCGGTGTCGTTCCTGTCGCTGCTGGTGTTGACGATCCTGGCGTTCGGGGAGGTGCTTGCGCCGTGGCACATCTGGGTGGTTACGGGATTGACGGGGATGGTGAACATGCTGGGGAGTTCGGCGCGTCCGGCGATGCTGCCTCGGGTGGTGCCGCGCTCGCATCTGACGAATGCGGTTACGATCTCGACCTCGACGATGCAGGTTGCGGCGATCACGGTGCCGTTCCTGTTCGGTCCGCTGTACATCAATTTCGGGATCGGTCCTACCCTGCTGGTGACGACGGGTATTGCGGCGGCGAGCATGGTTGCGCCGTTGATCATTCGTTCGTCGGGTGCGCCGGAGAGCGGCTCAAGCGGCGGTGTGAAATGGCGGACTATAGTGGAGGGTTTTCACTTTGTGCGTAAGCATCCGATACTGCCGGGTCTGTACCTGCTGGATATCGGGGTGACGATCGTGAGTTTCTACCGGATGCTGTTCCCGTTCTTCTCGCACGAGCTTTACGGGATGGGCGCACAGGGTACGGCGATGCTGACATCGGCGAACGCGTTGGGAGGCGTGTGCGGGAGCATGGTGGTGTTCATCACTGAGCGGTGGCGGCGCAAGGGGATGATCGTGCTGGTGGCGACGCTGATCTACGCGCTTTTGTTGTTCGCTTGGGGGTTCAACCGGGTTGATTTGGTGGACAATCCGTTCGTGACATTGGCGTTGGGCGGATTTTCGTGGACGATCAACTACATCTTCGCCATCGGTCTGGGATTGGTGGCGCTGCTTGGAGGGACGGATGCGGTTGGTATGACGATGCGGCAGGCTTTGGTGCAGTTGACGGCGCCGGACAACATGCTGGGTCGTGCGAGCAGCGCGCATTCGTTCTCGGCGATGGGTGCGAACCATCTGGGGCAGATGGAGGTGTCGTTCGTGGGCGGTATCATCGGCGCGGGGAATGTGATGGTGCTGGGGGGTGTGATCTCGGTGATTGTTGTGTTCGCGATTTGGCGGTTGGTGCCGGGGATACGGAACTATCGGTATCGGCCGCAGAGGAGGCCGCGGGGGTGATTGAACTAGGATTTGAAGGATGGGCTGTGATTTTTTGGTGTTGGTTCAAAAGTGACTAGGATCGCAAGTAACAGCCTGTGCAGTGGAAGGATAAGGAGATGGTCATGAAGTTGCAGATCGGGTTGGAAGAGGACGAAAACGGTTGGGTAACGGCGTATTGCCCTGATCTTCCTGGCTGCATATCTCAAGGCAAGGGTATGGCTGATGCCAAGGCCAATATCAAGGAGGCGATGGAGGGATTTCTGGAGGTGTTGCTTGAGGATGCTATAGCCGAGTATCTGAAGAAATATGAAGAACGCGGGCAGGCAAGCTCTCAAATCTCGAATAACAGGTACGTTGAAGCTCGCTGGCGTATAGAAGCGACGGTTTGATATGGATTGCCTGACTATGAGTCTACCCCGTCCCTCTGGATTCCGGCTTTCGCCGGAATGACGGTAGCGCCCCCTTCATCCCTCGCATATTTCCCCCTGCCCATCCACCCCGGGCATCCCCTGCGTGCTCGCTTCGCTTGCACGCGTCCCCTTACGCTTCGTGAGGGGGACGGGCTTCCCCTAGCCTGCTCCACCACCCCGGGCATACCCCGCGCACTTGCTTCGCTAACCCCCTCTTAATCTCCCCCTGAGAGGGGGAGGGGTAAGGGGTAGCGCGAAAGGGGTTTGTTAGCGGGGGACCATTTTTAGGATTGGGCCGTTGAAGCGGAGGATGTAGATTTCGTTTTCGGTGTCTACTCCGAAGGATGTTATGCCGGGTTGGTCGTATTGGGTGCCTTCGGGGGCTATGGGTTTTATGGAGGTGCTGCCGGTTTCTGGGTTTTGGGGGTTCATTACTCGGATTTCCCCTTTGCAGTGGTCGGAGTAGAGGTAGTTGCCGGTGAGTGTGGGGATGTCGTCGCCGCGGTAGACAGGGCCGGCGATTACTGAACAGTGGCCGGAGCGTGGCGGGTAGTCTTCGATGGGGAGTGTCATGCCGGTCTTGTTGCAGTCTTGGCGGGGTCGGAAGCAGGCGGTGCCTTCCATGGTGGCCCAGCCGAAGTTGGTGCCGCCACCAGTCTTGGTGCTGATGACGTTGATTTCGTCGCGGTAGCTCTGCCCTACATCGCCGATCCATAGGAGGTCGGTTTCGGCGTCGAAGGTCATGCGCCACGGGTTGCGGAGTCCGTAGGCCCAAATCTCGTCAGGGATGTCGGGATCGTCGATGTAGGGATTGTCTGCTGGGATACGATATGGCTCTCCGTTGCGGGTTTCGGAGATGTCGAGGCGGATGATGGTGCCCCATGCGTTGGTGAGGTCTTGACCGTTGTCTTTGGGGTCGCCACGTGAGCCGCCGTCGCCGAGTCCGAGGTAGAGGTAGCCATTGTTGTCGAAGAGGATTTTGCCGCCGTTGTGATTGCCGTATGGCTGGGTGATCTCGTATACGATGTGCTCGCTGCTCCAGTCGGCAATGTATTCGTCGACTGTGAACCAGGAGAGCCGAGTGCTTCTGAATCCTTGTCGGACGGAGTAGTACATCCAGACGCGGCCGTTGGTCTCGTAGTTCGGGTCGAGTGCCAACGAGAGGAGGCCTTCCTCGTTGGAATCGCGGCTGACGCGTTCTCGGATGGAGAAGGTCAGGATTGGGTCGCGTCGGGCGTCGATGAAGGCTCGATGGACTTGTCCGATCTGTTCGGCGACGAGGGCTGATTCGCCATCGGGAAGGAAGGCAATGTCGACGGGACGCTCCCACTCGTGACCGCCGAACGCCTCGACGAATTCGAAGTCGTAGCGGTCGAAGCCGCGGTCAGGGGTCGGTGGGACCGCGACGGTGACGATGGGTGCGGGGATAGGAGTTGGGCGTGGGGTTGGTTCGGTGGTGGTTGAGCAGGCGGCGATTAGGCATGTTGCCAGTGCTATGGCTGGCAACAGGATTGAGATTATACGGTTCACCCTCACCCTAGCCCTCTCCCATCGAGGGAGAGGGGATGCACTGCTGCTTCACTGCGCCGGGCATCCCCTGCGAACTGCGCTTCGCTCGTTCGCGCCCCTTTCGATTCTCGAAAGGGACATGAGGCGGGTTTTACCACTGGACGTACATGGGCATGACTACGTGGGTGAAGCCGGGGTGGCTGGAGTGGCGGAAGACGGCTGGGCTGGATGGGGTGGTTATTGATAGGACCAGCTTTTCGGCGCCTGGGGTGCCGTCGCCGTCGGTTTCGACGGGGTTCGATGAGCCGCCTTGGGAGTGTTGGACGAGGTCGGTGAGGAAGCGGACGTTGAAGGCGATCTTGCCTTCTTCGCCCTCGATGTCGATGTCGAGACTACCTTCGCTGTTGCCGAGATCCTCGGCGTTGGCGGAGAGGGTTAGACGCCCCTGCCCTTCCAGGTCGGATCCCACGAGTCGAACGATGGCGCTGCCTTCGCGGGCGATGACGTTCATGGACCGTGCGACCTGGGCGACACCTTCGAGTGGGATGGTCATCGTAGTGTCGGAGTTCTCGGGGACGAGGCTCTTGTAGTCGGGATAGGTTCCGGCTATGAGCTGGGTGATCATCTCGACATCGTCGCCGACGCGGAACATCGCCTCGCCGCCAGTTTCAGAGACCATGATCTCTACGGGCGAGACTGTGCCGGACATCAAGGCGGTCAGTTCTCGAAGTGCGCGAGCTGGTATCAACGCTTCGAAGCTCTCTTCCGCCTCATCCATCAGCTGAGCCGACTCGATAGAGAGCCGGAATCCGTCGGCGGCGGCGAAGGTTGCCTTGTCGCCTTCGACCTCCATCTTGACGCCGGTCAGCACCGGACGCGCGTCGTCGGTGGCGGCGGCGAAGACGGTGCGGTCCAAAGCGTTGCGTAAGATGCCGGAATCTACTCGGACGCGGTGTTTGGGAGAGACTTCTGGGAAAGGTGGGAAATCGTCTTTGGGCGCGCCGCGGAGGTCGGTGTCGATGGTTGCCGGACCGCTGCCGCTCTGGGTGGTCGTCTGGATGTGGGCGCCGTAGGGCTCGTCGGTTACTTCCATCTCGACGCGACCCATGTCGAAGCTGCTGATGGTGTCGAGGAGGGTTCGGGCCGGGAGGGTTATGGCTCCGGTGGCTTCGATCTGTGCGCCTACCCACGTCGTTATCGAGAGTTCCAAATCGGTTGCGGAGAGTTTTACCCGCGCGTCCTCAGCCTCGATCAGGATGTTCTGAGTGATGGGGAGCGTCGCTCTTGACGGCACTGCTCGGTTCACCACTCGCAGTCCACGTGCCAAATTTTCCTGTATGCAAGTAATCTTCATTCCGACCAATCCAGAAATTTAGTCTCTTTCCCAGCGAGTCCGCTTGGACTCGCAAATTCTAGAATCACGCTGTGATCGACATCGAAAATCGTCCAACGGGACTCGTCATTTCTTCGCTGTAATGATACAGCGTGGTAAATATCTTCTTTAAGTTCAACTCCAGTTCAAGCGCAACTGAACTCTGAAAGCAGCGTAATGCCCTCCGAACCTAGCGAAATTTCCCAATCTGAGTCGGTTGGTGAAGTGCCGAGCGCGGAGATGGGATTCGCCACGGTCGATCTTGATCGGGAGCGCAGGACCGGCTTTCCAGAGGTCGTGATGGGTGAAGGCAAGACGCCGGGACACATCGCTGAGATTGCGAAACGGATTTACGACGCGTCGGGGATGGTCTTGGTTACTCGGTCGAATGGTGACGCGGCGGAGGCGGTGAAGGCGGTAGTGCCTACTGTCCGTTTTATCGAGTCTTGCGGTGCGATATGGGCGGATAATCGGGGTTTGGAGGCGAAGCACGAGGGATTAGTTGTGGTGTCGGCAGGAACGGCTGATATGGCGGTGGCTGACGAGGCGGAGATTGTGGCGAAGTTGATGCTGTGTGATGTGCAACGGATCAATGATGTCGGTGTTGCGGGTATTCACCGGTTATTGGCGCATAAAGATGTGCTGCAGGCGGCGCGTGTGATTGTGGTGGTTGCGGGTATGGATGGTGCGTTGCCGAGTGTGGTTGGCGGGTTGGTGGAGGCGCCGGTGATCGCGGTGCCGACGAGTAATGGTTATGGGACCGGGTTGGAGGGTTTCGCGGGGATGCTGACGATGTTGAACTCGTGTTCGCCGGGGGTATCGGTGGTGAATATCGACGCCGGGTTTTCTGCGGGGTATCAGGGAGCGCTGATTTGTCGGGGGTGACCCCCCTTTGTCCCCGTATCGTGGTACGGGACAGGCCTTGGATATTTCTCCCGGGACTTAAAACGTTACGTCCGCCCTGCCCCTACGGGCATCCCCCGCTCACATCGCTTCGCTCGTTCGCGCCCCCTTACGCTTTGCGAAGGGGGCGGAGGTTTACTCGTTGGCTTTGACGAAGGCTATTAGGTCGGCTAGCTCTTGGTCGGAGAGGTAGTCGAAGGCGGGCATTACGTTGGTGAAGCCTTCGGCGATGTATTTCGAGGGTTTGGTGATGGATTGGACGAGGTAGTCGTCGGCTCCGAGGTCGGTGCGTTCACCGGCGCGGGCGTAGAGGCCTTTCCAGCCGGGGCCGACAATGACATCGTCGCCGACGGAGTGGCAGGCGGCGCAGCCGAGGGATGTGTGTAGGGCTTCGCCGTTGCTGGCGTCGCCTTCTGGAAGAACGACCGGTTCGGCGGCGAATGCTGCAATGTCAGCGGCGGATGCGCCAGCGAGGACGAGGTCACGGGTGCCGGGAGCGGCCGGAGTGGGATCGAACGCCACTGGGGTCGCGGTGGGGTTCGGCACTTCGGTGCATCCTGCGATGAATACTGATGCGAGCAGTAGGACGATTAGACCAGCGGCGGCGATTTTGCCGCGATTTTTTTCGACGCGCTTAAACGAAAATCCTGCGATACGCAATGCCGAGCTCTCCCAAGTTCTGGCGTTTCTGACTCAAACAATTCTATCTACGATAGGGCGCACAGTGCCTTTTTGGGGCGGTATCTATTTCAGGGTTGCGGCTATATCAGGTCGATCATGCCTAATAGGTGCTCGAACGATGCCGGATTTTCGGCTCGTTTGGCGCGCATCTTCTTGACGAGGTCGAGTTCGGCGGCGGTCAGGGCGTCGATGTCTCCGATATTGATGCCGCGCTCGCGTGCCCGTTCCAATGCGCCGATGGCGTGGCTGTCAACACCGGCTAAAGTTTCCGGGTCTATGCCTCGTTGCCTAGATGCGCGGATGAATTCCAGCCAATCCGTACCGACGTTGCTGAGTTCGTCGATGTCGATGCCGGCGGATTTCGCCTTGTTGATCAGCCCGATGTCCACCTGTGACAGCTGCGAAACGTCTTCGCTGCTTATGCCCTGCCCTATCAGCTTCGCCAGCGCGTCCAGCATCTCGCCATCGATGAGGTCGATCTGCTCGTCGGTCAGCCCTAAGCGCGCTAATCTGCGGAGCGCGACGACTTGGGATGCGGTCAGTTCGGCGAGTTCTTCGAGTGGGACGCCAAGTTCTTCGAACCGTCGCATGGTTCGGTCGGCTTCCGGGTTCAACTCGTCGAGGTCATCCGCGGAGATGCCCATCTCGAGGACCGCGTCGAGTAGTCGAGCGTCTTCGGGTGAGAGGATGCGAACTTCTTCGTCGAAGTAGTGCGCTACCCGGCCGTAGTTGATGCCGAGTTTGGCCATCCAGTAGTTGATGGTGGCTTTTTGGACGCGAATCTCCTTTGAGATGCTGGCGACTGTTTCGCCGGGCTCGTTCAGACGAGCATGAAGGGTCTCACGGAGGGGTCCACCCAGCTTCTTCTCGGCATCTTCCACCGCTTTGGTCATTCTCAAGTAGTTGACCGTAGTCATATCTAGCCTCTTCCGTCAGTTTGGCAGAGCATATTTTCGCACTTAGTTTTGAACTAGTTTAAACCGAGTTTCATGTGAGTATCAACAATTTTCGAAACAAGTCCAGAACTTTTTCAGAGCGCCTTCAGTTGCGTTTATACTTGTTCAAAAATAAATCTTTCATTAATTCAATCTGGAATCATCAGAGTTTTGAACTTGTTTGATAACAGTTGTATTTTCGCTTTGAATCGATGCGATTCGAGCGGTGAACTAGTTTTGAACAAGTAAGAAAAATGCTCCTGCCGCTCCAGCGGCAACTTGCGGCAAGAAAAAACGGGGCATTGCGGATTGGAGGATGCGCGTCTAGGGAGAAAGTGTGATCGCGTAGAGGGACAGGTTTTAAACCTGCCCCTATCGAGGATGACCTCTGCCCTGCCCTTTCGAAATTGTGCCTCGAATGTGAAGAGATGAGTTTTGGGGCGTGTCGGTCTCGCGAGGGGTGTTTCTGGCGATTTCAGGTTTGGTCGACTTCAGCCGATGCTGTCGGCGTTTTCATATGAGTGATTGATGGAGTGAGGGGCGCGCGGTGCCCTGCCCTGCCCCGGACGATCCTTTGGGTCGGTAAGGGTTGGTTCGTGTTAGGGTTGCGGTGGGTGTTTTGGGCTGATGGTTGGCTCTTGCGCCTTTGGCTAGAATCGAGTTAACGCAACAGTCGGTTTTTCAATGACTACTTCGTCGTCCAAGACGAGATCGAATGGTCGGACCAAGTGGCTCGATCTGAGAGTCAATGGTGTTGCAGTTCAGTGTGCGGATGGTGGGCGTGTGCTGGATGCGGTGAGGGATGCTGGGTTTGAGGTGCCGACTCTTTGCTATGACGAACGTGTGGGCGCGCAGGGGACTTGTCGGATGTGTCTGGTCGAGGTTGAGGTGAATGGCCGGGTGGAGCAGGTGGCGTCGTGCACAGCTTTTGCGGAGGAAGGGATGGATGTGGCGACGCATACGGACGAGATTCGGTCGTATCGGAAGACGTTGCTGGAGATGCTGCTGTCGGAGATGGCGTCGCCGAACAACAATCCTTATTCGAACAAGGTGGGGCCGACAGAGTTCGATCGTACGGTTGAGGAGTATGACGCGCGGTGGGATGCATTTCCGCATCTGAGGGAGCGGGCGAAGGCTGAGCATGACGAGAACCCCTTTATTCAGCGGGACTATGACTACTGCATCGCGTGTTACCGATGCACGAATATCTGCAACGATTGGGAGCAAGCGGCGGCGATAACGGTGGATGGTCGGGGGCAGGACTCGAGCATCTTCACCTTTTTCGGCAACGAACTGATCGATTCACCTTGCACGTTCTGTGGTCAGTGCATCAACACCTGCCCTACCGGCGCGCTGACGGACCGGAAGGTTGTTGGTCAAGACATATCAGCGGAGGATGTTGATCGGACGCAGTCGGTTTGTCCGTACTGCGGTGTCGGTTGCGGTATCGAGATATTGACGCATGACGGGGAGATCATCGGCGCAGAGCCGGACTTCACTGCGGCAAGCCGCGGATCGCTTTGCGTGAAGGGTCAATTCGCATCTTGGGAGTTTGTGAGGAGCGAGGACCGGTTGCGGCATCCGCTGATAAAGCAGCTGGACGGCACGTTCCGCAAGGCGTCTTGGGACGAGGCGCTGGACCTGGTTTCGTCGAAGTTCAAGGATGCGATCGCGGATGAGGGTCCGGATTCGGTAGTTTGTTGGGCCTCGGCTCGAGTGGTTACAGAAGCGAACTATCTGATGCAGAAGTTCGCTCGGGTGGCGATTGGGACGAACAATATCGATAATTGTTCTCGTACTTGACACGCTCCGACGGTCGCCGGTCTGGCGGTCATGGTGGGAAGAGGAGCGATGTCGAACTCGATCGAGGAGTTAGCGGGTACCGACTTCCTGCTGGTGACGGGCTCGAACACGACAGAGGCGCATCCGGTCATATCGCTGCGGATGAAGCGAGCGGTGAAGAACGGCGCCAAGCTAGTGGTGGTCGATCCGCGCAAGATCGAGTTGACGAATTGGGCTACGCGGCATGTTCAGATCAAGGTAGGGACGGATATCCCGTTCTACAACGCGGTTGCGAACGTGATCATCAATGAGGGTCTGCACGATCCGGAGTTCGTGGAGCATCGGACGGAAGGATTCGAGGCGTTTGCGCGGCATGTTCAGATGTACACGCCAGAGTATTCGGCGAAGATCTGCGGTGTTACGGAGGAAGAGATTATCGAGACGGCACGGGAGTTTGCGGCGGCGGCACCGAAGGCGTCGATCTGCTACACGCTGGGCATCACCGAGCACTCTTGCGGATCGCACAATGTTCAGTCGTTGGGGAATCTGGGCTTGCTGTGCGGGACCTTGGGTGTGCCGAATGCGGGAGTGAACCCGTTGCGTGGTCAGAACAACGTCCAAGGAGCGGGTGACGCGGGATGTATTCCGACTGATCTGCCGGGCTATCAGAAGGTGGAGCGTCCGGGGGTTCGTGAACAGTTCGAAGAGGCTTGGGGCGAGCCGTTGCCGAAGCGTCGTGGGATCACGAAGATCACGGCGATGGAGCAGATGATCAAGGGGCGGGTTAAGGCGGTTTACGTGATGGGTGAGAACACGATCGTGTCTGATCCGCATGCCAACCATGCGGAACATGCTCTGCGGTCGGTTGATTTCCTCGTGGTGCAGGACATCTTCCTAACGGAGACAGCGCAGTTGGCGGATGTAGTGTTGCCGGCTGGGGCGTTTGCAGAGTCGGACGGGACGTTTGCGAATAGCGAGCGTCGGGTGCAGCGGGTGCGCCCTGCTGTTGCGCCGCCGGGTGAGGCTAAGACGGATGTGGAGATTCTGTTGACGATGTTCGAGCGGATGGGCAAGCCGCAGGATATGAAGACGGCGACCGATGTATTCGACGAGATGCGGAGCGTAACGCCGATCTACGGCGGTATCTCACACGAACGGTTGGAGCGTGATGGCGGGATTCAGTGGCCGTGCGGTGACGAGGACGATCCGGGGACGGAGTATCTGCACGGCGATGAATTTTCGACGGGGTTCCCGGGGTTCTTCGCGCCCGTGGATCATATCCCCCCTGCCGAGGAGCCGGATGATGAATATCCGTGGATGTTGACTACAGGTCGGCGACGGTCAACGTATCACACGGGCACGCAGACGGGGCAGGCTTCGGGCTTCAATTTGTTGGTCCCGCACGAGATGTTGGAGATCAACCCGCGGGATGCGGAGGAGATGAGTTTGGCGGACGGGGATTTGCTGGATGTTGCGTCAAGACGTGGGCAGGTCACGGTTGCGGCGCGGCTTACGGAGCGGTCACCGCGTGGGCTAGTGTTCATGTCGTTCGCATTTCCGGAGTTCACGCGGACGAATGATGTGACGTCGGATGCCTACGACTTCATCACTGAGACGCCGGAGTTCAAGGCGTGCGCAGTGAAGATCTCGAAGTCGGCACAGCAGGACGAGGAGTTTAAGCAGGCGCAGAGGCGGATTCGTTTGGCGGGGGAGGTTAAGCAGCCTACGGAGTTGATGCCGGGGATGAATGGACGGCGACACTAACCCGGTCGTCAACGGTTAGTTACGGTCTCACGTTCATTTCACGCGAATGCCATCTGTAGATTTGCCTCCATCCTTGGCAATACAGACAATCTCGTCGCGCAGTTGGTCGAATTTGACTTTTTTCAATTTACTCAAAAACGTGACACCTATCGACTGTCTGGAAGATTCGTCTAATTTTTGTTCTAATTTCTCCTTGGACACGACGTAAAATTCCCATTGACTTAAGTCAGTAGTTTCCGCTTTATCAACGCATTTTTCATCGTGAAAACAGAAAACGTATAGGTCGGCCGGTCGACTTGATTTTTCGGACGATTCACCCGTTTCCTCGCAATAGACTTTGACCATCCTGACACCCCATGAGGGGCTTGACTTTTTCTTTTTGCCGGAACGCCAAGGTCTGTCTTTGTGCCAACTTTGAGAGCGACCAGAAGTCTTGACTTCGATCCGTAAATCTTGATTGATTTGCAGGTCCCAACTTGACCATGCTTTCTTCCTAAATCGAAATGGATCACTCGGGTCCAAAGCTAATGCGACGAGATATTCACCGAATTCGCCACGCAACGTGTTGTCAAGTAATTCTGAAAACGCCCATGACCAGAACTGCCCGACGTTCGCCTCGTCGAGATCAACCTCCCAATTCCGCGGATATTTCAAGTGTTCCTTGCCGGTAAGTTTGGGTAGGTCGTTTCCGTCAACCATGGACGCTTCCTTAACGGTGAGTTTCGTTAACCCGGCGTTTGCCTTGGGTGCATTCTTGATGCCCAGAATGCGGGGTCGCCGGCTAGGGGGTGGGTTACGTGTTCGACGATGGAGCGGGGTTGGCGGTTGAGTGCGTAGTTGCCTAGGTTGTCTAGAACCCAACTGGTTGCGGCTCGGGGTCTACGCGAAGCGGATGCGCTTCCTAGGTCGGAGGGCATCTCGCGGTAGTCTATGTTCCGTTCTTGGTACTCGTTCAACGTCTTTATCGCCTTACGGTCAACGATTTTTTCGCCCGACATATTTATGACGGTAGCGCCGATTTCGAGAAGACCTAATTCACGGCGAGATAGCAATGGATCCGAAGTGGGTCCGTGATGGACGGCGACAAACACGATGTCGCTTTGAGACATGAGCAGATCGAGCGATGATCGGCGTGCTCCGACGCTCTGGAACGACATTTGTTGAGGTGTCCGAATGTCGTTCACCCAAATCTTCGCCCCTAATTCGTTCAAGCGTATGCCGAGTTCGTACCCTAACGATCCGAAACCGATGATTCCGGCGACATTCGGGTCTTTTTGCCGGGTTCTGGATGATTGGCGTGCGATTTCGCGCCACTGGTCGATTGCCCAATCGGCGGGATCGTGGACCAACAACGACGATGCGTTGGACACCGTCAGGTCGTCGTCGGTCATGTTTGGTGTGCCGGAGCCGCAGTCTATGAGTTGCAGGTATCGGACAGAATCGGGGAGGTGGCCGATTTCGTTTGACTGGGTTTCGCTATCGGTGACGACGACCTCAGCGTCGTCGATCTTGTCTGTCAGGTCGTAATTGCCTAGATGGAGATTGCTGGCGGCCCGCAGAGCATTTTCGAGTGCGGAGCGAATTGCCGGACGGCGCGGCAAAGCGATGTGGATTTTGTGTCGGTCTTGCATCCGTAGTTCTAAACTATGCCTTCAGGAGTCCTAGATGCCGTCCGCCAAATTGTCGCACATAGATTTGCGTTGCCCTCTGTTCATACCAGGCAATCGACGGGACATGCTGGGTAAAGCAGGACGGTATTCGCCGTCTGCTTATATCCCGGACATGGAGGACTCGGTTCCGATGGCGAATAAGGCAGAGGCTCGTGCGGTTACGGCTGATGCTCTGCCCTCCTTGTTCGAGTTGGGGAAGCCGCTTGTGCCGCGGGTTAATTCGCTTTTGACGGGATTGACTGAGGATGATCTGAAGGCCGTAGTCGGGCCGCACATTGTTGCGATCAGTATGGGGAAGATTCGATCTGCCGACGATATTGCGGTGGTTGATGGGATGTTGACGGGGTTGGAGGCGGACTGCGGCATTGAGGTCGGGACGGTGGGGATACTTCCTTGGTTAGAGACGGCTAGCGCGATCGTGAATGCGTTTGAGATCTGTAACGCGTCGGAGCGTGTTAGATGGGTTGCGTTTGGTGCTGAGGATTTCAGTGCGGATATGGGGATAAGTCGATCGGTTGATGTTGTTGGTGATGACACCGGAACTGTAGACGAATATGGCGAGGCGTCGTTGCTATACGCGCGTTCGGCGGTAGCGGTGGCAGCGCGTGCGGCGGATGTTCAAGCGCTGGACACGCCGTATGTGAAGTTCCGCGATCCTGACGGATTGAGACGAGAGGCGGGTTTGGCTCGGCGGTTGGGATATGCCGGCAAGTTCGCGATCCATCCGGCGCAGATCGAGGTTATTGACGCGGTGTTTTCGCCTACTGATGCGGAGATCGAGCGCGCACGCCGAGTGCTTGAAGCCGCGCGCGTCGCAGAACTTGCGGGACGAGGGAGTGTTTCGCTGGATGGCGAGATGGTGGATGCGCCAGTGGTTGCGCGGGCGCGGAATGTGTTGGATTCATTGTCTGAACCGGGATTTGAAGGACTGTAAGGATTGAAGGATGGGGTTAGTGCGAGAATGATGCGAGTATTGCAGGATACTCAATGAAGGAGAAGTGATATGAGCGATAACGGTACGCAGGCATTTGGACGGTTTTTCGAGGATTTCGAGGTTGGGGACGTTTATCGGAACTGGCCGGGGCGGACGATCTCAGAGGCGGACGACACGTGGTTTTCGCTGCTGACCCAGAACCAGAATCCGATCCATATCGACGCGAACTACGCCGCCGAGCATACTGAGCATCAGAAGTGTCTGGTGAATGGCATCTTGGTGTTCGCGATCGTGATTGGTCAGTGTGTGCCTAGCGTATCGGGTCGTGCGATTGCGGCATTGGAGTATGAGAAGGTCACGCACGAGGGTCCGACGTTCCACGGAGACACGATTTACTCCGAGGCACACGTTCTCGACAAATGGGAGACATCGAAGGGTGATCGTGGCGTCGTTCAGTTGGACTGTTTCGGGTATAACCAGCGGAACGAACGGATTTTATCGGTGCGACGTACGGTTTTGATACCCAAGCGAAATCATCCGACGATGGGAGAACACGCGGAGTTTTATCCGGCGGTTGGTTAGATGTCCGTAGGGGAAATGGCAGTTATGTCTTCTACACACCCAGAACACCAATTGAACGGGAAAGTGGCAATCGTCACTGGTGCTGGTCGTGGCATAGGAAAGGCAATCGCCATTGCATACGCAGCTGAAGGAGCGGCAGTCGGCTGCGCCGCCCGCACTCTGTCCGAGATCGAGGCCACGGTTGCGGAAATAATAAATGCAGGCGGTCGGGCTATAGCGGTGCAAACTGACGTGACCGACCTAGAATCTGTGGAACGTTTGTTCGCCGAGGTCGTCAATAAATTCGGCGGGCTCGACATTTTGGTAGTTAACGCCGCAAAGACTTATGATCATCGGCCCGTTGCGGATAGCGACCCTGAGTCATGGCTATCGACTTTGAGTGTGTCATTCGTTGGCGCATATTACTGCACGAGAGAAGCCATACCGCATCTGCGTAGAAGGGGAGCCGGTAAAATCCTCACGATCGGGTCCGGATTGGGACACCATGGACGCATTGCTACCTCGGCTCATGCATGTTCTAAGGCTGCGCTCTGGATGTTGACTCGAATCTTGGCGCAGGAGTTGTGGCGCGATAACATCAGTGTGAACGAACTGATACCTGGTCCGGTCCTGACTGAGTCAGGGTCGAGTTATGACTCGGAGGCTCAAGATTCTGTGTTTAATGTTGAGAGTGAATGGGTGAAACGACCAGCAGACGTCGCGCCAATGGCAGTCTTCCTCGCGACGCAACCGGATCGAGGTCCTAGTGCTAGGAGCTTCAGCCTCATGCGACGGGACGACTGAGAATCTGAGTGTGTAAAAGGCATATTAGCCGGAGAAATTGACTTTCTGAACTAATCACGAATAAGATTAAGTCGATACCTTGTTTTGGTGCGCCGATCCCAATGTGGTGCCCGAGACAGTCGGTGAATCAGCGAGCTTAGGATCACAAAGCTGCTGCTGTCACTCCCGGCACGGGTTTACCCTCACAAAGGTTCCCATGCGCAGGTGATATGACAGGCATCAGCGCACAATCGAGGAACCAATCCCGTGCCACACGTAAACGGTCTCCGCTGCAAGGAATGCGGCACTGACTACCCTATCGAGCCGCTCTACGTTTGCGATTTCTGCTTCGGGCCGCTTGAGGTTTCCTACGACTACGACGCGGTGAGTCGTTCGATCAGTCGAGAATCTATCGAGCGCGGTCCGTCGACTCTTTGGCGGTATGCGGACCTTCTCCCTGCGTCTGCTTCGAATGCGGTTGACATAGGCGCGGGACTGACACCGCTGATCAAGGCGGACAATCTTGGCGAGGTTTTGGGTCTGGACAATCTCTGGATCAAGAACGACACGGCTAACCCGACACATTCGTTCAAGGACCGTGTGGTATCGGTTGCGGCGACTAAGACCGTGGAGTTCGGGTTCGACACTTTGGCGTGTCCGTCGACAGGTAACCTGGCTGGTGCGACGGCGGCGCATGGTCGAAAGGCACGGTTGAACACGATGGTGTTTGTGCCACACGATCTGGAACGTGCAAAGATCAACATGGCGGCGATCTTCGGATCCGTGATTCTGGTTCGGGGTAACTATGACGATGTGAACCGGCTATGTAGCGAACTTGCGGATGAGCGTCGGTGGGCGTTTGTGAATGTGAATATGCGCCCGTACTACTCCGAGGGCAGCAAGTCTTTGGGGTTCGAGGTTGCGGAGCAGCTCGGATGGCGTGCGCCTCGGCATGTTGTGGTACCGGTCGCCTCCGGGTCACTGCTGACGAAGGTTTGGAAGGGTTTGCGGGAGTTCACCGATCTCGGGTTGATCGATGATGCTCCAACGTCGATGCACGTCGCACAGGCTGAGGGATGCTCACCTGTCGCGACCGCCGTCCAAGAGGGTCAGACCCACCCGCGTCCAGTGGTCCCAGACACGATCGCGAAGTCACTCGCTATCGGCAATCCGGCGGATGGTTACTATTCGGCAAAGGTCACGACGGAATCGGGCGGTAAAGGTTGCATCGTTCCGGAAGAGGATGTTGCGGCAGGGATTCGATTGCTGGCGGAGACTGAGGGCATCTTCGCGGAGACGGCTGGAGGGGTCGTGATTTCGGCGCTGAAGCAGCTGGCCGAGAGTGGCGCGATTGCTCGTGACGAGGAGACGGTTGCGTTGATCACGGGTAGCGGATTGAAGACTATGGATGCGGTTGCGGACTCGATCCGGGTAACGACGATCGATGCGGACGTGAGGTCGTTCGATGAGATGATTATGGGTGCGGTGGCGTAGGGTATCAGGGATGATCTGACGGACTCCGCGTCTAGATCCAAGCGTGTGAGTTATGCCGAAGGTAAGGCAGGCGATTCGTATGGTCGAACGCGAAGGCTGGCGATTGGAACGTACTCGAGGAAGTCATCGAATATACAAACATCCGGAAAAGATTGGGACTGTAGTTATTGCGGGACATCCTGGTGATGACATAGCCAAAGGAACGTGGTTGAATATACTGAGACAGGCAGGACTAAGGGGCACGAACAGATGAAGCTAAAGTATGCGGTTGTCTTCGAGCAGACTCCCAACAATTATTCCGCCTATCCACCAGAATTGCCGGGTTGCGTCAGCACTGGCAAGACTTGGAACGAAATCCATGACATGATTCGTGAGGCCATCACGCTCCATCTTGAATCTATGTTGGAAGATGGAGAGCCGCTCCCACAACCGCAGATGTCTTTAGAATCAGCGATGTCATACCACTGTCAGAATCTTGAGGAGTTTAAGGAGACTTTGGCCGATTTTGGAGACGATGAACCCACTTTGTCAACCACTTTCGAGATGGTCGAAGTGGAGGTCACTCTACGTCCGGCAGAAGCTATAGCTTGAGTATGTGCAAGTCTGTATCAACCGTTGTGGTAGATTTGTAAATCGGCACGGCATATGATCATCTTCAAGGAGTGAAGGCAGCAACATGATCCCAGTTCTGATAGCGATTGTCGTCGCTTTCTTCGTGGCAGGTCTCGTCTGGCTCCTAGTGGAGTGGACATCGGAAAAAGATCCGGCCTAGGCTCTGGTCTGGCTATTCTCGCTGGGTTCGACTCGGTGCGATTGGAGATGCTCATCGTCTAGAATCATCTCTCAGCATCGAGAAGCGAACTAGAGCGCCGTGTGTTGCGGCGGTGATTGACGGAGTAACAGACAGAATGGCAGTTTCAGTTAAGATACCGACGCCGTTGCGGCGGCTGACCGACCAACAGTCGACGGTGAGCGCCGATGGTGGCGACGTATCGGCAATGATCGAATCGCTGGACGGTTCGTTCCCTGGGATCAAGGCGCGATTGTGCGACGAATCGGGGGAGCTTCGTCACTTCGTCAACATCTACGTCAACGGTGAGGACATTCGGTATCTTGACGGAACCGACACTGGTCTGTCGGACGGGGATGAGGTGAGCATCGTGCCCGCGGTTGCGGGGGGATAGGGTTTCACACTCGCCCCCGGACAAATCCGGGGCAGGCTCTAGCCCTATTGAGGTATCAAAACGTCGTTTAGGGCGGCTCTAACGACCCTCGTGGAGACATCGCGGCTAGTGGTGGCGCGGCCGGGACCTCGTAAAAGGACCCATCGGATTTTGCCGCCGCGAGATTTTTTGTCGGAGGTTGTCGCCTCGAGCAATGTGTCAGGATCGACGTCGCTTAATGTTGTCGGGAGTTCGAATCGTTGGAGTAGGGTACGTTGGCGGTCCACAAGTTCTTCGGATATTAGGCCTTGGCGTTGGGATATTCCGGCGGCGACCATCATGCCGATGCTGACGGCTTCGCCGTGGAGGTAGGTTCCGTATTCAGTTACGGCTTCGATGGCGTGGCCTATCGTGTGGCCGTAGTTGAGCAAGACGCGGTCGTTGCCGGTCTCAAACTCGTCTGCTGACACGATCTCGGCTTTGATCTCAACTGAGCGTCGGATGACTGGTTCGACGAGATCGCCGGTGAGGGCAGCGAGGTCTTGGGCGTGGGTTTCGAAGGTGTTCAGCAGGTCGTCGTCGAGGATGAGGGCGTGTTTTACGGCTTCGGCCCAGCCGGCGGCTAGTTCGCGACGGGGAAGAGTATCGAGGAAATCGATGTCGTGAATGACTAGGCGGGGTTGTTTGAAGGCGCCGACTAGGTTTTTGCCGATAGGCAGGTTGACGGCGGCCTTGCCTCCGATAGAGGCATCGACCATGGCGGCGAGGGATGTCGGAACGTGTACAACCGGTACGCCGCGGAGCCAAGTTGCGGAAACGAATCCGACGAGGTCTGAAGTTACTCCGCCGCCCATAGAAACGACACAATCGGTGCGTTCGGCGCGTTGCTCGGCGAGCCACTCGTAGACCTTGGTTGCGGTCGCTATGGTCTTGGCTTCTTCACCGAGTTCAAGTATGAGGGCATGAGTTTCGTACCCGCCACGTTCGAGGGCTTCATGGGCGCGCCTCACGAGCAACGGAAACATTGCGTAGTCGGCGATGAGGAACGCCCTACCGTTGACACCGGCTTGGCGCATCTCCGGGCCAATGCCTTCGACGGCACCGCGCGAGACCATGACGCGGTAGTCGCCCTGAGAGGTTTTGACGGTTGCGGCCGGTTCTTCAGCACCCGGGTTGTAGTTAAACATCGGAGTTGACCTGACTGGATTCCGACCGAGATGACAACTCTTGCCAGACGTTTTCAATAGCGGCGGCGACTTGGCGGTGGGACAGTCCTTCGGTGTTTATGGATCGGTCGGCGCACGAATATGCCTCGGTTCGCTCAGCCAGCAGATTGGCAATCCGTTGCTCTGGGGCGTCATCGCCCAGAAGCGGACGCAGTGTCCGGTTTCTGCTTTGTCGCGTGGTAAGCCTTTTGTGGATCGTTTCCGGAGTTGCCGTCAAATGTATGATGACCCCGCTGTTTCGCATAATTTGACGGTTGAGTTCGCGAACGGGAACGCCGCCGCCAGTGGAGACCACGCGGCTGGACTTCTCGGACAGTTCACGTAGGATGTCGGTTTCGATCTTGCGGAATGCATCCTCGCCGTCGTCCTCGAAGATCTCGGGTATCGACTTTTTTGTGCGGTACTCGATCAGATCGTCCATATCGACGAACGGGAGTTTGAGCAGTTCTGCCGCCCTGATTCCGCTGAGCGACTTTCCAGTGCCGGAGAACCCGATGAGGTAGATGTTGCCGTTCGGTTTCACCCTATGCAACGACACCGACGCCGAACTCTTGGTGGGAGGCGATGTAGGAGTCGTAGTTTCGACGCGTCTCGGCAATTGAGTCACCACCGAACTTCTCCAGAAATGCATCGGCAAGAACCAGCGCCATCATCGCTTCGCCGATCGGGCATGCGCGCGCGACCTGACAGATGTCGGATCGGTTATATGCGGCCTCGATCACCTCGCCAGTGTTGATATCGATGCTGGGCAACGGGCGTGTCATGGTAGCGATAGGCTTTACGGCGACGTGTACGACGACCGGATTGCCGTTAGACATGCCGCCTTCGATGCCACCAGCGTGGTTGGTCAACTGGCGGAATCGTCGGGGGTCGGATGGATCTGGCACGATAACGTCGTGCACATCCCTGCCCCATCTAGCGGTGTTGTTGAAGCCGTATCCGATCTCAACGCCCTTGACGGCATTGATGCTGGTCATGGCTTGGGCGAGTCTACCGTCGAGTTTGCGGTCCCACATGACGTGGCTGCCTAGTCCAACGGGCACCCCGAAGGCGACGATCTCCATCACGCCGCCGATGGTGGTGCGTTCCTTCTTGGCAGTGTCGATCGCGGCGCGGTATCGTTCGTCAGCATCGACGTTCCAAGTCCTAACATCCGAGGCTTCGACGATGTCCCAATCGATTTCAGACGGCTCGATAATTGGCGATTTCTCGGGTCCGCAGCTGATGACATGGGAACGGATGTCGATGTCGAACTGCTCAAGGATGCGGCGAGCTACTGTCGATGCCGCGACGCGGGCGGCGGTTTCACGGGCAGAGGCGCGTTCAAGGACGTTTCGGACGTCGTGGTGCAAGTATTTGAGCGCGCCAGGGAAGTCGGCGTGGCCGGGAACGATACGCGTGTGCGTCTTTTTGTTTACATCGTCGCCTACGTCGGCGACGGACATCGCGTCCGTCCAGTTGGCGAAGTCTTTGTTCTCGATCCACATGGCGATAGGCGAACCGAGCGCCTTGCCGTGGCGGACACCGCCGCGGATGACAGCTCGGTCTTTCTCGATTTTCATGCGACCGCCGGAGCCGTAGCCCTTTTGGCGGCGTGCCATCTGCTCCTCGACGTAGTCCTCGTTAATCGGGAGTCCGGAGGGTACTCCCTCCACTATCACGGTCAACCCCGGGCCGTGGGATTCGCCTGCGGTGAGGTATCTAAATCGGGTCATCAGGAAGTGGCTCGCCTAACTGCTTCGAACATTTCGTCGACTGGAGCCGGTTTGCCAGTCGCCAACTCGAATCCGACCGCGCCTTGGAGGAGAAGCATGGTGAAGCCACGGAGCGATTTGGCTCCGGCTTTCTCGACTTCATTCAGGAACGGGGTCATTGGAGGAGCATAGACGGCGTCGTATGCCACTGCATCAGGAGATATGGCGTCGGCGGTTACGGGAGTGGCATCGGGTGCGGGTCCGCCATCCATTCCCATTGATGAGGTATTTACCAAGAGATCGGACGCCAATGAGATGTCATTTAGGTCGCTGGCATCGAGACCGCACGAATTGATGGTCAAGGAATCGTCGGAGAAGTCGGCTGCGAGTTCTTCGGCTCGCGCGACAGTGCGGTTTGCGATGGTCATCGACGCGATGCCTGCGGTTTTGAGGGCGTGGACGATTGCTCGCGCAGCGCCGCCTGCGCCGAATACGAGGGCCGATTTTCCAGCGGGATTGAACTTGCCAAGTTCGGTCAAGGCCCTCAGAAATCCCGGCGAGTCGGTGTTGTGACCAGTTAGGTGTCCGTTGTTGTTGATGATCCAGTTGACGGCACCGACGGCAACTGCGGTGTCTGCGAGTTCGTCGATCATCGGTATCACTGCCTGTTTGTGCGGCAGGGTGACGCAACTGGCTAGGAAACCGTCGGCACGGAATGATTCGACTTTTGCGGCGAGATCGTCGGGATGTATCGGCCAAGCTTCGAACAGTTCATCGATGCCGTGGTGTTTAAGTGCGGCGTTCTGGAAAACGGGCGACAGGGTGTGCCCTAACGGGTATCCGATGATGCCGAAATTGCTGGTGGTCATAGGGATCGGTTGGAGGGTTCTGGTGTTCGGGTTTAGGTAAATCCTATACCGAGAGACGATGCCTAATTTTCGTGCTGGACTGTTCGCTATCCGCCGTCGAGGTAGGTCTGGAGGATAATTGCGGCGGCGGCGGAATCGACTCGGCCTTTGACACGGTGACGGCGTTGGGAGGGTGAATCTACTTCGTTCAGCACCCTTTCGGCTTCGACAGTACTTAGACGCTCGTCGGCGGTGAAGACTGGAATATCGACGACCGCTCGCAACTGCCCGACGAACGCCAAGGCATCTTCTCCCATCGGGGACATGCTGCCGTCCATGTGGAGCGGCACGCCGACGACGATCTCAGTCACGCCGCGTTCGTCGATCAATGATTTGATGCGTATAAGCGCGTCGTCGGTTGCGGCGGCTTTGACGGGAGATGCGATAACGCGTTCGGGATCCGACACCGCGAGGCCGACTCTTGCGAGGCCGAAGTCGACGCCGAGGCATCTGCCTGGGCGCTTGCGGCGGTCTTTGACACGTTCTGCTGTCATGTTTACGCCTCCGTTCGTGCAACTGAATCTGTGAGTGATTCGACGACTGATTTTGCGTTCCTTAACGCTTCGTTGATGCGGGACGGGTCGCGTGCGCCGGCTTGCGCCGCGTCCGGACGACCGCCACCGCCGCCGCCGATCGTGGCGCTGATGCCTTTGGCGATGTTGCCGGCGTGGACTACCTTGCCAGCGATGTCGGAGGTGGCCATAACGATGATGACTGGGCGTTCACCTACGACGCTGCCAAGGACGACGACTCCGCTACCAAGACGGTCGCGCATGTGGTCACCGGTTCGGCGCATCGCGTCAACGCTCGAAGCGGGGATGTTTCGCACTTGTACGGGGATGTTGCTGCCGTTGAAGCTGAGTTTAAAGTCGAGGTCCTCGGCGGGCGACGCTTGCCCGTCGACAGACTGTCTGAGAAGCTGTTCTTCCAACTGTGTCGCTCGGCGTCGTGCGGTTTCCAACTCGTTAAGCAATGACTCGGTCCGGTTGAGCACTTGGTCGTTGTCCACGCGAAGTGTTGCGGCTACGCGGTCGACGATACCGAAGCGTCGTTGGACTTCCTCCTCTGCACCGATGCCGGTGAGGGCTTCGATGCGTCGGATGCCGGAACCGATTCCGGACTGCCCGACGATGACGAAGATGCCGATGCCTCCTGTGGCGTCCATGTGGGTGCCGCCGCAGAGCTCGTAGCTCCAAGGGGCGTCGATTCTGATGGTTCGGACGTCGTGTTCGTAGGTATCGCCGAAGAAGGCAAGCGCCCCTTCTTCAACCGCCTTGCCGTAGGTGGTCCAGTGAACTTCCACGGGCAGGTTCTCGCGGATGGCGAGGTTGACACGGTCTTGAACTTTGATGATCTCGTCAGATGCCAGCGCGTCCATGTGGGTGAAGTCGAAGCGTAAGTAGTCGGGTGCGACGAGCGATCCGGATTGACGGACGTGCGTCCCGAGGACCTCGCGCAACGCGGCGTGAACGAGGTGGGTCGCGGTGTGATTGCGGCGGATCTTTTCGCGGCGTTCACCGTCGACCTCGACAGTCAGGACATCGCCGACGGATACGCTGCCATTCTCGATCTCGCAGGAATGGACGTTGAGGTGGCCATAGGGAGCTTGGCAGTCGTTTACGCGAATCGAAGTTGCGTCGGTTCGCATGTGTCCGGTGTCGCCGATCTGACCGCCGCGGGCGGCGTAGAACGGCGTTTCAGCGAGCACGATCTCGACATTTTCGCCTTTCGTCGCCTTATTCAAGAGTTGGCTGTCTTTGACAATGCCGATGACCTCGGCATCGGCGGTCAATGTCCGATAGCCCAGGAAGGGAACCTCCTCGATTCCGAAGGAACGGTAGAGACCGTCGGCACCAGTATCGGATGAGAACATGCTGGCCGATGCGCGCGAACGTGCTCGGAGAGCGTCCATCTCCGCGTCGACAGCTTCAAGGTCGACTTCGATGCCCTGCTCGGTCGAAATCTCGGCGGTCATTTCGATGGGGAAGCCGTATGTGTCGTACAGGCGAGCAACGGATTCACTTGGAACGTTGGAATCGCCTGAGGATTTGGAGTCGGCAATGACCTCGTCGAGAATCCGTGAGCCCTGATCGAGGGTGGACTCGAACGATTCCTCTTCGCGTTGGAGAACGTGTTGCACGAAGGATAGGTTGGTGTGCAACTCGGGGTAGATGTGCGACATCTGAGAGGAGGTAGCTTCGGCGATCTGAGGCAGGATCGGACCTGACAGCCCTAGTTCGCGTCCGAAGAGCATGCCGCGACGAATGACGCGTCGGAGGACGTATCCCCTGCCCGTGTTGCCGGGAACGACCCCGTCAGAGATGAGGAACGACGCAGAGCGTCCATGCTCGGCGACAACGCGGATGGCGCGGTCGGTCTGCTCATCATCGCCGTAAGTCAGGCTGGCGCGATTGGCGACCAGATCGATCAGGGGACCGAAAATGTCGGTTTCGTAAACGTTGTTTTTCCCCTGGAGGATCTGTACCGTCCGCTCTAAACCCATTCCGGTGTCGATGTTCTTCTTCGGCAGCAGTTCGTCGTTGCCCTGGCGGTCACGGTAGTACTGAGTGAAGACGAGATTGTAGAACTCCAGGAAGTCGTCGGAGATGCCGGGACCCCAGGTTGTTCCGCGGGCGGGCGAATCAACGGGTGGAATGTCGTCGAGATCGCCGAGGTAGTAGTTGAGTTCGCTACAGGGGCCACAAGCACCCTCATCTCCGGCAGGACCCCACCAGTTATCTTCGTCGCCAAGGCGCGAGATGCGGTCAGGAGGCACATCGAGATCGAGCCAGATCTGGTTTGCTTCGTCGTCGTTGGTGTAGATGGTGGCGTAGATGCGTTCAAAATCCATGCCATAGACGCCAAGGCAAAGTTCGAGCGCCCATTTGCAGGATTCGGCTTTGAAGTAGTCTCCAAATGAGAAGTTTCCAAGCATTTCGAACAGGGTGAGATGGGAGACGTCGCCGACCTCTTCGATGTCGGTCGTGCGAAAACTCTTCTGGGCAGTCGTTATGCGAGGGGATGGTGGTGTCAACTCGCCCGAGAAGTAGGGTTTGAATGGCACCATTCCGGCGGTTGTGAGGAGAAGAGTGGGGTCGCCCGCGGGTATCAACGATGCGGATGGCAGACGCAAGTGTTCACGTTCCTCAAAGAACTTGAGGAAATGTTCGCGGATTTCGTCGGCGGTGAATATTCGGTCAGGCATCGTGTAGGCAGAATTGGGGGTATTGACATCTCAATTTTAAGCGTTGCCACATCGTGCCCTATCGGGATTGTCGCGCTTACGTCGAGGCGGCGCTTGAAGATGGCTATCACCGCGTCGGTTTTGTCGGACGAAGGTGAGAGGTTCGGCGGGTGATGGCGATGTGCGGGATTAGAATCGTCTGTATACGCGGGCCTGTAGCTCAGTTCGGCAGAGCAGCGGACTTTTAATCCGAAGGTCGTGGGTTCGAATCCCACCGGGCCCACCAATTCCCGCTCGATGTGTTGCGTATTGATGCCCCTTGCTCTCGTGCTGAGCGTTTTTGGGCGATTCTCACTGTTTCAGGGGAAGGTGAATTGTGACGGTTGCGCCTTGTCCGAGTCCGTCGCTTGCCACGGCAACGGTGCCCCCATGAACTTCGACTATCGCTCGGGCGATGGCCAGACCCAACCCGGAGCCACCTACCCTTCGATCGCGCGCTTGGTCGGTGCGGTAAAAGCGGTCGAATATATGCGGTAGGTCTGCAGCGTCGATACCGATGCCGTCATCGATGATCGATAAAACCAACGCCTTGTCGCCTTCCAACTCTGCGCTGAGCACGATGTGTCCTCCCGCTTCAGTGGCGTGCACGGCGTTGCTCAACAAGTTTCCCAACGCTTGACTCATCCGGGCCTGGTCGAGGTTCAGTTCCGGTAGATCATCTGGCGCGTGCAAAGATAGTTCGACCTCTTTCGCCAAGGATTGCGGTAACCAACGGTCAACCTCTGAAGCGAGCAACTCATCAACTGAACAAACTTGAAGGGTGAGTCTCAACTCACCGCTGTCCGTCTCCGCGAGCCAATCCAAGTCGGTTACCAAGCCGCGCAACCTGCCCACTTCATTGATGATTTGTTCAGACGCTTGGTCTGGAGTCTGGAGACCGTCGCGCAGCCCGGTTGCTTCCAGCTGAATAACGCTCAGAGGAGTGTTCAACTCGTGCCCAACATCGTTTATCAACCGTCTGCGGAGTTCGCGTTGAGATTCCAACGTTGAGGTCATCTGGTTGAAAGCGGCGCTCATGCTACCCACCTCGTCCGAGGATGTTACCGGCAGCCGGGTCGTATCCCCTTGTGCGATCGCCTGCGTCGCTTCGGTCAGTGCCGTCACTGGTGTCGTGATGCGTTTGGAGAGACGAGCGGCGAGCAGTATCGCTACACCGGCCGTCACACTTCCTCCGATCAGAGTGATCAAAAGGAGCGTGTTGAGAAAGCCACGCGACTCCGTCGCTAGGAACTCACGGTTCACATCTACATGCACATAGCCCACAACCCGGTTTGCAGATAAATCGAACACCGGCTCACGACGTCCCTCTAGATTGGGTGCCGCAGTTCCGGGCGCCACATCCGATAGATTGTCCCTCACTACACGTCCATCGATGCCGGTGATGACGACCCTTATCTGATCTTTATGGAAAGACTCTGAGGACTCCCCTTCACCTTCTCCATGGCCCTCTCCCTCGCCCTCCCGAGCACCGTCGTAGATGTATCCGGCCTCAGACAGCGCGCTATCCACAGTTGCCCAGTCGCCCGTAGCGGTGTACTCCCGGCTCAGGTTCCGTGCCAGCTGTATCGCCTCGTCATCCCCGATCTGGTCTACTAGCACATCGAGGCGGAATTGCGAACTGTAGTAGCCAACACCGATGTTGATCAAAACGGTAAGGACGATGACAAAGACCATCGAACCCATGATTTGCCAACGCAGCGACATCATTCGTCCTCCACTACAAACTTGTAGCCAGCGCCGTAGACGGTCTGAATGGGTTGTCTATCGTCTCGGTTGATCTGCTTTCTCAGACGAGCGATCTGGCTATCGATGGCGCGGTCGAACCCTTGGAATCCGTGGCTGAAGGTCAGCGAGATCAGTTGATCACGGGTGAGTACTTGGTTGGGGTGACGCATGAAGGTCGATAGCAGGGCGATTTGTGCCTGGCTCAAATCTACGACTTCTTCATCGACTGTCACACTCTTAGTGGTCTCATTCAGGGTGATGTTATTGCGTGTGAGGATCTGTTGAGTTTTGCCTCGGACGCGGCGAAGCACGGCTTCGGCGCGCGCGATGACTTCCTCAGGATCGAAGGGTTTGACGATGTAATCGTCGGCACCGCTGTTCAGTCCGATGATCCGTTCGACATGCGCTTCTCTGGCCGTCAACATGATTATCGGGACATCAGAATCTCGACGCAGGATTCTACAGACGTCAACGCCATCGAGACGCGGAAGCATAAGATCAAGGATTATCAGATCCGGATCCAGAAAACGGGCAAGGTCCAGACCAGCTTCGCCATCATGAGCAACCTCGGCAGAGAATCCGGCGCGCTCGAAGTATACCTTGACCCAGTTCGCTATTCTCTTATCGTCTTCGATTATCAATACTGTGCCGCTCATCTGCAGACCTCTGTACGTAACTTGAGACGCGGCACCCGATTAGGGGCGCCGCGTCGGTTAGTCGGATGTGCTTTCGATTAGATTGTCGCGCCGGAGGCCGAGGCATCGACATCTATCGATAGCGACTTCCGATCAGATCTATCCACCTCCTCTCCTTTCGCCACGGCTACCATGCTCACCGCTGCCTTCGCCGCTGGAGCCTGCAGCGCCGTGCTCGCCGCCACCTTCACCGCCACCGACCTCGGCGTGTGCAACCCAGCCGGTGAACGGTGCTGCCGTCGAGGGTAGCTCGACGGCTACGGTCTGCCCGGGAGCCATGTCGATCGGTGTCGTAGGTCCTAGCTCCGTCCCGTTCGACAGGTGGATCTCGATCCGGACCCGGGTCAAAATCCCATTGGTCGTGTTCTCGACCGTACCATTGAACGAGTTGCTGGCAGCATCGTAGTTCATGATCAGCCTTGCGCCGCTCCGAACCATGTCGAAGGTCTCGTCTGGTGCCAACTGGTTGGCTGCACTGCCTTCTTCGCTGCCGCCGGAGCCTTCATTGCCGCCTTCACCGCCAGGGCCGTGTCCCTCGCCACCAGTTCCTTCGGCTCCAGCTCCTTCGCCGCCTGTACCGGCAGGGTGAGGCTGAGGGCCGGGGCCGGCGCAGTCGAACACTTCCATGTGGACGACGTAGCCGTCGAACGACACGCCTGCGAGCGCGGGCTCGCTGGCGACGCTCACGTTGGTCGTCGCGCTCTGGCCGGGGTTGAGGTCGCCCAGCTTGTCGGGTCCGAGTTCGCCCACGGTGGTGGTGCCGGACTTCAGGTGAGGTTCGGCCTGGACGTAACAGACCTTCTGCGAGGTGGTGTTTTGCACCGTCGAGATGACGGACCGGGTCGCCGCATCGTAGCGGGCGTCGATCGCCAGCGGGCCGAGGTTGCCCTGCCACGTCTGGTCGAGCGGGATGATCGGGCTCGACATTGCGGCTTCATTGAGCTCTTGGCCGCTACCGCCAGACTCGCCACCTGCTGACTCGCTGCCGCCTTCGCCGCCAGGTCCGTGACCCTCGCCGCCGGAACCTTCTCCGCCGGATTCACCGCCGGTCTCGGCACCTTCGGCACCGCCACCTTCGGCGTTGCCCACCTCGGCATGCGCGATCCAACCCGTGAACGAGGCTGGTGTCGACTGCAAGGTGATCGGCGCGGTCTCGCCCGGAGCCAGATCTATCGGAGTCGTAGGTCCGAGTTCGGTCCCGTTCGAGAGGTGGATCTCGATCCTGACCCGTGTCAGGGTGTTGTTCGTCGTGTTCTCGACTGTGCCGGTGAAGGCGTTGCTCGCTGCGTCGTAGTTCATGATCAGCCGTGCGCCGCTCCGAACCATGTCGAAGGTCTCGTCCGGTGCCAGCTGGTTGGCTGTGGCTTCTTCGCTGCCAGCGGCTCCAGATTCGCTGCCTTCGGCACTGGTGCCCTCACTGCCACCGGCGTGCTCACCGCCAGTACCTTCGCTGCCTCGCTCAGAGGTTTCCTGACTTACGGCGGTCGCGGTATTGTCTGCATCCCGACCGTGGAGAACGTTGGTGTCGTCTGTGCATCCGACGAGGGTTCCCGCCAATAGCGTGGTTCCCAAAACTGCCCCGACCAGTAAGGTCGTAGTCTTCTTGGTCAACTTCTTGTAGATCATTTTTCTCCCCTTTCGTGAGGTAGTTTTGACGCTTGTCACGTCGTTGATGTTTCCAACGATAGGGATGAAATGTCGCAGAATTATGTCAGCCGATTCGAGCTTCATCCGGGTTTTGGTTGGCCTTGCTCGACCTGGAAGTGGCGCTGATGATCGTCGTAGTCACCGGCTTATTGCCGATCGTGTACCAGTTCGGGGTTCGATACATATGGATCGGGACGATGCTGAATGGGCCACGGATGAGGGGTTCCCTTCAATCTGCGACACCGGCTACTCCGTAATGCACAAACGTCGAATCTCAAGCCTGTTGATTTCGAAGGTGCTACTCTGATAATCGTCCATTTAACCGACATCCAATGAAGCGGGAACGAGGATTCCAATGCAGAAACGAACTCTAGGTCGAACCGGACATGACAGCACGGTGGTTTCTTTTGGGACCTACGCAGTGGGATGTGTCGACCAAGATGCGGCGGATCGGGCGATCCAACTCGTTCTCGACGCTGGTGTGAACCACTTCGATATCGCACCGACGTATGGTTACGCGATGGAGCGGGTGGCGCCGTGGATGCCTGAAATCCGCAAGCAAGGGATATTCGTGGGAGCGAAGACGGCGGTTCGCGATCGGGACGGCGCGTGGGGGGACGTCGAGAGCATCATGCAGCGGATGAGTGCCGAGGATTTCGACCTGTTCCAGTTGCACTCGGTGGGGACGATGGATCAGTTGGAGTTGGCGACTGCTCCTGGGGGATCGCTTGAGACACTTGTGGAGATGCGGGATCAGGGATTGACAAAATGGCTCGGGATCACGGGGCATGGCCCCGAGGTGCCAGCTACGATCCTAGAAGCGTTGGAGCGTTTCGATTTCGATACTGTGATGTTCCCGTTGAATCCGGCGGCCGCTAGGGATGCTGCGTATCGCGAGGTGTCGGAACGATTGCTTGCGGTGTGCGAAGAACGAAATATCGGCGTCCAGACGATAAAGATGATCGCGCGCGGCGGTTGGGGCGACGGCGAGAAGCAGACTAACACCTGGTACGACCCTCATCGCGAGCAGTCAGACATCGACGCCTCGCTGTGGTGGGTGCTCTCGCATGGTGTTCACACCGCGCCAAGTTGTGGCGAGATAAACCTGTTGCTGAAGGTTCTAGACGCCGGGGAGCGTTTCAAACCTCTGTCCGAAGATCAGATGCGAGCCGTCGAAGAGTCGCAACGTCCGCCTCTGCCATTGCCTGATTTGGCTATTCCATCGGCGGCTTGAGGTGGTAGCACATAACCCAGCGTGGTTGGCGGCGTTAGGCTGGATTTTCCATTGGATCAAGAGATAAAACGCAAGCGCTTTCTCATGCTGAGCGCGGCTGCTGTTTTCGCGGTGTTGCTCTTAGTGCTCTACGTGTTGGGTTCGGTGTTGATCACGGTGCTGTTCAGCGCGTTGATCGCGTATGTTTTGCTTCCGTTGACGAACGTGATTGTCCGGGTGATGCCGTGGCGAGAGAGCCGTCCGGAACTTAGTCGAGGTATCGCGGTCGGGTTGATTTTCGTTGTCGCTGCTAGCATCTTCGCTGGCTCCATGGCATTGGTGATACCGCCGACGATCGAGCAGAGTCGGGAGTTCATCGATGAGTTCCCCATGTTCTTCAACTCTGCCCGTGCCACTATCGAAGGGTGGATCGGCGACTATACAGAACTGGTTCCGGATGAGGTCAGAGCGCAGATCGAACAGAATTTGGCGGGAATGGGAAGTGTTGTGATCGATGCTGCTTGGCAAGTGTTGCCAAGGACTTTCGGACTCGTGTCTGGAACTTTCTCGCTGATCATCGGGCTGGCGACGATGCCGTTGCTGATTTTCTACTTGGTCAAGGATTCGCGCGAGATCGGTTCTGGTTTGCTGACACCGTTCCCCCATGCTCTGCGACCGTATTTGCTTGACATCGCTAAGATCGCGGACACAACATTGGGCGGCTACCTGCGCGGTCAACTCATCTTGGCGTTGGCAATCGGTATAGCTGTAACCGTTGGGTTGGTCGCTATGGGCGTGCCGTTCGCTTTCTTGCTCGGCGTGGTGGCCGGGTTAACCGCTTTGATCCCGATCGTCGGTCCGCTCATCGGCGCGGCGGTGGCGATATTGGTAACTTTGGCGACGGCACCTGAAAAGTTGCTTTGGGTTGCAGGCCTCTACTTATTCGTGCAGTTAGTTGAAAACACGTTGCTCGCACCGCGAGTGCAATCGAACGTTCTGAATCTTCACCCTATAGTCGTGATACTCGTGATCATTCTCGGTGGTCATTTCTTTGGGATTTGGGGAATAGTATTCGGTGCACCGTTAGTTTCCATGGGGAAGGATGTCGTCACATATCTTGCCGATGGTTGGAACAATCCCGTGCGCAGCGAAGAGTTGGACATGGATGCGGAAACCGAAGATGGTGGTGAGGTTGGAGATTGAGGTTGGTTGGACGATCCGAAAAGGATACCAATATCTGGCCAACTGCCCTTCCAAGAAAGACGGAGGATCCTCGATGAGGAATCATGTAAATGAATTGGGATGGAGGCAGAAAATCGGAGTCAAGAGTCTTGTAGTCTTGGCTGGGCTGTTGACCCTCCTGCTGATTAGCGGAATCGCCTGCGATGATTCTGATTCCGATTCCGTATCGACCGCTACACCGGCCTTGCAACCTACAGCAACGCCAGAACCCACCGCTACATCGATCAGCACGCCAACTCCTCGACCTACAGCAACGGCAGAACCTGAACGGTTGGCATCGGATGCGACCGAGGAAGAGCTTACCCTCTTGGCACGAGGTAACACAGACTTTGCGCTGGACCTATATCACGCATTGGGCATGGCGGATGGAAATCTGTTCTATTCCCCTTACAGCATCTCGCTTGCCCTCGCGATGGCGTACGCTGGCGCAAGGGCTGAGACAGAGCACCAGATGGCGGACACACTTCACTTCTCACTCCCTCAGGATCGACTGCATCCCGCGTTTAACGATCTGGACCTCAACCTCGCCTCGCAGGGAGAAGAGAACGAAGGATTCCGATTGAACATTGCCAACGCTTTGTGGGGGCAGAGCGATTACGAGTTCATGGAACAGTTCCTAGAAGTTCTTGAGAGGTACTACGGAGCCAGTGTGAGGCTAATGGATTTCAGAACGGCGTCAGAGCCATCGCGACGCATGATCAATGATTGGGTCGCCGACGAGACTGAGGACAAGATCAAAGATTTGATACCTAAGGGTGGTATCAACTTGAGAACCCGGATGGTCATCACGAACGCTATCTACTTCGACGCGGACTGGCTATATTCCTTCGACGAGGAGAACACGGAACTACGCCGTTTTCACCTTCTGAACGGCCGCGAAGTAAGGGTACCAACGATGCACGTCGTAGAGGACGGTATCGGCTACGCCGATGGACAGGGGTACCAAGCCGTAGAACTGCCTTACAGCGGTAGCGAGATGTCCATGATCGTCGTACTTCCTAACGAAGGTAGATTCCGGGATTTCGAAAGTTCGATGGACGCAACCCTCTTGAAGCAGATCCGCAACGACATGCAAAGTGCATATGTTTCGTTGGAGATCCCGAGATTCGAGTTCACCTCGGGATTCGAATTGGCCGAGACGCTCCAAGAAATGGGCATGCCAACGCCCTTCGACAAGTCGCAAGCTGATTTCTCAGGTATGGGTGGCAAGTCGTGCCCTGAGGAAGAGTGCCTTTTCATCTCAGACGTCATCCATAAGGCGTTCGTCTTGGTCGATGAGGGAGGGACCGAGGCGGCTGCGGCAACTGCGGTTGTTGTAATAGTCAGGGAGAAATCTATGGATGAGCCCCGGAACCCGATCTTGGTAAGAGTAAACCGCCCCTTCATGTTCTTTATCCTAGATCGGTCAACCGATACTCTCCTATTCGTCGGGCGCATAGAGGAGTTGGAAGGAGAATCGCCATGAATATGCCTCTTGCGTTTTGCCTCTCAGTTACGGCACATCTCGACACACTCAAAGGCCTGCGCCTGGATGCCTGGGACAGCGAGTTTTGGAACATCGCGGAGTGGCGACGGTAGTGGCTGGCGAGGGAGGGGTTAAACAACTGAACCGTGCGTATCACCTACTCGACCACAACAGTGTCCAGCCGGTACTGTTCCAACCCTTTCCAATCGTACTCCACGCCAAGACCGGGGCCTTCAGGGATGGAGACGTTGCCGTCTTTATCGATGGAATCGATCTGGTCGGCGTAGTCGGATCTGTAGAGGCTAGGTCCGGTCTCCACGATCTTGGGATGGACGAGGCCCATCTCGTTGAAGTTGGAGTTGCGGATGGCGGCCATGCAGTGGCGATGCGGCGGGTTCGAGATATGGAGTTCGAGGTCTTGGCCGAAACCCTCCGCGGCGTGGGCGATCTTCATCACGCCGGTTATTCCGCCGTCGTATTCAACGTCTGCACGCCAGAAGTCGGTGGCCTCTGCGATCGCCATGTCGGTGTGCGCCTCTACCATATGCAAGTGTTCGCCTTGGAGGAGCGGCGTCTTGATCATCTTTTTCAGTTGCTTGTGAGCCCAAAGCGACACGCCGCCGTCGCGCATCGGATCTTCGTACCAGAAATAGTTGTATTCGTCGCAAGCTCGTCCAACAGCCAGGGTGTCGGCGAATGTATCGTAGACGCAACACGGATCGGTCATCAGCGCCATCTTACCGCCCACGCGCTCCCCTACAGCTCGAACCGTCGCGATCTCGCGGTCGATGTCGACTTCACCCCAGGAGTGGATCTTGAATGCCGGATAGCCCATTTCCAGGCACTGCTGGGCGAAATCGGCGTATGCTTCTGGGCTGCTGAGACCGTCGGGTTCGCGATCGGCGTGGTAGGTGCTGGCATAACACGGCAACTTCTTTCGGTGACCTCCAAGCAGTTGGTAGATCGGAGCGTTGTGATATTTCCCGGCAAGGTCCCAGAGTGTGATGTCGATTGGTCCAACACCCATCCTGTCGTTTTTTCTGAGGATTGATTTCGCCTGGTTGTAGAACCTTTCGCGTTCCAGCGCGCTCTTGCCGATCACGAAGTTGATCCACATGAGCATCTGTTCGTACGCGGCAGGCGCCCCGCTCATGTACTCGCCGGTCACGCCTTGATCGGTGTGGATTTTGATGCCGACTCTGGTTCGCGAGCCGTGCGCGCCGGGTTGATAGAACTGCCCCATTGCGAACCCGACGTCTGTCGCCAGATCGTAGGTTGGGATCCGGTATCGGGATAGCTCGATGCGGTTGATTATCGGAGCGGTGCCCATCGTGTTTCTCCAGTAATTGAGATTAGGACGATTCGGATTGCTCTCAGGTTAATTCAGGCAGGTGTTCCCGACACCACCGGGAGGCGGTTGTCCGGTTGCCAACCTACGAGTTGTCGGATCAGTGCTCGGGCGTGACAACGTTGACTTGGAGGCCGAAGCGTTCTTGATAAACGCCAACGCCGATCAAGATCCACCACAAGAAGTAGAGCATCGACAACGAGGTAAAAACTGGTGCCGACGGGTTCATGAAATCGAAGAACGGTACTGTCAATATCAATCCGATCATGGATGCGGTTGCGACAATGCCGACGACGCGGGCGAGTTCCCGATAGCCTCCAGGTTTGAATTTCCGGGCAAATGCGAAGCCCAACGCTATGTATCCTGTCAGGCCTGCTACAGCGGCGACTAAACGGGCAACTCCCCCAGCCGACAGCATATGCCTCGCGGTGGCAGTCAATGCCTCGGTTTGATCTGGGCCGGTACCGGCGCCGATACCGTGCTCAACCACTTGCGAAGCGGTGTAGTTGAAGGCGTGTCCCACCAACAAGAAAACGACGGCGATCATCACGCTAAGCAACCCAAATTTTATGAATATGTCCAAGGCGCACGGGGTTAGTGCCGTTTGCCACACCACTAGATAACCCCACAAAAGGAACATGACACCCATAGCGCCAAACGCTGCCGCAAAGTACGTCAACAACCGACGATCGGCTACTGCGTCGACCGATGCCTGCAAATCGTTCGGGTCTGCCGCTCCTATGAGATAGCCGGGCATCAACAACGTCGAAACGATGTAGGACACCGCACCGATTATCAGAGCCAATCCACCAACTCTAGGGACGGTGATCATCGTCGTTACGCTTCCTCCGGTCGATTGTTACCGATGTGGTTATGCCTTGGTTTGGGACTTTACCATGTCGCCCGTGACCGGTGACGGATCTGCGAACAAGTGCCGCGATTTGGCGTAGGCGCGTTCAACTGATCAACTCGCCGTTCCACAACCGCTCGACGAACCGTTTTGCTGGCAGTACCAGAATGCCGTCATCGGTTTATCTGGGGCGTTGTTCGCGACGATCTCAGAACAGCTCTACTCGAAAAGCGTGGGTTGAGAACCTAGCAGATGAGGCCCATCGTTCTTAGTAGAACCAACGGCGGGATTGGCTTCTTGGGCCTGCATCGTCTCCCATTCACGGGGTTTCAGCGCTTCTAGCAAGACCGTCTGATCTGCGGCATCGTCGAGCCATATCGCTGCCCAGTCGTCGTCGAGGATTACGGGCATACGGTTGTAGATAGGTTCCATCAGCGCGTTCGGTGAAGTTGTGATTATGGAGCACGACTCGACCAGACCACCGGGGCCGCGCCATACGCTCCAGATCCCCGCAAAAGTGACAACCGGGTTTTTTGTGTCGGATATCCAAATCGGAGTTTTGTTTCGGGGCCCGTCTCGCCGCCATTCGAAGAAACCGTTTGCTGGGACTAGGCATCTTCTGTTCTTGAACGAGTCACGGAATGTAGGACGCTCGGCTACGGTTTCGGATCTTGCGTTGAACAAAGGACGTTTGAAGGCCGTATCCGGCTTCGCCCAACGGGGGATGAGCCCCCAGCGCATCATCGAACCGATACGTTGGCCATCGACCTCGGTGATCGTCAAAACTAGCGTCGTTGGTGCGATGTTCCAACGCGGTGTGTATGCGTCGATCGGCATCCCCAATTCGAAGCCGAGAAACTCTACCAACTCGGAGAGATCTGTGAAAAGACCGAAACGGCCGCACATATCGATTTGGCTTTCGTTAAGTGATGAAAGTAGGAGCAGAGTTCAACGAGTACCAGCGTAGCATCCGTCGAGGGCACGCGATATCATCATCCGAGAACGTCACATCCACCACCCTATCGATCACTCATGAATGTACTCGTAAACGGATCCCCAACTGCTATCGGGCGGGCCGTAGTTGCTGAACTCGCCGACTCCAGCCATAGCCTGCGCCTAACGTCGATGGCTCCATATGAACCTCAAGATGTAGTGGTCTGCGCGTTGGAGCACGACGAAGCGACTGACAGATTGGTCGAAGGAATCGACGCCATCATCAATGTCGGTTACCAAGACGAGGTGGATATGGGCGCAACCTTTCATCTCGACTACTACACTCGCCGCACCTACAACCTGCTTTGGGCGGCGTCGAACGCGGGCGTGAAACGAGTCGTCAACTTGAGCACGTTGCGGTTGATGGAGGAGTACGAGGAGAACTTGGTCGTCACGGAGCTATGGCGGAGCAAGCCGTTGGCGAGCGACATCAATCTGCTCTGTGCTCACCTCGTGGAGATCATCTGCAAGGAATATGCACGAGACCAAAAGTTCGAGGTTGTCAATCTTCGGCTCGGTTGGCCATTGGTCGCGGGTGACAGGGATGACATCGGTGGCGACGCGGGAGCCTCGGCACTGTGCTCCGAGGACCTCGGTCGCGCGGTGCTAGCGGCGTTGGAGTCCGATGTCGAGCCTTGGCAGGACATCCACATTCAATCAACGGTCGCGAACCAGCGCTACACAACGGCTAAAGCGGCAGCGGCGCTAGATTTCTAGCTCTGATCCCCTACTTGGAGGACTATTAAAGATGAAAGTTCTCATACTCGGTGGATGCGGGATGCTCGGACCTTGGGTCGTCAAGGCGCTGAAGCACCGCCACCACATCATCCTCACCGACATCAACCCGCCGGAAGATGAATTTGACGGTGATTTCCGGCAGGTCAGTTCAGACGATCTCGACGGTGTGGTTGCCACCGCAGAAGGTTGCGACGCGATCATCAACCTGTCCGTGCTTCGGGAAGACCGCAAGTTGGCGTTCGATGTCAGCACACGCGGCAACTACAACATGATGGAGGCCGCAAGGGTGCACGGCATCGAGCGTGTCATCAACACCGGACCCCACTTCCAACTGGTCGGCGAGACGTACGAGAACTGGGACTTTGACCTTAACCCCGACATGCCGCCGCAGTTCGGCACGCGGCTGTACGCGCACTCTAAGGGCCTCGGGCAAGAGATTTGCCGCGTTTTCAGCGAGCAGTACGGCATCTACGTGATCACGATGCTCTACTACAACATGCGCCACACCTGGAACTGGGGCATGGGCAGGGGCGTGCCGGAAGCGACCTATCACGAGGACATGACGCCATTCACGACCGCCTGGACTGATTGCGGAACGGCGATCCAAGCCGCCTTGGAAGTCCCGTTGGAACGACTGCCCTCCCGCTGTGAGACGTTCTTCACCTTCCCGGAGACACCACACCACAAGTTCAACAGCGAAAAGACACGTCGCATCTTAAGCTGGGATCCGCGCTACACGTTGGAGACGCTGTGGAACAAGGAGCCGATGACGCCGCCGGATCATCTGCACGGGGCGTGGTGATGATGCACTGATTCCTTTTGGCACGATCGTCCTCTCTCAACCTCGCCCCTCACCAAATGGCACAATAACACTAGTTGAGGCAGGGGTAGTGAACATCAACCCGCGACGACGCGATGATGACGAGGATCCTTGGATTCCTGATCGTCGTAGGCCTCCTCTACGCTTCTACTACTCAGAATTTGGATTTGGCGTGAAGAAAGACAATCAATGGCCCAGAATCGGTTGCGGAGTTCTGTTCCTCGTGATCGGTGTCTGGTTGCTGCTGTGGATCTTCGGCATAGTCCAACTTGATCCGAAGTACGTCTGGATACCCTTCGCGGTAGTTCTAGTAGCGCTGGGTCTGCGGCTGTTGCTTAGCAACCGCAGGTAGCACCTGGCGAATAAAACTTGATGGGTGATGAGTTCAGCCCATCAAATCGCCTTCTTCGCTCATCACGGCCATCAGATTGCCGTCCGGGTCGCGGAAGAAAGCCATCCAGAGCGTGTATTTATCCGTCTGGTGGATGATGTGGGGTTCGGATTCGATGGTGACGCCGCGCGCCGTCAGATTCTTGGCGGCTTCTTGGGCGGAATCGACTTGGAAGTAGATGACGGAGGTGCCAGCTTCCTCGGGATTCTCTGGTTGGTTGATGTAGAGGCGAGTTCCAGCGCAATTGAAGAACGCCATCGGGTTAGTGCCAGGGACTTGGAAAAGGAAGTCGATCCCGAGCGTGTCGCGGTAGAACTCCACTGCCCTGTCAACATCAGTTACTGAAATCGAGATTTGGCCAACACCGTGAATCTTCATGTTTGTCGTTGTCCTTTGCGCCCAGAGGTTACAGCTCTTTCATCTCCGTCAAGAGGTCTTCGACGGATGCCCTCGCGTCGCCGAAGAGCATCATCGTGTTCTCCATGTGGAAGAGCTCGTTTTCGACGCCGGCGAAGCCAGAGGCCATTGAGCGTTTCAGCACGATAGCCGAACGGGCTTGGTCGACGTTCAGTATCGGCATCCCGTAGATCGGGCTACTGCGATCGGTTCGCGCGGCCGGATTAGTCACGTCGTTCGCGCCGACGACTACTGCAACATCGGCCCGCCTGAAGTCATCGTTGATCTCGTCCAAGTCTTTCAACTCATCGTATGGGACATCTGCTTCCGCGAGCAACACGTTCATGTGGCCGGGCATCCTGCCAGCCACCGGGTGGATTGCGTATCGGACCTGTGCCCCGCGTTCTTTGAGCATGTCGGCCAAGTCTCGAACCTGATGCTGCGCTTGTGCGACGGCAAGACCGTATCCGGGCACGAAGATAACTGAATCGGCGTATCCGAGGAGTATTGCAGCCTCGGCGGCATTGACAGTCCGTACGGGGCGATCGGCAGCCGTTGCTCCGGGTGCAGTGCCGCCAGTCGAGTCAGCGACACCGAATCCACCGAACATGACGTTGCCGAGAGATCGGTTCATCGCGCGCGTCATGATGCGGGTGAGTATTAGTCCAGAAGCGCCGACGAGTGATCCGGCGATGATGAGCATCGGGTTGTCGATGACGAAGCCAGTTGCGGCGGCGGCTAAGCCAGAGTAAGAGTTCAACAGCGCGATGACGACGGGCATGTCTGCGCCGCCGATGGGAATAACGATCAGCACTCCGATGACGAGTGCAATAACAGCCATCGCAATGAGCGCCCATTCGAGGTTTGGGTCAAATATCAGCAATGCCGCCATGGCGATGCCAGCGATCGCTAACACGACGTTGACGACGTGACGTAGAGGTATCAGCACGGGTTGAGTGGCAACGATGCCCTGCAATTTGCCGAAGGCGATGAGGCTGCCAGTTAGGGTCAGCGAGCCGATCAAAACGGACAGCGCCACGGTAACGCTTACGACGGTATCAACATCACCAGTGTCGTTCTGACTGAGTATCTGAGCTGCGGCGACGACAGCTGACGCAGCACCGCCGAAGCCGTTGAATATGGCGACCATCTGTGGCATCGCCGTTAACTGAACCTGCCGCGCTGCGATGGCACCGATCAAGGCACCGAGGATGAAGCCGACGATTATCCACTCGTAGCTGACGATGTCTCGGTCGATGACCGTGAATACGACTGCAATCAGCATACCCAAAGCCGAGAGCCGATTTCCCGCTCTTGCCGTCTCAGGCGACCGCAGCCAGAGGAGTCCAATGATGAACAGGACAGAAGCGACGATATACGCTGCGAGCGTTACGTTGTCGAGAATCTGTGTGGAGTCGTCCATTGCTCGCGTCTAACGTCGTTCGTCATCGCTACGGTGGAACATGCGCAGCATGCGGTCGGTTACGAGATAACCGCCGACCACGTTGATGGTTGCCAGCGTGACAGCAACCACTCCCAATATCGCTCCGAGAAGACCGCCGACGGTTCCCGCCACGATGATGGCACCGACGATGACGATGCCTGAAATCGCGTTGGAGCCGGACATCAGCGGAGTATGCAGTGTGGGAGGGACGCGGGTGATCGTGAGGTATCCGACGAATATAGCCAAAACGAATACGGCCAGCGAGATTAGGAGTTCTTCAATAGACATATAGGTCTCCAGTGCTCATCGTCCAATGGTGTGCTCGCGTATCTCGCCACCGTGGGTTACGCACATCGCATCGACCACTTCGTCTTCGAAATCGAGCGTTAGCGAGAGGTCTTCGCCGATGATTAAATTCAGCAACGACTCCAAGTTGCGGGCGTAGGTTACCGAGGCGTGGTACGGCATTGACGATGGAACGTTCACGGGCCCTTTGACGGTCACCCCGTTTACTTCGACATCTTCCCCGGCAACGGTCGCCTCGACATTCCCGCCGGTCTCGGCAGCGAGGTCAATGACGATGCTTCCGGGTCTCATTGCTTCCACGGTCTTAGTTTCGATCAACAGAGGTGCTTGTTGTCCCGGGATAGCTGCGGTCGTGATCACGGCATCCGCTCGAACGATGTGTTCGGATAGGAATCTTCGTTGGCGAGCGTTCTCGTCTTCGGTCTGCGCTCGGGCGTAGCCACCTGCCGCTTCAGCATCGTCCGAGTCGAGAGGCGCGATGAATTTGGCGCCGAGGCTCTCAACCTGTTCACCAGCGGCGGCTCGGACATCGAAGGCGTAGACATCCGCGCCGAGACGTTTTGCGGTGGCGATCGCCTGTAATCCAGCGACTCCGGCTCCTAAGACAAGGACACGCGCTGGAGGAATCGTTCCGGCAGCAGTCATCATCATCGGGAAGAACCGGCTCAAAGCGTTTGCGGCCATTAACGCTGATTTGTAGCCCGCGATTGATGCTTGCGAGGAGAGAACGTCCATACTCTGTGCGCGGGTGATACGCGGGACTAAGTCCATCGCAAACGCCGTCACGCCTGCTTTTGCGAGCGCGTCAATGGTCTCGGTGTCGCGTCGAGCGTCGAGGGTTGCCGCGAGTGCGGAGCCGTTCTGCATCGAGCCGATCTCATCGGCTGACGGTTTGCTGACGTGAAGCAGCAGATCGGTGGATTGGGCGACGTTGGACGCCGAATCTTCGAGTGTCGCACCCGCTTCGTCGTAGGTCGCATCTGGGAATCCAGCCTTCACTCCGGCACTGCTCTGCACCGCCACCTCATGCCCTGAGGATACCAACTTAGACACCAGATCTGGGGATGCCGCGACACGATTCTCACCGGGCGCGTGTTCACGATTGATGCCTATTTTCAAGGTGTTTGCAGACTGGGAGGGAATGGGGCGAGGAATTCAGAATATTATGGTAACCGCTACGCTTGAAAAGCGTTTTACTGAACTGACAACCGTTTCTAACGCAGAACTCAACCAAAGTACGAGGTAACTCGATGTACATGCTCCGACGGGTCTACAAGGCCAAGTACCGCCAAGGCAAGCTCGTGGCTTCTCTGGTCCAGAAGCAACAGAAGATCTACGAATCGGCGGGGCGTTCGAAGGGCACGGTCTACTTCAACGCTGGGACGGTGCCGGGCGATCCAGACACTGTAGTGCTTGAGTGGACGCAAGACAACCTTGGCTCACCCTATATGTCGGGGGGAAGCATCCCGCGGGAAGCGCTGCAAGTCGGGGGACAGGTGCGCGAGCACATCGAGAGCCAGAGCATCGAGTTCTGGGAACTCATGACGCCTGAAAAGATGGACGACGTTTAACCGCTTCCATTTTTCACGTACCATCCCACTTAGATGCGTCATAAGTGGGTAAATCTCATCCTCCTCACACTCGTTGCAGGCGAGTTGGTGACGGGCGCGGTCGGATTGATGAGCGGCAACTCACAGCACGAGATCGTACTGCAGGTCCATAGTGTTCTCGGCTACAGCATCATCGCGGTTCTCGCTTGGAAAACGGCACTGGCCTTGCATTCGCTCAAACGACCGTCGCGAGGAAGGCCACGCAACGTTGCAGTTCTAGTTTCAGTGCTCCTATTGATGACGTTGAGCATCGGCGTTGTTTGGAGCATAGGGGGATTCTGGAGCGTTGAAGGTATCACGGGAATGAGCCTCCACATCTACGCCGGTGCCGCGATCCTGCCGTTCATCGCTTGGCACGCGTGGGCTTACACTGCCAGATTCCGCGTCGGATACAGCGCTGAAAGACGCGAGGCTTTGCGGTTCGGCTCTGTACTTGCAGTGGGCACGGCGGCGTGGGTGGTCAGCGAGAACATCATCCGGGCGATACCGACTCCGGGGGCGGATCGACGGTTCACCGGCTCGCACGAACGTCGATCATACGAAGGCAACGTCTTTCCCACCACATCGTGGCTTAACGACAAACCGACACAGATCGATATTGCTGAATGGCGTTTGAACCTCGTCGATGTTGACGGCAATTCCACATCATTGACGCTTCTAGACCTTGAGAACGGTGGTCTGGGTACCAAATTCACCGAACTCGAAGCGACGCTCGACTGTACGGGCGGCTGGTATTCCCACCAGATCTGGGGCGGGGTTTATCTTAGGGACGTTTTGGAAGCCGCAGGCATGAACACAGAATCTCGCAGCTGCATTGTGCACTCGGTCACTGGTTATACCCGACGATACGCGTCATCGGAGTTCGGTGAAATCATGCTCGCGACGCGAGTTGGTGGCGAGTTGCTGTGGCATGGTCATGGTGCGCCTCTCAGACTAGTAGCGCCGGGCAGACGCGGGTACGACTGGGTGAAGTGGGTCGACGAGGTTCGACTCGTTGACTCGCCGCATTGGATGCAGCCTTGGCTGCCGTTGCAGTAAGTTTTTTAGCGCAGGTTGATGATCGCAATATCACCGACTGGGGCTCGGGCCAGTCGGGCATCAACGGTGATTAGCGGCAATTCGGTTTTGTGGGCGACAGCCAGGTAAAAGGCATCGTACGGTCCCACATTCTGGTAGTAACGCCAAGCGTCGAGAGTTAGGCCGAAATTCGACACTCGCTTAATCGGCCAGTTTAAGAGGTTTTCAAGTGCTGCAATTGCCTCGGACTCAGTTAGCGTCCGTCGCAATACGTTGCTTCTTAGGGCTGATAAGACTTCGGCATCGATCAGTTCAGGCGCGATGAGACGCGTACTAGTGACTACACTTGCAAGCCTTTCTCCGAGGGTCGTCCTCAGAAGGATCTCAACAACGACAGAGGAGTCGATTACCAGGCTGTTCATTCAAGTCCGTTTTCGCGTAAGGTTCTGCTTTCGCGGATCAATTCCGCAGCATTAATCACGCGATCCGTGCGCGGCAACGTCCTCCAATGCCTCCACCACTCAGCATTCTTCAACTCCCACTCCAACACCTCGCGAACCGTCGCATCAACGCTTGTCTTGCGCTCGGAAGCCAACAAACGCAACCGTTCGTACATCTCATCGGGAATGTCTTTTACTTGCAATGTAGCCATAATGACTAAATCATACTACATATGAGACAAGTCGCGCCGTCGCCCGGTTACAAACTTCGACTGGTTCTACATCGCTAACAACGATCCCGGCTTCAATACTCCAACCCGTGTCCGAATGGGAAGAGGGTGTCCTCTTCGGAATAGCCCGGAACATCTGAATGTTGACGGAGGATCGCGTCTGCACTGTTGGCGAGGGCGAATGGTAGCTTGCCTTGTGCAGGATATTTGCCGGTTAGGACATCCATCAATGCGGCGTCGCTTGAGCCGAAGGTGGCAATGACGGCTCCAGCATTCAGCAGGCCACTAGCTTCGTCTAGTACGAACGGCTGGCGAAAGCGGATGGATATGATAGTGCGGTCGGCACCGATTTCGGACATTACGCCGTTGGTGTCGGCCAAACTTGGCGTGACAGTCCAAGAATTCGACTTTTCCATGTCGGAGAAGGCGATCATATCGAGCTCTTCCGGATCGGGAACTGGAAGGAAACTCCCGCCAACCTTGCTGTTGTTGCCGATGATGACGCGGATTATTGCGTAGTCCGTGTCATCGGGGACCTCAGGTCTGGATTCCCCAATGGCGGCATCGTAGTCTCCGGACACAACTTCATATTCGTTCCACTCGGAACCGCTGACCACTTCGGAGTCCATGCCCATGACGTAGAGCTTTTTGCTGACCGGTTCGATCTCTGGCTCGTCCGTCGGATCTTGATGGAAACCGAGCATAGCGAAGGGATTTGGCTGCGGCTTCGGAGATGGCATCTCCATCGGTAGTACGTTGTTGCGGTTCTGGAGTAGCACGATCGCTTTTCGTTGGGCAGCGTCAGCCTTGGCCTGCGTGATGCGGTTGTTGAGGATGTATCCGGCTCGATTCGGCTCTACGAACGGGTTCTCGAACAGACCAAGTTTGAACTGTTCAGTAAGTAACCGACTGACCGCTTGATCGAGCCGTTCCTCGGAGATCGTGCCGGAGTCGATAAGCGCACTCATCTGCGTGTTGTCGCTGAACCCGGACAGGACATCGACACCGGCGTTGATCGCCATGGCGACGCGTTCAGAGACAGGTTTGTCTTCAACGCCCCACGGCATCGTCGTGGCAATTGCAGTATCTGAGTTGACGTTCCCCTCGAATCCCAGCTTCTCACGCAACAACTCGGTGGTGATGCCTTTGGAGAACGACATACCGACGTCGTTGGGTTGGTACCTCTGCCCCACTGGCACGCCGTAGTACGGCATGATCGACGAGACGCCGGCCTTGATAGCGGCGATGAACGGCTTGTAGTGATAGTCGAAGTTGTCGCCCGGATACGCTTGGTACTTTCCGAACTTGAAGTGCGGGTCGGCACCGCCCTCTTGGGGTCCGCCGCCTGGGAAGTGCTTCATGGTGACTTGAACACTCTGATGGTTCAGAGATTCGCCTTGTATGCCCTTGACCAGGGCCGTGGCGATCTCGCTTACCAAATCGGCATCTTGCGCGAAGGTCTCAGTGATGCGGAACCATCGAGGCTCGGTCGAGAGGTCGAGGCAGTAGCCGTACATTCCTCTGATGCCGAGGGCGACCCATTCTCTCGCGACCGTACGGGCAAAGTCGGCGATGAGTTCCATGTCACGAGTCGCTGCGAGACCAGCCTCTTTGGGCCACGCCGAGAATGCCCCTACGGATGCATCGAGTCCGCCCATGAATCCTTCTTCGAAGTGGTTGCGTGGGTTCGACTTGAAGATTGCGGGGATGCCGAGGCGCGTGGTTTCGCACATCTCCTGCACCGCGTTCGTGAACTGCGCCATCTCGTACGGAGTAACCTGCGCGCCGAAGAATGGATGACCAGTTTCTTGAGGCGAGTCCGTAACGGTGTTTCGGAGAATGAACCGCGTCATCTTCTCCTCGAACAGCAGTTTGCCTGCCAGTAACGGGACTTGACCACCCGCGTCGGCGTTCAACTGATCGATCATCAACATCCCGGCCTTCTCGTCCAACGTCATCTGAGAAAGCAGATCGGCGACGCGAGCCTCGACTGGTTGACGCCAGTCTTCGTATGTGTCTACCTCGCCGTTCTTGTTGAGGTCTCGGAACGGAAGCCCGTCGTCGTATAGGAGTTCAACAGATCGCGCTTGAACCTCCGGCCGATGCCGGTAATCGTTTGATGCCAAGGTAGTTGCCTTTCTTGTTGGCTGGACGTTTTCGCAGATGATCGAACGCTAATTATGCATCCATCATCTGAATGCAGACTGGCCCCGGTATCGAGATCATGTGGCCGGTGTGTGTCAATTCGCCGGAATCGGCGTCTCGCTTGAAGGTGTGAATGGTGCCCGAATCTTGGTTCTCGGCGAGTACCCAAGTTCCGGTGGGATCGATAGCGAAGTTGCGGGGGGTATTGCCACGCGTCGACTCGTTGGCGATGTAGTAGAGCATCCGGGCGTAGGGATCCCAGCCGTAAATGACTAGCGTGTCGTGGCCACGGTTCGAGCCGTAGATGTGCTTGCCGTCGGGCGACACATGGATGTCGGCGGTGCTGTTGCCGTCGGCGTAGACGACATCGGGCCGGACGGTGCCGACCCAGTGGGTTTCAGTCAACTTACCGTTGTCGGCGTCGACATCGTATGCGCTGATGGTCAGCCCGATCTCATTGATGGCGAACGCCGCGGTGCCGTCGGGGTGGAACGCGAAGTGGCGCGGTCCTTCGCCAGGCCTCGAATCAGCGGATGCGTCCTCGTTCAGCACGATCTTGCCGGCATCGTGATCGATGTCGTATACGAGAACCTTGTCCAAACCTAGGTCGCAGACGATCAACTGATTGTTGCTCGGGGCCATAGTTACGGAGTGGGCGTGCGGTTCGTTTTGGCGGTCTGCCTGAACCATGCTACCGCCGACGTGCTGATGGAAGTCGCAGGCTCCGTTCAGGCTGCCGTCGTCGTTGATCTCGAACATTGCGACGCTGCCGCCCGCGTAGTTGGCGACGAACAGATACTTGCCGTTCGCCTCGACCACGAGGTGGCAGGGGCCAGTTCCTTTTGTCGATTCTTTGTTGATGAGTGAGAGCTTTCCGTTCTCGCCGATGGCGTACGCGTGGACGCCTCCGGCATCGTCGCCTTCGAAATCGTTGACTTCGGCAACCGAGTAGAGGTATTTGCCGTTCGGGTGAAGCGTGACGAATGACGGGTTGGGTCCGCTATCGGTGGCGACTGACAACTCGGTCAGTCGTCCGGTTGCGCCGTCCATGTGGCATGTGTAGATGCCTTTTGCGCCGAGATTGGTGTAGGTTCCGACGAATATCAGCTGGTCTTTGGGGTGTCCCATGCTTGCGATCTGCCTTTCGATTTGACGTTGATGGTTGCTATTTGGTCTGCGCTGAAATGATAAGCGACAAATCGCAGAAGCATTCCACTGATACATTAGGATTCAGGTGATTCAAGCACAAGCAACCGTAACCCAGCCAAGCGTTTAGCGTATGAAACCAGCACCATTCAACTCCGTCAATCGAATCGATGTCCAAGGGCGTGAGTATTCCTACTATGATCTAGGGGCTCTTGAACGTGCTGGACTGTGCGACGTCTCGACGTTGCCGTTTTCGATACGGGTACTGCTGGAAAACGCTCTTCGTAACGCTCATGTCGGTCCCGCGACCGAAGATGATGTGCGGCTCGTGGCGTCTTGGTCGCCATCACAGACTCCGCCCAAAGAGTTTCCGTACATGCCTGGTCGTGTCGCGCTGCAAGACTTCACCGGCGTTCCTGTCGTGGTCGATCTGGCAGCGATGCGCGATGCTGTCGCGGAGAAGGGCGGCGATCCGGGCATTATCAACCCGGTCGTTCACTCTGACCTTGTCATCGATCACTCGGTGCAGGTTGATTACTTCGCGTCCGAAGGCGCGTTGGCACGGAACATTGACCTTGAGTTTGAGCGCAATGTGGAGCGGTACAAACTGCTGAAGTGGTCGCAGACGGCGTTTAACAATATGCTGGTCATCCCTCCCGGAACCGGCATCGTCCACCAAGTAAACCTCGAATTCTTAGCTTCCGCCGTCCTAACCAACGAGGTAGACGGTGCAAAGTTCGCCTATCCCGACACCTGCGTAGGTACCGACTCTCACACGACGATGATCAACGGACTCGGCGTCCTCGGATGGGGCGTCGGAGGCATCGAAGCTGAGGCGGTGATGCTCGGACAGCCCTACTACATGCTTGTGCCGGAAGTCGTAGGTGTCAAACTCACCGGCAGTTTGGCGGAAGGTGCGACGGCTACTGACTTGGTGCTCGCAATCACGGAGATGCTCCGTGGTGTTGGCGTGGTGGAACGCTTTGTAGAGTTTTACGGGCCGGGTCTCACATCGTTGCCTGTAGCTGACCGTGCGACGATCGGGAACATGGCACCGGAATACGGTGCGACGTGCGGCTTCTTCCCTATTGACGATCAGACGCTTGACTATCTGCGACGTACTGGGCGTTCGGAGGAGACTGTGGCGCTGGTCGAGGCGTACTCGGCGGCGAACTACCTCACGCCGACTGACAGTGATGATCCGCAATATACCGTCGCCCTTGAGTTCGATCTCGGCGATGTGGAACCGAGCATGGCGGGACCGAAGCGTCCGCAGGATCGTGTGTTGCTGAGCGATGTCTCCGAGAACTTCCGCGACGCGTTTCCCGATGCTTCTTCCAATGGTGCTGAAGTCACAGATGGCTCGGTGGTCATTGCGGCGATAACGAGTTGCACGAACACTTCCAATCCGTCGGTGATGGTGGGAGCCGGTTTGCTGGCTCGCAACGCGGTCGAGCGTGGTTTGGAGCGCAAGTGGTGGGTGAAGAGCAGTTTGGCACCTGGGTCGAAGGTCGTTTCGGACTATTTGGATCGCGCGGGGCTGACAGATTCGCTTGAATCGCTCGGATTTCAGACTGTCGGCTATGGCTGTACGACGTGTATCGGGAACTCTGGTCCTTTGCCGCAAGAGGTGGCGGATACGGTTACTGACCACGATCTCGTTGCAGCGGCTGTCCTTAGTGGTAACCGCAACTTTGAAGGGCGGGTGCATCCTCAAGTGAAGGCGAACTACCTCGCATCCCCGATGCTGGTTGTCGCGTACGCCCTCGCTGGACGCATCGATGTTGATCTGACGCGTGACGCTTTGGGTACTGACGACGATGGTAACGACATCTTTCTTTCGGACATCTGGCCGAGTCAGCATGAGATTGCGCAGACGGTCGCGAGTGCAGTTGGAGTTGACCAGTTCAACGACCGGTACGGCGCGGTGTACGAAGGTCCGGAGCAGTGGCAGGAGTTGGAGGCTGCGACTGGCGAGCAGTTCCACTGGGATCCGGGGAGCACCTATATTCAGCCGCCTCCGTATTTCGATGGATTCGAGCTTGAACCGCAACCTAGGAATGAGATTGAGAACGCGCGGGTGCTGGTTAGCGTAGGGGACACGGTTACTACTGATCACATCTCCCCTGCCGGAAGCATCCCTCCGAGTGCGCCATCCGGGCAGCATTTGATTTCGAACGATGTGCCGAGGCGGTCGTTCAACTCGTACGGCTCGCGACGTGGGAACCACAATGTGATGATGCGGGGGACTTTCGGCAACATTCGGCTCCGCAATAAACTCACGCCCGACTATGAGGGCGACTGGACGGTTCACTACCCGACGGGTGAGACGATGCGGATCTTCTACGCCGCGGAGCGATACCGTTCTGAGGGTGTGCCGTTGATCGTGATCGCAGGGAAGGAGTATGGCACTGGGAGCTCGCGCGATTGGGCGGCGAAGGGGCCGATGCTGTTGGGTGTGCGAGCTGTAATCGCTGAGAGTTTCGAGCGCATTCATCGTGCCAACCTGATCGGTATGGGCGTCGTTCCGCTCCAGTTCGGAGATGGGCAGTCGGCGCAGTCGCTGGGGTTGACTGGCAAAGAGCAGTTCACAGTCAATGGTGTCGGAGCGAGTGTGGAGCCCGGCTCGATGCTCAGCGTCACCGCGACGAGCGATGATGGATCGTCGCAGACGTTCGATGTTTTGTGTCGTGTGGATACGGCTGTGGAGGCTGAGTATTACGAGCATGGGGGCCTTCTGCCCTACGTGCTTAGGGAGATGATTTCGCGGGGTTGATGGTTGTTTTTGAACTGTGATTGCGGTGATGTTGAATGATGGGCTATGATGCCCCTCGCCCCCTCCCCCGGGCATCCCCCGCGAGCGTCGCTTCGCTTGCTCGCGCCCCCTTACGCTTTGCGAAGGGGGCGTTCTCCCTCTCCTATCAAGGGAGAGGAGATTTGTTGGTTGTTGGGGGGTGGTCGATTTCGTGTTTGAGGCAGTCTGGGAGGTTGGGGTGTTTGAACTGGAAGTTGGTTTGGAGGAGTTTTTCGGGGATTACTAGTTTGCTGTCGATGGCTAGTTCTTGGATGTAGTTGCCGATGATGATCTTCGCTGCTGCTGCGGGCATCCAACCGAAGCTGGGTTTGTTCAGCGCCTTTCCGATCGCTTGTGTCAGATCGCGGTTTCGGACTACGCCGGGGGATACGACGTTCACCGGGCCTTCCAACCGTTCATCTTGTGCGATGAACAAAAGTGCTGATACGGCATCGTCGAGATGAATCCAGGGTGTCCATTGACGACCATTTCCTAACCTGCCTCCGAGGCCGAATTTGAAAGGTTTCACCAAGACCGGCAATGCACCGTCGTCGGCGCTCATGACGATCCCGAAGCGTGCGGTAGCGGTCCTGACGCCAAACTCTGAGGCTTTTGCTGTTGCCGCTTCCCAAGGCACTGCTATCTCGGCAAGGATTCCTTCTCCACGTTTGCTGGCTTCGGTGAGCTGCTCGTCGCCGCGATCACCGTAGACGGCGACGCCGGAGGCGGTAACCAAGACGGATGGAGGTGATTCCAGACGCCGACATATCTCCACGAGCGTCTGAGTGGTCACGATGCGGCTGTCGGCGATTACTTTCAGATAGTCGCGATTCCACCGTTTCGCAACGGTTGCGCCGGAGAAGTTGAAAACGGCGTCTACAACGCCGATATCGTCAACCTCTACAGAATCGGGGTCGGAAGTATCCCATCGAATCTCGGTGACATCAGCGTCTGGGTCGGCTTCGCGACGAACCAGATGAAGCACCTCGTCCCCACGTTCGAGCAGTCTTTTGGTCAGTGCCTGCCCGATGTAGCCGCTGGCGCCTGAAATGAGGACACTCATACTTCAATCATAATGAGGCGGTTGGGGAACTTGGTTAGGAGTCATTTTCCGGCCCCACATCCGCTCCGTCACCCTCACCCTAGCCCTCTCCCATCAAGGGAGAGGGGATTGTCTCATAGAGCCGCGCCGCCGTCGACTGTGATCATTGAGCCGGTGACGCCGCTGGCTTCGTCGGAGGCGGCGAAGAGGAAGGCGTTGGCGAGGTCTTCGGGCATCATCAGCCGGCCCATCGGGGTGTTAGAACGTCTACCTTCGTAGTTTTCGGGGTTGTCGATGCTGGTTGAGGCGTCGTTTGGGCTGTAAGGGTTGTTGCCTCGAATGAAGGGCGTGTCGACGTGTCCGGGGGAGATGATTACGGAGCGGATGTTTTCTTTCGCGTAGCTGGCGGCGGCGGCGCGGTTCAATCCGACCATGCCCATCTTCTGTGCTGCGTATCCGGGTGAACCGCCACCGGGTCTGATCGATGCCAGTGATCCGATGTTCAGGATCGCTCCATTGCCGGCTCGCCGCATCGACGGCACGACTGCTTTTATGCCCAGAAAAGCGCCGGTCAGGCCGGAATCCATGATGATGTTCCACATATCCAAGGTTTGTTCATCGAAGCTGACTCTGAAATTCGCGCCGGCGTTGTTGCACAGGATGCTCACAGGCCCGAACGCCTCTTCTGTTGAGTTGACGCAATCCGCCCAACCGGCTTCATCGCGTACATCCAACTCATAGGCGATGGCTTTGCCGCCGTTTTCCGCAATGTCAGCACGCACCGCTTCTGCAGCCTCGATGCGGAAGTCTGCGACGCACACCGCTGCGCCGTGTTCTGCGAACAGCCGACACTGTGCGCCACCCATCGCTCCGCCACCGCCAGTGACGATGGCTACTTTGCCCTCAAGTCTTTTTCCGAAGTTCGCTGTTGACATTTACCGTGTTCCCGCAGATTGTTTGTAACGCCTGAAATGTTACATGCAATCTGACGCGGCAAATGGTTACGAACTAGGGGGAGTAATCAGTCCTAACAGTGCACCTAGGGGATCGTAAATCCAGGCGATGCGTCCTATTCCCGGAACATCCCATGGCGGGTCTGGCAACTCGGCACCGTTCTGCACTGCCCGCTCAACTGCAGCATCAACATCGTCGACGTTGAAGTAGACGATCCATGTCGGACCACCAAGCTTTTCGATTAACTCATCCGAGAGTCCGCCGAGAGCGCTGATGCCCATTACGGGGCCATCCGCGGTGACGACTATTGAGTTGACCGAGCCATCGGGCATCTCCATCGGATCAGTCTTGACTCCCAGCGATAGGCGATAAAACTCCGCGGCTGCTTCAGGATCGGGTGTCATCAACTCGCACCACTGGATTGCACCATGCTCGTGCTTGATTGTGGGGCCGGACTGGAAAGCCTGCCAGATGTTCACTCTGCCGCCGGTAGGATCGGCGATCTCTGCGCCAATTCCGTACTCCCCTACTTTGGCTGGAGCCTCCACTACAGAACCACCGAGATCTGCAACTCGTCTCGTGACTTCTTTGATGTCATCCACTAACAGTTGTACGCCCCAGCCCGACTTCGCGCCGGACGCAATCTCTTCGTCGTTCAGTAGAGCGATCCCGGCTGGATACCCCGACGAAGTCTTCGCCCATACGTAACGCCTTCCTCCAACTTCCTCTGGCGGCGCTTCATCGTAACCCCAACCGAACAGGTTCGCGTAAAACGTCATCGATGCCGCGATATCAGACGAAGCCAAGTCCACCCAAAACGGCGTTCCATGGCTGAGATCGGTGTATTGAGGCATGGCTGTGTCGATTACTTCCTTTGTTGGTGCGGCTCGATGGCACAGAAATCGGCACCTTGGGGATCGCGTAGCACGATGAAGCGCCCTATCGCGTTTACCGCTGGAGCATCTGCCATCGCCTTGCCGCCGTTGGATTCCACGTATTCCACCGCTGTATCGAGATCGGTTACCTGAAAATACACGAACCACATCGATGGCACGCCATCGGCGATCATCTCGTCCGGCCACTGAAACATGCCGGCGACTGGTGTGTCGTCCACGATCCACATCGTGTATTCGTCAAGATCGCCTTGTGGAGCGGTTACAGTCTCAACCCCGAGCACATCTTCGTAGAAGCGCACCGATTGTTCAAGATCGGTGCTCACGTGTTCGAGCCAAGTCAACGCGCCCGGTTCCGCGCGGATAAGGCTGTCCTGTAATTCCCCGGCTTGCCACAGAGTGGTCTGGCAACCCGTCGGGTCTTCTACCACTGCAACGTGCCCGGCGCTATCGACGTCGGTCACCCCGACTGAGATCGTATCGCCGCGCTTCTGAACGTTGCCAAGAGCCGTATCGATGTCATCGACCGTGACGTATACGTGCCATTCCGGTTTACTTTCCGAGCGTACCTGTCCCGGCCCCAGCTCGTAGATCGTTGCAGTAGCCGCATCGTTCACCATCGCCATCGAATAAGTGTCGATTCCCATCTCGCCCATCTGTTCATCGATGTAGCTCCACCCGAACAGCCCTGAGTAGAATTCCTTCGCTGCGTTGAGATCCGTTGTCGCTAGATCTACCCAAGACGGAGCGCCGTGCTGGTTTCTTTCGAGTAGCGGCATCGGTTAGATGGATCGTTCTCTATCCAGCGGGCGGCTGATTGATGCCGAAAACTGCGCCTTGAGGGTCTTGCATCACTGCGACAACGCCGATCCCGTCCAAATCTTCAGGCCCGAATATCACCTCTGCGCCCATTGATTTCGCAGTTTTGACGACCTCATTGGCATCGTCTACCGCGAAGATGACCTCCCAATGCGGTGGAACACCCATCTCCACAAGGTCTGGCATCAAGTTAGTAACGCCACCCTTGGGTTCGCCGTCTACGAAGATCATGTGGTACGGCTCGCCTTCCGGTGTAGGCATTCCTCCATCCGCGATGTTTACACCTAGTAACTCGGAGTAGAACTTGCCTGCACCATCCAGGTCTGTCGTCAACAACTCGGCCCAGTTGATCGCGCCGTGCTCGTCACGCACCTCGGCACCGATATGCTCTTTGGCCTGCCAGAACGAGATAATCGCACCAGAGGGGTCTTGAGCCACAATCATCCGACCGGCTTCAAGCTCATCGAGCGGCATTGCGATGACCGTTCCGCCAAGTTCACCAACTTTAGCAGCAGTAGCTTCAACGTCATCCACAGTGATATAGACGTTCCAATGAGGCGGGACGTTGTTCTCTGCCTCTTCCGGTTGTTGCGTGAAGATCGCACTCGCGGCGGAGCCGTCGATCTGTGCCATCGAGTAGGTCTGATCGGGACCCATGGGGATGTCCCGATATTCCCAACCGAATATCTTGGAGTAGAACTCCTTGGCCCCGTCCTGATCCGTTGTGGATAGATCGGTCCAAGACGGAGTTCCCTGTTTGTAGCTTTCGATTTTCATACTGGTTCCTTTCGCGGTTCGTCTATCCGGCTGGTGGCGATTGGACGCCGAATTCCGCGCCTTGCGGATCCTGCATGTAGCCGATAGTTCCTATGGGGCCCAGATCTGCTGGTCCCATGAAAACCTGTCCGCCGTTCGCGGTCGCCGCATCGCATATCACCTGCACGTCGTCGACTCTGAAGTAGACCTCCCAGTGAGATGGCACGCCCATATCGACAAGTTGCTGGGGCATGTTCATGATGCTTGCTACGGGTTCGCCGTTGACCATCAGGAGGTGAACGGTGCCGCCGTCTGGGGAGGACATTGCGTCTTTGGCGACTTCGATATTGAGCAATTCTGAGTAGAAGGTTGCTGTCGCGTCTTTATCAGTGGTTAAGACCAGATTCCAAGTCAATGCTCCGTGCTCGTCACGGACTTCCGCGCCGATGTGTTGATTCGGCTGCCAAAACATGACTACAGCGCCGACCGAGTCCTGTGCGACGATCATGCGTCCGGCGTCGAACACATCCATTGGAGCCATGAGCACGTTACCGCCCAACGATGGCACTCGTTCGGCGACTGCGTCCACGTCATCTACTGTGATGTAGACGTTCCAATGAGGCGGAATGCCCTGCTGGGCTTCTTCTGGCTGCTGAGGAGCGATGGCGCCTGCGGGAGAACCACCGACTTGGGCCATGGAGTAGATCATTCCGTTACCCGCATCGTTGTCTTCGTACTGCCACCCAAACAGCGTGGTGTAGAAATCCTTGGCGGCTGATTGGTCTGAGGTGGAAAGATCGACCCACGACGGAGTCCCTTGTGCGTAACTTTCAACTTTCGGCATTTAGTTTTGGCCTTTCTCGCCTTGTTGTGTTTTCGCTTCGGACGCGTCGAAATGACTTTGGACGCGTCACGTTACCAAATTGTGATTACTCCATGGGCCGCAACGACATGATGCTGAAGGTAGCGCCTTGCGGATCGTTAATGACCGAGAACTTGCCTGGCGGTATCTCTGTCGGCGGCACGCACACCTCGCCTCCCAACTCCGCAGCTTTCGCTGCCGACGCGTCGCAGTCCTCGACTCGGAAATACGTCATGAAGTGCGACGGCATGTCGCCCCAGACTTCGTCCATCTCCATCATCCCGCCGCGGTCTGGCTCGACACCGTCAATTTTCAGCCAGAAATACTGGTATTCGATATCGCCCTCGGCATCTTCACCATCTGTCGGCGGACGCGTCAGATCTACTCGTTGATACCGCGACCCAAAGACATGACCGACGAAATCGTTGATGCCCGGAACGTCTCGCGTGTAGTACTCGACCCAACACACACCACCTGTCTCCCAAAAAGCCTCATTCTCGATGCCTTTGTCCCCGCTCCAAACCACGAACGGGGCACCTTCGGGTGTGGTCAAGAGGGATTTCTTGCCGCCGTTCGCGGGGTCGTCGCAGACAGGCATTATCACCTTGCCACCTTTTTCTACCGCGCGATTCATCGCCGCTTCGGCGTCGTCAACCCAGAACGCATTGACCCACATCAGTGGTCCTTCTGGTAAAGGCATTCCTTCGCTATAGGTGTATACGCCACCGACAACCTTGTCGCCCAGCTGCGCCTGTGAGAAGACACCTTGCGGGCTGGACATCAGGTCGTGCCACTCCCATCCCAGCAACTCCGTGTAGAACTTCTTGGTCGCGTCGACATCCTTGGATGCCAAATCCCACCACACCGGCGTGCCCTGCACATGCCCAGACGAGTTACTCAACTGCTTCTCCTAACTTGCTTTCAATCGAGACGAGAATCTTTCTCAACCGATTAGAGATAGTAACTAGCGAAGATTATCTAACGTCAACCTGCGATACACCAAATCAATTAACAAATCAGGTCCGCCAAACCAGCTAGCCTGCCGACTGCCACAAGCTGAACCGAACTCCCTGCGGATCGTCCATTATCGCGAACGAACCGGGAGGCACGTCCATGACGCCGAAAACCAACTCGGCGCCAAGCGATTGTGCCTTGGTCACTGAAGCGTGAATGTCTTGGGTCATGAAATATGTCGCCCAACTCGCAGGTGACGAATCATCCGGCAGCTGAACGAATGCGCAATGCTCCTGTTCTGCGCCCAAATCGAGCATGGTCAAACTGAATTCCTCGCCAGAGCCGTCATCCAACGGCATCTTGAACTCCTCGAATCCGGCACCAAAAACCGCCGTGTAAAACTGTTTCGCAGAATCCAAGTCGTGCGAGTGATACTCGACCCAGCACACCGAGCCTGGCTCTCCGAATATGTCGGCACCATAACCTTTCAGGCTTTGCCATATGCCGAACACGGTACCTTCCGGCGTGGCAACGGTCGCGGTCACGCCCCAACCATCGGCGTTGTGAGGGCCGGATAGCACACTGCCCCCATTCGCCTCGATCCTTTTAACTGTCTGTTCGGCATCATCGGCATAAACGCTGTTGATCCATACATCGGCAATGCCGTTGTCGTCATCGTTAGCGGACATCCCCGCTATATTCGCATCGTCCTTAATCGCCATGTGGTATGTGTTGCCACCAGACATCGGCACATCGGCCCACTCCCAGCCGAAGAGGCCGGTATAGAAGTCCTTCGCTCCTTGCGGATCGGGCGTGGCAAGGTCGAACCAGATTGGGTTGCCTTGTAGTTGGGGGATTCGAAGTGAGGTCATTTGGATCCTTTGAAATGCCCATCGTGCGCTTGGTATAAAGATCTGTTCTCGTCTATTTGTTCGAGCTTTTCACGGACAAGCCGGATCGTTGCGGTTTGCAAAGAGCGTAAATGTCTAGCATCTAATTCCCTAGTCACCGCCATCACGCGGTTCGTCATGTCAGATATATCAGTTTTGCGATACATCCGTTTATATCGTCCCATTTTCCCCTCGAACACTTCTTTCATAGTGGGTACAACGTGGGTTTCAGGCCAGATTATTCCCATCAGTTTTGAGGAGATAAGAAGTGGTTCGTCGTATATGTTTGGATGTTCCACGTGGTTCGGCGCAATAGAACCGTGGATTATGTGGTTCCGTCGTCTATTTAGCTTGATTAAATCTTCTTTCAGCGCTAAATCGTTGTGTAGGCGCTGTATTGGCTTATTGAGGGATTCGTGCGGCCTCTCCAAGAAGCGGCGAGTGCTGGCTTGGGTTAAAGGTTTGAAAACTCCATCACCCTGATGGGCAGTATCTAAAGCCCAGATCCGCCATTCCAAATCCGTCCAAGCCGCGTGAAACAAACCAATGGCCCGTTCAAGATCTCGCCGTTGCTTTATGTAGACCAATTGATTTACGAAACGCGGTAGTTTCGTGCGCAGTTTTCCTCGGTTGAATGGATCCATTGAAGCGTTTTCGTGATCTTCTTGACTTTGCCAAAAAGCGACCGCCACTTTCGCGGCGGTCTTAACCCCATCACCGAAGATCAGGTGGTTGTAACTTCATATTAGCACAAACACATCACATCCTAGTTCACCTATTCAAGCCCCTAATCATCCCCCGAATATAATCTACCTGCCCCAGATGCTCTGCTACCTCCGCCAAAAGGTGACCTAACACGGGAGCAACGGTTATGGGTTCGCCATCCATCTCTCCCACCACTTTGCCCAGATCCTCTTCTTCAATATCACCTGTGAAATACTGCTTCGTCCGCTCTCGAACCGCCTCGTAGTACCCCATCACCAGTGCTACCTCCAGTTCCGGCATAGCTCGTATCTGATCGAGAGTCTGCGCGTACCCGGTGCCCTCCATGTATACGCCGATGCGTTCCCGCCATCCCTGACTGACCCAGACTGCCTCTGTCTGGGAGAGTCGGGTATTGATCCAATAGTCCTCGGTCCGAGCCATGTGCCAAACGATCCAGTCGATGGAGTTCGACTCCAGCGTTGGTCGCCAGTGGAGTTCGTATTCGTCGAGACCATCCAACGTCCGCTTCAAGTCCCCAAACACCTCCCTCAAACCCGCGTCGACGATTTGCAGGAACGGTTTCATTAGATTGCTCCTAATTGTTCAACCCCCTCATCATCCCGCGCAGATACTCGATCTGCCCCAGATGCTCCGCCTCCTCGCATAGCAGGTGCCCCAGCACCCACGCGTAGTTGACCGGATCGTAACGAGGATGGGTTATCTCGATCGTCAGATCCGATTCCTGCATCTCGTTTTCGAAGTATGCGGTTGTGCCTTCGCGGACGGCTTGGTAGTAGTCCATGATCTTCGGGACATCGAATGCCGGCATAGCCCGAATGTCTTCGGCGGTTTGACCAAATCCGTTAGTCGGCTCTTCAACACCTACACGCTCAGCCCAGTCGTCGCGATCCCAGATCGAGTCGGAATTGCGAAGCCGAATGTTGATCCAGTTGTCCTCCACCCTAGCCATGTGCCACACCATCCAGTCGATGGTGTTCGACTCCAAGGCGGGCCGCCAGTGAAGCTCGTCTTCGGATAGGCCGTCGAGAGCCCTTTTCAACTTGTCGAAGGCCTCATTTAGACCTGAGTCGATAGCTACTAAGAATGGTTGCATCACTTGTTCAGTCCTCTCATCATGCCTCGGAGGTACTCGATCTGTCCGAGGTGTTCAGCCTCTTCGCATAGTAGGCGACCCAAGATTTGAGCGCCCGTCCAACCACGAAAGTTGGTGTGTTCAATTACTCTCGACAAGTCATCTTCCTGCATCACATTCGCGAAGTAGTCAGATGTTTCCGTGCGGATCGCCCGGTAGTACTCCATCACTTTGGGGACATCGATGCGACCCATCGCTCTAATCTCGTCCATCGTCATCCCGGCACCAGCGCCGGTGTACGGGATGGATAGACGTTTGCCCCAGGCGTCGCGTTCCCAGATTGGATCTTGGTTTTGAAGTACAACATTGACCAAGTTGTCCTCAACGCGGGCCATGTGCCAAACCATCCAGTCGATGGCATTCGCCTCCAAAGTCGGCCGCCAACGAAGCTCATCCTCGCTCAACCCATCCAACGCTCGATTCAGCTTTTCGAAACATTCGTTGATGCCGCTGTCAATGGCTCGCACGAAAGGTTGCATAGCTAGTCCCAACTACCCGTCCAACCCGCGCATCATTCCGCGTAGGTACGCGATTTGTCCTAGGTGCTGAGCCTCTTCGACTAGGATGTGCCCTAAGACCCAAGCGCCGCTTACCGCGATCTTCCTGCGCGGGTGGTAAAACTCCTTGTCGAGGTCTTCGACCGGCATTTCGTCGAGATGTGCGAGTGTGACCGCGCGCGCTTGGCGGTAGTAGTCCATCATCTCGTTTATGTCTGTCTTGGGCATCGCCCGCATTTTCTCTGCGGTGTCTTCCCGTCCGTAGTCGTCAGGATCCATTCCGAAGCGCTTGTACCATCCGTCCTTGACCCAGATGTCATCGTCTTGCCGCAGCACGAGGTTGACCCACCGGTCTTCGACGCGCGCCATGTGCCACACGATCCATTCGATGAAGTTGGCGTGGAGAGCTGGTTGATACCGCAGCTCGTCTTCGGACAGGCCGTCTAGGGATTTTTCGAGCCCTTCCATGTATTCGATCAATCCGCTGCGGACTGCGTCTTTGAAATCTGGCATCGTTGATCTCCTAACCCCCTTTAATTCCCCCTTGGGCATCAAGGGGGAGGGTTTCTCTATCCCACACTCTGCTTAGTGACTGCTTCAATCATTGCTTGGATGTAGCCGTTGGCGAACGCCCTGCCGCGGTGGCCCCACGGCGTATCTTCGAAGGTCTGTGGAACGTGGTCGTCAATGAAGAACGAGTCGTAGCCGACCTCGTGGTAGATCTTCATCGCCTTATACATGTCGACGTGCCCCGTGTTGATGAACTCTTCGCGGAATTTAGGCACGGTCCCTGAGACGTTGCGGAAGTGGACGTAAAGGATCTTTTTGCGTTCGCCGAAGTAGCGGATCATGTCATAGATTCCACCATCCGCCGCGTCCTCCATCTCCGAGAAGGTGCCTTGGCAGAACTCGATGCCGTTGCTCGGCGAATCGACGATCTCTACCAATCGTTTGTAAGAATCGAATGACCTGAACAGCATCGGTATGCCGCCCAGCTTCTCTACCGGCGGATCGCACGGATGGATTCCGCAACGGACACCTGCTTCTTCGGCGACCGGCGTGATGATCCGAATCCACTCCTCCAACCGTTCCCACATCTCCTCCTCGGTGTGTTCCCGACCGTGAGTCTTCGGCATCTTCTGCGCTTCATCGTTGTCGAAGGCTGTCGCCAATGCACCGCCTCGGATTATCGCGGGTTGCGATCTCCACACGTGTGAAGGCATCCAGTGATAGCCGAAGATGGGTATCCCGGCCGCGCCGATGTTGCGGATCGTCTCGATCATGTTTTCGATCTGCCGTTCTCGGTTCGGGCCGCCCACAATGATCTCTTGGTAAAAGGTGAGCGGTACGTTTTCAATCGCCATCAAACGCAAACCCTCGTTCTCGACCTGAATCCGCATCTTTACAAGATCGCTCACGGCCCACTTGCCGCCAGCATCCGGGATTTGCGGCTGGGCTAATAACACATCTTTGACCCCGTACTGCGCGGCAAACCTCAGGAACTCAGGCGTCGGCGTATTGAACTGTCCAAATCCTGGTCGCATTTTCGTAGTGCCTTTCGAAATTATCCCGTTTCCATTGCTTTACAGGTTATCCATCAGTTGTACGACTTACATTGTTGTCAAGTGATGCGGACGATCATGTTCGTCGTTAAGTTCGTCGAGCCCACCTGAAATTCCACCAAGTGATAATCGGACTGATAACCACTGTAGGGGCAATCCAAACAATCCATGCCGGTTCGACGTAATCGAAGTTGACAACCATCACCGCCGTGATCGTAGCTATAGTGCCGGCGAGCATGTTCGTCAGGTGCCGTTGTATTCGCTGGGGCGCCGAAGCAGCCCAACCGCGGTGATACAGCCAATCCAACACGCTGAGAGCGATCGCAATCGTCCCAAACACCGCGAGAGCGATCCATATCGAATCGTCTGATGTTCCAACCACGACACCGTACACCCACATTGTCAATCCCGTGACCGCCATGATGCTGACCGCTACCCAGTCGACCAACTGTGGTTTCCGGCCTCGGTTGCGGGCGAAGCGCCAACCCGCAAACACCAAGTAGAAGCTGAAGAAGGCGATAATCAGCAAGAAAATGTCGTCGCCAAGAATGGCGAGTGGCAACGCCGTAACGAAAACGATGGTCATCGCCAGCGCGTACACACGTCCTGCCGTCACATGGTGCATGCCGCCTTTCTTAGTTGCGACCGGGATTACAGCCGCGAGCACCGCAGTGGCGCCGGCGAGGATATGAATGTAGAGCAAAGCTGTTTCAAACATTGGTCATCTCCAAGACGGTGCCGAAAAATCCTAACGAGACCTCATAGCGCCACGAACGCACCTTCGATGCGACCGTAAAGCATATCCCGATTTGCGGCATCATCTTATCGCTGTACCCTTTTAACTCATGGCACGAATTCTAGTGGCGTACGGCACGACACACGGCTCAACCACCGAGATCGCGACACGCGTCGGCGTACGCTTGACCGCCGCTGGCTTCGACACTGATGTGCTCCACGCCAACCTTGGTATCGATATCGCCAAATACGACGCCGTTATCGTAGGCTCGCCCATGTACGCCGCACGTTGGCTGCCCGAACCAGCATTACTCTTGATCACCAACCGAGAACGCATTGCCAACATCCCAATCGCCCTATTCAGCGTCGGGATGATCGACGTCAAGCATTCGGGCAAGCTTCGGGAAGAGCACGATGAATGGGTCGAGAAAGCGTTCAACCAAGAAGACGTGCAACTCAACGTTGTCTCGACGGCCACATTCAAAGGTGCATACTCGCGAAGAAATCTACCCTTCTACCTCCGCATCATTGACGCCATTCTGCGAGTCACGCCCAACGGCGACTATAGGCAGTGGGACGAAATTGAAAGCTGGGGTGACGAAGTAGCTTCGACACTAAGATCTGAGCTTGAAGCATCCGCTTCCGACGAACTTGAGCAAACCTCATGCTGATCGACATTCACACTCATATCCAGCAACATGACCCGTCGGAAGTGCCGGGGATGCTCGAGCGCGCCGCCGAGGCCGGGGTCTCCACCATCATTGCCGCGGGAACCACGATTGAAGATTCCCGCAAAGCTATCCGCCTCGCCGAGACCTATCCGAACGCCTACGCCGGAGTAGGCATCCACCCCTCAGACCTCGAAGCACCGATCTCACCCGAAGACATCGCCACGCTCGACTCAATGGCATACCACGAGCGCGTCACCGTCATGAGCGAAATCGGTATAGACCATATGCCCGACAGTCCTGATCATCGCTGGCAGGAAGAAGCCTTCGCCGCGCAGATCGAGATTGCCAAGCGCCATGACCTGCCAGTAGTTTTCCACGTCCGAGAGCACCTCGATGACCTCTCGCGATTCGAAGCGCGTGCTTCCGCCCTAGCCCTCCTCACTGATCAAGACGCCGGTCAACTCGGGGGTGCCGCACACTACTTCCAAGGCGACTACGACTACGCCCGCAAAGTCCTCGACCTCGGACTCAAAATCTCCTTCGCCAAGCCCCTGCTCCGCTCGAAGGAACTCCAAGACGTCGCACGCCGCGTCCCACTAGACAGCATCGTCTTGGAGACCGACGCCTATCCTCAACCCTTCAAGAAGAACCGCGCGAGGTGGACGGAACCGAAGGACGTAAGGCTTGTTGCGGAGTTTTTGGCACAGATACGAGGAGTAACGTTGGAGACGTTTCACAATCGATCTGTGTGAGTCATCCCGAACGTACTCTCCAGGACCACTCTGATAACTCGACTAAAATCGAAAACATGCTCAACATCGCTCTGAAAGAGTGGTCCGCCACCATCGACGCGCTCGCATCAGGCGATCAGCTGTTCCTCCTGCGGAAAGGCGGCATCCGAGAAACCAATCGCCATTTCGAGATGGCGCATCGACGTTTCCTGCTCTACCCTACCCACTTCCACGAAGTTGATCGATTGCTGAAACCCGAATTTCAGCACCTGGTCGATTCCGATGCTCCTGTCGCTAAAGATACGGTGACTTTTACCACTTGGGCAGAAGTTGCGGATGTGTTGAGCGTCAACCATGCCGAGCAAATGGAAGCGTTGTCCGACTTCCATGTCTGGACGGATGAGTTCGTGAACAAGCGCGTCGCTTGGAAGCCTCTACATACTGCCGACCTCATCGTGCTACGAACGTACAGACTGATCGATCCGATCCAGATCCCCGTCACACCGCATCACAAGGGCTGCAAGTCGTGGGTTGATATCGATCCTCCAATAGACGTAACAGCGTCTTTTCCAGCCATTCCGGATGAGGAATGGGAAGATCGGTTACGGGAAATTAGACTCTTGCTTTCGGAAGCGTCCGTAAAACCCGTACCGACAGCATGAAGCATCGACAACTCAAATCGACCGATCTGATACTTTCAGAGGTCGGTTTCGGCGTTTGGAGCGTTGCGACGACGTGGTGGGGTGTGACAGACCCAGACTTCGGTGTTCAACTGCTGCGAAAAGCGCGTGACCTCGGCATTACTTTCTTCGACACCGCCCCGGCATACGGCGATGGATATGGCGAAACGATTCTCCCAGACGCCTTTACCGCCGGAGAGCTCAACGATCTCGTCATCGGCACGAAATTCGGTTACGACATCGAAGCACCGCGAACCGGTCACCGCGAACGCCCCCACGACTGGTCACCTGAAGCGGTAGCCAAGCACTGCGACCAATCTCTCAATCGCCTAAAGATCGACTGCATCGACCTGTTCCAGATGCACAACGCACGCTTGGACGCGATCCGGCGCGACGACACTTTCGAAGAGTTGGAACGGCTCAAGGATGCTGGCAAGATACGTCACTACGCCGTTGCAGTTGGTCCCGACCTCGGATGGCAAGACGAGGGTGTGGCATCGGTTTCCGAACGTTGCGTGCCAGCACAGATCATCTACTCGATACTCGAGCAGGACCCAGCGAGGGCAATCATCGATGCAGCAACCGCAAACGATGTCGGCGTCTTTACACGAGTGCCACATGCTTCAGGGATGCTCGACGGCACACACACGAAGGGCACCGTCTTAGATGAAACGCCATTCGATCAATCCGACCATCGTTCATACCGACGTCTGATGTGGATGAAGTCAGCGATCCGCAAACTCGCCAGCATCGACTTCCTTCTCGAAAACTACGATGCCACAATCGGCCAACTGGCGATCCGGTTCTGCCTGATGCCAAACGCAGTAGCGTCCTGCACTCCCACTATCACCAGCGAGGAAATGCTGGACGAATATGTTGCGGCCAGTGATCTTGGCAGTTTCGATGCTGCTGAGATGACGACTTTGGATCACCTCTATGCCGTCAACTTCGATGTGGACGAGGAGCCAGCGCGTATGAAGTCGAGCGTCTCGCCCACTGGCTTCGTGTTGATGGACGGCGTTACAGAGGTCGAGCCAGCGGCGGCTTAGATTAACCTAGTCGGTCACGCCGACTTCGACTACTTCTTCGTCTTCTTCCCCATCGCTCTGGTCAGTCTCGTATTCAAGTTCGTCGTCGTATTCAACATCATCAGCGTAACGATTTAACTCGTTCTCCAAGAGTTCGAAATCGCGCTTAGAGATGATGTGCACCATGCCAAAGAAGGCAAGTTCCCACATCTCGGGCGGCCAACGCTTGATATATTCCATCGTCGGGCCTACTTGCAAGGCATCAACCCAATCACCATCCTCCGCGACAACATCAAGCTCGATCGGAACCCGGTTCCGGAACTTCTCCTTCTTGGTGTGATGTTTCCAGATTGGTGAAGTTTTGTGAAACATCTTCGCCGTCACCGTTGCGGCGGCAGCAAAGCTACGATCGTCCCGCACGTAGAATACGATGCGGTCGCCCGAAACCATCTGCGAAGCCTTGCGCGAGTTAGGCGCGTCGATGCCAATCAGGTCGAAGCCGCGCTCGCGCGTGATGTCGTAGTTCTCGCGGGTCGTATTGATCAGCCAACAAGTCATCGCCAATTCAAGATAATACGCTAGATACCTGTAGCCCCCCAAAACATCCGACAAAAACATCCGACACTAGACGAGGTGAGAATTGACTGACCAGAGTCGAGAAATAGAAAGCCGCGTAACATCCTTCTTGGACGATATCAGCGCTCAATACGAAGTCGTCGAGATCGATCCCGACTTCGCCGACACCATCAACTTCTGCGAAAAGTACGGCTTCCCGATCGAGACATCCGGCAACACCATCATCGTCGCTAGCAAACGCGGCGCCAAGAAGCACTCCGCATCGGTCGTGCGCGCTGATAAACGTCTCGACGTAAACCACAAGGTCTGTGAACTCATGGATATCAAGCGCGCCTCTTTTGCAAAGGCGGAAGAGACATCCGAGATCACTGGCATGATGATCGGCGGCGTAACCTGCCTCGCACTGCCACCCGACATCCCCATCTATATCGACTCCTCCCTGCTCGAACAGCCATACGTCATCCTCGGCGGCGGCGGCCGATCCACCAAGATCAAAGCTGACCCCAAGGTTCTGGAGATGATCCCCAACGCGCAGATCATCGACGACCTGACGCTCTAAGCGATTCACGACCTCGGAATCGATCAGGGCGCGTCTCCGACCTAGTACTCGGTGCGCCGCTGGAACTTCGCCCTGATGTAGATCGCCGCCGCATTCATCGTCAACAGCATCACCAGCAGAATGACGATCGCCGCAGCTGCGATGTGTCGGAAATCGTCTTGCGGCTGCGACACCCAAGTCACGATTTGGAGCGGCAGCACCGTGAAGCGGTCGAACGGCGAGGTCGGCACGTAGGTGATGAACACTAGCGAACTCACGACCAAGATCGGCGCAGTCTCGCCTATCGCGCGCGACATCGCCAAAATGATGCCCGACATGATGCTAGGTGTAGCCTGCGGTAAAACCACCATCTTCACCACCTGCCATCGGGTTGCTCCCATCGCATAACCCGCGTCGCGGTAGCTTGGCGGCACCGCGCGGATCGCCTCCTGCGACGCAATGATCACGATCGGCATTACGAGGAGCGAGAGCGTCAATGCGCCCGCCACCAAGCTCCGCTGCCCGTCGAACAGGTACTGCACGAAGATGGCGAGGCCGAGCAGTCCGTAGACAACCGAAGGTACTCCTGCCAAGTTCGAGATGTTTAACTGGATCAAACGTGTAACCCGATTCGCTGGCGCAAATTCTTCGAGGTAGATCGCCGTCGCAATACCAACCGGCACCGTCATGACCGCGGTGAGAATGATTACCCAGAAGGTTCCGGCGATCGGCGCCAGAACTCCGGCCTGGTCCGGATGTCGCGACGAGTAGCTGCTTAGAAACTGCCAGTCGAGCCAGCCGACGCTGTCGATAAATACCTCGATCAGCAACCAAGCGAGGACCAGCACGCCGATAATCACCGAGCCGGCGAAAAGTGCAGCGAATACGTTGTCCCGCGCCAGTCGGTAGGTCTTGCGAGCGCTGCTTTGAGATTGAAGTGCCATTCGTTTTCCTGCTGTAATTGAAGTGAATTAGAGGCTTTCCGTCCGTTACTCGTACTGCTGTCGGAAGCGCTGCACCACCCAGCGTCCGGCGATATTCATCACCAGCGTGATCAGGAACAGCAAGAGACCCACCACGAAGATCGTGTAGTACTCAATCTCGCCGTGAGGTGTGTCACCCAACGCTACGTTGACGATGAACGCGGTCATCGCTTGGACCGCTTCAAGCGGGTTGAAGGTCAAGTTCGGACGACCACCCGCGGCTAGGTAAACGATCATCGTCTCGCCGACTGCCCTCGACACCGCGAGGATGAACGATGACACGATCCCCGACAGTGCCGCCGGAACGACAACCTTCGTAGCGACCTCGAAACGTGTGGCGCCTAATGCGTATGCCGCGTCACGAAGCGAACGAGGCACGGATATCATGGCATCCTCGCTTAGCGTCGTAACCATAGGCATGATCATGATGCCCATCACTAGGCCCGCGCTCAACGCGCTAAACGTGCCGAGGTTGTCGTCGCCGATGATTAACCGCAGCGCCGGACCGACAGTCAACAGTGCGAAGTAGCCATACACGACAGTCGGTATGCCGGCCAGCACCTCCAATATCGGTTTGATGACCCGTCTGACGTTTTCTGGTGCATATTCAGATAGAAATATCGCTGCCCCCATACCCAAGCCCAACGACACAATCCCGGCAACCGCGGCGACTAAGAACGTACCGGTTACCAAGGGCAACACACCGAATGAGCGTCCAACTTCTCGATATGGCTTGAAGAGCGGTCCCCATTTGGTACCGGTCAGGAAGTCAAATATGCCTACGTGCGTCAGCGTTCCGTTTACGCCGGGTTCGCACGGCTTGATCGGCTCGCCCTCGTTGAGGACACAGATCTCTTCTTGGAAAAAACCGATGCTCTGCGAAACGAGAACCGCGACGATGCCGATAGTCGTCAAAATCGAAATCAGTGCCGCTGCTCTCAACACCCAGAGCACTGCTGACTGTTCGAAGTGCCTGCGCGCCCGGTGGCTAGCTAATCGGCTTTCGTCTTTTCTCAACGACAAAGTTTTAGGACGCTCTTGCGCGCCGTCTCGTAGGTCGGTCGTTACTTGGTCATGACCGACTCGGAAAGCTCCTTGTTCTACCGCCATCGTTCACCTTTCGACAACGTTTGCTTTTTCGATCCAGAGTCGAAAACAGTCCATTCGCGAAGAAACCCCGGTTGCCGGGGTGTTTCGATGGCACTAGTAGAAAACATTTCAGATTCTAGTAGTTAACCGACGGGGTGGCAATCGAGCTGCCACCCCGTCGTTATCAATTCGTTCGATCAGCGCTGAACCATTCCGTTCGTAGCAGCATTCGCCACTAGCGCCAATCCCTCGTCGTACATGTGCTGAGGCAGTCCGACGTAACCGACGCTCGCAGCGAGGTTTGCCGCGTTGCGGAGGTAGAAATCGATGAACGCTCGAACCTCTTCACGCTCAAGTGCAGCCACGCTCACGTAGATGAAGAGCGGCCGGCTCAAGGGCGAGTAGGAACCGTCGTTGATCGTCGTCTCGTTCGGCTCGATGCAGCCCGCGCCACCGTCGACACCTACGAGCTTAAGCTTGTCGGTGTTGGCGACGTAGTAGGCGTATCCGAAGTAGCCGAGGGCGCCGCGGTCGCCCGCGATCCCCTGCACCAGCACGTTGTCGTCAACCGCCGGGAAGAAGTCGTCGCGTATCACGCCGGTGTCGCCGTTGATCTCTTCCGTGAAGTAGTCGAACGTGCCTGAGTCGGCGTCAGGACCGTAGAGGACGATGTCGAGGTTCGGGTAACTCGAGTCGACCTGGTTCCAGTTGGTTATTTCACTGTCCGGTTCCCAGATCGCGTTGAGTTGATCTACCGTCAAGCAGGTCGCCCAGTCGTTGTCTGGATTCACGAGCACTGACAGACCGTCGAATGCTACCGTCAGCTCGATGAATTCGATGCCATTCTCGGCAGCCAATTCACGCTCAGAGTCCTTGATTGGTCGGGAGGCATCGGAGATGACCGTCTCGCCAGCCGCGAACTTCTTGAAGCCACCACCCGTGCCGGAGATGCCGACCGGGATCTGGACGTTCGGGTGTTCTATGCGGAAGTCCTCAGCCGCGGCCACAGAGACTGGATAGACCGTGGACGAACCATCGATCACGATCTCGCCGGAGAGCGGACCTGAAGGCACGAAGGGCTCTGGAGCCATCATTGCGGTCTCTTCTACCATCGCTTTGATATCCGGGACCGGGTTGTTCAGCAGCACCAGACCAGCGTCGTAGAGCGGCTGGGGCAGTCCAACGTAACCAACGCTGGCGGCCAGGTCGGCGGCGTTGCGCAGGTAGAAGTCGACGAACGACTTGACCTCTTCACGCTGGAGTGAAGCGATATTGACGTAGATGAAGAGCGGTCGGCTCAAGGGCGAGTAGTCGCCGTTGTTGATCGTCTCTTCGCTAGGCTCGATACAACCCTCGCCAGAGTCGACGCCAACGAGTCTGAGCTTGTCGGCGTTTGCGATGTAGTAGGCGTAGCCAAAGTAGCCGAGTGCGCCGCGGTCGCCCGCGATGCCCTGCACCAGCACGTTGTCGTCCACTGCCGGGAAGAAGTCGTCGCGGATGATGCCGGTGTCGCCGTTGATCTCTTCGGTGAAGTAGTCGAACGTGCCGGAGTCAGCATCAGGGCCGTAAAGAACGATCTCTTGGTTCGGGAACTCAGGGCGAATCTGGTTCCAGTTCGAGATCGTGCTATCAGGCTTCCAGACCTCGTGCAACTCGTCCGTTGTCAAGCAAGTCGCCCAGTCGTTGTCTGGGTTGATCAACACGGAAAGTCCGTCATAGGCAACTGTCAGTTCGATGAACTCTACGCCGTTCGCGGCAGCCAACTCACGCTCGGAGTCTTTGATCGGTCGAGAGGCATCAGAGATGACCGTCTCGCCAGCCGCGAACTTCTTGAAACCACCACCGGTACCGGAGATGCCGACCGGGATCTGCACTGCCGGGTGATCCTTGCGGAAGTCTTCAGCAGCTGCTACCGTCACCGGGTACACCGTGGAGGAACCGTCGATAACGATCTCACCCTCAAGCGTGATCGAAGTCGTTGGTGCTTCAGGAACGACTAGTTTGACATCCGGTGTAGGGTTCGCTACCTTGGCTTCCATCTGGTCGTAGAGCGGTTGAGGTAGACCCACGTAACCGACGCTCGCCGCGAGATCAGCGGCGTTTGCAAGGTAGTAATCGACGAACGCTTTGACTTCGGGTCTACTGAGTGACGGGATGTTGACGTAGATGTAAAGCGGTCGGCTCAAAGGCGAGTAAGAACCATCGTTGATCGTTGTCTCATTCGGCTCGATGCAACCTGCACCACCGTCGACACCTACAAGCTTCAACTTGTCGGTGTTCGCAACGTAGTAGGCGTAGCCGAAGTAGCCGAGTGCGCCGCGGTCGCCCGCGATGCCCTGCACCAGCACGTTGTCGTCAACTGCCGGGAAGAAGTCGTCGCGGATCACGCCGGTGTCGCCGTTGATCTCCTCTGTAAAGTAGTCGAACGTGCCGGAGTCAGCATCAGGCCCGTATAGGACGATGTCAAGGTCGGGGTAGCTCGGGTCGACCTGGTTCCAGTTCGTGACCTCACTGTCCGGCTTCCAGATTTCGTGGAGCTGGTCGGTGGTCAAGCAGGTCGCCCAGTTGTTGTCCGGGTTGACCAAAACGGAAAGTCCGTCGTAGGCAACCGTCAACTCTATGAAGGTGATACCGTGCTGAGCCGCGAGTTCGCGCTCGGAGTCTTTGATCGGTCGAGAGGCGTCGGAGATGACCGTCTCGCCAGCCGCGAACTTCTTGAAACCACCACCGGTACCGGAGATGCCGACCGGGATCTGGACTTGAGGGTGTTCCTTGCGGAAGTCTTCAGCAGCGGCTACTGTCACGGGATAGACCGTGGACGAACCGTCGATGACGATCTCCCCGGAGAGCGGACCGGCTTGTGCAGCCTCGCCCTTAACTGCCGGACGTGCAGTTGCGGCAGGTGCCGCGGCTTCGCCTGGCGACGCGGTTGCACCCGCAACTGGGGCTTCGCCCTTTACAGCCGGAGCGGCTTGTGCGGCCGGGTCCGACGGTCGGGCTGTGGCGGCCTTTTCGGCTTGCGCCGCAGGTTGCGCCGTGGCCGCGGGCCGCGCGGTCGCGGGCTGTTGTGGCGTTTGGTCATCGATGCTGCAAGCGACCATTACGACCGCCATCAACATGCCGATGATAAGCAGGTCCTTAGCGCTCGCCAGGTGCCTAGTAAATTGATATTGCATCGGGTTTCGGGTCTCCTGATACCAATTCGTTTTTCAACGTTCAGGAGCACGCAACTGCGTACCCCCGAAGAATCAAGATGCATCACGTTCGTCACGTATTTTTTACAAATACGGCGAGTTCCGCGACAAAATTAGGGAATCGGCAACCGGACCGTGAACGTCGAGCCCTCACCAACCACGCTCTGCACTTCCACTGTTCCGTTGTGAATTTCAACGATGTTTTTCGTGATCGAAAGACCCAATCCGAAACCGGTCCTGTCACCCGTTGATCGGTGCGACTTGTAGAAGCGTTCGAAGATGTGCGGTAACTCTTCCGGATCGATCCCTTCGCCCGAATCTTGGACCGAATACGCGACGAACTCCCCGTCTCTCTCGCACTCAAGCTTGATCGTTCCACCCGGTGGCGTGAACTTCATTGCATTGACTAACAGATTCCCAATCGCCCGCTCCATCTTCGGTCGATCGACCATCACATCCGGCAGATCATCTGCGATTTCAGTCGAGATTTCGTGATCCGACCGTATCCCAACCGGGCCATGACTCTCCGTAACTGAACCGATCAACTCCGCGGCATTCGTCATCTGCAAGTGGACCGGGGAGCGGCCCGATTCGAGCAACGTCAGATCCATTAGCTCATTGACCAACGCCGTCATCCGTTGCGCACTATCGTCTATGCGGTCAAGAAACTGCTCGATGACTTCCGTAGGTAGCTCGTTACCCAGCTTCAGCGTGTCAACCGATGCCTGAATCGACGCGATAGGCGTGCGAAGCTCGTGCGACGCGTTCGCCACAAACTCCTGCATCGCGACACCCAGCCGGTACTCGTCGGTGCGATCGTTGATCAGCACGATCGCTCGCCTGACGCCGCTCTCGTCCGGAGGCAGGGGCCGTGAATACAGTTCGAGGTGCCGATGACTGTCGTACAGCTCCACGCTTCGACGCACCGTCTCACCCGCCGTCGCGCTTGTGGTCACCGCCTCGTTGATCTCATAGATGTTGACATTCGTCGCCAACGGAGTCGGACTAGATCCACGAGGCGAGAAATCAAACCCCAGCATCCTGCACACCGCCGGATTGGCGTACTGCAACATCCCATTCTCATCCACGACCAGAATCCCGACAGTGATCTCGTTCAGAATCGTCTCCTGATACCGTCGGTTCCGATCAGATTCAGTGAGTGTGAGTTCGACGTTGTCGGCAAGACGGTTGACGGCGTTGAGGATGCGCTGCTGCTCAGGCGGACCCTCGACCTCCAACCGGTTCCTGCGGTCTATCGATCTCGTCCGGATTATCCCTCTCGCCGTCCGGAGGAAGAACCGCGTCTGCCCATGACCGAGCAGAAAAACTATGATTACGGCAACTATCGAACCCGCCGCAACCGACCACCATCCCAATACGCCGTACAGCGACCACCCGATCACCAGCGGCAATGTCACCGCGGTCGCGTAACGCCATCTAAGTGGTATGAAGTCCAAGTTCCCGCATGGATCGGACATCGATCACGGTACGAAGCGATACCCGACGCCCCTCACAGTCAAAAGATGAGCTGGATTCGACGGATCTTCCTCCAGCTTGCGACGCAACAACGACACGTGAACATCGATGGTTCGCGACCCACCAGAGCCTTCCTCGCCCCACACGCCTTCCAACAGCTGAGAACGTGAAAAAACTCGCCCCGGTTGCGACGCCAAATGCACCAGCAAGTCGAACTCTTTGGTCCTTAAGTCGAGATCGTAGCCATCCAGAACCGCGCTCCGCCGCACAAGATCGATCTCTAGATCACCCACCTCGATGGTGTGGCCCCCGTTCGCACCGTTGACAGGAAGATTATTGAACATCGTCGCACGACGCAGCTGAGCCTCAACGCGAGCCATCAGTTCGCTCAAACTGAACGGCTTGACCACATAGTCGTCAGCACCACTGCGAAGGCCGTCGACTCGCTGATTCTCCTGATGCCAAGCGGTCAACATGATGATCGGCACCGTATCGCCAGCGTCTCGCAACGCCTTGCACACCTGCATACCGCCCATAACCGGCAACGACAGATCCAAGATGATCAACTCGACGCTGTTCGACCTCCGAATGTCAAGCGCCGTCGCACCATCCGAAGCGGTCAAGACGTGATAGCCAGTCGCCTGAAGATTGAACTCCAAAGTGGCGAGAAGACCAGGGTCGTCCTCGACCACTAGTACCGAACGTTGGCCTTGTCGCTTGGTCGTCAAGTGCGCCTCCTGTCCTAACCTCTATACCTTCTCAGCTACGCCAGATTTCGCCGAACGGTACGCGGCGTCAATCATCTCAATCGCTCGCATTCCTGCCCAGCCGGGCGCCCAGTTGGGAACGTCCTTGCCGAGAAGGATGTCCGTGAAGTTGTCCGGCGGTCCCCCACCGTAGTACTCTCCAGCGTCCTCTCCAACATCAACCTTGATGTGCTCTCCATCGTGCCGTTGAACCTCCAGCCGCGCGCGATCAATGTCGAGAACGAAAGCCCCTTCATCACCGAATATGCGAATGTCCAGTTGGAAAGTCTGATCCTGCGGCAACGCGCCCGCACCGGAGAACGTGCCAATCGCACCGCCATCGAAACCGACCGAGAAAGCGTTGTAAAGCTCAACCTGCGCTGTCGGAGCAGTGTTGTACGCAAACACTGTGTCCGCCTTCAATCCGGTCAGCCAGTACGCCATACCCGCCGAGTGCGTCATCTGCGCCAGCGCGTAGCCACCACCGGCAATTACCGGATCCGCCCACGTCTCAGCGCCCGGCTCGAACATGTTGTCACCGGCACCCCCGCCAGTCGCGAGGAACTGTTTGCCTTCCAAAAGGCTACGAACCGGAGACGCCATGTGGCACATTACGAATTCAATGTTTCCCACTGGATTCTGTTCCATGATCTCTTTGGCTTTTTGGATGTACGGCGCGTAGTGCCAGCCGTGCGGGATCAACAGTTGCACCCCCTGCCTATCCGCCTCCTCCACCATCGCTCTCGCGTGCTCCGCAGTCGTCGCCAGCGGCTTCTCGCACATCACATGCAATCCGCGTTTCAACGCCGCTATCGTGTGTTCGTAGTGCAACGAGTGCGGAGTCGCGACCACCACACCATCCAATCCTTCGATCTCCAACAACTCCTCGTAACTCTCTGTGGCGTGTACGAAACCGAACGCCTCCTTCACGAGTTGGAGTTCGTCGGCACCCAAACGACACACCGCCGTCATCTCCACGTCGTCCCGCCCGGCGAAAACAGGCATATGGTTGGCGGTCGCCCACCACCCAGCGCCGATGAATCCGATCTGTACCGTTCCGTCAGGTTTCATCACATGACCCTTTCGACGATATCGATCGCGAGTTAATTCACGTCAACAATCGATTGTTGCAAAATAGACCTTTGGCGCGCGTAATTGTAAGCGAATTTACGCCAACTGCCCCTTCATAAGCACACCTTCCCCACTTCAACATGGAACTCTGGCTAGTAAGACATGGCGACACGATCGTTGGCGACGACGGCTTGTACCAACCGCACCACGGACTCACCGAAATCGGATTTCAACAGGCACGCTCAGTGGCCGGAGCCTTGGTGGACGTAGACTTCGACGCCTGCTACACCAGCAACCTGCCCCGCGCCATCCAGACAGCACAAGCCTACGCGGATCTCACCTCTCACCGCTTCACTCGCATCGAAGACCTAAACGAAATCGATGTCGGACGTATAGAAGACGCATCGGTTGATTTCAAGCACCGTGTAGTCACTCACCAAGTCGAATTGGATTTTTCCCAGTTCGGTGGGGAAAATCCCAATCAATTCTCAAACCGCGTTCAACAGGGTTTTCGTCAACTCTTGGAAGATGCCAAATCGAAGAACTGCGATCGCGTCGTCGGTTTCCTACACGCCGGAACTATCGGCGCCATCCTCGACTACATGGCCGGACGCGAGTTCGATTACCGTAGCCGTCCCCGTATGCCCAACTGCGCCTACACCATCGTCAGCGAAACATCCAACGGCAGATGGACCGAGTGGGACCGTTGGCACTCGGACCACTTGACGATGTTAACGTAAGGCGTGTCCGAATAATTCATTTTTGTGATATCAAGTATCAAAAAGCGTTCTATACGTCGCAGCCCAGTGCAACACCAAAAACATGAAGCTGTGACACGCCGAAGGGCACTATAAGGACTACACCGTCGCAATAGTTGTGCTTGGCTCAAAGAGTGACCAAAATACCCCAAAGATTTGATCGGGCTATTCTCATAGCCATGCCCTTGATACCGGTCGTGATCTTACTGGCCGCCGGACTGTTTTTCATTGCCGCTCGGTCCGGCGGAACGCATCAGCCTACCCCTGATCTAATGGCCGAGGCCGCGCTGGAATCACCAGATGGCGATCCTGTTGGAACCGTTACTTTCCGGCAAACTAACACCGGAGTATTGATCATGGCTGAAGTGAACGGCCTTACTCCGGGTGGCCACGCCCTTATCGTCCACGAGGTCGGTACATGTGCACCCGACTTTAGCGCCGCTGGTGATCACTTCAACCCTGAAGATGCGGAACACGGATTTATCCACCCAGCGTGGAAGCGCGGTGAAGGAACCCGAGGGCATGGCGGAGACTTGCCCAACATCTATGCCGCATCCGATGGTTCTGCGCGTGCTGATTTCTTTACGGTTGGATTCACCTTGGACAGCGGCCCACGCCATTCCATATTCGATGCCGACGGATCGGCGATCATAGTGCACGAAAAGCCCGATGCCTATGGCGCAGAGGAATCGGACACTGGCAACCGCGTCGCCTGTGGGATAATCCACCCCGCTTAACGCATCTGGCAACCTGTCGGAATGTACAGGCTATTTGGCCCAGAGGTGAGATCCCAGATCGAATCCCTCAAATCGCAGCTCTGGCCGGTTCGTAACTGCACGCCGCCGCTGCCAACTCAGCATTCGCGCATTCGCAGGCCCGGCAATACACTGTCGGAGACGGTGGACTCATGTCGATTGCAATGCTCGGGGTTTCGCAGTGCGGGCAGCGCGTCACCATCGTCGCCCCGCAAGTCATGCAGGTGAAATAAGTGCTGTACGCGTCCTGCTGAAGCCGCATCATTCCCCGATTGCACTTCATGCACTCGTTCTTTGACAACAACATCCAACCCGCTCCTTGACCAAATACATACGCTGGTAGATATGATGCGCGTATCTTAAGGAATCGAACGAACGCGTTTCAATCACTTGAAACGCGTTCGAATGGAAAACCGCTCACAATCAGCGGCGCCCTACTCCAGCAAACCCTCTTGCGGTTTCGTCCACGGCGCACGCGCCGTCCACGCCTTCGGACGCGGCAAACGCCCTAGCTGAACTTCTACGATGCTCGGAGCATCGACCTCCAACGCAGAACGTATTGCCGTTGTCAGCTCCTCTGGACTCGTCGCCAAGAAGCCGGCCGCACCATACGCCTTGGCCATCCCCACGAAGTCCGGATTCGCGAAATCGGCTTCATAAGAACCGCCAAAGTCTTGGTCCAAGTCACGCGCCACGTTACCGTACGCCCCATCGTTGAAGACGACCGCCACGACGTTGATGCCGTACTTAACGGCAGTCGAGAGTTCGCCAGACGAGTACATGAAGCCGCCATCGCCCACGATGCATATGACCGGGCGGTCCGGCACTCCTACTTTCGCTCCCAGCGCCGTCGGATACGCGTACCCCAATGTGCCCATGTAACCAGAGTCGATGTACGACCACGGACGTTCGGCTTCGAAGTGCTGCCGTGAGTAGTAGCCCAGCTGCGTCATCCCCCATATGCCAGTCGCGTCGTCGGGATATGCGTTCTGAATGGCTACCAACCACGGATAAGCCGCGTCCTCGCTACGGTCATTCTCTCGATGTGCATCTAGCGCCGCCTTGTCGAAGGCGTGACGCGCAGCCATTGCTTCAGGATCGCATCCCAGATCGTCCAACGCCGCGTTAAGCTTCGTCAGGGTCGCCTTAGCGTCGCCTTTCAACTTCATCTTGTTCGGATGTGGCCTGCCGAGAATCGTTTCATCGGGATCGATGTGAATCACCTTCGAGCCGCTACCCGCCGGGTTCCTAGGCGTGAATCGCGTGCCAATGGCGAGGATCACCTCGGCATTGTCGATCATGCCCTTTATAGGACCTTCCGCCCCAACCCACGATCCGATGCTGTTGGGGTGCGAATACGGGATAACCCCCTTGCCGCCAGCCGAGTTCACCACTGGCAATCCAGTCATCTCTGCCAGCTGCACCAACTCTTCGAAAGCATCCGACCTAGCAATACCTCCACCTGCGAAGATAACCGCCGATTTGGCGTTCAGAATGTCACGCGCGGCCTCTTCGATCAGGGAATCGTCAGCCGTCGCCCGTTCGCCGGGTGCGCTTTCGAGCAGATCCACCTCTTCCCTTTCCACCTGACCTTCCGGCGGCATATCGATGTACGTAGGCCGAGGCCTTCCAGAGCGCATCTGCTTAAAGGCTTCTTGGACCGCCCCCGGCGCTTCATGTGGACGTCGGATACAAGCTTGATACTTCGTGATGGGCTTCACCAAGTTCACTTGATTGACGATCTCATGCAGACCATCAAGCCCCTTGTTGATCTGTGCTCGCGGCACCTCGCCAGCCAGCAACAGAACAGGCGATGATCGTGCATACGCCGTCGCTAATCCCGAACCGGCGTTGTAAAGACCAACACCCGGCACAACCATCGCAACAGCAGGTTTTCCGGTCGCACGAGCGTAGCCGTCCGCCATGTGCGTCGTCGCGAACTCGTGCCTCGTCGTTATCATCCGCAGACCCGGTTCATCCCGGATACCAGTCACCAGCCCGTACATCTGCACGCCCGGCAACCCGAAGATAACCTCCACTCCCTCCCGAACCAATGATTTCGCTAGCGCTTCGCCGCCAGATAGCTTTGCCACGATCTTCGCTCCCAAGCTGTTACTTCAATCAACGACACGGATTTAGTTGGGCATTCCAAACTGCCCGACTAACCGAATCGAAGCGTATGCAGGTTTAGTGGATTATACGAACATCCACGTGGACCAACACCGAAACTTGTAGCTCATTCCATCGACGGCAAGAGCAAAGTCGGCATCATTGATGGCGGCACATCTTCGAGATCACTTGCATCACCCCAACGTGTGATGCCAGTGCCTATCAGCACCGAGTCGAGCCCTGCCTGATTCGCACCTGCTATATCGGTGTGCAGTTGATCTCCGACAAAAGCCACATTGTTGTATCCGTTGAGACGTTCCTTGATAGCGTCGAACATGGGCGCGTAAGGTTTGCCCAGTTTCGCAAACTTCACCGCGTCGTCATCTCCGAAACGACGGGAGACAGCGGTCTCGATCATCTCTGCCAACCCACCAGGCCCGATCGAAAAACGGTTAACGCCGTCCGGATACAAAACGTCTGGGTTCGGCACCACCAGATGAAGCGGATTGCCAGCGTCCATCCTACGAATAATCAACGACAGCATATCGCTCGTCGCCTCGAACCAGTCGTATCCAGTGATTCCCGCAATCGCAAGAGATGTCGATACGTCATCATCAGACGTCAAAGCCACTGGCTCACAACCTGCGAGCCGCACAAACTCCACTGCATCCCCGCGCCCCGTCGCTATGCACTGCGTTCCAGTCACCTCTAGTTCCTCGAAAAACCGACGCAGCAACGATCCTGCGGAAATCACTTGATCCTCTTCGATGCCGAAGCCCTGCCCTTGCATCACCTCCAACCGACCCGCCGTCAATCGCGAAGCATCGTTAGTAGCCAGTACCCATGGCTTGCCTGCCGCGGTCAAACGCTCCGTAAACTCAATCGCGCCCGGCAAGGGATCGATGCCATCTACCAAAACGCCATAAGAATCGAAAGCAATCGCATCGTAGTGGTCGAGGAGAAAATCAACCGATACGATGGGAGGTGCTAGATTCATCGAAACATCAACCGCTCTACCACTCGCTCGACTCCTCGTTGTAAACGTGGTCCGGAAGCGCGTACGAGATGCCGGCTTCGTCAAACGCGGACACTTGTATCAGGCCAGCGAACTGATCGTACATCCCCCGGTCGATGCGGCTAAGCAAAGGCAACTTGCGCAAGGTTGTATTGCGCATCAGCCGCTCGTAACGCTGCTGTATCCTGAACCAAGCCAGAACTCCGATCGTCGAAGTCGGCGGGTAGTTCAATTGCCCTGCCAACTTGTTGCCGATGACGGCGCGAGAAACGCCATAGATGTATTTCGCGAATGCTTGGCGTACTGTGGGATCAGTCATATCCGCCAATAAAGGCGCAGAGTTCACGAGCGAGTTCGCCATCGCGATCGATTCAATCCCCGGTTCGGGCTCGCACATACCACCGATTTCGAAGAGTTTAAGCGCCTCCGCTTCATCGCGGAAAAGTATCGTCTCTGGAATGCCCATCAACCACCCGACGTAACGCCACGCAGCCATGAAACTGTCCGCCTCTTCATCTGTGTAACTCGCTCCCAATCTTCTCATGTGCGCGAGCAACCTCGCAGAAAACGCGGTGATCGCAAAACCCAAATGCGCTGAACTCAACGGAACGCCCCAAGCGTCCGCGTCCCATTCGTCCGATTCGCCGAGAAGCCGCCTGATTTGCGCATGAATCAGGCGAATCCTTACAGATAATTTCCAACCGTCCCCGTATCTCTCCAATCCGCCCGGCAGAAAGCACTCGACCAAATGCCGGTTGTTCTGTTGCAGACGCCTTACGCCCTGATCCCGAACCCGCCCGGTGATGAAGAACGATTTGGATATGTTGGTCATAAAACCTTCGATAAGCACTCCGCTCACGAAAGATGCCAAGATAACCTTCGAGTTTCGATGGAACATCCGAACACCAGCGGGAAACTCTGACAGGTCCACCCAATCGGGCGGCGTCAGATTGTCAAAGAAGTCTCGGAGAACCGCCGGGGCTTGTTTTAATCCGTCCTGATCATCGTCCATCGCCGTCTGCAACAACTGCCGCATCTCGAACGGATCCAGATTTGCTAGCTCCGACATCAACGCGTCTGCTGCTGGATCGGCGACGTAGGTGTGGGCGATGTAGTTCCTAGCTATCTCTGGCTCAACAGCTCGGGCGCGTTCATAGCCCGGCTTGTTGTCAGATGGAATTCGCATTGAAATGCCGGTGTTGTAAGTCGTGGCTCAAAGACAGTGATGTCACCATCACTAGGTATCGTAGTTTATTCTTCTGCTTCTACTCTCAAGTCAGGCAACCATTGCAGCCAAGACGGCAGGTACCAGTTACCCTTCCCGAGCATCTCCATGCTCGCCGGCACAAGTACCGATCTGACCAGCGTCGCATCCAATAGAATCGCCACCGCGAGACCGAACCCGACCTGTTGATTAATTATCGTCTTCCCGGCCGCAAACGCTCCGAACACTGCCACCATGATCAGCGCAGCCCCAGTAATCAGGTTCGCCGTCGATCGCAACCCGTAACTCACCGCCTCCGTGTTGTTCCCCGTCTGATCGAATCGTTCCCGAACCCGGCTCAACAGGAATACGTGATAGTCCATCGAGAGCCCGAAGAGGATCGTGAACAGGAACAGCGGTATCCACGCATCAATCACATCCGCACGTTGGAAACCCAACAGATCAGTGGCGAACCCCTTTTGGAACACTAGGACCAGCAGCCCGTAGGCAGTGCCTACGGACAGAAGATTCATGATCACTGCTTTGATCGGAATCACTATCGACCTAAACACCAGCAACAGCACGATGAAGCTGAAACCCAGCACGAACGCGAAAACTATCGGCGTGTACTGATCGACAACTTGGAAGATCTCCGCCGATGCCGCGCTCTGCCCTCCCACGTTCACCTCTACAGGAACGCCAGTGAACGCGGCCGGTATGTGTTCATCCCGCAGAACCGACATCAACGCTACGGCATCCTCACCAGTTGGATGGCCGGGCAACGCCAATTTGATCAACGCGATCTCACTCGATGACGACGGGTCAAGCAGAGGAGGTATTGGGAACCTCGGATCCTCAACGAGTAGCTGAGTCAACTTTGCAATCGCGCCCTGAACCTGAGGATCACCGATATTGCCCTCGATAACGATGTCCGACGGGCTGGCCAGCCCAAACGCGAACTCCTTCTCCAAAACGAAGAACGCCTCCTTTGTTACCGATCCGTCGGGTAACGTCTCCACCCCGTTCAACCCGGTCTCGATCTGGAAGTAGTAGACGATCGCTACAACCATCGGTGCGGCCACTATCAAGAAACTGACCCAAGGCACCTTGGTAACGATCACTGTCGTGCGCTCCCAGAAACCGTGCTCGCGATGTTCGTGAGATTCTTCACCACCCTTCCGACGGAAGAACGGGATCGACAACAGATCAACCTTCGGGCCTAGCAGGGCCAGGATCGCCGGCAGCAGGGTCAAAGTCGCGGCCATCTCGATGATGACGACCAAGATCGCTCCCAAACCCAGCGATTGGAAGAAACCCATCGGGATTATGAACATGCCGCACAGTGCGATCACCACGGTCAAACCACTGAACAGCACCGTCCTCCCTGCAGTCTCGCCCGAACGCGCCACCGCTTCTTGCACGCTCAAACCTCGGTCCATCTCCTCACGGAAGCGGGAAATGATGAACAGCGAGTAGTCGATCCCCACCGCCAAACCGATCATCGTGATCATCAAGGTCACGAAAAAGACCAAGTCGAACACTTGCCCAATGATGGCGACGAACCCCAAGGCGATGACAATGGCCACGATGGCCAAACCGATCGGTATCAGTGCAGCGACAACAGCGCCGAACAGCGCCAACAAAATCAGCAAGGCAACTGGAACACCAACTCGTTCGCCCTGTTCCAAGTCGTGCCTGGCAAACTCGTTAGTCTCGTACGAAACGCTCGCGGGACCACTTATCAGCACTCTGAAATCATCAGTTTCATCCGCACGTTCGACGACCTTGATCACTTCTTTGACATTCACCGCCGCTTCGTCGAAATCGCCCGCTATCGGTATCGTCATCAACGTCGTGCGTCGATCAGCCGAGACCAAATTCTCCGCGGTTTCCGGAGCCAGCGCACTAAGCATGTAGTAGTTGACCGCGCCCTCGCCGACGATCTCATCGCCCAGTCCGGTGATCTCCTGCAAAACCGAATTCACCTTCGCCGCAAACGCAGGATCATCGACTGTCAGCGTCTCCGATTGAATGACGATGACTTCAGATATCGGTTCAGGTCCGCCGCGCAGTCTCTCCAAAGCCGCTGCCGCTTTTGCCGACTCGAACCCGCCGCTGAGCTTCAGTTCGGTGGTCGTGGCAGATGGTAGAAGCTGCCCGACAATTGCCAGAGCTATGACGACTAAAACGATCCATGCACCAATGGTGATGATCGGTCTTCGCGCGCTGAAGCGCGCCAGCGATTGCGTCAAGCGTAAACTCCCTCAGGCCGACAGTTAACGGGCACTAAATGCATGTTATACCCCTGAATCATTGCTTAGTACATCTTCGCGTGCAACCACGTGATGGAACTCAGGCCTTTATCAGAGTTTCAACATCCAGTCGAACTCCACCTCATCAGGCCAACCGGGATACGCATCGGGGATAACGTTCACCAGCCGACACCCTTGTTTCGCATAAAAGTCGCAGGCGTTTACGTTGACGTCCTGCGTCTCGATCTTGAGTTCCACACAGCCCACACTTTTTGCATATCCGACGACGTACTCAAACAACCTCGTACCCACGCCCTGCCTTCGGCACGCGGGCGAAACACGTAGATCCCACAATGCTGCAAGATCCTTCCGTCCTTCTAGGAAATGCAACTCCGGCGAATCGTGTAGAACAATCGCACCACCCACCCGATTTCCGTTCGAAAATGCTGAAATCAGCCGCCAGTTGGTAGTGTCCCATCGCAACCATCGAGTCGGCGGCTCACCACCGTCGTAATCCTTGATCCAAGGCGGATTGATCGGTTCCTCGATCAACTTCCATCCCGGACCCACAGTGCCAACCGGCACTGCCACATAACGTGATGCGACCGTGAACGCGATCGAAACCTTCGCGTATTCGCCCAATGCAGCAATTGTTTCTTCTTTGATCGTGATCATCGCAGTGCCGGTCGTGACGTTGATTTGGCAGCACGACCTAACGACGAACCTACGATTCTCGCTTAGGAGGCTGTTCGATCATCGTTTCAACATGCTCAGATTCGCTCTCGCATTGGTCTAGGTCCGAAACGGCATCTCGGACCGTTGCAACCTCCGGGGTCTTCGTCCGCACCGGCCGCTTGGTGAACAACCACAGGCTGAAGCCGAAGCCGAAACGCAACACGAACTCCAATCCGATCAGGAAGAGCAAGTAGTAAAAGACAGACTCGCGATGTTCGTTGACCTCGGCAAGCATCTCAAAAGAATCGACGAAATTGAAGAACGACGCATCGATCAGGAATAGCGCCAGCAACGCGAACGGCAGGATCTTGGCCAGGTCGCGCGCCAGATCTTCGTCGTAGTACGCCGAAAACCGGATCGCGCTTACGGTCGCCAACGCGATCAGCAGCGTGTCCGCAAAGTCTCGATCCTTCGACAAAAACGTCAGCATCAAGGTAAGCACTGTGAACCAGAAGAACGCGAACAAAGGGAACACGATCAGATACTTCAAGGTGTACGAAACGACGTGCAAGAAGCTCCGCAACGCCCGATAACGAGACTCTTCGAATCGGTAAATATCGAACTGGAACATATCCCGCAACGCGATGAAGCGGTAGAAGTTGAACACGAACACCGCATACACTGCCACTCCGATGACATATAGCGTCACCGGCTGCAACAATTCGATGGCATCATCGACGCTCAGACTGTTCGGGAAAAGATCGTTGAGGTCAAACACACGAACCTCCTCTCCCGTCTATTTTGTCGGTTTGCCCCACGCAATAACTAGCTTTAGGGTGTCATCACCGACGCATCTGAACCCATGATCAACACCCGGCGGAGCGAGTACCGCATCGCCGGCCTCGACCGCGCGTTCCTCGCCGTCCATCCACATCACTCCTCGGCCCGCAATGAAGTAGTAGAACTCCTCCAGCGTGTCATCGCCCTCGTGAACGTGGCTACCCTCGCTCGCGCCCGGCGGCAACTCCCACACCTCGATACGCACTGGTAGCTTCGATTCCCCGTGGAAGAATCTGCGCCGCGTCACAACACCATCGCCCTCATGCAACCCCGGCTCGAGAATCACATCCTCAGATTCGTGTTGCTTCCAGTTCATGCCTACCGAAATGGGCGGTCAGAATCTTACAACCCGGTTGGATCGCATCACCTGTAAATCCCCCTCCCAACCGATGCCCCTCAAAGCGCGAGCATCCTCAACCGAAAGGCGCTCGGATGCCGGATACCGTGCGCCATGACTAACATCTTCCCGACTGGTCGGATGTTCGTGTGGGCGCATGACATCAGCATCCAGCCGATCATCAATGTTTTCCGGTTCGTTAGTCATACTAGTAATGTACCCCATAAATGATCGATGTCGCTGGGTCGCCCTATCTACCCTCAACATTCACCGCGCAGTATGCTTGTCCTATGGAATCTGAACCCGTTAATCGCTGCGAATGGGCTGGCGACGACCCGCTTATGCGCCAATACCACGATGAGGATTGGGGCGTGCCGATCCACGATGACCGGGCCCTCTTCGAGCTGCTCGTGCTCGAAGGAGCACAGGCAGGACTCTCTTGGCGAACCATCCTGCACCGCCGCGAAGGATACCGCGCTGCGTTCGACAATTTCGACATCGCAACGGTTGCAGCATACACCGACGCTGACCGCGAGCGGCTACGCGCCGATGCCGGTATCATCCGCAACCGCGCCAAAATCAATGCCGCCATAGCCAATGCCCGTGCGACGCTAATCATCCAAGCCGAACACGGCTCCCTAGACATGTTCCTCTGGAGATTTGTCGACGGTCAAACCCGCCAAAACGCCTTCCAAACCCTCGCCGATATCCCTGCACAGACCGACGAATCGCGCGCCATGAGCAAAGCCCTCCGCGCCTACGGCTTTGGATTCGTCGGCCCCACCATCTGCTACGCCTTCATGCAGTCCGCCGGGCTGGTAAACGACCACATCACCACCTGCTTTCGCTACTGATAAGCGAACCCAGAGGCAAATCCCCCCGCTACAGCCCCTCCCCAATTAATGAAGCCACGCGCTCCCCGATAACCATCGTCGTCACATTCGTGTTCGCACGGATACAGTCCGGCATGATTGACGCGTCGGCGACTCTCAGATTTTCAAGCCCGCAAACCTTGCCGAACTGATCGACCACCGCCATCGGATCCGAATCCGGCCCCATCTTGCACGTGCCCGACACATGATGGCTAGTCGCGACCCGTCGCCTGATCCAAGCGTCCATCGCCTCGTCGGACTCTAGGTCCGCATCCGAAGGTTCCACTCTCTCCGCCACCAGCCGATCCCAACTCTCATGCTCCGCAAAATCGAGACAGATCCGAACTCCCTCGCGCAACCTCGCTATGTCAAAATCGTCCTCCAAATAGTTGTAGTTGAGGAGCGGTTGAATGTGAGGGTCCTTGTCCCGAAGACGCAGACTTCCCGATCCGATCGCAAGATCGATGACGATGACCATCGACACGCCCAATTCGTCGCTCGCACCCGTCTGGTACGGCTTTAAGTCGACCGGGCTGCGCGAGATCGCTTGGATGAGCATGTCGTTGGGCAAGTGCGAGCCTTCAGCGGTGTAGCGCAAAGTTACCTGCATTCCCGCCGCACCAACCGGTTGTTCAAATCCGTCACGCGTCCGCCAAGCCGTCCTGACCTGAGGATGATCGCGAAGGTTTTCTCCCACGCCCGGAAGGTCATGCAACACTGGCACGCCGACCGCCTCCAACTTTTTCGACGGACCCACGCCCGACAGCATCAGGAGGTGAGGCGAGCCAATCGCTCCCGCTGACAGGATGATGTTCTCGGCCTCATAGTCTATTACTTCACCACGCACTTCCGCCCGGATCCCGACAGCCCGTTTGCCGTCGAATAGCACCTTGTGGACGAGGCACTCCGGTTGGATCGTGAGATTGGGGCGTTCTCGGGCAATGCTGAGATAACCGATCGCCGTGCTCCAACGCACGCGGCCGGGGTTGTTCAGCGGCGTCGGACCCACACCGGTAGAGTCTGGCGCGTTGTGGTCCGGGCACTCCGGGAAACCGTTGGCACGTGCCGCTTCGTAGAATGCCCGTTGGTCAGGATTCCACTCGTCGGATTTAAATCGCCTAACAATGATCGGACCTTCTGACCCGTGGAAATCGCCCGCGTAGTCAATGTCCGTCTCCACCATCCGGAAGTACGGCATCAACTCCTCAAAACTCCACTTGTCGTTGCCCCACGATGCCCAGTTGTCATAGTCCTCGGGGACGCCCCTCAGGAAAATCTGACCATTAACCGCACTGGATCCGCCCACTACCCTGCCTCGAGGCACCAAGCCCGGCATTGCCTCGTCTGTGTATCGCACCACGAAAGTCCAGCGATGATCGCTGTGCGCCCTGCGCCACGGCTGATCTGTATGACCGTATCCGTACTTCACCTCGTCAGGTATATCGTCGAACTCCGGGTAGTCTGGACCCGCCTCGATTAGAAGCACCGAATGGTAAGGGTCCTCTGTAAGTCGCGTTGCGAGAATGGCCCCGGCCGAACCGGCGCCGACAATGATGGTGTCAAACGTGCTGGACAACTCAGCACCCCCTTAGATGGCGTACCGTTCAGCGGATTATACGCCGATCCGCCAGTTTGTACACCACCATATCTGTGCCTCTCGAATCGCGCGAGGATCTCCGCGATACCTTCTCGTTTCACGGCAGGCTAACAATCTTTTAGCCTGATACCCACCATGCTCCACAACCCCATGAAACAAAAACTCCTCGCCGGCGAACCCGCATTCGGTGTGTCGGTCATGTTCCCGTCGCCACATATCGTCGACATCGTCGGACGACTCGGCTTCGACTGGGTGCTCATCGACTGCGAACACGGTTCAATCGGGATCGAAAGCGTCGAACTCATGGTCATGGCCGCTGAAACCGCAGGCGTAACACCAATCGCCAGACCGTCCGTCAACACCTACGAGGCCATCGGACAGCTCATGGACCGCGGTGTGATGGGCGTGCAGGCGCCCCACGTCAACACCGCTGACGACGCCCGAAGAGCCGTCGAAGCCGTCAAATATCATCCTCTCGGCGAACGCGGACTAGCCGCCGGTGTCAGATCCGCATCATACGGATATGGCATGTCGATGTCTGAATACGCCAAACACGTCAACAACGAGACACTCGTCTGCGTCCAACTCGAAGAAGCCGAAGCCGTTAGAAACGTCAACGAGATCGTGCAAGTCCCCGGCGTCGATGTCTTCTTCGTCGGCCCGTCAGACCTCTCGCAGTCTCTCGGCTACCCCGGTCGCCCCGACGCTCCAGAAGTGCGCCAAGCCATGGACACCGTCTTCGCCACCATCGCCGCTGCGGGCAAAACATCTGGCTCAGCCGGCAATACCCAAGCCATCGAACGCTACATCAACCAAGGCGTAACCTACCTCTACACTCACCTAACCACCCTTCTCTCCACCTCCGCTGAGACATTCTTCAACGAAATTGAGCACCGGTAGCGACGTGCAGTTAAGTGGCACAGAACGAGGGAATGGCAAAGGGCTACACCAAAATACGCCGCTCGGATCTCTGTCTATCGGATTACAGCGTTCCCCTCGTCGAGGTAAGTCGAACCCCTCACAGTAGTCACAGTCACCTCCTGCCGGTAGTCGCCGACCTCGGCAGAATGCGTCACTGAACTGCACTCTGCTTCTGATAGATCGCCACCGCCGTCAAGAGCTTCATGCAGGACGCGGCCGTCCATATCGTCTCCGCCGGGCAAACCCAAAATGTGGAGGATCGTGGGGGCGATGTCGATGTTGCCCGTTGGTGTGTCAACGACGGTTGACCGAAGGAAGCTAGGCCCGCGCGCTATCAGCGTGTTTCGCAACTCGTGGCGGCTCATCCCACCATGCGTGCCAACGCCGACCAGGCCTCCTGAGGATGCCGTCTGACCAGGGAAACCGGCGTCGTTGGGTGCAGAACTCCACGCAAATGACATTGTGAGATCGGGACTCCTGCGACCGTCGATGTTGCCTACGCTCGCGGGTAGCGTACCGGGCACGCTACCGACGCGTTCCGCAGCCAGCATCGCACCGCACCAAGACTGCTTGGAAAGCCACGTTGCCAACCGCTCAATAGTCGCGATGTCAGATTCGTGTGCATAGAAAAGCACCGCTCCCCCGTTAGACGCGGCCAACACGCCGCCGGGTTGACCCCCGCTCGGAAAGCCGGCCTTGCGCAACTCAGCCCTAATGTCCACGACCGAATCGATGGTCGCGTACCCATGGTCCGAGACCGCTATCACGTCGGTTTCTTCCAATGTTCCACTATCTTCCAGCCATCCAATGATGCGCCCGAATTGCTCGTCGGCAGAGGCAAGGGCACTGTTTGAGAGGACGGATCCTACCCCTTCTTTGTGGTTGCTGCTATCAGGCTCGGAGAACCAGATCAACGCTACCGTCGGTTTGCGTTCAGCGAGCACGTACTCGATCAGCACCCGTGCTCCGTTCTCCATCTGTGGAACATTCGGCGACGTGGTGGCTGGCCACGAGCCGAAGCGTTCGATTAGCTGCTCATGCAGACCTCTAGGCAGGCTGAACTCCGGATGGATCGTGGCACCGCCCAATGCCTCGGCCCGCGGGTTCTGAACATAAGCGTTGCCTGAAGTGCCGACACCAACAGCCACGAATTCTCCTCCATGCTCGTGCAAGATATCTGCCAGCGTCGGCACCAGCAAAACGTCGCCCGTATCCGCAGCAACTCGTGTAAGTTCGGGCTCCATGGCTTCAACAATGTTGTTCGGGTCATAGTCGCGGATAACGACCGTGTTGCCGGCCAGTCCGTGCGATCCGGGGTGTCGGCCCGTGACGAGGCTGGCAACGTTGATCCGGGTCACGGTGGGAAACACCGGATGGTTCCTAGCAAACGTGACGCCACCTTCAGCGAAATTGAAAAGATTCGGTGCGAGGTCAGCCCGCACCTGTGAAGGCAGAAGGCCGTCAAATGCAACTATGAGAACGCGAGTCACTGGTGAAAGTGTCCTTCCTGTTGAACAGAGACTAACCCAAACGATAGGTTTGTTTCGGGTGCATCTCAAGGCAGCCTACGCCCCCTCTGCTAACATTGCCGTCTAATATCGACCTAATCCCAACACGCTAGGAGCTTGCCATGGCCGATAAGACCAGAGTGGTAATCGTCGGCGCCGGGCATAACGGACTGGTCGCCGCTGGATACCTCGCACGCGCCGGGCTCGATGTCCAAGTGCTGGAGCGCAGGGACGTAGTCGGTGGTGCCGTCGTCACCGAGGAGTGGTTTCCCGGATACCACATCTCAACCTGCTCATACGTCTGCCACATCCTTCAGAAGAAGGTCATCGACGATCTGGAGATGCGCAAGTACGGCTTCCACGTCTATCCGATAGACCCGGGGCGCGTCCATCCCTACCCCAACGGAAAAGCACTCACCTTCTGGCACGACGACGCCAAGACGGTCGAGGACCTTGCTGGACAATCGCCCGAAGACGCCGTCGCCTGGTTTGAATGGGCAAACTTCTGGCACCGTGCCGTACGAATACTCAGCGACTACTACCTCGGCCCGCCTCCCTCGCTCGCCGAACTCGCAGCCCGGTTCCGACAAGAAGGCGAAGAGGAACTCCTAGAGACGCTCCTCACCGTCCCGTTAAGAGAACTGGTCGAACGCTACTTCGTATCCGACGAGGTGAAGGCTGCGGTCGCCATCGGCGCATTCGACATGGGCGACATATCCGCACCCGGTAGCGCGTACATAACCGCTCTATACCGCTTCAGCGCCTTCCGCGAAGACACCGAGAACTATGGCATCGTCCGCGGTGGCATGGGCGGAATCACCCAATCGCTCGCACGATCCGCCGAGGCGTCCGGGGTGTCTATTCGGACGGAAACACCGGTGAAGCGCATTCTCGCCAAGGATGGCAAGGCAACTGGTGTCGAACTCGAAGACGGCGAGGTGATCGAAGCCGATATCGTACTCTCGAACGCCGATCCAAAACGTACCTACCTCAAGCTCATCGACGAGTCCGACCTCGACGACGATTTCATCGACGAGGTGAAAGCGCTCAAGACGCAGGCGGCATCTGCCAAGTTCCTCTGCGCTATGAAAGAGCTCCCCGACTTCTCTCGACACCTGGGTTCCGACTTCAATCCGGAGCACTTGGCGATGATGACCCTCAGCCCGTCGATCGACCAATGCCAAAACGCTTGGAACGACGCACAAAACGGACGTACAACGGAAACTCCCATCATCCAGCTTCAAACTCCGTCGGTATACGACAAGACAGTTGCACCCGAAGGTCACCACGTCCTCTCGCTGTGGGTTTACTACCTCCCGCCGCACCTTCCCGATCGCCCATGGTCGGAGATGCGACAGGAGTACGGCGAGTGGCTCATCAACTACGTCTCCGAATACGCCCCGAACTTCAGAGAAGCCATAATCGACTGGACGCTGCTCACTCCCGAAGACATTGAGGAGCGCATCGGACTAACAGATGGCAACATCCGACATCTCGACATGATCCCGCAGCAGATGATGTCCCGTCGTCCCTTGCCCGGATGGTCCGACTACCGTTCACCTATCAAGGACCTCTACCTCTGCGGTGCGGGCGGACACCCCGGCGGCGAGGTAACAGGAGCACCCGGGCATAACGCAGCTCATATCGTCCTCGAAGACCTCACACGCTGAACGCCAACAGCCCCTTACGAACCCCGATTACCGCCCTAGAATCAATCAGGCCGGAGGTTCGCCTTGGAAAAGCGGTAAAACGAAGGATGCGACTACCACGTGCGACATCGCATCCTACTCCCTCCGGCCATTTTTGCGGCATTTTTCGTTAAACGATCACCGCTACTCAGAGTATACACGGCACTCCAGATAACCCTCCATATAAGCTCGGGCGCAACACCTTTTCTAGAGGCAGCATCATTCGGACACGCTACCCTTACGTAGATGTTGGTTCAACGCCGATCAATGCATCGGCGACCAAAGAGACCCCATTGGTTGGTGACTTGAACTCATGAACACCCATAGCATCTGGCGGCCCGACAAAGACGAAGTCGTCGTCAAGCACGGCGCAGTCGCCACCGCACATCCCATCGCCGCACAGGTCGGTGTCGACATCCTCAAGAGTGGCGGCAACGCGGTTGACGCCGCCATAGCCACTGGTTTCTGCCTGAACGTGGTCGAACCTGCGAGCTCTGGAATCGCTGGGCACGGTCAGATGATCGTCCACATCGCCGCGGAGAGTCGCAATATCGCCATCGACTACGGTCATCGCGCACCACGGGCTGCGAAAGCCGACACATTCCGCGTCATTGGCCAAGCTGTTACAGGCAACGGAATATACGAAGTTGAAGACCAAGCCAATGCCATCGGACATCGCTCTGTAGGTGTGCCCGGTGTCACGGCGGGCATGTGTCGCGCTCACGAGCTTTTTGGCTCATTGCCGCTGGAGCAGTTGGTAGAACCTGCCGTCCACTACGCGCGAGAAGGCTTCGAGGCAGACCCAACTACAACCCTTCAGATCGCCAGAAATATGCCGACGCTCGTTCGATATGGCGAGGCGGCGCGCACTTTCATGCCCGACGGATATCCCCCTCCGCCCGGCGCAAAAGTCGTTCAACGCGACCTGGCCAACACCCTAGAACGGATCGGCAGAGAGGGCAAAAACGCCCTGCACAAAGGCGAGATCGCCGCCGCCATCGACGAAGAGATGCGACGGAACGATGGTCTGTTGAGTTCGCAAGACCTCACCGATTACGAGGCAGAGGTGCGCCATCCAGTTAACACCTCTTACCGGGGTTACGAACTCCTCACCTGCCCCGTTACAGCCGGTACTATAACGACGATCCAGACCCTCAACATCTTGGAGAACTTCGATCTCTCCGGCCCAATCTCCTCTCCTTCTCCTAGGGGGAGATTCAGAGGGCATCAATCCCCCGAGCATCTCCATCTCTTCATCGAAGCCGCGAGGCACGCGTTCGCGGACCGCTACAGCTTCGTTGGCGATCCAGAGTTCGTCCCTGTTCCAATCGAAGGCATCCTGTCAAAAAACTACGCACGGCACATCGCCAAAGCCATCGACACCGATACCGCCAAACTAGAGCATGAACGCGAACTACAGCCGTGGGTCGCCTATACCGACAATTCGCTGCACGACCCTTGGAGCTACGACTCGCAACCGCAACCCGAACAGGCGTTCACCGCATCGCCGCCAAGCGACGGCGACTGCACCACCCACTTCAGCGTCATCGACCGCGACAGGAACATGGTCGCTTGCACACAGACAGCGGTTGGAGGCTTCGGTTCCAACGTCATCGTGCCCGGCACCGGCGTCCTTCTCAGCAACGGTATGGTCGTCTTCAACCCCAAACCCGGCGCGGCGAACTCGATCGCAGGTTTCAAACGCGGACTCAACAACATGTCGCCAGTCGTCGCTCTGAGGAATGGCAGACCCTTCCTAACCGTCGGAGCGCCCGGCGGACGCAGAATCATCTGCCGCATCGCACACGTCATCTCCAACGTCATCGACTTCGGAATGACCATGCAGGAAGCAATCACCGCGCCGAGCGTAGATGCCGCCGAACGCGAAACCTTCATCGACCACCGAATCGACCCGCAGGCAGTCGAAACACTTACCCACATGGGCCACAACGTCTCGGTTGTCCCTGAACCCTCCACCGGCGGAGGCTTCTCCCGACCGCGCGGCGTCATGATCGACCCCGGAACCGGCCTCCTACACGCCGGCGTGCACCCCTTCGGCCCTGACGAAGCCCGCGGCTATTAGAGAACATCCACCCGGAGCGATCCAAGGCAACCCTGTTCTATCCTTGGAAAAATGGCAATCCTTTGTGGCATCAGCCCTGTCCCTGGACCCATCGGGCTTAACAGGCTACGATATCTCGCTATATCGGCACTCTGCATCCTCCTTGCCACCACCCTGTTGGCATGTACCGCCACAGACGAAGATTCCTCCAGCAACGAACGGGTACTTAAACTGGAGACAACCGTCCAAGCCCTACAAGAGTCGCTACAAACTACCCAAAACGAGAACGCCGAACTAAATCGCGAAATCGCGACCCTTCAACAGAAACTCGAGGATGCCGAAGCCAAGTCTGAGGCCAACTTCTCCGATAAGGAGGAGTGGTCCAAGATCGACGAGTCGGACGATGACCTGACCTTTCCGATTTTTCCGTATGATACCGTCCTCAAAAGAACCGCCCGGTTCGCCGAAGAGGCCGGAGGCGTAGTCCACTACATCGACCACTCCGGACGACAAGACCGTACCGTCCTCGTTACCCCTCAGGAATTCATCGATGGCGAAACCCCGCTCATCGTCTCACTTCATGGCTACGGTGGAAACTCCGCGGACCATTCCGTTTACTTCCCCCTTCAGGAACGCATCAATAGCCACGGCTTCGCTATCCTCCTACCCACCGGTTCGCCCAATGACCGAGGAAATCCCTTCTGGAACCCTACCGATCACTGCTGCAACGGCGGCAAGTCCGGCGAAAACGATGTTGCCTATCTGACTGAACTGGTGGCAGAAGCTAACAAGCTCAAAGATTTCGGTCCCATCTACTTCTTCGGCTACTCCAACGGCGGCTTCATGTCGCATCACATGGCGTGCAAAGGACTTCCCGGTCTCCGCGCCGTTGCCAGCCTCGCAGGCACCAGCTACGTCGAAGACTCCAGTTGCGACGGTGCAGCACCTGTATCAGTCCTGCACATCCACGGCACTGCAGACAATGTGATCAAGTTCGAGGGTGACGCAAACCTACCGGATGCAAAGAGCGGTGGCCCCCGGGCATTCTACGCCAGTGCTACGGACATGGTGACGCGCTGGAGCCAACGCGCCGGCTGCGAATGGCCTGAAAACCCCGAACCATACGCCACCCTCGACCTCGACCGATACACTCAAGGTCCCGAAACCCAAAAATTCCGCGTGGATTCGGGCTGCGCAGATGGAATCAGCATCGAGCTTTGGGTCGGCGAAGGCAGCAACCATTCACTGGGCTATGGCGAAACTTTCCTAGATGAACTGCTCAACTGGCTTCTGTCGCAGGAATGATCACCCCAATGGACTCCCCGCAAACGGACTAGCCCTCTGCAAACGGATTGATTACACGCATCCCATCGTAGTCTTGCTCCGAACTAAGATCTTCGGAGTACACCGCGTCGCAATCCTGAGCGCGCGCCGCCGCCACGATCGCTCCGTCCCAGTAGGAAATTCCGAAGCGTTCGCTGATCGTCACCGCGTCATGCAACAGATCAAGCGTCATCTCTTGTATCGGAAAGTCGAGAAGATTTTCAAGAAATCCCAGCGCCTGAACATGTGTCAGGGGACGCGCCCGCGTGGGACGGGTAGCTTGGTGATAGAACTCCTGCAAAACCTGAACCGACAACGCCAGGTCGGGCTCCAACATAACTTCACGGGCCCGGCGGCGCTTATCGGCATCCTCATCCTCCAGAGACGAGATCGCGGCATAAAGGAAAATGTTGGTATCCACAAATCTCACGTCCGTCCATCCTCTGTGCCTCCTACGACCCTTGCCTCCGCGATTTCATCGCGGGCATGCGCCCTGTCGTACAGCTCATCGCGTGGCAGATTGTCTCGAGGATCTAGCCCCAGACCCTTCCTGTCGAAATCCTCGAAGAACTCCTTGAGCAACTGTCTGCGAAACTCCACGAGTTCTTGAACATCTCTAATCGGGCGTCTCGCCACTGCCTCCGTATCACCTTGCAGGAAATTCGCGTCCGCCAGTGCCCGGAGGTACTCACGCACCAGCGCCGAGACCGAAGTGTCCAACTCCGCCGCACGAATCCGAGCCAAACGATGCGTCTCGTCGTCAATCGATACAGTGATGTTTCTCATCTACACAATCTCACAGATACTGTGAATCACAGTCTACACCATCCACACCCGAAAACGCTCGTAAGTCAGTCCATTTGCCGGCTTGGCTCTTGGTTTAAGAGCATTAACCTATAGGGCTCCCCACCTCAACGAGGGAATGTCTGAAGTACTAAGGACACTAAAGCCAAACGCAACGTGAAAGTAATCCTTATCGGCGGATCATCACACGTCGGCAAATCTACGATCGCCACATCACTGGCAGCAAAGTTAGGCTGGATACACGTCTCCACCGACAGCCTAGCTCGTCATCCCGGTCGCCCATGGAGATCGGCGCCGGACAAGGTGCCAGAAGACGTAGCGGAGCACTATCTCTGCCTCACAGTCGACGAACTGATCGAGGACGTCCTTCGCCACTACCGGCTTAACGTCTGGCCGAAAGTCGAAGCGATCATCGCGTCGCACTCCGACAATACATCCCCGAAGGGCGTAGTCCTAGAGGGATCGGCTTTGTGGCCCGAGTTTTCGAAGAGCCTAGACTTCACCAAAACCGCCGCAATCTGGCTCACCGCCAGCGACGAATTCTTCCGACAACGAATCCACTCCAACAGCCAGTACACCTCGAAATCCATTCACGAAAAAATGATGATCGATAAGTTCCTCGAACGTACGATCGTATACAACGCACGAATGATCGAAGTTGTCAACCGACACGGCCTCACCCTCCTAGATGTCCAGCGATCCAACGCGATCGAAATTGTGGAAAGTGTCCTAGAAACACTCGGTTTCGACAAGCCTTAAGTTCTCTGCCGCCAAAACTTCAGTTCATTCTCGAACGTAGCCACCGCTACCTGATCGATCGCGGACACCACCAGCCAAAAAGCCTACGAAATCGTCCTTCAAGTGCCGCGCATTTTCCCGATTCGCGCCGCATAATATGTGGCATCTAACGCATACAGCGCTAAGCCCCATCAGACAGCGAGGGGGAGGTTCGGATAATGGCCAACTACGAGCAACTGAAGAGCCGCATCGACAACGGTGAGGTTATCATCTTGGACGGAGCCATCGGCACCGAGCTTCAATCCATGGGGGTGCCCATGCACCCCGCCGCATGGTGCGGTCCTGGCAACTACACGCACCCGTCCACTGTTCGGCAGATGCACGAACGTTACATCCGCGCCGGTGCCGACGTCATCACAACCAACACCTTCAACACCATTCGTCCTGCGCTCGAGGCTTCGGGCTACCCGGATCTGGTTAGAGAGATCAACGTTCGCGCCGTCGATGCCGCACGGGAAGCACGAGACCGGGTGGAAGTTGACAGGGATATCTACATCGCCGGATCAATCTCGTGCCGGATTCCCGTCCGCGACCAGAGGACCGGCACACTTCTGGGCGGTACCGGCTTCGGTTATGGCGCCAGCCTCCCCGCGGAAGAGCTTCGTGCCTACGCCGATGAGCAGGCCGACATCCTCGCCGAATCCGGCATCGACCTCTTCATCATGGAGAATATGTGGGCCGACAACGATTCCAGGATGATCGCCGCCGAAGCCGCGAAGGCGACGGGGCTGCCAGTCTGGGTAGGCTTCACCGCATCCGTAGCGTCCGACAGTGAGACGGTCAGAATGAACTTCGGCGACGAGCGCAACGCCTACAGCATCGGCATGGGAATGCCGTTGTGGACCTCGAGCTGGCGGTCCGTCAACTACGACATGACCCTCGCCGAAGCTGTCAAAGAGGTCGCTTCGCTCAACCCCGACGCCATCAGCGTCTTCCACAGCCGAATTTCCGAGACCACCGCCGCCCTGCAAGTCGTTATGGACCAATGGTCCGGCACCATCGTCCTCTACCCCGACGCCGGCAGAACCGACTACCTAGCGACTTGGCAGGACAGCAGTGTCGCCAACGAAGAAACCGCGGATGAGTTGACGCAAGAAGCCGCCAAGTGGATCGAGACGGGAGCCCAAGTCATAGGCACCTGCTGCGGCTTCGGAGCCAACTACACTAAAGCTCTCAGCACCGCCCTGCCCGATCGCGTAAACGGTCACTGATGGCTAGGATGACCACATAAGCTGCTTTTTTGCGCAACACGCGCTATACCAGTTGCAGGACTATTGAGACTGTTACCCCAACCACGTTGGCAATGATGCCGAGCAACAGCCCAAACATCCATTTGAGCAAGCGCGTTTCAAGCTGCGCAACCTCAACACGCACATTGGCCACGTCTTCCTTGGTTGCTAGATGCGATACCTCAACAGCATTCATCGTTGCCATGCCAAATCTCCTTTGCTCGGATAACCCAATCCTATCAGCACTTTGTTGCAAAACTTCCCTAATACTGCACCCGCCGCAGATACTATAAGCCGAACATGCCGGCCATTTGTTTGAAACAGACCTGAGACTATCTGTCGATCCTCGACATAAAGGAACTCACATGGAAGCAAGACCGCTCGTTGTAGTAGGTGCGGGGGTATCGGGTACAGCCGCCGCCATCGAAGCGGCCAAAGCCGGTGTTCCAGTAACCCTCATCGACGAGAACCCCGTCCCTGCCTCCATGGCTGGACTGAACGTCCCACTGTTTTTCGGTCAAAGATTCGATAACGCGCTCCGCGACAGAGCACTAATGATGGAGCGGGTGGCCACGTCTAACGAAGCACTGCACGAGGCTGAAGAAGCCGGTGTGGACATACAACTCGGAACGTGCGTGTGGGGCGCCTTTCGCAACTCCGAAAACAGCAGACTCCTAGACGGTCCACAAATCGGATTAGCAAACCACGAACGGTCTTGGATGATGAAGTATGACCGTCTCATCGTCGCCACCGGATCCCGCGATCTGTCCATCGGATTCGCAGGTTGTGATCTTTCGGGAACGATGGGAGCCAACGGCGCCCACTCGCTGATGAGTCGCTATCAGTCCCTTTCCACACAGCGCATGGTCATCCTCGGTGGGGGATCGCTTGGCCTCAACACCGCTAAGGTGGCACTCGACAACGGCATCGAAGTAGCCGCCATAGTGGACATTGCGCCTTCCGTGCAAGGCGAGAAAACTCTTGCAACGGACCTACAATCCAAAGGCGTCGAACTCTACACCTCCCACACCGTCAAGCAAACAGTCGGCAACAACCGCGATATCGAGTCCGTAGTGCTGGTCGAAATCGACGAAAATCTTGTGCCCATCGCTGGCACCGAAAAGGTCATCACAGCCGACACCGTATGCCTCGCCATCGGACTCGTCCCAAACATAGAAATCCTCAGCCTTCTCGACTGCGACCTCACCTTCAAGTCCGAACTTGGCGGCTACGTGCCGACCCACGACGATTGGATGCAGACCAGCGTCGATGGTGTACTCGTAGCTGGCGACGCCGCGGGCTTCCATGACGCAATGATCCTCAACCCCGACATCGCCCGCAACCAAGGCCGCATAGCCGGAATCGCCGCCGCCGAATCACTCGGTGCTAGCACCACAGGGTTTCCCCCGTTGACGGGGGAAATATCCGGGGCCTGCCCCGTACCCCGATACGGGGGACAAAGGGGGCTACCGGCATTTTCGAATGCCATCTCGTCGCCCACAGAGGTCCACACCCTCTGGAAGAAATGGCTCCACTCCCTAGCCAACGCTGGCAATCAAGACATCTTCGCCTGCCAGTGCGAGGAAGTCACTCGTGCCGAAATCATCGACTTGGAACCGCCACGCTATCTCGAGTGGGGATCGGAGCAGATGAGCCGTCGCAACCTCCAGACCCAACTCAAGGACAACCCGGTAAACCCGAACCAGGTCAAGCGACTGACACGCGCCGGAACGGGCATCTGCCAAGGCAGAAACTGCCGTGAGCAAGTCGCACTGCTACTAGCCAACGAGTCGAATACCGACATCGCAGACATTCCCTTGAGCACCTACCGCCCACCTTTGCGCCCATTGCCGCTTAACGTCATGTGGCCCGACGACGAATCCGAAGATGTACGCAATGAGTGGCCCAAGTGGTTCAGCCCAAATAACAAAGTGCTGGGATAGCGAATCATCATGCCCGCAGACAGAGCAGAAATAGTCGTCATCGGCGGCGGCGTTTCAGGTCTGAGCTCAGCCTACTTCCTCGCCAAAGCCGGCAAGGATGTCGTAGTCGTCGAAAAGGGAATGGTCGGCGGCGAGGCATCTGGACGAAACGGCGGGATGATCAGCGAACGCACCGACGAACCCGCTCTGATACCACTCGCCGTCGAATCCGTGAGGTTGTGGGCGACGCTCGATGATGAACTTGGCTATCCCACTGAGTTCATTCATCAGGGCAGAATCCAAGTCGCAGTGTCCGAAGAGGAGATGGGCGACATCTTCAAGGAACACGACCATGCCCTGAACCACGGCATCCGCGTGGAACAGCTTGATCCTTCTGAGATTAGCGACATGATCCCCGGGATCTCCGGACGGACACTCGGCGGACTCTTCTTCGCAAACGGCGGCCACGCCAATCCTCAACGCGCGGTCCAAGCATTCGCATGGGCATTCCAAGACCTCGGCGGCAGGCTCTATCAGAACACCGCAGTAACCGACATCAACGTTGAAGACGACAGGGTCACATCAGTCGAAACAACCGCTGGCGACATCGCCGCCGATTTCGTAGTCGCCGCAGCCGGCCCCCAAACTGCGCTCCTCGCTGACATGGTCGGTGTTCACGTCCCCGTCGCCCCAGCAAGAGTCGAAATAATCGCCACCGCTCCCTTGGAACCACTCTTCGACATCGCACTTGTCGGCAACGGACTCTACGGACGACAAGCCGCCAGAGGCAATCTGCTCTTCGGAGGTGGAGCCCACGAGTGGATCGACGTCGACCTCACCTCCGATCCCGCCAAACCCAACACCCCCCTCATCAGAAACATCGCCCGACGCCTCGCAGAACTCCTCCCAGCAGTAGCCGATGTTCCCGTCATCCGAAGCTGGGCAGGAATCGTCGAACAGGCCCCAGACTACATGCCCATCATCGACATCCCAGACTCACCAAGCAACTACATCGTCGTCACCGCCTCCGCCCACGGATTCGGAATCGCACCCGCTACCGGCAAAGCAGTCAGCGACCTAGTCCTCCACGGCAAATCCGACGTCGACATCTCCGGCCTAACCCTCAACCGCTTCTCCGACCTCACCCACAACTGGCGGCAAAATCGCGGCTGGATTCCAGCCAATCCTTAAGCTTGTCCCGTACCCCGATACGGGAACCCCAACGGTCCCGGCTCATACAACTTTTTGAACTTGTTCAAAAACTAGTCATGCCGCTGTTATGCCGCTAAAATGCCGATTTTGTTCTAAATTCCTCTTCTATTCACACAGCGATATCCTACGAAAACCACCATTCCACAACCTGCTAACTCCCATATTCATCCCATTCTCCACACCACACCCCGAATAACACCACAAACCACCTCAACAGTGAACATGCCGCTGGAGCGGCATGTTCCGGCATCCCAGCGGCATGACTCCGGCATGAGCGGCATATTCGCGGCATAAAACCTCACGCGTAAAATTACCAACAATGTCCGAAGTCCTTGAGAATCTACGCCGCTCAGCCCTCATCCTTGTACTCGTAGGCCTAGCTTGGAATCTGGTCGAAGCCGCCATCGCTTTCTGGGCAACCCTCCAATCGGACAGCGTCGCGCTCCTCGCATTCGGACTCGACAGCATTGTCGAACTTGCAGCAGGTGGCATCCTAGTATGGCGCCTCCAAGCAACCAAAGACGACCATCACGAAGAATCAGCCGAAAAAAGAGCCCGAAAACTCCTCGGCTTGACATTCTTCCTACTAGCCGCCTACATCGCCCTACACTCCTCCGCGAACCTCCTCGGCTGGCTGCCACAACCCGAACCGAGCTCCCTCGGAATCACCATAATCGTCGCCAGCGCCGTCGTCATGACAGCACTCTACATCGCCAAAATGCGCATCGCCGTCCGGATGCAGTCATGGTCCCTCAGAGCCGAAGCCATGGAAACCCTCTTCTGCGACATCCAAGACCTCGCAATCCTAGTCGGCCTTGCCCTAAACGCCCTTCTTGCCTGGTGGTGGGCTGACCCCGTAGCGTCCTGGATTCTCATCCCGTTCTTAATCAACGAAGGCATAGAGAACTTTTCGAGCAGCGACCATCACAAAGATGAAGACGAATCAATGATCCGCCGCGTCTGCTTCGAAATCAATTGCCTATACGGGATAATCAGATGCCGAGCCGCGTGTTGTGAAGCGTAAGCCTTCCTGCACGCGTCGCTACTGATCGCCAGCGATATTAGTTAACAGCGTGTATGCAGACTCCTGCTTCCAACGCTCCCGTGCCCAATTGGTATCGACGCCCGGGTGAGCTTTGAACAACGACATCTCGTTGACCTGCGGAAGATGATCCTCAACGAGATCGATCGCCTCCATTCCCAGTTCGACCAACTCACACGCCGCCTCGCTCAAGTCGCCCTTACCGAATGTTGCCCTCAGCCGTACCGCACAGTTGGCAGGTTTTATGCTCAGCCGATCGATAAACCACCCCACCCACTTGTACTCTAGCGAAGGGAGATACTCGCGGTTGAGCGCCGCTAAGATGCTGACTATCCCCTGCTGCATCCAAACGAGATGCTGCATCACGACGAGATGATCAATCCGTTCGCAATATCCAGCCCAATTGAACCAAGGACCCAGCCACAAATTCTCCTGCACCAATTTGACTGCCAAGCGTGTAGGAAAAGCGCCGACTCTCTTTTTCCACCCCTCAATTAACGCGTCACCGTAAAGCGGAACTCCATAATGGACAGCCGCCGCAAACTCGTAGTTGTGAGAAGCTGTGTCGAGACCATCGATCAACGCCCTGATCCGCTCTTCCGCAGCTTCGACCGTCAGATGTATCGGCGAGACCATCGCTATCCCTTGGTACCACTCCGATCCCAAAGTCGCCTCTGAGAGCCCTAAGTGCTCACCTGCGCGACCGTCACGGAAAGGTTCGAACTTCCAGACCTCACCTCCCATCCGTGAAACGGCTTCGATCCGCTCCGCATCCGAAGGCGGGGTGCGCCAGAAGACACCGATCTCAACATCTGAGAACTCGTCCGCGCAGCCTCGGGCAACCGAACCTCCAACCATGACCGCACGAACATTTGGGTTACCGGTGTAAGCGCCAGCCGCCGCACGAGCTAGATCCAGCCCGGCCCGACTCATCTCGTTAAATTCGCTCGTCACGTTCGGTTCATCAACCCCGTATGCTTCCCAACGTTAATCCCATGGTTCAAGCGTGAAATCAACGCGCCTAAATTTATCCAGTCGCATCAATTATCCGACGAAACTACTAATTCTGGCTCATCCCGGAAGCGGACGTTAGCGCTATAGAGTTTTCTAAACCCCTTCTCGTCCATGTCGGTTATGGTTCAGACAGACGTACAAACCCGAGACAAAACGAATTGAGGCGCCATGCCAGACCTCTCAGGAAAAGTCGCCATCGTAACTGGCGCAGGGCGCTATCGCGGCATCGGACGCGACACCGCTCTCGCATTGGCCCAAGCTGGTGCCGATGTCGCAGTCACCGGAACCGGGCGTTCACCCGACACCTTCCCCGATGACGAAAAAGCTATGGGCTGGCGAGACATCGAATCTGTCGCCGATGAGATACGCGCCATTGGACGACGCGCCCTACCCATCGTCGCAGATTTGGGCGATCCCGTTCAGGCCCGGAGCATCGTAGAGCAGACCGTCGCGGAACTCGGCTCTGTCGACATCTTGGTCAACAACGCTGCATTCGCGATGGCTGAAGACCGCGTCCCGGTGGTCGAGCTCGACGACGCCATCTGGCACCGCGTCCTCGACATCAAGGTCCACGGCTCCTACTACGCCTCCAAAGCAGCGGCACAGGCGATGATCCGACAAGGAAACGGCGGGAGCATCATCATGGTTTCGTCCATCGCCGGCAAGATCCAACCCCGCAACTTCGCCGCATACGTCGTCGCCAACATGAGCCTCCAAGGCCTTACAGGCAGCCTCTCCAAAGAACTCGGCGACTACAACATCAACGTCAACACGGTCTGCCCTGGCGTGATCGACACATCACGATGGGACAACAAACGCGACAACACTCCCAGCGGGCGCGAAGACTGGGAGCGTTTGGAGTCGAACATCCCCATGGGCCGCCCCGGCACCGGTACCGATGTCGCCAGCACCATCGTCTTCCTCTGCTCCGAAGAAGGCCACTGGATCAGCGGACAGTCCATCAACATCGACGGCGGACAAGTTTCGTCGCATTGATTCTGCAACCGCACAAGGCAATTAAATCGATAGTCCTGGCTGCAACATTTAGGCGATTTGGCATCTGCCGCTAAATGCTGTGCTTCACAATCATTCAAATGTCAAATGTGTGGCACTAATGCTAAACTTCCCGTATCAAATGGCGCACTGAATGGAACATTCAAGCTGTGCTGCATGTGCATGGAAGATAGATAGGAGGTTTCCGTGGCCACCAAATACGCCGGAATCGCAATGATGATTGGCATACTGCTTTCCATTGTGGCTTCCTTGCTGTACCCCGGAAACGCGGTGGTTTACCGCGTGGACCAGACCGACTTTCCAGCGGCACTGGAGGTGATCGGAGATGCGCCGACTCTAACGCACGCGACGATATTCTTGTCGATACTCGCGATGCTGTTGATATCGTTCGGGGCTTACGGGCTCTTCCCGTTGGCCACACGTCTTGGAGGGCTGAGCGGTACCCTCCTCAAGTTCGGGATCATCATCTCTATCATCGAGTGGAGCATCGTCATCATCGGCTTGGGTATGCGACACTTCGTCACGCACCTCATGCAACGCGCGGCCGATGCCGCGGCCGGGTCTGAGAATCAGATTTTGCTGGAGGAAACCGCGCTCGCCGTACACACCACTCTGACGGCCGTTTTCTTGGGGTTCATCACGATATACCCGTTCGCGACAATGCTGTTTGGCTACGGGGTCGGCAAACTCATCCAAACGATGAACGGGTTCAAAATCGCGACGAATCTTCTTCTGGTGTCGGGCGCGGCAGGTTTGATAACTTATCTCGCCGCGATGTTCGTGCCCGGCAATGACCCCCTCGTCTACTTGATGATCTTCAACATCTTGCTGTTCATCGGGTCTATCTGCCTCCTCGTCATCGGCCTCGGCATGTACCGAGGTAGCGAAGGACTATCCGAAGAGGGAGCATCCGGCTAATTCCAGAAAGACCGCAGGGCGACGGATATACTCATCCGTCGCCCTGCGGTCTATCAGTTTTCTTCGTGGCGACGGTAAACCGCGTCGATCTCCAGATCCAGCTCCTCTTCCCACAGGCGCACCATCGACCGTAGCCGCATGTTCTGGTACGCGCCCCAGACGGTCATAGCAGGCGGCACCACCAAGATAGAAACAATCAGCGAATAGGCGATAGTGATCGCCGCAGTGATCCCGAATTGCTGCATTGCCAGCATTGGTGAGGCGATCAACACGCCAATGCCGAGCGCCGTCGTGAGCGCTGAACCAAGTAAGGCCGAACCAGTAGTCGCGAGCGTCCTGACAGCTGCCGTCTGTGGGTCACGTACGTGGGCGTATTCCTCCCGGTAACGGTGAATCACGTGAATCGTGTAGTCGACACCGATGCCGATAGATAGCGCCGTGATGATGGATGTGACAAGGGTGTATGGGATCCCCAAAAGCGCCATCGTTCCCAGCACTGAAATCATCACCAACACCGTCGGACCTACTGCAATCAGCGCCAAAGCAGGCTGCCTGACGGTCACCCAGAAGAAGATGCCCAGCACACCTAATGCCACCGCGACCGTCGCCCCGATCGACTCCGTCTGAGTGTCTCGGATCGCATCGGTAACGGCGAACGAAATCACAGCTTCGGAAGTAACCGTAATACTGTCGTCCTCCCCAAACCATCGCGCCTCGATCTCTTCCTGCAGGTGCTTCGTTGCCGCAGGATTACCGGTGTACGCCGGGAATTGCAACAGAATCGCGTCGATTCCATTGGGATTGTTGACCAAAATCCGAGACAGCGCAGGGTCCTGAGCCTCAATCGCATCCAGGATTGCCTGCATTTCAACCGGATCGATTTCGATACCGGCAGATGCTTCTTGGAAGCGACTTGCAATCTCTGCATCGTACTTGTCTCCGGGCTCGCCACTGTCTGTAGTCCAGTCGCGGATAAGCAGTTCGTACGAAGCCAATACTGGACCAGCCGCCGCGCTCGGACGACGAGATGGATTGTCGAACGCCTCCTCGAACTCCCGAACGTTCAGCAAAGTCCGGGTCTGTGTGGCCTCAGCTTGTACGATCACACTCGCCATCTCCGTCGAACCGCCGACAGCCGTGTCCAGCGTGTTCAGATCCGTCAGCACGGTCCCGCCGCGAGGCAACAGATCACGGATGCTGTATTCCGAATCGAGTCCAGTGGCCGCGTATCCCAAACCGACGGTGACGGCGACAACCACGATTATGTAGGGTGCTGGTCTCCTGGTCACACTCCTGCCCAGCCACGCTGCTAAGCGCTCCACTCCAGGTAACGCCGTAGCGATGGGACGAGGCGACTTCAGCTTCCCAAGCGCCTCGCGCCGACGATCCAAGATAGTCCGCCCTGCAGGTAGTAGCGTCAACATCACGATCAGAGCCAAACCCACGCCGAAACCGCCGATAATACCGAAATCGCCGACCATATCGATAGGCGAGAAAAGCCCCGCCAGCAGACTGACTATCGTCGTCACGGCTGCGAGCACAAGCGGCAAAGTAACGTTTCGCAACCCTACCCTGACCGCCGTCTCAACCGGTTCACCCGCTACTCTCTGTTCGCGGTAATGCGAGACGGCTTGGATGGCGTAGTCGACCGTGAGTCCGATGATGATGATCGGCACCATCGATGAAAGTGGGTTCGGTGCACCGACAATTCCCAAACCGTTCGGACCCAGCCAACCCTCCGCGCCTGTGATCCAGATAATCGAGACGAACAACCCGACGAGCGTCAAAACGAGATCCGATATTGTGCGCATGAACAACAGGATCAGCAACGCAATCAAGAGCAGCGCCAGCCCTATCAACGGTGCAACGCCGGTCTCCGTGCCCTCAATGTACTCGTCCTCGATAACCGCAAACGACACACTGCTCACCGCTAACGGCCCTTCGCTCGCAATTGCGAGGTCGTTGATTCGACGCTCAATGTCCTTTACGGCGTCATCGCCGGTGTTTTGTAGCTGAACACTTGCGATGGCGACCTTTGTCCCGTCCTCGTCGACGCCTGTCGTCGCATCAAGCAATGCGCTGATCTGAGGCGCGCCTAGGACACCGTCGATCTGTGCTTGCGAAACCGAATCGAAGTTCGGCACCTGCAACATGGCTTGCACGAGCATCGATGGACCGAAGATCGGATCAACGGGCGACAGCACACCGGAAACTTGCGGGTCGCTTGCGATCTGACCCAGAAGCGCTGACATCTGCGAAAGCCCGTCGGGCGTCAGCGCATCCCCGCGGAAGAGTAGCGTAACCACTCTGACCTCGCCAGACTCTCCGAAGCTCTCCTCGATCGCCGTAAGCGCCTTGGTGATTGAACTCCCCTTAGGAAGCGCTTCCGCAGTCTCCTGCGGAGGAGCTCGCAAACTCGTACCAAACCCAAGAACGACCGTGACCAAGACCAATGCCAGCAGTGTCAACCACGGCCTAACAGTGACCAGCCAGCTAAAGCCTCCGAGTATGTTGTTCAAATCTCGCCCTCCGTCTGAGAAAACCGCGTCAGACGCAGTTATCGAATCCCACCTATCCAATTATGGCTGTGACTCACCAGCCACGCACCACCGCCAACCATTCTCCCACCCGATCAATGTGCCACCCTTGTTGGCTTTGGAGGTCGGTATCGCGAACGGTACTCAATCCGTCACGTACGTGTGCGTGATGACCTCCCAAACGTGACCATTCTCGCACTCGAAATAAAACCCTCGACCATTGTGCAAGTGGTTGATCTTACCGTCTGCCCTTGACCCCGGCCCGCTCCCAAACGACATGCCCTCATTCTTGACGCGCTGCAACACCGCATCAAACTCCTCGTCTGACGCCAAAAACGCGTAGTGGTTAGACCGCGGGTCGTCCGAATCGTCGAAATCTAGCGTCAGGATGTCGTTAACCTTGACCGGCGCGAAATGCCCCCAAGTGCCGTTGTATTCAAGTCCGAAAAGCCGGGCGATCAACTTCGCCGACTTCACCTTGTCGTAAGCCGGGACAATCGTGTGGTCCAACTGCAAAGCCATTGCGAAATCCTTTACTAAGTCATTACCTCGAGCCGACGCACCAACGCGCTCAATCCCCCTCAAAACCCATCCCATCCCGGCAACCCCGCCGACTGCCGCACCCACTCCGCCATCTGCTCCTCATCCCAACCATCCTCCGGGATGTTCACCCACCGCTCTTCCGGGCTCTTGCCCACCAGCGGCGGCATAGGGTCCAACGAACCTCCGTTCATAAACGTCACCTTCACATGCCGTGCAAACACATGGATACTTGCAAACCATCCCATACCTTCGACCCCATAAAACGGCGAGTTCCATCGCACCGCCTTCTTCACATCTGGTACCTCCCGCACGATCAGATCATCCATCCAACGCCCGATCCCCTGCTTCCACTCCGGCATCGCTGCAATATACGCCTGCACCGGTGCGTCGCCGTCGCCCTTCGCAATCTGAGGATTCCCGCCGCTCAGCAGCACCGGCTTACCCGCAGCCTTAGCCGCGGCTACTCGCTCCTCAAAACTCATAGACTTTTCAGATGTCTTGCCAGCCATTTTTGGCTCCGATTTACGCTTCGCTTTCTCCCAGTTACCTACACCTAGGTATTGTAGCCACCGTCTCTCCCACCCTTCGCGAATCGAGGACGCAGGGGATGCCCCCTTGCCGATAGACTACTCTGCGTAAGCAAAACACAAACGAAGGAAGCACAAAAACCATGAGACTCGAAGGCAAAGTCGCCATAATTACCGGCAGTGCGAGCGGTATCGGCGCTGCTTCGGCTCGACTCTTCGCTGGCGAAGGTGCCAGAGTCTGCATCGCCGATATCGACGAAGAAAAGGGTCGACAAATCGCAACCGATATCAATGAGTCCGGCGGGGATGCGTTCTTCCAAAGACTCGACATCGTCAGCGAGAACGACTGGGCCGAAGGTGTGAACGAGGTCGTCGCCAGATACGGCAAAATCAACGTCTTGGTCAATTGTGCGGCCGCAGCGCACTACGCCAAGGTGGAAGAGACAACCGTTGAGGATTGGGACCATGTGATGGCGGTGAACGGTAAAGGCACGTTCCTCGGCACGAGGGAAGTTATTCCGCATATGAGACGCGCTGGTGGCGGGTCGATCATCAACATATCGTCTGGTGCCGGCCTGGTGGGGCAGGCGTGGTCCGCCGCATACAACGCCTCCAAGGCCGCGGTCCACCTGCTGGCCAAATGCACGGCGATCCAGTACGCCCGGGACGGCATCAGGTGCAACTCGGTACACCCCGGCGCCATCGACACGCAGATGCTCCATGCCGGCACTCAACAAATAGGCGACTCCGAAGCATCCGACAGGCCCATGGGTCGAATGGGCACCCCGGAAGAGATCGGCTACGGCGTCCTATTCCTAGCTTCCGACGAATCGAGCTACATGACCGGAACCGAACTAATCATCGACGGCGGCAAGCTCTCCGGACAGTGGCGATTGGCGGATACGCCGTTTGGGCAAGCGGTGTTGGCACGTTCTTAACCCGTAACCACATCCGGTTACGCGAATAAACCCTATCGACCAAGCGCGATTCCTGCGATTGACAGGATGTGTCGATACTGGTATCGTTTAGCAACGCGCTAACTATTAGGATCGTTCTATGGAGTACCGTACGCGGCTCGCCGAAAAGCTGATCGAGCACTTGAAGCAGGTGCAGAGCCATTTGCGCTCAGGTCAACCGTCGGCATGGTCTGGCCTAAACGTGACTATGCCGCAAGCCAAGACGCTCTTTCTATTGGCCGACGGGCCACGCCGCATGACCGGAATTGCCAAACGACTCAGCGTCGAGATGCCGTCCGCCACGACGATGATCGACCGACTCGTGGCCAAAGGATTAGTGGAACGCAGACAGGATCCAGAAGATCGGCGAGTCGTGGTCTGCTCTATCACCAAAGCCGGCATGGATGCGGTGGAGAGATTCTGGTCAGTCCGAGCGGCAAGGATGGAATCGTATGTCGCCACCTTGAGCGACGAAGAGCTTGAAACCGTCGTCCCAGCGATGAAAATCTTGTCCGATGCCACCCGCAGACCGAGTCTCGAAAACGGGAATGGACGGACCGCAAAGTCGGATCGCGCAAAGCAAATCGAGGGGGCGCGCGCATGAGGGTGGTATTTCGTCTGACGAAGTATGCCTTCAGGCACAAGTGGTACCTGGTAGGTGCATACGCGGCGATGGTGGCTTCCACCTTGTCGGCGATGGTCATACCGCGGATCCTCGGCGACGCTATAGATGAGGCTCTAGCCAGCGGACTCCAAAGCCGCCTGCTCCTCCTCGCAGGGGCGATAGTCGTATTCAGCCTGCTCAGGGGCGTGTTTTCCTTCAGTCAGCGATACCTCTCCGAGTCCCTTTCCCAACGGAGCGCCTACGACCTCAGGGAGGATTTCTTCAAGAAGCTTCAGAGCATGAGCTTCGGCTTTTTCGACAAGGAGCAGACCGGCGACCTTATGTCCAAAGCCACTCAGGATGTCGAGGCCGTCCGCATGTTTATCAGCATGGGCATGGTGCGCGGACTTTCGATATTCGTGATGGTCGGCGCGGTCTCAGTCCTCATGGCAACGACAAATTGGCGACTTGCCATCGTCAGCATGGCATTCGTTCCGCTGATCCTATGGAGAGCCCTTGCCATGTCCAACGTCCTCCGTCCGACGTGGATGAAAGTTCAGGAGGAAATGGGTGCGATGACCACCGTCCTTCAAGAGAACCTGTCAGGCGTGAAGGTGGTGAAGGCATTCGGCGCACAAGGGTTCGAGCAAGCCAAGTTCAACGCTAGGTCCAACGCGGTGGCCGATCTAACCTATGCTGCCACCCGAGTATTCGCGTCTCAAGGTTCGCTAATGACCTTCATCTTCACCGCCGCCATCGGCGCGATCCTCTGGTTCGGCGGACGTGAGGTCGCCGTCGACAGGATCACGCCTGGCGGTTTGGCATCCTTCATCCTTTACATGGGACTCCTCGGAATGCCGATCAGGATGAGCGGCTGGATGGTCAACACCGTCTCCCGTGCCTCCTCCGCCGGTCAACGCCTTTATGATGTGCTGGACGCCGAGTCTCCCGTCACCGAAAAACCGGACGCTGTGCCTCTGCCCCGCGCGACCGGGCATGTTGCGTTCCAAAACGTCTCGGTCAGCTACAACGAAGCCGGAAGCGCAGTCCGAAACATCGATTTCGAAGCCAAGCCCGGTCAGGTTGTCGCGCTTCTTGGAGGTCCCGGGTCTGGCAAGAGCACCATAGCCCACGTCATCCCAAGGTTCTATGACGTCTCTGAAGGCCGCATCACGATCGATGGCTACGACATCAGAGATGTCACCCTATCTTCACTAAGGCAAAACGTCGGTATCGTGATGCAGGACGCGTTCGTATTCGCCGACACGATTAAGGACAACATAGCCTATGGTCTCGACGATGTCGATATGGATCGCGTCGTTGAAGCGGCGAAGATCGCACAACTGCATGACTTCATCGAGGAACTTCCTGACGGCTATTCCACTTGGGTCGGCGAGCGAGGCATAACCCTCTCCGGGGGCCAGCGTCAGAGGCTCGCTATCGCCAGAACGATCCTTCTAGACCCGCCTGTCCTCATCCTTGACGACTCCACCTCGAGCGTAGACATGGCGACCGAGCACCGGCTCCAGCAAGCCTTGGACCATGTGATCAAAGGCCGCACGACCTTCGTGATAGCGCACCGGCTCTCCACCATCCGAAGCGCCGATCTGATCCTAGCTCTGGAGAACGGCGAAATCGTCGAACACGGCGACCACAACCAATTGCTCGAACGCAACGGTTTCTATCGCAAAATATACGACCTGCAACTCCGTCCGCTCGAGGATGATCTCAACGGCTTGCCACCCACTCTCGTAGGTGAAGCTCGATGATGATGGGCGGAGGAGGATGGATGACACGCGGCGGGAGAGGTACGTTCCGGCGCGGGATGTCAACGCGATTCGGCCCGGAACAAGACGAGGACGAAGGAGGTCAGATATACGACCACACCGTCGTGACGCGCCTTTTGAGGTACCTATTGCCCTACTGGCCCAAACTGCTTCTCACACTCGCGGCGGTGATCGTCTACACAGGAGCAGTCGTAGCCCTGCCATGGATGGTCGCCTTGATTATCGACAGCTACGTCCGCACAGGCGACTTGGCTGGATTGAACATCGTCGTTCCGATTTTCCTAAGCATCGCGCTGCTGCAGTACGGCAGCCAGTTCGTCCATCTGAGCACGATGGCTCTCGTCGGACAGAAGGTCCTCTACACATTGCGAGTAGGACTCTTCCGTCACCTCCAGGGCCTTTCAATGAACTACTACAACCGGAACGAGGTCGGGAGAGTGATGTCCGTCGTCCAGAACGATGTGCAGCAACTTCAGGAGTTTCTGTCTATTTTGATCGTCACCTTCGCGGACGTTCTCAGTCTGACCGGAATCATCACGGCAATGTTCATTCTCGATGCTCAGCTGGCCGCGATAACGCTACTGGTTATCCCGTTGCTCGTCGTGATGATGGTGATCTGGCAAAGGTTCGCGCGCCGGGCTTTCATGCGAGCACGTTACGCGATTGCCGCGGTCAACGCTGGACTTCAGGAGAATATCTCTGGTGTTCGGGCCGTCCAGAGCATGAACCGAGAGAACGCGAACATCCGATCATTCGGTGCGGCAAACTCGGAAAACCTTGGTGCCAATCTCGAAGCCGGAAGGATGCAGGCCGTGCTCTTTCCGGCCGTAGAATTCCTTTCCGCCCTTGCCCTCGCCCTCGTCATATTCTTCGGCGGATCCCTCGTTCTGGACAACGCCCTCGAGGTAGGCGTGCTAGTCGCATTCGCCCTCTACATCCAGCGATTCTTCGAACCCGTAATGAATCTCACGATGCAGTACGGTTCAATGCAGCGAGCCATGGCGTCGGGAACCCGCATCTTTGAGTTGATGGACGTGGAACCCGAAGTCGTCGACAGACCGGGAAGTCAGACCATCGAATCCGCCAAAGGCGATGTCCGGTTCGAGCACGTCTTCTTCCACTACTCAGAAGGTGAGCCCATTCTCCAAAACGTAAGTTTCAACGTGCCGGCTGGCCAAACCGTCGCCCTAGTGGGACCGACCGGTGCAGGCAAGACGACGATCCTGTCGCTACTGATGCGTTTCTACGAAGTATCCGGGGGTCGCGTGACGCTCGACGGTATCGACGTACGGGACATGGCCCTCGAATCCCTTGCCAAACAGATCTCGATCGTCCCGCAAGAGCCGTATTTATTCTCAGGGACCATTCGCGAGAACATCAAGTACAACCGCGTTGATGCGACGGACGAAGAGGTGGTCCAGGCAGCAGCGGCGGTCGGCGCCCACGAATTCATCGAAAAACTCGAACAAGGCTACGACACTCCCCTACAAGAGCGAGGTGGAAACCTCAGTGTCGGACAGCGCCAGCTAATCAGTTTCGCTAGGGCCTTGGTCGCAGATTCCCGTGTCTTACTTCTCGACGAGGCAACGGCCAACGTAGACACTCATACCGAGATGCTGATCCAACAGGCCCTAGACAAACTGCTCAAAGGCCGCACCGCCATAGTCATCGCCCACCGCCTTTCCACGATACGCAACGCCGACCAAATCGTCGTTCTTGACCAAGGACGCGTCCAACAAGTAGGAAGACACCAAGACCTGCTAGCAGCTGAAGGTCTGTACGCCCGCCTACACTCCTACTCCGCCGAGGCCGCCGACCCAACCAACGATGCCGACCTCCGTACGAGCGTTTAGGTTCATCAGCCTAGGCTGGGAATCCATCCCCGGCACCGGACGCTAGAGGCTGTCGATGAATGCGAGCTCGCCTTCAAGGATGTCGACGCCGTGGAAATGCTCCATGAGCAGAGTCGCGTCGAGATACTTGATGCGGCGATGCATCTCCGTAGGTAGAGTGCCGTGGTCGAGAGCGGCGTGGGAGTCCTTGCGGCCGCGGAAGTCGTACAGGTAGTTGTCGTTCCAATGGACGTGGCGGATGAGATCGGGCCGAGAGAGGAATGCGAGCACGCGCTCCTCCCTTTGGTCTACCGGGAAGCGATGAGCGTAGGTCACGACGTGACTGGAGTCGAGACAGAGACCCACGTTGTGGCGATCGACATCGATGGCGGCCTGATACCAGTCCTCCGGCGCCATGCCGAAGCATTCGTTGCGCTGTGACCAGTCGACCTCTTCGTGAGGAGAATCCTTGATATCGTCAGTCCAGTAGCAGTTGTTGTTTTCGAGGACGAGCTCGAGGTTGTGCTGCTCGCAGAATGCGGCGATTTCGCGGACGCCAAGGATAAACAGGTCATACTCCCCGTCTCGACCCACCTTCTGCGCGTCGTCGTGCCAACGCTTGGGCGCGAAGTGCAAATTGATCTGCCTCACGTTGGGGTACCGCGCCGCTCGGCGTATGTAGTCGGTAATTACTTTCACCGACGTCGCCCGGAAGTCGGCATCGGTCGAGGCGATGTTGATGCGTAAGTCGCCGATCACTGCCGGCGCGTGGGCGCTAACGAGAATGTCGGAAAACTCGCCCATGCTGTTGATGTCGTCGGACATCGACGCCTCAGTATTGAGGCCGAAGCGGCGAAGCGTCTCCAATCCGGCAGAGGGCGTGACGCCCAGTTGGTGAGAAAGCTCGGTATATCTAGTCACAACGCTACCTTTCTAAAACTGGAGCCGTAGGTGATCGACTTGGCCGGGGTGAGAGCGCAGCTCACGTGGATCCGTTGAAATTTGAGCTGGTTCACCGTTTGGATCGCCGCCCAAACCAGTCGTGCCAACCAAGTGCGCGTCAGACCAGCGCAGGTTCCCTGACGCGACTGTAGATCTGAACCCGGTGACGACAGCTGTCGGTGATGCAGACCAGTCCATCTGAGTTCGTGTCGATACCGGCTGGCCTCCAGAACAGCTTCTCCCGCTCAGCCATGCCGGAATTTGCGCGCCAATCGGCTTGCTCAGGGTTTACGTCCAGAAATTCCTGGCACCACTGGGACAACGTAGCGTGACCTACAAGAGTCTCGCGATGCTCCCCGCCCATACCGAACACCTGAACGCGGTCGTTGCGCCAATCGGATACGTAGACCGTGCCGTCGTTGCTGACGTGGACGCTGGAGGGTCGGTCGAACTCCCCGTCTCGGTCACCGCTTGAGCCGAAGGCGAAGATAAACTCGCCGTCTGGTGTGAAGCGCTGGACGCGGTCGTTGCGCCAATCGACAATCCAGATGCAATCTTCGGCGTCGATCGAAATCCCCCACGGATAGTTGAATTCACCCGGTCCGGTACCGAAAGTGCCGAACGAAGAGATGTATTCCCCATCCACCGCGTACTTCTGGACACGGGCGTTGAGATGATCCACGACGTGCAAGTAGCCCTCGGAATCGAAGGCCAAGCCCGACGGACGGTTCCACTGACCGTCCGAGGAACCAGTCTCTCCCCACCGGTGCGCAAAGGTTCCGTCCTTTTCAAAAACGGACAGCAACTGCGTGAATTCGTCGGTTAGATACACGCGTTCGTCCGGACCGACAACGATAGCTGTCGGTTGCGTCGACAGTCCTGGATCAGTTCCCCAGTTGGCGAACTCGAACATGAATTCGGAGTCGAGAGTTACCGCGCTCACCCGTACGTTCCTGTTAGCGGCATTCGACCGGCTCAGGACGTATAGATAACCGTCCTCGGAAAATCGGACATCGACGGGATTCATGAAACCCCGTCCTTCAAACGAGGCGATCCCCAGAGTGTGGCTATACGAGTAGTCGCTCATCGTGATTCGTTCGCGTTGCACGCGCCCCCTTTGTCCTGCGGACATTTCCCCCGCGAGCGAGGGAAACCTGATTGAGTAGACGCGCTGCTAGTTCGCAATCAATTCGGATTTTCGATCGAACTTCTTGTTCAGCACCCACTCAGAGTCGACATGCATGAAGTCATCGAGGATGGTCGCGTATACGTCCCGGTAGTCCGTGTTGTAGTGAACGTCGCCTTCAAGTTGATCCGCAGGTTTCAGGCTCGGATAGTCACCGTACAGTCCACCTTGAACCGGGTTGCCGATCATGAACGCTACGCCTCCGGAACCATGGTCGGTGCCCGCGCCGTTGTCCTCGATCCGCCTGCCAAACTCGGAGAACATCCAGATCACAGTGTCATCCGCTTGGCCTTGCTCGTTCAGATCCTCCCAGAAGCACTCCACCGCCTCCGACACTTCGTCCCACAGCTTGGCATGGTTAACCAGTTCGTTGGTGTGCGTGTCGAAGCTGCCGTGCTGCGTGTAGAAGATGCGTGTGCCCAGGTCGGCTGCCATCACCTGTGCGACACCCTTTAGGCTCTGCGCGATCGGGTTCTCCGCGTTGTACTCGACCGTGGATGAATACCTTTCAGGAGCCGACCGGAGGGTGTCAGCGCCGTCCAACATACCGCGCCCAGTCTGGAGCAGGCGCAATGACGGTAGGCCATCGTCCGACATCGGCTGGTAGATGCGACTGACTGTGTCGAGCAAAGCGTCGCGGTTCGAAGCTCCCGCCAGACCCGTATACAGACCGTACGACTCGAGTGCACCGACCGATGCCACAGAAACGTCCGGGTATGCCATGGCTCTCGGCAAGCCGCGACCAAAGTTGACGGCCGTCACGGCGTTTTTGCCCTCAGGATCGATGGCCTTCGTAGTCTTTCCAAGCCAACCCTCAGAGGACGCCACCGCAGGCTCCGCCGTGTGCCAGATGTCCATCGATCGGAAGTGAGATCGATTCGGCTCCGGGTATCCGATGCCCATCAGGACCGCCATCTTGCCCTCGTCGAAGAGGTTTTTGAACGGGCCCATATGGGAGTTGAATGCGACCCGGTCGTCCACTGGTATTACCTTGTCGCCGCTCAGCCCCATCGTTGGACGATAGTCGTAATAGAGGCCGTCCTCGTATGGCACGACCGTGTTCAGGTAGTCGTTGCCGCCCGAGAGCTGGATGACAACCAGATTCTTGGCTTTGCCATTCCCGTTGTGGCCATTCCCATTGCGGCCATTCTTCATCATTTCTTAGCTCCTGCTTTTTTCTGTGCCGTTATTTCGTATCAGCAGTACTGGTAGTCGGGTGTTGATGCGATCAACTGGAATATCTCGATCGCGCGGTCCGTTTCTTCGTCCTCATTAGTTGGTTCCAACTGACCTGATGCATGTTCCGCAATCAGTCCGAACGTTCGTTCCGAGATGTCTATGCAACCCATCGCGTCGAGGCATGCAGCCACGTACTCCGAGGAACTCAGGCCGCCGGCCTCGCGCACGCGGTCCACCATTCGCTGGATGCCGGGCGCGTCTCTACGTTCCAGTTCCGTTGATGCATAGTTGATTCGCTCGACCAGTGCGCCGCTGTCGATCCACTCTTCGCCCTCGTGCCAACCTTCGACGCTCGGCGGGTTGAGCAGAAATTGTCCCATAAACATGGTGTGGCTGGCCAATTGAGACGCGGCCATGTCTGGGAGATCAAATCGATCGGTCAAGCGCGCGACGCCGAACACCAACTCGGTCGGACTCTTCACCTTGCGATATCGGACCGCTTCAGACTTGAAGTGATCGGACTTGAAGATTGCCCGGAGCACGGCGCGTATCTCGCCATCGTTCTCCTCAAAGACATCCGCCAACCGTTGAACTTCATCCTCGTCCGCTTCGTCGGCGACGAAAAACTGATAAAGCCTTCTGGAGACGAACTCCGCTGTCGCCCGCTGGCGAACAGTGATCTCTACGATGTCCTCGCCGTTCCAGTTGCCAACCTCGCCCAAGAATTCCTTTTCACCGTTATCGTGGTCGTCTGGGTCGAACCGGAATTCCATCGGGAACGGACCGAGGAAGAATGGCGGCATGGTCGGCTTGGAGGCCCACCCGGTGAAGGCTCGCGCAGCGGCTTTGACATCATCTTCGGTATACGCGCCCTCACCCATCTCGTCGATGCCCATCGAGAATAGTTCGAGAAGCTCGCGACCATAGTTTTCGTTTGGCGCGTCCTTGTGGCTGTTCTGGTTGTCCAGCCAATACATCATTCCCGGATTGCGGGATATCTCGAGCAGTAGATCGCGGAATTTGCCCAGCCCGTAGCGGCGGAATAGATCGATCTCCGTGAGCATCTCCATCCCATGGTCGAGCTTGATGCCCCCGACCGCCAGCAAACCGTGCCAGAACAAGGCGATCTTCTCTTCGAGATGCTTCGTGGTGGTCGCCATGCGCCACGCCCACTGCGGATCGGCGTGACCTACCGATCTTGCCTCCACAGAAGCGATGAAGTAGCGGTCCAGCAAGTCTTGGTCTTCGGGATACGAGAATTCGGGATGAAGAAGCTCTTCGACGATCTCGTCGTACCCCTTGGCGACGTATTCGTCTATCTGGTCCCGCGTCGCTCCAAACCCTGCCCGACGCAAAAGGTGCGCCATCAGCGCGGTGTCGGTGTCTGTTCTAACAGCGGTGGCGGTAGTCATTGGCGGCCTCGCATGTACGTGGTGCTCGGAAGTAATGGGAAGTAACTGCGTTGACTATAAATTTAGCATGACTGTTGACAAATTGCGCGCGCGTATGTAGGTGACGCGGATGCCACGCGATTTCGGCTCGAATCAAACTCGCCGGGAAGTTGATAGCATGATTGCCGTGCTGTCATGTCATCATGATCGTCTCGTTCAATGAAGCGGGACCACCGTCCCCTTCGCGAAGCGTAAGGGGACGCGGAGCGAAGCGAACGCAGGGGATGCCCGGGGCGGACGGGCGTTAGGGTTTCCCCCACTCGTGGGGGAAATGTCCGGGGCCTGCCCCGTACCCCGATACGGGGGACAAAGGGGGCGCGCGGTTGCTGCCAACGCCGTGTCAGCGAACGCCACATCTAACCCGCTCATCCCCAAATCCAGAAGGAAACAAGCATGCAAACAGTAGGTTTCATCGGACTCGGCAACCTAGGCACCCCAATAGCGCAGAACATCCAGCGCGCGGGATTCCCCATGACTGTCTACGACGCGAGAGAGGGTGCGACTCGCCCCCTACTAGAAGGCGGCTCCAGATTGGCGGCATCCCCGGGCGAGGTTGCCGCCGTCAGCGACGTGATCTTGACCTCCGTTCCGGGACCCGCTGAGGTGGAGGAGATTGCCCTCGGTCCCGACGGAATTCTCAGCGGTATCAATCCGGGCGATGTCTACGTCGACCTCTCCACCAGTCGACCATCTCTGATCCGCCGGATAGGAAAGGTGTTTGAGGAAAAGGGCGCTCACGTACTAGACGCCCCGGTGCTGGCAAGCCCCGCCGCCGCGGCGAATCGCGAGGTCATCGTGATGCCCAGCGGCGATAAACACATCTACGAGCAGTTCCTCCCCGTCTTCGAAACCTTCGCCGACAAGATCGTCTACCAAGGCGACCTAGGCATGGGAAGCACCTGCAAATTGGTCAACAACATGATCACGCTGGCGGTAAGGCAGGTCGTAGCGGAAGGCCTCACCCTTGGCATGAAGGCTGGGCTAGACCTCGATGCCCTGATGGATGCCGGGAGCCGAAACATACTGGGCACCCAAAGAGAGGGTTTAGAGCGCACAGTGTTCCAAGGGAAATACCACCCGCCCTCATTCCGTCAAGCACTGGCAAGAAAAGACATCTCCCTCGCGAACGAACTTGCAAGGGAGCTAAACGTCCCGATGCCCGTAGCCAACATCGTCGAACAACTCGCCATCCAATGCGGCAACCAAGGCTGGGGAGACATGGACACCCACATCATTTACCGCCTCCAAGAGCAAGCGGCAGGCGTAGAGATCAGGTCGCGTTAGTCCGCGCCTACCACTGTCCCCTTTCGTCTTGACGAAAGGGGACGCGAGTGCAGCGAGCAGGGGTATGCCCGAGCGCGATCTCCCGGAGCATGACTTCTATGTCGGCGGTTGGGAACGAGTGACGGGACGCCTCGGCGATAACGCGCAACTTGGAATCTACAGTCCCAGGGACGTCACTCCTAGCCCTGCGGAGTGCCCGCCTGACCCACTCAGCAAGAGTCAACCGCTGCCGGCGCGCAATCCTTTGGATCTCTCGGTACTCTTCCTCATCCAAGAGGATCTGTAAGCGTTTAGTCATACCCAGAGTCTCATTGACTAATCCATCATTAGTCAATAGATCAACAATCAGGAGATCAGACATGGTTCGCATCCCTTCCGACCGTGAGCCCACACACCCAGGCGAGATGCTTTTGCAAGAGTTTCTGCTCCCCCTCGGCATGACGCAGAGCGAATTGGCGACAGCGATCCAGGTGCCTTTTCAGCGCGTCAACGAGGTCGTCCGCGGGAAGCGCGGCGTCACTCCGAGCACGGCGCTGCGGCTCTCGAGATTCTTTGGGACATCACCTGATTTCTGGATCAATCTGCAACTGCGCTGGGACCTCTACCACGCCAGACGCGCCGAGGCGGAGCAGATCGAAAGTATTCAGCCCCTTGAAGTCGTCAATGCCCCGTAGAGCGCCCTAGGCACCACTCCCGACTACTGGCTAAACCTCCAGTGAATGTACGACATCGATGTGGCGCGCAGCACTACTGACGTGAGCGGCATAGAACCACTAGTTGAAACCTCCGCGGTAAAGTTGAGGGGTGTCCAACAGATTACGGGAAATAAACCTGTGCCATACTAGTTCATACCTATTGCCAGATCTATGAGAGATGGATACTAACCAGCGCATAAAAGCCGCTCCCGATCTCGGACCTCAGAGGGGCGGTCCATCCCTTCCCGAGGGTCGTATCAGAACCTTGCTGGGAGTCGCATATTGGGCAGACTCAGTCAATCTGATGGAATGCGGCATCCAAAACGAGAGCGTAGATCTGATCGTCACGAGTCCACCGTTCGGACTCGTGCGCAAGAAAGAGTACGGGAACGCTGACGCTGACGAATATCTAGAATGGTTTCGCCCATTCGCAGAACAGTTCGCACGCGTGTTGAAGCAGCAAGGTTCCTTGGTAATCGACATTGGCGGAGCTTGGAATCCTGGTTTACCGTCCAAGAGCCTGTACCAATATGAACTTCTGATCACTCTCTGCAAAGAGTTCGACTTTCATTTGGCACAGGAGTTCTTTTGGTGGAACCCGTCAAAGCTTCCGACACCAGCAGAATGGGTCACCATAAGACGTATAAGAGTTAAGGATGCGGTGAACAACATATTCTGGCTGTCTCGTTCCCCTTGGCCAAAAGCGAGCAATCGACGAGTTTTGACGCCGTACAGCAAGAGTATGCGAGGCTTGTTGGAAACAGGCTATCGCGCCAAGAAGCGACCTAGCGGTCATGACATAAGTGACGCTTTCGCCACCGACAACGGTGCCGCGATTCCCCCAAACCTGATTGCAGTGGCCAATACGGAGAGTAATTCCAAGTACTTGCGATATTGCGAAGAGAACGACCTTCCAATACACCCGGCGAGATTCCCAACGGTGATTCCTGAATACTTCGTGCGGTTCTTGACAGATCCCGGCGACTTGGTGTTTGATCCTTTCGCAGGAAGCTGTGCAACCGGGGAAGTAGCTGAGAGGCTCGGTCGACGGTGGATTTGTGGAGAGATTGACGAGAAGTATCTTAGGGGTGCCCAAGGCCGTTTCTTGGAGGGCTCATTAGTCAAACCAGCCCGTTCTTCCCGCAATGTCGAACAGTCTTACAGCATCCATCGTCCAGGGCTTCTCTGGAATGAGAATCCAAAGCATCCGCTTCCCGAAGATGGCGGACGCTCTAGACCAAAGAAATGAGCACTTGTCGGACTCCATGAGCAAGCCGCGGTTGGGACTTCAAGCAGTATGACAATGTCTCCACGCGGGGTCATCACTCGTGCGATCTTAGATGCCTTTCACCAGGCGGGCGCAACTGGCATTCATGTACCTGAACCTGCTCCCCACCCTAGGAAGTACCTCGTTGTTCGAGACAGGCAGCATAGCTCTGTTTGGGCCTACTGCTGGAGCTTGACATCGGGTGGTCGTCCGTCGCTGCCTAATGAGTTCCGTATTCAGATGACCTCGGTACAATCGCCTTTGCAGATGAATCCAGACGGATACACCGTTCTTCTCGGTTACGACGCGGTTCGGGAAGTGTTTGCCGGGTACGATGTCTTGCGCCATTCGACATTCACCTCAGGCTCGCCTTCCGTTCAAATCGACAACACAACGCTAAATCAAGCCCTTCAAAACGGGCTTTCATTTCAAGTCAAGTCGAACGATGAAATTGTCGCCGGTATTCGAAGCGATCTGTTGCTGTTCTACTGTGAAAACGCAGGTGCACTGCACGATTTGGGTGAGGACTCAACTTATCTCGAGACTGTTAACCAAGCTGCAAGATCAGAGGACATTTCTGATCAACAACTTGAACCGTTACCCCAACAGAGGCGGTTGGTCGTTCAAGAAACGTCAAGGTGGTCGCGTTCATCCAGCTTCAGGAAGCAAGTCTTAAGCGCGTACGACAATAGATGCGCAGTCACCAGACGCAAACTCGACCTAGTCGATGCCGCCCACATCCTGCCCGTCGAGGCTGGATCTCGCAGCATCGATCACGTGCGCAACGGCATAGCGCTGTCGCCGACATATCATCGGGCGTTCGATAAGGGCCTCATCTTCCTTGATGACGAAATGGTCATGCGTCTTAACGAGGATGCTGCGAATGAACTGACCGCAAAGGGGTTACACGCGGGAATAGATGGATTTGCTGCCCACCTCGGACAGATCCATCTCCCCTATTCATCTGATCTGCGTCCGGACCCTTATTTCATTCAACAGGCCAACGAATACAGACGTTTGTGAGTGCCACTAAGGTGGGTTTAGCCAATTTAAATCGCTTCGAGAGGGGCCTTGGGGAATTCTGTAGGGAAGCCAAACGAATCTAAGTTGCGCCAGCTGTTGGGCGCCGCGCCCTTCGGCGGGTTCAAGCCGGTCGCTCCCGCGGCTGGAACAATTCCAGCCCCGTCCTCGTTAGCTCGATATCTATGGCATCGGGCAGATTCTCTGTGGTGTCTTCAAGAGCCATGCGAATCTGTACTCTTCTTGGTTTTTGTATTTCGTCCTCTTTCTGAACCACCTTGGAACCTGCGCTAGCTCGCCCAGCTCGTTCATAAGCCCACTTGGTGGAATCGTGTCATATGGATACTCCACCCAGCTCTTGTAACTCACGAGCTCGTGACGCGTTATCTGATTCAATCCCATCCACCGCTTGACAGCGACCTCAATCTCGAATTGAAGGCTGTTCAGGTCTTCGGTCACTGTCCAAGTGTCGTACCTCTCGGGCAGCGCAGCCCGCAACCCCTCCCAATTGTCCCTAGTAAAAGGTTCTCTGGACATACAGAACAAGAAGGGACTATCGATCATTGAGTCATCAACTCTCAGGTTTTGCCGAATCTTCCACACTCCCGACTCATCCTTTTCAATCTGAACATCCGGGTCGTCTGTTGTGGCGGCTAGGTGTTCCCGCATGGCCCGTGCGAATTCGGCGTCCGCGGCTGCCTCCATCTCGACTGACAGCCGAAACGGCAGGACCTCACCATCATTCCAATCGACGTTCATCTCTCCTTCTTCGCTAATGCGAATCTCGCCTTCTCTCTGGTCACCGAGCCCTCCCTCTTCGCCGAGACACCTGTAAAGCCTTGCCTTGCTCAGGCGCAATCCACCCGTCGCTTCAGGCGCATATTCGCTTTCCCAGCCTCGAATCAGTCTCATCGGTACATCTCCCTGCTACGTTACCCTGAGCCCGGAGCTAGGCGAAGTCTCCACGTTCCCGCAGTTCGGCTATTAACCGTTCCATGGTGTCATCACCCTTTAGTTGATTGCAAGCGTAGCACAAAAGTTGTAGATTGCTGATATCGTTGGTGCCACCTTGCGACCGTGGTGTCTTGTGGTCAATCGTGAGGTTCCGCAGCTGGAAGTGGTAGCCGCAACCGTTACAGTACCCCTCCTGCCGCTGGTACAGGATGATCTTGTTCAGCTGTTTCCGCGTCTGCTTTTGCTTCCCACAGGTAGATAATGTCGCAGCGTGGTCCGAGAGCATGCGCACCCCTTCGGGTATTTCCCGTGGAGTGAACCTCATCGTGATAGCAGTCGCGCCTGGAAACCGGCGCGAACGACTGACGACGAGATCTCCCGTATCGTCCAGGTCGGCGGTAAAGCTGACCTCGACCTCCTCTGGTCGACGACCTACCCGAGCGGCCTCTGCGGACACAGTCTTCCTAACCGCCTTCGTCAGTGAGATCAGGTCATTCACTTTTCGCTTCTCCTTCCCTTTCCCTATGGAGATGTTCTGAAAATGGCTGATCCGAACCCCAACGCATCTGCATAAAGAGATCGCGAGGTCACGACCGCCTCATAAGCGTCGTTAACGACGCCCTCGATCACCTTGTTCTCCGCAGCGAGCGTGCGCCAAAGCTGCGCAACGCCCGATAACCCACCCGTTCACACAAGACATTGATGGCGCTCGGGTGCATCTCACGCAGACGGTCGACCGCAACGGCCTCGCCCGGTGCCACGACCCAATCTCCGCTGTCCACGTCGATAGCGACGATCTCCCCGTGGTGGTCGGCTTCGACCTGATCTCGGATGTCTCGCTCGTACAACTCCTTGCCAAGGCGAGCAGTCTCTTCGTGTGGACGGCGCGGACTCGCCACGATTCCCTCTCCCTGTATTTGCGTGAGGCTTTCTGGATCTCTCATCGGATGCACTTTTGAGAACGTACTTGTACGGGTGTATTTTACCTTTTCGCTACGAAAGTGGTTCATACACCATCACATCATACCCACAACACCCCATCACAGCCCATCATTCAACATCATCGCAATCACAGTTCAAAACCCCAATCACCCAACACCACCCATCCTTAAAATCATTCCCAATCCTTCACATCCTAGTTCGTTTGACATTCTTGCAACACATGTTGTATATTAACAACCAAGGGCGTCAAACGGGGCGCCCCTTACACGAAGAATCGCCGCGTCGAGGGGTTGTGCGCAAACCTTTTTAGACGTAGCTTATTGACAACTGAATAATGAAGTACGGCAGCGGGCGGGGTAGCACGGGGTCGCCAACATACGACCCGCCGGCGGTGTCCCGCCAAAAGCCACTGAAAGACGTCTTCCGTTCCCATGAATGGAGACGGGCGAAACGCTGCCGAAAAACCCGGTTACGAAGACCGTTGTCGCTGTAGTGCTCGGACGCGGAGGGTATTGCGGACTCCGCCAACAACAGCAAGCCAGACGGACATCTCAAGTCGTAGGGGCCCCAAACCGTTTCCCTCTCCCCTCCGTGGGAGAGGGTCAGGGTGAGGGGGACAGCCCCCGCGCAAACGCCGAACCAAAGTCAGTACCGCGCAGGTGGGAACACGGAGGGGAAGCACGCGGGAGGAGCAGGTTTCCACACATGACCTCTCGCACGGGGATGCCCGTTCAAGGTCCGGGCGAACGGTCTCTCTATCCGGCACACGTCTTTCCGTTTCGCTGGGCGGAAGAGGCTGCAGCGCTAGCGCGGGGTGCGAACCAAGCGATGACGGGGGCTGATCTTTCAGATCCACGCTTCCCGGAGGGCCGACGGTCTGGCGACGTCGGCGGTGCTGGACTATTGACGAACATACAAGCAACTTATCGCACGCGACCCCAAAGACGCGGCGATCCTTCGACAACCACCCGTCGAACAAAAAATCCCCCCAAAGGGAGAATTAAACGCGTCCCACCCCCCTTCGCAAAGCGCAAGGGGGACGCGGCGAGTGAAGCGAGACGCAGGGGGATGCACAGGGTTGTGCACATATCCCATGGTGGGCCAAAGTTGACTTTAGGCAGAACCGTCTTCGAATTGGCGATCCAGCTATGAATTCCCTCAACCCGAATGACTAGTCTAAAGCGATTCGCGCCAACTGGCATCCATCAAGGGAGATCAGTGGCTCGGAGGTGATTGATCGGCGAGGACCAGTGATGGTTAGATGACCGAGCGGACAGCGAAACGTAGTCCACATAACAGGTGATGCTGCCAAGGCTTAAAACCCCGCGTGCAGGGCTTGAGTGTACCGTAATGCGAACTTTTCGCCGGGAAGTCTCGTACTAGACGGACGGGCAGCGAGCATCGATTTTGCCATTTGAGCCTACAGTACGCCAATTGATCGCGACTCGTGCAGCGAAAGCGCCAAAGGAAGTCCCTGCGCTATCGTGTCGGCATTGCGCGGGGACTGCGGCTTGATATGAGCTCAACTAACGCTGGGCTACTCCGCCCTGGGCGTGGCGGACTTGGGGTCGATGCTGGTTTCGCTGTGGGTGTCGAATACGGTTACTTGCACCTCGTAGGTCACGCCGTTGTCCAGGTATTCGATGGTCGTGGAATTGGTCTCCAGACCGTAATCGAACTACCGTTTGCCCCCCGCTTCGCAGAACCCGACCAGATAAACTCGCATGCGGTTGTAGAGACGGGCTGGCTCCTGCCAAGACTCCGTAATCTTCCCGTCTCCCCGCGGTCATGCCGCAAGGGCCGGAAAGAGGAGATTTCACACGTGCCAGAGGCTACCGTCCCGGACGAAGACCCTCACCGAGGCTGGGCTGACCGCCTTCACACCCGACGGCGACGAGTCCGAAGATTGCGGCGGGCACCGGGTACAGCGTTGGAAAGTTTCTTGGCTAACGGTATTCTAACCCCGCAATTTGGAGGGGAGTTGCGGTCCTAGCGCTCTTCGGGAAGCAGGACGACTCGGACGTAGCGGTCGGTGGTCAGGTACCGCTGAGCGACCGCCACGATGTCTTTGAGAGTCAGGGCGTCAAGAGAATCTTCGAACTGGTTAACGGCGTCCAGATCGCCGCCCCGTTGGGTGATGGTTCGGATTTGATTTATCCAGAAGCCGTTGGTCCGGAGTTGCTCTTCTCTGGGCGAACGGAGGAGCTCTTTCACGGTGTCGAGCAACTCTTGGTCGCCGCCATTGCGGAGCCAGTCGATTTCGGCTTGGACCTCGTCGAACAGTTCGTCGATACGGTCAGGGTCGCTGCCGAAAATGACGACCATCTGGTACTCGGGATCAGGGATCAACTGCGTGTTGGCGTATGCGTTGATGGCGTATGCGCCACCCAGTTGTTCTCTGACTCGCTCACGGACTCGGATGTTGAGCATTTCGCCCACGGCGTTGAGGGCTAGGACATCGGCGCTGCTCCATTCGAAGTCGCCAGCGTATACAAGGACTGTAAGGCTTCGCGGTTCGATGCCGCTGCGGACGACGTGATCTTCGAGGGTTGACGGTGGATCGACGTCATGGTCGATCCACTGTTCGGTTCGGCCAGTGGTGGGCAGGCTGGCTAGATAGGTTTCGGAGAGTGTGCGGAGGGCATCCCAATCGAAAGCTCCCACAAAGACGAAGGTTGAGTCTCCGAGGTCGGAGAAGCGATCGGAGTAGACTGTACCTGCGCGTTCGATGTCGAGTTCATCCAGTAGTTCGAGGCTGAGGCGTCGCTCTCGGAAGTGGTGTTGGTTGAGGATGTTGTTGACGGCGTCAAAGAACACGGAGTCGGGGTCGTTGGTGCGAGTTTCGGCCGACGCCCGAAGGCTGCCTTCGAGAGTCCCGAAGAAGACGGGGTCGAGTCGTGGAGCGGTTGCGTAGAGGTTGATGAGTTGGAAAAGGGTTTCGAGGTCGTCAGGGGATGCGCTACCTTCGAAGCCTTCGGAGAGCTCGTCTATATAAGGCGAGACTGACACCTGTTTGCCGGCTAGGAGCTTGTCGAGGTCGATATTGTCGTGCGGACCTACGCCGCTGCCGGCGACGAGGGATGCGGCATATTGGGCCGACACGTGGTCCATGTCAGTGACGAGGGAGTGACCGCCGGGGCTGAAAGCGTTGAAGAGGACCTCGTCGTTGCGGAAATCGGTCTGTTTTGCGATCACTGTGATGCCGTTCGACAGGGTCCATTTCTGTGCGTCGATGGATTCGATTTGCTCCTCCGCTGTAATCGTTCCCGGAGTTGGGATGTTCGCCAATAGCGGTACGTCCTCAAACGTGTCGACGTATGCGTCAACCTGAAGCGCGGCGGCGGTCTCCAACTGGGTTTGGACTGCAGCGGCCAGTTCATCGTCGGGTTTGATGTCGTCTGCCTCTGGTCGAAGGACCAAGAGGACGGAGTTGTCGGTCAGCGACCACGAGGCGGCTACGTCGTTGACTTCGTCGACCGTGATCTGTGGGAGCAGTTCTTGGTATAGCGGCCATTCCGCTTCGACGCCGATTGTCAACGAGTTGCTGAGAAAGTGGTCGGCGTATGTGTCGGCGAGTGACGTGGAAGTTCGTTGATCTCGTTCTCGGAAGGCTTTTTCAATCGAACTCAGGAGTGTGGACTTCTCTCTTTCGAGTTCGGTGCTGGTGAAACCGCGCTGTCTGACGCGTTGGAGTTCTTCGAGCAGCGCCTGAAATCCGGTTTCAATGCCGCCTTGTTCGACCACAGCCCAGAACTGGGATATGTCGAAACGTTCGACGAATCCGCCACGTTGCCCGCCTGATTGCAGATACGGCGGGTTTTCGGTTTGTCCGCGCTCGAAGAGACGTGCGTTGATCATGCTGTACGCGAGGCGTTCGACAGCGTTCGTGCGGAATGCGTCGATGTCGTGGCTGGTGATTGGGTCGAGTTTCCTGACTAGGATCAACTGAGTCGGGGGAGCTTCGGGATCGGTGAAGACGTTGATGCGCGGGTCCTCGTGTTGGGGTACCTCGATGGTAGGCCGGATGGTGGGCGCTTCGACGGTTGAACGATCTTCGGGTGATTCACCTTCGGGTTGCGGGGCGAAGTGCTGTTGGATTTTGGCTTCGATCGTCTCGGCATCGAAATCGCCGACGGCGATGAGCGCCATGTTGTCGGGTCGGTACCAGCGATCGTAGTATCCGACGAGGCGTTCACGAGAAGCGTTTTCAATCACCTCGAGCAGGCCGATGGGTGCGCGTTCGGCGTACAGCGATTCGCCGAAAATCGGGTTGAACCAGTTTTCTTGGAAGCGCGCCCCGAAACCTCGGCTTAAGCGCCATTCTTCGATGATCACGTCGCGTTCGAGTTCCACTTCTTCTGGATCGAAGGAGATCGAATATGCCCAATCGCTGAGGATCTGGAATGCAGTCTCGAAGGTTTCGGGATCGTCGGTGGGAATCTCGAGGAAGTAGCGCGTGTGGTCGAAGGTGGTGTACGCGTTCAGGTCGGGACCAAATGAGGTGCCCAACGACTCCAGGTATTCGATGATTTCCTGTTTCTCGAAGCGTTCGGTGCCGTTGAAAGCCATGTGCTCGACGAAGTGGGCTAGGCCGCGTTCGTTTTCTTCTTCGTGAACTGATCCGGCTTTGATTACCAGGGATAGCTGAGCGCGCTCTTGGGGTTCTTCGTTGTGTTTGATGTAGTAGGTGAGGCCGTTAGCGAGGGTGCCGAGAGTGACAGATGGGTCGAATGCGAGGGTGGCTTCGGGTGTTGGTTCTGGAGTAGGTGTTGCGGTTGGTTGTGGAACCGGGGAGGGAGTGCTCGTCGGCGGGACTGGGGTGGCAGTCGGTTCGGGCGTCGACGTCGCAGTGCTTTTCGGTGGTGCGCTGGTTGCAGTGGGTTGGGGCGTCGAGGTCGGCGTGTTGGCGGGAGGTACGGGAGTGGGAGTGGGTTCGACAGTCGGTGTCGGCGCCAAGACCTCGGGAGCGGGAGTGGCTGTGGGTTGTGGAGTTGACGTGGGATCTGGTTCGGTGGTGCACGCGATGAGCGTCAATGCAATTGCGGCAATAAACGCCGATAGGGCTGTGATCCGAAGTTTTTGGGGCATGTTCCTCTGCTCTCCGATTCCGTTTGACATCCCGGAATATGGTGTTTGGGTCACTGAGTGAGAAAACGTGAAAGGTTGTGGGTGAGATTTAGGGAACTTAGGAGTTAATGGGAGGATATGGAGGTGAGTTGATGATTCGGTGTATGCGTTGAATTATCAGGTTGGTTGGCCTGAGGGTGCGAAACTGCGAAAGTTTGCCGTGTTGATTTCGCTGTGAATTCACGGTCGATACGCCGATGGCCTTGTGACTCGTCTGGGACCAGCCGCCAAGCTGTTTCTCCGTCAGATTCATCGGCTGTCTACTTTAATGCCTACAGCTGTTGAGCGAACAACGAGGTCGATGTGGGGGTGCGGGGTGTTTTTGCGAACTATGATTGCCATGATGGGGAATGATTTGAATGATGGGTTGTGGTTTGAACTAGGAGAGAAGGAAGAGGTAGGAGGGAAGGAAGGGTAGTGGTTGTTTGGGGTGCCCCTCCCGTTTGTCCGCCCCGGTCGCCCTCACCCTGGCCCTCTCCCGCTGAGCGGGAGAGGGGATGAAACGGCAAGGTTTGCTTTTCTCTGGGTTCCCGCGTTCGCGGGAATGACGGGGCTAGCCGGGAATGACGAGTTGGGGTTGTAGACGCGAGTCGAGGCCCGGGCGGTTGTGGTCCGGGGCTTTTTGCGTTGGGGTTCTTGGGTTTGCGCCTTTGCCACGGGTTGTGGCAAAGGCTTGGTTGTTGGTTTTTGGGTGAGCCTGTTTCTAACAGTCTCGGTCCGGCGCAGTTGTCCCATGGGTTCCGGCCTTCGCCGGAATGACGGAGGCGTGCGGAATGACGCGTGCCTCCGTCGGAGTGACGTTTGCACCGGGGGTTGGCCCCGGAGGGTTCGGGATGCCGGGCTGCCGACAAATACCTTCCGCACGCGTCGCACGTCGCCATGACGTACGACATGACCCTCGCCTGTAGTCAACCGATCGGTAGTTCGATTGAATATTTGAGCGGTGTCAATCACTGGCTTGTACTCCAGCTCACGCCGTGGTCTCTCCCGTGCAACGATATGGGATCGACGTTACGCGTCCACGGATAACTGACCGCCCTCGACGGCCCGGGCTGGGCCGTATGGCTCGTAATGCGAGGCCCCCACCGGGCGACGCGACGGTCCATTCTGGGAAAACCGCTTCCCGCGCGACCTGCGGATGGCAACCCTTCCCCGCCTTGGATTCCCGCGTGCGCGGGAATGACGGAGTCTGGGTGGAGGCGACGTTGCCTACGCCTTGGGCTGGGCGCTACGCCTTGGGCTGGGCGCGACGAGTGACGGGCGGATGTTCCCCCCGTCGCGGTCACGGCTGGTTGCCGTGACTCTCGTGTTGTCCGTTTGTGCCGTCAACGTACTGTTCGTTGTTCCTCTTGCCATTGCAGGCTTGGTGAAATGCCCAGATCCGTCGATCCGGGGCCAAATGTGTTAACAATTTGAACGATAGTACAACAGTACGGCGAATGTCAAGCGCGTTTTTGAACTAGGGTGAGAATTTGCATGGATGGACAGGATGGGCGGGATGTTGGGTTTTGAACTAGGAGAGAAGGAAGGGGGTTTGTGTTGTTTGGGGTGCCCTGCCCGTTTGTCCACCCCGGTCACCCTCACCCTGGCCCTCTCCCGCTGTTGACGGGTGTTTTGGGGGAGAGGGGACGTGTCCATAATGGATGGAGGTTGTAATTGGTGGGTTTGGGAATGTGGGGGAGTGGTGGTTTTCGTTTGGAAACGGTCGCATTTGTCGGTTCAACGAAAGATGCGGTTTGTAGCAACTCAAAGACTACTTGAACGAACATGAATCATGTTGTTTCATGTTTGAACCGTGTAGAATGGTGTTCAGGCAGAACCATGAGATTGGAGTTTGATGTGGCAATGGTCGAAGAAAGGATGACCACGCTTGAAACCGAGTTCCGCACGGAACTGCGACATCTAGCAACGAAAGAAGATTTGGCGAACCTCCGGTGGCAACTGGGCGGACTCATCATCGTGGCCACCGGCATCATCGTGGCAACATTGCGTTTCTGGAGTTGAACGTGACGGCAAGCGGCTACTTCGTCAATGAATACCCAAACGCGACCATTTGGAACGATAGGCACGTGGTATTACATGATGCTGATTGCCGCCAGCAAGGGAACGCAAAGGAACAGGATTGTCGGATTTGCTTGGCGATGACGAGGCGGTGAAGGCGCATGTTAAAACACTCGGCTATCGCTTCATTACATTTTGCGGAACTTGCAAAATCAGTCAATTCGGAAACCAGCGGTGAGTATGACCGCTAAACGCAAACGAGGTCGTCCGGCGAACCCCATGCCAGAACATATCGACGCATCGCCGGAACGCATCGCACGAGTGATCCTGTCCGCACCGTCGCCGAAAAAGTGGCCCTACTTGGAATGGCGCGGGGGCAAGTCTTGAAACGAACCGATCCCGACGCGACCGCAATAGGCAACGAAGTGTTGTTTTGCCAGCGCGTGTTACGTGCGCTTGCAAGGAAGTTCGTTACTGTAACCATCCGCAAGGCACTTGACAATGTCGAATACTCGCATTGGCATTCTAGCAGTTCGGGTGCGATGATCGCCGCGCTGTGTCAATTCGACAAGAATTGGGCCGAACTCGAAGGATGGGGATTGCATGTGTTGCCTCGTCATGCCTATATCGCGGTATACGAGGCGTTCGTTCAATTCCCGTTAAGTGTCAATCACCAATACGACGACGAAGCGCGCAACATTTTGCGCCGGATCAACGAATTCGCTTACGAAACCCTTTACGAGGTGGTTGAATCGAGTGCGTTCGGGACTGATACCGAACCAAACGCTGGGAGTGTCATCGAAGAATTTGCAACGCTGTTCCGATCCGATTGGAACGTCGATGAAATTCTTGCGTCGAAGTAGGGACTACGCCAACGCGTAGCATCGTATATAAGTTCCTTTCGTTTTTGGGTTGGTGGTTGTTGGTGGGGACCCGCCTCGGCGGGCATACCCCGCTGTCCGTTAGTGGCGGTTTTGGGCTCCCGCGCCCCTCCCTTGCGCCCCGGTTGCCCTCACCCTGGCCCTCTCCCGCTGAGCGGGAGAGGGGATTTCATTCATAGTTGATGGAGGTTTTAGTTGGTGTTTGAGAGGGGTAGGAGGGAGTGGGTGGGGGTTGGTGGGTCCGTTGTTCTCACTGGGGTTGGGAGGTGGTGGTTTGTGCGCGGTATTCTTTAGTTGATCATGGCTGGGCAACTTTTTACTCGATATTTCCTGTCGGACGGCATCAAGGAGACGGAGGAGTGGGGCGCGTGTGTTGATGATGAGGGGGTATTGGATGCTTTGCGGGATGCTGTTTCTGGCAAGTTCAATTACCTTCGTCTTTTCGATGGACCCAATGAAGAGGAGACGAAGCAGGAATTGATCCATCCGGTGTTGGAGGTTTTGGGTTGGCGCGACTACCTTCCACAGCAATCAGCATCGGGTGGTGAAGACATACCCGACAACCTGCTTTTTGCGGATGAAAGTTCCAAGAATCTAGCCGCTGCAGAGTCCGATACTGCACGGCGGTTTAAATACGCGACCGTTGTCCAAGAGAGCAAGCGGTTGGAGGTGGAGTTAGATGTAGGCGATCGCAGTGAAGGCGGAGTGCGAGGGCGCACGCCTCATGGTCAGATATTGCGATATCTGACGAGTGCGGACATCGATTCTGACGGAAAGATACGGTGGGGGATTTTAACTAACGGTCAAGTTTGGCGGCTCTACGATCATCGCACCCGACCGCGCACCACCGCGTATTACGAAACGAAGCTTGAGAACGTCCTCGAGAGTGAAGACGATCTCCGAACGTTTTATCTCCTTTTCAATCGCAACAGTTTTGTTCCTCAAGACGGTGCTACAGCGACGTTTCTGGAAACCGCGCTACAAGAGGGAAGACGCTACGAAGAGCAGGTTGCACAAGACTTGTCAGGCGTCGTTTTCAACAGCGTATTCCCGTCGCTGGTCAAGGCTCTGGCCAAAGCATCGAATGAAGATCTTGGCGAGGTCCATAGGGCTGCCTTGATCTTGCTCTATCGGATTTTGTTCGTCTTATATGCCGAAGATCGGGAGTTGTTACCTATCCGCGATCCCAACTATTTGACTTACGGAATGCGGAAACATCTGCGAGACGACATCCGCAAAAGGATCGCGGATAAAACGACCTTCTCATCCAACGCGACGAAGTACTACGACAGCCTAGCGACGCTCTTTGGGATGATCGACAAGGGCGACGATTCGATCGGACTGCCTCCGTATAACGGGGGATTATTCACCGATACCGCTGCTCCGATTCTGAATCAAGTGCGTTTAGATGACGCAACCATCGCTCCGATAATCGATGCGTTGAGTCACACCAAAGACGAAGATGGCGATGCGCGTTTCGTCAACTATCGAGACATGTCGGTTCAGCAACTCGGGTCGATCTACGAGCGACTTCTGGAGCATCAACCGGCTAGGGACGAAAACGGCGAGATAGCGATTCGGCCGAATCCGTATGCTCGCAAGGACAGCGGGAGTTTTTTCACGCCCCAAGAACTCGTCGACTTGATAGTCGATCACACTCTGAAACCGCTGGTCGAAGAGCGTCTATTGACTTTCGAAAGGCGTGCCAAAGAGTTGGCGAGTGATGACCGGTCCAAGAAAGAGCGTCGGACTGAGTTGGAGAAACTCGATCCTGCGGAAGCGGTGTTGGATCTAAAGGTCTTGGATCCTGCGATGGGTAGCGGACACTTCCTCGTGACGGCCGTCGACTTCCTCTCGGACTATATCGCGGAGTTGATCGAGTACCTACCCGCGGTGCCAGAGTGGCTTGAAGGTGAGGATGAATACGTCTCGCCTTTGGTCCGACGCGTCGAGAACATCCGAGCAGAGATCGAAAAGCGCGCTAAAAAAAACGGTTGGGAGTCAGTCGAGAGACAGCTCACGGATCAAGCGATCATCCGCCGCATGGTGCTGAAACGGTGCATATACGGCGTAGACAAGAACTCGCTGACAGTGGAGCTTGCGAAGGTGTCGTTGTGGTTGCATAGCTTCACCGTGGGTGCGCCGTTGTCGTTTCTTGATCACCATCTGCGGTGCGGAGATTCATTGGTCGGTCTGCGAGTGACGGATATGGTCAACGAGTTGCGGAGTTTGGGCGGTACAGGCGGCGGTAGCTTGGCGCAAAGCGCGCAAACTGCCAACGACTCCATGATGCAGATCGAGGCTATCTCCGATTCCGACATTTCAGAAGTGCGGGAATCGGCAACTCTGTTTGATGGAGTTGAAAACGTTACCGCAAACCACCGATCCGTCTTGGATTACGTCTGCGCCGTGCGGTGGATGACTGCGGGAATGAAGGTTAGAGAAAGAAACGCGTTTGAAGAACCGATTCGACAGACGCTGATCGATTTTTCCGAAGACTCATACGAACTTCTCGCCGAAGGTCCGGATCAATTCTCTTCCGATGAGCGCGTTGAAAAGTCGAAATCCTGGTCCGAGTTCACAAACTTATGGCGAAACGCGAAAACTATCGCCGACGAAGAGAGTTTCTTGCATTGGGAAGCCGCCTTCCCGGGCGTGTGGCAACAATGGGAAGACATAAACTCTTCGGGCGGGTTCGACGCGATTATCGGTAACCCGCCATGGGACGTTATCAAACTGCAGGAAATTGAATGGTTCGCGACCCGCGCACCCGAAATCGCCCTGCAACCGACTGCTGCCGCGCGCAGGAGCGCAATTGGCAACCTTCGGCAAAAAGACAGCGGCCTCGCCGACGACTACGAACTCGCCAAAGCGCGCGCCGATCAATTTGGCGAAGTCATCCGCGCCACTTGCGACTATCCGCTTCTCGGCAGCGGCGACATCAATCTCTACTCCCTGTTTGTTGAGCGTGCCAAAAACCTGGTCAAACCCGACGGATTCGTCGGTTTGCTAGTTCCATCGGGTATCTACGGTGATCGTAATGCTGCTGACTTTTTCAAGCAGATTTCTACTGGTGGACAACTGTACGGTCTCTACGATTTCGAAAATAGAAAGATATTCTTCAAGGACGTTCATGCCTCTTTCAAGTTCTGTGCGTTGATCTTCGGCGGTATCGATCGACGGCTTGGCGAATCTCAGTGCGCATTCTTTTTGCATGACATTGAGACGCTCAATGACGGTAATCGTTGCTTCTCCCTCACTCCAGCTGACTTCGCACGTGTGAATCCCAACACCGGCAACGCTCCGGTATTCCGGACCCGTCGTGACGCCGACATCACACGTCGGATCTACGAGGATCATCCAGTGCTTGTAGATCGTTCAGGGCAAGAAGAGGTTCGGACATGGCCGGTAAATTACCTTCGCATGATCGACATGACGAACGATTCGAACCTGTTCCGCACCGCAGAGCAACTCGTGAACGATGGTTTCTATCCAGTCAAGGGCAATCGTTGGCAAAAGGCCAAGACCAATATTTGCCGCTTTATCAAGGGCGGATGATCAACCAGTTCGATCATCGGGCTAGTTCTGTGAGAGTGAATCCTGCAAATGTTCACAACCCATACTTAAGTGAACCTGTAGATGAAGCCCAGCATAGCGATCCCGATTTCATTCCGAATACCCAATATTGGGTCCCAGACACTCGGGTTGAAAGGGCAATGGTTCGTGAAGGATACGCGATAGGTTTTCGTAATATTGCCCGTTCTACCGACGCTCGAACGGTGATCGCTTCAATAGTTCCTTGGGCTGGTTACGGACACAGCATGGCTCTCTGGCTGTCATCAGAAGTAGATGAGGATGGTTTGAGCGAAGTTGATGCAAGCACCGCATACCAGTTGGTCGCCAACATGAATGCATTTGTGTTCGATTATGTTGCTCACCAGAAGTTACAGGGGACGAACTTGAGTCTGTATATTTTGGAGCAAATGCCGGTGATTGCGCCAGATGGATATGACCAAGATTTCGGAAGCAAAACTGCACGCGAGATAGTCGGAGATCACGTCCTTCGTCTCACATACACGTCGCATGATATGGAACCGTTCGCCCGCGACTTTGGACACAACGGTGATCCGTTCAGGTGGGACCTGGAAGAGCGTCGGCACTTGCGGGCTCGGTTAGATGCGTTGTATTTCCATCTCTACGGGATTTCGAATGATGATGCGGAGTATATTTTGAGCACTTTTCCGATAGTGCGGGGACAGGACGAGGCCGAGTTTGGTCGTTATCGGACTAGCGAGATGATTATTGCGTATATGAATGCGCTGGCGGCGGGGGATACGGAGGTTGAGGTTTCGGTGTAGAAGCTGAAGCGGTGAATCCAAAAGTCTTTGGATGGCCATACGAACGCATCGCGTCCTGAGAACACCTGAATATCGTTATCATCCGCGTAATTGAGTTGGATGGCATAGATCTGACCGAGTTTAAGGTTGTTTCTAGTGTGAGTAAGAGGAGCAGTGCTATAAGAGTTCGAGTCGCCCACAATCTCCGGTGCGTTGGTGAGGTTGACGTAGCCGTATGGGTACCAGCCGTCTTCATTCGTGTGTATTCCTGTCAATCGGCGATAACTGATCGTGTACTGAGAGACACCGGGAATGCGATGCCACTTTATGGTCGCATTGCCCCAAACCGTGTTGGTGCTACCCTTGTTATTTCCATCAGCGCGTACGATCGGGTTGTCCACTATCCGTATCTTGCTGGAATATTCGCTGTTCATCGGATCGGCGTCACGCTTCGATTGCGGAACCGAACAATCGTCTTTCATCGCTTTGATCTGAAATTCGTCGGGAAGCGTATCGATCAGGTGATCGTCCAACCTTACTTCGTGGTGTGTTTCCGGGACATCGACGCAGGCGAAGTCGTCATCTGCAATAAGCGTCTTTTTGGAAGCATCACCATCGTTTGTATCTTCGGATAAAAATCCAGATGCCTTAATCTGATACGCCTTCGCTCCGTCCACCGCGTCCCAGCTGATGCGCGCGACTCTCATCGGTCTCGGCTCCACATCGATGTTTTGCGGCGTCGAGAGTCTTGCCGGCGTTGGAGTGGGTGTCGGCGTATGCGTCGCGGTCGCCGTCGGGGTTCGAGTAGGAGTAGGCGTATAGGTCGGAGTCGGCGTGGGCGTCGGTGTCGGGTTGTTCACCCGGTTCGAATAGCCGGACCAATCGCCGCAGTCCGTGCGCCTCGAATCGTTGCAGCGGACTCCACGCGCACGGTACCAGCCGTGACTCACATCGTCGAAATATGCCGGAGAGACGGAATCGTTCACTGGATCACCATACGCACGGTACGTGCCGGAGCGGCTGTTCGAGCGATAAAGCTGGAAGCGGTAGTAGTGGTACCTCGACGCCGACCAAACGCTCCGGTCGTACTCCAGCTCCAGATCGTCGCCGTCCAGGGTCAGAACCAGATCCTCCGGAGGCGGCGCAGGCTCCGGCGTGTGCGTAGGTGACGGCGTAGGAGTATTGGTGGGTGTGTGCGTCGGCGTGCGAGTAGGCGTATGCGTCGGCGTCGGCGTGTCGGTCGGAATCGGAGGATAGACGTGGATCTCACGCCAGCCGGACCATCGGCCGCAGACCGTGCGGCTGGACGTCGTGCACCGCTGTCCCTTCACACGATACGAATAACCGACAGCGACGTTGTAGAAATAGGCTGGCGAAGCCCCGTCGTTCGTCCGACGGTAGTAGTTGTAATCCTTCGTCCGGCTGTTAAACTGCTCCATCTCGAACCGGTAGTAGTGCGAACTGCCGCCCGGCCACGAGCTCCGGCTGTAACTCACACGGACATCGTCGCCGCCGAACACCGTCAGACGCAGATTGGCAGGAGGCGGAGGCGCGACCGGAGTGGCGGTCGGCGAGGGCGTCGGAGTGAAGGTGGCGGTCGGCGGCGCCTTCACCTGCACCCGACCGCTGTACGACGACCAGGCCCCGCACGTAGACACGCTCAACGTACGGCAGCGCTGACCCCGAACACGGTACCAACCCGCCGACTGGTTCCAGAAATAGATCGGCGAAGAAGATGACCACTTCGCACTGCCAGAAGCCTTGTAAACTCCGTTGCGGCTGCTCGAACGCTGAAGCTCGAAACGGTAGCGGTGACTGCCGCTGCCGAGCCAGCTGCTCCGTCGGTACCCGAGCCGAACATCGTCGTCGCCGACCACTGAAACGACGAAGCCGAAAGGCGGAGGCGGCGGGCAGAACGACAGGCTCGGATCCTCGTCGCACTCGTGCTCCGAAGCCTGAGCCTTCGGCGTCTCCGCAGCTTCAGCACCGCCCCCGCCGGGATCCTGAGCATGAACGCCGCCCCGCGAACCGTCCGACGCACCGAACACCAGCAGCGCAGCGAGCAGAAACGCAGCGACGATCGGCAGAGCCAGCGCGAAGCCGCCTCCCACCGATGTTCGATCGATCCTATTCATCAGAAACCATTTTCCATCACTCTACAAAACCTCGCTAATCCCTCGCCGGCGACCAGCTTGAGAGATGCGACGCTCCGCGTCGCCTCGCCGACGATTCGACGCCGGGTGCGGCAACGAGGATTCATCGTTTCGCATATCGCAGAAGATGAGCGGTCGGAAGCGGCTTCCGATCGTTCCGAAGCAACTCAGCCGCATCGATCGGCCGTGCCGCTGTGCGAGGCCGCTGTGACGGGACGACTCCTCGACGATTTCGAGCCGCCCGCGTCTCCGACCAGGCCCCCTGCGGGATGTCGACTCGACAATCCGCCCCGGCAAGTCGACGTCCCGGATCGGATCTGCCGATTCCGCCTGGTCAGTTGGCGTGAACCGGGAAACGTGGTCTCGTTAAACGCAGTCGAAACCTCTCGATCCGGGCAGTTGCTCTCCTCAACGAGAGATCTTGATCGGCGCTCGAGGTTCGTCCGGCGACTCGGTCCGACTGCTGCTCGAAGAGTACAATTGCCGAGATACCTGAAGTGCAACAAATTTCCGGCGATTCCGGCAGGGCTGAGACGGAAACGGGGGTTCGGGCTCCCGGAGGGGAAGGTGCAGGTCGACGGGCCGGTCGCGCTGGCGAAGGACGAGGATCTCCGGCTGCCGAGCCTCCCGGTTCCAGACGCCCCTAATTGAGACGGACATGCCGGGAGCGCGGGAACAACCATTCGGACCCGAGCAGAGCACCCCTGAACAGAAGGAGGAAGATGTCCTTGAAGACGAGCGGGCGCGCGATGCCCGTCCAGACGCGGCGACGAGGGGATCATACGGGCGAAAACAGCCATGCGTAGACGAATATGCGGACGTCGAGGGCACCGACTTGAAGTTTCCGGTTGAGAGGCTCGGGTACATTTGCTGTCAGGCGTTCAATTCGCCCATGGCGCGGGACGTCGATCCGTCCTTGTTGGTGGAGCCGCCGCATCAATCCGCAACCCCGTAGGTCGACACGCGAGCGAGTCATGGGAGCCAGACGACGTAAAACCACAATAGGGCGCGGTGCCTTTGGTCGCCCCGTGCCTGTCGAGGCTCATGCGGATCAGGTTTTGGGGCGGATCCTCTATAAAGGCGCACCTTTGACGGAGGATGCCGTATTTCTTGTGTTGCGCCGCATACTGATGCGCAACAACCAAAGCCAAATCTTCCAGAATGTGCGGTATGGCGAAGATATCGGGAGCTTTTCCCCGGACATAGACTTGATGGAAGTGCGTCCAAATGGCACCGTCGTGGGCTACGAACTGAAGGGGTATCGCAAGGCGGGACGCGGGATGAAGCCGCCGACGTTCTATGAAGGGCTGGATCAAGCCCTTGCGATGCTCAAGAATCCCGTCAATTCTCCGTTTTCGGCATCATTCGCCGGGAGCGTGTTCGACCTCGTATACCTTGTCCATCCCGAAGGATCGTCAATTGAGCAGCTGGCCGACCTCCTGCAAATGTGCACGCCCCTCGGTTTGATCGTGGTGAATCACAGCGGAGTCCAAGAAGTCGTCAAACCGAAGGGCAATCCGTTTCTGAATCCGAGCATGAAAGCACGTCTCATTTCTCGCCTTGATGCTTTGGGCGCGTACAAGACGATCAGGGTGAATGCCGTTCAGTAGACGTGTCCCACAGACGATAAGCTAAAGTGCGAATCTATGAATATCAAGCGACCGACCAACGAAGCCGAAACTGCCGAGCGGCTGGATGTCGAAGTGGGCCTATTTTGACGATGGACAGAACCATCTTTGAGATGTGGCTGGGAGTCCCATAATGCCACGGGTCCCATTCCGGTAGGGAATGCCCAACCTACCGAAGGCACCTGGGTCCAGTCCATCACGTCACCGCCTTGTCTTTCTACTTGTAGTACGCGGCTATATACGCATGAAAGAGACCCAGCACCACAGTGAGCGCAGCCAGCAAAACGTGGAGCACACCCCAGGAAGCGGTATAGCAGCGATTGTTGATCCTGACGCCTAGGGGACTCGCCGCACCGACCAGCATGTTGACCAGGAAGACCCAGCTGAGCGCAGCCATGTAGCCGTAGCCGATCTCGACGCTGTGCACGTAGAAGAGCAGCGGGACCAGGGCGCCGGTCCGCTGATGCCATGACAAGAGTCTCCGCAGATTCCGGCGCTTGAGTCGGGAGTAGAAGAGCCACCACTGCCACCCCACGTAGGACAACAGCCCGGCCCCGGTGGCGTACTTGAAGACGTCCACTGTCTGGAGTTGAGCGAGCCACTCCCATCTCAGTCCAGTTAGGTCCTGCGCCACGTAGGTGAGCACGCCCAAGACACCCGCTGCCCGCCACCGCCACTCGGCTGCCGGGAGCGCGAAGGGACGGCCGCCACGGCGAGGGACGTGATTACCTCCTCCACTAGTCATGTAATCATGCGCCCGGCGGCCTTCATCGGCACTGGACTCGATGATCGGGCGGTCCCTCTCACTGTTCCTCCCCGCGCTGGGCCCCCAGCAGCGAGCGAAGGGTATCGGCGGAGGCCCTCTCCTCCACCTCCGCCATGAATACGTCCGTCGAAGGCAGGAAGTAGCCGTCAGTCGGCCACTTGTCCCCCAAAGGTGGAGGGTCATCGAAGGTGGCGACCTTTTCCACATAATGCTCGTAGGCTTCACGGACGCTATGACGCAGCGCTGCTACCAGCGTCAGCGCCTCGGACATGCCTATCTCCGCCTCCGGGTAGGTCCAGGTGGTCGCGCCCATGATGTCGCCGACCTTCCAGTCCTTCTTGGGAGAGTCGGGCTCGCCGTTGTGACAGGCGACGCACGCCCGGGCGGAGGCGACGTCGGAGAACATCGCGGTCTGGAAGCCGAGATCCGGGTCCTGGAAGAACTGGGGCTCGCCGGTGCGCCTGATCTCTGCAAAGCGCTCCGCCTGCAGGCCGGTGAACCTGTTGGCGTCGTTGATGGGGAAGTCGGAGCCCAAGAAGAGGTAGAGGGGCGCAGGATTGCGCCGGAGACCCTCGGCCGTCTCCCGCAGGAACAGCGCCGGGAGCGGTCCGGCGTCCACTCCATCGTCATGCCAGTCCTCGCCGAAGCGCAGGCCCTGTTCCTGCCCCGTTCCCACGATCTCCTCGGCCCACAGCCGGCGCACCGAGTCGTTCTCCGCCTCCAGCACGGCAAATACAGCCCCTATCGGCACAGGAGGGCCGCCATCGGTGGCGGCGTCATCCGGTGGCGGCGCGTTCACGACGATGAGGACGACGAGCACGCCGGCAACGGCCAGGACAATTGCTGCTGTCTTCACGGCTCGCCGCCTCCCCTGGTGGAGGACGGTTCGACGCGCTTTTCGTCACCGTAGGGCGATGGCCCTCCGAGTAAGTAGTCCCAGATCTGCGCCTCCGGCACACCATCTTCGAGATTCACCGGCGTGGTCCGCACGTGGTTGCCGTGGAAGTCGTGGCACTGCAAGCAGGTGTTCCACGACTCCGTTCGCACCAGTTCCGCGTGAGCGGGCGATATGGGGTCGTTCTCCAGCGCAGTGTCCTGATGGCAGTGTGTGCAGAAGCCGATGGTGGGCTGCGTGACCCGCACGCCGTGGTGCTCGGCGTGGCAGGTGACGCACATGTGGGCCGCAAGATGCTTCCGCTCGTCGGCGAAGCGGGATTCCAGGAAGCGGGAGACGGGGTGCCGGTCGTCCGGCCGCTCGTGGCAGTCCAAACAAGCCGCGCTGCCCACATCCTCGGAGCCGAATCCAATGGTGTGTTCCCGCAGGCCCAGCCAGTGGTGGACGTTGGAGCTGAGCTGCTGCGCGGCGGTGCCCCTCACGGGGACGTGGCACGCCTGGCAGGACAAACCCTCGTGACCCGTGTTCATGGGGCCCTTCGCCACCAGTGCGTTGCGCTCAGGAAAGATGAGAAAGCCCACTACAAGCAGCCCAAGCACGGCGCCAGCGCCGATGCCGACGTACCGCCAGTGCGCCACGAGGATTCTGAGGGCGGCCATGTTCCGGAGCATCATCACTACCGGTGTCCTCCAATCGCCTTACATTTCGGATTTCACCATTATGCCTCTCTTCCAGTCGCAGCCGCCGTGCGCTATTGGGAGGGAGGCGCACTTTCCTAAAATCCGCAGGCCTCCCATGCTCGTGTGAGTTCTTCCGGAGCCTCCCCCAAGCTGGCTTCCTGCATGACCTCCACCAACTTCGCAGACCCGCCCAGATCCTCGAACAGGCAGGCCGCTCCATCCCTGTCCGCGGACTGCATACCCAACTTCGGGGCATAGGTTGCCCATTCGTCATCGTTCATGCAGACCACGGAGACGTTGAGTGCGACCATGCTCAGCGCCAGAGAGTTCGCAGGAGTGCCTCCAGCGAGGGAGGGAGCCTATAGCCCGCGTATTTCAATGGGAACGAATCCTTCCCGGATGCACGCAGAGGTCTCAAGGCTGAACGGTTCGACCTGTCCGACGAGCGATGTCAGGAACAGTCTCAGTACCGTATCGTCTCGCAGGCAGTTGACTATGTCCGCAGCGGATGCGGGAGAGCCGCCGGGAGAACGCCCCGTCATCTGCAAGAGTTCCCGGGGGCCGATGCCCCTATCGTCGAGGCAGGACCGCTCACCCTCCGACAGGCTGGAAAGCAACGCCTGCGGATCGTCCATGTCGAGCGGCGCGAGTCCCTGCGCTTCGGCGGGCTGCTCGGAACTGCCCTCTTGCCGAGTCGCAGTGGCTCGCGCCGTGACCGTCGGCGGTGGGGTGATTTCCGGCGCAGCGGTGCCCGCAGCCTCATCACCCGAACAGGCCAGGATTGCGCCTAGTGACGCCAACGCCAGAGTCAGAACGATCAGTTGCCGCACCTTCAGCCTCCGTAGGCATATTTCGGTCGTTGTCGTGCCGCATCAGACCATCGCGGGTGCTCCGAGAGAACCTCAGCTGCTCGATGGGCACAACCTGAACATCGAGGCCTGTGGATGGCGTGCGCACCGGAAGCATCTTCTCGATGTACCGCGCGTTCAGATCCGCGGCAATGGCCTCGGTGTCTATGACCACGTAACCCTTGATGGCCTTACTCCTTTCATGCGATATCGGATAAGCCTCATGCAGGCCGCGATCCGTGCGTACACAGGTGCTTCGAGGATCAATGTCCCCGATAGGGAACGATCGGCGGCCGTGGGGCCGCCGGTCGTTCCTCCCAGTCTATCCCATCCAGCCGGTCAACCGCCCTTGTCCCGGCACATGTACTCTACCTGTCTCAGCGTCAGGACCGGCTAATCGTCGGTTACGTAGCCGGTGGCATGGTCGTCGGTGATCTCCCTCGCCCCCTCCACCTCGTCGAGATCGACGTAGATGTACGGCTGGCCTGGAGGCACTTGGGCTTCCCGGTCGATCCAGACGTGGATCGTTCCGCCGTCCTCGCCCGCAGCGATGGTCAGATCACCACCCTCGTCGTCATGCTCCCAAGGCAGGCTCATGCAACGGAAGTCGGCGGCGGGATCCTCGCCCGAGGAGAGGATGCAGTAGTCCAGGCCCTGAACCAGGTTGCCGATCTTCCACACGCCGAACGTGACGGTGACATCCTGCTGCGCGGTCTCGCTCAGCGACACCCTGAACTTCAGGAACTCTCCCGGACCCGCGCTCTCCGCGTCCGCGATGGACACCGTCAGTGTCCCGCTGTTGTCGGTGGGCGCGTCGTCGTCGGACACGACCACCGTGGCAGATGATTGTGAGCCCACGGTGTAGCCCTGGCCCCCTTGCAGCGTCGCCGTCACCGAGCCGTCGGTCTCGTCGGCAGAGTCGTCGGTGGTCGTTATGGTGTAGGTCGCAGTCGCGCCGCTCAACGTAACCGTCGCCGCGCCGCTAGCGCCGAAATCGCCGCTCTCAGACACGCCTACATTGACCGTGATCGGACTCGACGGCACCGGACTCGCCGTGATCGTGAAGCTCGCAGTGCCGCCCTCGGTGATGCCGCTGCCTCCACTGATGCTCACCTCCGGAACGTCATCGTCCGAAACCGAAACCGTAGCCGATCCCTGCGATGAAGACACCGTGTAGCCGTCGCCGCCCTGCAGCGTCGCCGTGATCGAGCCGTCGGCTTCATCCGCAGCGTCGTCCGTCGTCGTGATGCTGTACGAAGCACTCGCACCGCTCAACGTGACCGTCGCCGCGCCGCTAGCGCCGAAATCGCCGCTCTCAGACACGCCGACATTCACCGTGATCGGACTCGACGGCACCGGACTCGCCGTGATCGTGAAGCTCGCAGTGCCGCCTTCGGTGATGCCGCTGCCTCCAGTTATGCTCACCTCCGGCACGTCGTTGTCCGACACGGAAACCGTAGCCGAGCCCTGCGATGGCGACACCGTGTAGCCGTCGCCGCCCTGCAAAGTCGCAGTGACCGAACCGTCGGCTTCATCCGCAGCGTCGTCCGTCGTCGTGATGCTGTACGAAGCACTCGCGCCGCTCAACGTAATCGTCGATGATCCGCTGGCTCCGAAATCGCCGCTCTCAGACACGCCGACATTCACCGTGATCGGACTGGTCGGAACCGAGCTCGCCGTGATCGTGAAGCTCGCAGTGCCGCCTTCAGTGATGCCGCTGCCTCCAGTGATGCTGACCTCGGGCTCCTGCTGTAACTGCGGCTCGTCGTTGTCCGTTATCGTTGCCGTGTCCGAGGACAGAGAGCCAACGGTGTAATCCTGGCCAGCGTCAACCGTCAACGTAGCCGACCCATTGGGCTCGTCCACGCTGTCGTCCGTGGTGGTCAGCGTCACCGTGACGCTCCCCCCGCTGGGGATGGTCTCCACCCAGGAGCCGGTGTGGACGCCGTAGTCGCCTGAAGCCGTTATCGTGACCTTGACAGGCAGACTCGTCGCCGGAGCCGGGGTCGCCGTCAGCGTGAACGTGACGTCCTGACCCTCCTCTCCACCAGCCGAACCGGTGACGTTCACCTCAGGCGGCAGATCGTTGTCTGCAACCGTAACCGTCGCCGATCCCTGCGAGGACGACACGGCGTAGCCTTGACCGCTTTGCAGCGTCGCAGTGACCGAGCCGTTCGGCTCGTCCGTAGTGTCGTCATTGGTCGTGATTGTGTAGGTCGCAGTGGCGCCGCTCAACGTCACCGTCGACGCGCCGCTGGCACCGAAATCGCCGCTCTCTGACACGCCCACGTTTACCGTGACCGGACTGCTCGGCACCGGGTCGATCGTCAGGGTGAAACTCGCCGTCCCGCCCTCGGTGATGCCGCTGCCTCCACTGATGCTGACCACCGGCGGCGGCAGGTCGTTATCCGCTACCGCTACTGTAGCCGCTCCCTCAGTGGCCGACACCGTGTAGCCGTTGCCCGACTCCAGCGTCGCCGTCACCGAGCCGTTCGGCTCGTCCGTAGTGTCGTCATTGGTCGTAATTGTGTAGGTCGCAGTGGCGCCGCTCAACGTCACCGTCGACGCGCCGCTGGCCCCGAAATCGCCGCTCTCAGACACGCCCACGTTGACCGTTATGGGATCGTCGGGGGCGAAGCTGGCGGTGATGGTGAAGCTTGCGCTGCCTCCCTCGGTGATGCCGCTCCCCGAAGAGGAGATGCTCAGCTCGGGCCGGGGCGTCACCGGGTCGTCGCTGATGGTCCCGATGGCCGACGAGTCTCCCAGCCACGCCTGGAGCCGGAGCCCCGGCGCCCAGATGCCCGACAGGTCGAGCTGCATCGTCTCCAGCCCCTCGTCCACGCCGTCGTCCACCGTCGACACCCGCACCGTCTTCCGCGTCTCGCCGGGGGCGAAGACCGCCGCCCCGTTGGCGAAGGCGAAGTCGGCCGGCGACTTCGCCCACCCGTTCAGGCTCACGTAGTAGACCTCGATCTCCCGGTCCGCAGCCCGGCTCAGGCTGATCACGAACTCCAGGTCGTCGCCCTCCCCGGCGATGGCGTCCGCCACCGAGACCACCAGGTCGTTGTCGAATATGTCCACGCTCTGCGAGGATTGCGTCCCCACGACGTAGCCGTCGTCCTTCTGCAGCGTCACCGTCACCGACCCGTCGGCCTCGTCCTTCTTGTCGTCCCTGGTGGGGACCTTCAGGCTGAGCGAGCCGGACGTCGGGATCACCACCGTCCGCTTGCCCCGGGCCACGCCGTAGTCGCCCGCGGCCGACACTTCCACGCTCACCTGGAGCGGGTCAGCGGGGGCCGGGTCCGCCTCCAGCACGAAGACGGCGTCCTCACCCTCGGTCCCCCCGGCGCCGCTCACCAGGTTCACCTCGGAGAGGACCGCCTGGAGCTGCCCCGGCGCGTCGTTGTCGGAGACGAAGGAGCGTCCCCAGCTCATCGGGCCGATGTCGTAGCCGTCCCCGACCTTCAGGGTCAGGGTGACCGTGCCGAGCCCCTCCTCCTCATTGTCGTCCACGGTGGGGATGTCCAGGGTGGTCCAGCCCTCGGTCGGGATGGTCACCGTCCGCTCCCCCGTCGTCACCCCGTGGTCGCCGCCCTCGGTGGTGATCTCCACCGTCACGTCCAGCGGCTCCTGGGGCGCAGGATCCGCCTGGAGGATGAACGTGACGTCCGCCCCCTCCGGCCCCGCGCTCGTCCCCATGACGTTCACCTCGGGGGTCGGCGGCGGTGAGAGAGCCGGGAGAGTAAACAGGTCCGGATTCTGGTTGCAGTCGATCCGGACCGTGTTCCACCGGGCCGTCTCCACTCCCGCCTGCGCCACGTCGCGCATCTCGATGCAGTATTGCTCCCTCGCACCAGGCGCCTTCTCGCCCTGCTTGTGCACCGGCGTGATGTCCAGCCGGTACTTCACCGGGCCCACCGCGGCGTAGCCGCCGGCCAGCGTTCTCTCGGGCAGGCCCAGCAGGCGGAACGACACGTCGTAGTCGCCGTCCGAAGCCGACGAGTAGGGGTGGTCGGCCGCCGAGGCGTAGGACCTCTGCATATCCTGGCCCGACGTCCTGAGCTCCGCTATGAAGTGGTCGAAGTGCCGCGTCGCATCGGCGTAGTCCTGGAATCTGGAGCCGGGCTGACGCCACTGGAAGTGCAGCTGCACCCACCACTGCCGGTCCGGGTTCATCCAGACGTACTCGTGGGGTGCGGTGAAGTCGCCGCTCCACAGCGCCACCACCTCCCGGTCGTAGCTGGTCTGAAGCGCCGGGATCGTGTTGTCGTACACCTTGATCCGCACCGTCGGCTCCGACTCGTCCAGCCGCGGCGCGTTCGCGTAGGCATGGTACCGCCCCGGGGTGTGCAGGCTGTAGTGCGGGAACTCGTTCCAGTGGTCGTGCTCGTGGCCCGCGCAGTAGACCTGGTATTCGATCTCCTGCCACTCGTTGTAGTTGTCCGGGGTGAACTCGAACTGCTGCAACCTCTCGGTGTCCGGATAGTCGTCCTCGATGTCCACCAGGCCGTCCCGCCTGCTGTGCTCGGCGACATTTTTGCCCCCGTCCATGAACAGCGTGACCTTCTTGTAATGATCGCCCGGCAGCGACCAGGAGGCAGGCAGGGCGCCCAGCCGCACCCGGTTGGTCACCGTATGACTCACCGGACCCGGACTCTGGCGGTTCTCCCTGGCCCGGCCTATGCTCGTCCTGCGCTCCTCATCCATGCAGCTCGAGGCCTCGTGCACCACGCCCTCGGTCCACTCGAACTCCACGAACGTCCCCGTCATCGGCTTGCTGAACGTATCCTCCCCGGCGGCGGTGGGACTGGTCACCACGAACACCGGCGACAGGACCATGAAGGACCTCTCGTTGTTGCGGCCCGATGCGGCGTGCTGCATCGGGTGCTCGTCGCTCCCGCCCGGCACCAGGTACGCGCCGATGGTCGCCCTCGTGTGATGTCCCAGCGGCTCGGCCGATCTCTGCCCGTCAAGCTTGGTGCCCGTCCAGTGCCAGTCGTTGTCGGCCTGCCTCCCGAACTCGTCCCGCCGGTCCGCCTCCTGCCAGTTGTTCCAGGAGCTGCTCCACAGCCTGGAGTTGCCCGACGCCGCCAGCTCGCCGTTCAGCCAGTAGATGGGGTGCGAGGGGTCGCCGGGGGCCGTGTCGGTGTTGTCCCGGGCGTGCCTGCCTTGCGTCGAGGCCAGCACCCGGAACAGCGACGCGTAGCGCCGGATGGACTGATGCCCGGCGGCGGCGTGGTCCTGCACGAAGGCGTTGTAGACGCCGATGTCCCCAGACGTCGCGTCCCGCCTCCCCGTCGTCTTGAAGATCAGCCGGAACTTGTCGCCCTCATCCAGGCCCGACGGCACCAGGTCCCAGCTCGTGAAGACCGGGATGCTGCCGTCCTGGTTCGCCACCCGGAACACCGGCGACATGGCGTAGAGGGAGTGGGACTGGGTCCCAACCGAGGCGGTGTGGTTGAGCGGGTTCTCATCCCCGGTGTTCACCAGGAACCGGCCCCGGGCCACCACGTTGCCGTCTCCCAGCGGGCCGGCCGACGACGCCCTTCCGTCCTCGGCCGTGCCCGTCCAGTGCCAGTCGTTGTCGGCCTGGCTCCCCGACTCGGTGCGCCGGTCGCCCTCGGCCCAGTTCTCCCAGGTGGCGCTCCAGAAACCGTCGTTGTCCTCCGCTATCCGCTCGCCGTTCAGCCAGTAGACGGGATCGCCCTCCCCGTGGACCTCCGGGTTCATCTCCAGGTGGTCACGGGCGTCCACGTTCGACGTGGAGCCCACCACCCGGAACTGGTCGGCGTATTGCCGGATGGCCGCGTGCCCGGCGGCGGCGCGGCCCCGCACGAAGGCGTCGTACACGCCGATGTCCGTCGCCGTCGCATCCCGCCGCGCCGACGTCTGGAACATCAGCCGGAAGGTGTCGCCCTCCCCCAGTCCCGATGGCTTCAAGGCCCAGTCGTAGGGCACGGTGTAGGTGCCGAAGGCGTCCGTCGGCGGGTCGTCGTCGATGACGCCCAGCGTGACCGTCAGAGACCCGCTGACGGGCAGGCCGCCATTGTTGGGGTAGGTGAGGGTCACCGTCCCGCGGGTGCGGAACTCGTCGTCGTCGTTGGCGGTCAGGGTGAACTCAAGGGTGGTCTGACCCTCGGGAATCACCGTGCCGCCGCTGCTGTCCAGCGTGCCGCCCGCGGGCACCCCCGGGTCGCCCAGCTCGATGCCCCCCGGCGGGGCCGGGCTGTCGATGGTGAACACCACCGTCCGCGTGCCGCCCTCGGCGATGGTCGTGTGACCGTCCTTGACGGACAGGCTCAACGCGGGCGGCCCCACCACGAACAGCGGCGAGATGCCGTAGTAGCCATAGTCCCCGAGCGTAGGCGAGTCGGTGGAGGAGTCCAAGGGGTTGTCGCCGAGCTCCGGAGTCCCAATCACAACATGCGTGGTATGGCCCAGGTAGTTCGTGCTGTGCTTGGTCCCGTCGTCGTTGCTACCGGTCCAGGTCTCGGGACCCTGGGTGAAGGCGGCTCCGCTCTCGTCCCGCAATTCGTAGGAGTCCCAGCTCCCGTCGTAGAAGTCGGCGTAGTCGTCGGCCAGCTTGGCGCCGCCCAGCCAGTGGATGGGAACCCCCGTGCCCGTGGTCTCCGTGTTGTCACGGGCGTCCACCGCAGAGGTCGAGCCCACCATCTTGAACAGGTCGCCGCAGCTGTCGCCGATGGACTCGTGGCCCGCCTTGACGGCGGTCTGCACGAAGGTGTTGTAGTGGGCGATGCCGGTCTGGGCGGCTTGCCCCGTGGTCGAGGTCCGGAACAGCAGCCGGAACTTGTCGCCGGGGCTGGCGTTCGCCGGGTTCAAAGGCCAGTTCTCCGGCGCCAGGTAGGCCCCCTCGGCGTTGGCCGTCACGCACTCCAACGTCCCCGGGCTGACATGGCCCTTGACGTGGATCTTCTTGGAATCAGCGAAGATCGTCCAGAGGTTCGTTGCGTCACTCCACGTACGCCACAGGCTGTCGTCGGCGATGCTGAAACCCGCCAGCCCGCCGTTGTCCTCGGCGTCGGAGTTCGTGTTCCGCAGTCCGTCGGTCTGGGTCTGGCCCGAGATGGCCTGGGTCACGTCGAGCACGAAGTAGTAGGAGGTGTCCGGATCAAGCTCGATGCCGCCCTCGGGCGCGGTGAAGGTGAGCACGGTGTCCGTCGTGAAGGTCTGGTCGGGCGGGTTGGTCAGGGTGCCGACCAGCGCGCCCACCGCGCCGCCGGTCTTGCCGCGGATGGTGGCCGTCATCTTCGTGGAGAGGGCGGCGGGGTCGTTCACCCCCGCGAACTCCACGTCCACCGCGGTCACGACGTAGCCCGCAGGGACGCTCCCCGTCCGAAACTCCTGGGCATGGTCGACGCCCCACGACCCTCTGCCGCCGTCAGCCTGCTTGATGTTGGAGATCAGCGTGGGCACCGTCTCCTTGGCATAGCCGTTGAGGCGGAGCTTCTTGGATTGACCGAAGGTGGACCAGCCGCCGGTATTGTCCCTTTGCCGGTAGAGGCTGCCGTCGGCGATGCTCCAGTCGGACTCGCCGATGGCGTCCTCGGCGTCCGACTCCGTGTTGCGGACGCTGAAGAGGTTGCCCCCGTACATTCCATGGACGTCGAGCATGAACCAGTAGGTGGCGCCCGCCTCCAGGTCGATGCCGCCGCCGGGGACCGTGTAGGTGAACACCCGGTCCGTCGAGAATCTGCCCGGCCAGGAGGGAGCGGTCAGGGTGGCGATCACCGTGCCCGGCTCGCCGTTGTTGTCGCTCCGGATGGTGGCCGTGGTTCCCGTTGTAAAGATATTGGGCCTTTCGGCGTTCATTCGAGAGAACTGGAAGTAGACGCTGGTCAGGGTGTACCCATCGGCGTTGGCGCCGGTGGTGAACGCCTGGGCATGGTCGAAACCCAGCCCCCCATTCCCACCATCGGACTGACCGAGGTTGGAGACCAGGGGCGGCGCGTTCACCGTGCCGTTGAGGCGGATTTTCTGGGCGGCGCTGATGGGGCCCGCCCAGCCCCCGGTATCGTCTATGTTCCGGGTGCGGAAGGTGTTCCCGATGCTCCAGTCGGATTCGCCGCCGGAGTCCTCGTCGTCCGAATTCGTGTAACGGATGCCGTTGCTGCCTGAGACTGCACGGATAACGTCGATCACCAACCAGTAGGTGGTTGACGTCTCAAGCTGGATGCCGTCGCCGGGCGCCGTGAAGGTGAGCGTTGTGTTCGTCGAGAAGGTCTGGTCGGAGGGGTTGGTCAGGGTGCCGACAACCGCGCCCGGCTCTCCATTGGAGTCGCTGTTGATGGTGGCCGTCAGTCCCGTGGAAAAGAAAGCGGGATCGGCTATTTCCGCGAACTCCACGTCGATGCTGGTCAGGGTGTAACCGTGGGCATTGGCGCCGGTCGTGAAGGTCTGGGCTGCGTCGGAACTGCCGACTTGCCCTGATGAAGTCTCGCCCATGTTGCCGACGAGCGGCGACGGCGGCACTTGAGCGAAGGCCCGCTCAGTCTCGCCGGGGAACAGCACCGCCGCCGCTACCAGCAGCAGCCCCAGCAGGAAGACCCGCCTCATGACAGAACTCCCTTTACGAAAATCGGGGGGGGGGGGAAGTATTTTCACGGTCCACTACGTCTCTCCCTTTGGCAGTTCTTAAGCGCGTAAACATTGTAACCCAACCAACTACTCGCGAAATATTAACTGGTCTTCCGTCGTCATGCCGCATAGCATACGGCACTAACATCTTTAACTTCAACCCCACCAGTCCCAACCCCGTCATTCCACGCAGAAACCCGTCATCCCCGCGAAGGCAGGAATCCAGAGGGGCGAGGATGACGAGGAGGCGTCGCGGGAATGCCGGTCCTGCCTTCTGTCATGGCGCTGTCCTCTTGCTTCTACTTCTATAGGATGTTCTAGTTCTAAATGTCAAGGGCAGCAGAGGGCTCACCCTCCACGGCTGCGCAGCCGCTCCTCCAACTCCCGAACTCGGGCCTCGGCGGCCTCGGCGCGGGCGCGTTCAGTATCGGCATATGCTTCGGCAGCGAAGCGGCCCCGCCGTTCTGAATCAAGGGAAGCGATGGGCTCCCCCGTGGCAGGATCGTAGAACACCAACTCACCGTCCGACCACCGCAGGTATAGATTCAATACCGCGCTGTATCCCTGCAAGCTCCCGTAGGCCAACGCCTCTATCTCCACCGGGACGTACTCTCCCTCCACCAGCCGGTCTCCAGCCAACCGCTCCTCAGGACCGCGTCCATTCTCGTCGAACCGCCAGTACTCCCCTATCCCCAAAGCCGCATAGTCCACGCGCTTGTCCACGCGGTCCGTTCGCCCGCTGCTGGGCGACACTATCTCCAGCACCAGATCCGGCGGCTTCCCCTGCTCCGAGATCACGTACGCGTTGCTCCGACGGTACGCCTCCGGGTCCACCCCGAAGGCCACCAGCAGGTCGGGATACCGCACCCCGGTCATGTCCCGGGTGGGAGCCAAAGCCAGGTAGTGATCTCCAGCCACCAGCGTCGTCTCCCGGTTGCCCAGGTGCACTATCAAGTCGCGAACAGAGCCGGTGGCCGTCAGATGGTCAAAGCTGGTCATCTTGTCTTCCGGGTCTTCCGGCGGGTCCGGAAACACGATGTGCTCCTGAACCGGCGGCCTGGCAAATGTCGTGTCTGGCATCGTCATAGTTCACACCTCTGTAAACCCGGAACCTGAGCCAACTACCACCCGATCATCAACTGGACGACGGGAGGGCTTCACCACTCCTCCTACAGGGTATACCTCTACACGAAACACTATACCGCACCTCCAACTTGAAGGACAAGCTAAAGGTTCTTGATTTCGTCAAGTATGGTGGATCTGACGGGATTCGAACCCGTGACTTCCTGCTTGCAAAGCAGGCGCTCTCCCACTGAGCTACAGCCCCATACCTAAAGTCTACACACGCACCCCCACCCCCTTCGTACACACGGAAAAGGCAAAACCCCATCACCCCCGCGCAGGCGGGAATCCACAAGCCCCCTACAGAAACTTCAACGCCAGCACGACAACAGCCCCTTTTACAATGAAGAACCCCATCACTAGACAATGAACCCCATCACTAGTGCCGTAAAGTGTGAAAAATGCGAACCGTTCTACCCCTGCCCCTGACACTTGCCATCGTCTCCTTTCTCATACTCGCCTGCGGTGGCACCGATCCCGAACCAACCGCCACTCAAGCTCCCGAACCATCCCCGACAGCGACTGTAGCACCCACCGAAACTGCAACTCCCACCCCCTCCGCCACTCCAGAGCCCCAACCCACCGAACCCGCAGATGCCGAGACAACCACGGCGCAGTCCAAACCCGCATCCTGCCAGTTGGTGCAAGGCGAGCCGGGCCAACCAGGCGAGGTGAAACTGCACGTAGAGGTCATAGCTGAAGGCCTGGAGATACCCTGGGGACTGGCGATTCTCCCCACCGGCGACCTGCTGGTCACCGAACGCCCCGGACGCGTGCGCCTCATTCAGGCAGGAGAAGTCGTCCCGGATCCTGTCTTGGAGTTCGGCGTCTCGATGCCCCCTCCGTTGTACGGTCTAGACCTGCTGGGATCCGAAGGCGGGCTGCTGGGACTGCTTCTGCACCCCGAATTCGCAAGCAACCGACAGTTCTACATCTTCTACAACATCGATGACGAAAACGACGTCCAGATCGGTCGAATCGAACGTTACGTGCTCTCCGACGACGGTCGCTCAGCCTCGTTCGACCGCGTCATACTCGACAACCTGCCCGCAGGACTTCACCATCAAGGCGGACGCATGCACATCGGGCCCGACGGCATGTTGTACGTAGGTGTCGGCGCATATGAACCTTACGACGCGCAAGACACCGACACCCTTGCGGGGAAACTGCTCAGAATGGACCTCGAAGGAGGAATCCCCGCCGACAACCCGGACCCTGACAGCTATATCTTCGTCAGCGGAATACGCAACTCCCAAGGATACGACTGGTTCGACGACCAACACATCGTGATGGTCGAACACGGTCCTTCCGGAATTGAGCTAAACAGACGGGACTTGCGAGGATTCGATGAGCTCAACGTCGTTACCGCCGGCGACAACTTGGGATGGCCCCACGTCTGGGGATGCGACATGCAAGAAGGACTCGTAAGCCCGGTCTTGACGTGGGAGGACCCCGTCCCCCCGACAGGAGCGACCTTCTATCGAGGCGACCTGATCTTGGAATGGACAAACAGTTTCCTGTTCACGACGGTGGGACTCGCAGACAGTCAAGGCGGCGGTGGACGGCACCTGCATCGCGTGGTGTTCGACAAGGACGATCCGTACACCGTCTTGGATCACGAGATCTACCTGCACCATGAATATGGACGCTTGCGGACCATCGTAAGCGATCCAGACGGGTGGCTCTACGTGATGACCAGCAACTGCGACAACCGCGGCGAGTGCCCGCCCGAAGGCGATAAGATACTCCGAATCGGACCCGCACGATAGCGGGACGCCCGGTACAGGAAACCTTTGCGAAATCTCCGATCAAGCGCATAACCGCGCGAGAATGACCAACTTGATCAGAGGTCTTATGGTCCACGATGGTGGATCTGAAGGGCGGCCGCAGGCAGCGGCTAGGGCGGAAGCTTGGTCATCCATCTCCTCGTCAGTCTCTGCCGGTGGATGCTGGAATCGGCGACGAGCTGGCAGGGGCAGTCGGACCCGGCGCCTTGGGAACGGTGAAACTGGCTAACCCAAGTCCCCGGACGTGCCTTGACGCGACGGTTACTCGCGTTGGCTCTGAAACATCGCCGCTTCGGTTGCGCCTAGTGAACAATTGCCGCGTAGACCGTGGTTCACCCCTCGAATCCGTGCGATAATCGTTGCACCAAACAGTATTGGCGCAACGACGCTTCATTGCTGGACCGTGTTGGACAGTTTCGCCCGTTGCAGGAACCGTCACGACAGCAGGCGGGTCAAGACCGCGGTCAGCCGCGCGTGTCCCTTCGAGCGCCGCGGCGTCCGCGAAGATGACAGCAACCCTGCGGCGCGGTCCCGATGGTGCGGACGGACGGTTGCGGCGCCTCCACGCGCCGCAGAGTCTACTGCTGCCCTTCCAAAGTTTCTTCTGCCGTCCTCGTTGAAGAATCCTCGACAGCATCGTCGGCGAGGGGCAGCAGAAGATGCTGCAGGTCCACGCGCGCCGCAAGTTCGAACAGAGCGTACAAGTGGCCGGAGCCAGGCCCTGTTCCATTGCGCCACCGGTTCACGCTTCGCACGTTAACACGCAGCTCCCTAGCCAGCCCGCGCCAGGACAGGCCGGCGGCGGTCTTCAAGTTCTCGAGCCGTTCGGGGAAATCCGAGGGTAACGACGCGGGTTCGATCCGGTAAACCCACTGCTGGCGTCGTCCCACGTCTCATCCCCGTCGCCGCCGGAGCAGCACCGGCTCGTCCTCGAGCAGCAGGTCCAGGCCTCCAGGCACGTGACGTGCCAGACGGACGAGCGACAGCATCGCGCCTCCGTTGGGCGCTCCGCCTTTCCGCCATCTGTGCAGCTGTCGGCTGTCCACTCCCATGCACACGGCCATGCCCTCCCACGACAGCCCGGTCATCTCCTTGAGAACGTCGAGCCTTTCGACGAAGTCCTCCGGTATCAGGGCGACTCCGAAAGGTATGGGAAAAGGGTTCGCCGTGCGTCTACGCCGATTCATCCACACTCTCCAGCACGAATAAGTCTTCGAACTTCGAGACGCCCAGCGCCCTCATCAATCGTCTGCGAGTGTCCGGCGAGGGACGTCGGGTGCCGGTCATGAGCTGCGACAGGTAGCCCGAAGAGATCCCGGACATGCGCGCCAGCTCGTTCTGCGCGATGTTCTGACGGTTGAGAAGCGCCCACGCTTTGTAGGAGTCCAGTCTCGATCTGCACGACGGTTTTCTGCGTGTCACCCGATGCTCTCCTTCCCCTCGGTTGTCGAGTCCCAGTTGGTGCTAGAAGCGTGATTCGGTCCTGATCCGGCATCGAAACTGCCGGGATCGGACAAGAGTCGCCGCGCGATGATTCGAGCCAGGATTCGGAGGCCGTGCAGCCGCAGCTCGTCCTGTTCCGGCGTCAGTCCTGTGGATTCATCGGACAGCCCGCGCGGGTCGGTGTCGTCTTCTGGAACGCGTGGAGCCATGCTCGAAACATAAGTCGTGTCGAATCTTTGCAGTGTCAAAAATCGTAACACTATAGACACACATCGCAACGTCTCCAAGCGTTTTACTGATAAAATGTTTGCTGAAATGTAACAATAATTTCGCGCCTATATGCCAACACCCGCTATAGGTGTCATTCGGCTTCTCGCATATCGATGCACGGAATGGACGAACACCTCCAACTCGAAATCGGGCCCCTGCTCCGACGGCTCCGAGGTCGCCTCAGCCTGCGCGACGTGAACCGGCGCGTCGGCGTTTCCAGCTCGTATCTGTCGTCGATCGAGCGCGGCGGGCGCCGTCCCGGACGAAACGTGATCGCGAAGCTGGCGGCGGCGTACGGGGTCGATCCTGCCCCTCTGCTCGAACGCGCCGGTCACGTCGGCGCCAGACACGCCGCCGACGATGAGGAGCCGGATGTCGAGCGCGCCTACCAGTACGTCATTTCAGACCCGAAGTTCCGCTTCGGGACCCGGCCCGAAGGTCCGCTCTCCACGAGCGCGAAGAGGTTCATCGTCGAGATGTACGAGACCCTCACGGGCAAGAGGCTTTTGTGACGACCTCCTCGTCGCATTACTTCTGCCGCGAACTGCTCGCGGGCCGGTCATTCGACGAGACGCTGGAGCCGGAGGGACTGACCGCAAAGTTCGTCGACCGGTTCCGCGTTTCGCGGCGTCCCTCGCTCGAGTAGCCGGAGCGTCTGATGCATCGGGCCGGCTTCGGCAGAGCCGAAGCCCGTTCGATGGACACGGTGCTCCGAGGCGCACATTTCGCCGTATCCGGGAACAGGTGCTTGTCTGCTACCGCAAAGGCCTTTGGCGCGGCGCGGCCGAGCACACTGTGCTCCGCGAAGCGTTCGAAATCGTCTGCGAAATTCTGCTCGACATGCCGGGCCGACCGCCGATGGGCCGCACAGAGGCGACCTGCAGGAGCGCAGACCGATTCGCGGCTGCGGTGCTGATGCGGCCCGAAGTGTTCGCAGTCCGCGCGAGAGGCTGGGACTGGATGTGATCGAGTTGCAGCGGGAGTTCGGACGCTCGTCCGCGTCGGTCACGATGCGTTTGGCCTAGGTCCTCGACAAGCCGTCTTTCATGACCCTCCTGTACTAGACGAGATACGGTCGCCCCCATCGGGTCAGGGAGGGACGGCGGATCGACGGCGCGCTGCGCGCGTCGGTGGTCTACCGCAATCCCGTGTCGGATGCTCGGCCGTCGCCGCAACACCATCAAGGATGCGGGCCGTTGGCGGCGACGGCCGCGCAGACCAGAAGGTCGTTGTACGCCGAATCGGAACGAAGCGTCTGCGGGGCGTCCGGCTTAGCGGCCGTCGCGCGCCCGGTGATCTGGCGTAGCAGGCTCACCAAGGTCATCGTCGTCGCCGTGCCGTACTAGCAACGCGAATGTCCCGCGCCGCAACTGACCGCCGCCAGCTTCGAGCGGCTGCGAATCGTGATGGTCCGCTAGGACTCGCCAGACTATCGCCGGTGCCGCGCCCAGCGGTGGGACGAGGCGTTCGTTCTCGGCGCGTTGCAAGAGGCGGTGCTTCCGCCCAAGCGCCTCACAGACCCGGCTGGGCGGATTCAGTCAGTGTCGCCTAGCAACCCTTCGACATCAACAGCCTTAACTCGTAGTTTCTCGTGTTAGGTGAATCGGAAAGTAGAGCACGGGGCAGGCGACAGGCACTGGCGCGCTATGCGTTCGAGAAGGCATCAATCAGATCCCGGCTGAGAGCGACGCTCGACGCAGCGATGAAATCATCGTTACCGAGATCCGGCACGTGTCGAACCACCAGTCGAGTTCCCGCGTCGGTCAGGTCGCTGAACAGAGTTTGAAAGATCGACAACGCCTCGGATGTCACGCTGTGAGAAACCTCGTGGGAATGGAGAAGCCGCAATTCTGAAGCCATGTCGGCGGCATCGACCGCTCGCATCAGCCGATAGATGTCGAACGCGTCTTTGTCGAGAACATGCTGGCGAGGTCCGTCAGGTTCCTCGACGCGCTCCCCCACCTTGTGAACCTTCGCCACCAGCAGCGCTGCGGGACCTGCCACTTTCAAGATGCTCGATCGCTCCAGGCCTGGGGCCAGAGAACCGATCATCCTCCGTTCGTGGCTGACTAATGCGCCCTCGAGTCCGCGGACCTTCATCGCCGCCTTGGTGCCGTGGGCGCCGAGTCTGGCACCTCTGCGTCCCCCGCCGCCGACGGCCTCGGGCACCAGTAGGTCGACCCGATGCCGGTCTCCTCTCCTGTAAAGCCCAGGTTGATCGCCCAGTCTGAAGCCCGCGCTATGCATGGCGTCGACGATTGGCGGGGCGTCTGCGAGAAGCTGGGGATCGAGCGCTATGTCCGCGTCGTACGTGAAAGGGGAGACCGAGAAACTGGCATCTTCGCTCTCCGAGTGGACGTACACCGCTTGGGCGCCGACTAGGACAGCCGCGTCGCTGTGGCTGCCCAGCGCGTCCACGGCATCGAGCAGAGCCTCACGGGCGTCTATGCGCGCTTGGACAATCGCAGTTTCCATCGTTCCTCGTTGTCCTTCATCCATTCCAGTATCGCTTCCGCCTCGGCGGGTCCTCGTCCCGGGCCAGTCATCAGGTCGAGAAGGACCTGCGTCACGCGGGCATACGCTATGCCGTCGGTGTGTTCGAGGCGCTCGACCGCCACGGCGTCGAACGGGCGCGCGATCAAAACGTTCGCCCCGGCCTCCGCTGGAAGGAGCCCTAGCGAATTGGCCGCCGTCAGGGGATCGTCAGCGTACAGGGAGACCTGTCGGGGCTCGGCGAACGGCGCCAGGCGATTCGCCGCGAAGGATCCGGTGACAGCGTATCTGAACCCCTCGTCGCGCAGCCGCTTGAACAGGACTCCAGCGCCTCTCGGCTCGAGCCAAGTCGTCACGAGGTTCGAAGACATGAAATCGTAGTCATCCGCCCACCTGGTGGCCAGCGCGTCCCAGTCCACTGCGATGATCCTTCCTCTAGAACCATCCTTGATCACGATCTCCTCGGGCTCCAACAGGCTGATCACCCTCGACACCATCGCCGGCGAGCACTCTGTCTCGGCCGCCAGTTCCCTGGTCCCGAAGGGTGGATGGTAGTCCATCAGAGCTCTGGCCACGCGGGCGGCCCTACCGCCCTTCAGCGATCGGAGCGTCCGCTCCTCCCGGAACGGATTCCTATCGGCGCCGTCGGTCTGGACAAACACGGCGGGACGCTCGACCGCCAGCCTGATGTTACCGGTCGAATCGGCGTAGCTGATCCCGGATTCCGTAAGGCGCTCCCTCGTCAATGGACTGAGGTAGGGCGAGATCAGCATTGCGACGGGTTCGGGTTCGACGTTTCCTATCTGCTCTAGTCTCGAACGCGTGGCAGTCTTCAGATGCGATCTCACTCTTGACAAGACGTCGGGTTGGGCAGGCTTCAGCTTCGTCTCCACTACGATTTCGGACGAAGTTCCGTCGGGTGCCTGGATCTCGAGTATCGCGTCGATCTGGACCTTGGAGCCATACAGGACCGGCACGGCCGCGTTTCGATCGCAGTCGCGCAGGTTCCACCCTTGCGGCAGACGCTCGCCAATGTCCCTGACAGCGTCGTCGATCAATGTTGTTTCAAAAATAACGCTGTTGCGCATCATGTGCAACATGATATTTTACGCAACACTATTGCGTCAACCGAGACAGGATGCTAGGCCGTGTGAACATTCAGCGGGTCCAGCCGCGTCGCTCTGCGCAGGAGCGCCCGGCTATGCGATTCTCAAATGTACACGCACCCTAGTGTAGACTTATACTTAGGTTTCACTGATGCAGTCGCCCCCCCCCGTTTTTATCGGGCCTATCCATAGTCGAAGAGGTCCACGTTTTGCGCACACCTACACTGGTTGTTTTTCTGCTTGGTGTGCTGGCGCTATCAACGCTGGTGCTGACAGTGTCGGCGCAATCTGTGCCGCGCGGGGTCTATCCTGGCGACCCGGTAAGCGAGGCTGACAAGGTTTTCGTCAGCCTCGAAACTGGCGACGATGCCACCTGCGGCGTGACGGCGGCGAACAATATCAGGTGCTGGGGGAACAATCGTTTCGCGCCGATGTGGGCGGGAGGATTTACGGATGTTTCTACTGGGATCAGTCACAGCTGCGGCATAAGACTGGATGGGACGGTGCAGTGCTGGGGAACAAACACTTTGGGTTCCAACATGCTGGTTCCGCCGACGGACAACGGTGCTGCGATCAAGTTCAAAGCGATCGATTCTGGTCCGCGACATACCTGCGGCATCAGAGCCGACAACGACGGCATGGTCTGCTGGGGGAACGACGCCGCAGGCCAGGCAAGCGGGACCCGGGCACCATTGGATGGGCGGTACGTCCAGTACGACTATTCGAACGATGCTTTCGTAAAGATCAGGGCTTCGCGTGTCCATACTTGCGGATTGATTGCGCTGAACGAAGGAGACACGGGCACCAACTTGAGATGCTGGGGAGAAAACCGTAACGAGCGCGGATGGTCGACCGTGCCGGCGGCCTATTCATCCACGTTATTCAACGACATAGATTCTGGATACGACCTTAACTGCGGGATCATCGACGGCGGAGACGACGACGGCAAGGCGGTCTGTTGGGGCACTAATTTGTACGGCGTCATAGGTACGGCGATCGGCACCGACCTTAGCGAGCGATACATCGGCGAGCCGTCATCCGATCGGTTCACCAAGATTTCGACTGGGCAGTATCACGTGTGCGGCATCAAGACGGACGGTACGATCTCTTGCTGGGGCGCGACCAATGATTCGGGGCTCTCACAAGCGTACGGACAGGCCGATGTGCCGGTCGAGTACCAGAGCTCCACCTTCAGCGATGTAGTGTCGGCACAGTACCACACCTGCGCGATTCTCGACGGACGGAACGGGCAGGTCGAAGGAGACATCATCTGCTGGGGCGCGGAGATACCTTACAATCCGCTGACTCCCTATCTTGTTCAAGATGGACGGATATTCGATCCGGACCATCCGTATCCGCCGCCGCATCGATTTCCGCAGATACAATCCGGCATCTACTTCAACTGCGGACTCAGCTTTGACCGTGATCTCGTCTGCTGGGGAGGATCGACCTTGTCGCCGGGCATCGTGGATGGTCCCTTCAAGACGATCGACATGGGAGAACAGCACGTCTGCGGGATTCGCGACAGTGGGCTGATCAATTGTTGGGGCTTCAACAACAACTTGCAGGCATCGGGTTGGACTGGAAGTCCTTCTGCTGTCAGTGTAACGGTCGAGGACCTTACGACCGATTACAGTTTCAAGTCGGTATCGGCATCCTATTTCCACACTTGCGGCATCTTGGACGGACGCAGAGCGGGTCAGGGAGATGGTTCGGTGATCTGCTGGGGGCACGGATCCAACGGGCAGGCGACGCCGCCTGCAGGTATGACCTTCGCGTCGCTAAGTGCTGGGTGGTACCACACCTGCGGTCTGCTGGATGGACAGAACGGCCAGCTCGCGGGCAAAGTCGTCTGCTGGGGCGCTGAGAACGACTTGGATGCTGACGGCAATATCGTGCGGACGATCTTCAACGCTGATTCGGGAGCTAATTTCGGCCAGACTAATGTTCCTCCGGAACTGGAGGATGTTCCGTTAAGCACGATCTCGACGAGCCGGTATCAAACCTGCGGGATTCGGGCGGACAACGATCGATTGGTGTGCTGGGGATTCTCCGAATTTAGAGAATTGCCGGAGGAGTTGGCGCAAGAACGCTTCTCGGCGGTCGCCACTTCTTGGTACGCGACTTGCGGAATAGACTCCGAAAGTCTGGTGAGGTGCTGGGGTCCCGGTAGATGGGCAACGCAATTGCAACAGTTCAGAGTGCCGACCGATTACGCGGAGACTCGGTTCGTGGCGATCAACATGGGTACTAGGCATGCCTGCGCCACGAAAGAGGATGGAACGGTGATCTGCTGGGGCGCGGACGCCGATGTGAACACTCCGCAACTCGAGATCTACAGCGGTTCCACGATCGTCAATACCCGTCAGGCGTGGGTTCCGCGCGAGTTTCGCGCATCGCCGATCAATCCGCCGCCGACTCCGACTCCCGCACCGATTGTGTGGCCCAAGGTGCTTCGCATCGAGCCGTCGATCCGCGGAGTGTCCCTGCGACCAGGGGAACCGGTGCACATCGATGTCGAGGTGTACGGACGGCAGGATATCCGCGACGACTCGCTAGGCGACTCGCCGGAGGTGACTTTCGATTGGAGCGCTTGGGTTCTGCATCAGCAGTCCGGGCTGGGAAGCGGCGAGTTCGCCGAGAGCCTGCGCCTTGGCAAGGACCGGGAACGCAACGGAGCGGCGGACGATCAACGCGTGCTCTACACCGCGCCTTCCGAGCCGGGGCGCTACCGTGTCAGCGCCGCGCTGGAGCCCGGCGCGGAGTGTCTGGGAGCGCGCGAGTTCGAGACTGCTCAGGACGCCGTCGATCGTTGCGCCGCGGTGTTCGACGTCACGGTGCTGCGTGATCCGGTCCAAGCTTCTCCTTCGCCTGAGCCGATTGATCCGGAGGGCGATATTCCGGGCATCATCGTGGACGAAGATGGCCGGAACTACGAGGTGTTCACGCCCGGGAACGGCGGCGAGTTCGTGACGGAAAAATGTTCGCTGAAGATACCGGCTGGAGCTGTGAACAACATGGAGGTGATAGGAGTTTCAGCGGTGGAGCTGGAGTCGCCCGAAGAGCAACGTAAAGTCGAAGACCTTCGATTCATGACTGACGGTGTGCAGTGCCGCATCGATGCCGTGGACGCTCAAGGCGCGCGTCTGATCGACTATCGGCTGGGGCAGCCCGGCGAGGTCTGCATGCCGTTGCCCAAGACGTTCACGCGCAAGGCGGTCGACACTCTCGTGACGACTATCAACGAAGATGCCACGCTGACGCGTCTGACCAGCAGGCTCTACCTCGCGTCTCCCGAAGGCTTGCTGAAAGTTTGCGGAAACATCAGCACCCTCTCCGCCACCACCGTCGTAGCACTGCCCGGCGAAGTCGCAGGCGAACTGCCTGATGTGGTAGACGAACTGCCAGATATTGGAGATATCGAGACGGGAGGCGGTCGATTGTCGGAGCCACATGTCGTTGCGCTGATGCTGTTCGGGATCTTGGTGATCAGTGTTGCGACGATGGCGGTGGTGATGATTGGGCGGCGCGGATCGAATTTGTAGGCGGGCACACCGCGCTCGCTTCGCTCCCCTGCGTGAGAATGACACGAATGTCGGCTCGGAATGGTGCTAATGTCAACAGGCTCTAGTCTTCGAACACCCCTCTGGCTTCTCCGCAATCCGGAACTGCCGTAGAATAACTGGGGGATGGCTTGACGGATTCAACCACCATTTGTTCGTCTCGATCCACATGCAGAGAAAGCCTTCTGGACGCCGTGCTGCTGGCGATGCCGCAGTAATCAGCTGCACCATGAGTGAAGGAGAAAAGAGATGACCCACCGACCACGAACTGCTCGAACGCATAATGGCCCGACGTATTCGGCGACGAACCTATAGTGCGGGACATCTGGATATCGGCGGTGCTCATTCTTAGCCTCCTTGGCCAAGGGGCCGCTCAAGAAGAATTCTTGGACGACTACCCACGACTGGAATCGGAACACATCCGCGCCTGCATCGTCTACGCCCGTGGGGTGATAGCCAGTGACAGCTTGGCACCCATCTCCGTCACAGCGTCGTAAAGTTCCTGGTAGACCGATGCAACGGTTGGCGGACTTGTCGAGCCCGCGTTTATATTTGGCACACGCCTTAAGGTCGACTGCTATCAGCTATGTCTTGTATCCAAGCGGGGCGACGTTGTCTCTGAAGTGCTCAGCCACGAATTTGGCGACCTTTTCGATACGATCATCTGCGGATAAAAATGTCCGGAGTTTGACGGTACGATCCAAAACCCGGTTCAACTCGTCAATACCTTTTGCACCCTCGCTCGCCGCCATCTCGAAGAACTCTTTGTCGAGCTGTTCGACGGGAGATGCCAGGTCGCTCGGAGCTATCGTGCGGCGGATCGGCAAGGATGTCTCGTCTTCTTTCGACTTGGCGATGGTGTACTTGTCAAAGTATCCCGACTCGTCGTCCTTGCCAGAGACCTTGAACGTCCCCTCACCGTACTCGGTTCTGGCTATTGGCGTGCCAGTGAATCCGATGATCCTAACGTCGGACAGCGCGCCGATGAGAGAAAGTTGGAGATCCGGTTTGATCTGTCGGATATCGAGGCGGTGCAGGAGTCTCAGTCGGAGAAGGCGGAGCGGTTATCGGGGTTGGTGAAGCATGGGATAATGACGGTTGATGAGGCTCGTGGGGAGTTGGGGTTGTGAACTAGGATTGGAAGGATTTTTGAAGGATGTTAAGGATGGGTGTTGTCTGAACTGGGATTTTCGGGATTTGGTGTTAGTTGTTGGGGGATTGATTTTTGGCTTGGGGAGGAGGCGGCACCTTGCCAGTCCGCCTATCCTCGATGCGAGCGAGTGTATCGCCGCCCAAGCCTGATCAACCAGAGCCCTCCCAAAATCAGAACACCGCTCATCATCCCGGAGAAAATCAGAGCATTCCCCGACGGTGCACCACCCCCAGTATCTGGAAGTCCAGTCTCATCCACTGATGGCGTAGGTGTCGGAAGATCCGCGGGCGATCCAAGCCGCCCCACCGCCACAGATGTCGGCAACTCGCTGAGACCTCCGCATACCCTCGTCTCCGACGTCATGATCCGCACGCTGCTAGAAAGGATGGTAAGCGAACCATCCGCGTTCGAGGACACTAGCGCAACGTCCGAGATGTTCGTGCGCAGCACGTCGGGCAAGGGCAAGCAGACTTCCATGGGCGATTGCAACACGTAACCGGACACCGGCGACTCGTCGGCGTCCACGGCTCTGATCTCATGCCACATCCCGGCCAGCGAGTACCGATGATGCGACTGCCCGATGTTCGAAGCCGCACCCGCAACATCCGCACTTACACCCACGATCTCGAGATTCGGAACCACGCCCGGGTCCGCGGAGATCGTAACGTCGTCGCCTTCGAACGTGCCGCCCTCTTCCGGTGTGAAGACCTCGTACTGACGCCCCTCGGCGTCGACCAGCACCGATGGAATCTCCCCTATCGGATTCTCCGGGGCTGGTCGCTCCTCAAGAGCCGCCGAGGGGCGTCTGACGATGATTGTGAATTTCGCCGTGCACTGATCCTGCGTTCCTCGGCATACCGTCGACGGTAGTTCCGCGGTCACCGAGTAGGTGCCTGGCGCCGAAGGCGCGGTGTACAGCACCCTGCGGCCGGAACCGTCGAACGAACCGCCTCCCTCACCATCGCTCCAGACTGTGTAGGACACGTCTTCGAGGTCGTTGTCCAAGATGTTCTGCCGGCCGTAGACGTTCAGCTCGAGACGCAGCGAGTCGCCCGCGCTCACCGTCGCCGAGCGGATCGAAGGCTCGACGCGCAGGATGCGGGCTGGACGTAGGAGAATGTCAGGATCGGTTCCGGCGACCATGAAAAGCGAAAAGTCGCTGGTCTGTCCGCACACCCAGCCTGATTCGTAGCCCGCCGGAGGCGTCGCTTTCGGCAATGCCTGCCACCGCGCCCCGGGACCGTCGCCGAGGTGCAGCAAAACCTGCTCTCCTGACAGGCCTTGAACCTCGGGCAGACATACTGTCACGGGTCCGAGCAGCTCATCGCCGTCGGCGAGGCTGATATCCACCACGTCTGGGCTGCCGGCGGCTCTGAAGCCCGTCGGCGCCGGAGCGTCCGCCTCCTGGACCGTCAGCATCACTTGCTCTCCATCCGGAGTGGCTCCAGCCGGAACTGATATCACGACCGGGTCTTCACCCTCGTTCAACCTAGCGACCAATGTATGGGATTCGGAAGTTGAGGAGGTGGTCAGCAACTCTCGTTCGCCTGTCGCGTAAGGGCCGTTCCAACCGGCCTGCCCAGCGATGCGCAACCACGGATCATACTTGATCCCCGTTACAGATGGCATCTTTAACGCATCATCGATCAATGATGCAGGCGATTCGATGCCGCTTCCCCAAAAGTTGTTGGTGGCATTTATACGCCCATGTCTGACGTGCCCGGGAGTTATTTGCACGGCAGTTTCATGACCGATAAATTCGTTGTAATGGGCGTTGACCTCGAACCACGCGGAGTAACCCTCGATATATGTCGTCTGCCACTTGCCATCGGTGGCGAAATCGGGATTCGGCGGCACGGCAATAATGGCGACGGGGTGCGCGTCTGGATGCGGGTTGCCGTCGTTGTCAACCATGGGGCCGATCTGCTCGAACGTGTTGGACACGATGTTCGCCTTGACGCGCTCCCCGTCGTGTGACCCCGCGGGATCGCACCCGAACTCGCGACGGTGAGCCAACCCTTCCGCCGGCCCGTAGGAGTGCGGGAAATGCGAAGTCACCACGATCTCGACCCCGGACGTCGCCACCGGATTGTTGCTGTCGTAGACATATCTGGAGATATGGTTGCCTCTGACTTCGGCGTTCGTATGGACGGCGGTACCGTCTTTGTTGGCATCGGCGCAATGGTTGAAACCAAGTGCGAACGCGCTACCGCTAACGTTGCTGATTTGGTTGCGGTCGGCGGTCATATGCGCCTCGATGGTCCTTCGACCGGCGGGGTGGCTTTTCAGGACCCAGCTCGGAGCGTATACGACCCCCAAGTTCGTTTCGAGGATCGTGTTCGACGACACTCTCCCGCTCGCGCCTCCCGATATGTCGATGCCGTTGTTGGCACGCCTGATCATGTTGCGTCTGACCATGAAGTCGTACCAGCCAGAGATGCCGATTGCGGGCTTGACGGCATCGACGAACTCGTTGCCCTCGATGCGGATTGGACGCAGATTGGTCACTTTGCCGCCAGCGTCGACCGTGGGTATGTGCGCAGATGTCGACAGAGCGAAGATCGCCCCGAATGCGGAGCGGTTGGCATACTCCGATTGTTGGTGCCTCTGTCGATTTTCGCAGTGGTTCTGGTCGCGCTGAGGGCTAATGGTTGAAAAGGCTCTCCACATGTCGTAGTAGTCGCCGAAGAAATTGTCCGAGACCAGGCCCGACGTGTCTAAGAAAGTGATCGCGCCCATGCGGTATTGAACGAATACCGGCGTTAGCGTGCGGCTGTTGACCGTATCGTCGTATACACAGGCGAAGTCGAAGTTGAAACCGGAAATCGTCACGTTGGAGGAACCCGAAACCTCGAAGATGGACTGCCGCGTCGCGCCCGCCGCGGACTCGAACGATGTGTACGCCTTGATAATCGAAGCGTTGGAAGAAGTCGCTGGATTGGCACTTTTCAGAACTACATTGGCAGCGCCTTCGATCTTCATCGGATTGGAATAAGTGCCTTCCCCGAACACGAGCGTCGTATCGCTCTTGTAAGCATCCTTCAGCGTCGCAACCTCTGTCGACGAGTCGATGTCGAAATAGGTGCTGAAGGTGGAAGGCGTGACTTGATGAGTTGTCTGGCTGGATTGAGCCTCCGCGACATCTGCACTATCACCGGTCCAGACCAGAAACGCCGCAACAGCTGCCAGCAGGAAATAAACCGCTACCGCGGAACGAATTGAAGCGCCATTTGGGAGGCGCTTAGAATCGGGGGGGGGGGGGGGATAGAACCAATGTGCAAACCTACCGCCGATCGAATTTCGCCAATAGCATCAGTTTCTGTGTTGCCGCTGTTATTTCTAGGCATGTGCATCGTGGTCTGTGGCTGGACATGGTTCTGCGCTGTCTCGAACTTCCTAGAGCATCACCTTAACATACAACAACATGGGCATTCAACGACATGGTGTTTCCAATAGAAATCCGCAGCATAACGATGTCATTCACTTGGCACCAGCATCAGAAACATTGCCCTTCGTCCCGAAAGGGCAGGTCGCCACACCCCCTAGTAAAATCAAGCTCGTATCCGCAACCCAACTCCTCAGGAGCCGGCCATCCATGATGAACCGCAACATGCTTCGCCAAGCCCAAGCGATGCAGAAGAAGATCCAAGAGATGCAGGAAGAGATCGCCCAGGCCACAACCGAAGCATCCGCCGGTGGGGGAGCCGTCAAAGCAACTGTAGTCGGCGGCGCACAGATCGAATCGATCGAGATCAGCCCCGAAGCCTTCGACCACATCGACCCCGAAGACCTCGAAATGATCCAAGACATGGTCACCGCCGCCGTGAACCAAGCCATAGAACAGTCCCAACAACTAGCCGCCCAAAAAATGCAGTCCATAACCGGAGGCCTGAACATCCCCGGCCTAAGCTTCTAAATCCAAATTAAGCGGAAACTAAAAACCCGCTTTGAATGGAGCGTGAAATGACTGTGCGGGAGACTAGCCCTTCAATCATCCTCGACCACGGTCTTGAAGATTAGCCATACGGGATAGCTGGCGAGCAAGGATACGCGCGTCTTCAGGACGGAATGCTATCAGTGTTAGCGTATGAAGAGGAAGGTCTGGCTCGATCCGTGCTGGCCCTTCTGTTGAGGGTAGCCGCCGCTGTATTCCTACCAGAACCGTGTGTCGTTGAAACGGCTCCTGATACTTCCTGGTCATCTCGTACGAATGAACGCTGGTAGCATCGACGAAATCGATCTCGTGTATCGGTGCATGTTCTCTGTTGTTCAGCATGTTGACCTCCTGTCTGACGTTTGACCAACCGTCTTACTTGCGTTACTACCCTTTGTATCCGACTCATATACCTAGTTATCCACAGGCTCTTTGTAACAGAAAACATCCAAACCGTCTAAGCGCGCTTCGCTCTGTCCTTCGGTCGTGCATTCGAACAAAAATCCGTGATCGTCCCACCTGTCGGTTTCTGGCACGTCGCCATAGCAAAACGCCTCAATGAATAGCCATTGCTGCTCTGACCATTCGAGATAAAGACTGGTGCCTGACATAGAGCAGACATCTATCGCATCTTGAACGGTTTCCCCCACCTCGAAAGGTCCGTAAAACCCGTCCCTGTGATCGCTGGTGGCCGTCGCCGTTGGTTCGGGTGTGGGCGTAGCTTCGGCACCGATGATCGAACATCCCGCGGCAAAGCCCCCCACGATGATAGGAAGAAGCATTCTTTTAGCGTTCATGACCAGCTAGGTTTATAGCTCCCCTTTGTATAACCCTTCGCACCCCCATCACCCGCCGATCATCTCAATTGCGTGATGATCCAACAGAATGATCTATTACCATGCGTGAATCGACCGGCCTTTCGACGGATCTGACTTCCGGCTCTTGTGTTGCTTCTGATAGAACTGCAACCGGTTCCTCAGGCTGTGGCTCCTCAAGCTCTTGTTGAGGCCTCGATAAGACTCGCGCCCAAAGCGAGCGCATCTGCCTCTTCCATCCTATCCAGATGAGGTAAAACCGCCGTCTGTATCGCGCTGAGAACATGGCGAGGAGCGCGATCGCTGTCAACGCGACCAAGATCAACAGCGATGCGATGATCGATATGGTGACCAGCATGGTTATCAGCCAAGACGTGTCAGAGGATTCGGACGAGACGCCTTGATCGACTGGCAAGCCGTCGCCGGCATCAGTATCGACAGGTCCCTCCTGATCAGGCCCTTGCCCTTCCGGATTGGTCATCACAACCGTCTCGTCCTCTGAAGGATCAGGTATATCCGGTAAAGATGTGGGCTTGGCGGTCGCCGTTGCCGAAGGAGTAGGCGTGTTTAGCGTCACAAGCGCAGGTGTGGGCATGACAACAACGGTCGGCGTGGCGGCAATCATGACGACAACCGGAGTGGGGCCTTCCGTTACCTCTTCCGCGACGACATCTGCTAGCTCCGCTCTCTCGGGAACGGCAGTAGGTGAAGGATCTGCGATGACAGGCGACACAACGACTGCTATCGGGTCTACATGGATGGCCGCGGTGTAACTGATCTCTCTGCCGTCCAGGCATTTGGCCATGATCGTCAACGCCGGAGTACCCGGTTCGATTGCGGTGATTTGCCACGTTGTTTGTCCCGCTGACTCGTGCACTGGCTCTCCGATCGCCAAACTGCCACTATGCAACATAAGACTCCAACCAGATATCCCCGAAAGACTCGCAGTCAGTACGGAGGTCTCTCCCACTCGTATCACCGTATGGGCAAAATCGAGATAAACACCGCAATAAACAGCTGTAGTTGTCGGCGTGGCAACAGCAAGCCCGGATTGTTGGTCCAGCGCGCTGATTGGCGTCGGACTGGGCGCTTGCGTCGGCGTCGCAGTAGCAACTTTTGTAGAAACCGCCTTAGGCGTATCCATGGCAACCTTCGTAGGACTCGCAGTCGGAGTAGGAGAGGCGGTGGGAACATCGTTAGGAAGCACGATCTGCGTAGCAGTCGCTACCTCTGTAAGAATCGCCGTAGGCGCCGCTGTAGCTACGATTCGCGATGGCCTACGCGTCGGGGTTGATGTCGGCAAAACGGGTATCCGCGCCCAAGGATTGGACACTGGCGTAAAGGTTGCGGTCGGAGTTCTCTCTCTACGGACCGGATCTGGGGGATCCGGCACCACCACTCCTGGCTCGGACGATACTAAAATCGGAGTAGGAGTAGGCGTGGGCGTGGGCGACGGATCCGGATTATTGTTGCCTTCCGTATTTACAGTATTCTCAGTTTTCAAAGTTGACGGATTCGTAGGTGTGTGCGTGGCCGTCGCCGTTGGCGTATTGGTGGGTGTAGGCGTAGACGTGAACGTAGGTGTAACCGTCGGCGTGTGCGTGGCCGTCGCCGTTGGCGTATTGGTGGGTGTAGGTGTAGGCGTGAATGTAGGTGTGGGGGTCGCTGTTGGCTCCTTACATAAGGCTCGCTCGGATGTGTGGTACACACTTACCTTTGCCCTCCCTTGACCAATCGAATAATTTAGGCTAGAACTCACCAATAAAGTGAAATTCGGTCTATCTCCAATGTCATACGTGTAGTCACCTTGAGGAGAGCTCCAATTGCTACCATCCGAGTTAGGCCTTATTGTTGTGATTGAGAACCGAACTGAATCATTACCTGCCCTAATCGTATGTGAAATGCCGTCAAGTGACACGACCGCATAGTTCCTGCCTACTCCCATTCGTACTGCCAGATCGCTTGTCAACACTCTGCTGGCTTTCAGCGTGAACGAAGCAGACTCACCTCCCACTACACAAGGCGTGTCGGCGGTGATCGAAATAGATAGATGCCCGCCGTCCTGCGCGCCCGCGGAATGTTGAAGAAGCAACAGGTGCATCGACGCAACAAGCACCAGAACCACTAGCCCCACCCCGATCCTAGTGCCGCTGTTCATGGATATGATGATTCTTGCCACGAAGTGATAAATTTCCATGCTCCCCACGCCGGAAGCACTAGCGGGACTCAAAAACTTCCTGCCTCTGATATGAGACTCTCATTAACTCATTGTGCTGAAACTGATCAAATACAATCCACATGTTTACCGCGCATCAACCCCGATTCCGTAGGCGAAAACCACGCCCCAAGCCTCACTTGGCTACTTCAATCTCCCCGCAAGTACTCCAACCTAGCCACCATTACAATCTCCCCCATGGCCGCCTTCCGACGTCTCCTAGGCATCGGACCCAAGTCCGCACAACGCCTCGCCTACCACCTCGTCCGAATGCCCGAAGCCGAGGCCGAAGAGCTCGCCGAAGCCATCACCGGCGTCAAGCTACGCATCAAACTCTGCACCGTATGTGCAGACATCACCGAGCAGCCGACCTGCCACATCTGCCAAGCCCCCAACCGAGACGGATCCTTGGTTGAAGCAGTCGGTAAGAAGCGATGGATTCCGCTTCCCACCACCTATTCAGCCCCCTCAGCATGCGAATCCGCAAACTTGTCAGGAACATGATTCCGAGTGTTTTGCAGTAGTACTGTGCGATGTCCTAAGGCATCAACAACGCCGTGCTCACAGTGGATTACGGGAGTACATTCGAAAGTTGATGGATCGAACTCACTCCGAGTGTTTCAAATACGCCAATGAAAACGACTATGTCCTAGTTCGTTACTCTCAAGGGGATTGGCGAACTCGTGATCCGGAACTGATTTTGTATCTGGACGTTCTTGGGAAACCCAGACTGGTTGGAGTAGGCCTGACTAAAAGGGCTGTCAACTGCCTGAGTGAGCTGCTCGATTTAGATCGGGCAATCCAAGATTTGGGCACTCCTGCTACACGGGCAGGAGTTATCATGCGGTTCGCCGCCGGCAGGGACGACATCCCTTGTTCCGCTTTCGCGCCGTCTGCCGACGCGTCAGAGTTGCAATCCGTCCTCCGATGGGCCGAGTCTGTTGCCCATCCGGAAGTCCTAGCGACATTGGTCGACATACCAAACGGTCTGCTTCCGACGAACAACGCAGACTACTCTCGAGTGGCTCTAATCGCGAAAACCACGAGGGAAATGGCTGAAACTGCCCGTTTAAGAAGGTTTTTGAGGTTTTACCTGGTGCCGCTAAGCGTTGGCGATTTGCAAACCGCCGGATTAGTTACGGCTTTTTTGATGACCACGATGAACCGCTCACCATCCGTACACTCCTGTTCGATGAAGAAGATACCCGGTTCCGTCTCCAGGTGTTTTCGTCAAACTCCTTCGACATGCACCTCTTCGACGAACACAATCGCTTTTTGATTAGTTTCCGTGCCGAGCACCCAGACGCTGCGCGCTTTCGGTCATTAGCGGAAACTATCCGGCTCGTGCCCGAATCATTGGATCTGGCTCGTCGGTTCCACGATGACATGGTGCCGTGGTTTGGTAATCGCTCAAAGGAGGACGACAAGACCGCCTTCAGAATTGATCTTCACGAGACTTCGATCCCCGACAATTTGAACCTACAGAGTGAGTCCCCTGGCGATTTCAATGAACGCGACATTGAGATAGGGCTGCATCGTGCGTTTGATCGCGACCAAGTCAGCCGGAATCCAATGCGAACAGACACGCGACGAGAGTTCGTCGACGTGCTCGCGGCAACAGACATGACTGTGCTGCTGATTCAGGCCAAGGATAGTCCAATAAACGAAGCGGCCTTAAATCGTTCCATTGTTCGCAAGGCGTCCACGTCTTCGAAACAAGTCGAGAAGGCTGCCGCCCAACTTAAAGGCGCCATCAAACATCTCCGATCTGCGAAATCCATCGAGGTCGTAACGGGTACGCAACGCAGCGAAGTCTCCACGTCTGGACGCGAGATGTTCGGCCTCGTCATCGTAAAAGAGCTATTTGATCACGACCGGCCGGACTGTAGCCGGTTAGTGCTGTCCATTTCCCAGGAAACTGGCGTTCCTTGTCTGCTGCTCGATTATCAAGAGTTCCAACAGCTGATGTTCTATCGACGCACCGAGGAGAGTTTCGTGAGCACGCTTAGGGATGTCTTCTCGATAGCTCTCAAGCATGCCGCGTTCCATCGCTCACGCTTTGGCCTAGTTGCGGAAGGTCCAGTGGTGCATTCGCCGACCGATCTAGGCGGCAAAGGCAAGGTTTCGGCGCCTTGAGTGTCGAGGTCTGCCGCAAGGGCAAGAAAAGACACCCGACGACGCGTCCATCTCGAGGCCTTTTCTCTAGTCGGTGAACCTTTGTGGACGAAGTGCGAGCCGAAATGAAGGAGCGGGAAACACCTACCGGTCTCGATAGGATGATCCCGACGGGCCGCAAGGGGCTGGCTGAACGCTGCTGCTCCTGCCCTTGCGCCGCTGGCGAAGTCGCGTCGATCCATTTTCATTGTTGAAATAGGCTCGTTCATTTGACATCATCCTATTAACGACGTATATTTGTAAACACAACCATCGACACCGCCCGATGAAGACCAACCTCGAAGAACCGTCGCCCAATGCCAAGCCGAAGCAGTCGCTGGTCGGAATCGAGCTGGCCCGTCAGCTCGCCTACGAAGGCGACCGACTTTTCACGACCGACCGCGCCAGGGAGATCGCCCCGCGTGTCGGTCTGAAGGACGCGTATCTGGGAGAGGCGCTTCATCACCTGCGCAGAAATTCCTGGATCGTGCCCGTGCGAAGGGGACTGTACTCCCTGTCTTCGACGGTGCCTGGCGTCGCGGACGCGCACGAATTCGAAATCGCCATGGCTCTCGTCGACCCGGCCGCGATTTCACACTGGTCGGCGATGAACCACCACGGGCTCACCGATCAATTGCCGAGGCAGGTGTTCGTCCTCACGACCAGTCGGGCTTCGATTCCCCGCAACCGCGGTCAAAGGCATCCCCGCACCGCGGGCGTATACGTCGCGAACGGCACGCGGTACAGGTTCGTTCAAACCACCCCCGAACGATTCTTCGGCATACGAGACGTGTGGGTCGGCGAAGCGCGCGTGTCCGTCACCGACATGGAGCGCACCCTTCTGGACGGACTTTCCACGCCCCGTCACTGCGGAGGTTTCGGCGAGGTGATGCACGCGTTCGGGGTCGCGTTGGAAAAGATCGACGTCGAACGCATCGTCGGATATGCGTTGCGGCTCGGGATCGCGACTGTCAAGCGACTTGGATGGGTGTTGGAGCATCACGGTCTGTCTTCCCCTGGATTGGAGCGGTTGGCATCGCTTCCCGCCAGCGGATATCGGCCGCTCGATCCTTCACGAGCCAGAAAGGGACGATGCAACAGTCGATGGATGGTCCAGGAGAATCTGCCGAGTTTGGCCCGTTGATCAGACCGCTCCGAACTCGATTGCTGGAAGCGCGCGATCGGTTGGGTGCTGACTGGCAGGTCATGGAGAGGGACTACCTGCTGACGTGGGCGCTGACCGGAATCGCCAGCGTCCCGGAGTTGAGCGAGAAACTGGTCTTCAAAGGCGGCACAGCCCTAAAAAAATGTTATTTCGGCGACTACCGTTTCTCGGAAGACCTGGATTTTTCCGCGATGGACGACGTGCCGCGAGGGGCGACCATGGAACGGTGCATCCGCGAGGCCTGCGCCCGCGCGGAACGCATGCTGGAGCCGTACGCTCCGGTGGCGATATTGTCCGAGCGTTACACTGAACGCGAACCGCATCCGGGCGGCCAGGAGGCGTTCACGATCCGCGTGCGTTTGCCTTGGCACAACCGACCCGGAACTTGGGCGAGGGTGATGGTCGAAATCATGGTCGACGAACCCGTGTTGCGGCCGATTGAAAGAAGACGGGTTCTTCACGAATACGGTGAGTCTGTAGACGCCCGTGTCTATGTCTATTCGCTGGAGGAGGTCGTCAGCGAAAAGCTGCGTGCGGTTCTGCAGCAGTCGAAGATCCTCTTTGAACGCGGCTGGGCCCGTTCGAGGGCGCGCGACTATTACGACCTCTGGCGGGTGTTGGACACTTGCGGCGATGCGTTGGACATGACTGGGTTCCAGAGCCTGATGATTCAAAAATGTGCCGTCCGCGACGTGTCTTTCACCGGACCGGACGATTTTTTCGAACCTGGCGTCTTGATGCATGTCGAAGATACTTGGGAGACGTGGCTGGGTCCGTTGGTGCCCGATCTGCCCGCATTCGAAACCGTAGTCGAAGAGCTGCGACCGCAAATTTCTTCGCTGTTACCTCACCCGAGCGACGCGACCAGCTGGAACCATTGAGCGGGAATCGAAGACGGCAGCACAGCATCCGAGTCAACGACCAGTATCGCATCTGCTTCGTATGGACAGAGGCGGGTCCGGACGAAGCAGAGATCACCGACTATCACTGAGCAGACAGGAGATTCGACATGGTTCGCATCCCTTCCGACCGTGAGCCAACGCACCCGGGCGAGATGCTTTTGCAGGAGTTTCTCATGCCTCTCGGCATGACGCAGCGGGACTTGGCGATAGCGATCCAGGTGCCTTTTCAGCGCGTCAACGAAGTCGGGCGCGGGCGGCGCGGCGTCACTCCGAGCACGGCGCTGCGGCTCTCAAGATTCTTCGGGACTTCCCCTGATTTTTGGATCAATCTGCAACTGCGCTGGGACCTCTACCATGCCGGACGCGCCGAGGCGCAGCAGATCGAAAGCATTCGGCCCCATGAAGTGGTCAACGCCCGGTAGCGTGACTCCCGCTATGGAGATCCGCCCGATCGAGTTGCAGAATGCGCCGATAGAGACAACGCCAGCGTAGAACCCGGCGGTTCACCGGGGCGAACGGCCCAGGATGTCGTAATACCAGAATCAAAAGAACGTCATACAACGGTGCGAAGCGGAAGACCCGCCCCTTTTCATAGGTCCGGAAACGCAAAAAGGCTACATATATGGAGAGGCAGGAACAGGCCGCCACATGAGTGGCGACCTATCCTGTATCAGCGATCCAGGGTTGTGCGCTGATCGAGTCCGTCCTCCTAGAACAGCCTGGGCGCTTGCTGTTCCTCCTGCGCCGTCGCCTGCTGACGCTGGTTGCGGCGCCGGGCCGGAGGAGCGGGCCGTTCGTAGGCGGGATGCTTTGGCGTAACCACCCAACTGGCCCGTGCTCTTTCAGTCACTCCTGCGACTTCCTGCGCCAGCGCCGTCAAATCCGCGTCGTCGAAGCTCTCGATGTGCGGGTCCGACGAGGGCTGCTGCACCCCGACGGTGGCCCTTCTCCCTTTGATCGAGACGACGACCTTCAGCTCTTCCGCTGCGTCGGTCTGCGCCTCGTCGCCGGCAGCTTCTGCGGCGTCGTCCGAGCCCTGGGAGGCTTTCGCCGTCTCTTCGTCCGGTCCCTGCTCCTCGATGATCGTCGTGTCCGGGCGGGTAGTTGCCGTTCCGTTCTCGTCCGGCATCGATCTTCTCCTTTCGTTGGTCTTACCTCCGGCTGCGTCCACACGCGCCGTCGGCTAGGCCGCCAATCTCGACGACTCTCTCGTGATTTCGCCGATGGTCTTCGGTTCCCAGTAGAGGTCGCGCTCGATGGCGGGGACTCCGCCGAGCACCGTCGTCTCCGCGAGCTCTCCGAGTCCGAAGTAGCCCCACTCCGTGTCGAACCCCTCGACGAGGCCGAAGCAGAGGCCGGTCTCGGCTTCCCACTCCGTGACGTACCAGGTCCAGTTGCTGTAGGGGCTGAACAGCTTCACGTGGGCGACGACGTCGTCAAAGTCCTCGACGTTCTGGCTGGCGCCGAGCGCGGGAATCTTCTCCCCGAGATCCTTCGTCATCAACTCGTGCCCGCGCAGCCCGTTGCGGGTGTCCTGCCATGTGGTCTTCGTCCTCTTTTCGTCGGCCATGGTTTCTCCTTTTTCGTTTCACGTCCGATGGATTCATGCGCGCTTATCGCAGGGGCGTCAACGCCCCGCGGCGCGTCGGCTACGCCCGGATTTCCGGATCGCAGTCGGTCCCGATCAGCCGCTCCACGGCCTGAGGAGTGACGTAGGTCGGGTTGACCGTGCCTTGGTCCATGTCCAGGTAGAGGCTCATGAAAGGGCAGGTTCCCGCCACCATGCGGCGCACGACCTGCAGCACCAGCGACGCCATCATCTGGTTGATGGTGGGGTCCTGGTCGGCAAGGTCGAGAGCTGCCGCGCAGTCCACGTCCGGCGGCCTGTTCGACACGGCGGTCAGCAGGTCGGGCCGTTGCAGAGTCGGTGCGGGGGCCAGATGGCAGATCTCCCCGGTGAAGGGCGATTCCTCCAAGGTCAACCGCTCGGAGACGTTGCCGACGAGGACCTGTCCCCAGTTGGTGTCGTTGCCCGCGTCGATGAGCCAGCGATGCGGGTCTCCCGGCAGACACTCGGCCATCGCCCTGCGCGCGGCGGCGTTGTCGGCGCAGCCGATGATGAGGCTGTCTCCGTATGCGCGCAGACCGGGGTAGCCGTGTCCGTAGGCGCGAAAGTCGTGGTCGTACTCTCGGAAGGGGTAGACGCAGTAGCCGACCAGACGTCCATAGGCTTTCGCCAGTCGGTCCGCCAGCGCCCTGCTTTTGAACTGTCCCACGTCTTCCGCGTAGAAGTTCTGGCGCAGCAGGTTGTGCGGCTCCACCCGGTCGTGGTCGACCAGGACGATGGTGGCCTCCCTTCCTTGGAAGAGTCTGCACAGGCCCTCGGCGACGAAGCCGCCAGTGCCGCCGCAGCCGACCACTGTGATCCAGGGATTGTCCTGCAGGAACGCGTTGTCCAGGTGGTAGGGCATTCTCAGTCACCTCCTTGTCGCTGGTTGTTTGTCTAGTTCCGGATCCGGTGTTTCGACGGTCAGTCGGACGCCCCGTCGCGGCCCGTCGAACACCTGCGGCCATTCCACCGGAGCGAAGTGGCCGTAGACGCCGACCCGCAGGCTCAGTTCAGGCTCGGAAGCGTCGAGGCGTCCGACGACGCCGTAGATGCGGAACCCCTGCTCGTCCCCGTCGTCGGTCTTCGAGAAGAACGCGCGGTGGGTTCCGTGCGAGTGGAACTCGGCCACCACTCCCCCGACGGGCTCGTATTCGAGGGAGGAAGCCGTCCCTTGCTGCGGGGGAACCACAGGACAGTAGGAGTCTCCGTCCCAGCGGATGGCGAAGAACCGCTCGGTGCGCGGGTCGTCCCGGAACCAGCGCAGCCCGGCATCCAACAGGCGCGCCGGTATCGGGCCGTGGGCTAGCTCCACCTTCTCGGCCACGGAAGCGAGGCCCCGCACCTCGCACGGTGCGCCCAGCACCCGAGCCGTCAGGTCCGCGCTCTCGGACTGGACGTACACGCCGCCCGATCCGAGCACGTAGTCGAATCCGATCCCCTGGGTGCCGGAGAGTCCGGCGGCGTGGTTGACGAGGTGGCCCACGGGACTTTGCCGAACGCTGGCGCAACGCTCATCACCATCGGCGGCCACGTCTCCCCTCCGAGACCGCGATCGCTTCGGCCACGGTGCACTGGGGAACAAGGTCTTCAGCGGGGTACTCGGTCCGTCCATCTATCTCCTCCCATAGCGCTTGCAGGTCGTCGGGGTGCTTCTTCGAGCGGTTGTTCGAATCTCCTGTAAGGGAGAAGAAGGACCGGAAGAAGGACTCGGGGATCTCTCCCGCTTCGTCGGGGAACTTGTGGCTTCCGGGGCAGACCCGTCCGTCGCTGAAGACGTTGAAGGCGGGCATGCGGTAGAGCTGCTGTTCCGGTTCGACTGGTCTGCTCGGGGCGGCGTACACCCACGGCGCTCGGCCCGGCGAGCAGACGAAGATCAGCCCCGGCATCGGGAGCCGGAGCCGCGCGGGCGGTTTGAAAGCCTCCCGTTGGAGGGCCACCGACCAGATCTGCGGAGCCCTCCACAGGCCCACCGTCAGTCCGGTCTCGCCTTGTGCCCACCAGAGGGTGTTCTCAGGCAGCAGCCCCGAGGAGATCCCGATGTGCCTTGTGAACACGTTGGCGATCTCGTCGGCACAGACGGTCCTCACCCAGTCGGCTTCGCGCTCGAAGCCCCGCAGGAGAATCGTCTCGCCGTAGACTTCCAGCTGCACCTTCAAGGCGTCTCTGGGCGCGTCCGCCGCGCCCGGCAGCGACCACTCGGTCCTGTCGGCGTCACTGTTCATGGTCTCTGTCCTCCTTGTCGTGTTCGGGCAGCCGGGGCAGGATGAAGTCCAGCGTCTCGGCGAAGCGGCCGGGCAGGTCCTCGTCCAGCCAGTCGGTCAGCTGACCGACCGCGTCGATGTGGGCTCTGGCCCTGCGCCACTCAGACGTGCCTTCGGCGATGACCTCGTCGTCCCACGGGTCGGAGAAGCCGTCGTACCACCCGTCGTCGTAGCTGTGGTCGAGGAAGAAGTTGCCGGTATCGGCGAAGACCCAGCTGCACGCCAGGGCCGCGCCCTCGTACCGTGTCCCCTCGACCGCCTCCTTCAGGTCGTCGAAGGGAATGCCGTCCCGAGGAATCCTCAGCAGCGTCTCATTCGGGATGCGTTCCGCGGCCGACTCGAGCCAGGCCGTACGTATCTCGTCCGCGCCGTAGAAGAAGCCGTTCGGAGTCTTGACCAGCAGCGCCAGGGCCGAGAAGCCGTAGCAGTAGCCGTCCCACAGCTCGTGGAGGGATTCGTAGCCGAATCCCGCCAGATCGAAGGGGACGCCTCTCCGCAGCCAGGACCACGGCGGTTCCTCCCAGTCGGCCTCGGTCCAGTACTCCACGAACGGCGCGTAGAGGGGGAAATGCCGTTCCGCGAAGAGTTCGGCGAAGAGCTCCACCCTCGTGCGCACGTCCGGCGGCGAGAGCACCGTTTCCGCCTCATCGGCAAAGAGACGACGCACCAGTCCGGCGAACCATCCGTAGTCGTCGGCGTGCCCGACGATGACGATCAGTTCCCGCAGCGAAGGCGGACGTCGCAGGAGCGTCTCCCCGAGACCGCTCAGGAGCGGCGGGCAAGCAGCTTCCATCGCATCGCCTCCAGGAGTCGTCCCGTGGCCGAGGCGTAGCTCTGCGCCTGGACGCAGGCCGTCTCGACCTCGGGCTGTCGTGCGGCCGCGGCGTCCAGGTCGAGGGTGCCGTCGGGCCGTTCGAGCTCCGCCGCGAGCTCCAAGATGCGCAGTTCCGCCGGCGGCACGGCCGCCAGCAGTTCCGCGAGTTCGTTGCTGTCCATCGCTTCGCCCTCCTCTAGCTCGGGACGCGAGCCGGGGCGCCTTTGGTGCCCACCCTGCGCTCGAACTCGTAGATGGTGTCGTAGCCCCTGATCGACTCCTTGACCGAGGCGTTGGCGATCTCGCCGTAGAAGTCGGCCAGTGTCGCCTTCACCTGGTCGACGCTCATCTCGGGATCTGGGTCCGGGAACTCCCGGTCGTCGTAAACGAAGATCCTTGCCATCGTTCTTCTCCTTCGCGTGTTTTGTTTCTCGGTTCGTTTCCGTGCGGGGAATGACGCCGCCGATGAAGCGGCGTCTTTCCCCGTGAGCGGCGGTCTAGCGACCAGCGCCGACCAGTTCCCTTTCCTGCTCCATGGCCCACTCGAACATCGAGAGGCTGGCAGGACGGGGTTTGCCGTTCCGGCGCTTCGGCTCGACCGGCTCCGCCATGAACTCGGCCCAGGAGAACAGCGACTGTTCATCCGCATCAGCCTCGTCGTGGCGACCATCGCCGTCCGGGTGCGTGCGCCCGTTGGTCTGGACGACCGCCACCGCAGGTTCGGCGATGAACGGAACGTGGCGGCCGTTCTGGTCGTGGCCGTTTCCATCGACCGCGGCGACCTTCGGCTCGATTTCGACGGTCTTCCAATCCGCGTCCACGAGCAGCTCCTCGGCCTCGCCTTCGGCGTGCCTTGCCATGGCGAAGACCTCCTCGATGGTCTCCGCACCGTCCTCCTCGCCGTCGACGATCCGCTTGGCCAGCGCCATCATCAGGTCGTCGCCGTCGTCGCCGAAGGCCGCGAGACCCTCTTTGGGAAGCTCGCCCTCGACTGCGAGCGAGCTCTGAAGCTTCTGCGCCACCAGCTTCAGGGCGTCGGCCTGAAGCGTGTTCCGGTAGGCCATGAAGACCACCTTCACCGGCCGAGTCTGTCCGATCCGCCACGAGCGTCTCGAGGCCTGCCGCATCACGTAGACCGAGTAGTCGGTCTCGTACCAGCAGATCGTCGGAAAGTCGATCAGGTCGAGCCCCGTCTGCACGAGCCGGGGATGGCAGATCAGGACGTCGATGCCCTGCTCGACCTTCTCAGCGACCCACTTCTCACGCCGGTCCGGAGCCACCGCCCCGGCCTTCATGACCGCGGCGCGGAAGCCGTGCCGCTCCAGCATCTCCCGCATCCGGACGGTGATGTCGCGGGTGCCGGTGTGCGTGGCGTAGACAAGCACGCGCCGCCCCGCCAGACGTTCGGCGGCGACGAGGTCGACCAGCGCCTTCTCCTTCGGGTAGAGCCGTTCCTCCGAGAGCGGCGGCACCTGCACCAGCACGTCCCCGGTGTCGGGATCGAACGCCGTCTCGCCTCTGGTGCAGCCGTCGGGGTACGCCAGCAGCGTCTGCAGGTAGGTGGCGAGCAGCCTCTTGGAGCCTGAATGCAGCGCCTTCGTGAGCGCGTTCTTCAGCTTCTCGAACACGTGGGCGTAGGCGCTGCGCTGCGAGAAGCCCGTGGCGTCCTCCCGCGCGTCCATCGAGGACAGCAGGATCTGCTCGTCGTAGGCGGGCAGCCCAGACGCGACGTCCGAAAGGCGCAGGAACACGGTGTTCCCGATGATGTGGAACAGCGCCGAGGGCACCAGCCCAGGCCGCTCCCTCACCACCTTCCGGTAGCTCCGCCGCCGGCTCACCCGCCCGTCCTCGAGAGCCTCGTCCTCGGATTTGCCGATCGAGTGCTCCTCGAAGCCGTAGCGCTGCACCCAGCGACGCTCGTCCGACCGAGCGAACTCGCCCCTGATCTCCGGCGAGAACCTGTAGAGGAGGTGGAACAGCGTGGAGCTGTACCCGCCCATCAGCGTGCCGGAGAGGCTGAGCGACTTTCCGCAGACGTCGGCGAGGACGCCCGCGGCGACCCCTTGAGCCGATCCCCTGCCCTTGTACTCGTGCACCTCGTCGCCGATCAGCAGGTCGAAGAAGCCCTTCATCCTGTGCTTGACGTATTCGGCGAGCGGATAGCGCCTGGGGCCGGAGTTGTCGGCATGCCACAGGCCGGAGCCGCATCTCGTGCAGGCGCGTCTCCGCCGTGAAAGCTCTTTGAGAGTCAGGGGAACTCCATCCTTGTCGACGACCTGGGCGGAGCACGTCGGACAGGTCGGCACGCGCACCGGCTCGCCCGTCTCCTCGTCCCGCACCAGCCTGCCGTTCGCCACGGCCCATCGGTCGACGACCGCGGGCTTCCAGCGGTACGAGAGCTTGGCGCGCTCCCTCGACATCACCGCGAAGAGGGGTCCGATCCCGGTCGAGAGCCGGAGCCTCTCGAGATCGGTGATCGACTTGACGACCGACGCGCGTGCGAAGGGCACGGTCTCCTCGACCTCCCTCTTCCACTTGTTCACGAGGTGCGGCGGGCAGAGCACCAGGATCCGCTCGAAACCGGCCGTGTGTGCCGCGGCCGCGGCGATGAAGGTCTTGCCAGTCCCCATCTCGCCGACCACCGTCGTGCCGCGCCGCGCCTCGAGCGAGAGCGCCGCACCGCGGACCGCGTCGGCCTGCGCCCCGAGGGGCGTCCTCAGCAGCCGCGGAAGCCCGCGGCCGTTCTCGGACGGACGGTAGAGCGGCGGGTACGATTCCACCACCCGCCTCGCTATCGCGTCCCTGTAGGTGTCGATGAACTCACCGAGGTCCATCTCGTCCTCCTTTCCCGGCCGTCAGGCCGCTATGTCTTCGATCGCGCCGCTCCCGAGATCGAGCGCGACAACCGTCGTGGTGAGCTGCTCGCGGTAGACCTCTTTCTCGGGGCGGTCCTCCGCGAGGATCATCTGCTTCGCCGTGCGGCCTTTCACCAGGACGCGGCTGCGTTCGGATTCGAGGACCAGATTGTCCAGGAACCCGGGCGGCTACCAGCATCGCCATGTGGCCCCTCCTGAGCGGCATCAGCGGACGCTCCCGCCTGTCCTCCGCGGGCCAGAGCGAGTCGGTGACGTCCGGGACCGTCCAGAGCCCGGATCGGCGCGCCTCGGACGCCGCCGCCTCGGGGTCGACCGTGCGGGTCGCGAAGAGCACGTCTCCCGCCGGAGCCGCCGGAGCTCGGAACTCCGGATACCGCGCCGGGGAGAGCGTCTCGGGTTCCCCCGAGGACCACTCGAGCACCTGCCGCTCGGCGCGCACGTCGGCGAACGGCTCCGGCTTGCGGCGGGCGATCAGCACGACCTGGTCGAAGACCTCGCGCTCCGGGTCGGGGAACGCCCAGCAGCTGATCCGCCCGAAGTGTGAGGAGAGGTACCGCGCCGACACCGCCAGGCGCCGCCTCGGCACCACGAACACCAGCAGGCCGCCGTCCGCGATGTAGCGCGTGCACTGCGTCAGGAACGCGTGCTCGACTCTCCGCTTGTCGTCGGAGTCCCAGTCGTAGGGCGGGTTGAGGTAGCAGAGCCCGAAAGCCCCGTTCGCCATCGAGACCCGGAACAGGTCCGAGGCCAGCACGTGGTCCAGGCGCTTTTCGGCCTCCTCCGCCCTGCCGCAGTGCAGCTCGACCCCGTAGGTCTCCACCGGGACGCGCGACGTCTCCCGGAGCCGCTCGGCGAGCCGCTCCGCCGCCAGACCCTCGCCGCAGCATGGATCCAGCAGCCGGAGCGTGCCCGTTCCGCGCCGGCCGGGGCCGGCGTCCGCGCGGATCAGGTCCGCGATCATCTCCACCACCCTCAGGGGGGCGGGGTAGTATCCTCCTTTGGCCTGCGCGGCAAGCCTCATGGCGGGTCTCCTTTCTTCTCGCCGTCGTCGTTCGTCGCGGGAACGCCGCCCCCGCCGACAGCTTCGGGGACGCGTCGGCGCGGAGGTCCCAAGAGGGACTTACGCGTCATCTCTCCTCCCCGCTAACCTCGGGCAGCGTCAGCCTGCGCGACCCAACCGCGTGCGACAGGTCGTCTCTCAGCCTGTCGGCGTTCGGCGCGCACCTGTAGGCGGAGAGGCCCGCCGATTCAAGCGGCGTGATCTCGCCGTTGGCCAGCCCCCGATCCCACAGCCACATCGACCACGATCCGTGGAGCGGCAGGGGGCAGCGCCGGTCGAGGAACCGCCGGTGCAGCGCGGGGGCGTCGTCGCCCTCGCGGGCCAGCAGCAGGAACGAGTCCCGCTCGAAGCCCAGCTCCGCGGTCTTCGTGTAGACCAGCGCGTGCCATCCGCCCGACATGGGCAGCTTCGCGATCCTGGTGGTCCACGTCCCGACCGTCTCGTGCGGCACGGCGCATCTGCGGTACCCGCCCGACAGCGCCTCGCCGTCGGCTCCCCTGATCACGTGCGCCTCGTCGGGCGGCTGTTTGAGCAGCGACGCCCAGATCGCCTTCAGCGCCGTCTGCGATCCCACCATCGAGAGGAACCACAGCGTGTCGTCCCTCGCGTCTCTGGCGAACGCGTCGGCCGTCGCCGAGAAGCCCCCCGCAGTCACCGTCCAGAGCTCGTCGGCGCGGGCGGCGGTTTCTGTCTCGCCCATCGATGCCTCCTGTCTTCGAGTTGCGTCGTTCGGCGCGGGCGTGCGACCCGCGTGGCGCCCGTCGGCAGCGCCGCCGGGTCATGCGAAACATCTCCGCCTAGAACGGAGACGACGCATCGTTCGTCTCGTGGCCGCGGGCATGCCCGTTGCCGTTCCTCGAGTCGAGGAACACCACCTCGGAGGCGTGCACCTCTGCCTTGTGCCTGATCTGGCCGTCGGAGCCCTCCCAGGTGCTGTATCCCAGCCGACCCGCGACGTAGACCCGGTCGCCTTTTCCCAGGTACCTGCCTACCGCGTCGGCCTGGCCGGCCCAGCACACCACCGTGTGCCAGTCCGTCTCCGGCTCGCCGTCCCTCACCCGGCGTTCCGTCGCCAGCCGCAGGTTCGCGACGGACGTGCCGCCGTTGGTGCTCCTGACCTCCGGGTCCGCGCCCAGGCGGCCCAGAAGCTCGATCTTGTTGACTGTCCTCGACATCTCGATCTCCTCTCGTGTCGAATCGGCGCGACGCATCCGCCGAGCCGCTTGGTTGGGTGCATTGCGGTGCCGCGCCCGTTTCGGGGCGGCGCCGTAGTCGATGCGGCTCCGCAGCCGGAGCCGTGGCGCGTCTAGCTCACTCGAACGTGCTCGGAGACGCTCTCCGTCACGATCCCGGCGCGGACCTCCGGCGGCAGAAGCGAGTTCAGCTTCCGGTGGTTCACCGAGTACCGCTTCGTGCGGACGAGGCTGACCGTGCGGCCGCCCAAGGTCGCCTTCGGATCGTCACGACCGCGCATCCAAGCCTTCAGCGTGTCCAGCGCGGCGCGCTTCGCCTTTCCCGGTTCCGTTGCCGCGGCCTGCGCTTCGGACCAAGCCTTCACAGCCTCGCGCGCTTCCTCGTCGGTCACCGGGGAGCATGGCTCCTCTTCCTCCGCGTTATCCGCGACGGCGTACCCAAGGGAGCACGCGTTCAGCCAGGGGCAGGACCGGCACCGCCAGTCGCCCGGAGCATGGTCTCTCTCCGGCAGAGCGTCCGGATCCGGGCCGTTCAGCGAGGCGTGCCTCCCTAGCTCGTCCAGCCGGGCGCACACTTCGTCGAACGCTCTCGCCACGCGGTCGGCGGGAACGATCTCGAAGTCCCACCGACGGTTGCCGGTGTCCAGCGTCGCGATCGCGGCGTCGCGGGTCTCCCCGAAGACGCCGCGCGTGTAGAGCGCCGCCTGCGCCACCGATTCCGGGTGGCTGCGCTCCGCGCCCAGCGTCCGCCAGCGTTTGAACGCCTCGGGACCCCGGGTCTTCACCTCGACCACCATCGCGTCGCCGTGCAAGGCCGCCGATGGCTCCTCCTCGAAGAGGAACATCTCGGCGGCCGCGAGGGTTCCCCCCTCGGGAGGCATGCGAGCGACGGCGTCGGGATGGCCCACCACCCGCACTCCCGGCGCAGCGTCCACGGACGCGCGCAGCGGGTCGGCAGGATCCGGCGCGTCCACGCGCCAGCCCGCGCGGGACATCGCGCGCAGCACCACCGGTTCCAGCGCGATGCCGGCCTCCAGCATCGTCAGCGCCGCATCGTCGGGCGGGTTCGTGGCTTCACGCCCCGTCGCCGCGTACCACAGCGCGCGGCGGCAGCCGGCGGCCGCAGACCCGCGCACCTCCAGGCTCCCGTCCCCGGCGAAACTCGCCGCCGGACGGTCGAACGTCTCCGACCTGTTGTCGACCGTTTTCATGTCTCTTCTCCTTTCGCTGCTGGTTCGGCGCGCGCAGCGCCGAGGCCCCGCCTCAGCACGTGCGCGATGCCGTCGCCCAGGCCGAGCACCATCGCAGTCTCGCCCTCGCCAAGACGGTTCGGGAACGGCTGCATCTCCGAGATGCCCTGGCACTCGGCCACGATCTCCCGCGCCGACGCGCCGCTGCGGAGCGCCAGCGTGATGAGGCGGCAGGCGAGTTCGGTCACGCCGTGCTCGAAGCTGCCCGCCTTGCCCATCCGTCCGAAGACTTCCACAGGAACGCCGTCCGCGTCGGTGGATACCGTCACGCAGAGCTCGCCGCGCTCGGTGGTCAGCACCGTCGTCGTGCCTTCGAGGACGATTGGACGCCGTTCCGGCGCGACTCCAGTCGCCGCCATCGTTCACCTCCTTTCCAAAGGAACCGGGCGCCCCGCGACCTCATTCGGCCCTCATCTGCCGCACCTTCGCGTACGCCGCATCCACGAGGCTCTTCAGGTCGGGAACCGGGAGTTCGTCGAGGTCCTGCCCCGTCCGGTCCAGCACCGCCGCCCGAACCGCATCCTCGTCGAACCCCTGCTCGTCGCCGAGGTCCAGAAGCCGCGAACGGAGGCGCCGAGCCTCGTCTTCCGAGCTGTTTCGGCGTGAGCTCGGAGAGGCGTCGCCGCGCGCGGGCGAAGATGAAACGCCGCCCTGCGGGTCGTAGAGGCCGTTTCCGAACCGGTCGCCGAAGCTCCTGAGCGCGCGCTTCATGCCGTCCGTCACCGCGCCCTTGCACGCCGTCTCATGCCCCTCGCCCGTCTCGTCGACCACCGTGCGGAAACCGACGTCCGTGCGCGGCGGCGCGCCCGGTACAGTCACCCTCACCGGCGCGCTGTAGGCGCGGATCGTTTTCAGTTCGCCGGTCTCGGCGTCTACCGTCTCCATCTCTCTGAGCGCGACGTCGCCGACGACCTCGTACCCCCAGCCCCCGTAGCCGAAGATCCGGTTCGCCTCGGCGATGGCCGCGTGGCCCTCGATGTAGTCGTACATCCGGCCGCCGCGGCCCCTGCGCCGCGAGACCAGCGACGCGTCGAGGTTTCCCTCCAGCTCCCGTGTCACCGCCGGAGGGAGCCCGTCCCAAAGCAGGTCGAACGGATCCGGTCCGCTCTCCCGGACCGCCGCTGGCGCGTGTCCGGGAGAGGACGCTCGCCCGTTCCTGTAGACGCCGTTGGAGGCGGCGTGCCCGTTTCTGTGCGTTGTCGATGCCATTTCTCGTCTCCTTGTCTTTCGTTCATCGTTTCCGTGTTCGATGCGGTTCCCTAGGGAACCGTGGGCGGGCCGCGGTTCGCGACCCGTCGGAATCGAAGAACCCGCCACTCGAAAGGGGCGGGTTCTTCGTGCAGCGGACCTGGACCGGCGTTCAGTCGCCGGGAAGCCTGTCCGTCGGCAGGCTCTGCCTGCGACGGTCCGACGCGCGGCGCAGAATGCGGAGGAACAACGCGCGGCCGTCGGGACGCTCCGCGAGTTCGCCTACGTCGCCGACCCAGGGCGGCAGTTCGACGATCGCCGCCCTTCCACCTAGGAGGACGGACAGATGCGCCGCCGCCTCGCGGCCGGGATCGTCGGCGTCGAACGCGGCGAACACTTGAGGGACTCCCCGCAGCGACGCAGCGACGCTCTCGACGCCGTGCGTGCCCAGCCCGGAGCACGCCGGGATGCCCCAGGCCGACAGCGCCAGCCAGTCGAACAGCCCCTCGGCGACGACGACCCAAGAAGGCGTCGGTGCGCCGGCGCGCGCGAGGCGGCCGAGGCCGAGGACCGGCTTCGACCCCGGCAGCGACTGGAAGCGCGGCTTCGCGCCGCCGTCCAGTGCTCGCCCGGCAAGCCAGCGCACGCGTCCTCCAGAATCGGTCTCGGGGACGACGACCATGCCCGCGAAGCGCTCCCGTCCGCGGTCAGTTATGAGACCGACCTCTTGCGCCCGACGCGTCGAAAAGCCCCGAGCCGCCAGAGCGTCGACGAGGCCCTGGCCGGTCGACAACCCGACGCCCAGCCGCCTCGCGGCTGACGCGTCGATCCCGCGCGAGGCGAGGTAGTCCTGCGCCGCACGGCTGCGGCGCAGCGCGCCTGCGTAGAAGCGACCCGCGGCCGTCAGAACGGCGACGTCTCGATGCGGATACCTGTTCGGTCCTCGGGCAACCGCATTCAGGCGTCGCGAGGCAGCCACGCGCCCGCGGACGGGCGACCTGCGTATCGTAGCTCCGGTCGAGACGGGAATCTGGCCCCCGGCCAGCCGCTCGATCGCTTCCGGCAGGTCAAGGCCTTCCGCGCGCTGCATGAAGTCCAGCACGTCGCCGCCGATGCCGCAGCCGAAGCAGAACCAGCGCTCCGTGTCGGAGTACACGGTGAAGCTGCCCTCGGTCTCATCGTGGAACGGACACAGCCCCTGCCGCACGCGTCCTGTCCCGCGCAATTCGACGCCCGACGCCTCCACGAAGTCGCCCAGCGGGTGCGCCGCCTTGAGCGCGGGGATGTCGACGCGCCGCCTGGTCGTCAGGTTCGGCATCGCCGGCCTCTCTTGAGCGGCCGCAGCCCTCTGAGAGAGCGCCGCGAAACGATCTTTCCCGGGCGCCAGCGCATGCCCAGCACCGCCAGAGCTTCCAGCCGTCCGTCTCCGACCGGCGTCAGCGCCGCGGCGCGTCCCGGGCCCGCGTTGTAGACGAGGACCTCGCGGTCGCCGAACCGTCGCCTCACGAGGTCGAGCCACTCCGCGTGCGCCCATCGCGCCTCCTCCTGCGTGCCCTTCGAGGCGGCCAGTCCTTCGAGCACCGCCAGCGCGCCGTCGAGATCGCCGTCGCGACGCAGCCTCCGGGCGTCGTGGATTCCCCGCGCTGCGCTCAGTTCCCACGTCTCCGGCGAACGTCCGAACAGCGTCGCCACCAGCCGCTCCGAGAGCTCCTCCAGCGTGCGACCCAGTCGCGTTTCGTCTCGTTCGGTTCTCGCGTCCTCCGTCGGGAGCGCGATGTTTCTTGTCGCGGCCGTGCCGCTCGTAAGTGTCGCAGTCGTCATTTCGATCTCCTCTCGTGTCGACTCCATGCGGCCGCGCGGCATCCCCGGCGCGGGCCGGTGCTGTGTTTGGTGGTTGGGTGGGGCTGTCAGACGTGAGACTTCCGTCGCCCGCGGGAGATGCGGTGCGCGGCGACGGAAGTGAACGGAGGCAGAATTCGCTCGTCCGAAGCACCTTCGCAGAGCGAGGAGTCGAGACGGAACGGTCTGTGGGAGACGCCGCCGAGGAGTGATTCAGAGCGGACGGTTGGAGGTCGCGGCAGCGTTGACGGGGGACCGTCGCGGAGTGCCGCGATCGAACTGACACGACGTAGGGGGCTTGCCGGAGCAGCGTCCCGGACGCGTGGAGCCGGCCGAGGCGCACGTGCGCTTCGAACCGTAGGTGCCCCGGAGAACGGTGTTCGACGCCATCGCCGAGAGCGTCCCTGCATTCGATCTCTCCCGGGGAGCGATGCTCGACCCTCGGAAAGACCCGCGCCGCAGAGAGGCGCTTCGTCCCTCTGGTTCGGCGCACTGCGGTGAGAGCGGGGCTCGATCCTCCGCGGCGCTCAGGGTCTGGGACGGACCCTCCGGTTTTCTATGGCGGGAAACCCGGGAAAAGCCTGACAGCGATTCCGATTATGGACGCCGGCAGGCCCGTTTCCAAGCATCCGGCCGCTTTTGCTTGCTGCGAACTCGCGCTGATCCTGCGCCCCTGTGGCAGACGCGGCGATGCGGCTGCGCTGGCACGGATACTCGATGTCCGCCTTCGACGTTCTTCGTTTCGCTATAATTCGCGGCATGTCCGAGGAATATCAGAGCGACGACGCCGACGCAGTGTTCGAAGCGAGGATGCGTCGAGAGATCGAGGCGTGGAGGTCCGATGGACTGATCTCGGACGAGACGTCCCGGGCGCTGCTCGCCCGCGTCGAGTCGCCCGAGATCGAGAGGCGGTCGTTCGGACTGAACCGCATCTCCGGGATCCTCGCGGTCATGGGCGCCGTCCTGGTCGGGCTGGGCGTGATCGGCCTGGTGGCGGTCAACTGGAACGAGATATCCGACGCGGCGAAGCTGGCGTTCATGCTTGCAGCCATGTCCGCAGCCTACGCCGCGGGCTGGTTCCTGACCATGCGGGACGAGTATCCGAGAGTCGGCGGCGCGCTGCTCCTGCTGGGCGCCGTGCTGTTCGGCGCGACGATCCACTTGGTCGCCCAATCGTTCAACGTCTCGCTCAACCACCCGAACCTCGTCGCCGCATGGTTCCTCGGCGTGCTGCCGCCGACCTACGTCGCCCGGTCGAGGCCGCTGGTCGTCCTTACGATCGTCCTCTTCTACAGCGCGCTCGGGTTCCGTGCGCAGGAATGGTTCGGACCCGGCTACGACACCCCGATCCCGTTTTTCCTCGGGCTGGCCATCTTCGTGGCCGCCTCCGCCTTTCTGTTCACGGCCGGGAGATTCCACGCGCGCTTCGAGAGCCACCAGCGTTTCGTCCGCGCCTACGAGATCTGGGGGTTCGCGGTCGCGGGAGCCGGCACCTTCATCGTCGGATCGATTATCCTGTGGCGCGAGTCGTTCGACGGGGCTCCCGTCGCCGGCCCGACGGCCGCTTCTCTCGAGTACTGGCTCCTGCTGGCCGGCTTCAGCGCGTCCGCGGTGCTGGGGATGCTGCTCAAGCCCCGGCTCCTGCCCCGCGCGTCCGCCGACGAGACCCGCGACCGGTTGGAGCTCGCGGCCGCTCTCGCGATGGTCGGGATCGCCGTCCTCGTCCTCGTCTCCGCGCTCGCGGCGATCTCGTGGGCTTGGGTCGTGTTCAACCTGTTCCTGCTCGCAGCCGTCATCGCCATGGTCGCCGCCGGCGTCCGCCTGAACCGTGGATATCTCGTCAACATCGCCATCGTCCTGTTCGGCCTGACCGCGCTGACGCGCTACTTCGAGATCGCGATCATGTTCGAGATCTTCGACCAGGCCTGGGCGTACATATTCGCGGGCGTGCTGCTGATCGCCATGGCGGCCGGACTGGAGAGGCTCCGCAAGCGACTGCTCGGCGCGATGCGGGAGGAGACGCCGGCGCCGTGAGCAGAAACGCATCGATCGCGTTCCTCGCCGCGGTGGCCCTGCAGATCATCGGGCTGCTGGCGTTCGCAGCCGCGAAGAGCATCGAGGTCTCGCGGGGGACCGAGGTCGTCCTCCAGCAGGCCAGGCCGGTCGATCCCCTCTCCCTGATGCAGGGCGAATACGCAATTCTGGACTACGAGATCGCGGTCCTGCCCGACGAGAGGCGACACCGGTTCGAGCCGGGCGACGAAGTGATCGTGGTGCTGGAAAAGAGGGGAAACGTCTGGGAGGGTGCTAGGTATCTCGACAGCGACCGGCTGCCCAGGGAAAAAGGCGACCTCTTCATCCGCGGCGAGCTGCAGACCGGAAACCGGATAGACTTCGGCATCGGCACCTATTTCGTTCCCGAGGGCACCGGCCACGCGATCGAGGAGGCGCGGGACGTCAAGATCAGGGTCTCCGTCACCCGCGACGGAGACGTCACGGTGACCGGCGTCATCCTGGACGGCGAAGACTTCGACCCCTGACCAGTCTCGGGCAAAAACCCTGCGCCCCCGACGAAAACGGGGGAGCGGCTCAGCGTCGCCACAGTCCCAGCGTGATCACCCTGCGCATCCGGCGCCGATGCTCCGCACGGCGAATCTCTACCCGCACGACCGCCAATCGACGCCTCCGGCGACGCGTCTGGTCTTCGAGGTCGAACCTGTCCCACGGGTAGTCCGCCGGCGGAAGCGTTACGCCGCAGCCTCCGATCAGCGCTATCTCCGTCTCCAGCAGCCCATCCTCGGCCCGCAGCTTCGCAAGAGCATCGGGCGCGGCGCGGTACTCCTCGCGCAGACGCCTCCACTCGACCACCAGTGGCGCGGCCGCGCCGAACCGCTCGTCATCACCGCCTGGATCAGGATGCAGCGACACGACCTTCATGGTCAGCGGAAGCCTCGGGGCTGAACGCTCCACGGCAGGATTCGGCCCTCTGGACTCCAGCGCGGCGATGCGACGGCCGTGACGCTCCTGCTCCTCGCCCAACTTAGACAACGCCTCCCTCAACTCGTCGACTTGCGAAGCTTCGCCCGCGGGCGTCTCTCCCGCGCCTTCCTCCAGCGCGGCCACTCGCTGCTCCAGTTTGACCAGATGCTCCCGATGCTCCTCGTCTAGATCCGACGCGTCGCCGAGAAGATGCCGCGTCAGAGCGTCGCGCATGCGGCCCGTCAATCGCCCCGTGTCCGCGGCCCTGGCAAGCGCGCCGTAGCTCACGCCCAGAACCTCCGCCGCGCCTCTCTTGCCCTTAGCTCCGACGAGGTCGTAGAGCAGCGCCGTGAGACGCAGATCGTGCACGTCGGCCACCGACGACGAGTCAGTCTGCGCATTCGCAGCTATGTCATCTGTCTTTGTCATGGTCTCTTTCTCCTACCGCGCGATTCCGCGATTCCCAATCGGGGCATCGATGAATCGGCCTCCGTCCATCCCCGCGCGGAAACGCGCGGTTTGAACTTGGGCACGTCCTGTAGGAGTGGAACCAGCACTGGACATCGATCGCTCGCGGCGTTGTGGCATTATTCGCCCGTTGCTCTCTTTTTCCAACCGGATTCCGCTTTGGTACGGACAGTCGCGCGTTTCCGCGCAGACACTCGATTCCCTGTACACGGCAATGACATCACACAACGGCTTGTGCTCGCAACGCCCCATAAGGGGGGACGCGCGTGTCCCCCTCACGGCATCGCGGCCCAATCGCCGGACGGGGGACATCGCACAGACCCGGATTCATGATCCGCCAAATTCCAACAGTCGGCGCTGAAGGCTGTGCCGAGGGATCGTGATCGGCTCGTAAAATGAAACGCGGCCGAGATCGGCGGCTAACGTCGGCAACGAACTATACGGAGACCGGACATCGAACCTGATTCCCGCAACATCGCCATGCTGATCGACGGCGACAATGCCCAGCCGTCGCTGATCGAGCATGCCTTGGCAGAAACCGCGAAGTACGGCGTCGTCACGACGCGTCGGATTTACGGCGACTGGACGACGCCGGAGATGGCCGGGTGGAAGGAGTCCCTGCACTCCCACGCGATACAGCCGATCCAGCAGTTCCGCTACACGGTCGGAAAGAACGCCACCGACAGCGCGCTGATCATCGACGCGATGGATCTTCTCCATTCCGATGCCGTCGACGGGTTCTGCATCGTCTCGAGCGACAGCGACTACACGAGGCTGGCCACCAGGATCCGCGAGCAGGGCTTCTTCGTCATGGGCATCGGCAGGTCCGGCACGCCGAAGTCGTTCGTCAACGCCTGCGAACTGTTCGTCTACACCGAGATCCTGTCACCGCCCGCCGCCGAAAACCCCCGTGTCGACGATGCGGTCTCCGCCGAATGGACCGGCACAGCGGCGCGCGCTGTCGAAATGGCCACTCAAGAGGACGGATGGGCCTTTCTCGGCGCGGTGGGCAACCACCTGCGGCAGTTGGACCCGGCATTCGACTCTCGCAGCTACGGGCACAAACAGCTGTCCGCACTCATCAGATCGGAGCCTGGAAAATTCGAGACACGCGAGTCGAAGACGAGGAACGGCCCTTCGATCATCCAGGTCAGGCTCGTCGGCTAGGCGCCAGGCTCGACGGCGACTCGCATCGCTCCCCGCCAATATCGAACGCGATGAACGCAGTGCCTTGACCGCCGCGCTTCCACTTATGTCGCGTGTGGTTTCGAGACGACGCAGAGCGACTCGTTCGGCCACGGGTCCGACTTCCTATGCGGCGCGTACACACGGTAACGTTGAGGGCGACATGATCGGTGCGAGTTTCACGGACGGTCAGTCCGCCACACTCAAAGCTGGGGAGGAGACACCAGGACATTGCCGCGCATCTGCAACATGAGGCAAAGTCGAGCGTCAACCTTATAATCCAGTACGTGATCCCAACGAAAATTCGGCTCCGAGACCGTCGGCTCTGAGTCAATACGGTCGGTCCGAATCCACGACCCAAGTAAACATTGAGATATGCCGGCAACCTTGACGGAACTCATCGCTCGCGCTCCATGGCGAGAAGCGGTCACATATCGGCATCGTCCGGCCGCATATTTCCAAACCAAGTCGAGTCAGAGCGTCCGCTGCCACGATCAGGGCAGTTCCAGCTTGATCTCCAGAATCACGGGGACTTCCGACGGACGAGGGATAATGCCCAGCCGCCTTCAGTAGAGCAACGTCTAGGCCACCGTGAACAATCCACACCCCTTTGGAATCGGGCCAGCGTATCGTTGATGGCGCACTCGTGGCTGCGGTAGCTTTCGGAGGCAGATTTCATTAAAGAACCATGATCATCTTCTCTCCCCTGCCAAACCGTTTATCGTCGCGGGGATACCTACGCGGTGGGCATCGGTTGATACCGCTCGACCCGTATCCTTTCCTCGCCCTTGCGCGCCTGAGCCAGGTCGTATGCGGTCTGTCGGCTCAACCAGAAATCCGCGCTGGACCATCCGGCCTTCTCCAGGCGGATTGCCATGTCGGGCGAGATCGCCGCGTGACCGTTCAACACCCGCGAAAGGGTGTGGCGGGCGACTCCGAGAACCTCCGCCGCCTCGGTGACGCTAAGGCCGAGTGGGTCCAAGCAGTTCTCCCTGACGCTGCGACCCGGATGGGGCGGATTCTTCATAGGCATGGTGTTTCTCCTCATCAGTGGTAATCGACGAGATCGACGTCGTGCACGTCGCCGGCTTCAAACCTGAATATGATCCGCCAGTTGCCAGTGATCGAAATGCTCCACGATCCTCGTCGGTCCCCTCTCAGCGGATGCAGTCTGTATCCCGGCAGATCGAGATCGCTCGGTTTGCCGGCGGCGTCCAGATCCGCAAGGGCCAGAGAGATGCGGTTCAACTGGTCGGCGGCTAACCTGCTTGGGTCGTCTCGCTGATAGAGCCGCCTCAACCCTCGATGGCGAAACGAACGGATCATGGGCTGATTATACAGCGTACCGATACAGCTATCAATGCATTCTGTCCTTTGCCTCCCGATGAAACACACCTGAAGGTTGCCCACCAGGAGGTTCAATGGTGTCGCTCGACGCACGGCAATCTTCGACCAACAGTTCGTCGCCACGAGAGTCGGTAGCGGAACCGACCACAAGGAGTGGATCCAAGCAGGGACCAACAACGTGCGCAGACGCCTAGCAAGGCTAAACGCCACCATTGAGGATTCCGAACTCGAAGTGTCGGGCTTCGCGCCGAGGAAAAGGGAACTGCGAGACGGCGAGCAGAAACTGCTGGAAGCGGAGCGCGAAGCCGAAACTGCGCTGTCGGAAAGCCGTCCGGTTATGGAACACATCGATGGGATCGGCGCGTTCGCGAGGGAATTGGACAAGTTCCAGAAAGGCAGCTATCGGGCCGAAAGGCGCGTTTAATCTCTTCGTTCGTCGACGAGATGGTCTTCGGTCCAGATCAGGGCACGATACGCCAAACTCTGCCCTTGCTGCAGGACGCCCCCACAGCCGGGATGGGTGCCAAGGACATGTCCATACCAAAGCCGGTTGTTCAACCGTGATTGCGGGTGGACCAACGCAAACCTCGTGCCGTTCCAACGACCATCGTCGCATTACGGGTCGAGCACGACGATTTTCGCCTGCACTCTGCGCGGCAGATACTCAGTCTAGACCGTGTGTTTTCTGGACTGGACCCGCGTCTAGTATCCAACTCGGCGAGCCGCCGGTTAAGGATTTCATACGCGCCGACGACGCCGGCGCGCAGCTTCTCGATCCCGGTCCGGACGACTTCAACCACCTCGATCATTTCGCATCCCACTGCGTCAATCCAATTCACCTACTTGCCGGCCCGATCCAGCTTTCGGTAGCTGACGCCCAGCATCTTCGCCGCCTTCACGCGTCCGTCACTTTCGATTGAGTCTCGAAACTGCGCCATCAACTGCAGATGACGGACGTTTTCGACGCTCGGCGTCCTCTCCGTTTCCGAACACCCATCTTTGACGCTTTCTGCTTCTCAAGTCGCAATTCGTCTATTGCCGTGCGCAAATGCGGATTCGTAACAAACCTTCCTCCAATGAAGGGTGCGATTCGGAGCGCTGCGGAATGGATTCCACGGAACCAAGTGTGGAACCGTATCGCTCGCGGACGTTGAACACGCCTTGCTCTTGGCGACCTTTGTTCAACCGGGTTTTCGCTTTGAGACGCTCTCTATCACGCATCTGCATTTGGGAGCGACCACCCGCGCACGGATACGACATCACGCGATGCAACGCCGCACCAATCCCCCTTAAGGGGTGACGCAGCTGTCCCGCCTTAAGAGTCGTTGCGCACACGCCGTTCTTCACACCACACTGTCTCGAAGTGTGAACGAATCACGACCGAAAAGGAGGCGCAAACGATGAAAATCCGTGACTTGTCCACTCGCCGGAAAATCGCCGCGCTAGCTGCCGCGGCGGTTGTGACGGCGCTGGTCGTCGTTGCCCACGGGCAAGCGACGGCCCAGGACCCGCCCGCGCTGACGCTCGTCAACGCCGACCGGGAGTTCGTGGAACGCAAGAAGAAGGGCGAGTTCATCGCCCGACCTGTGTTCAACGCGCAGCTCGACGTCCTCTTCTACGGCCTCCGAGACGGCGAGACCGGCGATTGGCTGACCTCGATGTACCGGATCCAGGGAGGCGAGAAGCGCCTCGCGCACGGCTGGGAATACACCTTCGAGTATCCCGCACTCGACGATCACCCCGATCTTGACCCCGAGCGCGTCTACCTGATGGTCATGCTCGCCGCGACGCCCGATTCCGACGGTCCGACCGATTTCTACACCGTGGTCCCGGTGCATCAGCCGACGGGTCTGTGGGACCGGGTCCTCGGCGCACTTGAGCCCGAAAGGTGGGCCAGAGCGTTCGCCGGATGGATCGTCCAGGCCGCTCACGGCTTCCTGTGCGGAGTCGTGGACCGCGCTGGAGGCGGGGGAGCCGCGTGCCGAAGGGGGATTTCGGCGTGAGCGACATAATCACCGGCACGCCGCCCGAACTCACCTACGATCACCGGCTCGTGCGCGAGGCTTGGACGGTCTCTTGGATCATCGCCTCGGGCGCGCTCGCCGCGATCATCGGCTGGGCCGGCCTGAGCATGATCGTTCAAGAGCATCTTGGGCAGATGCAGACGGGCTGGCGGGAGATCGTCCCGCGCCTCGTGCTCGGGATCGTGGCCGCGGCATCGTCGCTTTGGTGGTGCGCGCTGGTCATCGACATCGCCGACGCGGTGTCGGGATACATCGCAGCGTCCCTGGGCGTCACCGTCGGCGACCTCTTGAGGGCGAACCTCACGACCCTCATGACCGCGGTCGAGGCGGGGACAGTGGGGATCGCGATCCTCGTGGCAATCCTCTATCTCGTCTACTGCCTCTTCGTCGTCTACGTGCTGGTGCAGATGGTGGTGCGCCTCGCTCTCGTCGACGTGCTTCTCGCCATCGCGCCGATCGCGCTGGGCCTTTGGATCCTGCCGCACACCGCCGGCTGGGGTCGTCACTGGCTGCGGCTCTTCACCACCGCGGTGTTCCAGCAGGCCGTCCAGCTCGTCGCTCTCGCGATGGGCTTCGGCTTCCTTTCCGAGTTCGCGGGCATCGCCGCCTTCGAGCCCGTCCGAGATCTCGTCTGGAAGCTGCTGCTCTCGCTGGCGTTCATCGTGGTGGCGAGCCGCGTCCCATCGTTGATGGGCGGCCACAGCACGTTCGACGCGTGGCTGCACACGATCCATTTCGGCGCCTCGCTTCCGACGACCGCGTACCGGTCCGCCCGATCCTTCGGGATCATCGCCGGAGGATCCGCGGCAGGTCCCGCAGGGGTCGCGGCGGCCGCCGCGGGCGTAGGTGCCGCGAAAGGGGCGGCATCAGCCGCAACCGGTTCCATGGGACCCGCTCCCGGAACATCGAACTCCGGCGCGGCGCCCCGGAGCAGCAGCGAATGAATCGCAACGTCGGGCCCGCGGACCCGGCATACAACAACATCCGGGCGCAGGCCTGGCAAAAGATTGGAGAAACAACCATGGAAAACCTCACACAGACCGTATCGAACCTCGTCGGCATCCTCATAGGAATCGTCGGAGTGGTGGGCACCGGCTTCTTCATATACGGCGCGTACCTCTATCTCACCGCCAGCGGCGCGCCCCATCAGATGGAGCGCGGTAAGAGCGCGATGATGACCGCCCTTGCGGGGATCGTGCTGGCCCTGGTTGCTTTCGGCGTCGTCGAACTCGTCATGAACGCAGTCGTTGGCGCACCGGTCGAGACCCCGCAGCTTCCGGAACCCGCGGCTGCAGGAGGTTCGACTGACGATTCCGACGGATAGCCGCAGCGAAGAACAAAGGACAAACACATGCAAGAACATGAAGTACCGACCCATCTTCAGGCCGAGGACAAGATGCTGCTGGGGCTCACGTTTCCTCAGATCGTCGCGGCCTGCGCCGTCTGCGCGACGGCCTACGGCGTCTACCGCTACGCGCCATTCGGACCCTCCGAGATCCGAATCGCCGCCGCTGTGCTTTTCGCCGCGGTTGGGATCGCCCTAGTCGCGGGCAGACTCGGCGGGCGCAGGTTGCCGCTGATCGCAGCCGACCTGCTCAAATACCGGCTGGGCGCGAGACGCTACGTCGGCCCGCCGGCGGACATCGTGCGCGCCGTCGACCCCGTGCCGCCGCGAGCCCAGGGCGCTCTCCCCGCTCTGTTCAGCCGCGCCGTGCGCAAGGCGCGCGTCGCCCTGCGCAGGCGGCGCCGTCGGGCCAAAGGCGAGCGACGGACGGTGTTCCGACCGAGGGAGTGGTTCCGGCGTCGCAACACACGACCGTCCGACAAAGCGGACGGCGCAAATGGACCGTCCTCGAAAAACGACGTCAAACGCAAAAAACGACAGTTTCCGTGGCGATCCCTCATCGCCATGGCCGCCATCGCCGCGGTCGCATCCTCCGCGGCCGTTCCCGCGGCGCTCGCCGACGGGGGCGAAGAAGGCGAGGAGGACGAAACAAAGCCGAAAGGCTGGACATCGCCCGAAATCGAATTCCAGCCGCCGCTGCCGGTCGAAGGCAGACGCCTCTTCGTTGAGAAGATCGAGATCTTCGAGGACCGCGCCGTTGTCGACCTGCGCGCCGCAGCAGGGATCGATCTCGCCGCGCGCACCTTCACGGGAACAGACCGCTCCCTGCCCGTCCACCACGCCTCGGCGCGTCTGGAGCAGGGCACCCTCGTCACGTACGAGACGCCCATAGGGGGGCCGTCTCCGTCCATGGTCTTTTCATGGCGGGACGATCTCGGCTTCTCCGGCGCATTGGCTCTGAAGGGCGACCAGGTCCCGCATCCGCTGCCGGAGATGGAAGGCGATCTATGCGATCTGCGCCTTCTCCGGCTGAAGTGGACTCCCGGAACTGTCGAGGGCGCCGTCGAATCCCGGTGCGTGCAGCGCATCGAGGAGACCTTCGACGTCACCGTCGTGACCGGACATGCCAGCGTCGAGCTGAAGTCCGTGATGGACGCCGAAGTCGAAGCTGTCGCGGGGCGGCTCGCCGTCGAGGGCGGCGGGGCCCACGAGCGTTTCCCGTTCGTCGCCGAAGGCGAAACCCGGTTCAGCCTTCCCGCCAGTTCCGAGGATAGATCACTCGACCTGACCATAGAGGCCGTAATACGGGCGTCGCTAAGCGTGCCCATGCCGCCCTCAGTGCATCTGACCCACCATCCCGAAAGGATCGAAATGGTCACGGGCACGGTGCCGGTCGTCTGTCCAGGAACGTCGAGGGTAGTCGAAGAGGTGGTCGAGCTGGAGCTGCCCGACGGCGAGATTGTCGAGCACAAGGTGTCGCGCACGCTCAGCGTTGGGGAAACGCAGCGCGACGAGACGGTCACGCTCCCCTATTTTCACGAGGAGCACGTGAGAGCCGAGGTTTCGGAACGACCGCCCGAGCGGCGTACGAGGGACGAGGAGATCGTCGCGGAGGTGTCCATCGGTACTGACGATCCGTTCGAGGTCTTCGCGCCTCCGCCTCCGCCGCCACCGCCCGACATCTCGCGTCAAGCTCCTGCCGGTCCCGGCCTTCTCGACAGATGGTTCGGGACGCTGGGCTGGGACTGGCCGTGGCGATGAGGACCGCACGCATCATCGCCGTCTCTTTCGCCGCGCTGTCCTTGTCGGGCGCGGCGCCGGGCGAGGAGAGAGAAATGCTCGAGGCCTTCGAAAAAGCCCTCGGCGCGATGTCCGGGATTGCCGGCGTGCTGTGCGTATTCGCCCTGGTCTGGGCAGGTTTCGCAGCGATGGCCGACGGCGCCGAGGAACGTGGCGGCCGCGCCCGGAAGGCGGTCGTGCTCGCGGTGGTCGGTCTCGCCCTGGTGCTGACCGCGCGGGGAATCGCTGCGCTGATCCGGGCCGGAGTCGTTCCGATACCGCCCGGGTAGAAAGCAGGTGAAACAGATGCCGACCTCAATTATCGAAAAGCTCCGCGACCGGCTGCCCGCACTTCGGAAGGAACAGGAGCCAGAACCGCCTCCGACACTCCCAAGCTTGTTCATGGTCTCGTGCGTCGAGGAGGACGGACCAGTCCGGGCGGACGGCGAGAAGCTCGCCGTCTGCGAAGCACTTGGACTTGAAATCGACGAGACCGGAATAGGTGCGTTCGCGGGCGCGCTCAACGCCTGCGACTTTCCCTTGCAGCTGCTCGTCCGCCAGCACCCTCCTCGTCTCGACAACCTTCGTGCGGGACTCGCGCGCGCCGAGCCTGAAAGATTGTCGAAGCGCGCCCACGCCGCAGCAGCGTCCACGCGCCGGCTCCTCGCCGATCTCGAAACCCGAGACGGCATACTCGACCGGAGGTTCTACGCCGTGTGCGCAGCCGCGCACGCCGAGACTCTTCAGGGTCTGCTCATACGGGCCGGTCTGTCGGTCCACCCGCTGGAGGGCCGGAACCTTCGAATGCTCATGCTCTCCGCCGCGCTGGGCGGTGCCCCCGGCGAACGAGACGTCGACGGATGCGTCGAAGCCGTCGTCGGGCGGCGCGACGTCAGGATCGGCGACCGGCACGTCCGATCCCTGCACCTCGGCCGTTGGCCCCGCACCCTCGCGCCCGGATTCCTGCAAGGCTTGATGGCCGCGGGAGCGCCCATGGATCTCTCCATCCACCTGGGCCCGATTCCGGCCGAACAGGCCGCCCGGACTCTGGAATGGCAGAAGGTCCGCTTCGAGTCGGCGCGCTCACTCACCTTCCGGCGCGGGCGAAGCCCGTCTCCGGAGACCGAGATCGCGCTCGAGGACGTCGACCGGCTGAGGGACGAGGTCCAGCGAGGGCGCGAGAGACTCTTCCACGCTTCCTTGTCGGTCGCTCTCCACGCCGACGACCGCGAGACGCTCGACGAGATGACGCGGCGCGCGTCCGGGCACTTCGCCGCCGCGCTGGGAAAACTCGATCCCATGTCTTTCCGGCAGCGCGAGGGCCTGCTTTCGACGATGCCTCTCGCTCTGAACGCGGTGGCCGTCTGGCGCACTTTGGACACCTCCAGCGCCGCAAGGCTCTTCCCCTTCTCACCGCCCGATCTCGACACCCGAAGCGGGACGCTGCAGGGAATCGACCTGCGAGCCCGGGCCCCGATCGTCTACGACCCTTGGGACGGAACCCATCTCAACGCCAACACCGCCGTGCTCGCGCGCTCCGGCGCCGGCAAGTCGTTCGCCACCAAACTCGGCGTCCTGCGCGGCCTCTGCCGCGGCGTCGTCTGCTACGTCATCGACCCCGAAGGCGAATACGCGGCCATGGCGCGGGACGCGGGAGGGAGAGTCGTATCGCCCGGCGTCCCCGGAGAGGGGCTCAACCCGTTCGTCATAGACCGCCGGGATCCTGAGGAGCTTCTCCAGCGCATCGGCAGCCTCAGACGGCTGATCGAAGTGATGGTCGGCGAGCGATTGGGAGCCGAGATGCGCGCCGCGCTCGACCACGCTCTGGCCGGATACTACGCCAACAACGAAGGGCGTTCAGGTTTTCAAGGCTTCTACGCCCACCTGGAGCAGGAGAGCGATCCGGTGATCGCCAGGCTGTTGAGACCCTTCGCCACGGGAAGTCTGCGGCACCTGCTCTCCGACGAGGGCGGCGACCTGCTCGCCGACGAAGCGCCGGTGACCGTCTTCGACCTCCGGCTCCTCGAACCCGAGCTGCGACCCGCCGCCGCGATGGTGTGCACCGAGACTGTATGGGCCGCTGCCGCCGGGAATCCAAAACCGAGGCTCTTGGTCGTCGACGAGGTGTGGAGCATCATGCAGCACCCTGAAGGCGCAGCTTTCATGGTCAGCATGGCCAAGCGCGCCCGCAAGCATCGCCTCGGCCTCCAATTCATCACACAGGACGTCCAGGACCTCCTGTCGGAGGACACTTCGCGAACCATCACCGGGCACTCGGGCCGCGCCCTGCTCCAGAACGCAGCGTTCAAGCTCCTGCTGCAGCAGGACGCAGCCGCCGTCGCCACCGTCGGCGAGGCGTTCGACCTTCCCGAAGAGCTGCAGCGATGGCTTCTCTCGTGCCCGCGGGGCGACGGGCTGCTCTTGGCCCGCGGCAGCCGGTTCCCGGTCCGCATCGAAGCTTCGCCCGAAGAGGCGAGCGTCGTGGACTACCGTCCCGGAAGAAGGGGCGGAGACGAAGACTAGGCCCATTCGCGTCCGCAATAGGAGGACGACCCGATGAGATTCGCCTTTTTCCGAGCATCGCGCCAAGTTCCCGAAACCGATCCGCTTTCCCTTTTGACGGTCACGCCGCCCCGCTCGGGGGAACGAACGCTGGTGGGCGTCGAGAACATGCTCCAAGCCATCGCCTCTCCGGAGCCGTTCTCGCTCGAAGTCGCCGCCGACGCCGACGGGGCGGCCCTCATGGTGCGGTGTCCGGCCGAGGAGATCGTGCGCGGGCAGTTATCGGCGCACTACCCGCAGGCGATCGTCGAAGAGATCGGACCGGAAGACGATCCGCTGCGCGCTCGTGCCGACGAAACGGTCGGCGGCGTGTCGCTGAGATCCGCAGGACCCGAGCACGCGCCTCTGCGAACCTTTCGCGACCGAGACCTGCTCGACCCGGGATCCGATCCCTTCATCGGCGTTCTGGGAGCGATGGCGCCGCTCGCAAGAGGGGAACGGATCGTCGCCCAGATCCTCCTCCGACCGCTAGGCCCGGACTGGTCGTTCAGACACGTGACGGACGCGTACCAAACGCCGTCGACCCGGCCCGACAGTCTTCCGCCGCACGGCGCCCCGGTGTCCGGACCGGGCGATCCCAAGACGATGGCGGTTTTCGGAGCAGTCGCGCTCGCCGGGCTGCGCGCGTACACCTGGATCCAAGCCGGCGAGACTTGGAAAGCCGTCGCTCTCGGCACGGTCCTGGTTCTCGGCCTGGGGGCCGGAGCATGGGTGTGGAACCGTTGGCGGTCCGGCCGCGAAGGGTCCTTCGATCCAGCCGCGGTGCGCGAGAAGGTCTCGAGCCCCGCGTTCGACGCCGAGATCCGCATCACCGCGTTCGTGCCGCACGAGGGCGATGGGGACGCGGCCCACAGGGCCGGAGAATTGGTCGACCGGGTCGCGGCGGCGTACCGCCGATTCGACAACCCGGCAGGAGCACGTCTCGACACGGTAAGAATCTTCGAAGAAGCGCCCGAACCCGATGACGTGACGCCGACCGCGCCTGGTTTCCTGCGACCTCGCAGCATCTTCGGAGCGCGCGAGGCCGCCGGCCTGTGGCATCCGCCCGGCGCCGGCGACGAGACCCCGCTCGTCGAACGCTCCGGGGCAAGGGCGCTCCTTCCGTCCGCGCGGGGCGTCCGAGGCGGAGCCCACGTCGGAGACACTTTGGCCTCCAAGCCGCGCCACGTCGAATTCCCAGAGGATCTCCTGCGGCGGCACCACTTCTACGTCGCCCGCACCCGGATGGGGAAATCCACGCTCATGCGACACATCGTCGAGCACAAGATGTCCGAGAAGGCCGCGGGCAGGGACGGCGACGCAATCGTGGTCGTGGATCCCCACGCCGATCTCGTCGAAGGGCTGTTAGAGCTGGTTCCCCCTGCCGTCGCGGACGACGTGCGCCTCATCGATCTCGCCGATCCGCGTGGCGCGCCCGGAATCAACCTGGTCGACACGCGCGTCTTCTCGGACCGCGACCGCACCGCAGACTCCGTCGTGCGAGTCGCCAAGGGCCTTTGGGATCAGTGGGGGCCGAGGATGCAGTCGATACTCGAGCACGCGGTCAAGACGCTCCACGAGGCCAACGAGCATCCCGACACGGACGAACACGCCCAGCACACGATCCTCGACGGGCTGCGCCTGCTGTCCGACGACGCGTTCCGCACAGGCATCCTCGCCAAGTTGTCCGACCCGTTCATCCTCGAATGGTGGGCGAGGGACTTCGGATCCTGGCATCGAAACTACCGCGCCGAGGCCCTCGCGCCGGTCCAGACACGCCTCTCGTACTACGCATCGAGTAAGAGGGCGCGTTCCGTCCTCGGGCAGCCGCGATGCACCGTGGACATACGCGAGATCATCGCGGACGGCGGAGTGTTGTTCGTGTCGACCGCGCAGGGCGCAGTCGGCCGGGACGTGTCCGCCCTCGTCGGCGCGTCGCTTCTGAACCTGGTCGACGCGGTAGTCAGGGAGCAGGGCGCGCTCACGCCCGCCGAACGACGGGGCGTTCTGGTGGTGGTCGACGAGATGCAGTCGATGCCCGGCGTCGACTACGAGGCGATGCTCTCCGAACTGGGCAAGTTCGGCGCCTCCTTCGTCCTCGCCACCCAGAGCCTCTCCAGGCTCGACGATCTCTCAGCCACGATGCGCGACTCCCTCATGGCCAACGTCGGATGCCTCTCGGTGTTCCAAGTCGCGGGAACCGACGCCCGACGGCTCGTCTACGAGCTAGGAAGGGACCGCGTGTCCGAGGAGGACATAGTCTCCCTGCCAGTCCACTGCTGCTACGTGCGCGCCACCGTGGGCGCCGACAGGATGCCGGCGTTCTCGATGAAGGTGCGTCCTCCCGGTCCCGGAAGCCCCGCGACAGCGGCGCGCATCCGAGCCGCCGCGGCGTCCTACATCACCCCCGCCGAGGAGATCGAGGCGCGTCAGGCGGAGGGCCGCGTCAGAGTGGAGCGTTACCGCTCCGGAGTCGAAGCGCTCGCGGAGACCCCCGCCGCGGAACCCGCCCGGCCGTCGAGATCCGAGCGCTCCCGCCGCCGGAGCAGACGCCGACGAAATTCCGAGGACGAGGCGAAATGAATCTCGACGAACACCTGCTCCACTCGATTTCTGAAACTCCCCTCGCCGACCGTCTCGACCTCGTAGCGCTGACGGGCTGGTCACGAGGCGGCGTCTACGGCGGCGTTCGAAGACTGGCCGAAGCCGGACTGGTCGAGTCCGTCCCGCATTCGTCGCCCATCCTCCCGCCCACACGCCGGTTCATGCCGACCGCAGAAGGACTGCGGAGACTCGCCGAGACCGAACGCGTCGATCTCCACAGCATCCTCAGGAACTGTCCCGTCTCGGAAGAGCATAGGAAACTCCTCGTATCGCGTCTCGACGCGGTCGCCGTCACATACCGTGTCGCCTGCGCTGTGTCCGACGTCGCCAGGCCTTTGAACGTCGTTTGGAGGCGCGGAGAACCACAAGACGCGGATCTCGTGCTGCCGGGCGGGATCGTGTTGCAGGTAGTTAGGCTCGGCCGCGCCGCCGACCGGACATCGACGGCGAAACGGCTGTGGAGGCTCTTCGAAACCGCGGGAGCATCCGCCGTTCTCGTGCTTTCGCCCGACGAGGTCCGTGTGCGCCACACCCGGCGGCTGTTGGCGCGATCCCCAGGCGTCGCGTTCGTGGCTCTCGAAACAGCCGCAGCGCACGCCACCGCTGACGATCCCGTCTGGACGATGCCTACCGCCGCCTCGCCGGTGGATCTAAGAACCATCGTGCAAACCGTCGGTTCAGTTCCGGCTCCGACAGACGAGACTGAACGGGTAAGATCGACCGCGCCAAGCGGGATAGACCTCGAACGCGCGGAGCATGAAGGACCAGCATGGCTTCTGCCAGCTTTGCTCAAACCATCGGAGAAGAACGCCATCGACCTCGTTCTAGACTGGCCGTGGATCGCGCCTGATCATCTCGGCGCTCTCATGGGCGTCAGAAGATCGAGAACCTCGCAGCTGCTGGACCGGCTGCGGAACCTCGGTATCGTCGAACGGTTCCGCATCGCCGGCGGCCCGGCCATCGGCCTCACGGACCGCGGCATCGCCCTCGTCGGACGAAGGGACCGTGTCTCGGTCGGAGCGCTCAAGAAGCGCTTGAGCGTGGCACGCCGCGACAATGGGGATGGCCTCGAATGGCGAACCGTGGAAGGGAGGCGTTCCCGTCAGCTGCTCCGAAACGTCGAGCACACCCGCGCCGTGCATTCGTTCTTAGCAATGATCGCGCGGCAGGCACGAAGCCGATCCTTGGAGATCGTCCAGATCGATCCGCCTACGAGGGCTTCCAGATATTTCCGGCTCCGAGAGGCGTTGAGATCGGTCCAGCCCGATGCGTACTTCGCGCTCCGACGCGGGGATCAGCTGTGCCCGTTCTTTCTCGAGTGGGAGCGCCGCGCGGTACGTCCGGCAACCATGGCAGCACGAATCGCGCCGTACATCCGCTACTACTCGACGCACGGCCCGCTCGACGATCACGGGGCCGAACCTGGCGTCATGGTCGTCTTCGAGGACCGCGTCGCCCAGTCGCGGTTCCTCCGCGCGGCGCGCGAGGAGATGGAGCGCGCGGACGTTCAGGTGCCGCTCCTGGTTTCGCGACTGACCCTGATCGAAAAGCACGGGCCGCTGGATCGAGTTTGGACTTCCGCAGACGGAGGGCGGTTGCGATACCCGTTTGCTCCTGTTTGACTGCAAGCCCGTCGATTCGAAGCTCCGAAAACGTCTGTCGCGCACCGTTGTTCGTCGTTGCAGCCTGGAACGAGTCGTCCGCCAACCAGCAACAGACGCCTCGACGGTTCGCCTGTTGCACCACTCGTCCGCCTGCGCGTCTCAAGTCCGACCCTTTGACACGACATTCTCCGTTTGCGAAAATAACAGATGTGAGCGGGGGGCTGGAAATCGAACGGTCGATCGGACGTCATCAGGGACACGCGGCGCATCGCACGCCGCGATCGAGAATGCGTCATCGACGAAGGCGAAGCAGATGACTAAGGAAGACACCGTCACGTTGGCCCGCGAGGAGTACGAAGCTCTGATCGAGCGCATCGCCGAGCTCGAGGACCGGGTGGCGGCCGTCGACGCGGACGGCGGCGTCCGAGTTCCTCACGAGGTGGCTCGTGCCATCGACGGCGGCGAGAAACCCGCCGTCGCGTTTCGCAGGCATCGCGGTTTCACGTTGAAGGATCTATCCGAAAGGACTGGGCTGGCTGTCGGCTATCTCTCCGAGATCGAACGCGGCGTCAAACCGGGTTCCGCCGCTGCTCTGGTTCGGATCGCGGACGCCCTCGGAACCACGATCGCCTTGCTGGTGGGCGAAGAACCGAAGCAAAGACCCTGTAAGCAGGATTCCAGATGTCACAGGAGGACATGTTGAGTAGAAACGACCAAAACGATTTGACACCGGCAGCCCTATATGCGAGGGTCTCCAGCGAACGTCAGGACGTCGACCTTTCGGTCGCCGCGCAGCTGAGGGCCCTCAGGGACTACGCGGCGAAGAACGGGTACGCAGTGGCCTGCGAATATGTCGACGAGGCCGAGAGCGGTCGAATCGCAGACCGGCCCCAGTTCCGCAGGATGCTCGACGACGCAGGGAAGCCCGAGGCCCCATTCGATGAGATTCTGGTCTGGAAGTTCTCGCGCTTCACCCGCAAGCGGGAGCACGCCGTCGCGTTCAAGGCGATGCTCCGCAGGCGCGGCATACGCGTCGTTTCCATCACCGAGCACGCCGACGACTCTCCGACCGGCAGGCTCATGGAAGCCATCATCGAAAGCGTCGACGAGTTCTACAGCGAGAATCTCGCTCAGGAGGTTACACGCGGAATGCGCGAGGCCGCGTCGCGCGGCTTCTGGATCGCGCCTACGGCGCCTTACGGCTACCACAAAGTGCGCGTGGCCGACGGCGCGAAGAAACGCCCGAAGCTGGAGGTCGATTCCGAAAAGGCGCCCACGGTGGAGAGAGTGTTCAGAATGGCGGAGTCGGGCAGGAGCATCCTCGACATCGTGAAGACGCTCAACTCCGAGGGTATCGCGAGCCCCGGCGGAAAAAAGTGGTCGAAGACCGGGATCCACAAATTGCTCTCGAACGTCGCCTACACCGGCACGCTTGTATGGGGCCGGAGCGCCGACGGCAAGGCGACGCCTGTCAGAGTGGAGGACGCTTTTCCCGCCCTCGTGTCGAAGGCACAGTTCAGACGCGTCGCCGACCTTTTGCGCTCCAGGGCACCTTCGAAGATCCATCCCAGACGCGTCGCGAGCACCTACCTGCTGAGCGGCATGGCTAGGTGCGGAAGTTGCCTATGCGCCCTCACCGGTCAGAGCGCCAAGAGCGGAAGGTTCGCGTACTACGTCTGCCAGTCGAAGCTCAAGCGCGGAGGCGCGGCGTGCCGGACTCCGATGCTCAACGCGAGGCGGTTCGAGAGCCTCGTGGTCGGAAAGATTCGCAGCGACGTGTTGACCCAGAGAAACTTCAGGGACCTCGCCAAGCTGGTCGACGAGGAGATGGACGACGCAGCACGCGAGCACCGCGAAAAGCTGGAGACTACCCGGGCAGGCATCGATGACGCGCGCAGACGATTGGGTAGGCTCTACGCCGCCATTGAGGATTCCGATCTGGAAGTTTCGGACCTCGCACCCCGCATAAGGGAGATTCGAGACCGAGAGCAGAAGCTGCTGGAAACCCAGCGCGAATCCGAAGCCGCGCTGTCCGACCGCCGGGCTGTTCTGGGCGACATCGACAGGATCGCCGCGTTCGCCGAGGATCTGGGCGATTTCTTGAAGAACAGCGAACTCACTGAGAGGCGCGCCTTCATCTCGTCTTTCGTCGAGGAGATCGTCGTCGACCGCAATCACGCCACAATCCGCTACACGCTGCCATTGCCGCAGGACGACCCGAATACCGCCATGGAAGCCGAGAACTCGTCCATCCCGAGGCCGGTTCTGCCAATGGTAAATTCTGGTGGGGGAGGCGGGATTCGAACCCGCACGGCCGCAGCCACATGCTCCTAAGGCATGCGCGTCTACCATTCCGCCACTCCCCCGATACAACAATGGTACTTCGGCGGTCTACTCATAGATATTCGACATCTGCCATGCGTCCAACGACTTCAACACCGCATCCGATCCCTGCGCACGCATCGACACGCCTATACTGTCGTCCCTCCCCGGATAGACGCGGGCGGCGATGCAGAGTCGGTTGTTGGCGAAGATCTCGACGATGCTACGGTCGATGAAGATGCGGAGTTGCAGTGTTTCGCCGTCTTCCAAGATGATCGGGCCGGTTTCGGGGGCGCGTGACAGCGCGCCAGGGAGCGTCGAAGAGTAGGAAGTCTCCAAGGTGAGCAAGCTCTGCATCGCCGGAACTTTGCGAGGTGCTCCGAATTTCGGAACCGCGGGCGCACCGCTAGCCAGCAACGCGCCTTCCTTTGGCAGATCGCGATGTATTCGGAAGCCGCGCTCCTTGAAGAAAGCGATGCGGGTGAACTCCTCGCGGTTGGGCGACCTAAGAACGTTGATCTCAACCATCGGCGACTCCTGAGCGTCCAGCTCCACGTTCAACTCCATCGCGTTGCCCGACACACTGTCCAGAACAACCTCCTCATTCGCGGACAAAACCATCTCATCAATATGTGTGTGCGTCCCGCGCAACGATTCGATGTCGCCAGCAGGCTCGATGTTCAACTCGTCCTCGCGCTCTCCCAGCGTCAAGCGACGTGGCAGCGACATGATCTGGTTCCAACCCTCGGTCTCGTAGCCGGGGTTCATGTTGTGAATGATGATCACACCACCCTCGCCATCCGGCGTCGCCGACGGCGCGTGAACACCCGACGGTGTCGAAGGGCCGAAGTTGAACAGCCCGGCCGAAGTCACGACGAACTTATCGCGCTCCATGTCGTAGTCGCCAAGCAGGTACTGTCCGCCGCTCATGTGGCTGAAGAACGGCAGTATCCACTTGTCCCCTATCGGCCAGAAATACGGGCACGCGCCATCGTCTCCCACCAGCGTGTAGCGGTCATCCTCGGCGAACGTGTGCAGATACTCCCATTCTGCGAGGTCCTTCGATCGGAACAGGAAATCGACGGCGACTCGTTTGCCTCCCGGACCTTCCGGCAACATGCCACAGGAAAGCGAGTAGTAGTAGTCGCCCTTCTTCCAGATGCACGGATCGAAGACCGTGTACTCCTGCGGCGAGCCGTCTTGCGGAGGCGTCGGTATCACGGCGTTGCCCGTCACCTTCTCCCAGTTAAGCAGCAGCGGATCGCTCGACACCGCCGCCATGTTCCCCACCTGCGTCCCGTGATACATCGCGATCACACGGTCGTCCTCAACGAGCGTTGAGCCCGAGAAGCAGCACTCCTCGGGGTCCGGATAGATCGCATACGGCAGATCACGCCAGTGGATGAGATCGTCGCTGATCGCGTGACCCCAATGCACTCTAGGGTCCTCCGGCGGGTAACCCTGGTAGAAGAGGTGCCATCTTCCCTGCCAAAAACACAACCCATTCGGATCGTTCAGATTGTTCTCAGGATTGACGTAGTGGTAAATCGGCCGATGCGGGTCGTCCGCCTTCGACTCCCTAGACGCGATCATCCGCTGCAACAGCGGGTTCTCCCTAAGCTGGGCCTCCTGCTCCTCCAACGTCTCTGCCCACACATAATGCGGCGCCAAAGACTTGTAACTGCTCTCGGTCATGATTCCCCTCACCCTAACCCTCTCCCACGGAGGGGAGAGGAGAATTTACTGGTGGCTTTTCGGTTCGACGTGCAACAACGATAATATCCACATTGAGCAAACCGGAACCGCCCAAATTCAGGTGTAGGAGACCACGATGTCAGACATGCAGATCGAGATGTTGGCCGAAGAACATGCCCTAGTCGGCGAAGGGCCGGTCTGGGACCCCAAAACCAGTGTCCTCTACTGGACCGACATCCGAGGCGGTCGCTACTTCAAGTTCGATCCGGCAACCGGCGTCAACGAGACCATCCACAACGGCATCTTCGTCGGCGGTGCGGCGGTCAACAAGAATGGCGGATTGACGTTCGGCACATGGGAGGGTGTGATGCTGTGGCGGTCGGATTCCGACTGGCAGTGGCTTCACCATGAGCCGGAGATGCGCGCCCAGATGCAGTTCAACGACGTCACCGCAGGCCCCGACGGCAGCTTCTACGCTGGTAGTTATTTTGAAGATGCGCCGCGCGGCGAGCTCATGCGTTTCAACCCTGACGGCTCGCACGAAATCATCGCCGACGGCCTCGGCATCAGCAACGGCATGGGCTTCTCACCCGACCTCACCGTCTTCTACCACACCGATTCACTTGCTGGCGAGATCTACGCCTATGATTACCGATCCGGCAACCACGAGCTATCGAACCGTCGTATTTTGGTCAAGCTCGATCCCAGCGAAGGCATCCCCGACGGCATGACGGTCGACGGGGATGGCAACATCTGGTCGGCATGCTGGGGCGGCGCGCAACTCATTCAGTTCGATCCGGATGGTGCGGAGATCGCTCGCATCAAGTTCCCCGCGGTCCAGACATCGGCGGTCAACTTCGGTGGCGATGACTTTACCGACATCTACGTTACGACGGCGACATTCGGCAGCGACGATCCGATAACCGACGATGATCCGCCTGCGTACCACTCCATCGCCAACCGCGGCGGTCAGCTATACCGAGTGCGCCAAGACAAGGTGCAAGGGAAAGCGGAGTTCGAGACCGACTTTCACTGGTCGTAGACCGCTGGCGTTAACCGCGCCGATTCTCGTCGAAACCGACGTGCATCCTTGACGCCGTGGGTTCGGTCTGACCCTGATATCGGCTCCGCAACTCTTTCGAGCCGTAGGGGTTTTCAGCCGGGGTTGAAAGGTATTGGAATGAGATCTGCCCTATAGGCATCCCTTTGTAGAGGGTGAGTGGCAATCTAGAGACGTTGGACAGCTCCAGAGTGAGATGTCCGTCCCAACCGGGGTCCACGAAACCGGCCGTGGAGTGGATGAGCAATCCGATGCGGCCAAGCGAACTCTTGCCTTCGAGACGCGCGACGATCGAGTCGCTCAAACTGATGCGTTCGAGCGTATTGCCCAAGACGAACTCGCCAGGATGCAAGATGAAGGGCTGATCATCTTCGATGACAACCATCTCGTTCAACTCAGGGACATCTTCGCGAAGATCCACATATGGCGCGGTGGAGTTGCGGAACACGAGCACTTTGTCGTCGAGATGAAGGTCGACGGATGCGGGTTGCACATCGGTAGGACTGAACGGAGTTATTCCGATTCGCCCGGCGTTGATTTCGTCTCTGATGCTCTTGTCGCTCAGTACCATGCTTCTAACCGAAGCACGCCCCACAGCCCGTGCCGTGGAGCGTGCGTTATGGGATTCTAATTTAGCGAATCCAAGGTTATTCGGTATCTTTGTCTGCGTACGTCGCCGCCTTGTCGATACAATCCGGCTGAGCAATCGCAAACTTGGCAGTGATGCTGGCCCTGATCTCGACGTCGCCTGCGCTGATAGGAGTGCTCGCACCGTCGAAGGCAGCCGATTCGGCTCTGGCGACTGGGATGTCATACACAGGTGTCGAGGCGACCACTTCGCTTGCGCTCAACAAAGTGCCAACTTCAACTCCGAACGACTCGGCGTAGAGGCCAGCACGGTGGAGTGCGTCCTGAACCGCCAATTTGCGTGCCTCGTCGATCGATTCGGTACTCTGTTCAGCCGTGAAGTAGATTGAATCGATGCGGACGTTGTCGCCACCAGCCGTGGCCGCAGCGTCAATGACCGCGCTGAGGATGTCGGTATCCTCATCTTGGGATGTGACATCGATCTCGATTTTCACGCGATTGGATACACGGTAGCCGATGATAACATCACGGCTGCGACGTCCAGTGCTCCCGTCATCCAGAGTGAACTCTTCTTCGATCCACGTTCTCTCCGGCCTGATGCTCAGTCGGGTCGTCGTGATCTGGTCGTCGGTGACGCCTTGTTCCTTGACAGCATCGATGACGTTTTGCATGGCAGATGCCGCCGTGCTTCGCGCATCGACGAGCGGATCGGCTGTCACATCGACGCCCAACTCGACAACGCCGATGCTTGCCGGGATGGTTACGATGCCAGATCCTTGAACAGTGATGCCGTCGGTTCTCGGGTCGCAATACTTCACATTGCCAATGGCAGCATCGTGAGTCGCAACCACAGTAGCCAGCGATCCGGGTTCCTGTGCGCTCAAAGTCAGCACCGAGACCGTCGAACCTGCAATGGCTAGCAGTGCCACTATGGCGATTCCGATGTGTTTCCTCGTGGTCAACATTTGGGTATTCCCTCTTTCAACTGCTTGTTGGTAATCGCCAATCTGATTGGCGTCTATTACTAAAGACGAACGGTGACTCAACTTTGTTCCATGCCAAATCTCGATTATCGCCGACATGCGATGCGTCTATGTCAGTGTGTCGGGGTTGGTGTCGCTGTCGGCGTGGGGGATGGCGTAGGTGTCGGCGTGCATATCGGAATGGGCGACACCGTTGCGGTGGGTTCGGGTGTGGTGGACACAGTCGGAGAGCCGGTTGGCGTGGGTGTTGCAGTTGGCGCGATGGCGCATGGGACCTCTTCTGGAATCGGCGTCGGAGTCTCTTCCTCGTCTACGAAGTCATCCGTCATCATCGCCTCGGCTGCCATCGCGGCGGGTGCGGGGGCCGGAGTGGGTAGGACCTCAACCTCTTTGATCACTTCCACTTCCTTCTCGACTTCCACGATCTTCTCCACTTCCATTTCGACAACGACCTCGCGTTCGACGACGACCTCTTTCTCCACGACTACAGTGACGGCCACTTTCTTTTCAACGACTACTTCTCGCTCGACAACCTTCTCGACTTCGACGATCCTTTCCACTTCGACAGTCTGCACAACCGTCTCGCCTGCGACCTCAACCGCCTTTTCGACGACGACGGTGACGATGACCTCTTTTTCGACTTCGACTACTTGGGGCGCGGCGTCAGCGAATGCAGCGGCTTCTTCCAGAACTTCTGGTTCGCCAGGCACATCCGGCAGTACAGCTTCATCCGATTCAAACCGGTCGGTGACGTATTCCGAAAGGTCGCCGATCGTCAAAAGCGCGACGCCAGCCAATGCGACCGCGGCTATTGCCAATGGGACATATACCGCGGCGTTGCGTAGCCTTAATCCACCTCGACTTGTCCGAGGATTGAGGATCTTGTCGGTCTCCGCCTCTGAATAGCCCTGATTCGTCAACGTCTCCGGTGTGAGTGCGAAGGAGCGCGGCGCTTCGACAGTGCCGATAGATCGCAAGAGCCGGGACGTTTCACGCACGGTTCGAAGTTCGTCGACATCTACGCCGGCCGCGCGCAGACGCTGCTCGACGCCTTCAAGCTCTGTATCGCTCGTGGCGTCCAAGTACGCGGAGATCAGATCCTCAACAGGATCGGGACCGCGGATCATTCTTCGCAAGCGGTCGATCACAGCGCACTCACCCTCTGCGCTCCGTTGCGAAGGCACGGAGTCCTACCGATTTTGGATGTGATCGACATATCAACTAGACGCTGTATGCGGCTCAATTGTTCCATTTTTCGCATGATCACAACGTCTGCCCTGCCATTCCACTCGGAAGTAGTCCTGGGAAGCCTTTGAGACAGTCTCGAACCCGACGCCGGGCACGATTCAATCTCGACTTCACGGTTCCGATGTTGACGCCGCATACGGCGGATGCGTCGTCGTAGCTTTGGCCTTGCACGTCGATCAGCACTATCACCTCTCGGTGTTCGTCACTCAATCCACCGACGCAGTGCTCCAACGCTTCTCGGAGTTCGGAGTTGACGGCTACGGCGTGGGGTGAGGGGTTGTCGTCGGTCAGTGTCGCAAGGAACGGTGTGTCTTCTTCATCGACCGAGGACTCGCGGCGTCGGTTCTGGCGGCGAAAGTGGTCGTAGGCCTTGTTTCGGGCGATTCTCAAGAGCCACGCGCGGAAGTTGCCGCCGCGCATCTTAGAGATGCTGCGGAACGCCGATATGAAGGTCTCTTGAGTGACATCATCGGCCAGCGCGTGCTGGCGGGTGAGGCTCATTGCGAATCCGTAGACGGCGTTCTGATGGATTGCGACGAGACGATTGAATGCATCGACGTCGCCGCCCATCGCCATCGTCAGCAAAAGATTTTCGTCAACCTGCATATAATCTCGTCGCGAAGGACTTTATCGCCGAAAAACTACAATTGCTTACGGGATGACGCACCACATCTGGACACAGTTACGCGGCGTTGCGGAGATGATCATCATCACCGCTCTGGTAGTCATATTCATACGCAACGTGGCCATTACCTACACTGTAAACGGCCCAAGCATGGAGCCGAGTTTTCAGGAGGATCACCGCGTGCTTGTGAACCGTCTAGGGGCGGTACGCTTCTGGGGTATCTCGCTTTACGGTCAGCCGGACTTTCTGTTCGAGGGTCCCGAGCGCGGAGACATAATCGTATTCGAGCCCCAACAGCCCGGAACTGAAAAGATCGTCAAGCGCGTTGTCGGACTGCCCGGCGACAAGGTCGATATTTCCGGAGGCGTAGTCAAGGTCAACGAAATCCCAACCAACTACTCCGATCAATTTACGGAGACCAAGTCGCACCACAAATTCCCAGTGGTAGTACCGCCAGACAACTACTTCGTGCTCGGCGACAATCGCGATCAGTCAAACGACTCTCGGAACTGGGGCTATGTTCCTACTGAGGACATCGTAGGCAAGGTGTGGCTACTCTACTGGCCGTGGCAGCAGACTTCGACGTATTGAGGGGTTTGAAGCCGCACCAACGCGGTTCTCAGGTTCTCGCGTAAGGTCGATTTGGACGAACACCTAATTGAGTTACGCTACCGCGACCTAAATGGCGGCAGGTGTTGCCACCATTTGCGATCGTCATTATTGGTGAGCAGTTGTCGCTCCATCTCCGGCGAAAGTTCGACCCCTTTTTCACGCAGTTCCGCCTTAAAGCGCTCCATGGCTATTTTCTCGCCTTCTTTTCTGCCTCTTCGCTCCGCCTTTTCGACTTGGTCGGCGACGAATTTAGTTCTGGCCGCTTTTCGGATTTCGGTTGTTGTCTTGAACATACTCCTAATCCCTTCGATGGCTAAGGCAATCGCGAGGACGAAAGCCCAGTTGAGTTGAGTTACGGCGAGGCGGTATATTCCGATGCTCCAGTGGTCTGCTTCAGAGTATACCGACAGCAAAAGCAGCGAAGTCGCACCGATGAGCGCGAACCCGCTGCCCTGCCAAATGAGGCCACGTTCTTCCAACGTCGCTGTTAATCCTTCGATCGACATCGTTGATTCGTCTTATTACGCGTCGGTCTTAAGACGCCGTCTTGTGTCGGTACATGAGCGCTTCAGCGAGATGATGATTCTCGATAAGAGGCATCTGCTCAAGGTCTGAGATCGTGCGTGCAACTTTCAACACTCGGTGGCATGATCTTGCAGATAATCGCAGATGCTTCATGGCACTTTGGAGCAACGACTTCGCGTCATCCGACATCTTGCAGGAGTCCCATACCTCTACTGGTCCCATGAGCGCATTCGACATCACGGTCGATCCTCTGAATCGCTCGTGTTGCAAATCGACAGCGACCATGATGCGTTCGCGAGCCGCCTCTGATCCCTCTTCGTTGGGCGGAGTGATCAGCTTGTCATACTCGACACGTGGCACATCGACGAACATGTCGATGCGATCGATCAGCGGACCTGAAATTCGACGTTGGTAGCGGGCGACGGCTGGTTCGCCACAGGTGCAGGGGTGCTGTGAATCGCCGTGGTAGCCGCACGGGCACGGATTCATTGCGCCAACCAGCATGAAGCTCGCCGGATAGGTCGCACTCGTCCGTGCCCGGCTGATGGTTACCGATCGATCCTCAAGTGGCTGTCGTAACGTCTCCAACGTCGCGTTCCCGAACTCGGGCAGTTCATCCAAGAACAGAACGCCGCGATGGCTCAGCGTTACCTCCCCAGGGCGCGGTATGCTTCCGCCGCCGATGAGTCCGGCGTTCGATATGGTGTAGTGTGGCGCTCGGAAGGGTCGGTTGGTGATCAAGGGACTGCCCGACGGCAATAATCCAGTCACTGAGTAGATCGTTGTGACCTCCAAAGCCTCTTCCGGTGTCATCGGCGGCATGATCGAGGGTAGACATCGCGCCAGCAGCGTCTTACCGCATCCAGGCGCGCCCATCAAGACGATGTTGTGGTGTCCAGCCGCTGCGATCTCCAGCGCCCTCTTGGCTTGCTCCTGGCCTCGAACATCACGGAAGTCGTAACCGGTGCGCGTCGCTGCCGCCGGGAGTGAATCCGGTATGCCACCGCCCTGCACTATCGGCATGTCGATGCCGTCGCGCAGGTACGACACCAGTTGCTTGAGCGTCTCTGCCGGTCGGATATCGATGCCGGGAACCAAAGACGCTTCTTTCGCGTTAACGTTGGGGACGAACGCGGTGTCGTATCCTCGGTCCTTGCCAGCCTGCAGCATCGGCAACATGCCGTGTGTGGAGCGGAGCTTTCCGTCAAGCGACAACTCGCCCAAGAACAGCGAACTCGCTACAGCGTCAGGAACCTGTCCGCTACAAACCAGTATGCCGATCGCAATAGGCAGGTCGTACGAAGGTCCAGTCTTCTTGATGTCGGCAGGTGCCAGCGACACGGTGATACGCCGCATGGGAAACTCCGCGCCGGAGTTCCGGATTGCCGCACGCACGCGTTCACGGGACTCCTGCACCGATGAATCAGGCAGTCCCACGATGTTGAATCGAGGCAGTCCCGGTGAGATGTCCACCTCAACCTCAACCAGTTGACCGTCCACTCCGCTGACAGCGCACGTGTTCGTCTTTGCAAGCATTTTGTAAATTCCCTCTTTTATAGTTACCCGTAGTCCAAAAGCCGCACGGCTTTATATTATACATATGTCCTAGCACATGTATATCAAGCATGGCAAAGGATTATAAAAGGTCAATATCCTCTCCCGATGAGCATCCAATACGACACTGACTGTCACATAGCCGTCATCACGATCGCCAACGCGCGACGAGCCAACAGCTTGGACAAGCAACATGCTCTCGACTTGGGTGAAGCATGGCGCGCTGCTTGGGATGACCGTAATGTACGAGCCATCATCGTCACGGGCGACGGCGACAGGCATTTCTGCGGTGGGCACGACTTGTCGGTCCGCGAAGATGTAACACCTGAAGAACACGAGTTCCTCGCGCTTGAACGCATCTTCAGGCCCCCTTCTGGCTACATCAACGGCTTCCAAACCGGCATCGACGGCGGTATGGCCGATCATTTCCCACGGATCCACAAACCTGTAATCGCTGCCATCAACGGCTGGGCGGTTGGCGCAGGACTCTACCTGCTGCTGGCTTCGACCGACATCCGCATCGCCGCTATCGGCAACGCCAACTTCCGATTCGGGCTCATCTCACGCGGCTGGGTAGGTGCCGGGCCGGGTGCGACGATGCTGCTGAAACAGCTCCGATACGTCGACGCGATGAAGATGCTCATAGCTGACGAAACCGTCGACGCCGAGGAAGCGGTACGGATCGGACTGGTCAACGAAGCGGTTCCTGCGGCTCAACTCATGACACGCGCGTTGGAACTCGCCAATCGCATCGCCGAAATGCCTCCGCTCGCCACAATCAAGATGAAGGAGTTTGTGCATCGCTTCTCCGACCTTCCCGTCGATCAGGCGTGGAACGTACAAGCGATGATGAACTTCCTCCTGCTGCAAACGACTCAGGATGCCCAAGAGGGCCGGACATCATTCTTAGAACGCCGCGAGCCTAACTACACTGGCGAATATAGCGGACTCGAAGGATTTTATGAAAACCTCACGGACGAGGAACGCGATCGGTTGGATGAGTTTAAGCGACAGATAGACTGGTAGCCACAGAGGCATCCCAAAGAATCATCGTTACTTATGGACCGTTGGAACTACGCACGCGACGAACATCCGCCTTACTGCACGTGTGTGGATTGCATCGAGGATCGGAAGAGCGGGAAAAGCCCGCGTTCACGCAGATCCACCTACTCCAGCGGTAACCCTGTCGAGCGCTTTATAGCGTGGCTGAAACGCTTTTTCGGCGGCCGCTGAACAACCGCAATTAAGTCACTTGCGGTCCAACATCCGCCACCAAACCCATCCGAACAGCGCTCCCAAGACTGCGCAGATCGGTAGCGACGCTATTACAACCACTTCAGTTCCACCCGCGTCGAACTGAAACCACAATGCCAGACTGAAGGCGATCGCCACACAAGCTCCGACCACTCCTCCCAAGAAGATGTATCGTTTGGCGCTCATTCGGTCGATGTTAAACGAACCTCTGCCCTGTACAATTTCGCTGCGCAAAGGTAGGTGACACTGATGACCAACTCCAACGGCAAAGTTCTTCGCAGCGAAGCATGGTTCGGGCCACGTGATCTCGAAGGTTTCCTGCACCGCTCTGGCTTGAAGAACCAAGGCTGGGATGAAGACTCATTCGCCGGGAAACCGGTTATCGGCATCGCCAACTCGTGGAGTGAGGCGACCCATTGTAACGCCCATTTACGCTTAGTCGCCGAGCACGTCAAGCGCGGTGTTATCGCCGCCGGTGGTTTCCCATTGGAGTTCCCCACCATTTCCCTCGGCGAGTTCTTCCTCGCGCCGACATCGATGCTCTACCGCAACCTCATGGCAATGGATGTGGAAGAGATGATCCGAGGGCTGCCCATCGACGGCGTGGTGCTACTCTCCAACTGTGACAAGACAACTCCTGCGATGCTCATGGGTGCCGCTTCCGCCGACTTGCCGGCAATCATAGTCACCGGTGGTCCGCAACTGAAAGGCAACTGGCGTGGCGAAGAACTCGGTTCTTGCACCGACTGCCGTCGCTACTGGTCGGAACTCCGCGCTGGAACTATCACGCAGGCCGAGTACGACTCGATGGAGGAGGCGATATACCGCTCACCTGGCCACTGCATGGTGATGGGTACCGCCAGTACGATGTCGGTGATATGTGAAGCGCTCGGCATGACGCTACCCGGTGGCGCGGCGATACCGGGTGCCGACTCTCGACGTCGCGTATTCGCAGAACGTGCCGGTGCGACTGCGGTCGACCTCGTGCGACGCAACACGCGACCGTCCGAGATCCTCACCGAAGAGGCATTCGAGAATGCCGCACTATCGCTCCTCGCGCTCGGAGGATCGACAAACGCCATCATCCACCTGACCGCCATCGCCGGACGCGCCGGAGTAGACCTCCCGCTCGCACGATGGGAGGAGCTTTCAGAGCGAGTACCTGTCATCGCCAATCTCAAACCTTCGGGCAAATTCCTGATGGAAGACTTCTTCTACGCCGGAGGTGCACCCGCGTTCTTTAAGAAGATTCTCCACCTGTTGAACCGAGAATGCATAAACATCAACGGTCAGACGCTCGCCGAAAATGTCGCGGACGCCGACTGCCACAACGACGATGTCATCCTCGACCCTGCACATGCCCTCTACCCCGACGGCGGTATCTCGATCCTGCACGGCTCTCTGGCTCCCGACGGCGCGGTGATCAAACGCTCGGCCGCATCTCCGAAACTGTTGCAGCACACGGGTCGTGCGGTCGTGTTCTCGAGTCCGGCCGACCTCAGTCGACGCATCGACGATCCCGACCTCGATGTAACCGAGGACGACGTTCTAGTTATGCAATCCGCCGGACCAATCGGCGGCCCCGGGATGCCAGAGGCCGGATTCATGCCGCTCCCGCGCAAGATCCTGGAGCAAGGTGTCCGTGACATGGTCCGCATCTCCGACGCTCGCATGAGCGGCACCGCGTTCGGCACTGTAGTGCTGCACGTTTCGCCCGAGTCGGCCATCGGCGGTCCATTGGCACTCGTCCGCGATGGCGACATGATCTCCCTGGACGCCAACAGCGGTCGCTTGGATTTATTGGTTGATGATGCCGAATTAGCGCGGCGCCGAGCCAAACTCCAATCAGCACCTACAACCAACGGACACACCGACCGCGGCTACATGCACGTCTACAACCGCCATGTCATGCAGGCGCAGCACGGTTGCGACTTCGATTTCGCAACGGGGCGAACGCCTGTTGCGACGCATGTTGAGATGGAGGGGGACTAAACTAAACCGTCGCGCTCACCTGTTTCCTTAAGGCGTCGGCGCGTCCGCGGGTATCAACCCTTCAACCTTCATCTCGGCCCACACATCGTCCGGTATCTCCTCCCCAACCAACGCGAAGTTATGCTCGATTTCTGAAACCGATTGCGCGCCTGGCACAACGGTAGCGACGGCTGGATGCGCCAAGACGAATTGCAGCGCAGCGGCCTTCAAATCCACATTATGACGCCGGCACACCGCATCCAACCGTCGAGCCTGCTCAACCAAATGTTCCGGTGCAATCTCGTAGTCGAATGTCACCGTACCGTCGAGATCGCGCGCCAAAATGCCACTGTTGTACGGCCCCCCGATGATGATCTTGACATCTCGCTCAACGCATAGCGGCAAGAAATCGGAGTACGCGGAGTGGTCTAGCAACGTGTACCGACCAGCCAGCAGAACCGCATCAATATCGAACTGATGAATAAATCCAGTCGGCATCTCCCACTCGTTCATGCCGCAACCGATGGCTTTAACAACGCCCTGTTCACGCAACTCAATCAACGTTGGGAACCCCTCTGCGATCGCTTCGCCCTCTCCATGCGCTGCTCTGTCGGGGTCGTGGATCAGCACGATCTCAACGTGATCTGTTTGAAGTCGTTCCAGACTCTCTTCGATCGACCTCAAGACGTTGTCACGTGTCCAAGTATCGACGCAGTAGTGCTCGGCAAAGTTGTCTGGTGATTCTCCCGCCGTCATACCACCTTCGACCAGCTCCAACACCCGACCCACTTTCGTCGAAATCACGTATCTTTCGCGATCGACATCCTGGAGAGCCGCTCCGTAACGGACTTCGCTGACTCCTGCTCCATACAAAGGTGCAGTGTCGAAATAGTTGATGCCCAACTCTAGGGCTCGCTGTATGATCCGACCGGCCTCATCGCTCGCCGTCCCTCCGTACAATCCGTCTCCCAGGACCATCCCGCTCAGCGGCGCGCCGCCCAAGCCGAGGCGCGTGACCTCCACACCTTGATTTCCTATTGCAGCCTTTTCTAGCGGATCCAAATCTCTCCTCCGCGTTGTCGTTTTTCAGGACACTAAAGCAGCGATCGCATCGCCGACCGCCATGGTCGTCGAAGAGCCGCCCAAATCGGGCGTTAGCGTCTCTCCTTCTTCTAGTAGATTCTCGACCGCTGATCGAACATCGGCCGCCGCGCCATCTTCGCCGAGGTGGTCGAGCATCAATGCCGCGGTCAGAATCTGCGCCATAGGGTTCGCAATGCCCATCCCGGCGATGTCTGGCGCACTTCCGTGCGTCGGCTCAAACATCGACGGACTAGTCCGTGTCGGGTCTAAGTTCGCACTCGATGCCAATCCCATCGATCCGGTGATGATCGCACCGATGTCCGTCAATATATCGCCGAACAGGTTTGAAGCCACCACGACGTCGAAATTCTCCGGTCGACGGATGAAGTCCATGCAAGCCGCGTCAATCAATAGCGAATCGGTTGTGATATCTGGATACTCATCCTTCACCGCGTCGAACGTTCGGTCCCACAGCACCATGCCGTAGCCTTGCGCGTTCGATTTCGTGATGGACGTAACGTGCATCTTCTTTTTGCGTTCGCGAGCCAGTTCGAAGGCGTAACGGATGACGCGTTCGCATCCTTTGCGAGTGAACACTGACGATTGCACCGCCACTTCGCCCGGGAAGTCTCGGTACTGGAACCCGCCGACATTAGCATACTCGCCCTCGGTGTTTTCACGCACGACGATGAGATCGATGTCGTAGGGTTTGACATCCTTGAGTGGCGAGTCAACACCCGGCAACAATACCGAAGGCCGAACGCACGCGTACTGGTCGAATGCTCTGCGGATCGGCAATAGCAGGCCGTTCAGCGTGATGTGGTCCTGCACCTCCGGATGTCCTACCGCGCCGAGGAATATCGCGTCGAAACTTCTCAACTGATCCACGCCATCCGACGGCATCATCTCGCCATGCTCGAAATAGTAGTCCGAACTCCACGGAAACTCAACGAAATCCCACTCGATGCCGTGCTTATCGGCGAGCGCGTGCAAGACCCTTAGCGCTTCGTCAACGACATCGACACCGATACCGTCGCCCTTGATAACCGCAATGCTGTGTTTACCCAAAGCTAGACAAGCCTCCGAATACGAGTCTTTTATATCCCTAAATTCCGGTTGGGTTATTCAGGAAGAGCGCGCCTCGATGACCTCAAGAACACCGGCGATGTCGTTCTCATCCCAGCCGTTCTCCATCATGGTGTGGAACAGTTCCTCGGATTTGACCGCCAACTCCAACGAAAGTCCTTCGCTAGCGGCCAGGTCCTTGATGATGCCGAGGTCCTTGTCGAGGTTGCGGACCGGTGCCGCCGAGTCCTCGAAATCTCGAGCCGCGGTAATCGGTGCACTCCGATCAACCATGGCACTTGCGCCCCACGCCACACTGAGCAACTCGGCGGCGACCTCGATATCTACGCCCGCCGAGTTCGCCAATGCAAATGCCTCGGCGGCCGCAACCGTGTGCACTCCTACCAAGAGTTGGTTGATCAATTTCATCGCCGTGCCCGCACCGTTCAGTCCCATGTGGCGGACATTGGCGCCCATCAGCTCAAAATACGGCAACGCTTTGGTGAAAGCCTCGTCGGATCCCCCACACATGATCGCCAATGTCCCGGCTGCGGCGCCAGTCGGTCCTCCACTGATCGGCGCATCGATGAACATCGCGCCTTTCGCTTCCGCCGCTTCTGCACACTTACGTGAAGTTCCAATATCGACCGTGCTGTGGTCCACGATTATCTGACCGGGCTCACAAGCTGGTACTACCTCGCCGATTATCACGTCCAACGACGTCTGCACACTCGGCAGGCAAGCCAGGACTACATCGACATTCGACACCAGATCTGCGGATGAACTCGCTCCCGTAGCGCCGCGATCGATCATCGCCTCAATCTTCGACTGCGTCCGCGTGTAAACGACCGGATCAGCGCCCTTGGCGAGCAGATTGTCCGCCATACCCTGTCCCATGTAACCCAGTCCGATGAATCCTACCGACATGTTCAGTTGCTCCTTAACCTAGCCTGCCTAGCTCGCTGAGACGACGCGGTATCGCGCCGACAGTCAATTGTGCATCACGAAGATACACGCACGTTCGCTCAAGATAGACGCCGAAAGTATATAAGCGAGTTGGGGCCGTTCATACCAGCGAACGCGGCACTAAGGATTAGGTTGTGTGCCCGGACGACTAATCGAGTTGCCGCAGTCTTGGATCCAGCCGGTCCCTCAACCAGTCGCCGAAGAAGTTCATCGCCATTACCAGCAGGAAGATCGACAAACCCGGGAAGAACGACGACCACCATACGCCGTTGATGAGATACTGGTATCCCTCATCGACCATCTTGCCCCACGTCGGTATCGGGTCTGGAATGCCAACGCCGAGGAACGACAGCGTCGATTCGGTTAGGATCAGTCCGCCAACTCTCAGCGTGGCTATGACAAGAACGGTGCTGACAGTGCCCGGCAAAATGTGCCGCATCATCAAACGCAGGTTGCTGGCGCCCATGATTCTCGCCGCCGAGATGTAGTCGAGCGACCTAATCGTCAGCACGTCCGCCCTGATCTGCCGCACGAACGGAGGCCATGCAATCATCGCGATGATGATAATTACCGTCGTCTCTGTCGCTCCGATTGTCGCTCCGACCATGATGGCGATCAACAGGAACGGCAACGCGTTCCAAATGTCGACGAAGCGCATCAAAATCTCGTCGATCCATCCACCGTAATATCCGCCTAGGATTCCCATCGCAGTGCCGATGATGACACCGGAGATGAGTGCGTATCCCGACACTTTGAGCGAGATGCGAGCACCGTGGATGATGCGTGAAAGAATATCTCTACCTAGTCCATCGCTACCCAAGATGAACTCGTTTCGAGTAAAGCCCTTCTTGGACGCGATCATGTACCCGATCAAACCTTCGTCGGTGCTCATGTCGAAGTCGGCTTTGTTCGCAGCGGTATCGTTCTCCAGTCTCGGCTGACCCCAAGTCGGCGACATCAAGTTGAAGTTCAACTTCTGCACTGCTGGGTCGGTTGGTGAGATCCAATCGGCAGTGAACGCAACTACCGCGACCAACACCAAGATGATGATCGGGATGATCGGCCAACGTCGCAACACGTACCAGATCTGCGACGCCAGAGGTCGTTTGACACTCTTCAAACCGGTCGACGGAGCGTCAACGGTCTGCACTACTTCATCAGCGGTCAGACGGTGCTCTTGGCTTTGGTCGGTTGACAAATCTCAGTCCTAATTCCCGAGGCTCCCGTTAGTCGAACCTGATCCTCGGGTCTATCAGCGCGTACACCACATCCGTCAAGAACGTGGCGATCACGTACACCAAAATGAACATCAACACGGCGCCTTGCAGGATCGGGAAATCGTTACCGTGCACCGCCTGGATCGCCATCTGGCCAATCCCGGGTCGCGAGAAAATCGTCTCCACCACCAAAGCTCCCTCTATGAACCCCGCGAACGCCAGAGTCGACGCCGTCAAAGGCTGGATCAACGCGTTACGGAACGCGTGCTTCCACACCACGAATGACGTCGCAACACCCTTCGCCCGAGCCAGCTTCACATACTCAGAATCGAGAACCTCGAGCATCGCCGACCTCGTAAGCCGCAAATAGCCCGCCAATCCACCAAGCGTCATCGCCGTCACCGGCAACACGAGATACTCCAACTGCCATAACGACGGCTCCTGCGTCGAATCGCCGGCCAAACCCGCCGGCAACCAATCCAACCACACCGCAAACACCTGAATCAGAATTATCGCAAACCAAAATATCGGAATCGATTGACCGATCAGCGCCAAGAATCTGCCACCGTAGTCTGCCAGAGTCGCCCTCTTAACGGCCGACAACACCCCCAAGCCTACCCCAATCACACCTGAAAACAACCACGCGAACGTCCCCAGCTGAAGGCTATGAGGAATTTTCTCCGTGATGATCCGCGCCACCGGCAACTTGAACGCCAGATTTTGACCAAGATCGCCGCGCAAAACACGGCTCAACCAGAGCAAATACTGCTCCGGATACGTCCGATCCAGCGCAAGCTCTTTGCGGATCTCCGCTACCGCTTCATCCGAGATGCCGTACCCAGACGTGGCGAACAGCAGCAAAGGGTCGCCAACCGCACGTGATAGCGAGAATACGATCGCCGTCGCCGCAATCGTGCTGAGGATCATGAAGAGGAATCTTCTTATTAAGAAACGACGCATGATGCGAAAAGATGTTACCCCAAGCCTTGGATCTAGGTGCGAACCCTAGCGCAAGTCCAAGGACAGAATACCCCTTCTTGAATGATTGGCTCTCGCGCCCCACACCAGACCAAGGTCTACCGGACGCCCATTGAGAGCGCTTGGGTTTCGCCACCGGGCGTCGCAATGTAACCGCGACGCCCGGTGGCGGGAACTCAGTTAGAGCAGCTCATCTCTATTGAGTCAGCTCGATGTCCCACAGGTTGTTGATACCGCTAGCTGCTGCTCGGTCTTGCGGCCAAGATGCAAACTTGTTGCGGTTCCAGAACCAGTCTTGCGGGACTGCGACAACGCCAGGCTGCAGGTTCCAGTAGTAGACGTACTGCAGGTAGCGGTTCGCAAAGTCGGTCGCCTCTGCCGTGTCGCTGGCAGATGCCATGCCTTCGTAGAGCTCCAAAATCTTCGGCGACTCAAAGCCACATCCGAAACCACCACGCGTCAGTGAGGTCTGAACTAGGCCCTTAGGGAAGTGCCACGGGTTCGACTCTCGACCCTTGTCACAAGAGGTGATCCACGGGTGCACGTTCGCTCGGTTCACAACCGTCGGACGGAACGTCACGTACGTGAACTTCAAGGAGAAGGTCGATAGGCCGATGTCGGACCAGTAACCGGCAACTGCGTCTGCAACTTCACCGGTGACCGATGCGCCACCACCAAGCTCTGGGCCTGCGTACACCGAAACCTCGAACGTGTCGTTGCCGAGAATGTCGGACTTCACGGAGGACTTGATCCACTTGGCATCTTGAGACTTGATGATCTTCACGGCCTCAATCGGGTCGTACTCATACGTGCAAGGCCCGGTGCCTGCCGGCGCCTCTTCGGTGTAAACACCACCTGGCTCCTGCGTGCACTGAACTGTTGCGTAGTTCGGGTGACCCCAAGCGAAGTACTCGACCTGGACGACGTTTCCGAGGCCCGCGAGCAGCGACTCGTTTACAGCGTCGCGGTCAACCGCGATAGCCATCGCGTGACGGATCTGTCGCGCCTGTTCCATGTCACCATCGCCGTGGGAACCGGTGTAGTTACCGATCCATGCGTGGTTGTGCACGAACGGGCCCTTCGGCGGAAGCGGCTCGCCAGATTTGGCGTCCGTGTCTTCCCAGAGGTTGCCCGAGAAGAAGATGCCGAGCTGGACCGCGCCACCTGTTCCTGACTGACCCCAGTTGCTGGAGTCGACGATCAGGTTGGCTGCGTCTTTAGGCTCGAGCTGAGCGGTGTCGATCTGACCCGTGCGCAACAACGTTGCACGGTTGGTCGGGTCGCCTGCCTGAACCATGATGATGGTGCTGGTCTTCGGGCTGAACTTCCAGTGACCGTCATCCGCTGATAGCACTATCCGGTCGTCCGCAATCCACGTGTCAACCAGGTACGGGCCGCTCGCAACGATGGTGTCTCGGACGAAGTCTTCACCCTCGGTATCAAATGCGCTTTTCGAAAGGACCGGGAATGCTTGACCCGACTGGTTGACGTAGTCGTCTTTCCAAGTGCCGTCAAACGCTGGGCTGCCGTCCGCCTTCGTGGCGAAGTTCCACTCGACTGTCCAATCGTCGACTACGCGCCACTCACCCCAGAGACCGGCAAAGTCGCCTGCCTGTCCGTGAATCGAGGTCGTGTTCGTCGCGTTGTTGGCGTCGTTCATGCTCCAAGCAACGTCTTCAGCCGTAAGCTGGCCGTAGTTCTTGTCCTTAGTGCGGAACTCGATGCCGTCTTGGATGGTGACCATTCCGGTCGTCAAGTCATCGCTGATCGACCATGTGGTCGCGACCCACGGGAGCGTCTCGTCGGCGGCGCCACGACGGAACAGAGTCTCAGCAACACCCCAGTTCTTGAGCGCGTCAGATGCTTGGTTGGCATTCCTGCCGACCTGCTGGCCAATGCCCGCAAAACCGATAACGGCCGCGCCGCCCTCGGTCTTGGGGTCTGGTGCGCCGATAGTGCCGACTAGGCTTGCCGTCGCCGTCGCTTCCGGAGCCTCGATCTCGACGATCTTCTCGACCTCTTTGACGACCTCTCGGAGAATTTCCTTCTCGACTTCTACCGTCTGGATCTCAGTCACCTGGACCTCGACCTCTTTCTCGACAACAACGGTCTGTACGACGGTCTCACCTTGGACTTGGACCTCTTTGACGACCTCAACAGTCTGAATTACCGTCTCGCCCTGAACCTGGACCTCTCTTTCGACAACGACCGTCTGGATCACGGTTTCGCCGCCGCAAGCCCAAGCCCCTAGAACGGCGATTGCCACCGCGCTAGCGAGCAGGTACTTTTTGATATTTTTCATCTTCTATACATGACCTCCATGTATGTTTTCTTGCCAAGCAACACCGCGAAACCGCGACGTACAAAGCAGTAGAGCTGGACGAACCAGCACATCTAGCGCCGATAAATCTAAATGAAATCAACTGCGATGTCAAACATCCAATACCCGAATGAGTTCGTATTTCGTCCCTTTAGACTCGCCACACAGTAAAATTCGAGCATCCAATCAACCACCGTTTCACACCAAACCATGCCCTCAAGAACCAGCATTCTCTACTGGAAAGAGATACCCGTCCAAGTCAAATCCGAAGATGCAGACAACACCATTTCCCTGCCTCTCGATCATCGTTTCCAAGAAGCCGCTGACGCCGTCGCGATGATGGACGGATCTTACGGCTCAGACGCCTATCTCGACGCTTGGCAATGGGGCGATACCACCGAATCTGAACTCGATGCCCAGACCGCCGCTCAACAATTAGCGGAGCGCATAAATGACGGTATGCCAGACAACTTCGTAGCCCGCATCCGCGACCTGCACGACACAGGCGATCGCGTCGAGAAACCGGGCGCGATCGACCACTGGATAGAATAGACCCATGGCAACTCAGGTCAAATTCACCCACGAAATCCTCCACCGGCTCGACAACGAAATCCTCGTATTCGACGGCGCGACGGGAACCTATCTCCAGCAGCACGGACTCGAATCCGGCGGCTGTCCAGAACTGATGAACGCCGACGCTCCCGACACCATCCGCGGCATGGCGCGCGAATACTTCGACGCCGGCTCCGACATCGTCCTCACCAACACCTTCGGCGGCACCAAATTCCGCCTCAAACACTACGACTCGCAAGACCGCGTTTACGAGCTCAACGCACTAGCCGCAGAACACGCCAAATCCCAAGCCGCACCCGGTCAATACGTTGCCGGTTCCGTAGGCCCCACCGGCGAGTTCATCGAACCCCTCGGAATGGTCAGCGAATCCGAGATGTACGACGCATTCGCCGAGCAGATCGTCGCTCTCGAAGAAGGCGGCGCCGACGCCGTCATGATCGAGACCCAGATGGTCCTCGACGAAGCACAGATCGCCATCAAAGCAACCCGCGAAAACACCGACCTCGTAGTCATGGCCACCATGGTCTTCGACAAAGGCCCGCGCGGCTTCTTCACCATGTGGGGCACCCCTCCGGAAGACGCTGCTACAGGTTTGCGTGAAGCCGGCGCCGACATCATCGGATCCAACTGCGGCAACGGCATCGACAAGATGATCGAGATCGCCGAGCAGATGCGCCCCGTCGTCGACTGCCCTATCGTCATCCAGTCCAACGCTGGCATCCCCGCATATAAAGGCGGCGAAATCATCTACCCCGAATCACCTGACTACATGGCTGAACGCTACAAGCAGTTAGCCGAAGTGCCGGTACAGATTCTCGGCGGCTGCTGCGGAACCACGCCTGAACATATCCGAGCACTCGTCGAAGCGGTAAAGTAACCACATAACTAATAGGAGAAGTAACCGTTACTTACTCAAAAGGCATAACCCGCGAAAACATCATCGCCGCTCCGCTCCGAAACCTCGGACGCTGCATCGAACTCGTCGCCGTCGACCCTCACTTCCACGACATCACCGTCGGGCTGTACCTCCGCGACCGGACCCTCACCATCCACACCTTCTCGCAGATCGAAGGCACCGCCGAACGCATCGAAACCATCCGCGAACGCCTCTGCGCCCTCGCCGACATCGATCCATCGCCAAAGGCCACCAACCAAGCCGAACTAATCTCCCAAGAGTTCTACGACCGTCCCCTCCGCTTCGCCTTCACCGAAGCCGTCGAGAAAACCAACCCCATCCCGACCGGCCCTATCTCCGTCGCCGACACCAAATCGCGCCTCACCTTCACCGTCACCCCTGAACACTCCGACGAACTCGGCTGGACTTACCACGTAACCGCCGAGGGCGACTTCGCACGTCCTCAGATGCGCATCATGGCCGTCGTCGGAGGCTACATGCGCTACGGCGAATGCGAACGCGTCGGCAAAGACCGCGACCGCTTCCGCTTCAAACACGGCGAACGCCTCGACCGCTTCGCCCGACTCCTACTCCCCTACGCCCGCAACGTCAGCGCCGTAGACAACATGCTCGAACAAGCCGACCTAGCCGGACAGATGACCACGCAGACATTGGGTTTCGCGAGCAACTGAACAAATTACGTCATTCCGGCGAAAGCCGGAATCCAGAGGATAAGGAGGGCCAAAATGCCATCCACAAAATACGCCGGAACCCTCACCTCCAAAGAGCGAACCCTCCGCGCCCTCCGTGGCGAACCCGTCGACCGACCACCCGTAACCAACCCCACCAACGTCGCAACCGTCGAGCTCATGGACCTCGTCGAAGCACCCTTCCCTACCGCCAACCGCGACCCCGAGATGAACGCCCGACTCGCCGCCACCGGCTACACCCAGCTCGGCTTCGACGCCATCGCACCCTACTTCTCCATCATCCAAGAGTCATCCGCCCTCGGATGCGAGATGCAGTGGGAAGGAAAAGACAACTGGCCCACCGTCCGCATGACCAGACCCATCTGGAAGACCGTCGACGACATCAAGATGCCCGACGGATTCCTAGAGCATCCTGACAACTGGACCATCATCGAGTCGATCCGCCTCCTCAAACAGGAATTCGGCGACGAAGTCGCAATCGTCGGCAAGACCATGGGCCCCTGGACCCTCGCCTACCACGTCTTCGGCGTCGAGCCCTTCCTCCTCGCCACCGTCGACGACCCGCCCATGGTCATGGACATGCTTCACCGACTGAAACAGTTCACCATCGAGTTCGGAATCGCCCAGATCGAAGCCGGCGCCGACGTCCTCACCGTTCCTGACCACGCCACCGGCGACCTCGTCAGCGGTGAATACTACCGACGCTTCCTCATGGACCTCCACCACGAGTTCGTCGAAGACCTCCCCGTCCCCATCATGCTCCACATCTGCGGCGCAACCACCGACCGCATGCCCTACATCGCCACCACCGGCATGGCCGCATTCCACTTCGACTCCAAGAACGACCCTCACGAGTCGATGCACGCGGTAGGCGACGGCATCAACCTAGTAGGCAACGTCAACAACCCCGTAACCCTCTACTCCAAAGGCCCCGAAGAAGTCCGATCCGAAGTCTTCAAATGCCTAGACGCCGGCGTCCAACTAATCGCCCCCGAATGCGCCATCCCCCTAAAAACCAAACTAGAAAACCTCCTAGAAATCCCCAGAGCCGTAGAAGACTGGGCCGCCGAACACTGGGACTACTCCGAGAACTAACTCCGGAATCGCCAACATCGAATACGAGGCCGTCCCCTTCGCGAAGCGTAAGGGGACGCGAATGGAGCGAAGCGACATTCGCAGGGGATGCCCCGGGTGGAAGGCACAAATCCCCTCTCCCCTCCGTGGGAGAGGGTGAGGGGGAACTGGCGGACATGGGGCGGATACGTTAGCTCCACCATCCGTCAAGATCGCGCAGCCAAACAGGGCGCAAAGACCGCCAGATAGTAAAATCAAACAATCCGCCGCATTCCATCGCGCCTCCATAAACCCGCGCCAACTACCATCCCCCAAACCACCATTCCCCCATGCCAATCGTCAACGACGGCCTGCAACGTGAGTTCGAATGGGTCACCAGACCCGGCGAGCAGAAACACATCAGCGAAGCACTCGACCTCGCCGACGAGGTCATGCAGGAGATCGCATACCAGCTCATCATCGGCAAAAACCTCGAAGTCGACCGACTCACAAAAGAGTGCCTCAACAACGGCTACACCGCCAACCACATCCTCGATCACGGTTTGTTGAATGGCATGGCGATCGTCGGCGTCAAATTCCGCGACAACGTCATCTTCGTACCCGAAGTCCTCGTCGCCGCACGCGCCATGAAAGCCGGCATGGCCCACATCGAACCCATCCTCTCAGCATCCGGCATCGAGCCCATCGGCACCGTCATCATGGGCACCGTCAAAGGCGACCTCCACGACATCGGCAAGAACCTCTGCATCATGATGCTCCGAGGTGCCGGTTGGACCGTCCACGACCTCGGAGTCGACACCTCACCCGAAGAGTTCGCAGACGCCGTCATGGAATTCGAAGCCCAAGTCGTCGGCATGTCCGCCCTACTCACCACCACCATGCCCAACATGGGACGCACCATCTCCTACTTCGAAGACATCGGACTCCGAGACGAAGTCCGCATAATGGTCGGCGGCGCACCCGTAACCCGAGAATTCGCCGACGAAATGGGCGCCGACGGCTACGGCGAAAACGCCGTAGACTGCGTAGAAACCGCCAGCGACCTCCTACAACTCCAAAAAGAACTAGCCTGACCACAAACGTCAGCACCAAAGCCATGAAAAATGGCAACCAAAATAACGCCATTCCCACGGCCAACCCCGTCGTTCCCGCGAACAATCACGTCATTCCCGCGCACGCGGGCGCTTCAGCGGGCGGAACGCCCACCCAGAGAAAAACAAAGCACACCGCTTCCCCGTCCCCTTCGCGAAGCGTAAGGGGACGCGAATGGAGCGAAGCGACATTCGCAGGGGATGCCCGAGACAACAACAGGCCATTCCCCTCTCCCTCGATGGAAGAGCGCCAGAGTGAGGACGAACCGACTCCCAACCTCGACGTCGAAGCCGCACGCGCCAGCATGACACGCATGGCAAACATCTTCGCCGACATCGCAAAACACGCCGAAGACTCCAGCCTCACCAGATGCCCCTACAAAGACGCCCGCTCACGTTGCACCGCCAAATTCGCCTGCCGCAACCAGCACTTCACCAAAAACCCCCTAAACCCACCAATCTGCACCGCCAAAGACGGCGACCTAAACTACCGCTCCGCATGGGAAATAGATTAGGGTTTCCCCCGTTCGACGGGGAAATGTCCAAACGACAAAGGGGGCCCTCCCCTTCGCGAAGCGCAAGGGGACGCGAGCGAGCGAAGCGAGATCGCAGGGGATGCCCGGGGACGGGCGGGGCAATCCTTCCATCCTTAAAATCCTTCAAATCCGGGTTCAGACAAATTCCTTAGAATCCTAGTTAATGCCCCTAATCCACAACCAAACAACCCTCCCCCTACAACCCGGCAAATCCCTCTTCGACTACGCCGACGACCTCGCCGTCCGCGTTCCCACATCCTGCAACCGCACCGGCGAGTGCCACGAATGCATCGTCGAAGTCCGCCAAGGCACAGACGCCCTATCCCCGCTCACCGACGCCGAAAACTTCCTCCGCGACAACTACCGACTAGCCTGCCAAGCCACAGTAGTAGACATCGAAGCCGACATCGAATTCAACATCCTCCGCCGCCAACCCCGCATCCTAACCGAATCCATCACTCGCGACGACATCGAACTCGATCCCCTAACCGTCCGCGAAGGCAACAACATCATCTTCAAAGGAGACCTCCCCCCCTTCGCGAAGTGCAAGGGGGCGCGAGCGCAGCGAGCGGGGGATGCACCTAGCCCCTTTCGAGAATCGAAGGGGGCGCGAAAGAGCGAAGCGAATTTCGCGGGGGATGCCCGCCCCGGACCCGTCGTCATCGACCGCTACCGCGGACGCATCCTAGGCATCGCCGCCGACATCGGTACCACCACCGTCGCCATGAACCTCGTCGACCTCGAAACCGGCGACATCCTATACACCGCATCCTTCGAGAACCCCCAGCGATTCGGCGGCTCCGACGTCATGAACCGCATCTCATACGACACCGGAACCTACCGCGGAGAACTCCAAGCCGTCCTCATCTCATCCATCAACTACGAAATCGGAGAGATGGTCCGCGCCCTCAAGATCCGACGCCGACACATCGTCGAACTCGTCGCCGTCGGAAACACCACCATGCGCGACATCCTATTCGGCATCGACGTCGAACCCATCGGACAGAAACCCTACAAGTCCCACATCGAGACCGACTTCACCGACGGCAAACGCGACACCACCGCCCTAAACGTCCCAGCCCACGAACTCGGCATCCGCATAAACCCCAACGCCAACATCTACAGCGGACCCATCATCGCATCCCACATCGGCTCCGACATCGCCGCCGACCTCCTAACAATCGCCATCGACCAACAACAAGAACCCATCATCCTAATCGACATCGGCACCAACACCGAAATCATAGCCGGCAACAAAAACAACCTCCACGCCGCCTCCTGCCCCGCCGGCCCAGCCTTCGAAGGCGGCCAAGTAACCTACGCCATGCCCGGCTACAACGGAGCCGTAGAACACGTAACAATCCCCGACGAATCCCCCCTCCTCCAGGAGGGGGCTAGGGGTAAGACGTCCCCTTCGCAAAGCGTAAGGGGACGCGAGCAAGCGAAGCGAAGCTCGCAGGGGATGCCCGGGGCGGCGCGGAGCGGTGAATCCCCCCTCCTTCAGGAGGGGGCTAGGGGGAGGACGTCCCCTTCGCAAAGCGCAAGGGGACGCGAGCAAGCGAAGCCCAAAAGACCGACACCGCGCAGGGGATGCCCGGAGGGACCGGGGCACCACCCCCTCCTCTCCACCATCGGCAACTCCCCACCCATCGGCATCTGCGGCTCCGGACTCATCGACCTCCTAGCCGAACTCCGACGACACAACATCATGAACGAACTCGGAAACTTCAACGACGGCTCCGACGAATTCACATTCCACCACGAAAACCGACTCACCATCTCCCGAGCCGACATCTCAGCACTAGCCCAAGCCAAAGCCGCCAACTACTGCGGACAAAACATCGTCCTCGAAACCACCAAAACAACCCCCGACGACTACACCCGACTCTACCTAGCCGGCGGCTTCGCCAACTACATCAACACCCAAAACGCCATCAACATCGGCTTCATCCCCAACATCCCACCCGACCGAATAACCAAAATCGGCAACGCCTCCCTCCAAGGCGCCACCATCATGCTCACCAACGCCACAAAACGCGCCACCATCGAAACCCTAGTCGCCGACATCACCCACATAGAACTAGAAACCAACCCCAACTTCTTCGACCACTTCGTAGAAGGCTGCCAATTCAAACGCTAATCCCTCTTGACGCTGTTCCCCCTCCTCCAGGAGGGGGCTAGGGGGAGGACCGCCGCAAGGCGGAACCCGCCCCTTTCGCAAAGCGAAAGGGGCGCGAAAGAGCGAAGCGATTTTCGCGGGGTATGCCCGGGGCGGATGGGTACGGTTGAACTGTCATACCCGCGCAACCACACGCCATACCCGCCCACACTCCCGTCATTCCCGCGGAGGCGGGCGCTTCAGCGGGCGGAACGCCCACCCAGAGAAAAGCAAAGCACGCCACTTCCCTCCCCTTCGCAAAGCGCAAGTGGACGCGAGCAAGCGAAGCGAGATCGCAGGGGATGCCCGACGGAGTACCACGTCATTCCGGCGAATGCCGGAATCCAGAGGCGCGTAGAACAACCAGTACAATCAACCCATGGCAACCACCACAATCTCCCCTAGAGAGCATCGCCAGATCGCACTCGATTTCCTCACCGCATCCGACGAGGAGTTCGAACGCGGCGACGCCCTGCAAGGCGCAGAAAAGCTATGGGGCGCAGCAGCCCATTCCATCATGTCTATCGCAATGGAACGCGATTGGCCCCACCAGAGCCACCGCGCCTTGAAAAACGCCGCAATACGACTAGCCGCCGAGCGTGAAGATCCGCTAATCGAGGCGTACTTCGGACTAGCTGAGAAGTTCCACGTCTACTTCTACCACGGCATCATGGAAGACTGGGAACGCGACGCAGATCGCCCCCTAGTCCACAACCTCGTTCACAGAGTATTGGACGCCGAGTAACAGCGCCAGTCGACTACTACCCCGTCATCCCCGCGCAACCACACGTCATTCCCGCGGAGGCGGGAATCCAGAGAAAAGCAAAGCACACCACTTTCCTACCCTTCGCAGATGGTCTACTACGTCAAGATCAACGATTACGTATACGTCGTACCTTTCGTTGTCAGAGGCGACGGCAGTGCGTTCCTCAAAACGATTATTCCCAGCCGGAAAGCAACAAGAGAGTATCTAGGGAGATGACGCAAATGGAAAACAATTTGAGCGAGGAAGAGCGCGAGCTTCTCGAACTGGTGGAGCGTGGCGAGTTGGTGCAAGTTCCTAACGTTGAGCAGGAAATGGAATACGCACGGCGAGCCGCCCGCAACACGCTCAACAAAACTAAGCGCGTCAACCTACGCATGACCGAACGCGACTTCCATCTCGCACATGCCAGAGCGAACGAAGAGGGAATTCCTTACCAAACCCTCCTCTCAAGCGTCATACACAAGTACCTCTCCGGACGAATGACAGAGAAGAGGTAGAACGCGAATTCGTCATCATCGGCGAAGCCATAAACCGACTCCATCATCACAACGAGCTCCTCGCAAGCCAAATCACAAACCACCACAGCATCATATCCCTACGAAACATAATCGCCCACCGATACGACGACGTCAGAAACGACCTCATCTGGACCACCATCAAAAACGACCTCCCAACACTCCTAACCGAAGTCACCGCCCTCCTCGAATCCGACTGACCAACCTCCCCTTCGCAAAGCGCAAGGGGACGCGGAGCGAAGCGAACGCAGGGGATGCCCGGGGCGGCCAAGGGGCAGGGTTTCCCCCGCTAGCGGGGGAAATGTCCAAAGGACAAAGGGGGCCTGACCACCAAACGCCAAACCATCACCCACATAGAACTAGAAACCAACCCCAACTTCTTCGACCACTTCGTAGAAGGCTGCCAATTCAAGAAGTGACGCCCTTTCGGAAAATCAAAGTTTACCTGGATGCAGTTCGAGCACGCAATCCACAATAATCAACCCTATATCTTCGGAAAAATCTGGCTCCTCGGGAGTTGGCAATCCTAAGATCAAACTATGGGAAGGATCTTCTTTTGGATCATGCACAATTTTGGCACAATCCAATTCTGCATTAATCATTCCGAGAACGTTTCCTACATTCAACTCCGCAAATCGCCCAGATTTTCGAAGCGTCAAAGTGGACCATTCGCGAATTTGCGCCAATTGTTCATCTTTGCTCGAGGAACCCGTGAACTCAAGCCAATTGACCGATACACCCGATGGATCATATTTCATATCCGCTGGCCGTAACATAAATGCCGCGGGGTCTAGATTGTTACGTTCACCGATAAGCCTATCCGGCACGTAATGGACTACATGATCCGATTCGGGTAGTTCTTGTCTGCTCATGGATTAATTGAAAAACCAAACCCATGCACTTCGATTTCACGAACAATTTCGCTCGTTGAACCCGGACCCAAGTGTAGCGTCATGGAATCATCGGGCGAAGAAGTGCGCCGTCGCATTAACACTTTGATTGAATCGTCGCCCAACACTTCCAAACCGACGTAATCACCGTTTTCTGATCGCCAGAATACACGTAAATTTCCGTTATCGAGCAACACGATTTCGGCACGTTGAGCATCCGGCATCGTGTCCATAAGCTGCCAGAAACCGGACTGAGATTCAAGGCTTAGCGTGATGTCTTCATGCTCACCTTCTCGACGTAAGTATTCAATGCGATCAGAATATTCCCGTTTGAATTTGCCCTTGTGGAAATACCAACTAGTCCTTTGTAAGCCCGCGCGTTCATAAACGCCGGCCTCCACCCCTGCTGCAGAAGAAACGCCAACAGTCGAATTCAATGACCTAGGCAATCCTTTCAGATCGGGTACTGTGACGACAACATGTTTCGAAAATAGTTCAATCAAATGTTCGTTATCTGGTCCAAATATTGATTCATCTTCTGGGTCTCGGAAATCCCAATTAGTTTGATCGCTAAGCTTGAAGAACTCATACACAACTGGCATCTGAGTTGAATTTGGGAACCCAATTTGAAGGTTTACCCAGTTCGGTGGAGAAGTGCCAGCGTACACATCGTTAGCAAAAAGTACGCCGAAGGCTTCCCAATTATCAGCCTCGAATCGCGCAGCGACAAGAGGGTCGAGCAACATCACGCCAGTGACCGATTCATTCCATTCTGATACTTCTCCTGGTTTCTCTAAATCGGCAATTAACGTTGCAGTGGTCATCGGGTGTCTCCTCTCGCTGCGATATCAAGAGCGAAGTCTTTCAATTCGTTAAACAGTCGCGAGGCTACCGTCGGTGCAAAAGGCACTGTATTTTCCGGTGCAGTGTTGATATCGAGTTCAAGCCTGCAAGCAATCCCCAAAGTTGCAACACTGAAGTCAGCGATACCTCCTGAACCAAGTTTGATAGCGATGTTGCCGGATTGCGCCACTGACCACTTGTTTAATTTGTTGATCATTAATCCCTCAACAAAGGAAGAGGTGGATGGCCGGTTGATTTGATAAAGGAAATCTGGGGTTGTTACACCGCGCAAATCAACCGATGGCAAGAATGGACCCAGTTTTGCAAAGGCGCTATTTAGATCGTTGACGCTTTGAAGCAATACGGCACCGAATGCTAACCTTGTCGGAGGTTCGCACCGTTCTAGCCATTTTTCGTTCACTGCTTGGAACGCATCTATCGCCTGCAACATCGGTCCTAATATAGGCACTGCCCCCATTGGACCTGTCGAAGCATTCGGAGCGGGATGGAAGATCCAGTCTATTCGATCTGGTCTCGCATTAACCAGCAATTGCTGATCGGAAAATCCTCCAGACTGCTGTACCAGCCCTTCTCCAGGGCGCGAAATCTGCTGCTCAGGTTGACTTGACCTGACCCTCTGCCACCAATCCGGCGATTGCAGGTCGATCGAACCCACACGGTGGAAGGTTGTCAGTCGCAGACTCTCAGCTGCCCACTGGTTTGTATCATCACGCATATCGATGTCGAGTTTCTCCTTGTTCCCCCACGACGGACGTCAACACGGGACAAGCCACTTCTGATCTTTTTGACCGAATTTTAAACAACCTCAATTCCCAACGCAATATGTTGCGCTCCGACCATTGCCATTCTAGCGAACGTGACATGTGACAGTATCTGAATCTACGCTGGATTCTCGTTGCCAGTTCCAATTTGATCGACGAACGGCACCCCATCGGATAACCCATGACCCGATCAACATCCAAGTCATCCCGTACTGAAACCGCTTTCAACTCGACCAAACACTGGCGAATACGGAGTTTAGTGGTCCTCCTCCAGGCGCTCGTCCTAGTGCTACTCTGAAAGTCACCCGTACCCCCTCACCAACCGCGCCCGCAAATACTCCATCGGACGATCCCCCTTCAACGAGTTGCAGTGCCCGCAAAGCAGCTGCAAATTGTCAAGATGATCAGTCCCGCCCTTCGACCTCGCAATGATGTGGTCCACCGTCAGGTGCTGCGGCAAGAAATGCGTCCCACACCCATTGCAGTTCCGACCCTGAGTCCCGTAAAGCACAACCTTAGACTCGGTCAACGGCGCCGCTGTTTCTTGCATCTAGGTGCGGTGTTGACTGGGTGCCATCAGTTTTCTTGCTGATCCCACCGCTCGCAAAGCTCTTCGTTAGTCCAGTAAAACGTTTCTCGATCAGCGTCCAAACTCGCTTGATTGTCGCTGGTCGCCCAACCGTCTCGTATAAAGAACAGCACTACGTTAGCAATTTGATCGAGATCGGACCCTAATCCTGCGCAGGCCTCGTCCCACGTTATCGTGTCGCCGTCATCAGTGTCCAGAACGCCGATGTCATACAAGTCTGCCATTGAGACGTCGCCCAACGTGTTGCGGATAATCTCGACTTCCTTCTCCACCAGCTTCTCAACTTCGACCGTGACGGGAACCTCTTTCTGAACTTCAACGACCTTCTCGACCTCGACCGTCACGGGCACTTCCACAGTCACGGCTATCTCTCTGACCACTTCCACTTCTTCCTCCACGACTACTGTGACAGGAATCTCCCGAACTATCTCCCGCTCTACCTCCCGGACCACGGTCACGGGAACCTCACGGGTGACCTCCACTATGCGTTCTACTTCGACCGTCACGGGAACTTCACGATCCACGACGACATCCTTTTCGACTTCGACCGTCACAGGAATCTGAACCTCCCTCGTCACTTCCACCTCCCTCTCGATCTCCACTGTGACGGGGACCTCGCGGTCCACCTTCACTTCACGCTCTACTTCTACCGTGACTGGAACCTCGCGCGACACCTCCACAGTAACCGGAACTTCGACGATCTCCGGTGACGGTTGCGCGCAACCAAAGGCCAACAGGCAAAGAGTCGTCAATATCGGAAACAGTAAACGGACAGGCATCGGAGCCTCCCTCGTGGCTTACAGACAACGTCTTATCCACAAGGCATCACCCGGTCCGCCGAACAAAGGGAGGCACGTGCGACGTGCCTGATCCATGTTCAACGGGGACCAATGTTCCTCCGTATGGACCGGATAGCAACCGAGAGCCTACGAGCCCACGATCTGCCTTGTGGATAGCGTTACCCTACTACAGATTTCGCGGACTTAACGAGACATAAATCGCCCTCGCTCCAACACCCTCACCCAATTCCTCAAAACGCCCAACAACCAACACCGAAATCACAGCCCATCATTCCAATCACAAAAATCACAGTTCAAAACCACCAACAAAATCCTGCCCATCCCTAAATCCCCGTAATCCCCGGTTCAGACAACTTTTTGAACTTGTTCAAAAACTAATCTTGCCGCCAAATTGCCGCTCCAGCGGCAAGTTTGTTCTAAATTCCACTTCCAAACAAACCCCCGAATCATACGAAAACCATCACCTCATACCTGTTACACACTCATACCCGACACATCCCTCACATCTCACCTCGAATCCCACCAAAAAACACCCCTTCCGCGAACTTGCCGCTACAGCGGCAGCCAGCGGCAAGTTCGCGGCTATACAACGTCTCAATAAGACTCCCCATCACACACCCAAAAACTGCTACCCTAACCTAATCGAAAGCCAAAAATCCCACCCGACATACCCATGAAAAAAGCCCTAATCACCGACTACGTCTGGCCCAACATCGACGTCGAATCCGAAGTCCTCAGAGCCGGCGGAGTCGAACCCGTCGTCGCTCCCGACACCTCAGAATCGACCCTCGCCGACCTCGCAGCCGATGCCGACATCATAATGTTCTGCTTCGCACAAGTCACCGGAAACGTCCTCAAATCCGCCGAGAAGTGCCTCGTTGCCTCAAGATATGGCATCGGAGTGGACAACATCGACATCCCAACCGCCACAGAACTCGGCATTGTCGTCACCAACGTCCCCGACTACTGCATGGACGAAGTCACCGACCACGCCATCGGAATGATCCTCGCCCTCAACCGCCGATTCGGACAACACGACGCCCAAGTCAAAGCCGGCGGCTGGGCCAAAGTCGCCCTCGACCAACCCATGCACCGCACCCGCGGTGCCACCCTCGGCATCCTCGGATTCGGCAGAATCGGACGATCAATCGCGTCGAAAGCCGTCGGTTTCGGCATGAAAATCGTCGCATTCGATCCCCTCATCGAACCCGGCCAAACCATCGACGGAGTCGAAATCACCACCTTCGAAAACACCCTAAAACGCTCCCACTTCATCACCGTACACACCCCCCTAACCCCCGAAACAGAGGGCATGATAGGCCCCGACCAGCTAAACAGCATGATGCCAGGCTCAATAATCGTAAACTGCGCCCGCGGCGGAATCATCCAAGAACAAGCCCTAGCCGACGCCCTCCACTCCGGCCACCTAGCAGGCGCAGGCATCGACGTAGTAGAACCCGCCCCACCACCAGACGACCACCCCCTCCTCGGCGCACCCAACATCATCATCACCCCCCACACCGCCTTCTTCTCCCAAGCCTCCACCATCGAACTAGAACGCCGAACCGCCCAAGAAGCCCTCCGCGTCCTAAACGGCAACAAACCCCAAAACCTAATCAACCCCCAAGTCCTAGGAAACAGCCGCGTAGGCATCTAAAACCATGAAAATCACCAACGTAACCGCCATCCCCGCCTCATCATCACCCCGCGGCCAAGCCAGAAACTACATCTTCGTCAAGATCGAAACCGACGAAGGCATCACCGGATGGGGCGAAGCAACCGCCGGACCCCTAGCCGTCGCCACCATGGTCGACGAATTCGGCGAACTCCTCATCGGTAAAGACCCGCACCGCATCGAACAGCACTGGCAGACCCTCTACCACCACTTCCACGTCCGAGGCGGCGTAGTCCAACTCTCCGCAATCTCAGGCATCGAAATCGCACTCTGGGACATCAAAGGCCAAGCCCTCGGCGTCCCCGTCTACGAACTCCTCGGCGGCAAAATGCGCGAAAAGATCTGGTGCTACGGACGCTGGGACGGCCTAACCCCCGAACTAGCCGTCGAAAACGCCCTCCGCCACACCGAACAAGGCCTAACCGCGCTCAAAGGCGACCCCTTCGACCACCGCGGCATCTTCATCCCCATCGAAGCCGAACGCATCGCCATCCAAAAACTCGAAGCCGTCCGAGAAGCCGTCGGTGAAGACGTCGAACTCCTAGTCGAAGTCCACGGACGCCTCGCACCCGCCGACGCCATCCGCATCGGCAACGCCATAGAACCATACCGCCCCTTCGTCTACGAAGAGCCCGTCCCGCCCCAAAACCTCGACGCCCTGGCCCGCGTCTCCGAGCAGGTCAACATCCCCCTTGCCACCGGCGAACGACACATCACCAAGTGGGACTACACCGACCTCCTAGCCCGCCAAATCGTGAAGATGATCCAGCCCGACATCGTCCAAGCCGGCGGCATCCTCGAACTCAAAAAGATCGCCGCAATGGCCGAAGCCCACTACGTCGGATTCCAGCCCCACAACCCCTACGGCCCCTTCTGCACCATCGCATCCCTCCACGTCGACGCCTGCACCCCCAACTTCATGATCCAAGAAGGCGGCATCCACCCCTGGTTCCAAGACGCCACCATCGGCGACTTCCCAACCCAAAAAGACGGCTACCTACCCCTACCAACCACCCCCGGCCTAGGCGTAGCCATGAACGAAGACTGGCTCAAAGCCAACCCCTGGCGCAAAGACGCCGCCCCCTGGCGAGCCCCCGACGGCACCATCGCGTCGCTCCAAGAAACGAACTGGTCGTAGAACCGTCCCCTTCGCGTAGCGAGTGGGACGCGTGCAAGCGAAGCGAGCACGCAGGGGTGCCCGCGCGTGATCCCCGCCTTCGCCATTCCGCATCAACAATGACATACAATGATGCATATATTGATGCGAACAAAGGAGGCAACCGCTTTGAGGACAACAATAAACGTCGACGAAGAGTTGATCGAAGAAGCGCGGGAAAGCACCGGAATTGACGGCATCTCGGCCTTAGTGTCGGCCGCCCTCACCGCTCTCGTTCAGCGTGAAGCGGCGCGGCGTTTGGCTAAACTCGGCGGCACCATGCCCGACCTTGAAGTGCCCCCTCGCCGACGTCCGTGGCTTAAAGACGGTGAGTGATGGTGTTGATTGACACTGTGGTTTGGATCGATCATCTCCAAAGCAATGACGAGCATCTGTCGATGCTATTGGAAAAAGAACAGGTTCTGATGCATCCGATGGTTATCGGTGAGTTGGCGATGGGCAATTTGGCAAACAGGCAGCGGACCCTCGAGGATTTTGCAAAGCTGCCGGAAATTTCCGTGGCGACGCACGACGAGGTGCTGTTTTTCATCGAACACCACCAACTCATGGGTACCGGCATCGGGTACATCGACGCTCATCTACTCACTGCGAGCGTATTGCACGACACGACGCAACTGTGGACCCGCGACAGACGAATGATGGCGGTCGCCAACGAACTGGATATCAAATTCGTTCCGGGCGGATGATCCCGAAAAACGGCAAATCGCCGACTTTTTCACCACCCCCAAACCCGCGCCGCACACTTCCCCATCACCCACTCCAACTCACCTTCACGCGCAAAAGCCGGATGCTCCATCACGCCGCGCAACGCATTCCCATACCCCTCACGACCAGCCGCCGGAGGGAAATCGCTCCCCCACATCATCCGCTCAACACCGAACGCATCCTTAGCCATCTCAAACACCGGCGGCACATAGTCCCACTCCAACTCCAGCTGCAACCTTGCTGGTCGCCGACATACCTCGCCTAAACCGGGCACCTTGATAGTCGTATTGTCCCGTTCAGCAAGCCCCAAAGCCCTTTCGTAGTCCTCTTCCCAAGGCGAATCGGCAGCGGCGATTCCTGCTAGATGCTCGATCACAACCTGCGTATCCGGACACGCATCCATAACCCGCGCGAACCCACCCGATGCGAACCGTGCCGGATCTCCCTGACACGTCACCACCAACCCCAACTCACCCGTCTTCTTCCACATGTCGTACGGCCCGGCGTTCGCAAACTCCCCATCCGGCGCAATCCGAATTCCAGCCGCACCCTGCTCTGCCAACCGCTCCAAATCGCCCAACGGGTCCGCGGACTCCGGATCAACCAACACCGCCACCTTGAACCGGTCCCCCCGCTTCCCCGCCTCAGTAAACAGGTATCCATTATCAAAAGTCCCACCATGCTGAACCAGCAATGCCTTGTCAACACCATTCCGGTCCATCTGAAACTCAAGCACCTCGATCGGCTCGAACCAGTTGTTCCCTGCATGGGTGTGCGTGTCGATGATCAGCATGTTGTTGTCCCCCGGCGGTATGAAACGCGATTGAATAAGACGATACCTGATTTCAGGATGGTTAATCGCCGCGATCGGTCCCTGCAATAGGCAGACTTAGAATCATTGTTGACGTGACCGGCATTATTCCGGTCCACGATCCCACTCGAAAAGTGCAAATCATCTAACCGGATAGCGCGCGTCGAAATGCTGAATATTTGGGTGTTAGCGGTCTTCGCCGCCTACTTCGCCGTCGTTATCGGTATCGCCGTCTATCGCTCCAGGCAGATGCGCAACATGGCGGACTACGTTCTCGGCGGACGAAACGTATCCAGCATCACCACCGCGCTCAGCGCCGGATCGTCTACCACTAGCGGTTGGACGATGTTGGTCCTTCCCGCCCTCGCCTTCCAACACGGACTCGAAACTATCTGGATCATCGTGTCAATCGTTGCCATGATGGGTCTCGCATGGATATTCATGGCAAAGCGTCTCCGCCGCTTCACGATCGCCGCAAAAGATTCACTCACCACTCCTGAGTTTTTCGAGCGGAGGTTCGGCGACCACACGGGTACGCTGCGAACCGTTGCCGCTTTGATCACAATCCTGTTCGTCATCTTTTACGTCAGTTCAGGATTAGTCGCTGGAGCAAAACTGCTAGATACGATCTTCGGATTGAACTACGAGGTCGGAGTGATAGTCACGCTGATCGCGGTGGCGTCCTACACCTTCATAGGTGGCTTCCTCGCCGTGTCTCGCACCGACGTGTTTCAGGCAGTCTTCGTCCTCACGGGCTTTCTGATCCTGACCTTCACGCTGCTTTTCATCACCGACGAATCATTCTCCAGAAACAGCGTCGAATATCCCGACTTCTGGAATCCCTTCACTAAGCATGAGGGCGAACCGCCGGTGCCGGTGTTTGTTCTTTCGATCCTCGGTTGGGGACTCGGCGTATTCGGAGCGCAACGCATCCTGCAACGGTTTATGGCCATCGAAAGTGAGGACAAGATCAGCAGTAGCCGGAACATCGGATTGACTTGGATAACCGCCACCTACTTCTTCAGCATGGCGGTCGGACTGTTGGCGTTGCCCGTTCTGATCGAGAACGGCGTACTGGATCAGATAATCGACGACCCCGAACGGCTCTATTTCGTTCTGACCAACACCCTGTTCCACCCCATCGTCGTCGGCATCCTGCTCGTAGCGGTGATCGCCGCGGTCATGAGCACCGCCGACTCTCAGTTGCTACTGGCTTCCGCCGTAGCGACGGACGATCTTCCAGTCATTCGCCGCTACAGTTACAGCATCGGCACTGATGCCAGAATGTGGCTCGGAAGATTATCGCTGGTCGTGATCGGTGTCGGGGCCGCGCTCTACTCGATCTATCATCCCGAATCGGTGCTTGATCTAGTCGTGTACGCCTGGGGCGGTATGGGAGCCGCATTCGGACCAGTGACGATCCTCGCGCTCTACTGGCGACGGTTCAACTTCTGGGGAGCAATGGCTGCGATGATTTCGGGCACCGCAATCTCGACCATCTGGGGGTCATTGTCAGGAGGTCCGTACCAGATCTTCGACGTGCACCTCGCGACGCCGGGATTCATTCTGGCATTCCCAATTGCGATAGCGGCCACACTTTTGACCTCCAAACCGACGGCAGAGGTTACCGATCTATTCGATCGCGTCACCTCACCGTCGGCGAATTCGGCGGAACAATCTGCCCGCCAGGCAACCAGAACCGGGGTTGCCTAGAACGTACTTACGTCGCGATCTCCATCTCCGGAGTTCCCACGCCTGCGCCTTCTGACATCACCAAGTCGTCAATCTGCGCCTTGACCTCTGCCGGCATCTCCCAGTCACCGCCGATGTTGTCCTCGACCTCTGAGTCTCTGACCATCCCGCACAGCGCGACCGTGACAGTCAGGTTAGCCAACACCCAAGCGATTGCCAGTTGTGCCACCGTCTTGCCGTGATCGGCTGCAATGCCCTTCAATTTCTCAACTACCGCTATGTTCTTAGCTAAATTGTCGGGACCAAACGACGCCAAACCAAAGTTCGCGCCATTCGCGCGCCAGTCGTCATCGCCAAACGAATGATCGGTCGACCATGCGCCGGTCAGCAATCCGTGCGCCAATGTGCCGTACGCCATCACGCCCATCCCGTTCGACTCCACGAACGGCATCACGCCAGACTCCGGTCTGCGGTCAAAGATGTGATACCCGATCTGGTTCGTAACGATAGGACTGTGCTCTCGACACTGCGCCATCATCTCCGGGCTGAAGTTCGAAACGCCAGTATGCAAGATCTTGCCCGCGGCTTTCGCATCTTCGAGCGCACGCATCGGCTCCTCAAAAGAGCGCGTGTGGTCGGGCCAGTGGATAAGGAACAAATCGATGTAGTCGGTGTTCAGACGTTCGAGGCTCTCGTCGATGCTGCGAAGCAACGTGTCGCGGTCGCTGATCGACACCGTAGCCGCGGTCCGGTCAGGATTGTCCCGTACCCATTCGCGCCCACCTTTCGTCACCAGCACGATGTCGTTCCGAAACGGCGCAACAGCCTTGCCCATCAACTTCTCGCCGTAACCCCAGCCGTATACAGCCGCCGTATCGAACAGAGTGATGCCTGAATCGTACGACTTGTGCGCTGCGCCGATAGCTTCATCATCGTCAAAATCGCCGTACTGTCCCCTGCCCATTGGCCAACCGCCATAGCCGATGACCGACGATGCCAGTCCTGAATCGCCGAAAGTTCTTCGTCGCATGTTTCCCTCATGTCGTTTATAGTCTGGTTGCGTTTGTTCGCTAAATGATATTGCTTCGGAACGCTACGTCGGTGCCGAGGTCACCCTTGGGTTACTTCGCCCGCGGGCGAAACCCCGCGAACATCACCTTCGCCGGCGAAAGCCGATGCGGTGATTTCAACGGTCAACCGTTCGCCTGCCGCCAACGGACGCGCAGATCCGTTTTCCATCGAGTGCTTCAATCCACGGTTGTCCCAGCTAGTGCAAGGCTCTAATCCGACGTTGTAGCAACGTCCATACCACGGATAGCCCCATCCACCACCTAGATTCCGCCAGTACCAGAGATATTTGAAGACGTCGGTCGGGAACGACACCGCGAACCCGACATTGCTCTCCTTGTTGTGGACCGCGTACCAACCCTCATCCATCTCAGTCATGTAGGCCATGTCGAGCGATCGGTCTTCCTTGGGCGGGATTTCCCGGAAGTCGATCTCGCCGCCATCGACCGACGGCACCATCGGCCACTCTCCTTTCCAACCTAAAGGCAGCTTCTGGGTATCAACGAACTCTTCTGGGTGCGTCAACACCTTGCAGTCAGGCACGTAGAGTCGGCACTTGTCTGACAGAAACGGCGGTCCTATCGCGATGTGTTCCAACCACACGATCTCGACATCTTCCTCTCCCTCGTTGATCGCCGTCTTCGACAGTTTAAGCGTCGACGACCCTTCCTCCAACGACATCGTCATATCAACCCCGACTGGCATTCGCACACCCTTGGTCTTGAAGTTGACGGCGACTCGCTCAACGCTATCCTCGACTATAGTTGCATCCCAAGGCAGGTTGTTCAGTTCGGCGTGGAGTCCGAACTCAGCACCGTAAACCTCGTCGGGATATCCGCCGTGCGGCAAGGCAGTTTGCCAACCGCCCTCATAGTAGTCAAGCCACATACCCTGAGTTGATCCGGTTGAAGGCACAAACTTGCGAGGATCGCGAACTCCCCAAGGCGACCGCCACATGAACTCGGTATCTGTAGGTTTGTGCACGAACGAATAGACGTCCGCTCCCTTGTCGGCCAAGATCAATATTCGAATCACCGAGTTCTCCATCACCACCGTCTTCAACCCGCGATAAGTCCAAGCATCCGATACCCGACATCCGTGTGTTCTTTCATCGCCGTAGTGCATGTTTGTCACCCCACCCGTTGTTTTGTCGTAGGAATTGAGCGGTCATTAGTCCAAGCCAACCTGCAATATATATTCTTCGGGAACCGAACACCGGTTGATTGGATTACTCGGAGTCATGTTACGACGCGCGATCACAGTGATTCTGCCCTGCATCCTCGCTTCGTTGCTCGCGTTCGCCTGCGGCAGCGATCCAGTAGTCGAGCCATCGGATCCAATCGAGCGGGGTCAACGCATCTACGCCGAAAACTGTGCCGGATGCCACGGTCTAAACGGCGAGGGACAACCGCACTGGCAATCCACCAATCCAGACGGCACGTTGCCGGCACCTCCCTTGAATGGCGACGGGCACACTTGGCACCATGGCGATGGCACGCTGTACAAGCAAGTGAAACTAGGGGGCGCTTATCTGGAGGAGCAAGGCTTGGCAGGATTCAAATCCGGTATGCCAGCCTTTGAAGACACCCTCACTCACCAAGAAATCATCGACGTGCTGGCATATGTCAAGGACCTATGGGGCGACCAAGCCATCCACGGGACTACGAAGCGCGACGCTCAGGCAATGGTCAGTGAGAATGACTCATATCCGCCCGCACCACTTGAGGCTGATTCGGAACCCTAATTCGGCGAGACCATGATCCGGAAAACGTCCTTTTCCGGGCGTCGCATCCGCTCGAAACCGTCCTCCATTACACGCTCTAGCGGAATCACAGCCGAGACTAGATCGTCAAGGACGATCTTCCCGTCAGCGATGAGTTGGATACCCTTCTCCATGTCTCCCGGTGACGCGGCGACAGACCCTATCACAGTCTTCTCCGTCCCTACAATCTCGTTGAAATCAAACTCAGATCCTTCCGCGTGGATCCCAACCAATACGGTTGTCCCTCCCGGTCGCGTCCAATTGATCGCGATGCGCGGCGTCACCACGGCCCCCGCAGTCTCGACAACGATATCCGCACCGACCCCGTCAGTCAGGTCCAAGACCTGCTCGAGTGCATCTTCGTCTCCCGTGTTAACCGCAGCGTCCATGCCGAGCTTCAAAGCTAGTTCCAGCGATTGCGCTCGAAGATCACCTGCGATGACACGAGCACCCGTCGCGCGCAGAACCTGCATCGTCAACATCCCAACTGTCCCGCACCCGATCACCGCAACTGTGTCACCCGCCTTGACGCCCGATCTCCGCGTCCCATGCACGGCCACCGATGTCGGCTCGATCAACGGCGTTTGCACGTCGGGGATACTGTCGGGCAATTTGATGAGATGACTTTCCGGCCAGACCATGTACTCCGCTAAACCACCGTCCAACGCGAACCCGGCGGAATTGACGTTTGCACAACTTGACTGCAAGCCGCGGATGCACCAGTAACACTCTGTGCAAGGCCGTATGTTGTTAACCATTACGCGATCGCCGACCGATAAACTCCGGACATCGGTGCCGATAGCTTCGACGCGTCCCGCGGTTTCGTGGCCCACCGTCTTGGGTTCCGTCTGCCACCTGCGCATCGTCGGACCGTGCCACCACCTCTCAACGTCCGTCTGACAGATCGACGCGTACATGATGCTCAATCGCGCTTCATCGTCAGCCGGCTCCGGGATCGGTACATCCTCCAACCGCATGTCTCTTCGACCGTAATACCGTAATGCTTTCATTTCTTTCACCATTGTTGCGCGACGCTTGAGGCGATCTATTCAGTGGTCACACCTCGTAATCCAGTGGCATATCGTGTTCTTCGGCATGGCCGGCTGAGAACCGTCCGGTTCCTGAGAGGCCAACTAGCTCGTCGGTACCTGAATCGGGTACCACCTCCAGCTCCGCAGTAGCCTTGCCTCCGTCGTAAGACCCGGTATGTCGCAGCACGAAACTACCTGATCGTCCACCCAGCGCGCCCACAACCATCTCGTAACCAATGAACGATGCATCCCCGCTTTTAAGGTGCGTCATGACGTACACCAGGTTGCCCGTACCGGCAAGGTCGCCATCGAAGGACCTTTTAACGTGGGCTTGGGTCAGTTTTGGGCCGTCGTCCACTTCGTCAAACGGCTCTTCATCCCAGCTTACGATCTTGAACGTGACGTTGGCATGCATCTTTTTGTCCTTACAAAGACGGTTCGCACGGTCGATTGATGAATTCGTTACCATGCAAGGGTACTTTGACCGCTAGACCGAGGTCACTCGAACTATGGACTACGAGCTTATCGACATTTCCGCTTTGTGTAACGTGGGGACGGAGTGCCTCCCTGGCGAAGATCCGGCACTTGGTGAGCAGACCATGCGCGGTCTTCCCTTCGCCGTCGGACCCTCTTCAGGCGACTCGTCAGTCAATTGCTACATCTCATTGGCCGATGGCGATTCATCGGTAACCGTGCCAATCGGCAAGACCGCGCACAACGTGGTGTTCGCTCATCGGCAGTTAGAGACCGAGCAGGCTACCAATGGACCAATAGGAGTACATGTCGCTGACTACGTGATCCGTTTCGAGGATGCCGAGGCTGTAACCGTACCCATTCGCGAGCGTTACGAGATCAGCGCGGTTGGCGATCGACAGGGAATATCTCGCTACGGCGTCGGCTATCCATATCTCGCCGTGACCGATCAAAGCGATGCGCTGATTCCCCGTTACGAGGGACGTTTCGATGAAACCGGCAGACACCAAACCGAGGTCGTGCAGGCGCAGCCTAAGTGGTACTGGCTTTGGGCTTGGCGCAACCCGACACCCGATCGCGTGATCGAGTCAATCGAGTTCGTGCCTAAAGGTCCGCGCTTCATCCTCGCTGGCGTAACTCTTGGACACGTCGACGAGCATCCGTTTTCACGCGCTGCCCGGCGACCGGTGCGAATAGACCTCAAAGACTCCGAACAAGCCGCAAAATCATTCGATCTGGATGTGACCATCAACCGCGGCGAGCGAACCTACACACATCCCCTACCAGAGCAATCGACTGACGAATTCCTGAACGACGCCTACAAGGGTTTCGGAGAGCCTCAGAATCCGAAGTCGAGCCCTTCCTATGTCGAGTTGTCCGGTGTTTCGTCTGCGACGGTCGAGGTCTTGCAAGATGACAAGACGATCGATAGCGTGAACTGGGGAGATGTCGAAAGCAAAGGCGCGGTCGACACCGAAAAAGTCCGCATTTCACTGACCGAACCCGGCAAGAACTGGGTGAAAGTACGGGTAGTTGATGATGAGACCGGGCAGATCGTACCCTGCCGTATCCACTTCAGATCACCTGACGGTGTGCCCTACCAACCGCACGGGCATCACAACCAAGTCAACTCCAATCTCGACACCTGGCACATCGATGTCGGTGGCGACACGCGTCTTGGGCAGGTCAGCTATGCCTACATCGACGGCACCGCTCAGGGCTGGTTACCACGAGGCGAGGTGATCGTAGATGCGGCGCGCGGATACGAATACGAACCGCTGCGGACCAAAATCGAGATCGCCCCCGGACAGCAGGAACTCGAACTGCGTCTCAAGCGCTGGATCAATATGAACGAGCGCGGCTGGTACTCCGGCGACTCGCACGTCCATTTCCTCTCAACGCAGGGCAGCCATTTCGAATCGCAGGCAGAAGACCTCAACGTCATCAATTTGCTCCAGTCCCAGTGGGGCAGCTTGTTCACCAATGTCGAGGACTACACCGGGCATCCCAGCGTGACCCGAGAGGGCAACAACATCGTCTACACCTCGCAGGAGAACCGACAGCACTTCATGGGACACATGATCTTGTGGGGGCTGAAACAGCCCGTTATGCCCTTCTGCTCCGACGGCCCGGGCGAGGCTGAGATCGGCGGTCCGATGGAGACCACGCTGAGCCACTGGGCCGACGAGGCGCACTCGCAAGGTGGTTTCGTAATCAATCCGCACTTCCCATTCCCTAACGGCGAACCGGCATCGTTGGTCGCCACCGGACGTCTCGATGCCATCGAAATGATCCAGCAGCAGGAGTTCATGCACAACGAGTGGTACCGATACCTGAACTGCGGCTATCGACTCCCGCTGGTAGGTGGCACAGACAAGATGTCTAGCGACGTTCCTGTGGGGATGTACCGGACCTACGTTCGTATTCCCGACGACGAGGGGTTCACGTACGAGAATTGGTGCAAGAACGTCGCTAAAGGCAGGACGGTTCTGAGCGGCGGCCCCATAATCCATCTAACCGTCGACGGACATGAAGTGGGTGACACTCTTGAGCTTTCGAGCCCTGGCACTGTCGAGGTTTCGGCATGGGCCGAGAGCGTCGTGCCGATGTCGAAGTTGGAAATAATCCAAGAGGGCAAGGTCATCGCTTCCTCGGAGGTTGACAATCCAACGCGCAAGTTGAGCCTCAATGAAACGGTCAAAATCGAAGGCAACTCGTGGCTGGCAGCGCGAGCCGGAGGTCTTGGCTACTACTCGGGATACAGGTACTACGACGTCTGGGAGCGCGGCATCTTCTCGCACACCTCGCCAGTCTACGTAGCGGTGGGTGGTCCGTGGAGCATGTTCGATGTTGCGACAGCGAAGTACATGCTCACGCTGATGCACGGCTCGTTGACTTACATCGACAACAGTTCACGCCAGCATTCACACGGGCACGTGACGCACCATCACGGCGAGGAAGACCACATTGGGTACTTGAAGCGTCCCATCAACGAGGCTATCGAAGCCGTCCACAGGCGGATGCACGAGCACGGCATTAGCCATTAGGCGAGATCAATATCCTGAAGACATCCTTTTCAGGGCGGATCATGCGTTCAAAGCCGTCTTCGATTGCGCGTCCGAGTGGGACGACTGCGGAAATCAGCTCTTTGACAGAGATTTTGCCTTCCGCCAACAATCGGACGGTTGATTCCATATCGCCGGGAGATGCGGCCACGGATCCAATAACCGTTTTTTCGGCACCAACGATGTCGTTGAAGTTGAAGACCGGCGTAGCGGAATAGATGCCGACCAATACCGTCGTTCCAGCTTTTCGCGTGTAATCGATCGCCAACTGTGGCGTCATTTCGGCACCAGCGGTCTCCGCCGCGATATCGGCCCCGATCCCGTCGGTGAGGTCGAGCAACTGCTCCATGGCTCTGCTGTCGGCAGAATTTATCGTGTCGTCTGCCCCTAGAGATTTGGCTAACGCGATGCTGTCTTCCCTAACATCAACGGCGATGACGCGTGCGCCTGCTGCCCGAAACGCCTGCACGGTCAACAATCCCACCGTGCCACAGCCGATAACCGCGACATTGTCGCCGACTTTGACACCTGATCGACGCACTGCATGCACAGCCACCGTTGCCGGTTCGATTAAAGGCGCTTCACGATCGGAAATGTTGTCAGGCAATTTGATCAGATGGTTCGCGGGCCATGTCATGTACTCGGCCAATCCGCCATCGGCGGACAAACCCGCGACGCACATGCTGTTGCAGGTGGCTTGGGATCCACGCATGCACCAAAAGCACGTGCCGCACGTTCTTACGTTGTTGACGACTACCCGATCCCCGACGGACAATCCGGTAGCACCTTCGTCTAACGATTCGACGTGTCCAGATATTTCGTGTCCGAGAATCAGCGGCATCTCTTGGCCGCTTATAGGGTTGGGACCACCATGCTGCGTCCATAGTGGACCGTATTGCCACTCCTCGATGTCGGTAGCGCAGATCGAGGTGTTGGTGATCCGCAGTTTCGCTTCCCCGACACCCGGAATCGGTTCAGGTAGGTCTTCCATGCGGATGTCTCTATTGCCGTGAATTCTCAGTGCTTTCATAGTGCGGCAATTGTCGCATATCGGATTACCGACGGCAAGCATCGCAAGTTTCGGGCGCAGGTTCTCGATACTGAAATTGCTCCGCCCGCCATCCGCGGCATCACGTTCTCACCGCGATTGCCGTCGTGGCCGATGATTCAAGGATCATCTGAACATATCGGGATTGATCAGGACATTAAATTCGGAAAAACCGATATTGATTAGTAATTAGGCGTATAGACGCGTAAATCTATCGGATACGAAATAAATCGCATATTCGGTTTTCCACGACACTCCATTTGCACGCATTTAGCTGAGTCAATCTGATCTGTTGGATATATACGACAAATCTGGACATGAATCCGTGGAACAGCAAAGCCATAATCGCGCGTCGGGCGCGACCCCGATCCGTAGCTGATCCCCGTTGACCTTGCTTAATCGGGCGTTCCAATCAGATGTTGGCAAGGCACGCATAGAATAACCCCTGTGGAAACCTGACACCTTCAAGGAGCAAGAGGCCGTGAGACCCGCCGCAAAGATAACCCGAATCGAAGTCACGACGTTCCAGCATGAGATCGAGAACGTGGGCAAGGACTACAACACCTTCAACATGGTGTACGAGAAGGACGCGGCGCTGAAAGTCGGTGGCGGGATCTTATCGATATACACCGATCAAGGTGTCGGCGAATATCCCGTTGGACGTGGCAATGCATTGGCTGACGTCGAGACCGTCGCGCCTTACCTGATCGGCAAAGACGCGATGAGACGCGAGGTTCACTACAACGCCATGAAGCGCGGGTTGCGTCACACCGCGGCTCTCGGGCTCGGCATCGTCGACATCTGCTTGTGGGACATCGCCGGCAAGATCTACGAAGAGCCGCTGTTCCAGCTTCTCGGCGGCGAGCGCAAGCCGCTCCCCGCTTACGCTTCAACCCTCCATGGCGACGAAAACGGAGGTTTAACCACTCCTCAAGATTTCGCCGATTTTGCGGTGACGTGCAAAGAGATGGGATACCCCGCGTTCAAGATCCATGGCTGGGGCCTCGCTGGCGAAAACATCCAGCGAGAGGTTGACAATGTCCTTGCGGTTCGGAATGCCGTCGGCCCGGACATGGATCTGATGATCGACCCGGCGAACGAGGTTAAGAACTTCGGTGACGCGCTAAAACTCGGCAAAGCCTGTGACGAGGCGGAGTTCTTCTGGTGGGAAGACGTCTTCATGGACGGCGGCGTTTCCACGTTCGCGCACCGCAAACTGCGCCAATTGATAAAGACACCTTTGCTGCAGACCGAGCACATTCGTCTACCCGAACAGCACATGAACTTCGTGATTGCCGACGGCACCGACTACGTCAGAGTCGGCGCGCATGAGGACGGTGGGATCACCGGAGCGATGAAGATTTTCCACGCCTGCGAAAGTGTCGGCTTGGACGTCGAGACGCACGGTCCCGATCCCGCGCACCGCCACATCATGTCGGCGGTTCGAAACACCAACTACTACGAGCTCGGGCTGGTGCATCCCAATGTGAGGACTACCAAACCCCCGATCTGGGTAAACTACTCTGACGACCTCGATGCAGTAGATGAAAACGGCTGCGTCTTCGCGCCAACCGGACACGGCATCGGCGTACCGCTGGACTGGGACTGGATCAACGCACACAAGACGGGAACGCGTGTGCTTGCCGAAGTCTAAGACCCGAGAACACCGATCAATCGCGCGTAGTCACATTGCCGCCATCATCGATGCTGGTGACACCGCTACTGGATTCGTAGATCACGGCACGAACAGTTGAACTTCGAGCTTCCCCAGGCTCAAAGATCATTGAAGTCGATTCGTCGCTTCCCGGCTCTGCCATGCCGCTGGGGAGGCTGGTGAACGGCTCTAGTCCTACGTTGTAGGTGCGCTTGTACCACGGATAACCGCTATGGCCGCCAAAAACTTGCCAGTACCAGAGGTACTTGAATACTTCGCTATCCCATCGCAGACCTATGCCTACACCTCGATCAGGGTTGGTAACCGCGTACCACCCGTCAACCAAGTTGTTGAACGACAGGTAGTCGACCAGTCGGTCAGACTTTGGTGGGAACACCGTCAGATCGACTTCTGAGCCGTCGGGCGCCTCGGCTAAGGGCCATGAGCCGGTGCGATCTGGCATCAGTCGCGAGCCGGGCGGGGTAGATCCGTCGGGGGACTCTGGCACGATGAAGTCGCCGCCCGCGAAGTCCAAGATGCAGTTGGGAGTCAGGAACGGATCACCGAGCGCTACGTGCTGTCCCCATTGTGCAGGTGCCGGCTCCTCGGCTTCGTTGATCAGCGTGTCAGTTACCGTGACTACTGGTGATTGAGACTCCAACGTGACAGTTTTTTCGATCCAGAAGGGGGTCCGAACGGCTCTGACCGAGAACTTCGCAGATACACGCTCGGGAGAATCTTCTATGATCTGTGCGTCCCAAGGCATCATGTTCGTCTCGTTATGCTGCCCTATCTCGGCTCCCATGTAATCTTGCTCGAAACCTCCGGTCGGGGCTATCGTGTTCCATCCTCCGATGTAGAGGTCGTGGAATATCCCTTCCCCCCATCCGGTAGATGGCACCCACAAAGCCTGGTTGCGAACGCTCCATGGCGTGCGCCACATGAAATCGGTATCGCTGGGTTTGTGGACCAACTCGAACATGTCAGCGCCTTTGTCAGCGATGAGACTGATGCGGATCAGTTCGTTCTCCATCACAACGGTCTTGAGACCTCGGTAGGTCCAAGCGTCTGAAATCCTGCATCCATGCGTCCGTTCGTCTTGATAATGCATCTGTTTCGGCTCCGCGGATTATTGAATTGGTTTCTTTATCGACGCGCATTGTAGTCTATCGCCAACCCAATCGACACCTGTGCGTCGTGCACACACAACTCTCCTTCCGTGACACCGTTAGCCATTTTGCTCGTAGTTTCGTCAGCGTTCGCGCACGCGTCGTGGAATCTGATGGTTCGACGGGCAACGAGGCCAGCAGTCACGACTACGCTGATGGCCGTCACGTCGGCGATACTAGTCCTTCCGCTCGCCATCTACCTGCTCATCGTTGATTTTCCCGGGGGCACCGGGTGGTGGTTCATCTTAGCGACCATCGTGCTGCACATCTGGTACTTCGCCACTCTGGGTTACGCGTATAACACGGGTGACCTCTCGATCGTGTACCCAGTAGCCCGCGGGCTAGGATTGGCGATAATCCCAATTCTGGGCGTGTTCGTCGTGGGCGAATCGATGTCTTGGCCAGCGGCTATTGGCGCAGCATCTATCGTGACCGGCCTCGCGTTCATTGCTATTTCGGACATCGAAACAGCCACGATTAAGCGAACCGTGCGTTCATGGTTGATGCTGGTGAAGAGATGGAGAGCCGTGAAGCGTTTTCGAGCTCAAGTACGTCCAGCTTGGATGCTGGCGATACTGACTGGGTTGGTCATCGGCATCTACTCGGTGGTCGATGCACAGGGAGTGAAACACGTCCAACCGGCGCTCTATATGTTCTTCCTGCAACTCGGCGGCGGGCTGGGAATGATGGCCATTCAGTCGCGCCTCGAGACGAGAGAGGCGTTCATTGACGAGGCGCGGCGGCATTGGAAGATTCTCGTGATTGGCGGCCTCTTGCAGTTTGCGGCGTACACCCTTGTGTTGACGGCTCTAACGTTTTCGCCCGTCAGTTACGTCGGACCATTCAGGGAAATCTCGATCTTGCTGGCGGTTGTATACGGCGCAATCGTACTGAAAGAAGGTGTGACACCGGTACGGGCTTTAGGTGCAATATGTATCGCCAGCGGCGGAGCAGCGATCGCGCTTTCGCCTTGAAGCCGCCAAGCGAGTTTCTAACCCAAAGTCGATGGAGATTGTTGACGCAATTGCCGCCTTAACCTCTGGTGGTCCGGCAGTACACGTTCGACAACATCCCAAAAACCGGGAGAATGGTTCAGTTCGACCAGATGCGCGAGTTCATGGACCACTACATAGTCGATCAATTGATCATGGAGCATGATAAGACGCCAGTTGAGGTTGATCGATCGTTTTCCGCTGCAACTACCCCAGCGTTTCTTGGCGTTGCTCAGCTTCAACTGGCTAGGTTTGACCCCCATTACGTTTCCGTAATCTGCAACCCTGGCTTTGAGATGGTCCCACGCCTCCTGTTGATACCACTCCATAACCCATTTCCTCACGACGTTCGATTTATCTTTTGGCGCCATGCTCGGAGGGATGATTACCGTGACCGTCTCGCCTTCCAATGACTTCACCACGGTTGGTGGCAGGTCGCGCCCCACATCGTTCACGTCTCGTTCTTCCACCACGACTTGGATCGGGTTCCCGCGTAGCTGCATCATGCTCCCCTCAGCCCAATCGAATTGGTCATTGGGCGCTTGGATATCAGTCCGATGCTTGAGGATCCAATCAGAGCGCTTTAGCAGAAATTCCTCTACCTCACTGTCGGGCAACGTGTGCGGAACCAGCACCTTAAGTCCAGATTCAGGATCGAGTTGGATCTGGATCGTACGACGGCGACGAGTGCTACGTTGCAGCGTGTATGAGATATCCTCACCGCCGATACGAATCGAGCACTGTTCGCGTGAGATTGGCGGCCGCTTAGGGAGGCGAATGCGCATCGAGAGTTGGTTCTCGTTCGCGGCAAATGATTCGCTCGCGGCTTTGGTGCCGCGAGCGCAACTTGCTGGTGGAGACGGGGGAGGGTCGAACTCCCCGTCCAGAAAGTTTCCCGTCAAAGCTTCTACGTGTGTAGCCGTTGGTTGCATATACCGCTTCCGGACGATGCCAACGGCGTCCGTCACTGGTCACGGTTGCCGGTTGCCTTTGGACGTGCTACCGGCGTTGCACATCCGCACCTCAGGAGTTCGGCGCCCGATAAGTGCCGCTGAGGACGACTCCTACCGGACGTCGCGGCTGATTAAGCAGCTGCGAGGGCGACTTCTCGTTCGCCGTTTGTGTTTTTGCCCGTTTTATCGTGGTCAGGCGCCACGACACGCAACCTTGCGGTACGCTCCCTGTCGAATCCACTCGTCCCCTTACAACTAAACAGTATATCTCGTTTGAAAACGGGTGTTTTAGACTTATCTCTTCCCGTCTAACGCTCGACCCTACTCTGTCTGTCAAGCACGATTTGGGAGCAACCCATGGACGAACGTATCGAAATAAACCGCCGCAACTGGAACGAACGGACGCCCATCCACGCCGCTCAAGGTGGCTACGATATCGCCAGTTTCAAGGCGGGTCGTATCACCTTGACAGACATCGAGATCGAGGAATTAGGCGATGTTGAAGGCAAATCTCTGCTCCACTTGCAATGCCATTTCGGCTTGGACACCATGTCTTGGGCACGCCTCGGTGCAGACGCCACAGGAATTGATCTGTCAGATGCCTCAATAAAGCTGGCACATGAATTGAACGCCGAACTCGGTCTAGGCACTCGTTTTATCCGATCAAACGTCTACGATCTGCCCGATGTATTGGATGAAGAGTTCGACATCGTCTACACCGCGTTAGGTGCGCTGTGCTGGTTGCCAGACTTGGCTCAGTGGGGACAGATAATCGCTAGATCTCTCAAACCGGGTGGCACGTTCTACATGCTCGACGAACACCCAGCGGGTCGAATCTTCGCGGTCACTCAAGGAGCCGATGTGAGTTTAGATCTGGAACCACATCACTCCTATTTCCCCTACCCTGAGGGCATGCTTGATGAAGGTGAACGAAATTCCTACACTGGCGCAGGAACGATCACAAGCCCTGTCTATGAATGGCAACACAGCATGTCAGAGATCGTCAACGCGCTTGTCGGCGCCGGTTTGAAGCTTGAGTTCATGCACGAGTTTCCATTCTCTTTCTTTCAGGCGCAACCGCAGATGCGTCGGAGTACTGACGGCTGGTGGCGACTAGATAAATACGACGGCAACATCCCTTTCATGTTGTCGATACGGGCTACAAAGCGATAGTCCCATGGATGACAAGTTCGAGATAATCCGTCAAAACTGGAACGAGCGGACACCGATCCACGCCGCATCGAGTTTCTACAACGTCGATGGCTTCAAATCGGGCGACATCACGCTGACCAAGACCGAGATCGAGGAGATGGGTTCGGTTTTAGGCAAATCGCTGCTGCATCTCCAGTGCCATTTCGGGATGGACACGATGTCGTGGTCGAGGTTGGGTGCGACTGCAACCGGTGTCGACATATCCGACACTGCGATAGAGTTGGCTCGCGAATTGAACGCTGATCTGGGTTTAAACACGCGTTTTATCCGCTCCAACATCTACGATCTGCCGGACGTTCTGAACGAACAATTCGACATCGTCTACACCGCAATCGGCGCTTTGTGCTGGCTACCGGATATGACGGGCTGGGCACAGATAGTTGCCCGTTACATGAAGCCCGGAGGTACCTTTTACATCCTCGACGGCCATCCGGTCTCCCACATATTCGAGCCCGTAGAGTCGCCGGATGGTGCCATCGAATTGAAACCGTGTCATTCGTACTTCCCTAATCTAGAAGGCATTGCCTACGAGGAAGGCGGCTACAGCTATACCGGTTCGGAAGTCCTCGAAACACCTTCGCACGAATGGCAGCACAGCATGTCCGAGATTGTGAACGCCATCATCGACGCTGGGCTTCAGATCGAGTTTCTGAACGAATTCGCGGTTTCCGGGTACCGCGCCTTCCCACCGATGAGTCTCCACGAAGACGGCTGGAGACTCGACGAGCATCACGGCTCGATACCGTTCCTCTTCTCAATCAAGGCGACTAAGTGACGCCCGTCAACTCGTTGCCGATTCGAAGATCCAGTACTGGCCCATCCAAAACGCGTCATATTCGACGTTGTTTGTGACCCACCACGAAATAACAAGTGCTACAAGCAGCCCTGCTCCCGAGGCCAATAGGATATTCGACCGTGATGCCGTGGCGAACCGAGTTCGGACGATCGGAGCGCCGAAGATTGCGAAATCGTCTTCAATGTGGACTACTCTCCTCGGACTAACCGCGAAAGCCATTGCGGCACCTGCGATCAATCCGCCGATGTGAGCGCCTTGATCAATCCCAGGCCACACCAGCCCGAACACGATGTTGATGCCGAGGATGAAAATCAGGTTGAGGATCACGCGGTTCACCTGACCGCCGAATTCTCGTCGGTTGCGAACCAGATACATGCCGTACGCCCCGACCATGCCGAACACAGCTCCACTGGCGCCGACGCTCAAGACCGGTGAAACCAAGTAGCTGGCTGCGACACCGCAAACTCCCGAGACTATGTAAGTTGCGAAGAAGGCAGTCGAACCGAACTCCTGCTCCAAGCGTGGGCCGAAAAGCACCAATGCGAATGTGTTGGCTGCGATGTGGAAGAGACCAGCGTGGAGGAACACCGGTGAGATTAGTCGATACCAATCCCCTGCTTGGATCGCGGGACCGAACTTGGCGCCCCACCGGTAGAGGTTGATTGAATCATCGGCTCCACCAGTCACCAACAAGAGCGCGAACATAGCAACATTGACAGCTACGATGAGAGCAGTCACTCGACTTTTTTCGACTATTGCCCAAAAATCGCTAAATTGTTGGTTTCTTCGCAGCTCGTCCCCCATGATCAGACTTCAAGCGTTTGGTACTGTGCAACGTTTACCAAGTGGTTAGGCGATATTAATACGTACGATTCTATCTTTTCGTTTTCGCGAATTGCTCTTCTAGGGACTTCAATTGATACAACGTCTAGATTTACAGGACGCTCACGCTTTGTGAAGATTCACCCTTAAAATGGATATCTCGCTTGGCAACCAGTTAGGCGATTTGCCCGCAGATTGTAAGATAAAGGTTACGGGTTGATATCTACATTCAAGTTAGCAGGATATAAATAGAAGCGTTTTATCGAAGCTCCCAGAGAGCGTCACCAGTCTATGAGACCGAAAGTTGTGACGGAGACATGCCAATGCCCATAGAGATAGTCGAAGTTGATCTCGCCGAAATGCAGCGCACGGCCCTCATCAACAGAGCGAAGAGTCCGCAGGTGCGTGCTATTTATGAGGCGATGTTCTCACTGCAACCCGGCGAAGCGAAGGCTGTGATCGCTGAGCCAGGCGAAGAGCTATCCCAAATCAGAAACTTGGTAACCCAGTGCGCAAGTCGCGCTAACTTGGATCTGCAAGTCGTAGTCGACAGAGTCGCTGGAAGAGTACTTTTCACTCAGAAGCCGAGTCAATCAGGTCAGCAAAAATCACTTGTTCCAGCGAAGTCCGCTCGTTCACCTGAGGAGCAAGCCGCCCTTATCCAACGACGAGAGAGAATTCGTGAAGCTGCTCTGACGCTTGGAAAAGAACGTCCTCAGATCAGCGCGCAAGAGGTCGTCGACTATTTGCGAGACAGCGGCGACAAGATCGATATGGCTAGACCGACGACCGCCGTGAGTGCGGTCATGCGAAACATGCCCGAGTTCGAACGCGTCGACCGGGGGCGATTCACCTACTTAGGCTCGTAGACCAGGTGGTCGCGTAGGTTGATTGAGTTACGCGCGCTAACAACAAAGTCCGAAGCGCTCCTCAGTGCGACTGAAGCACGTCCAGACGCGGCACTTCTTCGATAATCCCGCGGTCTACGGCCATCCCAAACAGCTTTTGGAGCGCGGCGCGGCCTTCTTCTCCCATGTCTAGGGTGTCGGAGTTCACGTACATTCGAACGAAACGGCGTCCGTCTTCGCGATCGATTCCTCGTCCATAGCCGAGGGCATAATCAAGCGCCGCGTCTTCGTTGGCGTGGGCATATTCGATCGACGATTTGAGCGCGTCGGTCACCTTTTGACACATCTCGTCACCGAGTCCGCGGTGCACCACATCCAATCCGAGCGGAATCGGCAGCCCAGTCTCATCAAACCATCGTTTGCCTAGATCAAGCATCGACCTGAAACCGCGCTGCTCGAACAGTATTTGTCCTTCGTGCAGCAATATCCCGGCATCGGCCCTGCCAAACTTCACCGCATCCTCCACGTCGTCGAAATCCAAGAAAAGGGGAGTGAACTCGTCCGGGCCAAATATCTGGAACAACATCCATGATGTGGTGAACTCACCGGGCACCGCGATCGTGCAACCTTCCAAACCGTCAACGTCCAGATCATCACGAGTAGTGACGACTACCGGGCCGTAGTTGCGTCCAACAGATGCGCCGCAGGACATGATGCGATACTTATCGGCGATTTTGGGATAATGGGCGGCTGAAATCGCCGTTACCGGCAACTCGCCAGTTTCCGCCAAGACGTTGAGCGATTGAATGTCGACCATGTGATGACCGATTTCGTAGCCATCAATACCAACGATTCCTTTTGCCAATCCGAAGAACATGAACGCGTCGTCCGCGTCCGGGCTATGTCCGAATACGATCGTATTTGTCTTAGACATCCCTACTCCCTTTGTTTCCACCGAAATCAAGCGATTTCAGCATGTATTGGCATCTCTCGCTCCAGAATTGTGTCTCGCCGCTCGCCATCGCAACCATTCCTGAAAGGGTGAAGTTCGGCACACGCGCCTGCTCGAATCCCATTCGCTCGTAGAGACTGATCGCACGCTGATTTTCAACTCCGACCGAAAGCGATACGGATCGATAGCCGTGCGAAATCGCAAGCATGGTCATTTCTGCCAAGATACGAGCGCCTACGCCGCGTGATCGAAGGTCTCCGCGCACCCAAAGGTCTTCAACGTACGGGCATGGTGTTTCGATGTGTTGTTTCGGCGTTCCTGTCGGGCCGTCCCATAACAACATGCCGTGACCAACAGGCATCTCATCGATCCAGGCGATGAGATAGACCAATATTCCGTCATTTTGCAGCTTGAGCCTAGATTCGTGCGTGGCTGCATTCCTAGCAGGATTCAATCGGCTCGATACAACATCGATTTCGGAATTGCGAAGGGGACGCACGTCGACTAGATGCGAAACGTCCTCAGCACCGCCGATGCTGGAAGCCATCTTGTCAACTAATCGTCCGATGGCTCTTGTACCGGCGCGGATCATGCGCTGGCAGCCAACGGTACCGTGACTTCGCGGTCGAACTCGCGAACTATCTCGTAGTTGGTTAATCTTTGCGCCGGCCGATAACCGGCATCAGATATCAGTGCTCTCACTTCGTCTTCCGTGGTCCGGTTGTAGAAACCCGCAGCCAGCATCACGTTTTCGTCGAACAGCGTTCCGCCGAAATCGTCGGCGCCGAAATGCAACGCGACCTGACCAGTCTTACGTCCCTCCGAGAACCAAGACGCCTGAATGTGCGGCACGTTGTCCAGGAAGATGCGACTCAATGCGATGATCCGAAGGTACTGATTCGGCCCCGCCTCTTGCTCGACTTGTTTGCCTAACGCAGTGTTTTCTCGCTTATAAGACCACGGTATGAAGGCCGTGAAACCACCGTCGTTAGTAGGATTGGCATCGGCGAGGTCTTGCACATCGCGAATGTGCTGCAAGGTTTCTACGATCTCATCGTCCGTTTCGACGTGGCCGTACATCATCGTTGCGGTGGTCTTGAAGCCGACCTCATGAGCCGCTTCGTGAACCTCCGTCCACTGCGCCCATGTGTCTTTGGGGGCGAATCTCGAGACGATCTGCTTGACGCGATTATTCAGAATCTCGGAACCGCCACCGGGCATGGTCCGCTGTCCGGCACCCCATAGATCCTGCATCACCTCGCGCGGCGATCTGCCTGACACATCGCACATCTGCCAAATCTCCGGCGCCGACCAGTAGTGCGGCATTACGCTCGGGTAACGGCGGACCGTCTCGCGCACCATCTCCAAGTAGTACTCGTACGGTAGATCGTCGTTCAATCCGCCCTGCATCAAGACCGTCGTGACGCCTTTTTCAGCCGCACGCCCGACCTTGTCCATGATCTGGTCTACGGAGTAGGTGTAGGCAGAGGGGTCGGACGGATCAGTGCGGTAGAAAGCGCAGAACGAACAGTACGCGTCGCAGAGATTCGTGTAATTCAAGTTGGTGTCGATAACGTAGGTGACGCGATCGGGGACATTGTGCAGGTTCCTGACATGGGTTGCCAATGGAGCGAGATCTAGCAACTCGGCGTCTCGCAGGAGGTACAGCCCCTCGTCGGCGTTGATCCGTTCGTTTCCGAACACCTTGGCGCGTATTCCTTTGATCATTGGCAACTTCCCGACAGACTATTTACCAGCTACGTAAGGCATCAAATCTGGACGCCAGTCCGGCAGCGCAGACAATCTCGATTGAAACTCATCGATCGCCTCAAGTTCGGTTTCGCCCAACTCGTAAGTGAAACCATTTATGTATGTCTTCACGTCCCCGGGCGACATACTAGCTATGGGCTTTCGGGCAGCGATCTCGTCGATACGAGACATGCCGTACGAAAATGATCGGTGCAACGTCTCGGCAAATCGCCCGAGTTCCGGTCTCGTCGCGTCCCCTCGCGCAACCCACCGCGCGAACACGAACGGTAAGCCTGTGAGCTGTTTCCACTCAAATGATAAATCGTAGACGAATCGCGGTTTTTCGTCGCCGTGGATCTTCTTCAGGGCAGCATCCCCGATCAAGAGTTTAGCGACACAATCTTCGTCAGGTCCTAATAATTCCACGTCCGACGCGTCCCAATGATCAGCAAACAGGATGCGCAACAATTGGACAGAGGTCGATGTATGACCGGTCACTGCGACCGACTTGCCGGACATTTCCTCGACGGGTTCATCGCTGAACAGTAGCACGCTTCGAGCCGGGCCATCAGACGCCACGCCCAAAGTTCCCGTTACGATGTCATCCTCCATCCTCAACACCTCTGCGATCGGCAATGGACCCGCGTCCAACTCGCCCTTAATCATCGCATCCGCCATGTTGCGCGGCGGCAACTCGATCAGATCGAACCAATCGCCTTCTAGCTCTTCATAAAAAACCGCGGAGTTCAGGTACGGCATGTACCCGATTCGCCAACGTGTTGAGAGATCACTGGCCATCGGCGACGGGCAGCCTCAGTTGTAGACCGTGATCTCGTTGTAGAGTGCGTCTCGTTCCACCGCGGTGCGACCAGCGTCTTTGATCGACGCGACCATGTTTCGACGCGCGATGCCAGCCGGGGAATCCGCTAGCGCGGCGTGAGCGATACGCTCTTTACCGATAGTGCCGTCGAGGTCGTTGGCCCCGAAGTTCAGCCCCATGCCAGCCGTCGCCTCGCCGAGCATCACCCAATAAGCCTTGATCGCCAGGACGTTGTCGAGTATCAACCGCGAAGCTGCGATCATTTTCAGATCATCCATCGGCGGCGTGTGGCGTGGTCGTAGCTTCGTATAGCCGACTTGGTACTCGAGCGGTATCAGCGCCAAGAACCCGTCGGTTTCATCCTGTAATTCACGCAGCAGTATGAGGTGGTCGATGCGCTCTCGGAACGTCTCAACGTGGCCGTAGAGGATCGTGCAGTTGCTCTTGATTCCCATCCCATGGGCGATACGGTGGATTTCGAGCCAGCGATCGGCTTTCGCCTTGCCGGGCAAGAGCAGCTTGTGAATGCGGTCGGAGAATACTTCCGCCCCCCCACCGGGCATCGACGACAGCCCCGCTTCCTTGAAGATAGCCAGGGATTCTTCCGGTGGTACCTTCCATCGGCGCCAGAAGTAGTCGATCTCCGACGCCGTAAACGCCTTGATCTGCACGTCGGGGCGAGCGTTGTGAAGCTCGCGGATCATATCAACGTAGAACTCGAAAGGCCAGGTTGGATGGTGTCCACCGACGACGTGCAGTTCGCGGATATCGCCGTCGAGATGGTCCAACATCTCATCCATCGTCATCTCGTACGCGCCCTCGGCCCCCGGTTTCTTGGCATAGTCACAGAACTTGCAGGACAAGACGCAAATGTTCGTCGGGTTGAGGTGGCGATTCAAGACGAAGTAGACCTTGTCGCCGGAGAATTGACGCTTCTTGAAGTCGGCCATTAAACCGACTGCCGAAAAGTCATCCGTCTCAAGGATTTTGACACCGTCTTCCGCGGACAACCTCTCGCCTAGCTTCACCTTTTCCCAGATCGATTCGAGATCGGGGTCGGAGATCAAAATATCCGGAGCTTCAACGTGACCGTTGCTCCCATTGCCAGTTGTCGGGTGTATCGCCGCCACGTCTGCGACTGTGGTTACCATCGCCATATGCGGACCGCTTTCTTAAATGACGGTGAATGCGATTTCTCGATGCTTCTATTCTCTATCATCGCGCTAACCTGGACTCCGCGCGTGCTTTGAATCATCTGAACTCGCTTTCGCCACGCGTCTCAAACAACGTGCGTTCCGTTCGTTACCATCAGAATCAGACGCCCCATCAGCCGAGGAGCATCTTCAAGGAATTCAGCGAATGCCTGAGACACCACCGCACACACAGAAGCGAATCGACGATTTGGTCGATCGTTTGGACGATCTGTCCTGGCACCAAATCGGGTACCCGACCAACCAATGTTTCGATTACTCGCCGCTGTACCCCCTCCTACGGCACAGCGCGAATAACGTCGGGGATCCCTTCCACGACAGCCTTTACCGAGTCAACACCCACGAATTCGAGCGGGAAGTCGTCACGACCTTCGCGAATCTGATGAGACACTCTCCCGACGAGACGTGGGGCTACGTAACTTCGGGCGGCACCGAAGGGAACATGTACGGGCTCTATATTGCTCGTGAGATGTTCCCCGAGGCCGTCGTCTACTTCTCGCAGGACACTCACTACAGCGTCCGCAAGAACCTGCGAGTGCTCAACTACCGCAACATCATGATCCGAAGTTTGGATAACGGGGAGATCGACTACGACGATCTGCGCGAGACGATCCGCATCAATCGCCATCTGCCAGTAGTAGTGATGGCCAACATCGGAACGACTATGAAAGGCGCAGTTGATAATCTCGACAAAATCCGCGATATCTTCGACGAACTTGCGGTCTCCAGCAGCTACATCCACGCCGACGCCGCCCTTAGCGGCATGATTCTGCCATTTGTCGATGATCCGCAACCCTATGGATTCGATTCCGGCATCGATTCGATCGCCATCAGCGGGCACAAGATGATTGGATCGCCTCTTCCAAGCGGTGTCGTTCTGACCAAGAGCGACTACGTGGGCAGAGTCGCAAGATCTATCGAGTATGTAGGTGCCATGGACACAACGCTCTCAGGATCCCGAAACGCCTTAACGCCCCTCATGCTGTGGTACGCATTTGAACAACACGGTCTGGAGGGATTCCGCGGAATCGTCCATGAAACACTGGACGTCGCACAGTACGCGGTCGACAAGTTCAATGAGAACGGCATCCCGGCTTGGCGCAACAAAAACTCCATCACCGTCGTCTTCCCACGTCCCGCCGACACGGTCGTCAACAAGTGGCAGATGGCCCCCTACGAGAACGTCGCCCACATCATCACAGTACCGAACGTAACCCGTGACAAGATCGATGCCGCGGTTGCGGATTGCGTTGCAAACCCGCGTACTGCAAACTGACACAAGGAGACCAATTACCTCATGAAACAAATCACCGTCAACGTAGAAAACGAAGTCGGCGTCATCGCCGGCGTAACTAGTGTCTTATCTAAAAATGGCATAAACATATTGAGCCTCAGTACCGAGGTGATGGAAGATTCGGGCGTCATATTCATCACGACTGAGGATGAAGATCATGACAAGGCACTCTGGTGGCTGGCGGATGCGGGATACAAGGCGATGACAGACGAGACGTTGGTTATTACCATGCCTGACGAACCGGGAGCCCTAGCCAAAGTTGCAGAGCGATTCCGCGACTACGACATCAACATCCAGAGCCTGCACATAATAAACCGAGCCCACGGCCACACCACAGTATCCCTCAGCACCGACAACCAAGACAAAGCCCGCAAACTAGTCAAGGATCAGCTGGTCACAACGTCGGATAATTAGTCGCATTGCCTTCTTCAAGCCCAATACTCCCCCCATTTCCGATTCACTAGACGCACGATGTCCGGGTCCATCTCCAACGGCTTCTGATAACCCGGCTTCCAAGTCGCGTCGATCCCCATCACGCCGCTATAGACGGGCGTTATGCCGACGAAACGCTGCTCGGTGAAAACGACGTCCAGCGCGCAGTCAAAGCGCGTGAAGATGCCCCAGATCAACTCGACATCATCCTCGAAATCGACATCGTCCGAAACAAGCACTACCGCCTTCAGAGACTTCGCACGCGGGTCTTTGACGGCTCGCTCCAACAGTGCTCGCTGCTCTGGGTAACCACTCTTTATCTGCATCACCAAGATGTTGTCGCAGAGCAACCGATGCTTCAAGATCGCCGACGATAGGGTCGTCGGGTCGAAGCGCAGTTGAGGCCCGTCGATACGTTCTGGTTCGTGCCCGTACCCCGTCGCGTCAAGCACCATTTTCGAACCATGCTGGAACGCGTTCCCCGTGAAGTCCAACGTATCCTGCGCGGTACGCGCTAGCAATCGGAAATCCGTCTCAACTCGGAAGTTGCGCGATATCGCCCGCGCGACAGATTTGATGTCTGACGGATCGGTCTGCGCGTCGACTAAGACCATCACTTTTGTGAGGGACAGCTGTCCCTCACCCAATATGCCGAACGCCGTCTTCATCTGCTCGCGCGAGTAACGACTATCGACCGACACCACAAGCAAGTTGTGGAAGCCAGACTCGTAGTAAGACCACATGTCCCGGACTTCTTTGCGCATCAACCGGATTAGCGGTTTAGTTGCCAATTGCGCCGCGTCGCCAAGCGCCCGATCTTCTTGTGGCGGTTTGCCGACCACCGTCGCCGGGTAAACTGCATTGCGCTTCCGCGTGATCGCCTTCACTCGAAAGACCGGAAAATCCTCAGCTCCTGAGTAGTGTCCGAAATGATCGCCGAACGGCCCTTCCAGACGCCTCTCGCCCGGTTGTAGATGTCCCTCAATGACGAATTCGGCGTGAGCCGGAACTCGGACATCAACTGTCTTCGCCTTGGTCATCGGCGTCGCACGCCCGCGCATCACACCGGCAAATCCTGCTTCATCGATTCCTTCCGGCAACGGGATAATCGCCGACAGTATCAGCGCCGGATCGCCTCCGAGTGCCACTGCTACGTCCAGAGGTTGCGACTCCCGTTCAGCATCGACGTGATGGAACGCGCCGCCCTTCTGTATCTGCATGTGCATTCCAGTCGTCGACTTGTCGTATACCTGCATTCGGTACATGCCCATGTTGTGAGCACCTGTCCCGGGATCACGGCTCCTCACCAACGGCAGCGTGATAAATCGCCCACCATCCTCTGGCCAGCACTTCAGTATCGGCATCTGCGATAGATCGGGTGATTCATCTGTCACCTGTTGTACGCGCGAACTCAAAGCGAGCCCGGGGCGAACATTCAGCAGATTGAGTGCCGATCCCCGATTTCGCCACAAGGATGACACTGACGGCGGGTTCACATCCTCCAAAAACGTAATCAGGCCTTCGCCGATCTCCTCGGGATGCCGCCCCAACCCGATCTCGATCCGCTCCATGGTGCCAAGCAGATTCACCACTAACGGATACGAAGCGCCCTCGACGTTCTCGAACAACACCGCCGGACCACCTTCGCGCACCAGACGCGTGGCGACCTCGGTAACCTCTAACTCTGCATCGACTGGAATTGACACGCGTTTCAGCAGACCGCGCGCTTCAAGAACGCGCATGAAAGACTGCATATCGGTGAAAGCCATACCGCCAGTCTCTATCGTCCGCCCCAGACCTGGAGTAGATCACTCTCCAAACCTAAGTGGTACAGGATGCGGCCAGCGATCATATCGATCAAGTCATCGATCGTATCGGGATTGTGGTAGAAGCCAGGAGACGCCGGAAGGACGATGGCACCCGCTTCTGTCACGGCGACCATGTTACGAAGATGGATCAAACTCAACGGCATCTCCCGGGTCATCAAAATCAACCGACGACGTTCCTTCAACGTCACATCCGCGGCGCGCTCCAACAAGCTCTGCGACATCCCATTTGCGATCCGCGCCAATGTGCCTCCGCTGCAAGGTGCCACCACCATTCCATCGACGTGGCACGAACCGCTAGCGATATCTGCTGCAACGTTAGCCTCGTGATGCCATTGGAAACCACTGCGACTCGCCACGTCGTAATCGAGCCACCGGGAGAGTTCGCCGAAATCGACTCCCACATCCCCCGTCAGTTTCACACTTTCTTCGACCTCTAAAACCTTGGCTCCAGACTGAGTCACCACCAAGTCCAACTGATGATCGCTGTTGACGAGCACCTGCAACACCCGCCTCACATACGGCGCGCCACTCGCACCTGAGATCCCTACGATGTAACGCGCCATGTGGTCAACCGATCAGCAACTCGTCGAGAACGACGAATACCGCGAACACGACAGCTATGATGCCATTCATCGTGAAGAACGCCATGTTCAGTTTTGACAGGTCGCCCTCCTTCACGAGCGAATGTTCGTATGCGAACAGTATTCCCACACCCAGGATCCCGAACGCCGCCCAAAGCCCACCACCTCCAACCAAGACGGAAAATACCAAGAAAAGCAGGGTGACAAGGTGCAACGCCTTGGCGATAACCAGCGACCTCCTAACCCCAAAACGCTCCGGTATCGAGTGGAGCCCACTGGCGCGGTCAAAGTCGATATCGGCAATGGCATACAAAACATCGAATCCCGAAACCCAAAACAACGCCGCGATCCCGAGCAACACGAATTCCACTGGCATCGTCCCCGTCATCGCGATCGCAACCGCTGGCGGAACAATCACATACACAGCCCCAATTCCAAAGTGCGCCAACCATGTGAATCGCTTCAAATACGGGTACGTTAACGCGACCATGATCGGAATCGGCGAGAGAATCAACGCCAACGGATCTAGCTGCCACGCGGCGATCACAAACACGACCGCCGACACCGCCATGTACCCGATAACCTCAGGCTTGCCAATGATGCCGGTCGCCAATGCCCGATCCGCGGTGCGAGGATTGCGTCGATCGATCTCCGCGTCCACGAGGCGGTTCGCCGCCATCGCAAACGTCCGCAACGTCACCATCGCCACGATCACCCAACCGAACTGCACCCAATTCGGCCATCCTCCAGCCACCATGAACGCCGCCGCCACCGCGAATGGCAGCGCAAAAATCGAGTGTTCGAACTTGATGGTGTCGAGGAATATCTGAAGACGACGGAGCGGGTTCAACCCCGCATCTGAACCGCCGCCACGGTTGGCGTCGATGCTCAACGAATGCCTAACGAGGAGGGTGTGCAACTGTGCTTGCAACCGATTCTAACGGTTAGCAATGAATCGTTCACTTCCGGCGTCCGAACTCACGCTCCAATGCCTCGCCGGTCAGCAGCAACATCGTGGGTCTACCATGCGGGCACGACTGTGGATGCTCGCACTCCTGAAGTAATCGCACGATCTCCTCGCAACTCTCCAGCGTCAGACTGTCCCCCGCCCTGACCGCGGCGTGACATGCCATCGTGGCCAGCAATCTCTCCGACCACGGCATCGTATCAGCATCTGAACTCCCTTGATCGGTCTGCGACATGTCATCCAACACCCGGACAAGCGCCTTCTCAGCGGCATTGGCACTCGTCGCTGCTCGTTCTGCAAGCACCTGAGGCACCGCACGAATCAGAACCGATCCACCACCGAACTGCTCGATGCCCCAACCCGAATCTTCGAACCACTGCGCGCCTTCGCTGTACACAACCTGACGTTGAGGGGTCAGATCAACTAACTGTGGCGAAAGCAACGGCTGAGATTCACTCGCCTGGCGTTCCCTTTTTGCGCGTATCTCCTCGAACTTAACCCGTTCATGCGCCGCATGTTGGTCAATAAGAAAGACGCCACTCGCATCCTCCGCGACGATGTACGTAGATTGAGCCTGTCCGAGCACCCGCAACCCTGGCAGCACATCGCGATGTCTAGCCGTGCTGGGAGGCTGTGGCGAGGAATGCTTTCTGGACTTCGACCTTTCTTTGGAGTTCGATTTGGTTATGTTGCCCGCGGTTTGATCGCCATTCACATTGGTCGGGCGTTCATCGACATCTTCGGAAGTCGACACGTCGCTTGCGGGTTCGAACCCTGAGCTGCGGCGCATCGCGAACGCGCCCTCCAAAGATGTTGTCAACGATGATGCGATCCGCGTATCCGAAAACTGTCGGACCGCCGCACGTTCGCCCAACGCATCTTTAACCGCCTTCTCGACGACTGAGAAGATCAACCCTTCGCGCCGAAACCTCACCTCGGTCTTCTGTGGATGCACGTTGACATCAACGTCTTCGAGTGGCGCGTGGACCTTGATCAGAGCCATCGGAAATCTTCGATCAGGCAAGAATCCCTGATACCCGCGTTCCACTGCGTAGGTCAGGCGATACGTCTGGACCAACCTACCATTAACCGCTATCGTGATATGCGATCTCCGCCCGAAGTGCAGATTCGGCATCGCGAGAGCCCCGCCTACGCTGAACGCGGCATCAAGGTCGGCATAGATGTTTACCAAAGCCGAAGGGTCTTTCACACGGTAGACCGCCGCCAACGCCGCAGCATCATCGAAATCGCCCGGCGTGTTCAACCGCGAAACCCCATCGACAGTCAATCGAAAACGGACATCGCTACGGATCAACGCCATCTGCCCAACAAGCGTTGCCACACGCGCGGACTCTGCCTGCGGACTGCTCAAGAATTTCAGCCTCGCCGGCACGTTTCGAAACAGTTGACGCACCGTAACCGACGTCCCTACCGGAGCGCCAGCGGCCAGCACCTGCGGCTCGGACCCGAAAGTCACATTGCACTCCGCGCCGCTCTCAGCCTCGACATATCGCGAAACCGCCGTCACATCCCCTACCGCCGCGATCGACGGCAACGCTTCACCACGAAATCCAAGCGTCGGAATAGCGACTAGATCGCTGCTCTCGTTCACCTTGCTCGTGGCAAATCGCTCAAATGCTAGAGCCAACTCCTCTGTCGCTATGCCATGACCATCATCGGCAACTCGTATCAGATTCCGACCGCCGCCTTCCAGCTCTATATCGATCCGACTGGCACCCGCGTCGAGCGAGTTTTCAATCAACTCCTTCACCACCGAAGCAGGACGCTCCACCACCTCTCCAGCCGCAACGCGCGAAGCGAGAGCATCTGGCATAACTTTTATGGGCATAAGACTTCGATACCACTCACTCAGCAGCGAATTCGTCCAACACTACCAGGCTAATCCCGAATTAATTCCGATGCGGACCAGTCCCAGCGCTACAACCGTCGAATCCGCGGCGCCAAGATCCACACGAGAATCACACTGACCAAAAGCACCGCGCCAGCTACCGCGAATGAAGTCTGTATGCTTGTCCGCTCTGCCAATATGCCCAGCGGGATCGCACCGATTGGCCTGAGCCCGAAATTCAGCATGTAGATCCCCATGACACGCCCCCGATGCTCCGCGTCCGTCTGCTCCAAAATCAACGCCGAGTTGAGGGCCCGGCGACCCGAATCGCCGAGTCCGAGCGCCAGCATCGCAACAATACCGATCAGAAACACCGTGACGTACGTCGATACCAGAATCGCCACTGCCGACAACGCTCCCGCCACCAGCAGCACAACCCCGCGCTTAACGTTCTCAGTCAACCCGGCGATGAACAATGAACCGATCAACGCACCTACTCCGATGGTGCTCATCAATATCCCCAACTCCGTCGCTCCACCACCAAATATCAGTTCGACCTGTACCGGCATCAGGCTGCGGAATGATTGCGAGGTCATCGTCGTCGCCAGAGTCAGCAACAACAGAACCAAAATCGTCTTGTTGCGCGCCGAGTAACGAAGACCATCCAAAACCGAGTTGAAAACGTTCTCCCTACGTCGACCGGGCGCACCAGCATCGGGGCGCGCCACCCTGACCCTCGTCATCATTAAGAAGGCGATAAACATCATCCCCGACATCAAGAAATATGTCGCTTGCGGACCGAGCCAAGAGTACGCTAGACCGCCAATACCAGGACCAGATAGCGTCATCAGCGCCATACCCGACGCGTTCAACGCCACCGCGTTCGTCAATTCACCATCCGGTACCAGTTGCGGGATGATGGCTTGCCGCGCCGGCATCATGAACGACCAGCAGAAGCCTTGCGTAAGCCCCGCGCCAAACAATACCCAGATCGAGACGAACTCCATAACTATCGAAATCGCGACGAACAACGCCACCAAACTTACGATCAACTGTGCATACTGGATGATTCTCCGGCGATTCCAGCGGTCGGCGAGCGAACCTCCGAACAATCCGAAGATCAATATCGGCGGAGCGAACCCGGCACCTACCAACGCCACCAAAAACGCATCGTGCGTCAACTCCCAAGCCAAAAACCCACGCGCCAGATGCTGCATATTGATGCCAGCCATCAGGAAGATCAGGCTGATCCAAAACTTGCGATAGTTTGGGTTGCGTAGCGAATGGAACGTCCGATTAGCGTAGCTCCGGCCGTATCCTACTGCTCCGCCAGCCCCTACCGCCAAACTACAGACTCCTGATACGCGGCGTCAGCGTCCAAGTCAGCAACACAGCGAGCGCGAGGACAATGCCAGCCACCGCAAACGCCACCCGTATATCCGTCGCTTCCGCCAGAATGCCCAGCGGTATCGCTCCGATCGGTGTCAGTCCAAAGTTCAACATGTAGATACCCATCACGCGCCCGCGATGCTCCTCATCCGCCTGTTCCATCAGCATCGACGCGTTCAACGACCGTCTGCCCGCGTCACCCAACCCAAGCACCATCATGGCGAACATCGCAATAACGAAAAATGCCACGAACGTCGACACCAAAATCGCGGCCGCAGACAACCCCGTGCATACCAGTAGCACAACGCCCCGCTGAACATTCTCGGTAAGTCCGGCGATGAACAATGAGCCTAGCAGCGCGCCGACCCCGATCATACTCATCAATATGCCCAATTCCCTGGCACCGCCACCGAATATCAAGTCAACCTGCGCCGGCATCAACGACCGGAACGACATCGAGGTCATCGTCGTCGCAAGCAACAACACAAAAAGGATCAGTATCGTCCGATTACGGGCCGAGTACCTCAAACCATCCCACACGTCACTCAGAACATTCTCGCGTCGCTTGCTCGGAGCAGCGTTCCCAGTCACGGTGACACCGCTCATCATCAGGAACGCTATAAACATCAACCCGGTGATCAAGAAGTAAGTGTTCGCCGGCCCGATCCAGGCGTAGGCCAAACCGCCGAGCCCAGGTCCCGAAAGCGTCATCAGCGCCATCCCAGACGCGCTCAGCGCGATTGCATTCGTGATCTCGTTCTTGCTGACCAGCTGGGGGATTATCGATTGGCGCGCTGGCATCATGAACGACCAGCAAACACCTTGCGCGAACCCGGCGATCATCAGAATCCAGATCGATATTCTTTCCGTAAAGATCGCCAAGCCGACAAGCCCGGCTACGATGCAGATCGCCAGCTGGCTGTACTGGATCATCTTCTTGCGATCCCATCGATCCGCAAACGTCCCACCGAACACCGAGAAGATCAAAATCGGCGGCGCAAATGCCGAACCCACAAGCGCAACCATAAAGGTGTCATTTGTCAGGTCCCATGCCAGTTGACCGCGCGCCAACATCTGCATGTTGACACCCGCCATCAACACAATCAAGCTGACCCAGAATCGGCGATAAGCAGCATTGCCGAGGGAGTGGAACGTCCGCCGCGCGACGCTCCGACCGCGAACTCTCATGCGCGTTGAGACTGCGTGGGGTCTTAGATGACGAACTGCAGGCTTATCGGCTTTAGATGCCATGTAGAACTTCGCCGAACATCAAGCGAAGTTTACACCAACGCCATCATCAGCCCCTTTCGCATGGCGAAAGGGGCGCGAACGAACGGAGTGATGTGAGCGGGGTATGCCCGGTGGGGGCGGAGCAGCGCATCCCCTCTCCCTTGATGGGAGAGGGCTAGGGTGAGGGTGAACGGGGACAAAAGGGCGGTGAGAGACTACCCTCCCCTTTCGGAACGAAGGGGGACGCGTGCAAGCGAAGCGAGCGCGCAGGGGGATGCCCGCCCCCAGCCAGCAACACCACCGACTAGCAATTCCACGCCCCTATACCTGCTTTTTACCTAATTCAAATTCCTCACTGATTTGCTCGCAACGATGAAGAATATCCCAGCCGCGAACAATGCGATCGCCATCCCAATCACCGTCTCTTGGACTCCAACATTATCCACGAGCCAGCCCACCGGGAACGCGGCTATCGGGATCAGTCCGTAGGACATCATCGTCAGGCTCGTCATGCGGGCGCGGTATCGCGCGTTGGCATGCTCAACCACCAGCGCCTGCCCCAACGCCCAACGGATCGATTCGCCAAATCCCACGCCGATGAAGAAGATCATTCCTACCCAGTACCACGGGAATGACCCGATGACGAACATCGAAATGGCGGAGATGATCGGCGACAAGAGAATCACCCACCCGCGGCGTTGACCCGCGCGCAGGCTCGCAACTCCCATTGACGCCGCGATCCCTCCGAAGCCCGCCATCGTGGCAATCCACCCTACTTCGCTCGGCACCGAGCCGTAAAGATCTTTAGCGAATACTGGCACCAGCATCCTGAACGGCATTGAAAGCATCGCGATGATCACTGACTGGATGAGCAGCACCCTGATCAGATTGTTTCGAGCCGCATAGACAATCCCACGCTTGATGTTGACCAAAGGCGATTCCTTCGTCTTGGATTGACGCTGGTCGGGATACATCTTCGGCAACAGTGTCGTGAACCCCATCGCCAAGAACATCATCACCGTCACGACGAAGTAGACGCCCTCGGGCTGGATCATCTCGTACAGCACTCCACCAACCGCAGGCGCCGCGATACTCATCATCGTCATCGCCGTCGCGTTGAGCGCCATCGCATTGCCGATCAACTGCTTCGGCACCAGTTGCGACATCGCCGCCGTACGCGCTGGTATCTGCAACGCGAACACGCACCCCTGCAACGTCGAAACGATCATCAAATGCCACCACTCGATGACATTTGTCAATATCAGAAAGCCAACAGTAACCGCGAACACAGCATTGGCGAACTGCGAAACCTGGATCAACATCCGGCGTTCGACACGGTCGCCCAAAACTCCGCCGAATAGCGACATGATCAGCAGTCCGGGAGCCCAACCGATCGAGACCAAAGCCGTCTTCTGCGCGTCTCCGGTCAAGTCATAGATCAAGATGCCGCGCGCCAGCATCAACATGTTGAACCCGCCCATCGACAGGAACATGCTGATCCACATCATCCGATAGTCGCGGTGCCCCAACGACTCGAACGTGCGCGCAACCCAACTTACCTTCACTGCCGGTGCAGAAGCACCCACGGCAGCAGGTTGTTGAGCGGGCTCGGCGTTCGAAGGCGTTAGCCTAGTCGTACCGTCGGGGGTATCCGTGGTGGCCAACTGTTTTCGCTTTAAGGATTCGTGCCGAGATAAGAAGTGCGGCAGATGGAACTCAGTATATTCCACCGCACTTTAGAATCGAACTAAACATCCGTGCAATTCCATTGATTAAGGCTGGAAATGTCGCTTACCAACCTGCCCGAACCCACAATATCCGACGTGTACGACGCACGACGCGCCATCGCTTCGCACGTCCATCGCACACCGTTGCGACGCGTGCCGGGTCTATGCGAATCCCTAGACGCCGACGTCTGGGTCAAACACGAGAACTTGCAGCTTCTCGGTGCGTTCAAGGTGCGCGGCGGCATCAACCTCGTCTCCCGTACTTCGGAAGAAGAGCGAGCTCGCGGTTTTGTGACCGCCAGTTCCGGAAATCACGGTCAGTCCATCGCCTACGCCGCGCAGCAGTTCGGAGCAAAATGCACCGTCTTCGTGCCCGTGGGTGCCAACCCCGTCAAAGTCGCCTCCATGCGTAGCATGGGCGCTATCGTCGTGGAGCACGGCCCCATATTCGACGACGCCAGAGTCCAATCCGAGATTGTCGCCCGCGAGGAAGGGATGCGTTACGTTCACGCCGCCAACGAACCGATGCTCGTCGCTGGCGTCGCAACCTACAGCCTCGAAATCCACGAAGACCTCGACGACATCGACTACATCATCGTTCCCGTCGGCGCCGGCAGCGGAGCCTGCGGAGCCAGCATCGTATCCCGCTACCTCTCACCCAAGACCAAGGTCATCGGCGTCCAGTCCGACGCCGCCCCCTCGGTCTACCTGTCTTGGAAAAAGATGGAAGGCCCCACCGTCGACGCCAAGATGGAGACCGTCGCCGAAGGCCTCGCCACCGGATCCTCCTACGACTACCCCGTAGGTATGCTCCGAAAATACCTCCACGACTTCCTCCTAGTCAGCGAAGACGACATCCAACAAGCCATCGTCACCCTAATCGCCACCACCCGCACACTAGTCGAACACGCAGGCGCAACCTCCCTAGCCGGAGCAGAAACCATCCGCGACCAAATCCGAGGCAAACGAGTAGTCCTAATAGCCAGCGGCGCGAACCTAACAGTAGATCAGCTGAAGACGGTGCTAGCGGATTAAGCGCTATCACTACTCAGTTAGCGGAATCCGATATGCCCGCAATATCCTCGTCGATCTTCTTCAACCGCAGGTAGTCTTCGCGGTACAAACAGTACGCCCTTTCGACGTATAGCTGCGCAAGTTCCGACGCGCCCGGTGATGTAGATGTTGCCGCCGCCACGATCTTCGAGACTTCACGATTCGCTGGCAGATACCGACCGATCGCCCTGATCTTCTCCTCAGTTTCCAGCGCCGTGTCGCGGTCGCCGGATTCGACCGAGTATCGCATTCTGCCCATCTGCTGCGAAAGCTCAGTCAGCAGTTCAGCCTCATCCATCCAGCCGTACATCAGGTCGTAGCCCGGTTCGTCGAAATCATCTTCCTCCCCAAGCGCATCGATCGCGAGATCAAGGTCATCGCCCCCGCCATGCGCCTCGGTGTAGAGCCGACCGTACTCCGAACTCGCCTCGTTCACCCGCTCCATCATCTCGAAAGCGTCGCCGAATGAAATCGTGCCGCCAAACACCAGATCATCGTCTCTGATTACAGCAATCCGTTGAGCTTCGTCGAGGCTCTTGAAAGGCTCAGGAGCGGGAGGGAAGGCGAACGACGAAATTACGTTCGCCGACATCTCGGCGACCTGCCCGGCAAGGAACGGCGGCATGTACTTGCCGATATCCAACGGTACCGGCAGGATCACGATATACGTGACACCGATCGCCTCATTGTCGTTAGCGTCGCGGAAGTAAACGAGCGCATGACCGCACGGACGGTCAGCATCGCCTCTTTCAAATTCCAGGTCCATTAGTTCGACGCTCTTAGATCTGCAAAATCCTCGCGGAACAGATATGAGAAAATGATAACCGCAACGCAACGTTTCGATTCTACGTTGCCGAACTTCAATCTCCGGACGAAAACCAAAGCCGTCAACACGTGTACAAGCGACTAGCAAGACCGCTCCTCTTCTCGCTGGATGAAGAACAGAGCCACAGGCTATCCGAGTTCGCATTGCACGTTCCCCTCATCTGGAAGGCGTTAGGCGCACAATCCCGGCGCGACAACCCGGCGCTAAAGACCAACATCGCCGGAGTTGAACTACCATTGCCCGTCGGATTGGCAGCCGGCTACGACAAGAACTGCCGAGTGTTGAAATCGTTGATCGATCTAGGTTTCGGCTTCGTCTGCGGCGGCACCATCACCCTGGCCGAACGGTCCGGTAATCCTCCGCGCCGGATGGTCAGACTTCCAGAATCCGATGCCCTTCTCAACTCGCTCGGCTTCCCCGGCGAAGGCTTGGCACGCATCAGACCGCGTCTCGCAAAGTTAGGCAGATATCGCTCGCAGACCTTCGCAAGTATCTCTGGCTCGATCGAGGAGCAGATCGTCGAGTGCTACCGCACCATCACGCCGCTCGTCGCGGGCATCGAACTCAACATATCCAGTCCCAACACCGTCGGACTGCGAGTATTCCACGATCCGGCCAGACTCCGCGACCTCGTCGAGTTGTTGCGAAAGTCGGAAACTCGTCCGACACCCCTACTGGTCAAACTGCCGCCATGGACCAACGAACCCGATGAGCGCCGCACTGCCTTGGCACTCGCCGAAACCGCGGTCAACTCCGGTGCCGACGGACTGGTGGTCGCAAACACCGTCCCGGTTGAAGATGGCAGACTCGCCGTGGGCAAAGGCGGCCTCAGCGGCGCTCCCCTGCTAAACAACACCGAGCGTATGACCGCCGAGGTCGCGGCTCTGCTTGGCAAACATGCCAGCATCGTTTCCTGCGGCGGCATCTCCGAACCCGAACACGTCTGGCGCATGTTCGCCGCTGGCGCATCCGCCGTACAGCTCTATACCGGAATGGTCTACGAAGGGCCTGCGCTCTCGGGGCGACTGAATCGCGGACTGTTAACGCTGATGGAGTCCGAAGGCATCAAATCCCTCACCGATATATCAGGCCCGCCGCCGTATTGAGCATCGCGGCTTCAGGACGATGAAGCCACCAATGCCAGCACCTCATCGCGGTAAGGCATCGCTGACTGAGTTCCGGGACGGGACACGCATAGCGCCCCAGCCGCCATCGCCAGTCGGATCGCATCTTCAAGGTCGTTGCCTTCACACAGCGCACGTCCAAGCACTCCAGCAAACGCATCGCCCGCCGCAACAGTTGCAACGGCTTGCACCTCGAACGGCGGCATGTGGCCGCGCAAATTGTCGGACGATACAAACACTCCATCGCCCGCCATCGTAACGATGACGCACCCACAGCCGTGCAACTCGCGTATCTTGTCGGCGGCGCGTTCCGCCGAACTGACATCGCTGATCGCCACGCCAGACAACGCCTCCGCTTCTATCGCATTCGGTGTCAAGATATCCGCCAACGCATAAAAGCCGTCTGGCACGGTATCAATCGATATTGCTGGAGCGGGGTCCAACACGACCGGCACGCCGCATTCGCGCGCTGCAATCATCGCCCGGATGCTGCACTCCAGCGGTATTTCCTGTTGCACTAGTAACACTCCAGCATCAGACATCGCATCGATCGTCGCATCCGCCTCAACATCACCACACTTGCCGTTTCCGCCGTAAATGGCGTGGACAAAGTTCTCGCCTGTCGGGTCAATGAAGATGATCGCCACACCCGTCTCGATCTCGGCATCAGTCGTAACCGTGCTCGTGTCGACGCCCTGTTCGGACATGAACCCGCGCAGTTCATTGCCAAACGCATCGTCCCCGACTCTCCCAAACATCTTCACTGCGCCACCTGCATCTCCCGCGAACCGGGCCGCGGCAACCGACTGGTTACCCGCCTTGCCGCCACCAGACGTGTAGAGCCGGTCGCACACGAAAGTCTCTCCAGCCCGCGCCAAACGCTCTGTTTCGACCAGCAGATCCATGTTGATCGCGCCCAGCAACAGCGTCGTCTTCGGATTATCGGCTTGTATGCTTTTATCGGTCATGTTCTCAGATATCGGCATCGGCGATTGGCTAATGGTACTCGTGCGTTACGCCCATGGTATCGCTGCGATCTCATGGGTCGGCGGCAGCATCTTCCACGCCCTGATCCTACGCCCGCTCACCGCCGCCCAGCCCGAAAAGATGGCCTCCGCGATGTCACTGATCGCACCCGCCTACCGCGAGATCATTGACATCGCCGTAGTCACTCTCGTCGTCTCCGGCATCATTCTGATGTTTTCACGGATACAAGGAAACGAAGCGACCGTATCGTGGGCCATCGTGCTCGGCGTCAAGATCGCATTGGCGCAATGGATGTTCTATATCGTCTGGCGACGACGACGCATGTCATCAGAGGAGACAGTTCGGGAAGGCGCAGCGTCGAAACTCCTCGGCTACAACGCCATACTAGCCCTCGGCCTCATCGTCTTTCTACTCGCCAACGTCCTGCGCGAACTGGTGGAGGCGTCTCTGAAGTGAATGGACGCTTAAGCGATGTCAATCAATCGAAAACCGTCTGAACCACGGCAACAACCGAAGCGATACCCACCATCAAACCGACCACCATCCCAAACATCCGCCACGTAAGTTCCGACATCAGGTCGGCCTTCAACTCAGCGAGATCGGATTTCGTCGCGACATGCTCCATGTATGCTTCGACTGACGCTAAACGTTCTTCCACAGTTGCCATCGCTTCTCTCACTAAACTGTACGGGTTCACCCTTATATTACAGTACGCTACATATGTTTTACAACAATTGTTTCATGATTTTTCGAGCAAGTTTCAATCGAAAACCGTCTGAACCACGGCAACAACTGAAGCGATACCTACCATTAAGCCAACTACCATCCCAAACATCCGCCAAGTCAGATCCGAGACCGATTTCTCCAACTTCGCATCCAACCGAGTGATGTCCGCTTTGGTCGCGAGATGCTCCAAAGTCGCCTTGATCGAACTCACTTCTTGTTCAACCGTCGACATGCGTTCTTCCATAGTTACCATTCAGCGCCAACCTCGATGTAGTTTTTATGTTCTACATCAAGGCTAGCACTATCTCATCATCTTCAAACTTCGCGTGTCACAAATCTCACAACTTCTGGAACTTCCTGACTCGCTGACCCATCTCCGGAGTACCGATCTCGGCCACGTAGATGCTGCCCTCAGAGTCGGACCAGATACCGTGTGCAGCGCCCAATATCTTTGCGTCGTCGTCGCCATGCCAGCGCGTCACAAGTTCCCCGTCCAACGTCCAGATTGAAACCGCTCGGTTGCCGCCCTGCTCAGCAACATACGCTAGTCCATCGCGGAAGTGGATGTCCCCTGGCGCGGACATGTCTGTCCACTCGGTGATGAAGTTGCCATCGCCGTCGAAGATCTGAATGCGGCTGTTCTCTCGGTCGCATCCGTAGACCCGTCCATCGTCGTCCACGCCGACGTTGTGCACCAGTGCGAACTCGCCCGGACCTCCACCTGGGATGCCCCAGGCCATCTCGTATGTGCCGTCCGCAGCGAAGCGGTGGATGCGACGGTTGCCGTAGCCATCCGAGACATAGATCTTGCCGTTCGGCGCAACCGCGATGCCTGTCGGCGAGTTAAACGGATCGCCGTGCCTGCCGTCCCATGTAACCGTGACGCTCGCCCAGTCACGCTCTCCAAGCTCCATCAGAATCTCACCCGATTGGTTGTGCTTCGTGACGATGTGACGCTGCTTCTCTGACAGCCAGATGTTGTCGTCGGAGTCGATGAAAATGCCATGCGGCTCACGGAAGAAAAACTCCGGCGCGATGCCCAAGGTCAAACCATATCCCCAACTGCCCACCAGCTCCCCATCGGTCGTCCACCACGTCACTGGATGCTGCTCGCGGGCAAACACCCAGACCCGATCCTTCGAGTCGACCGCCACATCCGAGGCCATCCCGAACTTCCAACTCTCCGGCATCTTCTTCGGCCACTCCGGTAGAACCTCGTACCTATAATCTCCATCGCCGACTATCGTCATGACATCTCTCCTCGCCCGCAGGCGCAAGTCCATTAGCTATGCCATGCATATTACGGCATTGAACTGACACATGCATCGTCGCTTCAGTTACCATCGGCATACGTTACTGCACCTCACGTCAATGCCTGAACACGATCAAGACACCACCAAACGCCTCGTCATCCTAGCTATCGACGACGCGTGGCGTCGCTTCCGCGCATCATTTAGCGAGCTCCGCAGCGAAGATGCCAACGAACCCGGAGCTTGCGGAGAGTGGTCCGTCAACCAGATCCTCTGGCACATCGGCGCATGGGAACGCCTTTTGATGACCGCTCTGGAAACTCCCGACGATGGCTACGACTACCCCGAACCAGATGCCGACACGTTCAACGCCGAGGCGGTCTCAACCATGGTCGACGCTTCGCCCCGCGAAGTCATCGAACGACTAGATTCGACCCATCGCAGACTCCGCGACGCCCTCGCCAACACTCCCGCCAGCCACTTCAACCAAGACCATCCCAGACGTCGCCTAATCGACGAATGGTCGTTCCTCCACTACGAAGAGCACGCGGCGCAGATTGGGGGGTGGAGGAGGAGTCGGGAAGGGTGAACCCAAACGTGACTAAATCGTTTCGAAAAACCCTGGATGGACTTCAATATCTTCGACCGTAGTTTGAGTTACCCTGACGCCCAATCTCAAATCTTTGAGCAACTCCAACAGCAACTCGCCATCGATCAGATCGATTAGCGGTACACCGTCTCGAGCAGCCTCCTTTCGGGCGTCTTGAGTAAACCCGCCAGTTGTGACCACCAAGCCTTTTTCCGCGCGGCCCTGCATAGCACCACGAAAGTCGCGGACATTCCCCGCCGTTACGTTTCCGGTATATCTTTTGCACTGGAACACGACGGGAAAGCTGATTAAGCCAGACATGCGAATTAACCCGTGGCCATCAATTCCTCCATCATTTGAGTATTTGGTGACCGTTACTTTCGTAAAACCAGAGGCACGCAGTATTCGTTGGCACAAACGCTCAAAAGCATCTGGCGGCAAATTCAACAGTTCGCCCATTAATTGCGTCTTCCAGATCTCTGGATCTGGGTCTTGGTCCACCTCTACAATCGCATCTTGATTCGCTGACGCAATTTCGTCTGAATGTTGGGACGACACCTTGATTGGGCGGTACGTGGAACTGATTTTGTCAGGATCCAGAACGCCTGACGAACGTCCTTTGCCAGTTAACGACCATACCCCTCGTTCAGGGTTATCGATGATGCCATGGGATTTAAGCACGGTACGTACCCAAGCCAATCGGTACGCCAATTCCACCCTTCTTCCGTCTTTGCTCGTAGCCTCAGATGCCTTTTCGGAGATTTTCAGATCTTGGATGACCTGTTCCCTGATCTCTTCGATATGTCCGCTTCCCCCTAGAGAGCGGATCGCTGCAATCGTCGGATTATAGAGTTCTTTCCTTGACGGAATCTCATCGTTTTGGGATAGCGCCAAGGCAATCTCCAGTTTTGGTGCTTCGCTAGTGGTTTTGGATATCGATCAGGCGGGGACCCACTTCCGCAGGCTGGTAACCTCTCGCGGCGGGTTCAGGTTCGAGCCTGTATTCGTGTACGAAACCTCAGCGACGTATACCGCCCCCGACGAGTCGGTCGCAATCCCGTGCGACGCGATGAATTGGTCGTGTCCCTCGCCTGCGAGGCCTGCACCGAAAGAGTCGACTTCGTTTAGGTCGGTGTCGAGGATGACGACGCGTTGGCCGAGGTTGGGTACCCCTGCTTGTACGGCTGGTGCGCCAGCCTCCGCAACGTAAATCCGGTCATCGCCCGCGCGTCCGTTGGCACATGCGATAGGCCGATGCATGTGCTTCTGCCCCAGATACTCTCCGTCCAGACTGAACACCTGGATTCTGAAGTTCTCGCGGTCGCACACGACGATCTTGTCATCACCGAGCATGCAGACGTTGTGCGGCAGACTGAACTGACCGTCCAAAGCCCCCGGTGAACCCCACGATGTGATGTGGTTGCCTTCAGGTCCGTACTTGTGAACTCTCGAGTTTCCGTAGCCGTCGGTGATGAAAATGTCCCTCGAATCGGGATGCACCACGATGTCGGTCGGTCGGTTGAATGGATCGCCCTCCTGCCACGCTGCCGGTTTTCCGCGCTCGCCAAGACGGAAGATGATCTCTCCCGACGGTGTTCGCTTTTCAACGACATGGTCATCGTCATCGGCGAGATAAAGATTGTCGTCGCCGTCGATGAATATGCCATGCGGACGGTTGAACTCGCCCGATCCCCATGTCTCCAAAAAGTTGCCGTCAGCATCGAAGATCATCATCGGCCAGTTGCCGCGATTGAAGACGTAGACACGGTCCTCAGAATCGACCGCCACCGAAGTCGCCTCTTTGAACGACATCGGATGCGGCAACTTCGCCCAATACGGTACAGGTTGGTATGGCATTTCTCTCCCCCTCCAATCGGTTAGCTGTTTCGCAATCGGGTGCCTTGGTTATGCGCCGTTGACCGGCCGCCACTTCCGCAAGCTGACGATCTCGCCCTTCGGCGGTTCATCCATCCCGCAGTTCTCCGGGCTCGAGTAGAAGTTCGTGTATGCAACCTCAGCCACATAGACGTTGCCCTGAGAGTCGGTCGACACCCCGTGCGGTGCGGTGAACTGGTCAACGCCCATACCCGGCTGCGGGTTGCCCAATCGCTCGATCAGCTGACCATCCTCGGTCAAGATAGACACTCGAGCTCCAAGGTCCGGAACCCCGCGTTGGACCGCTGGCTGGATCATGTCACCGATGTAGATCTTGTCGTCACTACCCTTGCCCTGTGTCACCGACATCGGGTGATGGATATGCCACTGATCGACGTACTCACCGTCAACCGTGAATATCTGGACCCTAAAATTCTCGCGGTCGGCAACAATGACCTTGTCTTCGCCCAACATCGAGATATTGTGCGGCAGGCTGAACTGTCCGTCGTAAGTGCCAGGCTCGCCCCACGACAGCATGTGTTTGCCGTCGGGATCGAAGCGATGGACGCGCGAGTTCCCGTAACCGTCGGATACAAACAGTTCGCCGGTGTCGGGATGGATTGCGATATCAGTCGGACGGTTGAAATAACCTCCGCCTTGCCATTCGCACGGCTCACCCTGCACACCGATCGTCATCTGCTCGACTCCCTCTTGGTCGAACTTGCGGACATAGTGCCCATCGTCATCGACGACATAGATGTTGTCGTCCTCGTCGATCTCGATGCCGTGCGGACGCGTCACGGTCCCATGCAGCATGGTGCGAATCAGATCGCCGTCGGGGCTAAACACACAGATAGGATCTGTGCCGCGGTTGAAGACATAGACGTTGTCCTGCGAATCGACCGCTACCGATGTCGCATCGCCATAGAACGAAACCCCCATCGGCAGCTTCGGCCAGTGCGGCACCGGCTCCCACTTGAGTCCGTCTGGATTGCAGATTGATGTTGACGAGGTCATAACTGTTGCGATCTCCTTCTATTCCACCACTTCTTCGGAATGCTCACTAGGATACGCCATCAACGCATCACGTTTGACACCAAGCAGAATTAAGCCAAGCCGAACTAGGGAATACTGCTAAACGCACCGCGCAACGAGCGGTCAAATGTCATCACTTCGCTAACCCCGCGCCGACGCCAGCCAATCCGCCCAAATATCCGGTAGCCACTGCACCAGATTGATCCCCACCTCGACATCCTCGGTCAGCAATCCACCTGCCGTGTGCGTAGCATCGCGAACTCTCTGCTCAGCCGCGCGCACCTCGGGATGGTTCGGATAGCCCGAATAACCCATCGACTGCGCCAAGTCGTTCGATCCGAAAGCGATCAGATCGATGCCATCTACTTGCAGGATGTCGTCGATCGTCTCTACAGCGTTCGCCGTCTCGATCTGCGCCGCGACAGTCACCTGCTCGTTGAAACTCGCCATGTAGTCCGGCGATTCATGCCCCGCCATCCCGTACTCCCTCCCGCGAGAGGTTCCAAAACTCCTCTCTCCAACTGGTCCGAAACGTGCCGCCTTAGCGATCTGCTCTGCTTGTTCAGCGTTGTCGACGTGCGGGCACAGTATCCCCATCAACCCACGATCGAACGCCCGCAGAATCGTATCCGTCTCGGTGTTTGGTATCCTAGCCGTGCATGTCATCCCGTTAAGCTCCCCCGCACGACACATCTCCTCGACATCGTTCCAATCGAACACTCCGTGCTCCATGTCCAGATGCAACACGTCGAACCCTGCGTAACCCGCCATCTCCGCCAAAGACTGAGCCGGGAACGTAAACGTGATGCTGGTAACTTTCGATTTATTGTTAATGGCTGACCTAATCTTGCTCGTGCGCATAATCCATTGACCCCGTTTTTCAGTTAATAGTTTTTCGTGAGTTACCAAAGTTTACATCTCTCATTGCGAACCCCAATCGCAACGCGTTTCGCATTGAGATGGGTAGTGATCGCAATTGCAATTGCGGCCGCGTTTATCGCCGCCTGTACTTCCGCGGCGCAACCCACACCTACCCCCACGATTGAACCCCTACCGACCTCGACACCAGTTCCGACGGCTACGACTCCACCGACTCCTGCTCCTACTGCGACACCCACTGAGACACCGACTTCGACACCCACCAACTCGCCGACGCCAACTCATACCGCCACCCCCACCAATACGGCGACCGCAACAGCTACAAGTACGCCTACTGCGACACCCACTGAGACTCCTACTTCTACATCGACGCCAACGTTCACTCCAACACCGACTTACACGCCAACACCAACGCCGACGAACACTGCAACTCCAACTCCCACCAACACTCCTACGCCGACTCCAACCCCTACTCATACTCCCACAATCACGCCCACGCCTACTGAAACACCAACGCCAACCGCAACGCCGACGAACACACCGACGCCGACTCCAACCCCTCTGCCATCATCATTGGCCATCAACGAAGGAGCCGAATTCTACGCCCGCGTCTATCTCGAAAAGGAACCGTACCCGGAAATCGAAATCCAACTCTTCGCCGATAAAGCACCGTCAACCGTCAACAACTTCATCAAGCTAGTTAGAGAAGGCTTCTACGACGGCCTCACGTTCCATCACGTCGTGCCAGGCGAACTAGCACAGACCGGCGATCCTACAGGCACTGGCGACGGCGGCCCCGGATATGCCATCGAAGACGAGTTCCATCCTGACCTCCGCCACGACTCCGCCGGCATCGTCGCCATGTCGAACTCGGGTTCCCTGCCGGGAGAATCCAACGGTAGCCAGTTCTACATAACGCTCGCACCACTCCCAGACCGCGACGGCTTGAATCCAGACGGCTCTCCTAAAGACTGTGAAAGCGACAACGTCGCGTGCCACTCCGTATTCGGAAGAGTGACCAAGGGCATGCACCTGATCGATGCAGATTCCGAATCGAGACATCCTAGCGCCGTCCAACAGGGCGATATCATCCGCAAGATCGAAATCATCAAGCAATATCCCGCCGACAGCCTGATCGCATCAAAGCCGGCCGATTGCGCGAACGACACTGTCGTGCCGCATCCACAATCAAATCCCAAACTAGTCGAACAGTGCGAAACGCTCCTCAATATCAAACGCACCCTTGCCGGAGACGCCAAACTCAACTGGAGCGACGAAATCCCGATGAAATTCTGGCACGGAATCGAGCTTGACCGGCAAGGTCGAAAAGTCGCAGTCCTAAATCTTCACCGCCGGGGATTAACTGGCACGATACCGCCCGAAATCGGCGAACTGGTCGAACTGGAGGGTATGGACATGAGCCACAACCAGCTCTCTGGCGAAATACCCGACGAAATCGGAAAACTTCGCAACCTTCGCTGGTTGTGGATCGAAGTTAACCAGCTAAATGGCGAATTACCGCCCAGTCTTTGGTCCCTAAATAATCTGGTGCAGTTGTTCCTCGGCGAGAACGAGTTCACCGGGGAGATCCCGCGTGAAATCGCTAACCTCAATCAACTGACCATCCTAAACCTGCAAGTAAACCAGTTCTACGGCATGATTCCCGTCGAATTGACGCAATTGGGGCCATTGGAATCGCTGTCGCTGGCCCACAACCAATTCACCGGCAACATCCCACCCGAATTAGGCAACCTCACCAAATTGATCGACCTGCGCCTTAATAACAATCAGTTCACCGGAGGAATACCACCCGAAATCGGTCAATTAACCAAACTCAGGGCTTTGGATCTGGGTACAAATCCACTGCAAGGATCTATCCCTAAAGAAATCGGCAACCTTATCGATCTCGAAGAACTCTGGTTGTATCAAGCTGAATTGACCGGCGACATGCCGATTGAGTTGACGCAATTGAGCAAATTGAGGGTGCTCGTATTGAGCGAAAACCAACTTACGGGCAACATACCGCCTGAGATTGCGGGCCTGACTAACCTTATCGACCTTCGCCTGTTCAACAACCGGCTGAGCGGTCCCATTCCGCCCGAGTTAGGTCAATTAACCGGTCTCACCATATTTGCACTTAGCGGAAACCAGTTCTCCGGAAGCATCCCGCCAGAATTGGGCAACCTAACTAATGCTTGGTGGTTCGCGATGTGGGGCAACTACTTCGATGGTTGCATCCCAGAAACTCTGAGGGAAATCGACCATGGTGTCCAGACACTGTTGTATTGCGACGACCCGCCGATCGCTTGGCCGCCCGAAACCGTATTCGAAGGCGGTACCGACTTAGCTGTCACCTACATCGAGCGCCAGCCGCGTTATCCGAGATACAAGGTCTCTTTCTTCGCCGAAAGATGGCGATGCGCTTACCCTCACGACCAACCAATGGGCCCCATCGTCTGCCCCGACAACGTCGATGCAAAGAGAAACCCCGAACCGGGAGAAACCGTCCAGCTAATCGCCCACGTTCGCAACTTCGGCGATGCCGACGTCGGGCAATTCGACTACGTATGGCGCGTTGAAGACCAAGTCCTCGGAACCGGAATCTACGAAGGTTTAAGCCCAGGTGGCAGCGCCGAAATCGCCATCGACTACGTGTGGCCAGACCAAGATAGCAACCCTGTCGTCACATTCGAAGTCGACACCGAAAATCAGATCGACGAAATCTTCGAGGTCAACAATGCAGTACATGACTGGGTAAAAGGCCACACCATCGGCATCTATTTCAGCGATGAAGCCTACGAGACTTTGCGGCTGTCTGCCGAAGTGGAAGGCGAATTCCATTCTCCCGAACACTGGCTCCGCAACAACATCGATCGTCTCAACGAATCATTGATCGAGGCCGGCGTCAAGGACCGAGTCAGGACTGAGCTGCTCTTCGTCGCATCAGAACGAACTCTCGATCACAAACACGAACTCAGATGGATGATGGACGGCTGGTGGGGGATCTGGCACGAACATCCTTACAATGATCTCGTCCAATGGTCCCACTACAAGTTCGAAAATCTTGCCCAACGTCCAGTGATTGACTACGGCTTGATCCACGAGATACTCCATCAGCTTGGGATGATCGATATCTACCAAATGCTGCTCGATGTCGATAAAGTCCGACTGCCGGATGCCAATCGACCCATGCATCTCGCAGGGTGCGGACTAGACTATTGGAATGTCGAATGGGACTGTTTCTCGTTCCCACCAGAGATTAGCGATATCATGGCATACGCAGATTCTCCGTTCATCGGTGTACACACCGCGGGTGGGCTGCGCTCAAACGCCGGGCACCGACGAGGCTTTTACGGGGAATACCTCTTCGATACACCCGAAAACACAAGCGTCAAAATCGTCGACAAAAACGGCGATCCGATCCCGAACGTCGAGCTGCACTTCTACCAACTAGAAGTACAACCATTCGGAAATGAACACCGTCCCACCATTGACGATGTCGCCGAGTTCATGGTGACAACCAACGACGAAGGCATCGCCGCACTCCCCAACCGCGGAATCACTGGAATCGTCACCGCGACTGGTCACCAGTTGCAACCTAACCCATTCGGAATCATCAGTGTCGTGGGCGACAACGGAATCTTCATCATTGAGATGACCCACGACCAATGCACCAACTATGAGTGGCTCACCCTCGTCGAACTCAACCTCGCCTACTGGGACGGACAAACCGAAAACGCCGAGTTCACCAAGACTCTCCGCTGCCCACCGCCCGGCTAATAGGTCGTCAGCTACAGAACTTCGCAACGTACACTTCCAAGCGCGGTGGCGGTTCTCATAAGACTCAAAAACGTTGCGATCGCGACGGCACTCGTGGTCGCGTTTTTGAACGCCTGCACCTCATCTGAGCAGGCGACGCCCACCACCGCAATCGAGCCGCAACCCTCTCCGACGCCATTACCGACTTCTACAAGGCCGCCGGTACCCACCGCGACCGAACTTCCGGAACCTATTCCCGCTCCAGTCTCAACCAAAACGCCTATTCCTACCGCAACCGAGACGCCTACTGCGACCTCTAACAGTACACCGATAGCGACCTATACCGCGACGCCCTCGGAAACACCGACGCTTACTCCAAACCCAACGCACACCGCTACTCCAACCGTCACACCGACATCCACATCTACGCAAACACCCACGCCTACGTCCACGTTAACCAGTACACCGACCTCCACGCCTACCGCAACTTCCACTCCGACCCCTTCGGGCACCGAGACGCCCACTCCGATTCCGACACCTACTCCAACGAACAGCCCAACACCTACGAGCAGTCCGACCCAAACCCCAACTCCAACATCGTTCCCTACTAATACACCAACCCCGACAGTTACCCACACCCCGACGATCACGCCCACCGCGACCCACACTCCAACTGCAACACCCGAACCAGAATTCAACTGCTCCAACGGCAGAGCGGTACCAAACCCGAATGCAAACCCGCGACTGATCCGTGACTGTGAAACGCTGCTGTGGATAAAGGACCGTCTCGCCGGCGACGCCGAACTGAACTGGCGGGACACTCTCTCGATCCGGGAATGGCAAGGCATTCATCTGTCGGCCAATGTAAGCAGAGTCAGCGAAATCAACCTCGGTTTCTCTGGCATAAACGGCATCGTCCCGCCCGAGTTGGGAGAATTGAATGGACTGACATCCATTTATCTCAATGACAATCGCCTAACCGGAACCATCCCGGCAGAGCTCGGCAGGCTTTCAAACCTCCGCTCGCTGAATCTCGCCGTCAACCGACTTTCAGGAAGCATTCCGATGGAACTCGGGAGGCTCAACCGGTTGGTGAACCTCGACTTTGGGCAGAACCGCTTGACCGGCGATGTTCCTCCCGAAATCGGCAATCTGACGAGACTTACCGACTTGATCCTCGCGTCAAACAATCTGACAGGGGAGTTTCCGCACGAGTTGGCCAAACTCACGAATCTCCGACGCTTCCACATCGATACCAATCAATTGAAAGGATGCGTCCCGGACGAAATCATGGCGGTAGAAGACCTTCGGATCGGCGCGCTGAGCTTCTGTTCAGAGCTTCTTGCGCTTTGGGACAAGGAACCAATCTTCGAAGGCGGCCTTGACCTAAGCGTGTCGTACATCGAAAGGCTCCCGAAATACCAGCGGCTCAAGGTTATCCAAATCTTGGGTACCGGACTTTGTAACTACCCGTACGACGAGTTCGTAGGTGCACTCGACTGTCCAGGTGAAGCCGGAATGAAACGATGGCCCGATCCCGGCGAAACTGTTCAATTCATCGCCCACACCTACAACTTCGGAGACGCGCCGTCTGGTCCTTTCGATTTCGAATGGAGTTACAACGGGGAAACGTTCTACGCTGATCAGCACGATGGACTGGCGTCGGGCGAACACTTCGCGTTCGAGATAAATCGACAGTGGCCGGACGACACCGAAAATCCTGTGCTTACCTTCACGGTCGACCCTGATGGAGATATCGAAGAGCTGCTCGAAGACAACAACTCGGTCACAGATTGGATCAAGGGATACACGCTCGGCATGTACTTCAATCAAGGTGCATATGACTCCCTCGCCATTTCCAACAAACCCGGACAGTCGATCCAGTCTCCTGAACACTGGATTCACGACAATATCGACCGGTTGAACGAGCTGATGGCAGAGGCGGGTCTGGAGGATCGAGTTCGAGTTGAGGAGTTTTTCATAATCGAGAGAAGAAACCCCCGTGCCGAGGTATGGCTAGACTTGGACGGCTGGTGGGCAATGTGGGACGACTTCGATATCTTCACCGTTGAAGGTCATAGCGAGCGGCCCGATATCGACTACGGATTGCTACACGAATTGCTACACCAACTCGGGGTTATCGACCTTTACGTCCTGCACGTCGGGCCGGGTGACAACGATGTGCTCGATGTGAACCGGCTAGGCGAAAAGGCGGGATGCGGACCTCCGTATCGGCCCCACGAGTTGGAATGTTATCGGTATCCGAATGAAATCAAAGACATCATGGCCGATCATCAAATCCAGAAAATCGGCATCCACACCGCAGGAGGACTCAGATCCAATTCAGGGCACCGCAGGGGCTTTTATGGCGAATACCTCTACGACACGCCAACCACGACCAGCCTGAAAATCGTCGATCAATACGGAGCCTCGATACCGAGTGTCGAATTGCGGCTGTATCAACAAACATACGGAGGTCCCTACGGGCGGATTATCGACACGGTCCCTGAGATTACCGTCTCCACTGATGAATCAGGTTCTGTCACTTTGCCTAACCGCGGCATCACTGGAATACCCACAAGTACAGGTCATCTGCTAAGGCCGAACCCCTTCGGAATAATCGACCTAGTCGGCGTTAACGGCATCTTCCTTGTAGAAATGACCAGCGACCAATGCACAAACTACGAGTGGCTCACCCTCGTCGAACTCAACCTCGCCTACTGGGACGGCCAGACCGACCACGCCGAATTCACCAAAACCCTACAATGTCCGCCGCCGAGATGACGGGTTACGCCACCAACGTCGAATCGTCCTGTGGGGGACCGTGCAACCCTGTACAACCCGCAATCACTTCAACCGCCCGGAAAGTTAGGGGCATGATGCATTTCCTGGGCATCCACGGCCTCTTTGATACCCGAACTCCTGCCAACTCGCCACACCGTCTCCGTCGAAATCTACTTTCAGACCGGGATACTGGCGTGAGTTGCCGAAATCCCAGACATCGTCCCGTCCCGTCGACGGGTCGAAATCACCGTCGGCATTGTCTATGTCTACATTCCACACTCGGTAGATGCCCGTGTAGCCGGTAGGCCGTTGCATCTGTGCAGTCGTCGCGCCTCTGGCTCCAGAAGCAATGCCTCGACCCAAGCCTCGTTGCTGCCGCGCGCTCTGAGTGTCCCAGTAACTATCGATGATCCTTCCTTCCTGTTCGTTATAGCCAACCAAACCTCCAATCCGATGACCGTCTCGACGACTGTCTGTCACTTTGCCAACGGCGTAGCTGGTTACTATCACGGCACCGTCCGAGTTACCTCCACACAATCCACCAACTGCACGTTCACCTGACACATCGCCGGTCGCATACGAAGCGAGGATTGTCCCGGTATTCCACGCTGCTAGACCTCCTACAACGTTCGATCCAATCACATCTCCCGTGGCGTAGCTGTATGTGATGCTTCCGTGATTGACCCCGACTAGACCGCCTACCTCGTAGTAGCCCCTCACCTGCGCAATGCTGAAACTGCTAGTGATTGAACCACGACTGCGATTAAATCCCACGAGGCCGCCCTTAACTCGACTGTCCTCATGGGGACGGCCAGACACTGTACCTGCAGAATAACTGCGTATGAGCTCACCTTCATTGCGACCGGCTAAACCGCCCAGCTCCTCTGTTCCTGTCACAATACCGTTGAAGTAGCTCCTGACAATTATTCCGGAACGGTCGCTATGCCCGATCAATCCGCCGACGATTTCTTGCCCCGAAACATTGCCCGTCGCGTAACTATTCGCAACTCGTCCATCGTTAATCCCTACCAGACCGCCGATGTTTTCGACTCCAGACACCGACACATTGGCGGAGCTATTCACGATCTCGCCGAGATTTTCCTCCCCGAGACTGTTGCCGATTAATCCGCCGACCTCCGAACTTCCCGATACTCTGCCGCCAACGTAGACCGCACTGACTGGACCTCTGCTTGAACCCACCAGTCCGCCAACCGATGCATGACCCGACACGTTCACATCAAGTAACCGCACGTTGCTAATCTCGCTCAGAAAGCTTGTCTCCCCGAACAACCCCGTTGAACCTGTATCACCGAGACCCTCGCGACTGATGTACAAGTTGCTGATCGCGTAACCGTTGCCATTAAATTCGGCTCTGAATCTCTTGTCAGCAATCCCGATGGGCAGCCAACCCACACCTCCTGTCCACTTGCTATTCACCGTGCCGGACGCGTAGTTGTTACGGTCTCTGAAATCCAGATCACTCATCAACTCATAGCCGTCACACATGCCGTTAGGACAGCCCATGCCGAACATAGCCCTGGGAAACGCGGACCGATAAGCCCCTAGGTTCTGTTCCACCCCCGCGTTCCCTGCGCCATCCAGATCGTGCCGCATGACATCCAACTGCTCCAGATACCTGATCTCGATCAGACCGTCGTCATCAACGTCATAGTCGATCCGCGGCGGTATCGGCGTGGGCGTAACTGTAGGTGTATGAGTCGGTGTTGCGGTCGACGTAGCTGTTGGTGTGATCGTAGGAGTCGGAGTACTGGTCGGTGTGAATGTGGCGGTCGGTGTGGGGGTGTCCGTTGGAGTAGGTGTTGGTGTGAATGTAGGAGTGATGGTCGGAGTGGGCGTGGGCGTGTGTGTTGGCGTGGCGGTAGGCGTATGAGTCGCAGTCGAAGTGGGCGTGGGCGTGTGTGTTGGCGTGGCGGTAGGCGTATGAGTCGCAGTCGGAGTGGGCGTGGGCGTGTGTGTTGGCGTGACCGTAGGCGTATGAGTCGCAGTCGGAGTTGGTGTAGGCGTGTGTGTTGGTGTAGCAGTAGGTATAGGGGTAGCAGTAGGAGTCGGCGTGGGGGTGAGGGTTGGCGTGGCCGTCGGCGTTGGTGTCGGCGTCGGTGTGAACGTAGGAGTCTCCGTCGGTGTTGGCGTAGGTGGATCAGCAACGCAGGCAGAAGCAAAAACCGCTGCCATTGCGACAGACAGCACCACGCTGGCCAAAACAGCCGTAATCGACCACTTTATAGGAACAAAGTCAGACACAATCACACCATTTTAGGCTGTTAATCGCCGTAGCATCCCGCAACCGTTTATGGCGCCTGCTGACGTTGATCCCCGAACTCCTGCCAGCTCGCCACGCCATCTCCATCGAAATCTACTCGCAGAGCCGGATACTGACCAGATGTGCCGAAATCCCAAAAATCATCACGCCCCGTCGACGGGTCGAAATCACCATCGGCATTGTCTACGTCAAAGTGCCAATGGCTGTAGATGCCCTCATAGCTGGTAGGACTAACCATATGCGCTGTAATCACGCCTCTGGCTCCAGAAGCAGCGCCCCGACTGAAGCCTTGTTGCTGCATCTTGCCGTGAGTGTTCCAGTAACTATCGATGACCCTTCCTTCTGAACCACGACTGCCGACCAAACTTCCGACCATATCGCCACCTTCACTACTTTCTGTCACTCTGCCAGTAGCGTAGCTAGCCACTATCACGCCACCTTCCGAGTTATCTCCCACTAATCCACCTACTGCACCTTCACCTGACACATCGCCGGCCGCATACGAGGCGACGATTGTCCCGACATTAAAACCGACTAGACCGCCTACCCGCTCGGTGCCTATCACCCGAGCAATGCTGTAACTACTGGAGATTGAACCATGATGGTGATTCAATCCCACCAACCCGCCTGCTTTCCACGCTGCTAACCCTAACTCGCCTATTTGCAGGCTGTTCTCGCCGCGCTTGCCAGACACTGTTCCCGCAGAATAACTCCCTATGATCTCACCTTCATTGCGCCCGGCTAAACCGCCCAGCACTTGGTTTCCAGCCACACTACCGGTGAAGTAGCTCCCTATAATAATTCCGGAATTTCTGCTGTACCCGAGCAACCCACCGACGTTTACGAGCCCCGAAACCAGTCCCGTCGCGGAACTGTGCGCCACTCGTCCATCGCTAACCCCCACCAGACCTCCGATTTCATCGCCTCCAGACACCGACACATCCGCGGAGCTATCCACAATCTCGCCGAGATTGCTGCCGGCCAAACCGCCAACCTCCGTTTTCCCTGAAACGTTTCCACTAACGTAGACACCGTCGATTATCCCCCTATTCGAACCGACCATTCCCCCAACTACAAGAACCCCTGACACCTGCACATCGAGCAATCGCACATTGCTAATCTCACTTTCTTCTGTTGTTTGGCCGAACAAACCGTCGGACGCCGTTTCATTTTCACCAACGCGATTGATGTACAAGTTGCTGATTGCATGACCGTTGCCATTGAATTTCGCGCTGAATTTCCGTTCTCTGAGTCCGATGGGCAGCCAACCCACACCATCTGTCCATTTGCTATTCACCGTTCCGGACGCATAGCTGTCACGATCCCCAAAATCAAGATCTTTCATCAACTCATACCCCTCACATACGCCTTCAGGACAGCCCATGCCAGACGCAGGCCAGGGAAACGCGGATCGATGGTGCGCAACTCTAGACAGGTTTTTAGGTTTACCTGTGCCGACTAGATCGTGCCGTATCACATCCAGCTGCTCTAGATACCTGATCTCGATCAGACCGTCGTCATCAACGTCATAGTCGATCATCGGTGTCGGCGTGGGCGTAGATGTCGGTGTTGCCGTCGGCGTAGGTGTCGGAGTGATCGTAGGTGTGTATGTCGGGGTCGGCGTATGCGTTGGAGTGGCGGTATGAGTTGGCGTGAATGTGGCTGTCGGCGTAGGAGTATCCGTAGGCGTTGAGGTTGGCGTGAACGTAGGGGTGGAGGTCGGCGTATGCGTTGGAGTGGCGGTATGGGTTGGCGTGGATGTGGCCGTCGCCGTGGGAGTATCCGTCTGCGTTGGGGTCGGGGTGAACGTAGGAGTGGAGGTCGGCATAGCCGTAGGGCTCAGAGTCGCTGTCGGAGCAACAGTCGGACTTGGTTCCAGTCTCGGCGTTGGAGGAAAGGTAGGCGAAGCAGTCGCCGTTGCTGGTGCTGTAGCCGTAGGAGTGGGGTCAGCAGAGATACAGGCCGAAAGAAAAGCCGCCGTCACCGCAAGCGACACCGCTGCGCCACCTAAAACAGCCGTCGCATGCCGTTTGATGGCTAAAAGGGCTGACACAATCAAATCATTCTAGGCTATTGATCGCCGCGACCAGATACACCATCACCACTGGCGCAAACCCCGAATCGAATATCCTTATCTGACACTTCCCCTCCTGTTCACCAAGCCACGCATTGAATCTCTCGTCCCTAGCCGCGAGGCCGATCCACGCCACTCGGCGCATCTACCGCGGCTACGTCGTCGCCCTCCTCGTATTCCTCTCGACCGGCCTTTCCATCGGCATGACCCAGTACGCGTTCGGCGAGTTCGCGGGACCGCTCCAAGAACGCTACGGCTGGAACCAGACCGAGCTCAACCTCTCCCTAACCTTCGCCTTCATCTCCGGCATCCTCGCACCCGTCATCGGATACTGGACCGACCGCTTCGGCGTGCGGCCAGTCATGTTCGTATCCCTCGTCCTCATCGCCATCGGCTTCACCCTCCGACCCTTCATCACCGAACTCTGGCACTGGTACACCCTCTCCGCCCTCGTCTACGCCGGCTTTCCCGGAGCAACCGTGCTGCCTGCCGGAAAGATGGTCGGACTCTGGTTCCCGAACTCGATGGGACGCATGACCGGCGTTGTCGTTTCCGGCAACAACTTCGGCGGCATGACCATGCCCCCACTCGCCGCAACCATCATCGCACTCCTCAACTGGGAACTCGCATACGTAACCTTCGCCATCATCATGGTCGGACTCGCCATCGCCGTGATGATCTTCATGCGCGAGAAACCCCACGACGTCGAAGTCGAGATGCGCCGAACACATCGCCCCCGACCGTCCGCCAGCGCCGCCGCCGCACGCGCCGGAATGTCCGTCAAACGAGCCGTCAAAACCTGGGCCTTCTGGCTCACCCTCATCGGACTCGTCGCCGCAACCTTCACCTACCAAGGTGTCTTGACTCAGCTCCGACAGCACTTCGGCGAAAACGGCTTCGCACCTGCCGCCGCTACATCTGCCGTCACCTTTATCGCCACCATGGGCATCGCATCCAAACTCGCCTTCGGACGCGCCAGCGAACGCTTCAGCGCCCGCAAGATGACCGTCCTCAGCACCGCGTTCCAAGCCGTCGGCGTCGCCCTCATGATCCTCCCCTTCGGTGGCATACCCCTCATCGTCGCCGGCATCTTCATCTACAGCCTCGGCTTCGGTGGACTCGGCGCACTCATCGTACTCGTCGTCCAACAGACCTTCGGCCTCCGCGAATACGCCAGCCTCATGGGCCTCTACCAGTTCGCCCAGATCGTCTCCATCGCCGGCGGCCCCGTCCTCGCCGGCCGAGTCCACGACGAAACCGGCTCATTCGACATCGCCTTCGCCACCATCGTCGGCATCTTCATCTTCGGCATGATCACCCTCTTCCTCGCGCGCCAGCCGAAGTGGGAGTGATGGTGTTATCATGATGTCATTACATCGGATAGAGAGATTTTCAATCATGGTGCGAACTCAGATCCAACTTGATCCTGCCAAACACGAAATGGTCAAACGCTTAGCCCATTCGGAGAACAAGTCGATGGCAGCTGTGATCCGCGACGCGGTGGATGCCTACCTTGAGGCACCCGAGAAACCCAAGCAAAGAATAAAGCTAACCGATCTCTCATTTATCGGATCAGCTAGCGTAGAGCATCCCCCGGACAGGCCCTTTTCCGTTTACCACGACGACTACGCTTGGGAAGAGGACTGGCGAGATTGATTTTCCTGGACACTTCGGCGGTGCTCGCTCTTCAGAACGACCAAGACCGATTTCACGATGCCGCGTTAAAGGCACTTGGAAAGATTGATGCCGACGGAGAAACGCTTCTCACTCACAACTACGCGATCGTGGAAGCGGTCGCCTTAATCCAAAGGCGGTTAGGGCTAGCCGCCGCCATCACGTTCCAACTTGATGCCCATAGCGCGTTTAAGATCCACTGGATCACCGAAGCCGATCATCAGCGTGCAGTTCGACGATGGACAGAGCGCAGTACTCGTCGCCTCAATCTAGTCGACTGCATGAGCTTCATCGTCATGGAGATGTATGAGTGCGATACCGCATTTACCTACGATGCCGACTTTGAAACCGAAGGCTTAAAACTAGTCGGCTAATACCGCCTAAACCTAATTCGTAAACCGAATAATCAACGGCACCACGATCGCCGTCAACGCCAGCATCCCGATAACCGCCGCGAACAGCTGATACCGAATCCCGTAGTTAGACATCAGCGACGGATCGTAATACTTCGCAACCTCGTTGTCCCGATACATCGCCACTAGCCCGTCGAGCAGCATCCGACGCGTCCGCCGACCCAAGATCAAAGCCACCAACGCCACCACATTCAGCAACACCGTCATCACGATGAACACCACCAATACGGTGTCATACGTCACAGAACCACCCCTCGTCACGGCTTCGGACGCCAAGCCCGAGTTCACCGCCAGCACAATCAGATTGAACACAATCGCCGTCAAAACGAAAATCGTATCCGTCCGACTACTCTCCCCCAACTCCCTAACAATGTGCTCATGCACCTGACCTAGCATTGCGATCCCTCTGTTCACAGATTCAATGTCGTATTTTATCGTTCAAAACCTTCATGCAACCGCACACCACACATCATCTGAACCATTCGTCAAGTCTCCTGCGTCCTACGCCAACGGTGCTATCTTTCCCGGTGTTTGGTGTTGACGTATCCGATTCCAAGCCTGAACAAGCTCTTCTTCATGCATAGAAGCCCATTCGATCACTAGCCCGTACGCCCGCGGCGGAAGGTACCCATCGGAAACCGTCAAGGTTGCAATCTCTACAGCTGCTTTGAACTCTCCGTACTTTGCGTGGAAATGCGGAGGAGGATGATCGTTGAAATGCATCTGTACAACGATGCCGAAAAAGCGCGATAACTCAGGCATTAGGCACGCTGACTCGCGATCGCTGCCACACCTCGTCAACCGTCCTGCCCGTTAGTTGCATGTAGAGCGCATCGGGACACAGGTCGATCTCTTCGCCCCAAAGTATCGTGTCGTTGTCAACGATGCGCACGTCCCGGAAGAAATCGGGATCTTTCCAAGCTTTGAACACGCCTTTTCCGACGAGATGCGATAGGTCGACCTCACCTGCCTCGCCATCCTCAAACTCGAGCCAGATGCGGTAGTTGTCACGCGCCTCAACCACTGTCGGTCTGATCACGGCACCAGTTCCTTTCAATGCTCCGCAATAGTTTCATCATAGGCGATTACTGCTTGTCTATGACCCCGCTAAACCCCCAACTCCCCACGCGCCTCATCCGCCGTCATTATCCCCGCACCCACAAGCGTCGCCAATCTCTCCGCACGATCCGACTGCGACTCCTGAATCGCCTCCACATCCGACAGATTGAACCGCACAACCAACTCGCCCTCGAAACCCTCGAAGTGCGGTACCAACCGGTGATTGATCCCATCCTCCAGCATCTTCAACTCCGGGATGATCGTGTTCCGCCACAAGAACTGCTCCATCGTCCGCACATTCGCCAGCGTCGCATCCTCGAACTCGCTCAGAAACACCTTCGGCACCCCGAACGCCCGCGACACCTCCTCCACGGACCACCGCAACGCCGCGATGAACTCCATTTCCGACTGATTCGCTCCTAAACGCTTCATCTCTATGCCCCCGCTCAAGATCATCGGACGGTGAGCCGTATCCGGATTCCTCAGTCGCGCCTCCCACGAATCTATAAGCTGATCGATCTGCTCCTGCTGCGGGCTGCCATCCATCACGATCACCACGTCCGCTGGCATCGCAGAGTGCACGTAGAAACGTCGGTTGAAGTTCAACGCCTCCGTTCCCATCGTGACCGCCAGACCCGCCGGAACCATCGACGAGAATCCCGAAAACGTATTCATCGGGTTGAACCGCCGATACCACAGCATCTCCTCTGGCAGATACGCCACTTGCCCGTCCGCCGACTCGTGGATGAACCCTCGCACCACACGATCATCCTGCGCCGCCACTACATGCACCTCGTCAGGACGCAGCGGCCACATCTCGTACGGCACTCGATCGCCATCCCGAACCATCGCCACATACGCCGAGCCCCACAACGCCAGTCGACTCTCCACCGTCCGCAGTAGCTGACCACCATCCCAAACATCGTTCGGACGATCCAACAACCGCTGCAAAGGATGATCCACCCCGGCGCGCTCGTACTCCGAGCCCGTACCGGCACGTCGCCAAACTTCCAACGGCGGACGACTCACCGCCTCCGCCAACACCCGCACCGCCGCATGAACCGCCGTCGAACGAGCGTAATACTCCGCCTGATGACCCGACGACCACTCAACATCGTCATCGCCACTCACCAACGGAACCCCGATCCGATCAACAACCTGCCGAAACGACATCGCCCGCTCCCGCACTCCCGAACCATCTCCAACATCCTTCCCACGCCCAAACGAACGCGAAACCACCTTACCAATCCACTCAAACACCTTATTCATCTCCTGTCATTCCGACATTCAACTACCGTCATTCCGGCGAAAGCCGGAATCCAATCCTTTCGCCCCTTTCGTGAAACGAAAGGGGCGCGCACAAGCGAAGCGAGTGCGCGGGGTATGCTCGTGGCGGGCAGACACGCAACGCGTCAGACGTTGACCTTCCACCGCTCCCTCCCCGCGCATACCCCGCTCGCTGCGCTCGCGCCCCTTTCGCCCATGCGAAAGGGGCAGATCTGCCCCCTCAAACCCCCGCAACCGTCCCCAAAGCAAACCCAACAATCGCCAACACCTCACCGCCTACCAAAACCATCAGCCAACGGATATTGATCTCAATCCCACGCAACCGCTGATCATGGTCGTGCTCAACCGTCCTCCGCAGACGCTTAACCTCCGCCAAAACATCAACATCACCCTCCTCACCCTTATTCCTCTTCACGTCAGACACCAACTCCTCAAGATCAATCCCCAACAAAACCTCACGTGGATCCATTTCTCTCAAACCCCCATCCTCCGATACGGCCCCAACAACCTATCTATGTCCCCCGAAGGGTCATACAACTCATCACGCGCACCGGCTGCAACATCGTTCGACCGTGCGATACCGTCACGCCGACGCCAGCGATCAACCGCCACCAGCAACGTCGCCTCAACCACCTCCGCCGGATACGACAACACCTTCAACAGCGAGCCGTCATCATGCGCCACCGCCGATGTCCCGTTCAGACCGCGCTCGACATTCAACACCGACGCGCCCACCTGCCTCACAAACATCTGCTCATTGCCCACCAGAATCGTCTGACCCGCTCGAACGTTCGCATCATCATCGACTTTGAACGACTTCGACGCCTTGGTCAGCTGCGACCCCGAGTTGTTGATGTACGCGTCCAGCGACACAAAGTGCGACCGGTAACCCCATCGACCCGTTATCTGCACCACCGCTCGTCCCACCGGGAAACACAGTTCCCCACGACGCCGCAGAGCCCGCAGCGAGTGATACGGCACACCGTTCGATGAACCCGGATTCGCACCCAGCGGATACAAAAGGTAATCCTTACGCGACCTGACCCGCATGTAATCGCCATCACCTCTCCAGTCCTCCTCCACATGCACAATCTCGATCAGATCATCCACTTGCACCCGATCCCGATCCTGCACATCGAACCGCTTAGACCCCGAAGTCACATAAAAATCGCGACCACAGTGCCCCTCAACAATCCGACTAGCCACATGCAGCAAATGCCACAACGTCAAATCCCGAGTCGTATCAGTAATCCCCAACCGACCCTTCAAATCCGCCGGCCCAGCATAAACATTCAAAACCCCAACCGGAGCCACCAAATCAACCATCTCTCATTTCCTTTCTTTTTTTCTCATCCAATTCCCCATCCCATCCACCGTCATTCCCGCGAAGGCGGGAACCCACGGAGCTAGGGTGAGGCCCCTCCCCTTTTTGCGAAGCATCCCATACCCCTCCCCCTCTCAGGGGGAGATTAAGAGGGGGTTAGCGAAGCGAGCGCAGGGGGTTCATGCCCCCTTCGCGCAGCGTAAGGGGGCGCGAGCAAGCGAAGCGATGCGAGCGGGGGATGCCCGGGGCGGACGGGCGGGGGCAACCCTCTCCGATCCCCCTCCTCGCCACATCGCATGCCCCGCGAAAATCCTTCGCATCCTAGTTCAAACTAGTGCGAAATGTTGTAAGCCAACGCCGTATGCTCCGCATTCGCAGGATCCCCCGAACGCTCCGCAAACGCCAACCGCATGCTCACAACCATCACGTTCTGACGCTTCTGGATGTCTCGATTCGTCTCGATCATCAGATGCCGACGAAAACCCACGCGCCACTGGCTCGTGTTCACGCACAACACCCGACCGCGATCGGTGTCATTCCCGCCGTCCGTCACCTTGCCATCCGCGTCTGCCAACTTCATCTGACCGCTCACGATCAGCGGATGACCGTAGACCGTCGCTAGCTGACCCGTCAGAATCGTCGCCTGCGGACCCAGCTTGTCAACCGTCTCGACCGCCGAAATGCCCAGACTGCTCACAAACGTCGCCACATCCGTGATGAACACCGCCTCACGCGTGTTCACGCCATACTTGCCGAGTTTCTTCAGCAGATCCAGATAACCCGCAGCCGTGATCTCACCGGCGACACCCTTCGACTGCCCAGTGTTCTCCACCAGCGGCAGATGCAGCAGACCATTGAAACCGATCAGGTATTGCGCCATACCAGCCGTCGAAGTCGTAATCGTCGTGCTATCCGCATTGATGTTGTTCGCAGCAGTCTTATCCGCGTTCAGCAACACATCGTCGATCACCTCCGCCGCGTTCCGCACCAGCGTCCGCCGAACCTCTGGCAGCACTGCGAACACCGCATCCTCCTCCAGCGTCAACGACCACGGCACCTCCGCAACCAGCTCATGCGCCGTCAACGTCTGCTTCGCCGTCTTCGGAGTGCTCTCCGCAACCGCCGTGTTCTCCGTCCCCGGATACCAGTTCACATCCCCCAGCTGAAGCGGAATGTCGAACGGATTCGTCGGCATATCGATCCGATTGAACAGACCCGCAACCTTCGTCTCCTGATGCACATCCTCCCACAGCCGATACGACATCCCAGCCGGAACGATCTCATCCCCCTTACCAGCCGTCACACTATCCATCGCCGCTTTTAGACGGATGTCCCACTCCCGAACCGAATCCGGACCCATCTGCGAAGCCGCAGCCCTCTGCATACTCCGCATAATCGCCAAATCCAAAACATCACAACCCGCATAAGGCCCCGACCTAACAACCCCATACAGACTCCCCTCCCCTTCGCGAAGCCCAAGAGACTGAAAACCGGGACGCGAACCAGCGGAGCGAGTTCGCAGGGGATGCCCACCACCAAGATGCCCCCTCTCCCTCGATGGGACATTTCCGTCATTCCGGCGAAAGCCGGAATCCAGAGGGGAAGGGTGAGGGTGATCCTCCAAAACCCCCGATCGCCTACTCTCCCGCTGCTCACTAGTCAACGCCTCGATCGCCTTCCGAAGCCGCACCCGCTCCTCATGCGCCGGCTCCACACGCTCCCGAACGAACGCCGAAACATCCGCCAACTCCTTCCTCAACAACTCAACCTCTTCTCTATCCTTAATCTCACTCATCTTCACCTAACTCCATCTCTTTCTTCATTTTTTCGTTTATTTGTTCTATGTTTCAACCCTCCCCTTCGCGAAGCGCAAGGGGACGCGAACGAGCGAAGCAAGTTCGCAGGGGATGCCCGGGGCGGACGGGCGGGGGAAGGCCTCTTCCATCCCCTGCATCCCGTCCATCCATGTCAATTACCCCTCAATCCACCAACTCCCCCAAACCCACCCACAACCCCCGCAAATCCTCCCGCATATCTGAGACCTCCCCTTCACGAAGTGCAAGGGGACGCGGAGCGGAGCGAACGCAGGGGATGCCCGCCAAAGCCCCATCATGCACCGGCACCGCGCTGATCTCCAACAACTCCTGCCGACGGTACAGATACCCCCGACGACCATTCGACGCCTTTCGAACCTCCATCTCCAACGGCAGAAATCCCACCGACACCCCGCGCATGAACCCCCGCTCATACAACCCCGCGATCTCACCCGCGAAATCCGTCGGCGCAAACTCAACTTCTGCGTAAAGCGCATCATCATCGACCCAGATCCGCTGCGACCTCCCAATCGGCGGCCTCGACCGATCATGCGCCCACAGAAACACCGGATTCCGACGATACCCCTCCAGATCCCAACCACTCGGATCGATCACATCCCCCTTCCGGTCCTCACTACCAACCGCCGCCCTAATCGTCAGACGACTACGACCACGTATCAACGCACCGGTAGGGGCGGGTTTCAAACCCGCCCTATCTTCACCACGCTCAACATCAATCAGGCGGCGAGGCGCATCAGCGTCACTCCCAACATCACCAACCACGTCCCCACGCGCAACACCATTGCCGTCGTCAACTCCTGGACCACCGTCTCCGGCAGACACCACACCAGCACCCAGCCACTTGACAACCACCCCGCCGCTCCGATCCAGCCGCAACGCCTCACCAGCACCACGACCAGCAGATACCTCAACTCCAACACTCCCCACTGCATCATCCTCCTAATTCACTCCCGACACCGACACACCGCCGACATCACCAAATACATACGTTCTAACAACAACCATGCCACAACCCCACCATCAATGCAACCCCCAGATGACAAAATCTGACACAATTTCCAGATTTTTTCTCACAACCGCGCGAACCAAAACCCCGCCGACCCTTTCGTGCAACAGACCCATCCTTCCATCCCTCAAATCCGAGTTCAGACAATTTCTTTGAACAAGTCTTGAACTTCGTCAAAAACTAAACTTGCCGCCAAATTGCCGCTCCAGCGGCAAGTTTGTTCTAAATTCCCCTTCCAACCAAACCACCGAATCCTACGAAAACAACCATCTCTCACCCTCACACGCCGATACCCGCTCCATCCTCCATTCCCATACCCCGAATCCCACCAAAAAACACCCCTTCCGCGAACTTGCCGCTACAGCGGCATGAAGCGGCATCCCAGCGGCATGAAGCGGCAAGATCGCGGCTATACAACGTCTCAATAACTCCTGCTATATCATCAACATCGCAAATAACAACCACCCGAAAGGCTCCAACTCAATGGCTGATCGACCCTTCACACCCGTCGACGTCTCCGACGACATCCTCGACCGCTTCCGCAAACTACCCGTCGCCACCACCTGGGCCGCCGTCGCAAACGTCGCCGGAGTCCCCCTCCCATTCATGGAAGGCGTCCGCAACTTCACGCCCGGAACTCGCCTCGCCGCACGCGCCCGAACACTCCGTTTCCTACCCCCACGCCCCGATCTAGACACCCAAACCAAACTTGGTGAAGACTCCCCCGAGTACAAAGCCATGGCCCGCTGCGGTCCCGGCGACGTGCTAGTAGCCGATCTAATGGGCAAGCAATGGGCCGCAGTAGCCGGCGACGTCAAGCTACTCCAACTCAAAATGAACAAAGCCGACGGACTAGTCACCGACGGCGCGATCCGCGACCTCGGCGTCCTCGAAGACGAAAACTACGGCTTCGCCGTCTACGCCCAAGAACGCTCCCCCTACGGCGGCCGCCCCTGGGCCGACCCCGCCTACGAAAACTGCGACATCCAATGCGGCGGCGCCCTAGTCCGCCCCGGCGACGTAATCGTCGGCGACGACGACGGCTGCGTAGTAGTCCCCTCCTGGTTCGCCGAAGAAGCCGTCGTCTGGGTCGAAGAACACGAAGGCGTCGAAAACTACGTCAAACAGAAAATCCTCAACGAAAACGTCCGCCCCGGCAAATACTACCCCCCAACCGACGCCACTATGCAGGAGTACTTGGACAGTCTGAAATAAAACCTGCTCTTTGATCGCAAAACTGCACTCGCCCCTTTCGTGGACGAAAGGGGCGCGAACAAGCGAAGCGAAGTGAGCGGGGTATGCCCGGGGCGGCAGGGAGACCCCGTCATTCCCGCCCTCTCCCACGTCATTCCGGCGAAAGCCGGAATCCAGGGGGCGGCGCGGCGGAGCAGGTTAGTGGGCAACCTTGAATAACCACGGAGATACGCCGAGATGAATCATCCGCCCTATTGTCCGTGCACCAATTGCAAAGACGAAGAGCGACAACGCATACGCGAGGCGCAACGACTAGTGGCTAGACAATCGCGTGCTGGACATAGAAACTGGCGGATTCAACTAAGAGTCAAACGGCTTCAGAGGTTGGGGTGGACGGTCCTCGCTATATCCTTGTCAGCCATAATCGCCGCCTACCTCGTTCTCACGATCACAGCACCCGACGCGATCGACTCGCTCATGGAAGAATGGGCGCGATTATTCAACTGATCGCGCATGAACAAGGCAAGTTCGGAATCCGCATCCATTGAAAGGACTTACTTGGACACTTATGTGCGTAATCGGCGTGTATCTACTCGTCAGCGCCATCCGCCCCGACATTTCCCAAAGCTGGCGCGACGATTGGCGTTCACTATTCCAAAACGCACCGCAAACTACTGTCACAATCGAAACGCCAACGCAGGTGCCAGTACCAACTTCAACTGCACTGCCCACGGTCTCTGATCAGTCAAATTCCCCGATCGAACCGATGCCCACTCCTACGACGCCACCAGTTCCCGCACCCACACCCACCGCCACCGATACCCCCATTGCGGCTCCAACTCCAACGCCTGAAACAGTCCCGATACCTGTCACTTCACCTACTACCACACCCTCGGGACTAACAGAATCCGAACTTATCAACGCCCGTGAATACACCTTAAAGCTAATCAACCAAGCGCGAACCGCGGTCAATCTCAACGAGGTAGTTCTCGATGATAATCCCGCCGCACAATCTCACGCCGAAGATCAGCGCGTTAACTGCGTTTCCGGTCATTGGGGTACCGATGGAATGAAACCCTACATGCGATACACACTCGCCGGCGGAGAACAATACTCCGCAGAAAACGTCAGCGGTATAGACTTCTGTCCCTCCGATCCGGATCGATACGTGTCAACTTCAATCGCTGAGGAAATCGATCAGGCGATGAATGGCCTGTTGAGCAGTCCAGGGCACGTACGCAACATCCTCGACCCGCACCATCGCAAAGTCAATATAGGTGTCGCCTACCAACATCCCAACCTGTGGCTGGTCCAGCTATTCGTCGGTGACTACATCGATTACGAAGTTACGCCGAACATAGTCGACGGCCATTTGACGATGAGTGGAAGCACCAAAAACGGCGCGGACATACAAGGCGGAAACTTTAATGTCACGATCTCGTGGGAAATGGAACCCCATCCATTGACGCGGGGCCAGCTACACCACACCGCATGTGTTTCTGGCGGATTGCCGATCGCAGCGTTGAACCCGTTCGATTCTTACAGCGCGTACCGAGTTTCCGGCATACAGTGCCCAGATCCTTACGAGGTCCCGCCCAGAGCGCCAACTGCCGACTCTTATTTCGACAAACCCAATTTGCCGCTCTCCACACCCTTCGATCGTGCAGTGTCATTGTTGCCGACTGATCAATGGCGGATCGAAGATAACTCATTTTCAATCGCAGCCGACGTGAGCGAATTGATAAGGCAATATGGTGAAGGCGTCTACACGATCAACTTATGGGCAGCCATTGATGACGAAGAAGCCCTGATTTCCGAATTCTCAATCTTCATCCCACAACTCAGACAAGAACAAGCGATCGTTTTCACGTACGTCACCCCCGCGCCTGAACCGACGTTAACCCCCACGCCGACTCAAACCCCAACGCCAACTTTCACGCCAACCGCGACTTCGACACCTTCAAGCACCCCAACGCCAAAGGCGGCACCGACAGAAACGCAAACACCCACGATCACTCCGACACCAACGCCAACTTTCACACCAACCGCGACTTCCACACCTTCAAGCACCCCAACTGCAACGGCGACACCGACGCCAGTACCGGCCTCCGGTCTAAGCCAATCGGAACTGAAATCCGCCCGCGAATACGCCTTAACCCTCATCAATCAAGCAAGAACCGCAGCCGGATTGAACGAAGTAACTCTCGATGACAACGCAGCGGCTCAATCCCACGCCGAAGATATGCGCACAAACTGTTTCCTCAGCCACTGGGGGACTGATGGTTTGAAACCGTATATGCGATACACGTTAACCGATGGCGAACAATACTCCGCGGAGAATGCCCATGGATCCATTTATTGCCCGCCGGATCCTGACCGCTACCGACGACAAACCATCACTGAACGACTTGATCAAGCCATGGATGGTCTGATGACCAGTCTCGGACACCGCCGCAACATCCTCAACCCCCACCACAGAAAAGTCAATCTAGGTATCGCGGTAGACCATCCGAACTTTTGGTTTGTCCAGCTATTCGTCGGCAACTACGTCAAGTACTCAACGAAACCGCAATTCCAAAACGGCATCCTAGAGATGAGCGGCAAAGTCAACAGCGAGGTTTACTTGGACCGAGATACATTGGGCGTCACGCTCACCTATGATCGTCCACCGCACCCGCTAACTCGCGGTCAACTCCACAACACGTCGTGCGGCATCAATGGACAGAGTATCGCCGCGCTCCGACGACCACTTAGCGGCAACGCCTATTACACCTCCGACACCTTCACCATTTCCGGAACTCGATGCCAAGATCCGTACGACGTCCCAACCGACGCATTGGCTGCTACCTCAACCCATGATCGCAAACCAGACTTTCGGTTCCTATACCAACACCAAGGCCAATGGGTCACCGCGACAAGCTGGACAGTCTCCAACGACGCCTTCTCAGTCTCGGCTAACGTCTCAAACCTGTTAGCCCAACACGGCGACGGCGTCTACACCATCGTCCTATGGGGCGAAATCGATGGCGAACGAACACCCATCTCCGAATACTCCATCTTCATCCCGCCGTACGAACCTCCACCTTAACCAAGCCACACATTTCAACCCAAAAAGCTGGTGGATAGATAATGGTTGGACAACCGTACGATTGAATGACCAACTAGCGCGGAGGTCAATCCATGTCATTGATCGCCCACTACCTCGATGCCGACAACCAGATCCACCGCAACATTGACGCCGAAGCGGTCCAAACTGCCCACCAGTCGAAAACTGGTCTGCTGTGGCTAGACTGCTTCGAACCCGGAGACGATGAGCGTGAACTGCTGCTCAACGAGTTCCAGTTCCACCCGCTCGTCGTCGACGGTGCGATAAACCCCGTTATCCGACCTGCACGCGTCGAGGACTTCGGCGATTACATCTTCGTAAACGCACGTAGCGTCGACTACACCGCCGAGACCGAAGTCGTCCAGACCACCGACATGGGCATGTTTATCGGCAACAACTTCGTCGTCACCGTCCACAATTCCGAGATGCCTAGCGTAGAAGCCGTCAAGCAGCTCGTAGAGATCGACGGGCGCCCTATGATGAAAGGTCCTGCCTTCTTCGCTCACGCCCTCTTCGATGCACTTATCCAAGCGATCCTACCCACATTGGATCGAATGGTAGACCGCGCCGACGCCATCGAGGAGCAGGTTCTCACCGATCCGGATCAATCCGCATTGATCGCGTTGATGTCTCTCAAAAGGTCTTGCCTCAGCTTGAATCGTGCCTTGGCACCTCAAAGAGAAGTGCTGAATCGATTAGGACGAAGAGAGTTCGATCTGATCGGACACGGCGTCGACCTCTACTTCCGAGACCTCGCCGATGATCTGACCCGCGTCCAAGCATCAAATGACGTCATCCGAGAGCGCACCGACACCTCCCTCGCTACGTACCTCTCGGTAGTGGGAAACCGCCAGAACGAGATCATGAAGGTGCTGTCGATCGTTGCCACGGTGTTCCTGCCATTAGGTTTGATCGCCGGCCTCTTCGGCATGAACTTCGAGAACATGCCCGGCATTGGATTCAGGTGGGGATATCACATAGTAGTCGGTGTCAGTGTCTTCGCAGCCGCGTTGGTCGCTTGGATGTTCTGGATCAAACGCTGGGTCATCGCCGGCGCTGGATTCTTCCGCCCCCGCCGCCTAAGAAGATTCGTGCCCCAAGCCGTCGACCCGACTCGGCTAGCCGCACATCTCGCCCGAACCACCGTTGACACACTCCGCAACGTCGAAGCCGTCAACGTCGACCTCAGAGCACCTACCAGATGGGGTCCGTCCCTGTTCCAACGCATCAATCCCGCCAACCTCCGCCGCGAATCAAACCGAGAACGCCCCTCTTCCGATTGACCACACTGCCAAAAAGCACGATCCAACACTAGCGAAAACGTCTATCCGGCGACGCGGTCATGTCGCAATATCCAAGCATGGTACAGGTCCTGTTTCTGACCATCGCGCTCTTTATTTTGGCAGCCTGCGCTACTGCTCAAACACCAACTCCCTCGGCCCTAACCCAATCCGAACACGCCACCCTCGTCGATCACGCCCTAACCCTTGTCAACGACGCCCGAACCGACGCTGGTCTGATCGAGTTAACTCTCGACGACAACCCCGCTGCCCAGTTTCATGCCGAACAATCGCGGGACGCCTGCACCCGCGGTCATTGGGGTCCCGATGGCATGAAGCCCTACATGCGATACACCCTCGCCGGTGGGGAACAATACTCCTCCGAAAACGTCTTCGCCATCGACTTCTGCCCCGAAGATCTGGACAACTACGACTTAGAAACGCCAAAGGAACAAATCGACTTCGCGATGGACCGCTTCCTCAACAGCCCGGGCCATCGCCAAAACATCCTCAACCCGAACCACCGCAAAGTCGGCATCGGCATCACATACCGGGCACCTACCATCTGGTTCGTCCAACTATTCGTCGGCGACTACATCCAATACGACACCAAACCGTCTATAGATTCAGGAATCCTAACCCTCAGCGGCCAAACCAAAAACGGCGCGCATGTTTCCAGCGAAACCGGAACCATAGCCATCTACTACGATCCTCCCTTGGAGCCTTTGACCCGAGGCCAACTCTCTCGAACGTACTGTTACTCCAACGGCCTCGCCATAGCCGGAATCCGGCCGCCTCCGGGAGACGACTGGTCGTACGCCGAAGATGAAACCACGATCGACGTCGATTCCTTGCAGTGCCCGGATCCTTACGACATCCCTTCAGACATTCCACCCCCTATGTCCGGCGACGAAGCTCACGACAATTGGCAGCAAGCACTCGATTCGAGCCGCGACCGGGCAACCCGCCAGCTGACCTACCCTTGGATAACAGCAGATGAATGGACATCGGACGGCGACAACTTCACCATCTCCGCCGACATCACCGACCTTCTGGACCAACACAGAGACGGCGTCTACACCATCCTCCTATGGGCCGACATCAACAGCGAACGCATCCCGATCTCCGAATACTCCATCTTCATCCCACCGCTGCCCTGACTGGCGTTTGTGCCAACCCCACTCGAATAACATCACGCATGTGCCATAACGTGCTGATATGCGTGATGAAAGCCGCGAACGACAACTAGCCGACCAACCGGTCCTCGACTCGGATCCTCGAATCTCCATCTGGACCATCAGAGCGAAATGGATCGGTTGGTTCTACCTGCTGTTCACGCTGCATGCCGCACCACTTATTTACGCGCTTTGGTGGTCTGAAAACTACAGCAGCGCGCACGATAACATAGCAAGCACGATAACCGCCATTGTCAGCGGCTCCGCTTCTCTCATCTTTGTAGCCGCCGTCGCAACAATAATCGAATTGGAGGCAGTCATGGTCCTCAAAACCCTACTTGAACGGCATTTCGAAAAGCAAGACCGCGAACGTGCCGAAGAAAATCGTGAAAAACTACGTGCCGAGTTTGAACGAGGTATTGAGCAAGGTATTGAAAAAGGCCGACAACTGGAACGCGAGGAACAAGCTGCACGTCGCAACGGCAACCAAGAGGATTAACCCACCGTCCGTAACCATAATCGAACTGGAGGTAATAGTGGTTCTCAGAGAATGGTACCGCGACCGTGCGGCGAGAAAAGAACGCGAAAAGGCTGAAGAGATCGAATGGGGAATCCAACGCGCTTACGGACAACGCATACAAGAGGCATACGAACGGGGTGTCAGCGATGGATATGAACAGCACATCAACGATGCTTACGAACGGGGCCTCGATAAAGGCATTGACATCGGCATCGAAAAAGGCCGAAAACTCGAACGCGAGCAACAATCCGAACGTCGCAACGGTAACAACGGCAACGACAAAAACGAGAACTAACTCACCCCACCAATCTATCCTTCACAACATCCATATCCAACTCGACCCCCAATCCCGGCCCCGTCGGCGGGATGTAGTAACCGTTCTCGAAAACCAGCGGCTCCTTGAAGATGATCTTGTGCAACGGACCTTGGTTCGCCTCCGCAATCATGAAGTTCGGCGAGCACGTGTCTAGCTGAACCGCAGCCGCAGCCGCTATCGGACCGCAATACATGTGCGGCGCAATCACCGCATAGTGCGCCTCCGCTATCGCCGCGATCTTCTTCGACTCCATAATTCCGCCGCACTGACCCAAGTCCAGCTGAATGATCTGCGCCGCCTGCTTCTCCAGCAAGTTCGAGAACTCCCACTTCGTCACCAACCGCTCACCCGTCGCGATCGGTATCGACGTGTGCGCCGCAACCCGCGCCATCTCCTCGATGTTCTCCGGCGGCACCGGCTCCTCAAACCAGAACGGGTGATACTCCTCCAGGAAATCCGCAACCCGAATCGCGCTGTAAGTCGTCAGCTGACCATGCGTACCAATGCCAACCTCCAACTCATTACCGACCGCATCCCGTATCGCCTTCCAGATCTTCGCCGCCTGTGTGATCTCCGGCAGTCCCACATCCCGCGGACCCGGAAACAGCGGAGTGAACGGATCGATCTTGCAAGCCGTGTTCCCCTCTTCCAATAGCTTCTCTGCGACCGGACCCGCCGCCTCCGGGTTCGCCATGAACCCGCCCTCCGGCTGCGGCATGTAAGCATACGCCCGCAACTTCTCGTGAAACTTCCCACCCAAAAGGTTGTAAACCGGCTGACCCGTCGCCTTACCCACGATGTCCCACAACGCCATCTCCAGCGCGCTGATCGCCGGCGTCGAGTGCAGACTCGGATGCCGAAAATCGTGCCGATTCCCATACATCTTCGCCCACAGCAACTCGATGTTGAACGGATTCTCACCGATCAGCACATACCGACCATACTCCTCCAGCAGCGAAAACATCGACTGCAAATCCACCACATTCCCCGAATACCCGCTACCCGTAACCCGCTCGCCAAGCCCCACGATCCCCTCATCTGTCACAACCTGCACAAACAGCAAATGCCGCCCCCCGATATAAGGCGGATCATTCTCCACCACCATCGGCCGAACATCAACAATCTTCATCACGCAATCCTCTCACTGACTCAACAATGCGCCAATTCTAGCAACGAACGCAGGAAGTGCCCGCATTCAGATCACGCAAATCACAGTTCGTACCACCACCTGTTTTAGAATCAAAAAGACGCAAACCTCGCGAACGCGATCTCGTGGTGGGCGTAGTGTAGCGGTTAACACGTCAGGTTGTGGCCCTGAAGATCGAGGGTTCGACTCCCTCCGTCCACCCCACTCCAAATTGCAGATTCGCGAGCATCCGCATCAATGCGCCCGTAGCTCAGGGGACAGAGCATCTGGCTTCGAACCAGAGGGTCGGGGGTTCGAATCCCTCCGGGCGTGCCACCTCCACTCATCCAACCACCAACCCCGCGCGACTGAACAACAATAACTATGGACGCTCAATCAGGTCTGATAGCCGTCCTCGCTTTCGGCTTCCTGCTCGGACTCAAACACGCCACCGACGCTGACCACGTCGTCGCAGTCGCCAACATCGTCGGAAAAGAGTGCAACATCTGGCAATCAATCTGGATCGGAGCATCCTGGGGTGCCGGACACTCCGCTCCCCTGCTCATGCTCGGCGTCATCATCCTGATCACGAAAGACGTCACTCTTCACTACTACGAAGCCGTCGCACCCTACTTCGAAATCGGCGTCGGAATCATGCTCATCTACCTCGGCATCAGCGCCGCATGGAACGTCCTGCGCGGCAACCTACACATACACCAGCACGACCACGGCGCCGGACCCCACATCCACCTGCACGCCTCTCACGCACCTCAAGAATCGCACCAACGTGCCAAACCGATCCACAACAGCTTCTTCATTCTAGGCAGACCTGTATTCCGCGCCAGATCCTTCGCCATCGGCATCGTCCACGGACTCGCCGGAAGCGCCGCAGTCATGGTCGCACTCCTGCCCACCATCGACTCCACACTGACTGGCCTCGGCTACATCGCCCTCTTCAGCATCGGCACTATGCTCTCAATGTCCGCCCTAACCATCATCCTAGCCCTCCCCTTCAAAATCTCCGCCGCACGCCAAACCCTCAACCGAGCCATCACCCTAACCGCCGGCACCCTCAGCATCACCGTCGGAGCCATCCTAATCACTGAAATCCTCCTCGAAACCACCATCATGCCGTTCTGAACTACGATTGCCGTGACGAAAAAATATGAGAACGATCCCCCCAACATCCTTACCATCATTCCAAATCTTTCGAATCCTAGTTCAAAACGCTCCGCACCTAACTCGCAACCGCCCCCTCAACGATGTTGTCGCACCACTCGCGTACTCCCCAGAAGTCGCGACGCGGCCACCTCGGCCCATCCTGCTCAAGCATCCACAACATATCTAAGAACGTCGTCGCTATACGATATGCCAGCGGTGCTTCAGGAGCAGCGTAGAACGCAACGCACGAATCCAATAGGTCGATCATCATCTCAGAGGCGATCGCGGCTCGCCGACCATCATCGACCTTGACAGGAAATTCTGATACCGCGGCCGAACCCTCGCACACCGCTCCCAAATCAGCTCCCTCGATAATTCCGATCGCTGCGGCGTTCGGCGAATCGATCACCTCCGAGAGCGAGGACCTTACCGCCGCCTCGGTGCTCGGCGACGGGTCGTCCTCGTACCACGCGCAGTTGCCCCACATCTTGATGCCGATCAACGAATACTCGATCTCCTCGAGCGCCTTCTCATCAATCGGGTTCCACCAGCCCTGCGGCAGATCGACCGTTGTCGGCGTCACAACTGCGAAATCCGTCGAAGCAACCTTCTTTTCCCTAACCTCCGGCGTGCTTTGAAGATCGTCAACACTCCCGCATGCAAGCGCGCCGAATGACAACAACGCCGCTAGCGCCGTCAACAGAATCAAACTCAAACTGATCTTTGTCAACTCACCCAGCTAGTGAAACGACCAGATTCGCCAACGTCCGCGTCGGCGCGCCCGTCGCTCCAGCAGTTCTGAACATCCCTCTGCTACCGGTAACCATGGAAACAGCCGCGATGTCGATATGAACCCAAGGCGTGTCCTCCGCGAACTCCGATATGAAATGCGCCGCCGTTATCGATCCTGCGGGCGCACCTCCACTGTTCTTTACGTCCGCGATGCTCGAACGGTTCAATCTCTTCGAGGTCGCATCCAACGGCAACCGCCACATCCCGTCGCCCGATGCCTCAGCCGCATCCATCACCGACTTCACCAATCCGTCATCATTCCCGAACACCGCCGCATTGCCCGTACCCAACGCCACTCGCGCCGCGCCGGTCAACGTGGCAACATCCACGATCCGCGCCGCTCCATTCTCTCGCGCGTAACCCAACGCGTCTGCAAGCGTTAATCGCCCCTCGGCATCCGTATTGTCTATCTCTATGTACTTCCCGTTCATCGCCTCGACCACATCACCCGGCCTTTGAGCTCCACCTCCCGGCATGTTCTCCGTCATCGGCAGCACGGCATGGACATTGATGCGCGGCTTCAACGCCCCGACGATCTTCATTGCACCCAGAACCGCCGCTCCGCCTCCCATATCCCCCTTCATCGTAACCATGCCGCGCGGCGGCTTCAGCGACAAGCCGCCAGAATCGAATGTGATGCTCTTGCCGACCAGCCAAACGTTGTTGCTGTCATTCCCCGGATCGCCCTCGTAACTCAGATGCACGAACTGCGCCGGCCGCTGCGAACCTTGAGCCACGCCCGCGAACGCGTTCATACCCATCGCCAAACATTCGTCCATGTTCAACACCCGCACCCCAAACGCATTCTCCTCCCCAATTTCCCGCGCAATGTCCCGCATCGCCTCTGGCGACAACACGTTCGCCGGCTCATTCACCAAATCGCGAGCGAAATTCTGCGCCTCACCAGCACTCGCTCCCAAAGCGACACCCGACCTCACCTGCGGAATCTTCGCATCATCGAACTCGACGATGTTAAGTGTCTTGAGTTTTTGATCGGAAGTTTTTGAACTTGTTTTGTATTTATTGAAGGAATAGGATCCGACCACCGCACCCTCGGCAATCGCCTGCGCGGCATCTTCCGTACTTAACCCACCAATCCCGGCGCCATGAATAATCGTCGTCGCGGTCTCCGCGATATCGCTCAGACGCTGGACCGCGACAGCTGAGATTTCACGCACATCGTCGATGCCAAACCCTTCGCCCTTGCCCAAACCCATCACCAACACTCGTTTCGGCGTAAATCCGTCGTAGCGGTCCGTCGGTGTATGTATTAGGACGTTGTTGCCACGCTTACCGGTAATCTCGCCATCCGCGATCAACTCGCTGATGAGGCCGCCGAGAGCTCGATCCACTGCGCCAGTCGCGCCTCCGGGCTTGGTGACGCCTTGGAAAAGGTTGACTATCGCGGCATCTGACGCGATTTGCGCAATATCACCTCGCATCGCTTGCAATCGCAGTGCCATCTCTATCGAATCTCCTCTGAAATCCCAAAAATCGGGGTTGCTCTCTGATTGTAGCGAATCGTCTGTCTAGTCGCTTAAGTCTGTTTCCCACATGGATTTACGCGTCGAAGCGCTGTCATGCTCGCTTCTGTGCATTGAAACCACAAGTTTTGAACTTGTTTGGGAAATATCTATGGAGTGTCAATGGTTTTCTAATTAATTCAAAATTAATTTTGTATTTCTATTGATCTTATATCCGTATAAGTCTAGAATTACCAGCGGTGCGGTGGAGAGTGTCAGAATCAAGGTAGCCGAAAAGCTTGAAACTGCCTCTTACCGCTAGTCCGAAAAGGAGGCATCTGATGCTCAGGCATGGTGACACATTCCGGCAGGCGAGCGAATACGTGAGCAGCGAAAACGACGCGACACAGCATCGTATCCAACTCGCTAAATCCGTCCTTCTCATTACTCTTCCCGAGATCGTCGGGGGGCGAAACACGATGACGGTCATCAACACGGGGGCTCATCCCATGGAGCCTGTCTTCACCCGCGAAGTCGCATGAGAGCTCGCGATTAGGTCCGATCGGGCCGAGAACCGCATCTCGACTCGAACCAGCCTAGCCCTCGTAACTCCGACGTAAGGCGCACATTACCCGCCCTATCGGAATCCACGTCCATCTCGTAACCACCGATCGGTATTACATATCCCGATACAGACCCTTCAATCAAGAGTTGGAGAACCCAAATGCCCCGCGTACAGATCAAGCCAATCGACACCAGCAGCATCAAACTCGACGTAACCTACGCCTACAACGTTGAAAAAGCGATTTGGCGCAACTTCAATCTGAATGACGGCAAAAGTCCTACCGACCGTCAGAACCGCGTCACTATGGCCAACTATGCCGTCCAAGTCAACGTCCCCGGGATGGAAGACGGTGAATATGACATAAGCCTGATCGGCACCGGCATCGGGATGCGCGACCCCATTTTCACCCGGGAAGTTCTCGGTGCGAAGTCCAATCAGCTTATGCGGACCCTCCAACCGAAGCTCGTCACTCGTGTGATCCTCCCCAGCCTACACTTCCTCCACGCTGGCAACTTGATCACTTACAACAACCGTGGCGACGCCGAACCGATATGTCCAAACGCTGAGTTCATAATCCCTCGCGAAGAGTGGGACACCGCAATGGACAACCACCCCTTCGACGCTGCTGCGTATCGGGATGTGCGATCGGATTTGAAGATGCTCGAAAAACTCGGAGCGGACGTTACTCTCGTCGACGATGACGAAGCGGATGTCGGACCCGGGATCAAGATGGACCGCTCCGGGGGCGTAACGCCCGCGAACTCAACGGTCATCATTTCCTGCGGATCCGAGAAACTGATGGTCTCCCCACTTCTGTTTCCTACTCCGTTCCACATTGATCCGAGCGTACAGTTCGGCTTCAGCGCCGCGCAACGCGAGGCGTACGACGAGAAGACTCGTCTCTTAGAGAAGGCCGAGCGTGAGCAGCAATGCATCTTCTTCCCGATGGACCCACTGCGTCGAGCTGTCTATATGGACCGTGACCGCGACGGCAACTTCGTCGGCATCGAGTGCGACATTCTTTCGCAGTTGGACCCTCTGCTTCAGTAGTCGTTGGAGATCGCTCCGAAAACGTCAGGCCCCGGACTTTGTTCGGGGCCTGTTTTTGTGCGGTGGGATTTGCTAGTTGCTCCGACCTTCAATCCACTTCAACCGTCACAACCCCATCCTCCTGAACACTCCGCAGCACGACATCCTCAATCAATCCGTCTCCATCCCTCTTGTTATTTCCATCATCCATCCGGACCTTGATGTAGTTATCGGTCAAGCCCGACTTGCCCCGCTGCCCTTCCCACAACACGGATCGAACCTGTCCAAGCATAGATGCTTTGAACCTCTCCGAACTCGCACTTCCAATTGCGCGTAGTTCTCTGGCTCGTTCCGACTTAGTAGCTGTGGCTAGCTGATCGTCAAAGTGGTGAGCGCTGGTTCCAGGTCGCGCGGAGTATGGAAATATATGGGCATCTGAAAAGTCGGCGGATTTCATAACCGAAGCCGATGCTTCGTGGTCTTCGTCGGTCTCGCCAGGGAAACCGGCGATCACATCGGTAGTTACGCCGCATTCTGGGAGTCGGGTTCGAACTAGGTCTACTTTGCGCAGGAACTCGTCGGAAGTATAGGTTCGTCGCATCTTGCGTAGGATCGTGTCACTCCCACTTTGCAATGGCATGTGGAAGTGCGTACAAAGTCTGTCCTCCCCTTCATTGACCCATACATCCAACAGGCGGTCGTCAATCTCTGGTGGTTGCAACGACGAGACTCTGATGCGCGGCATCTCGGTCCGCGCCAAAACCTCCGCCAGCATGAATGTCAGATCGGCACCAGAATCGAGATCGAAACCGTAGTGTCCTAACTGCGTACCGGTGAAGACGACTTCGCGACAACCGGCGCGTTCTAGCTGTAAAACTCGATCCACGATCTTGTCAACGGGAACGCTTCTCTCGCGTCCTCTTACCTTGGGCACGATGCAGTAGGCGCAGATTTGATCGCAACCTTCTTGGATCTTCACCGACGCCCGGGTTCGTCCCAATAACGCCGCATTGGGAATGACGTCCCGTCCATCAGCACATGGGGTGAGGTCAATCTTCAAACGGTCAGTTATAGCCTCGACGAGTTGAGGCTTTCCCCGGTTTCCGAGAACCATATCGACGCTGTGAAGACTCGCCGTCTCGTCAGCGGCACGTTCTGGATAGCAGCCAGTCATCACCGTCAACGCGTTGGGATATCTGCGCTTCGCAGCGGAGATCGCTTGTCGAGCCTTCTTGTCGGCGACGTGTGTGACGGTGCACGAGTTGAGTATGAACACGTCGGGCGGGTTCGAATTCTCTCGGCTTCGCACTTCGAAACCAGCGCGCAGAAACTCCGCCGCCATCTGCTGGGAATCGGCGGTGTTCAGCTTGCAGCCGTGCGTTTCAATTTCAACCGTCGCCATCCTCCGTACGATTCTACGAAGGTGCCTAGCACTTAATCACAAAGTTGCTGAGCCAGTATTGACGCACCGCATCAACGAGCGTGAAGAGTACGCGGATATATACTTCATTCAGCACATCTGCAACGTTCATTAATCGACGGGAAGACGCAAAAACATGAGCGACCGGGTAGTCGTCACTGGCATTGGATTGGTTACTCCTTTGGGAACCGACCGCGAAACGACTTGGAAAAACCTCGTTAATGGGGAATCGGGTATCGACTACATCGGAGCGTTCGATCCCGAAGGTTTCGAAACTCGTATCGCCGCAGAGGTAACGGACTTCGACGCCAACACTATCCTAGGTCGCCGTCAAGCTCGACGCATGGATCGATTCACCCAATTCGCATGCGTCGCAAGCCTCGAAGCCTTGGAACACGCCGGCATCGAGATGGAGGATGAGGATGCCGACAGCGTCGCAATCCTCATCGGTAGCGGTGTCGGCGGCATTATTACCATCTCTGAACAACTCGAAGTCCTCAACGATCGTGGGCCCCGCCGAGTAAATCCATTCCTAGTTCCCATGATGTTGGGCGATCTGGCCAGCGGGCAAGTCTCGATGATGATCGGCGCAAAAGGGCCCAACTTCTCAGTCGTATCGGCATGCGCAACCGGAACCGATTCAATTGGGGAAGCTGCTGAAATGATCAAACGCGGCGTTGCAGACGTCGCCATCGCCGGAGGTACCGAAGCCGCCATCTGCCCCATTGGAGTGTCGGGATTCAATGCCTGCAAAGCTTTATCGACGCGCAACGATGACCCGCAAGGAGCATCCCGGCCTTTTGATTCCGAACGAGATGGTTTCGTGCTTGGCGAAGGAGCTGGCGTCATTGTGATCGAATCTCTGGAACACGCCGAGAAACGCGGTGCTGATGTCCTTTGCGAACTGGTCGGTTATGGGGCCACGAGCGATGCTCACCACGTAACTCAACCGCACCCCGAAGGTGAAGGCGCGGCGGAAGCAATGAAGATCGCCATCGAGCAAGCCGCGATCCAACCGGAAGAGGTTGCGTATGTCAACGCTCACGGAACATCGACACCGCTGAACGACAAGTTCGAGACGATCGCCATGAAGAAGGCTTTCGGCGATCACGCATACGATGTCTGCATGAGCAGCACCAAATCGATGACAGGTCACCTTCTCGGCGCTGCCGGCGGTATCGAAGCCGCGTTCGCCGTGCTCGCCATCTCCGAATCGGTTGTCCCGCCCACCATAAATCTTGAGAACCCCGATCCAGATTGCGACCTTGACTACGTTCCGAACTTGGCGAAACGCGGTCGCGTGCCGGTTGCGATGTCGAACTCGCTCGGTTTCGGCGGTCATAACGCTTCGGTGTTGTTCAAGGAATTCGAGAATTGATTTCGCGGCAACGAGCCGCGTCAATCAATTCGCAACGCGTCGTCGAAATTCCGGCACCCCTTCAACCAATAACCTCTCGCTGGCGCGTCGCTGAACCGCCACCTGACGGTTTCCATCTCTCGCTGAGCAATCAGGCACCGGCCGGATCACTCGCGATCGCGTCCTCGCTGCTTTACAACCGTGGTATTCGGACCAACCCCGATGCACATTCATTCTTGAACGACGGTCTCGATGCGATGGATCCACCGAGCGTTCTGCCGGGTATTGCGCAGGCAGTGGATGAAATTCTCGGTGCGGTACGCGATGGCGAAGGTATCGGTATCCTCGGTGATTTCGACGCCGATGGAATCACTGCGACCGCGATCATCGTGTTGACGCTCCGCAAACTCGGCGTGGAGCCGAGGTATCACCTGCCTCACCGCGAAATCGAGGGGCATGGCATCTCGATGGAGGCGTTGGAAACATTCAAGGAGCAAGGCGTCAGCGTCATCATCACCGTCGATACTGGTATCACATCTTTCAAGGAGGTCGAATACGCCAACGTTCTCGGCATCCGCGTAGTCATTACTGACCACCACATCCCGCTAGACGATGAGTTGCCAGATGCGGCCGCGATTGTCAACCGACATCTGTCTAAAGATGTTGAATTGACCGACTACTGCGGTGCGGCGACGGCCTTCAAGTTGGCAATGGCTCTTCTCGCAGAATCGGGTATTGATCCTGCCTCGGAGCTGCTGCCTCTTGCGGCGGTCGGTACTTTGGCGGATCAGACCGAGTTGCACGGCGACAACCGCATCATAGTCCGGCAAGGTCTCAGGCAACTCGACAATTCGGCGCCGCCTGGACTTATTGAACTCACACGTTTAATCAACAGCAAGATTCGGCACAATGGGGCGTACGACGCCGAGTTCGTGACATTCCAGCTGGCCCCTCGGTTGAATGCACCTGGTCGCATCGATTCTGCCGATCCGAGTCTACGGCTTCTTATCTCCACAGACATCTATCAAGCGATGCAGTTAGCCAACCACCTCGACGATGCAAATCGGAAACGTCGCAGCATCGCCGATAAGGCGTGGCGGGCGGCGCAACCGCAAATCGATGCGATGGTGAGCGATGGTCGGAACGTGATGGCGCTAGAAGTAGATCCGACGTTGCCGATGGGCGTTCTGGGCCCTCTTGCGGGTCACGCATCGGAATGCTCCGCGTCTCCTGCGTTTGCGTATCAAGTTATCGACGGTGTCGCGCGGGCGAGCGCTCGAAGCGTTCCGGGATTCGACATACATCGTGCATTAGAGGCGATCTCAAACAAGCTCGAACGCTTCGGTGGGCACGCCGCGGCGGCTGGATTCGCAGCGGATTCCGGGCTTATTCCGGAAATAACGGCGCACCTCGAAACACAGATGTCGTGGTCAGAACTAAGCGCCGAGGTCGACGAGCGGGTGATTAAAACCGTCGACGTTGAACTCGAACTCCATCAACTCGGACACTCGCTCTGGGACTTCGTCGACATGATGGCTCCTTTCGGCACTGGAAACTCGGAGCCGTTGTTCCTGATCAGGAACGCGGTCAGCGCAGACATCAACTACATGGGGCGCAACCAAGACCATGTTAGGTTGGCGCTCAGAGATGACACGGGCAGATCCTTCCGCGCAGTGGGGTTTGGCATGGCGGACAGTCTGCCGCCAACTCGGGCGGTCGATGCAGTTGTGAGCCTGAAGACCGATTACTACCGCGGCAACCGGCGAAGAGAGCTGAGGTTGCACGATATAGCGGCTAGTTCTGGCTGATCTATCACCGATTCGGTGGAGCGACTCTACCGGACGGTTGGTTCCTAATTGCTCGGCCCCATGCCGCCAACAGATCCTCGTTGCGTTCAACCGCCCATTCGCGCACTTTCCTCACCTCACGCGGCGGAAATCGGCCCTCGAATACGCCCGGTCTAGCAATTTCGAATTTCGCGCTGAATTCGCCGTAGAACGCGTGGAAATGAGGAGGAGGGTGGTCGCTCGGAAACATCCTGATGACGATGCCATCGAAACGGCATAGTTCAGGTATGTGAAACCTGTTTGTCCTCGGACCGCTTGACCTCGTCGATGGTTTTTCCCGTGAGATCCAGATACAAAGCGTCCGCGCACATCTCCACTTCGTCGCTCTCGGTCCCCCACATGATCGACCTGTATGGAGTTATCCATACACTCTCGAAAAGCGAGCGGTTCTCCCATGCCTTGAACACACCGTCACCAGCCAGATGTGCGAGATCGATCTCTCCCTCTTTTCCGTCAGCATATTTGATCCATATCTTGTAGCCGTTGCGTGCTTCAACGGCTATTGGATTCGTAAGCATGTCTTCAATCTCTCTTCTCGGTACTATCAACAACGCTTGACATCATCTGGTGTCGACGGGCTCGGATCCGACAACTACCGCGCCAACTCGCGCTGCCGTTCGCGACGTGAGCGCCCGACGCTGGGACGGTCTACTTTCGTGGCAGCAGGACTGCCGCCGCGCGGCCGTCGGATACGGTCGATGAGGCGGACTTTCCAGATGATCCACGGGATCGTAACCAGCCACACGATGATTGCGATGAGATGCGCTTCTTGGAGGCCCCAGAACTTGACGTCGTCAAGCCTGATGAACTGGATGCCGAAACGTGCAGTGGCGTACAGGGCGAGGTAGATCATGAAGATGCTGCCGGCCGGCCTGACGCGTCCGCGCAGTAGGAAGATGACACCTAAGATGATGATGTTGGTAATCATCTCGTAAACCACTGCCGGATGAACCGGCTTGTCGACGTCGGTGCCGAAGATTTCGGGATACTGATCGATTACAGACCGGGCAGGGCTGTCAATGTCGGTGAAGTACCAGCCCCAGAAGAGGTCGAGAGGACGCGACCAGTGTTCGCCGTTGATGATGTCGCCGATTCGCCCGATGGTCTGCGCCACGAGCAATGGGGCAGCCGCGATGTCCATGAATCTGCCGATCGGCGCTTTTGCGAAGTAGGCGTAGATCATGCCTGCGATCCAACCGCCCAAGATGCCACCCCAGAGCCCTATGCCACCGTTCCAGACCGCGAATATGGAGAGCGGATCATCACCGTAGATTTGCCAGTTGTCGAGAACGTGAACAATACGCGCTCCTACGATTCCCCCTAGCACTCCCCATAGCGCGGTGTTGTAGACCTGTTCTTGATCGAGCTTCTCTCTTATCGCGGCCCTTCCCGACATCCAGATCGCGGTGCCGACGGCGATGAATGTGAGGAACCCGTGCCACGAAAACGCAGTGGTCGTACCCCCGAATATGTACGGGTCGAACGGTATATTGATCACTTAGCGTGAAATCTCCGCTGTAACAGTTGGCGAGATGAAGTCGATTCTATCGCGCCGAGGTCGATACTCGAAGCCGCGAATCGGTTGCCGTCGACGATGTAGGTACTAAATGTATTCACGAGATGCACGGTAAACGTCGGTTGGCGCATCCCGATTTTTCTACGATTCGACGTATGGACCGCAACATCACAGCGTTTTTGGAGCATCTCGCGGGTGAGCGTGGACTTTCGGAAAACACCATCGGCGCATACCGTAACGACCTCGCGGGCTTGACAGCGTTCATCGATGAAGCGTCCGCATCCGACTCGAAAGAGATCGATTGGGAAGGCTTTGACGAGGCGAGAGTAGCTGATTTCGTGCAGCATCTCGATGAACGGGGTTATGCCAGTGCCACTAGGTCGCGCAAGATTGCCTCGTTGCGATCGTTCATGCGCTTCCTGCGCGAAGAAGGCGTTACTAGTGATCTCGCTACTCGGCGGCTGAAGGCCCCCAGAGGCGGCAAGCCGCTACCCAAAGCATTGAGCATCGACGAGGTTGATAGTCTTCTCGAGCAGGTGACGCAGGCATCGACTCCTGCAGAGCTGCGAGATCGCGCCATCATAGAGCTACTCTACGCAGGCGGCCTGCGTGTGTCCGAGGTAACCGACCTCGATGTTGACCACGTGAACTTCGACAACTTCACAATCCGTATTTTGGGAAAGGGTTCGAAGGAGCGGATCGTTCCCATCTACGACGCGGCTATGGACGCTCTTGCCGACTACTACGCTCTGGGACGCCCGAAGTTGGGCAAATTCCAAGATCAAGATGCGATGTTTCTGAACGCCCGAGGGACGCGCATCACTCGTCAAGGTCTGTGGTTGCGACTCAAGCAGATCGCATTCGATGCCGGCGTAACTCGTAAGATCACGCCGCACATGCTCCGACACAGCTTCGCCTCGCATCTACTCAACGGGGGTGCGTCATTGCGGCATGTCCAAGAACTACTCGGACACGAAAACATCGCCACAACCCAGATCTACACGCACCTGACCTCGGAACACGTCAGACGAGAGTATGACGCGGCTCACCCGAGAGCGTAAACATCATCACCTAGAAACAGGCTCTCAGATCTCCAATGTGGCGAAGCCTATCGCCATCATGATGTATTGAGAAAGTGCGAACCCCAACGCTGTAGCGCCCAATCGCTGCAACCAGTTCGAATCGTATTGCCAAAGCGAAGCCAATCCGAACAGCAGCATCGGTGCCGGAGCTAGAACCCACGCCCAATCCCCCGAGTACTCCTTCAGCACAACCGCCGCCGTCAACGTTATCTGCAACAGTAATGCGCCAACGGCAAACCCACCGACAGCCAAGATCAGTAGGATCGCGTATGATGTCCGCTCTTCGTCGTCCAGATCCTCTGACACGTCTCTGAAGAAGACGTCATCCTCTTCCACTTCATCGTCTATGACAGATGATTCAGCGTCTTGGCTGTCAGTTTCTCGCATATTTTCTTAACCAGCCTAGCTCCGCGGATCAGTCCTCGAATTCGGCCCAAATCGATTTAGCGTAGTCGAGGGAGGTGCCGTCTTTGTGCCACTGGTCACCATTCTGCGTGCCTTCGATGGCCATGTAGCCGCTGTAACCCGCATTCGCCATCGCCGATATGGCATACCGGTAGTCCACCTCGCCGTCATACAATGGAACACGAATGAAGACGGTTCGCTGATTCTCAGGGTGGTAGACACGGTGCAAGTTTTTGCAGTGCCAATATTTAGAGATCGGCGCCATCGCATCGATCGCGTCGTCGTAGTCTTCTTCGGGCACGTCGTAGGTCCACACGATGTTGCCGATGTCTGGGTTGATGCCGAAGTTCTCACGGTCGATCATGTCATTGATCATCACCGCTGACCACGAGTTATCCACTGGGGAGTTCTGATGCACCTCGATGGTGATATCAACGTTGTCAGTCGCGTCGCACACCTCTTGAAACGCCGAAGCCAGAGAGTCGTATACCCACATCTCGGCATCTCTACTGGCGTCTTGCGATTTGGGCCAACCGCTGACGCTGCCGGGAATGGACCCAGGTGGATGTCCCGGGTACCGCGCCGGCGCGCTTAACGCACCATTGACCACTTCCGCACCCACATGCTCGGCATACTCCACTGCCCGCATCAGTTTCTCGCGATTCTGCGGACCATGCCTCGCTTCGGTCAGTGTCCCACCAGAGCGGATCGCACCGACTTTGAGCCCGTGCGAGCGAACCCGTTCGCCAAACTCCGATATGGCCTTGGCATCGCCTAGCCTGTCTAGCACTTCGAAACCACATTCGATAGCGTCGAAGCCGGTATCGCGTGCGCGGTCCAAGAATTCGGGCGTGTAGTTGTCCGGGTGCAGATCCCAAGTGTCGACAGACTGTGGGTATAGGGTGAATCGCCGGTGGGCGTAGCAGAAGCGCATGACGTGCGTTTGTCCCTTTTCTAGTTACTAGTCGCGCCACCCAAGGCGGCACATTTCAATCCATGCGTTCGCAGTTTAACACCGCGTCGTCGCAACCGACAATCAAACCGATCTATATGTAATATGAACCCGTCAATACCTCCAGACAATTTGGCAATCTCCTGCCAACTGCCCAGGAAACAAAAACATGAAAATCACCGACCTCCGCGCATACGTAGTCCGTGCACAAGAATCGCGACCTTGGATGTTTGTCGAGATCGACACCGACGAGGGGATCACCGGGTACGGCGAATCGACTAACGTGGGCGGCGGCGGTGCCATCGTAATTGCACAGACCTATGCCCTCCTCAAGCACGATCTGGTCGGCCAAGACTTCTCCGACGGTCTGATCGGTCAAGATCCTAACCACATCGACCGCATCTGGCACCAGATCTATCGTCGGTTCGGAACCCTTGGTTCTCGTGGGTTTGCGACGACGCTCGCTAGCGGCGTCGATATGGCGCTGTGGGACATCAAAGGCAAGGCGCTGGGCAGAACGGTTTACGACCTCCTCGGCGGTCCGATGCGCGACTCGGTCCCGCTCTACAGCCATTGCGGACCGGCCGATGACATCGACGCCTGCGTAGCTGATGCCAAAGCGCAGGTGGCGCTCGGTTACCAAGCCCTGAAACTCGATCCCTTCTCGCCCGAGATGGGAGCGAAGCACCGCCGATACATCGACGGCAAGATTTCGGCCGCGGCGGCCGCTCACGCGGAAGACTTGATGGCCGCGCTGCGGGAGAGCTTAGGTCCGGACATCGAACTGATGATTGACGCGCACGGAAACTTTGATGTCTCCACGGCAACCGACCTCTGCAACCGCATGATGCCCTACAACCTCACATGGTTCGAGGAGCCGCTCCAGCCCGAGAGCATCGAAGCTCACCGCCAGCTCCGCCGCAACACCGACATCAACCTCTGCATCGGCGAACGCAAGTACACCCGGTGGGACTTCCTCCCCTACCTTACCGAAGGCCTCGTTAACTACATCATGCCCGACATCTGTTGGACCGGCGGCATCTCCGAGATGAAGAAGATCGCGCACCTCGCCGAAACCTTCTACATCCCGATCTCGCCCCACGATGCATCAGGCTCGTTCAACGTCATATCGGGCGCCCACGTCTTGATGAACGTGCCGAACATCTACCGCCTAGAAATGAGCCACCACTCGGTTCCTGCTTACAACGCCTGCCTCACCGAGCCGTTGGACATACAAGACGGTCACCTCTACCTGTCAGACAAACCCGGGATGGGCTACGAACTCGACCGCGACTTCATAGAGTCACACCTCGACACTCAGTGGACTGCGCTGATTTCATAGGCTAAAACCGCCCAAGCCTAGTCACCTAACGTCGCGCGTCAGTCGATCTGCTGACGCGCCTCCCTGCGAATCGTCGGTGGGAAAACGAATTCTGAGCCGTAGTCGACGTTCTTAGCTTCTACTTGATAGTCCTCACATACACCTAAATCGTGAGGATCGAACGACCAGTACATCTCATAGCTCAGGATCTTGAAATCGGATGTGTCCACTTCCAACTCGACGTTCACCGTCGTTTTCTTGCTCCAACTAGTACGCACGTCTCCGCCATCCAGCAACGCTTCAAACTTCAGCACATCGCCCTCTCGCGATACAACCTTCATCTCCAGATCTTCACCGTAGATGTTGATGCTCGACAGTAGCGCCAACGGGTTGCTGAACGAATCTCTGAAACTCGTCAGTCTCGGCAATGTCACGGCCGACACTTCGCGCCATTCATCTGCAACCTCGAACCAGTAGCGCAACGAACTGCGAGGCGCTGGCGTCCTGATCATGTAGTAGTGGTTACGATCATTCTTGAAATGCACCCATCTCGGGGCTCGTGGACGAATCCCGCCGATCTCATACTCCGACCAACCGAAGTTACGGCGGCAACTCGGCCATCCACCTCTGATCTCGAAAACTGCGGAACCGTCGTCCATCAGTCGTGCGTGCGTCCGTCGCAATATCTCCTCGATTGACAACTCGCTCTCCATCGGCGGATCGACCAATTCGTCGGCGAAAACGATCAGTTCCCGTACGTCGCCGAACCTCATGCCTGGTTCGACGAGCGGATGTGCCGCAATGCGGAGCAGGGCTTTGTCCTGCTCGCCCAATGTCAAGTAGTCGAGGGAGTCGTAGCTCATAACGCTGGTCCGGTCATGATGACGGTGCAACATACCTGTAAGCACGTGTATCAATTCGTGGAGCGCGATGCTGTATATCTGATGGTCAAGTGTGATTTTGTCACTGGTAACTGTCGGTGGCCACACCACCAACTGCGCGTCAGTTATCGAACCGTCTGACGCGATGTTGAACTGTGCACAGCCCGCGGCATGGTTGCATCTCAACCTGTCAAGTCTCGTCTCATCACGCGGCAGTCCGAGGTAGGCGATTAGGTCAGACCCCGACTTTGTAGCAGCACTCTCAAACTCCAAGTTCAAGACGGGGCCGATAGCTACGAGGACTTGGTCGAAGATTTCCTTGTACTTTTCGTCGCCTGAGGTCCACACGCTGATGGGCTCGTCGACGGGCCACTTTGCGATGTAGTCGTTGCGCCAAGCAGCGCAACCGATTCCCGTATCGTCTGGAGTTTCTCTTCCGAGATTGGAGGTATCCGAGAAACATTCCCAGATTTCGCGTTCAATGCCCAATATGCGTTCCGGCACCTTCGCGGATGTGGTCAAGGGAGGTTCGTCGCGGTGCGAGAAGGTCAGTGTAGTGGTACCGGCCGGCACCTTGATCGTGTGGCGCGTTACGTTCGGATGCTCCGAAGGATCCAGATCGATCTTGTATTCACCGCCGCAACCCTCCACAACTTCGTTTGATTTGGTGCACTCAATCGATACAATCACGTCGCCGGCAACGAGCTCACTTCCGGTGTTCAGCATGGTCGTTTCAAAGACGACGTTAGCCGATCCATCGCTCCAGTAACGGATCTCCTGAGGGTCGGAAACCGCTGACAGCGACCATGCCAGCGGTGGTGGATCGGGCACTTGGATCGTTGTCTCGATGACGTTTTCTGCGCCCCATCGGAAGCCATCTTCGTTTGCGCCGATATAGAGCGTGACCATGTTTTCGCCGACTGGTAGCCATACCTCAATCTCATTGGTGCCAACTCCGCCGGCATCTATCGACTCCGTGAGCTTGCTCTCTGAACAGGATTGGTCTGGACACTCGATGCCGATGGTTACAACACCGCTATCGTCCACGCCTAGATTGGTTGCAGCAACCGAGATCTTCATCAGTCCTCGGCCTTCTATGTGCCACCGGATCACCTCTGTTGATGCCAGTTCCAACTTCAGATCGACGAACTCAACATCATAGTCGGTCGTTTTGGTGTTGTTATCGAAGCCGTATTCCACTGTTGGAGTGGAGGCGGTGAGATGGAACCGGTACGATCCTGGAACGACGTTGAATTGGGCGGAGCCGACGTCGCTGTCACCACCACCTGCGAGGGTGTCGGAGAGCAATCCGAAATCGACATCTCCAGCACTGCCGTCGTCGAGATTCTCCCATCGTCCCAACAAACTCACCGTGTTGGCATCGCGGTCACCGATGTTTTCGATCTTGTAATCGAGTTCAACTATTGCGCCGCGCTTCACTCTCTGTTCGGTAATTGCCAAATCCAGATCCGATCCGGTGACACGGATATCGGTCGTGTGCACGGTGTCGCCGATCAAGATGTCGAGGCGTCTTTGACCCGGCGCCAACTCGAATTTGAACTGGAACCGAACGACCTCCTCAACGGCAAGTTCGTTCACGATATAGACGAGACTCGGTTCGCCGCCATCGACTTGGTAATCGATTCTGGTGATCCCATCAAATTCGGTTTCGCCAGCGTTTTCGATCTCAACGAGCGCTTCGAACTTCACTGCCGATTGCGTCTGTCCTACTTCACTCACTTCGACGCTTGCAACGCGGAGCGACGCTTGGGGCTGCTGAGCGGATGCCGAAGCGACGACGGCAAATGAAACGAGAAGCGCGACGATAGCTGGTGCGATGATCCGTATGCGCATACGGATCATGCTAATTCGGAGACTTACGAAAGGACCGGATGGCGGCTGCTTCGAGCATCAGGCCAGCTATCGGTCGATGTTATTCGACGACGCGGGATCGGCTACGTACTTCTGAGGGGATTACTAGGCTGCCGCCGTATTCGATGAGGTTGGCTTCTACGTCGTATTGGTCGCAGGTTAGGCCGCGGACGTCGAACTGCCAGGTCATGTTGAAATTGGTGATCTCGTAGTTGGTGGGGTCGATCTTGAATGTGGCTGAGATTATGGCTTCGTCGGTCCATTCGGGTGCGACGTGTCCTCGGACGCGTTCGATTCGGAACTCGATTCCGTCTTCGTCGCGGCTTGCTTCGGTCAAGGATTCTTCGCCGAACCACAGGGTGGACACGAGTAGTGCCATGGGGTCGGAGAATTGGGGGCTCCATGCGGTTTCGCTGATGAGTTCTTGCTCGTCGGAAACGGAGAAGCGTCGCCATGTTCGGGTGCCGCCGTCCCAATATTCTGCTCTGCCGTCTTCTGAACGCCAGAAGGCGTAGAAGCGTTCGGATGCGTCGGTAAGTCGGTACCTGAGACCGCGATGGGAGCTGAACTTGGCGACTGTTACCTGCGACGGTCCGAAGCGGTCTATGCAGGTGCCGCCTGACCACTCGCCACGCATGTTGTATAGCACCGATCCTTCATCATGCAACTTCAAGCGGGCGTTCTCGATGATGTCGATATTGGTCAGAGGTGCAGGGTCTTGAGGATCCAAGACCTCGTCGGAGAAGACGACCAAGCTCTCGATGTCGGCGGTGGTGTCGCCTGTCTCAACTAGCGGGCTCGTGAGTATCCTGACGATTTCGCGATCGGACGGGGTCATCGTCGGGAAGCGCAATCCGGTGTCTATACTCATCGCGCTGTCCGGGACATCGCGGTAGCCCATTGGCACCATGACCTGCATCATGCTGTGCAACATTGCGTACCGAATTGATTCATTTATCAGTCCAAGTTGTCGGAGACCGGCGTCGTTGATCTCGAAAATCACGATCTCGCCCGCGACAATCTCGCCATTCTCGTCGGTCTCGTAGTCTGTACAACCCCAGAAACCGTCGCATCTCCCGAATCCGAGCACTCGCGCATCTTCCGCAGTTATCCCGACATACACTTCAATGTCTGCTCGACGCGCATCTGGCACCAGCTGATAAGTGAAGTTCAACTGCGGTGCCAGTTCCTGCAAAGTGTCTTGGAACTGCTCCGAGTACGCTGACAGGCCGTTTATCCAGATCGTAACGGGTTCATCCTGCGACCATTTGCTGACGACGTCGCGTTCGCGGCCGCTGCAACTGCCGCGCGGGAATTCGTCGCTCATAGTTGTATCCGAGAAGCAACGCCAGAGGTCTCGGTCGATGCCCACGATGCGCTCTGGGATCGAGATTTCTATTTCGTCGGCGATTGTTTTGTTGACATCGACAATCTCACCGCCGTCGAGGTCTAAGTTGATCTCGCCGGCTGGCGAGCGGAGCATGACAGAGCCGCTTGCAGGCCCATAGCCGTCAGTCAGTGCAAGTGTCAGGACATCGCCACAGGTTGAGACGACTTCTTCGTCTTTGAAACAAGTGATCGCTATCGGATAGTCGCCCGGGATCGGCTCTGCGCCGTCGTTTCGCAGGGAGGCGGTCACGTTGATCGCGGCATCGCCGTTGGAGTAGTAGCCGACCAGTTCAGCCTCAGATGCGAACACTGGATCGATGTCGGGCTGCAACGGCACGTCCACCGTGATCGGTATGGTGTTGGCGTCACCCCAGCGATAACCGTATTCGAGATCGCCAGCAAAGAGCACGATACCGGTAACGCCCTGTGGCACTACAGCGTCAATCACGCCGGAAAAAGTTCCACCCGGATCGAGCGATTCAACGCGCGTCTCGCCAACGCATGTCGCGTCCGGAATCTCAGGACACGCAACTGCGACTAGGAAGTCGCCGCTTGGTGCAACGCCAAGGTTCGAAACGCTGAAATCTATCAATATGTTCGCGGTTCCGCCACGAATGAATCCCTGCGCTTGAGCGGACCCAGCGCGCAGTGACAGTGACACGTAGTCGACATCGATATCGAACGTTGCCACGTTGTTGGACAGCTTGGCTTCGCGTTCGTCTGAGGATGCTGTCACCTCTACCTGATGCGATCCTGTCAGCAACGGGAGGTAGAAACCGACCATCTCTGAAGCGCCCGGTTCGAGCGGTTGAACCGTTGCCACGACGTTGTTGTAGGTGATCAACTGCACCGGTCGTGTGACCAAAGTGCCGTTGTTCGCCAACTCAACAGTTATCAGAACTAGACCGTCGGAGATCAGTTGATACGAGATGGGGGCGATCGACACATCAGATGCGAGCAGGTCCAAGGCGACCAAAGATACAGCGTCCTCGACCTGCAACTTCAACTGCTGAGGTCCGGTATCGAATCTGATATCGAACAGCAGCGTTGTGCTTTCGCCACCACTCAAAGGCGGAACTGTGGCGACCTCTGTTTGATTTCCTTCGTTCACGATGCCAAACACGGGCGTATCACTGTCACGCCTCGCTTCGCCGTCGTTGACGACGTCCAGTGTGAATCGGACGACTATCTTGTCTCCTTCAGGTCCCTGAACGCCCCAGTCCAGAGAATCGACTCTGTAGGCGGCCGGTATCGGTGTCGCTGTTGGGGCAGGCGGTACCGGAGTGGGTGTTGGTGGTACCGGAGTAGGTGTCGGTGTAGCGGTTGGCGGGATGGGTGTCGGAGTTGGAGGTACTGGCGTGGGTGTTGGCGGGACGGGGGTAGCCGTAGGTGGAACTGGGGTGTCGGTTGGGGTTGGTTCCGGCTTGGGCGTGGGTGTCGGAGGGACCGGCGTCGACGTTGATGTGCTGGTCGGCGGAACGGGGGTATCTGTCGGTACCGGCGTCGGAGGCACGGGCGTAGGGGTGCGCGTCTCAAACGGCTCGACTGTAGGCTCCTCTTCCTCGGAAGAACAGGCGCTGAATCCGATCGCGGCGACCACGACTATGGCGGTGAATGCGGCGACGGCGATGAAGAAAATGCCCACTCGGGATAGCCGAGAAGGAAGGGTACCTAACGATTTCAATGCTGTTATCAAGAGTTAGCGATTGGCGCGCGCGGTCAGTAGATATGCCGAGTCTAGACAACCACATCCAACAGAATCTAGGCTCTACTGCGCGATTGAATACCAACATCCTCGCCTTCGCCCCCGTAGTTGCGGTTCGCGAACCGCAACTACTAGATCACTGCATCGTATAGTTCTGCCTGCCTCTGCACCGCTGCTTCGTAGATGGAACGGTACTCGTCTCTCGGCTCATACACTGCAGCGATCTGAGGCATCACGTCGTCCAAGCCTTCCCAGATGCCTAGGGCGCTTAGAGCTAGGATTGCGGCACCTCGGCTTGTTGCTTGTTCTTCGACTGGCACGTGCACTTCGCCTTGCAACACATCCGCCATCGTTTGCAGCCACCATGGCGAGTTCGTCATCGCTCCACCGCCCGCGATAAAGACTCGGTCATCGTCCATCTCGTCTCGTAGGAGGTCGGCGACTAGTGAAAATCGATACGCTACCGACTCCATGAGCGCCTGCAAGATATCCAATCCGGACGTTGATACGCGGACTCCGTTGATCACTCCGCTGGCGTTCGTAGACCAACCGACCGCGCGCTCACCAGCGATGAATGGCAGGACGGTTAAGCCGTGAGCGTCGGGTTCGGTGCGTTCCAACTCGTCGTTGAGATCGTCTAGGGATGGGAGTTTGAAGTTGTTGAGGGCCCATTCGACGACGTTTCCGCCTTCGCTGAATGCGCCGCCGAGAAGGGTTCGGTCGCCGCGGAGAATGTAGCCCCAGAGACCTTTTGGGACTTGCGGGGGTGATTGGTCGTTGGGGTGATCGACTACTAAGCGCATCGCGGCGGTAGTTCCGACGGTGAGGGCGATGTTACGTCGGTCTGTGCATCCGGAGCCTACATTCACTGCTGCACCATCTCCGACGGCGAGGAAGAACGGGACCTCCGCGAGTTGGGGCCATCGAACGGAGTAGACGGGGCAAAGTCCAGATTGTGCATCGCTGTAAGGTGCGAGTCTGGGTAACTCGGTGATGTCAAGGCCGATGGTATCTAGCAGGTCGGCATCCCATTCGAGGCGGTGACGATTGAGAAGTCCGCTCCACGCGGCGACGCTGTAGCTGGAAGGGATGTCTGTCGTTCCAAACCATCTGAAGAAGATGAATGTGGTGATGTCGGTCCACTTTGCGATGCGGTCGAAAGTTTCAGGGTGTTGGCGGCGCATCCAGAGGATTCGTCCGGGGACGTAAGAGGTGTGCTGCATGACGCCGGTGCGCTGGTATGCGGCATCGACGTCGATTTCCTGATGCAAAGATTCGACATCTTGGGATGTCCGTGTGTCGGCATAGGTGAAGACTGGTGTTACGGGGTTTTGCCGGGCATCAAGCCCAAGTATGGTGCTGGCCATAGCGTCGAAACCTACGGCGGCGATGTGTTCGGCGGCATCCCCGGCGAGGTCTAAGGCACGATCAATGGCGACCTCGCTGGCGCGCAAGACGTCTAGGGCGTCTTCTTCGTGAGTGCCGTCAGCAGCGGTGCGCTGTTGATGCGGTATCGACGCGAATGTTTTCGGCAAGGCGTTGGCATCGCGGTCGTAGAGTACGGCTTTGACTGCCGAGCTGCCGATGTCTACAGCCAGAATGTATGGCTTTGGGGGCAATCTCAACTCCCCGGGAACGCGTAACGCTCCAAGGCTGATTCGTCCACTTCAACGCCCAATCCAGGACGATCGGTCACTTTGTAGTAGCCGTTCTTAGGCTCGAACGGCTCCTTGAGGATTTTGCTCTTGACGCTATTCGCGTGGTGTCCGTGCTCCATGATCATGAAGTTGGGGCAGGACGCCGACCATTCGACTGTCGCGGCGACGGAGAGTATCCCGCCACCGCCGACGTGTGGGGCGACTGGGATGTTGTAGGTATCCGCCAGCGTTGCGATGCGGTGTCCTTCGGTGATGCCGGTGCGACCGATATCGTGCATCAGGATGTCGTAGGCGCGGCGCTCCATCTGCTCGCGCATCTCGTAGCGCGTGCGCGTCCACTCCCCTATCGCTACTGCCATGTCTAGGGCGCGCGCAATCTCCGCCTGACCGGGGATGTCGTCGGGTACTGTCGGGGATTCTAGCCATGTGAAGCCCAGTTCTTCGAGGTTGCGGCCTAACAGAATCGAGTTCGCGACTGTTTGCCGCATGTGGGTATCGACCATGAGCATGATGTCTGGGCCGACGCGTTTTCGGACTTCACGACAGATCTCGGTTACGCCTTCGACGTCTAGCAAGAGGTGGAGTTTGAAGGCCTTGTAGCCGTAGTCGAGATGCTCTTCGGCGGCATCGGCGACTTTTACGGGATCGGTGCCTCCTAGGCCGTTGTATAGCAGGATTTCGTCGCGATATCTGCCACCTGCGATCTTATGCACTGGTTTGCCGATGGCTTTGCCGACGATGTCGTAGAGCGCTATGTCGGTTCCGCCGATGGCGTCGATGTAGAAGCCGGTTGGATGTCCGCGCTCGCGCATCGCGCCGTAGTTGCGAGTCCAGATGGCCTCGATGTCGAAGGGGTCGCGGCCCATGATTAGGGGGCGGACGATTTCGTGAACAATGGTGGTTGTAGTGTTTGGCGAAATCGGTGATTGTGCCTCGCCCCAGCCGACGATTCCGGTATCTGTCTCGACCCGAATCACAGTGGTTTCGTGATGATGGGAGTAGATTGAGGTGAATGCTGATCGGTCGACGTAGTAGTCGCCGAACTCGATTGTCGGCGGGCGTGAGGAGCCTTCGGACTTTTCGTCAGCGCGTTCGGAGATGCGTATGGGGTAGGCTCTGATGTCGGCGATTTTCATGGGTCTGCTCCGATGCTGGGTCTTTAAACCTCATTGCATTGCATGGTAGACCATTGGGTGAATGTGGCTTGGAAATTGAGACGTTGTATAGCCGCGAAATTGCCGCTGATTGCCGCTGGCTGCCGCTCCAGCGGCAAGATCATGGCGGAGGTGTTTGGCGGTGTTATTCGGAGTGTGGTGTGGGGGATGTATTGGGTATCGGCATGTGTGGGGTATGAAATGCTGGTTTTCGTGGGATTTGGGGGTTTTGGCGGAAGGGGAATTTAGAACAAAATCGGCAATTCAGCGGCAATTTGGCGGCAAGATTGCTTTTTGACGAAGTTTAATATTTGTTCGAAAAGTTGTCTGAACCGCGGACTTGAGGGATTTTGGGTATGGCGGGATTTTGGGGAGGTTGTGGGTGGCTCAGCGGGAGAGGTGGGGCTTGTACTGTCTGCTCACAAGGTCGCCAGTGCATGAACTTGTGCGGCGGGTGTTGGGTCTTTGAATTAGTTGTTGGGAATGTAGGCTGTGGGATAGGTCCTAAGTGTCGTCTTTTAATTCGCACAAATATTGTATAATTTTGATGCATGAAACTTGGACAGATAGATTTTCCGCCTGAACTGATCGGAGAGATTCGGGACGGCGAGTTGGTTGTATTTGCTGGTGCTGGTGTATCGAAAGGTGAACCTGCTGGTCTGCCTTTGTTCAACGAGTTGGCTTGCAAGATAGCCGAAATATGTGGCGATACACGTCGACCTCGTGAAGCGATTGATCAGTTTTTGGGTAGGTTGGCGAGCGAGAACGGGAACGAGGTCAACAAGATCGCGGCGCAACTCCTAACGGAAACTAACCCTGAACCGACGGACTTACACCGCGATTTGTTGCGGTTGTTCAAGGGGGAAGCCGATGCGGTCCGGTTGGTAACAACAAATTTCGACTTGCTTTTTGAGGCTGCAGCAGACGAACTTTTCGAACCGAAGCCCACCGTGTTCCGTGCTTCCGCTTTACCACGGGGTGATGAATTTACTGGGATCGTCCATGTTCATGGCGATGTGACTGTCGATACTGACATGGTGTTAACCGACAAGGATTTCGGGCGAGCGTATTTGACTGGTGGCTGGGCGAGGCGATTTCTTGTGGCACTCTTCGAGAACAAGCCAGTGTTGTTTGTTGGATACAGCCACAGCGACACGATCATGGAATATCTCGCGCGTGCTATCCCAGTATCCACTCCGCGACGCTTCATACTGACCGATGATCCAGACGATTCGAAGTGGTCGAGATTGGGTATTCAACCAATCTTGTTCCCTGAAGGGGATTTTCAAGCACAGGGGGAGAGTGTCGCGAAACTAGCCGCGACGATCAACCGAGGAGCGGCAGATTGGCGGGACATGATCCGCAACGCGGTCATGTCTCGACCGGCTGCTTTGTCAGACGAGGATGAAGACGTACTGCATTTCGGTTTGAGTGATGCTGCTGATGCACTTACGAACGTACGCGTGTTTACGATCTACGCAAAGAGGTTTGAATGGGTTACTTGGTTGGACCAACGAGGTCTCCTTAATCATTTATTCGATGAAGGTGAGTTTGACGACAAAGATTCGCACTATGCCGGGTGGATAGCGTCGGAATTCGCGCGTCGGAAAGCTGACAAAGTATTTGCATTGATCGGTCAGAAGAGTTTACGACTCCACCCGCAATTCTGGTATCGGTTAACGACTCAAGTCGGTTCAGGCGATGAGGAAATCCTCACGCCAGAGGATTTAGGAAGATGGGTGTCGATATTTTTGTCCAAGGCGCTCGGGTCGACGCACGATGACTTCGCTTCGATATTGGAACGTTGTGTAGAGCTGGATCGGTTAGAGGACGCACTAGACATTCTTGAAGTGGTTGCAGAACCGAAAATCCAGCAGATATCTTCACGATACGATATGTCTTTTGGTGAAGCCGATGTTCGGATTGGAAGCGATCAGTGGCATTTGGGACGTATGATGTCGGCGTTGCAACCGCGGCTACCAGAGATTTCCGAGCGATTGGTAGGGATTGCGACCAGTCACCTAGCGAATCAACACCGGCAATTGGTGGCTTGGGAACTCGCCGACCAGGATTTCAGCCAACCAAGCATCCATCGTGAGACAATTGAGGGTGAAATGGATGCTGCAACAGCAAATTCTGAGGACATTTTGATCGACATGGCTCGAGCTTCGCTGGGCTGGATGGCGCAAAACGATCCGACACAAGCCGCGACATGGATTGACCGTCTCTCATCGTCCGACGTTCCGTTGCTAAGGAGATTGGCTAGTTTCGCGATGGCTGAGTTGCCTGAATGACACCTGACCAAAAAATCGAGTGGTTGATCTCGTCTGGTGGTTTAGTCGACCTCGCGACGTATCACGAGAGTCGCGAATTAGTTCTAAAGGCCTACCCTCATGCGAGCACACAGGCGCGGCAACGCTTGATACAAGCGATAAGGGATGCTGCTGAACCCGGCGAAAACGATTCGCAAGGCATATTAGATAGCGATCGCGACCTTTATGACTGGTTCGATGTGTTGCTTCGTGCCGACGCCGATTGCGAATTGGCACAGACCGCTTTTCAGGAGTTGCAAACTCGATACCCCGAATTGGAACCCCGAGATAACCCTGACCTCCTGGTTCCCGTTAGTAAAGCATACTGGGTGCGTCATATCAGCCCTTGGACCATCGACGAGTTGTTGTCTCGATCAGGTGCGGAATGGGTCGACGAAGTTTTGGAGTACAAGCCGCCATCATGGGGGTCTTTGGTTAACGAAGATCAGATGGATGAAAAACGTGCGGCAAAAGGAGTTCGCGAGGCGGCAACGCGTGAGGTAAGTTGGGGGGTCGAGTTCGCGAATGAGTTGGTGTGCCGCGAAGAATGGCGGCGGGATCTGTGGCAGGAATTGATCGGTTCGTGGCGAGAGTCAGAACTCGAAGAACATGAATGCGTCCAAGTCTTGACTTTGTTGCAGTCCCCAAAGTTACTAGTAATGCATGGTAGATCAATCACCGACTTACTATACAGTTTGGTCGAAAACGGTGGGAAGCCGTACGCAATCGGGATAGTTTCGACGGCTAAGGGGCTAGCTCGGTCAGTGTGGAATGAATCTGAGCACGACAAGCCCGGCATTCTCAGCGAGACTGACTGGTTGACGTATGCGTTGAATTCGAATGCAGGAATGGTCGTACGTTTTTGGCTTTCGGCGTTATGGGTCGAGAGTGAAGGTGGTACAAAACGTAGCGGTCATTTCCGAGAGGACGACCAAGAATTTTTCGATCTGGTAATTGAAGATGATGGAATGCGCGGAAAACTCGGGCAAGCGATGTTGACAACGCATCTTGGTTATCTTCTGTCATTTGATTACGAATGGACAACGAATAGACTGTTGCCCTTGTTTGATCCCGAACACGCTTCATTCGTTCCTGCGTGGCATGGTTTCACGTGGGGACAACTGAGTTCCGACGTTGGTGAGTTGATGAAACCGATGTTTTTGCTCGCAGTTGGGAACATTCATAAGTTCAAGCATGTTGGTGTTCCTTCGCGGAGAAGTGAGTTCGTGAGGCGATATGCCAACATGATGGTCTACAACATTGATGAACCGCTAATCAAATGGGCACCTGAATTGTTCAAGAACGGTGATGATGAGGATCGTTACTCGTTCGCTTGGGAGATTGGTCGGATACTCGAAAACATGGCTGGTGCTCAGAAGATAGAACTCTGGGATCGATGGTTGAGACGATATTGGGAGAATCGGTTGTCTGGTGTACCAAGACCATTGGAACAAAAGGAAGTCGAAGAGATGCTTCGTTGGCCAAAAGACCTCCAAGTCGTGTTCGACGACGCCGTCGAATTGGCGATTGGGATGCCATCGGAGAACCTTAAACTCATGAGGATATCGAAAGATTACGTCGATGAAATCCTTGCTCGGAGGTTTCCTTTAGCATCGGCGAAGTTACTTGAGTACTTTGACGGGATAGAAACGAATTTTTGGAATTGGGACGGTATTGAAGAGGTCATTGACGTAATTATGGCAAGTCAATTGGACGACGCTCTGAAGGAGAAAATCAGGGACATTCAAGTAAGGCATGTAGCTGGCATCGCCGTTTAGTGAAGGTTCTTCGCTTTTCCCATGGCAAGTCGCTATTGAACCTAAGTGTTCTGCGGCGAATGTTGTCAATCCGTCGACCAAAACGTGAGGTCCGAGCAGTCAGTAGCAAGTGTTGCATACTTGGGACATGGATTTCATGCAACGAGCGCTGGACTTGGCGGAGGGTGCGGCTGGGGGGCTGGCGCCTAGGCCGCCGGTGGGTGCGGTGGTCGTTGCTCGGGATGGTGAGACGGTTGTCGGGGAAGGGGCTACTCAGCCGAATCCGGGGCCTCATGCGGAAGCTGTGGCGTTGGCTGTGGCGCAGGATGTGGCTCATGATGGGGTCAAGGGGGGAACGATGTATTGCACGCTTGAGCCGCATCATTTTCATTCGACGACTCCACCCTGTTCGCAAGCGATTATCGATGCCGGTATCGGGAGGGTGGTCTGCCCTACTGTTGATCCCAATCCGCAAGTGGCCGGACGTGGTTTCGAGCACTTGAAATCGGCGGGTATTGAGGTCATCAACGATGTCGACGACGCTTCGCAGCAACGTGCGGATGAACTTATCGAGGGTTTCGCCAAGCACGTCAATACCGGTATGCCGTTCGTGACTGTGAAATGGGCGATGTCTTTGGATGGCAAGATTGCCACTCGCGATGGTGATTCGCAGTGGATTACAGGTCCGGCGGCGCGCACTCACGCGCACTCGCTGCGCTACCGATCAGACGCGGTGATGACTGGCATTGGCACTGTCCTCGCCGACGACCCGCGTTTGACGGCGCGCGATCCCAATTCTGGCAAACGCATGTGCGGTCGTCCGTACGTACGCGTGGTGATCGACAGCGATGGCAAGATGCCTGCGAACGCCGCATTGTTGGAGGAAGAGGGCGAAATCATCCAAGCGGTCAGCAACGGTGAAGCAGCGAACCGTCGCTGCAAGGTCATACAGGTGCCTAGTCAAAGCGAAGATTCGGTTGATCTGGCGGCGGTGATGCGACATCTGGGCGAGCGCGGCTGTATCAACGTTTTGGTCGAGGCTGGGGAGCGATTGACGGGCTCGCTTTTCGACTGCGGTTTGGTCGACAAGGTGGTGGTCTATATATCGACGGATAAGATTATCGGAGGTTCCGACGCGCTCTCGCCGGTTGGAGGTTGCGGGCCGTCGGTGATGCATGATGTCACAAGATTGAGTAACGTTCGGACGGAACAGTTCGGTGAGGATATAGCGATCATTGGCTACGTTGGTTGAAAAGCGGAGATGACGGAATGTTCAGTGGAATAGTCGAAGAGGTGGGCAGAATTCACTCTTTCTCCCCAGCGAGTGGTCGCCTTGCCATCAGCGCGCAGCGCGTGCTTTCGGGCGACGACGGGTTGCGGATTTCCGACAGTGTGTCGGTGAGCGGCGCTTGTCTTACCGTTACCAGTCTCGAAGCGGCCAGATTCCACGTCGATGTGACCCCTGAAACCCAACGCGCAACTTGGTTTTCGGAACTTCATCCCGGCGCGCATGTCAACCTCGAACGCGCGTTGCGCTTTGGCTCGGTCGTCGGCGGTCACCTGGTCCAAGGTCACGTAGAAGGTCTTGGCAACGTCACTGACATCCGGTACGATGGCGACGCCAAACTGGTAACCGTCCGATGTGCTGGAGCGATTTCACGCTATATCGTCGAAAAGGGCTTCGTCGCCATCGAGGGTGTCAGTCTCACAGCGTTCGATTGGAGTCCCGAGAGTTTCACCTTCACATTGATCCCATACACCGCGATCCATACCACGTTGGGCGTGTTGAGGGTCGGGGATACAGTTAATATCGAAACTGACCAGACTGGCAAATACATCGAACGGTTCGTAACGAGCCAGGAACGTTGAATCCGATGACAACTGAAGTGCGGGAGATGGGACCCGAAACCGCGGAGTCGGTTGAGCGCGCAATCGCGCGCGTCCGATCCGGTGGCATGGTCATCATGGTCGACGATGAGGACCGGGAGAACGAGGGCGACTTCGTGATGGCGGCGGAGGATGCGACTGCGAAACAGATCAACTTCATGGCTGTCCATGGACGCGGCTTGATCTGCGTTCCGATGGAGGGGCATGATCTAGACCGCCTCGAGATGCCGATGATGGTGCGAAACAACACGTCGCCGCACTCGACGGCGATGACGGTGGCGGTTGATGCGGCGTATGGGATCACGACCGGGATATCGTCGGCTGATCGAGCGCACACGATCCGGCTGCTGTCAGAACCCGAGGCGTCGTCCGAGAATTTTGTTCAGCCCGGGCATGTCTTCCCACTTAGATATCAGGAAGGCGGGGTTCTAGTGCGTGCGGGTCACACCGAGGGCTCGATCGACCTGGTTCGCGCGGCGGGCAAACGGTCTGCGGCGGTGGTGTGCGAGATCATGAATGATGATGGGACGATGGCGCGGCGGCCGCAACTCGAAAAGATTGCCAATAAGCACGACATTCCTATCGTCTCGATTGCCGATATCATCGCCTATCGTTTGAGTCGGGAGTCGTTCGTGCAGCGTGTTACTGAGACGCGTTTGCCGACGAAGTGGGGAGAGTTCAGGTGCGTTGCGTATCGGAGCAACGTGGATCCGGCGGAGCATATCGCGTTAGTGATGGGAAAGATCGATCCTGAGGAGCCGGCTGTAGTGCGTGTGCACTCGGAGTGTCTGACGGGTGACATTTTCGGTAGCCAGCGTTGCGACTGTGGCGAGCAGTTGGACGCGGCGATGTCGCAGATCGCACAAGAAGGCGTCGGCGCACTGGTGTACATGCGACAAGAGGGACGTGGCATCGGCCTCATCAACAAGTTGAAGGCCTACCGTCTCCAAGACAATGGTCTCGACACGGTAGAAGCTAACAACCGTCTCGGCCTTCAGACAGACCTCCGCCACTACGGGGTCGGTGCTCAAATCCTCATCGACCTCGGCATCCGCAAGTTCAAGTTTTTGACCAACAACCCGAAGAAGGTTGCGGGTTTGGAAGGGTTTGGACTAGAGATGGTGGAGCAGGTGCCCCTTTCTCTACCCGCTAATGACCACAATCGTGAGTATCTCGAGACTAAGCGCGATCGGATGATGCACCAGATCAAGGTGGAAGATGGGGAAGAGGAGCCGTCGGGGCCGGTTGCCAGTAGGCGTCGGACGCGGTTGGGCGGATAAACGTTAGGAGAGGTTGATGGCTGAGATCGAGAAGGGTGCTGGTGAGTCGCCGGCGGAGTTTTTGGATGGATCAGGTTTGAAGATCGGGATTGCGGTGGCGCGGTTCAATTCGGATATCACGTTCAAGATGCGTGATTTGTGTTTGGCGCGGTTAGAGGAGTTGGGTGTGACGGTTGAGGGATCGCATGTGTTCGAGGTGCCGGGGTCGTTTGAGTTGCCTTTGGCTGCGCGGGCATTGTTGGACCCGCCGGTCGAATCGGACGCGGTGATAGCGATCGGCGCGGTGATCCGGGGTGAGACGGACCACTATGAGCACATTGCGAGTGCGGCTTCGCAAGGGTTGTTAAGGGTTTCGGAGGATGCGCTGAAGCCAGTGATTTTTGGGGTTTTGACTACGGATACTGCTGAGCAGGCTGTGGAGCGGATTGGGCAGGCGTCGGGGTATGCGGAGTCGGCGGTGGAGATGGTTAATCGGATGAAGGGGGTTAGGGAGAGACGGCGGGGGATTGGTATCCGTTGACGCCACGTTCATCTCCGCATATCCTCACGTCATTACGGCGAAAGCCGGAATCCAGAATCGGTGGACAAGGGGCAGGGACTTCGTTGCCGAACTCGACCGCTGTCACGACACCGCGATTGAGATTTATGTGCCCTAGCTGAAACACATCATCAAACATGGCGTACGGCTAGCGCTCGGACTTTTCAGCTACATAATCGATGAACGAACTCAAATTCCACAACCACTCCTGTTGGGCAGCGGTGAAACTGCTGATTACTGGTTGAGGAACAACCAGCTGAAGTGACATCGCCCGCATCTGATCCGTCTGATCCTCAGAAATCCCTGGTTCGAGCGTGAACAAATGCTTGTTAGGGATTTTCTCTGCTTCTGGTAGCACTTGTCGCCATCTGTCCTTACACGTAGATTTCGCTCCGAGCATCGTCAACCGCGGGTCTCCACTCTCGGGAGCTTCACGGTATAGCTCCAAGCTCGGAAACAAAAAATCCGGTCGATTCTTGTATTCCGTTATCGCATGTTGGACATACCGCAATTCGTAATCATCGAAAACCGCAGCAAGATGGTGCTCCAAAGAATGCCCCATGCGAGACTTCCGTCGGTTGTGAACGCTGAGCGAAAAACGCAGAAAATCGTCCACATCAACATCTTCGCCGTCGGCAAATCCCTGTTGCAACCGTTCGGTGACGAATCGTCTCTCCAAACGTTTGAAAAGTGCCTCCTCACGGTCCAACCACTGCACAATTGCAGCATCTGGGTCTTCTCTCGAATCGATTCCCGGCAAGGAGTCGCGTGCCACTTGGGAAAATTCTTTCGTAGTTGGAAACGAATCACCGAATTGATCGATTATGGCATCCAATTCTTCGGGGGCCGACGGTTCGGTTTCGATCTCGAGCTCATCAAGGATGAAACGTGCCGCGAATCCAAGTTCAATTCCGTCTTCGCCAATCTGTTTATAAACGAACGTTCGACCTTCGGCACTTAACCCGAACAGCCAAGACAGTTGCCTTTCACTGGTCGAATCCGGAGGTGCGACGACGAAATAGATGGACTCGTCTCTAGCCATGGCCAGAAACAACGAATCGCCCTGGCTCATGGTTTCAGTGACAGGATTGCTCGGGTAATACAACCGCCACTCTGCCCGCCGGTGCGGTTGGTTTGCCCGCGCATCGTAATGGTTGGAATCACTTTCGACTACGATCGCGTTTTCGTCGTCGTCCAACCAAACATAGATAGTTTTGAATCTTCGATCGATTTCACCTAGGAAATGTCGGCGCATATCGCGCGTTGTACCAACTTCGTGTTGGTTGGAACTACTCGACTCCGCGTCAACCGCAGTAAGCCGTTTGGCACCAACCCCGACGAAATAGTCGCGCAAGTAACTGTTCGTCATGCCGTTAGACGATTTTCCGACTGACCACAATGAATTCCGATTTCATCGTCTTGCCCAATTTACCCGGAACATTCGTCGGAGAGTTCATCGACGGCATCCGTTTGTTCGGGATATTCCGGTGGAAAGTATCAACATGCTCAAAGCCGTTCATTTCGAAAAATGCCGCCGTTGATTCAGCTGTCGGTATTTGATAACCCTTCACCGTTCGGTTCCCAACGACGTAACAAGCGAAACCACCAGGACTTACCACATCAGCGACGTTACAAATGGACTTTCGATAATCTACGAAAAACGATGCAACCTCGCCAGCTCGCCGAGGGTCCGCGTCGGCAATCTCACTGATTACATCGTCAAGTTCCTCAAATCCGAACCTGACGTTGCCAGCGAGTTTGGCGCCACCCATAAGCGAGTTGTCCACGCGGTTGGCGTTGTCATAACCGAGCCATTGGGACGAAAGTCGCGAAAATTGCCCATACGCCACTGTCGTCTTCGAATCTCCGTACGGCGGCGATGTTACGACGATATCGACCGATTCAGGGGCAATGATCTCTTGTGGTATCTCAACTACGGTATCGAAGCCGTAGACCGAAGGAATTACGGGTTCATCGCCAAGAGCATGATCGAGCGATGCGAAAGCCCGTCTGTTGTCATTTAGCACATCGACCATCGTCGAAAATACGTCTGGATCGTGATCCTCGATACGCTCGGGCGTCATTCTCACGAGTTTGAATTCGGAGTTTTTCGTCCACGACACCTTCCGCACTGTCAAACTGAACGCGACCCTGAAGAAATCGGCAATTCGCGCTGATTCGATCCAGTCGATGTGACTACGGATCAAACCCAATTCACGTTGCACGTTCTCACTGAACCAATAATCGATATTCGGGATGTCGGGTCGGACGGTTTGACCGTCACGCGAACCTGCGGTAACGAGTCCGAATTCGGTGAAGTCCTTTATCTCACGGTCAAGGAGGTCGAGATCAATCGGCGTGGTCTTGGTTCTTGCGATGAGACGCGCCAGAGGGTTGAGGTCAGTACCGGTCGCATCGAGGTCCGCCAACATCCCTTCAAGCAACGTCGTTCCAGTCCCGCAATAAGGATCGAGAAGGACACCCTCCTCTGGACCATACTCGCCGATCAATCGCCGCGCCACTTGCGGAATCATCATCGCGGGATAGGGATGAATTCCATGCGTATATTCCTTCGTGTTGGCGGTTCGGTATTCCCAATCCCCGCCGAACCGACTTTGGACTTTCAGCATCGGCTATCTCTTGTGTCGTCGAATTTCTCTACCATTCGGGACAACAAAGTCAACCCTGCTCCCCGACAATTTGCCCCTAAGATGATGTTAGCGTCACTGCCCAAGTTCGTTCTAGCTGGATGACAAAGTGCATTCAAGTGGTTCGAGAACTGCACAATGCCCCTGGGCGATGTTAGAAACCCCTAGCATGAGGCGAGTTTTTCAATGCGTCTCATTTCCCACTCTCCGCCATCACATCCACCAACTCCTGCACTGCGTCCGCTGATGCCTGCAACGCTGTACTCTCAGCATCCGTCAACTCTACCTCGATGATTTCTTCGACGCCGTTAGCCCCTAGTTTGACGGGGACGCCTACGTAGAGGCCAGAAATCCCATACTCCCCATCCAGCATGGCGGCGCAGGGCAGTATTTCTTTGCGGTCGAGGAGGATTGCTTCGACCATTTGGGCGCTGGCGGCTGATGGTGCGTAGTAGGCGGAACCGGTTTTGAGGAGGGCTACGATCTCGGCGCCTCCATCCCGGGTGCGTTGGACGATCTCTTCGAGGCGGTCGGCTTCGATGAGTTCGGATACGGGTACGCCGCCGACGGTTGTGGCTTTGATTAGGGGAACCATGGTGTCGCCGTGTCCGCCGAGGACGTATGCAGAGACGTTGGTTACGGAGACGTTGAGTTCTTGGGCGAGGAAGGTGCGGAAGCGTGCGGTGTCGAGGATGCCGGCCATGCCGACGACTCGCTCCTTGGGGAAGCCGCTGACTTGCTGGGCGAGTTGGACCATGGCGTCGAGGGGGTTGGATACGACTACGATGATGCAGTCAGGCGAGTACTTGACTACCTGCTCGGTGACGGACTGCATGATGCGCATGTTGGTGAGAAGGAGGTCGTCGCGGGACATGCCGGGACGTCGGGCAATACCGGCGGTGATTACCACTACATCAGAGTCGGAGGTCGGCTCGTAGTCGTTGGCACCGATGATCTGGGCGTCGGTGCCTAGGACGGGGCCGGACTCCAGTAGGTCCAACGCTTTGCCTTGGGGCATGTCTTCTACGACGTCGACTAGGACTACATCGGCGTATCCGCGTTCATAGATGCGCTGTGCGGTGGTTGCGCCGACGTTTCCGGCGCCTACGACGGTTACTTTGGATCGCATTTTCTTTCCTAACTTAATGTGGATGCCTGGTCGGTGATTGTTCGGGTCTGCCGCGAGAACCCCCTGCTTCGCTTCGCTACGCGTCCCCCTTTTGCTGCGCAAAAAGGGGAGGAAGATTACGACGCGTCAACGTAGGACTGCCACTTCGATTCGAGGTTGGGGTCGTTTACGGTGTCGGCTACGTACGCTCCGTATTCGTCGCCGGTTGCGCCTGTGTCACGACCGGTGGTAACGATCTTGCGCTCGTACTGTCCGCAGACTTCCAGCGCCATGTCTAGGCGTCGTCCTAGGTCGGCGTAACCGATGTGCTGGAGAAGCATGGCAGAGGCTTTGAGCATGGATGATGGGTCGGCGTATTGGGCGCGTCCTTCGGTGACCATGCGTGGAGCGGAGCCGTGTATGGCTTCGAACATGGCGTAGCGCGTACCGATGTTGGCGGCACCGGCAGTTCCCACACCGCCTTGGATCTCTGCCGCCTCGTCAGTGAGGATGTCGCCGTAGAGGTTGGGCATGACGAAGACTTGGAAGTCGGAGCGTCGTGCGGTGTCGAGGAGCTTGGCGGTCATGATGTCGATGTACCAGCCGTCCCACTCGATGCCGGGGTATTCCTCAGATACCCGTTCGGCGACTTGGAGGAAGCGTCCGTCGCTGAGTTTGACGATGTTGGCTTTGGTGACGACGGTAACGCGGTCGCGGCCGTTTTGTTTGGCGTGCTCGAAGGCGGCTCGGATGATGCGCTCGGAGCCGGGCTCGGAGATGAGGCGGAAGTCGATTGTGAAGTCGTCAGTGACGTCGATGCCATCGGAGCCGAGGGCATAGAGGTCCTCGGTGTTCTCACGGAAGAAGACCCAGTCGATGCCTTCGGATGGGACGCGGACGGGTCGGACGTTTGCGAAGAGATCTAGCTCTTTCCTCATTCCGACGTTGGCGGATTCGAGATTGGGCCAACCGTCGCCTTTTTCTGGCGTGGTCGTCGGGCCCTTGAGGGTGACGTCGCACTCTTTGACCTCGGCAAGCACATCGTCCGGTATCGACTGCAGGTGTGCTGCTCGGTTCTCGATGGTGAGACCTTCGATGTCGCGGAACTCGATTCTGCCGCTGGTGACCGCATCATCGAGGAGTCTCTCAAGTACGCCCCGTGCCGTGTCGGTGATTGCTGGGCCGATGCCGTCGCCGCCGATGAGGCCGATCTTTATCGTGTCGAGCTCGTTGTAGTCGACGAAACCGGACGATTCCTTCATCGCCTCGACACGCGAAATCTGTTTCTCTAGCAGAGTGCCAAAATGCTCCTTGGCACGCTTTATTGCGGCGTCTTGGGCTGCGTTTTGCATTCAGTATTCCTCTGTTGGTGTTCCTCTAGTGGGGGTTCATTCCCACTTGTGTGGTTTGCCTTCTTTCGGGAGCAACTTGCCGGTGTCCTGCCGTATCGCGTGAGTTTCTTCAGTCTTGCGTGCGTTTTTGGCGGTGACGTATCTGACGCCATCGAGTCCGTCGGCACCAAGAGCTTCGACGTGTCCGATGGCTACGAATAGGACATCTGCTGCTTCGTTGAGGATTCCGGTGGTGTCGTCATCGTCGACCGCTTCGGCTAGCTCTCGCACCTCTTCGGCGAGTATTGCCTTGCGGCGGTTGATGATGCTCGCGGGATTCGCATCTTCGAAATGTCCGGAGCCGAAACCCCAGCGGTTATGAAAATCCCAGACCTCTCTAGCCATGTCTGAAACCGCCTGCACGAACTCTTCTTCGCTCACGGTGTTCGGCGCATAACGGGGCTGATCGGCGACGCTCACAGAGGGATGTTCCCGTGCTTCTTCGACGGCATGTCGTCGACTTTGTTGGCGAGCATCTCGAGCGCGTCAATTACACGTACGCGAGTGTCGCGCGGGTCGATCACGTCGTCGATGTATCCGCGGTTCGCGGCGATGTATGGATTAGCAAAGCGTTCACGGTAATCGGCGACGAGTTCTTGACGCTTCGTGTCAGGGTCATCGGCGGCGGCGATATCGCGGCGAGCTATAACGTTCACTGCGCCGTCAGGTCCCATAACCGCGATCTCGGCGGTCGGCCATGCGAGGTTTACGTCGCATCGAAGCTCTTTGCTACCCATGACGATGTATGCGCCGCCGTAGGCTTTGCGCAGGATGACGGTGATTTTAGGGACAGTCGCTTCGGAGTATGCGTAGAGCATCTTTGCGCCGTGGCGAATGATGCCGCCCTGCTCCTGCGCAGTGCCGGGCATGAAGCCGGGCACGTCGACAAGGGTCAGGATGGGAATGTTGAATGCGTCGCAGAAGCGGACGAAACGCGCGCCTTTGTCGGAGGCGTCGATGTCCAAGACTCCGGCTACCTCGTTCGGTTGATTAGCTACGATGCCTACTGTTGAACCGCCCATGCGGCCAAAGCCAACGACGATATTACGGGCGTACTCTGCGTGAACCTGCATGAAATCACCATCGTCAACGATCTCCTCGACGACATCCAAGACGTCATACGGCATGTTGGGGTCATCGGGGATTACCGCGGCTAATTTTTCCGGGCGGCGGTTCGTCGGATCTTCGGAAGGAGACGCAGGTGGTGATGAGGCGTTGTTAGACGGCAGGAAACTGAGCAACCGTCGAACTTCCGTGTAGCAGGCATCTTCGTCAGGCGCGGCGTAGTGCGCGACGCCGGAAGTTGTCGCATGCATTCCCGCGCCGCCGAGGTCTTCGTGGGTAACGTCCTCGCCAGTGACGGATCGGACCACGTCGGGTCCGGTGATGTACATCTGCCCTATCGACTCGACCATGAAGATGAAGTCGGTCATCGCAGGTGAATAGACCGCACCGCCTGCGGAGGGTCCGGCGATGACGGTGATCTGCGGAATGACGCCGGATGCGAGCGTGTTACGTCGGAAGATTTCGCCATAGCCAGCGAGTGAGTCGATACCCTCTTGGATACGGGCGCCGCCGGAGTCGTTAATGCCTACCACCGGAGCGCCAACTTTAATGGCGTGATCCATCACCTTCGATATCTTCTGCGCGGCGATTTGGGATAGCGAACCGCCGAGGACGGTGAAGTCTTGGGCGTAGGCGAATACGGTTCGGCCTTCGACCTTGCCCCATCCGGTTACCACTGAGTCGCCTTCGAAGCGTTGTTTGTCGAGTCCGAGGTCGGTCGAGCGATGGGTGTTAAAGGTGTCGATCTCGGTGAAGCTGCCGTTGTCGAAGAGCTTTGACAAGCGCTCGCGGGCAGTGAGTTTGCCGCGTTTCTGCTGCGATTCGATACGCCGTTCGCCACCGCCGAGTTTGGCTGTAGAGCGACGTGATTCCAATGCCGTGAGACGGCTTTCGAAACCGTTGGTTGATGAGGTAGTTTCTTGTTGCTGAGTGATCTCTCTTCGCCCCTGTTGAGCCGGAAATCGAGCGCGCTTCGAATCTTCGATTTATCGCAGTCGCCAACTTAGAATCCTAACTTACGACGCAACCGCGCGATGCAACTCTCACTGTCCTCGCCACGACTTCAATTGCCCTTCAACATTGACGAAGCCAAACACCGGCCACCGCTGAAAATCGGCGGTCGCATCTTCGATTGGGGTTCCCGCACATACATCATGGGGATCCTGAACGTCACACCCGACTCCTTTTCGGGCGACGGCACGATGCGCGACGAGAGCGACTGGGTCGCCGCATCCGTAGATGCCGCTCTGCGGATGGAGGACGATGGCGCGGACATCATCGACATCGGAGGGGAGTCGACGCGACCGGCATCGGTCTATCCCGATGCTCGACCGATCCCCGCAGACGAAGAACTTCAGCGCGTCCTGCCCATCATCGCCGCTTTGAGGCGGCATAGCGATATCCCGATCAGCATCGATACCCGAAAATCCGTCGTCGCCGACATCGCCCTGTCAGAAGGCGCGAGCATGGCGAACGACGTGTCCATGTTGTCAGACCCTGAGATGGCGACGCGCGTCGCAAAGCACGGCGCGCCAATCGTCATCAGTCACATCCGAGCGAAAGCCCAATACCAGAATGTCGTCGCCGACATCAGCGCGGAGCTTAGCGGCGCGGTTTCGACTGCGCTGCAAGGTGGAGTAGAAGAATCTCGAATCATCGTCGATCCGGGCATCGGTTTTGCCAAGAATGCGTCTCATAGCTTGGAAGTGTTGCGACATCTGGATTCGATCAAGACCAATCTTGGCAATCTGCCCATCTTGATCGGCGCCTCACGGAAATCTTTTATCGGCGCGATCCTTGACGCGGAGCCGGACGATCGGGTTGAGGGCAATGCGGCCTCCATCGCGCTTGCCATCGCTTCGGGTGCCGATATCGTGCGGGTCCATGAAGTCCGCGAGATGGCGCGAGTTGCAAAGGTGGCTGATGCAATTGTTAGAGGCTGGAAACCCGACGCCCAAGTATCAACAAGCGATCATGTGCGGCGTGCGGTTGAAAGGGAAACCTGAGTGGCCTCGGACCTCAAACCGAACACCGCCTACATCGGTCTCGGCAGCAACCTTGGCGACCGCGTTGCTTATCTGCGATCCGGCGTCAACGCGATTCAACATCTCGGTGATTCAATGTCTGTATCGTCGGTTTATGAATCCGAGCCGTTCGGTATCGGTGATGAACAGCAACCGATGTATCTGAATATGGTGGTATCGATAGAGACGAAACTTGCTCCGGAACAGCTGCTGGCGGAACTCATGGAAATAGAACGAGCCAATGAACGTGTACGGATTCGAAGAAACGAGTCTCGGACCTTGGACCTCGACGTTTTGATGGTCGGTGAGGAGATTCTTGACACTCCAGATTTAACCGTGCCTCACCCTCGAATGCATGAACGGGCTTTCGTGATGCTGCCGCTTGCCGAGATTGCCCCGCATGCGGTTCATCCTGTGTTGCAACGCACAATGTCGGAGATTGCCGCGGGTCTATCCTGCCAAGGCGTGCGGTGCATCGAAGAGTACTTGCCTCTTTCGAGAATCGAAGGGGGCGAGCACGAGCGAAACGAGTGTGCGGGGAATGCCCGCCTTACGAACCCTGTCTGAGCGCCTGAATGAAGATGTACGCCGCGACCACGAGGAATATCGCCCAGATGAAGATGCGTGGACTGATCTTTTTGAACACTGAGAATCCGTACCAGACAGGATGGCGTCATCGATGAGCAACGTGCCTTTTTCAGCAATCGTATCCGACATCGACGGGACGCTGTTGACGCGGGTCAACGGCAAAATTTCACCACGCTTGAAAGCCGCGGTTGCTGAAGTGACCGATCGGGGGGTCCCCTTTTCGATATCTACCGGTAGGATGCGGCGCTCGGCTTGGATCGTGCATCAAGAGATCGGTGCCAACGCTACGATGATCTGCTACCAAGGCGCAATGGCGGTCGATGCGGAGACGAACACGTTGCTCAAGCACGAACGCTTGGACGAAGCGACCGCCGCAGAGGCGATCCACTTCTTCAAAAGTCGTGAACTCGACATACGCGTCTATGTCGACGACGATGTCTTCGTATCTCACCAAGACGAGGAAGATTTCGACTACGCTCAGCGCAACCACGCCAAACTGGTCAAGGTCGACGACCTATTCTCTCTCGCCAACCGCCAGCCTACCGTGGTACTCGGGATTTCTCCCCCCAACGAAATGGCCGAGCATGTCCACGATATCGCTCGCCTGCTCGGATCGGCGGCGGAAGTCACCCACTCGCTGCCCCACTTCTGCGAAGTCGGATCGCCTCGTGCAGGAAAGGTACGCGCTCTGCAATGGCTTGCCGAACGTCACGGTCTCGAACCGTCCGACTACATCACCTTCGGAGACGGCCTTGGCGATCTCGAAATGGTCCGATGGGCTGGACGCGGATACGCCGTCGGCAACGCCCACCCCATGGTCATCGACGCCGCCCATGACCACATCTCCGGCCCCGACAGCGAGGGCGTCGCTATCGAGTTGGAGCGTCTAAACAGGAGTGGGATGCTGACGAGGCAGGATTGAACCTGCGTTTCCCGATCATTCCAATTCGCTTATAATGCGGCGCAGTCATAGCGTTCGCGCCTACCGTGCGAAACATTGCGTACCACTTTGATCTGAACCTGGCCTAAATCGCGACATGTCCGTAACTTATCTGCTGAAGAGAGTTGGACTTTTCTTGCTTGTCGTCTGGTTGGGAGTAACGATCAACTTCTTTTTGCCGCGTTTGGCTCCGGGTGACCCGATACAGGAATACCTAGGCCAATTAGCTCAACAAGGGATGTTCGTAGGGGACCCATCGGCTGGGTTCGTTGAGGAATACCGCGCTAAGTTCGGCCTCGATAAACCGATGTGGCAACAGTACATCAACTATTGGATCGATGTCTCTCAATTCAACTTCGGCCTGTCTGTAACCGACTATCCAGTTGAAGTAACGAGGGTGATTAGGGCGGCGCTACCATGGACTTTGGGATTGTTGACGACTGCCACAATGATCGGATTCGTTTTAGGGACGTTGTTCGGGGCGCTGATGGTTGCGGCGCCTGGGCCTTGGAAGCGGTTACTGGCGTGGACAACGCCGTTCGTGATGATTGTTCATTCGATCCCGTACTTCTTGCTAGGGATTGTGCTGATTGCTCTGTTCGCCTTTACGTGGGCGGTGTTTCCGCTAGGTGGTGGCTACACGTTGGGCGAGTCGCCAGAGTTCAGCCTCAACGGCCTCTTCACGATTGTCAAACATGCGTTCCTGCCGGCGTTGTCGCTGGTCGCAGTCGCCGCCGGGGGCTGGGCTATCGTGATGCGTTCAATGATTGTGATCGTCCAGGGCGAAGATTACGTGCAGATGTCGCGAGCGATGGGATTGAAGCCTTGGCGCGTCTTTTATACGTACCAAGTCCGGAACGCGTTGTTGCCGCAGATAACGTTCCTCGCCTTGAGTCTGGGGTTCATTGTGTCGGGATCGGCTCTTGTGGAGGTCGTGTTTGTCTATCCGGGTATCGGTACGATATTGCTCGACGCCATAACGGTCAAGGACTTGCCGCTGTTGCAGCTAATACTTCTGGTGGTGATTGTGGTCGTGACGTTGTTCCTGATTCTGCTCGACATCATCTACCCGATATTGGACCCGAGGATTCGGCATGAGACCGATTAGTCGGATAGTGGCGTGACAGTAGCACAGAGCAGCAACGATATTCCTTCGGTGTCTTTGACGCGCCGGTTCTTCCGGTTGTTGGTTGGGAACATGCTGCTTCTCCTCGGGTTGGCACTGCTTGGGGGAATTATCGCCTTCACCGTATTGGGCTATCTCTTCGTTGATTTGGAGTTGGCACGCCTCAATTCCGCGCCGATATCGCAACCGCCATCCATGGAGCACTGGTTCGGTACGGATGCGGTAGGGCGATCGATCCTTGCGTTGCTTGTGATCGGCACTCCGAAGACGCTACTTATCGGGTTGTTAGCGGGCGTATGCGGAATCACGATTGGGACTTGCCTAGGGTTTTTCGCCGGATATGTCAGAGGTTGGGCAGATACGGTTATCAGGATCGTCTCGGACGTTCTGTTCGTGATACCGATACTCTTCCTCCTCGTCTTCATCATCGAGTACTTTCCGGTCGGAGCCATTTGGATGATGGGTATCGTCATCGGAGTCCTTTCGTGGATGGGTACCGCTCGGACGGTCCGTGCTCAAGTTTTGACCCTCCGCGAAAGGGCTTTCGTAAACATGGCACGCGCTTCCGGCGCCGGCACTTGGCGGATCATCTTCGTTGAGTTGATGCCAAACCTCACGTCGTATCTGGCGGCGAGCTTTGTCCAAGCGGTCTCGGGAGGAATACTGTTTTCAATCGGCTTAGAGGTGCTCGGATTGGGACCTGCCAACTCGCAAACTTTAGGCTGGTCTATCTGGTGGGCGAATGACTATGGCGCTGTGCTGCGCGGATTCTGGTGGTGGTGGGGATCGCCCGTAGTGATCATCGTGATGATATTCCTCGGACTTTTTATGACATCGTTGGGACTTGACCGCATCGCGAACCCGAGATTGCGAGGTTCGTCGTGACGTCTGGAAACGGAGGACCGGTCCTCAAGATCAACAACTTGTCGGTGGAGTACGAGACGCCGCGGGGGATGTTGCGCGCGGCGGATAGTGTCTCGTTTGAGTTACAGCCCGGCCAACGCTTCGGACTCGTAGGAGAATCTGGGTCGGGCAAGACGACAACCGCGCTGGCTTTGATGCGATTGACGCAACTTCCAGGGCGGATAGTCGATGGGGAAGTGCTGTTGGATGGTGTTGATTTGCTGGGTCTTTCGGAAAACGAGATGCGCGAGGTGAGGTTGGCGCAGATATCTTATGTCCCTCAAGGCGCCATGAACTCACTGAATCCGGTGATCAAAGTTGGCAACCAGATAGCTAATGGATTCAAAGACCATCTCGACAGCATCAGCGGGTCAGAGATTTCGGAGCGGATAGTAGAGGTTCTGCGGAGCGTGGGTCTTGATCCAGCGGTGTCTCGGATGTATCCACATGAATTGAGTGGTGGGATGAAACAACGAGTGGCGATCGCCATCGCAGTATCGTTGGGACCGAAGGTGATTATCGCGGATGAACCTACCAGTGCGTTGGATGTTGTAGTGCAACGCGAAGTGATGTTGACGTTACGCAAGTTGCAGGAGGAGATCGGTGCGGCGGTTTTGATAGTCGGGCACGACATGGGTCTGATGGCGCAGTTCGCATCCCACGTCGGAGTTATGTACGCGGGGAAACTTGTGGAGGTCGGCCAGGTGTTGGACATCTTCGATGACCCATTCCATCCATATACGCGAGCGTTGATCGCCAGCTTGCCGTCGACTAGTCGGCGGCACAGGCTGACGGGGATTCCCGGGCTTCCTCCTGCCCTGCTCGAACTGCCTGGCGGATGCTCATTTAACCCGCGCTGCGATTCGGTAATGGAGGTTTGCAGGTCTGCGGATCCGAGTTACGACCAGATCCGAGAAGGTCGGTGGACAAGTTGCCATCTCTACGCGGAGGCGGCAACATGAGCGCGGTCTTAGAAGCCGACCACCTGACGCGTGTTTTCAGCCGCGGGTTGTTCAACAAGGTCGAGAACGTCGCGGTCAACGACATCAGCCTTCGGGTTGACGACGACAACCCGAGCATTACCGTCATAGCCGGTGAGAGCGGGAGCGGCAAGACGACGCTGGCTTCGATGCTCTTGGGTTTCATGCGCCCCACGCGAGGCGAGATCCGGTACCGTGGGCGCGAAATACATTCACTCAAGGGGAATGACTGGAGAGAGTTCCGACGCAATGTTCAGCCGATATTCCAAGACCCATTTGAGGTTTTCAATCCGGTCTACCGAGTCGACCGGATACTCACACAACCCGCGCAGTTGTATGGCATCGCCGATTCCGAGGATGAGGCGCACGAGATGGTGGAGGATGCATTGCGTCAGGTCGGGCTACGACCTGCGGAGACTCTGGGCCGCTTCCCTCATCAGTTGAGCGGTGGTCAGCGCCAACGGATCACGGTCGCCCGAGCATTCCTTTTGAAGCCGAAGGTTATCGTGGCGGATGAGCCTGTTTCGATGATCGATGCTTCGCTTAGGGCGACAGTGTTGGAGAGCCTTCGCGCGTTAAAGACGGAGCTGGGTATATCGATCATCTACATCACCCATGACCTCACGACTGCGTACCAAGTCGGCGATAGCATCTACGTGCTCTACAGAGGATCGGTTGTGGAAGCAGGCAACGTCGAAAATGTTGTCCAGCAGCCCTCGCATCCCTACACCCAACTATTGATGGGCTCCATCCCGGTTCCCGATCCTCGTGTGCCTTGGGGTGACGACCTGTCGCCGATATCATCAGGAGACCAGCGGGATGTCGCGGTTGCGGGCTGTGCCTTTGCGCCGCGTTGTCCTCACGCATTCGACCGATGCGAAAACGATCCGCCGCACTATAGGCTTGACGATGATCGCGCGGTCAAATGTTTCTTGTATGAAGATAGACCGGTAACCGACTTGGATTCGATGCTTTCCCAAAATACCATGTCGCCCATCTGAATAGACGAGAAACACAATCACCCCCAAAACCAAATTTCACCTTAACGCCACCAATAACGGAGAACACAAGTAAAGGAGATATCCGGAATGTTCAAGTTACACAAGTTGCTTGCGATCGCTGCCCTGAGCGTCATCTTGGCCGGCGTCGCGGCATTTGCGTGTACCTCGGAAAAGATCGTTGTCCAGACGGTCGAGGTCGAGGTCGCGCGCGAAGTGAGGGTCGTCGAGACCGTCGTCGTCGAGAAAGAGACGATCGTTGAAGGTCAGACCGTCGTCCAGACTGTCGTCGTCGAGCGGGAACGCGTCGTAGAAGGCGAAACTGTCGTAGAGACTGTAGTCGTCGAAAAAGAGGTCGTAGTCCAGCAAGAGGTGGCAGTAGAGGTCGAGAAGGTCGTTACAGCAACCGCTGAACCAACCGCTACACCGCCAGCGGCAGCTGGAACCGAAGGACTTCGCGACGTCCCGCGCGATCGCACGCTCGTCATCGCGATCGGTGGACAGCAGCTTGACCCGGCAAACATGAACCTGTTGTCAGGTGGTGGATTGAGCCGGATCCGGACGTTCTCAAACAACTCGTGGCTAGAGTTCCTGTTCTACTTCGGGCACCACGATGGCAAGGTACGCCCGTGGTTGGCCAAAGACTGGCAGTACAACGACACGCACGACGAGATTACGATTACGCTGCGCGACGACGCTTACTGGTCTGACGGAACGCCCTTCACAGCAGAGGACGTTCGTTACACGTGGCAGGACTTGATAATCGACAACCCTTCGAGCGCCTTCCATTTCAGGCTTAAGGGCGCGGTTGAAAGCGTGGAGGCGCCAGACGACTACACAATCAAATTGAACCTGACGCGTCCGGACCAGCGGATATTCTTCATCCTCTTCCAAGAGAACTCTGAAGAGCAGCTACCGGTCTTGCCAAAGCACATCTGGGAAGGCAAGGACCCGGAGACATTCGAAAACGTAGACATCGCGCAGGGCTGGCCGGTCGGCACCGGCGCTTTCAAGCTGGTGAAAGCAGCTCCCGAGGCTTTGATCTTTGACCGGGACGACAACTGGTGGGCTGCCAAGGCTGGATTAGCGCCGTTGCCCGCAGTTGAGCGCATCGTATTCGCACCATCAGGTGACGAACAATCGATCGCGTTGCGACTTGCACGGAACGAAATCGACTTGCAGTTCACTTTCCAGCCCGGCCTGTTCGAGTTGACCCGTGTGCGTAACCCGAAGGTGATTTCGTGGCAGGACGACCCGTTCATCCACGACCCAAACGGATGCATGATCTCGATGACGATGAATAACAAAGTCGCCCCGTTCGACGACCCCGCCGTTCGACGCGCTCTCAACTTCGCCATCGACAAGCAATCTGTTGCCAACCTCGCGTTCGAAGGCACTACTATGCCCGTTGCAGTTCCGCTCGCGATCGGATTCCCAGGCCCAGCGGCGTACTACGAGCAGATCAGAGACCTGATCGAAGCCGACGGCACCGACCAACACAACCCGGAAAAAGCCGCCGAGATCATGGAAGCCGCCGGATACTCCCGAAACGATGACGGATTCTGGACCGATTCGAACGGCGAAGTTCTCTTGATCGAGCTTTGGAACCCGTCCCCTGGGTACTGGAAGATGTCACGCGCGGGAACCGCTGTCGTTGAGAGTGCCCAACGGGCCGGTTTCGACGCTGTCGAACGCCGTGGCCTTACCGGGTTCTGGGGCAAGCAGGCAGTTGGTGACCTCCCGTCATGGCTGACGTGGCACTGCGGTAGCACCGTTGAGCCGTACCAGACCTACGTCCACTGGCACTCCAATAACTCGGCCGACATCGGAGAGACAGTCGCGTACTTCCTGTCTGCTCCTCGATACGAGAACCCCGAGTACGACGCTCTCGTCGACCAGATGGGTGTGTTGGAAGCATCGCCTGACAACGCCGAGTACATCGACCTGTTCCGCAAAGCAACGGAGATCATTCTGCGCGACATGCCGGAGATCCAGTTGGTGATTGATGGGCACATTAACGCTATGAACACGACGTACTGGACCGGATGGCCAACGAGCCAGACGGCAGACCTGCGCTCCGAACGCATCTGGGCGGAGTTCTACCACGCGATCATCCGATTGCAACCAGCTGGCTGATACTCCAGCAGTCGCGATCTAGCGATCAAATCATCAGGGCCTGCTCCTAGGAGCAGGCCCTGTTTTATTTTGCGACGGTTTCTCGCCGAGGTTGTCGGACAAGCATCATCCCTGAATCGCTGATATCTTACGAAACCATGCGTATGATTTCGCAAAAACTACGCAACACCGCATTATTACTCGCTGTAGTGACGTAATTTGTACCAGTCAACGCAAATGAAAGAGGCAACCAAAATGTTGAAGTTACGCAAGATCATCACAATTGGCCTTTTGAGCGCTGTTTTGTCCGCCGCCGCGGCAATCGCTTGCGCTTCCGAAACGATCGTCGTCCAGACGGTAGAGGTTAAGGTAGCACGCGAGATCAGGGTCGTCGAGACAGTCGTTGTTGAGAAGGAGACGATCGTAGAAGGCGAGACGATCGTACAGACGGTTGTCGTTGAGAAAGAGCGCATTGTCGAGGGTCAGACTGTCGTCGAGACCGTGGTTGTAGAAAAAGAGGTCGTGGTACAGCAGGAAGTCGCCGTGGAAGTCGAAAAGGTCGTTACAGCAACCGCTGAACCGACGGCCACTCCGCCGCCTGCGGCAGGAACCGAGGGTCTCCGCGATGTGCCTCGCAACCGTACCCTCGTAATAGCCATCGGAGGTCAGCAACTGGCTCCCGCGAACATGAACCTGCTATCCGGCGGTGCTCTGAGTCGCATTAGGGACTTCGCCAACCAAACCTGGCTCGAGTTCCCCTTCTATTACGGTCATCATGACGGGGAGGTCTATCCCTGGCTCGCGACAGACTGGAAGTACAACGACACGTTCGACGAAGTCACTATTACGTTCCGTGACGACGTCCACTGGTCAGATGGCACACCGTTCACTGCCGAAGACGTCCGATTCACGTGGCAAGACCTCATCTTGGACAATCCGTCGAGCGCGTTCCACTTCCGCCTGAAAGGTGTGATCGAGAGCGTGGAAAAGGTTGACGACTACACCATCAAACTGCACCTGACCCAACCTGACCAGCGGATATTCTTGGTCCTCTTCCAAGAGAATTCCGAAGAGCAGATGCCCGTATTACCTAAGCACATCTGGGAAGGCAAGGATCCGGAGACCTTCGAGAACATCGATATCCCGAACGGTTGGCCAGTCGGCACCGGTGCATTCAAACTGGTCAAAGCTGCACCAGAAGCGTTGATCTTCGATCGCGACGACAACTGGTGGGCGGCTAAAGCAGGCGTAGCGCCGTTGCCTCAGGTCGAACGCATCGTCTTCGCTCCAGCCGGTGATGAACAGTCGATCGCGCTTCGCATGGCAAATGACGATATAGACGTGCAATTCACGTTCCAGGCAGGACTGTACGAACTGACACGTGTGCGCAACCCCAAGATCATCTCGTTCAAAGACGAGCCGTTCGGACTCGACCCCAACGGATGCATGATCTCCATGACGATGAACAACAAGGTCAAGCCGTTCGACGATCCAGCCGTACGGCGGGCGTTGAACTACTCCATCGACAAGCAGTCCGTCAACAATCTTGCCTTTGAGGGTGCTGCGAATAACGTAGGGGTGCCTCTCGCGATTACGTTCCCGGGGCCGGCGGAATACTACGAGAAGATCAAGGATCTCATCGATGCCGACGGCACTGAGACCCACAACCCTGAAAAGGCCGCCGAGGTCATGGAAGCCGCTGGCTACTCCAAAAACGAAGCAGGTTTCTGGACCGACGCTGACGGCGAGGTTCTCAACATCGAGCTTTGGAACCCGGCACCCGGGTACTTCATTATGTCCCGCTCCGGCACAGCGGTTGTTGAGAGCCTTCAGCGCGCCGGATTCGACGCGGTCGAGCGTCGTGGTCTGACCGGTTTCTGGGGCAAACAGGCTGTTGGCGACCTCCCATCTTGGTTGACATGGCACTGCGGCAGCACTATCGAGCCATATCAGACGTACATCCATTGGCATTCCAGCAACTCTGCCGAAATCGGCGAAACCGTCGGATACTTCCTCTCAGCACCTCGCTACGAGAATCCGGAATACGACGCGATCATCGATCAGATGGGCGCGATGCAGGCATCGCCGGACGACCCCGAGTACATCGAACTTTTCCGTCAAGCCACGGAGATCATCCTCCGTGACATGCCGGAGATTCAATTGGCAGAGGACGGGATCATCAACGCCATGAACACCACATACTGGACCGGATGGCCGACGGCCGAGACCTCCGACTTCCCATCGCACCGCGTTTGGGCCGCGTTCTACCAAGCCATCATCCGCCTGCAACCAACCGGCGAGTAGGTCGTAGATTTGCGAGGACAGTTAGTGCATTAAGAAGGGGCCACTTCCTCATGTAGGCCCCTTTGCTGAATGGCGCGGTTACACTTAACGCGCTGCGAAACCCGCCTTTCCGCATCTGCAAATGAACCAACTCGCCCGTCGAACAGCCTCATTCGTCGCCACCGTTTTCCTCGCCGGTTCCCTCGCATATCTCATACCTCGCTTTCCGGCGCTCTGGACCGACTATGGTTCATTTCCGTCGATATCCGACTTTCTGAATTGGTGGTTGTGGGCGCTTCAAGGTGGCTTCATCAACGCTAAAGTCACGCAAGCAGTGCCCTGGACATTGACATTGATGGGACTAGCAACGACTGTATCTTTCATCCTCGGTTCAATTGCAGGAGCATTGATGGCTTCACCGTTTGGGAAGATCGGGAAGATCGCTCGATGGGGCACGCCAGCCGCACTGACGATGTACGCAACCCCGTACTTCATCTTCGGGATGGTTCTGATCTGGCTTTTCGTTTGGCTCTGGGCGGTATTTCCGACTGGCGGCGGATACACGTTGGGCGAAACACCGACGCTCACTTGGCAGGGAATACAAACCCTCCTCTGGCACGGGACGCTGCCGACGCTCAGCATCATCCTGACTGGCACGGCACATTGGCTGGTGTTGATGCGCGGGATGATGGTGACCATCGAAGGTGAAGACTACGTGATCCAATCGCGGGCCATGGGGCTGCAAGATTGGCGCATCTTTGCGTGGTACCGGATGCGAAACTGCGCTCTGCCACAATTCACCCAACTGTTCCTTAGCATGGGAATCATCTTCACTGGCGCCGTTATGGTCGAGATCGTCTTCGCCTATCCGGGGATCGGATACTTGCTCCAGCAGGCGATTCTTGGGAACAACGCCGGGTTGGTGCAATCCATCGTCATCACAACCGCCATCATCTTTGCGGTGCTGCTGGCGATCATGGAAACGCTTTACCCGCTGATAGACCGTCGCATCGTACGCGATTGAAGGAACAACCAGATCACCCCTACGGCTCCACCAACACCTCCGCGTCGTAACGCGCTCTTAAATGTATATCCCCGTTGATAGCATCGATGCCGACTATACCGTAGCCATACGGTACGCGGTAAGGATCGACATCGTCAGGGAACGTACCGCCAACCTGCACCGCCCAGATCTGCCTCTGCATTCGAGGCGAATCGGGCGTGTATAGGTCTGACTTGGTCAACTCTTGGAGCTTCCTCAACCTCATCGAACCGACACGGATGCGAATCTGGTCGTACCCCGCAAACTCGATATCTTCGATGACTTCCGCCAGTGAGCCCTTAGCGATCTCGATCGCTTTCGCCTCTGTGATGGGCGGGTCGGGATCGATCGTCGGTACCGGTTCTTCTGGTTCGCCGCACGCGATGACGAACACGACAGCAACCACCAGAATTGCCCAGCGCTGGATTAAGACGCGTTTGTCGACTTGCAAAAACACTAAAGCCGACTTTGCCGCCCCCATCAGCTAGCTACCGATATCGAATCAACTTTGCGGACGATGTCTCGGGTATTCACGAGATGCTTGCCGAGCCCGAGTGTCTTGGAATCGATGCCCATCGCCAACCCGAGTAGTTGCGGCAAGTGAATGATCGGCAGATCCGCCTTGCCGCGATTGTTCTGCCGCCGAGCCTTCGGCTGGTAGCCGTCGAGGTTGAGGTGGCAGAGGGGGCATGGGGTGACCATGGCGTCGGCGCCTAGTTCGCTGGCGGTGCCGGTGTGGTTGGCGACCATGCGGAGGGAGTTGCGCTGGTTGATGAACAGGATGGGGAAGCCGCAGCAGGCGGTCTTGCCGGGGAAGTCGATGACGTTGCCGCCAACCGCTTCGATCACGGTCTCTAGGGATGTCTGGCGTTCCGGGTTCTCGTCGAAACCGAGCGCGTCTGACGGACGGACGATGTAGCAGCCGTAGAACGGCGCGAGGTTCACGCCCGACAGTTCCTTCACGAACGTCTTCTTGAGCGTCTCGACGCCGATGTCCTCTACGAGGATCCACAAGAGATGCTTCACTGTGGTGTTGCCGCTGTAGGACAAGCCCTCTTCGGCGAGGTAGCCGTTGATCTCTTCCAGATAGTCGGCGTCTCGTCGGACACGGCGGTCGGCCTGCGCCATCACGCCTTGGCATGTGGAGCAGATGGTCATGACCGGCAGTCCGAGTTGCTCAGCCATTGCCAAGGTGCGGATGTTTAGGATGTCGCCGAGTTTCTGGTCTTTCTCTTGCAGGACGCCCGCGCCGGTACAGGATGCGCCGGTTAACTCGACCCATTCGATGCCGAGTCTTTCCAAGACCGCGACTGCGGAATCGAAGAGTTCGGGTCCGGCGCCGCGCGCCACACAACCTGGATAGAAGGCGAATTTCACGAGCCACGCTCGCTTTCTACTTTTTCGAAGATACGGGTTATCTTCTCTTTCTCGTCGGCTTTATGCGGCACTATCGGCGGCATCTTGCCTTTGAGGACTGATTTGACGCCGATCTCGGCGAGGTCGATCAGGCGGGGAACGTTGGTGTAACCGGCTGATTCGACTGCCAAGCGCGCTTCGTCGAGGCGGCCATGCTTCTTGACCGATTTGTTGAAGGATTCGGTGTGTCGGTAGCCGGATGTGTTGGTGTTGCCGGCCTCTATGGCCATGTCGCGCATCTCCATGATGCGGTCCATGGGCGCAACGTCCTTGGGGCAGACCTCGACGCATTTGAAGCAGCGTGTGCAGTCCCAGATTCCGCCCTCTACATCGTTGAGTTCTTCCAATCGCGCGTCTCGCTGGTCGTCGCGCGGATCTTCCACGAATCTCCACGCCTTGGCCAGTGCTGCGGGACCGATGAAGGCTTCGTCGACCTCCAAGACGGTGCAGTCTGAGACACATGCGCCGCACATGATGCAGTTCATGGCGGTCAGCAGGTTCACCATCGATTCGTCGCTTGCGACGTACTCGCCCTGCTCCGGTACCGTGTCTGGTTGGAGATAGGGATCGACTTGTCGAACTTTGTCGAAGAATGTGTCGAGGGTAACCACCAAGTCTTTGATGACTGCTTGGTTGCCCATCGGCTCGACGACTATGGTCGCGCCTTCTTCCGCGACATCTGCGATGCGTGACTTGCATACGAGCTTGGCATCGCCGTTCACTCGCATTCCGCAAGAGCCGCAGATCGAGGCGCGGCAGGCGCAGCGGAGCGCCAGAGTGCCGTCGACCTCTTCGCGGATCTGGATCAAGGCATCGAGGACCGTCGCGTTGGGATGGACATCGAGTTCGAACTCGTCCCATCGCTGCTGACCCTGTCCCATGGTCTCAGGGTCGTATCTGCTAACTTTCAGTTTTGCCTGCATGATTATCAGTAGACCCTCTTGACCGGTTCCCACTTTGTAATCGTCACTGGTGAAGTCTCGACGCGCACGCCATCTTCGCTGTCGGTGTCTTGGTATGCGAGTGTGTGCTTGAGCCAGTTCTCGTCGTCGCGCTCGGTGATGTCGGTGCGGAAGTGCGCTCCCCTGCTCTCCTTGCGAGTCAGTGCGGAGTGGACAATCGCCTTGCCGACATCGGCCATGAATTCCATCTCTAACGTGAAGATGAGGTCGGTGTTGAAGACCTTGCCTTTGTTCTGGACGGACATCTTCGGCACTCTTGCGCTGACATCGTCGATGGCTGCTTTCGCGCCTTCCATCGAGGACTGATCGCGGAACACGCCGATGCCCTTCGTCATCTCGTTCGCCATGTAGTTGCGGATTGCGGCCCAGTTCTCGTTGGGCTCGCGGTCGAATATCGACTGCAAGCGCGTCTTGGTGGCTTTTAGATGTTCTTCCGATCCGGAACCGGCATCTACGGACTTCACGTATTCGGCTGCGTGAACCGCTGAGCGGCGTCCGAACACGACGGTGTCGAGGAGTGAGTTTGCGCCGAGTCGGTTAGCGCCGTGGACGCTGACGTTGGCACATTCGCCGGCGGCGTAGAGGCCGGGGACGATGGTTGCGCCATCAACGTCGGTCTTGATGCCGCCCATGATGTAGTGGACGCCCGGGCGAACTGGTATTGGCTGTTCTGCGAGGTCGATGCCTACGAACTCGACTGCCACTTCTTGCAAATATCCGAGGCGATCTTCGATGAAGTCACGTCCGAGGTGTCGGAGGTCGAGCAAGACGTTGCCGTCGATTCCGCGTCCTTCATTGATCTCGGTCTGCTCGGAGCGGGAAACGACGTCGCGCGATGCCAACTCCTCGTACTGCGGCGCGTACTTCAGCATGAAGCGTTCGCCTTCGGAGTTCAGAAGATGTGCGCCTTCGCCTCGCGCTGCCTCGGACAATAGGATGCCTGTGCGTGCCAAGGTGGTCGGATGGTACTGGACCATCTCCATGTCCATCATCGGAACGCCAGCGCGCCATGCCAACGCGAGTCCGTCGCCGGTGCAGATGATGGCGTTGGTGGATGGTTCGAACACGCGCCCTGCCCCACCGGCAGCCATGATTACGGACTTGGCCCAGATCGAGTGCAACTCGCCGGTTTTGATGTCCAGCGCGACAACGCCGACACAGCGACCATCTTCGATGATGAGGTCGGTTACGAACCACTCTTCGTAGGTGTTGAGTCCGTACTTCAGCGCCTGTTCGTAGAGGACGTGCAGGATGGCGGATCCGGTGATAGCGCCGACGAAGAATGTGCGGGCTACTAACTGACCGCCGAAGCGTCGGGTGCCTAGCCTACCGTCGTCGCCGCGGCTGAAGATGACGCCCATGCGTTCGAGTTCGATGACGGCGTCACCGGCCTCGGTGGACATGATTTCGACGGCGTCTTGATCGGCGAGATAGTCGCTTCCCTTTATGGTGTCGAGAGCGTGACCTTCCCAATCGTCTCCGCGATCAGTCAGGGGTGCGTTGATGCCGCCTTGTGCGGCGTTGGAGTGGCTCCGGACGGGATGGACCTTGCTGATGACCGCAACATCCAAACCGAGACGAGTGGCTTCTACTGCCGCTCGCAGTCCTGCTAGACCCGCTCCGATAATCAGGACATCGTGCTTATACATCCGCTCTCCTAGCTTCGTCGAGGAACGCGGAGGCACGGGTGACCGCCGCTATTGTCAGCGCATCATCGATTTCGCCATTCATGCACATTCGCCGCAAATCGTCGACGGTCGTTTCGACAACCATGATGTCTTCAAGTTTATCCTGCGGCAAAGGGTCCAATTCCAACCCCGTAGCCACATAGCCGTGCGAATACTCCTCGCTGTAACCCGATACTGGGAAGAAGCCGCCGATGGGTGTGAATTCCGACGCGCGGTATCCCGTTTCCTCGCGCAACTCGCGGGCGGCGGTGACTTCGGGAGGCTCATCGCCGTCGCGGGTGCCAGAGGGCAACTCCAAGGTGTAGCAACCCTGCGCCGCACGCCACTGCTTGACAAGCAGTACCGTCCCGTGATCAGTGATTGGCAACATCACTGACGAACCAGGATGCTGGATAATCTCCTTGGTTGCAGGAGACCGATCGCCCATCTTGAGCGTGTCAACTCGAAGCGTCAGTTTTTCACCGCGAAAGATAGTCTTGGAGTCGAGCCGCTCGGTCTTGAGCGGCAACCTCTCATCGCTGGGGGCGGTCAACTACTCGACTCCTCGCCGCGGCGCACCGCGCCTATGCGCATGCCTAGCCGATGGGAAAGTCCTTCCCAGAATCCGCTTTTGGGACCGCCGCGCAAAAACCTCGCGTTACGCTCGCTACGTGAAATGGTCACAGAGTCGCCCTCGTGGATATTGCGGCTGATGTAGCCATCGACCGTCAACGTGGCGTTGGCTCTCGATTCCAACGTCAGCTCTAGGACACTGTTGGCGTCGAGAATCACTCCTCCGAATTGGCTCATGTGAGCGGCTATTGGCTTTAGCAGAAATACTGGCGCGTTGGGATCGATTACGGGACCGCCGAGTTGCAATGTATAGCCTGTTGATCCTGTTGAGGTCGCGACGATTAAGCCATCGCCGCGGTAGGTGGATATCTCGACATCGTCGACAACTGCCTTCACCTCGATCATTCGTAGCTCAGCGCCTCGGTGGACCGTAACGTCGTTCAACGCGTGAAGAGACTCGCTGTTTTCGCCGCCGAGAGTCGCCTTCAACATTGCGCGTTCATCGATGCGACCATTCCCATCTAGGTACCACTCGATCCCCTCCAGAGCGTTGCGCGAATCGATCTCGCTCATGAACCCGACGCGACCCATATTCACGCCCAAGACGGGAATCCCGTAAAGCGAAGCAGCGTGCATGCCCCGCAAGATCGTTCCATCTCCGCCGACCGTGATGATGAGGTCGGTGTCTCTCAGTCGATCATCGGCCTCTTCGTGCGCCAATGTCATCTCGTTGGCGACCCACCACCGGCAACGGCCTTGGTATCGTGCGACGATGCGTTCAGCCAATTCGGCAGCCTGCGGCAACAAGCTGTGATGGGCTATGCAGACTGCTTCGAAGCTTTTCTGGCTCACGTTACGCCATCCGTCTGACGTTTGGTATAAGGGCGTGATTTCTACGCCGTATCACGGAACCGCCGATCAAACGATCGTGAGAGATTTGCCCACGAGTTCCAATATGAACCACGGCACGACACCGAATACCAGAGCTCCGGCAACTCCAATGCTGACCGCCGCCAGTTCTCCGGCTCCAGGTTTGATTGGATCGGCATCGTCCGACTCGCCAAACATAATCACCCCGACGACTCGCAAGTAATAGTACGCCGCCACAACCGTGTTAACAACCGCCACAACCGCCAGCCAGATCAATCCTTGATCAACCGCGGTGCTGAATATCACGGCCTTAGCCATAAACCCAACCGTAGGCGGCATTCCCAACAGAGAAAGTAGACCAATGACCATCAGTATGGCGAGAACCGGCGATCTCTTCAACAGTCCGCTCAAGCCAGCGATGGTGTCATTGCCCGTGCGGTGAACAATCGCCGCGAATGCGAGGAACACCGCAAGGTTTGTAAATGCATATCCGGCCAAGTAATACATGATGCTCTGCGGACCCGCTGAGGTGCTACCACTGGATGACGCAACCGATACCGCAGCAAAGCCAACCATGATGTAGCCGGCCTGGGCTATCGTCGAATACGCCAATAGTCGTTTGACATTCGTCTGCGACAGCGCCATCAAGTTGCCGACCGTCATACTTGCGGTCGCGATCAGAGCGAACAATATCTGCCAGTCCTGTGCTACCGGATCGAATCCGGCGAACGAGTAGAGAAGCCGCATCAACACCGCGAACGCCGATGCTTTCGATGCCACCGATAGGAACGCCGCGATCGGCGTAGGAGAACCTTGGTAGACATCCGGTACCCACATATGCCATGGAGCGATCGCCATCTTGAATCCGAATCCAGCGACGATCAACAGAACGGACAGCATCACCGCAAGCGACCCGAACGGGACTCCAGACTCGAACGGCAATGCAGCCATGCGCGCGACAATCTCATCGATCCGGGTAGCCCCCGTGTAGCCGTAAAGGAAAACGAGTCCGAACAACAGTAACGCCGTAGACAACGCGGACAATATCAGGAACTTGGCACCCGCTTCGATCGAGAACCCGTCGCGTCGCAAAGCAGCCAACGCGACAGCTGGCAACGCGGTCGTCTCGAGCGCGACGTAGATCGTTATCAATTCGCTCGCGCCGACAAGCAGCATCATCCCGGCCGCGGCAGTCAACAGTAATGTGAAGAACTCACCAAGCGAATCTTTGAACTGCTGCAGATACGGCACCGACGCCAAAATCACCACGCCTGTCGCGCCGATGATCAGGAACTGGAAGAACAGCGCGAATCGGTCGGCGGTGAATGTGCCGTAAACCACTGCTTCCGAGGTTGATTCTCCGAACCATTCGAACCACAGGTTCAGCGCTAGGAACGCGGGAACCGCAAGACCGATTACCGCGATCCAAGAGAGTGCGCGCTTGCTGCCGTAGCGCCGCCCACTGAACATCCGCTCCGCCAACAACGCGTCAGCAGACAGCAGGACCAAAGCTAGTCCTGCCATCGCGATGACGGGCGATAACGCCCAGTAATCCTGAGCAGTCACTAGCGCAATATCCCTTCAATGCCGATCTTGAATACATCGACAACCACTTTCGGCCAGATGCCAATCACGAATATCGGGATGGTCAAAACCAGTATCGGTATCAAGTCCAACGGCTCGGCATCGGTCAACTCTTCATATTTGTCGTCCGGTATTCCACCTTCCGGCGATTTCGAGCCGAAGAACGTGCGCTGGATCATCCACAAAACGTAACCCGCCGCGAGAACGACGCCGAAAGCGGATATGCTCGCCGCCCACGGCCACACCGGGAACGAGTTGAGGAAGACCATGATCTCAGACACGAAACCCGACAGCGCGGGAAGACCGAGCGAAGCAAACCCAGCGATGAAGAAGAATATCCCGATAACCGGCATTCGTCGCCACAATCCGCCCAAATGTGGGATGTGCCGCGTATGCGTCCGATCGTATGCAAGCCCGACCATCAGGAACGCCAAGCCCGTAATCGTGCCATGTGTAAACATCTGCAACGCGGCTCCGTTGACACCGCCTGCTTGGATCGCGGCATTGTTGCCACCGATCGCCGTCAATCCCAACAACACGAAGCCCATATGACTCACCGAGGAGTAAGCGATCAACCGTTTCATGTCCGTCTGTCGAATCGTGACAATCGCCCCGTAGACGACGCTCACCGCGGCTACGACTGACAATATGCCCGCAGCATCATGCACCGTAAAGCCGTTCGTCTCTTGGAAGAATCCGATGTTTATCCGGATCATTCCGTATCCGGCCATCTTCAGCAACACGCCCGCAAGCATCACACTGACCGCGGTCGGTGCGTCAGTGTGGGCGTCAGGCAACCAGTTGTGGAGTGGCCAGATCGGCAACTTCACGGCGAACGCGACGAAGAAGAACGCGAATATCAACGATGCCGGAGCTATCAGATCAACCCCCGCGATCTGGTCCGCGATGCCCACGATTCCGAGTTCCGGCACCGGCACCATCGTCAGCGTGTCTACCGCCTCAGTGAGATAGACGGCGAATATGCCGACGAACATGAATGCGCCGCCAGCAAGTGTGTAAAGAACGAACTTCATCGCCGAGTAGCGCGGCCGTCCCGAACCCCAAAGCGATATGAGCATGAACATCGGGATCACTTCGAACTCGAAGAAGACGAAGAACAGCAACAGATCGAGGCTTACGAACACTCCCATGACCGCCGTTTCCAACAACAGCAACCAGATGAAGTATTCCGAAACTCGCAGTTCGATGTTGCGAGATGCGAACGCCGCCGCCATACCCAGTAGACCAGTCAGCAACACCAATGGCGCGCTCAGTCCATCTACCCCTAGCAGGTACGACGACTTTATCGTCTCGGCTGATAACCAACTGAGGTGATCGATGAATTGCACACCACCAATGTCGCGGTCGTACGCCAAGAAGACGATTAACGACAACACGAACGTAACAACAGTGCTGAGGATGGCGAACCAACGAATTATCCGATCCTCAAACTGCAATGGCTTGACGAGTAGGATAACCAGACCCGCAAGCGCGGGCAGGAACACCGTCAGCGTCAATATGCCGTTGAATTCGCTCATCGTCTACTCGTCATCCCTCAACTACTGCGCCACCACCACGAAGATCGCTATTGCCAAGATCAGCCCGACCAGAGAAACGATGCCGTAGGTCTGGACCTGCCCGTCCTGCACTTTCGCCAACGCCCTACCAGCGCGATCTGTCCACCGATACAACTGCACGTTCACATTGTCGAGACCGGATATGTCTAGCCTGTCGACGAGATTCGCGAAGTAGCTGTAGAACAACTTGGATACGATCAAATCCTCGTACAACTCGTCGAAGTAATACTTTCGCGTGAGTAAAGTGCGAATCGGCTGGGTTATCCGAATGAAGCCTTCAAGAGCCGCTACGCGCTTAATCCAAGCAAGGTAGATCCCGAGCATCGCCAAGATCGTCGACACGGTAGCGATAATGACATCGAATTCAGGTTCTGACCCAGCCTTGACCTGCGCGTCGTGATCCTGAAATACACCGGTGTTCCGTTCGACAACAAAGGTCGAAAACGCATGTTTGTGAACAACGCCCAAATCGATAACCGGATTCGCGAAGAAACCAATAACGATCGCGAGAAAGGCGAGAATGCCAATCGGCACAATCATCGTCTTAGGAGATTCGCCAAGATGCACGTGTTCTAATCCCTCAGGAGCTTCTCCGCCCGCAGCTTCGATGTCCTCACGTTCCTTGTCGCCGCCTCCTCGGAACTCTCCGTGGAACGTTTTAAACACCGCGCGGAACGTATAGAACGCCGTCATAAACGCTGCGATTAGACCCATCGCCAATGCGAAAGTGCCAATTGATGTCTCGGAGTGGAACGCGTGAGCGAGGATCTCATCCTTCGACCAGAATCCGGACAGCGGAATGATCCCAGCCAACGACAGGCTCGCGATCACCATCGCCCAGTAAGTGACCTTCATGTGGTTCTTTAGGCCGCCGAGGTAGTTCATATTGAACGTGCCGCCGGCATGGTGCACCGAACCCGCGGCGAGGAACAAGCACGCCTTGAAGAATGCATGAGTGAACAGGTGAAACACCGCAGCCCCATACGCGCCGATACCGAGCGCAAACATCATGTATCCGAGTTGGCTCACTGTCGAGTACGCCAAAACCCGCTTGATGTCGTCCGCCACCAGCGCCATCGTCGCCGCAAACACGGCCGTGATCGCTCCGATAAGCGTCACTAAGAACATAATGTCGCTGTGCTCGAACAGCGGAAAGAATCTCGCTACTAAGAACACGCCCGCAGTAACCATCGTTGCAGAGTGGATCAGCGCCGATACCGAGGTCGGACCCTCCATCGCGTCTGGCAACCACGAATGGAACGGGAACTGCGCCGACTTGCCGATGGCTCCCAGTAGGAATCCGAGAGCGATCCAAGATGCGACCGACACCGCCATCATTCCGCCCGCGATCGCACCGTACATCGCTTCTATGTCGAGCCACGACGGGTCATTCGAGTAGAGATACAGAATCGCCAGCAGGAACCCGAAGTCGCCGAAGCGCGTCATCAGGAACGCCTTCTTCGCCGCAGCGGCTGCCGATGGGCGGTTCAGCCAGAAACCGATCAGCAGATACGACGAGATGCCGACGAGTTCCCAGAAAACGAAGAGTTGGATGACGCTCCGAGCAGTTACCAACCCGAGCATCGAAGCGGTGAACATCGCCATATACGCGAAGTAGCGGGTGTACCCGTCGTCACCGTGCATATATCCAATGCCGTAGACCTGCACCAGGAAACTCACGCCACTCACAACCACCAGCATGATCGCCGTCAACTGGTCGAGCATGATGCCGAACGTGATGTCTACACCGCCAACTTCGATCCAGCTGTGCATCTCGAACTGCTGCGCACCGTCAGACACAACCTTGATCAAAGCTAAGAAGGACAAGAGGAAAGAGGCTCCCACCGCCGCCGCCGTCAGCCATCCCGCCAGATCCGATTTCTTCCCGGTCAAGCGATACGGACCTAAAACCACCTCGGGGATCCAACGCAGCACAACGCCGTTCAAGACGAACGCGGACGCGGGCAGCAGGATAATCAGCCAGATTGTCAGTTCTGATGCCAAAGCGAAATCAGCCTAGAGCTTCCTGATGATCTCATCAGCCACGTGTTCCCGCCCCTTGGGAACCATGACCATGAACGGCACGTCTTCAGCCCAATCCAAGATGTCACCCACCGGCAATATCTTGGCTGGCAAGCCTTCGCCATCAAGCAGATTCTTCCAGCTCTCAGCGACTCTCAAAGTTTGAGTCCTCTTGTATTCGACCCACATCTTCAGTTCTTCATCTCCGACGCATCAGTTATCTCGACCGACTGCTTCGCTCGGTAGAACGCGAACACCAGCGCCAACGCCAAAGCAGTCTCCGCCGCGGCGATCGAAATTACGAATACGGCAAACGCATGACCGGTTAGAGACGCTCTGACTGCGCTCTCGGTTATGTCGCCGCTAGCCCCGACAAGTGCCGCGGGAACGGTAAACCTCGAAAAGCCAATCGCAGCAACTAAAACGCCGTTGAACATCAACTCCAGCGACATGATGACGGCGATGATGTTTCGACGCGCCAAGACTCCAAAGAGCCCGATAGAGAACAGCGCGCCAGCGACGACTAAGACGATCTCAAGCGTCATGCCGCGTCGTCCTCCCGTCTACCGCGAATGACAATCAGCGCACCGATCAAAGCCGCAATCAACAACAACCCAAGCGTCTCGAACGGCAGGATCAACTCGCGGATCAGAAACGGTCCGATGTGCGACGATCCGTCTACCAGGGTCCCACCACGCGCATCTTCGGCACCCGCATCAACCGCGCGAATCACCGCATCGTCTGAGTCTGACGACGTTACTTCGTACTGTCCAGCTAGACCCGCGACCGCATCCGGATTTGTGACATCGTCAATCGCCGTCCAATCAGTGTTGTACGTCACAAAGATGACCGATGCGAGCAGCAGCAACGCCGCAATCGCCGACACCAATCGGTTCTGCGACAACGTTCCCGCGTTCGCAAGGTCGCCGATGAACATCACCGCGAACGCGATCAGGATCGATATCGCGCCCACGTAAACGAGAACCTGCACAACCCCGATGAACTCGGCGCTCAAGATGAAGTAGATCGCGGCCACGCCGATAAATGACATCGCCAGTGCCACAACAGCACGCACGAGGTCGCGCTGCGTCACGACGATGATCGCCGACGCGATTGTCAAAGCCGATGCGACGTAGAATGCGATCGTCGCAAAGATGCCCGAATCGAAAGCCCCGCTCATCGCTCCTCGACCCAACGTTCGTCCAGCGTCTCATCACTCGGCTTCTCGTGTCGACCAACTTTGTAGTGATCGTCTTCGGCTCCATCGCGGAACGGATCGTAGTCCCGCTCCTCGAACTGCGGCCTAAACCATGAACTCGGCTGCTTCAACGCCTGGCGCAACTCGTCTACCGGGATAACCAACGCATCCCGCTCGTACTTGCTGCGCTCGAAGTTGCTGCCCATGTGGAGCGCATCGTACGGACATGCCTCCACACACAAACCACAGAACATGCATCGCCCGATATCGATGTCGAACACATCGATCGCATAGCTCTCGCCTTCCTGAACATCGAACCCACCCGGGCTTGTGACAATCTCGATTATCCCGAGCGGACAGTACTTCGCACACGAAGCGCAACCTGTGCAACGATCCTCGTACCAAGTGAACTCGTTACCGCGGAAACGCCGGTTCTGTGGGATGTTGACCGGAACGGAGTACATGCTCATCGCCGCCTTGGCCGCGGTCGCGGGTTGAGTGGCAACCAAGCCGATAGGTGATTTACCCTCCTCCTTCGCAGCGCCGACGATGCCAACCTTCCGGTCCGGATATTGGATCGTGAACGGTGCCTTAAGCGCGTTTCTCAGCGTCACGCGCATCGCTTTCAATAAGCCGAGGCCGATCATCGCGTCGCACCTCCTGTATAAGCAACTTCGTCCGGCAACTCATCTGTCGCCACCGGATATGCCGGACGATCTTCCTGAGGCGCAGGTGCCGTGTAGTTCCCAGGTCGCAACAACTTGCTGACCGCCCATATCGAGATGAAGAACACCACCCAATTAATCGCCGACATTATCAGCAACTCGGTGATGCCCGGGTCCGGCCAGATGGCGATCAAGATCGCAGTCACGAAGATGTTGATCAGAGTTAGCTCAAACAATCCCTTCCATGCCAGAGCAAGTATCTGGTCAACCCGCAACCGCGGCCATGAGAACCGCATCCACATGATGAACAACAGAACCAATACCGTCTTACCCGCGAACCAGATCTGCGACGGTATCGGCTCCCATCCGCGCCAACCGCCTAAGAACAGCGTCACTATCAGCATCGAAGCCACTATCGTCGCCAAGAACTCCGCCAAGAAGAAGATACCGAACTTCATGCTGCTGTAGTCGTTCAAATACCCGGCCGCAAGCTCCGATTCCGCCTCGATCAAGTCAAACGGTGTTCGGCTAGTCTCCGCCTGCGCCGCCAGTAGAAACACGAAGAGTCCGAGCGGTTGCACAAGTATGAACGGGATGTCCTGCGCATCAACAATCGCGCCCAACGACATCGAGCCGGCAAGCATCAACACACCAATCAGCGATAACGCCATCGGTATCTCGTAGCTGATAAGCATCGCCACCGAACGCATCCCGGCGAATATGGCGATCCTGTTCCCTGAAGCCCACGACGCCAAAACCACGGAAATCCCGGACATCGACGTGATCGCGATCACGAACAGTATCCCGACATTCAGATCCACCACGAACGTCCCGACACCGAACGGAATCACCGACAACACCATCAACACCGGAAACACCATCAATATCGGTGCCAGATTGAAGAGCCAGCGATCCGCCTCATCCGGCACGATGTCCTCTTTGAACAGCGTCTTGATAGCGTCGGCGACTGATGTCAAGGTGCCGAACGGACCCCAGCGGTTCGGGCCGGTACGGTTCTGAATGCGCCCCAAAATACGCCTTTCGCCCCAGATGTATACAATCACCGCCCCTAGCCCAGCGTTGATGACGATATTGATGATCATGAACGCCGTCAACGCGAACGCGAGCCATTCGAATCCCGCTGGCAGAATCGCCAGATCGTAGCCACGAGCAGCACAATCGTCGCTTCCGCTCGCCAAGTAGCAGTAGATGTTGCGGAAAAGAGAGTTGTCCAAAAACGGCGAGTTCAACGGTCGACCTCGCCCATGTTGATATCCACGCTGCCAAAGCTAACGAACATATCCGCCAGCAGCTCACCGACCAGCATCTCGCGCAAAAGCGTCAAATTGATCAGCGAAGGCGCTCGAACGTGGCAGCGATACGGCGATATCGAACCATCGCTCACGAGGTAGAAGCCCAATTCGCCCTTCGAGTGCTCGATCGCCGCGTAAGCATCACCAATCGGCGGACGCAACAGCCATGGCACGTCGTCATGTTCCGGCCGTACCGGACCCGGTTCGATCAACTTCTCGCACTGCCTTACGATCTTGATGCTCTCGCGCATCTCCTGCACTCGCACCCAGTACCGTGCGAAGTTGTCACCAGCCGTGTGTAGCGGACGTTCGAAAGTCACCTGGTCGTAGTAGTCATACGGATCGCGATGCCTTAAATCCCAATCCACTCCCGCGGCGCGCAACATCGGTCCCGTTATCGACGCATCCAGCATCTGCTCCGGCGTCAACACTGACACACCTTTGGTCCGAGAAAAAATGATGTCATTGTCAGTCAACAGGTCGTCCAGATCATCGATCCGCGGCGGCAACTCATCCAACAACTCGTTCATCGCCGGCCAGAACTCCTCCGGCGCATCCATAAACACTCCACCCGGACGCAGATACGAGTTGGTAATACGCGCACCGCACAGCATCTCAAACAGATCGAGAATCTTCTCCCTCTCCCGCATCGTGTAGATCAACGGTGTGCCCCAAGCACCGAGGTCCTGTATCAGAAATCCAACCGCCACCAAGTGGCTCGCAATGCGCTGCAACTCCGACGCTATCATCCGCAACCAAACACCCCGCGGCGCGGGTTCAACACCAGCCAGCTTCTCCACCGCCAACATATACGCCTGGTTGTTCAACATCGAACCGACATAGTCCATGCGGTCGGTTAGTGTGACCACCTGAACATACGTCCGCTCTTCTGCCAACTTCTCAGATCCTCGGTGAAGATACCCAAAAATCGGCTCGACATCGATGATCTCTTCGCCATCGAACGTGACCCGCATCCTGAACACGCCGTGAGTAGACGGATGTTGCGGGCCGAGGTTTACCGTTATCGGCTCGGTCCGGACCTGCGTCGTCAATTGCCCTGCCCACCTTCAACCTCGCCAGCCAAAGCCGACGGCACCCGCCGCTCATCCTCAGGAACTATCGACTGCTCGTAAGTCGCAAAGTCTTTGCGCAACGGATGACCGGGGAATCCTTCCCACAGCATGATGCGCTTGTGGTTCGGGTGACCATCGAAAATGATTCCCATCAAGTCCCACACCTCGCGCTCCTGCAAATCGGCTCCACGCCAGATATCGACTACGCTGGGTATCCGAGCCTCTTCCCGCCCGAATCCCACCTGCGACTTCACAACCGCCGTCGCGTTGCGAGTCAGCGATGTCAGGTGGTACACCACCTCGAAGTACGAAATGTAATCAACCGCTGTTACACTGCTCAGCAACTCGAATCGGAATTCCGCATCATCTCGCAACAATCGCATCACCTCGGGAACGGAGTCCGGCTTGATCCAGACATCGGTTCCGCCCGCGTCGACTACCGCGTCAGGCAACGATTCGCGGATCGAGTCCGCCAGCTTGCCGCCGTCCCAAGCTCTGCTCATGAGCCACCTGCGGAGTCGCTGATACCCCCAGCGGGGTTGTCGAGCAGCGAGTAGCGCCGAATCTTGTCGTGCAGCTGCATGATCCCGTACAGCAACGCATCCGGCCTCGGAGGACACCCCGGAACATAAACATCCACAGGAACGATGTGGTTCACTCCCGGAACCACTGAATATGACTGGTAGTACGGCCCGCCACTCGTCGCACACACGCCCATCGAGATCACCCACTTCGGCTCCGCCATCTGCTCGTACAACCGCCGCAACGGAACCGCCATCTTCCACGTAACTGTCCCCGCAACGATCATCAGATCCGCTTGCCGCGGCGTTGCCCGGAATGCTTCCATGCCGAAACGGGAGATGTCAAAGCGGCCCATCGCCGACGCGATCATCTCGAACGCGCAACACGCCAACCCGAACTGCAACGGAAATAGAGACGACTTACGCGCCCAGTTCAGCAGGTAGTCGACCGACGTGACGATGACGTTCCGCGAGTGGTCGTCATCCATGTGCATGATCGGCTCTGGCAACGGCGAAAGGCGAGTCGCCTTCATCAGATTGACTTCGTCGCCCTCGTCGCGGTCCATATCCCACGTCACATTGAATAGCGGGTTACGCGGGTCATGACCCATAGGTACACCCGAGGGTACGCCATAAGCGGTTTCGATGTCGGAGGTCAATTGTTGGTGCTCCGAGTCCATTCGAGCGCGCCCTTTCGCCATGCGTATAGATAGCCCAAAGTGACCACAACCAAGAATACCAGCACCGCAAAAAACGCGATCACACCGAACTGCTTCGATAGAACCCCGTACTTGATCGCCCACGGAAACAGCAGCACCGTCTCAACGTCGAAAACCACGAAGAGAATCGCGTAGTAGTAATAGCGGATGTTGAATAGACGGGGCTTCGGGCTGAATGGCCGAAGACCGCTTTCGTAGGAGGTCCGTTTAACTACCGAAGTTTGGCTAGGTCGGACTCGAATGAACTGCGCCGCATAAGACAGCAACAACATGCCTATCGGGACGCCAACCGCAACCATCAGGAACATCACGAGTATCCCGTACTGGCGAAAGTAATCTTCTAGCATCTGGGAGTTGTCCGCTCGTGTGACGGCCGCGCACGGTCGCCGTCTAACAGTCCCGTTGGTGAACGTTCAGCGTGGCTTAACGCTCGATAGTTGATTTTACCCTGTCAGCTTGTCGATTGGCATGACCATCTGTGTGGCACAAACAAATCTCTGCTTCTCAGTTCACACCTTCGAAAACGATGACGCCGCGCCCATCAGCCCCACGTTCAAGATCATCGTACGCCTCGTTAATCTCGTCGAGGGAATACGTTCGCAGTGCCAATCCGCCGATTTCCAGTTTCCCAGACTGATAAAAGTCGATCAGAGTCCGGAAAGTCTCATGCGGCGATGCCGATCCGTAGTAACTGCCCACCATCGTTTTCTGATTGCGGACGATCTCAACCATCGGAATTTCGGCTTCCGAACCTTCGGGTGCAATACCAATAACGACACACGTGCCGCCCTTCCGAGTCGCGTCAAACGCCGAGCGCGTCGTCGAGGCGTGTCCAAATGCGTCGAACGCCATGTCAACACCACCATCTGTCAACTCCATAATCTTTTCCACCGCATCCTCCGCACGCGAATTGATGACATCCGTCGCCCCGAAGCGATACGCGAACTCCAGCTTGTTATCCAAAATATCGACCGCGATGACCTTCGAAGCGTTCAGAAGACGCGCTCCTTGCAGCACATTCAATCCCACCCCGCCAACACCAAAGACGGCCACTGTCATCCCGGCCTTCGCGTTCGGCTGGTTGATAACCCCGCCGACGCCTGTCGTCACCGAACACCCGATCAGCGCCGCAACATCCATCGGTACATCGTCCGGTATCGGATAAATCGCCTGCTGAGGACAGATGATGCTCTCGGCAAACACGCCCACCTTCGCGAATTGGTGAACCTCTACTCCATTCTCGTCAAATAAACGAAACGTGTTGTCGTACTGCTTCGTTCCCGTCAACCGATTCGTGTCGCAAACGTTCTGCAACCCGGTCCGGCATGACCGACAGTGTCCGCAACTCGGTACGAATGACAAAATGCATCGGTCGCCAGCTTTGATTCCAGATACACCCTCGCCAACCTCATCTATAACACCCGCACCCTCATGCCCCAACACGATCGGCATCGGGAAACTCGTCTGACCCTTCATCACGTGATGGTCCGACGCGCAAATACCCGCTGCCCCGATCTTCACCCGAACCTCGCCGTTACGAGGCGGCAACTGCTCCAAATCCTTGATCGGCATCCGCTCATTCGCCGCATACAAAACCGCCGCTCTAACCATCTCTGTCCTTTACTTTGCTCTTCACTAACGAAATCCCGCACTCACCCTCGTTCCCAAAACACAAACGTCTCAGAGACGTGTTGAATTCCACCCCTCTGAGACGATCTTTGAGGTCGTCATCCCTTCCCGCAAAAGCCTTGGAAGGAAAGACAATACACCTCAGTTCATCTGGATCATCGCGCCAGACTGAATCATGTTGGCGACTTTAGCCTTGAGGTCCTTGACCTCCATGATGTGAGGCGACTTGCCCTGGACCTGCTTGTCCCAGAGAACTTCGCCGTCGACGGTCACCTTGAAGGCGCCTGAGTGACCCGGAGTAAGGCTGATCGCCAGCGCTGGGCCGGCAGCCTGGAACAACTCGGCAGCCATGTAGGCGGCAAGATTGGCGTAACCGCAAGGCACGCAGTATTCGATGTCTGCTTCCATCTTCCAGTGGTCGGACATATTCAATGTCTCCTTTGATGACTTTCGTGCCTACGCTTCGTAGGTCGCAATCTCAAACTCTATCAACGGCAAGTAAATTCCGCAAAACACTCACCCGTCACCCAACCTCACCCCTCGCCACCCTCCCCTCCCAAGGGAAGATTAAGAGGGGTTAGCGAAGCGAGGAATCCATCCCCTCTCCCTCGATGGGAGAGGGTCAGGGTGAGGGTGAACGGGGACAAAAGGGCGGGGCGGATCACAGCCCATCACGAAAATCAGCGAAATCAGCGGTTCACACTTGACAACCGCAACATATGTAGTAATATAAGCAAATAGATCGACGGATCGACACAGTGCTGCGCAGACGTGTGCAGCCCCCCCGTCCCGAACGGCTGCAGGGAGACATGCGTGAGGAAACGAAGGCAAAACGGCAGCGAAAGCGCGATCGACCATCGCGCCGAGCCGCGGCGTCTCCGGATCCTCCGGCGGCGTCCCTCATCGGATCGGAGATCCGATGCAAGGCCGGGAGGGCCGTGCCGAAGCGTGGGAGGCCGAGTTCCCGGAGCGCGACGCGTCAGTCCCGCGTCGCACAGCGAGCCAGCAGGCGTCTCCTCCAAGGAGACGCCCAGCCAAGGGCCGGGAGACCTCACGTGGAGCCGACAGACGTCTGCTCCTGCCCGCCGCAGGAGGGAGGCTACAGCCCGAGAGGAGCCCGCGAGGGCGAATCCAAGGAGGCGGCGAACTCCGAACGGCGACCCCGTCGCCGCGCCGTCCCCCATGCCCGCGGTCTGGCGACGCGGGCCGCGGCTGGAAAACGGACGCTAGCGGTCTCGCACGCCGCTCCGCGCAGCATCTGACCCCTCTCCGGGGTCGCCCCCGCCTGAGAAGGCGGAGGCGATGGAGAGGGAAGGAGCATCGGTCTCGGCGCTGAGACCGACGCTCGAGGCGAGGGCCAGTTCCTACGGGCCCGAAGACCCTAGCCGCCGGGCCTTCCAACCGGAAGGCCCGGCAGCAAACAGCCACACCCCGTGGACATACGAACACGCCCAACCAGCGGGACGATAGGTTGCAAAGAACCAACTATACCCATGCGATAATGAACTCAAGCACTCGCGACGGAAAATCGCTTCCGTCATCACCTAACTATTGATCTTCAAGCGCTGATCTTCAGCAAAGGGGACGCTCAACATGCCATCAAGATGTGAACTGCGACCAGTCGTCAGAGATGACGTCCAACGAATCGCCGACTGGCTAAAAGACGACGAAGTCTCCGATAGCTGGTTCGGACGCTACACCTACGGCGACGCCGCTCACCTCGGGTACGAACCCGAGGAGATGCTCGATGCCACTCAAGAGCAGTGGGACGAGGTATTCCATGATCCGCACCACGAACCCCATCGCGACATCTTCTCCATCTACTCCGAAGAAGGTGAGCACATCGGCGAAGGTCAGCTCTCCATCGACGAACCCCTCGGCGACGCCCAGATATCGGTCCTCATAGGTGACAAGACCAAATGGCACATGGGCTACGGAACTGCCGCCACCCTCGCCATGCTCGAACACATTTTCGACCACCTCGGCCTTTACCGCGGATGGGTCGACGTGCCAACCTACAACGAAAGTGCGCGCACCATGTTCGAAAACATCGGCTTTGTCCACGAAGGCACTCTACGAAGCAGCCGCCCCCATCACGGCGCCCGACACGATTCCGCAGTTCTAGGAATGCTCGTCGACGAATATCACCAGCGCTTCCCCAACGGCGTCAGCAGCCACGTCATCGGTTGGGAAGGAAACGTTTAAGCTCCAGAGATCCCACGAGCCCTTACGCCGCGCCCATCTCCGCCGGCAACATATCCAAATACTTGTGCGCGTTCCCTGTAACCAGCAACACCACGCGTTCATCGCGCCCAATCAACCCTCGCCCAACCAACTTTCGCATCGCCGCCAGTGTCGCCCCACCCTCAGGAGCCGCGAACACTCCCTCCATCCTAGCCATCTCAACCATCCCATCAACCATCTCTTCATCCGACACTGTAACCGCCGTGCCACCGCTCTCTCGCACCGAGCGGATCACCAGAAAATCGCCAATCGCCGCCGGAACACGCATACCAGCAGCCAGCGTGTGGGGATCAGGAAACGGCTCCGCGAACTCATCACCTTTCTCAAAAGCGGCCACCAACGGCGCACATCCCGCCGCCTGAACACACACCATCCGCGGACGTTCCGATCCGATCCATCCCAGCTGCTCCATCTCGTCCATCGCCTTCCATATGCCCACGATCCCAGTGCCGCCACCAGTCGGATAAACGATCACATCCGGAACCTGAAAACCCATCTGCTCGACGATCTCATACCCCATCGTCTTCTTCCCCTCCGCGCGATACGGCTCTCGCAACGTCGAAACATCGAACAGTCCCAACTCTTCAGCGGCGCGTTGCGACATCTGCCCCGCATCAGTAATGAATCCATCAACCAGCGTCAACTTCGCTCCATACGCCTCACACTCGACCTTGTTCGCAATCGGCGCATCCTTCGGCATAAACACGTGCGCCTCCATCCCACCCGCAGCCGCATACGCCGACATCGCCCCAGCGGCATTACCAGCCGACGGCATCGTCAACCTCGTCTGCCCCAACTCTTTAGCCTTCGACACCGCCGCACCTAGACCCCGCGCCTTGAATGAACCAGTCGGATTTACACCTTCGTCCTTGATGTAGACAGTATCCATCCCCACCTCTTCAGCTAACCGCTCTGCCTTGAGCAACGGCGTGCCACCCTCGCCCAGCGTGATGATGTTCTCATCGTCAATAACCGGCATAACCTCCCGATATCGCCATATGTTCGTTGACCTATTCGCAAGCGAATCTTTGGTCAGCGTTGCCTTCGCCTTCTCCAAGTCGTAACGAGCGAATAGAGGCTTGCCATTAGCCGGGTTGGTACGATGCGGACGCGAGGCATCGAAACGCTCACCCGTCAGCGTGCACTCGAGATGCGTGATCGCCGATTGATACTTCATCCCGTAGTCCCGTCCAGAACTGTCACCTTCAATATCCGATGTGGCTCAGCCGACTGCGCCAACCTATTGACCTCCTCGAAACCCATCAGCACATCTAAGCCCTCAATCACTCGCCCGAAAACCGCGTAGCACACCTCAACCGGATCCGCACAGTCCTTCTGCTCACCGTCAGTGTAGGCGTCCCACTCCGTCTTCGGCTCAAGCGTGATCACGAATTCGCTAGAACCGCCGTTCAAAACTTTCGAGACCATCGAAATAGTTCCCGCCACGTCATGACTGGCATCCGGATGATACTCCGACGGAATGTAGTAACCAGCCGTACCTCCGAACGCATCGATCTTCGATCCACTGAACACCGCCGAACCCGGATCAACCGTGTGAAACGCCAACCCGTCATAGTATCCAGATTTCGCCAGATTCAAGAAATTATCAACCGTTACTGGAGTCAGATGGTTGTAAAGATCGATCGTCACATCACCCCGGTCCGTCTCAATTAAGACTTGGTACGGCCCCGTGCTTCCATCACTCGATCCTTCAAGTCGCTCCAGGACGATCTCGCCATCAGGAACAACCATCCCCGGCGTGCCCAGCACACGATCAACCGGCGTCGGCAACTCTAAAGGCTGCGGACGCCAAGCCGTCACTGTAGTTTGAAACTGCCCGCCAAGCGCTTGACGCCTGCCCGTACCATCGATATCCATCAACCACAGCGCGCCCTCATCTTCTTCCACGAAAGATATCTCCGACCCATCCGGTGATATCGCCGCGATCCCAATCTGTAAACCCCCGACGTCAATCTCCTCGATCTCGCCAGTAAAGAGGTTCCCGAGCACCAAACCGTCTCGACGTTCGTCGTCCAGATACTCCCGCCTCGCAACCAAGATCCGCTCGCCATCCGGGTGCCACGCCAAGCCACTCACATCATGGGCCCGCGTCAGCGTCTCGCCCCAAGTCGTGCCTTCAACGTCACCCACGCCGCTGATCGTCACCCGAAAACGACCATCACCCGGTGTCGAGGTGTACATGATCATCGTCCCGTCTGGTGACCAGTAAGGGAAGAGGTGCTTTAGCCCGTCCTCGGTTGTGAGCTTTTCTGCATCCTCCAGCGTGATGGCGCCAACAACATCGCCATTTTCGTCTAACCGCAAATCGCCGACGTAGACATGAGCTTCCTCTTCCATCAGCTCCACAAACGCTATTTGAGTACCGTCTGGCGAAATCGCTGGCATCACCAAATCGGTCTCGCTAGTTACCAGATGTCGAACATCGCCAGTGAATGGGTCGGTGTCGAAAATGTCCGCGTTCCCGTCAACGTCGCTTGAATACGCAACTCGCGATCCATCAGGCCACCAGGACGGCGTCTGCTCTTCGAACTCATTCGTTTCGATGTCCACCGACAGCGGCACCAAATCACCCGTCACGAGATTGATCAAATACACCACTCCACCGCGCGGCCCAACAATATCGATTGCAAGGAAATCCGAACTGCGCTGCCGGACCTCGATGTCCATCGTCGCCTCAATCTGCTCCGCATTTCCAGAGCCTTCGGAAAGAAGCCTGGCAATTACGGCATCATCGTATAGTCCCGGTTCAAACCCAGCCTTAAACGCAAAATTCTGATTCAATGCGCCGCCAGCCGTTACCTCCAGATACACATCTACGTCGTTGATAGCATTGCCGTTCCCATCCAAAACACTCAGCGGAACTGGCGAACTCGATCCGGCAGGCACCGAATCGAACTCGTTCTCGAACTCGATCGCCACCGCTTGCGACGGAAGTATCGACACCGGTACATTCGAAAATATCTGCACTCCGTCCTTGATCCCTCGCACCCGTACCGCGTTTTCCGGGAACGTCCCTGACTTCACGCCAGCCGTGAACACACCATCTTCGCTGAAACTACCGATCTCCGGATCATCGACCTCCCACATGACCTCGTCCAACTCCAACTCGTGACCGAAACGGTCGAAGCCAGTCGCCGTCAGCTGCACTTCATCGCCCGACTTCAATTCCAGCAACGATCCACCCGCCTCTACACGATCCAAAATGCCCGGACCAACGGTACCCTTGATTATCCGCTCCAACGTAACGTCCCCTGCCGTAGCCGTCACCAGAACGAGCGAAGCATTCTCCGCCGACATCGTTTCGTTCGGCGTGTAGTGCCCTGTCTGGTCGATCTCATCTCCGGGCCGCAAAACCTCCCATGTGATCTCAGCATCCTCGAGAACGTGTCCGACGTGATCAAGCACCTCGGCATGCATATCTACTTCCCACGTAACTCGCGTGTACACAACCTCAGGCGTGACCGCCAACGTAGTCGCCGGACCGTGCACCACCGACACCGGAACCACATAGTTAGCCGTGAAGTTTCCACGCGTGAAGTCTACTCTCACGCCTTCTGATGCCGATCCGATATCTGTCCCCGCTGTGTACAGCCCGTTCTGATCTATCCTCCCAGTCGCCGGATCCGCGCGCCAAACCAGATCCGGATCAGCAACCCGGTTCCCAAGATGGTCAAACGCCTCAACCTCGAACTGGAATGTCTCAGCACCAGCAAGCGTCAGCTCTTCCGTGTTCAAAACCAACCAGCCTGCATCGCCCGGCTGCACAGTGATCGTCGACTCCGATATCTCCGTCTCATCGCCTCGCGACGCCGTCAACTTAACCGTGAACGTCCCGGCATCCAGATACGTGTGCCGAGCAATCGTTCCCGTCGACGTGTTGCCATCACCGAAATCCCAAAAGTATGAAGCCCCATCGGTGAAATCTTCAGCTTGGAAATCGATGTTCACCGGAGCCATTACGGTACTTGCCGTCATTCCGATTTCGACGACGATCGGCGGCAACGGCACCGGTGTCGACGTCGGTATTTCTTCCTCCGCGCATGCGAAAGAAGCTAGCGCGACCGTCAGCATCAAACCGACAATCATTAATCCACGAGATTTCAGGGATGAGATTTTCATGATTTGCTATACGGAAACTGACACCTGCATGGATTGAATATCCATCAAAGATGATGCTGAAACCCAGTCGATGTCGAAGAACAGAATATCTGCGAACAACTCCGCCCATGACCGCGCAACCGTTTCCGTGTCAACCGATTTTCCGACTTCCCGAGAAATCGATGTCATATCTAAACCCGGCATCCCACACGGAACAATGTGCGAGTAGTAGCTAAGATCGGTGCTCACATTCAACGCTATGCCGTGCATCGTAACCCCGCCGCTGATCCGCACACCAATCGCGGCGATCTTGCGCCCCGTCGGATTCGCCCCTTCCTTTGGCCTGCCCCCAGGCTCACCGCCGATCCAAACTCCCGACTTACCGACCACTCGATGACCACGAATCCCATATTCTGCAAGCATCTGAATAGTCGTCTCCTCCAGCAACCGCACGTACGCCACCGGCCCCAGCTTCAACTCGCGGACGCTGATGATCGGATACGCCACCAACTGCCCGGGGCCGTGATACGTCGCTTCACCACCTCGGTCCGTCTCAACGATCTCGGCACTATATTCCTCAATCACGTCCTCACCCGCAACCAGATGCGTCTCGTCGGCACGACGTCCCAGCGTAAAGACGTGGTCGTGCTCCAGCAGCAACAGCGTATTCGGAATCTCATCCGACTTACGCCGCTCAATCAACGACCACTGCAAATCATGCGTCGGACGATACGGGACTCGCCCCAACCACGATGCACGCATGGGAGAACGTCCCGAACTCATCGAGCCTCATCGCCCTGCGACATCGATTCCAAACGAACCCTGACATCGTTCATGAACGCCAACGCCTCCGCGCCATCGATGATCCGGTGATCAAACGACAAGCACATATTCATCATCGAACGGATCGCAATCGCTTCTCCGCCCTCCGGTGTCGTAACCACTACTGGACGCTTCACGATCGACTCCGTGGTTAATATCGCCGCCTGCGGATGGTTGATGATCGCACCACCGAGAATCGAACCTAATGCACCCGTATTGTTCAGCGTAAAGGTCCCGCCCTGAACATCCTCCAACTGCAACTTGCCTGACCGCGCACCATCCACGATCCGTGCCATCTCAGACACTGTCTCCTCTAGCGACAACCCATCGGCTCCACGCACCACCGGGACGACAAGTCCCTGTTCCGACGCAACAGCGATCCCCACATTCACAACGCCCTTCAACACGACCTTCCCATCGACCCAACTCGAATTCAACAATCGATGTATGCTCAGCGCTTGCGCGACATGATGCAACACGATCGGCAGGTACGTAAGCCTCTGGCCTGTGCTCCGCTGTACCCTCTCCAAGTTCGCATTTCGATACGCCACCATCCCTGAAACGTCCACCTCAATCGCACCCCACGCGTGCGGTATCTCACGGAAGCTACGCGACATGTTCTCTGCGATCATCCGGCGAATCGGCGAAGGCTCAACAACCTCATCCGCTCGCTCTGCCGTCAATTCAGCCCCAGTCTCTATAGCCTCCAAATACGCCTCGACATCGCGCTTCGTTACCCGACCACCAGTCCCGCTACCCGTCAACTGACTGACATCGATTCCATGGCGATCAGCAAGACGCCGCACCACCGGCGATATCCGCGCACCAGTATCCGTTTTGCCCTGTCTACTCCGACGACGCGAAGATGAAGACCCACTCGTTCCCATCGCCTCAGTCGCCGACTGCTCCGCCTGCAAGCTCGTGTCCGTAAACTCGCCCCCCGTCGGCCCTACATTCGCTCCCACAATCATCGAACCTACGCGACTCGCCGCCTGCACCGAAGGCCCATCGGACGAAGACTCCGTAGCCGGTTTCTGCTCCTGAATCGCTCCCTCAACCTCCATCTCTGCAATCGCGGCCCCCATCTCCACCGTCTGACCCTCGCTCACGAGCAACCCCACTATCGTTCCGTCACGCGGCGCCGGAACCTCCATGTTCACCTTGTCGGTCACAACCTCGACAAGCGGGTCGTAACGACGTATCGTATCCCCTGGCGACACTAGCCACTTGCCAATGACCGCTTCGGTAACAGACTCACCGACGTGCGGCATATCTATCGTCAACTTAGCCATCTATCAGATTTCAGCCAACTGCTTGATTGCCCCGGCGATCCTATCCGGTGAAGGCATGAACTCCGCCTCCTGCAACGGACTGAACGGCATCGGAGGAATCTCCGGCGGTGTTACGCGCATCACCGGCGCATCCAAATCAAAGAATCCTTCCGCCGCAATGATCGCCGACACCTCCGACGACACGCTGACCGCACCTGTATCCTCCTGCACGATCATCGCCCGTCCCGTTCGTGACACCGAATCCAGTATCGTCTCACCATCTATGGGGCGCAACGTCCGCAGATCAACCACCTCAGTTTCGATGCCATCCGATTGCGACACCATCTCCGCCGCCTGCAACGAGTGGTGCAGCATCAGACCATACGTGATGAGCGTGACATGGCTCCCAGCCCGCTTGATATCTGCCTTGCCTATAGGCTCCAAATAATCCTCGTCAGGCGCTTCTCCTCGAACCAACCGGTAAGTCCGTTTGTGCTCCAGGAAAACCGTCGGATCGTTAGATCGAATCGCCGATCTCAGCAAACCGCGCGCATCATACGGAGTGGCCGGCGCAATCACCTGTAAGCCAGGTGTATGCGCAAACAGCACCTCGATACTCTGCGAGTGATACAGACCACCACGCACTCCCCCGCCATACGGCACCCGCACTGTCATCGGCGCGGTTTTCCCGCCATTAGTCCCGTACCTGACCCGCGCAGCCTCCCCGACGAGTTGATTGATCGCAGGCCAAACGAAGTCTGCGAACTGTATCTCCGCCACCGGGCGCATTCCATTCACCGCCGCACCGAGTGCGATCCCGATGATTGAGGACTCTGCCAGCGGCGTGTTCATCACCCGGTCCTCGCCGAATTCCTCAACAAAACCTTCAGAGGCTAGAAACACTCCACCACGAGGCCCGATGTCCTCTCCCATCATGAAAATATCCGGGTCGCGGCGCATCTCTGCCCGCAAGGTCTCGCGAACCGCCTCTATCAGCGTCATCTCAGGCATGAGAGTTCCCTCCCATTCCCGATTCCAATACCCCTGAATACATATCTCTGACCGGCGGAAACGGCAAAGCCTCAGCTTCATCCGTCGCGTCATCCACCGCTCGTCGCGCCGACTCCTTGAACTCCGCATCGGTAGCATCATCCAATATCCCATGCCGCCTCAACATCTGCTCTATAGTCGGCAGCGGGTCCATATCCCGCATTCGCTCAATATCCTCTTCCGAGCGATAACGAGTGTGGTCATCATCCGTAGTGTGGGGCAACAACCGCTCGACTCTAAGTTCCACCAAGCTGGCACCGCCACCTGATCGAGCGCGGTCCACAGCCTCCTTCACCGCTTCGTAAGACGCAATGATGTCCGTCCCGTCGACCTCAACGCCCGGTATCCCATACGCGAATGCCCGCGACGCTATCGACTCCACTGGCATCTGCTGCTCCAACGGCACCGAGATCGCATACCGGTTGTTCTCGCACAGAAACACCACAGGCACTTTGTGAATCCCAGCAAAATTCATCGCCTCGTGACAATCGCCCTGGCTCGCCGCTCCATCGCCGAAGAACGATATCGTTACCGCGTCCCGCCCCTTCATTTTGTCCGCCAGTGCTACGCCCACCGCCTGTGGCAACTGCGTGCCAACCACGTTGGAAAACGAGAACAGATCGACCCGCGGATGTGCGCCATGCAGCGGAAACTGCCGCGCACCGCTCAATATCTCCCCATCCCGCGCTAGGAACTGAATCAACATCTCCGTAGGTGTCGTTCCCAGCATCAGCATCGCCGTCAACTGCCGGTAATAAATCAGATAGTGGTCGCGCGTCGGGTCGGTCGCCATCACCGTCGCAATCTGCGCCGCCTCATGCCCCTGCGCCGACGCCGCGATCGCCGCCTTACCTTGTCGATTCAACGTCCAGATCCGGATATCCAACGCTCGACTCAAGCACATCGTCCTGTAGGCATCGAGCAAGCGCTCCTGCGACAACCCGGGCGGCAAGCGTAGACCAGTTTCGGCAGCTGTTCCAATAGGCGATTGGCTCATATCGCGGATTATAGTCTGTTTACCTCGACTCTTCCCCTTTTTGCGTCAGCAAAAGGGGGACGCGGCGAGCCCAGCGAGATGCAGGGGTTCATACCCAACAATCTCGCGGATATACTCGTTTACCGAGAAACAGAACAAAGCACTGCGGTCGGTAACCGACTTTCCCAAACCGCATCCTTAGTTGACGGAGGACACGTTACGCATGACGAACATATTGAAGGCCACCGCATTGATCGCAAGCGCTACCTCGGTCGCACTTTTCACCGCCTGCAGCAGCGACGGCGGAGGCGGGGGATCATACGATCCCAACGCCACGTACTCCGTCACCATAAAGACCAACAAAGGCGACATCGAAGCCGATCTCTACAACGACATCGCCAGCGTATATGTCGAAAACTTCGTCAACCTCGCAAACGACGGCTTCTACACCAACTCCCCGTGGCACCGCGTCATCCCCGGCTTCGTCATCCAAGGCGGCACTAACGCCGACGGCAAGCAGGCCGACCAGTTCGACGACGTCTTCCACCCCAACATGATCCACGACTCCGCCGGCATCCTCTCAATGGCAAACGCCGGATTCAACACCAATACATCCCAATTCTTCATAACCCACGACGCAACGCCCCACCTAGACCCCTACGTCAACGGCCAGCTGAAGCCCTGTGAAGTCCGCGGAACATCCTGCCACGCCGTCTTCGGCAAAGTAACCAGCGGCATGGACGTAGTCTTAGCCATCGAGCAAGGCGACGTCATGGAATCCGTTGAGGTCCACAAGAAGTAGGCCTCACATACAACGGCTAAGGCAGCCTTAATAATGCCGCCGCGTCGGACGCGCGCTCGACGGCGCGTCCCAAGTCATCGGGTCTAACGCGAACGTGTCCAACTCCGCATTTCGCATCCTCGCGGTTGATTGAAGTCGTTCCGACACGACAACTTCATCATCGATCGCCGACCGGTCGAACACAAACGTTTCTGAGCCGATGTGAATCTCATCACCATCCGGTATTGGGTTTCTCCCCGCTTGTAACGCCTCACCGCGCACTGTCATCCTTAAAATCCCGTCAGAGTCTGGACGATACCGGAACACCAAACCTCGGGGCGAGAACACAAACCTTCCTCCCAGCAACGGTATCCCCGGCAGCGCCGCGGCAGGCACCATCGGCTTGTTCATAAACGCGTCCCACGCCGAGCGTCGGTACGCCCTGAAGTCGACCGCCAATTCGCGTTGTCCCTGACCATCCAAGCGATACAGATACCCGTACGGCCTCACCTGCATCAACCATCGCAGCACAAGTAGCAACAGAATCAACCCGAAGAACCCACCTACACCGATCAGAGCGTAATCCAATACCGGCGTCGGCGTCGATATCTCGATGCTCGCCGATTTCTTCGCGGCCACCGCCTCGAACTCACGACCCAAGTGCGTGCTGCTCAGTGAGGCGCTGAGCTCGTATTCGGCCGCAGTGTCCATAGATCCGAAAACATTCAGCTGGTAGACCTTGCCATCCACCACTTCCGTCGGCTCGAACTCCAGATCGACAGCCGACCCATCCTCTGGATTCACAAGCGACACCGTAATTGCGTCTTGCTCAGCCAAGAATGGGAACTCGCCCAACCTCAGGTCAACTGTCGCCAACTGCGTACGCGTCGCCTCAGCTACCGGTTCGTCCGTCACGGCCCAAGTGATCTCGATCGTCGGAAACGGCTCGACCACGATTACCCCCGCCCCATCAATCATTGCATCGACATCGAACCAGTGCATACTCAATCGAACTTCGCCAATCCAGCCCTCTTCTTGCGCGGGAACAGTCGCAGAAAACACCCCATCCTCAGCAAACACATCACCATCCTCGCCGATATCGTTCAATCCAAACGTCAGTTCGGTTCCATTAGGCACGGTGACATTAACATCAACGATTGCGGAAGTGTCGATAAGCGGCAACTCGCCAATCCGCGCTTCAGCGACGATCACGAATGGCTCGCCAGTGGGAAATGGTGCCTGAGACGGCATCGTCACGCTCAGATCGTTCACCACGTCACTCAATATCGTCAACGAACCCGAACTCCCGGAACTCCGCAGAGACCACGTGCCCGGCTGCGGATTCCGAACCGTGAAAAACTTGATGCCCGAAATCGATAGAGCGCTCACAGACCCGACTGAGCCCGTTATCTCCTGTCCGTTCGGCTCAATGATTATGTGATTGCTCTCAGGGTCTTCATATAAGAAACCGGCAACCAGGTACGACGAGTGAGGCGGTACTGGTACATCGATAGTGTCCACTCCAGATGCCAGATCCTCGATCTGCACCGATGCTGCTAATTGAACTTTTAACTCGTTGTTTACAAATTCCAATACTCCATCCGAAAAGCCAAGGTCGTAGGGGATGCCACCACCCGCAGAGCTAATCGCTCCGAGAACATCACGATCAACCGTCGGCGTCGTCGCCAACGAGACTGTGCTGACCTCAACACCCTGTGCCGCCAGATCCGCCGCAACATTTGACAGACCATCAACTCCAACCGATTCGTGATACGTGAAGCCACCCGCAGAAAGGATCACGAGCCGTCCCTTCATGTGATCGCCAAGACTTTCTACGAACAGCGCGTACGTCTCGAACATTTCGGAAAGGTCCGCCGGCAACGACTCCCCGCCCACATTCGACTTCAGCTCTTCCGTGACCTCATTCACCGCCGCCTTGGCTTGATCCGCGGTATCGAAGATCTGAGGCTCTTCCGCATGATCAAAATATTTCCCAACAATGATCAAACCCTCGCCGGCGTCCGACAGCACGATGTTCGCCGCCAACTGAGCAGCCTCGATATCCTCGAGTTGGGTCAGCGTCGCATCGAACGCCACCAAAGTGAATCCATAATCAACCGATCCACCATCTTGTGCCTCTACACTTTCTCCTTTCCCAAACGGGATCGACGCCACACCAACCAGAACCAAGGCCACCAGCAATGGCAAGGCGAATCTCAGTCTGTGCAACAGGGGATACATGGCGTAAATCGGTGTCGTCACAGCAACCCGACTGGTCAGTTTCCAGAGTGGTATCGATTCTATACGGATGTACGTTTCTCACCCGTTTCACGGCACTTCCGATACCACATACGATTGCACAATCCTTTCGGTTGACACCTTTTCCCAAATCTTGTGCAAGAATGAACGCTGACAAACTGGCACTAGCCGACCGCCATACGCGGTCGATTACCTACACATCGATATCCAATCCTGAAAGGTCGAGATGAAGATTACCGGCGTATCCTCTACGCTCTACCAATTCACCATGTCCCGACGCATGGGCGACGCCAACTCGCCAATGGGCCGCGCACGCGGCAGTGGCTGTGTCGTTGAACTCCACACCGACACCGAACTCACCGGCGTCACGACCGGTGGTGGCGCGGCACTGCCAATCATCGAGTCTTTAGTTGAAGGCGTCCTAATCGGACAAGACCCAAAACACGTCACCGGACTCTGGCAGCGCATGGTCAATAAGCACTTCAAAGGCGGTCACGACGGCATCGCCAATGACGCCATCGCAGCTCTCGACATCGCGCTCTGGGACCTCAAATCAAAGTCCAACGACGAACCACTCTGGAAAACGCTCGGCGGCGTACGACAACCCATCAACGCCTACGCCAGCGGTCTAGACATGCCACTCTCCGACCAAGAGATATTCAACTTCTACCGCTCAATGGCCGAAAAATACGGCTTCACCGACGGAAAGCTCAAGGTCGGGCTCGACCAAGACCGCGATCTCCGCCGCATCGGTCTCATGAACGAAGCCCTCAGCATCAACTCCGACGAACCCGGCCTGATGGTCGACGCCAACGAATACTGGTCCCCCAAACAAGCCATCCGGAAAGTCCGAGAGATGGAAGAGCAGTTCGACCTCATGTGGATCGAAGAACCCGCACGGCGCTGGGACTTCCTCGGACTCCGCCGCATCTGCGACGCCGTCCGAACCCCTGTCTGCGCCGGTGAAAACCTCGACACGCTGGGCGATTTCCTACCCTACTTCCACAACCGGGCCGCCGACATCATTCAAGTCGGCTCCGGAATGACCGGCATCACCTGCGCTCTACAGCTCGCCGACGCCGCCTACGGCTTCAACTTGCCCGTAACGCTCGGCGGCTCCGCAGGTCATCACCACGCCCACCTCGCAACCGTCATACCCAACTACATCACCATCGAGGTCGGTAACCCCGAATCCGACGATGGCGTCACAACACACGATGTCACCTTCGAAAACGGCAAAGCCATCCTCGGCGACAAACCCGGCCTCGGCATCGAAATCAACCGCGAAGCACTCGAAGAAGCCAGCGTAACTAAAATCCCACCCGGAAGCGGCCCCAGCCCCTTCGGACGCCGACCCGGCGCCGGACTCTACGAAGTTCCACCAACCCCAGAAGAGATCGCCGAATCCGCACGCGGCATCACCGGCCAATCCGAAGGCCGCCACGCCTATTGATCTCTTCATCCCCTTCGCGAAGCGAACCTTTCACCCTCCCCCTTGCAGGGGGAGATTAAGAGGGGGTAGCGAAGCGACGCTCGCAGGGGTGCACGAAAGCCAACCAAAACCAACCAATCCCGGAACCAAAAACACCATGAAAATCACCGGATACCGCGTAGAACAATACGAAATGAAAATGGATCGCCCCATCGGCGACGCCAACGGCGTAGTCGGCGAAGACATTGCGGGCGGCTCCGTATTATGGATCGAGACCGACGAAGGCATCACCGGCATCGCTCCCGGCGGAAACCCAGCCGTCGGACGACTCTTCCACCTCATCGAAGGCGAAGACCCCCGATCAGTCATCGGACTCTGGCAACGGATGGTCGACTTCGTCTTCAAAGGCGGAAACGAAGGCGAAATGAACGCCGCCATCAACGCCATCGACATCGCCCTCTGGGACCTCAAGGCGAAGATCGCAGACGAACCCCTATGGCAGATCTTTGGCGCGCGCGAAGGACGCACCAAAGCCTACGCATCTGGCATCGACCTCTGCCTCGACGACGACGCAATCTTCACCTTCTACCGGCGAATGGCCGAGCAAGGCGTCGACTCCGGCAAGCTCAAAGTCGGCCTCGACATGAAAGCGGACCTCCGGCGCATCGGCATCATGCAGGAAGCTCTCAACATAGCCAGTGATCGCCCCCGGCTCCTCATCGATAGCAACGAATACTGGTCCGCAAAAGAAGCCATCATCCGCATCCAGCGCATCGAGCAAGACTTCGACATCACTTGGGCCGAAGAACCCGCTCGACGCTGGGACTACGATGGATTGCGACAAGTCTCCCGGAATATCAAAGCTGCCGTCGCAACTGGCGAAAACCTCAACCACATCGGAGATTTCTACCCGCTCGTGTCTCAACAGGCCGCCGACGTAGTCAACATCGCAGGGAGCCACAGCGGATTCACGGGCTGCAGGCAAGTTGCCAACCTCTGTTACGCATACGAACTACCCGTGACCATGATGAACTGCCAAGCCAACTTCGCGGCGCACCTCGCCGCTGCCCTGCCCAACCACATGATGATGGAGGTAGTAGACCCCGGCCGCGAACACTGCATCAACTTCAACCACACCATCGAAGACGGCTTCATCCACCTCTCCGACGAGCCAGGCCTAGGCATCACAGTCGACGAAGAAGCCCTGGCTAACCTTCAATCCAGCCCACCCGAACCTGACCGCCGTCGCCGCAATCCGTTCCCGAGGCGCGAAGGTGCGGGGCGGTTCATAGTGCCGCCGAGTAAAGAAGAGGCACCCTGGTTGGTGGACTAATCCGTCCGAGCTTCTCGGCGTTGAGGCTTAACCGTCGGGGCGACCACAAAGGTCGCCCTGAAACGTCGTTGAACAGATGCGTTCAACGTGTGTCACCCGCGCACCCACGCCACTTACGCCATCGGTCGTCTACTCCGACGAACTCCCCTGCAACACATACCCCCCGGTAGCTCCCGATATCACGATGAGCATGATGTCCACTACCACCCACACAACATCGTGCATCACCTCTTCACCGACGTCTTTCGCGCCATTGACCAGCAGATTCAGCCAATTGAACAGGAACAATGCCGCCAAAATCATCGTCGCAAAATACAAGACGTTCGACTCGATATACTCCCGAGTGACACCCGTTTCTCCGCTCGCTTCTTGCTTGTACTTCCGCTGCCAGTTGAAGTAGAACGCCAGAGCGATCGCCACGAGCGATACGTAGTTCACATATTTCCACACCTCACCGGAGTCATACAGCCGCCAAGCTATGAATTGCACCGCGATCACAATCGAAAACACGATCAGCAATGCACCGATTATCCGTTTGATTCCGTCCATGTTTAGCCCTCCCTGGGACTCTTCAATTTGATCTCAATAACTGGTGCGCCTAAGACCTCGACGCCGCGCGCAACAGATAACGACCGACAAAGAGGTTGACCAAAACGGATAAAACATCGATCCCGTACCACATCAACAATCGAAACTCGAGCGGCGGCTTCTCTGCCGAGTCAAAAACCTGAGAACTGAGGAACAACCGCCATAACAGCAGTGCCGATGCCAACGACGCGATCAGCATAACGTTCGCACCCCAATCATGCGCCCCTTCAACCTCACGCATCCGAAGCGTCGCGAAAATCAGCGCAGACACTGCCCCGATTGCCATCGCTATGCTGACGATATCCCAAATTTGCCCGTTCAGATCACCCCCGTACATCGGAGACGCGATGAACTGGCAAGCCACAACCAGCGCCAAGCCGATATGGGCGTAACCGAATACCCTCTTCATCGAAATCATCCTTGCTGACCCGTATTCGCAATCAGTCCGACGTGGACCCGACACTCCTCAACAGGTAACTACCAACGATGATGTTCACTATTGGAAACATCACATCGATCATGATCCAGACCATCGATCGGGCCTCGCCCAATTCATCCCCCGCGTCCTTGAACACTGTCCAAGCGAACCACTGCTCGAAATACATCAGGAACAAAGCCACCGAAGCGATCAGCATAACGCTCGACGCGATCCACTCTGACAAGTCGGACCTATCTGCCTCCCTTGACCTCAAGTAGCTGAACACCAACGCCGCAATCACACCGATCGCCATGAAGTAGTTCAAGATATCCCAGACTTGACCGACCGCATCGCCGTCGTAGATCTCACTCGCCAAAAACTGCACCGCGACCGCTAAACCCAAAATGATGTGGATATAACCGAACGCGCGTTTGATCAAATCCATCGGGGCCTCCTTGTCTAGCCTGCGCGTCGCGCTCTCCCAACGCGTAGACATCGTCTCAACTAGCCATTCCCTTCGTGTCTAAGTTATACGCGCGATTATCAAAACGCGCTTGCGTAAGACATCAGAACCAATACCGCAACTACCGAATTTCCCAAACACCAACCCTCAGAGCGTCCTAACGTGTTAAAACCATCTTGAGCATCACAATCGGCGATACCATCATCGCCTGCGTAGCAGATACAGGACCACAAAATGAAGGTTACCGAAGTAAAGAACGTCCCCGTCCGAACCGACAACGGAGGGGTATCCCTCTTCGTGCGCATCGAAACCGATGCCGGAATTCACGGCCTCGGCGAAGTCGGAATTGCCAACATGGGTCGCGCCATCATGGAAGCCGTCGACCACCTCGCAGAAGTCGTCGTCGGTTCCGACCCTTGGGAAACAGAACGCCTCTGGCAACTGATGTTCCGCGGAAATTTCTTCCCCGCCGACCGCGTATACGGATGCGCTATCAGCGCAATTGACATCGCACTTTGGGATATCAAGGGAAAATCCGTCGATATGCCCGTCTACAAACTCCTCGGCGGTCCAGTCCGTGACAAAGTCGTCTCCTACCCACACACCCAAGGCGCAACCACCGAGGACCTCGTTCAGAACTGTCTCGACCGCGTAGAAGAAGGATGGAAATTCGTCCGCTGGGGACAACCCGAAACCTCTGGAGCATTCGAACAATCAGGCACCTCACGACTCGAACCCGTCGAATCGATGCGTCTAGCCGTCGATCAGATGTCCAGAGTCCGCGAAGCTGTCGGACCCGAAATCCAGATCCTCCTGGATGCCCACACTCGACTCGACACCGCGCACACCGTCCAGATGTGCAAAGACCTCGAAGAGTTCAAACCCTACTTCATCGAAGACCTGCTCCGATCCGAAAATCCTGCCTCATACCGCAACCTGCGCAACCAAGTCCGCGTCCCCATAGCCGTTGGCGAGCAGTGGGTTTCAAAGTGGCCGTTCCGACAGGTAATCGAAGAGGAACTGATCGACTATGCCCGCATCGACCTCTGCATCGTCGGAGGTATCACCGAAGCCGCAAAGATTACACACTGGGCCGAAACCCACTACATCGACATCGTCCCGCACAACCCTCTCGGTCCCGTCTCCGCTGCCGCCTGCGTCTCGCTATCCATGGCATCCACCAACGTCGGCGTCCAAGAGATGCCTCGCCAGCCCGGCACTGTCTTGACTGACCTCTTCCCTGTACAGATCGGCTGGGAAGACGGCTACTCGTTCTGCAACGACGCGCCCGGCCTCGGCATTGAGATGGACATGGATGTCGCAGAAGCGCGCGCCGGTGACCCCCATGGCTGGACACCTCAGCTCCGCCGCAACGACGGCGCATTCACAAACTGGTAGACAACCAACAGGAACCACCGCCCCATGAAAGTCACACAAATCCGATCATTCCCCGTCCGAGACGACTCTGGCCGCCTCTACTTCATCGTCCGCGTCGACACTGACGCCGGCATCTATGGGCTCGGCGAAGTAGGCGTCGCCCGACTCGGACGCTCGATCGCATTAGCCATCGACCACCTCTCCGAAATCGTCGTCGGTTCCGATCCTTGGGAAACTGAACGCCTTTGGCAGCAGATGTTCCGCGGCCTCTTCTTCCCAGCCGAACGCGTCTACGCCTGCGCTATCAGCGGCATCGATATCGCCCTCTGGGACATCAAAGCCAAATCCGTCGGGATGCCCCTGTACAAAATCCTCGGTGGCCCGACACGCGACAAAGTCGTATGCTACCCCCACGTCGGCGGTGAGACGACCCAAGAGATCGTCGACGACGCTATGAAACACGTCGACGAAGGATGGCAATTCGTCCGCACTGGGCAGCCGACGACCACTCCGCTAGTCGGCGAATACGGTGGACGCCACGCCGCAACCGCCGAACTTGACCCGCTCAAGTCGATGCGCATGGCGGTAGAGCAGTTCGGTGCCCTCCGCGAAGCTGTCGGACCGGACATACAGATCTGTACTGACTTCCACACGCGCCTCGACCCGACACACTCCATTGCCCTGTGCCGAGAACTCGAACCGTTCAATCCCTTCTTTGTCGAAGACGCTGTGCGCTCTGAAAACCCCGCATCCTACAAAAACGTCCGGCGCCAGACGAACGTGCCCCTCGCCGCCGGAGAACATTGGTGGTCGAAGTGGCCGTTCCGTGAAGTTATCGAAGACGAGAGCATCGACTACTGCCGCATCGACCTCTGCATTGTGGGCGGCATCACCGAGACCTTAAAAATCACCCACTGGGCCGAAGCACACTACATCGACATCGTCCCGCACAACCCGCTCGGACCCGTCTCTGCCGCCGCTTGCGTATCGGTATGCATGGCATCCACCAACGTCGGTGTCCAAGAGATGCCACGCCAGCCCGGCACCTTCGCCACCGACCTCTTCCCCCAGCAGATCGAATGGGAAGACGGGTACGCATGGTGCCCCGACACCCCTGGCATGGGTGTAGACATGGACCTAGAAGTAGCCGAACAACGCCTCTCCGACCCCAGAGGATGGTCGCCGAGATTGCACCGGCCAGATGGTGCTTTTACGAATAACTGAAGCTCAATCTACCCAATACTCATCCCGCCATCGACGATGACGTGCGCTCCTGTCATGTAAGAGGCGTCGTCTGATGCTAGGAACGCTACGACTGCCGCGATTTCCTTTGGCTCCCCCATGCGCTTCATTAACGCGTCCTGACCGAAGTCGATGTAGGACTGCTCGCGGTCTAGCCCTAGCGAGTCGATGTGCATATCGGTAGCCCGCGTCTTGATCGAGCCGGGGCATACGGCGTTGACGCGGATGTTGTCGGGAGCAAGGTCCATAGCTAGGCATCGCGTTAGTTGAGCGACGGCGCCTTTGGACGAGTTGTATGGGACGAACTCGGGTTGGGCGATGAATGAGCTTACCGATGCGATGTTCACCACCGCGCCGCCACCTGCGCTCCGGAACGTCGGCAATACCTCACGCACGCAGTTGGCGTAGCCGATCACGTTTACTCCGAACACTCGCGCCCAATCGGCATCGGTGAGGTCCTCGACTTTGCCGAATACGAACGCGGCGGCGTTGTTCACCAAGATGTCGACAGTACCGAAGTGATCGACTGCGCTGGCGATCATCGAACGCACCGAGGCTGAATCCGATGTGTCGGTTTGACAAAACATCGCGGTGCCGCCGTTGCCGTTGATGTCGGCTGCTGTGCTCTGGCCGTTGTCGGTTTCCAGCTCCGCGATCACTACGTTCGCTGCTTCGTCTGCGAAGCGATGACATATCGCCTCGCCGATACCAGTTCCGCCGCCAGTTACGATCACTGTCTTGCCTTCGAATCGTCTCATCGTAGTTAGCCTTTCTGAGCTAGTTTGGCCGCCGCTATGCCTGCCGACGGCGAAACTTTGGGATTGCTTGTTGCGTATTAACATTATGCGCAGTTTGTGCGGCATGGGAACAGTTGAGAGCATGGGAGTGCATCGATGGGAATAATCACCAGAGGCTTCTTCGGTCGACGACGGCAGGAAGAGGAAGATGAGAACGCGGGACGCGTCCCGCCCGGGCAGTATGTCGATCGAGGATTTCCGGTCCTTTCCGCCGGGCCGACTCCGCGGGTAGACACCGCGACTTGGACGTTCCGCATCGACTACAACGGTGAGGACATTGGCGTCTGGGACTGGGACCAGATGATGGCCCTCCCGCAGACTGACATCCATACCGACATCCACTGTGTTACTAAGTGGAGCAAGCTCGATACCGACTGGCGCGGTGTGCTGATCGACGACTTCCTCGCCGATGCCGGACTGGACGCGCCGCCTGCCGACTTCCTGATGGCTTACAGCGACGGTGGGTACACCACCAATCTGCCGACCGCCGATGTCATCGATGGCAAGGGGTTCCTCGCCCACACCTTCGACGACGCTCCGCTCGAACCCGCCCACGGTGGACCCATCCGCATGGTCGTCCCCCACCTCTACTTCTGGAAATCCGCCAAGTGGGTGCGCGGCATCCGCTTCATGGACTCCGACGCCCCCGGCTTCTGGGAAGCCTACGGGTACCACATGTACGGGGACCCTTGGCGCGAACAGCGGTATCACTACGACTAAGTCGCTCACGGCGGCTCTCCTGTGGGAGGTAACCACAAGGGCATCCCCTGCGTTCGCTGCGCTCCGCGTCCCCTTGCGCTTCGAGAAGGGGAGGGAAAATGGGGTAGGAATGCCCTGCCCATCCGCCCCGGGCATACCCCTGCGATCTCGCTTCGCTCGCTCGCGTCCCCTTTCGTTCCGAAAGGGGACGTACGTAGACGCGTTTAATTCTCCCTTTCGGGGAGGATTATGTTCGACGGGTGGTTGTCGAAGGATCGCCGCGTCTTCGGGTTACGCGCGATAAGTTGCTTGTATGTTCGTCAATAGTCCAGCACCGCCGACGTCGCCAGACCGTCGGCCCTACGGGAAGCATCTCGAAAGATCAGCCTCCGTCATCGCTTGGTTCGCACCCCGCGCTAGCGCTGTAGCCTCTTCCGTCCAGCGAAGCGGAAAGACGTGTGCCGGGTAGAGAGACCGTTCGCCCGGACCTTGAACGGGCATCCCCTTGCGAGAGGTCATGTGTGGAAACCTGCTCCTCCCGCGTGCCTCCCCTCCGGGTTCCCACCTGCGCGGTACTGACTTTGGTTCGGCGGTTGCGCGGGGGCAAACCACGAGGGTGTTGCCCCTACGGCTTGGGATGACCGTCTGGCTTGCTATGGTTTCGTCGGAGCCAGCATTACCTCTCCGCATCCGAGCCCTACAGCTACAACGGTCTATCGTGACCGGGTGTTGGCAGCGTTGCGCCCATCTCCCTTTACAGGAAGACGTCTTTCAGTGGCTTGTGGCGGAACACCGCCGGAGGGTCGTATGTTGGCGACCCTGTGCTATGCCGCCCGCTGCCGTACTTCATTATTCAGTTGTCAATAAGCTGCATCTAAAAAGGTTTGCGCACAACCCCTCTCGACGCGGCGATTCTTCGTGTTCGAGGCGCCTGTTCGACGCCTCTTGGTTACAGTTATACAACAGATGTTGTGCGGATGTCAAATGTCTGAACCGGGATTTTCGGGATTGAGGGATGGGCAGGATGCCCCCCGCCCTTTTGTCCCCGTTCGGCCTCTGTCTGAACCCGGATTTGAAGGATTTCAAGGATGGAAGGAATGAGGGGGTGTTGCGGGTGGACACGTCAATTGGCAGTGACGAGGGCAACCACAAGGGTCGCCTCTGGGGATGTTTGCTCAACTTGTGCGATTGGGTCGGTGATGCTGGTGACGCGATTATCAGATCGCCTTCACATCCGCAAATGCGGCCACTGTTAAACGTTTACACTTATTCGCGCACATCATCGGGAGTCGATAAGGAAGCATTGGTGTGGCTAAATCCTCTGGATCCAACGAACCTGAACATGAGTCGCTCGACGATCTCAACAACCCAGATGCGAGCGACGTAGGTGCACACGTTGGAAACAGCCAAGTGGCTGAGCAAGAGCACAAAAGCAGTGGTTGGTCAACTTTCTTCGGCTACGTCATGGTCGCGCTTACTTGGATGTGGATAGGCACTAGATGGACGTCGCTGATGCTCATGGATGTAAGTCTGTGGTTGATCCTCAGCCTGACCGAGAACACACGAAGCGTAAGACCCACCATAAGAGCAACATTCTCTAAAGAAGAGAGGACAGCGATAGCGCAAAGTCAGAGGTACCGTTGCATGTACTGTGGTGTCAGGTTGACGACTGATAACCTGCAAATTGATCATATGTACCCCGTATCCAGAGGCGGTCCCAACGACGACGACAACTTGCAAGCTCTATGTAGGCGCTGCAATATCCGCAAGGGAAATCACACGGACGAAGAGTTCAGAGACCGTTATTACGAGTTAGTAGGCGACTACATGGAACCGCCTGCTCAACGCATTCCGCAAAGATATTTCGACGATATCATGCGTACGACTGATGCCCACGAGGGTGTCCAAGAAGCCAACCGCAATCGTTATCTGACGCCCGGGGAAAGAGTGATGAGGCATTTGCCAATCGTAATAGGTTTCTGGGCCGTTGTTTTCACTGTGGTCAGTGCATTCTGGATCAGTTCGCTGTTGGTTCAAGCCCTTTTCATTGGCGTATTATTTGGTATCGCTTACGCGGTCGGATTGTGGCTCAGAGCGCGTCACATGGGTGTTTTTGACGAATGATCGTAGAGTGAAACAGCAACCAACGTAACTGTGTAGCTAAGTTCCGATTTTCCGAATCACCCGTTACGGCTCAAAGTCGCATCCTCAAAAAGTCAATGCCACCTTAACGACCCCATCCCCGCGTGACTCTGATAGCTCGAATGCTTCTTCTACCTGCTCGATGGGCATTAGGTGGGTGACGATGGGTGCCATGTCGATTTCGCCTTCTACGATCCATGAGAGGGCGCGGCGGAAGGTTTTCAGGCCTGGTTCTTCTTGAGCGCCTAGGATGGAGTAGGCGTTGGCGCGTTTCTTGAACATCTCGGTGTAGTCGAATGGTTGAGGGTCGTTGCTGTCGGGCAGGCCGAAGAGGACGCACATACCTTCGTCGGCGACTATGTGGAAGGCGTTGCTTAAGGTGGGAGTTGATCCGACCGCCTCGATGACGATGTCTGCGCCTTTGCCGTCGGTCAGGTCGTAGACTGCGTCCTTTGCTGCATCGCCGATCACGTCTACTGTCTCATCGGCACCATATCGTTTAGACAGTCCTCGACGACTGTCGACAGGCTCGATGGCGATGATCCTTGACGCGCCGCGCCGTCTCAATACGAAGTCCCAAAACAGTCCTGCGCTGCCCTGTCCGAGCACCGCGCATGTCTTACCCTCAAGTGACTCCGGTAAACGCTGGGTCGCGAAGATTACCGTGCCCAACTGTTGCGTCATCAAGACGTGCTCCACAGGTGCGCCAGCGGGCATCTTCAGCATGTGCGCGGCGTCAACGGCTTGGTACTCGGCAAAGCATTTGGCGTACCAGATATGCGGAACCGTTAGTACCAAATCGCCCGGTTCGAGGATGTCTATGCCTTCCCCGTCCGGGTATCGTTTCGGGGGCTCTTCGACGATGCCGACGCCTTCGTGTCCGGGATGTCCGGGCGGAGCGGGATACTCCGGCATCTGCCAGCCCTTGCCGACCATGTGCAGATCGGAGCCGCACAACGACGCCATCTCGGTCTTGACGATGGCGTCATTCTCAAGCGGTTCAGGATCAGGAGCGTCGGGGACAAATCGAATGTCGTCAACACCGAACGATTGGGCTGCTCTCATTACAAATCCTTACTGTGAGTCGGTATCAGATTTTCTCGCTTGATGTGCAAGGGGTTTAGACCGTGCTCGGACATCCCCTGCGAACTGCGCTTCGCTGGTTCGCGTCCCCTTGCGCTTCGCGAAGGGGAGGAATGATCGCAGTTTGCATTAGGTAATTTCGAGGGCGGCCGGTTCCATAGGGACGAATTGTCTAGTTGTATTCCGACAACTCGTCGCCGTGGGCTTCCCACATCTCGTCGAACATCTCGCGGATCTGGTCGAGGGAGAGGATCGCGCCGGTCAACGGATCGAGAGCGACGGCGTGGAAGGCGGCTTCTCTGGATCGCTCCAGCACGGCGACGACGCCCATCTCCTGTACTGCGACATTGGCACGCGATAGCGAAGCGCACTGCGGCGGAAGTTCGCCAACCGGCATCGGGTGGAATCCGAGTTCGTCGATGAGTATCGGGACCTCGACGCACGACCCGTACGGGAGGTTGTCGATCAGACCGTCGTTCGGCACGTTGCCATTGATGACTATCTTGTCGCCCGTTTCCATCGCCTCCATGATGCGGCAGGCGTACTCGTCGGAGCGGTTCGGTCCGATCAGATCGTCTGAGTACGCGTCACGCTCCAACTGTGTCATGTGGTCATCAACGCGCTTGACCCGACGCTGCAAGTCTTGCCGTATCTCGTTCAACCGGAACTCATCCATCACCGCATCATCGGTTCGGAAATAAGGCACATACTCCGACATGTGCCGCGTCGACTCGGTGACGAAATATCCGAAGTGCTTCATCACCTCGAAGCGCACGGTGTCGAGTGCGAAAATCTCTGGATTATTCATCGCTTCGCGAAGGGCGGGATACGCGTCCTCCCCGTTCCGCTCAAACCGCATGAACCAAGCCAGATGGTTGATACCCGCCACCCAAGCTGCAACCTCATCGCGCGGTGCACCGATATAGTCCCCCAAATCCTGCGTCGTCCGCTGGACGCTATGACAAAGCCCGATCGTCGGTACATCGGTCTCAGACGTGATGCCCCAACACGCCATCGCCATCGGATTGGTGTAGTTCAACAGCGTCGCGTTCGGAGCTACATCGTCGATATCCTGTGCCATGTCGATCAGCACCGGCACCGTCCTCAGTGCCTTGAACACACCGCCCGGCCCGACCGTGTCGCCGACGGCCTGATCGATTCCGTACTTACGTGGAATATCGATATCCCGCTCGAAAGTGTCGCCAACTCGTATCGTCGTCAGCACATAGTCGGCATCGGCGAGTGATCTGCGACGGTCGGTCGTAGTCTCAATCTGCGCCTCGGAACCAACCTCCGCGAAGAGCTTGTTGGCGAAGTCGCCAATGACCTTTAACCGTTCCTCATCGATGTCCATCAATGAGATGTGGGAATCTTTCAGCGACGGCGTGCAGGCTACGTCTTGCAAGAGGCGACGTGCGAAGACGACACTCCCGGCTCCGATCAGGGATATTTTGGGCGGCATATCAGCGACATTCCCTCACTCTTCGACGATTTCGACAATCAATTACACGATATCTGTCAGGGCGATTTCGCCGTCATCCTCAACGCGTACTCGCAAATCCAGACCTTCCATCATTGCCATGCCTAGAAGCGGAAACCTGCCCATGCAAAGCACCTCGATTGGACGTGATTCACCGAACCAATCGACATCGACTCTGTATAGATCAAATTCCCTTTCAATCCCATCAGCGAGGAATGCCCTTGCCTCACCGATTTTTGGAAGACCCATCTGTTCGACCGTAGTGGCAGGTAGTGTCATCAATCCGGAAAAACCGGTGTCGATAACTGTTTCCAACTGCGCTGGAACCCCGCTATCGCCGAAAAGGTGCACAACACATACCGGGTACAGCGCGCCGCCGAATCGACGAACGTTGCCTCGCAACATCATTCGGGATCGTGCGGGAAATGCCCTAGGGTGTAGGCGTGCATCGAGCCGTGCTTCATGAGAAACACTTCAGCATCGTCAACCCGTTCGTGCAAGGCCGTCATCGCGGAAAGCCCATCATCGCCAACTTCATATTCACCAGTGTTGACCTCAATGGCGAGAAATTTGCCGAGTTGCTCATCGCTAAGTTCGTATTTGATCCGAGCGTTATAAAGCATCTCGGCTCGATCGCCAATGGAGTGTCTTGGAGCAGCAGATTGTGCCATTGATGTCACCGTGAATCTCTAGCCAAGGTCTGATCTTCATGGTATGTCAATAAGATTTGCGAATCCCGTAAGGAAGGGGTGCACGGAGGCGACGTGCGAAGACGACGCTCCCGGCTCCGATCAGAGATATTTTGGGCGGTATACGGCGTGAATTTTCCTCCCAGAGGCAACCGCGTACAAAGTTTCGACGCAATGTTAACGCAAGGCGGATGCTGAAAGAATGGTCACTATCCCCAGCGTACAGAACCAGGAGAGCTGCGCATACGTCCCTTTCGCAAAGCGAAGGAGATGCGTGATCGACAGCAGTGGAGCCCCTCCATCCCTATTACTCGGGGAGGCATATTGGGCGCGGTAGTTATTGCGTTATGCAGGCGGCTTCCACAAGAATCGCATGGATGTCTTCGGGCAATTCGATTCGAGCGGCTTCTAGTGCTTGGAATACCGGGATGAGTGCGAACATCTTTGTCTGATCGAGAGGTTCGTCAGCGGGTTCAGCCTCAGCGATCTCTTTGACGCCTTCAAAAAAGCCGAGTTGTGCATTGTGCCAATCGACGAGGATGTCTGGCGGCATCAAGGTGATGAACAAGTCGATGATGAGACTGACGCCTTCCGCGGTCTCGCCATAGGTTGTGTTTTCGGGCGGTGCAGCCGATTGCTGTCCGAGACCCGCGCATCCAGCCGCGTAGACCTCAACTTCGGCCAGCACGTCGTCCGGTGTCGAATCGCTAGGTTCAGGCTCCTCTACAGGAAGCGTGTCCTCCTGAGTCAGTTGCTCAGCATCGACGAGGTTACCGGTGCATCCTGCGGCGACGATTCTGTCCATCAACTCTTGGGAGATCTGAATGCTCATCATCGCCTCGAAGTTTGCGAACATGACTTCGATCAGGATCTCGGGATTAAACGGCTGGTCTGCCGGCTGCTGGCCCAGCGCATCCTGCATCGCCGTCCATACGTCAAGTTGGACGTTGTGCCATTCCGCGATTTCTGGTGGTGGGTTCATCCCGCTGAAGAGCATATGGAAGTTGCCAATGATCTCGGAGAGTTGGCCATTGGTTATCCCGAGCGGCACCCCATTCGAGGCGAACGGGCCTATAGTTGACGCGCAGGTCTCGATGTATTCGTCGACCGTCATGCCTGCTTCAGCAGGCGGCGGCATCGGAGTCGCGGTAACCGTAGGATCGACAACTGGTGTCGGTGTGGGCGGTGTGGGCGGTTTGGGCGTTGGTGGAGGTACCGGAGTGTTGGTCGGTTCGGGTACTGGGGTGTCGGTGGGTTCAGGAGCCGGAGTATCGGTAGGCTCTGGCTCGGGAGTATCCGTCGGTACGGGTTTAGGTGTGTTCGTCGGTATCGGGACTGGCGTATCGGTGGCAATAGGTACTGGTACTGGCGTGTCCGTAGGTTCGGGGAGCGGTGTATTGGTTGATGTCGGCGGCTGCGTTGGAATAGAGGTCGCCGTCGGTTCGTCGCCACCTTGGCAGGCGTAAACTGCCATCAGTGCTGAAGCGGCTACTAGCAGCCACACAAACATCAACGATTTCCGAATGGACACAGCCGCAAACTCCGAACCTAATCAAGTTCTATCGCATTGAAGCGACGGCATTGGGCGGACCAACGCTCCGCCGCGCCTTTTCGCGCTAGTGTACGTTCCGACGCGAAGTCGTATCAATCAGATTCAACGCGCTTGACGGGCGAACCGACAGGCGCAGGAAATAGCGTCCGACTTTGCTTATCTCAGTGGAAAACCACCATCTTCATCTCGGTCATTTCGTCGATGGCGTACGGTGGGCCTTCTTTGCCGAAGCCGCTGTCCTTCAATCCGCCGTAGGGCATCATGTCGGCGCGGAACTGGGTGCCGGAGTTGATGTTCAGGTTGCCAGCTTCGGCTTCGAGAGCAAATCTCATGGCGTGATCGACGTTCTGGGTGAAGATCGCTGCCGCGAGACCGAAGTTACTGTCGTTCGCCAACTCGATAGCCTGATCGATGTCCTCTGCAGGAGTGATCGCCACAGCAGGGCCGAACACCTCTTCGCGCGAAATCCGCATGTCGGGGTCTACGTCGGCGAGGATCGTCGGGGCCATGATCGCACCGTTGCGCGTTCCACCTGAAATCAGGTTTGCACCGCCTTCGACCGCTTCATTGACCCAACTCTCGACTCTCGCCGCGTCGGTTTCGCGCACCAGCGGGCCCATGTTCATGGCGTCCTGCTTGGGGTCACCGACCGCCAACGCCTCCACCTGCGGTTTCAACGCATCGATGTAGTCGCCATAGGCTTCCTCTTGGACGATGACGCGTTGTGTCGAGATGCAGACCTGCCCGGCGTTTGCGTATCCGCTCTGCGCGGTCGCCGCCGCCACTTTGTCCATGTCGGCGTCTGGCATCACGATCAACGGCGAGTTCGAGCCTAGCTCCATCGTCACTTTCTTGAGTCCTGCCATCTTGGTGATCCGCTCGCCGATTTCACGTGAACCAGTGAAAGTGACCTTGCGAACATTTGGCTGAGAAACCAACGCGTCGCCGATGGTTCGGCCCGAACCGGTGATGCACTGGATAGCCATGTCAGGGACTCCGGCCTCAAGCAGGATCTCGGTAAGCTTCAATGCCGACAACGGCGTGTCAGAGGCGGGTTTGATAATGACCGAATTACCTGCCGCTATCGCAGGACCGACTTTGTGAGCCACGAGGTTGAGGGGGAAGTTGAACGGTGCGATAGCGGCGACTATGCCGACTGGTACGCGTACAGTGAAGCCGAACTTGCCGGCGTTGCCGGGCGATGCGTCGAGCGGAATCGTTTCGCCGCGCAGACGCTTCGCCTCTTCCGCCGACCATGTCATCGTCTGCACGGCACGGTCGACTTCCAACCGTCCCTCGGAGATGACCTTGCCTTCTTCGCGGGTGATGGTCTGCCCGAGGTCTTCTTTGCGATCAATCATGATCTCGACCGCGCGAGTGAGAATCTCGTAGCGGTCCATGCCAGTCAAGGCAGCCATCTGCTGTCTGCCTTCTTCGGCGGCGCGCGATGAGAGCACGACATCTTCGACTGATGCGGCGGGTACGGTGTCAAACGCCTCGCCTACAAAAGGATCGATAACGTCCATACGGTGGTCTCGATCCACCCATTCGCCAGCTAAATACATCTTCATTTTGGGGCCTCTGTTTGATTGGCTTCCCGCCTGCGCGGGAATGACGTTGGTTTTGCGCTTGCGCGTAGGTTAACACTCGCGGGCGGAAAGCAGAAATGCAGTTCATCCATTGAAGCGATACGATAAACTTCGCACAGCGCTTAATCAGGTGGCTCCAAATCTTCTCGCGAACGATTAGGACACGCACACAAGGGAGTTGGTTCGAATGTCAGGCCCCTTTGAAATCTACGCAGACGAGTTCAGTCAGATACTCGGCAGTTCTCCAGAGTTGACGCTTCTTTCGAGCGACCTCGTGTTCGCCGAGGGCGTCTGTTGGCTGCCGTCTCGAAACTACGTCATCGTCAGTGACTTTCCGAACAACCGGATCATGAAGTGGGACGAGACATCGGGCATGGATATCTTCCGCCAACCCTCGGACTGCGCCAACGGCAACACGGTCGACGCGGAAGGACGCGTTCTCTCGTGTTTAACGCGCGGTCGAACCGTTGTCCGTCTCGAGCATGACGGCACGCTCGCGCCGGTCGCGGATAGCTACATGGGCGGCAAACTCACATCGCCGAACGATGTGGTGGTCAAATCCGACGGTTCGATCTGGTTCACCGACCCAGACTACGGCTTCCTGCACCCGGAGTTTGGACACGGCGACAAGCCAGAGCAGGACCGAAACCGCGTGTTTCGCGTCGACGGTGACACGTTGGCGATCACGGTTGTGTCCGAAGACTTCGATAAGCCAAATGGCATCGCGTTCTCCCCAGACGAAACGGTTCTATACATTGGAGACACTGGCCGGACTCATGGCGAGTTCCGCAACCACCGTGTCATGCGCTTCGATGTCACGCCGGGGGGTGCATCTATCGTCAACCCGACGGTTTTCGCCGATATCGAGCCCGGAGTGCCAGACGGTTTCCGATGCGACACTGACGGCAATCTGTACGTCTCGGCGGGCGACGGCATCCAGGTCTTTAACCCAAACGGCGACATGATCGGCAAGATCCTCACTCCGGAAGTCGCCGCGAACTGCTCCTTCGGTATGTCCGACCGGCAACGCCTGTTCATTGGTGCTACCTCTTCGCTGTGGTCGATCGACCTGAACGCGCAGGGGGCGTGAAAACTCCAAGGTTCCCCTGCTCGCGAGGGAAATGTCCGAAGGACAAAGTGGGCGCGAAGCCCTATCTGTTCTCCCTCGATGGGAGAGGGTCAGGGTGAGGGCGAATTAGCTTGAAGCACATCAAAGCCATCGTATTCGACTTCGACGGCCTTATCCTCGATACCGAAACGTACGAATACGAGGCGTGGCGCTCCATCTACCAAGACCACGGCGTCCAACTCAACCTCTCCGACTGGCTCCCCCACGTCGGCGCCGCATACGAGCAATTCAACGTATACGCGCATCTCTCAGAACGGTCCGGCATACCAGTTAAACGGGAGGAGATGCGACCACGCCTCTTGGCACTCATGCAAGAGATGCTCGAAGACGTGCCTCCATTACCCGGTGTCGAAGATTACTTGTCCACCGCAAAACGGCTCGACATGCGCATCGGTCTCGCTTCGAATTCCAACCGAGATTGGATATTCCCCAAACTAGATCACATCGGACTGACCGAGTGCTTCGACACCATCGTGTGCCGTGACGACGTGGGCGCCCCCAAACCCGATCCCGCGTCATACCTGACCGCGCTCGCAAACCTCGGCGTTACAGCTGGGGAAGCGTTCGCGTTAGAAGACTCGCCCACCGGAGTCCAAGCCGCGAAAAACGCTGGACTCTACTGCGTCGCAGTGCCCCGCCCAATGACCAAAAACCTCTACTACGATCATGCCGATATGCGCCTCGATTCCCTCGCCGATATACCTTTGACGGAACTCTTGGCAAAGGTGACGGTACGCTGAGGGCGGTGGATTAAGGTAATGTGGATCGACATCAGAACGAATAAGAATCGATAGAACTCACATGTCTCTCGCACCTAACAAAACTTGGTCTAATCGAAACCAATTCCGACCTGAAGACGAACTGCGTTCCGGCGCTATCATCGTCAATCCTGCATTCAGCGACCTGATCGGCGGCGACGATGTGGAGTTGCGCAAACACTATACCGGAACGGAGTGGGCGGAGGGACCGGCCTATGTGCCCGGGCGCGACGGTTCAGACGGCTTCGTCGTATTCTCCGACGTTCCGAATAACCGGATGCTCAAGTACGACCCCGGTAGTGGTGAGACCACTACGTTCCGTGAACCCAGTCATTTTAGTAACGGGAACACCGTCGACAACGAAGGCCGATTAGTAACCTGCGAACACCTCCGTCACGCGATCAGCAGGCTAGAACATGACGGCACACACCACATGTTGGTCGACAGTTTCGAGGGCAAGAAATTGAATTCCCCCAACGACCTCGTGGTGAAATCAGACGGAAGTATTTGGTTCACCGACCCGCCCTACGGCATATTGAGCGGTCGCGAAGGCAACGCTCGGGAGTCGGAACTGGACGGCAACTACGTCTACCGAATCGAACCCGAGACTGGCGAAATCAGCATCGTCGTAACCGAACTGGACCGCCCGAACGGTTTAGCGTTCTCGCCCGACGAATCGGTCTTGTACGTGGCGGACAGCGGCGAGCCGCGCAACGTAGCCGCATTCGATGTCAACTCCGACGGCAAATCGCTGAGCAACTTCCGCATCTTCGCAGTCGTCAGACCCGGCATCGCCGACGGCTTCCGCTGCGACGTTCAGGGCAACATCTGGACAAGCGCCCACGACGGCATCCACTGCTTGACTCCGGAAGGCGAATTAATCGGCAAGATACTGGTGCCAGAGCAACGCACCGCCAACTGTACCTTCGGCGATGCAGATCGCAAGACGCTCTACATCTGCGGCGATGTGTCGCTGTATTCGGTGCGCTTGAATATCGAAGGCGCGTAACCGATCCTCGTGCCATCGGAAATTATGCTCCTGGAATTCCGACCAACTAAGCCGAATAAACATCGGGGTTGGGTCATGCGGCATATGCAGTTGACACCCCAAAAGAGACCGTAAGGATACATAAATATCCAGCTGATTTTGCCCGCGCATCGCTGATTGTGTCCGCCCCACACGATCTTTTTGGATTCTGGATACGTCGTAGAATCTCAGACAGACAACCGAATGGTCATGGTGCAGCGCGGCAGTGTTAACCGCTAAAGCATGGATTATTCGGATACTCTGCTTCCATTAGCCAAAGGAGCCGATTTTGTTGATGAAACCAACCCAAATGAATACTAAAGTCCCACTAGTCCGGTGCTCCAATGAAAATTGTCTGGAGGAATTGGACACGCAGGATAAATTGATGACTCATATGGACAAAGGCCAGAAACACGCTCCGATTTTTTACGCCGTAAAGACGGGATCTCTGAAACAGCAGTATCGCGACATGGTGAAAACAAAGTTCCGGAGTTTTCTCGCGTCGAACGGATTGTCTTTGCAGGTCCTAGAACGTGACGAGAACGAGTTCGTCGCTTTTGTCCTTCATGCTGTCGTGACGACCACAAGGATGGCGAGAAGCGGGTCGCTAAACGCTCCGATGTCAACGGACATCATCGAGGGTGGAACTTTCGAGACATGCGAATCTGCAGAAATCGCGTTAGCTTTGGAATGCCAGGGCGGAGCGATTTTTGTCGAGCTAACCAATGAGCACATTTCTGTGCCTAATTTCCTCCCAGAATTGCCGATTACCGAACTCTACAAGATCAAGCGTTAAAAACCGTCCCAATGGTTGTCATAGTGGCACAGGTCGCTTCCGTTGAATGCCTACTCATTAATAGAATCATCTAGGTTGCCGATTTCGTAATTCGGCGCGTCCAGATCGCGAATACACCTACCACGTCCCGCCTTGTCAAACGTCCAAACTGTCTCCGAAGCCGCCGTCAACAGTGATGTGGCGTGGCGGTCGATAAATGCCATCCGATTCCTCTCAATCGATGCCGTCGAGAAGGCAAACAGCGGACACCCCGGTGCGCCGATGGGGCTCGCGCCAACCGCCTACGCCCTTTGGCAACATGCTCTGAAGCACGCGCCGGGAACACCAGATTGGGCAGACCGGGACCGCGTCGTTCTCTCGGCGGGGCACGCGTCGATGCTTCTATACTCGATGCTCCACCTCACCGGGTACGACCTAGCCCTTGACGAGATCAAAGACTTCCGGCAGTGGGAGAGCAAAACTCCGGGACACCCCGAATACGGCCTCACCGCCGGCGTCGAAGCGACGACCGGTCCCTTAGGGCAAGGTCTGGGCAATGCCGTCGGATTCGCTCTCGCTGAGAAGATTCTCGCTAACACCTTCAACCGCCCCGGTCACGAGATCGTCAATCATCGCACCTACGCGATTTGCTCCGACGGAGACATGATGGAGGGCGTGGCATCTGAAGCGGCATCGCTCGCCGGTACTCTTCAACTCGGCAAGCTGATCGTCATCTACGACGACAACCAGATATCTATTGAGGGGGATACCGACAAGGCTTTCCGAGAAGACGTATCGAAGCGCTACGAAGCATACGGCTTCCACATCATCGATCCGGTAGACGGCAACGATTTGGCGGGGATAGTCAACGCGCTCAAAGCCGCTGAAGCCGAACCTGACAAGCCCAAACTCGTAACCGTCCGGTCAGTAATTGGCTATGGCAGCCCCAACCTTGCTGGCACGGGCGCAGTGCATGGCAAGGCTATGGGCGGCGATGAAGTGGCTCTGACTCGAACTCAACTCGGTTGGGATTACGAGCCGTTTGAAGTACCTGATGATGTCTACGACCACATGCGGTCTGGAGTCGAAAGCGGTCAAGCACTCTCTGATGAATGGCACTCGAAGTTCGAGGACTATAAGTCCGAGTACCCGGAGCTAGCAGAGCGTTTCCTCGTAGACCTGCTGGGCATGCTCCCTGAGAATTGGGACGACGGATTGAACCGTTTGGTCGGCTCGCACGACTCACCAATCGCCACTCGCGCCGTATCCGGCGAAGCACTCCACGCCATCACCCCTGCGTTGCCGCGCCTAATCGGTGGCTCGGCCGATCTCGCGGAATCGAACAACACCGAGGTCGATGGTCGCGGCTCATTCTCGCCTGAAATGATGGACGGGAGGAATCTCCACTTCGGTGTCCGCGAACACGGCATGGGCGCAATCTCTAACGGCATGGCCCTGCACGGAGGAGTCATCCCCTACGCCGCAACTTTCCTCATCTTCTCCGACTACCTGCGCCCCGCAATCCGCGTCGGCGCGCTATCGCACGCGCCGTGCGTTTGGATATTCACTCACGACTCGATAGGTCTAGGCGAGGACGGTCCGACGCACCAGCCGATCTCGCAGCTTATGGGTTTGAGGATGATACCCAACCTCACGGTCATTCGGCCCGCAGATGCCGACGAAACGTTCGAGGCGTGGCGCATCGCCGTCGAAAACCGACAAGGCCCGACCGCTCTGATCCTGACGCGTCAAAACCTGCCCCAACTCTCCGCAATAGGTGCCCAGAGCTTCACCCGGGGATACGTCCAGCGCGGAGCATACGTCATCACAGACACCGAATCCGAACCCGAAGTGATCATCATCGGCACCGGCTCAGAGACCCAGCTGGCTCTCGGCGCTGCTTTGAAGCTGCAAGAAGAAGGCATTGCCGCCCGCGCGGTCTCGATGCCATCGTGGGAGCTCTTCCAATCACAGCCCGACGATTACAAGGAATCGGTTTTGCCATGGTCGGTACGCGCTCGCGTATCGGTGGAGGCAGGAACGACGATCGGATGGGAACGCTACGTCGGCTTCGACGGTGCAACCATCGGCATCGACCGCTACGGCGCCTCCGCACCCGGTGATGTTGTGATGGCCAACCTCGGCTTCACCATTGAAAATGTGGTCGAAACCGCGCGTTCGCTGCTTTAGCACCTGTCCGAACATATCCAGTACGTTCGGAAAGTTATACCGCCCGAAAATCGACGGTAGTATCATTACCGCGTAGTTGGCACCCTAGATTTGCGTGTACCAATGCAATCGTGAGGCAAACGGGGATTTGGACTATCGATGCGAGTAGCAGTTGGCGCTGATCACGCTGGATTCAACCTGCGCGAAACCGTAATTTCCACCATCGAGGCTGCCGGACATCAGGTCATCGATCTCGGTGCTCATTCCTACGACGCGGAAGACGACTACCCCGATCGCGCCGCACCGGTCGCCGAAGCAGTGATGTCAGGCGACGCCGATCGCGGCATCATCGTGTGCGGAAGCGGCATCGGCGCCGCGGTTACAGCCAACAAATTCCGAGGTGTCCGCGCTTCGATCTGTCATGACACCTATTCGGCCGCGCAGGGTGTAGAACATGATGACATGAACGTTTTGTGCATCGGCGGACGAGTGGTCGGCGAAGCTATTGCGACTGAGTTGGTCAAGGCATTCCTGTCCGCAAAGATGGGAGATGAGGTGCGCTTTCAGCGTCGCCTCGACAAGCTAATCGCGATCGAAGCGGCAAACTTCAATTCCAACTAACAGATTCGCAGCGAGGCAAACAATGTGTCATCACGAACATAACAACATCACGAAAACCGCTGAACTTGGACAGGCGATCTGGCTAGACCAGATCAGCCGCGACATGATCGACGGTGGCGAGATCCAAGAACTCATCGATCATGGACTGCGAGGCATCACGACCAACCCGACAATCTTCGACGGCGCTATCGCCGGTAGCGATGTCTACGATGAGCGTCTCGCCGAATACGCCAAGGATGGGAGTTCGGCAGAGGTCGTCTTTGAACGCATCGCTGTTGAAGACGTCCGCGACGCGGCAGACATCCTGCTGCCTACCTACGAAGCATTGAACTACCGCGACGGTTTCGTCTCAATAGAAGTGAATCCACACTTGGCTCACGACACCGACCGCACCATCGCCGAAGCGCGAAGACTATGGTCGGCAGTCGACCGACCTAACGTGATGATCAAGGTTCCCGGAACACCCGAGGGCGCACCAGCAATCACGACCCTCATCTCCGAGGGCATAAACGTCAACGTCACGCTGCTCTTCTCCCTTGATGCCTACATCACCGCTGCCAACGCCTATCTCGATGGGGTGACCAAGTTCGCAGGTTCCGGCAACGGCTCACCTGCGCGCATCGCCTCGGTCGCTTCGTTCTTCGTGAGCCGAGTCGACACCCTGGCCGATGAACTTTTACCTGATGACAGCGATTTGGTGGGCAAGATAGGTATCGCTAACGCCAAACTGGCGTACCGCGAATACCAGAAGATCTTCGCCAGCGACCTCAACGACAACACCCGCTTCTTCTCGCTGAACACCATCGGTGCGCAACCCCAGCGTCCGCTCTGGGCTTCCACCAGCGTCAAGAACCCCGAATACCCGCCGACTCTCTACTTCGACAGCCTTCTCGGCCCCGATACCGTAAACACTCTCCCACTGCCAACCGTCGACGATGTTCTCGCCACCGGCACCATCGCAGAGACTCTCACCGCAGACGTAGACAAAGCCGAGGCGCAACTCGCGCAACTTGCCGACGAAGGCGTCTCTTACGACGAAGTCACAGCCCAACTCCTAGTCGAAGGCGTGGAGAAATTCGCCGATTCTTGGGACAGCCTCATGGCCCGCATCGACGCGAAAATCTCCGCTTTGACCAGCGTCGGATAATCACTGCACTCGGAATGCATAGTCCCTCCCCCTTGATGTCCAAGGGGGAATTAAAGGGGGTTTAGAAGCGATGATCAGTAGTCACCTCAATAAACACTCCACCTAGGCCCCTTGAAGACCGCTACCAGCACCGCAAGCAAATCCCGACCCGGCATCGCGGACATCGTGCGCCGAATATGGGCACGCGACTACTCGCTATGGACTGACCCATCCCCCGGCGGCGGTGGCGATTGGATGGGCTGGCTAGACCTACCCGGCTCTAAATCCCGCTTTCCCTCGTTAGCGAGGAAAATGTCCGAAGGTCCCAACTTCCGGTTTCCCCCGCGAGCGGGGGAAATGTCCGAAGGACAAAGGGGGCCCGAATCCAACCAGAGCCAACGCAACGCTCTCGAAGGCATCACTTCCCTCAACATCCTCGGCATGGGAGGAAGCAGCCTAACCCCCGAAGTCCTCTCTCACCTCTTCCCCGACACCAAACCAGCCCTAAACGTCTTCGACACCGTCAATCCCGCAACCATTGCCGAAGCGCTGGACTCGATGGACCTACTCACCACCACCTTCGCGGTAGCCAGCAAATCAGGAACAACTGTTGAACCCCTATCCCTTGAGAGAGTATTCCGACAAGCTCTAAGCAACGGAGGCTCCGAAAACTCTTCCGACCACTTCGTCGCAATCTCCGATCCGGGCACCCCACTCGCTGACCGCGCCAAAAACGGCGAATTCGCGACCCATATCGAAACTCCTGCGAACGTGGGTGGCAGATTCTCCGCGCTATCAGCCTTCGGGATGTTCCCAGCATCGATCTGCAACATGCCAACGGATGAAATGACAGCCAGCGCAATGGCGATGGCAGATCAGTGCCGCGCAGAGGATGAAACCAACCCCGGCGTCGAACTCGGACTCTTCATGGCCCGTAACGCCCTAAGGGGACGCGACAAAGTGACATTCGTGATGTCGCCAAGCCTAGAGCGATTCGGACTCTGGCTTGAGCAACTGTTAGCAGAATCGACCGGCAAGAACGGTCGTGGCTTGATACCAATAGCCGGCGAACCGGTACTGCCAGCCGAATCGTACGGCGATGACCGTCAATTCATTCGCATCGGACTCGCCGACGAAGAATCCCCTCATTCAGACGCATTCGACAGCCATCCGACTTACACCATCGAACTCTCTGACCGCGCAACTATCGCAGGCCAGTTCTTCCGCTGGGAGTTCGCTACGTCTGTCGCCGCCAGCGGCATCGGCGTCTATCCCTTCGATCAACCAGACGTGGAGTCGGCGAAGCAATTCGCCCGCGCCGCACTCGAAACCGGGTCAAATGGAACGGGCAATGTGCAAACTCTGAACGATGCCATTCGATACGCGATCGCCAATAGCAAAGCTGGCGACTATGTCACCATCGCTGCCTTCCTACCAGAATCCGACGCATTGACCAACGCCGTTTCAGATCTGCGTTCCGCTATCAGCCAAACGACCGGAATGGCGACCACCTTCGGATACGGTCCACGCTACCTTCACTCCACTGGACAACTGCACAAAGGCGGCCCCAACTCCGTGATCTTGCTCGCGTTGACCCAAGACACAAGCATCGACATCGATGTTCCCGGTCAAAGCTACTCGCTAGGCGATCTACTCGCCGCCCAAGCCGCAGGCGACGTTCAAGCGTGCCGTGAAAAAGGACGGCGCGCCAAGTTGATCAAGATCGAAGGCGACGCCATCGAAGAAATCGAATCCGTAACCGCGATGATCCGACATGAAGCATAAAAGCGTTGAAGGTGCAAACTTGAACCCCAAATTCATACTCAACGCAACCGAGGCAGAGCGCGGACTGCGCCTTGACCGCTCCGATCCGGAAGACCGCGCCCGAATCATCGGCGCGATCGACATCTTGATCGGCGCACTCGATATCGCTTTCGAAAACGGCATTGAGCGAAACGACATCTTGCTCTGGCTCGACGCCGACATCGGCGAAGGCTCCCTCTTCCGCGCCCTCTCGTCGAAAATCCCCACGATGCTCACCTACGACTTCGACGTTCGCGACTACCTCGAGGAAGCCTTCGACGAGATGAACGAAGTCACTACCAAGTTCAAACCCGACGTTCTGGTATTGCCCGTCAGAAACGCTGCTGAAGATATGGGACAGGTCAGCGCGCAGTCAAGCGCTTTGCAGATCCCGAGTTCGATGTCGCCCATCGACAAGCACATCTCCATCTTCGACTTCGCATCGACCTTCGGCGTGAAGATCGCGTGGGACATACGCAAACCTCGCGGCGAATGGCCCGACCCCATGTTGCAGTCCGAAAACGCCCTCCGCACGATCTCCATATTCCAAGACGCCGGACTCGATCCATCGATGTGGGTCATGAATCTGCCATCCGTCAGAATCGTCGCCGAGACCTTGAGCGCAAGGACGCACATCGACGACCGCAACGATGTCGCGGCGTGTTTCGCTCTCGACACTATCTTCTGGACAGCGTATCGAACCCAAAACGACGATCTGGATACGCTGCCTAACCCGGTTTCGGCAGCGATCAATGCAATCGACACGATGCCCGGCAACGCACGTGTAATCGTCGGCGCCGAAACCTACGCGGCATGTCTTAACGAGTTTGCCCAAACCACTAGGACCGCTTCCGAAGTGGCAGAGTCGTTGGCGGCTCGTATCATCGCTATTTCCGAAGCATTGAACGTAGAAAAAGTCTCGGTTTAATGGACGTATGCCCCCGTCATTCCAGCGAAAGCTGGAATCCAGATGGGAGGGGCGAACGGAAGTGATACAAACATCCTCTGAGGAGTAGAAAAATGCAAATTGGCATAGTCGGACTCGGCCGCATGGGCGGCAACATGGCGACTCGCCTCATGCACGACGGACACGAAGTCTTCGGATACGATCCGAGCCCAGACGCGCTCGCCGAGTTGGAATCTCACGGCGGCACCGGCAAAACCTCCCTCGCCGATCTCGTCAACGCGCTCGAAACACCGCGCACTTTATGGGTCATGGTCCCCGCCGGCGACATCACACAATCCACCGTCGACGAACTGTCCGACCACATGTCCCCCGGCGACACCCTAATCGACGGCGGCAACTCCAACTACAAAGAGACCATCAAACGTGCAGAACAGCTCGACGCACTCGGCATCGACATGCTGGACAGCGGCACCAGCGGCGGAATCTGGGGACTCGAAAACGGCTACTGCCTAACCATCGGCGGCAACCGGGACGCCTACGAGCGCAACCTGCCGATATTCAAAACCCTCGCACCGCCAGAATCCGACGGCAATCTCTACGTCGGTCCTAGCGGTTCAGGACACTACGTCAAGATGATCCACAACGGCATCGAGTACGGCATGATGCAGGCATTCGCCGAGGGGCTAGAACTCCTCGAAGCAAAGTCTGACTTCAACCTAGACCTCGCCGCAATCTGCGAAAACTGGCGCTACGGCAGCGTCATCCGATCCTGGCTCCTAGACCTCACAGCCGACGAACTCAAAGAAGACCCCGGCCTAGACGCCCTCTCCTCCTACGTCGAAGACTCCGGCGAAGGACGCTGGACAGTCGACGCCTCGGTAGAGCTAGCAGTTCCCGCCCCGGTAATCACCGCCGCGCTCCAAATGCGATTCCGCTCCCGACAAGACAACCCAATCGGAGGACGCGCCCTAGCCGCCATGCGCAACGCCTTCGGCGGCCACAGCGTCCGACGCTCCTAATCCCCTCTCCCTTGATGGGAGAGGGCTAGGGTGAGGGTGACTCCTCCCCTTTTTGCGTCAGCAAAAGGGGGACGCGGCAAGCGAAGCGAGACGCAGGGGGTTCACACCTGATCCGGATATGAGAGCGAACCGGGGACAAATGGGCGGGGCACAATCGTAGCCCATCATTAAAATCACAGTTCAAAACCAATGCCCAACAACCAAACCCCACACTTCACCATCGTCATCTTCGGCGCGTCTGGCGACCTGAGCCGACGCAAACTCGCCCCCGCGCTGTTCCACCTGCACGCTATCGGAGCACTCCCCGAACGCTGCCGATTCGTCGCGTTCGCACGCTCCGAACTCAACGACGAATCATATCGCCGACTCCTCTTCGAGGTCTCAACCGACGACTTTGCATCAGACATGCGAAGCTGGTTGGATTTCGCCAACGAAGTCAGATACTTCCAAGGGTCGTCCAACGACATCGCATCTCTCAAACAGCTAGACGACTTCATCCGCGCCGATACTCACGGAGAAGCGAAAGACGACCGCCTCTACTACTTGGCGCTCTCCCCCACTCTCTACGAAAGCACCGTCAACGCCCTAGGCGACGCCGGCATGTTGGACGAAACCAACGGCGTCCGACGATTAGTCGTCGAAAAACCATTCGGCACCGACCTCGAATCAGCCCGCCTCCTCAACGAAGCCATACACACCCGTGCGAACGAGCACCAGCTGTTCCGCATCGACCACTACCTCGGCAAAGACACCGTCCAGAACTTGATCGTGTTCCGCTTCGGCAACACCATATTCGAACCCCTCTGGAACCGCAACTACATCGACCACGTCCAAATCTCTGTATTGGAAGACCTCGACGTCGGCGACCGCGCCGCGTACTACGAACACTCCGGCGTGCTTCGCGACATGTTCCAAAGCCACCTGCTCCAACTCCTCGCACTGGCGGCCATGGAGCCACCCGCCACCAACCACGCCGACTCGCTCCGAAACGAAAAAGCCAAAGTCCTCAGCGCCATCCGCAGACCCACACCCCAGCAAGCCGCCGAAAACTCCGTCCGAGGACAGTACCGCGGCTACCGACAGCTAGACGGCGTCTCCCAAGCATCATCCACCGCCACCTACGCCGCCCTCCGACTCTTCATCGACAACTGGCGCTGGCAAGGCGTACCCTTCTACCTCCGTTCTGGCAAGGCGCTTCGCGAGAAATACACCGAGGTCGCCATCCAGTTCCGCGAACCACCGCACCGCATCTTCGACGACGAAGACACCTCGGGCCTAGTACCCAACAAACTTCGCATCGTCATCCAACCCAACGAAGCCATCCGACTCACCATCGACAACAAGAAGCCCGGCCCCCGACTCCAAGCCGAAGCCCAAGAACTCGAATACAAATTCCCCATGGGCATGAGAGACGCCTACGAACGCCTCCTCCTCGACGCCGTCGCCGGCGACGCCTCCCTATTCACCCGCTCCGACGAAATCGAACTCTCATGGGCCGTCGTAGACCCCTACATCCAAGCCTGGGAAACCGAACTAGCCGCCCAACTCTACCCCTACCAACCCAACACCTGGGGCCCCAACGCCGCCGACCAATTCATAGCCCCCGACCGCTACTGGTCAAACCCCACAAACTAATCGCCACCTTCGCGAAGCCCAAAAGACCGACAACAGGGGCGCGAGCAAACGAAGTGACGCGAGCGGGGGATGCCCGGGGCGGACGGGCGGCAGGACACCCCTCCCCTTTTTGCGTCAGCAAAAGGGGGACGCGACGAGCGCAGCGAGACGCAGGGGGGTCATACACCCAAAACCAACCATCATTCCTTCCATCCTTAAAATCCTTCAAATCCGGGTTCAGACAATTTCTTCGAACAAGTTTTGAATTTCATCAAAAATTCACCATTTCAGACCACCTCACACCCCAAAACCCCAAAACCCACTTGTCCCCTTCGCGTCAGCGTAAGGGGACGCGGAGTGAAGCGAACGCAGGGGATGCCCCATTTTTCTGAACTTGTTTTGAACTCCGTCAAAAATTCATCATGCCGGAGTTTTGCCGCGAAATTGCCGCTCCAGCGGCAAGTTTGTTCTAAATTCCACTTCCAACCAAACCCCAAATCCTACGAAAACAACCATTTCTAACCCTCACACGCCGATACCCGCTCCATCCCCCACACCACACCCCGAATCCCACCAAAAAACACCCCCGCAGCGATCATGCCGCTACACCGGCATCCAGCGGCATTCCAGCGGCATGGAGCGGCATGAAGCGGCAAGTTCGCGGCTATACAACGTCTCAATAACACTCTTCCATATAATCCACCCATGCCTCCCAAAAAACCCACCTACACCCTCCTAACCGCCGACCATGTAATCGACGCCAAAGGCGGCCCGCCGATCCAAAACGGCGCCGTCCTAACCCGCGATTCCGAGATTTTAGCCGTCGGACCTGCCTACGAAATCCGCGCACCCGAGGGCGCTCCAGTTACGAATTACCACTACCCCAACGCCACGATCCTCCCCGGTATGGTCGACTGCCACACCCATAACAACGGCTTCGGCGACGGCCGCAACGGCCAAGACCTAGCCGCCCTACCCGACGAAATCCTCACCCTGCAGTCCGCCAGCAACGCCCGTCGCTCACTCTTCTCCGGCGTAACAACCATCCGCGAAAACGGCCCCAAGAACATGACCATGTTCCGCCTCCGCGACGCCATAAATGAAGGCCTCGCAATCGGGCCACGCATGATTCTCTGCGGACGCCCCGTGTCAATAATCGGCGGACACATGGGCTATTTCGGCGGCGAAGTCACAGGAATCGACGAATGTCGTGCATTCACTCGCCAGTTGATAAAAGAAGGCGCAGACTACATAAAAATCACCGCAACCGGCGGAAGCACCCCATCATCCTTCCCCCTCCGCCCCGCCTTCAACCTCGATGAGCTGAAATCCGTCACCGACGAAGCCCACAAATTCGGAAAGTTGACAGCCACCCACAGTACATCGACGCAAGGCGTCATAAACTCCCTCGACGCCAACGTCGACATGATCATCCACTGCGTATACAAGGAAGCAGACGACACCGACAACTTCCGCATGGACGTCGCCGAGCGCATCGGCGAACAAGGCGCATACGTCAACCCAACTCTCCACGTCGGCCGCTCCAAGATCTGGTCATTAACGCAAAAAAACCGGGCATTTGGCATAACCGAACAAGAATCCATCGAACTCGAAACCGCAAAACGAGAGCTCGAAACCCGCCTCGACCAGAACCGCCGCATGATCGAAATGGGGGTAAAAGTCATCACCGGCTCCGACTCATCCTGGGGCGACTACCAACTCGGCAACACCGTCTACGAAACCGAACTCCTCGTACACGCCGGCTACTCCCACATGCAAGGCGTGTTATCCGTCACCAAATGGGCCTCCGAAGCCCTAGGAGTCGATAACATCGTCGGAACCCTCGAGCCCGGCAAACAAGCCGACATCCTAATCGTGGACGGCGACCCATCGAAAGATGTCAACCATTTCTGGAACGTCGTTGACGTCTTCTTCAAAGGGGAAAAGCTCGACCGCGGTTCCGAAGAAGCGCTAGCTGCCGTGCGTCAAACACCCGAAGAAATTAATCTGGGTAGTCATCATTCGCACGGAGGTCACACATGAGCGATGACAACCCGCAGTTCACTATTCTCAAAGCAGCCAGACTAGTCGACGGCAACGGCGGACCAGTTGCCGAGCAAGCCGCAATCCTGCTCGAAGGCGACGCAATCAGGCAAATCGGCACCAAAGAAACCGTGCAAGCACCAGAAGGCGCCTCAGCAACCGAAATCGACTACGGCGATGCCACTATCCTCCCCGGCTTAGTCGACTGCCACGTCCACCTCATCGGCATCGGCGACGGCCGAGCCGGCGATGATCTCGTAACTCTGCCAGACGAAGTCCTCACCGTCCAAGCCGCTCAGAATGTCAGAAAGCATCTATATTCCGGGGTAACAACGGTCAGAGATTGCGGTGCGAAGAACCGCACGACGTTCCTGCTACGCGAAGCCGTCGAGATGGACATCGTCCCGTCCCCGCGCCTGATCCTAGCCGGAAGACCCATCGCGATCATCGGCGGACATCTCTCCTACTTCGGAACTACCGCCACCGGGCCGACCGAATGTCGAGCCGCCGTCCGACAACTCATCAAAGAAGGGGCTGACTTCATCAAGGTAACCGCCACCGGCGGCAGCACACGCACCAGTCACCCATCCAGACCATCATTCAACATCGACGAGTTCTCGGCGATCACCGACGAGGCACATAAATTCGGCAAACACGTCTGCGCCCACTGCACATCCTCCGGGGGCATGGAGAACGCACTTGAAGCTGGCATCGACACCATGATCCACGGCGTACACCGCGACTCCAACGGCAACGACAGCTATCGTCCCGACATATCGGATCGGATCGCCGAGCAAGGCGTATTCGTAAACCCCACGCTCGGCCAAGGTCTGGCCAGAATCCGCCAACTCGAGGACAACCCTGATCTAACGCTCGAAACCGAGGACGTCAAGGTAATGCGTCGAGGTTCAGAAGTTCGGATGGATCACGTCGCACGTATGCGGGATGCAGGAGTGGTAATGGTAGCAGGGTCGGACTCGGCATGGGCGAACTATCCGATGGGAGATTTCCAGACCGAGATCGAAGCGCACGTCATGGCTGGCATGTCAAACATGGAAGCCATCGTCTCAGCGACCCGCGACTCCGCGATATCGTGCCGTGTCGACGATACCGTAGGCACACTCGAAATGGGCAAGCAAGCTGACATTTTGGTTGTCGATGGCGATCCTACCCACGACATCACCGACCTCCGCAAAGTCAGTGACGTGTTCCTAGCAGGCTCCCAGATCGACCGTCAAAACCTAGTGTGATGCGAAGTGCTTGCAAAATGCTGGCATTGCTGGCATAATGCAAGCATGGCTGTGCAAATAACAATCCGAAACGTGCCTGAAGAGATGCGGGATGAATTGGCTTTACGCGCCGCGCAAAACCGCCAATCCATGCAGGCGTTCATACTGAGCGAGTTGGAACGCATCTTATCTCGACCATCGAATGAAGAGTTGATGAAACGCGCAGCCGAACGAGCTGCTACATTTGGGACGCGCATTGGCTCCGACAACATAGTTAAGATGATCAGGGAAGATCGCGGACTGTGATCGTCATTGATTCATCGGTCTTAATCACCGCCTTAGTTGAGGATACCGACGACGCGGTGTGGGCAAGAACGATAGCTGCGAACCCCAATATGCACGCTCCTGAGCTGATACTCGCTGAGGTCATGAACAATCTCCGACGTTCGGAATCAAATCAGCAAGTTTCGAGCGTTCAAGCCGAATTCGCACGTCAAGACCTGTTGCGTCATGATTTGAGACTCTATCCCTTCGCACCGTTCACGGAGCGCATTTGGGATCTGCGTCACAATCTAACCTGTTACGACGCTTGGTACGTGGCATTGGCCGAAACCCTCGGTTGCCCGTTGGCAACCCTCGACCGCCGGATCAACCGGGCAGGCGGCGTTCAGTGCGAAGTCTTAATCCCGCCGCGCTAAAGCCTTGACACGTGCAATGCCCCTACCATCACCACCCGCTGCTATCCACGCTGACTTCTCGGCGATGAACGCCAAGCAGCTTCGTTTGGCGCAGGAAGAGATCTGGGAGTGGATCTCAGCAGCCGAGTCGGCTTCATACGACAACGCGCCTGATGATGACGTGTTGGACATGGCGAGGGAAGCCCTTAATGAAGTGATCACAGAGCGCAGATCTCTACACGGCGACGAGACTGCGCCCAGAGGCGGATGAACAGGGGCGGTTGAACTACGTTTGATAAACTGACCACAAGAGATCCTCTTCCGTCCAGCCCGCTCATCAACGCGGAGGTTCGCACCATGGCACAAACAGCCGACGTAGTAACCAAAGATCAGGTATACGAAGCCCTCAAAGATGTCTACGATCCGGAGATTCCGGTCAACGTCGTCGACCTCGGGCTCATCTACGATGTCGACGTCGAAGACAACGAAGTCTTTGTCGAAATGACACTGACCGCCCAAGGTTGCGGCATGGGACCATACATCGCGCAACAAGCCGAATGGCGCATCGCCGAGATCGAATACGTCGAGGATGTCGAAGTCGATCTCGTGTTCGACCCGCCTTGGAACCCCGACATGATCACCGAAGACGGCAAACGCCTCCTCGGCATCGATTAACTAAGATCCATACCGTCGCGGGCCATCCGTTGACCTCTCCTCGTAAAACTACTCCCGCCGAAGAAGCGCGCTTGGCGCAAGCCCGGCGGCAGTTCCAAGAACGTAAGCGCATCGCCGATTCGCTCAAGTCCATCGGAAAACGCATCGGTGTATACAGCGGAAAAGGCGGTGTCGGCAAGACGACCGTAGCGGTCAACCTTGCCGCAACTCTAGCCAAACAAGACCGCGACGTCGCGTTATTCGACTGCGACATCGACTGTCCCAACGTCACCCGCGTCCTCCGCATCTCCGAGGGCCCGGTCGAACGAGACGGGCGCATGGTCCCATCGCAACGCTTCGGCGTGAAGGTGATGTCGATGGCCTTCTTCCAGCAGAACGAGGAAGAAGCCATAATCTGGCGCGGACCGATGATCCACAACGCCATCAACCAGTTCCTGCAGATGACAGACTGGGGCGAGCCAGACTACATGGTGGTAGATCTGCCACCCGGCACATCCGACGCCCCGTTGACAGTGATGCAGACCCTCAACCTAGATGGTTTCGTCATCGTCAGCACGCCGCAGGAACTTGCCGCACTAGATGCCAAGCGGTCGATCAACATGATCCGCAAGATGAACCTCGACGTCCTCGGCGTAGTAGAGAACATGACCGGCGGATTGTTCGGACAAGGCGCTGCCGAAGAGCTCGCCTACGAAATGGGCATACCGTTTTTGGGAGCCGTCAACCTGCGACCTGACTATCTGGACGCCCTTGAGCCCCCAGTGTTGACCAATGAAGATGTCGCCGCGGAGTTCGACTACATCGCGCTTGGTGTTACGCGGCAGTTAGTCGGTAACCCCGTCTAATCACCTTTCTCCACCAACAACTCCACGGTCTCTCGCAACGTCCTCGAAGTGTCCACCGTCTCCGGCCGCTCGTGGCCAATCGGCGACGCGGTTACATGCCTGAACACGTCAGCCGCGCCCTTGTGCAAGTACGGCGTCGCGCCTGCTGAACCAAACGTCGCCGAGATCTGCTCCATCTCATCGATCCAGCGAAACGCCTTCGCCCCCAGACTATTGACACCCTGCATATTCCTGAGCACGCCCTGCTGGCTTGACTCCATCTCGGCGATGAACTCGTCATAGATGCCGAGGTTCATGGCGGAGATGAGGGCAGAAGCATTCAACGCCGCCGCTCCCTTGCTTAGAGAGGCGTAGCACATCTTGATTGCCGACGCGCGTCCGACTTCACCGCCCATTAACGGAACCGAAATACCACGTCCATCTAGCTGACCCATGATCGCTTCATGTGGTCCGGAGGCGTAGAAGCGTGGCGGCTCTCCTCTGCCCGGCGGACCACCGATGATCCCGCCATCGATATATCTTCCGCCTGCATTCCCGATGATTGCTGCCATCTGTAAGGCAACGGCCGGCGCGACCGGGTTGCAGTCGGCAAAGGGTAGCGATTTGCCAGTCTCAGTAATGACCGCTGCAACTTGCCGGGCGACATCGACCGCGCGTTCTGGCACGAGAACCGACAGCACGATGTCGGCGCGGTCAATCATCTCTGCAAAGTCGGGAACGTCTACAATGCCGGCGATGTCGGACAATTCGCGGGTTCGGGCGCTACGCTCAGTCAGGCATGTGATTACCTCTAGTCCGTTCTCGCGCAATGCCCGACCGACGTTCGAGCCCATGTCGCCGGGACTAAGTATCGCAACAGTTTTCACGGTTTCCATCGGTGGTTCACTCCTTGGATGTTAAGTTCGTGGGCGCGTTTGCTTGAAATTGCTAATAAGCGCGTTCCCCCTCGTTGCCTTAGGGGAACGCGCTTTTCCTTTTGGATTCCGACCTTGGTCGGAATGGATGAGGCGGGGAATTAACCTCGGACGGCGGCGGCGATCGACTCTCCGACGACGCTCGCTTCGCCCGGGTTCAGACCGAAGACGTGAATCATCAACGGCGCATTGTCAGTCGTGCGAGTCCATACCGGCGGATCCATGTCCTTCAACTTGACCACCAAGTCGTCGTTGTTAAAGCCGACGACATCTTCATCTACGCTGATGGTCACACCGAAAGGTTGGTGGGCGATGATGTTGTCGATCAACTCAGCAGTGACGCCAGCAATTCCGCGTAGCGGCTTGATGATCTCCAAGCTCTCCTGCTCGGCAGCAGCGAGCCGACTCTCGTGGTCCAACTTGAACCAGCGCTGGACTGCAGCCACACAACCCATGATCTCTTGGCGATCTACCTTGTGTGGGCGACCAACACCTCGGATACGTCGGGACTCGTAACCTACGAACGAGTGTCGGCTGATAGCATCGATTATCTCCTCTGTCCCCATCGCGAGGCCGGTGGAGTGCGGCGCGCCCATGTACTTGGCCGCGATGCACTGGAAGTCGGCTCCCATCCGCACGTACTTGCCGAAGTTTTCGAGCGGGAAGATCTGTCCGGCCGCATCGACGGATGCGTAAACACCGGCATCTTTAGCGATCTCGATGACTTTGTCGAGCGGAACGACGTTCGGGTCTTTCGGTGCCTGCTCTACAACCGGGACGTGAATTGCGCAGGTCTTCTCAGTGATCGCCGCGCGAATGTCGTCTTCATTGGTGCCGTTTTCATCGCCGGCGAAAACCAGCTTCGCTCCAGCGAGTTGCAGGCAGCGGTCATACCAGTACTGCTCGCGATGCTGAAGCACGATCTCGTCTTTCAAACCGGATGTGTCCGGTAACTGTTGGATCAGGCCATCGTCGCCACCCGCCATGAATGCTGCGGTAGCAAGAGTCAGTGCCGATCCGGCACCCGACGTGATGTACGCTGCTGGCACACCAGCCAATCTCGCAATTTCGTCGCCCGCCGCCTTTTCAAGTTCGATTAGCGGTATGAATGCGCTGTCGGCGCGATCCATCGCCTCTTTCACTTCCGGTACAGGCGTCGAGCCGCCAAGCAGAGTCACGCTGCCAGTCGCATTGATGACAGGTTGAGCTCCGAGCTCCTTGTAGATCGCTCCCCACTCCGATGTAACCATTTTCAACCTCCAGGTCGGGTCATATTCGCAAACCACGAAGTGCGTCATTCTCAAGTGGCTTGTCGGTTTTGTATTCTAACGTTGATTCATCGATTGCACGTCGCAAATGCGCGATCGAACCCGAAGCAATCAAGATTCGAGACAAACGAGGCACGCAAACAAATGCTGACCGACACATCTGAGATCACTCTAGTAACCGAGGCGAAGGTCGCTACCAAACACTGGGCTCCCGGCTCTGAAAACGGATCTCCGCGCAACACCCCCCTCCTCTTGGTTTCCGACGAATCGGACAACTCTCAGTGGTCACAGTTTGCCGAATCCTCATCTAGCTCCGGTGACGTCTACGCCGTCTGGGATGTTTCTCCATACACACTCGTACAGACAATTTGGGCAATCGGAGAACCATCCTCGGTAATCACACATGGGAAAAACGCCGGGGATATCGCACTGCAAGCAGCAAAGATGGGGAAAGGCGCAGTCCGAGCCCTAGCCCTCGTTGATTATGGACTAGAGGATGGCGATACTCCGCCGTTCGACAATACCACTTGCCCCTTGGTATTGATACGCGGCCGCCAAAGCGAAATCGCCGACCATCAGCAGGTCGTATCAGCTAGATCTGCGCTAGGGGCCAAATGCAAACTGGTCGAACTCGAGAACTGCGGCAACCGCGCCGCGGAGTCGTGCCCACAAGATTTCGGCGCAACCGTTGAATGGTTCTTGCGCGCCGAGTCAGATTAGCGCAGCTCAATTGCGCCCGGATTTGCTCCGGACGTATCGTCTTCGACGGTTCGCGCTCCGCGCGATCCAACTACCTGCAACCACCATCACTACTCCACCAAACATCGCCGCATAAACCCAGTTCGACGCGAATGCGAACCCTCCAGTGTCAGGCTCTTCTATCGGCGTTTCCGTTGGGTCAGGTTCCGGAGTCTCCATCTGTTCTGGTTCGGGAGTTTCCACAGGTTCAGGCCTTGGTGTCTCTTCGACCGCGCCATGCAGCGTCAAAACCGCAGTCGTGTCAGCCGTCCAACCATGTAAATCGACAGTCAAATCGCCGACACCGGTGATACCTGGGTGCTCTTGTCGACCATTTTCGCCCGTCCCCTCCGAGAGGCCGGCTGACTCCCCGCCCAAACAAGGTACCGTAGCCGCTGTTTCAAGGTTGTCTTCAGACCCCGAGTCGAAAATCTTGGCCACTGCTGATGTGCTCTGGATGCTTAGCGACGATCCTTTGACCTCCGCTGAAGCCACGATGTAGCCATCGTTTGTGCACGCAAACATTCCCAACACCGTCACACTGTTTCCAACAAAAGCGCGTGCGTTACCACTGAACGAGCTACCTGGCACGATCGGCCCATCAGTCCACCACTGCTGGACAGACACGACTCCGGGTCTCTCAGCGAGTGTTGCAATGAGAACTGAACCATCGCCGCTTTCCGATAGCGCATCAATGCCTGGCAACTCCCTAGGTCGCGTGTACTCGATCACGTCAACGTTTTTGTCATGAACAACCACAACAGGCGGCGTGATCGGTTGACCGGTTGTTCGATTTTCTAGGGTTGCGCCGACTTCAAACGCGCGGGCAGGGCGGGCACCGCGCTCATCAAGAGCGATCTCGATGACAGTATGGTCCCAGCCGAATACTGCGCCTAGGTCAACACTGCCGGATATACCCGGATGACGACTGATGCTTCCTTCGCCATCCGCTGTATCAAGATTGGAAACTCCTTCTCCCTCCAAACACGGCACCGTGGCGCGCGATTCGTGATTATCCTCAGTACCTGCGTCCCACACCGTTCCCGATCCGTAACTCGGCGAACCATCATCCGACACCATGATGGTGCCCAAGGTTATTCCGTCATTCGTACATTGAAGCGAACCCAAGACACTGATGCGGTCCCCTGGATCAGCGGGGACGCGAAGCAGAGTTTGCTGACTGTTGGGATTGAGCACACCGCCAAACCTCAACACATCCTTCACTCCAGACCGTCCCCTTAGCGATTCCATCAATTCGGGTTGGTCCCCAGATTCCGCGAACGCCTCTAATCCTTCCAACCGTCCAGCAGATGACGGCAGCAAAACCGCGCTGCTATCGTGAACTACCACGATAGGCGGAGAAATCGGTTGCCGCGCGGTTATATTCCGCACCGTCAGTTGGAAGTCTTTCTGTTGAGCTCCAGCCGGCTGCGGTTGCTGGGAAAAGACCGCCAAAGTCAAAAACGCAACAAGCGTAGCGCTCAATATGACGCGTTTCAAGCATGCACCTCTTTTTGGTGATCCGGCAAAATCCGGGAGTGATCCCTTTGACTTTCAAATACGAAGCGATCGCAAACTAGGGTTTGCGATCAGACAACAAACTAGGGTACAACAACGCCGATTCAATTCATTGATTGACCGCGCTGCAAATCCAACACCGATCGAGGGGTTTCTTATTAGACGGAAGCTAAAGGCCCATTGAGAGCCATGCGGTCTTCAACGTCGATATCGTGCCTAGAAACACTAGAACATAATCACCGAGCGGGCGACTTCCCCTGCCTTCATCGCACGGAACGCCTCGTTGATCTCTGAAAGTTCGAGGCGTCTTGTCACCATCTCGTCCAATAGCAACCTGCCCTGTCGATAGAACTCAACGTATCTGGGCATATCAACCTTGAATCGATTGGAGCCCATGCTGCAACCCTGGATCTTGCGCTCACGCATCCCGGTCGTCGGAATCTCTATCTTCGTGCCCTCTGGGATCATACCGATCAACGTCGCTGTTCCCCCTGTCCCCAACGAGTCCCAACACGCCTCCGCGGCATCTTTGAGACCAATCGCCTCGAACGTGTAGTCAGCGCCATCATCGGTGAGGTTGATGATCGCTTCGACGGGATCGCTATCTGACGCATCGACAATGTCCGTCGCTCCCAAATCCATAGCCGTCTTCAGCTTGTTCTCGGAAATATCGACAGCGATGATACGCAACGCCCCAGCGATACGAGCGCCTTGAATCACTCCCAGGCCGACACCGCCCGCGCCGAACACTGCAACGGTTGAACCGGGCTCCACCTGCGCGGTGTTCAGAGCCGCGCCAACTCCGGTCGTAACGCCACAGCCGATCAACGCAGCACCCTCGAACGGCATGTCTTCGCGAATCTTGACCACACTGTTTTCGTGCACCAGCATCTTCTCGGCATAAGTTGCGAGATTCGCCATTTGGACAAGCGGTTGCCCATCCCACGATATCCTCGGTGTTTCGTTTTCACCGCGCATCGGCTTGGTCTGGCAGCGCGCCGGGTGACCGGTGATGCAGTGCCGACACCTTCCGCAATAGACGGATAGGCACAGGATCACATGATCGCCAGGAGCGACATCTTGGACGAGTTCCCCGACTTTCTCGACAATGCCGGCCCCTTCATGGCCCATGACTGCCGGCGTCTCCATCGTGTACAGGCCTTCGACAAAATGGAGGTCGGAGTGACAGACTCCAGTCGCCATGGTTTTGACCAAAACCTCGTACGGACCGGGATCGTCTACATAGATGTCTTCAATCGTCAACGGTTCATTAACTGTGCTGAATACTGCTGCTTCAGGCATATCTCGTCGCCTTTCTAATCCGTGATTGAGGGTGCAATCGGGGTCTAGTCGTCTTCTAGTGTCGAGGTGTCGCCTTCTGGCAACCCTAGCTCACGTGCCTTGAGCAATCGGCGCATGATCTTGCCAGAACGTGTCTTCGGCATGATGTCGATGAAATCGATCGCGCGCGGAGCTACTCCGGCAGATAGCCGGTCACGCGCGAAACGCATCAACTCGCGGCGGAGTTGCGTCCCCGCCTCGTAACCCGGATTCAGCGTCACGAACGCCTTTACAATCTCCATCGCGATCGGATCGGGTTTACCGATAACGCCAGCTTCCGCTACCGCTTCATGCTCGATCAACGCCGATTCGACCTCGAACGGACCGACAAGGTGGCCCGCGGTGTTGATCACATCGTCCGCCCTGCCTTGGAACCAGAAATACCCGTCCTCATCGATGCTCGCCTGGTCACCCGTGATGTACCAGCCCTTCTTGAAGCGAGAGTTGTACATCTCGTCCTGCTGCCAGTACGTGTACATCATCGAGGGCCAGCCAGGACGAACTGCGAGACTCCCGGCTTCTCCGGGACCCATCTCGTTGAACTGATCATCCAACACCCCCATCGTTACACCCGGGAACGGCCTGCCCATCGAACCGGGGCGGACTGCCATCGACGCAAAGTTGGCGCACATGATCGCGCCTGTCTCTGTCTGCCACCAGTTGTCGTGGATCGGCATATCGAAGAATCGATTGCCCCACACTACGGCTTCGGGGTTGAGAGGCTCCCCCACTGATCCGATGAACCGCAACGACGACATGTCGTACTGCTTCACCACGTCGCCACCAGCGCGCATCAGCAGCCGTACCGCCGTAGGCGCGGTGTACCAAACGGTGACATCGTAGTCCTGTATCACCTTGTACCAACCAGACGCGCTGAAGCCGCCTTCGTAAATGATCTGCGTTACACCGTTCGTCCATGGAGCCATCATCCCATACGATGTTCCAGTCACCCATCCCGGGTCCGCAGTGCAGAAATAGACATCGTCGTGCTTTAGGTCAAGCGCCCAATGCCCGGTTATCCACTGCTGAATCACCGCTTGATGGCGATGCAACACGCCCTTGGGCTTGCCAGTCGAACCCGACGTATAGTGCATGATCGCGAAGTCGTACTGAGTCGTATCCGCCATCGTGAAGTCGTCTGGATCAGCCGCCGCCATCAGCTCGTAGTAATCAAGGTCTCCATCGGCGAGAGGTTCTCCAGATCGACCGTCTTTGTCAACACTGATGACGTTCTTGAGCGTTGGAATGTCGGGCAGAATCACCGAAATCTTGCCCCTCAAATCCGGGCTGGTAACTAGATACTTCGCACCCGCGTCCAGCATCCGATCACGCACCGGGTCAGGGCCGAAGGCTGAGAACAACGGCGCAACTACCCCACCCGCCTTCAGAATTCCCATCGCCGCTATGTACAACTCCGGCAATCGGTCCATGAAGATGAAGACGCGGTCGCCCAACTCGATGCCCAAGTTGTTCATGACCGCACCGAAACGGTCCGATTCGCGTTTGAACTCGGCGTACGTGTAACGCTCCTCCTCGCCATTCTTTCCGATCCAGATCATGGCGAGTTTGTCACCGTGACCATGCGCTACGTGTCGATCAACCGCCTCGTACGCATTATTCAGACCGCCACTCGGCAGCCAATCCATCTTCTCGAACGCGTCGCTCCACCAATCGAAGTCGGCGCGCGTCGCGGTGTAGTCTTCGAGATTTGGTTGCCGCGCAGGATCAGTGACCACCGCTTTATCGATCTGTTCGAAATCCAACTCGCTTGCTCCCTGTTTCTATCTTCGGACGTGTCTTGGGTATTGAGGGTAAATAGGCTATGCGGGTATATTACCGCGTGCACTTCAACTTCGCATGATTCCCAACAACACACCCCGTTCGCGAAGCAACTCATACCCTCCCCCTCTCAGGGGGAGATTAAGAGGGGGTACCAGCGAAGCGATTTTCGCGGGGGATGCCCGCGGTGGAGGGGGTCGGGCATGGGTTGTAGAATCGTAGGGAAGCAAGCAACACAAGTGCGTAAACCCACAAACCGCGGTCGCACAACACTTAATCGAGAAAATCAACCATGAAAGTCCTGTTCCTCGAAGACGAGCTCCCGACCGCGCGAGCCGGCGATATCCGTGAAGTCAAGAACGGATTCGCACGCAACTATCTGATCCCCCGTGGAATCGCCGTACTCGCTACGGAACACCAGCTGCGACGTGCGGAAAAACTCCGGGCCGAAGCCGAGGAACGCCGCCTGCGCGAACTCAACGAGTGGCGCGACATCGCAGCCGAACTCGCCGAAAACCCGGTCGAGCTGACCGTCAGAACCGGTCCCACAGGACGACTTTACGGCTCCGTCACCAACACCATGATCGCCGCCCGTCTCTCCGAACTCACCGGGCGCACGATCGAACGCAAGCGCGTACGGATGCAGGAGCAGATCCGGATCGTCGGAACTTACCGCCTACCCGTCCGCTTCATGGAAGAGATCGACGCCACCATCACATTGAACGTCGTATCCGAGGATGTTGTCGAGGCAGAAGACGAGGAATCCACCACCGACCAGTACGCCATCACCGATGATATTTTGGCCAGCGGCGAGATCGACATGCACGCTTGGGAAGAGCCGCAAGCCGTCGATGCATTGGCGCTGATCGCCGGGCGCATTTTGGCTCGCAACATCCCGCAATTCAGGGTCATCCACGGCAAAGGCGAAGGCAAGCTCCGACAAGCCGTACGCGACCGTCTCAACGAAATGAAGACCGAAGGCACTGTCATCCTTTGGGGACCAGGCAGAACTGACGGCGATACCGATGCCGACAGCCTAGAAGCCGTTTCCTGGTTCACCGTCAGCTAAACACACTCCTCGCCCCTTTCGCCCAAAAACTGGACACAAATAAAGGGGCGCGAGCGAGCGTAGCGAGACCACTCGGGTTTCCCTCACTAATGGGGGAAATGTCCGAAGGACAAAGGGGGCTAGCCGCCCTCCCCTTTTTGCGTCAGCAAAAGGGGGACGCGACGAGCGAAGCGAGACGCAGGGGGTTCATACCCGCAACCCCGAAACAAACAGCCATCCTTCAAATCCTTAAAAAATCCTTCCCATCCTAGTTCAAACAACCCGTCTTCAGGATAGGATTCGATACACCCCATCAGTTAGATTCCTGCCCGCCATCGACCCGAATGCAAGAACCGACCACCCTACCATCAGACGGTAGTCCCCCGTCAAATCTCGACGCCGAAGTCTCGATCATAGGATCCCTCTTGATCGACGGCGACGCGATCCTGCGGATCGAACCATTCCTCAGACCCGAACACTTCTACGGCGAGCAGAACGCCGAAATCTACACCGCCTGCCGCGAACTCTTCATGGAGTCGGTCGGTATCGACCAAGAGACCGTTCGAGACCGGTTGATCGCCAAAGAGATCCTTGAAGACGTCGGCGGTGACGCGTACCTAAGTGCCGCAGTCGCCGCGACTCCGCATGCCGTACACATCGTCGACTACGCCCACCTTGTCCACAACGCCTACGTCATCCGGCAACTCGGTCAGGCCGGCATCCAGATAAACGAGATTGGCTCCGATTACTCCAACACCCGCGACGTCGATAGGGCTGTCAAAGCCGCCGAAGAGATCATCTTCAGGATCGGCCAGACCTACGAATCGGCCGATTTCCTGCCGATCAGAGATGCGCGTTCCATCACCGAATTCTTCGACCCGCCGACAGTCGACGACACCGACGAATCCAACCAGCCAATCGCCACCGGATTCGAATCGCTAGATCGCGTCCTCGGCGGCTTCCATCGCTCCGACATGATCGTGCTCGCCGCCCGACCCGGTTTCGGAAAATCCACTCTCGCACTCAACGTCGGACTCAACGCCGCGAAAAACGGCAAGACCGTAGGCATCTTCAGTTTGGAGATGGGCATCGACCAAGTCGCGCACCGAATGGCTGCCGCACATGCCCGCATCAACATCCAAAACGTCCGCAACGACCATCTGACTCCCGCCGAGCGCGACCGCTTGAGCGATGCCTACGGATATCTCAGCGACATGCGCATCTACGTAGACGACGCGGCACTACAGACTGCGAGCGCCCTCAGCGCCAAAGCCCGACGTCTGAAACTACAAGCCGGCCTCGATTTCTTAATCGTCGACTACATGCAGCTCATCAGCGGCTCGTCATCCGGTGGACGCGAAGCCAACCGTGTGCAAGAGGTGAGCGAGATATCCCGCTACCTGAAGGCGATAGCCCGCGATCTCAACATTCCCGTACTTGCCTGTTCGCAGCTGAACCGAGCCGTCGAGCAACGCAAATCCCACGAGCCTCGCCTCGCCGACCTCCGAGAGTCAGGATCCATAGAACAAGATGCCGACGTCGTCATGTTCATCCACCGCGACGACAAAAACATGTCGGAAGAAAAGTGGAACCGACGCAACCCGACACAGGTCTATCCGCGCGGCCTGACCGAGATCATGATCGCCAAACATCGTCACGGACCCACTGCCAACATCGAAATGTCAGTGCGCGACGAATGGGGCCTCTTCTCATCGGTCAGCGAACCGGGTATGGATTGAGGGGCATACGATGCCGCCTCAGCCCATCAAAGGCTTCCCCCTGCCAGACGACTTCGCCACCACGCGCATCCCCAACGCCGTGCTCGGCCGCGTCTTGTCCACCATCGACGACGCCGTCGAGATCAAGCTGATACTCCGAGCCTTATGGCTCCTCGAGCACCAACGCGGATACCCGCGCTACATCACTCGCGACGACTTGCGCCGCGACCGTGTGCTTTCCGTAGTCATTCCAGATCAATCCGATTTTGACCTAATCTTGAAGTCGGCCATAGAGCGTGGCATTTTTCTCGAAGCTACAATAAATAACAACATTTGTTTAATGTTCAACACCGAGTCGGCGCGGCGTGCTTCCATTGAGGTTTCGTCAACGAGCAGCGATTTGAACAAAGACAACAATGGTTGGGAGTCCCCTGCCGCCAGCACTGGTTTTGCCGATGCGTTTCGGGCGTATGAAGAGAACATAGGCATCCTGTCACCGATGATTCGCCAGAGTATCTTGGCGGAACTTGAAAATTTCACTGATGAGCACATAACCCACGCCATTAGAATCGCCGTTGAGAACGAGAGCCGAAGTTGGTCTTTCGTCGCTGGCGTCTTGAGGCGCTGGGCAAGAGATGGAATTCCCCATGAGCGAACAGACGGAACAGCCCGAGGAGGATCCGACCGAGAGCGCATTTCGCAGGCTGAACTCCGCAGATACCTGGACGCGCAACGGAAACGGGATCGCACAGGCTAACGGAAGTGCCGGTTCACCGCGCACCGAAACCGCACCGGAATGTGACCGATGCAACGATTCGCTCTGGGTATTGGCGTCTGGTGACGAATCCGGCGGCAACTTGGTTGTCGTGCCATGCAGTTGTCAAGCAACACTAGACAATACCCGTTCGCAATTGCGGACCTATTCTCAACTCGGGCATCTCGAAAGGATGACATTCGACGCGTTGATACCGGAAGGCCGTTCCGGTCGCGCAGACGAAGCGTTGTTCCGCGCCGCAACCGAGACTGCCGAGCAGTTCGCGTCGGAACCGAGCGACTGGCTAGTCTTCGAAGGCTCCACCGGATCGGGCAAAACCCACCTCGCCGCGGCTATCGTCAACGCAATCATCGATCGTGGCTCACCGGCAAAATACATCTCCGCGCTCGACATCCCAGACATGTTGCGCAACGAACGCTTCGAAGACGATGAGGCCGAGAGCGGAACTTTTGAATCTCTTCTCGATGCGCCAACCTTAGTGATCGACGATTTAGGTGCGCAACAAGCTACAAACTGGATCGATTCCAAAATCGACCAACTCCTTACCCACCGCTTCAACGGTCGCCTGCCAACGGTGATCGTGCTCGCAAAACCCGCCTCCGAGATGCCGGAACGGATCGCGCTGAAGTTGGACGATCCGAGCCTTTCGCGCGTTTTTCAGTTGACGAGCGGATCCGAGACTAACGAGTCGAAACGCCTCAACATCCCGAGAACCATGCTGGAACGGATGACATTCGAGTCATTCAATCCAGACGGCGCACCAGTCGCCAAATCGGATGAGCGCGCATCCTTAGCAATAGCCTTTACGGCTGCACGTGACTTCGCCGAAAATCCAGAAAAGTGGATGTATCTCCACGGCCCCACCGGTGTCGGTAAAACACATCTCGCCGTTGCCATCGCTGGGTTACGCGCCCAAAAAGGCGATTCGATCACTCTATGGTCAGTTCCTGATCTGCTAGACAATCTCAGGCACTGCTACTCAAACCCCAACGAATCCACCTTCTACGCCCTGTTCGACTCAGTTCGAAACAGCGAGTTGCTGATTTTGGACGATTTCGGGGCGCAACAGATGACCGATTGGGCTTTGGAGAAGCTATATCAGATCATCACCCATCGCCATGATCGGCTCTTGCCTACCGTGATTACCAGCCAGTACATCCTCTGGGAAGGCGCAGAGAACAGCAATTGGGACCGGGTACGTGGAAAGCATCAGTGGGAGGCTATTCGATCCCGCCTCAACGACTCCAGCGTCGTCACCGAACGCCTAATGGCAGCACCCGACTACCGCAATCGCGGCGCCTAACACGATCCCCACAATTCATCGAATTTTCGATGCCCACAGCCCGCCCCGGACTTGATCCAGAGGTGAGGGTGAACGGGGAATGGGCGGGGAGGCTACCCTCCCCTTTTTGCGTCAGCAAAAGGGGGACGCGGAGCGAAGCGAACGTAGGGGGTTCATACACCACCAAAACCCCAAACAACCACCAACACAATCCTGTCCATCCCTAAATCCCGAAAATCCCGGTTCAGACAACGCGCTTGACATTCGTACAACATCTGTTGTATAACAACAACCAAGAGGCGTCAAACGGGCGCCTCAGACACGAAGAATCGCCGCGTCGAGAGGGGTTGTGCGCACAACCTTTTAAGACGTAGCAAGAACAATTGAATGAAGTACGGCGGCGAGCGGGGTAGCAGGGGTCGCCAACACACGACCCGCCGGCGATGTCCCGCCACAAGCCACTGAAAGACGTCTTCCCTTCCGATGAATGGAGACGGGCGAAACGCTGCCGAAAAACCCGGTTACGAAGATCGTTGTAGCTGTAGGGCTCGGATGCGGAGAGGTAATGCTGGCTCCGACGAAACCATAGCAAGCCAGACGGTCATCCCAAGCCGTAGGGGCCCCAAACCCACGTCATTCCGGCGAAAGCCGGAATCCAGAGGGTGAGGGGGCACACCCCCCGCGCAACCGTCGAACCAAAGTCAGTACCGCGCAGGCGGGAACCCGGAGGGGAGGCACGCGAGAGGAGCAGGTTTCCACACATGACCTCTCGCACGGGGATGCCCGTTCAAGGTCCGGGCGAACGGTCTATCTATCCGGCACACGTCTTTCCGGAGCGCTGGACGGAAGAGGCTGCAGCGCTAGCGCGGGGTGCGAACCAAGCGATGACGGGGGCTGATCTTTCAGATCCGCCTCCCGTAGGGCCGACGGTCTGGCGACGTCGGCGGTGCTGGACTATTGACGAACATACAAGCAACTTATCGCACGCGATCCCAAAAGACGCGGCGATCCTTCGACAACCACCCGTCGAACAAAAATCCCCCCGAAAGGGAGAATTAAACGCGTCCAAACCCACCACCCATCCTTAAAACCACTCCCAATCCTGCCCTTCCTAGTTCAAAGCAACCCATAAAGCGCGAAAATACGTAGATGAACCAAGTGGGGCAATCAATGAACAAGGGCTGGCATTTAGCGACCGTTAAGGCGGTCAAGCGCGAGACTGGCGATGTCAAGACATTCATGCTTGAGCCTGTTGATGGGTTTCGATTCATAGCCGGTCAGCACATCGATGTCCGCCTCACCGCTCCCGATGGATATCAAGCACAACGCTCATACTCGATCGCATCAGCCCCCGAACGCGCATCGCGCGTCGACATCACCATCGAGCTCCTCGAAGACGGCGAAGTCTCTCCATACTTCCACTACGTCGTCGAGCCCGACGACCAGATCGAGATCCGAGGACCGATCGGCGGACCGTTCACTTGGCGTGCAAAACCCAACACGAAGCTGCTACTCGTCGGCGGCGGTTCCGGCGTTGTGCCTCTGATGTCGATGCTTCGACATCGTGGGGCGTCCGACATGGCAGAAAAAATACCGGCAGTCCTGCTCTACTCGTCTCGAACCGAGCATCACATCATCTATCGCGACGAGTTGAGCGACATGCATTCAGCCGACAACAATCTGGCAGTTCTGCACACACTGACACGTCACCAACCACCCGGATGGACCGGGAGACGCCGACGCGTTGATGTCGAATTGATGCGTGACGCCATGCACACACTCAACGGTCTCAACACCGAAGCCCACGGTGACATCGTCTGCTACATCTGCGGACCGAGCGACTTCGTGGAGAATGTTGCCAACTACGCCGTAGAACTCGGCATCGCACCTGAAAACATCCGAACCGAGCGCTTCGGACCGACCGGCACCTAAACGTCTGGAGACACACATGGGCAAACCGAATTTCGTCCTGATAATGGCCGATGACATGGGCTACGGCGATTTCGGCGTCTTCAGCGAAGGCCGAGTGCGAACACCGTTTCTCGACTCGCTTATCGACGAGAGCATTTGCCTGTCTCAGAACTACACCGGAAGCCCGGTCTGCTCGCCATCCCGCGCCGCGATGCTGACCGGAAGATATCCGATCAGGACTGGAGCAGTCACCCCGCAGGAAACTCTAGGGTACGACCGCATCGCCCTCAGAGAGACAACCCTTGGAGACGTCTTCAAAGCCAACGGCTATGCAACCGGCCTTATCGGCAAGTGGCACAACGGCGCCCTCGACCCTCGATACCATCCGAACGCCCGTGGCTTTGATGAGTTCGCAGGATTTCGCGGCGGTTGGGCCGACTACTGGTACTACAACCTCGACCGCAACGGAACGATGGAGCCGTCAGACGGGACTTACATGACGGATCTGCTGACCGACGAAGCCGTGCAGTTCATCGATCGACACTCGTCAGAACCCTTCTTCCTTAGCGTCATGTACAACGCGCCACACACCCCGCTCCACGCGCCTCAAGACTTCGTGACACCGTACATTGAAGCAGGCTTCAACGTCGATGTCGCCATCGTATACGCCATGATCGAGGTGATGGACCGCGGCGTCGAACAGATATCCGAGGCATTACGTCGCAACGGCCTGTACGAGGACACGGTATTCATGTTCACATGCGACAACGGCCCCGCATTCGGCGTCCGTTATGATCACGTCCCTCCCGGCGGAACTGGCGACACAACACGCTTCAACTGCGGACTCAATGGTGCCAAAGGATCGGTACTTGAAGGCGGCGTGCGCGTGCCGATGATACTGCGGTGGCCTGCGGGACTGGACAGCGGATCAGAGAACAACCAACTCGCACAGTTCATCGACTGGCTACCGACGTTCATGGACATGGCGGATGCTAGCCCAGTCAATGGGATGCGACAGCTTGACGGCGCTTCGGTGCTACCGCAGCTAAGGGGCGAGGTTCCTCCGACTGCGCCAAAACGTTTCTGGCAGTTCAGCGGCTATTCGCCAATCGGAATCAGCAATGCGGCTGTCCGCGACGGCGATTGGAAACTCGTACGCCCTGCTCTCCCGCTACAACCCGCAACGCCTGAGGATCAGCGGTTGGCTGATGAGTACGTGTTGATGGACATTCTCTACAAATACGAACCGGACAAGGTGCCGCGCATATTCGACTGGCCGGAACCGACTCGCATCATCGACGATCCGCCGCGTCCAGAGCTCTACAACATCGCGGACGATCCACTCGAAGAGCACGATCTATGGGATGAACATCCGCAGCGCGGAGCCAAGCTACTGAACGATCTAGAGAACTGGTTCGACGAAGTTGAGGCGGAGCGAAGAACGATCCCCGACGACGAACGGATCGGGGTTTAACGAAACGTCTGAATTAACATTGAATCTGCGAAGCGCCGCCGTTCCGCGCCTCTATTGTTGCCAACGTAGCTCAGTGGTAGAGCAGCAGTTTCGTAAACTGCAGGTCGTGGGTTCGATCCCCACCGTTGGCTCCACTGCTTCCTAGAGAAACATGCACAATTTGGCTCGCCGGACGTTAATCGGTAATTCAAAACCGGCGAATGCTAGACTTGCACCAACTTTGAAGCCTGAATCCTCACTCGAATCGATGGAGCCAACACTTTGAGCGAGCAGTTGCTGATCGCTGAGCAGCCCGACCTTAACAACGCGCTCATGATTGCGGCGTGGTCCGGCTGGTCCGACGCTGGAGAATCAGCCACGCGCGCGCTCCATCATCTAACGCAGGAACTCGACACCAAAAAGTTCGCTGAAATCGACGCTGAAGAGTTTTACATCTTCACTGAAGAGCGGCCGTTCGTAGAGAACGCGCCCGACGGCGGACGCCGCTTGATCTGGCCGAAGAACGAGTTCTTCTATCTGAAAACTGACAGTGACGATCTGCCAGATGTGGTTTTCTTCATCGGCACCGAACCTCACCTCAAATGGCGGACTTACACATCGCTCGTAGCAGACGTTGCCAATGCCATGAACGTAGAGATGCTGGTGACCGTAGGCGCGCTGTTGGACGAAGTGCCGCACACTCGATCAGCGGTAGTTATGAGCACCACTGTTCACGATAATCTCGGACCCCGCTACGAACACGTGAACTACGCCCGCCCGAACTACGAAGGGCCTTCGGGCATGACCTCCGCCACCATGGACATCTTTGCTCAACGCGGCATAATGTCGGCCTCCATCTGGGGTCATGCACCGCGGTACCTGCAAGGCGCGCAGAATCCAGCCATCACACTGGCGATCGTGGAAGAGATTCAACGGTTCGCCAATCTGACCGTCGGAACTGAGGCTCTCCAGGAGGAGGCGGAGGATTTCAGGACGCGAGTGGATTATGCCCTCCAAAACACGCCGAAGGCCGTCGAATACGTCCAGACGCTCGAAGAGCGATACGACTCCGAGTTGGAAGTCGCGGACGACCCAGAGCCAGCAGCATTGATCGATGAACTCGATGAGTTTCTGCGAACTCGAAATCCCGATGACGATAACGAGTTGCGAAATTGAGAATGTAACTGCGAACCAAGCTGCGCTAATGGGCGTAGTCACTCACACGATAGGCTAAGAGACCATCATGAAACAGGTAACTTTACTCGGAGTCAGCCAGATCGGCGCTTCAATCGGCCTCGGACTGCGCGCCGAGCACGCCAGAAAATATCGCGTCGTTGGGTACGACCCGGATCAGGACATCCACGCGCAGGCGGAGAAAATCGGAGCGGTCGATAGCGCGGAATGGAACCTCGACACCGCGGTTCGAGACGCCGATGTGGTGATTATCTCGCTGCCGGTGACGCGGGCGTACGAGATTCTGGAGAACATCGCGCCATACGTCTCCGACAACGTGACGATCACAGACACATGCAGCACCAAGCGTTCGATACTCCGCTGGGCTGAGGATATCCTGCCCCAGCACGCCTCATTCGTCGGAGGGCACCCGCTTGTGAAAGCAGACGCCACCGGACGTGACGAACCCTCTCCGTACCTCTTTACTCAGGCCCCGTACGCAATCATCCCGCATCCTAGGAGCCGACCATCGGCGATTCGCGATGTCCAAGAGATCTGTACCGATCTCGGTGCACGACCACTGTTCATGGACCCCGACGAGCACGATAGCTTTTCGGCTGCGGTCGAGGGTGTACCTGCATTCGTCGCCGCCGCCGCGCTTAACGCCGCCGCCGACTCTCCGTCTTGGCACGAGATCAGCAAGTTCGTCGGCAAAGATTTCGTCTCGATGAGCCAACCAATGGCCAACGATCCAGCTTGGATAAACGGCATGGCATCCACCAACCGCGACATGCTGATCTACTGGCTCGATCAGATAAATTTCAAGATCGCGGGCATAAAACGCGTACTGGAAAACGATGAAGAGGTCGAAGACCCGGACGGCCCGTTGGCGGACATGCTCGTTAACGCTTGGGAGAACCGACTGCGACTAGACCTTGGCATCCAACCGCCACCACCAACGAGTCAGCAAGAAACTGAACGAATGCCAAGCAGCGGAGAGGCAACTGCTTCGATGCTCATGGGCGGTTTCATAATGAAAGCATTCCGCGGGTCTCGCGATAAGGACGACCCGACCAAGTACGACCGTCGCAAGCTGTGAGGCTTGACCGCATTCGACCGTGCAAAAGGTTGATGGAACATGGATTTAACGGTTAGTGGGCCCCGCAGATTAGCCGGGGAAATCATCGCTCCCGGTGACAAATCGGTGTCTCATCGAGCGGTGATGCTGAACTCGATCGCCGAAGGTCAAGCAACAATCACGAACTTCTCGCCCGGTGACGACTGCACCTCCACTATGGTCATCATGCGGGCCTTGGGCGTGAACATTGAGCGCGCCTCCGCCGCTGATGATTCAGGCGACACATTGGTCGTAGAAGGCGCAGGTACCAACGGGCTGCGTGAAGCCGAAGACGTTTTGGATGCCGGCAACAGCGGCACGACGATGCGTTTGATGTCAGGCATCCTAGCGGGTCGCGACTTCAAGTCGACTATGACCGGCGACAGCTCCTTGCAATCGAGACCGATGGGTAGGATCATCAAGCCGCTCTCGATGATGGGTGCGGTGATCCGCGGACGCGAAAACAACACACTAGCGCCGTTGGAGTTCGACGGCGGAGACCTGAGTGGAATCGAATACGATCTACCCGTCGCGAGCGCCCAACTAAAATCTGCGATCTTGCTTGCAGGACTACGCGCCGAAGGGAAGACTAGCATCTCGCAACCCGCCGCGTCTCGTGATCACACGGAGCGTATGTTGTCGGCGATGGGAGCCGACATCAGCGTCGAAGGTCTAGACGTCACGGTTGGTCAATCAGAAATCAATTGTGTCGACGTTGATGTGCCCGGCGATATTTCTAGCGCCGCGTTCTGGATCGTCGCCGGATTGATCCATCCGAATTCAGAAGTCGTGATCAAGAATGTTGGCATCAACCCAACTCGTGCGGGCGTAATCACGGCGTTGCAGGACATGGGCGGCAACATCGAACTCGTCAACGAACGCGCCGTTGCAGGTGAGCCAGTTGCGGACATCATTGCGACGTCAAGCAACCTGCGCGGCACCGAGCTAGCTGGAAGCATCATGCCACTGTTGATGGACGAGGTCCCGGTCATTGCGGTTGCCGCCGCGATGGCGGAGGATGAGACCGTAATCCGAGATGCTGCGGAACTGCGCGTCAAGGAGACCGATCGCATCAGTGCGACAGTGGATTGGCTGGTCGCCGCAGGAGTAGAAGCTGAGGCACGCGACGATGGCATGGCGATTGTGGGATCGGGCAGAATAGGCGGTGGCACGTTCCTGAGTCAGGATGACCACCGCATCGCGATGGCATTAGGTATCGCGGCGATGGTTTCAGACGATCCGATAACAGTCGTGGACGCTGGCTGCACGAGCATCTCCTATCCCGAATTCTGGGACGAACTCGAATCGTTGGGCGGCATCGTTGACTGACGGCGATGGTTCGGCGAATACTGACGACTTCACCCCGCTCGTTGTTGTCATATCCGGACCTTCAGGCGTTGGGAAGGACGTGTTGATCGAGGGCATGGCCGGACGCGGGCTCGACTACCACTTCACCGTCACTGCCACCACGCGCGCCCCCCGTCCTGGGGAAGAAGAAGGCATCAACCACCACTTCTTGAGTGTCGACGAATTCGAGCGGGCAATCAGGGATGACGAGTTGTTGGAATGGGCGCGAGTTTACGGAAACTACTACGGGGTGCCTAAGCAGCAAGTTCGGGATGCTTTAGCGCGGGGTAAGCACGTAATCATCAGGGTCGATCTTCAAGGCGCGTTGCGAATCAAAGAACTCGCACCCGAAGCGCTGATGATCTTCATACATCCCCCGAATATGGAGGTGCTGCGGGAGAGGCTTGAACGGCGCGGCGTCAACAGCGAAGCGGACATCGCCACTCGGCTCGATTCCGCAGCCGCCGAAATTGAGCAGTCGGTAGCGTTCGATCGTCAAGTCGTCAATCGCGAAGGAAAATTGGAATCCGCCGTCGAAGAAGTGATCGAAATCGTTTACAAAGAGGCTCACCGCGTGCCGCCGCGGATGGTCAAGATCTAACGAACAAAGGATCGTTCAAACCACGCATGAAGATCGTAATCGCTCCTCAAGAGTTCAAAGAAAGCCTGCGAGGCATTGAGATCGCCCAAGCAATGCGAGAAGGCGTGTCGCGCGTCTGGCCAGACGCGCAGACGTTGCTAGTGCCCGTCGCTGATGGCGGAGACGGCACATTGCAATCGCTGGTCGACGCTTCAGATGGCGAGCTGATGACGGCTACCGTTGACGATCCCTTGGGACGACCCATAGAGGCAGTTTGGGGAGCATTGGGTGACGGTCGTACCGCGGTGATCGAGATGGCGCGATCGTCCGGGCTTGCGATTTTGAAGCCCGAGGAACGCAATCCGCTAGTCACCACGACATACGGCGTTGGACAGCTGATGTCGCTCGCTCTGGACGCTGGCTACCGTCACCTGATAATCGGCATCGGCGGAAGCGCAACAAATGATGGCGGCGCGGGAATGGCACAAGCATTAGGTGCCAATCTATTCGATGCGGACGGCAACGAACTTGCGAGAGGCGGCGGCGCACTCGCTAATTTGAGTCGGATCGACGCTTCGGGATTGGACACCCGTCTTTCGGAAACGAAGATAGATGTTGCTTGTGACGTGAATAATCCGCTGTGCGGCGAAACTGGCGCGTCGGCGATATTCGGTCCCCAGAAGGGCGCAGACGCTGAAACCGTAACCTACCTCGATAACGCCTTACATCGCTACGGCAACCTTCTACAACGCGACCTCGATCGCGACGTGATGGAGGTGCCCGGCGCGGGTGCGGCTGGCGGTCTCGGTGCCGGTCTGATGGCGTTCACAGATGCCCAACTGCGCCCCGGCGCGGACATCGTGATCGATGCGCTGGACCTAGATGCCAAACTCGAAAACGCATCGCTGGTGATTGTCGGCGAAGGGCAAACCGACCGCTCGACGATATTTCACAAGGCACCCGTCGCGGTGGCTCAGAAAGCCAAAGCCGTTGGGATCCCAGTGATTGCGATATCAGGCAGCCTAGGAGACGGATACGAGTTGGTGCATGAACACGGGATCGATGCCGCATTCAGCATCTTGGACTGCTGCATGACGTTGGAAGATGCCATGTCGGATACGGCGGAGCTGGTGACGAAGGCTACGGAGCAGGCTTGCCGGGCGTTGAGAGTCAATATCGGAAAATAGGAGGCATACCCCACTTTCATTCCGCGCTCTCCGTCATTCCGGAGAAAGCCGGAATCCAGAGGGAAGGGGACCAGGGAACGAAGAATCTAAGCTATATCCGCGGCAGCCAGCAATATCACATCGTTGGGATGACGCAACGCCGTGCAACGACTTGCCAACCTGCACTCCGCAGTCGTATCCAGTATCTTCAATCGATCCTGGCGCGCTGGCAGCGCCGATGTGGGCGAACTGGTCAAATGCTCACGAGTTTCATGAAGCAGATGACCGAAGAAGTTCGGATTCAGTTCAGCATCCGAACTCCCTTCGGGCGAAAACACAGCTAGTAACTCTTCTTGCCTAGGAACCCCTTGATCGTTCTGCCAGCGGAGTTTGTATAGTCCGAGAACACCAGGTTTGGGGCCTTGAATGCTCGCGTACTCCCCCCTGAATTCGGGCGATTTCGCGAATTCGATCAGTGAGGTAAAGAACGGACTCTTGAAGTCCATCGGAGCGATGTTGGGTAATCTTCGAGCCAATTCTCGGTCAGGACTGACTCTGACGAACGTCGCACGTTCTGGGAATTCGGAAAACTGACCTCGCGTCTCTTCAGGCAACTCCAACTCCAACACCAAGCCGTTGTAGAAACGGTTTCTTACCGCGACACCCTTGTATGGCAATATGCCTTCAAGGAAAGCGAGGACATCTTGCGTCCCAAACGAATGGATTACAAGGGCCGCCTGCGGGTCATAGCCTTCTATATGAGCGAAAAGACTGTCTTGTTGCCTCTTCGCGTTTTCAGCTCTCTGAAGAGCCTCATCTATATCGGACTCGGTTCGATGCAGATCCATCATTCGGTTATCGGCGAGCAGCGATGCGATGTCGACACGCTCCAACAATTCTCCAATGATTTCGGTTTCTAACCCCGGCCGAAACTCCGTGCTGACTCCTGACATGTCGTTCGCGATGTTTTCGACGCGTTCCAGCATCATATTCAATGCCCTGTTATCAAACCCGTCTGTAGTGACCAGGTTGAATACGACCACACGTTCCTTTTGCCCGTAGCGGTAAAGACGTCCTGAGCGTTGCACCAAACGTCCTGGATTCCAAGGAAGATCGTAATTAACCAGTATGTGGCAATTGTCGTGAAGGTTGATGCCCTCGCCACCAGCTTCGGTGGTTACCATGAACCGAGCTTCTGCATTGAATTCTTGGATGCTTCGTCGTTTTTGATTAAGATCCATTCCACCATTTATCTGTACGACCGCATCTTTTGGGTAGCGTCTTTCGAGATGTTCCACCAGATAGCCCTGTGTCGCACGATACTCGGTAAAGACCAACAACTTTTCGTTGTCATTCACAACTGGATCGACTATATCCTTCAAAAACCGGTCTAATTTGGTGTCTTCGTCTCTCACCGACTTGGCAGCGACAAGTAGATCCTGGATTTCTTTTTTCTCGCCTTCAAAAAACGGATTAGCGCGCACGGCGGTTGCGCTCACTTGTTCGGCGACGTTTTCTATATCGTCTTGGCCATCAATCCCCTCCCGAATAGCATCGTCCAAATCTCGCATATCGATCGCTTCACTTACACTTCTCGCAAGGCCATCTAAACGAGCTATACGTCTCCGCAACGCGGTTTCGATTGCGGCGATGCTGGAAGATGCTAGTTTGCGATAGGTTGTCATCACGAAGCCGATTGCGCGCCCTTGATTTCCCCCTTCAGCAGATGCGGCGTAGCCGTTCAGTAGATAGTGTCTCAAAGCGCTATCGAATTCTTTAGCCGGTTCCGAGAAAGGAACCGGTATCTTGTGTGTATCCTGACCGCGGAATATGAAGTTGCCGGAAGCATCGGTCACTTGGCTTTTCTGGTTACGTAGTACAACCTCCGGGACGACTGTAGGATCTGTGAACACATTTTCGAATCTGCGTTGCAAATCTGGACGCAGGAGCATCAGTATGTTTATGAAATGCTCGGTTCTGCCGCTGTGCGGAGTACCGGTTAAGAAGATGAACGCATCAGTCTGTTGCCGCAGTTCCTCGGCGAGGCGGTAGCGTTGCGTCGTCGCTTGATGTTCGTTTTTGCTCAGGTGATGCGCTTCGTCGAAAACCACGATGTCCCAATCGCCAGATTCCCTAAAGCGCGGCATATGCCCGTCGGTCTTAGCGCGGTCGATGGAGACGATTACCTTGTCGTGTCCAGCCCAATGCGAAGCTTGGTTAACGTGAAAGTCGTACCCGTAAATTCTGAATGACTCATTGAATTTGTCTTCCATCTCATCCTGCCATTGGCGCACCACACCGGCCGGGCACACAACCAATACGCGGCGCGCTTGCCGACGGCGTTTCATAGCTGCCAAAAGCAACCCTACTTCGATCGTTTTCCCTAAACCAACATCATCAGCGATAAGCCAATTTGACTGTTCAGAGGTCATAATCCGGTGGACGAGATCGATCTGATGCGGTAACGGATCAACATCGAAACGGTCGAGAGCCCCAGTAACTTGATTCCAAGAATCGAGGGCGTACGCAAGTGCTTTTAACCTGAAGCGCTCGCCGCTGTCGGCTCCTGATGGTTCCGCGCGTGCGTACTTCATCCTTGCATCACGAAGCCGACGTAGCTTCTCAAAGGGTAACCATCTGCTCTCGCCTGTTTCATGAAGTTGGATTAAGGCTTGATCGCGTGTTCCGATCGTACGTCGGGCTTGTACAGTTCCGACTCCAAGCGTCTGACGCGTGTAGGATCGCGGCATGTCTTGAACAATGTGCCCGGTTTGGAAGCCGTTTCTCAGATCGGAGACGTGATGCCACTTGACGTCGCCCCTAATCCCCCACTGCACTTTTACCATTTGCTCATCGATTCGAAGGTCTTGCACTATGCCCAGCACGTTGTTCCCGTCAATGCTCACAAAACAACCCGTTATCGGCATATTAGGTGAGGGTGATTGAGTTCTCATCGATGCATAAATCCCAACTTCTGACTTGTGACACGCAGTTCCATCAGCATTGGTCCCATTCGTTTGTTGGATACCAATCTTGATTATTGAACCAGGATTCCAATGAGTTGGAACTGAGCATGGATGAATGGCCGGGATTGAAATATGAAATGGACCGCTCGTATCGATGGTGTTCGATGGGAGTTACAAAATCTACGCCAAAGTCGGGTCGAAGTTGCCAGTCTTCGGTGTCGTTCAACGATGAGCGATACACAGCAAACGACGCAAAGGTGAAAAATCGATTACGAACTCGCAACCAGGGATCGCTAGCCTGCCAGTCTGACAACCACTCATAGTCGATGAGCTGTCCAGATAAGCCACGCATACTTCGTTCTAGTAGTAGCAACTGATTTTCGAAGGTCCATCCACTCCGAGTTTCAATCTCGTACCATCGCTTGCTAGAATCTGACCAGCGCAAACCCTTTCGCAAATCACTATAACTCTCGAAATCAGACCAAACACGACAGAACTCTATTAGAAGTAAAGCGTCCCATTGTTTACGGCGCATCCAACGAAACCAACTATTGCAGCGTTGGACGCTAAATCCTATTAAGGTGTCTTTGATCTCTTGAACCGCAGCGTCGTCCAAATAATCGATTTTTGAAAGCCATTCGTCGATTTCGAGATTGCGTCTTAAATTACGTTTAGATTGCGTCGCTTGATGAAGTGTCTCGTGTAGCCCAGCATCGTATTCGGCATTTGGCTCTGGTTCCTCGTAGCCCCTGAACGCATCCTGATCGGCCCCTTCGTTCGGAGAATGACTGTCAAACCAGTCGTCAAAAAATGGTAGGTCGTCGTCTTCTAACTCGAGTAGATCGTCGCGGGTGTCCGGGAGCGAATCGTCAAACGTTGCGCCTTTGAACGCGGAGTCGACCAGCAAATCGGCTTCTTCTTGGGATATCGGATCCGAACTTGGCTCGAGGCGCAACTGACGTTGAGCGCGGGGAATGTGGGTTGGTGGCGCATCGTTATTTGCCGGTTCAGGTTTGTCGGCCTTGGAGTCGATTAAGTTCGCAACATCAGTTGATCGACCATCTCGGAGCGGCGGTGCGTCCAAGGCATTCTCCACGTCAGATGTTGTCCTAGCGCCATTTTGATCGATCCGTTGCAATGCGGGCTGCACATAGGGCCTGATGCGGTCCACAATGGGTACGTAAATACCGGGCTTAGCGGGTGCGGCTTCCTTATTTAACGCTTTGTCTTCGGAATCGCTTAACAGTGGTTTGGCACTGTTGGAAGCACGGGAACGCGTATTAACGGCCCACGGATCGTCTACAAGCGGAATTTCAACCTGAGGTAGCTTGAAATCGTCTTCAGTCCAATTGTCTATCTCGTTGGTTTCTTTCATGGCACACATCAACCGACGAAGATTGTATCGCGTGCAACTTTGTACCGCAGAAACGCTTCGATCATCCATTCAGCGTCAGAACACCAACCACAACAATCACACGAAAATCACAGCAATCACAGTTCAAAAAATGAACTTGCCTTCAAATTGCCTCTGGAGAGGCAATTTGAAGGCAAGAAAGGCTATACAACGTCTCAAAAATCCAACCCCGCGCGACCAGTTGCAGAGGCGACAAAGGATCCCCACCCGTCCAGGAATGACAGGACATCAGCCCACTAGAACTACGTGTGTCTCGACCGGTCCGTGGATGCCGTGGACAATGGTGGCTTCGATGTCGCCGGTGCGAGACGGACCCGAAATGAGGTTCATCGCCGCGTGTCGTTCGCCGCTGTTCAGGTCAACGTGTTCGAGCAGGAACAATTCATCCAACGACGGCAGGACTTGACCGCGTTTGATGACGGCGATGTGTACTGGAGGGGCGAGTGAGGTAAGCCTCGACACACCCTTCTTCGGGTGAATGACTAGAGTCCCGGTTTCAGCGATGACGTAGTCCCCTCCCGTGATACCCACATTGGTTCGGAACACTTCCTGTCGGTGTTCCGACCGCATTGCATCGCGTTCTTCTTCGGACATCTCGTCGTTGAGAGTCATGTCGCGGAGTTCGACACCTGCACGTTCTAACGCCGTGTCGATAAGGGCTTCGTCCAGAACCTCGTGACCGGAACGCAGTGCCTTTTCAGCGCCAATATCCCGGCAGATCCCGGCAATCAAGTCACCAACGTCTTCCATGGTCTCTGCGCGATGCACGTTCCATCCCGCGGTCGCCATCGCTTCAGCAGCGTCGTCAAGCAGTTCTGCCGATCGTGTGGCCGCTTCAGTGCGTGTCTCTTCGGCAGTAACCTGAGCCTCTGACAGATCGGGGTAGCGCACAGGTGTTGGGCCAACATCTGTCGGCGGCGAGGTACGGCCCAAAGCGGAACTGACGTTTGATAAAAATTCCTGGCGGTCCATGACGGGATTGGTGCTGGTGATCTACTTCGACGACAAATGCCGAATTACCTGACGCGTGTGGAAACCTGTGACGATCAATTGGAGTACTCCAAGCACCAAAATCAGGATCCTCAACCAAGTCGGCTCTGTCAGGATGAATGCTCCCAGAAGCACAGAGACAACGCCGACGATTATGCCGATGATGTATCTCGGGATGCTAGGCACGTGTTGTGTGCTATCTGTCGAACTCTCGTCTCTCATGACGTCCTCCTCGTCTTTGGTTTAATCAGATTTTCGTCCGTTTTTGGCTTTACTTCGTTCGGCGAACATCTTTCCGAACGTCTTGGGAGCGGGAGCAGGAAACTCCCTACTGTCGGTCCAACCTGAAATCGGGGGTGGAACTTTCTTGAGCCAACCGTCACGCTTTAGCGGTGCGGTCATCAACTTCCCAACGCTCGATCCGGCTTCGAATCGTGACCGGCTCATCATGCCTTGGCGCCATGCCTTCCACGTCATGCGCTCGCCAAACCCCGATGCACGTTGCTGCGGGTCAGGATCACCCTGCGCGGTTTGAGATCGGAGTTCGAGCAACATCCGGGGGATATTGATCTTCACCGGGCAGGCCTCGTGACACGCGCCGCACAGCGACGATGCTGCTGGCAACTTGGCACCGTCCTTGAGTCCAGTTAGTACCGGCGATACTATCGATCCGATCGGTCCTGGGTACACCCACCCGTATGAGTGTCCACCCACCTTGCGATACACGGGGCATGAGTTCATGCAGGCACCGCAACGGATGCAGTTCAAGGCTTCGCGCAGAGATTCGTCTCGCAACAGTCTGTCACGACCATTGTTCATGATTACGAGGTGGAACTCTTCAGGGCCGTCCTCCTCGTCGTGCGCGCGAGGGCCGTTGACCATCGTGACGTATGCCGAGATGCGTTGTCCTGTGGCGGATCGGATGAGTATCCGCAACATCGCGCTGAGGTCGGCGGTGGACGGCACCAGCTTTTCCATACCCATCGCGGCTACGTGGATGCGTGGCATCGATGTTGCCATACGGCCATTGCCCTCGTTTGTAACGAGGACAATGGAACCCGTTTCTGCGACGGCAAAGTTGGCCCCGGTTACTGAAAGGTCAGCGCGTTGGAATACCTCGCGAAGCATTTCGCGCGCTTGACGTGTCAGTTCCTCGGCAGTTTCACGACGTTCCGATCTCGACTCCTCAGCCAACAAATCGGCGACCTGCGCCTTTGTCTTGTGGATGGCGGGCGCGATTATGTGGTACGGTGCTTCGCCTGCCAGTTGAACGATGTACTCGCCCAAGTCGGTCTCGACGACTTCGATGCCATCGGCTTCTAGGACATGATTGAGACCCATCTCCTCGGAAACCATCGACTTGCTCTTAATTACCGTTGAGACGTCGTTTTTAGCGGCTATTCCGCGGATGTATGCATTGGCATCTTCGCCGTCGCGCGCGAAGTAGACGTTTCCGCCGTTTTTCTCGACATTGGTGGCGAGCATGTCGAGGTAGTAGTCGAGATTGGCGATGGTGTGGTCTTTGATCGCCTTGCCGAGGGTGCGTTGGGCTTCCCACTCATCTGTATCGCCAGCCGCCGACAGTCGGGCTTTGTGGAATCCGTTGTAAACGACCTCGTGAGCCTGTTGTAGCCGGACATCGGCCAATGCTCGCGAAGCCGCGGTGCGAAACTCTTTTATCGTCGATTTCACTGCTTCGCAGTTCGATTCACATCTGATTCGGCATCTAGGAGTTCTGCGATGTGTACGACCTGAACATCCTCGCCGCGTCTTCGCAGTCCGCCCTGCATGTGCATGATGCAGCCGGTATCGCCTGCGATGAGAGTCGACGCACCTGTAGCTACGACGTTGTCCAACTTCTCATTCAGCATCGCAGTGGAGACATCTGACATCTTCACCGAGAACGCGCCGCCAAAACCGCAGCACACCTCATTACGTTCCATCGGTTTTAGTGTCAATCCATCGACGTTCTCCAACAGCGAAGTTGGTTGCTCGTCGATGTGGAGTTCTCGCAACAGATGGCAGCAGCGATGGTACGTGGCATCGATATCGGTTTCGACGTTCAAATCTTCAATACCCAACACGTCGACGATGAACTCGGTGAATTCATAGATCCGCTTGGACAATCGTTTGGCTCGGGCCAACTCATTAGGATGACCGCGGAACAGGTCCTCGTAAAAGTTCCTGACCATTGCCACGCATGAGCCAGACGGGCAAACGATAGGTCCCTCGGTCGCTTCGAAGACATTCAAGAACCTCGATGCCACGGGCCGGGCGTCGTTTCGGAAACCGCTGTTGAAGGCCGGTTGGCCGCAGCAAGTCTGGTCGGGAGGGAAATGGACCTCGATGCCCCGCGCTTCCAAGATGTTGACGACACTCATGCCGACATTCGGCGCGAATTGATCGACGAGACAGGTGACGAACAGGTTTACCCTTGTCGGCAATTCGCTGGCGTTTCCATTGTCCATGACCTATTCAGCATAAAACGCGTGGGCGAAGATTCGGGACTTCGCCCACTGCTAAAATCGGGATCATGCTACGGCGCGTTGACATTCGAATTGGCATGTCCCGGACTGCGTCGTCAATGTCATACAGCGAGGCGTGACAATTGAGTAACGGTCGGCAAGATGTAACTGTGGTCGGGGCTGGACTAATCGGGCTATCAACGGCTATGCAACTTTTGCAGCGTCGACCGGGATTGAAGCTAACGGTTGTAGAAAAGGCCGACGCGCCGGCTTCTCAGCAGTCCGGACACAACAGCGGCGTCATCCACTCCGGGATCTACTACAAACCCGGATCGTTCAAAGCCCAATTCTGCGTCGAAGGTCGCGCGTCGATGACGCAGTTCTGTCTCGACAACGAGATTCCCGTCTGGACCTGCGGCAAGTTGATCGTGGCGACTAATCCCGCTGAGGAAGCGCGGCTCGATGATCTGTTCGAGCGCGGAACCAACAACGCGGTCGAAGGACTCCGGCTCGTCAACCGTGAGGAGATGGGCGAGATTGAGCCGTTCGTTGAGGGCACCAAGGCACTTTACGCGCCGAAAACGGGCATCGTCGACTACCGCAAGGTCGCGGATGTCTATCGCGAAAAGGTTCAGTCACTAGGCGGCGATATCAGGTTCAATTCGGAAGTCAAAAACATCAGCAACGGTGTCCGAAGATCGGATGGCACCAACTACACCTTGGAGACGACATCTGGAGAGATAGAAACAAAGTTCCTAGTGAACTGCGCCGGTCTGCACTCCGATCTCGTGGCAGCGATGAGTGGTGTGAACCCTGGACTCCGCATCATTCCCTTCCGAGGTGAGTACTACACGCTAGCCAAATCGAGCGAGCACATGGTCAAAGGGTTGATTTACCCCGTGCCAGATCCGGCGTTTCCGTTCCTAGGTGTACACCTCACGCAGACTATGAAAGGTTGGGTCGAGGCGGGCCCCAACGCAGTGTTGGCACTCAAACGAGAGGGTTATCGCAAACGCGACTTCTCGTTTACGGATTTCGGACGAACCGTCGCCTTCCCGGGTTTCTGGAAGATGTCGATGCAGAGCTGGAAAGTCGGTCTTTGGGAGATGAACCGATCGTTGCGGAAAGGGGTGTTTCTGAAGAGCCTGCAGAAGCTAATGCCTTCGTTGAAGAAATCAGATCTAGCACCCGGAGGTTCGGGTGTGAGAGCGCAGGCGGTACACAGTGACGGTACGCTGTTGGACGACTTCCGCATCGACGAGAGCACGACCGCGGTGCACGTCCTAAACGCTCCGTCTCCCGGCGCGACATCGTCGCTGGTAATCGGCAACTACATCGCCGACAAGGCAGAGGCGAACTTCAACTTCTAGGGACGCCGATCAGTTGGCGAGCATCAAAAGCTCTGCCGACTCGAGCGATTCCTTTATCCGCATGAGGAACTGAACGGCTTGAGCGCCTTCCACGACGCGGTGGTCGTAGGTGACCGCGAGGTACATCATTGGGCGGATCGTAATCTGCCCCTCAACTACCACTGCCCTATCGACGATGTTGTGCATACCCAAGATGCCGACTTGCGGCGGATTCAATATCGGGGTTGACATCATCGATCCGAACACTCCGCCGTTGGTGATGGTGAACGTGCCTCCGACCAGATCCTCCAGCGCAAATGATCCTGTGTGGGCTTTGTCGGCGAAGCCGCGAATTTCGGTTTCTATCTCTGCAAATGACTTATCGTCCGCGTCGCGAATCACCGGCACGACCAAGCCATGGTCGCTAGCAACTGCGACACCGATATCGTAGTACTCCTTGTAGACGAGTTCGTTCCCGTCTAGTTCGGAGTTCAGTATAGGGAAAGCCTTCAAACCGTTCATCACAGCTTTGACGAAGAACGACATGAATCCGAGTTTCACGCCATTAGTCTCCAAGAACTGGGGACCGAAGTCGCGGCGGATGCGGATCACCTCGTACATGTCGACCTCGTTGTAGGTCGTCGTCATCACCGCTTCGGCTTGCACTTGCGACATGCGTCGTGCAGTGGTCAATCGTCGTCGCGACAGGCGTTCGCGACGTACCGGTTTATCGTCAACGATCTGGCGCAACTCGGAGATTTGGGGGGCCGTCTCAGGTTGTTCCGTCGATGGTGCAGCGATCTCGGCCGACGGCTCCTCGATTTCAGTCGCGTCTGCGTCTTGAGTTTCCGGGGCAACCTCGCCATCGACTGGTGCTGTGGTGGAGGGCATTTCGACGAAGGACCCGAACTGGATCTCTACATATCCGTCGTCTTTTTCGTCGGCGTCATCCGAAGCGGCTTCGATGTCTGGAGTCTCATCTATTCCCGGTTCGTCCTCCACGGCCATCTCGATTATCGCAACTTCTTCAGTTGCGACAACATCAAGTGATTCTTCTTCCGGTGTTGCCGACGGCTGTGACCCTGCCGATTGGAATTCGCAAAGAGCGTCGCCTGGTCGCACTACGTCATCGATCTGCTTGAGCAGTGCTCCGATGGTGCCGCTCTGCACCGCGTTTATTTCCTGAACAGCTTTGTCGGTGTGCAACTCGACTATCGGCTCTCCGACCTCAACAGCATCGCCAGCGGATTTAAACCACTGGCCGACAGAGGCTTCGAAGACCGACTCTCCGAAATCCGGTGCGACTATTTCTTCCATATACTTATTCGTCCTATTTGACTTGTCGTGTCGAATTCGCGTCTTTAGCGATGAGAGCGTACTGTTTCAATCTTCGTGGTCGAGTTTGAGAGCGATGCGGATCAATCGGTCCTGTTGCCGACGGTGGAGCCAGTTCGATCCGGATGCCGGGCTAGGGCTGCGAGGTCGCCCGATGTACCTGATGCCCGACTTCACTATGGAGGCGATCGGCGTTCTGACAAAGTCCCATGCGCCGCGGTTTCGAGGCTCTTCTTGCAACCAGACGACATCTTCGTAGTTGGAAAACGATTCGAAGGCTTCAGAGATTAGTTCCTCAGGGAACGGATACAGCTCTTCTATAACGATCAGTCCGATGTCGTCGACGGTATTTATCTTCGGGTGGGTTGCCAAATCAACGAAGACCTTACCGCTGCACAGGACGATTCTTTTGACCCTGTCTGGCCCGGACTTGGAGAGTGCGAACTTGCGGATCGGTCGGAACTTACCGGAGCTCAGTTCGTTCAGCGAACTTGCCGCCAACGGATGTCTCAGGAGGCTTTTAGGCGTCATGACCACCAAGGGTCTCGATCTTTCGGGTTCGCTCAGCGATGCTGCTTGTGTCCGCAGAAGGTGAAAATACTGCGCGGCGGTGGTTGGATTCGCGATTCGCATGTTGCCGCTGGACGCGAGATCTAGGAAGCGTTCAAGATGCGCATGAGAGTGGTTCGGGCCTTGGCCTTCGTAGCCGTGAGGCAATAGCAGGACGAGGTTGGAGTCCTGCCCCCACTTTTCTTTCGCCGAAACGATCATCTCGTCGATCACGGCTTGAGCATTGTTTACGAAGTCGCCGAACTGTGCTTCCCATAGCACGAGGCTCACCTCGGAAAACACGCTGTATCCATGCTCGAAACCGACTGGCCCAGCTTCTGACAAGGGGCTGTTGAATATCGAGAACTTCGCGCCTTCGACTTGTTTCAGTGGAGAATATTGACAACCAGTGTTTTGCTCCCAAATGACGGCGTGTCGTTGGCTGAAAGTGCCACGAGCGGAGTCCTGCCCGGTGAGTCTCACGGCGATGCCGTCTTGGAGCACGGATCCGAGGGCCAATGCCTCGGCGTGGGCCCAATCGATATTTGGCTCCTCGTCTTCAATTGCTTGGACGCGTCGGCCAAAAGCTCGGGCGACAGTGGGATGCACCTTGAAATCGACGGGCAGCGAGGTGATCTGGGCATTGAGTCTGATGAGACGTTGCTCATCTATCGATGTCTCTGGATATTCCATTCCCTGCATCGGCTCTGGGCTCAAACCCAGATCCGCGGGTGCTTGGCGATTGGTTCCTCGACCGGATCCATCGATGGCTTGCATCGCAGTGTTCAGCGCTTCGAACGTAGTCGCGACTAAATCATCGACTTCTTGCTGAGAAACGACTTCTTCTGCGATCAATCGGCTCGCCCACTGCTCGCGCAATGTCGGATGTTGTTCGAGTTTGTCGTAGGTTATCGGTTGAGTGAATCGAGGCTCATCGTTCTCGTTGTGGCCGTGTCGACGGTATCCGATGAGATCGATGACGAATTCTTTGCGGAATTTCAATCGATACGAAACCGCCATCTTGGCGGCGAGGGAACACGCTTCAAGGTCATCCGCGTTGACATGAACGACAGGGATCTCGTATCCGCGTGCAATGTCTGAGCAGTACTGTCCTGAATAGCCTTCATTCGGCTGTGTTGTGAATCCCAACTGGTTGTTCGCGATCACATGGATGGCGCCCCCAACCGAGTAGCCGTCAAGGTTTACCAAGTTGAGGGATTCTGCGACAACGCCCTGACCTGCAAACGCGGCATCGCCGTGTATCAGCAAAGCCATCGCTTCCAGGTGCGGGTCGTTTTCATCTGGAGCTTCATCTTGCGTGGCTCTAACCGCGCCCAAGACAACCGGGTCTACCATCTCTAGATGGCTGGGGTTCGGAAGCAGGCGCAACATGATGTCTGTGGAGCCGTCTTGATTCACATCAACATCAGCTCGAGACCCGAGGTGGTACTTGACATCGGTCATCCAACCAGCTGCTTCCATCGCTGCCAGATGAGCGAACCTGCCTTCCAAGAATCCGGTCAGCAACGATTCGTAAGGCTGTTCGAGCAGGTGAGCCAAGGTATTCAACCGCCCGCGATGGGGCATGCCCATGACGATCTGCTTGACGTTAAATGCTGACTGGAGGATTATCTGGTCGATCAGCGGTATCAGAGCGTCCAAGCCCTCCAGTCCGTACCACCGTTTTCCCGGGAAGGTTGCGTGGAGGTACTTCTCAAAGCCCTCGACCTTTGTCAGGAGTTCGAGTTGATACCGCTTTTGAGCGTCGGTCATGAACTGCATCGCCGATTGGTTTTCGACTTGATCCTGCAACCAGTTCCGCTCTTCAACGCTGTGGATGTGGCCGAACTCGTACCCGATGGTGTTGCAGTAGTATGACTTCAACTCTGCGATAGCTTCGCCAATCGTCGATTTGGCCAGCCAAGGTCGCATCTCGTCATTGGCTTCCGCTAAGAGATGCGTCGACGCTGCGAGGGTCTCCGGAAGGACTCCGAAGCGCTCAGGATTCAGATGCTCGTCGGTTCTCTGAAGCATCTTAAGGGGATCAATATCGGCGGCTTGATGACCGTCTTCTCGGATCGCGTTGATCAAGCGCTCGACGCGAACGATCTGATCGACTGACACCTCTGGTGCCGGGTCGTCGACTGTTAACTCTTCGGTCGAAACTGGAGGGGCAGCCGTTGCTGTCGTCTCTTCCTCGGTCTCAGTTTGCGTTGCAGTTTCGCCGTTGAGAATGACGATCTCTCGTTCCAAGAAACCGGGGTCCGTCAAAAGACCGTCGTATTCGAGGTCGGTCTTGACACCAACTGATCCGTTGGACGCGCTACCCACGGAATCACCCTCCAACATGCTAGCGGCGTATCCCTCGTTGATGCCGCCGAACACATCAAACAGGGTGTCCAGCTTGTCGTTGTCAGCTGTGGTTCGCGTCTTGTTGATCATCCGTTATTGCGAGGTCGCGCAGAAAAGTGAAAATCGTTCGAGTACAACTGCATCAACCCCTACTAATACATTGTGGCAGTTTACGCACGTAAATATCCACAATGTCCAAACGGTGAAGGTTGGTGTAGCTTGCAGTGCATCTGCTGGAACTCGGTCGCGTCATCAACGCATGCGCCCCGGCGACTGCCAGAAGTCAGCGTTTTCACCCAGGATCTGCTTTAGTTCGTCCGTTGCGTCGGACAGCGCGGTGGCTACATCGGAGGGCAAGTCGTAATCGAACGTCGGAGTGTTGAGTGCCACTTCGGCGGGATTGCGCGCCCCGACCAGTAGGCTTGTGACACCCTCTTGGGCCAAGAGCCAAGCCAAAGAAATCTTTGCCGGGTGCTCTCCGATCTCCTCGGCGATGCTCAACACCGATGCTATCGTTGCGAAAGTCTCTTCTTCGCAACCCTCTTCCCCGTGAATCGCCTGCTCCCGGTTCTTGTTGAAGTGGCGGGACCGTGACAAGCCTGGCGGCACATCGTCCGCAGTAGCGTAGCGACCAGTCAACATCCCCTGCTGCAATGGGCTGTAGCAAATTACGCCTACATCGTTGGCGACACATGTCGGTTTAATCGCGAACTCCAGTGCCCGCCAGAGCAGGTTGTATGGGAGCTGGTTCGTGACGATGGCACCGCATTCGAGAATGTCCGTGAGGTCGCGGACTGCGAAGTTGCAGACGCCGAGGGCCCGCACCTTTCCACTGTCTTGAAGCTTGAGCAGCTCAGACATCGTGTCCTCGATTGGAACGTCGTGGTTCGGCCAGTGGATCTGGTAAAGGTCGATGTAGTCAGTTTGTAGACGCTCGAGGCTCGCATCGCAATGCTGTGCCACAACCGACGGGTGGAGATTCGTATTCCCGATCTTGGTGGCAATAACCGCATCGGCGCGTCGTCCTATCAATGCCCGTCCGAGGATCTCTTCGGAGTTGGAATCGTCGGAATATCCTTCCGCCGTGTCGAAGAAGTTGACGCCAGCATCAAGCGACGCGTGCACCGAGGCGATCGAGTCGTCGTCGTCTTGCGGCCCCCACACTCTTCCGCCGGCGAACGGCCAGCATCCGAGTGCCATTCGGGATACTTCGATTCCGGTATCTCCTAGCGTTGCGTATCGCATCTTTCGCTCCTCATTCGCCGAAACCTAGTGCTGCGGACATTGATTCCTATTCCTAAAGCCAACACCGAACATGGCGTGGCGGGAGTGCAAGGGAGTCGAACCCTCCGCGCACATCGAAGGATGCACGCCAGCGGATTTGAAGTCCGTGAAGCCCACCGGGACCCATCCACTCCCACTCGTCTGTCTTATCACGATACTAAAGCGCGAAAGTTTCAAATTTGTGTATCGGCAAGGCTCAACAAACGAAAAGGACGGTTCAGTGAACCGTCCTTTCAAAATGCAGACGCTTTGGGATGCGGTAGATCAAGCGGCCATCTGAAGGACGCCTTGAAGTTTATCTTTCAAGACGCTCTCCGGCACGGCACCGACAACCTGCTCTACAGGGCTACCGTCTCTGAAGATCAACAATGTTGGAATGCTTCGCACTCCGTAAGTGCCTGACAATCCCGGGTTCTGGTCTACGTCGACCTTCGCGAATTTGACTACACCCTCATAATCGTTTGCCAGCTTTTCGACGACGGGTGCGACCATTTTGCACGGTCCGCACCATTCGGCCCAAAAATCTACAAGTACCGGGATGTCAGAAGATAGGACTTCAGATTGGAAATCGGCATCGTTAACATCAATGGGATGTGCCATTACTTAAACTCCGTTTCTCCGTTAGTTTGTTGCCTGCCGCAACTCCGCGCAACCTCTATAAACGAACGGTCGCATACGTGAGATTCTACAACCTCTGTATGCAGTCCAAACCTCGTGCAGCGATTACAAGCGGTAAAGTCAAACCTGCGCCAATTCTCGTATTGGCGCTTTAGTGACGACTTCAACTGTAACCGATCGAACGTCAAGCGCGGGCACTGTCGGTGAAGGGTCTGGGTATTCGCAATCTTCGATGTATGTTGCCAATTCTGCAAACAGAGTCGTGCTGCATACCATGCCGCGCATCGTCTTGGTGATGTTCGCGACCCCTTCAGCAACAGTCGTGCCGTTGTAGTCCTTAATCAGCACGGAATCGCCGTCCGAAACACCTAGGGACACGGCATCCTCTTCATGTATTTCGATCACCTCAACGCGATCGATCACGTTCAAGTAGTTACGTTCTGAAAGCGTGGTTTCGCGGTCGGGTTGATGCAGCACCCGTCCCGGTGCGTAGTACATTCCGTTAGCTGCATAAGCGGTGAAATCAGGTTTATTGATCTCGAACGTTGGTTCAACCGACCCGGCGCCAGATGTTTTCGTAATCTTGCCGCCGCTTGCCAAGGCATCGTGACTCAAGCCCGAGTACTCGGGTATAGTCTCACAGACCACGTCGAATATCTCCCTGGACGAACTGTAATCAAAGCCTGATGCTCCCATCGCATTCGCCAGTCCAACGAATAATTCCCAACCTGCAACCTCATCGAATCGAGGTTCGCTTGCTTGGCGGATCAGTTGCACTCGGGACTCAAGATTGGTCGCAGTGGAAGTCTGCTCAGAGAACGGCGCGGCAGGGAATACAATACTGGCTTTTGCGGTTATCTCGTTGTCGAACACGGATGAGACGATGAGAGTCTCTAGCGATCCCAAAGCGGAGTCGATGTCGCCAAACTGCCTCGCCGTGTGATTCACGCCGTCGGCCATAACGATTGCCGCCTTGATCTTCCCGTCTCGCATCGCATCAAAAATCTCAGTAACTCTCTTGGGTTCCTCGCTGGGGAAATCCATGCCCCACGCCTGACTCAAGGTTTGTGCCAGTTCAGATTTTGCGGACAATGGGCGACATCCAACTTGCTCCGAACCGCGGGTGTTCGCACCGAAATACAGCGGATAAACACCTTGGCCAGGGCCATCCGTCGTGCCATTGAGCAGACGCAGATTCATAACCGCGTCTACCAATGCGTCATGCTTGATCTGCGGAACGGTATCTTCTCCAAGCAATACGGCCATTTCGCGGTGGCTCGCGAGTGCGGAAGCAGCCTCCGAAAAGTCTTCGATGGGGATGTCGCAGTAACGGGCTATTCGACCCAGATCGTAATCCCACAGCGAAGCTTTGAAATCCTCGCTGTTCTTGACGTTTTCACGAATGAAGTCGACCTGCTCCAAAGTTGCATCGAATACGGATCGAACAATACCCATGACTGCCATATGGGCAGTGCCGATCCTTGGTCGTAGCCACACATCGGCGTAACGCGTGAGTTCGGTCTCACGTTGATCGATTACGACGATCTTGGCGCCACGCTTGGCGGCCCGTTTCACCGGCACTGCAAGCACGTTCTGGTCCTCAGTCGGGTTTCCAGACACGACCATGACGGACTTGGCGTTTTCGATGTCCCATATCGATCGTTTCGTGTGTTCGATGTCCCAACGCTCATCGATATGCTTCGTCAAATCGTCGATGAAGTTATGCGCGCTGTCGACATTGTTGGTATTCAACGCGGTCCGTGCGAATTTCTGGGCAATAAAGTTATCTTCGTTGCTTCCGCGCGGTGAGGCGATGACCGCGATTTCATCGGGGGAATATTTCGACAGCGCACTAGCCGCGGCAGCAAATGCGTCTTCTGTCGTCGCGTTGGTGAGAATGCCGCCTTTTCTGAAGTACGGGCGCTTCAGCCTAGACCGATGGTTGGGGTAATCGTATCCGAACTTGCCCTTGAAGCAAGCCTGGCCGAGATTAGGAGCGCCGTTGACATCGCCGCGGAACCGTATCACCTTGTCGAAGCGGTTGACCTCAGCAATCATCTGGCAACCAACGGCACAGTTGGTACAGGTCGTGGTGACCTGCCGACTCGCCTTTTCCCACTTGTATTCCCGCTCCACCAACGCCCCGGTGGGGCAGACATCGATACATGCGCCGCAGAACTCGCAACCCGACTCCATCAAAGAAGTGCCGTGCGAGGTTCCCACGAGCGACACGCCGGATCGAGATGTTAGCGTCAATGCGGTATCGCCTCGCACTTCGTCGCACACGCGCACGCAACGAGCACAAACGATGCAGAGGTTGTAGTCGCGGTCGTAAAGGGGGTCGTCGGCGTGTATCGGAAGGTCGCGGCGGTTGTAGTTGAGGGGCGTCCGCAGGTCGAGTTCGACCGATCGGACGGTGTCCTTCAGTTCGCAACGCTCGTTCTTCGGGCAGATCGTGCATCGATCGGTGACATCGACATGGCGTTGGCAGACGTCCTGAGGTCCGCACAGCTCGATCCGGTGACACGTCAGACATCCATGGGGATGTTCCGACATCAATAGTTCGATGATTCCGCGTCGCAGTTCGCTTACCGACTCGTTTTTCGTTTCGACCACCATATCCGGCATCGGTGTGGCGGTGCATGACGCCAACGTCATCTTGCGTCCGCCTGCCTCAGTGTCGACGACACATGTGCGGCAAGCGCCGTATGGCTTCATGTTCGGGAAATAACAGAGATACGGGATGTAGATGCCGACTTCCAACGCTGCTTGAAGGATCGTTTGACCGGGAGCAGCCTCGACTTGCTGACCGTCGATTGTGAACTTGATAGGTTCAGGCATGTTGTCTCTCGCCACCAGTCGTGTAAATCGATCTCATGGACGCGTACGGCTCGGGAGGATCATCGAACCATCGCCGAATGGTCCGGATTTCTCCAACTCACCGTTGAACCGTTTCTCGAACTCCTCGCCGAAGTAGGTTATCGCCGAAGATATCGGGTTGTAGCCGAGTTGGCCGTGTCCGCAGAGCGAACCGATCTTCATATTATTTCCAACCGTCTCTAGCAACTGCATGTCACCAGGTTTGGCTTCGTTCTTGCACATTCTGTCAAGTACGTCCAGCATGTGGGTGTTGCCCAATCTGCACGGGAAGCACTTGCCGCATGACTCGAACTGGTTGAAAGCCACGAGGTTACGTATCAGGTCGACGACATCGGTTGTTTCGTCGCCGACGATGATGCCGCCAGACCCGAGGATCGCGCCTGATTGGGCCATAGCGTCGAAATCGATCTCGGTATCAAACGCTTCTTCGCCCATCACACCGCCTAGCGGACCACCGGTCTGTAGAACCTTGATGCGCTCGGAACCATCAGCAACGCCGCCGCCGATGTCGTCCAAGACCTGACGAATGGTTACTCCCATCTCTACTTCATACATTCCTGGACGCTTGATGTGGCCGGTAAGGCACACCAACGCAGTTCCGGATGACGATTCGGTGCCTACCTTTTTGAATTCGTCCCCACTGGTCGCCACGATGCTTGGCACATAGGCGATTGTCTTGACGTTGTTGATGTTGGTCGGTTTCTGGAAAAGTCCGGCCTGTGCTGGGAACGGTGGTTTGTATCTCGGTGTCGAGCGTTTTCCTTCAATCGCTTCCATCATCGCAGTCTCTTCACCAGCGACGTATGAGTCTCCGGTCAGCGAAACTTCCATTTCGAACGAGAAGTCGGAGCCGAGGATGTTCTCGCCAAGGATGCCGTTTTCGTATGCCTCATCGATCGCGCGACGCGTTGCCTCGATGGGGATGTCGTGTCCTTGTCGGATAAACACGACGCCGTGGGTAGAGTTGGTCGCGTAGCCGTTGAGTATTAATCCCTCGATCAATCGGTGCGGGTCGCTCTCTAGAATGCCCTTGTCGTTAAACGCGCCCGGGTCACCCTCTTCGCAGTTGCAGAGCACATACTTCACAGGTGCTTTGCTGGGGGCGAGAAAAGACCACTTCAGGCCGGTCGGGAATGCTGCTCCCCCACGCCCTCGCAGGCCGGATGTCTTGACCTCTTCCAGAACCTCGTCCGGGGTCATCGAGAGCACCGCTTTGTTCAGGGCTGAGTATCCGTCTTGGGCGATGTACTGGAAGATATCGTGCGGATCGACATTCCCGAAATTTTCGGTGAGTACCTTTTTCTGGAGCTGATTAGGTGGTAACTGATCCCAGTCGTGCAGATGCGATGTGTAGTCGTCTGTGTGTCCAGAGTATGCGTACGCGGAAGCGTCCAGGGGATGTTGGTCGCGCCCATCGATGTAGTGAGATATGATGCCCGTCACCATTTCGGGTGTCACATTTGCGTGGAACACGCGATTTGCTCGAGGAAAGATGATGTCGACGAGCGGTTCAAGGTACATCAACCCGTGTGCTCCGACCATGGACAGATTGATCTGGTCGGTGCCCTCTGGTCCATAAAGTTTTAGGGCATCGAAAACGGCTTGTGCTCCGGCAGCTTGGCCTGACGCACCAAATCCAACCCGAACCCAAGGTTTGTCACCATCTGTCAGATCATCCCATCGTTGACGTGCACGAGCGCGTAGCAATGCGTACTGCGTCTGCTGACTCATCGCCACTGCGTAGGTGTCCACAGGTGCTTCAGTGCGCGATACCATTCTCGAGTTCCTGTTGAAGGTCAGATATGTATTGGCGGGCTGAATCGGGGTTAGCGCGCCCTTTCAGGATGTGGTCACGTGCGATGACGGGCGCTTGAGCGCACGCCCCGAGACAGGTACTGTAGCGCAACGTGATTTTGCCATCGGCGCTGGTTTCTTCGGAGTTCACGCCCAACTCGTCCTGCACGGCATCCAACACTTTCTGCGCTCCCATTAGGTGGCAGGTCGGTCCCCAGCAAACATCAACTGTAGTCATGCCTGGCGGGGTAAACCGGAAGTTGGTATAGAAAGATGCGACGCTCCAAACGTCATTGATGGTGGCGTTGCAGAAGATCGCGGTCTCTTCAATCGCTTCATCGGGGATATAGTGCAGATCGTCTTGGACCGCTAGAAGCGAAGAAAGTACGGTGATGCTAGGCACCCTTTCTTTGTCGGTGCGCTGGGATTCGAGTGCTCCACGGATTCGCTCGCGCAACTCCGGTCGGCTCTGTTGCTGACTTGTCGTCAATCTATCTCCAGCGTAGTCGAGAGACTAAGTTCGGATATGCGGCGCGTTGCTATGCTCACATATCCGCCTAGATGGAATCGTAACAGAGCATCATTATTCGGCGCGCAGATTTGCCCGGTACGGGTTCATCAGTTGGAACCTTCACTTTCTGCCGCGACCATGTCGCGCGACGTGTCGCGACGCAGGGTAGGCATCATCACGACCTGTTCGACGATTGTTCGTTGCGGCATCGCCGCGCAGAGGAATATCGCCTGCGCGATGTCCTCAGCCTGCATCATCGTCGAACGATCATCTGCATCCGGTGGGCGCGGACGATTCTCCAGAATCGGGGTGTCAACTTCACCGGGCATGATGGCACAAGCGCGGACTCCGAACTTGGCAAGTTCGGTGTTCATGCCGCGGATCATGTTTAAGGATGCCGCTTTCGCCGCGCTGTATGGCGCTCCACCCAGAAGACCCGGATTCAACGCCGCCATCGACGACACTGTGATAACGGTGCCGGTGCCTCGGTCGATCATGTTTGCCAGCACCGATTGCGTCAGCCGGTAAACGCCTTCGACATTCACCTTGAACACCGAATCCCACTCCTCAGGGCCGACATATCGCAGCGATCGCACACGGCTGCTATGCCCAGCGTTGTTGACTAGGATGTCGACTTTCCCGAAGCGTTCCAAGCTCCACTTTCCCAAATCCGCCGCGGCGTCACCGTTTTCGAGGTCCGTAGATCTGACCTCGACTTCCACTCCGTGCTCTCGCGCTAATTCTGCGACCTCATCGAGCGGCGCCTGGCGTCTCCCGGCGAGAACCAGGTCTGAGCCGGCTTCGGCGAACATGACAGCGGCAACCTTGCCGATGCCAGTGCCTGCGCCAGTGATGATAGATACCTTGCCGTCCATAACGCCCATGCGTTTAGTCTCCTGATTGGCTCAACTTTGGTTCAAGTTCAAACACGCATATAGGTTAACTCAGAGCGTCCGCGACAAAGGCCCCAGATGATTATCAGTCAGATCGCCAATCCGACCATCCTTTGGCAGCGTCGGACAACATCATATTCGCCACCTCCCGGCCCATCTGGATCGAGTAGTTAGTGCCGCGATCTTCCGGGTAGATTTGTGTCGTGTTTGCTAAATATATGCACTCAAACGGCGTTCGGTGTGACGGCTTCTTCGCACCATACTCGGTGCCGATTATCGGTTGCGCTGCACTAACCGCGTTGTAGTGGACATTCTTTACCCAAGAGCGGTTGAAGCCGGGATTGAACTTGTGAAGGTGATCGAAATATAGGTCCGTCAAGTCCTCGGGAGACAAGCTGAACAGTTCGTCCCGTCGGTGCAAATAGTTGGTTAGGTATACGACATGGCGATCGTTGTACCACTCCTTGGGCAACATGTTGGTGTGCTCGATGATGCCTAGGAACGGCACATCATCCGAGGCGATGTTCATCCAGTAATAGTCGGTGAGTTGCCGATCCATCTCAAGTATCACAACGACCGCAGCCAGATATTGAACACCATCCAAGCGAGAGAGATATTCGGACGGGATCGAGTCCATCAGGCTCGGCATCGAGAATGATGGAACCGTAGAAAGTATGCAGTCGAAGAGATCTGTTTGCTCTCGTCCTTCAGAGACGGATCCAATCCCTACTTTGCCAGATTCGTTTCGCGGGACGATCTTTGTGACGGGATTCTCGATTCGAATCTGGCCTTCGAGACCACGTATCTTATCCGCCAACGTATCGAAGACTACGTCAAAGCTGCCGGTCGGATATCCGAGGACTTCTTTCGCCAACATCCCTTCGCGCGAAGCGAATCTAGTTTGAATCTTCGACCAGAACCAAGGCATTCCGACTTCGCCGTAAAATCGTCCGAACTTTCCACGTAGAAGGGGGTTCCAAAGCGCGTCGTAGGCTTTGCCGCCGAGTTTCTCGCTCAGCCATTGGTCTGCGGTGTAAGGCTCAAGGCTTTGCCAGTCTTTGATGCGTTGGACGCGAAGCGTGAACAATCCCATGCGGATACGTTCGAACATTGGTATAGCACTGAAGCGCAAGAGATCGAACGCCGTCGTCGTGCGATGCAAGCCCCCGTCGACGTAAGTACCGACGTTTGACGGATACCACTCCATCGCGTTGCTGATGCCCATCTCGTCCATCAGATCCAAGATCGCGCGGTCGTTGGTGAACAGGTGGTGATAACCGCGTTCGAGGGGATGTCCACCCACGGGGATAGTGGACGCTTGACCGCCAATGAATGGTGCCGATTCGTATACGACGACATCGTGACCGGCGCGAGCGAGGTCATAAGCGGCTGCCAGGCCCGCCGCGCCGGCCCCAACTATCCCGATCTTCATGGATTCAACTCCGCAGGATTTTCCGAAACGTGTGACGCGTTGGACGTAGAGTCGCGCCTTCTGCCCCTTACGGACCTCGCGCCCCGCGCCAGATTGACAAACGACGTTCGATCAAAGAACAGTATGACGGCACCTGCGATTGTGACCGGCGCCCAAAGCACCACATGAACCGTCAACGCGTACGCAGCAGCAATATCGCCATCGATGCCAAGCGTGGTCAACGCCGCGGCTCCAAGCAACTCAAATGGTCCGAGACTTCCAGCGCTCGATGGCAATATGCCTGCAAGGTTAGCGGCCGCTCCGAAAGCAACGATCGCGGCGACGAATTCGATTTGGCTCCCGAACTCCGCCCGGATGTCGAAACCCAGAGCGATCACGTAGTACATCGTGATCTCGGCGATCCAGACAGGTATCGAAAGTGCGATCACTTTCAACAAACCCTGCCATGTACGGATCACTGTCAACCCCTCGATCAGGTTCATTGCGAGGTTGATGATCTTTACTCGGATCCTCGGCGGAATCATGAATAGCATCCCGCCCATCAGTCGACGTATGCTCTCTGGCGACATCACAACTACATACGCGACGACGGCGAAAACGGCTACAAATGGCAGCAACGCCCCGATTGTGAGGACGGCAACACCTCCCGGCACTTGCTCAGCCACACCGCTCACAGTTGTCTGGAATCCGATCGCTCCAACTACCGCGGCAATTGCGACGAGCAGTAGCAACGCGATCACGTCGGAAGCGCGCTCCAATGCGACGGTACCGAATCCGGCCATCGTGCCGATACTTTCTCGCAGGGAGAGATAGTACGCCCGCATCAACTCGCCGATCCGGAGCGGTATCAGGTTGTTCGCCATGTAACCAACAACCACTACGGGGAACAGCGCACGGCGCGTCGATTTGCCGGTGAACGGCTTGAGCAGGTACCGCCATCGCACAGTTCGAAACCACAGAGCCAAGGTGTAGAAAGCCAGAGAGGGAATGGCGTAGATGTAGTTTGCCGATGCGAAAACATCTACCACTTGATCGAAATCATCGATGATCGCGAAGAAGAAGATGCCCAAGAATGCGGCGCTTCCAAGCAAGCCGATCCAGAATGCGCGGCTCTTGATCACTGTGGGTTGGCCATAACTAGTGTGCGAGCCGCGTCGATACGGCGACCGTCATCGTAGAGGCGCAGATGGCGTATCGTCCCTGTAGTAGACGTACGAATCGATGTACCCGATATCTGTTGACAGTTGGCGATGGAACCAGAAATTCGCAATCGGTCGCAGCAGCTCGCGGTTGGTCAAGCCATTCCAAACATCGCCCGGGGTCTTCTCTTTGTAGACCTCAGGGAACCACCAGCGATGGATCATGTGTCTGCCTTCGTCGAAACGTTCTGGCAAGGATTCTTTGACCTTGTCGTGGTTGCGGGCGTTGATCACCGCGATTGTGCGGTTATCGCCTATTGTCGCGCCTTCGCCTTCGAGGTCGATGTAACCGACGCCCTCATAGTCGCGCAAGTACCAGCTCCAAGGCCAGGCGAAACCGTCCCGAGTATCTATGGCGAGGCTGAATTCGCTCTTGTTCCATGCCAAGTCGCGCGCTAAATCGATCTCCCTCGCGGTTTGGTGCAGGTCTGGTGTCGTCTGTGTGTAGACGAGCATCTCTCTGGGCACATCACCATGCTTGTACACCGCGTTGAAAGAGGCACGCAGAGTGAACGCGAACATCACCACTACTAACACGACCGCGATCACGCTGAGAACTGGTCGGAAGCCTTGCGACAGCCCGCTCTGGATCAACAGCAACAATCCGACACCGCAGAACGCTATCAAGGCCCACAACTCGAAGAATTGGCTCAAGTCGCGCGAGTTGCTGATGTCGAAATTGTCGTAGAACTCGAAGAAGATTAATCGGTATATCGCGACCAGAGCAAGGGGCACCAGCGCGAACGCGACCCAACCCTTCCGTTGCCACACATAGCGCCAATCGATGTAATTGGTCAGTATCCCCAATCCGTGCCCTGCCACGAAGATGAAGGGAACAGTCAACTGGGCAAGTAGCCACGGCATCTTCTCCCCCGCGACCGACAACGCCAAAAAGGTCGCAAATGCCCAAAACATCAGGAATCGCATGAACCTCGATGTGTTCAACGTCAGCGGTATGAATATCAACGTGACGAATGCCAACGCCAAGAAAGGCAGAATAAGCAGTTCCGACGGAGGGTTGGGCTTTTGGTAGTACTGCGTGTAGAGCAGTGTCGTCGATATCGCGAGGCTGATCACGCTAATTGCGATCAAGCCGATCGATCTCCATCCGGTGCGAATAGCGTAGTAGAGCGCGATTCCCATGGCCGACAACATCGGCAGAAACTCGTAAACCGAGCCCATGATGAAGTAGTAGTACCAGGGCTGATCGCCACGACGAACATCTTGTTGCGCCAGCCAGTACCCCAGAGACTGCCATACGCCTGTGATGACACCCGGAGTGTGGCTGCCAAAGTTGGTCATGATGACGGCGTAGATGGCCCAGAAAATCGCCAACGCAACCCAGAATCGGCGCCAGTTCCACCACGCTCCGATTGCGACACCGACGCCGAACACTAACAACGTCAACACCGCGGCGACTGCGGTCGCAGTTGAACCATCAGGCGCGCCAGTGACTACGCCGGGAGTGCCCTCGACAGCCGCCAGAGTCAGTCCAAACAGGTCTTGGAACAACGCTATTCCGGCTACATAAAACGGTGCGGTCAACCCAACGAGCAACACCAAGATGTGGCCTTGAGGACTGATCTGATTCAGCTTCAAGTGGCCTAGCAGAATGTCACGAAGCTCATAGCGCGTCGCCCATGCGAAATAGGCGGCGAAGATGACTACGAAGATGTAAGCCGTCTCTTTGGTGGCCATCGAAAACCCAAGGACCGCGGCCGCTATGTAGAGCCATCGATGACGCTGTTCTTCGATGTACCGCCACATCGCGACCACAAGCAACGCGATGAAGAAAGCCATGAGAATGTCGTTGCGGGCAAACCTCGAAAAGTAGAAGAGCGCCGGCGAGAAAGTGAGCATGACGGAGGTGATAATCGCTCCGACATCGCCCAGCTGCTTGCGCAACAGCAAGGGCATAGGAATCAAGGCGGCACCAAATAGCACCATCCCAAGGCGGAGCGTGAACTCCGAATCCCCGAACAAGAAGAACATGGCGGCGATCAGTTCAAATAAGAACATGCCGTGGGTCAGCGGCGAGTGTTCGTACTCGTTGCCGATTGCGATTTGGTAACCGAAGTAGCCGTGCAGACTTTCGTCGTGGTGCACAGCTTGGTCGCCCAATCGCACCAACCGCATCCCTAAGCCGATGAGGAAAAGAGCGGCGTAAATGCCGTACTGAACACGAGGTGATATCGAGAGTTCATTCGCTGTATCGACTACCGTCGCGCTCGTGCGAGTGACTGTAGTCCACGCCCCGTCGACCCATCCCGCGCGCATTCCAGTTGAGCGGACAGACGATTCGGACGCACTATCTTCCGGTCGAGTATGTGCCGTGTCCAAGCCTACTCTCCCAAGGCGAAAATGATCACTTGTTCGTTCTCAAACACACGGCGCCCGATGCGGTCGAATTTCGAGACATCTAATTCAGTATATTTTTGACGTTCGTTTGGACTGACGACCAAATAGTCGGCGCTGTAACGCTCGATCAGCGCGAGTGTCTCCGCATCATCGGCACTGCTGTATATACGCTCAACATCGTTATTCCGATCTATCCACCATTCATCACCGCCGCGCCACTGGCTCTGATGTCCGGTCCACCCTAAGATTGCGGGCCTTCCGGTCCACCCTGAGAATCGACCATGCTGCGTATAGCTGTTTCCCGGTGCCTCAATCAGCACGTCGTCGTTGCTGACGTTCTCGCGAATCCAGTCCATCGCTTCTGGGACTGCCGAGCCGCTATTTCCCAAGAATCTGAGCCCATCAAGGGTGAACTCAGTTCCCGACTCCGATGATTTGCCTGCGGTCGCTGCGAAGGGATAGTACAGAGACACGGCGATCAGTAACGTGGCGATTACAACTGCTGCGACGCTCAGGTACCTGATTCGGCCTATGAACGAAGGATGTCGACGCATCCAAAAATAGATGCTGTAACCGCCAACGACCGCAAAGAAGATCCAAACCTGGTAGTAGAACTTGAACACCGTGTTGTGTCGCCCCCCAAACATATCGTGCAACCGGAACAATTCGGCCCAGAACAGTAACAACGCTGAGATCGTCAGCAGTAGCAAAGCCACCTGCACCCCCTCATCGGCGCCGCGCATTCCGCGACGATAGGTTGTCACGAACAGACCGACGAACGCGGCTCCGAGTAACGCCGTCAACGGCAATCGGGTAATTAGATCAGCACCATCCGCGTTGTCGTTGAAGCTGTAGTGGGCAATAATCCAAGCCAAGTACGTGAAAGCCACGAATCCGATAGAGACGATCCATGGAAACTTTGCATACGAACTGGAGTTGAGCCCGAGCGTGTTGACGCTCTGTCTCAATATCGCAAACTCACGTGATACCGCCGGTACTACTACTGCACTTGCGAACACCAGCAGCACTGCGACCAATCCGCCCCACACCGTGAAAAAGTGGATGGGACGTGTCGCATATTTCGTGGGTATCGCCGGCGGGAACTGTATCTGGCTCTGCATCGTCAGAAAGTAGTAGTTCGAGAAGAAAGCGGCACCGACTAAAGCAACGACCACAAACCCCGGTGCAGCGTTACGGATCGCTTGCAGGTGCATCCGTCCGTTCTCTCGGTATGCCTTGAAGTAAATCGTCCCACCCAGAGCTAGCAGCATCCACAGCATGTCCCAAGTGTTGATGAATCCTGCCGATCCAACCACTAGCACCAGGACGACAGCGGAGATTGGATTGCTGCGCAACCAACCGATTCCCCACCGGAGATGTGAGAACAGCAAGTTTGCGATCACTGAAATTGCAGTAAGAACGAACGGTATCGACATTACATGCGGATGAAGGTCACCCAGCATGAAACTGAAATATGGGAACTCTTGGATGGTGAAATCGAGTTCAGTGCCATCAGCTAGGAAGCGATTAATCACCCTTGATGATGCCCACCACCACCACCATCCTTCAGGCCGCCAACTAGTGCTCGTGTCATTCAAGTCGACGCCTTTTATGCCGAGCCAGTCGTAGAAACCGTCTGAGCCTATGCCTGCCAGGGACAGCAGCTCCCACAATCCGTTGAGGTTCGAGATGAAGAGCAGCAGCACTGCGGCGATCAAGCCACCGGCAAGCATCTGCATAGTTGTCGCGCCATCTCGGCGAACCAAGTTCGAAACCAGCGAGAAAATCGCCGCGGCCGACATCGCGGCAACGGTAGCCAAAGCCAAGTTGTAAGCGATGCTCGCTTGTACTCCCGACATCTGTGCGATGCCGCCGAGCATCCAGTATCCGAAGTAGTAGTAAGCGATTGGAAAGCCGCTTAGCCAGAGATCCGTTGGTGGAGCATGTTGCGCGCTGATGACCGCGTTCAACATCATCAGATCCATGGGTTTTTCGGTATGTGAAATATCCGGATCCAACGCCTTTACAAACGCGAAAATCGCAAAAAATACCAAGAACACGGCTTCGGTCAAAATCAGCTGCAACCATCTACGCCGAAGGAATCCGATGAAATCGGTTCGCTTCCTCAGCGCGATCCACGCCCAACCTGCGATAGCAGTAAGAAGCGCTATCAACCACCAAGACCACGGTACGTTCGGAAGGATCTTCAACAGACTCAAGATCCAAACCAGCGAACCGAACACCAACATCCCGATCGGACGCACCAGCCCGAATCCGCGATCCGACAGGTTGGGAAGCGCGAGGTACACCACAGGCATCGCAGCTAAACCGACCGCGTAAGTGGTCAGTAGCCAAAAAATCAGATCAGACATCTATCAATCGATTACGCGGCGGGAAGTATCGTCTCTGCAAATCCTCGGGGATCGAACGGTGCGATATCGTCGATGCCCTCGCCGGTTCCGATGTACCTGACCGGCAGCCCCATCTCGCCGCGGATCGCCAATATCACGCCGCCCTTCGCCGTGCTGTCCAGTTTCGTCAGAATCACTCCGTCGCAACCCACTGCTTCTGTGAACACTTTGGCCTGCGTGACACCATTCTGACCAGTATTGCCATCAATGACCAGCAACACTCGCGGTTTGAAATCGCTTGAATGCCGATCGAGAATCCGTCGCATTTTCTTGAGTTCTTCCATCAAGTTGTGCGCGGTGTGCAACCTGCCCGCGGTATCGATTACGACGAAATCGGCTCCGCGGGATTTAGCAGCGTTCAATGCGTCATAGACGACGGAACCCGGGTCGGCTCCTGCGGCGGACGAAACAAACATCGTGTCGGTTCTCCGCGCCCATGTCTCCAGTTGGGATATGGCACCAGCTCTGAAGGTGTCAGCGGCCGCGATCAGCGGCACACGTCCGTCTGATTTAGCGGCTTGTGCGAGTTTTCCGATGCTGGTGGTCTTACCGGAACCGTTTACCCCAACAACCATCACCGCAACGGGACCATCTTCAGCAAAAGCTGCGGCAGCCTCATCGTCAGTGAGCATCTCGGATATTTCGGTTCGTAACAATTCGTAGACCGCGTCGGGAGTTCGAGCTCCACGCCACCTAGCCTCATCCTGAATTTTCTCGACGAGTTGCATCGCCGTCTCGACACCGACATCAGCGACGATCAAAGCTTCTTCTAGGTCTTCCCAAAATTCGTCGTCAACCTTGGTGCGGCGAAATACTCCACCGACAAGATTTGTCCATGATCGGCGAGTTTCCGCGGACGATTCGGACGTCTTGTCACGTCTGCCAAGTAGTCGGAGCATTCAAAGAACGATTGCCGCGCTAATCGGAGCGCTTGTAGATTAACTGTCGGCGGAGTGATGAGTTGTCCCTGCGGAGCACAACATTGCCCAACCAGTTTCCAATGCGCCTGAATCCATCGAACGTCGATCCAGACGCTCTGACACCCGAAGACGAGATCGAAGTCTGTCCGCTTGCAGCAGCAGTTTTTTGGGATTTCATTGCAGTCTTGGCGAATTTTGCCGGTACACCGTCGGCAAAGATCGATTGAGCATTCGCGGCGGCGCTTTTTTGTGCCTTAGACTTGCTATTCCCGAAACCCGAGGCGACAACCTCTCCGCCAACAGATACCCTGGCGACGTATTGTTGCTGACCGTCGGTACCAGTGCCGGCATTACCCGTCCAGTAACGTGGCGTCCGGAGGCCGATGCCCTGCACCAACTCCTGAAACGCCGATTTGGGGTCTTTGTCCACGCCATGCGCGGCAACTTGCTCAATCTGCTTTCCTAGGTGCCGAAAAACGAATTGGCTCGCCGCTTCGTAGCCCTGATCCTCGTGAATAGCTCCGATGATGGCCTCAAAAGAATCCTCGAGAACGGAGTCTCTGACGTTGGGACTGTATGCGGTCTCACCCTTACCTCGCAAAACGTGATCGCCGAGATTGAGGCGTTGCGCGGCATCAGCTAGCGAATCCCTGCAAACGATATGCGCCCTACCGATCGACATTTCGCCTTCTGTAGCCGTCATCGATCGTTCGAATAGCGCGTTGGCAACCGTGTAGTTCAACACTGCGTCGCCGAGATACTCCAATCGCTCGTACGATTGCATACCTCTTCCAGTGTCATCAGAACCCCATTCGTTGATAAACGACTCATGCGTCAACGCTCGACGTAGCAGGTCGCGATTTGAGAAGTTGACCCCGAGCTTGGTTTCAAGCTCGTCTATTTCCGATTCTGGGATGATTTCAGGAGCCAAGGACTCAGACCTCTACACCCTGAGGCCAAGGAGGCTGTGGTCGCTTTAACTCGCCAAAGTACGGACGGTTGCGCGCCATCAACACCATGTTTTCGAACGCTGCCAACGAATCCTCTTCCGGAGGGGTGAAGGTTTTTAGGAAGGCCGCGGAGCCATCTTCAAAAATGAACGTCGGAGTTCCGAAGATCCCCTTTGAAACTGCCTCCTCATGGTCTCGTCCGATTTCAGCAAGTCGCTCTGGCGAATCTAGGTCGGCGACAAATTTGTCCACGTTGAGCCCGGCCCGTTCTGCTGCTTCCACTATCGGCTCCCGATCCCGGATGTCGCCGCGTTCCACAAACTTGAAGTGCTGCAACTCCAGCATGAACTTGTCGTGTGCGTCATATCCTTGCATCCGCGCCGCGATACCGCCTCTCAACGACCACAGACCACGGCTTTCGTAATCGGGTCCCTGCTCCCAAGCCTTCCAATCTGGTCCTTCTTTGGAATTCACCTGCTCCAACGCGAAACTGCGGTAGTTCAACTCCAGGTTGTCGCCCAATTCATTCTTCACCCGGGATAACCAGATCCCAGCTTGCCGCACCCAGGGTCAGGTGTAGTCGATGAACACATCGATTTTCATGGGTAGGTCGTTAATCATGGTCAGTCGACCTTTCTTCGATTGGACGATTCGGTGTTACAGATATCCTAACGAGACGCGTCCATTACAGATTACGGATTCTTGAACTCACAGAGATTCTACCAGCGAACCGAACATCGCATTGATCAACAATTTCGCGACCATCAATTCCAAATATCTGCCCGTTGACCAATCAAACGCACGAAAACCTCGATAGCGACAGCGGATCCTTGTCGCTCAACGATCTCCGATTACCAGACGCGTCGATCCACGCCATCGAAACGATCGCTCGCGCCGCGTCAAACCATGGCAGCAAAGCCTATTTGGTGGGCGGCATGGTTCGTGACATCGTTGCGCGGCTCCCGAAAATCATCACCTCACCTGACGTAGCCATCATCGGCGATGCCCTAAAGTTCGCGGAGGCACTAACCGAAGAAAACGCCGATTGCTCGTTGCTATCCGCATCGCAGCTCCACACCGTCAAGGTCAAGATCGGGAGCGTGACTATCGATATCGCTTCAGCGCGCACCGACCTGTACAAACCTTGGGGTTCATTGCCCCAGATAACGCTCGTCAACGACATCGAATCCGATCTGCAAAGGCGGGACTTCGCCGTGAACGCAATGGCGATCCAGCTTTCCACCAATGGCCTCGGAGTAGTTATCGATCCCTTCAACGGGCGGCGCGACGTGGCAAGAAAAATCCTGCGCGTGATCCGCAATGATTCGTTCGCCGAAGACCCATTGCGCATGATGCGCGGTGCCCGACTTGCTGCGCGGTACGGCTACACATTTGACACTGAAACCGCGAAAGAGGTACAGCGGTCATTACGTCACCTCGAAAAAATGTGCGACGTATCGCCACAAAGGGTGTTCAACGAATTTCGTCTATGGTTCCAACCTCACGAAAATCTAGACGCCCTAACAGCGATGGCGGTCAAACACGGGATATTGAACGTGTTTGTTCGTAACGCCGATTTTCTGGATGGAGCATTCCGACAAATTTCTCAGGATGCTACTGAGTCCGAGCGATTCGCTGCTTTCGCTTATCTTGCGCCAACGGGCGTGATGACCGATCTCGCAGAGAGGTTAAGGATGTCGTCGGATTGGCGGGCAATCGTCAATGAAACCGACATCGTAAGTAGCGTTGCAAGGAGATGCCGATCCAAACTCGTCACTGATGTCGAACTGCGGCAATCACTCATCAACGTACGCGACGAAATCGTCCGCGCCGCCGTCAGCGTCGAAACCGACGCGGATTTTTCGCGACGTTTGATCGACTTTAGAGATCGGTTGCGGCATATGCGAACCGCTATCAATGGAGACGACTTGATCGCGCTTGGCGTCGAGCGCGGCCCGGTGATTGGACAACTCTTGGACGAGTTGCTCACAGCGCGCATTGAAGGCTCGATCTCGAACGCCGGCGAGGAACGCGACTACGTCATGCGCCGTTTAGCCGGCGGTTGATCTCGTCGCGGAACATGTAGAGTTGCGCCCAGGCTGCGTATTTGCCGAAACGATCGCGGGCCCATTCCCCTACGGAGTCATTCTTGATGTCCTCTTCGAGGCCGTAGAGTCGGATTGCGGCGCGCCGAACGTGTACATCTACTGGGAACGCCTCGCCCTTGTCCAACGAGTAAGCCAGCACGCAATCAGCCACCTTCGGCCCCACCCCTGGAAACTCCATCAATACTTCTTTTGCGTCGTAGTAGGAGGCGTTCCTCAACTCACTGAGATTCGATGAATTAGCTAACATCTCGGCGGTTGGCGCGAGATGTTTGGCGCGGTAACCCAGTCCGACCTCTCGCAGGTACATCTCACCTGCATCGGCGACCACATTTGGATTCGGCAACTCGAAAGCCCAATCTTGGGATCCGATGCGCCGCCCCATTCGTGCAACGGCTGCCACCATCTGCTTGATGCGAGGAATGTTTGAATTCTGCGAGCAGATGAACGATACCAGACATTCCCAAGGGTCTTGTCGCATTACCCGGATCAGAGGCAATTCGACGATATCCCGTCCGAACCCCGGCTCATCCGAGAGCAACGCACGCAACCTCGCTACATCAGCCGTAGCCACTAGGTAGTCTTCGACTTCACGTTTTAGAGCTTCGCAATCAATCCCGTTCGTCCTGTCTACCGAAACGGTTGTTCCGTCGCGTTCTATCGTCACAACGCGAGAACCCAAAACCCCGCGGAACACCCCATCTCCAGCGCCGTACCACCTGAATGCCTGACCACCGTCTAAAGTCTGCTGCAAATCGAAAGGCTCGATATCGAGTCTCAACGAGACGGTTTCACCTTGTTGCGTGTCCAACAATTCTGTAGCAGCTCTCAAACTGGTACTCCTGCCAACCATTTCTCCACGTACTCTGAAATCGTGCCCAACGTGACCCGCCGAACCGTGCCCTGCGGTATAGATTTCTGGAACAATCGTCCGTATCCCTTCGAGATGATGCGCCTATCTAACACGACAAAAACTCCCCGGTCAGTGCGAGAGCGTATTAATCTCCCGAAGCCTTGGCGGAACTTTGTCACTGCCTCTGGGACGAAATAACCGTTGAACGGGTTCTCAAGATTCTCTGACCGAGCTTCGTGAATCGGGTCGCGTGGCACCGGAAATGGCAGTCTTGTCATCACCAGCGAATCGATCGACGCGTCCTGCAGATCGATGCCTTCCCACAAGCTCATAGCTCCCAACGCGACGGCGTTCTCGGTATCGTTCAAAAGCTGCATCACGCGCGCCGCCGGGCCGTCACGGCCTTGGCCAAACACCTGAGTCTCCGTGTTCTTGAATTGGTTGAACAGCGCGTCACGAGTGCTGTTCAGTGCCGAGTTTGCGGTGAACAATGCGAGAGTCCGACCCTGCGTCGCAGAGGCAATATCGTGAACCGCGTCCGTAACCGCCTCGTTGTAACCGGGCGTGTTCGGTTGCGGAATGTCTTCCGGCACCAAGATCAGTGCTGCGTTTTTGAAATCGAACGGCGAACCGATGCTCAGAGTCTCGTCCGCATCGAAACCTAACGTGGTCTGTACGCGTTCGAAACTGCCAGATTCACTAATCGTGGCACCAGTTAAGATGTGGGCACGATCCTGGCTAAACAGTCCCGCTCGCAATTCCGAGGCCACATCCAGAGGTGCGCCGCTAAGATGGAGCTCCATGTTTCGGCGCTGATTCACTGAACTCCAATAAACGAAGTTCTCATCGGGTTGCTCGATCAGGGCCATCAACCAATGATTGATGTCTCTAAGCCGCTCGTATAGGGCGTTGACGTTGATGACCGCGGCGTCTGGTTGACTATCGTTACCCGCTAGATCCAACAACGAACGCAGTCCAGTTACGACCGTGCTCAACGCCGGATGCAGCATGACCCATGGCTCATCGACACCCCGCCGCCACTCGCTCGTGATGCGCGTCATTCCCAAAATCCGCATCTCGCGTGTCCGTTCCTGCCGCGTCATATAACCCGTCAGGTCGCGAAGTGCCTCAAACATCCGGCTCGACTCGAGCGTCGCCTTGTCTGCCGCTTCAACGACTCGACGTTGCAGGTCGGGCACAGACGATAGCGCCTCTTCTCCCCCGCCGCGCGACGTGGCGAGACGAACCAGACGGGGAAACATCCCATCGGTACGCGTCAAAGCGCCAAGATCATCCATGAACTGCGTTTCCCTGATTTCGAATCCGAGATGGCGAGTAGCAACATCACGCAGGTGGTGAGCCTCGTCAATAACCAAGACTTGATGAGGCGGCAGGATATTGTTCTCTGCTGCCATATCGCTAATCAGGAGTGCGTGGTTGACTATCAGGACATCGGCTTGGTGCGCGTCCGAACGCGCCTTAAGCATGAAACATGGCGGACCCTGGCACGGGTAACCGCCCCCAACCGTGGTCGGAGGACAACCTTCCGCCGATAACCGACTGAAAATCCCAGTGTCCCATCCCAACGACAACTCCGAGCGGTCACCAGTCTCCGTATCTCCGAGCCAATTCAGGCACTGTGACAGCACGCGCGCCTCCGCTTGCCCATGGTTAGGTTGCGAAACTGCATCCCGCCATCGCTGAACGCAGAGGTAGTTCGACCGCCCCTTTAGCTGAACCGCGTCCAATTCCACGCCGGTCTCTCGCTTCACGATTTCGCGGACCGTTGCGAAATCTTTGTTCAAAAGCTGCTCTTGCAGGTTGAGGGTGTTGGTTGAGATCACAGCCTTGCCGCCCTGCCCTGCCACCATCAACGCGGCGGGAAGAAGATAGGCCAGGGATTTGCCGATCCCGGTTCCTGCTTCAACGACTAGCTTTTGCTGGCCGGCAATCGCGCGGGCTACCGCTACCGCCATTTCGCGCTGGCCGTCGCGACCCTCGAACGCTGGCATCGTCTCCTCCACCAATCCGCCGGGCAAGAACGCCATCTCCGTTTGGACTACATGTTCGTCCGAAAAACCACCCTCGTCCTCGCCGGCTCCTTCGCCCCAAGTTGCTGGTCTGCCCGGCAGCCTGAGGCGATCGCTCAAGAGATCTTCGTCGATCCCAAGTCGACCTACTACTTCATCCGTCCCGTCGCCAGCGGCCACCAAATTGGATGCCAACTCGCTGACACTCCAGTTCGATCGCGAACCCAACGCCGCGATCCGTGCTAAAGCCGCTGTCGGCATCGCCTCGAACCGTGCCAACAATATCAAGAAGAGATCCCTCGAAGCTAACGCATCCGACAATGCCCGGTGCGGATCGTCATGCAGGACCCCGAACCGTTGCGCCAGCCGAACCAGTCCGAACTCCGGACCTCCCGGCAAAGCGACCCTTGCCATCTGCTCAGTGTCGTAACTCAGCTTCTCGACGTGGATACGGTGTGAACGCAAAAATCCGACATCGAACTCGACGTTGTGCCCTACGAGCCTCGCATCGCCGATGAACTCTTGGAGATCGTCTCGGATCGCGTTCCAATCTGGCGCCTTGTCGACGTCTGCTTGGGATATGCCTGTGAGAGAAACGATGAAATCGGAAAGCCGCGATCGTGGATTAACCAGCGAATGAAACTCACCGATCTGTTCATCGCCTCGGAATTTGACCGCGCCGACATCGATAATGCGATCGCTTGCAGAGTTCAATCCCGTCGTCTCGAGGTCGAGTGCTACCAAAGTCTCGGCGCGTGGCGAGACTGGAATTGATGTGTGAGAACTTTTCGAAATCAAGGTTCGAGAATCGCTCAAAAACCAGCGTTGGAAAGTACCAGTTCGATGTTCGATTCGTCAGGCACCAACTCCCCGCGATCCACCTGTCGCATCGCATCGACGATCGAAGCCGTAACTGGCGTATCGATATCAACCTCTCGGCCCATCTTCAGGACGTGCCCGTTCATGAAATCGATCTCTGACGGCCTACCGTTCTGAACGTCCTGACCCATCGACGGATGCCAATCTCCAGTCCCGGCACCCGCGTTCGCCGCCAACATGTTGTCGAGTTCCTCGTACATCTCGCCATCGGTCGATGCTGCCGACCATTTTTGCGGTGTCGAGCCGCCAAAGCTGACAACATCCAGCCCCAATGCCAATCCGACCTGCGCTGACTCTGATGCCAACCGTATCTGTAACTCGCGTCCGCGCGGCGATGACGCAACCGTGGCTGATCCGCACATCGTCGCACCGACGACCGGGTTGCCCATGCTGTTCTGACAGAGCTTGGCCCAACGCTCGCCTTGCAGATTGGTCGTCGTTTTTCCGCCGTCAATCGGCTCGAGTATCGAAATCAACTCTGCGATCCGCTCCGATTCAGAACCGTCATGTTCGCCCGCCCGGAACACTATGTGTCCCAAATCTCGACGTCTCTTCGTCCCCGCGCGTTGCGCCAATCCAGGGCCACCAACCCGAACCGCTATTGAGGACATGATCAACCCGATGCATCGATCTGCGCCAACCGCGTCCGCCATGTCGCCGTCCGGGATGCAGTTCTGCGACGAAACAAAGTAACCGTCATCCTTCACGAATCTCAACGCGAAGCGCGCCGCCCAAGAAGTGTCATAGGCCTTTACCGCGATGAATGCGATATCAAACTTGGGCTCCAACGCTAACGCCTGCGATTGATGGAGGTGGAATGCCCGTGGATGGGAGACGAAAGGCTCGTGAGGACCTTCGACGCGCAAGCCCTCGGAGTTGATAGTGTCTACCTGCTCTGCCCACGAATCAGCGAAAACCACATCATGACCAGTGTGCGCCAGCCATCCGCCGATGTAACTGCCTACTGCGCCAGCGCCAACTATCAACACTCGTTTCTTGAGTTTCCCGTCGTTCAAATTCGTTTCCTTTGTCTTGTCCAATCGAACCGCATCCATTAACGATAGCCCGAATCTTAGTAGAATCGCTATCGTCAATCTAAACCAGCAACTGATTTGCACGACATCCAACGGAGCTAAACATGGCCGCATTGAACGTGGGCGATCACGCCCCAGATTTCAACCTCAGATCCACAGACGGAGAGATGGTTTCTCTCAGCGACCAGAGCGGCTCAAACGTCGTCCTCGCCTTCTTCCCGGCTGCATTCACCGGCGTCTGCCAGACCGAGATGTGCACATTCCGCGACTCTCTCGCTGAATTCAACGGCATGAACGCCAGAGTATTCGGCATCTCAGTTGATCCTCCGTTCTCACAGGCCGAATTCCACTCCCAGAACGACCTCACCTTCCCTCTCCTGAGCGACCTCGGTGGTGCCACTGTCGACGCGTACGGGGTAAGCCTCCCGAACCTCGCAGGCATCGAAGGCTACAACGTTGCCCAACGCTCCGTATTCGTCATCGACGGCGACGGGCATATCCGCTGGTCATGGGTTTCGGATTCACCGCTGAACGAGCCTTCGTACGATGATGTGAAGGCGGCGGTGGCAGCGATTTAGTCCGTCGTTCCAAATTCCCATCGTTTCCTCTCTTTCAGAGGCGGTTGGAAAACGCGTTTGGTGTTTTTGAACTAGGATGGATGCTGTTTGGACGCGTTTAATTCTCCCTTTCGGGGGGATTTTTGATCGAATGTTCGATATTCGAATCATCGCCGCGCCGTTTCTTCCGGGTCGCGTGCGATAGGTAGCTGCACGACTTGATCCGGCACCGCCGACGTCGCCAGACCGTCGGCCCTCCGAGGGCGTCTAGAAGAATCGGCCCCCGCCATCGCTCGGTTCCTCCCCTCGCTGATGCCGTAGCCTCACCCGACCGACGAATCGGGCAGACGTCTGCCGGATAAGGGATGCGTTCGCTCGAACCTTGAACGGGCATCCCCTGCGGCGTGGCTTCGCCCGCCGCGTCCCCTTACGCTTCGCGAAGGGGAGGAAGGGTTTCCCGTCTGGCTTGCTAGTCGGAGCCAGCGTAACACTCCGCATTCGAGCCCTGGAGCTACAACGACCCCCGTGACCGGATTTCGCGGTCGCGTTTCGCCCGTCTTCCCAGACGTCTTCTACGGCTTGGCGGACACCGTCGTGGAGCCGTGTGTCGGCGTCTCCGTGCTACCCGCCCGCGACCGATGCAGTATTCAATTGTGTTTGTTTGTCGGCGCCGACAAGGGGGGTGCACGCTCTCCGTTGCGACGCGGCGATTCTTCGTTTTCAGTGCGCTGGTCCGAATGCCTTCGGATCGGCGCTTGTTTGTTATATTACTACAAATGTTGTCGGAGTCAAGTGTCTGAACCGGGGATTACGGGGATTTGTGGATTGGCGGGATTGCCCCGCCCTTTTGTCCCCGCTCGGCCTCCCCCTGACCCTCTCCCATCGAGTCCGAGGGGAGATTAAAAACGTGCATTTCGGGCGATTACTTAGGCAGGTAAGGGTTCTCTCAATCCCGATCCGGCATCGTATTTCCCTTGAATCCCGCCGTAACCCCACCATCAACCAATAACTCCGAACCCGTGATGTATGAAGCCTCATCCGAAGCCAAAAAACAGACTGCATTCGCGATCTCTTCTGGCTCTCCCCATCTGCCTAGGGGTACTCGCTCCGACCGCCAGTCGCGTTCTGAATCGACTTCGTAGATGTGCTTGGTGAAGGGTGTGTGAACCCATCCTGGCAGGACTGAGTTGCAGCGTATGCCGAACTTCGCGAGCTGAATCGCAGATGCGCGGGTGAAGTGGAGCATCCCGGCGCGGGACATCGCATATGCCGAGCCGTATTCGCCTGCGAACTTGCCGGCCATCGAGGACATGTTGACTATCGATCCGCCCCCGGTTTCCGTCATCGGAGGTATCACGGCGCGCGTACCGAGGAGAATTCCTGTCGTGCTGATCTCCATCACTCTTCGCCACTGATCGACATCTGCCTCGTAGAGCGTTCCGCGATCCTGAGCACCGGCAAGATTCACCAAGATGTCGAGCCGTCCGTAAGCAACCACTGTCCGATCAACTACGTCCGTCCAGTTAGATTCGTCAAGAACGTCCAAGTGCGCATACATCGCATCGTGCCCTGCCGAGAGCATCTGCTCGACTGCGGCATAGCCTTTGTCGTCCTGTATATCGGTAATGACGACTCTTGCTCCCTCTTCGAGCATCTTCCATGCCGTGCAGCCGCCGAATCCCATTCGCTCCCCCTTCAACGAAGATGCCGAACCAGTCAGCAAAGCAACCTTGCCATCAAATCTCTTTCTGATATCCATGCTCGATTGCTCCTACGGTTTTTCGAAACCCCTGCAAAACTCAGGTTACAGCGATTACAGCGTGGGGTTGTAGGCGGCTTCAATTCCCCCTCACCCTAGCCCTCTCCCACGGTGGGGAGAGGGGATTGGGTCCACTGCATCTCGCTGCGCTCTTTCGCGCCCCCTTTGTCCTTCGTACATTCCCCCCTCGAGCGGGGGAAACCCTACTGCCCGTCCGCCCCGTCACCCTCACCTGGGACCCCCTCTTAATCTCCCCCTAAAAGGGGGAGGGGAAATGGATCGAGGGAGAGGGGACACCGCCACCTCCCGGCCCCTCTGGATTCCGGCTTTCGCCGGAATGACGGGGTTGCGGAATAGTTGCGTCACGCACGATTCTGCAACGCAATCACCGCGTTGGGAATCAAGAATCCATAGATACCGAGTGCGATTAGCAAACTGAACATTCCGTGCATCCATCTATCCCTGAGAAACAGCATCGTTGGTGCACCCATGATCACCAAAAGCAAAACTACGGCGACCAGATACGCGGAACTTGGCACCAGTCTCATTACTGCGACATCAGGCAACACTGCGTCCGCGACGAGCGCCGCGAGTACGCCCAACATCGTCCACACAACTACCAATCCGAACACGATCACAGTGACCAGATTTGACGATCCGCCTTCCTCGATACGCTGTTGAATCATCCGCGGTGGACGCGCCGTCAACATGACTGCCGCGTGTGCGGAGGCTATCAATCCCATCAACGTGCCACACAGCATTCCCGCCAATATGTCCAATGCGGGTGTCATTGCTCCGGATCAATCTCGATGTGGGGCGCCAATCCCACCGCAAACGCCTCACATCCCATACGCGCCTTCGTCAGCAAAGCCCACGCTGTCGCCACCTCTTTACTCGGGGCGACCGCGAACATCGAAGGTCCCGCGCCAGTCAAAACGATGTCGGATGCCCCCAAAGCCGCAAATCCGTCGTGAATCTTCTGCCAATTCGGAAACGTGTGCGGGGCGACTTGCTGAAAGACGTTGAACATGAATGCCGGATGGCAATCGCCTTTCTCGATCATCCGAGCTGCCAACTTCCGCGTCAGGCTCCCGGTCGTATGCGCGGTTGAAGTCAACATGCCAAACATCCGAGTCGTCTTGTTCAACCCCGAACCATCATCACCAGCACCTTTCGGCGTAACGATCACGAACCACGCGTGCTCGGGAGCCGGCAACCGTTCCAATCTCTCTCCACGCCCGCTTGCCAACGCCGTCCCACCGCTAACCAGAAACGGCACGTCCGAACCCATCTCAGCCGCAATCTCAACCAACTCATTTTCGGATAATCCCAATTCCCACAGCCGATTCAATCCCCGCAACGTGGCCGCTGCGTCGGCCGAACCGCCACCTAACCCGGCCGCAACCGGGATGCGTTTCTGCAAGCTGATGTGTGCTCCCCGGTCAGTACCAGCAGATTTACGAAGCGCTTCGACTGAACGGACTACTAGATTGTCATCATCTGCTATCGAAGCGTCTGAACACTCGAATTCGACCCCTTCGTTGTCGCGAAACTCCAGCGTGTCGTGAAGGTCGACCGTCTGCAATATCGTCGCCAAATCGTGATACCCGTCGGTGCGCTTTCGGATTACCTCAAGCGTCAGATTCAGCTTCGCGTATGCGTGTTCGACGATCACGATCGTTTAGCCTGCGACGATTTCGGTCTTATCACTCCGATACGCGTTTCGCCAATGATGTGTCAACGCGATCCACTCATCGATACTCAATGTCGCTGGTCGTCGCTCGCTGTCGATCCCGACCGCAGCTGTCATCTCTTTCACTTCGTCGGTCGTCATTTCCAGTCCGTTCGCCAACGAGTTGTGAAGCTGCTTGCGACGACCCACGAAAGACGAACGCGCAACTTTGAAGAGGTCATCAATCTCGTCCAAAGCTACTAATGGCTCAGACCGTGGCACTAACTTGATTACCGTCGAATGTACCTTCGGAGGCGGGCGAAACGCTGCGGGTGGAACATCGAAGAGTTTCTTGGGTTCTGCGTAGATCTGAACCGCGATTGAAAGGAGGCTCATTTTGCCGGGGGTTGCGTACATATCCCGCGCGACCTCGCGTTGCAGCATCACTGTCATACTTTCCGGTTTGTGTTCGCGTTCCAGAAACGATCTGACGATCGGAGTTCCAGCATAGTACGGCAGATTCGCAACTACCTTGTATCGATTTCCCTTAGACAATTCCGGGAAATCTTCGAAATCGATGTCCCTAGCGTCAGCGCATACAACTCGCACATCAGGATTGGTTGCGAATTTGTCTTCCATCATGACCGCGTATTTCGGGTCAATCTCGATCAGGACAACAGATCCGCCAGCGAAGCTCGCGGCGTCAACGATATGATGCGTCAACGCGCCATTACCGGGACCGATCTCAACGACAGTGTCGCCGACCGATATGTCAGCCGCGTCGACGATGCGTCGGGCGGCGGAACTATCGCGTAGGAAGTGTTGACCTAGTCGTCGGCGCGGCATGTGGCGATTTCGGAATCTGAAGACTTCAATGCGGCCGTGCACCTCGAATTCGGAATGTAGCCCGTACTTGGCACCCGCCTCGGCTCGAATCAGATCACCCTGCGTCGCCCAGAGCTATCCACTTACCGCTGCTTCCTTCCGGACCTGACGGGGTTCACGGGACTCTGCCGCGCAAGAACCCGACTCTCAACACCGAGCGTCGATTGCCAGCGGTTCGAACTGCGAAACCTCCACGAGGATTCCGGCCCTGCTGAGCGGATTGCAGGTTCAGGGCACCGCTAGCTCCCCGCTTGGCACGACCGCATCCTTGAATCGTAAACCATCGGACTTTCTTCGTCGTATTCAAACCAAGGGAAGTAGCAATCTACTCGGTTAGACTCGAGACAAATGACCTTAAACAACGTAAATTCCGTAACCACAAAGGCGGTAATCCCAGTCGCTGGACTAGGCACTCGATTTCTGCCAGTGACCCGCAGTGTTCCCAAGGCTCTGCTTCCGGTACTTGGAATCCCCCTAGTCCAGCACGCCGTCAACGATGCCGTTGAGGCTGGTATCACCGACATCGCAATTGTCGAAGACGCGAGAAGCGTCGGTTCATACTTCCACTCCATGCCTGACCTCGAAGGGAGACTCAGGCAGACCGGACGCGACAAACTTGCCGATCAAATGGTTGAGATATCTAGCCAAGCACGGATCACATCCATCAAACAACTCGAACCTCTCGGTAACGGACACGCCATTCTCCTCGCAAAAAACTTCGTAGACGATGAACCCTTCGTCGTCATCTTTCCCGACGAAATCCTATGGGGCGAGTACTCGTCTACCGCTCAGATCCTCGATGTCCGAGATCGCTACGGTGGAAACGTCATCGCCGTCACTGAAACCTCGTGGGATGAAGTCCACACCAAAGGAATCGTTGCGGGTCCCTCAGTCGAGCCGAACGTTATCGCAATCGAGCAGATGGTCGAAAAGCCGCTACGCGATGAGGCTCCCAGCAACCTCGCAATCATTGGACGCTACGCCTTGGATCCCGCGGTCTTCGAGCACCTCGAACGAATGGAGCGAGGAGCAGGCGGCGAGATATGGCTCACCGATGCCATCATCGCATGTATGGACGATTATCCCACTCACGCCGTCACTGTAGAGGCTACCCGGTACGATGCCGGAGTACCCGAGGGAATGTTCGGTGCGACTCTGCACCAAGCTGCCAAAGATCCGACTATGCGCCAAATGATCGTCGACTTCGCGGCCGAACTTTAGAACTGTCCCTCAGTTCCGCAACTGCAGGACGGCCATGAAAGCCTCTTGGGGCACCTCGACCGAACCGACCATTTTGGCGCGCCGTCTCTTCCCTTCCTTCTGACGTTCGAGAAGCTTCCGTTTGCGCGTCACGTCGCCGCCGTAGCATTTTGCCAGCACATTCTTTCGCAATGCCTTCACGTTAGTCCGCGCCACGATCTTGCCACCGATCGCCGCTTGTATCGGCACCGCAAACATCTGGCGCGGTATCAGATCCTTCAATTTCGATGCCAGTTTTCGACCAGTATCAGCCGCCTCCGACGAGTGGACGATGCTGCTCAAAGCATCAACCTCTTCATGGTTGACCAATATGTCCAGCTTCACCATGTTGGCCTCACGATAGCCAGACGTCTGGTAATCCATCGACGCGTAGCCTTGCGTAGCCGACTTCAACATGTCGTGGAAATCTACCAAGATCGCGGATAGCGGGGCCTCGTATTCCAGCATCACCCGCGCGTTGCGGCCTGCACCGTTCATCGAGCCCGACATCGTGCCCGACGTCGTACCATTGGCCGATCCCGCTGCCTGCGTCTGCAAATACTCCATCCGCTTGAACACGCCGCGCTTCTTCGTCACCAACTCCATCACATTCCCGTAGTAGGCTGCCGGGACAATAATGGACAAGTCAACCCAAGGCTCCAAGATCTCGGCGTAGTCCTTCTTCTCGGGCAACTTCGACGGGTTCTCGACATAGATGATCTCGCCGTCGTTCAGCATCACCTGAAACTCCACGCTAGGAGCCGTCGTGATCAACTCCAACTCATACTCCCGCTCCAACCGCTCCTGCACCACCTCCATGTGCAGCAGTCCGAGGAAACCGCACCTGAATCCGAAACCCAAAGCCGATGACGACTCCGGTTCGAATACCAGCGCGGCATCGTTCAATCTCAACTTCCCAAGTGCTTCCCGGAGCTCGCTGTAGTCATTCGCGTCCGACGGATATAGCCCCGTGAACACCATCGGTTTCTGCTCTTGGTATTGCACACGGGGCTCGACAGCGGCTTCCTTGACCAGCGTCATCGTGTCCCCCACCATCACGTCGCCAACATCCTTGATGCCCGTCGCCACGTATCCGACCTCTCCGACTCTCAACCCCTCTGGTGCACGCATCACCGTCGGTGAAAAGTATCCCACCTCCAAAACCTCGCCGTTCGCTCCAGAGTCCATGAACTTCGCCCGATCACGCGCCTTGATCTGCCCGTCGAGCACACGAACATACGCCACCACGCCTTTGAACGAGTCGTATTTGCTGTCGAACACCAACGCCTGCAACGGTTGATCCAACTCACCTACAGGCGGAGGCGTCAACTCAACAATCCGCTCCAGCAACTCTTCCACACCTTCGCCTGTCTTGCCCGATACCCACAGCATCTCGTCTTCGCTGAATCCGAACGTGTCCACCATCTCCGACGCCACACGTTCCGGCTCCGCGTTCGGCATATCGATCTTGTTGATCGCCGGGATAATCACCAGATCGTTTTCCAGCGCCAGATAGACATTCGCCATCGTCTGCGCCTGAATTCCTTGCGACGCATCTATCAGAAGAACAGCCGCCTCACATGCCGCCAAACTTCGAGACACTTCATACGAGAAGTCCACATGCCCCGGCGTATCGATCAGATTCAGCTGGTATTCGTTCCCGTCCTTTGATGGAAAACGCAATCGCACCGCTTGCGCTTTGATCGTGATCCCCCGCTCGCGCTCTAGATCCATTGTGTCCAGATGCTGCTCAACCAGCTCTCGCTCGGAAACCGCGCCGGTCAGCTCGATCATGCGATCGGCGAGGGTAGATTTGCCGTGATCTACGTGCGCGATGATGCAGAAATTGCGTATGAGGTGTTGGGTGGTCACGATTTCAAGTTTATCGGAGGCATAAGTAAACACCTTGGAAACCCACTAAACTACCCCTCATGCCCAACTCCAAACTCCCCACCTCCCTCCACATCCTAGGCGCTGGTACTCCGACGCCGACTCCTACTCGCTTCGGCTCCGCATACGTCGCTGACGTCGACGGCGAGAAGATCATGTTCGATTGCGGTCCAGCGGCTACTCATAAGTTGGTGCAGTCTGGGCTTTGGCCGACCGAGATCGACGACCTGTTCTTCACGCATCATCACTTCGACCACGACATCGACTATCCGTGTTTTTTGCTGTGTCGTTGGGATCAGTCGATTGGGAAGGAGAACACGCTGAGTGTGTATGGTCCGACGCTGACTGAGCGGATCACGCATGGGGTGCTGGACAAAGAGGAGGGGATTTTTGCTCATGATTGGATTGCGCGGGTGAGTCATCCGCTCAGTCAGAAAATCCACGTCAATCGAGGAGGGACTCTGCCGCGCAAGCCTCCAGCGGTCTACTCTCGCGACATCGGACCCGGCACCGTCAAGACCTCCGACAAGTGGGAGGTTACGGCTGCGCCTGCTGAGCATGTGCAACCATATCTCGACTCCCTGGCTTATCGTCTCGACACCAAAGGCGGCAAGTCGATCGTCTTTACCGGCGATACTCAGCCTTGCGACTCGGTTACGGAACTGGCGCGTGATGCCGACGTTATGTTGTGCATGTGTTGGGACGACCAAGAGGTGATGAACGAGGATGGAGAGTCGTTTGGACAGTGCGGCACTACTGGTGCCGGTCGAATGGCCGAAGCCGCGGGTGTCAAAAAGCTCGTACTCGTTCATATGGGGCCGCACATATCACAACACGGCCCGTTAGAAAAAGGCATCGGCGATATCCGAGAGGTCTACAACGGCCAAGTAGTCTACGCCGAGGAACTGATGAAACTCGACGTCTAATTTTCAGATGGGCGACCGGCTATGCCCATAACGCTCCACATCTTAGGCGCTGGCACACCGCATCCAACGCCATTCCGCTTCGGATCGTCCTCGGTTCTGGAAATCGATGGCGAATTCCTGATGTTCGACTGTGGGCCGGCAACGACGCACAAGCTGGTCAAAGCTGGACTCTGGCCCACAAAGATCGACCACCTCTTTTTCACTCACCACCACTTCGACCATGACGTAGACCTGCCTTGTTTTCTACTCTGCCGTTGGGATCAGTCAATTGGCAAGGAAAACACCCTGAACGTCTACGGTCCACCACCGACCGAGCGTCTGGTTCACGGCATCATGGACAAAGAAACAGGCGTTTTTGCCCATGACTGGTACGCCCGAGTCCACTTCCCGATAAGCCAAAACGTCTACGTCAATCGCGGTGGAACGCTACCGCGCGACCCGCCGGTCGTCTACTCGCGAGACATAGGACCTGGCACTTTTTTGGCCAATGAAGGTTGGAAAATCACCGCAGTTTCCACAGTCCATGTCCAGCCCTACCTCGAATCCCTCGCCTACCGCGTCGACACCGCGTCCGGCAAATCCATCGTCTTCACCGGCGACACCGAGCCATGCGCCTCCCTAACCGACCTCGCTCAAAACGCTGACGTTCTCGTCGCCAACTGCGCCAACGACCAAGCCACTCTCGAAGACCGGGGGCTCAACCGTGGGCAACTCGGAACTGTAACCGCGGCGCAAATGGCCGCAACTGCGGAAGCTAAAACTCTCGTCCTCGCCCACACATCGCCCGACTTAGCCATACACGGCCCCATGGAACGAGCCATCGGCGACATCCGCGAACACTACAGCGGAAGAATCATCTTCGCCGAAGAACTACTGAAACTCAAAATCTGAAGCAAGAAATCTATCGAACCACCATCAACCTCCGGCCAGTCTTTCTTTCCGATGTATTACTGATAAAGTGGACTGGTTATCTCAGCAGGATAGATGGATTTACGCCTTGGTTCAAGATGTCGAAATCGTGAGAAAACTGAGGTTGATTGACGTTTTCTACGTGCTTGACGGTCGGATCGTTGAGGATAGCGTCTTCCAATCACGTGCCCTTCGAGTTCGAGTCATCTAGCATGCCGAACATAAATTACGACTTCCAGACCTTGCGAGGAGATGTCTTCGGCGGTGTCACGTCCGCAGTGATCGCGTTGCCGGTAGCCCTCGCTTTTGCCATCGCGGCAGGTCTTGATCCAGTCGCCGGCATCTATGGCGCGATCGCAGTCGGTTTCTTCGCGGCAGTGTTCGGCGGAACACGATCCCAGATCTCCGGCCCCACCGGATCGATGACGGTGGCCATGGGCGTCATCGTTACCGCGAATGCCGACAACTTAGCCGCGGCGTTCACCATCGTCATCATGGCCGGACTGATACAGCTCTTGCTAGGGGTGCTTCGGATCGGACGCTTCGTCGAATACACTCCCTACTCCGTCATCTCGGGGTTCATGTCCGGAGTCGGAATCATCATATTCCTGACCCAGACACTGCCAATCCTAGGTGCTGAGGTCGCCACCGGCGGTCCCGTAGGGGCCATCCGTGCCTGGCCCGACTTAATCAACCACTTCAACCCTAGCGCGCTCATCCTCGGGGCGGTGACTCTTGCTGTCGCCGCGCTTTGGCCCGAACGATTCAGCAGGTTCTTCCCCGCTACAATGGCCGCCCTGGTCATAGGCACCTTCCTCGGAATACTTTGGTTCACCGATGCCCCCGTCATCGGAGAAGTACCCACCGGATTACCTGAACTCGTAACTCCAGACCTTTCGACCGGAACATTGCTCAGGGCTATTCAACCCGCACTTGTCATCGCACTCGTCGGCTCAGTTGACAGTTTGCTCACATCTTTAGTAGCTGACTCGATGACCCACACTCGACACAACCCCGATCGCGAGCTGCTCGGACAGGGAATCGGAAATGTCGTGACCGGGTTCATCGGCGGACTCCCTGGCTCCGGTGCGACACCCGGGACCGTCGCCAACATCAGGGCCGGAGGTTGGACACCACTGTCAGGCGTCCTGTGCGTAGCAATACTGTCAGCAATCGTGATGCAGCTCGGGCAATATGTCGCATCCATCCCCATGGCTGTCCTTGCCGGAATCCTCATAAAGGTCGGGTGGGACACCATCGATTGGCGATTCATCACAAGAATCTTCTACGTCCAAAGAGATCATCTGCTGGTGATGCTTCTCACTCTGGGACTCACCGTGTTTCTCGACCTCGTCACCGCCGTCGCTGTCGGCATGATTGCCGCCGGAGTCACTAGCGCTAAACAATTCGAACGGCTCGAGTTGGACAGCGTTATTTCTGTGCCCTTGCTAGACCAAGTCTTCTTCAAAGACTATGAGAACCTTGATGATATCGACGTGTTCTCCGCACAAGTCGGTTTGGTAGCCCTCAAAGGCACATTCTCTGTCGCTTCCGCCTCCAAATTGATTAACGCAATCAGTATCGACATCCGCGACCACGAAGTCGTAATCCTCGACTTCTCCGACACCATATACATGGATGACAGCGCAGCACTCGTCGTCGAGCAGATGATCAACACTGCGAACAACGAAGAAACTGCATGCATCGTCATGGGACTAGACGGGCTTCCCGCAACAACGCTGCGAGCACTCAACATCCTGCAGAACGTCCCTGAGGATCACTTCGCCGACACCTTAGACGAAGCTAGAGAGATCGCACGAAGCATTCTCGACCGTCGAGCCGAAGCCGCTGCCTAGGCATCTTCGAGATACCTGACACTCTAGCCTTCTCCCACAGAGGGATAGAGGATTAAACCATTTCGCGCTGCATCTGAGCCAAGCCCATCGGTCCGAGCTCCAGCGCGCGATTATGCCAATCCTTCAAATCGAAGGAAGAGCCTTGCGCTTTTCGCGCTCGTTGGCGGGCTTCCAACCAGACTCGCTCACCGACTTTGTAAGAAATCGCCTGCCCCGGAATGCCGAGATAACGGTCTATTTCGCTGGCGACGAAGTCAGGCGGGAAATGTACGCGATCGCGCATGAACTCCAAAGCGAGATCGGGTGTCCAAACTTTGCCGGGATGGAACTCGGAATCATCTGGTATGCGCTTTTCGAGGTGCATTCCGATGTCGATGATGACACGTACGGATCGCAGGGCTTGGGCGTCGAGCATTCCCATGTAGTAGTCGGGGTTTTCGAGATATCCGAGCTCGTGCATCAGACGCTCGGCATATAGCGCCCATCCTTCGACATAGCCGGATGTGCCGGCGAGGAGGCGTTGGTATCGAGACAGTTGGTCCGACAACGTCATCGTTGTCGCGATCTGGAAATGGTGTCCGGGTACTCCCTCGTGATATGCGATTGAGACCTCGCGCCATAGAGGGAACGATGTTTTGCCTCCGGTGGGATACCAAGTCCGGCCGGGTCTGGAGAAGTCCTCGGAGGGGCCGGTGTAGTACATAGCAAGCGCGCCGCCTGGTGGAGCGATCATCGCCTCGATTTTCCTAACGTCATCCGCGATGTCGAAATGCGTGCCGTCCATGTCGGTGATCGTCGAATCCTGGAGGTTTTGCATCCACTCCCGAAACTCATCCACGCCATCAATCGCTCGGTTCGGATCGCTCTCCAACACCTCTACCGCTTCGTCGATTGTGGATCCTGGTTTGATCTGGTCTGCTGCCTTCTGCATCTCTGACCGTACCCACCGGAGTTGTTCCCAGCCCCATTCGTAGGTCTCGTTCAGATTCAGGTCTATGCCGTTGTAAGAACGCGAGGTAAACGCGTAGTGCTCTTTTCCCACAGCGTCCTGCTCGCGAGCTTTTGGCAAATAGTCCTTCCGTAGATACTCAGCGAACTCGGAATACGCAACGTTCGCCGAAGTCGCTGCGTCCGATAGTCTTGATGCCAAGGCCTGGTCGACCTCATCTGACTCGGCACCAGAATCGGCGATTCCACCGAAGAAGGGCGTCGCATCGCCTTTGCCAATCCAAGTCTCGATCTGCTCGATGCAACCGGCCGTCTGTCGTTTCGAAGCAGTTATCTTCCTGTCTATACCCTCGTCCAAAGTCGCTTGGTAAGACGCCAGAGAATTTCCGATCCCTTCCATCCGAGACGCGATATTTTGCCAGTCTTCCGTTGAAGACCTAGGCATTAGATCGAAGATCTGACGAAGAGACTGGACAGGAGAATGCAGAATGTTCATTCCGGAGTAGTGCAACCCGGCCTCGTGCTGGTCGATTGACCACGACATCTCCTCTTGCACCGTCTCGCTGCACCTCCGCTCCCGCAACGTCTCTGCCCTTTCTGCTTGAATCCGCTTCAACACATCCCGCTCAGCATCATACGACCGTTGCGACCCGTCGGGTGAATAGTCCGGCATCAGATGGTCGTAACCCGGAACTCCGAGATAGGTCGCCACGATGGGATTGAGCTCCGCCAACGTCTCGACGAAACCGTCCGCGATCTCAAAGATTTTCGACATCTATCTTTCTCCTCAGTTGTCGCCTACCAACGTGTATTTGAAACCGCCCAATCGGAATTCGCCCTCTTGAATGGAGAACGTCTCCCCTGCTCCCCTATTGCCGAATACTTTGAAGCCGCCGTCAGAGGTCGACCGAGCGATAGCCGGAGCATGCAGAAGGTACGCCGAAGCCTCATGTCCGCTGAACTGCAACTCATCATCCGAAACCGCGGTGACTTGCATCCAGAATCCGGGCTCGGCGAAATACACACCTTCGAACTCCCGTAGCTTCGAACTCTCATCTGACGCGGGAATTTCATGCGTGACATCCGTAGGAGCGGCGGGCATCTCATCCCAATCATCAATCACTGCATCTAGCAATGTCTGAGCCAAGGATGCGGAAATCGCGTTCGGCCAAAGGTTTGTTAGAACAATCACCCCTGTCTGAAACGGAGCGTGGAACATCGTCTGCGTACCGAAACCGTGGATGCCTCCGCCGTGTCCGTGATATACCCGTTCACCCGACCTGGTAGCGCGCCAACCTACGCATTGCCCAATCGTCCAATCTCCGTCCAGGTACGCCGGATGCAACATCTCTCGGCGGCTGCGATCGCCGAACAACCTGTGTCCGTGATCGTCACCTCGTCGCATGATATGTGCTAGCCACTTTGTCAGATCAGCGACGTTCGTCATCATCTGGCCAGCAGCGTTCATGCCTTCGAGTTCAGAGTACGGAGCGAGCCGCAACGTTTCTGAACCCGGTGCCGGTTGGCTGTATCCGATTACTTGATGCAGACCCACAACCGAGGCCATGTCAAAAACCGTCTGCATCATACCGAGTCGATCCAAAATCTCCTTCTCAACGAACTGTTCGTACGGTTGACCTGACAATCGACTTATCACTTCGCCGAGGAAGCCATATGCCATATTGGAGTATTTCCAAGCGCTGTCGGGCGGGATGACCATTTGCACTTCGTCGATGCGGTCAATCATGGTCTGCATCGTGGCAAACGCTGGCGCATCCCAATCAGTCGCGGGATGCTCAGTAGTAAGTCCCGAGTAGTGAGCAGTCATCCGTCGCAGCGTCACGTCTTCGAGGTCACCTGCGATTCCGGCGGCTGACGTGAATTCCGGGATATAGAGCAAGAGCGGATCATCCAAAGACAACATCGATGACTCTTGCAAGAGCATCAACGCCGTCGCGGTTGCCGTCTTGGTGTTGGATGCGACCCGGAAAATGCTGTATTCATCGGGTGCTTGCCCGTTTCCAAGTTGTGTCTCTCCGAAGCCCTTGAACCAAGCCAATTCCGATCCGCAAACCATTCCAACCGCGATCCCCGGAATTCGGTGGGCGATCCGAACCTCTTCGACGTAGTCTTCCCACATCTGGGTCTTGTCGTTGGGATCAGAAGAAGACATGTTGTGGTGTTCTAGGCTGGTAGGACTATTGACGTTCAACGGTTTAACATCACCAACACTGAATACTAAATCGCCTAGCACGGGTATCCGGCACGATGAAGATAGTAGAAGCCAAGATCGATGTCATTGAGTTCGATGTCCCACGCATAAGCGTCAACGATGCTCGCGGCGGCATGGGTGGCAAGTTGACAGCCGGTGTTCTGAGGCTCATCACCGAATCGGGTGCTGAAGGCAATGCTCACATCGGCGACCGAGGTGGTGGTGGAGCATCAACGATTCGCTCGTTCCAATCCGCGTTCGAAGGACGCTTGGTGGGCATGAACATCGCAGACCGTGAGTGGCTATGGCATCAACTCAACCCCATGTCCGGCCACGGCGCATCCACATCCTTGCACGCCCTCTGGTCACACATCGACGTAGCAATGTGGGACACCGCTGGTAAAGCCGCCGACATGCCCGTCCACGAAATGCTCGGAACCGCACGTCGAACCACAGAGGTCTATGCCACGTACCCACCGCGAAACTCCACCGTCGAAGGCTACGTCGCCGAAGCAGCCGAACTCGTCGAACAAGGCTTCACCGCATACAAAATCCACCCCGGTGCAATGCCGGCAGACCGAGTCATCCAGATGGTCCGCGCAGTCCGTCAAGAGGTCGGTGACGAGATCCGTTTAATGCTCGATCCCAACAACGGCTACAACCTTCGCGACGCTTTAACAATCGGACGAGCGTTAGACGAAACCAACTTTCACTGGTTCGAAGACCCCGTCCCATGGGGAGACTGGCGCACCATCCGCACACTTTCCGAGGAACTCGACACTCCCCTCAACATGAGCGACGCAGGGGAATTCCTTTTCCACGAAGCCGCCCGCGCCCTCGAGCAAGGTTGGCCTCCAACCATCCGAGGCACGACGCGCAAGATCGGCATTACGGGACTGAAGAAACAGTGTGGAATGGCCGAAGGCTTCAACGTCAATTGCGAAGTGGGTACCGCCGGCAACTCATTGATGAACGCGGCGAATCTCAATGTCATCATGTCGGTTTTGAACTGCGACTTCTACGAATATTGGAGTCCTTTAGAAGCGCAGCAGTTTGGGTTACAGGAGGAGATCCTAGTCAACTCGGATGGTGTCTTGACCGCGCCGACTGCGCCCGGTCTTGGTTTTGAGATCAATGAGGACTTCGTCATGCATCACCGTATTTCAACAATCGATCTCTGAGCGTCCACCTGAACCGTTTTGAACGATAATTGCACCAAACATCCTTACAGCAATCCTCGTCCTCGCCATGAAACGCGATGGACTAAGGCAAATAACAAGGTCAGATATTGATGATGAATTACAGCAGTGGCGAGCAGATTCTCGAAAGCCTAGGCGTAACACCCATAATCAACGCCGCCGGACCCGTCACACGATTTTCGGGCACGCGACCACGTCCTGAAGCCATGCAGGCGATGATGGCGATGGTTGATCCGTTCGTTGAGCTTCCCGAACTCATCGACGCCGCAGGAAAACGGATCGCCGAGATCATCGGCGTCCCAGCCGCCACCATTACCAGCGGCGCATCTGGAGGCCTGACGGTTCAGACGGCTGCAGCAATGGCGAAGGATGACCCCGAAAAGATCTTCCAGCTACCAATCTCGGATGACGTACCGAACGAACTGATCATCCAACGCAACCACCGATTCGGTTACGACCATCTGTACCTGACACCGGGCGCTCGCTTCGTTGAGGTCGGAACTGCAGATGGATGCTCTCCCGAGGAAGTTGAAGATGCGATCACTGACAAGACCGCAGCCATCATTCATCTTGAATCTCCGTACAGCGGCGACAATGTCCTCCCGATCGAAACGCTCGTCGACATAGCACACCGAAATGATGTGCCGTTGATGTGTGATGCCGCGTCTCGCCTTCCACCGCGTGCGAATCTGACCAAATTCGTCGAGGCCGGATCCGACTTGGTGTCATTTTCCGGCGGCAAAGGTATTCGGGGACCGCAGGCTACCGGACTATTGCTGGGCAGCGAGGAGTGGATCGAATACGCCAAGTTGAATAATGCCCCGAATGCGACCGTCGCACGGGCGCAAAAAGTCTCCAAAGAATCGATTGCTGGTATCTTGGCGGCGGTCGAAATGTTCGTCAACGAAGACGAGGACGAGGAAAACCGACGGTACACGCGTCTGATGCAGTCGGTTGTGGACCAAGTGATCGAGATTCCGGGTGTCGACGCGGAGGTAGTCCACGATTACAACCATTACATCCCTCACGCAGTGTTGAGGCTTAACAACTCTTGGCGTGGCCCGCCCAAGAGCGTCATCGGCGAGAGAATGTTGGAGGGACCAGATCGCGTCGTGATTTTGACTTTCCTTGAGGAGGTTCCAGATTTTTGGGTTGACCCGCTGAACCTCTCCGACGAGGAAGTCCAACAAGTCACGGATAAATTGAGGCGAGTTCTGTTGGACGCTTCCAACGAGGGCTGATTCGTTAGGGAATTAAAAACGGCCGATCAACAGGAGATACAGCCATGACCACTAAGCTCCAAGGCAGACATGCATTCTTGCAGACGCTTCGATCCGAAGGAGTACGTTACATCTTCGGCAATCCGGGTACAAGCGAGGCGCCGATGATGAGCGTCATCCATGAGTATCCCGATCTCGAATACGTGATGGTAGTGCAAGAAGGTGTGGCGGTCGGAATGGCCGAAGGATACGCCAGAGCCAGTGGCGAAGTCGGGTTCGTGAGCTTGCACATCGATAACGGGCTGGCCAACGGGTTCAGCCTAATGGTTGACCAAAACCGCACCGGATCGCCCGTTGTCATCACCGCGGGCAACAAGGACATCCGACACATGGCGGCGGGTAGGAGCGATCTCGCGGATATGGCCGCGCCGTTTGCAAAGTGGAGCGCGGAGATCTCGCATCCTGAACAGGTTCCGTCCGTGATGCGCCGGGCGTTCCAAGAAGCAAGAACTCCACCTACCGGACCTGTCTTCGTGGCAGTATCCACCAACGCTTTTGACGACTTCGCCGACATCGACATCTCACCTTCGGTGCCCATATACGCCGACCCTCTTCCTGAACCCGGGGCCGTCGAAAAAGCGGCTGACCTATTGGCCGATGCGAACAACCCGATGCTGGTTGTTGGCGATCGCATCCATGCATCTGGTGGTGCGGATGCGGCCGCCAAACTAGCGGACACTTTGGCTGCTAGGGTCTTCGGAGCGGCAGGCGGACACACAAACTTCCCTACCGACCATGATCTCTGGTGTGGTCCTCTTTCGTTCAGAACTAAAGAAGGCAGAGAAGCCATCAATAACGCCGATGTGGTGTTAGCGGTAGGTTGTGCCGTTTTCGACGATTTCTTCTACCAAAGCGGCAATTTCGTTCCCGACGACACAAAACTGATTCACGTTGACATAAACAGCGGCGAGATCGGGAAAAAAGAGCCCACAGACATCGGCATTTGGGCATCCCCCAAACAGGCGTTGCTTCAGCTGGATGAGGCGGTGAAGGCGCGGTTGGGCCGCGAAGCGCAGGTTGCGGCCGATGAGAGGCGACAAAAGATCGCGCACGATAATCGTGCCAAAGCTGCCGCGTTTGAGGAGCTCGCGGCTTCGGGTTGGAGCCGCTCTCCGATCCCTCCCGCTTCGTTAGGCAGGGCACTCGGCGACGCCATCCCCCAAAATGCCAACGTTTTTAACGACTCGATTTCTTCGCAGGGGATGGTATACGCTGGCATCGCGCATCGAGACGATTTGAATGTGATTGCCGCTCGAGGCGGCGCGATCGGTTGGGGTATCGGCGCGACGATGGGTATGAAGCTCGCGAATCCAGAATCCCCGACGATTGGCATTGTCGGTGATGGAAGCGCAATGATGACGGTTCAAGGACTATGGACAGCCGTCAACTACGACATCCCTGTCACGTACGTCATCTGCAACAATGCCGCTTACCGCGTGCTGAAGGTCAATATGAATGTCTACCATGAAATGAGCGGTCTACCCACACCAGAGGTCTATAACGCTATGGACTTCCCCACTCCGTTCGATTTCAAGGCACAGATAGAAGCGTATGGCGGGGTAGGTATACGCGTCACGCAGGCCGATGACATAAAGCCGGCAATCGAGGCGGCAGTTGCGTCTGGAAGACCTGCATGCGTGGATGTGATCTTGGACGGTTCGGTCTAAGGATTAATTCAGAAAGCTACAAAATCGATGGTTAATGCATCCAAGACTCGAAATCTCATTCGAGATTCTTGGAAGGACGCGGCCGTCTACGGATTAATGGCGGATGTGGTTGACGACCCCGAACGCGTTCGCCGCTTCAAGCGTCTGCAAGAGATTCAGACCACGATTGCCCGCCGTTGGTCACAATCTGCGGCGACTAATGTCGCAGCGCAGAGCATCGGTAGGTTCTCGATCTCGTTGGTCTTATTCAGATTGGCCTCGAAATTCCTGAATTCGGCGCGTATCGCAGGATTTCTTCGCAGCCGTTTTCGTCAATCGCTGAGCAACAACACTGAAGAGTACCTGAGTACCGGCCTAAAGGAGGAAGCAGCCGAGAGTATGGGCCTGCTGGATCAGCTAGCTGAGGAGACGACCGACGACGGGAAACATCACGAGTACGGTTCATTGGTTACTAAATCGGGAGCTTTGCGAGCGGCGGTCCTGGGCGTGAACGATGGATTGGTCTCGAATACTACGCTCACATTGGGGGTCGCAGCGGGAGCGTCAGACCCCGCCATCGTCGTGCTGGCGGGCACCGCAGGTCTAGTAGGCGGTGCCCTGTCGATGGCAGCCGGCGAATATATTTCAGTCGTTTCTCAACGTGAATTCAATGAAAACTTGGTTCGTTGGGAGAACGCTGAACTACATTTTTGGCGCGAGGAAGAGGAAGCGGAATTTGCCGAGTTGCTCCAATCGAAAGGTCTGTCGCCAGATGAGGCGAAATCGGCAGCCGCGCGCATCATGAGCGACCACGAAGCGGCTCTCGAGATGCATGCCCGCGAAGAATTGAGCATCGACCTAGACGAATTGGGTGGCTCCCCGTGGACTGCCGCGTTTAGCTCTCTAGTCGCCTTTGCTGGAGGTGCGGCCGTACCTCTTATACCGTATGCGGTGGGTTTGAGTGGGCCCACCTCTATCACCGTCAGTGCGCTCGCTTCGGGCGCTGCTCTCGCAATCGTGGGCGGTGGATTAGGTTGGATGTCTGGTAGCGGGAAGATTTACGGAGCTTTGAGGATGCTCTTAGTTGGCGTGGCTGCTGGCGCGATTACGTTCGGACTAGGATCGTTAGTTGGTCAGCAATTGGGGTAAAGCCGGCACCGGCCTTGCTATGTTCGGGCCCGGCGCCTACGGGCTGGGCGGTCCATGACCGAAAACATTACCCGGAGTTGGCTTTCGTCAATTACTACGTTTACATTTTTGCCGACGAGTTTCGCAGCTTTTTGCACTTGTAGCTTGACATTGTTTGGAGTACGTTCTTCGGCATACCCGATGGCCCTCGCATCTCCAACCTCCATTTTGGACAGTGCGTCGACGAGCGCGATCATCTCCGGCGATCGGGAAGCAGCGGAGTATCTGCGGTTAGTTTCCCACACCTCTTGCACCTCGCGGAGTGATATTTCTTCGATTCTCATGTTTACCGCATTCCTCGCTGTCGTTAAACACTAATCAAACCATACACCCGTCGTTCTTAGTTGGATAAATTACCACGCCGCGTGACGTTCCAAACTATATGATGGTGCGAGTTTGGTGATTTCCGATTGCTCTTTATTCCGGCTTATTCGTAGCTTGGCTTATCGCATATGGATTGTAGCAATCGAGACTGATTTTATTCAAGATATCAATCCCAACGAACTTAAGTGCTCCATTACGGCACTTGCACCCTCGCCAGGTGTCATATCTCGGTCGATTGAAACATCAGCACCATCGACCCCCATGCCTTGCTGAACCCATACGAATACCCCTTCACCGAAACCAAACTGTTGGGATGCTTCTGCACCTTCGCCGCTGTTTGGTATGGAGATCACTGCGCCACCGTTTCGGGACGCTTCACGGGCAACCAAGTTGATGGTGTCACTTGTTAGAACAGAGTCGTCCAAGACGGTTACTGGTCTTGAACCCTCCTCGAGAAGCATCTCGGCGATCGCATTGCCGAGGGAAGACTTCGACGATGCTCCATCGCCCGCGATAAACACGTTAAATCCGCGTTCGTTCATTGCCGGGTAAGATTTGCGCAGCTCTTCAATGACGCTCGGGAATGAGAACCATTCGGGTATCTCCGCTCCGCTCTGTAGTCGATCACGAAGTTCTGTGCCGGACAGGTTCTTCACCTCGGACGCGTCGGTCAACTCGTCGCGTGTCATATAGCGGTCGCTAGTTCCGTCGTAGACGACTTCTTGAAAAGTCACCACGTCAATGCCGAGTTCATCGCGGTGCTCTTCAACTAGATATTGAGCGTCGTACGGACCGTAGAACGGATTTCCATCCGCATCATTGCCGGGACCTGCATGGTCCCTCCCAACTATGAAATGGGTGCAGCCGTAGTTCTTACGAACAATGGCGTGCCAGACCGCTTCACGAGGTCCGCCCATGCGCATCGCTAGTTGCAAAAGGCTCAACGCTGCCGCGTTTTCTTCGTAACCGTCCAAGATCGCTCGATAACAACGGACCCGGGTGTGGTACTCGACGTCGCCCGGTTTCGTGAGGCCGACGACAGGGTGGATCAACAGATTTGCGGAAACTTGCTCGGCCGCCCGACGAGTCAATTCGACGTGTGCGCGGTGCATCGGGTTGCGAGTTTGGAATGCAACGACCCGTGACCATCCGCGCGATTCGAACTCCTGTCGAAGCCCAGCCGGCGTGTGTCGCAATCCGGCATAAGTGTGGTGTTGTGAAGCCCGCACACCCTCTAACGATCCCCCAACGTAGTACTCACCAGTGTCGTTGAGCAGAGTGTTGACGCCAGGATGGTACTCGTCAGCGGTTCCGAACACTTTTTCGGCTTCTTCGGTCCGATCTGGCCGCCAGATATCACCTACGGTTAACACGGCGGTCAAAACACCTTCAGGATGCATCAGGGCCAATCTGTCGCCTTCGGATAACGAAGTTGCAAACTCGGCTGGGATGTCGAGAACGATGGGCATCGGCCAAAGTGTGCCGTCAGTGAGTCGCATCTCGTCGCGCACACCTTCGTAATCGCCGCGATTCATGAAACCCTTGAGTGGCGAGAACGCACCGGTAATCAACTGCTCAATGTCGCATAGCTGACGCGGCGTCAACTCCCATTTCGGCAATACGGATGCTTCGATTTCAAGTTCGGCGCTGCGCTCCGGATCCACAAGGAGGTTCACCAATTCTCCTCCATGCGGATCGACTAAGCGGTTTGCTTCAGATACAGCTGTTGTTGTCATTTACCTCTACCGGTTGTTTGTGTGTCGGATGTAATAGCGGTATGTTTTTCTGGCAATCAGTTAATCACTTTGGCCGCGTTTCGCCCAATCTGCGTTCTCGAACATGTTGAGTCCGGGGTCGGCGATGACGCCAGCATCAGTATAGTTTGGGAGTTGTGAATTGATGAACTCCTCACTCAGTTCGACTCCCCATCCTGGCTTGTCAGGCAACGGGAAGTAGCCATCAACGACCTCCGGGTAATTGGAACCAGCGTTTTTTACGTGCGGGTCGGCGAAATCGTTGAAGTGCTCAAGGATCTTCACATTTCTTAATGTCAGACAGAGTTGCAACGCGGCCATGGTCGAGATTATTCCGCCAACGTTGTGAGGTGCGACCATAATCGAGTAGGTCTCTGCAGTCGATGCAATCTTCTTGACTTCCAAGATGCCGCCGCATTGGGTAATGTCTGGTTGGATAATGTCGACTGTCTGACCTCCCCAGATCTCCCTGAATTCAGGGGCACCATAGAGGCGTTCGCCAGTTGCGATTGGCAGACTAGTGTGATTCCTGACCGATTCGAGTGCCGGAACATCTCCCGGTCGAACCGGTTCTTCGATCCACCCGATGTTGAAGCGTTCGATGTGTCTGGCAATTTCCCTAGCTTGATGCGGGGCAAACCGACCATGCATCTCGATCATGATCTGCGCATAGGTACCGGCTACAGATGCAACTGCTTCGATCAGGTCTAAGGATTTGAAAAACTCGTCGCGTTCCAGTTCCAAGTCGCCGTTGCCGAAGGGGTCGAACTTCATCGCTCGATACCCGCGATCGATTACTCGCTGGGCGGCCGCGGCAAACTGTTCAGGTGCGCGTTCTACTGTGTACCAACCGTTTGCATAGGCTTGAACTCGGTCGGTGACCTGTCCTCCCATCAGCTTGTAAACCGGTTGGTTGCAAGCTTTGCCGATTATGTCCCAGAACGCGAGCTCGACCAACGCTAGGCCCGTGTGCACTACCTCGCCAGCTTTACCGAAGTCGAGAAGCGTCATTCGTCGGTAGAGCGCCTCGATGTCAAAAGGGTCGTGTCCTATGAAATGACGTTCGACATCTTTCAAGTACTCGCAAACGGTGTGGGTTTTACCGAGCACCCGGGCTTCGCCGACACCGGTGATGCCTTCGTCAGTTTCGATGATGCAGTAGGTTAGATTTCGCCACGGCGTGCCGAGTACGATCGTGCGGAAGCCAGTTGTCTTCATGTTTGACCAGTCAGTTCGCGATTAGCAGACTCAATCGATTCTACAAATCGAGGGAGATGGCCCGAAGTCAATTCCACGACCCGCGGGGGTTACAATGAAATTCACGAACGCGGGAGTAACTCAGTGGTAGAGTGCCTGCCTTCCAAGCAGGGTGTCGCGGGTTCGAATCCCGTCTCCCGCTCCATTCCCTCACATTCCGAAACCGGGTCAGATCACGTCTGCTACGGTGAGATTTGAAGGTTCGCCCCTTCGGAGGTAATCATGACAGATCCGGGTTGCGCGTGGGTTTTACGCAGGTATGCCAATCCGATCAATTCGTTCGCTCGTGGTTTTTGTGCGACTGACGTTACCCATCCGACGCGCCTGCCGCCGTCGTTAGACAAGATGCCGTCACCTATCTCGACGCTTTGCACGCCGTTAGTCAGATCCGTTTGAGAAAATCCTACGAGCGAGCGCTGAACCTTGTCATACGTGTCAAGACGGGCGATCACTTCTTGACCGATATAGCAGCCTTTTTCGAAATCGATCAGATCCAGCAACCCGGCTTCGAGAGGGTTGACGTTTTCGGTCAAATCAAAACCGGCGATCGGAACTTTGTTAGATATTCGGATGTGATCGAACAGATTGCTCGACCCGAGCTCCATCGCCGCATTTTCGAATCGAGAGTTTATCTCCGGGACCGCAAGCGCGCCTCCAATGACTAACCAAGTCTTTTGTCCTGCGGCGTCCGTCCTCAAAAACAACACAACTCCACCCTCAGCCACGTCCATGCCACGTAACTCTCCTACACTGCAATCCGCAAAATCCAACTCTGAAAAGGCTTCGCCCAACGCGTCGGTCGCGTTTGGGCCTACCACGTACCAGCGAGTTAAGAAATCCGACGCGTCGATGAGTTCTGCATCCTCGATGATTGTGAAGCGATCGATCCAATCTCGCATCGAAGATGGATCCGTGGAGTCGGTTACCAATAGCAGCTCTTCGTCAGACCGCTTAATCACCCAAAATACATCGACAATTCTGCCCTTCTCATTCGTCAGAATTGTTCGACGCGCTGATCCGTCGGGGATATCGATGATCGAGTTCGTGGTCAATCGGTGGAGCAAGTCCAAAGCATCGGGACCGACGTGCCTGTAAGTAGACCCGAAACAAGGCGAGAAGACGGCTACGCCGCGTTTTTCGTACGTTACGAAGGCTTGCGCCAAATCGACGGCGACGACCTGTGGTGAACGAGCCACTTTACGGGCTCAAACGGCGAAGGAATCGCCGCATCCGCACGTGCGCTTAGCGTTCGGGTTGTGGAACTCGAAGCCTCGACCGTTAAGGCCGTCTGAGAAGTCAAGGACTGTTCCGGCTAAGAACACGAAAGCTCGTTTCGGGATATACACCTCGATGCCGTGTTCGTTGATGACCTTGTCTGAATCTTCTGGGCCGTCAACGAGTTCAAGCACGTATTGAAGACCTGAACAACCTCCGCCCTGCACCGCAATCTTCAGACCGCAGCTGTCGCGACCGGCTTTCTGAGCGAACTCCATCGCTTTCGACGCCGCTTTTTGCGTGACATGAACGGTGTTTATCGGGACCGTATGTTGCTGTTCAGCGATGGTCATGTTATCTGGGTATTCCGACTGGTGCGGATATTCTCTAGTTGGGGTTCCGGGAGGTCGCGATCCACAACGTAGAATCGGAAATATCTCTAACTAACCATGATATTACACCCCAGTTGGTCAGGAATTCAATCAGCACGAAGGTAGGAGACAGCGGCGAGACGTCGTTGCTCTACGGCGGGCGCGTGTCGAAATCGAACCGGCGTGTGGAAGCAAACGGCATCGGTGATGAGGCGGTTAGTCTCCTAGGACTGGCGAGAGCCCACTGCGATTCAGGTTTCCTACACGACGAACTGTTAGAGATTCAGCGTCTAATGTTCATCGCCAATGCTGAACTGACCACCGAGATTTCGCAGCTTGATCGTCTCCGACAACACTTCCTAACCATCGGCGACGAACAGATCGGCCAGTTAGACGGGTTGCTCAAAAAGCTAGAAGAAGAAATCGAACTCCCACCCTCTTTCATCATCCCTGGCGCGTCAATCGCGTCCGCAACGCTTGATGTAGCGCGCTGCAAAGTCCGCGAGCTTGAACGCGCGGCTGTGACACTTTACGAAGACGACATGTTGGAGAACGATAACCTGCTCGTTTGGCTCAATCGATTGTCGGACTGCATATTTATGATGGCACGCTACGTTGATCGCGAACTGCCGCCAGCAATGGTCACTGGAACGAGGCGCACAAGTTGAAGGATTTTCGTCTCGCCATAATCAACACCGGTGCTGCCAACATCCACAGCGTCGAAAAGGCGGTTCGTATCGTGGGTGGCGACCCTGTAGTTACGACCTCGGCGGATGTGATTGCTGACGCTCATGCGGCGATTCTCCCCGGTGTCGGTGCTAACGATGCGGTGATGAAGCAACTTAATGATCGGGAATTACCCGACACGATCCGAGAGTTCGCCGCTTCTGGTAGGCCTTTGTTGTGCGTATGTCTCGGCATGCAGATACTGTTCGAACGATCGGAAGAAGGCGAACTTCCCGGGCTTGGCGTCTTAGGAGGCGAAGTTGTACGGTTGCCGAACGGCATATCCGGCTCGAACGGACTACCCCTGAAAATCCCGCACATGGGATGGAACACCGTTCATTTCAAAGACCAATCAGAACAGCGCCATCCTATTTTCGTTGACATCCCTCAGGACACTTATTTCTACTTCGTCCACTCGTACCATTGCGAAGTTGAAGATGCAAAAGATGTAGCGGCTACTTCACCGCACGGCATCGATGTTTGCGCTGCAGTTGTGCGTGGGAACATCGTTGGAACTCAGTTTCACCCGGAGAAGAGCGGGAGGTCAGGTTTGGGAATCTACGCGAAGTTCCTAGAATACTCTCAGAGTTTGACCTAAACCAGCTAACGCATCGACACGAATGGAAGTCATACCAGCAATCGATATCCGCGGCGGTCGTTGCGCACGCCTTTTCAAGGGCGATTATTCCCAGGAGACTGTGTTCGACAATGATCCGGTCGATGCCGCATTGCGGTGGGTTGACATGGGTGCTCAGCGGCTCCACGTCATCGATCTAGATGGCGCCAGGGACGGTGTGCGTACCAATGCTGCGACAGTGCAGCGCGTCGTAAATTCAGTTGATGTGCCAGTCCAGATGGGTGGCGGTATTCGCTCCGTTGAAGACGCTGATGCGGTGTTCCAGATGGGCGTTCAACTCGCCATCTTCGGTACCGCGGCAGCTGAAAACCCCGGAGCAGTCGAAATCGCTGTAGGAAGATTCGGCACAGACCGCGTTTGTGTATCAGTGGACGCCAAAAACGGGATGGTTCGTACGAGGGGATGGCTCTCGGAAACGGGGATGCGCGCGATAGATCTGCTCAAGGACATGGCGGCTGAATGCCATGTAAGGCACTTCATATATACAGACACGACGCGCGACGGAACGTTGTCGCACCCTAATTTCGAAACGGTTGATGAAGTGGTGAGGGAAATAGAATATCCAATAATGGTGGCGGGTGGAATCGCAACGGTCGAAGACGTGGTGCGGCTTCGCGACATCGGCGCCGGCGGTGCGATCACTGGAATGGCCATATACACTGGCTCCCTCGATCTCGCCGCTGCGATCCGAGCCGTTAATGACGATTAAACAACCGCAATTTCGACTGAGACGCGAGACAACCAAATTGACCACGAGACCGACCGCAAGCTGGCACACTTTCAATGATCAGATCGATCCTCATGCGATCATTTCGTTGCTTCCGATCCACAGGTCGCAGCACGTCGCTGTCTTAGGTGGGAGCATTGACGGATTGACGATCCCCATCGCAAAGTACGTCTATGACGGCAATGTGGTCGCACTTGACGGTGACCAATCAAAACTCGATGAGCTGGCGACAGAGGTCAACCAACTCCACCTGACAAATGTCGTGCCTCAGCTAATCGAGAACGACGACATCGAGGGCACCAAATTGGACACGGATGGGATTGTGGTGATCGACGCGTTGCACAACACTACGAGTCCAGCGAGGTTGTTCTCATCGGTGGCTAAGCTGCTGCCAGGAGGCGGATGGTTACTTATAGCTGACTGGTTCTCAACTGATGCAAGGGGAGACACCGGTCCTGCAAAGTCGAAACGGGTAGACCCTTCGCGTGTCGAAAGATGGGCAGCCGAACACGACATGACTCCGATTACTCGGCGCACCCTCGGAGTGCAACGGTATGTGCACGTTTACCGCAAGCGGCGTACGTCGTCCAATTGATCAACCCAATTGACTGCCAATGCTTACCAACCGCGTTATACCGTGCTTAGACGTTGACCAAGGCCGCGTCGTTAAAGGTGTCAACTTCGTTGACATCAGGGACGCAGGCGATCCCGCTGAATTAGCGAGTTTCTACGATGCCGAAGGTGCGGATGAACTCGTATTTTTGGACATCACTGCTTCTTCCGATGCCCGCGACACGATGGTCGATGTCGTCAAGCGAGTTTCCGCGGAGGTTTTTATCCCTTTGACAGTCGGGGGAGGGATACGTTCGCGAGACGATATGCGTCGAATGCTCGAAGCCGGTGCTGAAAAGGTCAGTGTGAACTCGGCGGCGGTAGCCAACTCTACTCTGATCGAAGAGTGCGCCCAAGAGTTCGGATCGCAATGCGTTGTTCTCGCAATCGATGCCAAGCGGGTTGAAGAACCGGCTTTGTTGCAACGCGTTGACGGTAGTAACGACTATGCCGAAGCATTGTGGCAGGTTTACACTCACGGCGGTAGGCGAGCAACCGCACTCGACGCCATAAAGTGGGCCCGCATCGGTGCGGAACTCGGAGCCGGAGAGTTGCTCGTCACCAGCATGGATGCCGATGGGCAACAGACGGGTTACGACTGCGATCTGTTGAGAACTATCTCGTCACAGGTATCGATCCCTCTAATCGCAAGTGGTGGTGCTGGCACTCTAGATCACTTCGTAAAGGCGGTGGCGGACGGTGGTGCGGACGCGGTCTTGGCTGCCTCGCTTTTTCACTACGGTGACCTGCGAATATCCGAAGTGAAATCTCACATGGCCGAATCTGGTCTGCCAATGCGGATGATCCATTGAGTGTAAGTGAACCGCCCCGAGAACAATCGCAATGATTACTTTTGATGACCGCGGTCTCCTAACTGCTGTCGTTCAGGACGTCCATACCAAAGAAGTGCTGATGGTGGCCCACATGAACCGTGAGGCGCTCAAACGCACGATTGCGGGACCGCACGTCTGGTTCTACAGCCGAAGCCGAAAATCTCTGTGGGAGAAAGGCTCCACGTCCGGCGATTACCTCAAAGTTGTGGACCTCAAGCTGGATTGCGATGGTGACGCGCTTTTGGTGATGGCTGAACCGGTCGGCGCCGCGTGCCACACCGGCAGAATCTCATGCTTCCACAAGGCAGTCGAAGCGAACGACGAAACTTCATATCGGGTGGGACCAGGCATCCTTTTCGAATTGGTCGACATCATCCACCAAAGAGCGGTCGAGATGCCGGAAGGGTCTTACACCGCCAAGCAACTTGCCGCGGGCCCGTCGCGCATCGCTCAAAAGGTCATCGAAGAAGCTGGCGAGACGGGATTAGCAGCGGCGACCGGTGCAACTGATGCAGTGGCATCAGAGATGGCTGACTTGATCTATAACTGCGTCACATTGTTGGAGTCGGTGGGCGTCCCGATCGAAGATGTGTGGGCAGAACTTGCTAGAAGGCGACGCTGAGGCGTGACGCATGTTCGCGTCCGTTGTTTTAAGCGGTTTCCCGCTGATCGATTTCGATCGCGGTCTGCATGGCTGAAACCGCTACCTCGATCATTTCGTCGTCTGGTTGAGCAGTTGTGAGTTTCTGCAGCCAGAGATTCGGCTTGCCTACCAGATCGGCGAGAACGTTGCCAGTGTGAACTCCAGTGAACCGGATGAATTCGTAACTCAACGCGGCAATCAGCGGTATCAACACAATCCGCGAACCGACCAGCATCCACAACGGCTCTCGCGGCACGAACATGAAGATGATGATCGATACAACGACGACCGTCAGCAGGAACGAGGTTCCGCATCTAGGGTGGGCGGGAGAAAACTTCCTGATCTCGCTCGGAATCAACGGCAACCCATTCTCGTGGGCGTGTATGGTCATATGCTCGGCACCGTGATAGCCGTACATCCGCTTGATGTCTTTCATCAATCCGATCGCCCAGATGTAGACCAGGAAGATGATCAACCTAGCCAAACCTTCAACCACGTTGGCGAGAAAATCCGACTGCGCCTCAACTGGACGAGACAGGAACAGCGGCAATAGGAAGAACAGGGCGATACCGAATACGAAGGCGATCACGGTCATCAATCCCATTCCAAACGCACCGATCTCTGCGTCATCGTCCTCGCCCGCATCTTTGATCTGCGCGTTAGCACCGATTGTGTACGCTCGCATCCCAATCACAAGCGTTTCGATCAGGACCAAGATCCCACGAATAAATGGCACGCGTCGGAGATTCCCGTTGGCCCAGTCAAGCAACGGGATCGTTTCAAGATGGATCGAACCATCGGCTCTGCGAACCGCGACTGAGCAACCGCGCGAACCCCGGATCATCACGCCTTCGATGATCGCCTGACCGCCGTACATCGCGGGTTGTGCGGCTCGTAGATTGTCGCTTCTCTGCAGATCAGCCATTCAGCGGGAACCAACGCGATTCGAAATCGGGATGTTCGAATTGAGGGTTGAAGCGAACGAGATGTCGCTGATGGACGAGCTACCCAGCATCTCCGCTGTCAGCTCAGAAAACATATACGACAGGAGAGGAGCGGTTACTCCTCCATGGACATACCGTATCGACGCATGAGGCGCTCGACGCGGCCTTCGGTGTCGACGATGCGTTGCTCACCAGTCCAGAAGGGGTGACAACTGCTGCAAACCTCGACGCGGATCTCCTCTTTCGTCGAGCCGGTAATCAAGCCTTCCACGCCGCAAGCACAGATCACTCGGGCTTCCGGGTAGTAGGTTGGGTGAATGTCAGTCTTCATATCGAAAATCCGGTCGAATAGCTACTGTCGATCAAGCGACGAATTCGTCGACGTTGATGCGACGCTTATCTTGCTTGGCGTAGTCGAATCGCACAGTTCCGTCAATAGTGGCGAACAGTGTGTGGTCACGGCCCATTCCAACGTTGGTGCCGGGATGGAAACGCGTTCCTCGCTGTCGGACTAAAATCGAGCCCGCGGACACTATTTCACCGCCGAAAGCCTTGACACCCAAGCGCCGTCCTGCGCTGTCTCGACCGTTCCTAGATGTTCCTGAACCCTTCTTGTGTGCCATGATGATAACTCCGTAGCCTTTGATCGATGAATTAAACCTCGATGTCGGTTATCTCGAGCGAGGTGATGGCTTGCCGATGTCCGCGCTTGATTCGATATCGGGTCTTGTTTTTGTACTTGAAGACCGTTTTCTTGCGATCTCGCCCATGTGAAAGAACGGTAGCGACTACCTGTGCGCCGTCAACCGTGGGCGTGCCAACTTCAACTTCACCATCTACGCATGCCAGCAAAACCTCATCGAGAGTAATCGTGTAACCCTCGGGGTACGGCAATTTTTCAACGTCCAAATGATCTCCGGGGCGAACACGGTACTGCTTGCCACCGGTAGCGACGATTGCGTAGTTCTCAGACATCTTGATCAGGATCGGCGCGGTAGAAATCCGCGATGGGTCAACTCTCCGATTCTACATTACAGACGCGGACACTCTAAACCTCGACGCGCCGACAACGACCAACTTACGCCAACTCGGCGAAGTGGCTCTGATAGAAGATCAGTGGATGACCATAGCCGATCTTGACATGCTCTACCTCAGCCAAAAAGATCGTATGGTCGCCTGCCTGCACAGTGCGGACAACGCGGCAATCCATCGTCGCCAAAGAACCTCCGATGACCATCGACTCACCGAGTTCTTCATAAGGAGGTGTCGGTAGGGTTTTGCGGATCTCTTCGGGGACCGAGAAATGCCTTGCAACGCCTCGCTGTTCCCGTGTCAAGACACTGATGCCGAAACGCTGATTCATCATCATCAACGGAAAGGTGTTGCGATCATGCCCGATGGTAACCATTGCCAGCGGGGGTTCCAATGAGATGCTCGCAACCCCGTTCGCGGTCATCCCATGGACATCTGTTCCCTCAGCTTCTAAAGTGGTGATGACAGTAACCCCGGTCGCAAAGTTCGACCATGCAGTGCGGAAAAGTTCAGAGGTTACTTCAGTGTTGGGCATGTCCAAATGGTCCCTCACGTGAGATTATAGCGATACGATGTTTCACTGGACTACAAGAATGAAGCCCTCTAACGTCTCTCTCCGCGCCAGCTCAAGGGTTCGGGTTCAACGTAACCAGACAACTCCGCAAACCCTCGTCCAAGGGATTCGCCTGAGGAGGGATCGGTCACGTCAACTCGACCTTCCCAATAAGCGGCCGCTTGATTCCCATATGGCAGCGCGGGTATTTCCTGGTCTGCGATCGCTGGCGTCATCACAATGTCAAGATCGATGCTGTCGATCTGCAATCTCCACTTCGCGGGATATTCGCCAGCAGTTCGCGGGCTAGTCCAATGCTCTTGAACTTCCAACTCGATACCGTCCTGTTCAACATCTAGAACGCGTTGCTCGGATCCCGATTGGATTAGAGTGCCATCGATTGCCAAGACCTCGCCCTCTGCACCGCGCACTTCAGCAATCATGAGGGAACGGTGGTCGTCGAGGTGTATCGCGAACCATTGCCAACCGGCTGGTTTCCCAACCACGAAAAAGTCGCCCCATTGGTGATCGAACCAAACTTCGCCTTTCACATTTATCGACCGACCGTCGACCGTCAGCACGCCGTTCGCCTGCATCCGCGGATACGAGTAGTAGTACGTCCAACCGAACGGCCAGTCCATCCATCCGATGCCTTCATGCAGCATCGCTTCCGTGGGAATTTCGGTTACGAGTTCCAAACTTGAGGGCCCGTCCGGATCATGCGCTGAGAAGGTGTGCGACCCCTCTGACTCGATCTCGAGATCGAAATTGCCGAGTTGCAGATTCAGCAGGCTATTGTCATCGTCTTCGGTCAAGTTGCGTGAGGAACCTAGGCGCTCAGAGCTGATGTACGTATGTTTACCCTTTTGGATATCTGTAATTCCCGCTTGACCGAACTCGGTCTGGGACTCGGTGTCGCTGTCCTCCGTCTGAAATATCACGTAGTGGAATGAATACTCCTCCCCTACTTCCGATTTAAGATGCCCGTTGTAGTACCACCACTCGATGGGTGCGGAATGCGAACGATCGTCTGCCGGCAGCACTAGTTCTCTCGGGGTTGGAGTCGGTTCTGGCGGCGCGGGTGTTGGTACGTCCCGCGACGTGAGGCCGGTGGAGCACGCAACGTGCAGCAACCCGATCAATAACGCCGTCGTCACGATGACATGTTTGATTGGCTTCCTCATTCCGCTTTGAACTCCGGCAATCGACGGTCAATCCACTCTGGCAACCACCAGTTCCACTTGCCAAACAGCCTCATCAGTGCAGGTGCGATCAATACGCGCACGATGGTCACGTCTATGAAGACAGCGAGTGCCAAACCGAAGCCCACGGACTTGACAGTCACGACCTCGGCAAGCACAAAACTCCCGCCCACAACTATCAGGATCAAACCTGCGCCCGTGATTATCGTCCCACTTCGCTGCAGACCTAACTTGACGCTTTCGCGATTGCTCTGCGTGTCACGGTAGGCCTCCTTGATCCGGGAAAGCAGAAATATCTCATAGTCCATGCTCAGGCCGAAGAGCACCGCGAAAAGCACAATCGGTGTGGTTGCATCGATTACTCCTTGTGGCTCGAAATCAAGCAGACTGCTGAGATGACCTTGTTGGAAAACCCAAACCAGAGCGCCAAAACTCGCCAAGATGCTCAACACGTTCAGCACTACTGCCTTCAGCGGAATCACGATTGATCGGAAGAGGATCATCAACGAAACGAACGTGAGGAGGATCACGATGGCTGCGACGATTGGGAAACGACCGTAAAGCGAATTAACTAAGTCGTTGGTATGGGCTGCTCCCCCATCTACGTAGCTCCGCTCGGATTCGGGCAACCTGAACGAACGGATCTCGTCTATGAGTCTGCGCGCTTCAGGAGAGAAGGGATGCAGGTTGCTGCTGACATAGAACAATGCGACGCCGTCGCGAACGCTGTCGTTCAACAAACGTAAAGTCGTCGCGTCGTAGATCGACGCTGGATGCTGATAGAGATTTTGATAATCGTTCAATCCGAGGGTAGGACGCAGATTGACGATGCTGGATACTCTGTCAACCGATGAGAGTTCCTCCAACGCTTGGCCGAACGCGTAGAGCGTGGTCAAGTTTCGCTCTTCGAAAGGGTCGCCCTCGAAGGTGTAGGCAACTGTGAGCTCAGTGGATATGTCCCAGCCGAATTCGTCCTGCAACAAATCGTAGCCTTGTCGTGATTCATACCGATCGGGCAGAATCGTCGCGTCCGCGGTGCCCGGGCGTATGTCCTTGAATGGGATTGCCAATGCAACCAGCAAGACGACGGTGGGAATCAGGAAGAGAAATGGTCGCTGCATCACGCTTTCGGCCATCCGCGACCAGATGCCCGAGCCTCCGCGCCAGCGCGGCAGTACTGGTAGCCAATTGATGCGGTGCCCGACGATGCTGAGAACCGCAGGCATGAGTGTCTGTGCGGAAAGCAAGGCGATCGACAGAACGATAACTGCTCCGATCCCTATCGAATCGAGCACGGTCAGGTCGAATAAGAGCAATGATGCGACCCCGATGATGCTGGTCACTCCTGAAAAGAGAATGGCAATTCCTGCATGGGAATGTGTTTCGGCAATCGCGTCGGGGACGCTTATCCCCTTGGATAACTCCTCTTTGAACCGGTTGACGTAGAACAGCGAGTAGTCGATGCCCATGCCGATGCCGAGCAATGTGATGATGTTGAACGCCAACACCGACATGTCGCGCCAGTCGGCGACGTAGTAGACCACGCCAAGTCCCACGGCGACGGCGACTCCTCCCACGGCCGCGGGCATCACCGCCGCGACGATGGTGCCGAATACCAGCAGCAAAGCAATTACGGCTAGCGGGAACGCGACGATTTCACCTCGTCTCAGGTCATCACCACTTGCTACGACGATGTCGCGATACAACGGCGGTGCGCCAGTCATCACTACATCCAGTCCACCAGAGTCCAAATCTTCGGTGATACTGTCGAGCGCGGTCAGCGAGTCCTCAATGTCGAGGCCAAGATCCGCGCTGATTATGGCCATCTGACCGTCTTCTGAGATTAGACCGGGCTCGCTTAGATGCGATCGAACCGTCTCAACATCGGCATTCGCTTCCAGTTGCGCGACAAAACGATTCGTGGCGTCGACAAATTCGGGTGAATAGGGATCCCACTCCTTATGACTGACGATAAAAAGTATCCCTGTCGGGCTTACTCCGAATCGCTCTTGGAGCAGGTCGCGCGCTTTCTGAGACGGGAAGTTTTCGCTGGTGAATCCGCCTGGGAGCAGTTTGGACTGTGCTTGCGGCGCGACCGGCAGCATCGCCGCCAAAGCTAAAGCCCATGCCACCACTACGGCGTAGCGGTATCGGTATATCCAGCGACCGATTTTGGCGAGCATGGGAGGCGCTCAGATCGCCGACTCCTGAAATGCTAGGTTTTCTCAGCAACGGCTATAGCAGCCGCGGTATCGCCGCCATCTAGAGCTACAATCTTCACGCCTTGAGCGGAACGGCCGGTTTCCCGGATCTCTGCCAACGTTGTTCTTACAATTTGACCGCGCGATGTCAGGATCATCAGCTTGCCGGTGTCGTCTTGCTTCAGATCCTCGTTGATGACCGTTGCTGCCGCGACATCACCAGTGTTGCGGGTGATATTTAGTGTCTTTAGGCCCTTGCCTCCGCGACCTTGCGGTCCGTAATGTCGGAGTGCTGTAAGCTTGCCGCGCCCTTTAGTACCTATGATCAGCAGATATCCCGCCTCGTCTACTAGGTCCATCCTTACCACTTGATCGCCTTTGTCCAACCTGATACCCCGTACTCCACCAGCTTGACGCGACCGTGATGCCAGTTCGGAACTGGCGAAACGGATCGACTGGCCTTTTTTGGTTACCAAGATCAGATCATCATGGTTCTGCGCCATGGCGACCGAGATCAATTCTTCTTTTGGCTTGAGCTTGTAGCAGTTCAGGCCAGCACGGTTGATGTTTGCGAACGCTTCGAGTGGCATTCGTTTGACGTCGCCATGCTTCGTAGCCAACGCGAGATAGGTGTCTGGCGCATGCATATCGGTGACGACCATCATCTGACGAACTGTCTCGCCTGGGCCGATATTGAACCCTAGGTTGTGCACCAATGTGCCGCGCGATTGACGCGATTGGTCTGGCGGCAACTCGAACACGCGCGAGGAGTAGACGCGGCCATGATCGGTGAAGAACAGCAGCGTATCATGGGTGTCTGCGACTTGCAGGAACCCTGTGATGTCGTCGGCCCGCGTCAGTTTCTGGCTGCTGACGCCTTTGCCGCCGCGATGCTGCTTGCGATAGGTGTCGAGTTTGACACGCTTGATGTATCCGCCTTGAGTGAGCGTGATAACCACATCTTCGTGCGGCTCGATGTCCTCTCGTCGGAACTCGCCGAGCTCTTCCGCGTGTATTACCGTGCGACGCTCACCCCCGTACTTACGCTTAAGTTGGTGCGTCTCTTTGATGACTTCCGCGCGAACCTTCGCGGGGTCTTCTAGAAGCGCTTCTAGTCGTTGGACGAGTTCGAGGAGTTCCTTGTACTCGTTCTCGAGTTTTTCTCTTTCGAGAGCCGCCAATCGGCGCAACTGCATATCTAGGATGGCTTGAGCCTGAACCAGCGAGAATGCGAATTCGGCTATCAGGCCCGCGCGTGCCTCTTCGACGTCGGCTGAACCTCGGATGATCTGGATGACTCGGTCGAGATTGTCGATCGCGATCCTGAGACCCTCGAGAACCTCTAAACGCGCACGTGCTTTCTTAAGGTCGAACTCGGCGCGTCTGCGCACAACTTCTTCGCGGAACTCGATGTAGTACTGGAGTACTTGTCGCAGGTTGAGTACGCGCGGGGCACCTCGCACCAGCCCGATCATGTTGACCGAAAACGACGAGCGCAACGAGGTGTGCTTGTAGAGGTTGTTCATAACGATGGCCGGGGATGCCGAACGGCGAAGCTCCAGCACGATACGCATTCCGCGTCGATCGGACTCGTCACGGACTTCGGATACGCCTTCTACACGCCGCGTCTTGATCAATTCGGCGATTCGTTGGATCAGCGTCGATTTATTGACTTGGAAGGGAATCTCGGTAAAGACGATACGCTTGCGGTCTTGTCTTGCGACATCTTCGATCTCGCCAGTCGCTTGTACGACGATGCGTCCGCGACCGGTGGCGTATGCGTTGCGGATTCCTTCAGAGCCCCAGATGTGTGCTCCTGTTGGGAAGTCAGGCCCCTTGACGTGCTGCATCAACTCTTCGACGCCAGCGTTTGGGTTTCGCACCAGATGCACCACTGCGTCGCAAACTTCGGCGACGTTGTGCGGGGGGATGTTGGTGGCCATACCGACTGCGATGCCCGATGCTCCGTTAACCAGAAGATTTGGAAGACGGGCTGGGAGGACTGTAGGCTCTTTCAGCGACTGGTCGAAGTTCTCCTGCCAGTCGACAGTTTCTCGCTCGATGTCGCCGAGCATGTACTCGGTGACCGCAGCGAGCTTGCACTCGGTGTAACGCATCGCGGCGGGTGGGTCGCCGTCCACACTGCCGAAGTTGCCCTGCCCATCGACCAACGGCTCCCGCATCGAGAAGGGCTGCGCCATTCGCACCAGTGCTTCGTAGACCGGTGAATCGCCGTGCGGGTGGTACTTGCCCAGCACGTCGCCGACGAGTCGGGCGCATTTCTTGTACGACGATCCTGGCCTCATGCCTTGATCGTGCATCGCGTAGAGTATGCGACGCTGTACTGGCTTTAACCCGTCACGCACATCGGGGAGCGCTCGAGAGACGATTACGCTCATTGCGTAATCGAGATATGAAGAACGCATCTCCTCTTCGATGCCGATGGTGCGAATGTCACCTGCGTCGGTGCCGATTACCATGCCGTTTTCACCTTACAGAGCTTGGCTGATTCGATGCTTTTTGCGCATCCGAGGGTCAAGGAATTTTGGACGCGCCAAAGCGGTTTTTGAACTTAATTCGATTCTAAAGCGAACGCTATTCGCCAATCATGAAAAACGACGCGTTCAAACCGAAACGGGGAACATTTCGCGGCGATATTTGGCACTAATTGCCCATCGCGCGCTCGATAAACGCCACCAAAACGTTGTCGAACCCTCGAGGCAATCGAGTTGCGCCAAAAACGTCCCACTGGACACCGAAAACCCAATGGAATCCCGGCATCTCAAATGCCTCAACAACCCGGTCGTCGCTCATCGCTGCGGGCATCATACCCGGCGCCAAATCGGGCTGTCGAATTCCTTCTTGGTGGTCACACTCAAGCGATAACCAACCCGAGCCGCCAATGGTCGAAGACACCTTCGCTCCAGGCGCTAGGAAGATAGAACTCCGGTTCCTTCGCTTCGTCTCGTCAGCGACGTGATCAGGTGTTTTTCGAGCAACATCCCCACCTAAGGCAACATTGAGACGATGCATTCCAGCCGCAGACCCGAGTATTGGTATCTCGGCTTCTAACGCAACTCTGACAACTCCTGAAGCATCTATCTCGCTCGGATGATCGTTAGGGGCATAGATCAGCAAACCCGAAGTAAGGTTGGGAAGTTCTGCTTGATCTGCGTCGAGTTCAACGATACTTTCTCGGTCAACATCGTAGTCATAGACCAATCGGTCAGCCGCGAATGTACCAGGTGCGGCGACTGCGATGACCGATTTCAATGTCCGAAAATCCGTCGCCGATAAAAACCTAAAACGGAATGCCCCACAGTCCTAACCATTCTGTCATCGCGTTTTCGGTTTTCAGTCCGGCGGAGCGGATCGACGATCCGAGCATTCGTTCGGTCTCCCGGTCGCGTTCGCCGGGATTGTCGCCTGTCGGAACGAATGGATAGTAGCTGTCGCGATCGAAACGGTATATCAGATAGGCGTTGACGAAACCAGTACCCATCTGAACTTGAGGATTGACGGCGTGGTTCGCGAAATCGAGTTGAAATACTGCTGCCAAAAGGTTCGGACCGCCGCCGTTCATCTTGATGGCGTTCGAGACAGTGAATATCGAGCTCAGCAGGTCTTCGAAGTTGCCATCGTTCAGGATCGCCCAGCGCATCCCGTGGTCGTCGTCTGTGATCTCGTATGCTGTCTTGGTCGCGCCTGGGCCTTCGTACAAGATCCCGTCTAAATGCTCTGCGAGCGATTCCAGAAACGGAACACCATCGTCGTGGCGGTATACGATCCCCGCATTGCGTCGAGGCGATACTGCCTCACCTTCCCGCTTGAAACCCGCCACCATCCGCGAGACCGACGACATCGAGTCCCACATCGTGTCAGCGCTTTTCTTCCGCCCGAAGAACCAGCCCATCAGTTGCGGTACCCGTAACGCATCTCAGCTTCCAATTCACGCAGTCGAGCGATCCTCTCCTCCATGGGAGGATGCGTCGAAAACATGTTTGCCGCAAAACCTCTGATGGCTGGGGCGATCAAGAACGCTTGCGCGGTCTGCAACCTGCGCAAGTCATCGTCCGGTATGTAGTCCATGCCCATCGAAATCTTCTGCAACGCGTCGGCCAAACCACCCGGGTCGCCAGAAATCTCGGCGCCAGTATGATCCGCTCCGTATTCACGATAACGCGTCAACGCCAGTACAAGCAACTTTCCTACGAAATAGACGAGTATCGTCACGAGATAAGCGATCATGAACGGGGCCGATCCGCCACCAGCGTCGCGTCTGCCGAAGAGCATGTTGAAGAAGAACATAGTCATCAAGAAGCTCGTAAGTGTGACGAAGAAGTTGGATATTGCCAGCACCTTCATATCTCGGTTCGCGACGTGTGCAAGCTCGTGACCCAGCACCGCGCGCAGTTCTCGGCGTGTCAATCGCTGCAAAATGCCAGTAGTCACCGCGACCAGAGCATTGTTCGGATTTCGACCTGTGGCGAACGCGTTGGGCATCGCGGATTGAATAATCGCCACCTTGGGCATCGGCATTCCGTAACGATCTGCAAGCTCTTGGATCATAGCGAAAAGTTCCGGCGCGTCTTCTTCCGACAGCTCCTTAGCGCCTGTGGACATCATCACCAAACGGTCGGACATGTAGTACTGGAATATCGCCAACCCGAGCACGATGACGCCGATGAAGGCCAACGGTATCCCCAACCGCATCAATATATAGGCGAAGACGCCGTAGACGATGCCGATCAAGAGCATCGTGAAATACATCCGAGACGCGATGCCGGGATCGCGTTTGAGTTTTCTAACCGACTGTGGGTCTCTCATTTCATATCTGCCGACTTCATCCGTCGTATCCCACCGCAGTTTCGTCAACTATCAACTCGGTTTGAAGTCTGTCGTTAAGATTCAGTCTATTGCAACATCTACATACGACGCGTCTGATTCGTCTAGATGCATCTCGCACGTAGCAAGAAATCCTAACCCTATGCCCCTGAAAACCACGCCTACCGGAATTAACGATGTACAGCTCAAGGAGTTCGAGGATGTCGCAGTCGAGGCGGCATCTAAGGCCGGTTCTTTCGTGCTGGAGCGCATCACATCGATCATGGAGATCAAGTCGAAGACCGACCGACCCGGCCGCGACTTGGTCACCGACGTGGACCGCGATTCTCAAGTCATCATCTCCGATATCATCACCAGTCGATTTCCGGATCACCAGTTTCTTGGCGAGGAAGATCAGACTGAAGAGGTGGATCCGGCGGCCGACTTTGTGTGGGCGGTAGACCCGATCGACGGCACTGCGAACTACGTCAACGGCTCGATGACGCATGCTGTCTCGGTGGCGCTGATGCATCGCGGTTCGCCGATCGTCGGAGCTATATGGAGCCCTTGGCCAACTTCCTTTGACGGAGGCATCGTAGTTCACGCCAGATTGAACGGCGGCACGAAGCGTGACGGTGAGACCATGCAAGTACTTGAACCCAGCGACGAATTCAACCGGCCGGTTTCGGGCAGGTTGTCTGCTCTGCCTGGCAATGCTCGAAGCGTCTTCAAGTTCGACAACAGGATGCGCGGTCACGCTGGTGATGTTCGCGTTACGGGTAGCGCGGCGCACGAGATGTCGAGCGTCGGTACTGGCCTCTATCAATTCGCCATCGGTGGTGTGGCGGCGGTATGGGACTTTGCGGCTGCCGTTGTCATCGTTCAAGAAGCTGGTGGCGAGGTGATGATACTCGCGCCTGATGGTTCATGGCGCGATTTCCGCGGGTGGTCGCAGCCATACACCAACACAGCCGAAACCTTCAAGCATCTGCGAGATTGGCGCGGCATCATGCTGGCATCGCATCCCAAGACACTGACGTTCGTTGCCGAGAACGTACGGTTCCGACGTCCGAGCCAGATCAGTAAATTGTGGCGGCGGGGGCCTTGGCACCCGCATCGGCGACGTCACCGCCGCCACCCCGCCTAATCGCTGGAGGAGCGTTCCTGCAACTTTCGGTTCAACCACCATTCGGCTGAATCCGCAAGCGCCATCCAACTCGCGTTGATGATGTTGGTCGAAGCGCCGACGGTAGTCCAAACCTGGCCTTCTGCCGCGGACTCGATCGAAACCCGTACCGATGCTCCAGTTCCCATCGTCTCGTTGACGACGCGAACTTTGTAGTCGGTCAAGTTGACGCTGTCAACTTCGGGGAACTTGTCCGAGATTGCCTTGCTCAATCCGCGATAGAGCGCATCAACCGGCCCGTTACCCTCGGCGGCCTCCAGAAACACGTCCTCGCCAACTCGTATCTTTACCGTTGCTTCGGATAGAACCGGGTGCTCTACGCCGTCGTTACGCCACCCGGTGCCAAACGAAGCGCGACGCCGGTTCTCGACGATCACCATGAAGTCGACAAGTTCGAATGGCGACTCGTAGTTCGGAAGATTCCGCAGGATAAGCAGCTCCAAAGATGCCGTCGCGTTCTCGTACGCGAATCCAAGCGATTCTTGATGCTTGATGTGCTCCACGATGCGTCGCGCGTCGTCACGCGTCAAGTCCTCTTCCAGACCGAGCTCGCGGATGAGGCGCATGACGTTCCCGCGGCCTGACAACTCGGAGATAGTTACTCGAGTGTCGTTGCCGACCATGCTGGGGTCGATATGCTGGTAGGCTGCCGCCGACTTTTCAGTTGCCGCCGCGTGCAGTCCACCTTTATGGGTGAAGGCGCTGATACCGACGTACGGCTGGAACGGGAATGGACGTCGGTTGACGATCTCTGAGACGAGTTTCGAAAGGCTTGTGAGTTCGGGTAGTTTCTCCGGATGGATCGCTTCAACACCCAATTTCAAGTTCAGGTTGCCGATGATACTTATCAAGTTGGCGTTGCCGGTCCGTTCGCCGTAACCGTTGATACAGCCTTGAATCTGGTGTGCACCCGCGCGGTACGCCTCCATCGCAGATGCGACTGCGGTATCGGTGTCGTTGTGTGTGTGGATGCCTATAACCGCGTCATCGGGGAGAGATTCTTTGACTTCACTCACGATGTCTGCGATTTCGTGCGGCAGGGTACCGCCGTTTGTATCGCACAACACCACTCTCTCGGCGCCAGCGTCGTACGCCGAGCGCAAGCAACGAACAGCGTAATCGGGGTTCTCTTTGAAACCGTCGAAGAAATGTTCGGCGTCATAGAACACGCGTCGATCTCGGGACTTCAGGTATGAGACCGAATCGGCGATCATTGCCAGATTCTCTTCGACGCTCGTCTCCAGAATCACGCGCACCTGATACTCTGACGCTTTGCCTACGATGGTGGTGATCGGAGCTCCAGAATCGATGAGGGCTCTCATCGAGATATCGTCATCGCAATCCGCGTCGGCTCGCCGCGTGTTGCCGAAAGCGGAGATTTCCGCGTGCTTCAGGTCCAATGTTCGTACGCGCTCGAAAAACTCGTCGTCCTTTGGTGTCGCGCCCGCGTAACCGCCCTCGATGATGTCCACGCCGAAGTCGTCGAGTAGACGCGTAATCGCCAACTTGTCCTCGACAGAAAGCGATATGCCTTCCTGCTGAGCACCATCACGAAGGGTGGTGTCGTAGATTTCTACGGATTTCATCGCTTGTGCGGGTTGGCCGTTAGTTTCGGTTCTTGCGTTCTCGGTCGTAGTCATCTTTGGGGTTGTTTCGGGCAAAAATAAAGCCCGTCCTGTTTTCGGACGGGCGTTCGTGAGAGTTTCGATCCCTACGTCACGCACGTCCATCTTTATGGGACGGGCCGACGGATCGTTGTTGACCCGCCTAACGGCTCGCGGTACCACCCACATTGCACAGCCCCGGTTGGGATCTACGCCTCTCAATTGATTGCGTGATAACGGTTCGCGACCGTCTGGTTCTAATGACGCCCAAAGAATTTGGAGATGAGCACTTTCTTCCAGATGCTACGGAGCGATGTCAGGCGTACTCGATGAGGCTTCATCTAATCGAGGAATTCCCGTCTCCGATTGGCGACGCGGTTGCCGCCACGCTGGATACCTGATCCAATCAAGAATCGTATATCAACGCTGATTGCCGCGCAAGAATTTAGGGTACACGCGCTGCCATTAGTAATCGTGTTGCTAGAATCTATTGCGACAACGTGGGTGGTGCGCCTCGATTACGCCCGTTCCGTCGTCAAGGAGATATCCAGTTTGGAGCAGTCAACGCATCTCGGAATTGTTGATGATTTACAGGTTCTCACCTATGGGGAGCCGGGTCAGCGAACCTTCAACCTCACCGCCAACAGCGAACGCGGCAGTGCGATCGTTTGGTTGGAGAAGGAACAGCTTTACAACATCGCTTTCTCCCTTGGCAATGCTCTCGAGCAGATGGATCCCGACGATGAAATCACGAGCAGAACGTTGCCGGACATCCCACCTGATTCTGAAGGTGATGTAGATTTCAAAGCTGCGCGGATCGCGATGCAGTACGATGCGGGCCGGAAGGTGTTCCTCTTCGCAGCGGCCGGTGTCAGTCTGGAACAGATCGAGTCTGGCGAAGAGGATCCGGATCCGATCATTCTCCAGTTCGGTTTCTCTCACCAGCAGGCCGTGTCCGTTGCCAAACGAGGTATGGAGATCGTGGCAGCTGGTCGACCGATTTGCCCATACTGCCACGTCGCTATCAACCAAGGCGAAGACCATGTCTGTGAACGACGCAACGGTCACAACATCGATCTGAGCGTGGCAATCCTCGAACAGTTGCAAGACGACGATGATTGATGTCGTACCCTCCCGATGATTCAGCCCGACTCGGTTGCCGGGTTGAGCCGCAAGGAGATCGAGGAACGACTCGCCAAGTGGCCAATTAACGGCATCGGACTCCACCCCGGCGGTTCCAACTACGTTTTCGTGGTGCGTCTGGCTGAAGATGACGAAGAGATTTTTGCGATCTACAAACCCGCGGCCGGCGAACGACCCCTCCGCGACTTTCCATACGGGACCCTTCATAACCGCGAGTGGTCTGCGTATATCATCGCCGACGCTTTGGGTTGGCCCGCAGTTCCTCCTACGGTAGTCCGGGATGGTCCTCACGGTATCGGCAGCGTGCAACTCTTCATCGATGCGGATTTCACGAAGCACTATTTCAACCTGCGTGATGAACGTCTCGACGATTACATGCCTGTCGCGATGTTCGATGTGCTGGTAAATAACGCGGACAGAAAAGGTGGTGCTTGCCTGTTGGACGCTGACGACTGCATCTGGGCGGTTGACCACGGACTGACCTTCAATCCCTTGGCGCGACGGCGGACAGTGATGTTCGAATTCAATGGAACGCCCTACCCTGTTGAGTTGTTGAAATCGATCGAAAACTTGGTGCCGACTCTCGACGATTCGGCCTCGGATCTGCGCGATAAACTTGCTGGGGCGCTTGATGAACCAGAGATCGATTCTTTAATCAGACGTGGCAGAGAGATGCTCGAGAGCGGGAATTTTCCGCACTTAGATCCGGATTGGAATGTGCCATGGCCAATGATTTGAGGACCTTCAGCATCGACGAGGCGCGCAGCATCGCGATCATCGCGGCGGGACTAGCAGAACCGCGGCCGAAATCCGGCGAGGTTGGCCTGAACGATTTCGAACGCGTCGCGCGTCGTCTGAACATCGTCCAAGTCGACTCCGTAAACGTTCTTGTTCGTGCCCAATACATGCCGTTCTTCTCCCGTCTCGGCAGTTATCCTTTGGAGATGCTGCACCGATACGCGTATGAAGAACGGAATCTTTTCGAGTATTCGGTGCACGAAGCATCGTTGATACCGATGGACCATTTGCCGATGATTCGGCATCGCATGACGGAGTGGCGACCTTGGCGTCGATGGTCGGAATTGATGGGTGAGCACCCCGGCCTCCTGGAAACCATCGTCGACGAAGTCACGTCTCGTGGGCCGACAGCGGTTGCAGACATTCAAAACAAGGGTGAGCGTTACGGGTATTGGGGCAGTTCAACTGCGAAGCTTGTGTTGGAGACGTTGACATTCCAAGGCGAGTTGGCTGTATCGGATCGAGTCAATACCGCCCGCCGGTACGACCTATTTGATCGTGCAGTTCCCGCAGAAACCGCTTCGAAATCGCCGTTCTCGAAGACTGAAGCGCACCATCAGATGATGAAACATGCGATTGATTCACTAGGCATCGGCACGGTAGCGGATTGCGCGGACTACTACCGGATAAATCGAAACGATGCCGCTAAAGCTGTAACGCATCTCGTCGAGATTGGCGAAATCGAGGAAGTGAAGGTTGACGGGGTTCAGCGAGAAATGTTCGCTGTGCCCGGTATCAAGGTTCCGGACGTGTCTTCTGATGTCTGTGCAATTGTTTCGCCGTTCGATCCGGTGGCGTGGTTCAGGGATCGGCTTGAGTGGCTGTTCGATTTCGAGTATCGGATCGAGATCTACACGCCCGTCAAGAAGCGAAAATACGGGTACTACGTCTTGCCGTTCATTCTTGGAAATCGCTTCGTGGCGCGGGTGGATTTGAAGGCGGATCGGCAGAAGAGAGTGCTGAGGGTGCCTGGGGCGTTTCTGGAAGATGGATGTGACGAGGAGGAGGTCGCTGAGCGGCTGGCATCGGAGTTGAGGTTGATGGCGGATTGGTTGGGTTTGGATCGAATCGTGATCGGTAGGCGGGGTAAATTCACTAGTGCACTTCGAGCGGCGGTTAAAGCGATCTGAGCATAATCGAACGTACAATTCGCCGTAACAAAGCACACGATCGATCAGGATCAAGCAAAGATGAGCACCACAACCAACCAACTCACTGACGAACAGATAGCGGAGTACCGGGAGAACGGATTCATCGGTGTGAACAATGTCTTTTCGATGGAGGAGGTTGAAGAGCTACGCAGGGTAACCAACGAATTTGTTCAACAGTCCGCAGAACTGACCGAGCATACCGACGTTTTCGACCTAGATTTTGCGGCGGGACACAGTCCGGAAACACCCAAGTTGCGACGCATCACATCGCCACACATGCGACATCCAGTTTACGAAGCGGCGATGCGAAAAGAGGGGCTTCTGGACATCATCGAGCAGTTGCTGGGGCCGAACATCAAGCTCCATCACACTAAGCTGAACATGAAGGCACCGGGGGGTGGCGCGCAGGTCGAGTGGCATACGGACTGGGGTTTCTACCCGGCGACGAATGATGACATTCTTGAGATCGGGCTGACTTTCGACGACATGGAGATCGAGAACGGATGTCTGATGTGTATTCCGGGTTCGCACAAGTGGCCGGCGTTGAGCCATCACCAGGATGGGTATTTCATCGGTGCGGTATCGGAAGAGGACTTCGACATGGAGGAGGCGGTGCCGATTCGGATCAATGCTGGTGGCGTATCGATCCACCACGTCAGAGCGTTGCACGGTTCGGCCCCGAACATCTCGGATCGTCCTCGTCGTTTGCTGTTGATGGGGTACCAGGCGGCGGATGCTTGGCCGTTGCGTGGAGTTCCGGATTGGGATGCATGGACATCGGACATGTTGCGTGGGGATGCAACGAACGAGCCTAGGTTGGAGCCGGTGCCGGTGAGGATGCCATTGCCTGCGCATCCGGAACCTGCTGGTTCGATCTTCGAGTTGCAAGAGCAGCTTGAGACTTCGCATTTCGCGGCCGAACTCGACGCGGCTGCGATTCAGGCTCAACAGCAGCAACAGCAGTAGTGTGTTTTTGAACTAGGATGTGCCAGGATGGGGCATCCCCTGCGTTCGCTTCGCTCCGCGTCCCCTTGCGCTTCGCGAAGGGGAGGAATAGGACGCGTTTAATTCTCCCTTTCGGGGAGGATTCTGTTCGACGGGTGGTTGTCGAAGGATCGCCGCGTCTTCGGGGTCGCGTGCGATAAGTTGCTTGTATGTTCGTCAATAGTCCAGCACCGCCGACGTCGCCAGACCGTCGGCCCTCCGGGGGCGTCTAGAAGATCGGCCCCCGCCATCGCCCGGTTCCTCCCCTCGCTGATGCCGTAGCCTCACCCGACCGACGAGCCGGGCAGACGTCTGCCGGATAGGGGATGCGTTCGCCCGAACCTTGAACGGCGCCTTTCGGCTGCCGTCTGGCTTGCGAGTCGGAGCCAGCGTAACACTCCGCATTCGGACCCTGGAGCTACAACGACCCCCGTAACCGGATTTTCGCGGTCGCGTTTCGCCCGTCTTCCCAGACGTCTTCCATGACTTTTGGCGGACACCGTCGTGGAGCCGTGTGTTGGCGGCTCCGTGCTACCCGCCCGCGACCGATGCAGTATTCAATTGTGTTTGTCGGCGCCGACAAGGGGGGTGCACGCTCTCCGTTGCGACGCGGCGATTCTTCGTTTTTCGGGGCGCCGCTCCGACAGCGGTCGGATCGGCGCTCAGTTGTTATATTACTACAGATGTTGCGAGAGTCAAGTGCGTTGTTGTCTGAACCGGGGATTGCGGGGATTTATGGATTGGTGGGATTGCTCCGCCCTTTTGTCCCCGTTCGGCCTCCCCCTAGCCCCCTCCTGAAGGAGGGGGGATTGCTGTTCCTCCGGGCATACCCCGCTCTGGTGTCGGTCCTTTGGGCTTCGCTTGCTCGCGCCCCTTTCGTGCAACGAAAGGGGCGGAGGGTTAGCGGGTGGTTTCGATGTAGGGTTTGCCGTCGGTAGTGATGGGGATTTCGGTTACTGTGGCGTCTTCGGAGATGCGGTATGCGCGGACTATGGGTCGGGTTTTTTCGACTAGGGAGATTAGGACGTAGTATGGTTCTGTCCACCACGATTGGACGGCGTTGTTGACGTCGGTTTGGGATGGGTAGGCTTGGGAGTGGGTGTGAGAGTGGTATATTGCGACGATTCTGCGGCCTTTCGCGTCGGCTTCGGATTCGGCGCGAGCTAGAGCTATGGGATCCATCTCGTAGCGTCGAATGGGTTCGGAGTGGTTGTTTTGGATGCGCCTGGCTTCTTCGGCGGAATTTTCGCCACCGATGAGTACGCCGCAGCACTCTTCGGGGTCGGATTCGAGGGCGTGTGAGATGATGTTTGCGAGGACGCGTTTTGGTATTAGGAGGGACATGTTGGAGGATTCTAAACGTCGGAGTTGCTATGTCGCCTGTCACCCTCACCCTGACCCTCTCCCATCGAGGGAGAGGGGATTGCGCTGCGCTGCCCCGCCGGGCATCCCCCTGCGTTCGCTGCGCTCCGCGTCCCCCTTCGATTCTCGAAAGGGGACGTGGTTGGATAACCTTGCATGTATCTCGCAGCATTACGAATCGAGGCATCTCTGCAATGAAAGTATCTAATGTTGAGACTCATCTCTGGGATCCGGGCCAAGGGAAGAATTTTCTGTTTGTGAAGATTGAGACTGATGAGGGGATTGTTGGCTGGGGAGAGGCTTATACGCAGGCGGACCGGGATACGCAGGATGAGGCGCATGTGAAGCAGATCGCGCGGTATTTGGAGGGTCGGGATCCATTTCATATCCGGCACTTCATTCACGTTGTCCATGAAGACTTTGCGACTAAGCGGGGTGGGATGGATCTGCACTGCGCTATGAGCGGTATCGAGATCGCGCTTTGGGATATCGTCGGGAAGGCGATGGGAAGGCCTGTTTACGATTTGCTGGGAGGTCCGGTTAGGCCGCGGTTGAAGCTGTATGCCAACGGTTGGTCGGGTGGCGACACCCCGCAAGAGTATGGCGAACGTGCGGCCACTCTGGTTGCGGAACGCGGGTTCAAGGCGTTGAAGTTCGATCCGTTCCCGGGTCCTTGGACGGAGTATCCGCCGCGCGGTGCGTTGGAGGAGGCGGTGGAGGTGGTTACCGCGGTACGCGAGGCGGTAGGTCCGGAAGTGGAGTTGCTGATTGAAGTTCATCGGCGGCTGGCGCCGATGAATGCGATTCGAGTCGCTCGTGAGTTGGAGCCGTTGAAACCGTATTGGTTCGAGGAGCCGTGTCCACCGGACAACATTCCGGCGATCAAGGAAGTCAAAGAGGCGACGACGATCCCGGTGGTGACTGGCGAGGCGCTGTACACCCGCAACGAATTCCGCGAGGTATGCGAGACTCGTGCGGCGGACATTATCAATCCAGACATCTGCAACACTGGTGGCATCTGGGAGCTGACGCAGATCGCAGCGATGGCTGCTCCGTTTTACATCGGTGTTTCGCCACACGGTTGGAATTCGACCTCGGTGGGATGCGCGGCGGCGATCCAGGCGTCGGCGGGAATGCCGAACTTCCTGATCTACGAGTACATGGTGGGTGTCGAGGCGGCTTCTCGGGAGGTGACGATCGGGTATCTGGAGCCCGAGGACGGTTACATCGAGCTACCGACGGAGCCTGGGTTGGGCATCGACGTAGATGAAGAGGCATTGAAGGCTCGGCCGGCAGTTACCAGGACGCGCGGGAGTGTGCGGACGGTTGAGGATGAAAGGGATTGGCATTGAGTCTCCCTACGGGAAGATCCTCAGAATCGAAGACGCCCCGCTGGTTAGCGGGGCGTCTGGTTTTTTCAGAGGGTGAAACGGTCGGTTTCGTCCCTTCTACTGGTTGGTGCTTAGAAGTACAAACCAGTTACCGAGGGTGCGTCCGACTTGCGCTGTTTTCGTGGGTTCGGGTAGTGCGGCATGCGCGCTACCGAGTCTCCCAAGAGGGTCGCGTGTTGCATTTCACGCTCGCCCACCAGCTTCGTGTCGAAGCCATGGGAGAGCCTCTGCAAAGCTTGGTTTAACGCCTGTCTCAATTCGTCTGCTCCTTTCGCAGAAAGTCAAGTTGCGGACGATCACTCGATCGCCCATGACTCTATTTAACTACTCTGCGGAGCAGTATGTGACGAATTTCGACGATGTTTTGTTAATCTTTTCTGACGTTAGATTTTCAGATATCAGGCATATTTCGAAGTTTTCAGCGTGATTTCATCAGTGATATACAGTGATTATGCCGAAATCATGGCTGAAATCAACTGTATCCGTAAATTACGGATTTCGTAATCACTCATACTGATTTCGATGCTGTACCTGGAATTACACCAATTCATGGCGATTTGCGCATCACTGCGCAGGGTGTAGGTTTTGGATGGTGGTCGCGGTTTTGGCGATTTCGTCCCACTCGAAGAATTGGGGGATGCCGGCTACAGTTGCCCACGAATGCTGTTGGTCGTGTCGATGGGTACTTGCCACGTTTCCCGAAACCCCTAGCGGTACGATCCACCTGCCGGCGGACCATGTGGCCGGGTCATGGATGTAGCGGTTGACGGGACCGGAACCGGTTCTGAAGTTCCATGCAGGACGCGAGCCGGTGGCGAAGGGTACATCGCCGTCACCGGCGGTTCCGATGGCGGGAGCATCCAACTCATCGGCGGCTTCTGGGAACACTGCGGATAGGGGATGCACCTGCTTGGTGATGTGCACGTCGGACCAAGTTACGGCGTCTAGTTCGCCGTATGTGCTTCGGAGATGGTTGGAGGCATTGGTCAAGCAGGTTGCAAGGAATGTGGCGACCGACTCGTGTGGTGCGAGGAATTCCTGCCCGCCGCCTTGATTGATTGCGTTGATAAATGCGGGTTTGAGCTGGCGTCGTAGGTGGTCGATGGCGTTGAGATCTGGATTGGCTGCAAACTCGTCGGGATCGATGCCGTAGTTTCGCTCCATCAGTCCGAGTGAGATCTCGTCGTTCAGCGCGCTGTAGACTACAGCGCCGACGGAATCGGCATTCAGCTTGCCATCCCATTCGAGCAGGATGTCTAACGCAGCCTTCGATGCTTGGTTAGATAATTCGTCGGTGCTCAATGAGCTTACGCGTTCGAGCAGCTTCGTGCCGGGGACTGTGCCAACATCGCCGTGGAATGCCGCCATGTCCTCTACTCGTAGGAGATGTCCGTTCGTCTTTGCCTCTTCGATGTGAGAGATGATTCGGCGCGCGCGGTAGTCGGATCCGAACGACCCGCTGAGGAAGTATGGGTAGTCTTCGCCGACGACACGTTGGTTGCATGTGACGGCCCAACCGATCTCGGGGTTTCGAGACCTAGGCAGCTCATCGTCTGGGATGTAGCCCTGCCATTCGTTCTCGCCGGTCCAGCCCTCGACGGGACCCCATCCGTTGACGGTGCTCCGTATCGGAATGCGGCCTTTAAGCGCGTAGCCGAAATCGCCGTGGATGTCGGCGTAGGGATAGTTGTTGACGCGGTCGGTCCATCTGCTGAGGGCTTGCTCGAACTCATCGGCGTTCTTGCACTTCATCGCGTCTAGGGTGGCGTCAACCCATGGAGTCGCCTCATTGGAACCGGGATCGGCTAGTGCGATGCCCCAACCGTCATCCGCGCTGCCGGAGATGATCGGTCCGTGATGAGTCTTGATGGCTTCGATGGTCTGTGTCGCGTCGCCCCGCACGCGAAGCTGTTGTCGCGATGTTTCGGCGACTAACCACTCTCCTTTGAACAGGTATTCGGCACCGTCGTCGTTACGTCGTAGCTGCTCGACGAAGAGGTCTTGCGTGTCCACTCCGCCGTGGGTCATACCCCACGCGACGTGGCGGTTGTGTGCGAAGTGCATTACCATCGGCATTCCAGGTACGGAGTGCCCTAAGACGTCGAATTCGTCGGTCCGCATGTGGACTTGGTAGTAGACGTTGGGCACTTCCAAGCCGCGGTGCGAGTCTCCGCCGACCATCGGGATTCCGGAAGCGGTGAGGTCGCCGGAGACTGCCCAGCCGTTGGAGCCGCCGTCGATTTCACGAAGGGGCGCGGTGGCGTTGACGGTTGCTCGGAGTTCGTCGACAGCGTTCTCGGTAGGGCCGTCGTAGACGACGCCTGGAGGAACGGTGAGGAACATGCCTTGCTGATAACCGGGTGAGAGCTTCGCCGTCTTTTCAGGGCCAATCTTCGCGGCAAGTTTCGCGCGCCAGAGCTTCGACTGGAATCCACCTTCGGCGCTGTTGCGAACCTTGTAGATGACGATGCAGTGCCACGGCTCCCACGGTTCGGGCGAAGTGCCGAGCAATGCGTATTCGTATGGCAGCGGATCATCGGAGTTGATGAATGCGTTGACACCTTCGGCGTATGCGTCGAGTGCGGTTTTGGCGTCGGTGCTACAGAGGTCGTAGTCGGCGCGCGAGACCGCTTCGAAGTCTCGACGGCGCATAAGGGTATCTTCGGTGATAGCAGACGAACCGAGGTATTCAGCGGCGCGTCCGAGGCAGCGCAGGCGGTCGAAGTCCATCTGCCACAGCCGGTCTTGGGCAGTGGCGTAGCCTTGTGCGAAAAACGCGTCGTGGGCGTTTTCGGCGTAGATGTGAGGGATGCTCCAGCGGTCTCGGTAAATGGTCGCGCCAGTGACGATTTCGGTTGACACAACATCGGAGGTCAGATTTGGCAAGTGGTCTTGGAGCATGGGCTACGAGTTGTGTTGAATGGGGATCGGTTCAGATGAGCATACTTTGGATGCTTAGGATTCAGTATCCGCGATAGTGTTTCTATTCTCCACTTGATGCTTCAGATTCCTGCCGATCATGGACGGGGTAGTTGCGGCTGATGCATGTTGCGTCCGCCCTCGGCCCGAGCATACCCCGCGAGCATCGCTCCGCTCGCTCGCGCCTCTTTCGCTGGGCGAAAGGGGCGGTGTGGGGTTATCCTCGAACACGTCCGGCGATGGCGTCGCCCATGTCGGATGTGCCGATCGCTCCACCGAGGGTGGTTGCCAGATCAGGAGTTCTCAATCCGTCGGCCAAGACTGCTGATACCGCGTTCTCGATCGAGTTCGCCTCGTCTTCAAGTGCGAACGAGTAGCGTAGCATCATCGCGGTGGAGAGTATCGAAGCGATAGGGTTGGCGACGCCCTGCCCTGCGATGTCTGGAGCGGAACCGTGTATCGGCTCGTAGAGTGCACGTTTCCCGGCGCGGCGCGGGCGACGGTTATTAGCAGGTTTAGGGATCGCGGATAGGGATGCCGACGGCAACATGCCCATCGAACCACCGATGACTGCGGCTTCGTCGGAGAGGATATCGCCGAAGGTGTTCTCGGTCACGACGACGTCGAACTCTGCAGGGTTGGTAACCAATTGCATTGCAGCGTTGTCGGCAAGCATGTGGATGAGTTCGACATCGGGATACTCGACGCCGATTTCGGTGACGACTTCGCGCCACAGGCGACTAGTTTCGAGGACGTTCATCTTGTCAAGAGAATGCAGCCGTTTGCGTCGAAGTCGGGCGATTTCGAAGCCAACGCGCGCAACGCGGTCGATCTCGCGCTCTCGATACGTCAGCGTGTCAACCGCGCTGCGCCCGCGAGAGTTTGACCACCGCTTTTTGGGCTTGCCGAAGTATAGTCCGCTGGTGAGTTCGCGAACTATTACCATATCGACCCCGTCTAAACGCTCTGGACGGAGAGGGCTGGCGTCGATGAGTTGTGGATAGACCTTTACGGGGCGCAGATTGGCAAACAGGTCGAGTCCTTTTCGTAGCGCGAGGATTCCGTCTTCGGGCCGTGTTTCGGCTTGTGGGTCATCCCATTTCGGGCCTCCGACGGCACCAAAAAGCACCGCGTCGCTGCCCTTCACGATGTCGAGGGTTTCCTCCGGTAATGGAGTGCCAAACTCGTCGATGGCACGTCCGCCACAAGCGCCCATGACGAATGAGAACGTGTGACCAAAACGTCGCTCAATGGCGTCGAGCACCTTGACCGATTCCGCGGTGACTTCCGGTCCGATCCCGTCTCCGCCTAGTACCGCGATACGAATATCCATTGCGTGCATCTTTCTTTTGCAGTTGATGTGTGTTGTCGATTTGGGAACTAATCGCGATCAGACGCGTCGACTCGATCTGAAGCGCAACAAGCTTTCCTGAACTGCTACCAGCGAGCAGCTCTTGCAGATTCGAATTCGTCAATGGCATCGCTATTTTGCAACGTGATGCCTATGTCGTCCAATCCCTTCATCAAGGAATTTCGACGAAACGAATCGAATTCAAATGATGCTGAGAAGCCATCAGCATCAGACACGGTTTGAGCTTCAAGGTCGACGGTGACTTCGTAGCCTACGCCTTTGAGGGCGTTGCCCATGATGTGGTCGACCTGATTTTGCGACAGCACGATTGGCACCATGCCGTTCTGCATGCAGTTGTTTCGGAAGATGTCTGCGAAACTCGGAGCTATTATCGCCCTAAATCCCATCTCATTCAAAGCCCAGGGCGCGTGTTCGCGCGACGAACCGGAACCGAAATTTCGTCCGGCGACGAGTATTGAGGCACTTTGGTAACGCGCCTCGTTCAAGATGAAGTCGGGATTCGGGACGCCGTCTTCGAGATAGCGCCAGTCGAAGAATGCGAACTCGCCGAATCCGGTTCGTTCAATTCGTTTGAGAAACTGTTTCGGAATTATCTGGTCCGTATCGACGTTGGCCCGGTTCAACGGTGCCACACGCCCAGTCAATCTAGTGAATTTTTCCATCTAACGCTCATCTCCTCGCAGGTTCTTAGTACACCTTGGTATGACTCATCCTCGCGGGCATCCCTCGCTCACTACGCTCGCGCCCTCTTCGCGGAGCGAAAGGGGCTGAAATGGTGCTATCGACCACGCCGTTTGTCTTTTTCGTCTTTTTCCCGTTGTTTTTCTTCTTGCTGCCTCAAAGCGACTGCCAAAGGGTCCTCTGGTAGAGGTGGAGTAACCGTAATCAGACCGATTCTTGAAAATCGCATCTCCTGCCATACGTGCAATTGCCGCAACATGAGTAAGGCCACGACGCCGAGAAAAATGAGCAAAACATCAGACAATATTAGCAGGTCATTAGCGTCTATCAACTCGGGTAAGGTTTGAGCATTTACGAAACGAGGGACGGTGATGGGGTTGAAAATCCACCCTGCGACCCAGAGGATCCACCAGAGGTAGACGATCACCCTTACTTTGCCTGCGCTTTTCCAAGCGGTCGGTTCGTCGGTCGTTACGTTGGGATCGCTCCCTTTATAAAGTTCGGATAGAACTTGGCCTGGTCTGACGAAGTTGCATATCGGGATGAAATGATGCAGTACGGACCATTCGGGTAAGTGTTTCTGGCCTTCTGATTTGAGGGGCAAAAGATTGCGGCTGGCGCGATGAACCAACGAGAGGTACGGGAAAGCGACTACCACAATCAGGAAGATCGAGAGTAGCCATATCAACCTTGATCGGTCTTGGCTCGCTTGGAAGTCTTCTGCGTAGGTGAACGCCGCATCGCAATCCGGATACTCGGAGACTGTAGAAGAGATAGAGCTGACGATTGCGTCGACGCTTGGGCAATCCAAGCCAGCCTGTTCGGCGAATGTCAACAGCGCATAAGAACTCCAGACCGCGGTGCAGATTGTTACCGGTTCTGAGGTTTGAAGGCCTGTTGTTACGGCTTCGTCGTCAGGGACTTCTTCAACTATTTCGGGTGTGTACTCTTCGGTGTTTGCACATATCGCGCCGGAATCCTCGACGAAATTAGAGACGAGGATCGCGTCCATCTCGCCGTTCGGACAATCGTCGGACGAATCTGACAGTCCCAAAAACGCGCATCTGAATTCTTCTCCACCGATGCGTTGGGCGTAGGTGCGGGCGGATTCGATTTGTTGACCGATATCGGCAGTTGGAGGAATGTCCGTTACGCCATCGTCTACCCAGTCTTGGTATCGGTTGGAGTTACTGAAGTCGGTGAATGCGAGCCAAATGATGGCGAGGCACCATACGCCCATGGCGATGGCGGTCCATTTAAGGTTCTGTTCATTGCTCTCGTAGGTGTATGGTTCGTAACGGGCTTCGCGGATTTCGTCTAGGCGGTGGCGGCCAGTGAGACGCGAGAAAATCCCAGGCTTCGAATCGTCGGAATCTCGGCGGACACTTCGGCGACGCGGTGGAGCGTAGATGCCACTAGTACGTTCAGATTCTGAACCCTGGTTCGAAGTTGGTGTCGAGTCCGAATCAGGCATCTCGGAACGGAGGTCAGATTCGCTGCCGCCTCTCCGTCGCGGACGACGGTAGATGCTGCTTGACGGGTTTGTTTCGCCTCCGGGCGAATCGGTACCAGAATCTGAGCCGCGTAAGTCCGAATCTTCTGGTGGTCTGGTCACGGCTTAGCTAAGATCGAAATGCGCATCAATCCCAGTCGCGGACATCGACGAAGTGACCGGCGATCGCGGCTGCGGCTGCCATCTCGGGGCTTACCAGGTGGGTGCGTCCACCTTTGCCTTGGCGACCTTCGAAGTTGCGGTTCGAAGTCGAGGCGCATCGTTCGCCGGGTACCAGGATGTCTGGGTTCATGCCTAAGCACATCGAGCAACCAGATTCTCGCCACTCGAATCCGGCGTCTTTGAAGATTTCGGATATGCCTTCTTTTTCGGCAGCCCACTTGGTCAGTGTTGAACCTGGCATCACTTGAGCTCGGACACCTTCGGCGACACGTTTTCCTTCGATGATGGATGCTGCCGCGCGGAGATCTTCGAGTCGTGCGTTGGTGCAAGAGCCGATGAAGACTCGGTCTAGCCGGATGTCTTGCATGGCAGTACCGACATCAAGCGCCATGTACTCAAGCGCGCGTTCGGCTGACTCCTGTTCGGCAGGGTCGTCGAAATCGTCGGGGCCAGGAACCGATTCTGACACCCGAGCGACTTGACCGGGATTGGTGCCCCAACTGATGTAAGGTTCTAGGCTTTCGCAATCGATCTCGACCAAGGTGTCGTACTTGGCTCCGTCGTCGGTGACGATTTGGCTCCACTCGGCGGCGACGGCATCGAAGTCATCGCCTTGGGGTACGAATTTGCGGCCGCGCATCCACTTGAACGTCGTGTCGTCGGGAGCGATCATGCCGGCGCGGGCTCCGCCTTCTATAGTCATGTTGCAGATGGTCATGCGACCTTCCATGTTGAGGTCGCGGATCGCTTCGCCGGTGTACTCTATGACGTGTCCGGTACCTCCCGCGGTGCCCATCTGCCCGATCGTGGCTAGGATCATGTCCTTGGCGGAGACGCCGACTGGTAGCTCGCCGTTGAAGCGCACCTCCATGGTTTTCGGTCGGCGCTGGCGGAGAGTCTGCGTGGCGAGTACGTGTTCGACTTCTGAGGTGCCGATGCCGAACGCTAGAGAACCGAATGCACCATGCGTTGAGGTGTGGGAGTCGCCACAGACGATGGTCATGCCGGGTTGCGTGTATCCTTGCTCCGGGCCGATAACGTGGACGATGCCTTGCGCGCTCGAGTCGACATCGTAAAGCGTCACACCGAAGTCGGCGCAGTTCTGGCGGAGGGCTTCGACCTGCTGTCGTGCAATAGGATCCTTGATGACCTCGGTACGTGTTTCATCGGTAGGGACGTTGTGATCTACCGTCGATATCGTCAGATCGGGACGTCGCACTTTGCGACTAGTCAACCGCAGTCCCTCGAACGCCTGCGGTGAAGTGACCTCGTGGACCAAGTGCAGGTCGATGTAAAGGATTGCAGGCTCGCCTTCGGGTTCGGCGACGAGATGTGCGTCCCAGATCTTTTCGAACATCGTCTTCGGCATATTCACCACCTGTTGGTTATGTTTGCTTGCTGGTCTCACGGCCCGGCAATGCGGCCCGTCAACCTACGTTCGCTATCACCTTCCATTCGATCGCGTTTTCTGGCGGCGAACCGAATTGATTTTCGCCTTCATCGCCTTTGAACAGGACGGGCGAGATCAACGCCAACACCCAAATCAATCGCCCAGAGATCTCGACCCAAGTTGGTGCTCCGTCCCAGAATACTGGCACTAGCCAACCGGCTGAGAAAAGGACGATTGGTATCAGTGTCCAGTTATCGGTTCTGCCTATATCGTGCGAACGACCTGCGAACGCCCGACCGACTAAGAATAACAATAATGCCGTGAGGCCAAGATCGACCCAAGGCCCGGTTAATCCGAGTCGGTCGAACACGAGTTCGGCCAAGAGCGAAACCGCAAAAACCAGCAGGATTTCAACGACATAGGTCTTTCGGTTGGTTCGCCTATACCGTTTCTCCCTTTCGGTGGTCGCGGTTCTTCGTCCCAGGAGAATCATCCGGGCTTGTGTCCTCAGGGCGCTCGAAGTGGATCGTGTTACTGACGCTCAAACTGTCCCGGTAACGGGATGGCTGTCCAGTTCGCTGATCATCAAGGCGCGGTTAATCGCGTTCACGTATGCTTTCGCTGATGCTACTACGATGTCGGTATCGGAACCGCGGCCAGAGTAGGTAGAACCTTCGTGGTCGATGCGAATGGTGACTTCGCCTAAAGCGTCGATACCTTCGGTTACTGAGCTTACCGAAAATTCGGTCAAGTCGACGTCGATGTCGATGATTGAATCGATGGCTTTGCATACGGCGTCAACGGGGCCGGTGCCTTCGGCGGATGCGTTTCGGGCGTGGTCGTCAGGCGTCGTCATCGACACGTCGGCTGTCGGCATATCATCGTTGCCGCAGACCACTCGGACTTTGCCGAGTTTGTATCGGCGATTGGTGTCGGCGTAGCGATGCTGCTCGCGCATCAACGCTTCAAGATCGGCGTCAGTGACCTCGCGCTTGTTGTCAGCCAAATCCTTGAACGCGATGAACACATCGCTCAATTCGTCGTCGGTGAGTTGGTAGCCGAGGTCGCTCAGTCGAGATCGCAGACCCGCGCGTCCGGACAGTTTGCCCAAGACTAGGGCCTCGCCGCGCCAACCGACATCTTCGGGGCGCATGATCTCGAAGGTCGTACGCTCTTTCAGGTAGCCATCCTGATGGATTCCAGATGAGTGTCGGAATGCGTTTTGCCCGACGATTGCCTTGTTGTACTGCACTGGGAAGCCGAAGATGCTGCTGATCATGCGGCTGGTCGGGTTGATCTCGCGGATGTTGACACCGGTCCAAACACGATAGTGATCCGGACGGGTTTCAATCGCCATCATCACTTCTTCCAGCGCGGCATTACCGGCCCGTTCGCCCAGGCCGTTGACGCAACCTTCTATCTGACGTGCACCGTTTTCGATCGCAGCCAGAGAGTTAGCAACCGACATGCCAAGGTCGTTGTGGCAGTGAACGCTTACGACCGCGCTGTCGATGTTGGAGACGTTTTCGAAGACGCCTTTTATCAGCGCTCCAAACTCTACCGGGTTGGAGTATCCGACGGTATCCGGCACGTTGACGGTTGTCGCGCCAGCGTTGATCGCGGCTTCCAAGATGGCGTAGAGATACTCCGGCGCGGTGCGCGTGGCATCCATGGGAGAGAACTCGACGTCGTCGGTGTATTGTTTGGCCTTTTCGACTGCTTCGACGGCCATGTTCATGATCGTCTCGCGATCCCGTCGCATCTGGTGCATCAGATGCACGTCCGACGAGGAGATGAAGGTATGAATGCGTGGCTTGGCTGCGCCTTCGATGGCGCGCGCTGCGGCTTCGATATCTGAATCTACGGCTCGCGCCAATGAGCAGATCACCGGGCCTTCGACCTCGTGAGCGATTCGTCGAACCGCTTCGAAGTCTCCGGGGGAGCTACCAGCGAAACCCGCTTCTATCACATCGACATTGAGCCTTGCGAGCTGATGGGCAATCCTGATTTTTTCGCCGACGGTTAATCCAGCGCCCGCTGATTGTTCCCCATCGCGCAGCGTCGTATCGAAGATGATTACTTGGTCTGCTTTGTTTACTATTTGTGTGGTCATGTTGTCGCTCCTATGCTCCGGCAAGCAGCAGAGCATCTGAAACGGCTGAATGTGTCTAGGTCCACCCGGCTAGGTCGTGGACTCGAGCCATGGCATCATGGCGCGTAGTTCCTTGCCGACCTTTTCGACCGGGTGCTCAAGGTTCTCTTTACGCATCTGGTTGAAGCGGTAGAGACCTTCGTCGTTCTCGGCGATCCATTCTCGAGCGAAGCGTCCGGACTGGATATCTTCGAGGACGCGACGCATGTTCTCCTTCACGTCCTCGTCGATGATTTCCGGTCCCCGGCTGTAGTCGCCGTACTCGGCTGTTTCGCTGACCGAGTAGCGCATGTACTCGAGGCCGCCTTGGTAGATGAGGTCGACGATGAGTTTGAGTTCGTGCAACACCTCGAAGTAGGCCGATTCGGGCTGGTAGCCCGCCTCGGTCAGCACCTCGTAACCCATCTTGATAAGCTGGGTTACACCGCCGCAAAGAACTGCCTGCTCGCCGAAGAGGTCGGTTTCGGTCTCTTCCTTGAACGTGGTGGTCAGTATGCCAGCGCGTCCACCTCCGACGCCTTTTCCGTACGCGAGCGCGTTGTTCATCGCATCGCCAGAAGCATCTTGGTGGATTGCAACCAGACACGGGACACCCAAACCGCGCTCATAGACTGCGCGGACACGGTGACCCGGGGCTTTCGGGGCGATCATCACGACATCGATATCTTCTGCGGGCTTGATCTGCTCGTAGAAGATCGTGAAGCCGTGCGCAAACAATAGCGTCTTGCCAGCCTCGAGATTCGGCTCGACGTCGTCGCGGAACACTCCGCCTTGGATGGTGTCTGGCAAGCAGAACGAGATGAGGTCGGCGCGCTTCGCCGCCTCGGCGTTACTTAAGACCTCCAAACCGTCCGCTTCGGCTTTCTCACGGCTTTTGCTACCTTCGTATAGCCCGACGATGACGTTGAAACCGCTGTCCTTGAGGTTCAGCGCGTGCGCATGACCTTGCGAACCGTAACCTATGACGGCGACGGTTTTGTCACGCAGCGGCGAGTCGTCGATGTCCGCATCGTAGTAAAGCTTTGGCATTTGGTTGATTGACCTTCCTAGGTTTTTTTGGGTGTTAAACAGAAGTTCTCGCTCTAGAAACCTTCTACACGCTGCCGGAGACTCCCGGCTCGAAGTGGTATTCGTGTTGCAGTCCATTGACCCAGTTGCGGGTCGCTTGAAACTCGCCATCGTCTTCGCCTTCGAAGAGGGTACTGCGGAGGACCGCCACACGGCCCGTCCGCATCACCTCCTTGATGCCGAATGGAGACAAGAGTGTAATCAGCGAGTCGATCTTTTCACGCCCACCGGTCAGTTCGAAAGTCATACTGTCAACACCGATGTCGATGACGTTGGCACGGAAGACGCGGCTCAACTCCAGCAGTTCAACGCGCGTCTCCTTGCTAGTCGCGACTTTGACGAGTGCGAGTTCGCGCCAGATGTGGTTTTTGTTGGTAATGTCTTTCGCCTCGATGACATTGACTAGACGTTCGAGCTGCGCGGCGCAGTGATTGACGACTCCTGGTGGTCCTTCGAGCACGAAGGTGAGGCGTGACAAGCCTGGCTGCTCGGAATGCCCGACTGCTAGACTGGCGATGTTGAGTCCGCGTCGACGGCATAGGCCGGCGATGCGCGCCAAGACACCCGGGCGGTCCTCGACCAGCGCGGTAACGGTACGAGCTTCGAATTTCGATTGAGAAGTCATATCAGACCCTCGTATCCTCCATCAGATCCTTGATGCTTCCGCCGGCAGGGATCATCGGGTAAACGTGTTCAACTTTTTCGATGACAAAATCGACGATAACTGGGCCGGGATGGGCGTTGGCCTCTTCGATAGCATCCTCTACGTCGTCGATCTCCTCGACACGCATACCCTTCATGCCGAACGCTTCCGCCAGTTTCACAAAGTCGGGGTTGGCGGTGTAGGCGTCGGCTTGGGTGTCGCCCATGTAGAAGAGCTCTTGCCACTGAGTGATCATGCCCAAGTGGTTGTTGTTCAAGATGGCGTACTTGACCGGAAGTCGGTTTTCGACTGCGGTCGCGAGTTCCATCATCGTCATCTGGAATCCACCGTCGCCGCAGATGGACCATACCAATGCTTCAGGCAACGCGAGTTGAGCGCCGATAGCGGAGGGCACTTCGTAGCCCATAGTTCCGAGTCCGCCGGAGCAGAGCCAAGTGTTCGCCTCGGTGAACTTGTAGTGCTGAGCGGCCCACATCTGGTGCTGTCCGACGCCAGTGCAAATGATCGCTTTCCCCTTCGTAACGTTCGACAGGCCGCGCACAACGTGTTGCCCGGAGAGGTTTCCGGTCTCTGGGATGTGTAGAGAAGGGTGGTCTGACTTTAGCTGTTCGACGTGGCGAATCCACTCAGGTCGCGAGACGCGATCAGCCTTCGGGATGATCTGCCCCAACACATGCTTCAGATTGCCGACAATAGACGCATCGACTTGGACCGTTTTGCCGATTTCGGCCGGATCGATGTCGATGTGTATCTTCTTCGATCGGGTGGCGAATTCGTTGACGTTGCCGACGATGCGATCATCGAAGCGGCTGCCTGCGGCGATGATCAGATCGGAGTCGTCAAGCGCGAGGCTGGCATAAGCTTCGCCGTGCATGCCGGGGAATCCGACGTGAAGCGGGTGGTTCTCGGGGAAGCCGGAGATGCCCAGCAGTGTGGTGACGACTGGAATTTGCGCCTTCTCGGCGAGTTCTCGCAGTTCGTCGAAAGCGCGCGAGATAATTACTCCGTGTCCGGCCAGGAACACCGGGCGCTCGGATTCGTTGATGAGTTCGACGGCGGCATCGATCTGGTAGTCTGGTGCCGTCGTCGGAATGCGATATCCGGGGAGTTTGATCTTGCGGTCACGCTCGTGGTCGTAGGAACCCTGTTCCTGCATCACATCTTTGGGGATGTCGATCAGGACCGGGCCGGGACGGCCGGTGCGAGCGATGTGGAAGGCTTCGTGGATGGTTGGTCCGATGTCTTCGACGCGGGTGATCAGGTAGTTATGTTTGGTGACGGGAAGCGTCGCGCCGGTGATGTCGGTTTCTTGGAAAGCGTCGGTACCAATCGCGGCGCGTCCGACCTGTCCGGTGATGGCGACGATGGGCACGGAATCCATCATCGCGGTGGCTAGACCGGTTATTAGGTTGGTAGCGCCGGGGCCGGAAGTGGCGAATGCGACGCCGACCTTGCCGGATGCGCGTGCATAACCGTCAGCGGCGTGAGCGGCGCCCTGCTCGTGTCGTACAAGCACGTGACGCAGTTCCGGATACCTGCCTAGGACTCCGTAGAGCGGCAGGATTGCGCCGCCGGGGAGGCCGAACACGATGTCGACGCCCTCGTTGAGGAGCGCTTCGCAGACTATGTCACCGCCAGTTAGTTTCTTACCCATGTCGCTTCTTGTAACTCTGGACACATCATTAGGTGCGCCATTCGGTTGTAGCCTTGATTTTCAGCCAATAAGAAAAATCCTCGTCCGTTAACTGAAAGGACGAGGATTAACCCGCGGTACCACCTTATTTGGTTGCTTATCGAGCCCATTGCCCGATTATCAACCCGCTTGATTTACGACTGTTAACGTAGCCGATCCGCGCAACCCTATGAATCCTGCAAGCCCGATTGGGCAGTTGGGAGGTTCAGGTCACGAGCTCCCGGGCGAGTTCCCACGTACGATGCGCATCCTTTTCAGCTACCGGATGCTCTCTTTCGCTATCGGGACCGTGGTACTGCTCCCGTTCGTAGCATTAGCATTTGCTAGTGTGCACACCAATTATGCCACACGTTACGGATTTCGCAAAACACCCTACTAGACAACTCGATTAGAAATGGAAATTCGCACAATCACGCGCCATGAGGTGCCCGAACTGTTTCGAATCCTGCGCGCGGCCGGTCCTCACGGACATCGTGAGTGGCCGCTGACGGATGAAGCGACGCTTGTGGCGACGATCGACAACCCACGCTTGGATCCGGATCTAGGGCGATGGTCGATTGGGTATGAAGACGGCATACCGGTTGGGTACGCGTTGGTCGAACCGGAGTTGAATATCGGTAGGATTCTCGTTGGATTGGCTACTGTCGAGGGGCGAAAGGATGCCTTGGGTTCGTTGCTTCAAGACGGTATCAGGCGCGCCATGGAACTCTCGGATCAAGATCGGTTCGAGATTCACGTCGCAGTGCGGGACACTGAATCGAAATCGATCGTTGATGCACTTGAAGCCGCCAGATTCGGTGTGGTTCGGACCGTCCTGAAGATGCGTGTCGGCGTTTCACAAGTCGAACTGCCTGATTCCCCTGCGCCTCCCGGATTCATAGTTCGTGATGCCGATATGTCCGACGCTGTTGAAAGTGCCGCAGTAACTGATCTGCATAATGCATGTTTCACCGGCAGTTGGGGGTTTTCGCCGAATACTGTCGAAGAAATCGCTGATCGCACGGCCGCTGATGCAGATCGGAACGGTTTTGCGCCGATAGTCGTTTTGGCGGATGAATCAGATGGCGATCTAGCCGGGTACAACTGGATTACTCTCAGCGATGGCGATGGACGCGTTGAGATGGTCGGTGTTCACCCGAGTATGCGTGGCAAGCGACTAGGTTGGACGATCTTCAATGCGGGTATCGAACGACTGATCGCGCATGGCGCGACAGCGCTGGTGCTGGATGTTGATTCCGAAAATCCTCCGGCTCGCCGTATCTACGAATCGGCTGGATATCGCACCTATTCTGAGGTGCAGTACTACGGTTTGGGTGTCGTGAAGCGTTAGGCTCTCGAACCCAATGCTCGGTCGAGGTTGAAGGCGGCTGATATCAGGGCGAGGTGCGTAAAAGCTTGGGGGAAGTTGCCAAGGTGCTCGCCTTTGGGTCCGATCTCTTCGGAGTAGAGGCCTAGGTGGTTGGCGTAACCTAGCATGTGTTCGAACATCATGCGCGCCTCTTCCAGCCGCGAGGGGTCGGAGCGGCCGGCGCGAGTTAACGCTTCGACGAGCCAGAATGTGCACATGTTGAAAGTACCTTCTTCGCCCGTCAAACCATCTTGTGTCTCATGGAGGTTGTAGCGGTAGACGAGGTTCGAGTAGACGAGGCCACCATTAGCAGGGGACCGCTGGATAGCGTCGAGCGTCTTCAACATGCGGGGATCTGATGGCGACATGAAAAACACCATGGGCATGATCAGATTGGACGCGTCGAGAGCATCCCGGCCGTACGCCTGTGTGAAGGCTTCGACGTTGTCGCTCCAACCGTACTTGATGATCTCCTCGTAGATCTCGTCGCGCGTCTTGACCCATTTATCGGTGTCGCTCGGGAACGAACGCTTGGCGGCAAGGCGAATCGCTCGGTCGATGGCAACCCAGCACATCAGTTTGGAGTAGACGAAATGGGCACGACCACCTCTAACCTCCCATATACCCTCGTCCGGGCGTTGCCAGTTATCGCAGACCCAGTTGACCATCTTCCGCAGGTGCGACCAGAAGTCGTAAGAGATGGGGGTCTGGTATTTGTTGGAGAGATACACAGCGTCCATCAACTCGCCATAAATGTCGAGTTGCAACTGATCTGCAGCGCCGTTGCCGATGCGTACCGGCTTGGAATCCATGTAACCCGAAAGGTGTTCGAGAGTGTGCTCTTCAAGGTCGTGGCTACCGTCGATGCCATACATGATCTTCAGCGTGCCGTCGTCTTCGCTTTCAGAACACCGGTCCTGCAACCAGTCCATGAATCGCCCGGCCTCTTCGGTGAGGCCGATTCTGAGCAGGCCGTAGACACTGAAAGCGGCGTCGCGGATCCATGTGTAGCGGTAGTCCCAGTTCCGCACACCCCCAAGATCCTCCGGGAGGCTGGTGGTGGGAGCGGCTACGAATGCGCCAGTGGGCTCAAAGGTCAGAAGTTTGAGGCACAGGGCGGACCGATGCACCATCTCGCGCCAGCGACCGGTGTATGTGCATTGACTAATCCACCGACGCCAATAGTTGACCGTGTCGTCGAAAAGGAGTTCGATGCGGTTGGCGTCGAATTTGTCCGCCCTTTCCACATGCTCTACCGCGTCGATAACAATGTACTCGGTGTGTCCTTCGTGTATTTCGAAATCGACTTTGACCGAGTCGTCAACGATTTCAGGCGGCACTGTGCTCCAGTATTCAAGCGAAATGTCGGGAGATATGAAGCGAACGTTTTCATCGACGAAAACTGTGTAGTGTTCGTCTCGTCCGTAGTTGAATTTGGGCGAGCAATCGATCTGCATGTGGAGATTGCCGCGGATTCCGGTAACCCGGCGGATAAGAACATGGTCGGTGTCGCCAGCGAAACGGGTACGGACCGGCATGAAGTCGACCACCTGAGCGACGCCTTCGTCCGACGTGAAGTGCGTAACCAAGACGTTGGTTTCGGGTAGGTAGTACTGGGTCGATCGAACATCATGGTTGTCAGGTCGCAGCGAGAAGTGTCCGCCGTTCTCCTCGTCGAGGATCGATGCGAATATCGACGGTGAATCGAAATGCGGTGCGCAGAACCAATCGATGGTGCCGTCGACGCCAACGAGAGCGGCGGTGTAAAGATCTCCGATGATGCCGTGATCTTCGATACGCAGATACACAGTTAGATTCTCCGACCCTAGAAGGGCGTTAAATACTTTGGACGAAAATTATCGCAGAGCAGCGGAAGCTGCGCGCTGCTTTGCGATTCGATTGTAGACATTCACCAGGCCGCTCACTGTCGCGTCCCACGATAGAGTTTCGGCGCGTTTGCGCGCAGCTTTGGACATCTCTGAACGAAGCGTGTCGTTTCCCATCAGTTCGACGATCTTATCGGCGTAAAGCTGCGCGTCTCGCTCGCGGACCAAGTACCCGGTCTCGCCATCGACGACGATCGCTCTCAAGCCGTCAACATCGGCAACAATCGCGGGAGTCCTGCAAGAGGCTGCTTCTAATACGGCAAGACCAAATGTCTCGTGGAAAGAGGGTGCGACGATGCAGTCGGCGTTGGAATAAATTTCGGGCAGCTCGGATTGAGGCAATACCCCCGGCAACTTCACTCGGTCGGTTAGGCGCAGTTGGGAGATACGTCCGAGGACTCGCCGGAACTCGTCCGCGGATCCGCCACCAACGATCTGGAGTTCAGCATCCAAGCCGCGTTGCACGACAATGGCAAACGCCTCGATTAGGAGATCGACGCCTTTCAACGCATCCAGTCTACCGACGTACAAAATGCGTTTTCTGGCTCGCGTATCCGGAGAGGTTGGCGACGATACGAAGCGTTCGGTGTCGACACCGGGGGGTACGATCGCGAACTTATCCCTTGACACTCCGAATTCACGCATCATGTGCTCCACCTCACCCTCGGTCCACGCGACGATCAAGTCGGCGTCTCGGGCGACGCAAGCTTCGTTGGAGAAGCGGATTTCGGGTTCGCTCTCCTCTGGACGGACTCGTATCTTGATGCTGGCCAGTGTGTGGAAGCTCGTGACATGTGGGACGGCCCAGACGCGGGCCAATTTGTAACCCACGACACCGGAAAGCCAGTAGTGGGAGGTGACCAGATCGAAGTTTTGGTTGTTGGCTGCGGCATCACTTTTGACGGCGGCGGTGAAATCGGACAGGGTTTCCGGGATTTGGTCTTTCGGCAGGGTTGTTTCGTCGACTGGCAGATGCACAAGTTCGTATCCGTAGCCGGCGATGTCGCTTTCTATTCCTGGGTGCGATCGGGAGTAGACAACTACGGTGTCGTCGAGTCGCACCAATCGACGGGAGACTTGATCAACGTAGACGTTCATTCCACCAGCATCGGTGCCACCTGGTCGGATGCACGGGCATCCATGGACGCTGATTACTGCGATTCGCATCTGGAGATTATGCGTAGCTCTCGGGATTTGGTCCAAGGAGCGGTCTTTGAACGGGTTATCGCCGCTTGTCGAGACGTGCAGTGTAGATTCTGCGGTCGGATGCCCCGAGGTGGTACTTGTAACGCTCGTCGCCGCGCATGAAGTCGTAGACTTTTATTCCCTCACCGATCGAGGCGAGGATGTTGATCGCGTGGTTCAAGAGCCCGACGGCGAGCCAGGAGCGCTCAGGGACGTAGCCGCTGTTGTAGAGATACTTGGTAGTACCGATCTTGAACGAGAGCGAGGTGGCAACGTTTTCGCCGTTCAGGGTTAGGAAGTAAAGCCTTGTGACATCGTTCTGGGCCAAGGTGACCGCAACCTCTCGGAAGAATTCCTCCCGCTCAGCGGTCATGAATTCCTGCTTGTCGATTGAACTGCCGCGATGGAGATCGATGAAATCGCCCATCTGGTCTTCGATATCGTTCGGCGATTTGTACTCGATCTGCTCGATATCGCCAGCGTTGTATAACCTGCGCAATTTGCGACGGAGCTCGTGACGGTGCTTTTTGGTCAGAGAAGCGAAGTACTCCTCTTGACTGCACGGCAGCGCGATTCTCGGTGCGACGCCTTCGTCCCAGATATGCACTTCCCAGCCGATGTCTTCTGCGACTTCTTTGACGGCGTGAATGGTGTGCGATTCTTCAGGCAGCGATTCGAGGACGAGAGCGGTGATGTCAGGGTCGTCGTGAAGAGATTGGAGCAGATCTTGGACGTCTTCGGAGCGTAGTTCGGCGTCGTGTTTGAAGCCGAGGTAGTCTACGAGATCGGTTCCGCCGAGAAAGGTGCATACGCCCTCGTCGTTATTGGAGTCGAGTCTTAAAGGGGCGATGATCGCGGTTGTGCCGTTGGGGCGGACGACAGATCGCAACATGAGCTTAGATTCGCCGCCGAAGTGCTTCCACCAAATGCGGTTCCACTCCAACGAGTCGAACGCGGAGCTGGAGGGCATCGATTCGTATATCCGTTGCCAATCATCGGCCAGATCGTCGAATGTCGGTGAGGCGATTCTAGATTGTGCTGTGGAGGTCATTTGCGGGTTCAGCGGCTTTCCTTGCCCAGCAACGCGGCTACCTGATCGACGTCAGGTTCCACGTATTCGAGTTCGACGAGCGCGTGGTTCTCGACGGTAGTGGGGTCTTTAAGTCCCATGCCCGTCAATATACACACCACGGTCTTTCCGTCGAGTTCCTCGCTTTGCTCTGCGAGCTTCAAGACGCCTGCGACGGATGCTGCGGAAGCGGGTTCGCAGAATATCCCTTCGTCGCGTGCGAGCCTGATGTATGCGTCGATGATTTGGGCATCGGTGACGGCATCGATGTTGCCACCAGATTCGTCGCGGGCGTTAACTGCTCGATCCCAGCTTGCAGGATTGCCGATTCGGATCGCGCTTGCAATTGTCTGGGGCTCTTCGATCGGTTCGCCCTTGACGATGGGTGCTGCGCCAGCGGCTTGGAATCCCATCATGCGCGGGAGAAGGCTGATGCGCTCATTGATCCGATACTCGTTGAAGCCTTTCCAATAGGCGGTGATGTTGCCGGCGTTGCCTACTGGGATGCAGACCATGTCCGGTGCGTCACCCAAAGCATCGGAGATTTCGAATGCTGCGGTTTTTTGGCCTTCGAGACGATAGGGGTTCAATGAGTTAACGAGTTCGATCGACAACTCAGTTGCTAGGTCTCGCACCATCTTCAAGGCGTCGTCGAAATTGCCATCGACTGCCAGAATGCGTGAGCCATACGCCATCGCTTGAGCCAGCTTTCCGAGTGCTATCTCCCCAGACGGGACGACCACAAACGCCTGCAGGTTGTAACGCGCGCTGTAGGCTGCGGCGGAGGCGCTGGTATTGCCGGTTGAAGCACAGATGACGCGTCGTCGACCAGCCTCCAGGGCTTTGGCGATCGCCATAACCATGCCACGATCTTTGAACGAGCCGGTAGGGTTGGATCCTTCGAGTTTGAAGTAGAGATTTTCGCAGCCAATCGAAGCGCCAATGTTGCTGGATTTGACGAGTGGTGTGCTGCCCTCGCCCATCGTGATCATCGGCGTTTCGGCACTAACCGGAAGAAACTCTTTGTAGCGTTCGATGACGCCGATCGTGCCGTTCAACGTGATCCTCTCGATGTTCAATACGGCGTCGCTCACGCATTCGTGTAGATGCTTAAACCGTATCGTAGTCTTCGACGCGGATCAGGTTCTCGAGCGAAGCAACAACATCTAATTGTCGCAGACGGGATGCCGCCTCTTGCATGCTGGCTTCGCGTGAGGGGTGAGTCATTATTACGAGGTCCGCCAAGCCACGTTCGTCGTCTGCATCGAACTGAAGGACGGATGCGATGCTTATCGTGGCCTCGCCGAAGACACCGGCGATTTTGGCGAGAACGCCGAAACGGTCCAAGCACGTGAGCCGAACGTAGTAGCGAACCTGTAGATCGTCCATATCAACGACGTTTGGAGCGTTGATCCGTTCCGAAGCATTAGAACCATTGCTCAACATACCTTTGGCTATTCTCAGAACGTCGCCCATTACTGCGCTTGCGGTCGGACCGGCGCCTGCTCCTCTGCCCTGTAACCACAGCGGGCCGAGAAGATCGCCGTTCAATTCCACGGCATTCAAAACACCGTTGACGTTCGCCATAGGAACATCGGCGGGAACTAACGCAGGATGCACGCGGCATCGCACTCCGTCTGATCCGGCGCGTGCGATCGCCAAGAGCTTGACGGTGAAACCAAGTGCGCGGGCATACCGAAGGTCTTTCGCGCCGATATTGCGGATTCCCTCGCGATGGATCATGTCCGGGGACGCCGAGGCGCCGAACGCTAAACGCGCGAGGATGGACAGTTTGTAGACGGCATCGTGAGCGTCAACATCGGCGGTCGGATCAGCTTCGGCGTATCCGAGTTTTTGTGCTTCGGACAGCGCGTCTTCGAAGGACATGCCGGACTCGTCCATAGAGGACAGCACATAGTTTGTGGTGCCGTTGATGATGGCGCGGATGCTCTCGATGTGGTTTGCGGTGAGGCTGTCTTGGATGACCGCGAGAACAGGAATACCGCCTCCGACGCTGGCTTCGAAAGATAGGCTGACGCCGTTCTGCGTAGCCAAGTTGGTGAGTTCGTCGCCGTGTTTCGCCAGTGCTTCTTTGTTAGCGGTTACGACGTGTTTGCCCGCGCTGAGGGCCGCCGCCATATAGGAACGCGCTGGCTCCTCGCCGCCCATGACCTCAATGATGATGTCGTTGCGATCATCACCAAGAACTGTTTCGGGATTGGTAGTCAGGAGTTCGGATGGTACGCCGTCTCGTTGACGTTCGATATCTCGGACCAAGATTCCGTTCAATGACAGTTGGTTGTTGGTTTCGGGATCGAGGATGACGCGCGCCACTTGCGAACCGACGACACCGGCCCCTAGAAGACCAATGCCGGTGGCGGCGTTTTGGCGATTCATCTGAAGATCAATCCCCATCACTCATCGCCCGGACGATGAGCCGAGGTCTTCGAGGGAGGTAAATGGTGACTCAGGAGTTTCAGTCGGGACGATCGCGTTGAGCCGTACTTGCCGGTTGATCCAGTCGTAGACCTCGCTGTTGAGCGAGATGGACGTGTAGAAGTCCTTGCGATGTTCGTTGATGAAACGCTCGACCTCTAGGTTTGCCAAGGCATCGAAGTGTTCGTCAGAAATCTCTCGGGCATCGGTGAAATCGGAGACGATGTGTGCAGTCCAGAGTTGGGTCGTTTCATCGTAACGACCACCGCTGAGTCGCTTGAGCGGCAATATGCGATCGCCTTTCGAGCCGTCTTCGTTCGCGCGATGTCCGAAAAGGATCGAGTCGAGATCGGTCCGCACGCCCTCCGGAAGCCAACCTATGTAACCGCCGGTTCTTTGGACGTTAGGATCTTCCGAGAGTTCAAGGACGATGGCGCTGACATCTCTGCCGGATGCTAGATCGCGTTCTATCCGGTTGATGGTTCCTTGGCTTACGTCTTGCAAGACGATTTGATAGACCTCGGCGTGTGGTTGGATGCGTGGCAGATTGCTACCGACTTCAGCGCGGAGTCGATCCTTGAACATTCCTTTGCGGATAAAGTCGCGGTAGACGCCCTCGTCCAATCCGATGCGGTTTAGGAATTGTTTCTTGGCTTCCTCAACGTTCGTTCGGTATTCACGCATCGAGGAATCGGCAGTCGTTTCGGCGACGAAACCGAGCAGAGATTCGAGTTGCGCGTCGACTTCGTGTTGCTCGACGGTGATCCCGTATCGTGGTGCGAGGTGGTAAGCGATCTCGTTGGATTGGAGAGTCTGCATCGCTTCGAACGCGGAAGTGCCGAGTTCGAAGGGGACACCAAGATCTTCGCTGAGTCGCTGGAAAAATCGGATGTAGTTGACGATATCGCCTCGGGTGTAGATGCGATCCTCGACCTGCACAGCGATCTCGGTCGGGGGTACGACGTATCGCTGGTAGAAGCCGTATGCGGGGATGGCCAGCACTAGCAGTACGAAAACGAGAGCACCGATTATGAAGGGGCGGTTGCGAAGCGCGGCGCGCTCGCGTCGGCGCATCATTTCGAAGCGCGAGATTCCGCGGCGGTTGGTGATGCTACGTTGCCCCGCACGGTATCCGCCCAGCGGAGCGTGGGAGAAAGTGCTGCGTTCCTGGTCGTTAGCCATTAGTACGGAGTTAGAGCTTTGCGGTGTCGCGGAAAATGCCGGACAAACGCCATTTTACCTGCGCGCTCACCAAACAGGGCTATCGGAAGCGAATCGACGAACGCGGCATTTGTCGGTTCGTTCCGGGTGGCTGCCTTAACTCTGTTCCGAAGTTTCTTCTGTCGCTTCTTCGAGAGTTTCGGATTGGGCGTCGTCAGATTGATCAACGACTTCCGGTGTGGACTCGGATTGTTGCTCTGCGACTTCGACTTCCCCTTCGGGTTCAGCGGATTCGGAGCTCGATGGCGTTTCGGGCTGTACTGATCCGGTTACGTAGACGTGGTTAGGCGCCATCGGGATCAAAGCGAGGTGTTGCGCTCGCTTGATTGCGCGCGCCAATTGGCGCTGGTTTTTCGCGGTTACGCCCAAACGCTGACCAGAGACGAGTTTTCCGCGCTCGCTCACGAATCGGCGCATCAACTGAACATCTTTGTAGTCAATCTCTTCGGCCTTTAGGAAGTTTCTTCCGCGTCGGCGTCTGCCGAAGCCACCGGGTCCGCCTCCGCGACGGCTACCACCTGACTGTCTAGTTCTCGGACCTGTTGTCATCTTTTCTCCGTGCTGTTCAAACCGAAGTTGGGTTTGTTTTCGTTTTTCTTCGAATACCTATGGGATAGAGCTTGGCTCCGTTCACCAAGGCAGGTCTTCCAAATCGTCGCCTTCGGGCGGTTGATCGTAACCGCCGCCCACGGGTGCGGCTTGTTGAGGCGATGGCGAGGAGCCACCGCCTTGCGCTTGTTGCGTTTCTTGTGCTACAGGCGGGTACGATCCATAGCCACCTTCTTCGCCTTCTTCGCGGCCGGAGAGGTTGATTACTCGATATGCGGTAACTTCCAGACTTGTTCGAGTTACACCGGCTTGGTTAGTCCATTCACGAGTCGCTAGTCGACCGTCAACGAAGACCTTTGCCCCGCGTCGTACGCGGTTTGCGACGTTTTCGGCTTGTTGGCCCCAAACCGAGACATTGAACCACTCAGTCTCTTCTTGCCACTCGTTGTTGACTTGATACCTGCGATTTACCGCCATGCTGAAGCCTGTGACAGCACGACCGTTTGCCGTGTATCGCAGTTCGGCGTCGCGTCCTGCATTGCCGATTAGGAGTATCTGATTCAGTGACATTGGGAGTATCTACCTTCCATATTTTCCTCGTATGCCGCCAAGTTCGAGACGACACATCGGCATGAGGTTATGGCAAGGTGTTCACTTCTTTACGATCAAATGGCGAATAATTTGGCGATCGGCGTTGCAGGCCTGTTCCAGTTCCGGAGTTCGAGCGGCATCGAGCTTGAATTGTGCCTCGACGTAGAAGCCTTCGGTTTGCTTTTCAATCGGATATGCCAAGTTACGCTTGCCCCACGGGTTGACGTCACCCACTTCTCCACCCAGCGATCCGACGAGTTCGCGAACTCGTTCGACGGATTCGTCGCCCTCTTTCGCGCCGGCCCCGCCGCCCAGGATCCACACGATTTCGTAGTCTCTCAATTGCAACCCACTCGGTCTGTTATGAACACGTCTTTATCCGCACGAAACAGCACGGATTCGATGAATCCCGATTATACATTCGGGAAATCGTCGATATTCGGATTCAAACGGCTCTGGTGGTTGAGACGGGTCATGAATCGATGCCGGGAACCGCGAATCCCTCTGCGAATTCCCTGACCCGTTGAGCCAATGCGCGCTGCTGGGTTGAGCCATCTTCGACTTGCAACGATTCGACGATCAACTCGGCGATTGTCTCCATGTCGTTGGTTCCCATCCCGCGAGATGTGACTGCGGGTACACCGACCCGAACGCCGCTGGTGACGCGCGGTGGGTTCGGGTCGAACGGGACCATGTTTTTGTTGGCGACGATTCCGACGCTACGCATCTTCACTTCTGCTTCGGCTCCTGAAACATTGAGGCCACGGAGGTCTACCAGCATGAGGTGATTGTCGGTACCGCCGGATACGATCCTCATTCCTGATGATGACAATGCGTCGGCCAATGCGGATGCGTTGCTGACGATGTTGTCGGCATAGGTTTTGAAATCGTTGGACTGCGCCTCTTCGTATGCGACGGCTTTGGCGGCGATGGTGTGGCCCATGGGGCCGCCTTGCATTCGAGGGAAAACTGCGGAGTCGTATTTGCGCGCCCACGCTTTGGTGGTGAGGGCCATTGCGCCTCGAGGACCACGCAAGGTCTTGTGCGTGGTGCTGGTTACGATGTCGGCGTGGGGTACGGGCGATGGATGTGCGCCAGTGGCGACCAGGCCGGCGATGTGTGCCATGTCGGCAAGGTGGAGCGCACCGATGCTATCCGCGATCTGACCGAAGCGCTCGAAGTCGATGGTTCGGGAGTAGGCGGAATAGCCGGATACGATGATTTTGGGTTTTAACTCGTTTGCGATGCGTTCGACAACGTCGTAGTCGATCATCTCTGATTCTTCGTCAAGGCCGTAGTGGACGAAGTCGTAGATGCGTCCGGAGAAGTTGACGGGTGAGCCGTGAGTCAGATGTCCGCCGTGGTCTAGAGACATGCCCATAACGCGGTCGTCGGGTTCGAGGGCAGCGAAGTATGCGGCCATGTTGGCTTGCGATCCACTGTGAGGTTGGACGTTTGCATGCTCGGCACCTTCGAAGAGTTGCTTGGCGCGATCGATGGCGAGAGATTCGGCGGCATCGACGTTCTCGGTTCCGGCGTAGTAGCGGCGTCCGGGGTAGCCTTCGGCGTATTTGTTGGTTAATACGGACCCCGTTGCTTCCAAGACAGCGCGGGAGGCGTAGTTCTCGGATGCGATCAGAACAATCTCCTCGCGCAGGCGACGCTCCTCGGCGGCGATTATCTCAGCGATTCTCGGGTCTTTGGATTGCAGGTTCAATTGATGGCTCGCAAGGTGTCACACATTCACTGAGTCGAGTCTATTAGTGCGGCGCGAGAGGCGGATGCGCGCAGATATCATAAATCCGATGTGTGTCCGTTGGATATGCATTGCGAAAAGTAGAACGGGAAGGTCCTGTGGCGCAATTGGAGCAGTTCGACGAGATACCGGAGCGCGCGATGGTGGTTTGCGCGCATCCTGACGATGCGGAGATCGGTGCTGGCGGCACGACATCTTTGTGGGCTCGGAATGGTTGCGAGATTTCATACGTGGTCTGCACTACCGGCAGCAGCGGCAGCAACGACGAGGCTATGACTTCCGACAGGATCGTAGATATTCGTCGCCGTGAGCAGGAAGCAGCGGCTGATGTGATCGGAGTCACCAATCTCGTGATGTTGCCATATCCGGACGGGATGCTGGAAACGAACCGCGAGTTCTTGGGCGACATCGTGAAGGCGATTCGTACGTATCGACCGGACGCGATCTTCACTCACGATCCGTTCCGGTTCGACGGTTTCAACCATCGGGATCATCGGAACACTGGGATCACGGTGCAGGATGCTGTCTATCCATACGCTCGGGACCATCTTCATTTTCCGGAGCAACTTGAAGAAGGTCTTGAACCGTATATCGTGAGTGATGTCTTTTTTTGGCACGCGGACGAACCGAACATCGTGGTTGACATCACAACTTCGATCGACAATCGCATCGATGCTCTGAGCAAGCATAGTAGTCAGGTTCCGGGTTTATCGCGGCAGTCGGGTTCCGATCGTGGGATCAGGGATCGTGCACGTTCTGTGGCTGAAGGAATGCCCTTCGAGTACGGGGAGGCCTTCAGGCGAATTTCTGCTCGGCGGCGACGTCGGTAGTTCTAGGCGACTCCGATGCCGCGAAGGATGCGGAGAAAGATTTCGGGGACTGGTTTGAAGAGTTCAAATAGGAACCACGCAAGGAGCGCGGCGAGTATCCCGATTACTGCTCCGCCGATTACGTCGGTGGGGTAAAAAGTCCCGACGTAAACCCGCATTACGGAGTAGATGGCGGCGGCGGCCATGAGTGTCCAACCAATGCGCCGATCCACGATCCATACGCCCATTGCGATGGCGAATACGACCGCCATTGGATTGGCCGGGAATGATGGATCAGTAGATCGGTAGAAGATGAGTTGTAGGGAGTCTCCCAGCTCATCGAACGGTCTTTGGCGGTCGTAGGCTGAGTCGATGATGTCGACGACAAGGTTGGCGATGCCGATTGCGATTGCGGATAAGAGTGTCCCGCGCTGGTAGCGTCGGCGGTCGGCTAGGTCTCGGCCGACGAACCAGATGGCGAATATGACGGCCGAGAATGCGAGCGGCATCAGGTAGTCGGACGCGACGACTCGGGCGATGTGATCGAACGTTGGCGAGGTGCCCACGAAGCCATTGATCCACAGCACCAACTCTCTGTCGAAGGAGTTAATTTCGCCACATCCTTCCGATCAGTGATGGGATGCTCCAGCGGTGGGCTGATTGAAATTGGTTGCGGACATCGTTTGCGCCGGTGTCGCGAAGGTTGCGCAGAGAGCATGAAAGAGTCGATATTGCATCGGTTTGTTTCATTGCGTCGAGGCCGTCGGTGTGTCCTCCCCTTAACCCCCTCCTGAAGGAGGGGGAATCCATTATGCGTACGTTAAAAGCACCCATAGCGGCGGCGAAGAGAGTTGCCAGGATGGCGGATAGTACGAAGAAGACGGCGTAGGCGGTGCCGGCCATGCCGCCGTGGATGTCGTTGAGGTTGCGAGCACCGGAGATTTCGTCGATGGAAGCAGTGCCCCAGATGCGGTTTTCGGAGGTGCCGTCAACTACGGATCCTGCGGCCCAAGGGCCTTCTATCCATAAGGGGGAGAGCAGGTAATAGCCCAAGCCCAGAATGATAAGTAGGATGCCGAAAGCGCGGGTTAAGTTTCTGTACGGAAGAACCCAGAGTCCTCGGATGCCGCTGATGGATACGGAGATTTGGAGTGCACCTAGGCTGACTAGGAATGCGAGGATGAGGTAGTCGCGCACCATGAGTGCGGCGGCAGATTCGATCTGGTCGCTCATTGGTGGACCTTGCCCGCTCCTCTGGATTCCGGCTTTCGCCGGAATGACAGAATCGAGCGCGTTTTATCCGCCGCCGGGGGTTACGCCGGTGCACCAGTCCATGTAATCGAGATTGTTCCCGGTCACGCAGTCGAAGTAGATGTCTTGGAGCTGCTGAGTGAGTGGGCCGGTTTCGCCGTCACCGATGTCGCGGTTATCGATTCTGCCGACGGGGGTTAGGTGTGCGGCGGTTCCAGTTAAGAAGACTTCGTCGGCGAGGTAGAGTTCGCTGCGGTTTATGCGACGTTGGATAACGTCGATTCCGAATTCGTTTTTCGCGATGGTGATTACGGAGTCGCGGGTGATTCCGAGGAGGGCATTTGCGGTCTCGAAGGGTGTATGGATCTGACCGTCACGGACTAGGAAGAGGTTTTCGCCGCTGCCTTCGGAGACGGAGCCGTCGTGGTTGAGTAGGATGGCTTCGTCGAAGCCGGCCATTACGGCTTCGGTTTTGGCGAGGATGGATGTTGTGTAGAGGCCGGTGATCTTGACGCCGGTGGGCATCATGGAGTCGTCGGGGCGTCGCCATGATGAGGTCTGGCACTTGATTGCGCCTTCTGCTTCGATATATGCGCCGAAGGGCAGGATCATGAGGGTGAAGTCGCTTGCCAAAGTGTGGAGTCTTAGGTTTGCGACGGCTTCTTCGGATTTGTAGGCGAGGGGGCGAATGTAGACGTCTTCGGCGAAGCCGTTGCGTTCTAGGAGGTCGACGGTTATTTGGCAGAGTTCGTCGACGGAATATGGGATTTCCATGCGGAGGATGTTGCATCCGCGGATGAGGCGTTCGTAGTGTTCGCGGAGGCGGAAGATGTAGACTTTGCCGTGTTTTTCGTTCCAATTTCCTCGAATGCCTTCAAATGCGGCGGTTCCGTAGTGTAGCGCGTGGGTGTCGACGCGCACGTTGGCTTCTTCCAGTGGGACTTGTTGTCCTTTGAAGAAAGCCCATGTTGTCGGCGCCATCGCGGTGTCTCCTGTGGATTTGAGATTGGGATATCTGGTTGCCCGTTGCAATTATATTAGGGCGCGGTAAAGGAGTTTTGGAGACGTTGTATAGCCGCGATCTTGCCGCAACATGCCGCTGGGATGCCGCTAGATGCCGGAGTCGCGGCATGATCGCGACAGGGGTGTTTTTCGGCGGGATTAGGGGTGCGAGGTGGAGGATGTGTCGGGTATGAGTGTGTGTCGGGTGTGAGGTGATGGTTTTCGTAGGATTCAGGGGTTTGGTTGGAAGCGGAATTTAGAACAAAGTTGCCGCCGGAGCGGCAATTTAGCGGCAAAACAGCGGCATGACAAATTTTTGACGGAGTATAAAACTTGTTTGAAAAATCGTCTGAATCCGGATTTGAGAGATTTTAAGGATGGAAGGATTTTTGGGGGTGGTTTTTGAGGTGTTGCCGCACCGTCACCCCGGCATCCCCTCGATCTGATGTCGGGTCTTTGGGCTCCGCTCGTGCGCGTCCTCTTACGCTGCGCGAAGGGGACGGTTCCGCCTGCGGCGGTCCTCCCCCTAGCCCCCTCCTGAAGGAGGGGGAAAGATTGCGGCTCGTCTCCCGAGGGAGGGGGAATTTTAATGCTCGCTGATGGTGTTGTTGGCGATGTGGGTGAAGTTGATGTCTTCGCCTAGGCCGGGGTTGGTGGGCATGTGGATTAGGCCGTCGTTGCCCATAGGATCGATGATGGTGTTTAGGTATTCGGGTGGTTGGTCGTAGTCGACGAAGGGGTGTAGGAGGCCGCGTTCGTACCAGCGTCCGTTGAAGAAGCCTCCTAGGACGGCGAGGTTGCCGGGGCCGCCGCCGTGGATTTCGCAGTCCATGTTCATGGCTTCGGCGAGGTGGCAGATCTTCATGGAGGGTCCGATGCCACCGACGTCCATGACGCCGGTGCGGAGGATGTCGGCGGCTCCGTGGATGGCCCATTCGGCGCGGGAGTGGAACTTGCCTTCGACGAATTCGGGTCCGAGGATGGGGATGTCGAGGTTGTCGGCGAGCCAGACGTATGAGGACATGGAGTGTTCGTCCATCATCTCTTCGTACCAGTAGTAGTTGAGGTCTTGGATGCCTTTGCCAAGTTCGAAGGCTTCGGTGCGAGAGTACCAGTGGTTGGCGTCGAGCATGAGGGGGACGTCGGGTCCGACGGCTTCGCGGACGGCGGCGCAGGCTGCGATGTCCATCTTGACGGAGGGGGCGAAGGATACAGGTGGCATCCAGGTGTGGAGCTTGATTGCGGGGTATCCGCGGTTGATGAGCCACTCGGCGAACTGTCCGTACTCTTCTGGCGTGGAGAGTCCGTTGGGGATTTCGTCGCCGCACATGGTTGATCCGTATGCGGGGACTTTGTCGCGCATGCCGCCGAGGATTTTCCAGACCGGCATGTCGATCTTGCGACCGAACCAGTCCCAGAGTGCGAGTTCGGCGAGTCCGAGGGAGCGGTCGTTGAATGCTCCGCCGGAGCCGCGCTGCCAGCGGGCCATGGCTTGCCAGAGTCGCTCGCGGTCGGTGACGTCTTGGCCCATGAGGACTTTGCGGATGAAGTTGTCCATCATGACGGGACGGAGCGCGTCGGGCGATCCGAAGGTGTAGCCGCTGGTGCCGTCTTCGGTGGTGATGGTGAGGAGCGCGGTGGTGGCGTCGTGGGGGTCGCCGGGGTGGGTGTGACCGTCGGTGTCTTGGACGGTGTTGGAGGTGTATGTGAAGGTGGTGACTTTGATGTCGGTGATGATCATGGTTTACTCGCCATCGCTTGCGGGTTGTTTGCTGTAGTGATGTTAGATGTTTTTGTCTGAACTGTGATTTTTGTGATTGGAATGATGGGCTGTGATTTTGTGTGAGTATCGAATTTCACGATTAATGTAAGATGAGTTCACGATCTTTCGGACTGGAAATCAAGATCATGGTCATTGAAGAGCGATCTTCACCGCCCCTCCGTACCCCCACGGATTCGGAAATCGATGAATTTGCGGAACTGGCGGCGCGGATCAAGAAACTCAACACAGAAATCGACATGGTTCGCGATCGGTTAGCCTATCGCTTGCCTGTGACGGACGACGAACGCGTCGAAATGTTGAGTAAAGAAATCGAACTCGAACGGTTGCTTGTCAAAGCGAACTACTTCATTGCCAAGTTTGGTTAAGTCTTCAACGGATTTGAACTGGTTAGAGCAATTCATGGATGCAGTGCCTTTGACCGTGGCGCTGTTGGCGATCATTACAGCTGGGGGTGGTATCGGAGTATGGTTAGGGATTCTGACGACCCGGCAAAAGCAGGCGAAGTCTGACTTGGAACGACTTCAAACGTTGGTCGACGAATTGTTGGCCCTGCGCAGATCCGCTGCCCGAACGCAAAGCGAGGAAGTAGAGGAGATACTGCAAAGGCTAAGGCGAAGTTGATTGCTACCGGTTGCCAATCTCTTTTCGGGCGGATTCTTTGAGTTCGTAGAGGCGGTTTAGGGCTTCTATGGGGGTTAGGTTGTCGGTGTCTAGTTCGGAGATTGAGCGGAGGAAGTCGGTGTTGTTGTTCGGGGTGTTGAAGAGGTCTAGTTGGAGGTGGTCTTGGGGGGTGTGGGTTGGTGCGGTGTTGTTGGTGTGGGCTTCTAGTTCGGTTAGGAGTTCTCGGGCGCGTTCTACTACTGGTGCGGGCATTCCGGCTAGTTGGGCTACGTGGATGCCGTAGGAGCGGTCTGCGCCGCCTTGGACTATTCGGTAGAGGAACTGGATGGAGTCGCCTTCTTCGGCTACGGCTACTCGGAGGTTGTTGGCGCGTGGGAGGGTTTGGCCGAGTTCGGTCATTTCGTGGTAGTGGGTTGCGAAGAGGGTTTTGCAGCCGAGTGCGGGGTTGTTGTGGATGAATTCGGCTACGGATCGGGCGATGGCTAGTCCGTCATAGGTTGAGGTTCCGCGTCCGATTTCGTCGAGGATGGCTAGAGAGCGAGATGTGGCTTGGTTGAGGATGCTGGCAGTCTCGACCATCTCAACCATGAAGGTGGAGCGTCCTCCTGCGATGTCGTCGGAGATTCCGATGCGAGTGAAGATACGGTCGACGATGCCGACGCGGGCGAACTTTGCGGGTACGAAGCTGCCGATCTGGGCGAGGATTGTGAGGATTGCGGCTTGTCGGATGTAGGTGGATTTGCCGGACATGTTAGGTCCGGTGATGATTAGGAGCTGGTTCTCGGAGTTGGAGGCGTCGATGTCGTTGGGTACGAAGCGTCCGTACCCGAGGACGTTTTCGACTACGGGGTGTCGGCCGTCTTCGATCTTTAGGAGGTCGCCATTGTCTAGGAAGGGTAGTGTCCAGTCGTTTTCGGCGGCGATGCGGGCGAGTGCAAGGCAGACGTCGATGTTGGCGATGGCGTTGGCGGTGCGCATGATCGCCGCGGCGTGCTCGGCAACTTGCTGGCAGACGCGGCGGTAGATTGACTGTTCGAGTTCGGAGATCTGATCGGCAGCGCGGAGGACTTGGTTTTCGAGTTCTTTGAGTTCTGGAGTGATGAAGCGTTCGGCGTTTACCAGGGTCTGTTTGCGTTCGAACTCTGGAGGGACTTTGGCGAGGTGTGAACGGGAGACTTCGATGTAGTAGCCGAAGACGCGGTTGTGGCTGACGCGTAAGTTTGGGATGCCGTAGTCTTGGCGTGCTTTGGCTTCGATGGCAGCAATGCTGGCGCGAGCGCGGGAGGCGGTTGATCGGAGTTGATCTAGGTCGTGATCGAATTCGGATTTGATCATGCCGCCGTCGGAGGTGCGGAATGGTGGGTCTTCGACGATTGCTCGGTCGATCAGATCGCGGACTTCGTCGTGCGATGAGACGCCGTCGAAGAGGTCGGAGATAGAGGTTCCGGTGTCCCGATTGGTGGTAAGTTGGCGGAGTTCGGGCGATTTGTCGAGGCCTCGGAAGAGTTGTCGGAGTTCGCGCGGTTCGGATTGGCCGAGGGTCAGGCGGTTGACGAGTCTAGCTAGATCGGGGATGTTGTTGAGGGTTTGATCTAGGGATGAGCGGAGATTCGAATTGTTGAAGAGAGTGTTGACTGCTAGTTGGCGGGTGTTTAGCTCGTCGAGATCTGTGAGCGGAGCCGATAGCCAATCGCGGAGAAGGCGGGCACCCATAGGAGTGCGGGTCGAGTCGAGGGTTGAGAGTAGAGTCGGACCGCCATCGATGGTGGGTGTGAGGACTTCGAGATCGCGGAGCGCCGCCGCGGGGATGTACATGTAGCGATCGGGACGGTGGCGACGGAGGGTGGTGATGAAGGGGAGTCGGCCGATTTGGGTCTGGGCTAGGAAGTCGATTGCGGATGCAGCGGCGATGGTTGCCAGGGGTTGGTTTTCGAGTTCGAAGGGTTCGAGGGTGTCGGTGTTGAAGTGGGATTTCAGGCTGTCGGCGGCGAGTTCGGTATCGAGGATTGATTCGTCTAGGGACCGAATGACGGTTTTGCTTAGGGCGGTCCTGCCCCTGCCCCCTCCTGAAGGAGGGTGTGAGTTGGTGGTGATGTTTTCGAGGATGGTTCGGGTGTCAGTGTCGACGAGTATTTCGGCGGGTTCGAGTCGTTCAAGGTGGTCGATGATATTTGCGGCGGGCAGCTCCATTGCGGCGAATTCGCCGGTGGATGCTTCTAGCCATGCGAGGCCTGCGTGGTGGCCTTCGGTGATGGAGGCGACGAGGTAGTTGTGTTTGGACTGCTCTAGGAGGGATTGGTCGAGGACGGTGCCGGGGGTTACGATGCGGACTACTGCCCTATCGACGATGCCTTCGGAGTTCGGCTCGGAGGTTGTCTGCTCGGCAATGGCGATTTTTAGTCCGGACGCGACTAGTCGACCGATGTGAGTGTCGAGAGAGTGATACGGAATCCCGGCGAGGGCTGATTTTTGTCCGCCGCCGACGTCGCGGGAAGTCAGGGCTACATCGAGGAGTTTTGAGAGGGTGCGGGCATCTTCGTCGAAGCATTCGTAGAAGTCGCCCATGCGGAACAGGAGGAGAGAATCGGCGTGTTTTGCTTTGAATTGGAGGTATTGGCGACGGCCTGGGGATAGGCGGCGACGCGGAGCGCGGCGGGATTTTGGGCGCGCGGGGTCGGCAGAGGTCTGATCGGTTGAGGTGGTCATAGGGCTATTGAAGCGATTTTAGACGCGCACTGATCTCACGGCATGCGCGTGGCAAGAAAGATGTGAAAACGCCCCTCGATACGAAACCGAGGGGCGTTTTTGGTTACCGAGTTAACGGTTGGTGGCTACTCCACGGGTTCCAGGTTGAGGAAGATGTGGAGGCCGGTGCGGTGCCAGAATCCCTCGTGGACGTACTGGTTGTCGTTGTGAGGCCATGAATCCTCTTCCCAGTACGTGGTGTTCATCGGCAACGTGATGATCGTTGACGTGAGCGGGATGTCGGGCAGCTCGGGGAGCCATATCTCCATCGCCTTGCGGTAGAGCGGCAACACTCCGGGGCTGTCTTCCGGCAGTGCGGTCATCTGCTCGACGTAGGAGTCGAACTCTTCGTTGCACCAGCGGTAGAAGCCGGGGTACGCGATGAACCCGATCTCACCCTCGGTCACGAGTTCGCAGCGGTATCCCTTTAGTACGGGCTCAGGGTCGACCATCGAGCCGTGCCCCCAGATGAATCCATCGGCGTGACCTTGGAAGATCTGGTCGATGAAGTCGGTCGGGGTAGAGAAGCTGGCGTCGAATCCGCCACGCCGCAGGTTCTGGGTAACGACCGGCGCGGCCGGGGTGGTGGACGGGTGCTGCGGGAAGGTCACGATGTGGATCCCCACGCGTTCGCCGTCTTTAACCCAGAAGCCTTCGCTGTCGCGAGTGTAGCCTTCGCCTTCCATGAGGGCGGCTGACTTCTCGGGGTTGTACTCGCTGGTGTTGTAGGTTTCGAGCAGGTCGGCGACTTCGTCGTGGTACTTCTGCATAGGCGCGTAGTACGGCCATGGGAGCTGTTGCACGATCTGTCCGCCACCGAAACCGAACTCGATGACCTCGTCACGGTTGATGGAGTATGAGATCGCCCATCGGACGTTCTTGTTGTCGAACGGAGGTCGCTTGGTGTTGAGACCAAGGCCGACGGGCCACCAGTCCTCATAACCGAACGGCGGTTCGCCGTAGTAGTGAGTCGTCATGTTCGGGTTCTGCGCCACGACCGCCTTGTAGTTAGGCACGGTGAGGGAGAAGGCCATGTCGATCTCGTTGGTGATCAACAGCTGAGCCATCGTGATCTCGTTCATACCGGGCAGGAAGATCAGGCGCTCGACTTTTGGAAGGTCCTGGAAGCCGATCTTGGCTGCCCACCAGTCGTCGCGGCGATCCCAGATCTTCTTCTCAACGTCGGTGTGGACAAGTCGGTACGGACCGGTCACTACAGGCCAACCCTTTGCGGGGTCGTAGTGCCCGAATTCCGCGAGCTCGTCTTCAGGGACGGTTTCGAAGATGTGCTTCGGGATCCACGGTACGCCGATGTCGGCGCGGAAGATCAGGAGGTCCCACACGTAGCGAGGCGAGGGGCCGGTGAACTTAATGTGGACCGTTTGATCGTCGACGGCGGTGGCTTCGTCTGTCCATTGGTTGACGGCGCCGTGACGTGCGGACAACGGGTTGGTGTTGGCCATGTTGAGCGTGAAGGCGACGTCGTGGGCGGTGAACGGTGTGCCGTCGCTCCACTCGACGCCTTCGCGGATATTGACCGTCACGCCGGTGTAGCCGTCGTCGTACTCGTAGTCTGTCGCCATCCATGGGACGAGTTCACCGGTGAGCATGTTGAAGTAGAAGAGGCCTTCGCTGCCCGCCTGGTAGAGACCACTACGTGAGAGGCCAGGAGCGTGGGCGTTGAACTGCTCGATGTCGGTGAATGCACCGGGGTGCTCACCGCCAAGACCGGCCATGATCAAGGTGCGGTTTCGAGGTACTTCGGTGTATCCGAGCGGGACGGGAGTGGGGGTTACCTCGACGGCGACCTCTTTCTCGACGACCTTTTCGACCTCGACCTCTTTTACGACTTCGACTTCCTTCTCGACCTCGACTTCTTTGACGACCTCAACTTCCTTCACGACCTCGACTTCGACCTCGCGGGTTACTTCCACGATGGTCTCGCTTCCGCACGCGAGTGCGAAGGTCATAGCTGACAGCATCGCGGCCAACACGAGCATCGGCACGATGCGTTTGATTTTCGGCATTTTGGTACCCTCCTTACGCGGTTTCAATTGCCGGTTTTGTTCAATTCGGAACATGCACACAAACTATCACAGTTTTGCGTCTGTCCCATTGGTATTTGATGACGATTCACGAATATTGAAATACGAAGCGATGTCGACATTAGAAACGGTTCCCGCGTCTTCGTAGAGGAAGCACTTCGAGATGCGGTGCTCGTCGAGTGCGTAGGTGCTTGGAACCTCCTCCGCGCAGTTTGCAACGGCGTCTGGGCACCGATTGACGAATGGGCACATTGTCGGCGTCACGTCGATGCCTGTGAACGGCGGATCGTTGACTCCGCGCATGTCGGCCCAACGACGGTTGGGATCGGGCATCGGGATCGACTGGACGAGGAGTCGCGTGTAGGGGTGTTTCGGATCGTTGATTACGTGTTCGACGTCGCCTGCTTCCACGACGTGACCGCGGTACATGATCATGATGTTGTCAGCGACCTGGTACGCGGTGGTGAGGTCGTGGGTGATGTAGAGGATGGCGATGCCGAGTTCGTGGTTGAGTGTGCGAAGAGTTTCGAGGATGGTTGCACGGAGCGAGGCATCGACCATCGAGACAGGTTCGTCTGCGATTATCACCTCTGGTTTCAGGAGCAGCGATCGCGCAACCATGACGCGTTGTCGCTGTCCTCCGCTCAACTGATGGGGGTAACGTCCGAGAGTTTCGGATGGACGAAGGCCGACGCCGGAAATCGCTTCTTCAATTAAGTGCCTAGCTTCGTCACGCGAAGATGCGAGTTTGTACCTGGCGATCGCTACGGTGAAGATGTGGTCGACTTTGTAGAAGGGGTTGTAGACGGAGAACGGGTCTTGGAAGATGGCTTGGACTTGCCGTCGGTATTGCTTTCGCCCTGCGGCGTTCATTCCGGCGACATCGTCACCCCGGTAAAGCACTTGGCCCAAGGTGGGACTCTGGAAACCGAGCATGATGCGCCCGAGCGTTGTTTTGCCGCTTCCGCTCTCCCCTGCGACCGCGGTGATCAGCGCCGGTTTATCTGACAGGTTGAAAGAAACATCGTTGACCGCGTAGTTGTGTTCTCGGTTCCAGAACGGTCCGGAGGAAAAGATCTGGGTCACGTTCCTCAGTTCCAACAGCGATTCGGAAACGCCATTGGTCGATGAGGTTGCGGTCATGTTTTCTGCGGTTGCGGTCATACAGTTACGGCCTCGGTATGCAGGTGACATGAAACCTTGTCAGTTTCGCCCAACAGCTCCGGCACATCGACACCGCAGACGTCCATCGCCTCAGGACATCGGGGCATGAATGGACATCCGGGTGGGATCTCAAGGAGAGAGGGTGGTAGTCCGGGAATGCCTTCGAGTCGACGTTTCCCGGCTGTGTCAGGCAGGCTCGATATCAGTAGACGCGTGTATGGATGGCGCGGGTTCGAAAAAATCTGTTCAACGGTTGCGAGTTCGACGAGTTTTCCGGCGTACATGACGCCGATTCGGTCGGCGAATTGTGCCATTAGTCCCATGTCGTGTCCGACCAGAATCACGGCAGCGCCGATCTCACTACGCACTTCCTCGAGCGTTTCCATGACTTGGCGTTGGACGACAACGTCGAGCGCGCTGGTCGGCTCGTCGGCAAGGATGAGGCGTGGTTTGTGGCATATGGCCATGGCGATGGTCACGCGTTGTTTCATACCGCCGCTGAGTTCGTGTGGGAAGAGATTGAGGACATTTGAGCTGAGTCCGACCTGGGCCACGAGCGTTGTCAAACGTTCCTGCACCCGTTCGCTAGACTCGTTCACGCCGTGATCTCTTAGGCCGTCGAGCATCTGGCTTCGGATTCTGCGCACTGGGTTGAGAGCGTTCATCGCGGCTTGCGGCACCATGGCGACATCGTTGCCGCGCACCGCTCGCATTTCAGGTTCGGAGAGTCTGACCAGATCGCGTCCGTCGAGTTGGATTGTCCCGCCAGCGATTTCTCCAGGTGGTTTGATCATGCGCATGATGGCGAGCGCAGTCGTGGTTTTGCCAGACCCCGATTCTCCGACGAGCCCGAGTTTTTCGCCTTCGGCGATGTCGAGGTCCACACCGTCGACGGCACGCACCGTTCCGGCGCGGATGTTGAAGTAGACGCGTAGATCGCGAATCGAGAGGACAGTGTCTGGCATTACAGGCTCTGTCTCAATCGTGGGTTGGCCCACTTGTCTAGACCGGCGGCGATCAGGTAGAGGGAGATGAAAATCCATGCGACCAGGAGGATGGGCGGGCCGTACCACCACCACCAGTTGCTGATAACCGCACCGTAGTAGAGCGACCAGTAGATCGTCATTCCGAGCGTGGGTTCGTGTTGGGGTCCTAGCCCTAGGGCTTCCAGCCCAACGGCGGCGAGGATTCCGCTGGCCATTGCACCGACGAAGCTTGCGGCCAGGAATGGGAACAGGTTGGGCATGAGTTCACGGAAGATGATTTCGAGGTCACCCATGCCGTTGAGCCTCGCCACTTCTACGTAGTTGCTCTCCCTCATGCTCAGGACTTGGGCTCGTATGACGCGTGTGGGCCACATCCAAGACAGTGACGCGACGATCAAGCCCATCATGTTGACGGATAGGCCGGCTGACTCTTTGATCGTCGATGCGACGACGACTAGCACCGCCAAACTTGGAATGGTGATGAAGACGTCGGAAATGATGCGGATAAATGCGTCGACCGGGCCCCGCATGTAACCGCCCAAAAATCCCAGTAAGATCCCGATTCCAAGACCAAACACTCCCGCAAACAATCCGATACGCAGGGTCAACGGTGCGCCGTGGACCATCAACGGCAAGATCTGTCTGCCATTGAAATCGGTACCCAACCAGTATTTCGATTGCGGACTTGCAGTCTGGGGACCCGAGATTGGATCGGCGTTTTTTGGATCGACGATTTGTCCGCCAATAAGCCACAAGGCCAGTAGGGCGATGAGCATGAACAGCCCGATCGAAAGCATCCGCTCGTGTAGCAGGTAGTATCCGATCTGTGAGAGAGCGCTATATGAAGTGCCGGAACCAGTTTCAGCTTCGGCTTGAATAGCAGCGGACGATTGAGTCGGTTCGGCGCCTAAATCACGCATCGTGGTTACCTAAAATCCGTCCGTATCTGCGAATCATGCGGCGCGTCGCACGCGAGGATCAATGAATGGGTAGACGATGTCGAGTATGAATGTTGATGCCGCCACCATCACGATGAGCACGAATACGACGCCGTAGATGACGAAATAGTCGAAACCGGCGATCGCGTTGTACAAGAGGGTGCCCATTCCGGGATACCGGTAGATGACCTCGACGAGTATCACGCCCGAGAATATGAGACTCATAGCAAGAGCTAGTGAAGTCAGCTGCGGGAGAGTGGCGTTTCGCATTCCGTAGAGGCTGAAGACGCGGCTCGGTTTCAAGCCACGCATCTGGGCCAACGTGACATAGTCCTCGCCCTGCGTGGTTACCATCATTCCGCGCATTCCCAAAGCCCAGAACCCGATCTGGGAGAGGATTATCGACATCGCAGGCAATATCGAGTGATGGATGGTGTCTAGGATCCGGTCCATGCTCCAACCGTCGTAAACCGTTGTGACGCTTGTCGCGCCAGCGAGCGGCAGCAACGGCCACCATTCAGGTTGCCACTGATGCCGCACCGCAAACAGAAACATCAGCATTATCGCCAACATGAAATACGGAATCGGTGACAGGGTTAAGAAAATCGGCAAAGCGCCCTTTAGCCATCTCGGCGCACCGGGCCAAGCCAAGGTTGCGCCAGACAGCGAACCAAGGGCAAACGCAGTCAAGACCGAGATTCCGACCAAGCCCAAGGTGTATGGCATCCGCTGAACGATCATGTCCCATACCCTCGTCGGGTAGTTGATGAGCGAGTAGTTCAGGTCGCCGCGCACGAGGCTTGACAGATAGCGGATGTATTGCAGGTACAGCGGTTGATCGAGACCGTACTCTTTTTCGTACGCTTCCACGACCTTTTCCATGCCCGTTGCGAGGTTGCCGGTGGCGGCCATCATGACCAATCGTTCGCGGACTGGGTTACGGTCGCTCGCGATGCGTGGGAGAAAGAAGATGACGGTAGTAGCGAGCCAAACTACGAGTATGAACATCCCGATACGGGCGCTGATGTAGGTGATGCTCATCTGAGGGGTGTTGCTTCGCTACGTGGTTTGGCTGGTGCGTAAATCAGGCGCGCCGAACTGTTTTGAAGCGGAGCAACGCACCATGCGGCGCGATTATACGGAAACCGAACGATTAGCGCAACTAGTCGTATCGAACGACGGCGGTGTCGCCTGCGAGCCAGCGGAAATCGCTGAATTCGCTACCAATCGGCGCTTCGAAAACGATGTGCCCGCGGAGTTCTTCGCCTTGATTGAGCGTGAAACCACCCCACATGAGTCGGAATTCAGTGTCAAGGTAGCGATCGTTGGCGGTTTCGACGATGTAGGAGCGATCGATGACGTTTACGGGTTTAAGGGCAATGCTGCCTTTGATGCGCAGTTCGGCGGCTTCGCGGTCGACGACCATGCGCACTGCGCCAGATGTCTGGTTAGTGAGCACCGTTTCGACAATCACAATCTCGGTTCCCTGACCCTCTGGTTTAATTGCCCATTGGTTGATTGCGCCAGCGCTGGACGGTGCGGTGTAGACGACGTACGGCTGCTGGCGTGGGAGTTCGGCTCGGATCCAGAGGGTTCGGCCTGCGACGTATAGTTCGGGACCGGACTCGAATGGATTTGCCCAGAGCAGGACTTGGACAACTGCCAAGGCGATAAGCGAGACGGCGGTCAATGCGATCAGAACGACCGGGAGATTCTGTTTGGGAACACGTATTTGACGGCGTGCCAACACGGCTCCGCCGGAATCGACGTCGATGTATTCAGATCCTGATAAGCCTCGGAAGGAAGCCGATGGGGTGTAGTCGATGAAGACGCGGGAGATGCCGTTGCCCATCGGTTCGATACCGTTGACATCCCACTGGAGGTCGGCGTCGCGGAGCTTCGGGCCGTAGTCGTATTTGTTTTCAGATGCGTAACGAAGGGCGGCCGCTACCTCGGTTGGATGTGAGTCGCGAGCATCATCGCCTTCGATGAAGTTTTCGCTGGTCGATACGTCGACCATCTCTTCGCCGTCGTCTTGTTCGCGGTCTTTTTGGGACGTTTCTTCTGGACGCTCAGTGCTGGTCATTTTTCGGTTCGATCTCCGACAGATGGAAGTCTAGGTATCAAATATACATAGCGGAGCCATGCAAAGATGCCGGTCAGGCTGTCATTGAGGGCATGCCGCGGAGTTGACCGACTACTTCTGCCAAGGCGTTGACTGCGTATTCGACATCTTCTTCTCTGGAATCTTTTCCGAATGAAAATCTGAGACTGCCAGCGGCTAGTTCGTGGCTCATACCCATGCCGAGGAGGACGTGAGACGGTTCGACGGATGCGGAGCTGCATGCGCTGCCGCTAGAGGCGCAAACACCCTTGAAATCGAGCCCGAGCAGCATCGGCTCTCCTTCGAGGTCGGGGATCGAGATGTGAGCGATGTGGGGCAGGCTGTTATGGGAATGGTTGTTGACGACGACTCCGGGGATGCGTTCAGTGACGGCCGCCAAGAAGCGGTCGCGTAGCTCGCGGGTGCGTTCGCAGAATTGCAGGCGTTCGTTTTCGGCGAGCGCCAATGCCATGCCCATGCCGACGATGCCGGGGACATTCTCGGTGCCGGATCTGCGTTGCCGTTCCTGCCCACCACCGGCGATGAGGGCATCCAATTTCACGCCGCGCCGCACATACAGAACCCCTACGCCTTTTGGCCCGTGAATCTTGTGGGCAGATAGGGAAAGCAGATCGACGCCTAACGTTCTGACATCCAATGAGAGTTTGCCGGATGCTTGAACCGCGTCGGTGTGCATCACAACGTTTTTTCCAGTTTTTCGTCCATGATGCTTTACCAAACGTGCGATTTCCGGGATGTCGTTTACTGCGCCGACTTCGTTGTTGGCGAACATGATGCTGACGACGGCGTCGCGATCGCTGAGTCGCGAACTTACGTCGATGGGGTTGACGACGCCGTAACGGTCGACAGGCACCGTGATCACGTGGTGACCGTCTTTTTCGAGTTGCTCAGCGGCGTGGATGATGGCGTGGTGTTCGATTTCGGAGATGATGATGTCGCTGGGTTCGTCGAAAGTCGAGGCGACTCCCTTGACTGCCATGTTGTCGGCTTCAGTGCCTCCGCCGGTAAATACGACTTCGCTGGTGCGGCAGTTCAATACCGACGCGACCCGAGCGCGCGCTTCATCGATTGCGTTGCGTGATTCGCCGGCGATGGCGTAGAGGCTCGAAGGGTTACCGAACGCTTCGCTGAAGTACGGAAGCATGGCGTCAAGCACCTCTTCTCGGACTGGCGTCGTCGCGGCGTGATCGAGGTAGATGATCTGGGAAGCAGCGTCGACCTCTTGGAGTGTGGTTGCCATGACGGGAGACTAGGAAATTGACTTAACAACGATTTTAGTCAATCGTTGTGTGTCACTTGCTCAACAGTATGGACTTAGAACGCTCGCGTGTTGTTAAACTGTAATGCTTGATTGACATCGAAACTGTGCCGCCGATGCGTGCGTATTAAAACTTACGCTTTAAGTTTCAATTCGTGCGCGAGGGGCGTCAGAAACCATGATCAAGCTTGAACACATGTCGAAGTACTACGGGCCCTATCCGGCGGTTCTCGACGTTTCTTTTGAAGTGCTTAAGGGTGAGATCGTGGGGTTCTTGGGTCCGAACGGTGCGGGCAAGACGACGACGATGCGGGTGTTGACTGGATTCACCCCACCCACTCATGGCGATGCAGTTGTAGCGGGTTACAACGTCGTATCCCACTCTCTGGATGCGCGCAGGCATATTGGATATCTGCCCGAAACCGTGCCCCTCTACTACGATATGACGGTCACCGACTTCCTCTCGTACATGGGCATGCTGCGGGGGATGAATAGTGAGTGGATCAAGGATCGAGTGCCGAAGGTTATCGACACGGTGCGACTCGGCGACTATCGCAACGCCCTCGTTGGCAAGCTGTCGAAAGGTTACAGACAGAGAACGGGCATTGCGCAGGCGATTCTTCATGAACCTGACGTGCTGATCTTGGACGAGCCTACGATCGGCATCGACCCGATACAGGTGGTGGAGACGCGAGAGTTGATTAGCGAGCTAGGTGAAGACCATACTTTGCTGCTCAGCTCACACATCTTGCCTGAAGTGAGCATGATCTGTCGACGGGTGCTGGTCATTCACGATGGTCGTATTGTTGCGGACGACCGACCGGACAACCTTTCGGAACGGCTCCAACATTCCGAGCGAATCGAGCTGACAGTGCGTGGGGCGGAGCCGCGGGAGATCATCAGTGAAATGCGCCAGCTACCGATGGTGGTCGACGCGCGACGCGACAACCGGGCCGAATCAGTTGCCAAGGGAGAACGTGAAGGAAGCGTCCCGTTGATTGTGGACGCGCGCCCGAACGCGCAGGCTACGGAGACGATTGCGAACAAAGTGATTGAACGAGGATGGGGCTTGATAAATCTCACGCCACTTCCACTGACGTTAGAGGAGATCTTCTTGGAATTGACGACCGAAGAGGATCTGGGCTGAACCGTGCGTTACATCTGGTTAATCGCTAACAAAGAGGTCCGCACTTACTTCGCATCGCCGATGGCTTACGTCGTTTCGGCTGCGTTCTTGGCGATTACAGGCTTCTTCTTCGTGGCATCGGTGTCGGATGCGTTTTCTGAAGCATCGATTCGCGGCTTCCTTGCCGGCGCGGTGTTCTTCATGATTTTTATGTCCCCGGCAATTACGATGCGTCTACTCGCTGAAGAGCAGAAGATCGGGACGTTGGAACTATTGTTGACTTCTCCCGTGCGCGAGGTCGAGATCGTGATTGGCAAGTTCCTAGCGGCGTTTATCACTGTTTTGGCGATGCTCGTGTTATCGCTGTACTTCGTGATCTTGCTGTTCGTGTATGGGATACCGGACATTGGGCCGATACTTACTGGTTATCTGGGGTTAGTCCTTTACTCCGCAGCCACACTTGCGATTGGGCTGTTCGCTTCTGCCCTGAGCCCGAACCAGATCGTGGGGCTGGTTGTCGGAGCCGGCCTGCTGACAGGATTGACAATCATCGATTTCGTGTCGGAACGCGTCACGGGTATCGGGGCCGAGATATTAGATGCGTTGCAACTCGGGGCATCGTTCTCAGTCTTCGATCTTGACAGCTTCGGAGTTGCGGAGGCTGGACACTTCGCCGACTTTGCCCGCGGCATCCTGTCGGTAGGTGATGTTGTCTACTACCTCTCGATCACTGCCGTGTTTTTGATGCTGACGGTAATCGCGCTGGAAACGCGACGATGGCGTTGATTTCGTGCGGAAGCGAGAAGTTGACGCATCACGGACAACTGTAACTCCATGACCACTCAAGACAGTCAACAGCCCGAGCTGCCTGAGAGCCGTCCGACGATGGCTGAGCTCGCCGATGACACGCCCCTGCGCGAGCGGATCATGGCAAGCGCGCGTTCGATCCGTCAAGCGCTTGCATTAGCGGGAACCCTGATACTGGTGCTCGGTGCGCTGATCTGGATCTTCTTGCGGGACTTGGAGACCTACTCGTACATCGTGATGGGCATCGGTCTCTTGATCCTGATCATCGATGCTGGTATCTCGTTCGACGCCGTTCGGTACGCGGTGTTTGGCCGCCGCGGACGCTATGGATTAAACACGGCCATCGTTTTGATCGCATTCGTGGCTATTGCGATTGTTCTCAATTTCGTCATCTATTGGGCCGTCGGACGACCTGATCCGCCCGGTTTCCTGCGCATAGACACTACGAGCACTAAGCAGTTCATCGTGTCGGATGCCACGCTCAATACGCTCTCTAACTTGCGCGAGCCGATACAGGTGACGGCTTTCTTCCGCCGGAACACGCCTCAGCGTCAGGCGGCGTGGCGGGCAACGGAAGATCTGCTCAGCGAGTTCAAGCGTCGATCGACGGAGCAGCCGTTGTCGTTCAGGTTGGTGGATCCGGAGTTGGAGCCGAACGTGGCTACCGAGTACGGCATAACTCAATTCCCGTCTCTAGCGATTGAGGCAACTGAAAGCCGCAGAACGGAAGTCATACCGGGTTTGAACCCTAACGATGGTCCCAATGTGTTTTCGGAGCAAGATGTCATTACTGGTCTATTGGTGGTCAACCAGATCAAGCAGAAAACAATCGTTTTCATCAGCGGCCACGCGGTGAGAGACCTACTTGACGCGACTCGTGGTGGCGATGGTTACGCTCTAGCTGCTGAATCGCTGGTTCGCGAGAATTACGCGATCGCGAACGAGACGCTGCAAGAGTTGGGTCAGCGGTTGTCTTCGAACGATCCTGAGCTTCTTCCCGCTGCGATCATTTTTGCCGGGCCGACGAAAGAGATGACTGAAAGTGAGGAGGGCATCCTCGCGGAGTACGGTCGGCGTGGTGGCAGTATTCTGATGCTACTCGAACCAGATACGACTCCAGATTCGTTCAAGGGCTTCTTGTCTCGGTACGCGGTTGGCGTGGGAGATGGCACGGTTGTTGACACTGCGAGCTACGTCGCTCCGAACCCGACCTTCTTGCAGATCAAGAACACGAACAGCCAACTGCCGGCGCATCCGTTGACGGAAGATTTCGATGTCCTGTACATGCCGGGATCGACGTTCTACTCGTACAACATCGATCCACAGACGATTCCGTTGACGGATGAGGGCATCCCCTATGTTCGACTGGAGTTGGTGGCTATCAGCACCTTGAACAGCTGGGCTGAGACCGATATTGAGAACATCGGTTTCCAAGTTGACGAGGACCAAGGCGGGCCACACCCGGTAGCGGTTGCGGTTGAGGCGGTTGCGGAGATCGGTGGTAGCCCCCGCCGGGATAACGATGAGCTGATATCGACGCAGATGGTGCTTATCGGCGACACCGACTTCGCGAGCAACGCTTACTTCGGTTCTGCCCGAAACGGGGACCTTTTCGTCAATTCAGTCAACTATCTGGCTGATGACTATGAACTCATCACGCTACGCCCTAAGCAGGTCGCTTTCCGCGAGCTGGTTCTAACCGAATCGGAGCGAAACTTCGTCCGCTGGAGCGGATGGCTGTTGATGCCGATATTGATCGCTCTGGCCGGCATCTGGGCCTGGTGGAGAAGACGCTGATCTATGAGCCTAAGAGTCTCACTGGTTCTCGTAATCGCCGCTTGCTGGATTGCGATCGGGGCATCGATTGTCGTCAAGCAACTCGGTCAGACCGAGCGCGCTGAGCAACCGCCCTTCTTCTTTACGCTTTCGCCAGACGATCTGCGTCACATTTCGATTTCAAGCGAAGAGAGCTCGACTTCATGGCATTTCCGCGAGGATGAGCGCAGGTGGTATTTCGACGACGAGAAAGACGTGCCTACTAACCTCTACCGCTGGGGTGGTATCACGCAACTTTTGGGTGGTCCGAGGTCTCAGAGAGAACTGAAGAAGACGATTGATGATCCGGCGCTCTATGGGCTCGACAACCCGAAACTGTCGATCACGGTCCGGCTAAAGAACGACAGCGAGTTGACGGTGGAGATGGGCAACCTGACTCCGGACGGTGGTGCTCATTACGCGAGCCAAAGCGGTTACGAAGAGTTGTACACGGTGGACTACTCGTGGGGCGATGTCATGTTGAGGCTGGTCGACGAACCGCCATATCCCGAGTGGTTCTACACAATGGATCCGAACGAGGCTACCGAGATACTGCTCTTCGAAGGTAATGAAGTGACTTCGGGCTACGGCCTCGATGATGATGTCGGCGAGTGGGTGGTTTGCGACCTTCCGGCCAGTGCTGCTCCGTGCGCGGGAACAACGCCTGCCGACGCTGAAGTGCTTACGGAATACCTGACGCACTTCGGCAATCCGGTAATCGACGGCGCCGAGGTGCTGAATCTGAACGATCCGGCCGATTACGAACCCTATGGTGTCGGAAGAGAGGCACCGTATGTCCACATCCGACGGGAAGTCCAGGTCCGAGAGTTGCTGACTGAGGTGTATCGGACCTCGATGATTATCGGGGATGTAACACCCGACGGCAACTACCGTTACGCCGTCGCCAACGAGACTCAGGACATCATTAGGGTTGACAAGGATTGGGCGGACAAGATGCTCGCGATGTTCGAGTTGCAGCAGTAGGCGCTCACCGCTTCTCAAAGATCGACTTAGTTTTATCGGATGCCCTCGTGGGGTCGATGGCGGTATGTAGAGACGAATGTGCCGGTGGCGATTAGCGCTACGCCGACCAGAAGCGCCCATACCATGATCCCTTGAGACACTGGTACAGCACCGCCAGTCGCGGGAAGGGTCTCGTCCGGTTCAGCCTCAGGTTCAAGCAATGGCGGTGGTGTGCCTCGTATGCCGACGGCTATGGTGGCTGGCAATGTGCTGGTGTTTCCGCATATGATGAGCGACGGGCTTATTCGCACCGATGACGACATTACTGTCAATGTGTTATTGCTGTTCTTGTTCACCATTTCCAGACTTGAGATGTTGGTGCGCAGTTCCCCGGGCACGGGGATGCAGACGGCCACAGTACCGTTCAGGTTGTAGGACGATATTGGCGCGCCTTCTGCATCAACAACGGAAACTCTGTACTGGTTGCCGCTGAGGGTGTAGCGGTGATGCGACATCCCGGCGTTGGAAGCAGAACCGTCTTCGGCCATGCGTAGTCCGATGATTTCACCGTTGGGGATTATTCCGATTCCCGCGGAAACTGAGAAGTTGTCATCCGTAAACGTGCCGCCCTCTTCAGGGGTGAAGACTTGGTATTGCTCTCCTTCAGAATCGCTTAGGATCGACGGGATTTCGCCCTCAGGATTGCGAGGCGGCGCGTCGGGCCCGGTCGCTTCACCTGGTCGGCGAACGGTGATCCGAAACGTTGCGGTGCAGGCTGACCCAGTGCCGATACACCCTGACCTCGGCGAAACTGTCACACTATAGATTCCGGGGTCAGAGGGAGCTGTATAGGACGCTGACGTTCCATCGGTACCGCCTGACAACCACCCTCCTGATACAGACCAATCGAATTTGACGTCATCGGCCAAGCGCTGGTCCTCAATGTCTTGTCGTCCGATCACGTTAATGGAAAGCACGACGATGTCACCAACGGTCAGCGTAAGATTTGGTGTCGACGCGGTTATCTCCTGTATCGACCCGGTAGGCTGCGGATCTGGATTTTGGGCAAGTGCGGATGCCCCGGGCTCTAGCGCTAGAGTTCCGACGACGATAATCGCTCCGATGAGAGCGACGCCCTGCGCCAATTTCAACCTCGATTTCATTGAACACAGCTTCATCGCACGATCTCCTCTAGCTTTTCCGAACAACCCCGTAATCGCTTCGAATTAGACGTGGCGTACGTTTGATTCGCTAGTCTACACACGCCGACACGATAACGTTCGATGCATTCAGACGTGCTATGGGAAGTCTTTCCGCATCGGATCCCGTTTCCCTACCCCTCTGGATGGACGTTCCGTCCGCTGAAGCGCCCGGCTGCGCGGGAATGACCGGTGTTTCACAACGGCCGGCTATCTCAAGTCGTCAAGCGTTTGTAGAGCATCAATAGACGCTGGGGCAACATGCTGACATCTGGCAGGACTTCGTAGTTGAAGTCGTCCATCATGACTTTCAAGTAGTCGTGACCTTGTTTGTCTACGGTTAGACAGAACGGGACTATGCCTTCGCGTCTTGCTTCCATCAGGGCCATGCGGGTGTCATGCACCGCGTATTCCTTCTCGACTCCCTCTCGGCTGTAGCCGCGGTCTTGGGGGCGTCCGTCGGAGATGAGGAACAGGAAACGCGAGCGCGAATCTTGGTCGGCGAGCTTCTTGGTGGCATGGCGGATCGACGGTCCCATGCGAGTTGCGTGCAGAGGCGCGATGCGATCGATGCGGCGCGGGATTTCCTCTGTGAACTTCTCGTCAAGGTCCTTGATGACGTAGAACTCGACGTTTTCGCGCCCGTAGCCCGAAAATCCGTAAATTCCGTAGTCGTCCCCTAGTGTTTCCAGCGCGTTTACGAGGAGGACGACGCCCTCTTTTTCGACATCGACGATGCGTTTGTAGGATTTGCGCAAACCTTCGGTGCGGCGCGAGCGGAGCCAGACCATGTATTCGACCGGATCGTCGGGCGCTCCCCAATCGTCGTTGGGACGTTTAGCTTCTTCGATCGCCTCGGCGGTGGAAGCGGACATATCGAGTAGGAACGCAACAGCCACTGATCGTTCAGTCTTGTTGCGACGCCAGTAGATCTTCTCGTCGGGTGTTGCACCGACTCGCAGGTCGATGACCGCCTCGAGCATTGGATCAAAGTCGAGTTCTTCACCGTCTTCCAACCGCTTCTGTTTGCGGTACATCTCCGGCATCACGAGCTCGAACTGCTTTTTGATCATCGTCAAGAGCGATGCACGTTCGACCAGCGTGTCGCGGTAGAAGCCGGTGTCGCCGCTGCTCATCTCCTTTTCATGCACCATGCACCAGCGCGGTCGATACTCGTTGGCCCTAAAGTCCCACTCGTCGTATACGAACTGATCCGTGCCGTTTGCAGTTAGCGGGCCGCCGTCCTCGTCAACGTGTTGCATCGGGCCTGAAGATTGGCTCTGAGCTTGCGGATCGCGTCGCTGCATCTCCTTGAGGAGGTTTTCGAGCATCTCAGCGAGTTCAGACGACATCTCTTCGCCGTCTTGCCCCTCTTGGATATCGACCTCTGCGGAGTTCTTCATCATCTGTTCTAGCTGCTCTTGGGAAAGCGGCGTCATCTCGCCCATTTCGTCGTCAGCGAACTCGGCGCCGTCCATCATCTGGGCCTGAGAAAGCAGTTGCGATAGTTCCGGCTTGAACTCACCACGGTAGTCGACTTCTTGGGGCGAAGAGTAGTCTTGCTCGTCCCCGGTTTCAAAGTCTTCCGATTCTTCACCGCTTTCCTCGTCGTCTTCGCCGTAGCCTTCGCCCGGCTGCATCGACTCGATGAAGGCTTGGATAATCCCTTGCAGATCCTGTTCCTCTTCATCTTCGCCGTCCTGGTCGTCGTCCTCCTCATCGTCATCAAGGTTGTCGAACTCGTCCTCGTCGAGTTCTTCGTTCTTGACTTCGGTGAGCCAGGCACATGCGCGGATCGTAGCCTCAGCGGCATCCTCTACCAACGCTGGCTCGTTCTGCATCAAGCGCACAAGCCGGCGGAGCTTCCTCGCCACTTCCATGTGTCGCTTAGGGGCGATCAAGTTGGCGTTTTGTCCTAGGCTGATGCGGATCATGAATTCGACAAGAGCCTCGCGAGCCGGCAACTCAGTCATATCGGGTCGCGAACCCAATGCATCATCTTGGACCGCTTGGAAACTGACCGCGAGCCCTCGATAGGCACCCATCACTTTCGCATCGACACGGGTGCTTTCGAAGATTGTGAATACGTCGTTGCTCAATTTGCGATCCGGGAATAGATCGAAGAAGCGGCTCATCGGGATCGTGGCGTGATCATTCGATTCGGGCTCGGTTGCCGCGCCGTTCGAATCGGTTACGTCGGTTGAAGGCTCTCTCTCAGCGATCTCGCTGCAAACCGCTTCGAGCGCGCTGCCATTGGTGCTCGTAAGCTCGGGACGAATGTCAGTGAACATCGTCGAAGGTCGTTCGAAGCTGAAGCGGAACGAACCGAATTCGATGTGGCCGGTCTGGTGCGTCGAGATGACCTTGAAGAAAGCGAAGTTGCGGTCCTTACTCGGATGGCGGTTAATCACCTTGGGCAGGTATATCGTGGTGCCCTCGGTGGTGGGTAACTCGCCTTGGAACCACCCGATGTTTTTATCGACAAGTTGCTGCGCGGCTTGAACCTCGATCTCCTGCCCTGCCAACATGCGGCAATACATGCGGATGATCTCTCGCACACGATCGAGTTCGACACTTGAAGACAAAGCGTCGAGCACTTCGTGAGACAAAGCAGATTCATTCTTGAAATATGCTTCGGCAGCATCGGGTTTCTCTGCGTTGAGCTCCATCCCGCGTCCGTGCCATTCGACGAGCTGCGGGAAAGTTACGCGTTCAAGGACGCGCGGGCCTGTCGTTAGGAATGCGGAAGAAGCCTCTGGCGAGCCTTCGGACGCGATCCGGTGCGTCAGATCGATCAACGTGTCGCGCCACTCGTGGCCCACGCCGCTTAATGCACGAGCGCCGTCCCGGATGACACGCGAAGGATCTACCCCTTCTTTTGTCGACAAGCGGTTGACCAATGCTATGAAGCTTGATCGCTGCTCCCGCGGCATCTCGACCAGAGAGTACTGAGCAGCGTCGAACATCGGTTGGACATGACGCCAAGAGTTTTTTGCCACGGTGTTGGACAGTCCAATGAATGCTCCGGCATCCCGACCGAGTTTAGGAAATAGGTCAGAACCTTTATCGAGCGCGTCGCCGGCCATGTCGTAGGAGCGATGCGAGACTTCTTCCAAGAACTCTGCGAAGCGTCGCAACTCATCGAACGACAGGGATGCCAATAACTGCGGAGTAGCTTCGAAAAGCTTGCACGCCAGTGCCGACGACTTCCAAGTACCGCGGTACAACGACCGGCAGGACTGAGCCCAATCGCCGATATAGCGTGGTCGCAGTCGTTCGATCGCTTCGGGGCTAGCTCGAAAGAAAGCAACAGCGAGGCTTGGGGATGCGGTGCACAATTGGTCACCGATTCTGACCCAGCTGATGAATTGACCGGCAGGTAAGTGGCGTTGCACTTTGGGAGAAGCGTTGAAAAGTTCGGCTCCGGCTTCCCATGATCGAACAGTGCGCTTCGAGATGGTCAATCCCAACTGAGCCCAGTCGTCAAGCTTGTCGTCTGCCAGCCGTCCAGTCAAAGCCTCTCTGGCACGGTCGTAGTTTGCTTGGACGGGCGAAGGGAAACTGCCAAGCTCCGTTCGCACGTTCATCATCAATTGTTCATTGTTTTGCGTCATGTTTGGATAGTCGTCAAAGCCACTAGAACCCGTTGATCGTTTGAGCTACCGAACTTCGTCCGTTTGCAGCAATCGCATCGTGTTGTGGATGATTCTTGCGGTTGCTCCCCAGATGATTCTGCCGTCATGCTCGATGGCGTCCCATTGACGGGTGAGGTTGTCGCGCATGAGTGTGATCTGACGACGAGCGGATACGTCAGCTAGTCGGTGTACCGGGATATAGGCGTAGTCGTCTACCTCTTCTCGTTCAGGCGTTAAGCGTGCATTGTCGCACAACTGCCCGGCAAACGGCCAAACTTCGTAGCCGGTTCCTGTGACGACTTTCGGCAGCGGTCCCCAAGAATCGATAAGCGACGGAGAAACGCCGATCTCTTCGTGTGTCTCCCTGAGAGCGGTATCTAGAAGGGTGGCATCTTCGGGTTCGACGACACCGCCCGGAAATGCCCACTCGGTACGATGGTTGCCCCGGTGCGCGGCGCGACGGATAAGAAGGATGGCAGGCATTTCGTCGAGGGTGGCAAACAACACCGATACCGCGGCTCGACGTTTTGGCAATCCGGGATCTAGTCCTTCGGGTGGAGCGGCTTCTCCGGGCAGATCACGCACATCAGGACGGCTCAGTCTGCTTTTGGCGAACGCCATGAACTCAGATGCCGTGTCGGTTTTCACGGGAAGATCGAGGAAACGACCTCGTCGATGCTGCGTTGCACTTGTGCATCGTCGGTGATACCCCACGTTACCGCGACTTGACATGCACGACGCGGGTTGATGCCTTCGTTGATCAACTTGGCGGCGTAGATGAGGACACGCGTGCTGGCACCTTCTTCCAATCCGTGTTCGCGCAAGTTTCGAATCTTCCCACCCAGGGCCGCGAGTAGTCCCGCATTTTCATCATCGCAACCCGATTCGTGCTGGATGATCTGCGACTCGTGCTCTTCATCGGGGAAGTCGAACTCGAGTGCGACGAAGCGTTGGCGGGTGCTGTGCTTGAGGTCTTTAACGGCGTTCTGGTAACCCGGGTTGTACGAGACGACCAGTAAGAAACCGTCTGCGGCGTCGATGACCAATCCGAGTTTATCGATCGTCAAAGTCCGGCGGTGGTCGGTCAAGGGGTGGATGATGACCGTCGTGTCCTTCCGTGCTTCGACAACTTCGTCCAAGTAGCAGATGCCACCGGATTTCACTGCTCTGGTCAAGGGGCCATCCTGCCAACGAGTGCCTTCTCGGTCAAGCAAGTAACGGCCGATGAGGTCGGATGCGGTGAGATCTTCGTGGCAGGCCACGGTTACGAGTGGTAGCGACGCAGGATTGCCGTTGGCGCTGGCGTCAACCTTGGCGGCGGGTTTTGCAACGGTAAGTTCTTCGCCCAGACGCCACGACATGTGCTCTACGAAACGGGTCTTGCCGGTACCGGTTGGACCTTTGAGCAGAACAGGTACGCGCTGGTGATACGCGGCCTCGAAGATTTCGATTTCGTCGGTGAGCGGAAGGTAGTAGGGCTCCTCGGCGAGCACGTACTCTTCGATGATCGTCTGGTTGAATAGCTGTTCAGTCGCCATTTGGCATCCAATCGGTGCTAAGTCTTAGTGGTTGCTTCCCACAATTTGGTGACGTTCTGTTCCAAAGCGGCCAGATCGCCGTCGTTAAATATGGTTTCGTCTGCTCGTTCGATTCTCATCTCGGCTGCGAGTTGCGCGTCCATGCGCTTGCGTACTGCGCGTTCGTCCATGCCTGTCTTTTCTACAATGCGCGCCAACCTTTGATGATAAGACGATTCGACGGTCCACACACGGTCGGCGAGGTCGTCCCATCCCGCTTCGAATAAGACGGCTGCCTCTATCGCAGTAACGTCCGTATGGTTGTCTCGGTTTTGGCTTATCACCCCTTCGAGCATCTTACGGATGCGGTGCCAGACTATCGATTCAAGGGTTTTGCGCTTGGTTTCGTCATTGAACACGATTGCGCCAACGGATTGCCGGTCGACCTCACCGTCTTCGCCAATGATCTCGTTGCCGAAAGCCTTGACCATATCAGCGTAACCGGGCGTGCCTTTTGCGTAGGCCGCGTGGCCCAGAAGATCAGCACTGATGGATTTTGCGCCAAGCTTACGCAAGATGTCGATAGTCTCGGATTTTCCCGCCCCGATACCCCCTGTTACAGCTATGGTGATCATCGATCGTCGTCGCAAGGTGCGTAAGTAGAATATTTTACTACTCCGTAAACCGCATATTTCGAACCGAATAACGTCGAAATTGCGCCACGAACTAGTCTTTTGATCTGCTGAATTGCCTTCCGAGCCGACGAATAACGACCGCGATTCGAGTTCATTACTCCGTTCGTTACCCAGCGTCGACGCATTGATGTCCGATCCGTCGTTAGTAGAGGTTTCCGGACTTTACCCGCGGACGTTCATCGTGGATGAAGTACGGCGCGGGTTGGCAGCCGTCCGCGCTTCAATCCTTAATGGTCGTGCGGCATCGGTTGACATAACTTCCGGGGTCATCGCCAAAAGCATCGCCGATTCAGTGAACGGTCGTTGGGGAGCGGCCCCTAGGGGGGTGATAAACGCTACCGGCGTCATACTTCACACTAATCTAGGTCGCGCGCCGCTCAGTGAAGATGCTGCGAATGCGGCTCGTCGTGCGGCACTTGGATACTCCGATCTCGAGTACGACATTGAAACTGCTGACCGAGGCTCACGGCACTCTCATGTGTTGTCATTGCTGAGCACGGTCACCGGTGCCGAGGCGGGCATCGCAGTCAACAACAATGCGGCGGCCGCGTTGCTAGCGTTGAGCACGCTCGCTGGGGATGGTGGCGATGTGATCGTTTCACGCAGCGAAGCAGTGGAGATCGGGGGCGGCTTCCGAGTACCCGACGTTATGGTGCAGTCAGGCGCAAAACTCGTTGACGTCGGCACTACTAATCGCACCTATGCCCGAGATTATGAAGCCGCGATCGGTCCGAACACGGCGGCGATATTGAAGGTTCACCGCTCAAATTTCGCGATATCCGGGTTTGTCCATGAGGACTCGTTGACCGATATCGTGGCAGTAGCTAATCGCCATGACATACCCCTGATCCACGATCTTGGTTCTGGATGCCTTGTGGATACCTCGGTTTATGGCGTCGAACATGAGCCGACGGTGCAAGAATCGGTCGATGCAGGCGCTCATTTGACGCTCTTTTCAGGCGACAAGCTGCTTGGGGGACCGCAAGCTGGGATCATCGTAGGAGATTCCGAGTTGGTTGGCCGCGTTTCACGACATCCTTTGGCGCGGGCAGTCCGCATCGACAAAATGACATTGGCGGCGTTGAATGCGACTTTGCGTTCGTACGTCCGCGGAGCCGCGACTGAGGAATTGCCTATCCTACGGATGATGTCTGCGACGCTCTACGAGTTGGATGATGTCGCTAAGCAGTGGTCAAGAGAGATCGATTCTGAGGTGGTCGACGGTCGAACCGCCATTGGTGGTGGTAGCGCGCCGGGGCAAACACTGCCAACCAAACGTCTGATGATCACAGCGCGGGTATCGGCTGAAGCGGTTGCCGAGCAAATGCGTCGGCACGAGATTCCTGTTATCGGCAGGATCGAAGACGAACGATTTTTCCTCGACCCTAGGACGGTGTTGCCAGATGAACGTGGTGGTGTCGCTGAAGCTTTGGCTAACGTGGCAAAATCCGGGGAACTGCGGGCAAGCTGAAAACGAACTATTCTTGCCGCATCCGGGTGTTGTAATGACCAGACATCCGGTAAGTTCACGATATGACCCTCTTCGATGATCGAAGAAATGCGATCTTGAATCGTCAAGCGCCTCTGGCCACGCGTATGCGACCGAGGAATCTCGACGAATTCGTGGGCCAGGAGAAACTCGTCGGCGCCGGGCGTGTTGTGCGTCGCATGATTGAGCGCGATCGACTTCACTCGATGATCCTTTGGGGACCGCCTGGCAGCGGGAAGACGACGCTCGCGCAGCTCATTTCGGGAGTTACCAAGAGTCATTTTGCCGAATTATCGGCGGTTACTTCGGGTGTTCGGGACATTAGGAAAGAGGCCGCAGACGCGCAGCACCGGATCGGTGCAACGGGTACTCGGACGATACTTTTTATCGACGAGATACACCGCTTCTCAAAATCTCAGCAGGACGGGCTATTGCCTCATGTGGAGGCTGGAACGTTCATTCTCATTGGCGCAACAACCGAAAATCCGTCTTTCGAGGTGATCGCGCCGCTTCTTTCCAGGACTCGGGTCTACACAATGGAGTCGATAGACGATGACGGCATGAATCGCATCATCGACTCTGCGCTCACCGATTTAGAGCGGGGATTGGCGGCGGCTAATCCTATGTTGAACGACGAAGCGCGTTCATTTCTTCTGAGCGCGTCGAATGGCGATGCGAGGTCTGCTTTGAATGCGCTGGAGATCGCGGTCGAATCGGCGCCTGAAGAAGATGGGAGGCGAATCGTCACTGTCGACTTGGTTGAGCAGGCGATCGAGAAACGATCACGATACGATCGGCTCGGCGATATGCACTACGACACGATCTCGGCGTTTATCAAGAGTGTGCGTGCTTCTGATCCGGATGCTGCGATTTACTACCTCGCGAGGATGATAGATGCCGGCGAGGATCCGATGTTCATAGCGCGCAGGCTCGTGATCTTAGCAGCTGAGGACATCGGTTTAGCCAACCCTAACGGACTCGCCGTGGCGGTAGCGGCTCAGCAGGCAGTGAGTTTCATAGGTATGCCCGAAGGTCGTATCCCGCTCGCGGAGGCGACGATCTTCTTGGCCTCCGCTCCTAAATCGAATTCGGCGTATCTAGCGATTGACAAAGCGCTGGGATTGGTGCGCCAGAGTCGCGACGAACCCGTTCCGATGCACCTTCGCAACGCGCCGACGCGACTCATGGAGAACATGGGCTACGGCAAGGACTACCAATACCCGCACGACGCGCCGGGGCACTTCAAGCCATCGGAGAATCTGCCCGAAGCTGTCAAGGACAATCGGTTCTACACGCCTGGCGAGTTGGGTGCGGAACGGCAGATTGCGGAGCGGCTGCAGTACTGGTGGGGGGAACGCTACGACACTGGCAATTGAAGCCAAGCGCCTCTACGCCGCTGCGACGGCTTGGCGGAAGTGCTCCTGCAACGCCACCAACGTGTAGTCGATGTCTTCGGAGGTGATGCCGTAGTGGGTTACCATGCGCATTGCGGGGTCGCCGGGGTTTACTAGGATGCCGTGTTGTTTGAGGTTTGCCGATATTGCGGTGCCGGTGCCGGGGGGGATGTTGAAGAAGACGATGTTGGAGTGGATGTTGTCGGGGTCAACGCTGATGCCGTCGATTTCGGCGAGTCCTTGGGCGAGTTTCTTGGCGTTTGCGTGGTCTTCGGCGAGGCGTTCGATCATGTTGTCGAGGGAGTAGATGCCGGCGGCGGCGATGACTCCGACTTGTCGCATTCCGGCTCCGAGCATCTTGCGCCAGCGTCGGGCTCGGGCGATGAAGTCTTCGCTGCCGACGACGACGCTGCCGACGGGGCAGGATAGTCCTTTGGAGAGGCAGAAGGTTGCGGAATCTGCGGGGGCTACAAGGTCTTTGACGTCGACGCCGAGGCTTACGGCGGCGTTGAAGATTCGGGCGCCGTCGATGTGAACAGACATGCCGCCTTCGCGTGCGGCGTCGGCCATGGCGTGGGTCTGCTCGGCGGTCAAGGGCTGTCCGCTCATCTGGTTGTGGGTGTTCTCGATGCAGAGGAGTCTGGTGGGTGGAAGGTGATAGTCGTGGGGTTTCGTGGCGGCGCGGATGAGGTCGGGCTCCAAGAAACCGTGGCGGTCGGTTTTGACGGGGTAGAGGAAGAGGCTGCCGAGTACGCTTGCGCCGCCGGCTTCTGAGGAGAAGATGTGTGAGCGGTCGCCAACTAGCACTTCGTCTCCCCTGCCGCAGTGTGCGAGCATCGAGACGAGATTGCCCTGCGTGCCAGAGGTGACGAATAGTCCGGCTTCTTTGCCGAGCATTGCCGCGGACTTTTCCTCAAGCTCGTTGACGGATGGGTCGTCGCCGTATACGTCGTCGCCGACTTCGGCTTCGTAGATGGCGTGCCGCATTTCGGGCGATGGCATTGTGACGGTATCGCTACGCAGGTCTACACGAACTTCCATGATGAGATGGCTCCCGGTGGTTGGTTATGTGAGTCTTATTTTGAACTATGATGGGCATGATTTGGAAGGACGGTAAGGATTTGGGGGAGGGTGCCCCCTTTGTCCTTCGGACATTTCCCCCGCCGAGCGGGGGAAACCCGAGCCCGTCTGCCCCGGGCATACCCCGCTCGTTTCGCTCGCGCCCCTTTCGCTGAGCGAAAGGGGCGTACTACCACGCCGCTTCTACGGATAGGTGTTCCGAATGCGGAAGGCCGGGAGTGACGAGGGGGCGGGTGGTCATAGAATCTGTAGGTATGTCTGCTGGTCATGAAGAAGTGCGCGCTGCGGAAGGTGCTGCGAATGTTGCGCGCCCCCTTTGTCCTTCGGACATTTCCCCCGTTAGCGGGGGAAACCTGGATCGTGCTGAGTTGACGGAGCGCGTCCGCGGGGTTGATGGTCGGGGGCTTGGGTATCGGGCGTGGGATTTTTGGGTTCGGCGGAGTTGGATGCTTTGGGTTTTAGCGGTTGTTGTTTTGGTGTTGGATCAGTCTACGAAGTCGGTGATTGTTGCGTGGCTGGACTGGGGTGAGTCTTGGCCTGCTGAGGGTTTCTTGCGGTTTACTCATGCTCGGAATACGGGGACGGCGTTCAGTCTGTTCCAGGGGCATAGCAACATTCTGAGTATCGTGGCAGTCTTTGCGGTGGGTGTGTTGTTGTGGGTCTACGCCACAACTGGGGCGAAGTCGTTCATATTGCGGGTGGCGCTGGGGCTACAGTTGGGGGGTGCGTTGGGCAACTTGCTGGACCGGTTGCAGCAGGGGTACGTGACTGATTTTTTGGATGTTGGGCCTTGGCCGATATTCAATGTGGCGGATTCCGCGATTTCGGTGGGGATGGTGCTGATGGTCTGGTACTTCTTCAGTCATCGGGAAGAGGAGGTGCAGAGTGCAACCCACGTTTCGAGTACTAGTCAAGCTCTGACTACGGGTTGTCGGACGTGTGCTGAAGCGATGCGTTATGGGGCGTTGAATCGCGTCGTCTCTAGAGGCGATAAACCGAGATAGCGATCGGGGTTATGATCATAGTCAAGAAAGTATCGTGAGGATTTAGGAATGGCTCTGGAGCCGGTTTCAGTCGAGGCCCGTGAGGGCTACAAAATCTGGTTGAAATTCAATGACGGCGTCGAAGGTGAGATCGACGTTTCGGACGTGGTCGATTACGAATGGTTCAAACCGTGGCAGGATCGCGAGGTGTTCGAGGATGTGCGAATTTCCTCACAGCTTGGAATCACGTGGAACGACGATGTCAACATGTCGATGTGCACGATGTCGCTGTATGCGGAACTCACGGGTGTGCCCTTCGAGGACGTTGTATCGATGATGAACGGGCATCCGGTGCATGCCTGAGGTTTGCCGTTTCCACAACATTAGGATCGTCTTCTACAGCAACGAACATCACAACATCGCGCATTTCCATGCTGTTCACCCGGACTTTGAGGCGTCCATTGATATCAGTGACGGCCGGATAATGGCCGGTCACCTTCCGCCTAGGTTTCGTCGATTGATTCTCGATTGGGCCTGGGAACATCAGTCCGAACTGCTCGCTGGATGGGAGAGTGTTCGGCGAGGTGTGACACCTGAGAAGATAGCGGCGCCATCTGGGAGATGATCGCTCAATGCCGAAACTTACATTCGAGCTTGATGGCGAAGGGCTTCCGATCCGGCTCGATGTTTTCATTCGTCATGAGGTAGCTGGTCTGTCGCGAACTGAGGTTCAGCGGCTGATACGGTCGGGTGCGGCGAGGGTGAATGGGCGGACTGTGGACACGCCCTCGGTGAAAGTCGATGCGGGTGATCGTGTGGAGTTCGATGCACCTGGGCCAGTTGAATCCGACGCGGCGCCGGTTGCACAGAACCTTGACTTTGGCGTGGTTTACGAGGATGAACACGTTATTGTGGTGGACAAACCTGCCGGTATGGCGGTACATTCGGGTGCCGGGCGGAGGGATGGGACGCTGGTAAATGGTTTATTGGCACGATATCCGGAGCTTTCGGAGTTGGAACCGAGTGAACGTCCGGGCATAGTGCATCGGCTAGACGCGGATACTTCAGGATTGATGGTTGTGGCGCGGACGTCGGAATCTGCTTCTGCCCTATCTGCGGCGATAAAGGCGCGTGAGATGGATAGGCGGTATGTTGCGATGGTTGTCGGCAAATTGCCCGGTCGAGTCGGAGTTGTAGACCGTCCGATTGGAAGGCATCCGACTATTCGAACGAGGCAAGCGGTTGTCCAAGGCGGAAGGCCGGCGCGTACGCGTTTCGCTTTGACCACTGGGCACTACGCATTCGGCAAAGCGTTTTCAATGGTCAACCTGAAACTCGAGACTGGCCGAACGCATCAGATACGTGTGCACATGCAGGCGATCGGATATCCGATATTGGGCGATCCGGTCTATGGAGTGATCATTCCGGAGGTTCCCCTTCGTAGACAATTCCTGCACGCCAATCAGCTGAGCTTCAATCATCCATTCACAGGAGACCGTCTTACGTTCACGTCTCCCCTACCGCCTGATCTAGTCCGTGCTCAGGCGAGAATCGGACCGCCTTCAAGAGCCGTTTTTAGCGCGTCGGGATATTCCGCGTAGTAATCAAATAATCTGGATAGTATGACTACACAAACTCCCGCACGCGTTCGCTTTGCTCCGAGTCCGACCGGAGTGATGCACATCGGCGGTCTACGCACCGCGTTATACGACTGGTTTTTGGCCCGCAAGACTGGCGGTCAGTTCATTCTGCGGATCGAGGACACGGACCGAAATCGGTATGATCCTGATGCCGAGTGGCATATCAAGGAATCGCTGAAGTGGCTTGGTCTAGATTTGGACGAGGGGCCGGACATCGGGGGGCCGTACGCGCCTTATACGCAGTCGGAGCGGTTGGAACTCTATGCTGACGCGGCGGAAAAGTTGATTGATGCTGGCGCTGCTTACTACGACGACACGCAGGCCGAAGAGTTGGCGGCGTTGCGGCAACGTCAGCAGGCGGCGGGACAGGCGCCGGGGTACGACAATCGTGGGCGTTACCGGACGCCGGAACAGATTCAAGAGTCGCGTGACAAGGGGCTAGACGTTGTAGTGCGGTTCAAGGTGCCGGACCATGGCGATGTTCAGGTCGAGGACGAGGTGCGTGGTCGGTTGAGGTTTGATCTGTCCTTGCTTCAGGACTTTGTGATATTGAAGTCCGACGGTTTTCCGACGTATCACTTGGCGCACGTTGTTGACGATTACGAGATGGGCATCACGCATGTGATCCGAGGTGAGGAGTGGATACCGAGTCTGCCGAGGCATGTGTTGATACAGGAGGCGCTTGGGATACCGACGCCGAAGTATGTGCATGTGCCGCTAATCACGGCGCAGGATGGTGCGAAGTTGAGCAAACGGCATGGGGCGCAGTCGGCTTTGGAGTATCGCGATGCGGGTTACACGCCGGATGCGGTGCTTAACTATCTGGCGCTGCTCGGATGGTCGCCGGGGGACGATACCGAGGTGATGACGCGCGGGGAGATCGCGGCTAGGTTCGAGATCGAGCGCATCTTGTCGCATCCGGCGAAGTTCAGCGCGCAGAAGCTGGAATGGATGAACCAGCAGCACATCATGAAGGCTGATGAGGATGCTCTTACTGCGATGATGCTGCCCTGCCTTGAACGCCCCGAAGAGGAAGGTGGGTTGCCTGAAGAGGTTGAGCGTCCGATAGATCGCTCAGTGGTTAAAGCGATGGTGCCGGTGTTGCGGGAGCGGATAAAGGTGCTGCCGGATGTGGTCGAACTGATCGATTTTCTATTCGTGGGCGAAGTAGATCCGAACCCGGAGGAGATGATCGGGCGACGGATGGATGAGGAGATGGTGGTAACTGCGTTGAACAGCAGCATCGACGCGTTGAGGTCAGTCGAGCCGTTCACAACCGACGAGATCGAGGGCGTCTTGCGTGGCTTGACTGCGACCACTGGTCTAAAAGCGGGACAGCTATTCACTCCGATCCGAGTCGCGATGACTGCGAAACGTATCGCGCCGCCGCTGTTCGAGTCGATAGAGGTTCTCGGACGCGAGCGCACGATCGAGCGACTCGAAAAAGGATTGGCGATGTTTGAAAAGCACGTCGAAAATCGTAACGGTTAACGCTCAAGTGATACCATCGAAACGGTAACGGAAACCTGATTGCGTCAGATCAATCGGGTTGCGACCACAGGAGAGACGATTTCAGTTGGTAGAGGTAAAGAATCGAGAGGGTGAGAGCTTCGAGGCGATGCTGCGCCGATTCACCCGCAGCGTTCAGCACGAAGGCATCATTTCCGAGGCGCGTCGGCGCAAGGCTTTCGAGCCGCCGAGCGTGACTCGTAAGAAGCAGATCGCGGCCAAAGTTCGCAAGAGCCGCAAGTCGACCGAGAAAAACCGATAGTTCTCGAGTTGGGCAGTCCAACGCGCATGATCGCGTAACCTTGATCGCTTAATTCTGGGGCGATACGTGATATGAAGTTTGGCATCGTCGTATTCCCGGGCTCGTGGTCCGAACGCGACATGCACTACGCGGTCGCAGATGTCCTCGGCTATCAGGCCGAGTACGTTTGGCATCGGGAAACTTCACTCAAAGGGTTCGATGCAATTCTGTTGCCGGGAGGCTTCTCTTACGGCGACCATTTACGATGCGGCGCGATTGCTGCGCACTCCCCTGTCATGGCGGCGGTCAAGGATTTCGCCGACAGTGGCGGGTTCGTATTCGGCAGCTGCAACGGGTTTCAGATTCTCTGTGAAACTGGCCTTTTGCCGGGAGCGTTGATACGCAACGATCATCTTGAGTTTCGTTGCGAACCGGGCAACCTTCGAGTCGAATCTTCGGGGACACCGTTCACGTCTCAATATGCAGATGGTGATGTCGTTGCGATGCCGATATCGCACGGTGAAGGCAACTATCAGGCAGATGACGAAACGTTGGCGATGCTGGAAGCTGATGGACGCGTGATTTTCCGATATGTGGATCAAGACAATGAAGCAACGCCTGAAGCCAATCCCAATGGTTCGCTGAACAACATCGCTGGCATCACTAATGAGGCCGGCAATGTCCTCGGGATGATGCCGCACCCTGAGCGTGCTTGCGAATCCGTCCTCGGTAGCTCCGACGGCAACCCTTTGTGGCAATCGATCGCTGTTGCGGTCGACGGCGGCAAAACCTGATTGTCGTGGCTCCGATTGCTCAAGAGTTGCTCGACGAGGTTGCGCTTTCTCGCGCTGAATATGAGGCGATCATAGACCGACTGGGGCGCGAGCCGAACGAGCTTGAGATCGGGTTGTTCGGCGCGTTGTGGAGCGAGCACTGTGGGTATAAGCACACCAAAGCGCTGCTCCGCACGTTGCCGAACACTTCTGATCGGCTTTTGGTCGCGCCTGGTGCCGAAAATGCTGGCGTGGTTGATATTGGCGATGGTTACGCGGTCGCTTTCAAGATTGAATCGCATAACCATCCGTCGGCAGTCGAACCGTATGAGGGCGCAGCAACTGGTGTGGGTGGCATCGTGCGCGACATCTTAGCGATGGGTGCGCGACCGATGGCGTTGATGAACTCCTTGCGATTCGGTCCTCCAACGGACGAACGTCAACGATATCTCTTGAATGGTGTAGTCTCGGGGATTTCTGGTTACGGAAACTGCATCGGTGTGCCGAACGTTGGCGGTGAGGTCGTGTTTGACGCCTCTTATGCTGGCAATCCGCTGGTAAACGCTATGTGTGTTGGCATAATTGAAGGCGGCAAGATCATGAGCGCGCGGGCCGATGCGCCGGGGGATCTGCTGGTGCTCGTAGGTGCGAAGACTGGGCGGGACGGCATCCATGGCGCATCGGGTCTCGCATCTCGGACATTCCAGGAACAGGCTGAAATGCGGTCTGCGGTTCAAGTCGGCAATCCGTTCCTCGAAAAAGTATTGATCGAAGCGTGTTTGGAAGCCATCGAGCTGCCCGGTGTTGTCGGGATGCAGGATTGTGGAGCGGCGGGAATCACTAGCGCGGCTGTAGAGATGGCAGAACGGAGCGAACTCGGAATTAACATCGATGTCGCCAAAGTGCCGCGCCGTGAAAACGAGATGTCGCCGTATGAGGTAATGCTGTCCGAATCGCAGGAACGCATGCTACTCGCCGTCAAACCCGGTGCTGAGGAGCGATTGTTCGAACTCTTCGAAAAATGGGATCTCGACGCGGCGATCATTGGAACATTCGAAGCGGACAATCAAGTAGTAGTTTCCGACGGTCCGTATCAGGCATCATCGACGGCTGTGGTTACGTTGACCGATGCCCCGGAGTATCAGTTCAGCTCGCCTAAGCCGGATTGGCTCGCGGAGTTGCAGTCGTTTGATCTAGCTGCTCTACCGGATCTGGAGATCACTCCCAACGAAGCGCTTCTGAAGTTGCTTGCATCGCCGAATATCGCGTCCAAACATTCGGTTTGGCGACAGTACGATCATCAGGTACAGAACAACACCGTGATTGCGCCGGGCGGCGATGCCGCACTGCTACGCATCCAAGGAACCCAACGCGCACTGGGGGTATCCACCGACGGTAACGGGCGGCTCGTTTATCTGAACCCGCGTATCGGAGCCGAGATCGCCGTAGCTGAAGCTTGTCGTAATCTGGCATGCGTCGGCGCGGAACCGGTGGCTCTCACAGACGGGCTGAATTTCGGCAATCCTGAAACTCCGGATATCCAGTACCAACTTCAAGAAGCGATAGCCGGCATATCGGAAGCGGCATCGGCCTTCGATATTCCAGTAGTCAGTGGTAATGCGAGTCTTTACAACGAGTCGGCAGGTTCGGCGGTTCAACCTACGCCGATAATCGGGGCGTTGGGGGTGTTAGAAAACGTTGAGAATCATGCCCGGTCTGCGTTCCAAGACGATGGTGATGTAGTGATCGTTATTGGGGCCGACTCTCCATGGGACACGTTCGATGGTCTGGCTGGTAGTGAGGCTTTGGCGGTTTTTCATGGTGAAATTGCAGGTCAACCCAAACTCGACCTCGATCTCGAAGTCAATGTACAGGCGTTATGTCGTTCACTAATAGGGCTAGGTTTGGTCAAGTCCGCACACGACGTCTCGCACGGCGGATTGGCGGTTGCGGTGGTTGAATCGGCGGTTCAAGGGAACATCGGGGTGACGATTGAGCACGATGCAGCGATTTACGATTGGTTGTCCGCTCTCTTTGGGGAAAGCCAATCGCGCATCATGCTGACCTGCAACCGTGATGTCGTTGACGAGATATTGGGTGCTGCTTCGGACGCGAGTGTGCCAGCAACCCGAGTTGGAACTGTGGGTGGCGATCATGTTCAAGTCGCGGGTGTCGTCAGTATTCCGCTGGGAACGGTCGCCGACGTGTGGCTGAATTCGTTCGAACGTGTGACCTCTGGATGATGTTTGGGATCAGGGATTTCTGAACAGATCAGTCGCGTAAAATTGAATTTACAAGCACTTGTGAAGCATCGCACTAGTTCCAAGTAGATCCCGCAATGCCCTCCTATCACGTCTGGACAGTCGGTTGTCAGATGAATATGTCCGACTCGGAGCGGTTAGGCGCGGGGATGACTGGCTTGGGTTTGGGTAGTTGTGACACTCCCGAAGACGCGGATGTAGTTGTATTGAACACGTGCGTAGTTCGCCAATCGGCGGAGGATACCGCCACGGGGATGCTTGGCAAGCTGAAGAAGGTCAAGGACGCGAACCCTGATCGCATGATCGTGGTGATGGGTTGCATGGTGGGACCTAATGACGCCGATCTGCGGCGCCGATTTCCGCAGGTCGATCTCTGGGCGAGACCTCAAGATTTCAACCCGATCCTCGAATCGGTCGCGTTCAAACACGGCATCGAGAACGGCGATCTCGACGGATGTCTCGCCAATCTCGTTCCGAACGATCCTAAGGTTGCGACGTTCGTGCCGATCACTCATGGGTGCGATAAGTTCTGCACGTTCTGTATCATCCCCTATCGGCGCGGACGCGAGACGAGCCGTGCGCTGGCGGAACTGGTCGACGAGGCGAAGATGTTGGTTCAACGTGGTGTTAAAGAAATTACGCTGCTCGGTCAGAACGTCGACTCGTACGGTCATGATCTTAACGACCGCAAAGACCTTGCCGACCTTCTCGAAGCGATCCAAGAGGTGGACGGTATCGAGCGGATACGCTTTCTCACGTCGCACCCGAATGACATGTCGACGCGGATCATCCAATCGATCGCTGATCTGCCGAAGGTTTGCGAGACGGTCAACTTGCCGTTCCAAGCGGGAGACGACGTTGTTCTCGCTAACATGCGACGCGGGTACACGCGCGGTCAGTATCTCGAAAAGATCGACGAGATCCGAGACATTCTAGGCGATGACGTTGCGTTGACTACCGACGTGATAGTTGGCTTCCCTGGCGAAGACGAAGAACAGTTCGAAAACACCCTCGACATTGTCGAACGTGTCGGCTTCGAAAAGGTGCACTCTGCGGCGTATAGCGAACGTCCGGGCACGGTTGCTTCACGTAAATTCCCGGACACTGTATCCCAAAGCGAGAAAAAGCGGAGACATCAGCGACTTGACGCTGTACAATGTGCTATCCAAACGGAGAAGCACGCTGGTTTGGTGGGTAGTTTCAGCGACATCCTGTTGGAAGGCCGAAAACGGGGACGGATGTTCGGCAGAAACCGCAACGACAAAATCGTCTACATCGATGGCGACGATCACTCCGACTGCAACGTCAGAGTCGGAGAAACGATAAAGGTCGAGATCACCGAAGCGACCGCGTTCTCGCTGGTCGGTCAACCGCTCAACTAATCCGGTTGAAATCTCAAGGAGGCGACATGATCTCCATTAACGCTACCGAAAAGACCATCATACCGATCACCGAACTTGAACAGTCGGCGTTCTGTCAAACGGAGGGCAACCTAAGAACCAAGACGCTTGAGCAGGAGTTCCAGTCGGGTGTCCGCTGGCAAAAGGTTCCGACCCGGTACCTCAAGATGTCGCCAGAGCAGGTCGAAGCCGGCATCAAATACGCTCGCAAGGAGATCGGCACCAAAGCAGTTGTCCTGGGACATCACTACCAGCGCGAAGATGTCATCCAATTCGCCGATTTCCGTGGGGACTCGTATCTGCTTTCCAAGCATGCTGCGGAGACTAAAGAGGCGAAGTGGATCATCTTCTGCGGTGTTCACTTCATGGCCGAAACTGCAGACCTGCTTTCCGACGACGATCAGCATGTCATCCTGCCGAACATGGCAGCTGGATGCTCGATGGCCGACATGGCGGCATCTGATGATGTGGAGGACGCGTGGGACGACCTGATGGATGTCCTCGGTGAAGGCCAAAATGGTCAAGCTGAGATCATCCCAATCACATACATGAACTCCACGGCAGCTATCAAAGCGCTTTGTGGTCGCAACGGAGGCCTGGTCTGCACTTCTTCTAACGCTGACGCGGCGTACGGTTGGGCGCTGGAGCGAGGCAAGCGTATCTTCTTCCTGCCTGATCAGCATCTCGGACGTAATACTGGTCTGGCAAAGGGTATTTCCGCCGAAGACATGGCAGTTTGGAACCCGTTTAAACCGATGGGTGGTTTATCAGAGTCTGAGATACAGAATGCGAAAATCATTCTCTGGCAAGGCCACTGCTCAGTTCACACGCGATTCACTGTCAAGCAGATCGAAGAAGCACGATGCAACGATCCTGACGTGAATGTTGTGGTGCATCCGGAATGTGTTCGCGAAGTTGTGGATGCCGCTGACTGCAACGGTTCGACCGAGTTCATCCGCAAGACGGTTGAAGGCGCGCCAGCTGGCACCTCATGGGCGATCGGCACCGAGATCAACATGGTCAATCGTCTTCGCGATGAGAACCCGGACAAGCGGATCTTTTGCCTCGACCCGGTCGTCTGTCCATGCGCCACGATGTACCGCATCCATCCGGCATACGTGCTTTGGGTGCTCGAAGGCATTATGGCCGGCGTTGGGATCAACGTCGTACAAGTGGACGCCGAAACGAAACGAGAAGCTTTGGTCGCGCTCGAGCGCATGCTCGAAGTCGGTGGGTAACCGTTACCTGCACACTTCCGGCTGAGGATCGTAATGCAGGGCAACGGAAATCCAGTAATCAAGCTGGAAAACCTCACCAAGCATTACGGCGACATAGTTGGAATCCAAGATCTCTCCCTCGAAGTGATCGAAGGAGAGGTCTTCGGACTCTTAGGGCCCAACGGCGCCGGGAAAACCACTACCATCCGTTTAATCCTCGACTTCATCCGGCCAACCTCCGGCAAAGCCGCCGTCTTCGGTCTATCCTCTCGATCCGACGGCACCGACATCCGTCGCCGTGTCGGATACCTGCCCGGTGACTTCGTCACGTACGACCACATGACCGGTGCCACTGTCACCGAATACTTCACGCACCTCCGCGGCACGGATCCCATCAAACTCGTTGCCCTCTGCGAACGCTACAAGCTCGATCTCTCCCGCAAAATAGGCCAACTCTCTAAGGGCAACAAACAGAAAATAGGGCTGGTTCAAGCCTTTATGAACGACCCCGATCTGCTGATCCTCGACGAACCGACTGCAGGTCTAGACCCTCTCCTGCAATACGAGTTTCAAAAAATGATTCACGAGGAAAAGGCTCAGGGAAAAACCATCTTCATGTCCTCCCACGTCATGTCCGAGGTCGAAGCCACATGCGACCGCGTAGGCATCATCCGAGAAGGGCAACTCGTCACAATCGACACCGTCTCCCACCTAACCGAACTAAGCCTCTGGACCGCCAAAATCACCTTCATCCAACCCGTCCCATCTGACACCTTCAACAATCTCCCCGGCATCACCGTCACCGACCAAACCGACGACCGCACCTACAACCTCTCAATAAGCGGTGAAGGCTCCATGGACTCCCTAATCAAAACCGCAGCCAAACACCCTGTCCAAATCTTCGAGAGCCAACACGCCTCCTTAGAAGACGCTTTCCTAAAGTATTACTCTGGCGAAGAAGCCGAAGAATAAATCGTGTACTCCAACATCTTCCTAAAAACCATTCGCGACGGTCAACGCTCTACCATCCTATTCTCCGCTGGGCAACTAGCCATCGGCGCCTTACTCGCACTCCTATTCCCTGACGTGGCAGCCAGCTTCGCTGGCATGATCGAAGATCTTCCTGAGTTCATCCAAGCCTTTATCGGCAGTGCTGCGGAGTTCGCGACGCCGGAGGGCTTTTTAACCGCTGACCCATACAGCGCCATCTCCTTAGTCATCATGTTCGCCTTCTCCATCAACCGAGGCATGGGTGCCATCGCCGCAGAGGAACAATCTCACACTCTTGATCAGCTCCTTGGAAACCCGATCACACGCACTCACGTCTACTTCCAGAAGAGCCTCGCCCTAGTAGTCGACTGCATCCTTCCAGTCGCCGCCCTCGCCGTCGGCATCCTCATCGGGGCCCTCATCATGGACTACTCCGTATCCCTGTACGGGCTCTTCCAGATGTCCCTAAGCCTCCTGCTCATCTCATACGCTACTGGCTTCCTAGCCCTGAGCATCGGCGCTGCCACTGGCAGTAAATCCATCGCTATTGGAATCCCCGCAGCCATCGCTGCCATCGGATACCTCGTCCACATCCTAGTCCCCCTCGTCGACTCCCTTTCCTCACTCAAATACATCTCCATCCTTCATTACTACATCGGCGACAAACCATTCATCAATGGCATCACGCCTTGGCACGCTTTGGTGTTGATTGGTGTTGCCGTTGTTCCATTCGTCGTCGGGCTTTACCGTTTCAACGAGCGCGACCTGAACGGGTGAGCGTCTGTGATGTGTCGATTGTCCGCCGAGATGTTCGCTGTCACTGGTGGAGGCGGTGTGTTCGCAACCGCGGCGGCCTTCGCAAAGGCTCATTGGGACGCTATGCGCGATCGGAAAGCGTTCCGAAAGGCGAAGGAACGCGAGAACCTGGATGAACTGCAAGATGAGCGCTCAGGAGAATCTCTAATCGAGGAGTGATCGACACTAGGCCAAGGCACCGAACCAGGGATTCAGAACTCCAACCCCGGTTGCGCTTTTATGCCCTGTTCTCGGTAGGGGTGCTTTATCTCGCGCATCTCGGTCACCAGATCTGCGAACTCAACGAGTTCGTCTGGGGCATACCTTCCGGTGATGATGACGTGGAGCATGTGGGGTTTCTTCTTCAGAGTTGCGATGGCGTCCTCCACTGGGATCCATCCGTAGTGCAACGGATACGTGAATTCGTCGAGGATAATGACGTCGTGTTCGTCGGAAAGGATGGCCTTTTTGCAGTTCTCCCACTGCTCTCGCGCCAACTCCTGAGTGCGGTCCATATCTTTTGATCGCCACGTGAATCCGTCGCCCATTGCCTTTATCGGAATGCCTAGCTTAACCGCCGCTCTCTTTTCTCCGAACATGGCTCCGGTGTGCTTCAGGAACTGGAACATTTCTACTCGCATGTTCCGACCCCAAGCGCGGAGCAAAACTCCTAAGGCGGCCGTCGTTTTGCCCTTACCGTCGCCGGTATTGATGACGACAAGGCCTTTCTTGATCCTCGGGCCTTTTACCGATTGGGGTTCTTTTGTCGGGTCGGTTGTTTCGGTCATGATCTTCTCCGACGGCAACTAATCATGAGGTTGGGCCGACGAGCCAAACCTGAGGACTGCCAGTTTTAGGGTCTCGTTGCACGGTGGTTTCGACGCCGAATACACGCCGCAGGTTTTCAGTGGTCAGCACGTCGGCAGGATCGCCGATCGTATCGATGATGCCTTCCGACATCAATGCCAGTCTGTCGCAATATCGACCAGCGAGGAACACGTCGTGCAACGCGACTACTACTGCGACTCGGCGAAGTTCGATCTCCTGCTTCAAGGTTTCCATGATGGACAGTCGGTATCGCAGATCAAGGCTTGAAGAGGGTTCATCGAGCAGGATCACGCTGGCTTGTTGCACAAGGGAGCGAGCCATAACTACACGTTGCCTTTCACCACCAGAAAGTCGATCTAGCTGGCGGTTTTCGAACCTGACTGTGTCGGTTCTTTCCATCGCTGCGTGTGCCATCTTGCGGTCGCGTCTTCCTTCCAGTTCGAACCTGCCGAGATGAGGATACCTTCCCATCAGCACTGTTTCGAGCGCGGTGAATGCATGATTGGCGTCGTGCTGCGGCATATAGGCGATACGGCGGGCGCGCTCTCCAGCATTCATCCCTAGCAGCTGCGTTTCGCCTAATCTGACTGAGCCTTCGTCGGGTCTAGTCAAGCCCGCGAGTACCCGCAACAAGGTGCTTTTGCCAGCGCCGTTGGGGCCGATGAGGCCTACGATCTCGCCGGGTTTGGCTTCGAACGAAGCCGCGTCGAGAGCTTGGGTTTCTCCCAGCCTCACGCAGACGTTTTCGGCTACTATCGGCGCGCTTTCCGTGCTTACGACCATGTCATCACTCTCCGCTGTATGGCTCGAAATCTTCGAACGTCACTTCGCTGAACTCCTCTGGGTAAAGCAACCGGGCGGTTTCTTCAATACCCCGCACGTTCCAATGTGAAAGCGTGGTGTAGAGCCGCCCATCAACGACATGTAACTCGTTCTCAGATATCGCCGACACGTCCGCAAGAGCTGGATGATTCAAAAGATCGTCGCGGAATTCATTCGCTCCGTACTCCACGGGCTGCGTGATCAAAATCACGTCGGGATTCATCGCTGCGATTGATTCGATGCTGATCACTTGATGGCCCTCAAGGCCGTCGCGTGCGGATACATTGATCCCTCCACCAGATTCGACAATGCCGCCTTCGGTCGTGTCGCTGCCGGCGGCGTAAATCGAGTCTGAGTAGCGGGAGACTGCGATTACTGCGGGGCGTTGGGCGTCGTTCGGAGACGGAACCTGATCGGCGACGAATTTCAGTCGGTTTTCGATTTCGGCAACGAGCTCTAGGGCTCGTTCCTCGACACCTAGCATGTAACCGATCAGCAAAATGTTGGGGATGTTTCCTTCTGACGAACTTTCCAGTGCGGTGCGCGCTACGGGTACGCCGGCCTCTTTGATGAGATTGATGACGTCGACATCGGTGTATTTGGAAGCCAAAACCAAGTCGGGTTTAGCGGCCAGTACGTTTTCGACGCCGCTTTCGAAAGTCGGCAAACCGGCTGCTTGGTCAGCAACGTTCGAATACGCGGGATCAGCCGCGAAGGGTCCTACGGCGGCGAATCGTTTGGGGTCGATAAGCGCTATGAGTATCTCGTCGTGACCGAGGGAGTATGCCAAGACCCGCTGAGGTCGTTCTTCGATGACTACTACTTCATCCGCCAACTCGACCTCGCGCGGCCAATCGCGGTTGGAGGGATCGATGATCCCTTGAACTGCCGGGTACGGCACTACCGTCGGTGTGGGAGTTGAGGTAGGTTCGGGTGTGGCCGTGGGTTCAGGAGTAGCCGTCGGGACTGGAGCGGCGGTAGGCGTCGCGGTGGGTTCGGGATCCGATGTGCACGCGGCGAAGCCTACGGCTATAGTCATCACCGTTAGAACGGTGATCAATCCCAGTTTCGATGTTGATTTCAATTCCTTGCCTTTCAGGTTTTAGAGCATTGAGGCGCGAGCCTTGTTACGGGCCAGCAGTAGTACGAAGAAGGGTGCGCCGACTAGCGCGGTGACAACGCCGACTGGTATTTCGGCTGGGGCAATCGCAACTCTGGCCAGCGTGTCGGCAGCTAAAAGGAAGATTCCACCTCCGATTGCGCTCAATGGAATCAAAGCGCGGTGATCAGCGCCGATCAAGAGCCGCAGGGTGTGAGGTGCGATCAAGCCGACGAAGGCAATGGCTCCGGAGAACGCCACCGCAGTTCCCGTGATGAGCGAGGCGGCGAGTAGCAGCAAGTTGCGTGTCAACACCACCCGGACACCAAGTGCTTTCGCCTCGTCTTCGCTGACCATGAGCAGGTTTAGGTCTCTGGAGAATAGAACTGCTACCGCGATGCCGATAAGCACGAGTGGAGCTGAGATGCGGATATCCGTCCATGTGGACGCGCCGAGTCCGCCAGCGAGCCAGAAAAGCATCTCGCGTTGTGCCTGCAAATCTGAGGTGAACAGGATGATGGCGGAGATGATGGCGGCCATGAAAGCGCTCAACGCCACGCCAGCTAAAAGAAGCGCGGCCATCGAGAATCGGCCTCCGAGGGAAGCAACGACGTAAACCAGAGCGAAGGCCGCAGCCGCTCCGACGAACGCCATTCCGGGCAACGCGAGAGCGAATACGGTCTGCAATCCGAGGGCGATAGCTATCACCGCGCCGAGTGCGCCGCCGGTTGAGACACCGATAATGCCCGGATCGGCCATTGGGTTTCGGAAAAGTCCTTGCATGACTGCTCCGGAAACACCTAGAGCGGCTCCGACGGTTAAAGCGAGCAGTATGCGTGGCAATCTGATCGTCTCGATAATCGCCTGTTCAGTCTGCGGTGCGCTGGATTGTCCGAAACCGACTTGTTCGAGAAGTATTTCGACGGAGTGGGAAGGTGGGATCGTGTACGGTCCGACGGCGGCGGCGAGAATAGCCAGTCCGAGGCCGACGACAATCAAAGGGGCGGCACCCGCGGCGAGTTTCACCAACACTGGTGAGTTGCTGAGGTGGGAAAACGACCGCAGCCAACGCAAGCGAAGTCTTACCGGCCATCTGCCGGTGCGCGATTTGCCCCGTCTAGAGCGCAGGTGCGGCGCTCTTGAGCTTGCTGTCCGCAAACTAAAAAATCCCTGCCGCTTTCGCGTGGCAGGGATTCCGCTGGTTGGCCTAATCTCGCTTGGGAGAATCGGCCTTAACCTGAGGCGCTCCCTATGGCGAAGAGCGGCTGCTCAGCTCAATCCGGCAGGTCTCCTGGCTTTCGGATCATCGCCCTACCCGCGCCTTCCCGTCGTTTTTGACAGTGGCTCGAGCGGGGGGCTAACCGATTACAGTGGCGCCTCCGCAGCGGATTCTCACCGCTTTCCCTTTTTGCGCTCGCTTGACGAGCGCCACCGGGTTGAGTTGGCCTTGTTGTGAGGTTGATGGTACCAGTGGTCATCAACATTTGTCAACGCAGTTTTCTCGGACAGGAAGACATACGATTAGTTCTGACCGGCGCCGCCGATCAGGTACGAAATTCGGCACTGGCGACATTGAATCTATGGCTATGAATCACGGTGAAACTGTCCAACCTATGGGGAAGGTGGTGATGCTGCAGGGGACTGGATCTTCTGTGGGTAAGAGCTTGTCGGTGACTGGGCTATGTCGGGTTTTTGCACAAGACGGGTATCGGGTCGCTCCCTTCAAGGCGCAGAACATGTCGCGGAATTCTGGGGTTACTCCAGACGGATTGGAGATTGGTCGGGCGCAAGTGGTTCAAGCTCAAGCGTCGGGGATCGAACCGGAGGTCGAGATGAATCCGGTGCTCATCAAACCGGAAGGGAATGCGACCGCGCAACTCGTGTCGATGGGGAAGATGGCCGGCAAGTTGCAGGCTTATGAGTACATGACGCGGCGAGAAGTGCTTTGGCAGAACATCAAGGATTCGCTTGACTCGTTACGTTCTCGATTCGACATCGTGGTGATCGAAGGGGCTGGAAGTCCAGCCGAGATCAATTTGAGGGCTGGGGATATCGTGAACATGGCGGTCGCATTGTATGCGGATGCCCCGGTATTCATCATCGGGGATATCGATAAAGGTGGGGTATTTGCTTCGCTTTACGGTACGAACGCTTTGATCAGCGACGAGGAGCGCGAGCTGGTCAAGGGATTCATCATCAACAAATTCCGTGGAGATGCGAGTTTATTGAGTTCGGGCCTTGACCAGTTGAGGGAATTGACGGGTGTCGATGTTATCGGCGTCGTGCCGTATTTGACGGATGTGTATGTTCCGGAAGAGGATGCGCCTGTGGAGGCGCGAAGGTCTGATTCTGGTGTTGAGGATGAGCACGTTGAGATCGCGGTGATCGGGTTGCCGCGGATTGCGAATTTTGATGAGTTCGATCCGTTGGCGCGTATCGGTGGAGTTCGGCTTCGGTATGTTCGCGAGGCGTCGGAATTTGGTAATCCGGATCTGGTGATTTTGCCGGGTTCCAAGGTGACGGTAGCGGATCTTGAGTTCGTTCGATCGTCGGGGATTGAGAGACAGATTAGGCGTCACTTATGGGATGGGCGCGCGTTGATGGGGATGTGCGCTGGCTTGCAGATGCTGGGGAATACAATCCGCGATCCGCTTGGTATCGAGTCGGATCGTCCTGAGGTGCGGGGTCTGGGAATCCTGGATGTTGATACGGAGTTTGTGGGCGAAAAAGTGACTGTGCGTACCGATGCCTCGGTGGTTGCTGATAGCGGCCTTCTTGCTGGGTTAAGAGGAGTGAGGGTGTCGGGTTACGAGATTCATGTTGGAGTTAGCGAATCTGGCGGTGGTGCGACACGGTCGATGGTATCTATGCAGACGGATCGGGCAGTTGGTTATTCGGATGCCACCGGACGTGTGTTTGGGACGTATATGCACGATTTGTTCAAGAATGAGGAGTTCACTGAGCGCGTCGTCAACAGTTTGGCGCGGATGAAGGGGATGGAGCGCCTGACTGTATCGGAGCCGTTTTCACAAGATGCCGAGTTTGACAAGCTGGCCGCGCATCTTCGTCGTCATATCGACTTTGCGGCTGTTTACGAATCGATGGGTTTGCCGATGGCGGGTTCTTAGGTGAGGGGGTCCGGTCATGTGCGACGGCTTGGTGGGTGGTCCATCCGCATATAGACGCCGCCAGCACGTAGTTCCTCAATCATCTGGTTCAGCCTTTTGAGTTTGGTTTCGGGACGTTTGGCGCGTTTTATCCAGCCGATGTAGTCGTTCTGTTGGTAGGCGGGTCGGGACTGATAGGCATCAATGAGGTCGTTCTTGGTGAGTGCGTCCGCGACAAAGTCCGGCATCGCGTGGATCGGCCTGGTGAGGTTTCCCTTGGCTCCCTCGGTCATGTGAGCAGACGTATACAGCTAGTCAGCGTCGGTTAGGCGTTCAGTGTAGTCGACTAAGGTTTCGGCGGCTTGGTCTAAGAGAGTGGTTACCTCTGGGTCGGTGATGTTACCGGATTGGTCCATGAAGTTGGAGACGTGGGGTAGGAGGACTCGGGGTTGGTGGAGGACTTGGCCGCCTTCGGACTCGATACTGTACGAGGCGTGCATGTGCATTCGGGGGCAGCCTGAGCGGCCGGGTCCGGTGCCGATGATGAAGAAGATTTTGCCGGTTAGGAGGTTGCCGCGTCGGGATAGCCACTCGATGGCGTTTTTGAGGGTTGCGGTCATTGATCCGTTGTATTCGGGGCAGGCGATGATGATGGCGTCTGCGCCGCGAACGGCGTCTCGGAAGGCCTCGGCTTCGTCGGGTATCCCTTGTGCTTCAACATCCGGGTGGAACATCGGGACGGAGTTGAGGTCGAAGATTGCGGTGTCCACGCCTTTGGTCGCGGTTATCTCAAGCATGTTTCTGAGCAGTTTGAGGTTCCAAGATTCTTTTCGGAGGCTTCCGCATATTCCTAGGATTTTCATGGTGGTCCGTTCGTCTGTCGATTGGGGTTTTGCGTCGCGGTTGTTGGTCAACAGGACAGGGCGTAGCAAGCGCGGCGCGGATCGGCTGATGATGCTAGCACGCCAGTGTCTGGGTCGCGTGTTGAGACAGTGGCGCCAACCCCTGCACCGTCAACGGCGATTACCTCGTGGCCCATTGCAGCGAGTTCGTCGCGCGTGCTCTGCGGTATCGCATGTTCAACCGCGAGCTGCCCCGGGAAGTAGGAATGCGGATAGAAGCTGTTGACGACGTTGTTGCTGGCGAAGCGTGGTGCTTCGACCGCGGCTTGCGGGTTCATGCCCCAAAGCAGACTATTCAATATGAGCTGCAAGTTGGCCTGGGCTTGATGGTCGCCTCCGGGGCAGCCGACCGTCATCACCGGGACACCATCTTTAGACACGATGAAGTTGATCAGGGTAGTCCTCGGACGCTTGCCCGGCTCGAGTCGATTGGGGTGACCATCGACAAAGTTGAGCATCTCCATCCTCGTGCTGAGCGCGTATCCGAGTTCGGGGAAGAAGACCGATTTCGAGAACGAACCGCCTGAGGGCGTGGCCGCAACCATGTTGCCGTCGCCGTCGATGACGGAGATGTGCGTGGTGCCGACTTCGTCGCTGCTCGCGCCGTTGGAATCAGCGGCTTCCTTTGTCCTTGGTACATCTCCCCTGGTCGCGGGTGAAACCTCGGAATATCGCCAAGGGTCGCCCGGATCTGGGGTTTCAGGGAATGCGCGGCCTGGATCGATCAGCTTGGCTCGTTCGCGGGCGTAGTCTTTTGACAGTAGACCTTCGATCGGTACATCGACGAAATCGGGGTCTCCATAGTATGTCTGGCGGTCGGCGAAGGCGAGATTGAGGGCTTGGCTGACAGTGTGGATGTACGCGGTCGAGTTGTGACCCATCGACCACAGGTCGACGTTCTCTAGGATGTTAAGAGACTGCATCAAGACCGCGCCCTGCGTCCAAGTTCGCTGACCGTGTACCTCGTGCCCGAGGAAGCTGGTCTTTATCGGCGTCTCGTACTGCGCCTCGTAGTTGGCGAGCGAGTCCATGTCGAGGATACCTCCGACCCGTTCGCTGCACTCTGCGATGGTCCGGGCCACTTCGCCTTCGTAAAAACACTCGCGTGCGGCACGAACGCCCTCGGCGCGGTCACCCTCAGCCGCCTTCTCCGCCTCCACAAGCTTTTTCAGAGTCCCGGCCATCCCGGGCTGGACTAGAAGCGATCCCGGCTCCGGGACCGCGCCGTTGTCGTAGAAGACTCCGGTGCCGCCCGGCGGATACTGCGCCCATTGCTTCTTCGTGTTTTCATTGCCGATGCTCATGAGCATGTATTCGTAGTTAGGGATACCCTCCCCCGCATACTGGATCGAAGGCGCAAGCACCTCTTCGACGCTCTTCGTCCCATACCTCTCGAGCATTGACAGAAACGCCGCGACCACGCCCGGCACGGTGAAAGAAAGATGCGCGTCAGGTCCTGGACCAGTCGGAATCGCCTCGTGCCCCTGGTCCCGGTACCACTCAACGGCAGCCCGGTTAGGCGCCGTTCCCTGACCGCTCAGGGACAACAGATCGCCACTATCTGCGTGATACAGCATGAACACTCCTTCAGCGCCCAGCGAGTACGATGCGATCGGCTCGGTCACCGCGGCGGCAAAACCGGCAGCTACGATGGCGTCGAAAGCGTTGCCGTCTGAGAGCAGCATTCGCATCCCGGCCATTGATGTGAGATAGTGACCGCTGGAGATGACGCCTTGGGTCCCATAGATGACCGGGCGGGAGGTGGAGTTTGTCACTGTATGCTCCTTGGTGTTTGTTCTGAGCGGCTCAAGGTTGTCTTTGAGCCGTAAGACTGTGGCATTCGCTACGTAGTAGAGTACCGTCTGATTCCAGATTGCGCGGCGAACCGAAGACCGCCACCCTTACAGACCGCTGGAAGAGGAGTTGACACCGTGGATCAGATGCCAGGATTGAATATGGGTTTGGGGGCTTTGCCTTTGATGTCGCGTGCTCGGACGCGGTCGATTTCGGCGGAGAATCCTACTGGTGCGAAGGGGAAGGGTGGGATGGCGGTGCCGGATCCGGAAAGCGATGAGTGGTCGATTTCTTCACCGGCGCGAGCGTTGGGACAAGGATGGAAGGTGCGGCCTTATGTCTGGTTGAGGTCTGGGAAGACTACCGCGTTGATGGACGTGGAGGGGCCGGGGGTGATTCAGCATATCTGGATGACGACCCAAAGGGAGTGGCGAGGGAGTGGACGGGGGTGCGTGTTGCGGTTCTATTGGGATGGTGAGGCTTCGCCGTCTGTAGAGGTGCCGCTAACCGACTTCTTCGCTGTCGGACACGATCTATTTGCACCGGTTAACTCGTTACCGGTGATAGTCAACCCGACGTCGGCGTTGAACTGCTACTGGCCGATGCCGTTTCGAAGTCGGGCTCGGATAACGATCACGAACGAGTGGGAGGAGGATTTGCGGCTGTTCTATCAGATCACTTATGCGGAGTCGGAGGTGCCGGAGAATGCGGGCTATTTTCACGCGCAGTGGCGTCGGGCGGTGACGGATAGGTCGAATCCTGACTACACGATCCTCGACGGGGTGAAGGGCCAAGGGCAATACGTCGGCACATTCTTGGCGTGGACGCAACTCTCGGACGGATGGTTCGGTGAGGGCGAGATCAAGTTCTACATGGACGGCGATGAAGAGTTTCCGACGATCTGTGGGACGGGGACGGAGGACTATTTCCTTGGTAGTTACGGGTTTCCAGAGGTCTATACCACGGCTTATGTGGGGAATACGTTGAAGCATCCGGGGAGTGATGGACCTCCGAAGTGGAGCCTTTACCGATGGCACATTTTGGACCCGATCCGGTTCGAGGAGGATCTGCGAGTGACGATACAAGCGCTGGGGTGGTGGCCGGAGCCGAATAGTCGGTTTCAACCGCTGGCGGATGATATTGCGTCGGTGGCGTATTGGTATCAGACTCCGCCGCACGCGGCGTTTCCTGAGTTGCCCGCGATTGAGGAGAGGTATCCGAGGTAGGGGTGGGTTTGTCTGAACCCGGATTTGAAGGATTTGAAGGAATGATGGGGGTGTGATGGGGGTGTATGCCCCTTTCGTGTGGACGAAAGGGGCGCGAGCATAGCGAGCGGGGTATGCGGGGGCGGCGGTGTGGAGGTTCGCGGTGCCGGACTGCGGGTGTGGCCCATGCCCTGCCGCCCGTCCACCGCCCGGGCATACCCCTGCGTTCGCTTCGCTCCGCGTCCCCTTTCGATTCTCGAAAGGGGACGGTGGTGCTAGATGGATTGCCCGGTGTAGAAGGCGGTTGTTTGGTTTGCGGCGGATTGGGCTTTTTCGGGGTCGGTGCCGGCCTCCATCGCTGCTTTGCCCCACCGCTCGCTGCTGCGGGTGATGAAGGCGATGCCTTCGGGGGAGGTCGCAAATTCCATTTCGTCGGGTTTCGGGTCGTCGGGTTTTGCGATGTGGAGGGCGAGTCCGAGGAATGCCATCTCCCATCCGACTCCGGTAGCGCCTGGGCCGTAGGTGTCCCAGTGTGGGGACAGTTGCGAGGTATGAGTGAGGGTCAGGTGTGTTTGGTTTGCTGCTTCGTCGGCGAATTGGAGTTCGACCCAGCTGGTGTCTCCTGCAAACTCCCATGTGAGAGCGACGTGTGATTGTGGATCACACTCGGTGATGGTGCCGCTTGCGTTGCCTTGGACGTGGTAGCGGCCGTTTAGATTGAGGTCCCCGGTGACCATGGTGAACCAGCGTGGGAGGCGGTCGGGATTTGTGACGGTGTCCCATAGGTCGTCGATGTTGGTGTCGAAAGTGCGTGAGAGGGTGACGTGGACGGCGGGTTTGCCTTCTCGATCATGGGGTGAAACCGTGCGGGTCGTGGCGTCAAGATGGGTTTGGGGGTTGAAGTTCATGGTCAATTTCCTCATTTTTGGCTCGTCGTCAGGAATGGCAGAAGCGTTTGCCGAGAATGGAAAATCCAAAATAGTACCGATGACGTTTGAGAAGGATAAATCGCAATGATGCCAGCCAACAACCCTGAAGTCGACTATCGAGCGCTTGTGAGACGTAGTTATGACGCGTGCGCTGAGGAGTACGGTGAGTCTCGGAGAGTTGAGCCGGGGATTGAGATTCGAGGGCTATTGGACCGATTGGAGAACGGTGCCGCGGTGCTTGACATCGGCTGTGGCACCGGTGTTCCAATCGCAAAGTCGCTGGCTAACCGATACCACGTGACGGGGGTGGATGTATCACAGGAGATGATCAGCTGGGCTCGGCATAACGTGCCGACTGGTGAGTTTGTATGCGATGACGTGATGTCGGTCGAGTTCGAACCGGCGAGGTTTGACGCAGTCGTTGGGTTTTATTCGATCTTCCACATTCCCAGAGACGAACACCCGACATTGTTCAGCAGGATCCACAAGTGGCTCAAACCGGGTGGATATTTGCTGTGCACCCTAAGCCACACCAGCGAGGAGGGTTACACAGAGAACGATTTCTTCGGAGTGACGATGTATTGGAGCAACTACGGGTTAAGGGAGTACTTGGTGATGTTGGCGGATGCTGGGTTTCGTGTGGTTGACGTGTCTTCGACCTCTAGCGGATACGAGGACTCGTTCGAGGGGGTGACTGAAGATCATCCTTTGGTTTTGGCACAGAAACGGTGATGGCTTTTTGGGGATGCCCCTCCCCTTTGTCCGCCCCGATTCTCCTCACCCTGACTCTCTCCCACTGAGGGAGAGGGGAAGTTCCGCACGCTCTGCCCGTCTAGGTTCCGGCTTTCGCCGAAATGACTGGGTTTCGATAGCATTGAACCGAGGATAAAGGTGTTTTTAAGGAGTTAGTCAGGTGGTAGCGGCAACACACGCGCAAGCGCGCGACGCGATACAAACGGTTGGGTTGACGAAGTACTACGGGAGACATCTCGGTATTGAGGATGTGAATTTAGACGTGAGTGAGGGCGAGGTGTTTGGTTTTCTCGGTCCGAACGGCGCTGGGAAGTCGACGACGATCCGCACTATCTTGGACGAGATCAGGCCTACGGCGGGAAGCGCAACCATACTCGGTTTGGACACACGCGCGGACGCGGTGGAGATACGGCGGCATATCGGTTACATTCCGGGAGATCTGGCGCTGTACCCGAACCTCACCGGTCTGGACACGTTGCAGTACTTTGCCAACATGCGCGGTGGCGTCGAATGGTCCTACGTCGATCAACTTGCTGAGCGTCTGGATTCAGATTTGTCGAGAAAGGTCGGCGACCTGTCGACCGGCAACCGTCAAAAGGTTGGAGTGATTCAAGCATTTATGCACCGTCCAGACCTTCTGATAATGGACGAACCAACCTCTGGGCTAGATCCGTTGATCCAGCGCGAGTTTCAGAAGATGGTGAGTGAAGTTGCGGCTGAGGGCAGGACGGTTTTCTTGTCGAGCCACACACTGTCGGAGGTGCAACGCGTGGCCGACCGGGTTGGCATCATCCGTAACGGCAGGCTGATCACCGTCGAGTCGGTTGCGGACCTCAGGTCGAAGTCGATGCGCGAGGTGGAGTTCGTGCTGGATACGCAGGCTGAGGCGTCGGTGTTCGAAAGCGTCGAGGGCGTGCGGAACGTCGTCGTGGCTGGCAATCATGTCGAGATGTCGTTCGGCGGTGATATGGGCGAGTTGCTGACGACCGCGACGGAGCGGTACGGAGTGGCGGACATCAAGACTACCGAGGCGGATCTGGAAGAGATCTTCCTGACGTACTACCACGAGGATGAGGGAGAGGAGGGGCGGTCGTGACGCTCGCTAATGTATTTGTTAAGACGGCGAGCGATCGCTGGTTGGGTTGGGTGATCGCGGTGGTTTCGGTTGCGTTGTTTCTACTGATGGGGATGGCGACGTATCGCGAGATTGACCTGTCGGTATACACGTCGCTACCCGAAGCATTCAGATCGTTGATAGGCATCGGCGATGACATAGATGTTGGCGGGCTGGCGATAAACGTGATGTTCGGGACTTGGGGAGCGATCGCGATGGCGGGCTTGGCACTCGCAATGGGGAGTTCGGCGATCGCGGGCGAAGAGCGTGACGGAACGATGGACATTTTGCTCGCGAACCCCAAGAGTCGGACTTACGTGCTACTGTCTAAAACCGGCGCGCTGGTGACGTCGATCGCGCTGGCTACGGTGGCGCTCTGGGTACCGATCTACCCCATAGCCGCGTCGTTGGGTGTCGAGATATCCGGGTTGCAGGTGGAGGCTCTCACGCTGCACCTGTTTACGAACAGCGTCTTCTTCGGTTTGCTGGCGCTGGCGATCGGTGCAATGACGGGGGACAAGGGGAAAGCTACGGGCATAACGACGGCGATAATGGTGCTGTCATTCTTCGGGGTCGGATTCTTGCCGCTTATCGATGGTGGCGACGCCGTAACCAAGGTTCTGCCTTGGTACTACTTCGACGGCAGCGACCCGGTGACGAACGGCATCGCTTGGGGGCACTTGGCTTTGCTCGGGGGCGGTTCTGTTCTCTTACTGTTAGCCGCAATCGTTGGATTCAATCGCCGCGACCTAAAGGGACAATCTGTCGGGACGACGATGCTGGACCGAGTCCGGGGCAACCCGCTTTTGAACAGGATGATCGGACGCCTAGCGGGTTCGGCTCGGGTGTCGTCGATTTGGTTGAAGACGGCGTCCGACTACGAGACGCTAGTCTTTATCACGTCGGCGGCAATGTTCTTGGTTATGGGAGTGATGATGGGTCCGATGTACGCATCGATACCTGAAGAGACGCTGGCCACGTTTGATCAGCTGCCAGAGCAGTTGGTCGCCCTCTTCGGCGGTGGCGATATGAGCACGCCCGAAGGATGGTATTCGCTCGAGACGTTCGGTTTGATGGCACCAGGAGCGGTGATCTTAGTTACGGTTGTGATTGGTGCGGGCGCGCTAGCGGGGGAGGAATCGCGACGGACCATGGCATTGCTTCTGGCATGTCCGATCAGCCGGAACCGGATAGTGTTCGAAAAGGTTATCCCGATGGTGCTCTATGCGGTTGTGGTCGGGTTCGTAACGTTCGCGGGTGTGAGCATCGGCTCGCTGATTCCCGACCTTGGCATGTCGATCGGCAATATCGCCGCTACGGCTACGCTGCAAACGCTCGTCGGCTTGGTGTTCGGTTCGCTCGCTCTGGCTCTGAGCGCGGGCACAGGTCGCACCTCGATCGCAATTTTTGGCTCAATCGGGGCGGCGCTCTTTTTCCACCTGTTCAACTCGCTGGGAGCGCTCAACGAAGGTCTAGATGATTTGGGCTGGTTGACGCCGTTCAGCTACTACCTAGGCAGCGACCCGCTGAATAACGGTATGAACTGGGGCGACGCAGCTGTGTTGGCTGCGTTGTCAGCGATATTGATCGGGCTGTCGTTCGTGCTGTTCCAGCGACGAGACATCAGGCAGCGGGGTTAGGTTTAGCCGCGTTTAGTTCCGGTTCGTGAGGCTTTGTAGATCTCGAGGAACTCGTCGATCGGCGTCATCGCGATAGTCTCACCGACCAGATCAAGGGGCAGGTCATCTAGTTTTCGGAAGCGTACGCAGGATTTGCCCATGTCGAGGCGTTTGCCTGTGGCTTTGTAGCGCTCGCGAAACCACGCTTCCAGTGAACCGTCGCCGTATACGTTGGTCAGGTATAGCGCCATGTGGCGTTTCTGCGATGCGAGAGCGGCGTACATCAGCGGTTGCTTGTTGTAGGTGTCGGGGAAGGTGGAGAGAGGAACGGCGTAAGTGATCATGCCGAACAGCATCATCTCCTCGTAGCCGTCGGGCAGGTTTTCGAGGACGACATTGCGGACGGTGGAGATGGCATCTCGGCGATCATCGCTGAGTTCATCTAGATATTGGTCTACCGTGGTGGCTTTGCTTTGCATCGATGGTCTCTTTGGCTTAGAGGTCTAGCATCCCCCGCTCTATTGTCAGTCTTCTGGGCTCCGCTCGTTCGCGCCCCCTTCGTTTCACGAAAGGGGCGTTATGCCTCTGCGTTTACCGCTTGGATGATGGCGTGGATGTAGCCGTAGCAGTATGCGAAGCCGACTTGGCCGGCTTCTTCACCGTCGATGCCGGGGACGTGATCGGGCATGAGCATGTATGGGTAGCCGACTTCTTTGTAGGTGCGGGCGGCTTTGAGCATATCGACGTCGCCTTCGTCGGGGAAGACTTCGACGAAGTCGAGGACGCCGCCTTTGATGTTGCGGAAGTGGACGTTGAAGATCTTTTTCCTAGAGCCGAAGTAGCGGATGACGTCGTAGATTTCTTCGCCGGGTTTTTCAAGCATCTCGGAGACGGTGCCTTGGCAGAAGTTGAAGCCGTGATATGGGTTTTCGTGCATCGCCTCGAACTTTTTGAGACCTTCGACGGTGCCCATGACGCGGGCCACTCCGCGGTATTCGTTATCTTTGATGCCGGGGTCCTGCGGATGGCATGCCATCTGTACCTTGTATTCCTCGGCGACGGGCATGATTCGTCCTAGGAAGTAGTCAATGCGCTCCCACATCGTGTCAGCATCCGCTGCCCCGCCCTCGAACTCCGGCAACGACTGGTCGAGGTCTGCGTATTTGAAGGATGAGAGCCGGGCTCCGCCACGTCCATAACGCTGCGGGGTTCGCAGGTGCCCTAAGATCGTGATGTTGTAGAGGAGGCCTCTGAGCCCGGCTTGGGATGCCATGCGGATGATTTCGCAGAGGGAGTCGAGTTCGCGCTCCTTCTCGTCACTTGGCCCTAGGAAGAGGTACGTCATGTCGTTGTTGAAGGCGTCACGGGAGCCGAGGGGTGAGTGCATCGTCTCGACCTCGATGCCGTATTTGGCGTACTTCTCTCGATACTCAGCGAGCAGGTCGGCTGTCCACTCGGTCCAATGCTCTTTGGGTGTGACATCGACGTGCTCAACGCCTAACTGTGCCAGCACCTTGATGTCGGTGTCGTGTCGCGCTCCGTATTGGGTACCTACATACATTTCCGAACTCCGCATGTGTGTTCGCTCAACCGCGTGCGGTCTATGATATGCCGTAGCCTTCGGTTAGGAGAAAGACATGCCGCAGCATTATCTTGGAATCGATGTCGGTACAACTGCCATCAAAGCACTGGTTGTGGATGAGTCGGGATCTGTAGTCGGCGATGCTGAGTCGCCGCAAGAGTTATCGGTTCCGCAGCCGGGATGGGCGGAGCAGAATCCGTCAGACTGGTGGATGGGCACGATCGACGCGGTCCGTGCCGCTTGCGCGCAAGCTGGCGTGAGCGATGTCGTGGCGATCGGTCTTTCCGGTCAGATGCACAGTTCGGTACTGCTGGACGAGGCGGACAATGTGCTCAGGCCGGCGATACTTTGGAATGACGTTCGCACCACTGCTCAATGCCGTTTCATCACCGACAAAGTCGGCGATGCGGGGTTGCGTCGGATGGTGGGTAACCCGGCGCTGGAGGGCTTTACCTCGCCGAAGCTGCTCTGGGTGCGCGATGAAGAGCCGGACGTGTTCGATGACGTTCGGACGCTTCTTCTTGCGAAGGATTACATCCGGTTTTTGATGACTGGCGAGAAGGCGATGGAGCCGTCGGACGCCGCGGGAACGCTGCTGTTCGACGTTGTGAACAGCCGCTGGTCGGAAGAGATGGTTGGGGCGTTGGAACTCGATGCGTCGATCCTCCCAATGGTCGTTGGCTCCGCAAGCATCAGCGGCAGACTGACTTCGGACGCGGCAGATAAGTTAGGTCTACGCGCGGGTACTCCAGTGGTCGGCGGAGGCGCAGATAACGCGGCTGCGTCTGTCGGTTCCGGAGTGGTGACCGAAGGAGCGATGCAGACCTCTATCGGAACATCCGGGGCCGTCGTCGCGCCCATCGGGCAGCCACGAGTCGACCCAGGTATGCGTATACATTCTTTCAATCACGCGGTTCCGGACATGTGGTACCTGATGGGCGTGGTGTTGTCAGCAGGTGCGGCGTTAGGTTGGTTCAGGCGGGTATTGGCGGGGGGTGATGGTGTCGGATTGTCGTATGAGGAGTTGATTGCTGAGGCTGATGCGGTGCCAGTGGGTACGGACGGGTTGACGTTCTTACCGTATTTGACTGGAGAGCGGACGCCTCATGCTGACTCGAACGCGAGGGGTGTATTCGTGGGTCTACATTCCGGTCATGAGCGCGGGCATCTCGTCCGAGCGGTATTGGAGGGCGTGACATTCGCGTTGAGGGACTCACTTGAGTTGATGCGCGGTTTGGGTGTCGATGCGACGGAGTCTGTAGCGGTTGGCGGAGGTGCTCGTAGTGCGATTTGGCGTCAGATGCAGGCTGATGTTTTGGATGTGCCAGTGGTCACGGTGGGACCGTCAGGAGGTGCGCCGTATGGAGCCGCGGTCTTGGCGGCGGTGGGATCTGGCAATTTCGGAACCGTTGCCGAAGCATGTCAAGCGTGGATTCGTCCGATTGATCGGATTTCGCCGCGATCCCAGATGGTGGGAGATTATGGTGAGGGGTACGAGCGTTACCGCAGTCTCTACCCTAGGTTGAAGGATCATTTCTCGGAGTTCACGGGTTAGACTGATTTCCCGATCATGTATTTCGACTGGCGACTTTTCGAACTGACTCGCGGAGTAAGACTCCGAATCGTTTTCGCTGCGCTTTTGGGTCTTATCGCCGTCGGAGCAGGCGTATCCCGATTAGCAGTTTCGGGTGTAGTCATCTACCGTGTACTCGCCGGACAGGCCAGTTTTTCGGCGCTTGCGATGCCGTTGTTGACGATCGCCGCGTTAATCGTCATACGAAGCCTTTTTCAGTATTGGCAGAACGCGGTCAGTCACCATACCGCGAACATTGTCAAGATTGGGTTGCGACACGATGTCTACGATCAGCTTCTAAAACTCGGTCCGGGTTATTCCGATCGGAATCGAACGGGCGATGTTGTTCTGACCCTCGTAGAGGGGATCGAGCGTTTGGAGACGTTCTTCGGGCAGTACCTGTCGCAGATGATCGTGTCGTCGATTGCGCCGATTGCCATTTTTGCGTACATGGTTACGCTCGATATCTATATCGCCCTGATATTCCTTGTTTTCGCGTTAGCGACGCTGGCGGTGCCGTCGTTTTTCCATCGATGGAATCGGGAGAGCAGTTATCGACGTCGGCGATCGTACGGCGAGTTAGGTTCGGATTTCTTGGACAGTGTGCAGGGATTGGCGACGCTGAAGTCGTTTGGACAGAGCAAGCAGCGCGGCAAAGAGTTGGCGCGACGAGTCCACGATCTCTACCGGAGCACAATGGGCGTGGTGGCTGCGAATCAGGCGACGAGCGGAACATCGATGTTGTTCATGGCGACGGGTGCCGCTGTCGCGCTTGCGGTAGGTGCTATCAGGGTCAGCAACGGCGATATGGAGCTGCGTCCGCTGTTGATCGTTCTCATGCTCGGGGTTGAAGTGTTCAGACCGATGCGTGAACTTGTGAATCTGTATCACCAAGGAATGGCAACGGTCTCGTCGGCTCAAAGCGTATTCGGGATCCTGGATGAGCCTGTAGCGATTGTCGAACCGGATTCGATTGCGGAACAACCAGTGCCGGAAATCAGTCCTGAAGTGACATTTGATCGCGTGACATTCGGGTACGAGAGCGGGCACCGATCGGCGCTGGATAATGTGTCGTTTGAATTGCGCCATGGAGAAACGCTCGGAGTGGTGGGAGCGAGCGGCGCTGGAAAATCGACGCTCGTCTGGTTGATGTATCGGTTCTATGACCCGCAGGAAGGCGCAATAAGACTCGGCGGTCATGACTTGCGAGAACTGCCCCTCAGCACGATCAGGGACAACATTTCGGTTGTGACTCAGGACACGTATCTTTTTCACGGGACCATCGCCGACAATCTGCGATTCGGGAAACCCGATGCTACACAGACCGAACTAGAGGATGCGGCGCGCGCCGCAAACGCGCACGAGTTCATTTCGCGCTTGCCGCAGGGCTACGAGACGGTGGTTGGCGAACGTGCGGTCCGGCTATCTGGAGGCCAGCGCCAGAGGTTGGCGATTGCGCGTGCGCTATTGAAGAATGCGCCGATCTTGTTGCTGGACGAGGCGCTCTCAAGCGTCGATGCAGAGAACGAGTCAGTGATCCAGGAAGCGCTGGACCGGCTGATGGAGAATCGGACGACACTGGTGATTGCTCATCGGCTGTCAAGTGTGATCAATGCCGACCGAATCTTGGTATTGGATGAAGGTAGAGCGGTAGAGATTGGTTCTCACGTCGAGTTGATGGCTGCGAATGGGACGTACGCTGGGTTGATGCGGCAACAGACCGACGAGGGTGTCGGTGCTCCAATTCCAGATGCGATCAATACGACTCGGCATCAAGTCTCAGTCGACGATTTGCCGGATCTGCCGCGCCCTTCGACTGGTCACCATCATGGACCTTCGTCTCGAACATCCAAAGATCATGAAGAGGTCAATATCCAATCATTGGCGGTGTGGATGAGGTTGTTGGGTTTGGTTCGACCGGTGCGATGGCAGTTCTTGGCCACCGTAGCCCTCGGGATGCTGAATCACGGCTCGGTGATCATTCTCGGCGCGCTTACGGCGCTATTGGTCGGCGCGGTGTTCCGTGATGAGCCCTTGACGACGTTGGTGATTGCGGTGTGTGTTTTGGCACCCTTATCCGCGTTGCTCTTCTATCTGGAGACGTGGCAGGCTCATGACATGGCGTTTCGGTTGTTGGCGAAGATGCGGATCGACTTGTACGAGAAGCTGGAACCGTTGGCGCCCGCGTACATGGTGCGACGACGCTCTGGCGACTTTGTGAGCGTCGTGGGTGGAGATGTGGAGACCGTGGAGTATTTCTTCGGACACGCCGTATCTCCGATGATCGTAGCCATTCTGATACCGGGCGGATTGCTCGTGGCTCTGCTCGTGATATCTTGGCCGATCGCCGCGGTGTTGGCTCCGTTCCTCGTCGCGGTGGCGGTAAGCCCGTACTTTGCCAATGAACGGATCGAACGTCTTGGCGACGAAATTCGTGGCGGGATGGGCGATATTCACGCATACATGGTCGACAGCATTCAGGGAATGCGGGAAATCTCAGCATTCGGACGTGGCAGAGACCGAAACGAGGAGTTGGCTGAAAAGGGTTGGGACTATGCCGGGCATCTTGTCAGATTCCAGAAGTCTCAGGCGTTCCAAATCGGCTTCATCGAGGCGATGATGGGCATCGGCGGGCTTGCGGTTTTGGCGATGGGTGTGTGGCTGGTGCTGGACGGTCAACTGGAACGCACACACCTACCATTGGTCAGCGTGCTCGCGTTGGCATCATTCAGTCCGGTGACTGAGTTGGCACGCACGATGAAGCAGATGATGGAGACGCTGGCCGCTTCCCGGCGCATTCTCGCAATCCACGACGAGGCAGTCCCGGTCAAGGATGGTCCGGGTGTGTCTACGGATGCCGATGAGAAACCTGCCACAACTCCATCGGTTGAATTTGAAGAGGTGGCGTTCACTTACGCGGAGGGCGATCCGCAAGCGCTAGTTGACGTGTCGCTGGATATCGGTTCAGGTAAAACCGTGGCCATCGTAGGTCGGTCGGGGGCAGGAAAAACTACCATCGCCTATTTGATGATGCGCTTCTGGGACCCGGATCGAGGAGCCATCGAGTTGGAGGGCAATCGGCTGGAAGAGTTCAAGCTTGATGATCTACGCGGTCGCATGGCCCTCGTCGCTCAAGACACATATCTGTTCAACAACACAATTCGAGAGAACATCCGACTTGGACGTGGGGACGCTACCGATGCCGAGGTTGCAGATGCGGCGAGACAGGCGAATGCCGCCGATTTCATCGAGTCGTTTCCTGACGGTTACGACACTCGAGTCGGCGAACGCGGCATGCAGCTATCTGGAGGTCAGCGGCAGCGAATCGCGATCGCCCGCGCGATTCTCAAGAACGCTCCAGTGCTGATACTCGACGAGGCGACTTCGCACCTAGACGCGATCAGTGAGGCGACAGTTCGAGAAGCCCTGGATCGATTGATGGTCGGCAGGACGACGGTAGTCATCGCGCACCGCCTCTCGACGATACGCGATGCCGACACCATACTCGTACTCGACAACGGCGAGGTCGTCGAACAGGGAACACACGATCAATTACTGTCGCGCGGCGGTTTATACGCTCAGCTCGTGTCGGCTCAGGTGACCTTTTGAAGTTCCCCCAGCATGACGGGCCAGGCATCACCGGCGTAAAAGCGGTGACCACCCCCGCCAACTACTAGGTGACAGCGGTCAGCGGCTCCTGCGGCTTGATAGATCCTTTGTAGATCTGCGAAGGCGCGTCGCACTCCATCAACCGGGAACTGTGGGTCCTCTTTGCCACAGACGACGACTACGGGGCGCGGAGCGAACAGCCCCATCACATCGGCATTCTCAGCAAATGGGAGCAGTCCAGGGACGTAGTTGTCGGCACAGTGGTAGATCGACATGATCGAATCGCGGAACGTGCAGAAGTAGCACGATGGCATGGCGTGAGTGATACGCGGGAGGAGCGCGGCGGAAAAGACGCTGATCGTACCTCCGCCGGAGTTGCCCATGATCCCGATGCGCGACCAGTCGACATCGTCACGGGTTTCAAGGAAGTCGAGGCCACGGTCGACATCGAAGATACGCTGACCGATCAAGGGTCTTCCGAGCATCAGAGCCTGCATCGTGGCGTCGTGACACGGGTGAGTCGACACCCAATCTTGGTGCCGCTCTCGACGTTCACCGAATGAGCGTTGCTCGATGCAAAGTGCGCCAATGCCTCGCTGCATGCACTGCAATCCGAAATCTCGATCGCCCTCGACCTCCATCGGAATACTGTTGTCATCGCGCTCAACTCCGATGGAGTGATGAAAGCCGGTCGTGTGGCCTTGAACACAGATGAAGAAAGGGTACGGTGACGTCGCGTCTGCCGGCAAGCAAAGATAGGCAAGGATGTCGGACCCGGGTTCGCTGTTTAAGACGAGTTTTTCAATCGTTCCGTAGGAATGATCTCGTTTCCACAAGGACCGCGGATTGAGTGGGATTCGATCGCCGTCGGGGAATCCGACAAGTTCCCGGACTTTTGGACGCAGGCAAGCTTGCCACTCCGCGACATCGCCACCGTCGAAGGCCATTGAAGGCGGCATCGAATCCATGAGATGACGATGGAAGAGGGAAGGCGATAGGGTAGGTTCGGTGTTGGTTGCAGTCATGACGGCGGGTAGTGGTCGAAGGGTCGTTCCCGAATTATGCCACTCGAAGGTGCGAATAATGCATACTCCAAAGTCGGAGGAAACATTGGATAAAACCGTACACGGCTTACTTTTCGATCTAGACAACACCCTCATCGACCGTGAGGCCGCGTTCGTACGTTTCGCCACGTGCTTTTACGAAGAACGTCTTCGCAATGTGACATTGATGACGCGAGAGGAAGTCGTCGCCCGGATGGTACGGTGGGACAGAGATGGCTATGCAGACCGCGCGGAGATGTTCGCAAAGTGGGCCGACGAGTGGCCGGAAGCGGGGCTCGAACCAGAGCAGCTACTACCTTGGTACCGCTTGGAGATGAAAAAACATGTGGAACCGGATGCGGACATCAACGGTCTTCTGGCCAATCTCAATAAGCACCGAGTGCCTTGGGGCATTGTCACCAACGGAAACACGACCGGTCAGCACGTCGCCTGTCGGGCGGCAGGTCTCGATCAACTTGCCCCGTTCATCATCGTTTCAGAAGCGGCCGGCTATAAGAAACCGGACCCGAGGATTTTTCGCGACGCATTGGAACTGACTGGTCTTGCATCTCCTGAACAGGTCATGTTTGTCGGTGATAATCCGCAAGCCGACGTTGACGGAGCCAAGCGGTTCGGAATGAAAGCTGCGTGGGTTCGGCGCGGTCGGCGATTCCCGGACGACCTTCAACCGCCTGATTACATCGTTGATCACGTTGCCGAATTGACCAACATACCCGCCATTCCCGCGTGATGCCCGTCATTCCCGCGTAGGCGGGAATCCAGAGGGGCGCGGGAGCGAGTGGAACGCCTATCCAAAGGAGTGAGCTAACATGAACGCTCTCGAAATCCGGATTGCGACGGATTGTGACTTGGGGTCATTGGCCGAAGCACATCGCCCTGGGATTAGTGCAACGCAAATCAAACGGCGTTTGGAGGAAAGCAGCAAGGGATTCCGCACCATGCTCGTAGCGGTCCAAGAAGGTCGAGCAGTCGGTTCCGTCAGCATCGGAGGAGGCAGTTTTCAGAAGGAAGGGTCATTGCGTCTTTTCGCGCTCGATGTCGGACCAGCATTCCAGCGCAACGGGGTAGGCACCGCATTGATAAACGCGGTCGAAGTCATCGCCGATGAAAGAGGACTCGATGAAGTCAACCTAGAAGTAGAGATCGACAATAAAGATGCGATCCGGTTATACCGCAGGCTCGGATACCGGATTTTTGGCGGCCCAGTAATGGACCGTTGGACAGTGCTACGAGACGACGGCTCCAGCGAGACGATCGAAGCGCCAGTGTATGTGATGGTGAAGAATCTGGATTGAACTCGCAGAGGAATCGTTTGGTTTGATGGACAGGATTGAAGGTTCGTTCATTACATAACGGGGTCAATTCGGCTGCAATGTCTCATTCACCAGAGATAAGCCTTCAACCAATCTTTGGCGCCAATCGGTCGATGGATGGCGGATGACGTTGGTGCAGGTCCTGAAAAGACACACGGCTTCGCGTAGCGCAAGTTCTTTCGGGTCCCACTGAAACCGCTCAAGTGCATCGGATCTAAGTGCTTTGTAAAACGAGCCACTCGCGTTTCTTTTTCTCCTACGACTTAAGCGCGCGGACCACTTGAGGTGCCCTAAACAGTTCCCAACATCAAGCATCGGATCACCCGGTCCCGCTTCTTCGAAATCGACAAGGGCGATCCGTCCGTCCGGTAACTCAAGCATTTGATCGTCGTAAAAGTCGTTGTGCGCGATATGAGTGGGCCGCCATGATCGGACAAACGGATCCAACGCCTCGATTGCGGATGTGAGTTGACGCGTGGCCGGTTCGAAGTCGCCTGCCTTGTTCATGAACGTCCTTCGGGCAGTACGGTACGCCCCCGTGAGGTTAAATGGTTCACCATTGCCAGATACGACTGGTTTAGCCCACAGCGACTCCAGACCATCAAGCAATGGCTCAGTGTCTGGCATCCGACCTTTCAATATCTGTTGGCGAAGGTTTTTGCCCGGGATTTCGGAAAACCACAACACACCTCCATCGGTCCAACTGCCAGTCAGACGCGGCACAACGAAGCGGCTGTCTCCTACCAGTCCGTGGGCCGCTGTCATTCTCTCCACAACCCGCGGCCGTACAACTCGCGCGTAAAGTCTTATCCTGTCCACACTGTGCCGAAAGACAGCCCGACTTCTAAATCGATAGCGGATCAATTGGACACGAATCCGCCGAGCCCGCATCGCCAAGACATGCTCATTGACTAGAGACAATGCCGTGTCAGGTTCGGCAACATCCGCCAACGCAGGTAACCTGTCGTCCTCTGGATACCGAAAAAACTCAGTACCACGCCCACGCTCTGTCTTGATCGTCAGGTGTTGCGAGGGAAGAAACGTCTCACGGTCGTACTCCAGCAGATAGCTTGCTAGCGCGATCCTCTCTGCGCTATGACTGAACTGACGAAGACGCAGCACTTCGGGCGTCCAATCCTGATGTCCGAAACGGTCTCGGTATTGGTCCCAAATCCATTCAGCGTCAAACAGATTGACTAGATCATGCAGCGCCGGGTCGGTAGGGAAAGCGATCTGCGGTCGGATCGTCGGAGATACGGCACTCGCAATCGCCACTAAGAGCTGACGCTCCCGGTGCTGTTGTCATCACTGCTATCGTCATCCGTCGGAGTTGGAGTGTCGATCCCGTCCGAATCCGTACCGTCGTTGTCCGTCGGCGTCGGAGTGTCTACCCCGTCCGAATCCGTACCGTCGTTGTCCGTCGGCGTCGGAGTGTCGATCCCGTCCGAATCCGTACCGTCGTTGTCCGTCGGCGTCGGAGTGTCTACCCCGTCCGAATCCGTACCGTCGTTGTCCGTCGGCGTCGGAGTGTCTACCCCGTCCGAATCCGTACCGTCGTTGTCCGTCGGCGTCGGAGTGTCGATCCCGTCCGAATCCGTACCGTCGTTGTCCGTCGGCGTCGGAGTGTCTATCCCGTCCGAATCCGTACCGTCGTTGTCCGTCGGCGTCGGAGTGTCTATCCCGTCCGAATCCGTACCGTCGTTGTCCGTCGGCGTCGGAGTGTCTATCCCGTCCGAATCCGTCCCATCGTAGTCCGTGTACGCGGTGGCAACGCCGTCGTTGTCCGTAGGCGTGGGGGTGTCTACGCCGTCGTTGTCCGTCAGCGGCGTGTCGATCCCGTCGTAATCCGTATACGGAGTGTTGTACCCGTCGGAGTCGGTTCTGTCGTAGTCCGTGTACGCGGTGGCAACGCCGTCGTTGTCCGTAGGCGTAGGGGTGTCTACGCCGTCGTTGTCCGTCAGCGGCGTGTCGACCCCGTCGTAATCCGTATACGGAGTGTCTATACCGTCGGAGTCCGTTCCGTCGTAATCCGTGTACGCGGTGGCAACGCCGTCGTTGTCCGTCAGCGGCGTGTCGACCCCGTCGTAATCCGTATACGGAGTGTCTATACCGTCGGAGTCCGTTCCGTCGTAATCCGTGTACGCGGTGGCAACGCCGTCGTTGTCCGTCAGCGGCGTGTCGATCCCGTCGTAATCCGTAAACGGAGTGTTGTACCCGTCGGAGTCAGTCCCGTCGTAATCCGTGTACGCCGTGTGAACGCCGTCGTTGTCCGTCGGCGTGGGAGTGTCTACGCCATCATTGTCGGTCAGCGGCGTGTCGATACCGTCGTAGTCGGTTTCGGGGGTATCGTACCCATCGTTGTCTGTGTCGGCATCCTCGGGGGCCGGATCGTCATCCACATCATCGTCATCATCGAAAAGTTTGAACCACAGCGGGCCCTATCGCGAAAGCACCGCGACATCACTGTTGTCGGCGTTAACGGGTTGCGGTCCGAACATCCCTTTGGGCGCAGAACTGGCCCAAAGTAGTGCTCCAACCGCTATGATCGCAAGGATTGCTTTCATAGATTATTCCCCGAATTCATGAGGGAAATATTGGTGGCTACTCACATTGACTTTAACCGAATTTTTCGTCAGTTGTCAACGCGCTGTATCGGACTGAGCTTGGATCGAAGGCAATTCGGGAACAAAGCGTCAATCTCTATCTTGCTACTTACAGACATTGTCAATCGAGAATCATCCCCAGCACCCCCACCTCGCTATCCCCTACAGTAAACACACCATTCATGCACCTCCTCTTAGTCTCCCCCTGCAACGGAGAGAGAGATGCAACAAATCCTAGTCCCTCAAACTTCGTCTTTTTTTCTTCATCCTCTACGGAAAGCCTCGTGATGAACCCAGTCGAATCACGTTGTTGGCCCCAATCAATCGCCGCGGTGATCAGCGCATGGTAAGAATCACTGAACCGTTTGTGGACGAACCCATCGACGTGACAAATGTTCTCCGCGTCAATAAATGCGGTAGCAATCCCCACAAGCCGCCCATCGCTCGTCTTCGCCGCGAACCATTCAGCATCGTCCCTCTTAACAAGGTAGTAGTACTTGCGACACAACCCCATGCACGAGTTCAGCATGGCGTATCGAGTAGAGACCATCGGTGTAGGCAGATTCCCGTCCAAGACCTGCCAGTCGTGCGGCGTAAGTAGAAGCGGGATCATGGGTACTCTGAGAGAGGCGTCGCCGGTGACGATGTTGACAGACGAAGGTTTGCGGAAGTAGTCCACCAAATATTCTTCGGGCGAGGTGCCATTGACCACGTTTGCGTACACAGTAGATCCAGCGATCCTCCGCCAGCCGAGGCGATGGTAGATCCGTGCTGCAGCCGGATTCTCAGTGCCGAGAAAAACCACTTCACCGCCTTGTTCGGCGAACTCATCAAGGGCTTGCTGACAGAGACGGTTCGCGATGCCTTTCCCTCGGTAATCCGGTCTTGTGGCGACTTCGCCAATGCCTGCGAACTCAGGGTTGGCGCGCGGTGTCATGATGCCGCACGTCCCTGCGAGAGTGTCGCCATCGTTTTCGGCAAGCACGACGTGACGGTTGTGGTCGGCCTCTTCACCTAGAAAGACGCCGATGGGGATGTCGGGGTCTTGAGGTCCGAAGATTTGTTCCCAGAACGCGAAAAGCTCTTTGGCTAGTGGCTCACCGATGGGAGTCTCGTATCGGTATCGAATCAGTGGTCTAAACCCCCTTTAATTCCCCCTTGGATCATCAAGGGGTAGGGATTTGTTTCACGACACCATCGGTCGGATGTGCGCCCATGGTCGAGCCTTTTCGAACGCTGCGGATGCGGCCAATACGGTCTCTTCATCTCCGGGTTTGCCGACTATGTGCAGCCCTACTGGCATTCCGTCGGAGTCGAAGCCGCATGGTACGCTGGCCGCGGTGAATCCGATGGTGTTGATGGGATGCGTGTGCGGCAGGTAGCCCCACCATGGGATACACGTCGCTGGTTCCCCGCCGATTACTTCTGGGTATTGTTCGTGTTCAAACGCCGTCGTCGCCATGGTGGGTGACAGCAAGAGATCGAACTTGTCGAACTGGTCCCAGAACTGCTGGATCATGCGGTCTCGTTCGCCCAAGGCTCGTCCGTAGTCGATGACGCTCAATTTGCGTCCGTACTCCAGACCGTAATTGACGTACCAAGTCAATTGGTCTGCGGGAAGATGCCCGTTTACACCGATGGCGCTCGATGTCGACAAGACGTACCAGGTGTCGAACGGCGTACTTAGAGCGATGTCGGACTCGTCAACGGTGCATCCGAGTTCTTCAAAGACCTTGGCGCCGGCTTCGGCGGCTACGGCTACGTCGGGATCGACTGCTGCGTATCCCCAACCTAGGCTCCATCCGAGTTTGAGCCCTTCGATGTCGCGACCGACGGCGGCGGTGAATTCGGGCACAGGAGCGCGCATAGAACTGGGATCGCGCGGATCATAACCCGCCATGACTTGGAGAAGCATGGCTGAGTCGGCAACGGTTCGCGACATAGGCCCTTGCTGACTGAAGAGATTCGCGGCTGGTGCGCCATCGGTTCCGGTGTAGCTAGAGACGCGACCTTGAGTCGGTTTGATACCGTAGATGCCGTTGAAGCTGGCAGGTATGCGGATGGAACCGCCACCGTCCCCACCAGTTGCGAGCGCGCATAGCCCAGCGGCTAGTGACGAGCCCGCTCCACCACTCGAACCTCCAGAGGTCCTCTCTGGATTCCAAGGATTGCCACACGGCGGACCAAGCCGATTGTCACTCGTACCTAGATGACCGAACTCAGGAGTATTCGTCTTGCCGAGCATTACAGCGCCGGCGTCGAAGATCTTGTCGATGTACGCCGCGTTCGCATCAGGCACCCGGTCTTTGTAAGCCAACGAACCTCCCGTAGTGCGCACACCCTTCGTCATCTGGAGGTCTTTGATGGAAATAGGCAAACCGTGAAGCGCCCCTAGACTTTCACCTCTCGCGGTCGCAGCATCTGCCTTCGCGGCCTGATCCAGCGCGATCTCTGGTGTCACTGTGATGAAAGAATGCAGCTTGTCGTCTAATGCTTCGATGCGAGACAGGTATAGCTCGGTGAGTTCCGTCGAGGTGATCTCACCGTCGGCGATCAGCGTTCGTAGCTCAGTCGCAGGGGCGAAGGCGAGGTTTTCATCTAGATTTGGCATATTTGCCTCTTTTGGTACTGATCATTAAGCCGGAAGGATTATGCGAGCAACTCTTCGTTTAGGGAGTATCGTACCTGCTTCGAAAAGCTCACGACACCATCGGCCGGTGATGCGCCCAAGGTCGGGCTCTTTCGAATGCCGCGGATGCTGCAAGCACCGTCTCTTCGTCGCCCGGTTTGCCGATGATTTGAAGTCCAATCGGCATCCCATCGGAATCGAAACCACATGGAACGCTGGCGGCTGTGAAGCCGATGGTGTTGATGGGATGAGTGTGTGGTAGGAATCCCCAAAACGGCACTGTCGTCGGCTCCTCACCGCCGATCTCTTCTGGATACTGTTCGTTCGGGAACGCGGTAACCGCCATCGTCGGTGAAAGCAGAAGGTCGAATTTGTCGAACTGGTCCCAGAACTGATCGATCATGCGGTCTCGTTCCGCCAACGCACGCGCGTAGTCGACAGCACTCAACTTCAATCCTCTGTCCAATGACCAGCGGATGTTCCAGGTGAGTTGGTCTTCGTGGTCATCCAACAGATGACCGTAAGCCGCTACTGCGTTCAATGCGAAAAAGGTGATCCAGGTTTCGAACGGCGAATTTAGGGCGAGATCAGATTCATGGACTGTGCATCCCAGTTCTTCGAAAACTTGGGCACCGGCTTCAGCGGATTGAGCTACCTCCGAATCCACCGCGGCGTAACCAAATCCGAGGGTCCAACCAATCCTCAATCCGGCGACGTCTCGTTCGAGGGCAGCCATGAAATCAGGTACCGGCGCTCGCATCGATCCAATGTCCCGGGGATCGTAGCCTGACATAACCTGAAGCAGCATTGCGGAATCGGCAACGGTTCGCGAAAGCGGTCCATGTTGGCCCAACAGATTGACCGTGGGTGGCGCGTCAACGCCCGGATAGCTGGATACCCGCCCCTGCGTCGGTTTGATTCCGTACGTTCCGCAGAAACTCGCTGGAATTCGAATGGATCCACCACCGTCCCCGCCTGTGGCTACGGCGCAGAGACCGGCAGCAACCGCGGCCGCGGCCCCACCGCTCGATCCTCCGGAAGTCCGTTTGGGATTCCATGGGTTCCAGCAGGATTTGCCGAGTCTATTCTCCGTAGCCCCGAGGTGTCCGAACTCTGGAGAGTTTGTCTTGCCGAGCATGACCGCGCCCGCGTCCAAGACACGCTGAACGCCTGTGCCGTTGGCATCGGGAACACGATTCTTGTACACCAGCGAACCGCCCGTTGTTCGGACTCCCTTCGTCATCTGAAGGTCTTTGAGCGAAACCGGCAATCCATGCAGCGGTCCGAGACTCTCGCCCCGCGCGGTTGCTTCATCAGCCTTCGCCGCTTGTTCAAGCGCGAGTTCGGGCGTAACGGTCACATATGCATTTAGCTGCGGATCGAGTTCTTCCATACGCGCGAGATATAGCTCGGTGAGTTCCGTAGACGACACCTCGCCACTGGCGATCAGCGTCAACAACTCCGTTGCAGGAGCGAACGCGAGGTTTTCATCTAGATTTGGCAGGTTTCCGATCCCTCCCCCTTGATGCTCAAGGGGGAATACAAGGGGGTTTTAGCGTGTCATTACCGGCCAATGGCGTAGCTGTCGCGACGCGGGTCAGCGCCCCCGCTTAGCACGCCGGATTCGTGATCTACCATGATCGCCGTCATCGCGCCACCAGTTGGTGTCCAGTCGTCGAGCACATGGACATCGTGACCCAAACCGACCAGCTCCGCAGCCGTGCTTGCATCGATGCGACCTTCTAGGTCCAATCGACCCGGCAAGTAAGTGTGTGGCCAGAACGAGTTGGGAAAGTTCCAAGTGGCGAAGCGCGGCTCTTCGATGGCCTTCTGCGGGTTCATACCATGAACCGCGACGTTGAGGAAGAGTTGCACCATCGAAGTGCATTGGGTGTCGCCACCCGGCGTTCCGAACGGCATCAAGAGTTTTCCGTCTTTGAACGCGATCGATGGGTTCGGGGTGAGCCGTGGGCGTTTCCAAGGTTGCAGAGCTGATGGATGTTCGGGATCGAGCCAGGTCTGGGAACCGCGTGACGACATCTGGATTCCGAGGCCCGGAACGATAGGACTGGGTGCGAGCGGATCGCTGGGCGTCGCCGAGAATGCGTTGCCCCATCTATCGACCGCGCACACGTAGCTCGTGTCCTGCATCCTTCCGCCCGCAGCGCCAGCCATTGCGACGGCCGGCGCGCCGTTGCGTGAAACGCCTTGATACGGCCACGGATTGCCCGGCTCCGGCATCTCAGCAAACGCGTCCGTCATGTCGATATCAGAGCGTCTAGACCGGGTATAACCCTTCGACAAAAGACCCTCGATCGGTACGTCAACAAGATCCGGGTCGCCGTAGTAGGCATGTCGATCGGCGTATGCGAGGTCTAGAGCCTGCGACACCAGATGGATGTACTCGGTCGAATTGTGCCCCATCGCCGCCAGATCATCGTCTTCGAGCATCTGGAGCGTCTGTGCCACCACCGGACCTTGACACCACGCGTTGCATGTGTAAACCGTGTACTCCCGGAACTGTCCAGACACTGGAGGCTCTATCTTCACCGAGAATTCCGCCAGATCCTCCATCGTGATCCAGCCACCCTCGCTGTCAGAGAACGCGATCATCTCCTCGGCGATGTCGCCCCGGTAGAACCGATCGCGCGCCGCCCTTAATGCCGCTTCCCTGCCCAGATGCGATGCGGACTGCTCTGCTTCGATCAACCGCCTGAATGTGCGTGCCAAATCCGCCTGCACCAAGATTTCGCCGACGCACGGCGGTCGACCATTAGGCATGTAAATCTCGCGCGTCGAAGGCCACATCGCCCCTCCGCCTTCGGGATCGTCCTCGTTTGACTGCAAACCCTCGCAGAGATACGCCGACACCGGGAACCCGTTCTGCGCCAACTCCAACGCCGGTGTGACGACCTCCTCAAAGGTCATCGTGCCGTACTTTTCTAAAGCCGTCAGCCACGCGTCTGGCGCAGCCGGCACGACCGTCCTGAGCACGCCAATAGGTATCTGACCGCCGTGATGCTCATTGAAGTATTCGATGTTTGCGGCTCGGGGCCAGCGACCGAGTCCGCTGATGGTTATGACTTCGTCGGACGCGGCATCGTAGATCGCGATGGGTGCGACTCCGCCGAAGTTCGTGGCGCTAGGCAGGGTTACATTTATCGCGATACCCGCCGCCACTCCCGCATCGATCGCGTTGCCGCCTTCTTCAAAGATGCGATAGCCGGCCGCTGCTGCGAGGTAGTGGCCAGCCGAAACCATGTGCGAAGTACCCATAATCGGCGGTCGGTATGTGTTCATTCTTCCGGGCATCCCAGTTCCTCCACGCGCTTGGTAAGTAGATATGGGTGCGCCAACTCAGGCGGCTACGGCGCGAATTATACGCCGCGTCTCACGAGTTTAGGATGGGTTCATGCAGCTTCAGGAGTCACGGAGCGCACACAACCTCGTTCTGGCCGCATTAGGCAACAGCTACCTCGCGATCGAACCCGCGCTCAAAGAGAACAGCTTGGGCAAGGCGATGAGAAACAGCTTTGTCCTCGGATGCGCAGCTTACGCCACGTACATCGTGCCGATATACCTTAATCTCTCCACCTGGCCTACGATTCTGGTACCGATCGATATTCTCATCGGCGGATGCCTAAGCCTGATCACGTCAACGGTGGTCACTTATGTGACGCTCCGACGCAGAAAGTCGCGGTAGCACTCAGAATCAACTGACACTACCAGCGCAATGACGCGGTAACGCGCATATTCTGATTCAAAACAGGCGCATTGTTATTCGATGACGCATACCCCAATCCTTACCAATAAATCTCAGTGAAATCTCTAGCCCCTCCAATCCCGGTTTTTCCCCGCTCACAGATGCTAGAATCTGCGCGGCATTCATTCAGGTAGTCGCATCCTTTTATTAGATCCGACGAGATCGAATCGAAAGCTGGGGTGGTAGGTCACGCCGATGAGCACTACGAAAGAGTTCGATCCAGTAACGCTGGAGATCCTGTGGAACCGGTTGATCTCCATTGCAGACCAATCGGCGACTACACTCGTACGCAGTTCGTTCTCGACTGTCGTGCGTGAGAGCAACGATTACGCCTGCGTACTGATGGACCGCAACGGCGACACCCTTGCGGAGAATCGAGGTTCAATCCCTTCCTTTGTCGGCACCATGTCGCGCACCGTGAAGCACTTTCTTCGTCGTTTCCCCCCCGAGACATGGAAGCCAGGCGACGTGGTTATCACGAACGACCCTTGGATGGGCACTGGCCATCGTCCCGACTTTTCGATGGCAACACCTGTGTTTTTGAACGGCGAACTGGTGGCATTCTCCGGCATCATCGCCCACGCCTCCGATGTAGGGGGATCGATCTTCTCCGCCGATAACCGTTCAGTATTCGAAGAAGGTCTCGGTGTTCCACCGATGAAACTCTTCTCCGAAGGCAAACCAAACGAAGACCTTTTCCAGATTATCCGTTACAACGTGCGGGTCCCTGAACCTGTGATAGGCGACTTCATGGCCATGGTGGCTGGATGCGAAGTTGCGGGACGGCAACTCGTGAGTTTCATGGATGAGTACGGCGTTGAGATGCTGGAGGCGTTGAGCCAGAATATCCAGTCGAGGGCCGAAGATGTGATGCGCCAGGCAATACGAAAACTGCCCGACGGGACATACTCACACACCATTTCTCTCGATGGCTTCGACGATCCGATACAGATCGCCTGTGCCATCACCATAGACAAAGACGAGTTAGAGGTCGACTTCCAGGGAACTTCTGAACAAGTGGACCAAGGAGGTGTAAACGTAGTTTACGCCTACACATGGGCATTCACCACTTACCCACTCAAATGCGTCCTTGACCCACTCACATACCGCAACGAGGGATCCTACCGACCATTCTCCATTAAGGCACCAGAAGGTAGCATCCTCAACGCAACCTATCCAAGAGCTGTGTCGTCACGACATCTTACGGGACATTGCATCACCGCCGCGGTGTTCGGCGCACTCGCACCAGTGATACCTGACACGGTGCTCGCCGACTCTGGTTCGACGCCACAATACATTTCGTTCTTTTCCGGTGTGGACGGCGCTATGCGTCCGTTCTCCCTGATGCAGTTCTTGAGCGGTGGAATGGGTGCAAGCACCACCGAAGACGGTGTCCACTGCTGCCCATTCCCCACCAACTCGGTTCCTGGTTCCGTCGAGGTATCCGAGACTGTCTCACCGCTCGTGTTCTGGAAGAAGGAGCTTTTGACAGATTCCGGCGGACCGGGGCGCTATCGCGGTGGGTGCGGGCAGGATGTCGTAATCGAGGTCAACTCGCCCACACGCTCTGAGTTGTCGGTGATGTCCGAGCGCTGGGACTTTCCTGCTGAGGGGCTAAGCGGTGGCAAAGCAGGAGGGCGAGCGGGGGCCTTTGGCATCGCGAACGGATCAAACAGCGACGAGCGCACACTCCCTTCCAAAGGGCGCACCGCACTTGGTCCGGGCGAAGTCATACATTTGGTAACCGCCGGCGGTGGTGGCTACGGAGAACCCGAAGAACGCGACTTGGAACTGGTGATCAATGACCTCCGCAACAACCTAATCTCGGAAACCGCGGCCAAAAAGATTTACGGCATTGATCGACGGAGCAGTAGTTAGATGCCCGAAGTTCGGCTCGGCGTAGACGTAGGCGGTACGTTCACCGATTTCGTCGCCTACGACTCGGATACGACCTTCTTTTCCGTCGGAAAGACCATCACCACGCCGCAAGACCTCGCCGTCGGGATTATCCAAGGCACCCGCGAGACGGCAGAACGTTCCGGCTTCGAGGTCAGCGACGTCGCACAGGTCACGTACGGAACGACGCTCGTAGCCAATCTTTTGCTGGAACGCAAAGGCGTGAAGGTCGGATTAATCACCACCGAAGGCTTCCGAGACGTCTTAGAAACCGGGACTGAGCAGCGGTACGACATGTACGACCTGACCGCCAGACGTGCCGAGCCGCTAGTTCCGCGGCACCTCAGGAGGACTGTACCGGAGCGCGTCCGTTGGGACGGTCAAGTGCTTGTGCCCCTCAATTCAGAGTCGCTGGATCAGATAGTCGCCGATTTTCGGTCTGACGGAGTGGAAACAATCGCCATAGCGCTACTACATTCGTACCGTAACCCCTCGCACGAAAGGGAGATCCGTGAATACCTGAGCAAGCGCTATCCCCAGTACAACGTGTCACTGTCCTCCGACATCGCACCCGAAGTGCGCGAGTATCCGCGCACCTCCACAACCGTCGCTAACGCCTACGTGGACCCACCGTTACGCAAGCACCTGTCGGAAATGGAATACGGATTGAGGTCATTGGGTTTCGACGGCATCATCTACTTGATGCTTTCAGAAGGCGGCATAACCACATTGGATGCCGCACGGTCTTTTCCGGTCCGACTCATCGAGTCCGGACCGGCGGCCGGCGCGATCGCCGCGGCCTACTACGGAGAGACACTCGGATACCCAAACCTGTTGTCGTTCGACATGGGAGGCACCACTGCGAAGCTGTGCCTGATCACCAACGGCTCGCCGTCGCGCACCAATGAATTCGAAGCGGCTCGCGAGCATCGTTTCAAGAAAGGAAGCGGCATCGTTCTGAAGGTCCCCGCGATCGACATGATCGAGATAGGAGCCGGAGGCGGCAGCATCGCCTATATTGACCCCTTGGGGCTGATGAAAGTCGGACCGCGAAGTGCAGGCGCCGACCCAGGGCCCGCGTGTTACGGATTGGGCGGAAAAGAGCCGACCGTGAGCGACGCCGATCTGGTGTTGGGGCTTCTCAACCCTGACTACTTCCTCGGGGGAGAGATGGCACTAGATCCCGGCGCCGCTCGGACAGCGATCGAGGGTCGACTCGCGCTACAGATGGGCATGAGCGTGATCCGGACAGCACGAGGCATCCACGAAGTCGTCAACGAAAACATGGCTACCGCAGCTCGAATGCACGCCGCCGAGCAAGGGATCGATATCCGAGGCAACGCACTCGTCGCGTTCGGGGGTGCCGGTCCGCTACACGCGTACGGAGTAGCCAAACTGCTCGGCCTCAAAAAGGCGATCTGCCCGTTGGGTGCAGGCGTCATGTCGTCATTGGGAATGCTCGTCGCTCCGAAATCGTACTCCTCCGTGCAGAGCTACATCAGCCAACTCGACGACGTGAGCTGGGACCATGTAAACGACATCTTCAAGTCGATGGAAGCCACCCCCGTTGACCTCCTCGAGTCGGCTGGAGTGAAAGCTGAGGACATCAAAATCGAACGCAGCGCGGACATGAGGTACGTGGGTCAAGGATTCGAGATAGCGGTGCCCGTGCCCAACGGAAGCCTCGGGCCTGAATCGCATGACGAACTCGCGGCGGCCTTCGATGCTACGTACGAGGCCATGTTCGGGCGCGTGTTGAACGAAGTTCCTGTAGAGACGATAACTTGGCGCGTGATAGCCTCTGAGCCTCCGCCACGTCCCGAAATACGATTCCAATCTGGAAGATCAGACACCAATTCGGAAGCGATCAAGGGAGAGCGCCCCGTATTCCTCAACGAAAAGAACGAGTTTGTCGATTGCCCGGTATTTGATCGATACGGCCTCGACCCACAAGCGACTATCACTGGCCCTGCGATCGTTGAAGAGCAGGAGTCGACCGTCTTCGTCGGCCCGGACGCAAACTGCACCATTGATGAACATCTGAATCTTGTGATGTCGTTGGGATAGGGCACGTTCAAAAAGAGGCAACTTCATCTGATCATGACACTTCATCCTCAACAACTCCGCATGGTGATTGACAAGGAAGCGGTGTGCCAGCTACCCGATGTTGTAGTGTCCACCGACTACGTGTTGCGCCAATATCGATCCGGTGATGCTGACAGTTGGGCCGACGCGCTCCGACAGGGGGGATTCACCGACTGGACCGAGGCAAAAGTGCTGGGATACTTGAAGGACGCGGAGCGCAGAGAAGGATCGAGCCTCGCAGAGTTCGGTGGGCGAATCGTAGCCGCTACTTTCGCATCAAGGCTCGGTAACCAAACCCATAATCCCAGTAATGTTGTCGCCGAACCTTCAAACATCGGCGTTCTAGACTTCGTGGTCACGCACCCTGAACATCAAGGTCGTGGTTTGGGCAAGTTCACATGCACGGCAGTGGCCAAGTTTCTGGTGTCCCATGGTTGTGCGACGATCGAACTGGGAACCGACGACTGGAGGCTGCCGGCGATCCACGTTTATCTTTCAATGGGTTTCCGACCTGTTATGAATAGGAGCGACATGCCGGAACGCTGGGCGGCCGTGATTGAAAAACTGAAGGAGAGTGGACGTGACCACACTTAGATTGGGACTCGCCGGGCTGGGCCACGGCGACACACTGTTACAGGCCAACAACCCCGAACATGAGTTACCGATCCGCGTCACCGCGCTGTGCGACATCAACGAATACCGTCTCGAAGCGGCGTCGAAAAAACATGGTATCGAAGCAACCACCACGGATTTCGATGAACTCGCGGAGCGCGACGATATTGACATCATCGGCATTTACACGCCTGGACCGCTCCACGCCAAGCAGATTCTGACGGCGTTGGAGAATGGCAAACACGTGATGGTAACCAAGGGCATGGTTTACACCATGGACGAGGTCGAGAGCGTGGTGGAAGCCGTGGACCGTACAGGGTTAGTGCTGCTAGTCACGCAGTCGATGCGCGGGCGTCTGGACTTCATCGACGCGAAACGCGCCTGCGACGCCGGCGAGATCGGCGAGCTATTCATGGCCGAGGCGCACTACGTCCACGATCTGAGGCCGGTGTACAAGCAGACGCCATGGCGGACAACGATGCCGCAAGACCTTATCTTGGGCGGTGCCTGCCACCCAATAGACCTTCTGCGTTGGTTCATGGGTGACATCGATGAGGTCCACTGTTTTGGATTGCGTAGCGGGGTTGCTCCAGAGTATCCGCAGGAAGACTGTTTCTTCATAAACGTCAAATTCGCGAATGGCAAGATAGGCCGCGTGGCAAACCTGCTTGGCATGGTTCATCCGGCAGGCGAGCGAGCGAACAGTCTCACCGTGTACGGAACTAAGGGAACGATCCGAGACAACGTGAAGACATTAGACGTTGACGGTGATCTGCCGCAACGCGAGTATCACACCCACCTGCCGCCGCACGGCGGACACTCTGGTGAAATGGTCATCATGATGCGCCACATGGCGGACTGCATCCAGAACGGAACACGGCCATGGGTGGGTGCGCGAGAAGGCGCAAGAGTGGTTTCTACAGGGCTCGCCTGCTGGGAGTCGCTACGCACTGGCAATTCAGTCAGAGTTCGCAACGATTTCTGAGATGTCAACACTCCGCTACGAACCGGACGAAAAATGTCCGCCGTTGCTGCTGATCGGAACTGCGATTCAAGCCGTAACCCTCGTCTTGGCAATGACGATCCTGATCGTGGCGATAACCGTACGCGCATCCGGTCAAGAGGACGGATTACTCGTATGGGCGTCTTTCGCCACGCTCGTAGTCGTGGGCATCACGATGGCGCTGCAAGCCTCCAAGATCGGGCGCTTCGGAGGTGGCCACTTGATCGTTTGCGGTGTCACCCCCAACTACATAGCGATATCGATTATTGCCCTCGCTGAAGGCGGACCATCCATGCTCGCCAGCCTTATCGTTATTTCGGCCGTGTTTTACTACGCCGTCGCGACTTGGTTGCCGCTGCTCCGCCGGATCATAACCCCTACCGTCGCCGGAACTGTGCTCATGCTCATTGCGGCGCTCATAATTCCGTTTGCGCTGAAACTCATCCGAGACACACCTGAAACCGCACATCCCTCGACCGGTACAGCCGTCGCTGCAGTCACCGTGTTCGCGACGATCGCTTTGGCGTTACGCTCACCGAGTCTTGTCCGTCCTTGGGCCATCTCCCTCGGCATCATCGCCGGCTGTGTTACCGCTGCATTTTTGGGTATCTACGAGATTCAACCCCTGCTCTCCGCGTCTTGGTTCGGCGTCCCTGACTTGGATCTTCCCGGTTTGGACCTTACGCCCGGCTGGAGTTTTTGGGCGCTCGTGCCGCTTTTCTTGATCGTCACGCTGTTGCAGGCCATTAAGAACATCAGCGACGGCATGATTGTCCAACGCATCTCTCGCCGAAATGCCCAAGCCACCGATTTTCGATTGATCCAAGGCTCGATCTATGCCAACGGCACTGGGATTCTGATGTCAGGGGTTGCAGGCACTCCACCTACGAGCACCTATTCGAGCTTGACCGTCGCACTGGTGAATGTCACTGGCAACGCAGCCCGAGCGACTGGTTATGCTGCCGCGGTCGTTCTGGTCTTGCTGGCACTTTTTCCGAAGGTCACAGGAGCGCTTATCACCATACCTAGTCCGGTAATGGGCGGTTTCCTCATCTTCGCGATCGGGTTGCTTTTGATCGAAGGCATTCAAACTTTCGTGCGATCAGGACTGGATCCCCAAAAATCGTTGATTGCAGGTCTGTCGTTCGCGGTCGGTCTCGCGATGCATCAATACAACCTCTTGGCCGACTTCCTGCCAGATCCCTGGGGCATTGTGCTCGGCAACGGCATCACCGTAGGCGCCGCAACAGCCATCGTCCTAACCACATTTGTGGATCTTTCCAGACCACGACCACGGCGTCTCGAAACCATTTTGGAATCGTCGGCATTAAAGGAAATTGACGAGTTCCTGCAAAGCGTGGCGTCCGACATGGGTTGGCAAACCCAAGAAACCGAGGGGCTCAGGTCTGCCGGTGAGGAAGCATTCGCGGTATTGTCATCCGCACACTCAGAACAGGCAGACGACAACCCATCACGGTTGGTCATCTCGGCGCGCCCGGAAAACGGAAACGCGGAATTGGAGTTCACCGCGGTCTCCAATGAAGCCAACATCGAGGACCGTCTAGCCTATCTCGAAGATGAATCCGAAATCGTCGACCCTTCGGAGGTTTCACTCCGTCTGCTACGACACTACGCGTCTTCTGTCAGGCATCAGAAATATCAAAATGTCGACATCCTGACCGTCACGGTCGCAAGATAGGGTCAACGAACTCGAGCATCGTCTCGACGCACTCCTCAGGCTGCTCAAACTGAAGAAAATGCGTCGCCTCCGGTAGAAAGTCGTAGTCGACACCGACTGCGTCGCTGAGGTCGAGGGTCGGCAGATACGAGTACGGCAAAGTAGGGTCTGCGCCGATCACCTTAATCGGACACTTGTAAGACGGGAAATTGATCAACACTGCATACACGCTCGCGTACTCGATGATTTGGGCCTCGTATTCTCTCGGACACCGCAGCTGGAACCCGGCCCCATCATCTGTGGCTCTGAGTGTCGTCCTCACGAACAGATCAGGCACACCGGGCACAACCTTTTGGAAATTGGGCAGATAGGGAAGGATTGAAGACAGGTCTTCCAAAGTGGTGAAGCGAGCAGCGCGTTGCCTCGCCAACGTTGAGACCCTCTCAGCGACTTCGTCAAAATCGAAGTAACTTCGTCCGGGTTTGCAGAGCGGGGGATCGAATAGTACCCATCCATCGAATTGGGTACCCTTGTTTGGGGTCAAAAGCATCGCAAGAGCGGAGACCGAGTGATAGACCCCGATCTTAGGTTTCGCTCCGAACAGTCTGTCGATGCCGTCAACGACGTGATCGTGATCGTTGGCGAAGTCCGGCATCGTGTGGTTCTTCATGCTGGTTACGCGATTCCAACCGTGGTTTCTCAAGTCGTAGATCACCAAGTCGAAATCGTCGAGCAATAGCGACCAAAACGGATAGTAGAGATCTATTGCAAGCCCATTGCCATGGCTCAACACCAACCGTGGGCCGTCAGGGTTGCCGTGGCGTCGCAACGTGATCTTCGTATCCCCATCGACCTGCACATCCGCGGTCTGGTGGGGTTCAGGCAGGTTCCATACTTTGTTGGAATTCGTAGTCATCTACTGATACTGAAAATACAGCCGAATCAAGCTACATTCAATCAACCATATACGCCAATGCGGCTGCGAACTTTGAAGTTCCCAGATTCACCAGCCGCCAGTTGCGCTCGCTGATCTGCCTGAACTGTGTGATGCAACTACGATTGCCCTCTCTCATCTCGCGAGGGACTTCGATCTCGCTGGGTTCGGGTCCGGACATCCCTATGCCTACTGCTTTCAGCACCGCCTCCTTGACTGTCCAAAAATCGAAGAACAAGCTGTTCTTTTCTCCGCGATCGCTGACCGACGCGATTTGCGCTTTCTCGTCGGGGCTAAGGACAGTCGATACTAATAGCTCGAGGTTTGGGTGGTGCCTACGAAACTCGACGTCCACACCCAAGGCTGGCGCTTCACCTATTGCAATCAAACCGTAATCGCCGCTGTGGCTCACGTTGAAGCCGAATTCAATGGGTTCGTTTCGGACGAGCGCGTACGGCTTTTCCTGATCAGTGGCCCCGAATTTCAGATCGTCATTCGAGCATCCTATGCGTAGACACAGGATTGAACGCAAAGCGGCGCGACACAAAGCGAAGCGGCGTCTGGGCCCTGGAAAAATAAAACTTCGCGATCGCTCCAACTCCTCGTCGTCGAGCATGCGTGTAGCTAATGCCTCGCGACGATCATCCTCCGATACGTCCACCCAGTAGACAACCACATCATCGATCGATCTGTATTCCCGCCACCACCGCTCGTCAACGGGAATCATATCTGCGAATCAACTAGTCAATATTGAGAATTCATACGGATCCGTCGCGACGACGACCAACACCATAACTCGGCGAAGGTTAATCGTTGCGACGGATCGAATTTCAGTCAGGGTGTCGGTTTTAGCCGTCTATCCGATCGACCAATGCCTGCAAGGTCGGTATATTCGCGCAATCTTCGACAGAAAGCCCCAAGCTGAACTCTTCGTTCGCCAGCTTCCCGAAAGACACAACGTCCACCGACGATACGCCGAGGGAAGTCAGGCTAACGTTCAAGTCGTCTCCAACGTTTACCGACTTGCCGTCGACTTCCAAGTTACTGTTGACCAATTCGCGCACGCGATCTGCTGTGGATGCCATGGGTCTTCACCCCTCCTGTTGTTTTGTTAGCGCTAAGGCGTGATTTTAACAAGCAATCATGCTTGTTTCTTTATCAGTCGGCAATTTAACGCCGTGATCATATCTAAACTTGCCGAACTACCCTCGTTTTGTCATTGGCCTGGTACAAAATCACCTTGATGTCGATTGATTTAGAACCAATGCCGCCGACGCTGGAATGGGTAAGTTGGCAATCCTACTCGACGCCGCTGTTCGCCGGCGAACAATCCCTCCCACGTCAGCTCGAGACCAGATTCGTATGCTTTCGCAATTGCACTGACGAATGCGCCGTTCAAACGGGGTTCGTCTTTGTTATCTACCGAACCATCCACAGCGCCTATCACTGAAGGCCAATCCGAATGCATCCTCGTATCGATCTCTTGAGCGAATTGCAACACCAAATCCACTTGTGCAGAAGTTAACTCTCGTTGAATCGCGTCAGACGCTAACACCTGATCGGGTTGATTGGACCAATGTCTTGCATCCATCAAGTCTTCACCCCCGATTTCCGTTCCAGTTGAGGCACTGAACAACGGGGTCGTGGGCTCCGACCACGCGATTTGGCTCAAGACTGTATTCAACGCTTCCGACGCACCTTCGAACGACTCAACTCCTGCTCTCGCAGCTGCCAGCGTACCGAGTGCGGCTGACAGTCGCAGACCATCCTCAAAATCGAACATCCCCGCCGCTTGCGCCGCACTCACCTCGCCAAGTCCGCTACCGAACACTATCCTCGGGTTTACTCCGACGCTGGACCAAAGCGCGGTTAAGGCACAATCGAACGCGTACGCGACAGGTGCGACTATCGCCGGATCGTTTGTCACATTAAACGATTCATCGCCCAACAGATCCAGCAAGGGATCTCCGCGCAGTTCTCGGTAAATCAATTCGCACTGATCGAAAACTGAACGCACTGCTGGTTCAGTTTCGTAAAGCGCTTTGGCGATGTCGAGACGCCGTACTCCATCACCAAGGTAGATGGAGGCCACTCTCCTAGCCATATGTTCAGGGGTTTCGTCATCGGCGACGCTGTTGTCCACCACATGGTTCAACCCACGCAACAAAGACTTAACGTCGTCGAAGACCACACCGGCCCGGTGTTCGAAATGACTCCTGCCGACGCCTGCGGTCCAAGCCAAATCTGACAGCCAACCGTCCGAAACTACCTCGTTTTGCCCCTCCAACAGTTCAACGTAACGAATCGCAAGGTCGTGAAGTGCTTCGGCTGATCGGCCGGACAACGGGAGAAGACGAACTGCTCGCGATTTGTCATCTACTTGATCGTCGTCCACAATGCCTTGAGGCACCCCGTTCGACGAGACCGAAATGTTGCGAGGGGTTCCGACCGGCAGCTTCGCCAAGCCATTCGACCCGTCGGCCTCCAGGTAGCCTTCAATCAAAACGTGGGCATTGGTTCCAGACATTCCAAAGGCGTTGACACCAGCGATCGGTGCTCGACCAGTTCCGTTGGGCCATTCCGTTTTGCCTGCTGCAACTCTAACCGGCAACTCGTCCCATTCGACGTGAGGGTTCGGGTCTTCAAAATGCAGATGCTTGGGAATCACGCCCTCCTTCATCGATAGCACTGTCTTAATCAACGCGGTGACGCCTGCCGCCCACTCAGTATGACCGAGGTTTGATTTGACAGATCCGACTAGCAACGGTTGATTCGGGTCGCGCCCTTCACCGTACACTGACGCGGCCGCGTGCAACTCTATCGGGTCGCCCAATTGGGAACCTGTGGCATGAGCTTCTAAATAGTCGACTTCGGATGGTGCGATTCCGGCCTGCACGAGAGCTTCGCGCATCACACGTTCTTGAGCCTGCCCGTTAGGGACCGTTAGACCGGCGCTCGCGCCATTCTGATTGACTCCGGATCCGCGAATTATCGCCCAGATGCGGTCGCCATCTGCTTCAGCATCGCTCAACCGCTTCAACACAATCATTCCGCAAGCTTCTCCACGAACGTAACCATTCGCGTCAGCATCGAAGGGGCAACAAACGCCAGTCGGCGAGAGCATACCAACGTCCATCATGAAGCGCGAGACTGGACGCGACAGGGCCAAGTTGACACCACCTGCGAGGGCCATGTCTACTTCTCCGTGCTGCAGACCGACCACGGCCTGATGCACTGATGCGAGCGATGAAGCACACGCCGCGTCCACCGGCAACGCAGGGCCTTCCAAGCCCAAAGCGAAGGCAACTCTTCCCACGGTTACACTTCCCGTTGTTCCGAGATAGCTGTCCGCCCTTCCGCTGGCCTCGATCAAGTCTCGATATTCGCTATGACCTACGCCCGCATAAACTCCAGTTCGGCTCCCTCGCAACCCGGCAGGATCGATCCCGGCATCTTCGAGCGCTTCCCAGCTGGTCTCAAGCAACATCCGCTGGCAAGGGTCCATCATCCTCGCTTCAATAGGAGAAATCCTGAAGAACCTCGAATCGAATAGATCGATATCTGATAGGAACGCACCGCGTCTGTAAGCGATATCGTCAGCGTCGGGATCGCCGACTGCTCCTTCCCACGATCCAGTGTCCTGACGTCCGTCGGTTATTGCGTCTGTGCCCGACTCCAGCATCTCCCAGAACTGCGAAAGATTGTCGGCACTTGGGAATCTTCCTGCCATGCCGACGATTGCGATGCCGTCTTCGTTGCGTTGCGAATCTACGGTCGGTTCAGACGGCTCAGGCGTCGATGCAACGGCAATTGAGAATACTTGCTTCTCTTTCCCGATATCTCCCAGTTCCTCAGAAAGGTGACGGGCCATTTCTGATACGTTGGGGTAGTCGAAAACGATGGTGTTCGATGCAACGTATTCACCATCAAATGCTCGATTCAAACGGTTCCTCAACTCGACGGCCATCAGGGAATCCATTCCCAGATCGAAGAATCCGACTGTTGGCGATGGCGACGAGCTCAACCTCAAAACGGCTTGCAACTCCCGCTGCACGAACGACACCAACACGTCTTCATGTTCACTCGCTTGAGCCCCTCTCAACTGCGACATTAGAGCCTCAGACGAAGCATCGGCGGCTTTGCTGTCAGACGAAGTTGAGGAGATCAGTTCTTCTACTAATGCAGGCGGCTCTGTCACGGCCTCTTCGAAGACTGACCAGTCCATCGACATCACGACTGATGTCGTCGTATCTTCCTTCACGAGCTGTTCGAGGGCTCGGATGCCTTGTTGCGGGGTGAACCAGCGACCACCTAGGGCCGCGCGTCGACTCTCGATTCGCTCGCGCTGTTCCGCGGCCTCGCCGATCTCCGACCAAGCGCCCCATGCGATGCTCTGGCCCGGAAGACCAAGCGCGCGACGATGGCCTGCTAGTTGATCTAGAAACGCGTTTGCGGCCGCATGGTTGGATTGACCCGGATTCCCCATCACTCCGACCCGGCTGGAGAACAATATGAACAGGTCCAGATCGCGGTCTAACGTTGCTTTATGCAGGTGCCAAGCGCCTACGATCTTTGGCCACAGCACTTGCTCAAAGCTCGCCCATGTTTGATTGGTGAGTGCGGCGTCCGACAGCACGCCGACGCTGTGGATAACACCGCCGAGGGGCGGCATATTGGCATCGATGCGCGTTAACATCGCATCGATCGCAGACGTGTCGGTCACGTCGGCTAACTCAACTTCAACATTTACGCCGCGGCTACGCAACGTTTTGATGGCATCTTCCGCTTCTGAGTCGGGATCGCGACGGCCATTGAGCACTATAGTGCCAGCACCATGGTCAGCCAACCAGTCGGCGACCGCGAGACCGATGCCTCCGAGACCGCCAGTCACCAAGTAGGTGCGGTCTTGACGCAACCCGCCTTTCGCGAGCGGCTGAGGTGTCAATACGATCTTTCCGATATGTCGGGCGGACCGCATGAAGCCCAATGCTGTACCTGCCTCTGCGAGTGGCCAACGACTGTGGACTATGGGCGCGACCTCGCGGTTCGATATTTGCTCCATCACCTCGCGCAACACTTCCCCGACTAACTCCGGTTCGGTCTTCTTCAGCACGTCGAGCTCTAAGATGGCGTAGTCCACGTCTGGACGGAGGGCTGCCATCTCCGCTTCGGTCAGGATGTCTCTCCTAGCCAATTCAACGAATCTGCCGCCATGCGCAAGGCAAGACAGGCTGGCATCGATAAATCCCTCGCTCGTCAGGCTGTTAAGAACGACGTCGATCCCTCCCCCTCCAGTCACTTCAAGGATTTCGTTGCCGAAGTCAGTTGTGCGACTATCGAAAATATGTTTGACGCCCATAGAGCGCAGGAAATCGCGTTTCGGCGCGCTGGCAGTGGCGAACACTTCTGCTCCAGCGGCTTGTGCTAACTGGATGGCTGCTATGCCTACTCCACCAGCACCCGCGTGTATGAGTACGCGGTCGCCTGTTTCGAGTCCCGAATATCGATATGACAGAGCAGCGGACACGTATGCGCTCGGTATGGTGGCAAGGGATGAAACTGAGATACCTTCTGGAGCTGGTGCTATCAGCGCCTCATGGGTGATCATTTCTGGGGCGAAGGCACCAAATCCTAGGCCTACTACGCGGTCTCCAACTGCCATGCTGGAGACGTCAGAGCCCACATCGACAACATGGCCGCACAGCTCCCTGCCCAGATCGCCCTCTTCAATGAATCCCATTGAACGGAACACGTCCCAGAAGTTGAGGCCTGTCGCCTCAACGGCAACGCGGACCTCTCTGGGTTCAAGAAGACGCGGTGGCAATTGTTTAATCGCGGGGCGGTAAAAATCACCGTCGGGGTCTGGGGCCAATACCCAGTCGGCACCCTCCGGCAGGTTAAGGTGCGCGTCTCCTTCTTCGTGCCTTACTAGACGCGCCGCATAGCGCTGTCTTGAACGATAGGCGATGTGGTTTTCCTCGTCTGGAAACAGCAGTTCATTGACGATTTCAGTTGAATCGCCGATGGAGTTCGGGTCCAGGTCGATCATCTTAGGGCGGAGGTGAGATGCCTCGAGCGCCAAAACCTTGCCGAGGCCCCAAAGAATCGAACCGGCAAGCTCTCCCGAACTTTCGCGTTCCAAAACCTGCGCGCCACGCGTCATGAACCACATGCCCTTGGCGGGAATCGAATTGGATTCAACTAATGCTTGTGCAAGCGCGAGGGCGCTTTTGCCGGCATGTTTCACGTCCCCGGTGATCTCTTCGGTAGTCGCGTGGTTGCCATGACCATCGAGCGCATTTAGATGCACCACCCCGCTCAAAGGGATGCCTTGCGGCAGATCGTCGATAAGTGATCGCCAGCTGTCGCGACTGCCTGCATCTATCACGGTTTCAGTAACCGCAGGGTTGGCAGGCGTGTACCTGCCGTTTTGATGTCCTTCGCTCCGCGCAACTACGACCGTCTGGTTTCGCTCAGACAACTTCTCGGCTAGCTGTTCCGCAACACCGCCGTGGTCGGCTGCCAAAATCCACACCCCAGCGGGTTCCGTTACTCGCTCCGGGCCTTGGGCTACGATCACGCCTTTGTCCAACATCTCGTGGGTGAAGGAATCATCGACACCTAACACTTCGGAGTCAGCGAACCCGGCATCGCTCAACGCTCGTTTCCACACTGAAGGACCGGCAAGTGCGTGGTGCGGACGGTACTCGTCGGCGAAACGCCACCAGCCATCCAGCTGACCAAAAGTAAGGTCCATCCAACCTAGGCCCCTCAGGTTTTCGAGCGCCACCAGATGGCCCGACGGTGCAATGAGTGCCAAACAGTGCCCCAGCGTTTCCTCAAGATAGCGGGTCGCATGCAAAACGTTCGAGGCGATCAGAAGGTCGTAACCGTGGGAAGCGAAGCCTTGTGCGATCGGATCCTTCTCGATGTCCAGTGGCCGGTATTCGATGCATCCGTCGCCGTCACCGAATCTGGCTTCAGCCTCGGCAAAGAATCCCGCCGAGATATCTGTATAGGTGTAGTCGAACTGACCGGCTGGAAGCTCTGGCAACACGGACGCTGTCGCCGAGCCCGTTCCCGCACCGACCTCAAGCACCCGCAAGCGTCGCCCTTCTGGCAATTCGGCCACCAGCTTACGAACAGCTTCCGCAAGCATTTGATTCGCAGCCTTTGCTACCGGCGCCTTGAGGTATAGGTCGGCCGCTGTGGGTTCGCCGCTGCTGAATAACAGAGTCAGCGGATCTGCTTGGCCATGCAGCACATCGGCGAGCGCAGCACCAGATCGTCTGAAGAGTCCTACCTCCGTCTGGCCGTGCGAATACGTCTCCGACATCTGTGTGTGGAAAGCTTCTGGGGTTGCTGGCAACTCTTCAGGCAACGGGTCGTCGGGGCCCAAAAGGACCGTGAAACCGTCATTTCTCTCATCCAACACTCCGGATGCCGCCAACATTTCGAGCAACCTACGGAAGAGGCGCTTATGCTCCTCAAGCACGCCCAAGCTTTCTCTAAGCTCTTCGGCGTTGATCAGATCTCCTGATCGACGCTGCCATCCCAGTTTTTCGAGAGTCAGCAGCGCGTATGAACGTGACCAACGCTCCATATCCGTCAGAAGCGCGTTTCTACTGATGGGATCGACTTCTGCCTCGGTGAGGTAGTCAGAGAACAACCCGGAACCAGCGGCGACATCCGACGGGTTCGGGAAGAAATCTGCGGGGACTATCCCCGGCTCGAGTGCGCGATCACGCCATACCACCTGGTAAAGGAGGTCGTCTACTTCTTCGACCGCCGACAACAGTGCTTCGGGAGTGGCTCGTTTGACCGTGTAACCACTAAACCCACCGATCAACTCGCCACTCAAGTCGTAGATGCGCAATTCGCCGCTAAGGACTTCGGGATGCTCAACGGACTGAGTCGATTCACTCATCCGGACGTGACATATCAATCGATCCGGAAGCCGCTTCGTCAACCACATTCGCTCCCACCCGAACGGTAAATACGTTGGTTCATCAACCGCGCCAGACATGTTGCGTGCGACCCCAACGACTTGGAAACAGCCATCAAGCAATAAAGGATGAACGTCCAACTCGTTGCGACCGAGGAGTTCCGGCAAAACCACCTCGCCCAACGCCTCGCCTTCACCGACCCACGCTCTGTCCAGCGTACGGAACAGTGGCCCAAGATCGATCCCAGTGTCTAATTTGGCTCGGTAATAGTCCGACACATCCGATGGCGACAATCGGGATTTCAGACTCTCAAGGTCAATCCGTTCGCCAACTTCCGATGGCGTAGCTACGGTTGATACACGCCCTTCGATGTGCATGGTCCAGTCGCCATCGCTACTCTTGCTAAAAACTTGGACGCTACGTGACGAAGATTGTTCGGATTCGTCGAGCACGACCTGGACAGCCCGACCTTCTTCGTCGGAATCGCCGTCGGAGGCTCTTTCAGAAAAGACCAGCGGGTTGTGCAGTTGCATGTCCTCAAGCACCAATCCGCCACCCTCTGCGGATGATGCCGTTACCGCCATTGCCCCATACAACGCGCCAGGTGCTACGATACGGCCGAAGACTCGGTGGTCGTTCAACCAAACGGGATCGAGAGGCAACACTTCGGTCTCATAGGAGATCTCGCCACGGGCTCCTTCATGCCGGACTCCGAGCAATGGGTGGCCTGAAACCGCTCTACGTTGCTTGCCTTGCTCAACCCAATGACGCTCCCGTTGGAACGGATAGGTAGGAAGCGAAATCTTGCGACGACTCTCTCCTGCGAATAGACCTTCAAACGAGATATCTAGACCGGCTTTGTAGGCGTCTGCAACGGCATCAACGAAACTGGTCTCAGCATCCGACGAAGATCCGTCTCTCGGTGGCCTACGCAGGCTGGCTATGGATTCCGGTGCTTCGGATACGTTGGAACCTGCGACCGACTCTGGCCAGCATAGAGTGGCCATCGGACCGAGCACCGAGTGCGGGCCTATCTCCACCACCAGATCCACGCCGAGTTCCGCCATCGTCTTTACGCCGCTCGCGAAAGCAACCGCCTCGCGTGCATGTCGCCTCCAGTACGCGCCATCTAGGTTCATACCGGAATCAACCGCTTTACCCGTCAGATTGCTGACAAATGTCACCGACGGTGACCCGATAGACACACCTTCCAAGAACGATTCCAATGCGTCAAGCGATGGTTCAACCAAAGCACTGTGAAACGCTTTGCTCGTGTTTAGTCTGCGCGCCCGGATGCCTTGGGCTTCGGAGTGCTCGACGATCCCTTCGATGTCCACGACTGGGCCGCTGACCACTTGGTGTGCGCCGTTATAGCCCGCGATGCTCAACCCAACGCCAGCCGAATCGGCATTTAGTTGCTCAATCGTGGACTCGACTTCTGCCGCCGGTGCGAATACGGCGGCCATTGTTCCGGTTTCTGTTGCCGACAGAAGTGTGCCTCGCACCGCGGCGAATCGCATTCCGTCTTCTAGAGAGAAGACGCCGGCAGTGTGTGCCGCTGCTATCTCTCCTACGCTGTGACCCAAAACGATGTTGGGTCGGATGCCAACACTCTCCCATAGAGCAGTTAACGCGCAGCCTAGTGCATATAGCGCTGGCTGCTCCCAAGCCGTGTCGCTGAGATCCCCTTCCGCACCGTTCCTACCCCACATCACATCTAAGAGCGATTCGCCTCGTTCCTCCTTGAACACCTTTTCACAACGGTCCATCACGGCGCGAACTACCGGCTCGCTGTCATATAGGGCTCGTCCCATCCCTAACCATTGGCTTCCTTGGCCGGTGTACAGGAACGCGATGTTGGTCCGTGAAACTGGCTCCGAAATCGGAGCAGTTTCAGCCAACTCGCTGAGACAGTCCTTCAACGAATCGGCATCGCGGAATAACACACCCGATCGTCGTTCGAAATGGGTCCTGCCTACCGCCGCAGTCCACGCCATATCGGATAGCAATGCGTCGGTCACGTCACCAGAGTGATCCTCCGACGACTTTTCATCGAGCCACGCTGTGTAACGCTTTGCTAGATCCCGTACCGCGCCTTCTGATTTGCCTGACAACGGCAGGAAACGATCTTGACGATTACTCGTTGCGTCTTTCGACTTGGCAACTTCAGCGACTGATTCGGGGATCGAAACCGGGATCGTCTTCGCAGATCCGGCCAATCCATTTTCATAGACCGTCTCATCGGTCGAACCGGAATAGCTTTCCAACACGATGTGGGCATTCGTGCCGGATATCCCGAACGAGTTGACTCCGGCCAATCTTGGGCGCCCGTTTCGCCGCGGCCAGTCCATATTCTCCGTCGTAACCTGCAACGGGAGACTGTCCCAGTCGAGTCTCGGATTAGGGTCGTTGAAATGTAGATGTTTGGGAATGAAGCCTCGTTCGACCGCCATCACCGCCTTGATTAATCCTGCTATCCCAGCCGCCGACTCCAAATGTCCGACATTGGTTTTTACCGACCCCATGAGGAGCGGCCGATCTGATTCCCGCCCTTCTCCATAGACATTCGCAACCGCTTCAACTTCTATCGGGTCGCCAACCGCTGTTCCGGTTCCGTGAGCTTCTAGGTAATCAACCTCCGATGGCGGAATGCCGGCATCAGAGTGAGCGGTTTGGATCAATTTCTCCATCGCCGGTGCGTGCGGGACAGTCAAACCTGCGCTTGCTCCGCCATGATTAACTGCTGAACCTCGAATCACCGCCCATATGCGATCACCGTCTGCGTTGGCGTCGCTCAACCGCTTCAAGACGACGACTCCGCAACCTTCACCCCGCACGTAGCCATCCGCCGAAGCGTCGAAGGTTTTGCACTGCCCTTCCGGGGACAACATCATGGCTTCGGCACGCAACTCGTATATACGCCCGTTGAGGATTGCCTGAACTCCGCCGGCTAGCGCGAGATCGGCTTTGCCATGCTGGAGGTCGCTTACTGCGTCGTGAACTGCGACAAGGGCTGATGCACAGGCGGCGTCAACCGCTTTAGCTGGACCATTTAGACCGAGGACGAACGATACGCGTCCAGCTGTCCCGTTGAGGTTCGTGCCGCTCAGGGCGTAAAGGCTGCCTGCGGCTTCGGAGGGTCTTGTGGAATCCAAGACCAACATTCGGTATTCGTCGTTGCTGATGCCGGAGTAGACGCCAGTTTTGCTGCCTTTGAGACGTGTTGGATCGATGCCTGCGTCTTCAAGCGCGAGCCAACTGGCTTCGAGCATCATGCGCTGCTGGGGGTCCAGCAGATCGGCTTCTACTGGCGATATTCGGAAGAATCCAGCGTCGAACTGATCGATGTCGTCGACGAACGCGCCGTAGCGACATGCTTCGTTATCTACGGGGCCATCGCGGAAAATCTGCCCCATCCGCCCTTCTCCCGGACCTGCGAAGCCCTCGGTCACCGCGTTCCCGCCATCCATCAACAACTGCCAGAACGCGTCCAAATTCGCAGCTCCGGGGAAGTTGCACGCCATTCCGATTACAGCAATCGGCTCTCTTGTTGCGTTTTCGGGCATAGATTTACCGTTGGTTTCTGTTTCTCAGAATAGCGTTTTGGAGGGGTTCAAGTGATGACATATCGTATCACTTCGCGGCGGGGAAGGGGTTGGGAATCGGCTTGCGGTCATGCCGCCAAATTGCCGCTCTTGCCGGAGTTTTGCCGCTGGATGCCGCGAAATTGCCGCTGAGCGGCAAGATCATGGGAGGGCTGTGTTGTGGTGTTGTTCGGAGTACCGTGTGGGAGATGGGGCGGGTGTCGGTGTTTGGGGTTTGAGGGATGGTGGTTTTCGTAGGATTTGGGGATTTGGTTGGAAGCGGAATTTAGAACAAACTTGCCGCTAGAGCGGCAAAACTCCGGCAAGATTAGTTTTTGAACAAGTTCAAAAAGTTGTGTGTTCCGCCCCCGTATCGGGGTACGGGGCGTGGTTGTTGTTGTGGTGTGCGCAGATTCATGGTGCGGAGCGGCGTTTTTTGGGTGGTGCGCGTCCATCGTCATAGACGCTCAATCATAGCGACACGTTTATGACACGGAAAATTCTTGTATGTCACTTTTTTGACATGCATTGAGCGGATAACCTTGTGAGTCGGTATGGCAAACATGGACTGGCCGCATCCCCGGTCCATGTTGCCATTCCTCCCGAGCGATGCTAGACGGATTTACAGCTATGAATCTTCCCGATAACGCTTCGAGCGTCTCGGCACTTCCAGGTCTGAGATCGATCGGACGTCTTGCCAGATGTAAGAGATCGCAATTTTGGAACATTAGTCTGATAAACGGGGGGGGGGGTACAGCCTACTAGCCCGCGGTAGCGGGACGCTTTTTCGCATACGATTTTACGCGCTGGCGGTTGCGGCAGTGCTCCTGTTCGTTGTGGCTCATGACGCCGGGAGATTGCAGGCGCAGACGCTGACGGATAAACAGATTCTCGTCGAGCTCTACAACTCAACTGGCGGCTCCAGCTGGACCAACGGATGGAACACTGACCAGCCCCTCACCGCCGGTCTGGGGGTCTTCGACCCTTCGAACACCAATTGGCGGGGCGTCGCGACGGACAGTGGTGGGCGTGTCACAAGGATTTCCCTTTCTAGCAACAACCTCACAGGCACGATCCCTTCCGTTCTGGGCGGTCTGGATAATTTGGAAATCCTGGAACTCCACACCAACCGGTTGAGGGGTGAGATCCCGTCCTCGCTGAGCGGCCTGCAAGCACTGGATACCCTGAATCTGAGTGCCAACCAGCTGAGCGGCTCTATTCCTCCCGAACTGGGCCAAATGCCTGCTCTGCTAGGCCTGTATCTCGCCACTAACAATCTGACAGGTTCGATACCGTCCGAACTGGGAGATCTGACTACTCTGACCCAGCTGAGTCTCTGGAACAACCAGTTGACGGGTCAGATCCCGTCGGAACTGAGCCAACTGTCCGCCCTCACTTTGCTGAGCCTTAGCCAAAACGATTTGACGGGTTCGATACCGCCATCGCTGGGCGACCTGACGAATCTGACTCAGCTGTATCTGCGTAACAACCGGTTGACGGGTTCGATACCGACTCAGTTGGGCAATCTGACGAATCTGACTCAGCTGTCTCTCCGAAACAACCAGTTGACGGGTTCGATACCGACCCAGCTGGGCAACCTGACGAGCCTGACAGGGCTGTGGCTCAGGCACAACCAGTTGGCTGGTTCGATCCCGACTCAGTTGGGCAATTTGACGAATCTGACACTGCTGTTTCTCAACGACAACCAACTGACCGGCTCAATACCGAGCCAACTGGGCGGTTTGTCGAACCTGCTGAACCTGTCTCTCCACAACAACCAACTGACAGGTTCAATCCCGTCGGAACTCGGCGATATTGGCAGTTCGGTGACAGGAGGCATTCGAACAGACCGCCTGATAGTTCTGTCTCTTCACAACAACCAACTGACGGGTTCAATCCCGTCCTCGTTGCGGAGTCTTACGAGTTTGACTGAGTTGTATCTCCACGACAACGAGCTGACCGGCGACGTTCCCGATCTGAACTCGCTGACCTCCTTGTACATACTCGGGCTGGGCGGCAACAACTTTGACCTTGACTGGTCGGTGTTCGAGTCGGGAGGCACAGGAAGCAAGGTCTACAACCTTGAAACCAAAATCTCTTCGATGAGCCGGCTGTACCTCCACGAAAGCGGTCTGGAAGGAACAATACCCGACTGGATTGGCGCGCATTCCCGATTACGAACGCTCTGGCTGCAGAACAACGGTCTCACCGGCTCAATCCCATCGAATTTCAGCAGTCTGACGAGTCTCGTGGACCTGCGTCTGCACGGCAACATGCTGACCGGCGGTTTCGATGTGCTGGACGGACTGACCCTGGACATCTTCAGTCGCGACACGGCGCCCGGGGTGGTGATGTTCCGGACGGGAACGGTCGTCGATTCCTACGCCGTGAAGATCGCGCCTCCGCAAGGGGGTGCGCAGCCACGATTCACGTTGTCCAGGGTTAGTCCCGAGGTTGTGAGGCTCCATCTGCCGCCGCATCCGAGTATCTCCAGCGTGGTCAGGATCGTGACGGCGGTCGACATAGAGGTCATCGGTGATTTCACACCTCCGGCTGTGATCTGCGTCCCGGTTCCTGATTCCCCAAGGCAGGAGTTGGAGGAGGATCAGGAACTGGTGCTGATGCACGAGTTCCAGGACGGCGTCTGGAGGGTCTTGGAATCCGCGGATCCGCCCACGGGGTACGATCCGGGTGCTGGCAACATTGCGTTGTGCGGCATGACGGACAGTTTCTCGCTGTTCGGTGTGGCTGTGGTCGAGTTCGTTTCAGGCGGAACGGGAGCGATCCAGCGGATCTCGCGCATCGAGCCTTCGATCCGGGACGTGACGCTGTCTCAGGGCGACGTTCTGCGTCTGAGGTTCGACATCTACGGTCGCCAGGGCATTCTGAACAACGATCTTGGCGAGGGTCACGCGTTCGGGTGGGACGACGGAGGCGCGGGAGGAAGCATCAGAGCGACCGACCGTTCCAACGAGATCGTCTATATCGCTCCATCGTCGCCTGGAAGATACACGGTTACGGCGACCTCGCCTGACGCGGCGTGTCTGATCGGCGATGACGATGAGGATACCGAGGAGCGGTGCGCAGCGAAGTTCACCATCAATGTCCGACGATCCTCGGCGGTACTAGAAGAGCGACCAGCGCCGAAGAATCCTGTAGGGGAGATTCCATCGGTGCTGGCCGACGCCGAGGGTCGTCAGTACGAGGTATTCACGCCGGAAGAAGGAGGCTTCTTCGACGGCGGTGACATCACGGTTTCCGGGGCCCCGGGCGTTGTTCCGAACTTGGAGATCGTGGGAGTGCGCGTTGACGCTGCGGGCCCGGCTTCGAACGTCGGCATGACCGCGCATCGATACACGCTGGTCGGCGATCGCTACGACGTGCTCGCCGTCGACGCGACTGAGACGTCGATATCGTCGTACGTCTTGAATTCGCCTTTGGAGGTTTGCGTACCGCTGCCTCCGGCCGCGCGGCACGACATCTCGGACATTGCGCTGGTCGCGGACAACCTTGACAGCACGCTGACGGTGCTATCGGCGTCGGTGCGGATCACCGGATCGTCGGGCGGTGTGAATGTGTGCGGCAATCTTGGGACGTTGCCGGCGACTATAGCGGTGGGCACCGCGGGTTCTCCGGACGCGATACCGACGGCGACGCCGGATCTGGATGAGATTGTAGATCCGGATACTGGGGGGTACGCGCCGTTGGGGAGCGGGTTGTTGTTGGTGATGATGATTGGTGGTGGTGTGATCGTGGCGATGGGTGTAGCGGGAGTTGTGAGGGGGCCCGGAGGGTCGCGCGGCGGGTAGGTGTTGAGCGGGAGTTGGAGAATCTGCGGTAGCGGTTTGCGGAGCGGTTTACGATTGCGCGTCGGGAGGTAAGGAAGTGGTTGCGGGAGTCGGCGGAGGGGAGACGGGTGGAGGGGGTTGTGGGGGAGTTGTTGGGGGGATGATGTCTGAACCGGGGATTACGGGGATTTAAGGATGGGTGGGATTTTGGTGGTTAGGTATGATAAAATAGAACAAATGAGTTGTATATACGCCATGGAAGGTCTTTGAAAGGTGAGTTCAATGGGAGCGACTTACGTTACGTGCACAGTACGAAATCCGGCGGAGCCGGACAAGGCTTGGGAAGGGTTGTTTTTGGTCGATACCGGTGCGACGGATTGTCTAGTGCCGAAGCAGCATTTGGAATCGATTGGTCTTGAAGCGGATGGGGAGCGGATTTACGCCTTGGCTGATGGGAGTGAGCACCGGATGCCGATTACTTTGGGCAGGATCGAGTTTATGGGTGAGTGGGTTGGTGCGACGATTGTGATGGGGGATGATGATTCGGAACCGCTTCTTGGTGTTACGGCGTTGGAGTCGGTTGGGATCGAGGTTGATCCGCGGAATCAGGAGTTGAAGCGGTTGCCGTTTGTGCGGTTGAGGTAGGGGTGGGAGATGGTGGAGGATGGACCCAAAACGACGTTCTTTTATTGGCGAGATCGAACCGGGTTGGCTTGGCGCTTCCGCCAAGAAGAGGGAATCCATATGGTGTCTTGGTATGGCTTACCGAAAAGTTACGACTACGAATTCGAGGCATACGTGAAAACACACCAGATCGATCTTGGCGATTCAGAGGATGAGGATACTGTTCGTCTTTTGGAGATAGGTCGGCTAATCGATGTGCGGGTCAACAGTTTCATGGAAAACCGCGGTGTCGGGTCGATGTTGGTCAAGGCGGCGATTGAGGTATGTAAGCGACGTGGGAACTTAGGTATAGATGGGACGATTAGCAGAGTGGATCGTGACCATTTCGACAAACTAAAACACTTTTATGAAAAGCTGGGTTTCGATTTTGAGTTGTTCGATGAGGAACGATTGGATGGTAGATCCAACACGGTAGGACGGGTTTTTATGCGTTTCTAGCGTATGTCTTGGGGATGCCCTCCCGTCCCCGCCCCGTGCATCCCCCGCTCGCATCGCTTCGCTTGCTCGCGCCCCTGTTGTCGGTCCTTTGGGCTTTGCGAAGGGGGCGATCGCTAGTGGTGCTTTAGGTTTTTAGGGCTTGTTGGATGGTTTGGAGGACGCCTTCTGTGTTGGTTAGGACTTCGTTGTTCCAGAAGCGGATTACTGTGTAGCCGCGTTGATTTAGGCGTTGGGTGCGGAGGTTGTCGGCTTGGCGTTGCTGGTCGTGTTGGCCGCCGTCGACTTCGATGATTAGTTTGCGGCCTCGGCAGAGGAAGTCGACGATCATGTTGTCGATGACGCGTTGTCGAAGGAAGCGGTGGCCGTCGAGTTGGCCCATGCGGATGTGTTGCCAGAGGTGGTTTTCGGCGTCGGTGGGGTTGTTTCGGTTGTTGCGGGCTAGGGGATTTAGTTGAGTGTTGGAGGGTGGCATGAGGGGATGATAGGGGGTGGAATGGGTTTCATTTGTGCAGAGTGGCAGGGCCCCGTCCCCTTCGCGAAGCGTAAGGGGACGCGGACGAGCGCAGCGAGAACGCAGGGGATGCGCGCCTGCGTGGGGTGTGGGAGTGATGGGGGGGGGCGTTGCTGGCGTCGTCTGGCCGCCCCCCCCCCCCGAGCATCCCCCGCTCGCATCGCTTCGCTCGCTCGCGCCCCCTTACGCTTTGCGAAGGGGGCGAGTTGTGCGTCGGTACAATGTCTTATAGCGATGATTCAATCGGTGAAAGCGATTTACAGGGATGGGGTTTTGGAACCTTCGGAGTCGCTTGATCTTGAGGATGGTGATGTGGTGAGGTTGTCGATATCGGTTGAGGGGAGTGCGGAGGATGGTGATCCGGCGTCGGGTGATGGGAATGGGGTGAGGGATTCAGCGTCCGTAGATTCGAAGCCGACTGATATTCAGGCGCTCCACGAATTTTCCAGGAAGATACGAGAATCGGTGCCTGAATCAGCGTGGGAGAATGTTCCCAGGGACGGCTCGATTAACTACAAGCACTATTTGTATGGTCATCCGAAAGTAGCTGAAGAGTGAGGGAAGTGTTTGCGGACACTGGTTATTGGGTGGCGATGAATCAGTTCCGAGGACGTTTTGCGTGACGCTGTAGATCGGCTGCCGGGTGAACTCGATGCTTGCCAGTTGGTGACGAGTGAAATGGTGTTGGTTGAGGTATTGAATTTCTTCGCCCGAGGTGGTGACCGGGCACGCGAGGCGGCTGTTGAAACGATCAGAAGACTCTTTGACGACTCTGATGTGATGATTATTCCCCAAACGAGCGCGCAGTTCGCGAAGGCGTTTGATCGTTACGGCGGTCGTTTGGATCAGAGTTGGAGCTTGGTGGATTGCTCGAGTTTCGTGCTGATGGAGGAGCGTAGTTGATTGTCTAGCGGCGATGCTGCCGTGTGCCGGCCGGGCATCCCCCGCTCGCATCGCTTCGCTTGCTCGCGCCCCCTTACGCTTTGCGAAGGGGGCGGGGCGGGTTGATCATGTGCGGGTTGGGGCTGACAGGCCTTCTGCGGTAGCGGCTTGGGATAGGGCGCTGTCTAGGGTTGCTAATTGTGCGTCGCGTCTGATTGCTAGTTCTAGGTAGAGGGCGTCGTAGAAGGTGAGGTTGTGGGTCAAGGCGAGTTGTATCGTCGCGTGGAAGTCGGGTTCGTGATCGGTGTCGATTCGCAAAACGCTGAGTGCCTTCAAATGGCCGTCTATTTCACGCATTTGAATGCGACCGCGACGTGCGGCGAAGACTATGACGTTTCGGATCTCGAAGTGCCAAATCTGAGGAACAATCGCTTGAACAGTGTTTAGGGATTCAAACGTTGCGTCGGCGACTGGATGCTCTTCGTCCTCCATAAACCACACGGCCGATACCGATGCATCAACGACGAGAAAACTCATACGCGATGACCGGCATGTCGGGCTTCAAGTATCTCTTCGACGGTCATGTTTATGCCGCCTAACTGGGAACGAAGGCGTTTGAACTCTTCGATTGCCGCGCGACGTTGGGCGCGTTCTTGGTCAGCGGCGGGTACCAGGTGGGCGATCTTTTTGCCGTGGCGGGTGATGACGACGGTTTCGCCGGCTTCGACGGTGCGGAGGAGCTCGGCTAGTCGGGCTTTGGCTTCGGTTGCTTGGACTTGGAGCATGGTCGGATCTCTAACCAGTTATTTTAACCATACAATGTTGTTTGAAGGTCTGCCCGACCGGCCCGGGTATTTCTCCGCTCGAGTAGCTTAGCGTGCTCGCGCCCCCTTCGTCCTGCCGCCCCATGGCCACCCGTTCCCCCTCACCCTAACCCTCTCCCACGGTGGGGAGAGGGGAGGGAGCGCGGAGAAGTGAGGGACGAGGTATCAGGTATAGAATGACCTGCAAGTAAGGGAGTTCAGTCATGAAGCTGTCACGATCGGTGCGATTCTCGATCCTAGCTCTGATAGTCCTGACGTCCGCGCTAATTGCCGCTTGCACGGATGAGCCGGAACCAGTCACGATCATCAAAGAGGTTCCAGTAGAGGTCATCAAGGAGGTGGAAGTTGAGAAGGAGGTGATTAAGGAAGTTGAGGTGGAGAAGGAGGTGATCAAGGAAGTTGAAGTGGAGAAAGAGGTGATCAAAGAGGTCGAAGTAGAGGTGGAAAAGGTGGTGGAGAAGATTGTCGAGGTGGAGAAGATCGTGGAGCCCACTCCGGAACCGGAGGTTTCAGCGGGGCCGCCGATTTACCAGATGGGCATCTTTGAGGAGCCAATCTCTAGGAACTTCTGGAACTACTACGGTGGACCTGCCGGTTCAGTGTGGACCCAGTATGTCCTCGACGGTCATTCGGGCGCGCTCTACGGCTACTCGGACCAACGTTTCGACTGGGTGCCAGGCCTCGCAGCAGATTTCCCGACAGACTTGACCAAAGAGACGGTCGGTGACGGCGAGTTTTGGACGGCAGAGGTGCCCATCAGGAACGACGTCGTGTGGAGCGACGGCGAAGGGTTGGACGCCGGAGATTTCGTCTTTACCGTCAACACCGTCATCGACTTGAGCCTCTCGTCGAACTGGGCATCGGTGGTCGACCAGGCTTTTCTTGACCGCGTGGAGGCGCTCGACAGTCACACGTTGAAGGTGTTCTTCAAGACTGCGGACGATGAAGGCAATCCCCTGACACCCGGGTTGAGCGTCTGGCAGTTTGGACTCGGTTTCATGCCCGTGCTGGCCGAACACTACTGGACACCGGTGGTCGAAGAGGCGAAGAAAGCCGGTGAGATCGAGCAGCAGCAAGAAGCGCTGTTCGCGCATGTACCCGAAGGTGAACCTACACTTGGCGGATTCACCTTCAACAAGTGGGAGCCCGGCGCTTTCTTCGAGAACAACACCGATCCCAACTACTTCGACAGTGGAACGGTAGTCACGTTGTACGACAACGGGGCGTATTCGGTTTCCAATGACCGCACGGGACACTCCGCGACCTACTTCGGAGATGCCAGCGGCGACAAGGTGCTCGAGTACACTGTCGGGCCGCACGTCGAGTCTGAGCTATTCAGCATCTACGGCAACCAAGATGCGGCGATCCTCGCTCTCACGAAAGGCGACATCGACTATGTCTTCAATCCGCTCGGTCTTGAAAAAGGTTTCCTCGACCGTGTCAGGAACACCCCTGACCTACAGATAGCCGCGAACGCGAACAACGGCGTCCGATACATCGGGTTCAACGTCCGTAAAGCCCCGATGAACATCACCGAGTTCAGACAAGCCGTCGCCACGGTGATCGACAAGGAGTTCGTCGCAAGGACCGTCCTCCAAGACGCGGCCATACCCGTCTATGCCATGGTGCCCGAAGGCAACGAGTTCTGGCACAACGCCGACGTGCCAAAGTACGGGCAGGATCTGAGCCGCGGCGATCGGATAGCCCAAGCTGTCGAGCTTCTCAAGAGCGCCGGATTCACATACGAGGAAGAGCCGGAGATCAGCGAGGACGGCAACTTCGTCGCCAAGCAAGGCAAGGGTCTCAAGATGCCGGACGGTACGCCAGTACCCGAGATGACGCTTATAGCGCCAAGTGCGGGATACGATCCCATGCGGTCAACATTCGCCATCTGGGCCGACCGGTGGATGAACGACATCGGGATACCAGTCCGCGCCCACCTGACCGGCTTCAACGTGATCGTGGACGAACTCTTCAGCGATACCGTCGCGGAAGACCTCGACATGTGGATGCTCGGTTGGGGACTGTCGATCTTCCCGGACTACCTTGAGAACTTCTTCCACAGCAGGCACTCCCCTGAGATCGGAGGCGGTTACAACTGGGGCGGATACGCCAACAGCCAGTTCGACGAACTCGCTCTTGGACTGCTCTCTGAAACGACCATAGATGGAGCGCGCGAAAAGGTTTTCCAGCTTCAAGAATTCCTAGCCGAAGAACTGCCCTACGTGCCTCTATTCACCACGCCGAAGTTGGACGCGTACCGTCCATCGCGGGTCGAGTTCCCCTACACTTCGGTGCTCGGCGGACTGGAACAGCTGAACGGGATGCAACAGGAAGCAGTGATCAAGTAGTATCTCGTCCCCTTCGCGAAGCGAGGGGGACGCGAGCAAGCGAAGCGACGCTCGCAGGGGGTGCCCAGGGCGAACGGGCGGAACGGTTGCCACGCAGCCATGATTCCCACTGATGACTGATGACCAAGTACCTTCTGAAGAGGTCGGTGCAGATCCTCGTCACCCTGTTCGTCTTTCTGTCGCTCGTTTTCTTCATCGTCAACGCCCAACCGGGAGATGTCAGCAACTTCTATGCGCTGAACCCTGATGTCCCGCCTGAGACGCGGGAGCGGCTACAGGATCTGTTCGGTGTGAACGAACCACTGTGGAAGCAGTACGTAGTCCACATCAAAAACACGTTCACCGGGAACTTCGGTATCTCCTTCAGTCACTATCCGAGGTCGGTGGCCGATGTCATCAAGGAGAGGCTGCCTAGGACGGTCGTACTTTTCATGACCGCGACCGCCCTCTCCTTCTATCTCGGGTTTGGTCTCGGAAAGGTCGTCGCGTGGCGGAGGGGAGGATGGTTCGAATATACGTCCACTGTCAGCGGAGTCACGCTCTACACGGTCTTCACTCCGTGGTTCGGACTGATGATGATCTGGCTCTTCGCGTTCAAAGCGGGTTGGTTCCCGATCGGCAAATTCCTCGATCCCGTCCTATGGCGGGATGCACCCATCGACGCCAATTCGGTGTTTACTCAAATGATCTTGACAGCATTTGTGGTGTCGTTCGTGGTGCTGACCGTGTTCGTTGTCACGGCACAGAGGCGGATGAGCAACGCGCGGATCATTCGCGTCGTTAGCATGGTTTTGGCTACTCTCGCCGTAGTTGCGGTCTGGATGGCGTCGGGAACGGTCACCTATGCATGGGACATCTTGCGGCACATGGTCCTGCCCGTAGCGACGCTCACATTGATCAGCTTCGCGGGCACGATGCTGCTCACTCGCAACAGCATGCTCGAGACGATGCGCGAGGACTTTGTGATGGCCGCGCGGGCGAAGGGGTTACCCGAGTCCGCCATCCGCGACAAGCACGTCGCACGTAACGCCCTGCTCCCTGTCGTCACGAGCTTCATTTTCAGCCTCGCATTCGCGGTCGATGGCGGCGTCATCACAGAGTCGATATTCTCGTGGCCCGGTATGGGCCAGACGCTTGTATCGGCGACGCTGACCGAAGACCTTCCTCTGGCGGTCGGCGCGTTCGTCTTCGTAGGAATCTTCGTCCTAGTCGCCCACCTCATCGCGGACATCCTGTACGCGTATCTCGACCCGAGGATCCGGTACTAATGGCGACCGTTGACGCTCAACCTGCCGTACCGAGCTCTGTTTGGCGAGCGCGTCTGAGGCTGGCAGCTCGATCCATTCGCGAGAACTGGAATCTGTTCATCAGAACCCGTATCGGTTTGATAGGTCTGGCGATCATCGCCATGTATGCGCTGCTGGCCGCGGCGCACCCTATCCTGATGAACACCGTCTGGGAACCGCGGATCTACGATCCGGTCATTGGTTACGCGTTCGACGAGACTAAGCAACCTGCGCCGCCAAGCCTAAAACACCCATTGGGCACCGATCCACTAGGCAGGGACATCCTAAGCCAGCTCATGTTCAGCGCGAGGTCAGAGTTCCTCCTCGGCTTGCTCGCCGCGACCGTAACCGTCGTCATCGGAACCTCTGTGGGCGCGATCGCTGCATACTTCGGAGGCATCGTCGACACGATCCTCATGAGACTCGCCGACATCATGATCATGATGCCTGCCATCAGTGTCCTGATCGTCCTCAGCGCGCTCATCGGGGTCGATCACTTCGAACTGGCACTGTTGATCGGCATCCTTTCCGGCTTTGGCGCCACTGGCGTGGTGCTAAAGTCGCAGGCTCTGTCCGTAGTCGTCAAGCCATACATCGACGCTGCAAGGAGCGCAGGGGGAGGACACTTCCACATCATCTTGGTACACATCGTGCCGAATCTTCTCCCGCTTTCATTCCTCTACATGATGTTCACCGTCACCAGCGCGATCTTCTCCGAAGCGGTGCTGAGCTTCCTCGGCCTCCTCAACGTGCGGATGAGTTGGGGGCTGATGATCCATACCACCGAGTCCGCCGGATACCTCTTGCAGGTCGCCGAGTTCTGGTGGCTGATATTCCCTGCCAGTCTGTCCATCACGCTGCTATGTTCCGCTTTCTATCTCGTCGGCCGCTCGCTCGACGAGGTGGTGAATCCAAGGCTGAGGAGCCGATGACCGCCGATCCAGTCCTAGTCGTCGATGACTTGAAGATGCACTATATGACGCAAGCGGGAGTAGTGCGTGCAGTCGATGGTGTCTCATTCTCGGTGGAACGAGGACAGTCACTCGGACTCGTTGGCGAATCCGGTTGCGGCAAGTCGTCGATTGCTATGACCCTGCTCAAGCTGCTGCCGGACAACGCGAGGCTCGTTTCGGGGAGTATCGCATTGAACGGTGTCGATCTCGTGCCCCTCAGCGAAAACGAGATGAGGCCCCACCGATGGGACCGCATCTCGATGGTGTTTCAAGCCGCTATGAACTCCCTCGATCCCGTCTACCGTGTCGGAGACCAGATCGTAGAGGCGTTGGAGGCGCACTCCTCGTCGGCAGGTCGAGACGCGATGGAGCGAGTGCATGAACTATTCGATCTGGTGAGCCTCGACCCGAGCTACATATTGCGCTACCCGCATGAGTACAGCGGCGGCATGAGACAGCGCGCCATCATTGCCATGGCGTTGGCGTGCGAGCCGGACATCATCATCGCCGACGAGCCAACTACGGCGCTAGACGTGATCGTCCAAGACCACATACTCCGGGAGATGCAGGCGATCCAACGGTCACTCGATATGAGCATGATCTATATCTCTCACGACATGGCTGTGATCGCCGAGGTATGCGATGTTGTGGGCGTGATGTACGCCGGGAAACTAGTCGAGTTCGGGCCCACCGCCGACGTATACGCAAGACCAATCCATCCCTATACTCGAGCGCTTATGTCTGCTTTTCCTAGCGTGAGAGGCGAGAAGCACGAACTGGTGACCCTCCCCGGAGAGCCTCCGAACCTTTTGGATCCGCCTAGCGGATGCGCCTTCAATCCGCGATGCGCATACGCAACTGACGAGTGCCGAACCTCCGCGCCGCCGATCGTAAAGCGTGGCGACCAATGGGCGTCCTGCTGGAATCCGTCGGAAGAGTGAAGCCATGAACCACACTCAACCCGTTTCCGCAACCACTTCTCGCCTGCTGTTGAGAGCCGTCGACCTTTCGAAGCGGTTTCCCCTGTCCTCGGGATGGTGGGATCGAAATCCTAGCTTTGTCCACGCCGTGGACGGTGTGTCGTTTGATTTGATGGCAGGGGAAACTCTCGGGATCGTCGGCGAATCAGGATGCGGCAAGACGACCACAGGCAAGATGCTGGTGAGGTTGGCAGAACCGACTGAAGGCCAAGTACTTTTCGAGAACGAGTCTGGCGACCTTGAGGACATCGCACACCTCAAGGGTCAACCTCTAAAAGACTTCAGGCGCAGGGCGCAGATGGTGTTCCAAGACCCGTACGAGTCGATGAATCCCAGGCGGACGATCTTCGATACGGTCGCAGAACCGTTGCAGGTCCAGAAGATCGGCGATCACGCGGAGCGGTTGGAACGTGTCTCGGAGACCTTGGGTTTGGTCGGCTTGACGCCACCTTCTTCATTCCTCTTCAGATTCCCACACGAGTTGTCAGGTGGTCAGAGGCAGCGCGTAGCGATAGCAAGAGCACTAGTGATGAACCCGTCGTTCGTGGTTGCGGACGAGCCGACGTCGATGTTGGACATCTCCATCAGGACCGGCATCATGCAACTCATGGGCGAGTTGGCAGATCGCCTAGGCATCAGCTACCTCTACATCACCCACGACCTCGCCGTCGCGAGATACATGTGCAGCCGAATCGCGGTCATGTATCTCGGCAAAATCGTCGAGATGGGCGAGACGGAAGAGGTCCTCCAGAATCCTGTTCACCCGTACACGAAGGCGCTTCTGTCGGCGGTGCCGGTTCCAGACCCAGAGGCAACCAGAGATCCAATCGACATCAAAGGCTCCGTCTCAGTGCCAGTAGATCCCCTCCCACGATGCAGGTTCTACGACCGCTGCCCAATCGCCGACAACTTCTGCCGCGATAGCGACCATCCTCCGCTAGAGGACAAGGGAAGTGGACGGTTGGCTGCGTGCTACAAAACGTGATCGGTTCGGCATGCGGCAGATCGATGCCGAATAGTGGGATGCGGGACGCGAAAGGCTGAACCAAATGGCGGAGGGTGCGGGATTCGAACCCGCGAGGGGGCTCAACACCCCCAACCCGCTTAGCAGGCGGGCGCACTAGGCCTCTATGCGAACCCTCCGTGCCTGATGCTTTTAATTCTAATGCCCTAGCGTAGGGATTAGGTTTGAAACCTGCCCCTACACGTGGAGTCCGCCTCCGAGTTCAGGAAATTAGTTTTCGGCGCAACAGAACGTACGACAACGGTAACACGATCGCTATCATTCCCACTAGGAATAGCAGGTCCCACACCATCGAAGCGTCCATCGTATTCGTGGCAAATGCCCTGCTCAGGTTGACCGCGGGTGCCAAGGGTATGAAGTTCGAGATCGTCTGCGCCCACGACGGCAACACTTCGAAGGGATAGAAGATGCCGCTGAACATGAACATCGGTGTACCGACTACTGTGAAAACCAATGTCACAAAGTTCACATGCGGCGCTGTCGAAGAGAACAGGAAGCCGACACCCGCAAAAAGCACTGCCACCAGAAAAACGGGAAGCACGACGAATACCACTGTCCACTCGTTGATCCAGCCGAAAGCCAAGGCGATGACAGTAATCGACGCCATGCTGATGAACGCTCGGGTAACACCGAACGAAATATCCGCGATCAACACCTCTAACACCGATAACGGTGCGGTCAACTGCGTGTCGTAAAGTTGGTTCTCCATCCGGTTGTAGGCTCCCATCGAACACTCCACCATCGGCACGAACATCGCGCTTCCGACGATGATTCCGGGTGCCACGAACTCCGGATATGGAATCTCGGTTCCCGGTACGGTCGGTACCAACCTTCCGATGCCAACGCCGACGCCGATCATCATCACTACCGGCTCAACGAACATGAACGCCACCGCGTACTTCCAGAATCGAATGAACGCGAACCAGTGCCGAATCCACAACGCCGCAATGCTCCGATAGCGGATTCCGGCGATTGTCTTCAACTCGGCCCTAGTCTGGTTGATGAATATCGTTTCTGTGCTCATTCGTCTCTCAACTCTCTACCAGTCAGGACCAGGAACACGTCCTCCAAGTGCGCTGGACGATACGTGACACGCATGTCAGCTATGCCCGTGAGCGTCGAGACATCCGGCTTGGAGTCGCGCGGAGCCGTGACCAGTATCCTCGGTCCAACCTCGCTGTAATCGCGTCCTTCTTCATCCAGCTGACGTCGTAGCGCTACTCGCTCCTCACGCGTGGCAGACTCGCTGATCTGCAACATCGCGACTTCAGCACCGACGTGATGCCTGACGACCTCATCGGGCTCGCCGATGTCGAGGATGTTGCCGTGATCCATGATCGCCAAGCGATCGCACAGCGTCTCTGCCTCGATCATGTAGTGGGTTGACATGATGATCGTCACGCCCGATTCTTTCAATGCCCCTAGCTGTTCCCATACCCGATTGCGGCTCTGGGGGTCCAGACCTGTAGTCGGTTCGTCCATGACCAGCAGCTGCGGACTCGCCATCATCGCGCGCGCAATCGCCAATCTTCGCTTCATCCCGCCCGACAAGGCGTGAATGCTCGCGTTGGCGCGACTTTCGAGGTTGAAGAATCCCAACACTTCTTTGGTCCGTTTGATCGCTTCACGGTATGACAACCCTGCCAGATACCCGTGCATCTCCAAGTTCCGATGCACCACCAACGAGTTGTCTAGACCATCATGCTGCGTCACTACACCGATGACGTTCCGCACGTCCCGCCCTGACTTTCCGACGTCCATGCCTGCAACCGTGATGGAACCATCAGTTGCGGGTGAAAGCCCAGCCAACATGCGCATAGTGGTTGTCTTCCCTGCACCGTTTGGTCCGAGCAACCCGAAGGTCTCGCCCCGCTTCACATCGAACTCGATGCCGTCAACCGCGCGCAACTCATCGTAGTCCTTAACCAAGTCGGACACGTGCACCAAGTTTTCTGTTGCGACTTGAGTTTGAGACATGATCGAGTCGTGAAGCGCGCATCAAGGTCGCCGCGCAACGATGCGGTCTAGTTGGGTGGGATAGGGAGGCTGGGCTATATGCCCCGTTACGAGCCGGAAACTTTTACCAAATCTTTAAGTATCACTATAACGCCGCAGAAAGCTTCATTCAAACTGAGGGTCAAGTTCAACCAGGAGTCTCGCCGATCCAGACTTCGCCGCCCTCGAAGTACTCCTTCTTCCAAATCGGCACTACCTCCTTCAATCGATCGATGAAATAAAGCGCAGACTCAAACGCTGGACGCCTATGCGCCGCGCTCACCGCCAACACCATGCTCGTCTGACCGATATCGACCCGACCGGTCCGGTGGCATACCGCTACATCACCAATCTCCCACCTCTCTCGCATCTCACCAACAATGTAGGTCATCATGTCTTCCGCCATCGGAGAATACGCCTCGTACTCCAGCCACAACACGCGACGTCCCTCATTGTGGTCACGCGTGATCCCGTGAAATACGACCACGGCACCATCCCGATCTGATCCTACGCGGGAGACCACCTCGTCAGCGTCGATTTCGTCACTCGTAACCCAGACATCCGAGATGCCATTCGCGCCGCCGCTGACCGGAGGAATAATTGCGATCTCGTCGCCGTTGCTCAAGATAGTCGATCGGTCAGCGTATGCACCATTCCGTGCCAACATCACGTTCTCAGGCAATTCATACTCAGCACCAACCAACGCAATCGCTTGATCCACCGCCGCGCCCAGGTTCGCGTCCTTTAAGACATTCAGCTCTACACGCCCGGTCCCGACCCGCTCGCGGGCTCCGGCAAAGAATAGAACTGTCACACGCACTTCGAAATCCCCGTCTCGTCTAAGTTGAAACTAAGTGAATCCAAGCGTAGCAAATCGAGTTTCGATGCTGACATCTTCGCCGCGTTAAGTAAACAGAACCGGATCCAGAGTCACTCCCCTTTGTCCGTACCACCATCGTGCGATAAAATCGTAATTTAGCACTTGCGCCGAATCTATTCGGTGCACACACAGCAGATATCCGATCCCAGCATCGCTTGGAGATACATGGTTCGAATCAGACTTAAGAGAATCGGCGGTCGCGGCCGGCCTTACTACCGCATCGTCATCGCGGATCAGCGCAATTCCGCAGCCGGAAGATACATCGAACAAGTTGGTTTTTACGACCCCTTTCCTGACCCACCGCAGATAGATTTCGACGAGGAAAAGACGCTCGAATGGCTCCGCAAAGGCGCCCAGCCGTCCGAGTCTGTGGAGCGCATGCTCAAATCAAAAGGGATCCTCGACAAGGTCAAGGTCAATGCTTGAACAAGAACGCCAATCCGAGGTAGATCAACCAGCTGACGAAGAAGCCGTCGAGGTAGAAACGGCGTCCGAAGCAGTTGTAACCCAAGAGCCGGTTGAAGAGACCACAGTCGAAGACCTCTCCGACGAAGAGCCGTCCTCGTACGACGACATTGGCGAAGTCGAGGGCGAATCCGAAATGCGCGATATGATCGGCTATATCGCAAGAGTTTTAGTTGACGATGCGGATGCGGTCCAAGTTCGGTCCGAATGGAGCGATGGGCGTCTGAACATCAACCTCAAGGTAGCCGACGCCGACAAAGGCAAGGTCATTGGGCGACGCGGCAGGGTTGTTCACGCGATGCAATCGCTGCTCCGAGTCGCTGCGACAAAATCAAACATGCGAGCCGGCATCGACGTCGAGTAGACTGCTCTTCGCCGTGGTCGAAACGGCTTCATCGGAAAGGAGGGCTTAAATGTCAGGCCATTCTAAGTGGAGCACCATCAAGCACAAGAAGGGTGCAGCCGACGCTAAACGCGGGCAACTCTTCACCAAACTCACCCGCGAAATCACCGTCGCCGCCAGAGAGGGGTCCGACGATCCCGACATGAACTTCCGTCTGAGACTGGCAATCGACAACGCCAAGTCTCAGAACATGCCCAAAGACACCATCGAACGCGCCGTAGCCAAAGGTGCCGGCAAAGGTGCCGACGGCAACGCTCTCGAGGAACTAACCTACGAAGCCTACGGCCCCGGCGGCACCGGCTTCATCATCCAAACCCTCACCGACAACCGCAACCGCGCCGCTTCCGGAATCCGATCGAAGCTCACCCGCAGCGGCGGCAATCTCGCCGCCAACGGAGCCGTGTCGTGGAACTTCGAGCAAAAAGGCCTCGTCACTCTAGAAGTCGAAGGTGCCGACGCTGAAGAGGTCGCACTCGAAGTCATGGATATCGGCGCCGAAGACGTCGAGATCGAGGAAGACTTGGTCAGCATCACCTTCCCATTCAACGAATTCGCAAAAGCGAAAACCGAACTGGAATCGCTCACCGACGTCCGCGTCGAAAATGCCGAGTTGGCAATGGTCCCCAACAGCACCGTTTCTCTCGGAAAATCGCAAGCGCTCCAAACCCTTCGCCTCCTCGACGAACTCGAAGAACTCGATGACGTTTCCAAGGTCTTCACCAACGCCGACTTTCCCGAGGAAGTGCTCGAGGAGTTCCTCGCCCAACAAGGCTGAGGACAAGGAAGTCTGAGGCACCGGGGCATGTCCTTCTCGCGCCATCACGTCCGCAGCGTCGTCCAATCCGCGCTCGAAGAAGACTGCGCCTTCAACGACGCCACCACGAACGCCACCATCGGTGAAGCGGGCATCAGCGCTACCGCTCACCTAGTCGCTAAACAATCGGGAATAATCGCTGGCATTTCAGTAGCTGAAGAGGCATTTAATACCCTCGATCCGCAATCCGAATTTGTAGCCCATATCGACGACGGTCAACCCGTCGAAGCGGGAATGAAAATTGCCACTGTCTCGGGCAAAGCCTCAGCAATTCTGAGTGCCGAGCGTACCGCCCTCAATCTCCTCCAACGCATGAGCGGCATCGCAACATCGACAGCGCGATACGTCGCCGCGGTCCAAGGCACTGACGCTTCAATTGTCGACACCCGCAAAACCGTCCCCGGTCTTCGAGTCCTAGACAAATACAGTGTCTTGATGGGCGGTGGCGGCAATCACCGGATGTCCCTCGCCGACTGCATCCTCATCAAAGACAACCACATCGCCGCTATGCAAGCACAAGGAATGACGATCGGAGACGTCGTCCGACACGCCAGATCAAACGCACCCTTCTCCATCAAGATCGAAATCGAAGTCGAAAATGTCGACGACGCCGTGGACGCTATGAGCGCTGGCGCAGATATCGTCATGCTCGACAACATGTCTCCCGACACCATGCGCGAAGCCGTCAACCGTCGCGTTGGTCAAGCGTTGTTGGAAGCGTCCGGCAACGTAACCCTCGCCAACGTGCGACAAGTCGCAGAGACCGGCGTCGATATCATATCCGTCGGCGAGTTAACCCACTCCGTCTCAGCCCTAGATATTTCCCTCGACTTCAGCGTCGCCTGAGAGCCGCTAACCTTGAACGCCTAGCCCCGCCGTCTCCCCCGGTGGCGATCCATCGAATCGAGAATGAACGTCGCAGGGCCTTCGTTGACGAGTTCAACATTCATCATCGCCCCGAAAACACCGAGTTGAACGTCCACGCCAGCTAGTTCGAACGCTTCGGCAACTTTGTCAAACATCGGGCTCGCAACATCCCCCGGCGCTGACGCTGTGAAACCTGGCCGCCGCCCCTTGCGCGTGTCTGCGTATAGCGTGAACTGGCTGACTAATAGCGCACCGCCACCGACATCGAGCAAAGATTGATCAAACCATTCGCCGTCGTTGCCTCGGAAGATTCGTAAATTAACGGCCTTGTTGACCAAGTAGTCGATATCCGCTTGCTCGTCGTCGTGTGTAACGCCGACGAGTATCACCAAGCCCATTTCGATCTTTCCCGTCGTCTCACCATCGACGGTAACTTTGGCTCCGGTCGAGCGTTGAATTACGAAGCGCAACTGATCCCACTCGATTCAGTCGGAGGAATCTGACGATGAAGACTTGCTCTTCGACTTCTCTTTGGTTTTGGAACCGGAATCAGACGATTCCCCGTTCGAATCGGCCTTCGATCGAGACGCAGAGCCGTTCCTACCATAGTCGGTGGTGTAGAAACCCGAGCCTTTGTAGAGCACCATCGGGACTGAAAGTTGGCGTTTGGCTGGGATCCCGCAATCGTCGCAGATGGCAACCGGTTCCGAAGAGAAGCTTTGCATCACCTCGAATACACAACCATTTTCACACTTGTATTCGTAAAGGGGCATCGGGGTTAGTGGGGAAGATTGATCCGCAAAGAACGCTACGGGATCAACTGGATGATTGCGCGTGTTTCTGTGTGCGACTGGGTTCGTTACAACGGCGATTCTATCAGTTATCAGTGTCCAATTGCGTCACCAATGCCTGAACGTCGGTGACCGGCAATTCACATGCGTAGTTTCGACAAACGTACGCTGTAGTCAACCCGTCCACCATTTTGCGACCTTCGAAAAGCGGCATCGAGGCATTAGCTTCGTCGCCGACCGCCGGATCCAAGTGGGCTACGATGCGGTCGGGATTGAAACCTTTCCGTGCTTCTTGAATCATCAAAATCGTCGACGGATCATCATTTTCGCCGACGATCACTACCTGTTTCACGGGGTTGGCGTAAAACTCCGCGGCTTGTAACCACCACGAAAACGCTGAGGGTGCCCGTTCCATCAACTCGCGGACCGTACGCAGGTTCGCGGCGGCGATTCGTTCCAAATCCACGTTTCCGGTAAACTCCGCACAACGGAGCAGCGCCATGGACGCCGCCGATCCTCCGCTCGGTTGCGCGTTGTCGAACGTGTCGCGTGGCCGGACGATCAACGCTTCTTGATCAGATCCAGTGTCGTAAAACACCGATTCGGCAGGATGCCAGAACAGTTCGACCATCGCATCGCACATCTCTTCTGCCCGTTCCAACCACCTCAGATCGAACGTCGCTTCGTAGAGATAGGTCAAAGCGTCCGCAAGGTACGCGTAGTCCTCTAAGAATCCCGGGATAGTTGCGACCGAATCCGAGTCGGCCTTGCAGCTTCGCATCAAACGACCGTCTTCACGAACCAACCGCTCGAAGATGAACTGCGCGTTCTTAACCGCGACCTCAATCCAGTCATCACGCTCAAAAGCCGCGCCGGCCTCCGCAAACGCGCGCATCGCCAACGCGTTCCACGATGTGATGATCTTGTCGTCGGTCATCGGCGGAACACGGGTGAGCCGTTCAGCGTAGAGCAACCGCTTCGCATCATCGATCCTGGATATCAACTCCTCAACCGACAAACCAAGTTCCGTTGCGACAGATTCGTCAGATCGATGCATGTTGAGGATGTTGTGCCCCTCGAAGTTGCCGAAACGCGTCACATCCCAATACATCGCCGCTACAGGGCCAAGTTCATCGCCTAACACCTTCTCAATTTCCGCCGTTTGCCAAACGAAAAACTTGCCTTCCTCGCCCTCTGAATCAGCATCGGTGGCGGAGTACAACGCACCAGTTTGACGGTGTCGCATCTCGCGATCCAAGTAGTTGAGAGTCTCCAAGACCACCCTTGCAAAGCTAGTATTTCCGCCTCGCTGCCATGCGTGGAGATACAAGCTTGCCAACTGCGCGTTGTCGTACAGCATCTTCTCGAAGTGAGGAACTAACCAAATGGAGTCGACCGAGTATCGGTGGAACCCGCCACCTATCTGGTCGTAAATACCGCCACGCGCCATCTTCGTCAGGGTCAGATCGACGAATTCATGCGCTGGATCATTGCCCTGCAAATTGGAGTGCGTTAGCAGGAATTCGTACATCATCGGCTGTGGGAATTTCGGCTGCAGACCGATACCGCCATTCTGCGAATCGAATTCCGGCGCCAAATGACGATACGCCGAGTGGAACATCGACTGCTCTATCGGCTCGATACTCATCCGAGCACGTGATTGCGCAGAGATTGTGTTTACGATTCGCTTCGCACTCTCTGCAATTTCCCCACGGCGATCGCGATACGCCTCGGCAACCGCGGCTAAGACGCGTGGAAACGATGGCATCCCGCCGCGATCCTCGTTCGGAAAGTAAGTCCCGCCGTAAAACGGCGCGCCGTCCGGCGACATGAAAACTGACATAGGCCAGCCGCCATGACCCGTCATCGACTGAACCGCCGACATGTAGATCGAGTCGACGTCTGGCCGCTCCTCGCGATCGACCTTTATGTTGACGAACAACTCGTTCATCAACGCGCCGATCTCTTCGTTTTCGAACGACTCCCGCTCCATGACGTGGCACCAGTGGCACGCGGAGTATCCGACGCTGAGGAAAATTGGCTTGTCGAGCTCTTTGGCTAGCGTGAGCGCTTCATCGCCCCAGGGATACCAATCGACGGGATTGTCCTTGTGTTGGAGCAGATATGGGGATGTCTCTTGTGCTAATCGATTAGCCACATCAATCCTCTCAAGCACCTATAAGTTCGACGGTATCGACTGTTCCAGAACCGATGTCTAGTCTGCGAATTCGGTGGTTATTCGTATCTGCGACGTATACAACGCCGTTGCGATACGAAATACCGGCCGGTTCATCGAAGCTCGCGTTGAGAGCATCTCCATCGGTGATGCCCTGAGTCCCGTCACCTGCAACCGTAGTTATGCGAAGTGTGCTCAAATCCATCCGTTTGATTTTGTGGTTGTATGAATCGGCGATATAGACCGCGCCGGGTGCCCATGTCACATCCTGTGGATGCTGCAACACCGCGTCTTTTCCAATCCCGTCGTGGTCGCCGAACGCGAATAGCCCTGTGCCAGTCAGCGTCACGACCCGTCCACCCGCGCCGATCTTGGCGACCCGTATCGCGCTGGTTTCTGAATCGGCGAAAAATAGGTTGTTGCCGTCGAGCGCCAAACCATACGGTTGGGCAAGCAACGCTTCCAAACGTTCGCCGTCCACAATGTTTTCGGCGCCTGTACCGGCGAACGGCTCAATCATTCCAGCACCGACATCCATCTGCCAAAGCTGGTGTGCGCCAGCCATTGCGATGTACAGCACTCCATCGGCGTATTCGAGGTCGTACGGAGAATTAAGCGGAAACGCCATCGCCTCGCCGCCGGCGTGACGGATGAGCGATTGTTCTCCTGTGCCGGCGATTACCGACGCAGTTCGCGACGCCAAATCCACGCGTTGGATTGTGTGAGTTCCAGCATCAGCCACGTAAAGCACTTCGCCATCAAGAGCCATGCCTTGGGGGTTGTCGAACAAAGGGACATCGAAACCCCATTCGCTTCCGATAGGGTTCAACACACCGGGCGGTGGTTCGAACGACTCGAGCGCTAACGGGCTTTCTCCATTGCCGATGATGTTGTTGACTTTGCCGTCTTCGGTTGCGACGATGACGCGGTGGTGGTTGGAATCTGCGATGTAGAGATTGCCGTCGTCCGCCGCGAGTATTTTGCCCGGAAACGATAGCGCACCATGACTTTCCGCTTCAGAACCGTATTCGAACGGAACAGGATCGCGGTTCAGCACTCCCGCGTGATGGAACTCATCCACCATCGCAGTGAGCACGCGGTCCATGGCATCGAGCTGGAATTCGCCCTCGTGCCTCCCAATTACCTTGCCTTCCGGATCGATGAACATCAGTGTCGGCCAGGCGCGTGCGGCGAATGCTGACATCACGCGCAACTCGACATCGTTCACGACAGGATGGTTGACGTTGTAACGGCTCACCGCGGCGCGGACGTTTTCAGTCGCTCTCTCGGTATCGAACTTTGCCGAGTGTATGCCGATCACGAACAGCTCGTCCGCATATTTCATCTCCAGCTTCCGCAACTGCGGAAGTATATGCATGCAGTTAATTCAACAGTAGGTCCAAAAATCGAGAATGATGATCTTGCCTTGCAAATCCGACAGTTTGACCGGTTGCCGCGCGTTGATCCATTCGAGACCATCAGGGAACTCTGGGGCGCGCACCTTTCCGGCGTATGAGGGTGCGGTGGATTGCGATGCGGCCATGAATAGTGCTCCGATACGGTTAGTGATTCGATGGGTATAGCGCAATTGTCGCACGAGCCGCGTTTATGTTTCGCATAATTGACCTATGCGTGATTCGACAAATCCAGACGAAGCGAACGAGCAAAACGGATCTGAAGGTCCGTCAGTCACTCCTCCGCACGAAGATGATCTGCGCTCGATCATGTTTGGGCGTCCGATCCAACGCCTCGAACCAATCGAACCCGGCCAGTATTCTGCTGAAGCCAAATCAGATGCCGAACCCGCATGGTCAGACACGGCATCTGATAACAGCATCGCAGATGATCCGCCTTGGCAAGGGCGACCTTCCCAAGTTGAAGAACCGACTACCGATCACGAGTATCAACGCCCTCCCTTTTTCGCCGAAACCGAACAAGCAGACGACGACCGTCATCCACGCGCGTTGTCGCGCTTCGGTCCGCCGGCCGGTTTTGGACGTCGGTTGATTGCTTATCTGATAGATAATCTGGTCACGATCGTGGTATTGAGCCTGTTGTTCCCGCTGTTGCTCGGACGTCCATACATCGACGTTGATGCGATCACTGCCGAGATCGACGCCGCGAGTAATGAGTTGGCCGCCCTGCCAACTGCTACTCCAGTGCTCGGTTCAGACACCCAGATTTCGGAATCCGATGCCACAAGCGCAGCGCCCGCGGAAACACAATCAATATCCGAGATATTCGCGGGCTTGTTGCTCGCGTTCACCGTCACCACGATTTACAACACCGTCCTTGTTGGCACGTGGGGGACTACGATCGGCAAACGTGCGCTTAACGTCTATGTCCTTGACGGCAACGGCAACATTCCGGGGATACGGTTGGCATTTGCCAGATCCCTCGCCACGGTTGTATCGACGCTAATCTTCTACATCGGCTACCTTTTCATCTTGCGAGAAGACCACCGGGCGCTACACGATCATCTTGTCGGGACTTACGCGATCACCTTGTCAACCGAGGAAGGTCCCGCTACTCGTGGTGAAGAGTTGGTGGATTGAACCTAAAACAGCCAATCACGTTGCAGATCTGGAGTGAATCGACATGTCAGACAAACTGAAAGTATTGATCACTGGTGCGAGCGGATACATAGCGTCGCAGATGCTCAAAGAGTATCGGGATAGATACGATTTGACGCTGATCGATGCTATCGACACCGGCCGCGATGGCAATCGGGTCGATGGCGTCCAAATCGTCGACCTCATCGATACTGAACGCTCCGGGTACGAACAGTACTTCACCGGGCAGGATGCGGTCATACATCTCGCGTACAAGCGGTCAAGCCCGGGAGGAGTTTACGGCAGCGACGTCCCCCACATCGATCGTTTTGCCACCGAGCACGAAAACGTTCAGATGGCCAACAACGTCTACCGCGCCGCCTACGACGCGGACGTAAAGCGTGTTGTGGTCGCGAGTTCCAATCATGCCGCCGATTGGTACGAACATGCGCTGATCCACAACCGCAAAAAAGAGATGGTTTTCGAAGACGAAGTACCGCTGTCAGACAATTTCTACGGTTGGGCAAAGGCGGCATATGAGCTTCTCGCGTATCCATATGCGTGCGGAGCGTTTGGCCGAAAGCTAGAGGTCGTGCAAGTACGCATCGGCAATCCGCGTGAGACGGATGCCGATGAGTTACTCGCCCACGCCGACGAGTTGCACGGTGGCACGGGTCAATCGACATATAAGCGTGGGTTAGGCGCTCATTTCAGCGAACGCGACCTCAGACAGCTCTTCATCAAGGCGATCGAAACTCCCGATATCGAGAATGAGCACGGGGTACCTTGGTTGATTGTCTACGGCATCAGCGCCAACACCCGCGCCTTCTGGTCGCTGGAGAATGGTCGTCGCGTGCTTGGCTACGAGCCGCAGGACGATTCCGAATTGAAGTTCACGGATCGGATCATCCAGCATTTGACCGTGGATGACCCTGCGGGACCGGGTAAAGTCGGCGATTAGGAGAGTTCGGCGGGAAGGGCTGATGTTGGTGCGAACGCGGCACCTATCGGGTAAGGAGGCTACAAACCCTTGGTGCGGGCGCAATCTGAGTTTTTACACCGACGCCCTTCCCTGCCGTTCCATTGGTGGCTCACTTATTGCCGAACGTGAGCACACGATATGGCTTGCTAGAGTAGTGCCGGAACACGCGATTTTTCGCTAGGTTGGTCAACCAACCAGTCGGGTGCGCCGAATAGGTCATCGATGACGTCCCCTGCCGGTTCAGTGACAACTGGGACAGATGACGTGGCACCGACTAGATTGAAGCTCTCTTCTGCGTCTGTTTGATTCGCTGATTCGGCATCAATCTTCCCTGCTCTTGGGCGCATCCCTGCAAGGATGCTGATCCGGAGTCGGTTTGCTTTGCGTGAATCGCCATTCGGGATAAAGGATGTCGACAACACTGCCTTTTGAGGCAATTCTTTCTGCACAACTGCAATCGCCGAATTAAGCACTTTAATCGACATGTCGTGCGGTCCCGCGACAATCACGCTGACGAAATCTGCGTCACTCAGATCCAGTCCTGAAGTAATTGGGGTCTTGGTGGCGTCGCGCGCAATCTTCCGGTACTCGGAAACGTCCTCGCCAGCCGCGTACGAGATCAATGTCTCACCGCCACATTTGATGGCATCCAATAACTCTGGTGCCGAGTTCAGTGTCCCAGACGATTCGGCGTTCGACGCTGAGAGCACGTTCATCACTACTCGCGCTTTCGCGGCTGAGAGTTCAGAGGCCAAGTCACCAGCGATCGACGCGCTGGATAATGCATTATCACCGTCGATCAGTGCAAGCGAACAACCAGTATTTCGGACACGCTGCAAAGCAACTCCGGCGGTGTTCGATCGCGTGCGGCCCTCAAACGCGAAAGGCATCGTCACAATCGCCAGGACTGTCGCCCCAGTCGACATCGCTGTTCGAAGCACGGCGGGCAATATCTCCACTGTGGTCGCACCACCCAGCCCAGCCAACACGAATATGATCGGTGCTTTGCCGATCAACGTCTTCAGTCGGAACAGGTCGTTTTTGTCGACATATTCGTCGTCCTCGATTCCTCCAGTCTCGCGAGTGAACATCGGGTAACCGATCGAGATCCGTCGGCCAACGTTGACTAAGCGCAGATCGTCCATCTCGCGATCCACGGCGATCACGTCGTCAGGATTTCCCAAGACTTTCGATAGTTCGGATGCCGTTCTGGCTCCTGCACCGCCGACTCCAACAATCACGAAATCTTTGGATGCGGTGGTGTTTCGTCCATCTCGTATGATCGTCATGTTGCCCTCCAACTCTTAAACATCTGGGATTGCTAGTTCACACCTTTGTTCAATTACAAGCATAGCACACTGGTTCTAGTAGAATGCAAGCGCGATCGCGGATTTTTTCGAATATATGTCTGAGGTAATCCGATTGGAAGCTAAAAACGAACTCGAGGCCACAGTAGGCGACGTGGATTTTGGAGAGGGTGAACCATCCAACATCCTCAAATCTGTTGGCGAAACCGATCTGACCTACCAGTTGAAGTGGGCTGCTTGGCGCTGGCTCTACTCGGTGGCTGAATGTCGAGCGATCGGAATGGAAGTCAGACTTGAAGGACCCTTCGGTCGAGTCGTGGATCTCGTCGGCGTCGGCAAAAACAACATCGTCTACATAGTGGAAGTAAAGTCATCAAGAAGCGACCTTAAACGTGATGACAAGTCAGAAACAGACCGGAAACGTGCAGAAGCACAAATATCTGCGCTTAAAGATGCCGCCAATTTGACCGCAACTGTCCTCGATGACGCGCGCCGTCATGCGGTTGAGACCGCCGAAGAAGGTGCTGATTGGCGAGAAAACCCAGCTTACGTCTCGGCGCGAAGAGATCGCGAAGCCATCGAGGAGCGGCTCGCAGCGAGGGAACGCACCTTGGTGCGTTTCTCTACCAAGTTCCACGACCCATCGTTCTTGGCCTGTGCCGACCTTCACTACATCATGGCGCCAAAAGGTCTGATCAGTCGTTCTGAGCTACCACCATTTTGGGGCCTATTGAACGAAAGCTCCGAAATCGTTGTCTCAGCCGTTCAAAAACAGATTCGTAAGAATACAACACACGTGTTGCGTGCTATTGCCAAGGCCAACACGCGAGATCTGATGAAAGCGTGCGACATTAGGATCACCAATGCAACCCCGGACTAGATCCGTAGTGATGACTACCTAAGCGGCGACTTGCAGGCTACGAAAGCATCTCGCCGAGGCGATCGATCGCTAATCTCAGGTTGTCTTGCGAGTTGGCGAAAGAGATGCGGATGTAGCCGTTGCCGTATTCGCCGAAAGCAGTGCCAGAGAGTAGCGCAACACCGGCATCATCCATCGCGCGGTCTGCGAAGGTCCGGCTGTCGAGCCCGGTACCGCTGATGTTCGGGAACGCGTAGAACGCGCCGCCGGGATTTCGGCAGGAAACGCCCGGAAGGTTGTTCAAGCCGTCTACAACCAGATCGCGGCGAATGCGGAACTCGTCCATCATCTCGGAGACAGAATCCTGAGGTCCTTGCAGCGCGGCGATGCCAGCCATCTGAACCGCGACCGATGTGCACGAAACGCTGTTCGTCATCAGTTTCGTGACCGCATCGAGCATGAATTCTGGGAACACTCCGTAGCCTAACCGCCAACCCGTCATAGCGTAACTCTTGGAGAAGCCGTCCAAGATGATCGTACGGTCGACCATATCGTCAAACTTCGTGATCGAAGTGTGAGAGCCCTCGTAGTACATGTCCTTGTAGATTTCGTCGGAAAGGACGACAAGGTCGTTCTCGACGGCGATCTTTGCGATGCGCTCCAAGTCCTCGTCTGAAATCACACTGCCGCAAGGGTTGTTGGGCGAATTGACGATGATGAGCTTCGTGTTATCTGTGACCAATGCCTCTAGTCGATCAACATCGAGCGAAAAATCGAAACGCTCTTCGAGCGGGATCGGTATCGCGGTACCGCCCGCGTAGTTGATCATCGACTCGTAGATGGGGAATCCCGGGTTCGGGTAAATGACCTCATCGCCCTCTTCGATGAGAGCGAGGATCGAGAAGAACATCACAGGCTTGCCACCTGGCGTCACGATTATGCGTTCGGCCGGAATCTCATAGCCTTGCCGTTCGGTCTGATGAGTAGCCACTGCTTCGCGTACCGGCATCTCTCCTGGTGAAGGGCCGTAGTGCGTATAACCACCGTCGAGAGCGTTCTTAGCTGCGTCGATTATGTGGCCCGGAGTGTCGAAATCCGGCTCGCCTATCTCAAGGTGAACTATGTGTCGACCTTGGGCTTCTAGTTCTCTGGCGCGTGCCAACGTCAGGAATGCCGTCTCAGTGCCTAGACGGTCTTGTCGTGATGCTAGTGACTTGGGCAATCTACTCAACCCGTGTTTAACTTGGAACTTGGTGCCGATGCGTGCGCGTCAATCATGGGTTTAAGCCAATTGAGACGCAACCTTCAAGGATACCCGAAACACATTGAACCAAAGCGAAGAAACGATGGACTACGTCCGGTGGGCAGAGCGTTACGATATCTTCTACGAAGCCGCGCCTGAAGGCGAGTTGGAGTTTTACCTGAACGCCATCGATCGATGCGGGGGATCGGTTTTGGAGCTAGGTGTTGGCACTGGCAGAATCGCGATACCGGCTGCGGTCATGGGACACGATGTGACAGGCATTGACATCAATCGTCCGATGCTCGATCGTGCTCGTCTAAAATCCTCTGCCGCTCCTCTGTCCGGCAAGTTGCAATTGATCGAAGGTGACATGTCGAAGATTGATCTCTCGCATAAAGATTTTGACCTTGTAATCATCCCGGCGCACACGCTCGCTCTGGTAACCGATGAACGCGATCAAGCTGAAACTTTGATTCGGTGTGCTGAACACATGGCTCCGAACGCCGCCCTCATTTTCAATCTCTTCAGCCCCACGGATGATTTGATCCACGGAGATTCAGATGAGACGTTTCTACTAGGTGTAGTTGAAGATGACGAAAACGGTGTGCGACATGTCTTAACGGGAACTAACGAATTCGACACGACTCGTCAGATAAATCGATGCACCCAAGTAATTGAAACTCTCAACGTCGATGGCGAATCGATTGACCGTGAAGAGCTACAAGTACTGTTCCGTTATCTGCACCACCACCAAGTCATAGAAATGCTCGAAAAGGCGGGGCTCCAGGCGATAGACGTGTTTGGCGATTTCGACGGATCGCCTTTGACCGGTGACAGCGAAGAGATGATCTACATCTGTCGGTTGAAGTGAACGCCGATGTCCGCCGGCTCAGTTGACGGGCGGTGGCGCGGGCGGTGGCTCAACTGGTTCGACACCGGGGGCGCGTTCCTCGATATTTGCTAACCACTCCTCGGCGCGCTCGATTATCGTCGGTAGTTTCGGATCTTGCGAGAGTGATATCGCTTCTTCGAAGTCCCACTTGGCTTCCGCGTATTGTCCTGCTCGAGCCAATAAAATCCCGCGATCTAAGAAGTAAGACGCCTGTGCGGGTTGTAGCTCAATGGCATAACTGAAGTCCGCATATGCCGCACTCCCGTCGAGCAACACGTCGCGATGGTATCGGCCACGCCACCAGTAAACGCCGCCATCCTCGGGCGCCAAGTTGATCGCGGTTCGGAAATGCTCAGACGCAGCATCGTAGTCGTTTTCAGCGGCTCTGACACGACCCAACACCAGATGTGCGTTGATTTGCTCATCATCCAATTCGAGCGCTCGCAACGAGTCGCTCTTCGCTCCTTCAAAGTCACCCATCGACACGCGAACCATCGCCCGTTGGCCGTAGATCGATCCCACATTGGGCCGAAGTGACACGGCGCGGTCGTAATCGACCATTGCATCCTCAAGTTCGCCCTGCATCATGCGCGCTTGCCCACGTCCCGCCCATGCACGGGCGAACTGCGGCTCGATCTCGACGATCGTTGAAAAACGACGCTCAGCGTCCTTGAACTCGCCACGATCAAGTGTCCGATGCGCGGCTGAGTACATGCTCACCGTTTCACGCGTCGCCGGCGTTGGTACTGGCGACGGTGTCGCTGTGGGGGTCGATGTCGGCGTCAACTCAGGTTGCGGCGTCGCAGTGTTCACTGGTGCCAGCATCACGACTTCCGTTGGCGTTGGCGGGACTTGCGTCGGCGTTGGAGTTGGCTCAGCTTGCTGGCAGGCAGACATCAACATCACCGCGGTCAACGACACGACAAGCAGCATCGCCAGCATCAAGCGGATTCTATTTCTGAAAATCATCACTGAATCAAGGATACGAATTTGATGAGAAGAAGGTTTCTCCAAGGCATCAGTCGGATCGTATGGCGGCAAACGATTCGCTCGTCATCTGCCGATCAAACCTGACACCAACATCTCGACTGCCAGCCGACGATCTACGCGCCCGGTTTTAGCACCGACATCGACATCCAACATGTGTAGATGCATGGCTCGCAAGCGTACCGATCCGATTCGTGATGCTTGCTTGCACGTTTTGTCCAACAGCCAAGGCATGTTTATACGCAGACGCTGACCAATCTCCGATCGAGGCGCGCCGCGACTCAACATGTGCGCGGCGACGATCAGGATACGAACTTGACGGGCGAGTAAAGCGAAAATACCTTCGATCGATTCGCCGTTAGCGATGAGATTCTGCACTCCGCCGATGGCGAGATTGTGTCTTCCCTCGATGATCGCATCCATCACATTGAAGATGCGATCTTGGCTGGTGTCGGCGACCATTAGATCGATGTCTTTCGGTTGGAGCGTTCGTCCGTCAGCGTAAAGAGCGAGTTTTTGAATCTCGCTGTCTAGCCGTCTGACATCATCACCGCCAATCTCGTTGAAGCGATTGATCGCGCTACCTGAGGTGTGAACGCCATGTAATTCGAAGCGTTGTTGGATCCAATCGATACGGTCGCGTCTATTGGGAACCAGATGCGTTTCCGCTTCAGCGAACGAGGCTAAAGCCTTCAACGGGCGAGAAGTCAGGCTTAGTCGCACGTTCTCGACGAATATCAGGTCGTTGGTTATCTGCATCGCTTCTTTAGAGATCCGATCGCCGAACGCCTCCCAATCCGCGCGGACTCTTTCGCCTCGCGTGTCCATTGGTTTCAACATGCCCTTCACGACGACCGCGCGTCGATCAGTCAAAAACGGGGATATCATCGCCGCTGCGAATACTTCGGCCATTCTGGCGTTCGGTGCTTCGAAGATGGTCACGTTCGGAGCGCGAAGTTCTGGCGGGCCGAGCGCGGCTAGGTGCGCCTCAAGCGAATTGGCGATGGAGAATTCGTCATCGCCATGGATCAATCTGATCATGTCGAATCCAGATTAATTGATGCTTCTGCAATCACGGTGGTATAGGTAGGAATCTTCGATTTCTATAATCGAATCTTGGTCGCTTCACAATCTCGACAGTAGAAAACGGATGTCCACAGCCATAATCGGCCTCGCCGCCGCGGGGAAGACGACGGTGTTCAATGCGCTGACGCGCGGCTCTGTCGATAAAGGTCTCTACGGGGCGGCAAAGTCGGCCAATATCGGCATTGGCACCAAACCAGATGCGCGTCTCGATTTCATCCACCACGCGTTCAAGAGTCGTCGCAAGGTTCGTGCTGAAATGACGTTCTGGGATATGCCCGTCGACTACTCTTCAGGCACCGTGCTGAGCCGCGAGACGGTCAACTCTCTCCAGAAAGCCAAAGCGCTACTACTGGTCGTCCGTAAGTTCGAAGACCCTTCAACGCCACATCCGGATGGATCCGTCGATTGGGTGCGCGATCTAGAGAAACTCACGTTCGAAATCTTGTTCGCCGACATCGAATTGCTCGACCGGCGTGTCGAACGGGTTGAATCGGGCATGAAGGCACTGAAGTCGTCCGAACGGGTTCAAGCCGTCGCGAATATCGAAGCGCTCAAAGAAATACAGACGCTGCTTGAAGATGGATCACCGTTGCGGTCACTGTCTCTTGATGAATCTGCGTCTCGGGCAATCTCCGGTTCGTTCGCGCTCAGTGGATTACCGTTCGTAGTCGCGGTGAACGTCGGCGAAGACGACATCGGTATCGATCCCGACGAACTCCGTTCCCAAGCGGTTGATAGCCTCGGTTCGAACGTCATTGACGACCAGACTAAGATCGTCCCGATATGCGGTTCCTTGGAAGAGGAGTTGAGAAGCATGGACGAATCAGAGGCGGATGAGCTGCGTTCCGAGTTGGGAATCGCCAATGACAACAGTGAAACCCTTATGGATGCCTGCCTCAAGTGCCTGAATACGCAGACGTTTTACACCGCTTCAGATCGCGAGGCGCGAGCGTGGCACTTCCGCGCTGGCTCGAGCGCACCCGAGGCGGCCGGTATAGTCCACTCAGACATGGAACGCGGGTTCATCCGCGCCGAGGTTGTCGCTTACGACGATTTCGAGCGCTGCGGTAGCATGGTGGAAGCAAGAAAACAGGGTGTGTTCCGGCAGGAAGGCAAAAACTACACCTTCGTGGATGGCGACATGGCCAACTTCCTATTCTCAGTCTGACGCAACCGCCAAAACCTATTCTTCCAACTCAACCTAACCAACAGAACAAGCGACCATGACGCGATCCCTATTCATCGTCCGACTAGTGCAACCCTTCCCCGGTCTGGATGGCTACGACGCGATGCTGTCGAACTATTGGTCGGCGGTCAAAGCGCAACTCGATCGTCAAGCGATCACTTCCGGCTCTATCAATCGCATATTCGTCGAAACAGTAACTGGCCGCGGCGAAGACGCTCTGGTCCAGTTGCAACAGATCAATCCGTCAGCTAGCCAACTTGTACGCGGCTTAATTGCAAGCGGCGCGGTCATCGAAGAGTTTGAAGACACCGAACTTTTGACGGAGTTGATCGATTGGGGGCAATGCGCATCGCAGAATCTGATATCCGAAAAGGTGCGAAGCATTGTGCAATCAGGCCAAGTAGAAGCTGCTGGTGCTCGTGACGAGCATTTACAGAAACGGTTCAACGACGCGATCAGGGACGACGAGTCCGCGGTCGTTTTTGCAGTCTCAGGTCAATTGCCGATACCTGACCGTATTGAGAGGTTCATTGTTTCGCCGCCGGAGTTGGATCAACTTGAACGTTGGTTGCGAGCAAAGATGGAAGAGGCGCGGCGTGAGATGATGGAACAAGCGCAGCGCCAATCCGACCAGCAACCCAGCGCAACGGCAAGCGGATCTAGCCAATCATCATCAGGCGGTCTTTGGACCCCGCCTTAGGCGCGTTGTCTGTCGCTGGACGCGTTGGGAGGCGCACTTTAGTCAAATTGTCACACCCTCCCCTCAAATTTCCCGATGCCATCGGTGTTGAACGCGCTGGGAACGATCTGAGTGGGCCCATCGCCGTTTACGTCCATATCCCGTTTTGCCTTTCGAAATGCAACTACTGCGATTTCAACACGTACGAAGGCATCGAATCTCTGATGCCGTCGTTCGTCGATGCGTTATCGTCCGAGATTGGCATTTGGGGCACGCGGCTTAGCCGTCCTGAGGTGTCAACCGCTTTCTTCGGTGGCGGAACACCTTCTTACCTACCCGCCAAATCGATTACCTTGCTTTCAGAACGTCTTCGCAAAGCAACGAATATCGTACCCGGTGCGGAATTCACCTTGGAAGCCAATCCCGATGACGTCAGTGCCGAAAAGGCCGATGCGTGGTTGGAAGCAGGTTTCAACCGCATCAGTATCGGAGTCCAATCATTTGACGACCAGATTCTTCACGCTCTTTCGCGTCGGCATGACTCAGACCAGGCAAGACTGGCCGTCGCGACTGCACGATCCGCCGGGTTCGCAAACATCAGCATCGACTTGATGTTCGGTTTACCAAACCAATCACTAACCGTCTGGGAAGACTCACTGAAACGCGCGATCGAACTTGAGACAGATCATCTATCGTTGTACGGCTTGCAAATCGAACCGGGAACGCCATTGCAGCGAGATGTCGAACGGGGCACCGTCCCAACGCCAGACGACGACTTGGCCGCCGACATGTATGAGACAGCGATGGATTACTTGAGCGATGCTGGATACGAGCACTACGAGATATCCAACTGGTGTAAGCCAGGGTTCCGGTCGCGTCACAACCTCGCATATTGGCTGAACCAGCCGTATCTCGGCGTAGGGCCAGGAGCATATTCTTCGATGATGGACAGGCGATTCGCAAACATGAAATCGCCGAGACGATACATCTCCGCCATCGCTTCGGCTAGCGTTTCAGACGAGGTAGTCGACACACCGGTAGAACAAGGCGAAATCGCCGTCGATTTCGTCGAAGACACGTCCTTTGAGATGGCGATGTCGGAAACGATGATGCTTGGCATGAGGTTGTCTGAAGGAATGGCGAAATCAGAGTTCCAACGTCGTTTCGGGATTTCGATGAGCGGTGTCTATGGGCAAGAGATATCTAAGCTTGTTTCAACAGGGTTGATCGAGGACGATGGCGACCGTATTCGCCTCACACGTCACGGAAAACTCCTTGGCAATAACGTATTCGAATCGTTCATCATCACAGGCGATTGAAACCGAGATGGACTTGAGTAAACAAGACTCATACGAATCCGCCCGCGGCGGTGTAGATTTTCCGGAACATCTCGATGAAGCGGTCGAGATCTGGGATGAAATCTCAGAGTGGTGGGACGACAAGATCGGTGATGGGAACACTGCTCAGGATTACCTGATCGAACCGACACAGGAGCGGTTGCTCTCACTCGAGCGCGGCACCAAAGTCCTCGACATCGCTTGTGGTGCCGGTCGCTTCACGCGGCGCATGGCCGAGCGCGGTGCGAAGATCACGGCCATCGACCATTCAAGCGTGTTCATCGAGAGGGCGCGACAGCGTTCGAAAGGTTACGAAGAGCAAATCGAATTCTTGGTCGCCAACGCCGCCAATACCGACGCTTTGAGTACATTGCCTGGGGCACCATTCGATGCCGCGGTCTGCACTATGGGAATCATGGACATGGCCGTCATCACGCCGCTGGCAGAAACGTTGCCGCGGTTGTTGAAACCGGGCGGCAGATTCGTGTTCAGTGTTTTACATCCCGTATTCAACTCAGATGGCACACGTAATACGTTGGAGCGTGAATTCACGGCCGACGGCGTCGAAGAACGTTTCGCTGTCTGGGTCCCTGATTACCTCAGAATTCGAGCGTACCGCGGCATCGGAATCCAAGGTCAGCCAAGGCCGCATTGGTACTTTCATCGACCGATCAATGAGTTGTTGCGAGTGTTCTTGAATCAGGGGTTCGCGCTGACAGGGCTCGAGGAACCGCGCTTCCCCATCGAGGCTTATTCAGAAGCCAAATCGCCTCTCTCGAGCGTGTTCTGGCGTGAATTTCCACTCGTGATGGTCGTCCGTCTCGATTTGCCTTGCTAAGGGCTCGACCGCGCGACTCGATCCGCGATGGCATCCATTCGGTGAATGATTTGCCGATTCATCCGATAATCCATACTTATCGGCATATCCGAGAAGGCTTAACACCACCGCAATGTTCGTCGCAGGAACCGCAGGACACGTAGATCACGGCAAGTCAATGCTCATCGAGAAGCTGACCGGAATCGACCCGGATCGCCTGCGCGCGGAAAAGGCTCGCGGCATGACCATCGAGCTCGGGTTTGCGTGGCTCGAACTCGAGGATGGTAGCGAGGTCAGCATCGTTGATGTCCCTGGACATGAACGTTTCGTGAAGACGATGCTCATGGGCGCTGGAGGTTTCGATCTTGCTCTTTTGATCGTAGCTGGCGACGAAGGCCCGATGCCGCAGACACGCGAGCATTTGGCGATTTTGGATCTGCTCGAAGTTAGCGACGGCATTGTCGTCATCACCAAGTCTGACCTTGCAGACTCGGAACTGATCGAGCTGATCGAGATCGAAATATCGGAAATCCTAGAAGGAACATCGCTTGAAGGTTCGCCAATGGTTGCAGTCTCAGCTGAGACCGGTGCTGGGCTAGATGATCTGCGCGGCATGATCACTGACTTTGCCCGAAACAAAGCGGCGCGGACCATTAACGAACGTCCGAGGCTCTTCATTGACCGAGCATTCAGCGTTGCCGGTTTCGGCGCAGTTGTAACGGGAACCCTCGACGGTGGGCAACTGAAGGTCGGCGATGAAGTAGCACTGCTTCCGTCTGGCGAAACCGCCCGTATCCGCGGGTTGCAGAGCCACAAATCTCAGATCGATATCGCGGTCCCGGGAACACGAGTAGCGGTCAGCATCAGCGGGATTTCGCACACCGAGATTGAGCGCGGTGAAGCTCTCGTCAAACGCGGCCAGTTTGATACCACGACGGTTTTCGACGCTTCGCTGAGAACAATTTCTGATGCCAAACGTCCGGTGAAACACAATCATCATGTCACCCTTTACGGCGGCACGTGGGAAGAACCGGCTACTGTACGATTGCTCTCTCACGACGAGTTGAAGGCTGGTGAAGCGGGTTGGTCTCAGATCAAGATGAGTAACCCGCGCCCGATAATCAAAGGTGACCGTTTCGTGATCCGTGACAGCAATGACACGCTAGGCGGCGGTGTCGCACTGGTCACCAACGCTCCTCGCCATCGACGCAACGACCCATCGGTCATTCAGCATCTGAAAACATTGTCCGAGGGCCGTCCGGGGGATGTCATCCTCCACGCGCTAGGCCAACTCGTGGTCGCTAACTGCACTCAAATTGCCGAAGCCACACATATGTTGGCCAGCGACGTCGAAGCGGAGGTGTCCAAATTAACCGGTACGGGAGACTTGACACATCTAACAGCGGATGCGACACCTCTTTACATAACAAGATCAATCCAAGATTCGTTGCGAGTTCAAGCGAGGGATGCGCTAACCGATTACCACAACAGATATCCGCTACGCCGCGGGATGCCACGGCAAGAACTGCGGAATCGGCTACGGCTCGATTCGAGCGGGTTCGACGCCATAGTCGATAACATCGTGAATGATGGTTTGATGGCGCAAGACGGAACCACTGTCAGGATGGCGGATCACGAAGTTATATTCACTCCCACCCAGAAGCAAGAAACGGATCGTTTCTTGGATGTCCTGCGCGAACATCGCTATTCTCCGCCCGCGTGGAACAAGATCGATGCCGAGTTGCTTGGAGCGCTCACGGATCGTCGCGAGGTCGTTAGCGCCGGTTCAGAAGTGGTTTTTGCCGCCGAGGTTTTCGACGAGATGCGAGACAAGATCATCGACTACTGTCAGATTAACGATGAGGTCTCGATTAACGACGTTCGGGAATTACTCGGGACGAGTCGGAAATACTCGCTCGCGCTCCTAGAGCAGTTGGACCGCGACAACGTGACCATGCGTGTCGGTGATATGAGGGTGTTGCGATGATGACATCGCCAGAAAAACTCACTTTGACCTTGCATGATCCGCCGTTCAAGGTTTCTAACCTCTCCTCGCTGTTCCGGTCATTGCAGGCCGCAGTACGTGAAACCGCAGCCGGGGGCGAGCCGGTCGAGAGTTTGTTTTCGAACCAGCAAGGGCCTTTCTTGGTCACAGATGTAGCGCACAGCACCAACGGCGAACTCACAATGTCGCTCTGGTTCGTTGACCGCGATAACCAACCCCTGACGGATCGATCGCAAGAGACATTCGTTAGCGCGATTTCAGAGCTTGAACGCACGATACTCCGCGGTTCGCAACACACGTTTTGGGGAGCCCCGGCCTATCAAACGGAAGTCCACGAAGACGATTCACGCATGTTGCGGTTCATCGCAGTTTTGCGCGCCTTCCGCTCGGCGACGATTTCATACGACGGTCGTAGCGTTGTATTGCGCGATGGGCTCTTCGCTTCTGAACGAGCCTGAACGGATTCTCAACCGAGACCCATGTCGGCGACTTCATCTTCGTCGAATCCCAAAAAGTGCCCAACTTCGTGCCACACAGTTCTCAACACTTCTTCGTCCAAATCCTCGCGGTTGTCCACGGCCTCTTCAATAGGTCTTTGAAAAATCGTGATCTTCGAAGGCAACGTGGATGCGTGCGACCCTCCATCGGCTAGGGAAACACCTTCTGATAACCCGAATAGTGTTTCATCCCGGTGCAATCCGAGTTCGTTGAGCTTAGTGCCTGAAGGCTCTGGCTCAACGACGATGTCGACATTTTCGCTCTGGAGCCGCTCATAGAATTCGGTAGCCAATGACTCGAGCGCGTCTAGAACGATACCGTCGAACTCTTCCGGCGAAACTCGATATGTCATCGTTGACGTCAGCGGCGCGTCATGAAGACGCCTGCTCCCGAATCGCCTTCAATGCATCGACGTTAGGTTTGTCCGGACCATTCTTTTCGTAGCCGGGGACTTCCAAGTAGAACGGCACATCGGTGAATGCGGAGTGCGACATGATGTTCAAGAACCCCTCTTCGCCTATCAACCCTTCGCCGATGTTGTCATGACGGTCTACTGACGAGCCGCGATCTCGCATCGAGTCATTGGCGTGCACTGAGCGTAACAAGTCGAGCCCGATCTCGCGGTCGAACTCTTCCATCGTTTCATCGAGCCCATCTTTGGTGACCACGTCATAGCCTGAGGCCCAGACGTGTTGAGTGTCGAAACATGTTGCGACACGAGGGTTGTCGATTGCTTTGATGAGACGCCCTAACTCCTCGAATTTCGACCCTATGTGGTCACCCGAACCAGCGGATGTCTCGAGCATCAGCAAAGCTTTGCCCGGCGCGTTTTCGATGACTTGATTGACACCTTCGACGAAGTGGTCAAATACGGCTTCTAGCCCGGCGCCTCGATGGCTCGCCGGGTGGAATACCAGCCCAAGCGCGCCCAAACGCTCGGTTTCAGTCAACTCGGCAGTCAGAGATGCTCGGCTCTTCTCGACTAGTTCCGGGTTAGGCGAACCTAGCGCGGTGAGATACTTGGCGTGGACGATAGTGGGGCCTAGGCTGGATTCCGCCATCTTCTCGTGATAGCTCTGCAAAGGCTTGTCTTTGATGGGCGGCACTCGCCACATCCTGGGAGACGCGGCGAATATCTGTATGCATTCCGCGCCGATATCCTGCGCGCGGTCAATCGCCTTGTCGACTCCGCCGCTGGTTGATACATGTGCGCCTATGAACATCGGAATACCGTCCATTCAACTATGAGAGATGCGAACACTCTCGACAATGAAAGTGTAACCCCCGACTGCAAATGCACAACCGGTTTCAGAGGTTAGCTGGTGCGGCGGCGAAGCCTTGGCAACCTACTAGTGATTCGTTGCAAAGCACCTTCGTCCCAAGAGACCAACACCTGAGCAGCGATGAAGATCGACGAGTAAGTTCCGACGATGACGCCGAGGAGCAACACGATCAAAAAGTCGCGCAAACTCTGGCCGCCAAAAAGCAGCATCGCCATGATAACCGTCGCGGTCGTGATGCTAGTGCCCAAAGATCGGATGATCGATTCTCGAATTGACGCGTTCACCGTCATTCGAAAATCTCGGGATGGTACCAGCAAGACATTCTCTCGAACTCGGTCAAAGATAACGATGGTGTCGTTTACCGAATAACCGATTACGGTCAGTATGCCAACAATGAAGATCGCGTTGACTTGCGCGTTGAGAGCAACTCCGAGCACCGCGAAGATGCCCAACACAATCAGAACGTCGTGCACGAGTGCAATGACCGCTGACACCGCGTAGCGATACGATCCTGGCACAGTCCGGAACGCGTACATGATGTAGAGCATGACGAACAACGCCGCGACAGCGACAGCGATTATGGCGTTGCGCACTGTCCCTTCTGCAACCGACGAACCCACTGTGGCGGTCTCAAGGGTTATGGGTGTATCGCCGGTGATCTTAGTCAACTCGGCGTCTACGACATTCTTGCCTTCGTTGCCTAAATCGTTGGTCCGAACGAAGTATTGACCCTCGCCTAGGTCTTGGACGATCGCCTCTGGATGACCGCTTGCTATGAGAGCATCGTTAACGGCGTCCGTACCTGGATCATTGGTGCCGAAGTCGTATGTCGAACTCGTGCCGGAGACAAAGTCAATACCAAGATTTAGCCCAGGCGCGAACAGTAACACGAGAGAGAGCACCGCTATCGTCGCCGATATCGGCAGGAATATCTTGCGTAGTGCTACAAAATCCATCGTTCTGTTTCCGAGCCGATTAGGACTGCGCTCCCGGATCCGCTACCGGAACAAACACGTTGGAAGCATTGCCGACACCAGTGCGGGCAATGAGTCTCAACATCAGTCTGCTTGCGAAGAATGCTGTGAACATGCTCAACAGCACGCCGATGCCGAGTGTCAACGCGAAGCCTTGCATGATGCTGGTGCTGAAGCGATCGCCGAACCAGAACAGCACCACTGCGGTGATTACCGTAGAAATGTTGCCGTCTCTGATCGAAGGCCATGCGCGATCGAATCCGGTGTTGAGCGCAGCGAGAAGGTCTCGACCCGCTCGTAACTCTTCCTTTGTCCTCTCGGCGATAAGGACGTTAGCGTCAACTGCAAAACCGAGAGACAGAATGATCGCTGCTGTGCCGGATAGCGTCATAGTGACCGGTACTAACTTGAAGATGCCTAGCAGCATCACGGTATAGGCTGCCAGCGATAGGCTCGCCACAATACCCGGTACCTTGTAGTACGAGATCATGAAAATGACGAGGAGCACTAGACCGATACCACCAGCAACGAGGCTCCGCTGCAACGAATCGGCACCCAGGATGGCGTCTACGCTGCGTTCCTCTGACAACTCCAATTCAGCTGGCAAAGCACCGGAGCGAAGCTGAATGGCTAGAGTGCGAACGCGCTCGGTTGTGAAGTCGCCTCCTGAGATGATCGCCCGACCGTCGGCAATGCCTTGTCCGCCCTGTGTGTTCACGGTCGGCGCAACAAGCTCGACGTTGTCGAGATAAATCGCCAACACGTCGCGGTTTCTTGCGACTCTCCCAGTTACTTCGAAGAACGCGTCTCTTCCGGATTCATTGAAGACAATTGTCACCACTGGCTCAGGGGGTGTTCCTTCGATTGACGGGAAGGCGTCGTCGAGATCTTCTGCGGAGATGTTGGTCGCCTGTTCGGTGAAGTACAGCGGCGACGCGCAACGCAGCAGCAACCATTCGGTCTCGGACAATCCGTCGGGCGGCCATTCCTCGACGGGCACATCGGCGGGGGGTACGATCGGACCGCACTTTCGCTCCCGGAACTCTAACTGCGCCGTCGATCCGATGAGGGCTTTAGCCTCTTGCACTCCGCCTGATACGGTCCACTGCGTTACATAGCCGGGAGATCGGATCGTGGCGAAGTTGCCGATGTCAGCGAGCTGTCGAGTCAAATCTTCGATGTCCGATGGCAAGATGTTGCCTTGATCATCAAAGGTTCGATCCTGCAACTCGCCCTTAAACTCAGCCTCGAAGAAGACGGCATCCACTTGCTGGAAACCGCCGAGTTCGTCGGTCAGGAACAGGATCGTGTCGGTTCCGTCACTGACTACGACATCCTTGAAGCCTGCCGCTTCGAACGCAGCTTGAACTGCCTCGGTTGTAGGTGCGACTCGTATCGGATCAGGTAGCTGAATCTGTCCATCATCGGTCTCTGTATCTGTTGCGCCATCCTCGCTGTCCGATGCTGCTTCGTCATCGGTTGCGATAGAGGTGGTTGGATCAAGCTCGGGAACTGTGATCTCATATTCGAATGTGGCTCTAAGCGTAGCCGGGTGCTTCTCGCGGAACTGCATTAGCCAATCATCAGCCTCGCGCCCATCGAAGTCATCGAATGTGACGATCATCGAGGCGTCTTCGTTAACGAAGACTTCGATCCCTGACTTACCCAAGTCGGTTTCGAAGAAGGCTTCCACGGCTTCGGGTGTAACGTCTGCACCATCAATCGCGACGTTCAGTGAAGATTCACTCTGACCGGGAAGTTGGATAAGTATACGGTCGGGCGGGTTGCCGAGGACTTGAACAGTCGGTTCGCTTACACCGAAGGCGTTGACACGACGTTCGATGATGGTTCGGATAGCCTCCACGTCTTCCGCAGTAGGTACTTCTCCCTCTGCCGGAATGATGTCGTAGATGAGGTGCGTCCCGCCTTGCAGGTCTAAACCGAGGCTCAATCCCAAGAACGAATCTTCGTTGCCTCGATCGAATTCGAAGTTGACGATGCTGAAATTGACGCGAGGGATGGAGATGACGACAGCGGCGATGATGACAAGCGCCGCTACGAAAATCAGACCTCTTAAGTCACGAGCCACGTGTAGTTAACCGATGTGGCGCAGGTGCCGACGCGAACGCGCGCAACTCGGCGCGATGCGGTCTTTTTGCGGTTCGCTGTCCACTTTGAATCAGGTCTTGCCGCGCGGCTTTTCTGCAACTGCGCTATTGACAAAAATGACTTCGATACACCCTCTGGATCGAAGCCTCAAACATCAAAGTATAGCACCGAGCGAATTACCTCCCGTCCTCGATGTGATCCGATCAACGACTCTCGGCATCAGCTTCTGGAGGCTTGGCACGGGAATCAAGGTCGTATGCAAGTTCCGACATCGAGTGACCGGGTGTGACCTCACTCAACTTAGCCTTTGCGACAAGCAACTCCGGAGCAGAAGTTTCGGCATGAGGGTGGTTGTGATCTTCCTCGTCGTGATGTGCTTCGATGTTGTAGTTGACATCGTGCAGATGAGTTTCGCCGGGTTCCGGCTCTTCGCCTACTTCTCGGAGACGCTCGTGTTCGAGTAGGTGATCCATGAACATGATACCGTTCAGGTGATCGATCTCGTGCTCAAGGGCTTGAGCGAGCAGCTCCTCAGTCGAAATTCGCCATTTCGATCCGTTTTCGTCGAGTGCTCGGGCTGTAATGCTTACTGATCTGCTCACGATCCCGACGTATCCGGGCAGGGATAGACACCCCTCTTCTACCTCCCGTTGACCTTCGGTCTTGATTATCTCCGGGTTTACCAACCAGTAAGGCTCTTCTTCAGGGAGATGGAGGGCGATCACGCGTTTCAAGACGCCAACTTGGTTGGCTGCCAATCCCACACCTTCAGCATCGATCAGGGTCTCGACCATGTCCGCTGCGAGTTTTCGCACATCGTCGTCGATACGCCTGACCGTACGACACTTGCGCCGAAGTATCGGATCGGGAAAAATGCGTATTTCTCGAATGGCCATTGCGTCCTGGTTATGAGATTTTACTGGCAGACGGCAGTTGACGATTTATTGCGTCGGGCATACTCCTGCGACCTCGCTTCGCGGACCCCTCTTAATCTCCCTCTGAGAGGGGCAGGGGAAGGGGCGTTCCGAAAGGGGAGGTTCGCGGGCGTGTTCGTATGTCCACGGGGTGTGGCTTTTTGCCGCCGGGCCTTCCGGTTGGAAGGCCCGGCGGCTAGGGTCTTCGGGCCCGTAGGAACTGGCCCTCGCCTCGAGCGTCGGTCTCAGCGCCGAGACCGATGCTCCTTCCCTCTCCATCGCCTCCGCCTTTCGGCGGGGGGCGACCCCGGAGAGGGGTCAGATGCTGCGCGGAGCGGCGTGCGAGACCGCTAGCGTCCGTTTTCCAGCCGCGGCCCGCGTCGCCAGACCGCGGGCATGGGGGACGGCGCGGCGACGGGGATCGCCGTTCGGAGTTCGCCGCCTCCTTGGATTCGCCCTCGCGGGCTCCTCTCGGGCTGTAGCCTCCCTCCTGCGGCGGGCAGGAGCAGACGTCTGTCGGCTCCACGTGAGGTCTCCCGGCCCTTGGCTGGGCGTCTCCTTGGAGGAGACGCCTGCTGGCTCGCTCTGCGACGCGGGACTGACGCGTCGCGCTCCGGGAACTTGGCCTCCCACGCTTCGGCACGGCCCTCCCGGCCTTGCATCGGATCTCCGATCCGATGAGGGACGCCGCCGGAGGACGCCAAGACGCCGCGACGCGGCACGGCGGTCAGCCGTGCTCTTCGTGTCGGTTTTGCCTTCTGTCCTCACGCATGTCTCCCTGCAGCCGTTCGGGACGGGGGTCTGCACACGTCTGCGCAGCACTGTTTCGATCCGTCGATCTGCTTGTTATATTACTACATATGTTGCTATTGTCAAGTCTTCTGTCTGAACCGGGGATTGCGGGATTGATGGGATGCGCCCCGCCCTTTTGTCCCCGTCTCACCCTCTCCCGTCGAGGGAGAGGGGACTGCGGGGCTAGTTCATCTCGATGGGGTCTACATCCACAGTCCAGCCAGGGCCGAGTGGCACATCATCTAGGATCACGGCCGGGACATCGCCTTTCAATAGGATTTGCCAGCGGTAGCGCCCTGCCCGCCGAGCAGGAAACGACGGGGCCGGGCCGGCGACATCGACCTTGACATCGCTCTCAGACGCGAGGTATTGATCGATGCGGGTACGTACGCTACGCGCTTCCATTGCTGCGTCGTTGCTGTCGTAAGCGCCGTACGACAGGCGGACGTACGACGTGAATGGTGGCAGATCGAAATGCTGTCGAGTCTCGATTTCTTGCACGTATAATCCGGCGTAATCTTGGGCGGCGGCGGCGGTGATGGCGAAGTGATCAGGCTGGAAGGTCTGAATGATCGCTATGCCTGGCGTGTCTGCGCGTCCGGCCCTACCAGTGACTTGGGACAGTATCTGAAACGTCCGTTCTGCCGACCTGAAACTTGGGACTGCCAATCCGATGTCGGCGGCGATGACACCGACTAGCGAAACGGTTGGGATATCCAATCCCTTGGCGACCATCTGGGTTCCGATGAGGATATGATTCCCGTCGCTCTGGAACTCGTCGAGCAACTTCGCATGCTCTGCGGAGTTGCGAGCGGTGTCAGAATCCCATCGTAGTATCGGAGTGTTGGGAAAAAAACCGCGCACTGCTTCTTCTACACCTTCGGTTCCAGCCGCGCGACGTGCGACGCCAGCACCGTCACATTTTCGGCACTGCCGAGCCGCTCCGACGGAGTAGCTGCAATAGTGACACTGCAATCGGCTACCGCGACCTCTACGCGGGTTGCGGTGCAATGTCAATGGAGTTTCGCAGTTTGGACAGGTCCGAATCGAGCCGCACGACAGACATTGCACGAACGACGCGCTGCCGCGCCGGTTGATAAAGAGGATCGACTTCTCGCCACGGTCAACGTTATCGTTGAGCGCTTCAAGCAACGGCCGACTGAGCATTTCTCGATGTCCGGCTTGGATCTCGATCTTCATGTCGACGATCCGCGACTCTGCGTATCCGGATGTAGTGTAGTTGGGACTGCCGATGCGAGGTGTGATGTTCATCGCTTCGTTGATTCGTCGAGGCAGTTGAAGCAGAGTGATCGGATCGGAAACATCTGGGTCGGTTGACCTCTGATAGGTTCCGATATCTGGCGTCGCGCTGCCGAGCACTAACGCCGCGCCGGAAATTTCGCAAAGCTTCTCAGCGACATCGCGGGCATGGTATCTAGGTGCGCGGTCACTCTGCTTGAATGTCCATTCGTGCTCTTCGTCGATGACCACCAACCCTAGATTTTCGACCGGTGCGAAGATGCTTGATCGAGATCCGATTACGACGTTATACCTGCCGTTTCTGATTTGATGCCACTGATCGAACCGTTGACCCATCGTCAGACCAGAGTGCTGAAGCGCGATGTGACCTGGGAATCGACTGGCAAAACGTTGCAGCGTCTGTGGCGTCATGGCAATCTCGGGGACCATGATGATGGCGCGCTTTCCTTCCGCGATGCAGGTCTGTACAGCTCTCAGGTAGACCTCAGTCTTGCCGCTTCCCGAGACACCGAACAATAAGAACTTCTCGCCCTTACTTGCCGTTTCGGGTTGTCCGATGCTGGACGAGATCGCATCGACTGCATCTCGTTGTTCCGGCGTCAACTCGTGACTGATCGCGTCTTGAACCGCGTAGTCTGCTAATGGGTCTCGCTCGACTCGGACCTGCATCAACTCAGCCACACCATCGTCGATTACCGCCCTGACTACGTGATTGCCGAAGCGTTTCGAAAGATCGGCACGTGGTACAGGGTTCGTAATTGAAGCCAAATGCCTGACAAGTTCCACCCGCCGATGAGCGCGACGTCCCTGGTACTGCTTCATCGCTTTGTCAACATCGGTGCCCTCGGAGATCTTGACGTGAGCTTTGAAAACCGCGCTGGCACGCGGTCTTTCCCAGATCGATTCCTCAACCACGATCCCGTTCCGCACCAACGCGTCGAGGTGTCTTTCCTTAGACCTCCCGATCTGCCTGACAAGACGGTCGCGGCGGACTCGACCGGTTTCTGGAATCTCGTGCAGAACTTCGCGTTGTTCGCTGGTAATCGCGAAGCCAGTCAGGATGTGATCAACTCGTTCCGCCAGCTCACCGCGCGACACCCAGATATGAAGTTGCTGGTTGGCACCTGGCGGCAACATCGCTACGCAAGCGCGAAAGATGTTCGTCCGATAGTAGTCTGCTATCCAGATTGCAGTTTCGAGGAGATGTTGGGAGATGAACGGGCCGTCATCGACAACGCTGTCGATTTCGCGGATGTTGTCGGTGTCGCAGGTTTCGGAAACCGAAATTGCTATCCCTTGTATGGGACGATAACCGAACGGCACCCAAAGCAAATCTCCCCGTTGAACGGTTAGGTCCTCGGGAACCACGTAGGTGTACGTGCGAAGTCGATCCCTATCTGAGAAGTCAACTGCTACCTCGACAAACATGTTTGGTGCGTAATTTCGACGCGCGATTGATGACGCGACACGTTACGGATGGTTCCCGCACAAAACTAAGGTTAGTTGGCGAAGGTAATTAGTTGCCAACGCCTGTGGATGGACGTTCCGTCCGCTGAAGCGCCGGCCTTCGCCGGAATGACGAGAGCGATCAGCGTCGCTCCTTTATGCGAGCGTGACGGCCAGTAAGTCCGCGCAGGTAGTAGAGGCGTGAACGTCGAACTTTGCCGCGGCGGGTGACCTTGACGGATTCGAGCAGTGGGCTGTGGTATGGAACAATGCGCTCCACTCCGATGCCGTACGAGACGCGTCGGACCTTGAAAGTGGAACCTGGGTTTGGGATCTTATCGTTGCGGTACCGACCGACGATCACGTTCCCCTGGAAAGCCTGCACACGCGTCCGATCGCCTTCGCGAATGACCATGTTTACGGTGACGGTATCGCCCGGCTGAAACTCGTCGATCTGCGCCTTGGGGCGGGTTTTGAGTATCTCAGTCGGATTCATGGCGTTAGTATTCCTGCGGCAGCGGTTGTCTGGGCTGTTGTTGGTCGGCGCACTGTTCAAAGCGGATACGCGCATCAATGAATCGTGGTGTGCGCGCCAAACGTTTAAGTATATTTCACCGCTTCGAAGGTGCAGCGGGCGGCATCGCGCAACCCATCATCCATCCGATAACTGAGCCAACTCTTCGCCGCGTTGATAAGCAGCCAATACCGCCTCAATCGATGCCTTGCGAAATCCGCCTGCTTCCAATGCTTGCAGCGCAGCGGCTGTGGTTCCTCCGGGAGACGTCACCATATTCCGCAGTTCTGCAGGGTGCTTGCCGGTCTCTTTTGCTAACGCCGCGCTGCCCAACACCATTTGGATCGCCAACTCACGAGCATCAGCGTTCGTCATTCCAAGCTGTACCGCCCCGTCGATCAGTGCTTCGATGAAGACGAAGACGTAGGCTGGACCGCTTGCGCTCAGCGCGGTTGCGATGTCGACGAGTTTTTCGTCCTCGAAGTAGACCTGGACACCGAACGATTCGAGCATTTTTCCGGCGAACTGTCGCATCTCAACCGATACTGTCGGTGTAGCGGTCCAAGCTGTCGCCCCAATGCCGACTTGGCTTGGGGTATTCGCCATAATCCGAATGAGACGGTCACAGCCGATCTGATTAACAATCGTGTTCGCCTGGACGCCCGCCATGATCGACATGAATGTGACGCGCTCGGAACTTTTAGCCACGTCGGCGATTTCATCGGCGACTTCGGCAAGTTGCTGAGGTTTAACTGCAAGAACGGCAAGGTCAGCGGAAAGCACCGCGTTGACGTTGTTCGCCGCGACAGTGACACCGTAAGTGTCAGCGAGATACAGAGCGCGTTCAGGTATGGGCTCGCTGACGGTGATGTTGACCTCGAGAGCGGCCTCTTTCATGCCGGAGATAATGGCTTCGGCCATTACTCCGCCGCCGATGAATGAAACATTCATTGCTGATGCGTCCGCATTGATTCGCTGTCCATGAGTAACCGACGCGCCCGCAAATGAGGGTTTGCCGCTGTGTTGTCGATTATATGGATCGGCTATCGCATCTCATTCCGATTCGCTGCACGATTCCGCTCATCAACGGTTTCTGTTTGCGCGTTGTATGATTGCGTACTCCATACTCGTTGGCAGACTGCCGACGCCGACCTGAGCCTGACACGCCATTTGAACCGGTTGTCGGGTGTTTTCGCGCGTTCAGGCTGTCTAACTCGCATGGATTACGGTATGCCGCAGATAATCGTCGAAGACCTAGTGAAACGCTTCCGTATCTCTGAACGTGATGCGGGTGTTTGGGGTGCAATTCGGGGACTTGCTCGGCGGCGGTATCACACTGTAGATGCGCTTGACGGGGTGAGTTTTTCGATCGAACCGGGAGAGTTGGTCGGGTACATCGGCCCAAACGGTGCTGGAAAATCAACGACCGTCAAGGTGATGTCGGGCATCCTTGTCCCGGATGCTGGACGTTGCGAGATCTTGGGGCGTATTCCTTGGCGGAATCGCACAGAACACGTTAGCCGCATAGGCGTCGTGTTCGGACAGCGCACACAGCTATGGTGGGATTTGCCAGTCATCGAATCGTTCGATCTTCTGCGAGACATCTATCGCATCCCGCGCAACGAATACACCACTAATCGTGATGAGTTCATCGCCGTTTTGAATATTGAGGGGTGCTTGGATGTTCCGGTGCGTCAGCTGAGCTTGGGACAAAGAATGCGTTGCGATCTTGCGGCGGCGTTGCTTCACTCTCCCGACATCCTTTTCCTCGATGAACCGACCATTGGCATGGACGCGGTGTCGAAACTCGCATTCCGCGAATTCATCAAGCAGTTCAATCAGAAACGCGGCACGACGGTCATATTGACGACGCACGACATGGACGATATCGAAGTCATATGCGACCGAGTAATGATCATCAACGATGGCAAGATCGTTTCCGACGGAACCCTTGATGAACTGCGACGGCGCGTGACATTGGAACGTCGATTGGTAGTCCAATTGGTCGACAACGTTAGTGATCCCACTATCCATCCGCTTGCAAATCTCGCAAGTCGCGATGGCACGCGAATTCACATCCAGTTCGACCCGCATCAGATTTCTGCGGCGGATCTGATAGCGCACGCCACATCCCAGAATCAGGTTCAGGATCTTTTCGTCGAGAATCCGCCGATCGAGGAGACGATCGCGCGCATCTACGAGGACCAGGCGATTTGATCAGCTACTGGGCAATTGTCAGCGCTCGGTTCAGGAGCCTGTTGCAGTACAGGTCAGCGGCTTTGGCAGGGCTGGTTACCCAGATCGTTTGGGGCATGATCCGAGTCATGATCTTCCAGGCTTTCTACAGTTCGACCAACGCTGAGCAGCCGATGGACGGCAGCGACGTGGAGACCTACATCTGGCTCGGTCAGGCATTTCTCGCGGCGTTGCCTTGGAATATAGACACGGATTTGCGCTCATTGATCAGGTCTGGCGGCATAGGTTACGAATTGATACGACCTGTCGATCTCTATTCGTACTGGCTCAGTCGCGCCCTATCCTGGCGAACCGCGCCGATGCTGATGCGCGCGATTCCGTTGCTGATATTCGCGTTTGTCGTCATGGACATGGCACCTCCAGTTTCTTGGGCCGCGGCGGCAGCGTTCTTTGTCTCGATGTGTGCGGCGATCCTGTTGAGCAGCGCGATCACGACGTTTTTGAACGTGACGATGTTATGGACGATTACCGGGGACGGTGTTACTCAGATGACGTTCGGCTTGGTTTTGATTTTCTCTGGGATGCTGGTGCCGCTCCCTCTCTACCCTGATTGGTCGCAGCCGATCATCAACGCGATGCCTTTTAGGGGGCTGGTCGATACGCCTTACCGATTGTACTTGGGGCATATCCCGGTGTCCGAATTTGCGGGGGTTTTTGCGCATCAGTTGGTTTGGATCTTGGCGTTTATAGTTGCCGGGCGAATCGCTATGGCGAGAGCGTTGCGCAGAGTGGTGGTGCAAGGGGGATGAAGATGCTGGACAGTCTTTTCATTTACAGGCGGTTTCTAGCCGTTTCGCTTCGGGCACAGATGCAGTACAAAGCGTCGTTCCTGATGCAACTCGGTGGTCGCTTGATCATCACTGCTGGGGAGTTCATGGCGATTCTCGTGCTTTTCGATCGATTCGATTCGCTCATCGGTTGGAACGTGTACCAGGTCGCGTTTATCTATGGGATCGTCAACATCTCTTTCGCCGTGGCTGACGCGATGACCACGGGTTTCGATCTGTTTGGCGACATGGTCAAGACCGGCGATTTTGATCGGATCTTGATTCGTCCACGGTCTACGGCTTTGCAGCTCGCCGGGCAGGAACTGACGCTACGGCGCATCAGCCGGTTGACGCCGGGGCTGGTGGCTCTGACGTGGGCAGCGATGAATCTCGACTTGAACTGGACTTTTGCCAATGCATCGTTGTTGATGCTTTCGGTCGCAGGCGGAGCGTCATTGTTTGCCGGGTTGATCGTGTTACAGGCGACCCTTGCGTTCTGGACCACCGAAACGTTGGAGATGATGAACACATTGACCTACGGCGGCGTCGAAACAACTCAGTATCCGATCAACATCTACCGGCCATGGTTCCGCAACTTCTTCACTTTCGGCATACCGTTGGCGACGGTCAGCTACTTCCCCGCGCTCGCGATTATGGGCACGTCTGATCCTCTCGGCACGCCGTTATGGTTCCAATACATTGCTCCAGCGATAGGAATCGCGTTCCTGATCGCCTCGCTCCAAGTTTGGAGGATCGGGGTGAGGCACTATCTTTCGACGGGTAGCTGAAGGGATTCAGGCGATGCCACGTCGCGTCGCCAGCGCAACTGCGAGTTTGATGGCCTCAACCATGCTGGTGGATTGGGCCATGTTCTTGCCGGCAATGTCGAAAGCGGTGCCGTGGTCTACTGATGTGCGAATGAACGGGATTCCGAGATTTACCGACACCGATTCCTCGAACCCGTGAACCTTGATGGGGATGTGCCCTTGATCGTGGTACATCACCACGACAACGTCATACATACCGTCGATGGCTTGATTGAATACGGAATCTGCTGGGTGAGGGCCTGTAGCATTGATACCCTCGGAACGGGCTAGCTCGATTGCGGGGTAAATCTCTTTGGCCTCGGTGTCGCCGATTAGACCGTTGTCGCTGGCATGCGGATTGAGAGCGGCGACTGCGATCCGCGGGTTTCGGAATCCCCAGCGTTTAAAATGTTCGTCAGTTATTCGCACCGCGGTGTAGACATTCTGAGTTGTGACAAATGCGCACGCTTCGGGCAATGATTTGTGCGTTGACAAGTGCATGCAACGCAAGATACCGCTCACGAGCATCGTGTAAACGGTTGCACTATCGGTGAGACGCTTGAAGACTTCTTGGTGTCCGAGATCATCTGCGCCTGAAATCTGCCAAGATTCCTTGTTGACGGGCGCTGTAACCATCCCGTCGATTTCCCCAGCCAAGCACATCTTTGCGGATGTCTCTACCCACTCGTGGGATGCTCGCCCCGAATCGGCGGAGTGCTTGCCCTGCGGGAACTCTATGTCCTCGTAGTCACCGACGCTCAATACTGATACGACCTCAGCGGAATCGTGCGTTTCAGCGGGTTCAGCGATGCATTCGACTGGTATACCGATCCCTGTTTCAGCCACCGCTTGGCGCACCGATTGCTCAGTGCCGACTACGAACATGCGAGCGGAATCGTTTACTTGAGGATCGGTAAGAGCTTTTACTACAACCTCAGGCCCTATGCCTGAAGGATCACCCAATGTCAGGGCCAAGAGCGGTTTGACGCGGTTCATCTTCCGACCTCGGTCCTGCGAATCAATCTTCGCGTGATTCGTCTTGGCCTGTTATCAGCACTTGCTGTAGCCGCAGGTGTAGCACTTCATGCAACCTTCTTCGTACGCCATTCTCGGTGCGAAGCATTCGGGACAGGCCTCCGCTGCGATGTGCGTGTCCTTACCGACGCTACTTTCGCGTTCGCCAGATTGTGGCATACCGATCTGGTTGGAACTCGGAGGCTGGAGCAATGCGGTTTGGGCCGGATCCGCGCCGGGTGCCAAACTCCCTCTCGGCGGGGACGAGGAGTGCTCGAGCATCACCTTCGCAATGGCATCTGGGACCGACAGAATCTGCTGACCACGGTCCCACACCGGGGCGTCAACGATGTTGATCAACTGGTCGATCACATCATCTGGTGACACACCTGACCTCAGACACAGCGAGATCATACGAGAGAGGGCCTCAGCCATCGCGCTGTCGTTTCCACCTGCTTTGCCGTGGTTGGTAAAGACCTCGAACGGAAGGCCTTCGCTAGTGAATGACAACGTAACGTAGATCTTGCCACGGCCAGTTTCGACCTGCACTGTCTTAGATTCAAGCACTGGAGGTCGCGGCTGCCGGTGCACGTACGCTACCGCACCGTTTTCGGCCGGCTCGATGCTCGTATCAGCATCTGCGTTCTCGTTTGTGCCTTTGGTCAGAACCTCTTTTTCGCGGCTGCCCGCACGGTATACGGTGATGCCTTTGCACCGCGTCTCCCATGCCAACTTGTATGCCTCTTCGACATCCCCTTTGGTCGCTTCGTTAGGGAAGTTGATGGTTTTGGAGATGCCCGCATCAACGCTCTCTTGGAAAGCCGCCTGCATCAACACGTGATCGCTAGGAGCGATGTCGGCGGCGACGTGGAACAACTCCCTGATGTCCGCGTCTACGTCATCACGTTCTTGCAGAGATTCGCCATTCGCGAGGGCGTCTAAGAGTTCGCGGCTGTAACATTCGCGTTCTCTGACCACTCTCTCGAAATTCGCGTCTGCATACGTCAACGTGGTTTCGCCGCCGAGGATGTTTTGCTTCCTGAACGCGAGTGAGAAGATGGGTTCGATACCGCTCGAGCATCCGGCGATCATCGAGATCGTGCCGGTAGGAGCTACCGTCAATCTGCAAGCGTTGCGCATGCGCGGATGTGATTCGCCGTTCTCGTGCCAAGCACCGTACGGGCCTCGAATCTCAGCCAAGTTCGCAGATGCTGTATCTGACTGTTCTTTGATATAGCGCATGACATCGCGTCCGATGACAACCGCTTCTGGACTGTCGTATGGGATACCAAGAGCAACGAGCATATCGGCGAAGCCCATGACACCAAGTCCGATCTTGCGCGTCTGGAGGTTCATTTCCCTGATTTCAGGGATCGCGTACTCGTTGACATCGATCGTGTTGTCCAAGAAATGAACAGCCAACCGAATCGTTTCACCCATGCGGTCCCAGTCGATGCCCGGGAGTTTGTTCAGGGTGTGTGCCTGAATTCCGGCGTACTCGGGGCGAAGCAGATCAAGCTGCGCCGGGCTACGTTCTATGATGCCGGTGGCTATCTTGCCGACAACGAAGTTCGATAGATTAATCGATCCTAGGTTGCATGATTCATACGGTAGCAGCGGCTGTTCTCCGCACGGGTTGGTAGCGGTAATCAACCCGATGTCTAGCACCGGGCTGTTTCGGTTCACCTCATCGAGGAAAATCATGCCAGGCTCGCCGTTGAGCCATGCGCCATCAATGATCTTGTCAAATACTTCTCGAGCGTCTTGGCGTCCGACCTCGACCTTATTGCTGTCGGGATCCGCAGGGTTCTCTCGGAAGTAAAGCGGGTAGTCTTTGCCCTCCACCACGGCGCGCATGAATTCATCCGATACCCCTACCGAGATGTTGAAGTTGTGAATCTCCCCCTCGACGCTTTTGCAGGCTATGAACTCGAGAATGTCGGGGTGATGAACATCCATCACCGCCATATTGGCACCGTCGCGTTTGCCGCCTTGAGTCACCAGTCTTGAGGTAGCAGACAAGTAGCGCAGCGTCTCGACTGGGCCACAAGCTTTACCATGCGTAGTGGATATCGACGATCCTTTAGGCCTCAACTCAGAAAGCGCGAATCCTGTCCCGCCGCCGAACTTCTGCACCATGGCCTGATCGTGCGACGCACGTGTTATGCCTTCCATGGTGTCTGTCAACGGCAGAACGAAGCACGCTGAGAGTGTGCCCTGGCCGGTGCCCGCGTTCATAAGCGTAGGCGAGTTGGGCAAGAAGTCCAAACTGGCCATCATCTGATAGAAGCGGTCTGCGATCTGATCCACTCGATCCGGGGTCGCTCCGTAGAGCGTGTCTCCCTTGGCGATAGCGTGCGCGACCCGCTGAAACATGCCCTGCGAGTCTTCAGCGACTCTGTCGTTGCGGTCCCGCACGAAGTAGCGCTTCTCCAATATCACCTCGGCGTTTTCAGAAATCTCCGCCGGTATGAACCCATCATCCTGAACGTCAAGCATCCATCTCCCGGTCGTCGCCTTAGCCATGTCTGTCTCCCATTTTGGTCATCGATTGATTGGCATCAATCAGTAACAGGTAATTGATTATTTACAAAGTCGTTGCAGCCTTCGATCGATTTCGACGGCTTGAATACTGGATCGCCGGTCTCAATGGACTGGGCAACAAAGTGCCCTGAAGATCGGAGACCTCCGAAGCGGCACGGCCTAGCATGTCAACTTCAGCAGCAAATCTTTCCGGGTCCTCGAAGTCGTTGTAAACCGACGCAAACCGCAGATATGCAACATCGTCGAGCGTTTTCAAGTGGTTAAGAACCATCTCGCCTATAACGCCGGATTCGATACGATCGCGTCCATCGTTGACAGCTCGTTGTTGGATCTCTTCCACTATCTCTTCGATCGCGCCTACTGGCAGATACCTTTTGGCACACGCGATCTGAATGCTTCTGGTCAATTTCTCCGCGGAGAATGCCTCTAATTTGCCGCTCCGCTTTTCAACCATCAATCGTGTATTGTACACACGTTCTAACGTTGTGAAGCGAACCGAACAATCCGCGCACTCGCGACGACGGCGAACCGAGTTGTCTCTGACACGCGTGTCGAGAACTCGAGTTTCCGGATGTCTACAGTCTGGACAGTGCATCACGATCTGGTTCCTGGCTCTCGCTGGTTGTCGATCATTGTCCGTATTCCTACCGTCGAAACACTACATCTAGTGCTCGTAGCGAAAAATATACTACATGCCCGGCATGACGCGCTCAGAGTTTTGTCTGCAATTTATAACGAATTGCGATAATCGCGCGCTCGATCTCAACTACAGATCGAACCCCTGGTCCGAGCGTCAACTACGATTCCGATCACAGAAACAGGACCGGATTGCGCGAATCGCAAGACTTATCGCGCGATACTACCGGCCTCTAAGGAAGCGCTGATACTCGCGTTCTATCGACCGGTGCGAAGGTGGAATATTCAAATCGCTACTGTTTTCAAGCTCTGCTTGGGCCTTTTGCGCCCGCTCTTCGCCGTAAGCGTCGACATCCGAAATATCTTCAAACCCAGTCGCAATTATCGTGATTTTCAGCTCGTTCTCCATCCGGAGGTCCTGGGTCGTGCCAAAAATGATCTCCGCGTCAGGATGGACCTGTTGTTTCACGGTTTCAGAGATCTTTCGAACCTCCGCCATCATCAAATCAGGGCCGCTAGTGATGTTCAGGAGCACTCCTGTCGCGCCATCGATCTTGACTTCGAGCAACGGTGAACTAAGAACCGACGTTATTGCGGCGTCCGTGCGATCAATTCCGTTTCCCTTGCCGATCGCCATCCACGCCGGTCCAGCGTCGTGCATCACCGTCCTCAGGTCCGCGAAATCTAAGTTAATCTCACCAGGAAGCAACAGCAACTCCGTGATCGACTGTATGCCCTGCCGCAAAACCTCGTCAGCCATCCGAAACGCTACCTCAACCGAGGTGTCGGGCGCCGATACCAGAAGCAGCCGTTCGTTCGGGATGACGATCATCGTGTCGACTTCTTCGGCTAGGCGTTTCAAACCCTCAGCAGCTTGTTCGTCTCGCTGATAGCCCTCGAACGGAAACGGTTTAGTGACCACACCGATCGTCAAGCAGCCAAGTTCGCGCTTAGCGATGTTCGCCACGACCGGTGCACCACCGGTGCCGGTTCCGCCACCCATCCCAGCAGCTATGAAAACCAGATCGGCGCCACCCAAGACCTCGCGAATCTCCTCGCGGCTGTCTAAGAAACATTCCCGTCCGATCTGTGGATTCCCGCCAACGCCGAGTCCGCCGGCAATGCGATCACCGACGCGCAGCCTTATGGAGGCTTCGGTGTGCGCCAGCGCTTGGGCGTCAGTGTTCGCCGCGATGTACTCTACGCTCGGTATCCGACTTCGGTACATGCGTGTGAGCGCGTTCGAACCACCGCCGCCGACGCCTACAACCTTGATGTTGACCGACGGATTGCGCCTGCGCCTGATTGACGTTGATAGCGTGGTTGTCAACTTGAACTGATGCGCCCTTCGACACGCGAGCGATCACCCAATAAGCCTACGTGCCAATAGCCTCGCGACATGCGCTTCGTAGCCGCTGAACTTAACTTTACACTTCATAGCACCTGCTGCTGAAGGTCGTGTAGTTCCGTCACACCCGCAAGCACAGGTCAAGCCTCACCCACTGGGCCGCGCTTATCGTGGACTTCTATCGACCGAGCAGAGAGCGTATCTTGGCACCAACGCCAGCTGGTTCGCGATCATCCCGCGCAGGTTCTTCACCATCTTCTGAAGTAGTGTGCAATATCGTTATCGGCTTTCGTTCGACATGGTTGTCGCGGTCGATACGATCCAAAGCCCGCAGACCCATACAAATCGCGCCCGACATCGACGGATCGCTGACGTCATCAGGCAGACTCTTGATGCCCATCGGTTTGCGAACTTCGACGCGGCCCCGCAACCCCATAGTGACCTTCGCGAACGTCGTGAGCCCCGTCAATTTGGCTCCACCGCCAGTGAATACGACTGTGAGAAAATCGGTGTCGGGAAGATTCGGGACTTGCGATATTCGCGACTTGTACATCGTCATCGTCTCGGCGGCTCGCTCCTTGAGCAAGTTGGAGACTGACACTCGTGTAAGTGAGCGTTCAACATCGATGACCCGTTCCGAACCTGTAAGCGCGGTCGGGTCGATCTCATCATCGAAACCGATCGTGTCGCCAACGAGCGTTCCGGCGGCAAGCTTCACCGCCTCTGCGTTCTCGAACGGTAGCTCGTATGCGTACGCGATGTCGTTGGTGAAGTGGAATCCGCCGATCGGCAAAGAACTGAACACTGCGGCTCTGCCGTGGTTGTAAATCGCGATCTCTGTGTCGCTGCCTCCGATATCGATCAGCACCACGCCCGCGTCGCGCTCGTACGCGCTCAACAAATACTCGGATTCAGCCACTAGTGTCGAACCACCGTGAATCGGGGTCACACCCGCATTTTCAACCGCATCAAACACGGTACGGTAATGCTCCATGTCTGAGACAACCAATAATGCTTCAACTTCCAAGCTCTCCGGATGCATGCCCACCGGCGGCTTGCGGAACTCGGTCCCGTCATCGACTCGATAAGCCGTTGGTGTTGCGTAGAGAAGATGGTCCGTTGCCTCAATCCGTTCGTTGGCAGCCAAACGGACCGCTTGCACAATATCCTCTTCGATCACTCCGGTTGCGAAATCGAAACCACTGACTCTCCCCCACCCCGAATAGGAATCGACGTGTTTCCCACCAAAGCCCACGTACGCTTTGTTGAATTTCAGGGAGCACTGATTCGACACCTCTTCCACCGACGTTCGCACCGCCGCAGTCGCCTCGCTCCGATTCATGACATCGCCGTCGTGTATCGATTCACTCGGCAAAACGTCGATCGCCAAGATCTCAGGCTCGTTGTAGTTGTCCCGACGGATAACTACGCTACAGACCTTGCTGCTGCCGACATCGATTGCTAGTCGGATATCTTCGTTGTACATCTGGGTCGATGCTCCTTCAAACTATGAATTGTTGCAACGTCGTTGCATTCAGATCCGGCTCGCTACTCTAAGTTTGGCGCTACGGCTACGTGGGTTGGCGTCCACTTCTGAAGACGTGGGTGTAAGGGCTCCTCTTATCACCGGCTTAAGCGTCGGAGTATGGTTGCAGGTGCAGAAGGGCGATTGCCGTCCCTCGGAATCACAGATACAGTCCGATGCCGCGGTGCGAAAGAAGTTCTTTACTATTCGGTCTTCTAGTGAATGGTACGAAATCACCACTATCCTTCCACCAGTTCCCGTTACATTTACAGCCTGTTCCAAACCCGCCTTCAACGCAACCATCTCATCGTTGACCGCGATTCTCAGTGCTTGAAATGTCTGAGTGGCCGAGTGGATTCCTCGACGACCGCGCCGCTTGACCGACGAGATGATGTCCGCCAGTTGCAAAGCATTCTTAACCGGTCGGTTCTCGACGATCGCCGACGCGATGCGACGCGATGCGCGTTCGTCACCGTAGCGATAGATGATGTCACCGAGTTCCCGCTCCGAGTACTGATTCACGATCTTGTTGGCATCCAGACCACCATCATTTGAAAATCTCATGTCGAGTGGATCGGAACGGCGGAACGAAAAACCGCGCGACTCGCGATCCAACTGCAGCGATGACACGCCGAGGTCCATCAACACTCCGTGAACTGGGGCGAACTCGTAACGCGTTGCAATCGCTTGCATCTCTGCGAAGTTTTCGTTCACGATCCGCACCAATGAGCCGAATTCTTCGAGACGTTTTTCGGCCGAAAACACCGCTTCTGGGTCGGCGTCGATTCCGATCAACTGCCCGCCCGGCGATGCCGCACGCAATATCGCTCTGGCGTGTCCCCCTTCGCCCAATGTCGCGTCGATATAACGTCCACCAGGAATTACTTGCAAGGCGTCCAAAACCTCGGATAGCATCACGGGTTCATGGAACTCCGGAGGGTTTCCTGATCCGTTCCCGCTCATTTCCATCGAGGCCAATTAGCGACGTACAACTAGTCGGCTGCATCAAGATTGATTACAAAAAGCAGCCCAGATTCGATCTCAGCATCCAATCCCGCACCACGATTTGGAGCGCGCAAATTGATTGGGATATTGTCTTCCTTCGAGATTCTAGGATTCGGCTTTTAGGTGATTCCACACGCGTGGTCGCGTTTACGTCGCAATATCATCGTGTGTAAAGCGCAAATCAAACACCACAGCAATCCATGACTAGAGGCATAAGATACGCAGTCCTGACCAGTAGCGATTCCGGTCACGCCGGCGAACGTCGAGATATAGGCGGCGACGCTGTCGTGTCAACTATGAGCAACAAAGGCCACGTGCTCATGCAAAGATCATTACTGCCTGACGATCTCGAAGGTTTGGTCAGGCAACTTCAAGAATGGGCCGACAATCCAGATGTGGATCTGATATTGACTACTGGAGGAACGGGTTTGGGCCCGCGCGACGTTATGCCCGAAGCCACTTTATCCGTAATCGACTACCAAGTTCCGGGCATGGCCGAGGCGATGCGCGCGGCATCTTTGCAGATAACGAATATGGCCATGCTGTCCCGAGCTGTTGTCGGGGTCGCAAACCGAACATTGATCGTAAACCTTCCGGGCAACCCTAAAGGTGCCGTCGAAACCCTCGACATTGTGCTTCCCGTACTGCCGCATGCGGTCGAAATCATGAGCGACACCCACCACGGTGACCATCCGATCCGCTCGGATACCCATTCCCACTAATCCGTACGCTGAACCGCCGTGAAATTTCACGTAGTAACACTCTTCCCTGAGATGTTTGAAGGTCCGCTGACATCGAGCATCATCGGACGGGCAATCGCAAACGACACCATCGAATTCGACTTTGTCAACCCGCGCGACTTCGCCACGGACAAGCATCGTTCAGTCGACGCCCCGCCGTACGGGGGCGGTCCCGGGATGGTGATGATGCCGGCTCCGCTCGCAGAGGCTGTCGATTCCATCAACCGCGAATATCCGCCAGACGCACTACCGACGACGATATTAATGTCGCCCCAAGGTAGTCCGATGACGCATCAACTGGCAGAAAAACTCTCGCAGATCGATGCCTTGACACTAGTCTGTGGACACTACGAAGGCGTCGACGAGCGCTTCATCGAAGAGTGCATCGACATCGAAGTCAGTGTCGGCGATTTCGTAATGACCGGAGGCGAGATTCCAGCGATGGCTGTCATCGACGCGGTCGCGCGACTGGTCCCTGGAGTGTTGGGCGATTCGGAATCAGCGGAAGAAGAATCGTTTTCGAATCAGATCGGTGGAATGTTGGAAGGGCCCGTCTATACGCGTCCTGCGGTATTCCGAGGGCGTAGAGTACCTGAGGTGCTGCTGAACGGCAACCGCCACGAAGTCGAACGTTATCGCAAGAGAATCGCTGCTGAACGCACTATGGCTCGGCGCCCTGATTTGATGCAAGGATGGGGACCTGAGCCCGAATAAACCACGAAGGTTTCAACTGCTAAAACCCGCGGGAATTTCAACAAATCAGCACCAATCTCTACGATTTTGTCGCGCGATTTAGTCTCTTTAGCAATTCGAATCTTCCGACGAGTGCGGTATGCCCCGAACTGCACCCTCCGATTAACCATCACCACTGCTAACTCTCGTCGTCACTTCGCCGCTCGCAACCGCTCGCAGTGTTCCGCTCGATTCGCGGATCAATAGTCGACCAAACTCGTCAACGTCTTCCGCGACGCCAGAGACTACGTCGCCGACACTATTTTTCGTCCCCATCGACACCGAGATCTCTGATCCCAGCATCTTCAATCTCCCGCGCCATTCTGGCATGATTGATTCGCCCCTGTCGACAGCATCGTAAACCTCGTTGAGTTTTTCAAGCAAAACGCTTAAGACCGCGACGCGATTAACCGATCTATCTGATCCGGAGAGATCGCGAATACTGGTGGCCCGATAATTCCTGCCGTCATCCGCGGTGGACCTCATGTTCACATTCAGCCCGATACCCAATATCCCTGCGAAAGTGTCCGCCACCATGGATCCCTCGGCGATGACACCACAGATCTTTTTGCCATCGACCAAAACATCGTTGGGCCATTTGATTTCGACGACCAAATCAGTCAGCGTTTCGACTGCCAATACAACCCCCAGCGAAGCGATGGTCGTCATCTGACCAGAGATCGACGGTCTAGGGCAGACGATGATCGAAGTCAGGATATCTTCGCTGGGCTCAGAGTCCCATGTCCTGTCGAAACGCCCGCGACCCCTCGTCTGTTCATCGGCAATAATTACCGTTCCGTGCAACTCATCGGCGTCCTCGGCACATTTCACCAACTCGCGCGCATCGTCCATCGTCGAAGACGTTCGGCGCAGATAAACGATCCTCGTCCCGATACTTCCGTGGAACTTGGATTCCAATCCGATGAAACCCGGCTTCTCTTTCTTGTTACTTGGCATTTGAGTTCAGACGCGATTGTATTGTTGTTTTAGGGCCCTATCGGCCTCATTCTTCTCCATTCGAACCAACATATCGTTTCACTATGGAAATACGTCAAGTTAGAGACGAAGAATTCTTCCAGTGGCGCATCGCCGTTAGGGGCAGTCTCGGCGATCACACGAATCCCGAAAGCACCGCGTTCATGCGCGCACACCGTGTCGAGATCGACCGGTTGCTCGTGTGCATGGATGGTGACACAATGGCGGGTTCCGGAGGCGCAGACTCATTCGATATGACCTTGCCCGGCGGAGCTCAGGTGCCTGTCGCGGGCGTCGCTTATATCACTACTGCTCCGACGCATCGCCGCCGCGGCGTCCAGCGCAACATCATGAAGCGTATTCATGACGACGCGCGGGAGCGCGGCGACGTTGCATCGATCCTCTGGGCGAGTCAAAGCCTCCTTTACGGGCGTTACGGCTACGGAAACACGATGCCCGTCCACAACTGGCACATCGATCTGCGCCACACTAGTTACGAATACGAGCCGGAATGGTCCGGGCACTACGTAAAAGTTGAACGCGACGAAGCTATCCCGCTGATGACCGAAGCGTATGAACGAACGCGCCCCCACCGTACCGGAATGATCACTCGAACCGCGAAACGCTGGCTCTACGAGATCCACCCAGTCGAAACCAAAGACGAATTCTTCGTCATCTACAAAGAAGGCGACGACGCTCTCGCATACGCGCGCTACACGATTGACAAGGATCCCGAGGACGAATTCAAAGGCACGATGCATGTCGTCGAAGCAGTGGCAGCAACCGACGCTGCACACGCTGCTCTCTGGCGATATCTCTTTGATCAGGAACTCGTTGATGACTTAAAGGCGCATGCACGTCCGGTCGACGACCCGCTAGTCTGGATGCTCGCCGAACCGCGACGGCTACGACGCACACTTACAGACGCTATTTGGATGAAGTTCCTCGACGTGCCAGCAATGCTTGAGCAACGCACTTATCCCGTCGCGGATTCGCTAACTCTAAAGATCATCGACGCTGAAACTAAAGAGCCGAGGAACCTCGCGGTCGAGTTTGGCACCGAGGGTGCGACTTGCCGAGACACTAACGCGGCTCCCGATCTGGTGATGAACGAGGCTGAACTCGCCGCCATGTACGCCGGTGCAGTCGAATGCTCGATGCTGGCCGACATCGGCCTCGCCCATGTGTCGGCACGGACTCCCGATGCCGCGTTGCGCGCAGATGCCATCTTCCGTACCTCGCCCGCAGGTTGGAATCCGTATCACTTTTAATCCTTGATCTTGGCGTAGAGAATCCCAAACCTTGAATCCTCAATCCGACAGACTAACTGGCATCGAATTTCGACCGGCACGCGAACATGAGCGGTTGCGGTTTTCGGTCGCTGAGATGAAGGGCTTCAGTGGTCATTTCCTGCCGCAAGAAGGCGAGTTGGAATACCGCAAAATCGATGACCCAATGAAGCACACGGTCTGCGCGTTCGATGGCGATGACATCGTCGGCACGACGCTGTGGGAACCGTACGAATTGACGGTACCGGGCGGGAAATCTGATTTCTTTGGCGTAACTGGTGTCACGGTCGCGCCGACGCATACACGCCGCGGCATCCTACGAGAAATGATGCGGAGGCTGTTGATCGACGGACGCGACGCTGGTTATCCGATCGCCGGGCTTTGGGCAAGCGAAAGCAACATCTACGGTCGTTTTGGATTCGGTATATCGGGCGAAACAATTCTCTCCAAGCTAGACGTTCGACACGGCAGATTCCGCGCGATGCCCAAGGTAACCGGCGAAATCCGCTTCGCCGATGTTGCGACGATGGAGAAAGTCGCACCCGTCGTGTGGAACAGAACCGCCGAAAAGACCGTCGGTATGATGCTCCGGACGAAAGCGGATTGGGACTGGATTTACGACCGTCGGCGGATTCCAGGCTTTGGCAAACGTAGGGCGTTCTGCGTTGTGTACCGCGAAGGAGACGAAGCACTCGGGTATGCGGCGTACCGGATCGAACACAAGATGGAAGCGATGCATTCGTACAACACAGTACGGGTAATCGAGCTGATCGCGGCCACTACCGCCGCGGAGGCGGCGTTGTGGCGGTTCTTACTGGACATCGACTTAGCAGGTGAAGTCATTCATCATCACCCTAAGAAGTCCAATCTGCTTTGGCTGCTCGCCGATCCGCGTAAATTTTCGTTTGAACCCTACGACTCTCTATGGGTTCGAATTCTCGATCCGATCAAGGCTTTGACGGGGCGCACTTACTCGGCCGCTGGTCAAGTCGTCATCCGACTCATAGACGAGTTCTGTCCATGGACGCAGGGGAATTACGAGTTGCGTGTCGACTCTCACGGCATGGCGACATGTGAGGAAACGGGACAGGACCCAGACGTTACGCTTCCAGTCGCGTCCTTGGGCGCCATCTACATGGGTGCCCACTATCTCGCCGACCTGCAACGCGCAGGGCGTGTAACCGAACACAAATCCGGCACTGTAGCTCAGATTGATACCATGTTCCCTACAAGTGGAGTTCATAGCTTCCTACCCGAGTTCTAGACCAAAGATGCACAATGTCCCTCTTCACTCCAGCCCATCTCGGCAAGTGGGAACCCCTCTACATGAGGTTGCTTGAAGGCGAATCATTGCCTTTGACTGAAGACGCGGCATGGATGCTGGGACGAAAAACCGGCATCATCGCTGTCGTCCATGAAGGCGAACCAATCTACATCGAAGCGACAAAGGACATTGGAAGAACAATTAGCGAGTATCTCAACGGTGGCGCCAACTGCGATTTTCGAGCCAAGATTGGGATCATCGAACTCGGCGCATCGCCCAGAACCGCGGTTGAGAGATCGCGCAAAGGGCCGCTTGCCGAGCGTATCAACAGATTGCTACCGCAGTACCGCTTCTCCGCCGTTCCTGCAACCGAAGCTGTCGCGGAACGACTCGCAGCTGCGTTCACGATCGTCGCGGACCCAAGACTCAATGGACCTACTGCTGAAGCGAACGCGATCATCGACGCGTTGCCGAATTGATTAAAACCCTCTGCCATCCCCTTATTCATAAGGGGGAATCAAGGGAGCGCTGACCTAACCGAATGCTGAACGAATACTCTGAATACTTTCCGCTTGCCGCGCTCATCCTCTTCGCCTGCTTCGTCGCCTACATAGTCTGGCGCGGCAACTACAAAATCGGGGCTTACGTCGTGCAAGTCGCCGCCGCACTCTTCCTTTCCTCAGTCGCCGGTTTCACGCTTTACATCCTCAGTTCCGTAATGGTCACGACTTGGCTCTTCGCCGGCAGCAGCGGATTCTTGATGATCAACGCAGTTGTTATGCAGGCCATCGGAGCCACGATGGGTTTTGGCATCGTGAAACGATACGGAACATCGGAAAACCAAGTCAACCTGAAAGAGATGGGGATTTCCCTCGTTCTCGGAATCATCGGCGCATTTATAGGCTTCAACCTATTCAAAGACGCCACCTTCGCCGCCGACTTCGTCACCAATGCCAACAGCGTCGCTGGCGCGTATTTCGGCGCTGTAATTTTCGGCAACGGATTGCTCATCGTAGGCGGACTAGTGAACGTTCTGCGCAATCGCGAGCCTTGAACGATTAGGCAACAGGTAGAGTAGTTGTCGTTGAACTACCGTCCTTTTCTGGACGTGTGACTGAGAGGGCCGCCATGCGTATCACTGATATCGAAGTCATCACATTCAAGAGCGAGGCCAACAACGTTCCGACTAAGTGGGGATATGGCGAGTGGTTAGACGACCCTCAGCCGGCGACGCACGCCATCACCAAGATATCCACCGACGAAGGCGTCTGTGGCTACAACACTGGTGGGATGGGCGGATACTTCCACGGTGCGTTCCCTGCCGAAGTTGAAGCGATGGTGAAGAACTTGCTCGTGGGCGAAGACCCGCTGAGCCGTGAGCACCTTTGGAATCTGATGCGAGACAATGCCAGATTCCACGAATCGTTGATCGGTACTTTGGATGCCGCGCTCTGGGACTTGGCGGGCAGATACGCCGGCATGTCGGTGTCGCAGCTGATGGGCAAAGCACGTGAGAAGGTGCGCGCATACGCCAGCACATTCCCCAACATGGGCACACCCGAGGACTACGCCAAATTCGCTCTCGAATGTAAAGCGCAGGGTTACACCGCGTTCAAAGTTCACGCTTACATCTACTGGAACCCGATAACGAACGAGCCCGCGCCGCGCCGTCCTGCATTCCCGAAACAAGACATCGAAGTCTGTGAAGCGGTGCGCGACGCTGTCGGTGACGAAATGACCTTGATGCTCGACCCTTGGGGCATCTACTCCCTAGACGAATCGATCTACGTTGGACGTGAACTAGAGCGACTCGGCTACTACTTCCTTGAGCATCCGATGCATGAGTTCAGAGTCGAACCCTATCGCCGCCTGTGCAACGAACTCGACATCGCCGTCTGCGCCCCAGAGCACGCGACATGGATGCACTACTCGCGCGCCGAATGGGTGTTGCAAGGCGCTTCTGACATCGGCAGGATCGACGTCAATTTCGGCGGCATTACTGCCTGCAAGAAAGCCGTCGATGTCTACGAGGCGTTCGGCATACCGTGCGAGATGCATGGCGGTTGGTTTCCGAACGCATCGATACTCGGAGCAACCACAGAGGAGACTTGCCTGTTCTACGAACGCGGCCTATTGCGTCCCGGCTTCGACTACGACGCGACACCGCCATATCTAAATTCGCCTTGCGATCCCATGGATGAAAAAGGCAATGTTCTACTGCCGCAAGGACCGGGGCTCGGAATGGACTTCAACTGGGACTATATAGACGACAACCGCGTCGCTTGAGTATCAAGCGACGCGGTTGCGTGGTTTACGTCTTTCTGGCGAAAGCCGGAATCTAGTAGGGATGATGGCTGGATTCCCGCCTGCGCGGGAATGACGTAGTCTCAGCGGCGTCCCCGTTTCTGGAGCTGCATCATGTGATTGCGTAGGAACGGCGGGATCTTCATCTCTTCGGGATTCTCGATCGCCTGCTCGATCATCTCCGTGTCCATCCTTCGCTGCTCCTCGTCGGTCGGGAAGCCAGTTGCGATAACGATCACGCGGATGTTGTGACCCATGTTGGCTTGACGGGCGGTACCTAAAATGATGTTCGACTGCGCCGTCATCTTGTTTTGGACAATGCTCGAAATCTCTTGGACGCTGTACATCCTCATGCCGGGGCCGCCAGTGATGTTGACCAACGCTCGCTGAGCACCGGTGATGTCAACATCGAGCAGCGGACTCTCCAATGCTTCATTGACGGCATCTAGTGCACCACCCGGTTCAACGTCCGACGCCTGGCCGACACCCATCCACGCGGGTCCAGCATTGGTCATCACTGCGCGCACATCGGCGAAGTCCAAGTTGACTTCGCCCGGCTCGATAATTACACGCGCAATACCCTCCACACCATCTTTGAGGACCTTGTCCGCCATGCGCCAGGCTTCCTGGGTAGTCGTGTCAGGTGCCGCGGCGTCTAGCAGTCGGTCGTTTGGGATACGGATGAGTGTATCGACATATTTCTGAAGCTCTTCCACACCTTCTTCCGCCTTGGCCATGCGGTGAGTTCCCTCGAAGCTGAACGGCATAGTGCAGACGCCAATCGTGAGCGAGCCCTGTTGCTTTGCTATCTGCGCAACGACGGGTGCTCCACCAGTTCCGGTTCCACCGCCCATACCCGCAGTGACGAAAACTAGGTCAGCACCATCCAAGATTTCAGCGATCTCTTCGCGGTTCTCTTCGTGACAGATACGACCCTGTGCAGGATCTCCTCCTACACCCATACCTCGAGCGGTGGTGTCGCCGACGCGAAGGCCGGTCGGCACAGTTGCTAACTCCAACGCCTGCGCATCGGTATTCATGACGATGTAGTCGACCGTATCGATCGGGTCGCTATACATGCGGTTCACGGCGTTGGATCCGCCGCCGCCCACTCCGACAACCTTTATATCTACCTTCCCGATACCGAGAGGCTGCCTGCCTTGTGGCCTGTACTCGAATTCGTCGTGTATCTCACGCAACATGTTTTCGTCCTTCACGATCTCAAAGAAACCATGGCTGTGCTGGTAGCTGCCACGCGGCATCGAACTGTGCTGGAGAGATTCGCACCTCTCGATTCAACGTCGCAACTCGCGTCGCGTCCCAGAGTGATTACTACGCTATGCAATTGACACCGCACGATGCAATACCACAGCGCGCAGTTACTAAATTCCTAGGATTCCCTTAAACCTGCTTGCCAAGACCCGAGTCGACTCGGGCATCAGCGTTCGAAACGATTCTATCGACTCGCTCAATATCGACGTTACATATCAGCCCAATCCAACTTACACTTGGGAAACTGAAGAGTCGCTGCCAGATGACGCGACCACCCGATTGAAATCTGCTCCTTAGAAAGGGAAGTTGAAACATGAACGGCTACGAAGCTGTTGCGAAGATTCTTAAGAAAGAAGGGTTCGAGTGGCTCGCATGCTTCCCTTCAAACCCAATCATTGAAGCGGTCGCCAAGGAAGGCATTCGCCCGATCGTTTTCCGGCAAGAACGCGGGGGCATCATGGCCGCCGACGGTTACTCGCGGCTCATGGCCTCCAAGGGCAAATACGGTGTCTTCGCGTGCCAAGGCGGCCCAGGCTCCGAAAACTCCTTCGGCGGTTTCGCACAAGCTTGGGCGGACGGCGTCCCTGTGCTATTCATTCCAGACGGTCCCGGAAACTACAAAGTTGGAGTCGCACCCAACTTCAGCGGTCCTCAAAACTTCCAACACATCACCAAATTCGCCGCTGCAGTCACATCCACGGATGCCATCCCCGCGCTCATGCGACGCGCAACCGAGGCTCTCAAGAACGGACGGCCCAGCCCGGTGATGGTTGAGATGCAACGCGACGCTATGGGCGACGACGTGCCGGACGCCGCTGTCGAAAACTACGTTCCGACATCCAAACACATCTTCGCGCCGTCCGCCAGCGACATCAGCGACGTCGCGGATCAGCTCCTCAACGCCCGAATGCCTGCGATCTGGGCCGGACAGGGCGTGCTCCACGCCGGGGCAACTGCTGAACTCCAAGAACTCGCTGAACTGACGCAGATCCCCGTCATGACCACCATGCCGGGCAAAAGCGCCATGGACGAGCGCCATCCGCTCGCACTCGGAGCCGCAAACCGCACCGCGCCTAAACCCGTGTGGACGTGGCTCAAAGAATCCGACGTGCTCTTCGCAATCGGTGCCAGCCTAACAGTCACCAACTACGGCATCGATTTGCCGGCAGGCAAATTCCTGATCCACTGCACTAACAACCCCGCAGACATCTCGAAAGAGTACGCCACAGACATCGGACTGGTCGGCGACGCTGGCGAAACCCTTCGTCTACTAATCGACGAGATCAAAGGACGCATCGGCGAAGAGGGCCGGAGAGGCGACACCTCAACGCAGGAGGCCGTCGCACAAGTCCGCGCTGAGTGGAATGCCGATTGGAATGGTCTGCTCAACTCCGACATGGTACCGATCAACCCGTACCGCCTCCTCAAGGAACTCGGCAAAGCGGTCGATCACGAGAACACCGTGATGACCCACGACGCCGGACACCCGCGCGACCAAATGATGCCGTTCTACACCGCCACCAAGCCGCACACCTACATCGGCTGGGGCAAGAGCACCCACCTGGGTTACGGCATCGGGTTGATGATCGGCGCCAAAATGGCGATGCCCGAGCGTTTCTGCGTCAACTTCATGGGTGACGCAGCGTTCGGAATGTCTGGCCTCGACATCGAGACTTCGGTGCGCTCCGGGAACCCGATCACCACAATCGTCCTTAACAACGGCACGATGGGCGGGTACAACAAGTCGCTGCCGGTTGCGATGGAGAAGTACAACGCCGGTAACATGACTGGCGACTACGCGATGATCGCCGAAGGCATGGGTGCACGAGGAATCACCGTGACCGAGCCAACCGAGATCGGCAACGCGGTCCGTGAAGCCCATCGCGAGAACTTCGAGAACGGCCGCTCGGCGCTAATCGACGTTCACACCCAGCAGGAACTGAACTTCAGCATCTACGACTAAATGCCGTAGTCAACCGGGAGCGATCCGTCGCGATCGCTCCCGGTAACTCTTCCACTTAACCTTCCGCCAACGCCTCGTCGATATTCTCGGCCGCGTCGGACGTCACCCATCCGCTCCAAGCATCGCGGTTGTTGTTCAAGTACCAAACCGCCGCCGCTTCAGGTGTTTCGTTATTGTTCTTCATCCACGCCTCAACCGCTCCGGCAGTTTTGGATTCAAACTGCCAGTTCCCGAAGAAATCAACAACCTCCGGCGCACGTTCGCTCAAGGCTTTGCTCACCACGATCCTGATATCCACGGTCGGATATGCGCACCCTTGGTCTCCTGCCCAACACTCATCTGTATGAGGCGGCTCTTCCAACACGTACAGATCCAACTCACCGGCAACTTTCGTCGGTGCCCACATGTAACCTAACCACGCCTCTTGACGACCATAGGCACCTTCCAAGTCCGACATCAGCCCGGCCGAGCTCCCTGGACTTAAGATGTCCAAGGTTTCGCCCAAGTCGTAAGCCTCAATCTTTTTCTGGTTGACCAACTCGCAGCCCCAACCAGGGATGCAAGTCACGAACCGTGCCTTGCCGTTCGAATCCGGAGTCACAAACAATTCCTGATGGTCAGGAATGTCAGAAACAGACACCAATTCCGGATTGGCGTCTTTCACGTACTGCGGAATGACCCATCCCTGCCAGTTGTCCGGGAGCGTCACACCTGCAGGAACAATCGACCCCGCCGCGACCGCGTCGTTGTACACATCTTCGATGTTGTCCACCCACACCTCCATCGAGACGTGAACATCATCGTTCTCGAACGCCGGGAACTGCGACGTAGTGTCGGCTACTACGTTCTCGACAGGGTAACCGTACCCGTGTTCGAGGATGTACCCTGCGATCCGGGTCTGAATCTCCGCTGACTCCCAGTTCAGATCTGCGAACACGATCTTCTCTTTTTCCTCTTCGGCCGTGCAAGCCATACCCAACGCCAGGATCGCTACGGCTGTAACGGCTCCCAACACATACGCGGCGATTTGTCTGAATTTACGTTTCTTGGTCATCTTCAACCCCCCAGTATTTTTTCGTCATTACTTCGTTGTAGCGTACCAGATGCGATTTGACTCGCACATTCGCGCCTGCGCCAATCACCCAACACCTAGCGATTCTTGCTGCTTCTTGGCAAACGCCTGGGTGTTGCGGTCCATTATTACCGCCAAAAAAACTATCCCCAATCCGGCAAGAAAAGCATTGCCGGGTTCAAGCCTTCCTAGTCCCCTCAACACATCTTCGCCAAGACCGCTGGCACCTACCAGTGACGCGATTACAACCATTGCAAGCGCCATCAACGTCGTTTGATTCACCCCAGCCATGATCGTCGGCATCGCCAGCGGTATCTTCACCTTCATCATTAACTGCCATGACGTCGCCCCAAAAGACTCCGTCGCTTCAATCGTCTCTTGCGAAACCTGCCGAATTCCCAAGTTCGTAAGTCTCACCGCCGGCGGAACCGCATACACCAGAGTCGCAATCACGGCTGGAGGATTGCCCAAACTGAAGAACGCGATTGCGGGCACGAGATACACGAAACTAGGCATCGTCTGCATGCCGTCCAATATCGGGCGCAAGATCGCATCCAACCGATCCGACTGCGATGCCCAAACCCCGATCGGCACAGCGATCGCGATGCACATCGTGACCGTTACGATCATCAACGCCGTCGTTTCCATCGTGCTCTCCCAAAGCCCGAAAAACCCGAGCAGGATCATACCGACAACCGAAAATATGGCTAAGGTCCTGCCGACCAACGCCCATGAAACCAACCCCAACGCAAACACGACAACTGGCCAGGGCAACCACTTCAAGAACGCCTCCAAAGGCTCGAATATGTACGAAACAAGCGTTCTGACGGCGTTGAAGAAAAACCCCAAATTGGCGTTCATCCAATCGATTCGCTCATCGATCCACAATCCTATGTCTCGTCCAACGTCATGCGGAAACACTCTTACGCGCTCAGAAAGGGATTCTGAATCGAATACCAACCCAACTTCTTCACTCCTAAAATCCACTATCAAGATTGGGATCAGGACTAAGACCATGATTCCAAGCCAACCAAGCCAACCCGGCATTAACGCCAAGTGTTTCGTTTCTTCGCCAGTTGGCACCGATGCACCCGACGTTTCACGTTCGCTGATCAAGCTCAACCTCCTGAACTTCGTTCGAATATTTCCGGGTCACCACAACGCTTGGTGGTGACGAACCGATTCGCTGAGCAGATTCCGCAGCCATCGCCTCGGCCAACGTCTCCAGCAACACTTCACCGACCAAAACTCCATCGTCGTCCAACACCGGGATCGGGTGTTCTGACCGCAATCCCAACGGCACGAGTTCGTCAAGAACCACATCCCGTCCCACGCCCGGCTCCATCAACAATGAAGTCTCACCTACAGATAAGCCATTACTTGGATTCACGTTCTGTAACCGTTGCATCGATGCGGTTCCGATATATCGACCTGCATCGTCTACGACCAACGCGTAGTTCTCCTCTCGCCGCATCAACTCACGTAGCACTTCGTCAGCACGTTGTTCGGCTGTGACTACATGCACCGCCTCGTTCATAACCGTCTCCGCCGTCACAAGTCCGTGCTGCCGCACGTTGCTCGTGAACTCCCTTACGTATGCATCCGCCGGGTGTAGCACCACATCAACCGGACTCCCCATCTGGACGATCTCACCATCTCGCATGATTGCGATGCGGTCGCCAATCCGCACCGCTTCGTCGAGATCATGCGTGATGAAGATGATCGTCTTGTGCAACTTCTCCTGCATCGCTAAAAGCTCATCCTGCAACTCGTTGCGGATCAGCGGATCAAGCGCGCTGAACGGCTCATCCATCAACAACACCGGAGTATCGTGCGCCAACGCCCGCGCCAAGCCGACCCGTTGCATCATCCCGCCGCTCAACTCATCCGGTTTGCTGGTACCCCAATCACCCAATCCCACCGTATCCAGAGCCTCTTGCGCCCGTTCACGACGCTCACCCGTGCCGACGCCCTTCATCTCAAGACCAAGCGCAACATTATCTATCACGCTGCGATGCGGCAACAGACCGTAGTGCTGAAACACCATCGACAATGAACTGCGCCGCACATCTCGCATCCCATCCTCATCTAAATCCGTCACATTAGCATCAGCAACCCAAATCTCGCCAGCCGTCGGATCGATCAACCGATTGATGCATCGAATCAAAGTCGACTTCCCACATCCCGACAACCCCATCACCACAAATATCTCACCCCGTTGAGCATCGAACGAAACATCCGACAACGCCATCACCGACTCCGTCGCTTCCTGCACCTCCGACTTGTTAGCCCCCTCACGCGCCATCGCCAAACCCGCTTCCTCATCACCGCCAAACAACTTGTAGACATTACAGACCGATACGGCTACCTCTAGCGATTTTTCCATTCGTTCTCCCATGCGCGGGCAGAAATCCTGAACATACCGAAGCATCTACGTCGTAGATCAGGACGTGCGTGATTGCGACTAACTACAACTTTATCGGAAGGGTTATCGCCCTATGTTTCGGGCCCGATAGTCAAAGACCAATCGCCTAAGCCCGATCCGTGATCTCCGCCATTCCAGGCGTCCCGGAGCCGATGATCAGATTCTTCGCGCGGTCATCCGCGCCGACGCAGACGATGAAGTAGCGGCTCGCATCATGCTGTCCATGCAACATCACCCGCTCCTGCTCCCACGGCGGAAGTTCATACAGCCATCGCCACTCGTATCGCACCTTCTCTGGAACGTTGAAATGCGCCACCATCTCGCTCGCCGGAGCCTTCACGTGCTGATGCAAGAACTCTTTCGCCGCGCTCTTGGTGTAACCAGACCCGGCTATCGGACGCGCATGGGCAGGAGCCAAAAGGATCAACGTGGCCCCACCCGGTGATTCGTCCAATTCGCCGTGAAGATTGGCTATGTGTGCGCTGGAATGTCCGCATGATGCCGCGATCGACTTCAACAACCCATCGGCAGTGTCCACGCCTTGATTGCCGTGATCGTGCTCGCCGCCAGATGGGAATATCGACACGACGCTCTGGTCTGGACGATATCCCTTCTCCACATGGAACGGGTCCCAAGGAGAGTCCTCCTCGTTTTCCGCGATGCAGAAGCTAAACTTCCGAGGCGTCCCGATGGTATCCATGTCCAAGACGCCCGGATACCAGTGGCCACCATTCTTGAGCGTCAGGGTGAATGCCCTACCAATGGTCACATTCACCTTCGACATCTTGCCCGGACCTAATGTAGCCCGACGGTAGTTCAATCCGATCTCGTTCCTTATCGGACCATTCACCACTATCAGCGGAGCACCTGCCGATGTCGACATCAGCAATCCTCGTACCTCGAACGGCTCCATGCTCGATATTGCTTTGCACGCCGCAATCACGACGGGCAGATGCTCGGGTTCGCAACCCGCCATCACGCAATTCACCGCGATCTTCTGAACCGTCACGATCCCATTTCCCGGCGGCAAAGTGCAGACCACTTCCTCCGCATCCAAGGTCGTCCCAGACAACATCCGCGCCACCTTCTCCTCGGTTGGCGGTATCAACGGGAAACCGTCTCCCCAATCACGATCTAAGAACTCATTGTTAAACGCATCAAGCGCTCCGAACTGATCTTCACCCTTGAACCTGAAACGCTTCTCCTGCGCGTCGCGCAACGCCTGATTCTCGATCTCCTCTCCCGATATGCCCTGCGTCAGCAACTCCATGATGTCGTCGACAACAGGATCCGTCTGTGCGATCGCCTGATCCGTAGTGATGTTGTTGTAGACCAACGGCACCTCAACCCGAGGTATCGGCCCCATGCCAAACGCCTTCGCGCTCGCGTCAGCATCGTGCTGGAAACCATTCGAGAGGATCACGACGGTCGGTACTCCCGCCTTCTCCAACTCAACCATGTCGTAGACAAGCCACGACGTGCAACTCCCTCAATCAGCCGTACAGCCAATTGCGACATCGACCTCCGAAATCGCCTTCGCCCGCAGCGGATCCGGAAACGGCAACGCTCCAGAATAGAACCGCACATCAACCGACGGTTCTGCCTGCTTGATCAATTCACCCGCCCGTTTCAACGCATCGTCGCCGTGCGCCTTCCCGTTCCACATCAAGCCAATCACCTTGTCCTTCAGACTCGATGGACGAGGCGCGTATGGAAACGCACTCACTTCCCCGCGCTGCGGCGCAACCGGATTCACAACTTCAAGCTCGTACATATTGCCCTCGATGCATCGTGGTTACGGGTGAATCACCTAAGATCGCACTCCGAATCTTGGTTCCGTTGGCATGTTTAGGATATACCGCACTAGGTTCGAATTCATTGCGAATCACGTCGTTGAGCCGATGAACGAATACGTTTTTCATCAACGAGGCGGAATCGATGAAATATTGAAGTAACATCGTTCCATATCAATCGCGCGAGCACCCGGCTCGTGCCGCTTGGGCGCGACACGAAAAGCGCATCGCTCGAACAGCGCCAACCCAAACACAAGGAGCGTCAAGATGAAACCATTCACCAGGCATCGGAGGATCAGCGTATCTGTGCTAGTCGCACTTGCCGTAGCTGTAACCGCAGTCTTCATGGCCTGTGGCGAAACTGTCGTTGAGACCGTCGTCATCGAGAAAGAGGTCGTTGTCGAACGCGAAGTCGCAGTACCGCAGACCGTCGTCGTCGAAAAAGTCGTCGAAGGCGAGACCGTCGTTCAGACCGTCGTCGTCGAGAAAGAAGTCATCGTCGAGGGTGAGACCGTCGTTCAGACTGTCGTCGTCGAGAAAGAGGTTGTCGTAGAAGGCGAGACCGTCGTCCAGACTGTTGTCGTCGAGAAAGAAAGAGTCGTTGAGGTTGAGAAACCAGTAGTCCAGACCGTCGTCGTCGAACGTGAGGTCGAGGCGCCCCGTCGCTCAGGTGGCGAAATCCGTGTGGCTACCGTCTACGTGCCACCGCCCCTCTACCTGCCTTCAGCACAACCTTCACCCGAATACTGGAAGCTCCACGCGTGGGGCATCACCGAGACCCTTCTTCGCACCGACCGCGTGGATCCGCCACCAGCGTACGGTGTACCGGGCACCTCAGGCATTGGCACCGGATGGGAAATCGATGGAAACAACATCACATTCACCGTCCGCGATGGCGTGACGTTCCGAGGCGTTGACCAAGACTGGGGTCCGCTCACCGCTGAAGACGTGGTCCACTCCATGACTGACGCCGGTAAAGAAGGTAGCCGGGCTGCTCGAGCACCGACGTTCAGCGAGTCTGGCGGCATCGGCGTATGGGACTGTCAGACCATCAGCGATCGGGCATTCTCGTGCACATTCAACCCTGAGCGCTTCCACCCCGACTTCTTCTACTTGATCGCAAACGAGAACGGGCAGCTACCGATCCACAGCAAGCGCGTCTATGACGAACTCGGCGAAGAAGGAGCCATCCTCGAGCCGCACGGCAGCGGCCCTTGGCAAGTTGTCAAACACGTCGGTAACGACGAACTCGTCGCTGACGCAGTACTCGACCACTGGCGCGCTCCACCGCTAGCCGACAGGCTTCGCGTCATCGAAATCCGCGAGCCCTCACAGGCCGCGGCCGCACTAGCCACCGGCGAAGTACATCTGGCACAGATCCCAAGCTCGCTCGTTCTCGATACCGAAAACCGCTCACGCGGACGCCGTATCCAGATCAACGCGGGTCTCGGTGGTCAGGCCATCTACTTTGGAGGCAACTTCTGGACCGACAGAAACCACATCTCCGATGAGCCGATCGAGCCTCGTCCCGGTCACAAACCTGAACTCCCGTGGATCGGAACTGGCCCGGATGACGAGAATGCCAACAAGGTCCGCCGCGCCCTATCAATGGCGATTAACCGTTCGCTGATCAACAACAGCATCCTCACCGGACTAGGAAAGCCGATCTACACCCACACCGGATACGAACAGAGTACGCCGCACTGGCAAGACCGATGGTTCGTCGACTACGACCCTGAAGGTGCCAAGGCACTACTAGCCGAAGCCGGGTATCCCGATGGGTTCGAAATGGGATTCTGGGTCCCGTCCGACAGCCCGTTCGTTAACCCCGAAGTTGGTGTTGCAATCGCAGGACAATGGCGTGACGTCGGTATCGATGTCCAAATCGAGAACACCGCCTACTCCGCTAGACGTCCCACCCTTGTCGACCGATCGATCGACATACCGTGGCACTTCATCAACAGCGCGGAAGGCGGATTCTTCGGCAACATGTACGGCAGATGGCGACATGGCAGGGGTTGGAACTCCGGTGTCGAATTCCCATACGACGTCATGAAAGATTGGGACACGCGCTACTTGGCATTAGACAGGAACACGGAAGGCGACCAGATCATCGCCCTGAACACTGAGATCGAAGACTACGTCCAGAGAGTTGGTGTCGAGATCCCGGTGGTCGAACTAGTCAAGTGGTACGTCCTAGGACCAGAAGTCCTCGACTGGAAACCCTACCGCCACAACGAGAACGGTCCGAACTCCTTCGAGACCATGCTTCTCGATCGCTAACCTCGATTGCTGTTAACGTGATCCAAACATTGGGCGGGGATGGCACGTTGTCATCCCCGCTCAGTGCATGGCAACGATAAGAGCCGAACTTTGTCGTCCCTGTATTCGCGGGCTTTCGCGCACTGATCGGTATGCCCTTAGGCGAAGATGAAGACCTTCTTTCTTAGAAGACTCACCTACAGCATCGTTTTGCTACTCGCGACGACGATCTTCGTCTTCATCATGTCAAGGCAGTCTGGCGATCCGCGTCATCTCTTCCTGAGCGAGCAGAGCACTCAAGCGGAGTGGGATGCGTGGGGCGTCGAACTTGGTCTCGACAAGCCGACTTGGCAACAGTACATAATCTGGCTTGGAAACGCCGTCACAGGGGATTTCGGTGAATCCATCCGCCAGCGCAGACCCGCACTCGACGTCGTCACAGAACGCATCCCGGCCACGCTGGAGATGGCATTCGGTTCATTCCTGTTCGCGATCGTCACCGGCATTCCGCTCGGCGTACTCTCCGCCCTCAGACGGGGCTCCCTCCTCGACTACATCGGCAGAACTTTTGCCTTAGTCGGTCAAGCCGCGCCTGTGTTCTGGCTAGGCATCGTCCTCGTCCTAATATTCAGCGTCAACCTTGGCTGGCTGCCGGTCGCCCGCAGAGGCGGATGGGAACACTACATCCTGCCCTCCGTCACACTTGGTTGGCTATTCGCTTCTAGTTTTCTACGACTCACCCGATCAGCGATGCTCGAAGTCCTCGACTCCGAGTTCATCAAATTCGCTCGAGCCAAAGGTGTCGACAACTCCATCGTCATCTGGAAACACGCCTTCCGTAATGCACTGCTCCCGTCCCTAACCTACGCTGGGCTCCTCTTGGCGGGCCTCATCACTGGAGCCGTCATCACCGAAACCATCTTTTCCTGGCCAGGACTCGGCAGTCTTGCGGTTACATCCGTTCTCCAACTCGATTTTCCGGTTCTGACCGCCATAGTTTGCGTCATAACCCTCGCATATGCCGGCATGGCCCTCTTCATCGACCTGCTGTATGCCGTGGCCGACCCACGAATCAGGCTGGAATAAAGCAGTGAACGAGGTCTCTAGCGCAACCACGGCCCCTGTAACCGCCGACGATCAAGACGATGCGGGATCTTCCACCTGGCAGACGCTTCGTCGCATCTTACGTACTTGGCCGCTGGTACCCGCCATACTTATCGCCATGTTGCTGACGGCAGCTATCTTCGCTGAAATCCTCACGCCTTACGACCCCGAAAAAGACGACCTCATCTCCCGCAATATCCCACCGATGTGGCAAGAAGGTGGTAGTTCAGAGCACCTCCTTGGGACTGATCCTCTCGGCAGGGACATCCTTGCTCGGATCATCTACGGCGCAAGAACCTCCCTACTCATCGCAACCATCGTCCTAACAATGGGAACCGCATTCGGACTAATCGTCGGCCTCGTAGCCGGATACATAGGGGGCACCGTCGACGAAGTCCTTATGCGCATCGTGGACTTCACTTTTGCCGTCCCTTTCATCCTCGTGGCTCTGGTGGCTGTCATCGTCTACGGGCAATCCTTCGAACTTGTGATCATCCTCCTCACGATCTTCAGCTGGAACGGTGTAGCCCGACAAGCCCGCGCCGAAACCCTCAGTCTCAAGACCCGTGACTACGTCTCCGCTGCTAGAGTAGCCGGTGCCAGCATATGGCGCATCCTCTGGAAGCACCTCACACCCGGACTAATCAACACCATCATTGTCGTTACCACCCTTCATCTCGGCTCCCTGATTCTCACAGAAGCCAGCCTCTCTTTCCTCGGCGTCGGCATCCCGCCACCCACACCGGCATGGGGCGTGATGGTCGCCGAAGGACGCAACTACATCTATACCGAGTGGTGGATATCCTTCTTCCCCGGACTTGCCATCATGCTCACGGTCCTAGCTTTCAACTTCCTCGGCGATTGGTTCAGAGATCGCTTCGATCCGCGCCTAAGACAACTTGACTAACTAGTTCCCCCTCCCCTTGATACAAGGGGAGAATCAAAGAGGGGTTTTACAAGAGGACACCCAAAATGAAAATCGCATGGATCGGCATCGGGCACATGGGCAAACCGATGGCCAAACACATGATGACCGCGGCCGAGGATTTCACCGTCCACGATCTTAATCCAGAAGCTGCCACCGACATGCTCGAAGACGGCGCGCATTGGGCCGACACTCCCGCCGAAGCCGCGACGGGCAAAGACCTCGTCGTCACGTGCCTGCCTATGCCGCAACACGTCGACGCGGTTAGTTTCGGCGACGACGGAATATCGGAAGGAGTTGAGGATGGCGCTATCGTCATCGACTGCACATCCAACTCGCTCGACATGGTTCGATCCCTGCATGAGCGATACGCCGACCAAGGGATCATGTTCCTCGACGCCCCCGTCAGCGGAGGCGTCGTAGGTGCGCAGGAACGCGACCTCGCTGTATACGTCGGCGGTGACCGAGGCGTCTACGACGCCATCAAACCCACACTCGACGCAATGGGAGATAAAGTCCAGTATTGCGGAGGCATCGGCACTGGAACGATCTGCAAACAGATGAATCAACTGTTCGGCGCCATAGTCGGCATGGCGCGCATGGAAGTGATAACTGCCGGGGTCAAAGCGGGTGCCAGCTTCGAAGTCTTGGTTAAAGCGATCCATGAAGGTTCTGGCGGAAAGCGTCGTCCCTTCGATGGATTCGAACGCCCACCTGAAGACTACGACGACACCGAATACACCTTCTATCTGGAACTCATGGCTAAAGACGTTCGACTGGCGAACGAGATTGGTCGTTCGATGCGAGTACCCCTGCCGTTAGGTAACTTGGCCGAAGCGCGCATGATCGAAGGTCTCAACCGCGGTTGGGGCAAGAAGCGGGGGGAAATCATCGGCGAAATCCAACAGCAAATCTCAAACGTCGACCTCAAAGTAGACGGTTGAGCCTCTAAAACCCGCAGTTAGAATCACACCAATACACCTGAAACTCAAGGAATCTCCAACATGAAGACCGCAGACCCGGCGATAAACACGGTCATCGACAACATCGGCATCATGGTCGCTTCGGAAGGTGGCTCGTTGGAGCTTCTTGAACTCACTGACGATTACATGAAGGTCAAATACAACGCCGGCACCAACGAAGAGTGCCCGGAATGTGTCCCCATGACCGACGCCGTCTACCAATTCATGCGAGCGTCTTTAGACGTTCACGCGCCACGCATCGCCACGCTGGAAGTGGTGGATTGAACACTATGTAACAGTGTCGCGCGCAACACCGTCATTCCCGCGAAGGCGGGCGCTTCAGCGGGCGGTACGCCCATTCGAAAGTGCGGTCGGGATGCAGGGTCGGTGACTAGTGATTGCGCGGAATCCTGGTTAGTCATATACTTGACTAACAAAGATCAAAGGAGGCGGCAATGGTTACTGTCAATGTGCACGAAGCGAAAACTCACCTCTCCCGCCTTTTGGCAGAAGCTGAGGCCGGCGAAGATATCGTGATCGCCCGGAACGGCAAACCCGTCGCGAAGTTGGTTCCGTACGCACCCAAAGGAAGGCGGCAATTCGGAACGCTCAAAGGCAAAATCAAGATCGACGAACGGTTCTTCGAGCCCCTGCCGGAAGAAGAATTGAAGTTGTGGGAAGGCGGCTGATCTTTGCGATTGCTACTTGATACCCACGCGTTCCTTTGGTGGTTTGCCGGAGATTCTCAACTTTCCAACCGCATGCAAGACGCCATACAGACCGAAGACAACGAAGTAGTGATTAGCTCCGCTACCGCTTGGGAAATAGCGACTAAGTATCGTTTGGGTAAGTTGCCAGAAGCGGAAGAACTTGTGCTCGACATTGCCGGTTACATGGCTGATCAAGATTTTATCGAACTACCAATAACCCTCCAACACGCCCTCCGTGCCGGATCCCTACCCGGCCCCCATAGCGATCCGTTCGACCGGATGCTCATTGCGCAAGCGATATCTGACGACCTAGTTCTGGTCTCAAACGAAATCGCGTTCGATAGTTACGGTGTCCGGCGGATGTGGTGATTAAGGAAGCCCCAAATCCAAATCGACAACCCTCGGCGAGGCGGACTGTAAGCCGAGTTCTGTCCGGGTCCCAGCGAGGTTTACAACCCGTAGGCCTTCCTCCCTCGAATCTGACCCTGTGCGACCATCCATCTCCGATCACGGTCGCCCGTGACCTCTAGCGGCCTACCCGGGAGCTGACGCGGGCATTCGCCTTAGTGCTCCCCTATTTGGCCTTGCACCGAGCGGGGTTTTCACTGCCGCCGACGTTACCGCCGACGCGGTGCGCTCTTACCGCACCGGTTCGCCCTTACCTGACGAAACGCACACCGAAATGCGCGTTCACAGGCGGTATTCTTTCTGCTGCACTTTCCGTCGGGTCGCCCCGCCCTGCCGTTAGCAGGCGCTCCTGCCCGTTGGTGCTCGGACTTTCCTCCACGAAGACGATCTAGTCTAAACCGTCCCTGCAGCGGTCGCACGTCCGCCTCGCACTGACCTCAGAGTAACATCCAACCGAACTAAACTAGGCTAGGCTCTTACCCTAGGTCGCACTTTGACCCCGTCTTCTGAAACCTCGACATCTTCCACCAATGCTACGAGCGCGTCTCGCGCCCGCTCCACGTCGCCGGAACCGACCACGTCGGCTATCAGATCACGAGTCCAACGCTCGCGCGACACCTTGCCGTTCTTCGACCCGCTCGCGCTGTTGCCAGTCTTCTGCTCCTCTTCGATTAAGCGGCGCACGCGCTTGATTTCTGACAGAAACGGCTCCAAATTTTCCAGATCGCCACGCCCCGTCGATACCATCCGCGCTTCATTCAGGAACGTCTTCTCGGCATTCTCCATCTGCTGCTCAAGCGTTAGACCAGTCTCAATAGGCCTGATCTGTTTCACCTGCTCCGGCTCCCACGCCATCACCGCTTTGCGCACCTCGCCATCCAAATCGTCGGCTCGCCACTTAGGGCAGACGATGCCGTTGCTACCCCCGTTCTTCGCCGCGCGTCGATGCTGACACTCGTAAAACTCGTAATAGCGGTAAGTCCTCGAAGCCGTAGTATCGTCCTGGCGTCGCCAAGTACGCCGGCGCGTCAGCCCCGGTACTCCATGACCGCACTGACCGCATCGCAACAACCCGCCGAGCAGGAACGGGTCTTCAGATTTCGACAACCTTCGCTGTCGTTGCTTCACCGTTAATTCGTCCTGCGCACGACGGAACAATGACCGACCAATAATCGGCTCGTGGTTGCCAGACACCAAGAAACCGTACCGGGTGTATGTCCCCACGTAAACGCGATTCTTCAGGATTATTGAAACCGTCGCTGTCGACCACGGCTTGCCAGTGCGCGTCGGGATGTTCTCTGCCGCCAATCGCTGAGCGATCAAACGCATACCGACACCGTTGCTGACGCGCTCGCCGTCTTCGTCGGTCGCGTCTTCATCGCCGACGTACCATTCGAAAATCTGCCGCACAACGTCAGCCTCTTCAGGTACCGGTTTCAGCGAACCATCCGCTCCGCATCGATAGCCGTACGGTGTCCTGCCTAGCACCTTCCCACGTGATGCCTTTTCGCGAATTCGATTACGGATCCGCTTGCGCAACCAGTCCGGTTCGCCCCGCAGCCCCAGTAGCTCCTCACCATTCTGCAACGGATCTGGCAGCTCCATATCTGTACAGATCGCGTCCGAACCCGATCGCCGGATGTACAGAAGTCGCTCCACCAAAGTCTCCAAATCGCCAGCCAAATGCGACGCGTCCGGGATAACCACCAACGCGGGCCGGCCATGCAGACCCTCGAGTCGTTCCATCAACTCCGCAAATTGCGGGTCCCCGAACTCTTCTGGTATCTGCCGAGTGAACGCCGTGCCCAACCCTTCGCTCAGTTCCGCCTCGACGCTCTGCAACAACTGGTCATCCTCTTCCAGACCAAGGATCGCCGTCAGGTGATGACCTCCCGAACGGCAATATTCGACAATCTGTTGGACGGGGTCAGCAGAGCTATCCAGCTTCAGCCGACTTTCAATCTCCGTTATTTGACCCCACGAGCCAGCTACCGCACCAACAGAACCATCCCAATTTCGGGCATTGTAGGTGACAGGCGCATCTGAGTCGTCTTCGATCTCGCGTCGCCTGACGTAGCCGATGGCGCGCATGTCGAATCAGTCCGTGCTAAGCGTGATCAAGTACTTGCCGCAATGACACAGTATCGGGTCTGTGGCCTGCTTCAACACGTTAAGTTCGCCCATCGAGACCCGCTCGGAGCAACCAGCGCAGATGTCGCGTTCCACAACCGTCACCGCCATCCCGCCGTTGTTCTTGAACAATCGGTTGTACTCGCCCAGGTGCTGTGCCGGAATCGCGCTAGCAGTCTCGTTGCGATGTTTCAGAGCCTCGTTGTACTCGGTAGATATACGCGACTGCTCATCCGTTCCCGACTGCTTCTGTTCCGTCCAATCTACTTCCATCGCTTCCAGCTGCGTTTGCAGCTCTGCATGAACAGTTCGCGCCTCATTCGCCGCGTTCTTGATCGGCTCCATGCGCTGGTCAATGGCATCGATACGGTTCGCATGCTCTTGGACCTGCAACTCCATGCGGTAGTAGTCGCGAGGATTCGTCACATCCCCACCGCTGTAGAGTCTCTCCTCCACCTCCACGCGGTTCTGATTCTCCGAAGCCCGCTCAAGCTCCAACCGCTTCATCGCAACTTCCGCCTGCATCTGCGACCGCCTCGCCCGTTCACACTTTTCGCGCAGATCCTTCAATCGTTTCGCCTTGTCCTGCAAATCCAGCGAAATCTGCGAATACGACTGTCGTTGCCGTAGCAATCCTTGGTCGATTTCCTGCAGCGCGAGCAGTGCTTCAAACGTGTTCAAATCTATGGCTCCCAGCGTGTTTCCCAATCGGCGCCCACAACGGCGCGATGACACTTCGAACATCTAACTTAATCATATCAAACTCACTTCACAGCGTCGATTTATCACCGTTTTACGCCTTCGCAAACTGCACAACCCGCATCGCGTTATACATTAAACCGAGACGCCTTCCACCATCGGAGAAACCGCTTAACCAAATGCAGCAACTCCCTACATACGTCAGGAACTCGCCGCGAACGCGAATCGTGTGCACCATCGGGCCGGCAACCGGCAACGTCGTCCGAGCACGACAACTGATCCGCGCGGGAATGTCTGTCGCGCGCCTCAACCTATCGCACGGCGACTCCGAGCAACACTTCGAGTACGTCGAGGCAATCCGCGAAGCCGCCCATCAGACGGGCGTCCCCATCGGCATCCTCGCCGATCTGCCTGGTCCCAAATATCGCATCGGAACGGTGGATCCGGATCAAGCGGTCACTCAGAGCGGGCGAGAGGGCATACCGGTAAACGCGCGCGACAAGTTCGTTCTCACCGCGGAACGCGTCTATACGACCTCAGAACGCGGGACCGTCTGGCCCTCTGGTCTACACAACGACATCCGACCACGCGCCCGTATCTTGATCGACGAAGGAGCGGTCGAACTACGCGTTGATCGCGTTGACGGCGTTGAGATCCACTGCGCTGTGCGACGCGGAGGCCTGATCCAGTCCGACAAAGCCGTAACCGCTCCCGGAAACACCTCGACCCTCGACTACTTCACAGACGAAACCATTGCCGCCCTCGACTTCGCTATTGAAGCCGACGTTGACTTCGTAGGCCTCTCGTACATACGCAACCGCCACGATCTCCGAGCCGTTCGCGATCGTTTAGCCGCGGCCGGACGAACTCCGGCCCTCGTCGCCAAGATCGAGATAAAACAAGCCGTCGAAAACCTCAACGAAATCCTCGACGAGACCGATGCCATCATGGTTGCCCGTGGAGACCTTGGCGTTGAGATGCCTCTGCACCTCGTTCCTATGATCCAGAAGCGCATGATCCGGATGGCCAACGAGGTCGGCAAACCCGTCATCACAGCAACCCAGATGCTCGAATCCATGCGCGACAACCCGTACCCGACACGCGCCGAATCGACCGACGTCTATAACGCCGTCCGCGATGGCACCGACGCTGTAATGCTCTCCGCCGAGACCTCCGTCGGAGACTACCCCGTCGCGGCAGTCAGATTCATGGCTCGCGTCTCCAAACTCGCCGAACGCTTCCTCGACAATGCCATGCTCGGAAACCGACGCATGGCAATCATTGAAAAGGAAGGGCGATACGCACAAATCAACTCCATCATCGCATTCGACGCGGCACGAACCGCCGACACCCTGCGTTCCAAAGCCATCATCACATTCACCGAAACCGGCACCACCGCCGACCGAGTAGCCGCATTCCGACCACGAACACCCATCATTGCACTCTCCCCTAGCGAAAAGGCCCTCAACAACCTCTCTATGCGCTGGGGCGTTATCCCTCTCCTAACTCAACGCCTTGCTGAACTCGACCAGATGTTCGACTACGCAGCAGCGCTGGCAAAAGAGCAAGGCTTCGCGAAAAACAACGACACTGTAGTGCTAGTAGCCGGTGTCCCCATCGGCAAATCCGGAAGCACCAACCTCCTTCGCGTAATCACCATCGGCGAAAACGAATACGGTCCCGCATCCTAGACTCGACCCGAGCCTATTCCGATCCCGATTCAGCTCTCTCCCGTCGCTCATCCAGAATCTCAACAGATCGCGTCAACCTAGACCTCAAATCCTCTACTCGCGACACCTCCGTCGGCACATTGCCGTAGCAAGCTGCGTTGAAACGTGAGGTGATGTCGGCAATGGGTGCGCCGTCCAAAAACGTTGCCAACTCCGGCTGACGCTCGCTCGGAGTCAATCGCGAGTTGAACTCCCATCCGCGCTCGAGGGCCATCTCCAGCGTCTCGAAATAGAGGATGAAGACCTCTTTGATGCCTGGTTCGTCGGGGTAGCTCCATAGATGTCGCGGTGTGCCTCGACGCGTCATCCAGTCCGGCAGCAGTCCTTTCAGTAGGTCGAGATACGTGACCTCTTCCACTTCGTCGCGGATGGTCTCACGTTCGATGCCGTCGTCGCGGTTCAACCGCCGTATGATACGCCGATACGCCAACGCCACCACTATCAGCACCACAAACAGCAGCAGGAACGTAAGCGGCCACTGCAATATATCGAGGACCGCTTCTACCCACGCGCTGTCAGCCGCCTCTGTCGCCTCACGTTCCGGGAACTCCGGACGCTGCCCTTGCCCCTGCTCTTGCTCCTGCTCAGGAGGCTCCGAGCCGAAGAACGACTGCAAGAACTCGATTATCTTGGCGATCACCCAACCGATCGCCAGCAACGGGTAGCGCAAGACGAACAAGATCGCGTCAACCGTCCATCCCCACAAAACCCACAGCGCGTTCAAACCCGCGTACCCGTACCGTCCCCCGAAGAATCCGGCGATCAATCCGGTGCCGAGAAACGCGCCCAATGCCACAACTATGATCCGCATCCACTTGCCGGCCACTGGCGAATCGTTCGGCAAACGCGCTACCGCCATTCCCCCCAGCGTCGCGATGAAATACGGAATCAGCAACTGCGCCAACCCGATCGGTTCCGACACGAACTCGTCGACGATCAAACCCACAGCCAATACAACCAAACCGCGCTTGAATATCCGCTTCAAGTGATCCGGCGCATCGCTGTCATCGCGAATAATCGTCGATGTCCGCCGCCAAATCAGTAAGCTCACAATCAACGCGATCACCAGCGAAGCAACCGACTCGCCCGTCAAATCTCGGTTGAAGAGGTGATATATCCAAGCCAGATCGAAGTTGAACCCATCGCCGAGACGCGTCGTCGCAACCGCCGCATATATCATCGCCAAGCCCGCAGTACCGTAGATCAACGCGATCGTGACGAGACTGCCTCGCAGTCCACCCACGATCCAAGACGTCACCATCCCGGTCAGATACAGGAACAGCACCATCCCCCAGTGCAACGGCGGAAAATCGAGACTCAACCCGGCGCTGATAACCGCGATGATCGTGAATAAGATCACGCTCTCCGCAACCGCGATCGCGGTGAATACGATCTGATTGCGCCAATCAGACATGGTCGTACTCGCGAACCGGAGCGTTCATCCGGGCATTCATCTCCATCTGCTCGTCCACTACCGACATCAACAGTTCCTCGATATCCTCATCGATCTTGAATATCTCCCGAGCATCCACAACTCGTATTCCCGTCACTCGCGGGGGATCCTCACGCCCTACCCACGCAATCGACACGCGGTGCCCCACTTGCTGCGAGTGATGAAGATACGCAACCACCGGCTCCGTCAAAAATCCTGCGACCAGTATCAATGAAGACCCGTTCGTGATGGCATGTGCGCCACGATCCACCGCCAACGTCTCCAGGGATGTCAATGACAGCGGCTGCACAAACGCCAGCGCCTCCAAGATCGTCCGAACATGATGCGGACCATCTCCAGGCGTAATCGCCGCCATCACGCCGCGCGTTGGACGCACACCGTTCGCCACCAGTCCGACTCGATAGCCAAGGTCCGCACACCTCACCGCAATCGACGCCGCACCTGTAACCGCCGACTCCAAAACGTCGTACTTGTAACCATGCCACGCGTAGTCCACCGTCCGCGACTCCATCATCACCACAACATCGTTGCTCACGCTCTGATCGTACGTCCGCACCGTCAACTCGTCCCGCTTCGCGCTCAACTTCCAGTCGATACGCTTCATCGGATCGCCTGGCCGATAGTCCCGAATGCTGCGAGGTCGTGACGGATCATCCAACAGCGTGTTCCGGCTCAGCGTGTCGCCCATCGGCTTGGCCGCCGGTAACTCCCAACCATCCAACGGCACGATGCGCGGATAAACCGTCACACCTTGCAAAGATCGCGAGTCGCGTCGAACAGTCCCGAACAACCCAAAAAGATCGCCACTCCTCAACTCCGTCGGACCGATCGAGTAGTGCCCGCGATGATGTGCCTTGATCTTGTGCCGGAATCGCACCCGTTCGTAACCCGCCAGACTCGTCGTCTCCACAATCTCGCTACCACCCGCATACGCCCGACGCTTCACGCCCTCGTCACTCAAAGGCAACAGACCCGTCGGCAAAAACTCGATCAGTTGCACCCATGGAATCGGCAACGGCTTCCGATTCTCCAAGGTCATCACAATCTCCACCTCATCGCCCACAAAAGCGTGAGTGTCCGACGGCTGAGCACCATACGCCACCTCCGCCAACGACAGCTTCGACCACAGCGTCCCCCCTGCCGAGATCACAAACGCCGTCGTTCCCAACGCAACCACCAGCGCAGAACCCGTTCCCGCCCCAACCGCAATCACCACCAGCATCAACAACATGAATAGCTCACCGATTACATCAGGAGCCCGCAAATCCTTAGTCCGCTTCTCACGAAACGTCCTAATAACCGGATTAATCATCATCTCAATACCCTCCCCTTCGCGAAGCGAGGGGGACGCGAGCAAGCGAAGCGATGCTCGCAGGGGGTGCGCGACGGCGGATATAACCCCCTCAGAAGCGGACTAGGGAGAAGCCCGTCCCCTTCGCAGAGCGTAAGGGGACGCGTGGAAGCGAAGCGACCACGCAGGGGATGCCCGAAGGCACCGTACTGTTCCCTCTCCCCTCCGTGGGAGAGGGCTAGGGTGAGGGGGATCATCTCACCTCTCTATCGGCACCGGTACCTGCGACACAACATCATCGATGATCTGCGACGCATCCCGACGCCTCATCTGCATGCTCGACTCCAAAACCACCCGGTGCGACAACACCGGCGCCGCCAACGCCTTGATGTCATCCGGCATCACGTACCCGCGCCCATTGATCGCCGCCCGGGCCTGTGCCGCGTGTTGCAGCGCCAACGACCCACGCGGGCTCGCTCCCAATCGGATCTGCGCATTGTTTCGCGTTGCCCGTACTACCGAAACCAGATACTCGCGCACATGGTCCGCGATCCGGACCTGCTCAACCACGTCCCGCGCATGTTCGACATCCTCTGCCGACGCGCAGACTTCCACCGACAAAGCCCCATCACCCGTCTGGAAACGCCGCAACATCCGCGCCTCCTCATCGTCCGACGGATATCCGATCGACAGCTTCAACAAGAACCGGTCCAGCTGCGCCTCCGGCAGCATGAACGTCCCCTCCATCTCCACCGGATTCAACGTCGCCAACACCAGAAACGGTGAACTCAGCGCCATCGTCACCCCATCGATCGATACCTGCTGCTCCTGCATCGCCTCCAGCAACGCCGACTGCGTCCGCGGCGTCGCCCGGTTGATCTCATCCGCCAGCAGAATCTGCGTGAAGATCGGACCCGACTTGAACTCAAACTCGCTCGTCCCGGCGTTGTAGATGTTCACTCCGAGAACGTCCGACGGAACCAAGTCTGGCGTGAACTGCACACGCTTGAAATCCAGTCCCAAAGAAGCCGCAATCGTCTTCGCCAGCGTCGTCTTACCCGTGCCCGGCACATCCTCCAGCAACACATGACCACGCCCCAGCATAGCGATGATGGCGAGCTCTATCGCCTCGTCCTTGCCTACGAAAACCCGCTGCACATTTTCACGAACCTTCCGTGCGAAATCCTGCACGAAAGCCGCATCGACATCCGTTTCCGTCGATTCCCCAAGTTTTTCTGCGGTTTGAGTCAAAAGAACCTCGATTTCTCGATACAACACACCCGAAACACCCACACAACGCAACCTCTAATCTTAACCCCAACACCCCCTCCGTCAGGAGGGCAAGAGGAGCACCGCCCCAATGCCGATCCCTCCCCTTTTTGCGAAACCAACCTTTTCCCTCCCCCTCCCTGAGGGGGAATTGAAGGGGGTGTCAGCGCAGCGAGACGCAGGGGGTTCATACGTCCGACCCGAGCAACCCCGTCATTCCCGCGCAGGCGGGAATCCAGAGCGGCCGGGCACCGGGGTATCCCCTCTCCCTCGATGGGAGAGGGCTAGGGTGAGGGTGAACGAATGGCCATAGGGTAAGGGCAGGTTTCAAACCTGCCCGCAGAAGCGCGCCAAACAACCAGTAGAATCGACACATGGCAACCACAACAATGTCTCCCAGAGAGCACCGCCAGACCGCTCTCGATTTCCTCGCCGCATCCGACGAGGAGTTCCAACGCGGCGACGTCCTGCAAGGCGCAGAAAAGCTATGGGGCGCAGCTGCCCACTCCATCATGTCAATCGCGCAGGAGCGAGAATGGCCCCACGAGAGCCATCGCTCACTCAAGAACGCAGCCGAACGGATTGCCGAAGAGTTCGACGACCCGTTGATAGCAGGCTATTTCGGCATAGCAGAAAAGTTCCACCGACACTTCTACCACGACTCCATGGAAGACTGGGAGCGTGACGCTGACCGCCCGAAAGTGCACGATTTTGTGCAACGGGTGCTGGCGTTGAGCTAGGACGCGAAGACTTCACCCCCTCCTTCAGGAGGGGGCTAGGGGGAGGCCCGCCGCGAGGCGGAACCCCCGCCCTCACAAACCACTCCGACCAACTAGCCGAAATCCGCTGCCGTCGACTTCCTAGTCGACTACCACCCCTTGACAAAACAACCTATGTTCCAATACACTCATAACTAAGGCAAGCGCAGGAGTTGTAGAGGTCGTTCGTGAAGAGCGGCAGCCCGCAAGGGTGGGATCCTCGGAACCTGGGGCCTTAATGTAGAAAATCCTCCAAGTCCTCGATTTGGGGGATTTTGCTTTTCAGAGCCTCGTACTCCCCCGGCCAGAACTTCATCCCATAGCTCAAAACCTTGCCCTCGTGCCGATAGAGTGTCCTCGCAAGATGCCGGAAATACGCAGATTCCGTCTCGCCGTATCGGTTCGGCCTCAGCGCAAAGTGCGTGCTTGTAGCCACCGCGTCTGCCACCTGCAAGCCTGCCATCTGTGAATGTTGCACCGAACGCACTTGGGCCGGATCGATCACTGAACCATCGATCTGCACGCCGGATGAAGTGCTTTTCGACTGCCGGATCAACCGTCCGAGGTACGAGCGAATCTCTTCGTACGACATGTTCGCACGGTCAGAGAAAATGATTTCAGCAGATCGGTCCTGGTCTTGCCTGCCCCGTCCGGTACGACTCAGCATCCACGACAACCGCTCAACCAAAAACCGCGTTGTGTATCGATATAGCAGATGCTTCGTGCCTTGAAACCTCGATACCTCTCGGATCGACGGTTTATAGACCGCGATGTTGACTGTGCGAATGTCCAAACTGCCCACACGCCGAATGTACGGTACTCGCTGCTCGTGCTTCAAATCAGCGAAATGCAACGGCGTCTTCGGAGCCTTGCCCAACACCCCGCGCGTCTCTCGTAGACATTCGACCATCTGTAAATCATTGAACCGCCGAGTCACCACCGCCGACAACATAAACCACCGCGAACTACCCGAGCCATCTGGATTGAAAACGAACCCCTCATCGCCAGATTCATCCACGTAAGCCACGAACCGCGTCGGTTCTTTCACGTTACTATTATTCACAACATTAGTATCATATCATCCCTTCACCACCCTCCTAGGATAGTCCTAAACCCTGATCTCCCTTTTGCTCCGCGAGGGGACACAGTAGGAGCAGGTTTCAATCCCGGGAAGTCATATTCTATGAATAGCAACTTGGCCACTTGGCGACATCACTCAACTAACAACTGCGACACATAATCGTCACTGAAACAATCTCAAAAATAGAGGCTTAGAATTTCTCAGTCCTGGCGCGTCCAGATACGCGATATTATTTACATCTTCGATCCGCAATGCGTACAATCGGGGATCAGTATTTGAAAACACAGTTTCCCTAGGGCGCAAAAATAGAAATTCATCCCCAAAATGCACCAAACCGGCGAAGCATGTTAAACGATTCTGATTGCAGTTCAAATTGGACATCAGATCACGATGGCTTTCGTGCCAAGAGGCTGTAGTAACGATGACGTGAGGCGCTGTGGTATAGGTTTTCTTAGCGTCCAATCTACCCACAGAAAAGGCCAAACTCACCATGAGCAGTATCCCGGAAACTCCTAAAATCACAGGGATGATGAATAACGTAGATTGCCACGAACTAAGCCAACTTCGCACTCGCTCGAATGCGAGGTCTGTTGAACTGGGCTCGGATTTATTCTCGCATCGTGAACTCTCGTCGTCTGCTGCATCTCCTGCATCTCCTGCATCTCCTGGGTCTTCAATCGAACTCGATTGCTTTTGGTAATCCTCTCTTGCTTTTAACATAAGCACATGCCCGAACATTGCCGATGCAAACGCAAAAGTTAGTCCGAATCCATAAAATCCGGGGATGAACGGGTCCGCTGATTCGTATAGAAGATCAACACCAGACAATGTGATTGCGTAAACTATCCAAAACAAAAGTGCAAATCTTCTTTTCCATTTAAACACTGCGGCGAGCGATTTTAACCAATTTTGAAACAATATGTACACCGCAATCAGGATTGTTATCCCAAAACACATGATCGTTACTTCAGGGGAAATTATCGAATAACCCAAGGGATTTACAGGAGCTTCGATATCGGGTATCCTGAGGGTCTCGTAATACGTCAAATAGTAAATTCTCCCTAATAAAATCGATAAAGCAACGAATATTGCTAAGCTCTGGATAGCGACCACCATATATCGTGGTCGTTCGTCGTTCATCATACTAGAACTCGTGGTTTCATCCAACATTCAAACAGCCCTAACCAACCGCGCCCTCAAATACTCCATCGGACGATCACCCTTCAACGAGTTGCAGTGCCCGCAAAGCAGCTGCAAGTTGTCAAGATGATCAGTCCCGCCCTTCGACCTCGCGATGATGTGATCCACCGTCAAGTGTTGCGGCAAGAAATGCGTCCCACACCCGTTGCAGTTCCCGCCCTGCGTCCCATAAAGTACCACCTTCGACTCGCTTAACGGCGGCGCAGGCTCACGATCCGTCCGCTTCGGGATATCCGACCGAGCGATAGCCTGAATCCCACCCATCAACCCAAGCTCATTTCGAGCCCTCTGCTCCACCAACCTCACCGCCAACGCCGACAAATCGATCCCGATCCACTGCCTATCCAACCGTTCCGCCGCGATGCAAGTCGTCGCACATCCGCAGAACGGGTCTAACACCACATCGCCCTCGTTGGAGGATGCCTTGATGATCCGCTCAAGCAACGCCAACGGCTTCTGTGTCGGATATCCAGTACGTTCTTTTGCGCGCGCACCAATTGTTCGTACATCCGTAATTATGTCTTGGGCTGGAACTCCCGCACCCATGTCCACATACCGTTTTTGACTCGGCACTCTGCCATTAGGTGGCCAATAAACCAATCCAGCACTGTCGAGTAGGTCAAGTCTCTCTTGAACGCTTAAGTCGCTCAGGTCGTCGCGGTCCGGATACGCTTCTTCAATCGCCTGCCTGGGCACGGCCCAATGTCTGCCGGAATCCGTCGGATTGACACCGCGCCAATCCAATCCCGAATCACCAGATCTAGTGCCCGAGCCCGTCAAAGTAACCAGACGAAATCGACCACGTTCATCTTCGTACCTGTAGTAGTTTTCCAGATACTCTGGCGAATAATCTTGGTACACGCGATTCCACTCATAATGTTGCGTCGCCGAATAAAACAGGATTACGTCGTGTATCGGGCCAAAGCGTCTTGAGCCGCCATGAGACCCGGTTCTCTTCCAAACGATCTCGTTCCTGAAATTCGCCGCACCAAACACGCTGTCCATCAACGACTTCAGATAGTGGCTCGCAGTCGGATCGCAATGCAGATAGATGCTCCCCGTCGACTTCAGAATCCTCCTCATCTCCAGCAGCCGCACCGCCATCATGATCAGATACGACTTCATACCGCTTCCATGGCTGTGCTCACTCGCATCGATCACCTTGTAGAGCGCCAGATCAGCCTCCGCGATCTCGTTGTGCCAAGCCTCGTCCACATCTGTCAAATCCCAAGTGTCCTTGAACGCCGCCCCCGCCGCCTCGCTCCCGATCGGCGCCGCATAGTCCCGGTTCGAGTTGAACGGCGGATCCAGATAGATCAGATCCACACACCCGTCATTCATCCCCCGCATCACATCCAGATTGTCCCCCTCGAAAATCGTCCGATTAGGAACATTGCAAACACCCGCCTGTGCCGTAGCAGTCATGACAACCAGTGTACGTCCCCTTTCGAGAATCGAAGGGGGACGCGGAGCGCAGCGAACGCAGGGGGATGCCGCGCCCATGTCATTCCGAGCGCATCGAGGAATCTCCCCTCTCCCTCTCCACTCTTCCCTCCCCCTATCAGGGGGAGATTAAGAGGGGGTACCAGATGAGGGTGACGGGACGGACGGGCGGCAGGGTTTCCCCCGCCCAATACGAACGAAATCCAAGGGGGAAATGTCCGTAGGACAAAGGGGGCATCCCAACGCCATCCCTCCCATTTTTGCGTCAGCAAAAGGGGGACGCGGCAAGCGCAGCGAGACGCAGGGGGTTCATACACCCAAGACCACCCCGTCATTCCTTCCATCCTTCAAATCCTTCAAATCCGGGTTCAGACACTTGACTCCGACAACATTTGTAGTAATATAACAAACAAGCGCCGATCCGACTTTCATCGGACCAGCGCACTGAAAACGAAGAATCGCCGCGTCGCAACGGAGAGCGTGCACCCCCCTTGTCGGCGCCGACAAACAAACACAATTGAATACTGCATCGGTCGCGGGCGGGTAGCACGGAGACGCCGACACACGGCTCCACGACGGTGTCCGCCAAGCCGTAGAAGACGTCTGGGAAGACGGGCGAAACGCGACCGCGAAATCCGGTCACGGGGGTCGTTGTAGCTCCAGGGCTCGAATGCGGAGTGTTACGCTGGCTCCGACTAGCAAGCCAGACGGGAAACCCTTCCTCCCCTTCGCGAAGCGTAAGGGGACGCGGCGGGCGAAGCCACGCCGCAGGGGATGCCCGTTCAAGGTTCGAGCGAACGCATCCCTTATCCGGCAGACGTCTGCCCGATTCGTCGGTCGGGTGAGGCTACGGCATCAGCGAGGGGAGGAACCGAGCGATGGCGGGGGCCGATTCTTCTAGACGCCCTCGGAGGGCCGACGGTCTGGCGACGTCGGCGGTGCCGGATCAAGTCGTGCAGCTACCTATCGCACGCGACCCGGAAGAAACGGCGCGGCGATGATTCGAATATCGAACATTCGATCAAAAATCCCCCCGAAAGGGAGAATTAAACGCGCTCCTCTGTCATTCCGAGCACAGCGAGGAATCTCCCTCCCCTTTTTGCGTCAGCATAATCCCTTCCCCTCCCCCTCTCAGGGGGAGATTAAGAGGGGGTCAGCGAAGCGAGACGCAGGGGGTTCACACCCTAGCTCAAACCTGAACGACCGGATTGACCAATGTCCCGATCTTGTCGATCGAGATGCTTACCAGATCTCCTTCGGCGAGGGTGAACTCTGGTGGCGGAATCGTGCCGGTTCCGGTGCATACCGTCGTTCCGTTCGGGACTTGGTTGTGGCGTTGCAGCCAGTCGGCTAAGTAGTTGCAGTCACGCTTCATCAACGATGTGTTTGCAGAACCTTCGAACGCTGTCTTTCCATCCCGTTCGATCTTCAAACCGACATCCAGAGTCTGCGAATCACCAACTACATCCGGCGTAGCAATGCACGGCCCGATCGCGCAAGACCGGTCGTAAACCTTTGCTTGGGGAAGATACAGAGGGTTCGCACCTTCGATAGACCGGCTGCTCATGTCGTTGCCGACCGTGTAAGCGACGATCTCGCCTTCATACAGAACGAATGCCAGCTCCGGTTCCGGAACATCCCACTCCGAATCACTGCGGATCCCCAACGCGTCGCCGGGTGAGACCAACCGCTCAGCTGTGGATTTGAAAAACGCCTCTGGGCGATCTGCGTTGTAGACCAGTGCGTAGACATCCGGGGAACCGCTCTCCGCTTGGCGCTCCCTCATGCTGTCCATGTACGTGACTCCGAACGCCCAGACCTCAGGTGCGAAGATCGGCGGTAAAATCTCGTCGCTCGCACACAGCTCTTGGACTGACATCTGATTGCCGCCGCCACGCTCCAAGATCTTCATCGCCACATCATCGATCCCGACCCCGCCGAGATGCGCTGCCTTGAACAAAGACAACGTCGAATCCGCTTCCGCCGTAATCGACGTCAGGTCCGTGATTACACCTTCTTCAGCCTCAACACCGACATGGACCTCATCTCCGCAACGGGACTGGTAGTAACGCATCTGCTCGCCTTTCTTTATTCGGATTCCCGGACTGAAATCACTCTACAGCACCGAGGATAAAATCTGTGGTGACCCTCGAAGCGTATCAAGATTCAGCTGCGTTCAATCTGGCGCGGCAACATCCGACGCACATTCCCACGCCATTCATTGACCAACTCGCGCATATTACGAGCCAGCACTCAATCGCTGGCAATCATTTTGATCGCCGCGTTAGCTCTCGTCTCAGTGGACGCGACAAGCATCTCTGCGCAGTCTCCTAGGCCGATAGAAAGCGAAGTCGTCACACACAACGTCATCCTTGGCGACAGTATCACCGTCTGGATCGAGACCGAGATCGATGCGGAGATCAAAGAAGCTCGACTATGGGTCCTGCCCCACGGCGAAGAGACGATCCCGAACTACTCCTACGTCGAGTTCACTCAAAACGGAGACCTCAAGGCATCGGCAGAAATCGATGTCCAGTCTCCCTCCTACTTCCCGCCGGGCACAACCTTCGACGTCCGATTCGAATTCACTTCCGTCAACGGCGACCTCTACACATCCGACACTTACGTCGTCGAACATCTCGGCACTTCGCACGACTGGCGCCGCGTCGGCGACGAGCGTCTAGAGATCGTCTACTTCGACATCGACGATCGCTCCATCCAGAATCTCCACGCCCAGACCTCCCAGAGACTGCCCGAAATCAGCGCCGCACTCGGTGTTGCCGATGTTCCCCGATTCCGAGCCGTCATATTCCCCAACCTCCGCGAACTCACCATCCACGGACCAAAGATTAGTCAAGCCGCAACCGACGGACAATACTTTGGCGGCTATGCATATGACGAATACAACCTCACCATTATGTCGTCGCCATCCCACTCGGTCCTGATCCACGAACTGACTCACCTGATCTTCGGCCGCACCTTGACGTCTCCTTACGCCACGTCAGCACCGGCATGGCTGAACGAAGGAAACGCGAGCTACTGGGAGACCAAAGACCGCCGCGACTCCGCCCGACGGTTCCGCTCCATGGTTCGTTCCGGCAGAATAACCGAATTTGCTGCCATGAATACCATCCCCGGACTTCGAAGCGACATCCACAGGTTCTATGTCCAATCCGAAAACTTTGTGGGTTATCTCATCGAAAACTACGGCCCCGACTCGATCGGCCGATTGCTTTCCCAACTCAACGACGGCAAACGAATCGATGACGCTATGATCGCCGTCTACGGCGGCACACTCAAACAGATCGAAAACGACTGGCGACTGGAATGGGGACGAGAATGGGTACTCCCGAACGTTGGACCGGTCGAAACCCCTGCCAGTTTCCACAAAGACCTCGTGCCCACCATCCCCGGGCTACCTACAATCGAAACCGGAAGCCTCGATACCGAGACTCAGCATTCGCAGGCGGGAACTGAAGACTCCGCACGACCAACCCCGGCGCCCTTACCGACATCGGCTCCGCGACCCGAGCCGGCCGCGCCTCCGCCACAAGCAACCGTCGCGCCGCAGCCAACAGTAGTCGTTTTAAGCCCGGTCCCGACGCGTTCCAGCGTCTATTTCGTGCCCGGACCCGACGACGAGTGGCCGCAAGTCAAGCCCAGCGCCATCATTATCTTCCTCCTCCTCGGACTCGGGGTCATGGCCATGATGTACCGAAGGTTCAAAACCTGACGTATCCGGCTCGCGGTAACATCAACCCGTGATGCCCTCCGCGAACCCGACTACTTCGTTCATCTACTCGCACGAGCAGTCTCAGCACGTTCTTAGTCCAACGCATCCCATGCGTCCGATCAGATTGATGCACATGCACGAACTCATGCGTAGCGTCGGGCTCCTCGACTCTGAATCCATCGCTACTGAATCTCCGCGTCTCGCAACGGATGACGAGATCGCTATCTTCCACGATGCCGATTACATAGAAGTTGTAAAAGCCATTGATGCCGGTGCTATCGTTCCTGCGATGCACCAATTCGGCTTTGGGCCCGGAGATAATCCTCCGCGTTCAGGGATGTTCAGGCACGGGGCACTTGCCGCTGGAGGTGCCATGCTCGCCGCCGAACGCGTCCTTGTCGGTCAAACCAAAAACGCGTTTGTTCCCGCGGGTGGAATGCACCACCATGCCATGAGTGATCGCGCATCCGGCTTCGGTATCTTCAACGATGCTGTCATCGCGATCAAACATCTCATCGACCAAGGGCTCCGCGTCTTCTACGTGGACATAGACGTGCATCATGGCGATGGTGTCCAAGCGGGGCTTTACGACACTGATCGAGCGATGACGGTATCGATTCACGAATCCGGGCAGTGGCTCTTTCCCGGCACGGGCAATCCTGGTGAAACTGGCTCTGGTGATGGCGACGGATACAGCGTCAACATACCCCTCGCTCCGTACACCGATGACGAACTGTGGCACCAAGCCTTCGATGCTGTCATTCCCGACTTGGTGCGCGCGTTCGAGCCTGACCTAATCTTCACCCAACTCGGCATCGACACGCATCGCAACGATCCGCTCGCACATCTATCTCTCACGACCCAAGGGCATAACTTGGCGGTACAGAAATTCGCCGCGCTGGTTAGCGAACTCGACTGCCCGTGGATCGCAGTAGGTGGAGGTGGCTATGACATGACCGCGGTAGCCCGAGCCTGGACTATGGACCTCGCAACTATGGCAGATATCGACATTGCCGACGAAATCCCGTCATCCTTTACCTCGCTCCTCAACATGCCCACGTTTCAAGACCAAGGCGATTACCGCATCGACCGCGATATCCGCAACGACATCATCAGACACAATCAACAAGCGGTCGACGAAATTAAGAGACACATATTTCCTCGATTTGGTATCTGAAGCGAACCGGCATAAAAGGCAATTTCGGAGACATAGAGAATCAATAACCCCTCTACCGGTTGACCCGATAGAGGGGTTATTTGAGCACTGAATCGAGAATTAAACCTCGCGGAATCGTCCCTCGACGGTGTCGTCATCCGGAGGTTGGGCATCGGGACCCGGAGGCGCATCCGGCCCTGCTCCGGCTGCGGCACCTGCGTGGATGTGTTGGCCGGCTGCCATCATCGCCTGTTGTAGCGCTTCCGAAGCGGTCTTGACGCGTTCGGCGTCGGCGTTTTCGTCGGAGAGGACTGTTCGCACCTCGGATGTCTTTGATTGGATGTCTGACTTGACGTCCTCGGGCAACCGTTCGCCGTGTTCCTCGATCAACTTGTCGGCTTGGTAGGCGGTCGATTCCGCCAGGTTGCGTGCGTCGACGGCTTCTCGGCGAAGGCGATCGGCGTCGGCGTTCTCTTCCGCTTCCTTCACTTTGGATTTGATTTCGTCCTCGGACATGCCGGAACGTCCGGTGACCGTGATGTGCTGCTCGCGCTCCGTCGCCTTGTCCTTCGCGGTCACGGTGATGATGCCGTTAGCGTCGATGTCGAACGACACTTCAACTTGGGGAACTCCGCGCGGTGCGGGTGCGATTCCGTCCAGTGTGAAACGACCAACCGATGTGTTGTCTGCGGCCATCGGACGTTCGCCCTGCAAGACGTGGATTTCGACTGATGACTGTCCGTCTGCCGCGGTTGTGAAAGTGTCAGATTTCGATGTCGGGATCGTCGTGTTACGCGGGATCAACTCGGTGCGAACGCCGCCTAGCGTTTCGATGCCCCAAGTCAATGGAGTGACGTCGAGCAGTAGGATGCCGGAGACATCGCCTTGCAGGACACCGGCTTGAAGCGCGGCACCGAGGGCGACGACTTCGTCCGGGTTGATTGATCGGTTAGGCTCTTTGCCGAAGATCTCGTTGACCCGATTCATGACCGCCGGCATGCGGGTCATGCCACCCGCGAGAATCACGTCGTCAATGTCCGCCGCGGTCACGCCAGCGTCGCGCAAGGCGTTCTGACACGGGCCGACGGTTTTCTCCACTAGATCGGCGGTCAGCGATTCCAGCTTCGCACGCGTCAGAGCTTCGACGAGGTGTTTCGGACCGCTCTGGTCTGCGGATATGAATGGAAGGTTTATCTCGGCGCTTGTGACCGACGAGAGCTCGATCTTGGCCTCTTCCGCTGCCAAGCGAAGCCTTTGGGCGGCTGAAGGATCCGTGCTCGGGTCCATGTACTCTTTCTTCTTGAACTCGTCGACCAGATATTCGACTAATCGAGTGTCGAAATCGTCACCGCCCAAGTGAGTGTCGCCGTTTGTGCTCTTCACTTCGAATACGCCATCGCCGACATGCAGGATCGTGATGTCGAATGTTCCGCCACCGAGGTCGTATACGGCGACGGTTCGATCGCCCTCCTTGTCGAGTCCATAGGCGAGTGCGGCTGCTGTTGGCTCGTTGACTACGCGCAACACCTCGAGTCCGGCGATCGTGCCAGCGATCCGTGTGGCTTCTCGCTGCGCGTCATTGAAGTAGGCGGGTACCGTGATCACCGCCTGTGTGACGGGTTCGCCTAATCTCTCCTCTGCATCCGACTTAAGTCGCGCGAGCAGCATCGACGAGATCTCGGCCGGAGGACGCACGTTGCCATCGAATTGGATACCGACATCGCCGTTCTCGAGACCCGACAGAGTGAATGGCACCCGCCCCTGGTCGCTTCTGACCAACTCGTCGTCGAAGCGGCGGCCAATAAAACGCTTGGCGGAGTAGACGGTGTGTTCCGGATTGGTGACTGCTTGCCGGCGCGCCATCATGCCGATGAGTCGTTCGCTCGTCTTGGTGTTGACAGCGACTACGGATGGGGTGACCCGTTGGCCTTCCGAGTTTTCAATGATCTCGGGCTCCCCAGCGCTCATGTAGGCCATGGCGGAATTAGTAGTCCCCAGGTCAATGCCGATAGCTCTTGCCATTTCTTGTAACTTGCCTTTCTTTACCAGTTCGATCTGGTGGATTTCGTCCTATTGGTTGTGTTAAGCAGTCAGCTCGCCTCAGATTCGTCTGAACTTCGACCGACCAATACTTTCGCGACGCGCACTACTCTAGATGTCTCGGTGTCTTCGTATCCAGCTTCGATCTCCTGCACGACCTTGCCGACTTGGTCGTCGGATGTCGGCATCGTCGCTAGCGCTTCGTGTCTCGCAGGGTCCATATCCTGCCCAATTGACTCGAATCGTCGGAAGCCTGCGTCGGTCAAACCTTTTTCGATCTTTTCGGCCATTGCCTTGAAACCATCGAACCACATTGGATCCATGTTCTGCTCTTCAGCAGTCTCCAAGGCGTTAGAAAAGTCGTCTGCGACGGTCATTATGCGGGTTGCCACGGCTAATCGAGCCTGATCTGCTGCGTTTGCTTCTCGCTGAGCGGACTCATGCTTTGCGCGCTGCACGTCGTTGTAGGCTCGTACAAGATCTGATTGGAGACGTTTGATTTGCGATTCCAATCCTTCTGTTATGTGACGTGTTTCGTCGCGTTCCGCTTCATGTTGCACCAATTGCGCGCGTGTTTCGTGTAATTCAGTTCGAAGTTCGTTGCATTCGATGATGAGTTGTCGGACTGCTCCTCGGGAACGTCTCGCGCCGAGAAATGCTCGCGCTGGTCTGCGAGGTCTGCGTGCCCAACGTCCGTCCAGATCCGATCCGCTGGTCCCCATCATTCGACTCCCAAGTAGTGAAGAATCACTTTGATCTCATCGGCGACCGCTTTAGCGGAAGCGGAGTTGGTCAAATCCTCGCTGTTTTCCAAGACATCGAGCATCCCGCGCATGTGTTGAACCAGTTCGAGGACGAGGCCTACGCCGCTAAGGTTCAGTCCGAGGTCCTCGGACAGTCGTCGCACGATTTGAAGCCGTTCGAGGTCTTCTTCGGAGTAAAGCCGCCTGCTTCCTTGGGTTCTAGACGGACTTACTAACCCCTCACGGTCGTATTTCCTGAGGGTCTGCGGATGCATATCCGCCAATTTCGCGGCGATGCTGATTATGTAGAGAGCGTCGGCACGCCCGGCGAAACGCACACGCACTCTGCCGCGCCTTCGCGTTTGCTGCGCTTCTTCGGCTTGGCGCGCGAGTTCTCGTCGGGTTGCTTGTGCCGCGATTTTGTTTACAAGACGAACGAACGCGTCCGCGTTTGGGATCGACGCGCTTGCATCCGAGGATTGATGCTCTTCGTATCTCTGTGTCACACTAGCTCCAACGAGGTGGCAAGACGGATAACTGAAAAATTATGACCCGTTACCCGTTGCTTCACATTGTATTTCATGGTAACATACATGATACGCTTTGTATCAATGTTGACGAATTCCATCACAAGAACACTCCTGCGAAAACTTTGAGACAAAAAAATTACGAAATCTTGCCAAAATCGCTTGACAAGACCTGTCAGAATGTATTAAAAAGTTTTCAACCAGCCAATTTCGCCGTCGAACGTACGGCGACTCTGAACAGAGCAAGAAGCAAATCGAGAGATCGAAGCAAGACAAACAACCTTCGACCAGAGGTAATTCAAAACCAGCATGTCAACAATCTACGAAAAGCGTTGCCCGCATTGCCAAGGCGACATCCTGTTTGCAATCAGGCTCGAGGGACCAACTCTCAAGTGTCTGCAGTGCACCAGACTGATCGATCGTCATCAGGCACGCGAGCTATTGACGCGAATGGAGCAACCAGCAGCCTGACGACTGGGGCAATCCAGAGCGGAGTGACATACGAAACTCATTCCCAGATGAAGCCCCGGTCAAGAATCGGGGCTTTTTGGTTAAGACCAAAAACAACCAACATTTCACCTGAAAACCCAACAACGGAGACAAGCAATATGAAGCAGACTGCAATCTTCCCCCGGCGGTGCCCTGTATGCGAGGGCGACGTTCAGTTCGGACGCGGACTGGACGGAATCACGCTGAAGTGCATCCAGTGCACTCGCATCATCAGCCCTGCGCAAGCGCGTCAGATACTGGTCGACATGCAACGTGAACGCGCGGCAGTCGTCAAGGCGGCTTGATGCGATGCATATCTGAGCCTAGTAAACGCTCAGTCCAACGAACCGAAACGGCTCGGTGACACTAGGTCTCCGGGCCGTTTTTCTTTTGTTGGTCGAGCAACTTGTCAAAGAATGGTCCAGGGTTCACCCCGCGTAGAAAGACCACAAGTCTGTCTCCACACCGATGACCTCGGCTTCGGGGGCAGCGCGCTCAACCATTTCCAAGCATCGTTCGAGAATCTGGTCAGCGGTTCGCCGGTCCCCGCTGACGACCGCGATGCCAAGAGTTGCTGCGTTCCATGATTCGTTAGGATCGACTTCAGCAACAGACACCGAGTGTCGATTTCGCAACTTTGCAACGACGGAATGGATGACGCGACGCTTGTCCTTAAGCGAGGATGACGCGTGAATTTCGAGTGAAACCTGTGCTGCCGCGATGTGCATTCGGATCGGTCCTCGCGCGTGTGACGGATTTCGTTGACTGCTCCATCCATGGCCAGTCAGGATTCGCGATTATGGTCGACCATGTCAGAACGCCAAGTATGGTTCACTCTCTACGGTAACGTAATCGCACGGTGGGAACTGGGTCAGTGCTTCGACATCGATCTCGGTTCCCCATCCTGGCCCCTCCGGCACGGTTGCATGACCATCGCTGATGGGAATCATCTCTGTTAATACGGTTTTGTACGCGCCCAGGAAACTCACAAATATTTCCTGCATGAATGCGTTGGGCATCGCGAGATCAAGATGCAAACTGGCGACGGTTGATATCGGACCGTTGGAGTTGTGCGGCGCCACGGACACATAGTACGTCTCAGCCGCGGCGGCGATTTTGCGCAGCTCCGTTATGCCGCCTGCATGGCAAATATCGGGCTGGATAATGGTGGCAGCATGCGATTCCAACAGCGGTCTGAAATCCCATCTGCCGTAGAGTTGCTCGCCCGTCGAGATCGGAATGTTAGTGTGGTTTGCGAACGCCGCGAGCGCATCGATGTTGTCCCAAAGAATCGGCTCCTCCAGCCATGCGACATCGTACTCCTCGATCGCTTTGGCAGCACGGCGCGCACTCCAAGGGTCCAATCTTCCGCGCACATCGACGGCGACTTCAACCGAAGGTCCAACCGATTTCCGCACGGCTTCGACGAGTTCAACGCCTTGCTGGATCCGTTCCGGAGTAATCACCTGCGGGCCGTAAAACGGGTAGAACTTCATCGCCCGCCAACCTTCCTCGACCAACTCGGCTGAGCGGCGACGATAGTCGTCCACCGTAGTTGCACCTTTTCCCAGGCCATCGTCTTCGTCCGGATCAAACCACCCGTTGGCGTACGCTCGGATGTTGTCACGCACCTTTCCTCCCAACATCTCGTAGACCGGCACTCCTAGCGCCTTTGCCTTCAGATCATTGAGTGCGAGATCAATTCCGCTGATCGCACTCATTGTCACTGCGCCTCCGGTCCATGTCACGCGTCGGTGCAGCGACGTCCAGATGTGCTCGATCTGAAAGGGGTCCTTTCCTACCAGATACTTAGCGAAGTCTTCGATCTCGGCAGCAACACCAAGATCCTTGTATTGGGTGCTCGCTTCGCCCCAACCGTAATCTCCCGTATCCGCCGTTATCCGCACGAACAGCCAGTTCGTCCCGGCCGTCTTGTGTACGGGTGTGCGCATCCTGAATATGTCGACGTCGGAAATCTTCATGGGTTGGTACCGTCCAGTTGAGGTTTCTTGGTTCGATGCGACGATCTTGCCGCAACGTTACATCCTACTCGCGGTTTTGAGGCACTGATACTCAAGTCAAGCCTTTTTCGCTACGTGTTAACTTACTCAAAGGTCGTTTCAATCGGGTTCATTGAACATTTCATGTCAATTGAATTGAAATCTGCGTTTCATGCTGCTTGGCTACAGGGGAGGCTTGGATCACTTCGAAAAATCGCGGCCGTAACAGCCGCTTTGATCGGTTTAGTGATGATCGGGGCGGCAATTGTGACGATCTCGGAATTTCCGGTTGCGAGTGGTAGTGAACTTACCGAGACGATGCCAGAAGTAACCTGTTTAGAGTTCAATTCTTGGGAGCAAGCTGACAGTCTCTTTCAAACGCTGAAACCGGTTTCGCAGGAGAAACTCGTCCTAGATACGAACAGTAACGGTATTCCGTGCGAAGGCATGCTATCAAGCGAGCGCGGCGTCCGCGAAGAGTTTGATGTAATTTGTGATGATTTCCAACACCGAGACGAAGCCGAACACTTTTTTGAGGTTTATGATTCGCTGGGCGAGAATCGGTTCGGGTTGGATCGCGACTTGGACGGTCGTCCTTGCGAGACACTGCCGCCGCTGGATAGCATATCCCGCGTTCTGAACCGATTAGACCGTCTCTGGAGTGACGACGCAAGGTTCGCCGCGGATGCGAACTGCAGCGATTTTGAGACTTGGATTGAGGCGAACGAATTCTTCGTGCGAGCTGGCGGGCCTGAAAACGATCCGCATCGACTAGATAACGACAGCGACGGCATCCCCTGCGAGTCGCTGCCGGGAGCTCCGTAATCTCAGCGTCGGACATAAACATCACGACCTTAGCAGCGCCATTGACCCCGTTCAGCACACGCGGAATCGTCCTATCATAACCCGACTAGAATCTTTGTTTGAGTTCAACTGAAACTATCGATCACAGCACAATCCGCGAATGAAGCTTGCTTGCCTCTTATTCCTCTCGGCGTTTATGTCAGTTCTGACCTTGGCCTCCTGCGAATCATCGGAATCCACTGCGACATCCGAACCCGCTCGATTAGATGAGTCAGTCACTCCCACCGTTACGGTACCAGCGACTGCAACACGCACGCCAACCGTTACTCCATCATCTAGGGTGACAGCGGCAGATCCTTCGACCACCTCCGTACCAACATCAACTTCCACATCAACGCCCACGCCGTCTCCGCCACCAACTGCCACTTTCTTTCCTGCGACCGCTACATCAACACCGATTCCTTCGCCAACACCCACCTTGACACCTTCGCCGACACCGGTGTTACCAACACCGACCGCTACCACCGCAGTAATACCATCTTCCCCCACTGCCTCGCCATCACCGTCGCCTGCTCCTGTTACTCCAACACCCACTCCCTCGCCAACTCAAACGGCGCTCCCACCAACTGTCACTCCAACTCCGACACCGACTCCAATACCTCCCATCCCGACTCCATTCATCGGTTATTGGGATGAATTGCAACTTCATGAGGTCTTCAGCGGCCGTAACTTCAAATTCCCTGTCGACATGTTCCCGTGGCCTGGAGGCGGGATGGCCGTTGTCGATAGAAAAGGCCATATCAACGTACATTTCAAGGCCGGTTTGCCAAGGTTGGTTCTCAACCTGATTGACCAAACTGCGTATGAAGGTGCGGAAACAGGGATGCTCAGCGTAGCTTTAGATCCGGATTATGAGGAGTTTCCGTTCTTATACGTCTACTATTCAGTTAGTGGCGAGGGCGAGAAGACGCGACTCTCGCGCTTCACTATCGTTGATGGCGGAGCACGACGCGATACGGAGCTTGTTTTTCTCGAGATTCCTCAACCAGCGGACATCCACAACGGTGGCGATATCGAGTTTGGTTCGGATGGAATGCTTTATCTTGGTCTAGGTGATGGTGGTCCTGTGTGGGAAAAACGGTCTCAACGTCTCGACACTCTCTTGGGATCGATAATCCGCATCGATGTCAGAGGCGCGACAGAAGAGCAACCTTACAAAGTGCCTTCCGACAATCCACTAGTTGCTAATCCCGATGCGCGACCTGAGATTTGGGCTTGGGGTCTGCGTAATCCTTGGCGTATGGACATCGATCCTGAGAGTGGAAAAATCTGGGTCGGAGATGTTGGTTGGGCTCGCGTCGAGGAAATTACTGTCGTTGAAGCCGGCACCAATCACGGTTGGCACTTGTTTGAGGGCAGCGAATGTCGTGCAAGCGGTGAAACCGGAGTAACCGAAGAAGACTGTGATGATGCGAGAGATGAGATGATATTCCCGGTTCACGAATACTTGCACCCGGGCAACGGGTGCGCGGTGATCGGCGGGTATGTGTACCGGGGCACAGCTATCTCGTGGCTACAAGGCGCCTACATATTTGGAGATTTTTGCACGTCCAAAATCTGGGCATTGACGCCTGCAGGCGAATCCGAGTGGGGGTCTCAGCACATATTGACTGTGGAACCACATCGGCGGATCACTTCCTTCGCCATCGACGAAGAAGGCGAGATTTACGTTCTCACCGTCGATGGTCCGATTCTGAAGATCGTTGGCGAGTCGGATGTAGCCGACTAACCCTGCGCGTGTTTGCTTAGCGCTGTCGCTGCTGACGACGCCGCGAGAAGCGCAGTCTGATCTGTGCGCGTCGCAACGACGCCAGCGCGCGTTCCATATCTTGATCGGAACCGTGCGTGGCGATCCGCTCTTGCGCCCTTCGCACCGCCTCTTCCGCTCGCGCTTCGTCTATCTCATCTTCGCGTTCGGCGGCATCGGCCAAGACTGTCACATTATCGGCCAAAACTTCCATGAAGCCGCCCGTGACAACGATGGCTTGCTCATCGCCATCGACACCAAACCGCATCTCGCCCGGGACTAGGGTCGTCATCAATGCTGCGTGCGACGGCAAAACCGTGAGTTCACCGTCCGCTCCCGGTGCGGTTACGTAATCGACACTGCCAGAGAACGTCTCGCGTTCGGCGGTCACTATGTTGAGGCTCATGCGGGCCATGGCGGGGATTTACTACTCCTGCGAAGCGTCAGGCAATCAAGGCATCGAACGGTTGTTTATGCTGCTTCCTGTTCCTGCATTTCACGACCCTTGGCAACCGCGTCTTCGATTGTGCCGACCATGTAGAACGCTTGCTCGGGCAGGTCGTCGTGTTTGCCTTCCAGGATTTCCAAGAAGCCTTTGACGGCATCTGCACGGCTAACGTAAACGCCAGGTAATCCGGTAAAGACCTCACCTACGAAGAATGGCTGCGTCAAGAAGCGTTGGATCTTGCGCGCCCGCGACACAGTCAACTGGTCTTCGTCGGAGAGTTCTTCGATACCTAAGATGGCGATAACGTCTTGCAGGTCCTTGTATCGCTGCAACACGCGTTTTACACCGAACGCCGCTTCGTAGTGGTCATTACCAACGATCGCAGGTTCCAAGATTCTTGAGTTAGACGCCAAGGGGTCCACGGCCGGGAACAGCGCCTGTGCGGCCAGCGCTCGTTCGAGCGACACGTTCGCGTCCAAGTGACCGAACGTAGTGACGATACCTGGATCGGTGTAGTCGTCCGCGGGTACGTAAACCGCTTGGAACGATGTGATCGATCCTGCTTGAGTCGAAGTAATGCGCTCCATGAGGTCGCCCAGTTCGGTAGCCAATGTAGGCTGATAACCGACCGCAGACGGCATTCGACCGAGAAGAGCTGAGACTTCCATACCAGCCAAGATATATCGGTAAACGTTGTCGATGAAGAGGAGAACGTCCTGACCACGTTCGTCGCGGAAGTACTCTGCCATCGTCAAACCGGTCAACGCGATTCGGGCTCGCGTTCCGGGAGGTTCGTTCATCTGTCCGAACACGAGCGCGGTCGAGCCGATCACGCCGGATTCGTTCATCTCGTGCCACAGGTCGTTACCTTCACGCGAGCGTTCGCCGACACCTGCGAAAACGGACACGCCGGAGTGCTCTTGTGCGATGTTGCGAATGAGTTCCGTGATGATTACGGTCTTGCCTACCCCGGCGCCGCCATACGCGCCGACTTTACCGCCACGCGGGAATGGCGTGATCAGATCCAATACCTTGATCCCGGTCTCCAAAATCTCCGTGGTTCGCGACTGCTCGGCGAATGAGGGCGGCTGGCGATGAATTGGCAGGCGCTCAGCGTCGGATGCTACCTGATCGCCACCGTCGATTGCATCTCCAAGCACATTGAAGATACGCCCCAACGAGTTCTCGCCGACTGGCACTGCAACCGGTTGGCCGGTGTCGATGCACTCGGCGCCTCGGGCTAGTCCGTCGGTCGTGCCGAGGGCAAGACATCGTGCCCAGTTGTTGCCTACGTGCTGCTCGACTTCAAGTACCAGGCGTTCGCCGTCGACATCCAGTTCAAGACCGTTGTAGATCTCCGGTAGGTCTTCCGGTGGGAATTCGACGTCGACAACTGTGCCGATAACTTGGACAACCTTGCCTTTGCTACCTTGTGCCATTTGAGTGAGGCTCCTATATCCTGTTTCGCTCCGCGTAATGTATCCTCGCGGAACCTATTCGTTTCAGCTGGCGATTTCGCCGCAGTCCTTGTAGTTCAATTTCGCGTTTATCTGCAATCAACCTTGCACGCCGGCGACTCCGCCGACGATGTCCAGCAACTCGCCGGTAATGGCTTCCTGCCGTGCCTTGTTCAGGTCCAAGGTCAATTCGTCGATTAGTTCGTTTGCATTGTCGGTCGCGTTCTGCATGGCGATCATTCTGGCGGAATGTTCGCTGGCCTGCGCCTCCAAAATCGCGTGGTATACCTGCGTCTCAATGTACCGCGGGGCCAAGCTGGACAGCACGTCTGCTGGTGATGGCTCGTATATGTAGTCGAGATATAACATCGGACCATCGTCGGAACCAGAAACGTCTGTTTCGATCGGAAGCAGCTGCAGGTTGATTGGATTTTGGACGGTCGTGTTGACGAACTGGGCGTAGATCAGTTTGACGGTGTCTGCCTCGCCAGAGCGATATCTATCGATCACGAACGAAGAGATGTCCAACGTGTCCGCCAATGTTGGTCGGTCGCCTACCGAATATGTTGCGACCAAAGATTGACCCGTTCGGGCTACAAATCGTTCACCCTTGCGACCCACGCCCACTGTGTCGATCGGTACCTCAGACGAACTAAATTCCTCAGCCGCGGCTCGCAGGATGTTACCCACTAGAGCACCAGCTAAACCGCGGTCCGGGGTTAGCAGAACGAGCAGTTCGCGATGATTAGGTCGCCGCTGCAAGAGCGGGTCCAGCGTTTCGTCATCGTCGGCCAATCGCATGGTCAAATGCGATAGCACTTCCCGCATCCGATCAGCGTAAGGTCGGCCGTTCCGCACCATCTGCTGTGCGCGTTGCATACGCGATGCGGCAATCAACTGCATCGCGCTGGTGATCTTTGCGGTGTTACTAACCGACCGAATACGGTCGCGTATGTCCTTCAGGCTGGGCATGTATTCGCCTTAGGTCCCTCGCGGTTAAGCTGCTGCCAAATCTGCGGTCTGCTTGAATGCCGTGACAGCGTCCATCAGCTGGCCGGCAGCCTCATCGGTCAATTCGCCACTATCGCTGATGTTGGCGAGCAACTCTGGCATGTTGGCGGCCATATAGTCGTACCACTGGTTTTCGAAGTCTCGTACTCGCTCAACCGGCACGTCGTCCAACGCGCCTTCGTTGGCGACGTGGAATAGAGCGACCATGTTTTCGTAAGTTACGGGCGCGTTCTCCTCTTGCTTCAAAAGCTCGCGGAATCGCTCGCCACGCGCCAACTGTCGGCGTGTGACAGGGTCAAGGTCTTCTGCACCGAACTGGGCGAATGTCGCCAATGCGTCGAACTGGGCCATCTCGGTCTTCAAGCTTCCCGCGACGTCTTTCATACCTCGGCGCTGCGCGGACGAACCCACGCGAGTAACCGAGATACCGGAGTTCACCGCAGGTCGGATGCCTGCGTTGAAGAGGTCAGGTTCTAGAAACAGCTGGCCGTCGGTAATCGAAATCACGTTTGTGGGGATGTATGCGGAAACGTCGCCGGCGAGTGTCTCGATGATTGGGAGAGCCGTGATCGAACCTCCTCCGTACTCCGGTGCCATACGCGCTGCTCGCTCAAGCAATCGGGAGTGCAAGTAGAAGACGTCTCCCGGGTAGGCTTCACGTCCGGGAGGTCGCTTCAGCAGCAACGACATCTGCCGGTACGCCCAAGCGTGTTTCGAAAGGTCGTCGTAGACGATCAGGACATCTCGACCTTTCGACATGAAATATTCCGCCATCGCGCATCCGGCGTATGGAGCTAAGAACTGGGTCGGTGCTGGGTCGGAGGCGTTAGCGGCAACTACAACCGTGTTTTCCAACGCGTTTTGGTCGGCGAGTCGTTGAACCGTACCAGCAACTTTCGACGCCTTCTGGCCGATTGCCACATAGACGCCGATCATGTCAGAGTCGCGCTGGTTGATGATCGCGTCGATGCAGAGTGACGTCTTGCCGGTGGAGCGGTCGCCAATGACGAGTTCGCGCTGTCCGCGTCCTACCGGAACCATGGCGTCAACGACTTTCAGGCCGAACTGCACGGGCTGGTTGACTGGTTGACGGGAAATAACACCGGGGGCGATTTTCTCAACCGGCAACGTTTCGTCAGTATTCGGTGCTGGTTGACCGTCTAATGGACGACCCAGCGGATCGACGACTCGACCGAGGAGGGAATCTCCAACCGGGACCTCTAAAATACGGCCCGTTGATCGGACTTCATCTCCCTCTCGGATACGGAGATAGTCGCCGAGGATAACGGCACCAACCGATTCCTCCTCCAAGTTCAACGCGAGGCCGAGGATGTCATTCGGGAACTGGAGAATCTCGTTCAGGCGGACACCAGCGAGGCCGTGAATGCGTGCGATGCCATCGCCCGCTTCGACGACGGTGCCGACGTCGACCATCGTGAGTTCACCGCCGAATTCTTCGATTTGGCGTTTGATCACTGAAGCAATATCTTGCCCTGCGGTGGTCATCTAATTACCTTTCCTTAACGTGCCGGCGGGGTGAAATGAACCCGCGATACTGTAGAAGCTGTTCTGTCATTGCAACTGGTCATGCGGACAATGGGCGCTGAGCTAGCGACTCCTGCATCGATCGCAATCGTGATCGAGTGCTGCCATCAAATAGTCGATCGCCAACTCTTGCTACCACACCGCCAATGATTTCTGGATCTACTTGCTCCGATACCTCGATGCGATCGTAACCTGTCAATTCTTGCAGACTGTTCACGATTCGTTCTCGACGAGCATCGTCCAATGGAACGGCAGTCGTAATCAGAGCACGACCGATGCCAAGGTGGTCGTCCGTCAACTCGCAGAACGTGTCGCAGACACCGGCGAGCCGTTCGATGTCGCCGTTGGTGACCAGCAATGACACGAGGTTTCGCACCAATGGATCGACTTCGCTCAACAACGTGCCGATGCCGTCGAGTTTGACGCTCTCAGGCACCGATGGTGCCGACATAAAGGCTTGTACATCAGATTCGGCAAAAATACTTCGAGCAATCTCGAGATCGCTTATCCACGTTTCGAGCGCGTCGCGTTCAACCGCGATCGCAAACGCGGCTTGGGCGTATCTTCTCACTGAGGTCGATGCCATCTGACGGTGTTAATCCTGCCTAGTGGTCCGATCAGTTGTTGCGAGCATCGAGACCTTCTTCCAAGACTCGGTCGATAAGCTCTCGGTGCGAATCCTCGTCGAGTGACTGCTCAACAATTCGCTCAGCGGCGAGAATGGCGATCCCCGCGAACTCGCGGCGGACTTCCTCCACCGCTGCCTCGCGTTCTCGCCGGATCTCCTCGCGGGCCCGGTCAAGCATCTCGTCGACTTGAGCTCGAGTGCGTTCTGCTTCCTGGTCTTTCAACCGGGATGCGGCTTCGCGGGCTTCAGCGATCAGGTTCTGCCCTTCTCGACGAGCGTTAGCCAATTCTTGCTCAACGCGCTCGGCAGACGATGCGGCTTCGGCGCTGGCTCTGTCGGCGGCTTCCAAGCTTTCTTGGATGCGTTCCGCCCGTTGGTCCAACATGCGAGTGATGGGTCCGTAGAGGAACATCCGCAGGAAGACCGCGATAACGGTGAACCCGACCAAGAAGGTCAATAATCTGGACAGGTCTATTCCCAATGCATCCATGAGAATCTCCGGTTCGTTCTACATCACTATGTTCGCCACACTAGCGGAGGAAATCACTCCGGCCAGCTTCCGTGACCGATCCCCCGCCGATGTGCCAAAGTTTCGACTTCTAGGTGAACAGCGTGATGATCGCCACGACCAAGGCGTAGATCGCGATCGCTTCCGTGAACGCAATCGCAAGAATCATGTTCTGGCGAATCGCGTCGGCAGCCTCAGGGTTCCGGCCCAGAGCTTCCATCGCCTTGCCGGCCAGCATCCCAATGCCAAGTCCCGGACCTAGGGCTCCCGCCCCGATCGCAAGGCCAGCTCCGATTGGTGCCCAATCTTCCATCGTTTTAGACCTCCTGGTCTCCGTTTTTGGTATCCACGGCATCAGTCTTTTCTGACCGCGCCGATACTTCACACGCATTCGAATCGGCCTTCACCGGCCCAAGAGTCGAACGCAGCATGCCAAATTTAGTAGTGCCCGAAAGGGACCGAACATGAACAATCCTCATCTGCCTAATGCCCCTCCGCACCATGATGGTCGCCTTCTGGATGATGGTGCGGCATGATCGCAAACGCACCGAACATCAGCGTCAATACCGAGAAGATGATCGCCTGGATAAACCCGACGAACAGCTCCAACCCGATGAATGGAATCATTCCGATCAGCGGGAACAAGAAACCCATTGCTATGAGGAGTATCTCGCCAGCGAACATGTTTCCGAATAGTCGGAAAGTGAAGCTAACAACTTTGATGAATTCGCCAACCAACTCCAAGACCCCCACGAAGAGGTCAATCGGGTTGCGTTTGAACGGATTGCCGATGAATTTGTCCCAGTATCCGCCGATACCCAGAGTCTTGATCCCCCAGAACTGAACACTGATCATTGCAAAGATCGCGATCGCTAGCGTCATGTTCAAATCCGTGCTAGAACCGCGCAGATATGGGACCAGGATCCCTGCACGTTTGCCGGCAAGCGATGTGTACTTTTCCGGATTTTCGCTGAAGAATCCGGTGTTTGGCACCGACGCGGGAGCGACGCTCTCACCAACTCGACCCGCAATTTTGATGACATCCTCAGCGGTCGGGTGAGTCGGATCGGCGACATCGTATGCAACGACGTCGATGAGACTCAGTTTGTAATCGTTACCGCGGCCGAACGGCAGCAACCGAATGCCGCCTCCATCGAAGATCACGAAATCTTGTTCACCGTACGTCTCGAGTGTTTTGCCGACGAGTTTCTGCACTGATTCGACATCAGCGTGAGTTTCGAGGTAGTGCCCCATCCCTTCACCCATCTTGCCAACATCGTGGTGCAAGCCTTCCAAAACCTCCGCGTACCCCTCACTCTCCGCCTTGCCCTCAAACTTGTGGAAGAAATACTCCGTGGTAGTCTCGACACGGCCTATGTTCCCGATTACGGGCAACACCCCTAGCCAGTTTGAGAACAGCACCACCAAGAAGATCGCCGTCGCCACGGGTATGAATATGCGTCCCGCCTTGCCAGACGTCGATTCCGCCAGTCCGATGAAGAACTCGTAAAGGAGCTCCATCAACGCTTGCCAACGCCCGGGCACCTCGGATATCTTGCGCGTCGCCAACCATGTCAACAACACGAGCACGACTATCGCGGCGGCGAACATCACCACCGTGTTGTAGAGCGGGTAATCGCCGATGTAGGCGACCAGTTCCGAAGGGACTTGCAGATGAGGAACCGCACCACCGAGGAATCCGCCACCGAATGCGGCGCCGAGGGCACCGCCCAAAACCGAAATGACTGCCACAGCGAGTAAGAAAACCGCTATGGCGATGCCTTTAGGGGATGAGAGCAATCTCTCCCCCTGCTTCTTGGTTCGGCTCTATCGACATCTTTCGGCTAACGTTTGGAAGGCTACGGTCACCGTCACCTAACTCTTCGCACTCCAGAAGTCAGACAACATCCGCATCATGCCAACTAACGCAACTGCGATCCCTAACAGGATGCCGACCACCAGCAGCAACGGTGCGCTGCCGATCAGTCCGTCTAACCACCAACCTAGCAAGGCCCCGCCGGCGATACTCACGCCGACGAACCAGCCGATCATGGTCAGTCGCGCTAAAGTCGGGATGATGCCAGACACACTCTTCGGAGTCCGTTCGTCAGGCATCGCAAAACCCGCCTCCACTCTGAACAATTATATGAACCAAACCCGCCGCCATTCCGGCGAAAGCGAGGACATTGCAAAACCCACGTCATATCCGGGTAGGTGGATATCCAGAGGGGTTATCGGGGTGTTATTGAGACGTTGTATAGCCGCGATCTTGCCGCTTCATGCCGCTGGGATGCCGCTATATGCCGCTGTAGCGGCATGATCGCTGCTGGGTCGTTTTTTGGTGGGATTCGAGGTATGGCGTGGAGGATGGAGCGGGTATCGGCGGGTGGGGGTGTGGAATGGTGGTTTTCGTAGGATATGAGGGTTTGGCTGGAAGGGGAATTTAGAACAAACTTGCCGCTGGAGCGGCAATTTAGCGGCATGATTACTTTTTGAACAAGTTCAAAAAATGCGCTATGGGGATTCGGGTGTCCAGCGCTCGATGCCAGAGGGTTAGGAACCGAGAATGAGCAAATAAAGCACATATATCGCATGCTCATGTCGGTTTTTGTCACGTTGATATCGGCAACATTTGGGTGGCATAACATTTGGTGTTGGATCGGCTTTGCTTCCCGAAACAAGACTTGCAAAGATAGTTCACGCTAGTGATGGACTCTGACGACCTACGTGAAGTAGACCCACGTTGCATCTGGCCAAACGAAGCCAGAGATTTTACTCCTTGGCTCGCAGCCAATATCAACCACCTCACAAAAGTCTTGCCTTTCGACTTGGAGTCGATCCAGGTCGAGACAGAAGTGAATGGCGGATATGTCGACATCACTGCAACGGTTGCGGGTAGCGACACGAGAGTGATCGTTGAGAACCAACTTGAAGAGTCCGATGACGATCATCTCGTTCGCATACAGACTTATGCCGCCGCGCATGATGCCCGAATCATCATCTGGGTGGCAAAGGATTTCGGTCAGCAGCATCAACAGATCATCAACTGGATGGACAGTAATACCCGCTCAGGTGTTGCGTTTTACGGGTTTCGAGTCAGGGCCTTCAAAAAAGGCAAATCGAAACCGGACCCCTTCTTCGACTTAGTCATCCAACCGACAAAACCAGTTCGCACGGGCAATCCAAACATCGCGCCCAGTAACGATCGTTACAAGGATTTCTTCCAAGGCATTGTTGATGAACTCAGCAGGCGAGACGTATTCGAGTACGAAACTATCAGGAGGAAGCGAAGTTGGTTTGAATTCAACACCGACCTCAAGGGCGTATCCTACGTTGCCGCGTTCACACCTAGAGCCACAGCGCGAGTAGAGGTGCACATTCGGTGCTGGATTGCATCAAGCCACCAAATCTATGAATATCTGGCGGACCGCAAGCAGGAAATCGAGAACGAACTAAATGAGCCGCTCAAATGGGAACAGAGGGATCGACACTACGGACATTGGCACTTGATCGCACTCTACAAACCCGGATCGATAGACAGTCCCGAAGAAGAATTGTCAGAATTGAGCGATTGGATGGTTGAGAAGCTAGCCAAACTCAAACAGGTGTTCGACTCGTATCTAGTCGATTTAGCCGCTTGACAAAAACACGCTAGAAGATCATGTTCGATCCTGGCTCATCCTTTCAACCTGCCACCAAATCGGCAACCTCTTAGGCGCGCTGCAAAAAGAGGTTTCCAAACTCATCGAGGGTGGCTCGGTAATCGGGGTGAATGATAGTTGTCGAGTCGACTTCTTCGATGATTGCTGGGCCTTTGATTTCATCTTCTGAGCGGAGTTTGTAGCGGTTGAAGATCGGACAGTTCACGCGTCCATCTGTTTCGGCGAAGTAGACGGGTCTGGTTTCTTTTAGGGCGTTAGTTGTGGTGTCATCGGCGCGCTTGATCTTCGGCAATTGTGGTTTGGGGATTACGCCGACCGCGCTCAAACGCAGTGCGACGAATTCGACTGGTTCTTCTTCGGCTTTGAAGCCGTAGGATCGCTCATGCTCTTGATGAAACTGCGCCAAAATCTCATCTAGTGCGTCCGCATCCAGATCCTTTTCTTGTAACGGGATCGTCAGTTCATAGCTTTGGCCGACGTAGCGCATATCGGCCTGCTTTATGAATCGAGTGGCTTCGTCAGCCACACCTTCGCGGGAGAGGGCTGCTTGTCCCTCAGATTTCATTCGTTGAAACTGCTGGTTGACAACGCCGATGTCGATTTGATCGGCTCGTTGGATTAAAGCGACGGAGTAGTCGTGTTTGATGTCGGTCACCAAGAGGCCCATCGCCGAGGTCGTACCTGGACTCATGGGCACCAAGACGGTGGGCATCTCGAGTTCGGCGGCGAGTCGATTGGCATGAACCGGTCCGGCTCCTCCGAACGCTACGAGCACGAATTCTCTGGGGTCGTAGCCGCGTTGGACAGACACTCTGCGAAGCGCGCCGACCATGGCGCTATTGGCTATCTCGACGATGCCGAGGGCGACTTCGTCTACGTCCATGCCAAGCGGCTCGGCGCAACGTTCGCTGATGGCTTGCCGCGCGGCGTCCACGTCCAGCCGCATCTCACCGCCCAAGAAGTAGTCGGGGGATATCCTTCCGAGAACGAGATTCGCATCGGTGATCGTCGGCTCGGTGCCACCTTGCCCGTAGCAAACCGGACCCGGATCGGCACCAGCGCTGCGCGGTCCGACTCGGAGAATACCGCCGGAATCGATCCACGCGATGGATCCACCACCGGCACCGATTTCGACCAAGTCGATTACTGGCGTACGGATCGGGTAGCCGGAGCCCCGAGAGCCGTGTTCAGTTGTCGCAGCCGTTCCGCCGACCTCGTAATCCTTTGTCACCCGCGGCGAACCGTTCTCGATCAGTCCGGCCTTGGCTGTGGTACCGCCCATGTCGAATGAGATGACATTCTGATGTCCTAGGTTTTCGCCAAGTTGAGATGCGGCTATGACACCGGCGGCTGGTCCCGACTCGACCATGAAGACGGGGCGGTCCATTGCTGCTTCGAACGTGAGGACACCGCCATTGCTCTGCATAACGAGCATCTCGCCCGCAACTCCCGATCGGCGGACGCGCGTCTGGATGTTGCCTAAGTAATTCGAGACCACTGGACGTATAGCGGCGTTGATAACGGTTGTGCTGGCCCGAAAATACTCTCTGAACTCAGCTGCCACTTCCGAAGAAAGTGAACACAAAGTCGACGGCAACTCAGCCGCGAGGATTTCGCCGATCCGTTGCTCGTGTGCCGGATTGATGTACGAATGGAGAAGGCAGACCGCGACAGATTCCACTCCCTCATCGCGCAACTCCCGAACCACGCCTCGCACTGCTTCTTCGTCCAGCGGGACCAGCACCTCGCCCCTGTAATCCAATCGCTCTGGAACACCGAAGCAGAGGTAGCGCGGTACCAAGGGTTTCAACTTCTGGAACTGAAGGTCGTAAAGGGTTGGACGAATGCCTGTCTGGATCTCCAACAAATCTCGGAAACCGTCTGTGGTGATGAATGCGGTCTTGGCTAGATTGCCTTCGATGATCGCGTTGGTTGCCACGGTGGTTCCATGAACGACGTATTTCACCGCGTCAGGTTCGGCTTGTCCGTCGTCGAGCATTCGTCGCAGGACATGCAGGAAACCATCAGACGGATCGGCGGGTGTCGAGGGAACCTTTGCGGTACGAATCTCGCCGGTGGTCTCGTTAAGCAGGATGCCATCGGTAAAAGTCCCACCGATGTCTATGCCGAGACGGTATTGACCGGTCACGAGTCGGATTCTCTGTGTGCCGAGACGGTGGAGCGCAGGGTCGCGGTCGCATCGTCATCTACGGTCCATGTCTCGGTATTGATCGCAACTCGATAGATATCGCGTGCGCGACTTGAACTCACCCGTCCATCTCGGACATCGCGCAGGACATCTTCAGGGTCGCGTTCCTCTGGCAGTCCATAACCGCCGCCGCCGCAGGTGCGGTAACTCACGACATCGTTTTCGTTGAGTTGGACGGTTACTTTCGATGGCAATTGCGTCGCACCTGAATCTGGATTCAGAACATAGTAGGCTCGTTCGCCCGGATGTCCACCAAAAAGTCCGTGAGGCCCCCAACGCTCACGGTCAGCCAAAATAGTGAAAGATGCCTGATGGTCCGGGAAAAGGTAGTCTCGACGCAGTCCCAGCCCACCGCGATACTGCCCCGGACCTTCCGAATTTTCGACCAGTTCGTAGCGGGTTATGCGCACCGGATAGTTGAGTTCCGTCTCTTCGATCGGTGCGTTCGCGGTGTTTTTGCCGTGAGGTTGTACGGCATCTGGCCCGTCACTCGTGGCTCGTCCTCCGAAGCCGCCGGCTATGGTTTCCAAGAAGCAGTATGTTTCGTTGCGATACGGGTCTAAGCCGCCGAATCCGGAATGGCAGATCATGCCTTCAGTGCCTGCTGGCACTTTTTCAGGAATCGCGTCCGCCAACGCCTTCAACATGACCTCAGTGAGACGAAGTTGCGTCTCCCATCCGCCTACAACTGGTGCCGGCGCGGTGCAGTTGACCACGGTTCCTGCTGGCGCAATCATGTGTACGTTGCGATAGAAGCCTGAGTTGACAGGGACATCAGGATCGATCAGGCACTTGAGGACGAAAGCCACTCCAGAGTGGGTTTGGGCATACGTCGAATTGACGGGCGCGCTTCGTTGCTCGTCGGACCCAGTGAAGTCGAACAGCAGTCCGTCGTCGTTGATTGTCAGTTTGACCACGAGTTTTACGGGTTCATCGGTGTAACCGTCGCTGTCCATTACACCCTCAGCTGTAAACACGCCCTTCGGCAGTTTCGCCAGTTCCGACTTCGTTCGCCGATCCGTGTACTCGATCAACTCGTCGATGTACCGTGCGACCACGCCCGCGCCCATCTTGCCAATCAGAGCCTTAAATCTGCGAATTCCGGTGTTATTCGCGGCTATTTGGGCGCGGAAGTCTCCAGCCGTCTCCCGCTTCGCTCTTACCTGCGCGAGTACGAGATCAAACACGTCACGATTGAAATCACCGCCACTTACGAACTTCACCGGCGGGATGATGATGCCTTCTTGATAGACCTCTCTGAACGCGCCGATGCTCGCCGGCGCGCCTCCCCCGACGTCAACATGGTGGGCCAGACTTGCGACGAACCCCACTGGTGTGGAGTCGAGGTAAACGGGCGAAATGAGCGTTATGTCGTTGAGGTGCACTCCGCCGGTATAGGGGAGGTTCACGAGGATGCCGTCACCTTCGGAAAGATTCTCCAGACCGTACGCTTCGAGTGCTCTCGGGATCGTCTCCATCAATGATCCGAGATGGTTGGGCTGACTGAATGACTGCGCAACGATGCGCATCTTGCGGTCGAATATGGCGCAGGAAAAGTCGTGGCGCGTCTTGATGTTGGTCGAGTAGGCGCTGCGTCGCAGAGCCGAAGCCATCTCCTCCGTAGCTTCGACCAGAGAATTACGGATCACCTCGAATCGGATGGGGTCTATCGGAGTTTCAGACGACATTTCAACGAACTTTCTCGCGAAGCAAGTGACGAGGGAAATGATAGCAACGTTATCCGTGCAAACAACGCCCACACGCGATAACGTATTCGCATCGCAACTTACACGACCGCTCATAGGTTGAATCCATGAAATACGACTTCATCGTCATCGGAGCCGGATCTGCCGGCGCCATTATCGCAACCCGTCTCAGCGAAGACCCCAATGTCTCGGTGCTGCTACTCGAAGCCGGGCCCGATTATCCGACCGTGGACGACCTGCCAATGGAGATAAAACTCGGCTACGGGTTTGACCGCAACATTTGGGCGCGTGCATTCGGAAAGGACAGCAAGCACAACTGGAATTTTGTCGCAAAGTCGAACGACCTGTTCCCGGACATGATGGTGCCACGGGGGAAGCTGGTCGGAGGTTCGAGTTCGGTGAATGCACAGATCTTCTTACGGGGAATGCCGGAGGACTATGACGACTGGGCTTCGTGGGGCAACGATGAGTGGTCGTTCCAGAAGTTGATGCCGTATTTCCGGCGTATTGAGACGGACACCGACTTTTCGGACGACTACCACGGGACTGATGGTCCGATAGTGGCTCGCCGTTTCAAGCGCGACGAATGGAATCCGGACCAAGAGGCATTCGTTGAGGCGTGTCAGATATTAGGGCATCCCTATTACGAAGATGCGAACAACCCGGACACGACGGGGGTTGGGCCGCCACCGTTCAACAATCCGAACGGCGTGCGTTGGAGCACGAACATCGGGTATTTGTCGCAGTCGAGACATCGACTGAATCTGACGTTGCGAGGCGATTGCCATGTCCACAAGCTGCTTTTTGATGGCACCGCGGCGATCGGAGCGAAGGTGGAATCAGGTGGGGAGTTGTTCGATGTATATGCCGATCAGGTGGTTTTGTCGGCGGGTGCGATCTGTTCACCGCAGATTTTGATGCTTTCGGGGGTCGGGCCAGCAGACCACATCAATGAGATGGGAATTCCGGTAATGCTCGACTCGCCGGGGGTTGGACAGAATTTACGCGACCACCCGCAGGTCTCGACGATTTTCCGCACCTATGAGCATTTCCGCCAAGATCCGCTTGCGTCGAAGATCCAGATCAATCTGAAGTTCACATGCAAAGGCTCGAGGTGGCGGAACGACATGTTCATACACCCGCTGTCGTGCACCACGCAAGAGGGTGTGTATCTGATTTCGAACACGCAGCCGATCGGGATATCGATGATCTCGGCACTGTATCTGGCGGAGGCTGCTGGCGAGATCAAGCTGCAATCGACGGACCCGCATGTCCAGCCTGATCTGGACTACAACCTTCTAGGCACGGATTTCGACAAGGAGCGGATGAGGGAAGCGGTGAGGAAGTGCATCGAAATCGGGGAGCAGTCACCGTATGACAATATCATCGAAGAGCTGGTGGCTCCGACACCGGAAGAGGCCGCAGACGATGAGCTGTTGAATCTCTACATGATGAAGTGCGTAGGCACCAGCCACCATGTCTCGGGCACCTGCAAGATGGGACCCGACAGCGATGATATGGCGGTGTTGGATCAATATGGCAACGTCAAGGGGCTGGAAAACCTGAAAGTGGCGGATGCGTCGAACATGCCCGATTGCATCAGAGCGAACACGAACGTCACGTCGATGGTGATCGGCGAGCGCGTCGCCGACTTCATCTTGGAAGGCAAGTAACTGAAGGCCGTTGAAATCCGGCGTTACTTGCTGGCGGACTCCTCGCCGTCGTCGTCCATGCTGAGCGACTCCATGAACTCGCTGAACGCGCTCAATTTCTCGCGCTGCTCAGGTGTCACCGGAGTGGTCGCTTCTTCGTATTCGCGTTCCCGCGCGCCGCGCCGCGCCGCTTCTTCAGCCGAACGACGCCCCTGTAGATCGTTGTCAACCTGCTCCATGACTTCCTCAGCCATGTAGATCGGAACGCGGGCTCGGACTGCCAACGCTATCGAATCGGATGGGCGCGCATCCAGCACGATCACATCTTCGCCCACGCGTACGCTTACGTCTGCGAAGAACGTCGATTTGTTCAGTCCGCGAATGTAGACGTACTGCACAGTGCCGCCGAGTTCGGTGATGGCGTTGAGCAGAAGGTCGTGGGTCATCGGTCGTGTCGCTGGCGGATCATTTGAAACCGCGGCGATCGCCGAAGCTTCATTGCTGCCAATGATGATCGGGCAAACACGCCGATCGTCGTGATCCTTGGGTCGGAGAATCAAACACCGCTCGCTAGACCCGTCACGCCCCATCGTGATCTGGTGAATTTCCACCTCAAGCATGACGGATATCTCCCTTGACCTGGCAGCGGTTGACAATTTTGATGCCCGTTCGACCTGCGCGATTGCGACACGCCGTCTAGCGGAACATCCACTTAAATACTGTACTACGAAATTCCAAATACAAATCCGGTGGCGCGGTCTACTCAAGGACCTCGGATCAGCTTTTGACAGGGGTTCGACTCTTCATCCTGCGTTGGACGATTGGACGTTCAAGCATGACTCGTCGAGCGCATCCTGAGCACAACAAGCCGATATCCGCTCCGATTCGATAGACCTTCCACTCGCTGGAGCCGCAAGGGTGCGGTTTTCGCAAAACAACCGTATCCCCGACCTCGAATGGGACTACCTCGCGGTCTTTGCGCGCCGAGGACACGTGGATTCTTTAGCAAGCCAAAGAAATTTGCCGGCGAATATCTTCCACTGCCCGCTTTGGCCCAGAGCCGCCTGAACCCGAACTCGACGCGTAGATTACTCCACGGGAGGAATTGATCAGGAAGTTGTCGCGCGCAAGCAAGGCTGCTTCCGTTGCGCTACCGCCTTGTGCCCCCACTCCTGGGATGAGGAAAGGTGTTTCTGGAAATCGATCGCGCAGTTTCTCTAACTCGTAGGGGAAGGTAGCCCCTACGACCAAACCGACATCTCCGGGGCGGTCGTTCGCTGCTTCGACCGAAAGTTTGGCGACGGACATGTAGACCGTGTCCTCAGTCCCTGCCGGTTTGATGTCTTGAATTTCTACTGAACTTTGGTTCGAAGTCCGACAACACACGAAAACAAGCTTTCCTGGGTATTCCAAAAAGGGGGCCAAGCTATCTGTGCCTTGGTACAGATGCACAGTGGTTGCATCGAAATCCCAATACTCAAACATCGCTGCAGCATAGGCTTTGGCAGTGTTATCTGTATCACCGCGTTTTGCGTCGCCGATAACCAAGACGTTTGGAGCTTTATATCGGATGTATTCGACGGTTCGCTTGAGTGCCTTCAATCCGTCCAATCCTCGCGCTTCATAAAACGCGAGTTGAGGTTTGTATGCGGCAACAAGTTTGTGAGTATCGTCTATGATCCTTTTGTTGAATTCGAAAACATGCTCTGTGGGAGTTTGGACTAAATCGGGATCCAAGCCGACGCAAACTGAACTGCCTGATGCTTCGATTGCATCAGCCATCTTGCCAGCGCGCGTCGCCGCAACTTGAGTTGTCATGCGAGCCTGCTTTGCCAAGTGATAATCATGATTATCCTCTTTATGTTAGCGGTTTCCCAACGTTGAGTGAAGCGGGAGATGACGTAATCAAACGGACTCGCGCCATGTTTTCTTTCAGCCACACGAGGTCCGATCCGCGCGCGGGCAAAGCCACCGAACCCACTCGACAAGATATCGAGTGGCTGTTCACCGTCCTCTACGACACCTACGGCCCTCGCAATTGGTGGCCGACGGTGCACGGCGGTGCGTTCGAACTCGTCATCGGAGCCATATTGGTCCAAAACATCTCGTGGTCGAACGTCGAACGCGCGCTGATCAATCTGCGCGAGGCTGACGTGTGGTCGTTCGAGGCGGTCTTGAATACATCGGACGAGGAGATGCACGTGTTGATTCGTCCTTCGGGGTACTACATAACTAAGACGCGGAAGTTGAAAGAGTTCGCAAGGTTCATCCTGGACAATCACGGGGGCGATCTGGGCGGGTTGTTCGCGTTGCCGATTGATGAGATGCGTGAACAATTGCTCTCAGTTTGGGGCATTGGCGATGAGACGGCGGACGACATCATTCTGTATGGGGCAAAGAAGCCCTCCTTTGTCATCGACGCTTATACAAAGCGCCTCATCGAGAGGATGGGTTGGGAAATTGCGGGGAAGAGTTACTCGGCGTACCAGAAACTCTTCCACGATTTCCTCCCTCACAACGCCCAGCTGTTCAACGAGTATCACGCCTTGATCGATTATCACGTGGCGCGGATCTGCAAGAAGAAACCAGCTTGTGACAAGTGCGCGTTTGCCGAGCAGTGTCCGGTCGGACTCGGGGTTATCCAGACGTGATCGTGATGCTGCTGGTTTTGAAGACGACGTAAACGTCCAATCCGGGGTTTACACCTAGCTGATCCACGGCTTCTGAGGTCAACTCAACGACAAACTCAACGCCTGCGTCGACGAATGCGAATGCGCCAAACTCTCCCCGCTCAACTCGACTAACAACGCCGCTCAACACGTTCCTCGCGCTGATCGCTTCCGGCCGTTTCAATGCCAACATGATGTCTGATGCGCTGATCGAAGCTGTGACCGGTTGACCGGCTTGAAGGTTGCTGGCTTGGGCGATAACGTCGATGTCCCCGATGCGGATCGAACCCGAGCGGGAAACCGTTCCGACGAAGAGATTGTCGATATCGCCCCTGCCAACTCTCGTCGACGAAACGATTTCGGCGACCAGATCGACGACTGGGCCGAAAGACTTGACTTGTCCTCGCTCGAGAACTAGCGCGTTCGCGGCTAGTGCCATCACGTCGGACAAAGAATGCGAAACGTACACCATCGGGATCGCGTATCGTTCGTGCACTTGCTTCAGATAAGACACGACTTCGTTCCGCAATCCGATGTCCAGCGAGGCTACAGGTTCGTCGAGCAGCAGTAGTTTAGGTGACGCGGCGACGCTTCTTGCCAATGCCACGCGCTGACGTTCGCCGCCTGACAACGTTGCTGGATACCGATCCGATAATTCGTCGATCCGCAAAAACTTACACAACTCATCAGGATTAACCGTGCGTTGCTCAATGGGAATCATACGATAGCCGTATTCGATGTTTTCACGAACTGTTTTGTGCGGGAAAAGCATCCCGTCCTGAAACACCATCACCGCACGTCGGGTTTGCGGCAGTGTTTTCACACGCTCGCTTGAAGAAAACAATGTTTGTCCGCCCAACTTGATGAAGCCGTCATCGGGTTCAGTCATCCCTGCTAAACACGCGAGCAACGTTGACTTTCCAGCACCTGACGGGCCGAAAACGGCGTTGATCCCGTTTGAAAAGTGCCCGGCGACGTGGAGATCGAAATCGCCTTGTCGCAGCTTCAAATCAAATTCGAGGAATTTGTCGGAGCCTTCAACCATTTGAAGCGCCTCTGTCGTTTGAATGGGCATTTGAACGATCGCGGTAGTTCGAAACCAACCGGTTGTGTATCGCCAACGCGATACCGCCGATGGTGACTGACACTGCGGCGAGCACCCATGCTCCTGAGAAGTCTCCAGCCGCAATGCGGGAAAAAATCGCGCTCGGCAACCCCTGCGTGTCTCCGGGGATGTTGCCGGCGAAGACGATGGTGGCCCCAAATTCGGCGAACGATCGTACGAATCCCAGCAACAACCCGGCGGCGAAGCCGCGCCGTGCGAGAGGCAGCGTAACTTCCCACGCCGCCCTCAATCGGCTGGCTCCCAAGTTGCGCGCCGCGAAGACCAATCGTGGATCTACCTCGGCCAAACCGGCAATGAAGGCTCGAACGACCAAAGGAAATGCCACGACCGCGGATGCGATAGACATTGCGATCCAACTGAACGCTAGACCTTCAGTGATCGAACCTAGCGGTCCGGTTGATCCGAAAAACCAGAGTAAAACAAATCCGACGGCAACCGGCGGAAGCGCCAGAGGCATCGAGACTAGGAGGTCAATCGCAAATGCCAACCGTCCTTGGCCGCGGACCAAGTAACTCGCGACGAGTAAGGCGGGTACCAACATCCCGGCCACCGCAACCAAAGAGGATTGGAGGGAAAGCAGGGTTATGTCAAGGATTGATGCCACTGCTTTGTCCGATCAACGCCTGAACCCATACCGCTTGAAGATGGCAATCGCTTTTGGTGTCGCCAAGAAATCGATGAACGCTTCTGTCGATTCGTCAGCCTGCAACGGTGCGGCGAAGTACTTAGGCTGGGTCGCGTCACTACTACTCTCAATCTCAAAAGCTATCTCCACATCGTCGGTTGATGCGGCGTCGGTTTGGTAGACCAAAGCGTAATCGAGGCTGCCAGTGGATGCGGCGGCTAGGGCGGCTCGGGCGTCGAGTGTGGGTATGATCTGCGGTTTCAATTGTTCCCACAGACCCCGCTCTCTGAACAGAGCTTCGAAATACTCGCCGGCCGGAGCGGTATCGGGATCTGGCATGGCTATTCTGGCGGCTTCAACCAACTCTTCGAGGTCGTTGATCGATCTATCGTCGCTCGACTGTCTGACCACGACTAGTCGGTTGGACAATATTTGGGTCGCATCGTCCCGAGACATCTTGTCTGCGCTGATCAATTTGTGGATCGGTGTCCAACCTGCGACGATCACGCCATTCGCCGGAGCGCCGGCGATGATCTGATTCGCGATGAGGTTTGATCCAGCGAAGTTGAAGCGTACTTTTCTACCGGTATCATCTTCGTGGGCAGCTGCCACCTCTTCCATCACATCCACCAAAGACGCTGCCGCGAAGATGAGTGGGTCACGATTGGTAGAAGTGCAAGCGGTTAGGGACGCGGTGATTGCGACGACCGCTGCCGCTGCGACAATGACGCCTGCTTTAATCACGAATTTGGTTTCCCTGTTAAGATTGAAACACGATCACATCAAGGCTAAATCCGCGCGCCAGCAACCAATTCTGTCGAGGCTCCCATGCCGAATCAATCGAGCGCCGAATATTCCGACGAATACTCGTTCACCGAGTTTTCATCCCAACCTTTTTACCGCAAGGTCAACTCGCGGCTTGTCGACATGTCCGGGGTATTTGATGAACATAAGATTATCGACTTGGGTTGCGGCACGGGTGGAATCACCAAGCTCATCCTAGACCGCCTGACGGGGACCAAAGAGACTGTGATTTACGCGGTAGACCATTCCGCTTCCGCGCTGAGATCTGCTGTCGAGGAGTTAGGGGGACGTAAAGAAGCCGCTATTCGATTCGTCCACGCAGAGGTCCAGAACTTGGCATCATCGGTCAACGAGCAGGTCGACGCGGTCATCTATTGCAACTCCATCCACTATGTCAACGACAAAGTTGCGCTGCTGAATCAGATCCGGGAGCGTTTGCGACCGGGTGGGATTCTTGCGTTCAACACATCGTTTTTCGACGGTTCGCATCCACCGGAATCCCACGATTTCTATCGCCGCTGGATGATGCGTTCGCTTCGGACATTGCGCAAAGACCATGGTCTTTTCCCGGACAAGAACGCAGACAAGACTGGAGCGCGCCGTCAGCTGACGCCCGAAGAGTACAAGGAACTGCTAGAAGCCGCGGGTTTCGAGATCGTCCGAGCGGAAAACCATGTTGTTGGGGTTCCGGAAACGGGTTTTTACCACATAAGCGGTTTCCGCGACTGGATCGAGGGCGTAATGCCCGGAGTTCCGCTCGGCAAAGGGCGGGACGCGCTCCAGAAGTCGCTCAAGCAGGTCTTCAAAGAGATGGAGCTCGAGACGGTTCCGAGAATTTGGCTCGGGGTTACTGCGCGGCGGGCGAAATAACTTTGAACCTGTTCGCCGTTCGATCGACAGCGTTCAGCGTCAGCCGTTTACGTACTCAGTTAGCGTCATGACGTTGAGACCGCCATTCGCATCGCCGGTTGTTTCGGGTGCATAGACCGCTTCGACCGCACATCTGGCGGTGTCGATTGAGGTGAAGCAGGGGATTCGGCGTTCGACTGCTGCCCTGCGGATGTAGAAGCCGTCCTGCTCGGCATCGCGACCGCCCGTCGGAACGTTGACGACGGCTCGAACCGTACCATCGTTGATGACGGTGACTACGTTCGCATCGTTGGCTGACAACAGACGCTCCACCTCGGTTACCTCGTAACCGAGGCTTCGCACGAATCTTGCGGTGCCCGAAGTCGCGTATATGCCGTGACCGTTTTCACCGAGGGTTCGGATCAGCCGCTCCGCGTCGGGCTTGGCTGAATCTGCAATGCTCAAGAGTACGTTGTCGCCGTGGTTGATCGAGTGTGATGACGCTATCAGCGCCTTGGTGACGGCGGGAACGTAAGATCGGTCAATACCCATCACCTCGCCGGTGGATTTCATCTCGGGGCCTAGGAAGGTGTCGACGCTGGTCAGTTTCGACATCGAGAACACGGGAGCCTTGACGGCGACGAGGTTTTTTCGGGGCATGAGTCCGGTGCCCCATTCCAAATCTCGAAGTCGTTTGCCCAGCATCACCTGTGTGGCGATACGAATCATCGGGATGCCCGTGACTTTGGAGATGAAGGGGATGGTTCTCGAGGATCGAGGGTTAACTTCGATGATGTAGGTTTCGCTGCCCCCAACATCGTCTTGTCTGCGACCTGGGTCTGCGGCGTTGCTGCGGTATGTTCCGCCGCCGGTTATCACGTATTGGATATTCATCAGACCTTGCACGTTTAACATTCGCCCGATGCGCCGGGTGCAATCGACGATCGTTTCGACCTCATCGCCTGTCAACCAGATGGCAGGGTAGACCGCGAATGAGTCGCCTGAATGGACACCTGCGCGTTCGATGTGCTGCATGATTCCGGGAACCAGCACATCTTCGCCATCACAGACGGCATCGACCTCAACCTCGATGCCTTGAAAATATCGATCGATGAGGATTGTCTGACCGGGTACGGCTTTCAATGCACGATCGAAGTAGCGTTCCAATTCGCTGGGTTTGTCGACGATTTCCATTGCGCGACCTCCGAGCACGTAACTCGGGCGAACCAGCAACGGGTAACCGAGGTTCTCAGCAAGTGCGAGCGCGGTCGCGGTGTTGGTTGCGGTACCGCCCGGAGGCAGCGGCAAGCCGTTGGATGCTGCCAAGTGTTCGAAACGGCCTCGGTCGGTAGCGTTGTCGATCACTTCCGGATCTGAACCTAGCACCATGTCTTGCAATCCTGCCGCGTTCAACGATTGCGACAGGTTGATCGCGGTCTGTCCGCCAAATTGGACGACGATGTTCGGTGGCTCATGGTCGTCGCTTGACAACGACCCGCTGCCCATCTCGTTATCGATGATGTCGCGGACGCTCTCGTCATCCAGCGGTTCAAAGTAAAGACGATCCGACGTGTCGAAATCGGTGGAAACCGTCTCGGGGTTCGAATTGATCATCACGGCGCGGATGCCTTCGCTCTGCAACGACCACGCGGCGTGCACCGAGCAGTAGTCGAACTCGATGCCCTGTCCGATGCGAATCGGGCCCGAGCCGATCACCACCGCCGATCTTCCGTCAATCGGTTCAGCTTCGTTTTCCTCTTCATAGGTGCTATAGAAATACGGCGTCGATGCCTCGAATTCGCCCGCGCATGTATCGACCATCTTGTAGACCGGAACTATCCCGAGTTCTTTTCGTAAATCTCGGACGCGCTCGGAGAGTCCGATGGCCGTAAACTCCGAAATATCCTCGTCACTCAACCCGACGCGCTTGGCACGACGCAGCAACTCGGCGCTCAAACCTTCAGAGTCACGCAGTTCACGTTCGACATCGACAATCCTCGCCAGTGCCCGCGTAAACCAAAGGTCGATGCCGGTCGTCAGAGTCAACTCTTCCGGCGTTGTGCCGGTACGAAGTTTGAAAGCGAGCTTCCATAACCGCTGATCGTCGCCTGACAGATCGATGTCTTGCAACCCGTTGTCCCGCCATTCAGGGTCTTCCCATCGCAAGGACCTTTTACCGTCCTCTAGAGAACGGATCGCTTTCATCAGCGCTGCTTCGAAGCTACGGTCGACAGCCATCACTTCGCCGGTTGCCTTCATCTGAGTGCCGAGGGAGCGATCGCCGCCGCCGAACTTGTCGAATGGCCATCGGGGGATTTTGGCTACACAGTAGTCCAATGCCGGTTCAAACGCGGCACGTGTCTTGCCAGTAACAACGTTGCTGATCTCGTCTAAACGCAGACCGAGAGCGACTTTTGCCGCCACTCTGGCGATTGGGTATCCGGTCGCTTTGCTCGCGAGGGCTGAGGAGCGGGAGACGCGGGGATTGACCTCGATGACGTAGTACATCGGACCTTCGTCGTCGTACCTGGAGCCTTCACCCAACTGTGCGCCCACTTCTTTCCCGGGCCGATATGCAAACTGGACGTTGCATCCGCCTTCAATCTCGAGGCCGTCAATGATGTGCAACGCGGCTGTTCGAAGCCGCTGGTAGTCCTTGTCGGTGAGCGTCTGACTGGGCGCGACCACGATCGAGTCACCGGTGTGGACGCCCATCGGATCGAAGTTCTCCATGTTGCAGACGGTGATGACGTTGCCGGCACTATCCCGCATGACCTCGTACTCGATCTCTTTCCAGCCGAGTAGCGATTTTTCGATCAATACTTGCCCGACAAGCGAAGCGGCGAGACCCGATTCGACGATTTCGTGTAGTTCATCGACATCGTTTGCAACGCCGCCGCCAGTTCCTCCCAGCGTGTACGCGGGTCGAACCACGATGGGATATCCGATCTCCTCTGCCGCTTCTTCAGCGTCGGGTATTGTCGTTACGGCAATGCCGTAGGAAATCGGCTCTCCGATCTCCTCCATGAACGACGCAAAGAGTTCGCGGTCTTCAGCTTTGCGGATGCTCTGGGTCTTGGTTCCCATGACCACGACGTCTTTGAGAGTGCCTGCTTCCTCCAACTCCACGGTCAGGTTGAGTCCAGTCTGTCCTCCGAGAGTCCCAAGAATGCCGTCTGGTTGTTCGCGCTCGATGATCCGTTGAATAACGGGGACGGTAAGCGGTTCGATGTAGACGCGGTCTGCCACATCTTCGTCGGTCATGATGGTCGCGGGATTTGAGTTGACGAGGACGACCTCGACGCCCTCTTCTCGGAGCGATTTGCAGGCTTGGGTTCCGGCGTAGTCAAACTCTGCTGCCTGACCTATGACTATGGGACCGGAACCGATGACGAGAACTTTTTTCAGGTTTTCGTTGCGGGGCATGTCAACTCGCTATCGCTTCGTGGAACGCTGCCTGATTGAGGCGACGAACTGGTCGAAAATCATTTCGCTATCGTGGGGTCCGGGTGACGCCTCGGAGTGGAACTGGATCGTCATGATGCCGTGCGGCTCATCCGCGAGCCCCTCAACAGTGTTGTCGTTGAGGTTGATGTGGGTCACCTTCACACCAGGCCGATCAGGGAGCTTGTCCGGGTCAACGGCGTATCCGTGGTTGTGGGCGGTCACGTAGACACGGCCGGTCCTAAGATCTTGAACTGGTTGGTTGCCGCCGCGATGCCCGAAGTGGAGCATGAAAGTATCGGCACCCAATGCCCGCGCGACGAGTTGGTGCCCGAGGCAGATTCCTAGCGTAGGGATCGCATTTGTGCCGTCGCCATCTAGATCGGAGAGTTTGCGAATGGTTTCGACCGGACCATCTAGAACCGCTGGATCGCCGGGACCCGGGGAAAGAACTATACCGTCGGGCTTGAAAGCTTTCACTTCAGATGCGCTGACATCGCATGGAAAAACCTTCACTTGGCAGTTGCGCGCCATCATGCTGCGGAGAATGTTCCACTTGACGCCGAAATCGATAACGGCGATGCGAAGCGGGCGATCCCTGTTGATGTCCATCGAGACAGTGCCGGCGCGCTGGGATCTGATTAGAAGTTCCGTTTCTGGGCGAGTGCCGTCATTTCCGTCACCATGCCAATCGAATTCCTCTTCGGTCGCAACCTCGTCTACCCAGTTTTGGTCGCCGTACCATTGCGCTGCTTCCAACGCCGCAGTTGCCGTCGCATGATCTTCACCAGGCACGATCGCACCCATCATCACACCGGCCGACCGGATGCGACGCGTGATCGCCCGTGTATCGACTCCTGAAACCCCCGGAATACCGTTCATTTCAAGATATTCGTGAATCGTCATCTCCGAGTGCGGGTGCGAAGGCGCGTCACAGTCATCTCGTACCACGAACCCCTTTACTTGGATCTGCTTCGATTCGGCATCTTTGAGATTGATGCCGTAGTTGCCGATCAGCGGATAGGTCGGTACCAAGATTTGTCCGCCGTACGATGGATCGGTGAGCATCTCCTCGTAACCTGTCATGGATGTGTTGAATACCACTAGGCCGACAGATTCTGTTTCCGCACCTAAACGTCGACCGCGGAAGACCGAGCCATCGCTTAATGCCAGTAGCGTAGGGCCGCGTGAATCGCTAGGCATCCTTCGCTCCGTCTTCGGTTGCGTCCCACACTTTCACACCTTCGACGAATGTTGCGGCAACTCTCGATAGCACGGATTTGCCCAACAGCGGTGTATTGTGACTCTTAGAGCCGAGTGTCGACGAATCAACGACCCAATCGCCTTGCAAATCGATAATCGCGACATCAGCCTTTGCACCGGGTTTCAGTGTGCCGATGCTGTCGTCGCCCAATATCGTTCGCGGCCCACAGGTCAACCGCTCAATCGCCAAACTGATGTTGACCCCGGCCATTCCACAGACCAATGACAAGGCCGTCTCGAGCCCAATGATTCCATTAGCAGCCTCAGTAAAAGTGCAAACTTTGTCCGTCGCTGCGTGTGGCGCATGGTCGGTACCGATCGCATCGATCGTTCCGTCAACCAATGCCTCAATCAGCGCCTGTCGATCTTCTTCGGTCCGCAACGGCGGCGCCATCTTGGCTAACGTGTCGTAGGCATTCTCGGTGAGGACATCCGGCACATTGCCGTTTTCGCCATAGATCCATCGCTCTGTGAGTGCCAAGTGATGGGGCGTCACTTCGGCGGTGACCTTAATCGATTCGGACTTGGCACGACGGATGAGTTCAACGGATTCGGTAGTCGAAACATGCGGGACGTGCAAACGGCCGTTGGTGATGCGAGCGAGCTCGATGTCGCGGGCGATCATCATCGATTCGGCGCTGTTGGGAATACCGCGTAGTCCAAGATGCGAAGCGACGACGCCTTCATTCATATCCCACTCCGCGACCAAGCCCCGGTCTTCGGCGTGATTGATGATTGGCAAGTCGAGGTCCGTCGAGTAAGTCAACGCCTGACGCATCAGATGAGGCGACATCACAGGGTCACCGTCGTCGGAGAAACCGACGGCACCAGCGTTGGCTAACTCGTGCATCGGTGCCAACTCGTCGCCTTTACGCCCTTTTGTTATTGCGCCGGTCGGCCTTACGCGAACGGCGGATTCGGACGAGCAACGAAGCATCAATTCACCTAACACCGACGCGTTGTCTTGCGCCGGGTAAGTGTTCGGCATAGCGCAGATCGTAGTGAAACCACCGCGAACCGCGGCATCAGACGCAGTCTTGGGGTCTTCCTTCCATTCTTGGCCAGGGGTCCGCAAATGGGTATGCAGATCGATGAACCCAGGAGTAACAATCATCCCTGACGCGTCGAACTCGGTCCAACCATCAGAAAGTTGAGTTGTGCCGCACGATTCAATACCACCAACGATGCCATCGACAAGCACGACATCGCCAACAGTGTCAACTCCTTGAGATAGATCGATTACTCGACCGTTTCGGATGACTACCGGGCGTGATTGCTGGCTCACAGGATTTCCCTCGTGGGACCGCAGTAGTGCTCCAAAACAGCCATTCGCATCGCCACGCCGTTTTCGACTTGGTTTTCAACCAGGCTCAACGATCCGTGAGCGATATCGGTGCTGATCTCAAGCCCTTCGTTCATCGGCCCTGGGTGCATCACCGGCGCGCCCGGTTTCGCCAACGCCAGACGTTGGGCGTTGATGCCCCAGACGCGGGAGTATTCGTTCACATCAGGCAGCAGACCAGACGTCTGTCGCTCGAGTTGTAACCTGAGGCACATGATGACGTCAGCGTCCCGGACCGCGTCTTCAACCGATTCGTGGACGGTTACCTCAGTGTCCGGGATGCCGAATGAGTTCTCACCCGGAGCCCAATCGTGAGGTAGCAGCGTCGGGGGCGCAGCGATTGAAATCTCAACGCCCATTTTGCGAAATGCGATGATGTCGGATCGGGCGACTCTGGAGTAGAGGATGTCACCCACTAGCGCCAGTTTTGCGCCTTGCAGGTTTCCAAGGTGGTCTTGCAACGTCAGAACGTCGAGCAACGCCTGTGTTGGATGGCCATGGGCACCGTCACCGGCATTGATAACCACTGCGTCGACATGGCGGGAAATGAAATGCGGGGAGCCTGAATGCGGGTGACGGACAATCAATGCGTCGATGCCCATGGCGTCGAGCGTTAGCGCCGTGTTGAGGAGTGATTCGCCTTTACTGACGCTGCTCGTTGAAGCTGCGATGTTGATCACATCAGCGCCGAGAGCCTTCCCGGCATGCTCGAACGACACTCGCGTACGTGTACTGTTCTCGAAGAAAAGAGTGTAGATTGAGCCGCCGCGTAAGGAATCCGATTTGAATGGCCGGGATGCACGGAGTTGGCGGAACTCGCTGGCTCGCTCTCGGAGTTTTTGGATCTGTTCGGGGGTCAGAGAATCTACATCGAGCAGGTGCTTGGAATCCGTGTTCAACACCGTAGCGCGTTGTTGGTATTCCTTGGCCAAGGTCAACGTCACTTAGCTAGACTTCCGATGCGAGGTGATAAACATTGCGAGTTATCGCAACACCATCTTCGCCGTCGACCTCCACCAACCGAACATGAACGCGTTCGGTACGCGAAGTCGGCACATTGCGACCAACGAAATCAGGGTTGATGGGTAACTCGCGATGCCCTCGATTTATGAGCACTGCCAGTTGGACGTATGCTGGACGCCCTGACTGCATCAACGCGTCCAGTGCGGCTCGTGCGGTGCGTCCGGTATGAAATACATCGTCGACGACCACGACACGCATCCCTACAACGTCGGTATCACCCATCCCGTTTATGGGTTCCGCGCCGTTTGATCCATTCATGTGCCGGCGATGAGCGTCGTCACGAAACGCGGACGGATCGATGACTGCGGTTTGAGGACGCAACGATTCGAACTGCTCGATCAGATCTGCGAGACGTACGGAAAGATGTTCGCCTCGAGTGGGGATGCCGGCGATCAGGAGATTTTCGGCTCCGTGATTGCGCTCGATAATCTCATGCGCCATCCGGGCCAACGCCCGGCGCATCTCGGCACCAGTCATCAGGTTCCGCTCGAGATTTTGGTCATTCTCGGACATTTAGGTGCGATGCTCGTCGTTGCGCGCTCGGCCTAATAAGAAACGCCCTCGTCGTTGACCGACGAGGGCGTTTAAGTTTCGCTGCGGTGGGCGAGTCTGCGCCTGAGCGGCGTAGATTGCCAACACGGGGAATGTTTCGCACCTTGCCAGCCACACGGGACTGAATTAAAGGTCTATGCTGTCACGAACGGGTGATAAGCGGGTTGTTGGCTCCAGTTACAACTGCTGATTCGTTCTAAGAATCGATCCTATCACGAGAATCGTTGAGGACTGAACGCGGTGTATCTGGAACCGTTTTCGCTTTGACCTGTCGCTATGTCGGCCGCCAATTTCCCAATCGCCGGCCCCAACTCGATACCTATGGGACCGCCACCGGTCGCTACGATCAGGCCTCGGGCTTCGGGCATTTCGCCGATGATGGGTAGCCCGTCCAAGGTTGCCGGACGCAGGCACGCCGTCTGTTGCGAGATTGGCTTTTGCGCGAGGAACGGGAGTGCCCGTTCAGCCGAATTTCGGATCGCGTCGCGACCTGAATCTGAAGGGCTTTCGTCGAATCCGGCATCGGTGTGGGTTGTTCCGACGTGTAGCAACCCGTCAGGCTTGGAGGATGCGTAATCTGAACCCCACCAGAGCGAGACTGGAAGCGGAGGTTCATCGCCGAGATCGTAGCGCAGTATCTCACCCTTCAATGGGAACACGGGTAGATCGATATGAGAAGTGGTTGCGCCTTGGCTCAGCAAAGTGCGACCCCATGCACCTGCGGCGAGGACGATGGTGCCTGCAGAAATGGCGCCATCGGCAGTGTTTACGCCGGATACCGCGCCATTGGCGATGTTTATCTCCGACACCTCGGCGCGTATCATCTCGACGCCGTTACGTTCCGCGGCCGTCCATAGCGCATTGGTAAAGCCACTCGGCGAAATTTCTCGTGTGCCTCCGAGGTATAGTCCTCCGACGACTTCGGTCGAAACTCGGGCTTCGATGTGGCTGAGTTCACCGTACGCGAGCCATCGCACATCAAGACGGTCTTCTGGCCACTCGTCGCGGAGAAATCCGGCTACACCTGACGGCTTAAGCTGCGCGGCTTCACCATCGTCAAACGCGAGTACCAATCCGGCTTTTTCCACGAAGGGGTAGTCGACGCCGGATTGTTCGGGAAGTTTTTCAGCCAGCTCGTGATGAAGATCGATCGATTCGGCACGGAACCACTCGACGGGTGGACTGCCGGGAGGTGGCTGGAACCGGGTGTGCAAGGAACCGAATGCGAATCCTGACGCGTGTGCGGCGACAGCGTCCTTCTCGATAAGAGCGACACTTTGTCCGGCGGATGAGAGATAGTATGCGGTGGCACAGCCGCTTATACCGCCGCCAATCACTATCGCGTCGTAACTCATCGTTCAAATGCCAATCAGCCGTGTCATGTTCTGACTCTAACGCGAGCGCATAGTTGCATAGACCTCATCCGTCTGCCGCCTGCGTCTCCTTGCCACACCCGTATTTTGCGCCGCGATCGCAACTCGCTGTGCAACGCTACGCGCAACGTTTCTGTCGAACACGCTCGGAATGATGAAGTCAGGGTCGAGATGTTCGGCCGGTATCACATCGGCAATCGCCTGCGCAGCCGCAATCTTCATCTCCTCGTTTATGTCCGTCGCGCGGACATCCAATACTCCACGGAACAGGCCCGGGAAGCACAACGAATTGTTTATCTGGTTCGGATAGTCCGTGCGACCCGTCGCCATTATTCGAACGTTATCGGGTATGTTCTCCGGCAAAATCTCAGGATTGGGGTTCGAAAGTGCGAACACTATAGCATCGTCGGACATGCTTGCCACCTGTTCCCGCGTCAGAAGGTCAGGACCAGCCAAACCCAATACAAAATCCGCTCCTTCGATGCACTCAGTCAACGACCCATTCACATTCTTCGGGTTCGTGTTGTCCGCGAACCACTGCTTCATGACATTTCCGTCGTAGTCTCGATCTCGCGACAATGCGCCTTGCCGGTCAAAGCCGACTATGTCCTTGACGCCGTACGACAACATGATCTTTGTGCTTGCCGTTCCCGACGCCCCAGCGCCCAAAACCACCGTCTTCAGATCCCCAGGCTCCTTGTCGATCAACTTCAACGCGTTAATCAGCCCTGCTAGAACCACAACCGCAGTCCCGTGCTGGTCGTCGTGGAAAATCGGGATGTCGAGGCGCTCTTTTAGCTGATCTTCGATCTGGAAACAGCGCGGCGCGCTGATGTCCTCAAGGTTGATCCCGCCGAATCCGGGCGCGATCGCCGTCACGATAGCAACTATCTCATCAGGATCGTTGGTGTCCAAACAAATCGGCCAGGCATCGACGCGACCGAACTCCTTGAACAGCAACGCCTTGCCTTCCATGACCGGTAGTGATGCCGCAGCCCCGATGTCGCCCAATCCAAGCACTGCCGAGCCATCCGTCACGACTGCAACCGTGTGCCCCTTACCTGTTAGCGCCCACACCGCGTCGGGATCTTCGTGAATCGCCATACAGACGCGGCCGACGCCCGGGGTGTACGCCTTCGACATGTCGTCTCGTGTCACGACAGGCACCGTTGAACGCATCTCGATCTTTCCACCCACATGCATCAAGAACGTGGCGTCAGAAACGGTGTTGACCGAGACATCTTTGATCCCCGAGATCGCTTTTACAACACGCCTGGAATGTTCCTCACCTGAGGTGTTGATGGTGAAATCGCGGATCATGTTGCCGCCGTCGGTCGAAACAACGTCGATTGCGGCCGCATCGCCGCCACACATGCCGATCGCCGACGTAATCAAACCCAACATCCCAGGCCGGTTCGGATACTCGGCTCTCACTGTAATGCTGTATGCAACTCCAGGATTTGGTCCTGACATTTCTGTCTCCCCGATAAATCGCCCGATCAATGACGATAGTCCAATCGAGTTAAGCGGTCATCAACTTCATCGCGAATTGATAGCTACAATTCCTTCTCTGAAATCGTGCAATCATGGTATCACCAGCACCTGCCTGCATCTCATTTCGGCATTGTCTAAACCCATTGTTGTAACCTGATTCACGCAACACTAACCTGATTCACGCAACACATTGAATGCAGGAAACATCATGACACAACAGAATCAAACGCAGACTCCCACCCTGCGAGGGCGGTTCACCACATGCGAAATCACGCGCCGCATCGACCTGACTGAGGATTTGTGGAAAATCTGGTTGAAACCCGCCCAACGCTTCGACTTCAAGCCAGGGCAGTACTGCACTATCGGCGCGGAAGGCATTGAGCGTCCCTACTCCATCGCCTCATCTCCCGACGAACCCGAAATCGAGCTCTTCATCGAACTGGTCCCACCACCCGACGGTAACTTGACACCCGTACTGTTCGACTTATCGGTGGGAACCGAGCTAACGCTGCGACCACGCGCTAAGGGCATTTTCGTCTTCAAACCCGAATTCAAAAACCACGTCATGGTCGGTACCGTAACCGGCATCGTGCCCTACGTCTCGATGCTGAGGAAGTTGCTGAACGATCCTGAATGGAATGCCGACGGTCCGATCAAACGCGAAGACTACAACTTCTATGTTCTCGAAGGCGCGAGTTATCTCGACGAGTTCGGATACGACGATGAACTTGAAGAACTTGCCAACGCCCATGGCAATATCGAATTCTTCAGTTCAGTGAGTCGACCGACCGAGTCTAGAAACGACGGTTGGAAAGGTGCAACCGGGCGTATAAACACGCTGGTCGAAGAATTTGTGAAGGAACGCAACCTTGAGCCCGAAGAAACCGTCATCTATGCCTGTGGTCACCCCGGCATGATCGAAGACGTCAAGGAGCGATACGCCGAAACCGATTTCCACTTCGAAGAGGAACGATTCTGGAAAGACGACGATTAGCATCGTGGTCAGACGAACGGGTTGTACCATCGATTGATGCGATAGATGATTCGACCGAGGCGGAAATATCGGGCGACCAATACCTACGCCGACTTTCATAGGAGAAGCAACATGGCAGAAAAAATCGGTTTCATCGGGCTCGGAATCATGGGTAAACCCATGGCCAAAAACCTGATCAACGCGGGCTACGATTTGACCGTTTACGACATCTTCCCAGACCCCATCGATGAGCTTGTAGAAGCAGGCGCGACCGGTGCCGCATCATGCGCAGAAGTCGCGAGTGCTACCGACGTCGTGATCACTATGGTTCAGGACGGACCGCAAGCAAAACAGGCGATCCTCGGCGAAGGCGGCATCATCGAAGGTGCATCCGAAGGTGATCTGGTCGTCGACATGTCCTCGATCGCACCTGGGGTCTCCCAAGAACTCGGTGCCGGACTTGCCGAAAAGAACATCAACTTCCTCGACGCCCCAGTGTCCGGCGGCGAACCATTCGCGATATCCGGAGATCTGGCAATCATGGTCGGCGGAGGCGCAGGAGATTTCGAACGTGCCAAGCCATTGTTCGATGTGGTTGGTAAATCTGCCGTTCTTTGCGGTGCTCACGGCGCCGGGAATGTCACCAAGCTGGCAAACCAGATCGTCGTCGGTGCTAACATCCACGGACTGGCCGAAGCGCTCGTTCTCGCGACCGCGGCTGGCGTAAACCCACAAACCGTTTTCGAGGCCATCCAAGGCGGGCTCGCCGGCTCGAACGTGATGAATGCCAAAGCCCCGATGATGATAAGTCGAAACTTCGAGCCGGGATTCCGCATCGAACTTCACTACAAGGATATCAACAATGCGATGGAGACGGCACGCGCGCTGAACGTGCCACTTCAGGTAACCGCCAACCTGCAACAAGTGCTGACCGCATTAGTAGTCAATGGTGACGGTCGAAACGATCACTCCGGTATCTTGCGCTTCGTCGAACAGGTTGCAGGCGTCGAAGTTCGCGAACTGTAGAGGTCTAGGAACTCAAGTTGGGCGTTGGCTGGGCAATCAATCCCGCCAACGCTCGACGTCATCTCCGACCTTCGTCGTCTTCCCAACCGCGCGACAGGTCTTGGAGGAACTCCTCTACCTCCGGCGACAACTCCACCTCTTCCTCTTCCGTCGGTTCCGCTTCCTCCGCATCGTATTCCAACTCTAGTCGTGCGACGAGTTGTGCCAATCTCGGGTTGTCGGCACTAGAGATTTGAACCTGCGAATATTGCGTCTCGCCCATTCGAATCTCGGGCATGCGATCCATGGAAACTTCGTAGATCTCAGAAAGCACTGATAATATCCGCGATGCTCCAACGTAGTCATTGTCGAGTTTCAGGTAAAGTGGCAGGTGCACGATCATAGACAGCGTCTGCAGATCCAGTTCTGTCCTAGCGAGCTCAGTCAACTGGGACACCATCGATGTGGGTCCTTCATAGCGGCTCCTGCCCAATCTCACGCCAGTCTTGAACTGACTCGGCGGCTCCCATCCACGCGCCGAACCGGTTACCTTTAGCGGCCGCGTGTGCGGGACGGAGTCGTACATCGAACCTACCAGAACATAACGCTCGACATTGAACGCCCGCAGCAACTCAAGAACCGAATCATTGAAATCCTCCGCCCATGCATGAGGTTCCAAAAGCTTGAGAATCACGATGTCTTGACCATCCGGAACACGCGCTGCCACTACCTCGGTGTTTGGTATACGGAACGTTCGCTCGCCACGCTTCATCCGGATTCTAGGACGATAGCGGGTGTGGTCGTAAAACTTGCCCGGACGTTCCAGCGCACCGACCTTCTTCGCACCGTACATCCGACCAAATCGGTTAACGACGATTCGGCCAACGTTGCCAACGTTCACCCAAGGTCGCAACGTTACGATGCAATGTGGCGACTCGAAGGTCGACGGATCGGTGTCTATGTGAAAGTCGCCTATCTTCAACGGACAATCTCGATCGTTTCATCTACACCCACGCCAGCCCCACATCAACCTCGATGGCGTATCGGCAAGCCATTTGGCAGCCGAGCGACCATGCGTACAGGATAATCCAATCTCTGATTCGTTGCTCTGTATCATTGCTGTAGGCGGATTCCGCTTCAATGACTATGACATCCCAAAGCCGTCCGAAACCCGAAATCAACGACGAAATACAAAGGTGACACGCTCAGATGCCCTTCAAAATGGTGTTCCTTCCCCCGAACTCTCAACACAACCTCGACTTCATGACCAGACTGCAAGATTCGATCCCCGACGCCAACTTGGTAGCGCCGTCAGATGAAGACGAAGCTGTAGCAGAACTCGCCGATGCCGACGCGGCATTCGGGACCATGAACCCCCGACTCGTAGCCGCCGCATCAAACCTCCGTTGGCTTCAGGCTCCTGCCGCGGCACCACCCGCCGGCTACTACTTCGACGAGTTGACTGAACATCCCGTCCAAGTCACCAACTTCCGCGAGATCTACAATGACCACATCTCAGTCCATATCGTTGCCATGATGCTCTCCTTCACAAAGCATCTCAATATCTACCGAGACCATCAACGCGACCGCAGCTGGAACAAACTCGTCGGCGACCAATACAACAACACCTTCCTGCCCGAATCCACTGTCCTCATCGTCGGTGTAGGCGGCATTGGCACCGAAACTGCGAGGCTTTGCCAAGCGCTAGGTTGTAACGTGGTGGGCGTTGATGCTCGATGGGAAGCGCCCGGTGCGAAGGATCATGTCGACGAAATGCGGGAGCCCTCGGAACTTGACGGCGTCTTGCCAGACGCCGACTTCGTTGTACTAACCATCCCGCACACGCCACAGACCGAAGGAATGTTCGACGCGAGCAAATTCGCGCTGATGAAAGAGACAGCGATATTCATCAATATCGGTCGCGGAATGACGACGAAGCTCGACGATCTCAACGATGCCCTCCGCAGCGGCGGCATCGGAGGGGCCGGACTCGATGTCTACGAAATCGAACCTCTCCCCGCCGATCACCCGCTATGGGATGCGCCGAACACCATCCTGACTCCTCACATCGCCGCGGACGAAGGCCGGCACCTCGGCGAACGTCGATACGAGGTCGTCTCCGACAACATGCGCCGTTTCGCTGCTGGTGAGCCGTTGCGCAACTTGGTCGACAAAGAAAACTGGTTCTAGGAACCCTACCATCACCAAATCACTAGCAGGAAACCAAACGATGAACGACCCACGCCTTACCCCTGACACGGTTGACTTTATGGAGAAGGCGGCGACGCTGAATATGCCGGCCTTCGGCGAATGCTCGGCGGAAGAGCTGCGCGCGGCATCCGAACGGCGCAACCAAATCATGAAACCTGCTATCGAGCCCGTTAGGAAGGTCATCCGTCGCAAAATCGATGGACCCGGGGGCGAGATCCCGCTACGCATCTACATCCCGGAAGGCTCGGAACCACCTTATCCCGTCATCATGGTGTTCCACGGCGGAGGATGGACCATCAGAAGTTACGAGTTGGAAGGCCCGACTTCCCGCGGACTAGCCAATCGAGTCGGGGCACTCGTCATCTCGGTCCAATACCGTCTTGCACCGGAAACACGTTTTCCCGGCGCCGCCGACGATTGCTACGCGGCAACCCAATGGGCGGTCCAAAACGCGGCGGAGTTTGGCGGTGACGCTTCGAAACTGGCTGTGGCCGGCACCTCCGCAGGTGGCAATCTATCCGCGGCCGTTTCACTGATGGCTCGAGATCGCGGAGAACCCAACATCTCCCATCAGGTGCTCTTCTGTCCTGTCATCGACCACAACTTCGAACGTGGCTCTTACGACGAATTCGCTGATGGATACGGACTAACCAAGGTAGGTATGCAATGGTTCTGGGATAACTACCTAGGCCCAAACGGTGATGGATCGAACCCTTACGCTTCCCCCATACAGGCCGACGATCTAACTGGTCTACCCGACGCAACGGTGATCGTCGCCGAATGCGACGTTCTCCGAGACGAAGCGGAAGACTATGCCGCCGCGCTCAAAAATGCCGGTAATGACACCAGATTGACCCGATATGAAGGGGTTCTGCACGGATTCAATTGCCAACCCGGTTACATTCATGCTGCTGAATCTGCTCTTGACGAAGCCTCCGATCGGATCAAACGATCCTTCGCAAATGTAGGTTGAAGATACGCCTTAACCCTCGTAAAGCCCGAAAAATTCTAGCTTTGAGGCAGTGAATACATCCTCTGTTTCCCAACTTAAAACCCGATTTCTATAATCTAACCGCATATCGAGTTTAGGCAAACTCGGCAGTAACACTGCGATTAGGAATCGAGGTAGCACATGGAAATCACCGCATACTCGGTAAAAGAGAAGACTACGGTTCCGGTTCAGAACCCGGAAATCGTAACCATGAAGAATGGCCGGATGGCCGTTCAGGGCCTTTCGCCCGCCGGCAACAAGGTGTTCCGCATCCTTTCGAAAGCCGACGCTGAGACGCTCGCGAAGCAAATCGGGTAACTCAAACCGGGTAATCCAATAGGCGCGGGCGTTATTCCCCTGCGATCCGGCGTTCAATGTTGTCGCCGAATCGCGCTGGACATTGCGCCCGCATCCTTTATAATTAGCGTGCCGGCGAACCTGACCATTGGTTTGCTGAGGCGGTGGCAATCGGGCCACGAGCCGGATACGAAATGAAAGGAGGGACGTCTAGGTAATGGCATATAGCCGTAGAAGAGGTGTCTCGACTTAGGCGAGATCCCCCTAAAAACTTCCCGGCGATGAGATTCATCTCAACGCCACGGAGTTAAAAATGCGGGGTGCTCTCCGACCTAGTGTCTGAGACACCTCCCGGCGGGTGGCATCACTCGGATAGGCAACTCAAGCCTGTCCCGGTGGTGTCACCCGCCTTTTTTGTTGTCCGTTCCGTCCAGTTTGCCTGTTAGCCTTAGTCGAAACGTATTCAACACCACTCAGGTTGACCCCATGTCCCCAATGATGTTCGGCTTTGGCAGCCAACGCCGACGCATGCTAGAAGGCGAGCTACAACGCTTCGCCGAAGAAATGCCACAACTTGGGATGACCCGATTGATACTCATTGGAGATCTGGTCAGCGGCGAACCAACCAAACCCGATACCACTCTCGAGTTGATCGTGATTCAGGAGACCGACGAACCTTTTCACCGACGTTCCGATTTCTGGGTCACGCACCTGCGCCCTTCCGTCGGCACGACTTTCCACGTCTATACGGAAACAGAATTCTTTGAGTTGGTCGATTCGGATCCGATTCTGGTTCGAGCACAGCAGTACGGCGACCAGCTTTACTGAACCTCATCAAACGGTCACCAATCTACGCAAACCATAATCTTCAAGGATCGCCATGACCGATTACTCTTCGCTGAAACGTGTACCACGTAGCTGGTTGGTGCAGTCCAAACACGACCTCGAAGCCGCTACAGCCAATGCCGAGGACGGAAGGCATGCTCTGGCCTGCTTCTTGGCCCAGCAATCGACAGAGAAGGCGGTTGTCGCCTTCCTATACAACCACGGAGCCGAACACGTCTGGGGGCACGCCCTAGCTGATCTATGTGCCGATGCCACCGCCTTTGACCAATCCTTCGAGTTCATCAAGTCGATAGCCGGATTGCTGGACAAACACTACGTCGGCGCACGTTACCCGCAGACGCTTATTGGTGGAGCGCCATGTGAAACCCATGAAGCACTGGATTCGGAGCGCGCATTGGAAATCGCGCGCGACGTGCTCGCGGGCGTGGAAGAGAGGTTGGGACTGAGTTGACAGCCCAAACCTAGTCGATCTAATCGTACTGGCTATTTAGACGGTATAAAGCGTCGGAGCACTTGGAACCGGCGCGATCTGCTCTGGGGTTAGCTCGTACGCCTCTTTGCGGTAGACCTGGATGCGATGGCACCCGAAGTCGGCTATGTACATCAGATCGCCACGCTTGGGGTCGTTGTGGAACCGCATCATCGCTGGACCACGCAATCGACGCGTGACCTCTAGTTCCGCAGATTCACGGTTTCGAAGCACCGTCGTGCTCGACAAGATGTAGATCCTGCCACTCTTGGATAGCACTCCGTCGCCAATGAAACGATCGACGTAGCGGCCGTTTAGATCGAACTGCTGGACTCGGTGGTTGCCACGGTCAGCAACGTAGACATCACCGTGCCGGTCCACTGTCACTCCGGCTGGTCGATTGAACTCGCCGATGTCGTCGCCACTAGAACCAACAGTCCAGATGTGGTCCCCATCTGAGTCAAATTTTTCAAGCCGGTCGTTGCGCCAGTCGGAGATGTAGATCGCTCCGTCATGCGGATCGACGCCCACACCCCACGGGTAGTTGAACTGCCCGTCGTCGGTGCCGAACTCGCCGAAACTGCTGATGTACTCGCCTGAAGATGTGAACTTCTGCACACGGTGGTTCTGCGTGTCGACCACGAGCATGTTCCCATCGTTATCCCACGAGATACCCGACGGCCGATTAAGTTGGCCGGGGTCGCTTCCATGCGTCCCCCATGTGTCCAACAACTCGCCATCCGAAGGTCGCCAGATGGTTATCGTGTGGTTGCCTTCGTCTGAGACATAAACATTCTCGTCGGCATCTCGGATCATCTGCACCGGCCACACGAAGTCGGATCCAAAGATGTCCAAGTCGTCATCGTTCCAGTTAATGCGCCGAATCTGCCCACCTTGACCATCTGTGCGGTTCAAGACGTACAGCCGATCTTCGTCGCCAATCACGATGTCCATCGGATATGTAGTGACGCGGCGCATGCCGAGCGTCGTGTAGAACGGGAAGCCAGCGCGCAGCAACGCATGTGGCCTACCATTCGTTCCGTTCATGGAGCCATTGCCGTTCTCACTCACGGTCAAATCCTCCCAGTGTGTTTTGACTTGATGTTTATCAGCCTTATCAGACCAATGTCTTTTCGTACGGTTGGAGCTGCTCGAAACTGCCACCCACGATCGGGACGGGATCAAGACCGAACCACTGCTCAAGGATCGTGCCGTACATCCCTCGGAAGTCGTAGGTGTGCCTCAAGTCCTCGTCGTTCAACCAGCTCGGGCGGTCAAGTGGGGGGTACTCTGAGTACAGGCCACCCTTGACATGCTCACCGATGAGGAATGCTCCACCGCCAGAGCCGTGGTCGGTTCCGGAGCCGTTGTCCTTTATGCGCCGACCAAACTCGGTGAAGACCAAGATCGTCACTTCTTCCGCGGCATCGTGGTCGCGGAGGTCCTGCAGGAAATCTCGGATCGCTTCCGACAACTCGCCGATGAGCTTGTTGTGGGCCGGGACTTCCTGTGCGTGGTGGTCGTATCCCAAGTGGTTGGTGTAGAAGATGCGTGTGCCGAGGTTGGCAGTGTGAACACGTACGACGTCTCGGAGCGATTGCGCGATTGGGTTGTCCGCATACTCGACATTAGATTTGTACATACCAGGAGCGACCGCCAGCATGTCCGCACCTTTAAGCACGTCACGCCCCGTTTGCCCGAGGTAGTCCATTACGAGACCGGAACCAACCGCCGGTGTGTACATCCTCTTGAAGATCTCGAGGTTCTCGTCACGCTCATCGGCCACTTCGATGTTGGACATCAAGCCGTAGTTGTCGAGATCACCGACCGAGGTCGCAGTGACGCCTGGCGCGGCCAAGGCTCGCGGCAATCCCCGGCCGAAGTTGACTGCGGTGACCGGATTCTCGCCGTTTGGATCCATCTCCCGGATTACCCTTGCCAGCCACCCTTCAGTAGCGATAGTTTCCGGTTCGCATGTGTGCCAGATGTCCATGGCACGGAAGTGCGAACGGCTGGAGTTTTCATAACCTATGCCTTGAATGATGGCGACTTTGCCCTCATCCCATATTTCCTTCAACGCACTCGCATTCGGGTGAAACGCCAATTTGTCGGTGATCGGGATCACCTTGTCTTCCGGCATCCCGACGAGAGGACGCACATCGTAGTAAACGCCCTCGGTATACGGGATGACCGTGTTCATGAAGTCGTTGCCGCCGGACAGTTGGATCACGACCAACACGGGATCCTTGTGCTTCCCGTTAGTCCCGTCGCCGTTACCGTTCATTGCCATTTCAGTTGCTCCGATTTGCTGGTTTCCTCAATTGCCCCTCCCCTTCCAAGGGGAGATTGAGAGGGGTTCCTTTTTATTCGAACTGGAACTCGCGGGTTGATACTGCGAGCGTTATCAATCTCAAGACGCGTTCCTCTGTGTCGCCGGCGAAGTCGCCACCTTCGTATGCGTGTTCGACCAAAGCTTCCTTGGTTTCATCGTCGGCGTCCAATCGGCACAGGTACTCAAGCACAACGTCCACGACCTTTTCCGGCGTCCGAGGCGCGTCCAAGTCTTCGACCGCATCGATGATGGTGCGAACACCTGGTTTAGAAGGATCGCTAAGGGTGTTAACCGCAAAGTTGACTCGTTCCGTCAAAGTTCCGCCGTCGATCCACTCTTTGCCCGTGTGCCAACCTTCCACTGACGGCGGGTCCATCAGCGTCTGGCCCATCGCGACGAGGGTGCCTTGGAAAGTCTCCAACCCTACGTCAACGTCACGGTAGTCGCCCGAAATCTTGAGGACGTTCGCCACGAAGTTGGTTGGTGACTTGACGCGTTTCATGCGTGCGTTTTTGAAGAAATCTGATTTCAGCATCGTCTCGACGACGTGACGGATGTCGGCGTCCGATTCCATCCACGCATCGACCAACTCCTGAATCGCGTCAGGGTCATTCGGCGGCTGGATGCTCCACGCCGGCACCTGCGGCTCGTCCGCGACGAAGAATGTGTAGAGATGTCGGGCGATGAAACGCGCGGTCGCCTCTTGTCGGGCGATGATGTCGATAATGTCCTCACCATTGAAGTTGCCCTTGTGACCCAAGAACTCCTTTTCGCCAGCGTCGTGGTCATCCTCGCGGTAAATGAACTCCGCTTCGAAGTGACCAAACGGATACAGCGGCAGAGGTTGCGTAAAAGTCCAACCAGTGAACGCTCGCGCGGCGTTTTTGATGTCGTCTTCGGTGTAGTTACCGATGCCCATAGAGAACAACTCGAGGATCTCACGGCCGTAGTTCTCGTTAATCGAGTAGCCGTGGTTCTCGTTGTTGTCAAGCCAGAAAATCATCGCCGGGTCTCTCGACAGCTCCAGCAGGATGGTTCGGAAGTTGGCCATCCCGTTGTCGCGGAGCATCTGAATGTGGTTCACCATGCTCGGCGTGTGCTCGCTCTTGGTCCACCCGGTCGCTAAAATCCCGTGCCAGAAGAGCGCCATCTTCTCTTCAAATGGCCGCTCGGTATTGATCATCCGGTACATCCACCGGCCGTTCCAAACCGCGCCGTTGTCTTTGTTCGCGGCTAAGTGGGGGTAGAAGCGCCCCAATAGGTCGTCTTCGACTTGAGGGAACCGTTCGGGATGAACAAGATCGTCCACTATTTCGTCGTAGGACTTCTGGGCGTAGCGCTCTATTTCGGCCCGGTCAGCGCCGAAACCGGCGCGGCGCAACAGGTGAGCAACTAAGTCCAAGTCGGTCTTGGTCTGCGCAAGTACCATGTCTTTTCCTCTTGGATTTCCGATCACATATGAATAGTCTGCACTTTATCAGCGAATCTTAACGAACGCGATGCAGCAAAGCAACAATCACGCCGAAATCGCACAACGGATTGACGAGTTCAGAGACGAATACAGATAACCTCGTCAGCTGGCGCTCTGGTTGACGTAGATCGTCTTTGTCTCCGTGAAGAATTCAATCGCCGCCTTGCCCTGTTCACGCGAGCCGCTGCTCGACGATTTCATGCCACCAAACGGAACCTGAGGCTCGACTCCGGCGGTTTCACCATTCACCTTTACAATCCCCGCATCAATCCGGTCCGCAAACTGCAACGCCGCATTCAGATTGCGCGTGAATATACCCGCGCTCAACCCATATCTCACATCGTTCGCGATCCCCAACGCGTCATCGATATCCGCCGCCGGAATGATGCCGAGGACCGGCCCGAAAATCTCCTCGCAGGCCACGAAGTCGTTAGGCGAAACCTTCGACAAAACCGTCGGCTCCACGTAGGTCCCACCACCGTAAGAATCACCAGATGGAACACCGCCACCCGTCAGCACGTTCCCGCCATCACTAACGCCACGTTCCACTGAGGCAACTATGTTTTGCCGCGACGCCTCATCGATAACAGGTACCACCACTGAATCCGCATCCGCACCTGGCCCAATCGCCAACGCCGCCGTCTTCTCAACTACCAGATTCGTGAAATCCTCGATGACATTCCCGATCACAATAGCGCGCGACGTAGCCGTGCACTTCTGACCCGAGTACTTCATCGCGCCGTCAACTGTGACTTGAGCCGCCTGCTCAAGGTCTGCATCCGGCATCACGATGACCGGGTTCTTGCCGCCCATTTCCAGTTGGAACTTCACTCCCCGACTCGCCGCAGATGCCGCAATCCCCATTCCGATTGCCGTCGATCCGGTGAACGACACCGCGGCAACTCCATCAGAGCCGACAAGCGCGTCACCTACCGCACCACCTGAACCGGTAACCAAGTTAAAGACTCCCGCAGGCAATCCAACCGCATCCCACATCTCAGCGATCAACACACCGAGGTGCGGAGTCGCCGATGCTGGCTTCAACACAATTGTGTTCCCGTAAACCAGCGCCGGCGCCATCTTCCAGATCGGTATCGCCAAGGGAAAGTTCCACGGTGTTATCAGCGAAACGACCCCGATCGGAACACGCTTCGTGTAGAGCAAGATGTTCGGATCAACTGAAGGCACAACATCCCCGACAGGGTTCGATCCCTCGACACCGAAGTACTGCAACAACGCAACAGCGCGCCCAACCTCGCCGTGCGCCTCAACGATCGCCTTGCCACATTCACGAGTGATCGCTTGGGCGTACTTTTCCGAATTCTGGTTCAGGTATTCAGCCGCAGCCATCAGGTACCCGCCGCGTTCCAACGCCGACATCGAACCCCAAGCATGTCCCGCTTCAGATGCCGCACCAACCGCGCTTTCTACGTCTGATGAGTTCGACGCTTGAAACTCACCGATCACATCGTCCAAGTCAGCTGGGTTGCTGCTCTGCGAAACCTTGCCCGTCGACGCCGTGACCCAGTTTCCACTGACGTAGTTCATAAACGTGTCTCGTTCTGCCATCAATCGATCTCCTATTTCGTTTCACCCGGCATATAAGCGCCAGACTCTCAACATCATCCCAAGTATGTACAAACATCACTGAGCGGCTGGCGCTCTGCTTCCGGCAACGCTGTCGGAAAGCCGATGAAGAAGGCACCGACCACTGCCCAATCGGGGTTCACACCAAGGACCTGGTGCACCTCTTCAGCCTTGCAAAGACGTCCCGTTGACCACCCTACAGCGAGCCCAAGTGCGTGCGCCATCAACTGCATGTTCTGTGCCGCGCAGCACGTCGCGGAGAAGTTCTCCTCCGTTATCTCTTCGTTCGAGCCGGGAACTGAGTACATCAGCATGAGTACCGGCGTTAGCAAAACCTCATCTCGAGCATCGGCGGAACTTCGTTCGCGGTTCGCAGGATTTGGGTTCTTGATGTTGTTCCAAGTCCATTCGTAAACCGCATCGGCGACCTTTTTGCGCGCATCACCGTCTTTTTCAAGGACTATGAAACGCCAAGGTTCGGTGTGTCGATGATTGGGTGCCCAAGTCGCCGCTTCGACTATCTGGTCAATCAACTCGCGCGGTACAGGTTGAGGGCTGAATTCACGGACGGTGCGGCGAGTTCGGATTACCTCCATCACCGCGCCAGCGACATCGTTAGCAATAGAATTTGTTTGTGCTGTCACGGGTCTCCTTTAATCGATTCTTTAGTCTGCTTAACGACCCGCTTATCAAGCGATTGTATGCCAAAATGCCGACGCTTCACCCTGAACCACGTTCCCGATTACGCAACCCATGAGCCGATACGGCAGAGCAAGAAAAGTTCACACCAACACCGTCGAAGGACGTCGCGCGGTGCTGGAAGCCCTTCGCGCCGAGCGTAACATTGACCGTCTCTTGATCGCCGACGGCGTCGAAGTCGGACCGCAGATGCGAGAGATTTTTTCGCTCGCTGAAAATGCTGGCATTCATGTCGAGCATCTTCACCGCCGTGAACTCGATAGGCAGTCCCAGACGAAGAAGAGTCAAGGTGTCGTCGCTGTTTTGCCCGACACCAGATATGTGTCCGTCGAAGACCTCATCTTCGAAGCCGACCGCAGATCGCAAGCGCCCTTGATCGCCGTTCTGGACGGCATCGTCGACCCTCACAACCTCGGAGCCATCGCGCGCACCATGGACGCCGCAGGCGGGCACGGCATCATCATCCCCGAACGACGCGCGGCAGGCATCTCACCCGGCGCGATTCGAGCCTCTGCAGGCGCGTTGATGCACCTGCCAGTCGCCCGCGTAGTAAACATCCCCCGTACGATCGAATACCTCAACACTCTCGGATTGCAGACACTCGCCCTAGCCGCAAACAGCGATACCGATTACACCACAGCAGACCTCACCATACCAACCGCGATCGTGGTTGGCTCTGAGGAAAAAGGCGTTGCGCGTCTAACTAAGGAACGTTGCACCGCCACAATCTCGATACCGATGCACGGACAACTCGCGTCTCTGAACGCATCAGTCAGCGCAGCAATCGCGCTCTACGAGGCGGTTAGGCAACGAACTAACGCGTAAACAACTAGGAGCGTAAGAATCGGCCCTCACCCGCTGAGCGGGTGAGGGGATAGGATCCAATGCGAAGGCGTCCGGTCGCCTAGTTCTCGCAGTCGGGGTGACCGTCTTCCCAACGGCCGAACGGAATGTCGAACTGTCCGCCTTGGTTGATCTTCGACATCTGCTTGCGGCAGTCCATCCACATGTCGTGCCACTTGACCGGATCGCGAAGCTCTGAGTCCGGGTTGGACCGGCTTCGAGCCACGAATTCCGGGAATGCGACGCGGCCTGAGTGCGCGCCGGTGTTGTGATACCGGAGGTCGAATGACCAGCGCATGTTCTCGCTCAGGTTCGCCAACGATCCGTGCACTGTTCGCTTGTGCATGAAGATCACGTCACCGCGCTCGGTCGGCAACGGCGTCGCCTCACGGAACGGGAACAGCTTTTCGGGGATCTGCCGGCCCTGCACCATGGTCGTGTTGTGCGCATAGTTGTCGCAGTGCGTCAACAGATCGCCGCGGTGCGTGCCGGGAACCACGTTCAACGGACCCGACTCGACCGGCGTGTCCGTCAGCGAGAACCAAACAGTAACCATGTTCGTCTCATCCGCCTCAGGAACCACGACACCGTGGTCTTGGTGCCAAAGCGTGGCTCCAATTAGCGGCTGTCCTTGCTCGGTCTTCGGCAGGAACTTTTCCGGCGGCTTGATGCGGACGTGTTGCACCGGGTTGGATGAGATCTCCGGCCCGATCAACTGCTCAAGGACATCAAGCAGATTCTCGTTCACGAACGCGTTGAAGACCGCGGGACCGAACCAGCAAGGAGTGTCTTCCTTGACGTCCTGGAACGGCAGCGAGAAGTCGAAGTACTGAGCGTGTTGTCGGCCCGTCTCTTGGTAAATCTTCAAGATACGTGCGTCGAACGGCAACTCTTTGTACTCGGACGCGATCTCACCGTCTTCGTAAAGATCACGCGCCAGATTGTCAAGGACGCCTTCGTACTCCTCGATGATCGGGTCGAGCACTGTCGCCGGGTCAAGAACGTCCTTGACCTTCACGAAACCTTGCTCTTGGAAATCGCTCACGACGGATTTCGTCGCAACAGCCATGTCAATCCTCCATATCAGGATTCATGTCGTTTAATGGCAACCGATTTTACCCTAATTACGCACCGTTTTACACGCTTTGATGAACATTTCCGCAATGCCCTTTTCGCAAAGCGAGCAGGGTATGTCCAGAAAGAGGGGCGGCACAAGTTCCCTCCCCTTACGTGGGCTAGGGCTAGGATGAGGGAATCAAAACTCCGCTCGAATACACGCCACCTCGTGACGCCGCGTCAGCGAACCCGTACTCCGCATCTGAGGAACAACCTCCGCGCAATCATCTATCGCAATCGGACACCTCGTCCTGAATACGCAACCCGATGGTGGATTCGCAGGACTCGGAATGTCACCAGTCAACACGATCCGTTCCCGCTTGCGTTCCAACACCGGATCGGGCATCGGAGCCGCTGACAGCAACGCTTGGGTATATGGATGCAACGGATTGTCGTAGATCTCGTCGCCATCCGCGATCTCCACAATCTTTCCGAGGTACATCACCGCAGTGCGATGCGCGGTGTGCCGCACTACCGATAAATCGTGCGCCACGAAAACGTACGCCAAGTCGTGCTCATCCTGCAAATCCTCGAGCAAGTTGATCACCTGCGCCTGAATCGATACATCCAATGCGGACACCGGCTCATCGAGCAGTATCAGATTAGGGTTCGCTGCCAACGCCCTAGCGATGGCGATCCGCTGCCGTTGCCCACCCGAAAACTGGTGCGGATACCGGCTTGCCACACCCGGATGCATCCCCACCATCTGAAACAACTCCGCCACTCTGTCCAGATACTCGTTCTTCGAATCAAAAACTCGATGCGCCCGCAACGGCTCGCCCACGATATTCCCCGCTCGCATCCGCGGGTTCAGCGACCCATAAGGATCCTGAAACACCATGCTCATACTCCGTCGAGCGTTCCGCAACACATCCGAAGTTGCCCCCACCAACTCATCGCCCTGAAATACCACACTCCCAGACGTCGGCCTCTCCAGCTGTATCACCGCCCGCGCCACCGTAGTCTTACCCGACCCGCTCTCACCGACAACCCCCAGCGTCTCACCCGGATTTACATGAAACGAAATCCCGTTCACCGCTCGAATATGCCCAACCGTACGTTGCACGATGAACCCTCGCGTGATCGGAAAGTGCACATTCAAATCCTGCACCGAAAGCAACGGCACCGCACTCAAATTCACCGCCGCAATTTCGCCCATCGACGCCAACGCTCCGACAGCATCAGGAGCCGTGGCAACGGCTGTTGCGCGGGATGTCGGCGATATACCGACTGCGCCTTCTCTCATCGCGTCAACGCCATCAGCCTTGAAGCTGATTCAACAAACCAACAATCCCCGATGTCAAAGAAGTTGTAATGACCACGATGCCCAGTGCCACCCACACGAATCGAACCGTCATTCGAGCATCAAGTTCGCGAATCTCTGAACGAAGCTCGGCAATGTCCGCCTTCGTCGCCATGTCGGCGATATCCGACTTGGTTGCCATGTCGGCAATGTCTACTTTAGTCGCCATATCTGCGATATCTGACTTAGTCGCCACGTTATCTGTGAACGCGCTACTGACCATAGAGACCACTGTCCGCGCCGCGTTCTCTTCAAACCCGACATCTTCGAGTTCTTTCACTGCCTTGTAAGTATCAAAAGCCATTGTTGCCAAGTTTCCATAACCTCTTGCTTCAGAGTTTATCCAATGCCATCAACGGATTTTAGTACCACCATCCAACCTCATTTCAGTTGACGTGTCACACTTTCAGGCTCTGGCAATGAAGACGTCGAGAAGGGCGAATCCATATGCATCACTCCATGACCGCTATACGATCAAAATGCTCCTCTTAGATCCCAATCATTTAGATCAGGAATTCGGATCAAACGGGTCAATCGAACCTAATCGCGACCGAACTCGGTTCAATATTGAAATGCTCCAAAAACGAGCGAGCCGTTCTTAGCAACGTGTTACCAGTTACACCAGGTTCGATCCACAGCCCGTTCCTCAACTGATAGCCGCCGCTTCCCCAAAATCCTTCATCTGTCGTTTTGATTACCGTTGGTTTCGTGTTGCCGAAACTGCACGCCGTCATTTGTGGTTCGCGCTCAACCATCCATTCGGCTATGCTGATCCACACGTTCTTCCAAGAAGCGATTCGGATTTCTGATTGATCTGGCAATCGGATACGAGTAGGTCTAGGGTCTCGGGCGTTGTATCTGGCTTCGTCCAATCGGATCCAACCCTCGTTATCGATTTGCGACGGCTCATCATCTGTTGGATGGTCTACTTCGTTTCGCCCTGCCTCAACATCCAGAACTGGCTCACTGGCGGCGACAGGGCTCTCTCCCGGACCTAAGTTAGAACGCCACATCGACAGAGACTTGAGTGCGTTAACGTGCGATGCGACTGCGGTTAAGTTCAATTCCATGATGATCCGATCTTCGATAGCACCTCGTTCAAAGACCGAGAACATGTTCCATTGGTCGCCATTCGTAACCACCATGTAGTCAATCCCGTCAGAATTGGCGTAGTTCAAAACCTGCATCGTATCGTTGTCGATCAATTGTCTGCCCAATCGCTTGGCCTCAATCACAGCAACTGGTTTGCCACTCACCAGCAACGCGTAGTCTGCCCGTTTTCCCCTTACGTCGTATTCCAACTCAACGGATGTAGGGTCAGTCACGTCCCATCCCAACGAGTTCAATAACGGATCAATCAGAACTTGGCGCGTACGGGTTTCATTTGTCGCTATCGATTCGCGATGATCGATTATCCGTTGTCGGAGCGTGTCTATCGTTGCAGCAAGTTCGTCTAGTGCCATCGTTGTCCCATGCCCACAAGAGTGTTTTCGTGGTTGGAATGCATTGTATCGGTATGTGCCGTATCGTCCACAGATTCACCCCACCCTCTCCCTCTCCCAACACGCCGCCACATGCCCCGCACCCACTTCCTCCATCCACGGATCCTCTGCTGAACACCGCTCCACCGCATAGTCGCACCGCGGATGGAACGCACATCCCGGCGGCATCATAGTCGGATCAGGCACATCCCCCGGTATCTGCATCAATTTACCCGACTCCCGTGCCGAGTCCAACCTCGGAACTGAACCGAGCAATCCCAGCGTGTACGGGTGCCTCGGATTGCCGTACAGCTCCTCCGACGGCGCCATCTCCCGTATCTTCCCGGCGTACATCACGCACACGCGGTCCGCGTATCTCGCAACCACTCCTAGGTTATGAGTAATCATCAGCAACGCCGTGCCAAACCGCTCCGTCAGATCCTTCATCAACTCCAATATCTGAGCCTGAATCGTCACGTCTAGCGCCGTCGTCGCCTCGTCCGCGATCAACAGTCGCGGGTTGCAGCTCAGTGCGATGGCGATCATGATCCGTTGACGCTGCCCGCCGCTCATCATGTGCGGGTAGTCACGCATCCGAGCCGACGGATCAGGTATGCCCACCAAATCGAGAAGCTCGGCCGCCCGAGACGACGCCTGCCGTCGCGTCATGTCTAAATGCTCCTGCAACGGCTCCACGATCTGACGCTCAATCGACAATACCGGATTCAGCGACGTCAACGGCTCCTGAAAGATGATGCCGATGCCGGGCCCGCGCACGTGTCGCATCTCCCGAACATCGAGCTGCAACAAGTCCGTACCCTCAAACAGCACTTGCCCACCAACGATGCGTCCAGGCGGGTCGGGTACCAATCGAACGATAGATAGCGCCGCCACACTCTTCCCGCATCCCGACTCACCAACCAACCCGACCGTCTCGCCCTCATCGATATGCAGATCAACCCCGTCGACCGCGCGCACCACGCCGTAATCGGTATGAAACTCCGTCTCGAGGTTCTTCACCTCCAACAGATGTCGGGGAGCCTCAGCCAATTCCATAGACACGGTCCTATCGATCTTTCCAGTCCATCTCAACGCACCTCAACGGCGCACAATTCGATACATGCAATCTTACTCAAGCATCCCCTCTCCCCTCCGTGGGAGAGGGTCAGGGTGAGGGGGAACCATAAAACCAGTGATACCATTTGCCTACTTCACGCCGACTAACATCGAAATTGACCCTCTCAACTGTCGATAACCTGCTTCACGTCGGCGTCTCGCAAGCGCCTATCACGCCACCGATAGGATTCTCTATCTCTGGTCCAGAATTCCCGGACCGGCCTGCACGCTCAATCGACGACGACCTAACCGTCAGATGCGTCGTCCTTAAGTCATACGGTGAAGCCGCCGCGCTCGTTTCACTCGACGTGTATGGCATCGCCGAATGGCTGAAGGACCGCATCACTCAAGCAATTTCCGACACCACCAGCATCCCGCGCCGAAACATCACTGTACTCACCACTGGCAACGGCACATCGCCACCCCTATGGTACGACGAAGGGCGCGATGAAGCCGACATCCCAGACCAATACCGCAACTACGCTGCATACCTACCAGACGTAGTAGCAGGTACCGCGTTAGAAGCCGTTCAATCCCTAGAACCTGCCGCCGTCGGCACCGTCACCGTGTCGCTTCCAAACCTCAGCTGCTTCTCTACGTCAACCGACGACGAAAGCCTCGAAACCGAACGAGAGTCGCTGCATCTAACCGCCATCCAAACCGCTGACGACCGCACTGCCTGTTTGCTCTACAACTTCGCCTGCCCGGCAACCATCATCGGCAACACCACAGCATGGACCGCCGACTACCCCGGCATCGCCTCGACAGCACTCGAACAAGCAGGTGCCGATGTCGCGATCTTCATCCAAGGTGCTTCATCCGACATCCGCCCGTTCGATTGGTCCGATGGCAACACCGACATATCTCACCCCGAACGCCAATGGTCCGATGCCCAAGCCTTCGCCATCTTGCTGGCCTCCCAGACCATCCGCGCCGCATCAAACGTCATCACCCGCCGCAACGCACCAGTCAAAACTGCGACATCCGGCGACGGCAACTTGACGGCCCTAAGAATCGGCGACACAACCCTCGTCACCATCAACTCCCACCAACCCATCCAATTCGCCGCAGACCTCCGAACTGCAGTTCCCGAAACAAAGCTACTGGTCAGCACGAACCCCGTCGGTGGAATGACATCAGTCGACCAACGCGCAGTTGTACTCGCTAAAGCCGTCGAATTGGTAAAGCAAAGCGGAATATATCCTTAAATCTAGGGCTTTCCCAGGTCGTCTAATGGTAGGACGGAGGACTTTGAATCCTTCAATCCAGGTTCGAATCCTGGCCTGGGAGCCATGCATTTGTGTGTTCTGCACTCGGCTGATGTTGACCAATGGAATCGCAATATGAGTTGGCAGTCAGGCAAGCAGATATTTCAGTTCGAGATGTGGGGAGAAGGGGTGGGCACGGCTCGGCCGGTCACGGTGGTGCGAGACACTGCAAGTTATATCGCTCTCTATTCCCATCCCCGTACCCAGATCGTTACGCGGGGCTTGGAGAATCGAGGCACGCTCGAATTGCGAGATCGGATCGACTTGTACATGGCAGCGCTTGATCCGCGTGTAGGTGAGTTTCGGGATGCGGTTTCGTCGGGGAAGAACGTATTGACCGTCACTCCTCCGGATTCTTGGCATTCGGTTTGGCTGTTCTGGTCTTTAGAATGGGAGTTCGAGAACTGGTACGTGAATTTCCAATCGCCGCTCCGAAGATTACGTCACGGTGTCGCGTATCACGATTTTGTTCTCGACATCGTCGTGCAGCCAGATATGTCCTGGTCATGGAAGGACATGGACGAATTCAATGAATTGACCGCTCGTGGTTTCTTCACGGACGATCAGAAAACGCGCATACTAGATGAAGCGGACAAAATGGCTGCTGCGATCGATAGTCGTGGCGCACCGTTCTCAGATGGATGGGAGAATTGGCGTCCCGATTTAGCTTGGCCGACGCCTCATCTCCCGAACAACTGGTCCGATATCGTCTGATACGGCCGGTAACCGATTTGTTGGTTAGCCTGAGAGCCAGCGCGTAGTCAACTAAAAATGGGCGTGTGCCAGTTCCAGCACACGCCCATTTTCGCGTCTAAAACGTTCTGATTACGAACTTCAGTTGCTAGCCGCCAGACGGCGCCGCTCCTCTTCACTCGCCCGGATCTCCGCCTCTTCGTCGTAGATCGAAGCCTGCAACGCCTCATCGGTCGCCAAACTCCAAGGAGTGTCCACTACCCAGTGATCCGTCTCCTTCTCAACCAACGGTGGCCTTTCCATCGCCCATTGATGCGATTGGTCAACCTCAATCGGCGTACGAGTCATAAACACGTCTCCAGGCGGCGGGTCGATCGGAGACACGACCTCACCCGGAAGAATGATCTCATCCCGTGTGATGTCCGGGTGCGACGGCAATGCGGCGGATATCAGCGCGTTCGTGTAAAGGTGGAGCGGGTTGTTGAAGATCGCCTCAGTGTCACCCATCTCCTGCACGACGCCGAGATACATCACCGCCATCTCATGGCACATGTAACGAACCGTCGCCAAGTTGTGCGCTACCAGCAGATACGCCAGTCCGTGCTCATTCTGAAGATCCACCAACAGGTTCATGATCTGCGCGCGAATCGATACGTCGAGCGCCGACACCGGCTCGTCCAAGCAAATCAGCTTCGGGTTCAACGCCAGCGCACGCGCAATTCCGATGCGTTGCCTCTGACCACCCGAGAACTCGTGCGGATACAGGTTCATCTGATACGGGTTCAATCCCACCTCGACCAACAGATCACCGACGCGGTCCCGGATCTCGCCACGCGTCATCGTCGTCGCAATTTCGAGCGGTTCTCCGACAATTGCCTGAACCCTCATCCGTGGGTTAAGCGATGACCATGGGTCCTGGAAAACGGCCTGCACCGAACGTCGGAATTCACGCCGCCCGGCACGCGTCATCGTTGCGACATCTTCGCCCTGCCAGTAGATGTTCCCCTCAGTCGGCTCTTCCAAGCCCAAGATCACTTTCAGTGTCGTGGTCTTGCCACAACCCGACTCGCCCACCAAGCCGAAAGTCCTGCCTTCGCGAACGTCAAAGTTGACATCGTCGATAGCCTTCAACCAGCTCCGCTGACCTATACCAAGAAAGCGTCCCCCAACGTCAAACCACTTCCGCAACCCGCGGACCTGCAATATCGCATCCGGTGGATTCGACGCCCCTGGAGCATCCGGGATTTCTACTAGGGTAGTTGTCTCTGTCGCCATCTATTGATTTCCTCTTGAACCGATTACTTCGATCGTTGGCCCCACTGGGATTAGCCGTACGAAACGAGATGCTTGTACTCGTCAAAGTTCGCCACCGACGCGCGCGACAACTGCACAAAGTGCCCCGGCGAAACCTCAACCAATTCCGGCCGGATGTTCGCGTCTTCCTCGTTGTACTCCAGCGGTGACCGTGGCGCGAACGCATCGCCTTCGGGAAGGTTGTAAAGCAACGGCGGCTGACCCTCGATCTGAGGCAACCGACCCGTCTTCTCCTCTAGCTTCGGCACCGAGTTGATCAGCGCCTTGGTGTACTCATGCAACGGGTTGTTGAAGATCGTCCTGACGTCCGCTGACTCCACGATCCTACCCGCGTACATTACTGCCACACGGTCACACATCTTCGCCACAATCCCGAAGTCGTGAGTGATGAAGATAATCCCCACTCCAGCCTCACGCTGAATCTGGCGCAGCAGCCTCAGATACGCCGCCTGAATCGTCACGTCGAGTGATGTCGTGGGCTCGTCCGCGATAATCACGTCCGGGCTAGTCGAAATTCCGATAGCACCGACCACGCGCTGTCGCATGCCACCCGACAACTGGTGCGGGTAGTCTTTCGCACGCGTCTCTGGCGCTGGAATTCGAACCTTCCTGAGAGCATCGACTATCGAGTCCCAAAGATCCTTACCGCGCAACTTCTGGTGGATCCGAATCGCCTCACCGACTTGGTTCTCAACCGTGAAAACCGGGTTCAATGCCGTCATCGGGTCCTGCAAAATCATCGAGACTTCACCACCGCGGATCTCCGTCATCTCGCGCTCGGAAAGTTCTAACAGGTTGCGTCCGTTCAAAATCACTTCTCCACCCACAATGTGGCCCGGAGGCGAAGGAACCAACCGCATGATCGACAGCGCCGTAACCGACTTGCCGGATCCAGATTCGCCTACCACACCCAACGTCTCTCCCCGTCGAACACTGTAGGTCACACCGTCAACCGCTTTGACCGTACCCCAACGCGTCGCGAAGTGGGTCTGCAAATTGTTGACATCCAACACGATCTCGGATGTCGCAGCCGACGGACCGAAACCGTCGCTATCAACCTCCGCGGCATCTTCGAGCATGTGCTCACGCTCTTGGGCTGCAGCCGTTGTCATTTCTGCCATATCGATACCTCTCCCTAACTTGTATTGGATGCTCGTCGGGGCGTGGAAGTTTCTGGGATCTCGCTCTTACCGTTTTCAAACGCAAGACGTACGCGCGTCTACGAGTCGCGCAACGCGTGTGTATGCACAATATCAGATATTAACCGTCGGTGCAAAACTCACAGATGGATTCCGCCAAACTGACTTCAGGCGAGACCCAAATCTTCGCTGAGCGTCGTCAACGACCGATCCACCGCATCGACGATGAAATCAACTTCGTCCTTGTCAACCACCAGCGGCGGACACAACGCAATCACATCGCCAGCCCTGAACGAGACCACGCCGTTGTCGAACAGTAGCTTCGGCAATCGACTTGCCAATCCCGCACTCGCCGGGAACGGCGTCTTGCTATCACGATCCTGGACCAACTCCACCGCTGCCAACAGACCTAATCCGCCTCGCACATCGCCCACGATCTCGTGGTCCCTCAACCGCTGCAACTCATCGTAAAGATAGTCGCCCATCCGTCGGCTATTGCCCACCAAATCTTCCTCTTCGAACACATCCAGATTCGCCAAAGCCGCAGCCGCACTCACCGGGTGCCCACCGAACGTTACCAGATGCCTGAACGTCTCTCCCGGCCCGCCTAGGAACGCATCCGCAATCTTCTTAGTCGCAATCGCCGCACCTAGTGGCGAGTAGCCACTAGTCAACGACTTCGCAACCGTCGTGATGTCCGGCTCAACATCCCAGTTCATCGGCGCGAAATACTCGCCCGTGCGACCGAAACCAGTGATCACCTCGTCCGCTATCAGCACCACGTCATACTCATCCGCAATCTCCCTCAACCGCTGCCAATACTCCGCCGGCGGTATATGAATACCCGCCGCCGCCGATATCGGCTCTGCAATCATCGCCGCCACCGACTCCGGACCGTTGTGCTTGATCGCAACCTCAAACTCGTTCGCACATCGAATCGCCACATCCACCGGATCGCCTTCGAACGGCAAACGGTACGAATCCCAGTTCGTCACATGAATCGCCCCCGGCATCTCCGGCCCACATGGATCAGCCGCCGGGCTCCGCCCCAGACTCACCGCCATCGCCGTCGCTCCGTGGTACGAGTAGCGACGCGATATCACCTTGAACGCACCAGCTTTGCCCGTCAACGACTGGTACTTCTTCGCCATCTTCACCGCCGTCTCCACCGCCTCAGATCCGCCAGACAAGAAAAACGTCCGCGCATCCTTGTCGTGATACAGCTCCGCGATCCGACCCGCCAACGCAATCTGAGATGGCGTCGCAGAGTTCGCAGGCGGCGTCTCGATGCCCGTCAACTGCTCGTACATAGCATCGGCTATAGGCACCCGTCCGTATCCGGCAGCCTTGTACCAAAGTCCACCCATCGCATCGATCAACCGATTGCCATTGATGTCCTCGACCCAAGCACCCTCGCCTTTAACGAATATCTGCAACTTCCCACGCCAGTCCTCAACCTGCTGAGCGTGCATGAACAAATGATCGCCCGCGATGCTCTGCAACTCCTCCATTCGCTCACCGCTAATCGTTGCTTTCGTCATCGTTGCCATCGACGAGATCCTCTCCATTCGACGTTTACGCCAAACTAAACTCAGGTTAAGTTCATTCTAATCCCGAACCGCGCCCAACCGCGCCCAACAACGAATACACTCCGCAGTTCGGCAAGATATAATGGCGTGTGAAATGTCTTCCCTGTCCGGGCGGTTCCGAACCGTCGAGTGTTCTTGTATCAGCCCCTAGCAGGGGATAGATGCACGTTCAACTCACGGCCGAACACACAACGTAAGCCGATCCGGCTTACAAAACCCCTGCGAACCAAACAGCAGGGGTCTTTTTTTGCCTAGAAAAACCCAGAGACAGGCGACTAATTCATCCTCCACCGGAGAAATCCCAATTGACCATCCTCAAAGCTGAGAACTTGACATTCGAGCACGTCGAGCCCGAAATGGCTGAGCCGCGCGTCCTCGACAGGTTCTCCGATGATCAACTCGCAGAGATAAACCGCGAACTCGAGGATGCTCACCCGTCCGAGATCCTCCGATGGGCCGACGACACCTTCGGCGACCGCTGCATTCAGATGTCATCATTCGCCATCGACGGTATGGCAATCTTCGACATGTACTGGAAGGTCAACCCCAAAGCCCGACTCGCAACACTCGACACGATGCGCCTCTTCGAAGAGACATACGATCTCATAGACCGCATCGCCCGCCGTTACGACACCGAGGTCGAGGTCCACTATCCCGACATCCGTGAAGTCGGGCGCATGATCCGACAGCACGGTATGAACCTCTTTTACAAAGGCGTTCAGAACCGTCAACTCTGCTGCGAGATACGCAAGGTAAACCCACTCAACAAAGCCCTCAGCGAAGCCGATGCCTGGATCACCGGCCTACGCCGCGACCAAGGCATGAAACGCTCCGAAATCGACATCGTCCAAAAAGACCTCCCCCACGATGCGTACAAAATCAACCCCGTCGCTAACTGGACTGCCGAACAGATCCGACAGTACGCCCTAGACAACAAAGTCCCCTACAACATCCTCCACGACAAAGGCTTCCCCTCAATCGGCTGCGCACCATGCACCAGAGCCGTCAAACCCGGCGAAGACGAACGCTCCGGACGTTGGTGGTGGGAATCCGACCCCGACGCCAAAGAATGCGGCATCCATACCGTCGCACCGAGCGACTAATCTCTCCGATCAATTCGATTAACGGCGACGACGGCCGCGATAAAGGGCCATGAATCCGTCCACATCCAATCCTGAGTGCCGGATCAGATTCCTCAACGTGCCTTTCGCAAGTTCCCTCCGAAACGGTACCGACAACATCGCGCCAGTTTCGTTACGCAGGATCCTGTGACTCCCTGTCGCGTGATCAAATCGGTACCCGATACGGCCCACTACTTTTTCGAAATCGCGCGAAGAAATAACCGGTAGTCGCTCAGCCAACGGCCGCCACCACCTCGGTTTCGATCACGCGGACCTTCGCGCCGTGTTCCGCACGTGCATGCTTCGCCATCGAAGCCAAGTAACCGCCGATCGCATCGGCAATATTATCAAGCGCCTCTTCTTCCGTCGCGCCATCGGACACGCATCCCGGCAAATCGGTACACTCCGCGATGTATCGACCATCTTCGTCGATTTCAATCTCGATATTGAACCGCACCGACTTACTGAACGACGCCTCAGCCATGCTAGAAACCTCTCCTATGTGCTCTGTACACGGGATTCTAAACGACTACTCACCAAACTACACCCCCGACGGCAAAGAATGCGGCATCCACACCGTAACCACTAGCGACTGAGGTCGTCGCCGGTTCAATACATGATGAGGTGAGTCGGGACCAACCGTTGTTCTACCGGGTCAACCGCCAGAGCCAAACCTTCCAAGGTGTAAGCGCCCAATAACGCTGGAGCTTCATCCTCTCCAAATACAACCAAGGTCGTCACATCCTCTCCGTTGACACTTGCTCTCGCTTCACCGTAGTCCATCTCGATCCTGCGCCCGTCGGCCAACAAAAACCTCCGCCTTCCCCTCGGCTCAACGCCTATCTCATTCAGCAGGCTGGCTGGCAACGTCGTATACGCGGCACCAGTGTCGACCGTCGCCTCTATCTCCTGGGACCGTTCACCATCCATACTGGAAATCCGCAACGGCCAGTTGAATGTTCCCATAAATAACCCCTCTATACGCTGTAGTGAACGCGATTCTAAACCACCGCCGAAAAATCATAGCCCATCATTCAAACATGTCCCGGGCTCGAACCGGGATCACAATAATCACCGTTCAAACCACCCCATTCTCCGCAAAATCAATCACCGCCCGCCGCGCATCGTCATCCCGCATCTGCACCGGCGGAGACTTCATAAAGTACGCCGACGCCGGCTCCACCGCACCGCTCAATCCCTTGTCCATCGCAATCTTCGCACTCCGTATCGCATCGATCGCAACCCCCGCCGAGTTCGGACTGTCCTCAACCTCCAGCTTCAGCTCCACATTCAACGGCACATCGCCCCAAGACGTCCCCTCCAGCCGGATGTAAGCCCACTTCCGGTCCTCCAACCACGGAACATGGTCGCTCGGACCGATGTGCACATCATCCGTCGGCAACTCCTTCTCCAGCTGCGACTGCACCGACTGCGTCTTCGAGATCTTCTTCGTCACCAGCCGCGCACGCTCCAACATGTTGTAAAAGTCCGTGTTCCCGCCAAAGTTCAACTGATACGTCCGGTCCAGCCGAACACCCCGGTCCTCGAACAACCGAGCCAACACACGGTGGATGATCGTCGCACCAACCTGCGACTTGATGTCGTCGCCAACCACCGGCACGCCCTTGTCCTCGAACCGCTTCTGCCAATATCGCTCGCCCGCAATAAACACCGGAATGCAGTTCACGAAAGCGCAGCCCGCCGCCAAAACCTGCTCCACATACCACTTCGTCGCCTGCTCCGATCCCACCGGCAGATAGTTGATCACGACATCCACCTCGCGATCCCTCAGGATCCCGACGATGTCCGCCGTCGAACCCGGAGCCTTCTCGACAACGTCCTCCAGATACTGACCGATCCCGTCGTGCGTCATCCCACGGTCAACCGGTATACCCGCACGAGGAACGTCGTGGAACGGCAAAGCATTGTTCGTCTTCGCAAAGATCGCCTCGTTGATGTCTACCCCCACCTTCTCCTTGTCAACGTCGAACGCCGCAACCACGTTCACATCTCCGATCGTGTAGCCCCCAAGAACGTTGTGCATCACACCCGGCACCGCCGCCGAGTTCTCATCAACCTCGCCATACTTGTGGATGCCCTGAATCAGCGATGAGGCACAGTTGCCCAAACCGATTACTGCAACATTGATACGACCCACAGGGGTTCTCCTTTCAACCGGCCCCGCCGGAACCATCGGCTCCACAGAACGAGATCGTGATCCTTGTGTTGAACTCTCAGCAGAACCAGACGACGACGCCACCGCACCTTCATCAACAACCGCGCTCGCCAGCGGACGGTTAGACCCCGGAGCCAGCGCCGCCTGCAGCGCCTCTTCCGACACGATCCAACTCCTACCCAGCCGACTCGCCGGTATTAGCCCCTCACGCAACCACTTGTAGACCGTCTTGCTGCTGACATCCAAACGCTCAGCAACATCACGCACCTTCAAATTGGCCATGCTCAAAGCTCCTTACTCGCCAGTCGCATCCCACAAGTTCCACCTATTTCCATCAACTTCCACTATTTTCTAATAAACACCCCTAAAGTGCAAACACACCCCTCCCCTTTCGCGTCAGCACCCCTTCCCCCTTCTAGGGGGAGATTGAGAGGGGAGCAGAGGGAGGACCGCCCCAAGGCGGAACCCTCCCCTTCGCGAAGCCCAAGAGACCGACAACAGGGACGCGAGCAAGCGAAGCGAGATCGCAGGGGATGCCCGGGGAGGCACACCACCAAGCTCCCCCTCCTTCAGGAGGGGGCTAGGGGGAGGCCACGCCCCTTTCGGAACGAAAGGGGCGCGAGCAAACGAAGTGAAGCGAGCGGGGTATGCCCGGGGCAGGGGGGCGGCTGCCGGTAGGGGCGGGTTTCAAACCCGCCCTAGGTCTCCAAACACCCATTGCAAGATACTATGTACCATCGGCAACGACAACCAGCCGACCAAATCCAAATTGACCTCAGCCCAAACACAACCCACTCAACTCGACGCATCCGACGGTCCAGCGATCGAGTATCTGAGCAATCTTCTGGCATGCCATGGCTCAGGGGATTCCGAAAACGACATCCGCATCGCCTTCCGCGACTTCGCTCTAAACACCGGCATCATCGCTGGCGCAAGTGAGATCAAAACCGAAGTCCCGCCGGGGACCGACAGTATTCAGCGCTTCGATATGTACGCGCGCAACACGTACATCGAGTTCAAACGCAACCTCATCGTCAGCGGGCGTGTCGATCCCGCCTACATCGCCCAGTTAGACGGCTATCTTTTGGAGTCGGTTAAAGCCGGCTATGGCATCCAGAACGGAATCCTCACCGACGGCAAGCACTACCTGAAACGCAACATCGGCGAGGGCATCCTACCCATATCGCCTAACCAGATGCGGATTTTCGAGCGGTCGACACAAGGTCCGTTGCTACGAGAGTACCTCTTCGGCATCTTCAACACCGACGCGAAGGACATCGCACCCAATCCCGAAACCCTCACGGAACTGCTCGGGTTGGGCAGCGACCTACTCAATCAAGCCACCGCACTGCTTAAAGACGCACACGATACGAACCGCGACAACCCCACAGTCGCCGTCAAGCGAAAACTATGGCAAGACCTCCTCGAAGTCGCACTCGGACAAGACTCCACTGGAGACCCTGACACCGCCGATTGGCTATTCATCCGCCACACTTATCTCACCACCCTCATCGCCCTCATCCTCCAAAAACACTTCCTTATCAACATCGAACACGAAGCGGAACACAACCCTAAAGATCTCCTTAACGGCAACACCCTCTACGCACATACCAATCTCAAAGGTGTCATCGAATCCGACCTTTTCCAGTGGCCAGCCGAGATCGAAGCCACTCAATATATCCGTAGCATCGCCCGAAAAGTCGCCCAATTCGACTGGTCAAAACGTCCCGACGAGCTAGCCGCGATCCTCTATCAAAACACCATCACTCCCGAAGAACGCCGCAAGATGGGCGAGTACTACACCCCTCGTTGGCTCGCGCAGATCATCGTCAAAGAGCTGATCACTGACCCGCAAAACACCGTCGCAATGGACCCGTCTTGCGGATCAGGAACATTCATCGAGTGCCTCGTCCAGAACATCATCGACAACTCGCACAACCAGCATCCCATCGACACGCTTCGAAAACTGCAGACCAACATCATCGGCATCGACCTGCATCCCGTCGCCGTCCAACTCGCCAAGGCGACTTGGGTTCTCAACGCGGATAAAGTCATCAACGCCGCACGTCTCGCAGACTACCAGAACGACATCGCACCGCCGATATATCTCGGTGATTCACTGCAACTGCGCTATGAGCGCAACGTTCTAACCCAAGGTGAACACATCACGCTACGTACGACAGAGCGGATGCCCGGCGAAACCGATGACGTACTCTTCCAGATTCCCATGTCCATTGCGCGCGATAGTGAAAGCTTTGATCGGTTGATGCTAGACCTAGCGCAGGCAGTCGTCGACGGCGCCGACACTGATGCTGTGCTGGACCAACACCAGATATCCGGCACACTGGAGCGCCTCGCGATGCAACGAACTGCTGCGCAGATGCGGAAACTGCACGCCATCGAACGCGACCACGTCTGGGCATACTACCTCCGCAACATGGTCCGTCCAGCAGTTATCGGCGAGCAGCGCGTTGACGCCATAGTCGGCAATCCTCCTTGGTTGACGTACAGCCGTAGCTCCGATATCGTCCGCGAGGAGTTGGTAAGCCTAAGCCAAAATGATTACGGCATTTGGGCCGGCGGAAAACAGGCACCAAATCAAGATATAGCGACGTTGTTCTTCAGTCGGGTCACTGACCTATACCTGAAACCTCGAGGCGAGATAGGTATGGTCTTGCCACACAGCGTCCTACGCTCTGGACAGCATCTCAAGTGGCGTAGTGGTTACTGGCAGTCGAAAGATCGGAACAACCCGCGCGAAGTAGCCGTTGATTTCACCGTCAAAACACCGTACGACCTCGACAACCTTGAACCCAACTCCTTCTTTCCTATCGCCAGCGCAGTCGTGTTCGCCAAAGGGCGCGAAATCGGGAAGGACATTGACAAGAACAGGAAACGCGCTCGGCCGCTCGCGCCTGGGCGGGTTGAAATCTGGCGCGGTCCAACCAACACATCTAAAGTCACGCGCCACGCGGAAACTCTGCACCACGACGATGGCGAGTTCCATTCGCCCTACGCAGACATCGCGATGCGAGGGGCCGATGTGTTTGACCGGCGTCTGTACTTTGTAACCGTTGAACCCAATGAGACCAAGATGGCTGCGCCCAACACCTTCATCACTTATCCGCGCACGTCTGGTCAGGACAAGAAGAAGTACGACGTCGGCGCGCTGAGTGGCAACATCGTCCACGCCGACAACTTGTTTGACGTCTACCTCGGCGAGAGCATCGCACCTTACGTGACACTTCACCCGTTGACAGCTGCGTTGCCGGTCGATAAGCCATCTATGACCCTGCCGCTTGAGCACATCGATAGCCCCGCCAACCCCAAAACCGGCAAGATCAGACGTAACACATCCGAATTAGACACCGCCCAGCTTGATACCCGGATGCAATTACGTTGGGGCAAAATGTCATCCCTTTGGGACGCCAACAAAGGCAAGAACGACAAAAAGTCGCTCTACCAGCGTCTGAACTATCACAACATATTGACTAGCCAACTGCAATGGTTGCGCGACCGTGGCGACCGCCCAGTTCGCATCGCTTACGGCGCAAGTGGTATACCGACTGCGGCGTTGGTCGGCAACAACAAAGCGATTATTGATACCAAGCTCTACCAAGTGACTTGCCGCACCCTCGATGAAGCCTACTATTTGCTGGCAATTATTAACAGCGACAAGCTCGCCTTAGCAGTTGAGCCATTCAGAGCTAGGGGGTTATTTGGTGCACGCGACCTCCACAAACATCTCTGGAAGTTACCTATTCCGGAGTTTGATCCCAGCGTTCAAAGCCATGCTGACCTTTCCAACCTAGGCAGAGATGCCGCCGCAGAAGCGGAAAAGAGAATCGCCGAGTGGGGCCGAACTAACCTATCGGTGACAAAGGCGCGTTCCATTCTGCGCCACGAATGGCAACCCAACAGCCCCACCGCCCAAGCCATCGAAACCGCCGTCCAACAACTCTTGGCGTGACTGCTATGAGTTTGATCCCTATGCACCGTGTCATCGTTGCCCATGATTGGCAAGAAGTCGAAAGGGTGGATTTTCACACGACATCCGAAATTGCGATTATGCGTTGTGTAGATTGCGGTGCTGAGAGGCAAGTGTTGCACATGAAGGCGAGTGATAAAACACGCCAAAATCATGATTCGCTCAGAGAATCGCCAACCGCACAGGATCGGCTGGCGGAACAACTGACCCAACTTGCCGAATTAGGACGTTCGCTAAACCGCGAGTTGCTCGATGGCACCAAATATGCAACCAGTGAAGCTTTGATCGATGATATCGCCAAGCGATACAACGGAGATATCGATGGTGAAGACATACCGTTCGGATGGCTGGGGCCTTGGACAGCGTCGAACCACCGCAAAGCCAAACGCAAGGTTTTGTTGGCTTACAAACAGGGGCTAGTGTGCAACAGGTGTGATCTGATTTTTCCCTTTGACGAACTTACCGAGGACCACATTGAGGGCGACAGAAGTCGAGGCCAACTGACGGACTTACAATTGCTCTGCAAGAAATGCGGCCGGGAAAAGGGAGATGGTCCGCCCGGTGAACTGGATGTCTCACCCTTCAAATTCGAAGGGGAAACGTGCGTCCATCACGTCACGTGCGTTGAACGCTTCCCACGAAAACGGACATCGAATAACGCCCTGATCGGACACACGAATCAAAGTTAGGATTCTCTGGTTGAGTCCTAGGAAACAGGTATCAGAAAAGTCGTTGGAGTTGAACCTCTGCGCGGAGCTGATCCAGTGCATCAGGGCGCACAGGGGTTGTGAAGGCGCAGTTTGGTTCGGCATGACGCAGCAGCAAGAACGCCGGACCGGACTCGACGAGGCGACCGCCAACGCACCGGGGCAGTCATTGATGCTCCAATTCAAGTCGCCCTATGCGACTTCCACCCATGATCATTACAAATTCAGTATCAACAGACAACAACATGAAGCCCTTGAGAACCTAGCAATAGGAAACTCAAAAGCGGTTTACTATGTGTTTCCGCTCTACAGCAAGTGGAGAAAGATACTTGACCATTCTCCCAACCTGACCAAAGATACTTGGTTGGTACCCGTGTCGTGCATCTCACTGAATCCACCGCCCTCGCAAGATTCGTACCAGATAGACCTTCGGCTAAACGGATCCCAGATCGAGATGTCAGGCCCTAACCTGCAAGCCAAGTGCGGCGCGATCAACGCTCGGAGCTACTGCATTGATGCGCAGGATCAGTCCTTGAATCCCAGAGAGGTCGGTATCCCATCCGAAACACTGAAGAATTGGGTTAAAGAATGGCAAGACCCTCAACTGCGCTTCAGGGGATTGAACGCCGTATACCTTCCACGTCCGAGTAACTCTAGGGCCTGAATTTGCGGCAGGGCAAGCAACTCGTGACAGCTCATTCACCAAGCCGGTAGATTGCTCTAAGGTGTTGCGATGATCGACCGACATCGATTCTCGATGTCGCGCGCCGCCGCCGCTCACATCTCATCCGAGCACAGCCAGGAATCTCACCCCATCACAGCCCATCATTCAACATCACCGCAATCACAGTTCAAACACCCCCAAACAACCACTACCATGCCAAAAATCACAGTCCATCACTAAAATCACAAAAATCACAGTTCAAAACAATTTGACTACCACACAACATATGTTGTATATTCAAATCAAGAGGCGTCAAACGGACACCCCTGACACGAAGAATCGCCGCGTCGAGAGGGGTTGCGCGCAAACCTTTTAAGACGTAGCAAGCACAATTGAATGAAGTACGGCAGCGGGCGGGGTAGCAGGGGTCGCCAACATACGACCCGCCGGCGATGTCCCGCCACAAGCCACTGAAAGACGTCTTCCGTTCCGATGAATGGAGACGGGCGAAACGCTGCCACAACCCGGTTACGAAGACCGTTGTAGCTGTAGGGCTCGGATGCGGAGAGGTAATGCTGGCTCCGACGAAACCATAGCAAGCCAGACGGAATTCCCAAGCCGTGGGGGACGACCCGAACCCGCGTCGTTCCCGCGCCAACCACTCGTCATTCCTGCGCAGGCAGGAATCCAGAGGGGAGGGGCGCAGGAGGGACAGGGAGGGACAACCCTTGCGCAACCGCCGAACCGAAGTCAGTACCGCGCAGGTGGGAACACGGAGGAGAAGCACGCGGGAGGAGCAGGTTTCCACACATGACCTCTCGCACGGGGATGCCCGTTCAAGGTCCGGGCGAACGGTCTCTCTATCCGGCACACGTCTTTCCGGAGCGCTGGGCGGAAGAGGCTACAGGACTAGCGCGGGGTGCGAACCAAGCGATGACGGGAGCTGATCTTTCAGATCCGCCTCCCGGAGGGCCGACGGTCTGGTGACGTCGGCGGTGCTGGACTATTGACGAACATACAAGAACCTTTCGCACGCGACCCCGAAGACGCGGCGATCCTTCGACAACCCCCCGTCGAACAAAAATCCCCCCAAAGGGAGAATTAAACGCGTCTACGAACCCAACGTCCCCTTTCGAGAACCCACCTTCCCCTCCCCCTCTCAGGGGGAGATTAAGAGGGGGTTAGCGAAGCAAGCTCGCAGGGGATGCCCCGGGCAGACGGGCGGGAGGACATCATAGTTCATCATTACAAATCACAAAAATCACAGTTCAAAAAACCCAACAACCGCACTCTTGGTATGATGTAACCACAGCAATTTGCAGACCGCGGTTAACAATTCCTCTCCCCCAAATCGTTCGTCAAAACACCCATGCGAATCGCCCAAGTTTCACCATACGACCTCTCCTATCACGGCGGCGTGGTGGCTCACACCGCCAGCCTGAGCAAGGAACTCTCCCGCCGCGGCCACGAAGTTGTTCTCTTCGCTCCATGCGCAAGACCCCAAACCGCTCCCGACGTCAGCGGTCTCGAAGTCGTGCCCCTCGGCGGCAGCGTCCCATTCAACGCTAGCGGATCCGTGTCACGCATATCTGTGAGCATCAGAGCCGCAAGGCAGATGCGACGAATCCTCACTTCCGAACGCTTCGACGTTGTCCACATCCACGAACCCCTCATGCCATTCCTAGGTGCCACTGCCAGCTGGTTCTCCCCTTGGCCAACCGTTGGCACATTCCACGCCTACAGCGAAAACATCCACCCCGGATACCTCAGCTTCAAACCCGTCTTCAACAGCATCGCTGAAAAACTCGACGGACGTATCGCAGTCTCAAACGCCGCCAAAGCATACGCCAACCGATACTTCCCACACCCCTACGAAATCATCCCCAATGGCATCGACGTCCCAAGATTCGAAGACCCCAAACCCAGACCCAGCGAGTTCCGTGACGACGCTATAAACCTCGTCTTCGTCGGACGCGTTGGCGAAAAACGCAAAGGTCTCCGCTTCCTCCTCGGCGCATACAGCAGCCTGAGATGGCGTTATCCCAACCTCCGCCTAATCGTCGTCGGCGCTGGAGTTCCGGACCGCGAATCCTATCGAATGATGGGCGAACGAGGCATCGACGATGTCATATTCGCCGGCCCCGTTACCGACGAAGAACTCCCTGCCTACTACCAACACGCCGACGTATTCTGCGCACCCAACACTGGACACGAAAGCTTCGGTCTCGTCCTTGTCGAAGCCATGGCATCAGGCGCACCAGTCGTCGCCAGCCGCATCCTCGGATTCGAAGGCGTCGCAGATCACGAGCAAGACGCCCTCCTAGTCGATGTCGGCGATGAATACGCCATCGCCAACTCGATCCAACGGCTGATCGAAGATCCAGACCTTCGGAACCGACTCGTCCAAAACGGCCACGAAAAGGTCCAACGCTTCGGATGGGCCAGAGTCGCCGACGACGTAATCGACTACTACCACGAAGTCACGGCCCGCGCTCCTGTGCCTTTCGTGACGCAGCGGCGAACCAGCAGTGGTTGATTCGGAAACCGGACTCCAAAGGCTCCGGAAATCCGCCCGTGCCGCAATTGCGCGCTGGTTCGAGGAACCGATCTCCGCTACCCTCGTAGCCATCGGATTCAACGCTAACGCCGCGACCATCGCCGGATTCCTCCTCGCAGTAGCAGCCGCCGGATTCGCTGCTGTCGGACAGTTCCTCATCGCCGGACTGATCAGCATCCCCGCCGCCCTCTTCGACATGATCGATGGCGCGATTGCCCGTCGCACCGGAAAGGTCTCCGACAAAGGCGCTCTCCTCGACTCCACATTCGACCGCCTCTCTGAAGCCGCCCTCCTACTCGGCCTGCTCATCTACTACTCATCGACCGACACCTTTCGTCAAGATGCCATCATCCTCGCGTTCGTGGCATTCGTCGGCTCCATCATGGTCAGCTACATCCGAGCCCGTGCCGAAGGCCTCGGCTACAAAGGAACATCCGGATTCCTCACACGCTCCGAACGAGTCGTCATCATGACCGTGGCACTCATCATCGGCCAACCGATATGGGGCCTCTGGATACTCGCCGTCGGCACCCCCCTCAGCGCCTTCTACCGCTTCTGGGCCGAATGGCGAAACGCCAAGTAGACAAGCGCCCTGACTTACCCTTATATAGACACGTCCAACCGCATCCCAGTGGCGTAATTCATAAAAGCAACATCGTTTGTACCCAATACACCGAACCCAATGCACCAAACACTAACCAAGGCTGTCCAACTAACCACCATCGCCGTCGCGCTCTTCGCGGCACTAACCATATTCGCCCACGATCAAGCCGTAACCGCCCAAGACTCCCCCGTCCGTTTCCTCGACGGAGGCCTGGAAAGCAACTTCCCCGAAGACATCCGCTTTTACACCTCATTCGAATCCGACATCGAAATCGACGATGTCCGAGTGCGCTTTACCACCGGCCCAGCCACCACCGGCCAGTACGACTACCTTGACCTCACCGAACGCTCCCAATCACTAATCGACGGTGAACTCCTATGGCGCGTAAACACCTCTGCACGATACATGCCGCCCGGAACCACCGTCGATTTCGTCTTCGAAGCCATCGACAAAGAAGGCAACGAATACCTCTCAGACCAATACAGCGAAATGGTCCTTGACTCCCGATACGAATGGGATGTCGTCAGCCGCGGGCCGATCCATATCTACTACCACGGACCAGTCCAAGTCCGCGCCGAACGCCTTGCCGAAGCAGCCAAAGAATCCATGGATCTAATGGGACCCATCATCGGCAGCGAAACCGAAACACCAATCATCGTAACCCTCTACAACAACAACGCCGAGATGATCGGAGCCGTAAGCGCACGTAGCGCGACCATCAGCCGCGAACTCATCACTGAAGGCCAAGCATTCTACGACCACAGCGTCGTCCTCGTCCTCTCTGGCAACAGGGACATCGGAACTCTAACCCACGAACTAACTCACATCTTGGTTGGACGAGCCGCCAAAAGCAGTAACGCGCTCGTACCCTTGTGGCTCAACGAAGGCCTCGCTGAATACGGCAACCTTGACAAGGGCCTCTCGTACGTCTACTTCCTCGACTGGGCCGTTGACACAAATCGTCTCATCCCCTTCACTCGCCTACAGACGTTCCCCGGCGACCCCAACATGGTCATCGTCTCCTACGGTCAAAGCCGCGACTTCGTCGAATACCTCATTGAGACCTACGGACCCGAGAAGATTGCCGAAACCATTGCCTCCATCGCCGAAGGACGCAGTGGTGACATCGCCATCCGAAACGTCTACGGTAAAACCGTACAACAACTCGACAACGAATGGCGCGCCGACATTGGCGCCGACCCGTACGTCCCACCAACTCCTACGCCCACAGCGGAAGCGGAAGCCGAAGCTGGTGCTGAGACCGAATACAAACTTCTCACACTGACACCAGTCAAAGGCGGCATCGCAGTCGGAGAAACCGGGACCGAGCCGACACCAGAACCCACCAGCACCCCCATACCGCCCACGCCAACGGTCGAACCTACCGCTGAACCAGAAGTCATGATCAAACCAACCACTGTTGAAGGGCCCCCATCAGAACCAGCGCCCGAGGTCGAAACACCCGAAGAAGAATCAACCACTTCCGGCGGCCTCTGCAACTCAAACGGCAACGGCCCGCTAGAGGCATCTCCGTTCTTGATTACTGCCTTGTTGGCGGCGCTATTCCTCGCTCGCCGCGTCCGCAGGTAGCCAGACTACCAACCAAGCGCCGAACCGTCCTTCCGCGGCTCTGTGCCCGCGCAAAGAACTCCCGTTTCGGCATCTCGCGATACGACCTGACCACCACCAAACCCGGTGCGATCATAGGCTCGCTGAACCACGATATCGTGACCGCGCTTATGCAGTTCCGATACAACAGAATCGTCAAGATCTTCTTCAACCCTCACACTCTTGTCGCCCTGCACATCGATGCTGAAACGCAACGCATCCAACGCCTTCTGCGCATCCATCCCGAAATCGACCATGTTCGAGATGACCTGTAAGTGCCCTTGCGGTTGCTGGAAACCACCCATCACACCGAACGACAACCACATCTCATCATCCCGCGTAGCCATCGCAGGAATGATCGTCTGATACGGACGCTTTCGCCCCTCCAAGTAGTTCGGATGATCAGGGTCAAACGAGAACAGAGAACCGCGGTTCTGCAACGCGATACCCGTTCCAGGAACCACCAGTCCCGAACCAAACCCGGCGAACAGGCTGTTGATTAGCGAACACGCATTGCCATCGCCATCCACCGCCGTGCAGTAGATCGTGTCGCCGCCACCCATCGGATCGCCATAAGAAACATTCGGATGCGCCATCATCGAGTCGATGCTCGACCGACGGCGGTCACCATACTCCTTCGAAAGTAGAGGCCCAATCGGCACCTCTGCCACACGAGGGTCCGCCACATACTGCAAAGCATCCGCGTAACCCAAACGCATCGATTCGATCAGATGGTGATAAGCGTCCGTGGACTGGCTTCCCATATCTCCGATATCAAACCCCTCGGCGATGTTCAACGCCATCAGCGCCGCTATCCCTTGACCATTAGGTGGGCACTCCCAAACCTCAACACCACGATAGTTGACGTGTATCGCCTCGTCCCAATCAGAATGATGCGATGTCAAGTCGTCCTCTGTCAGCCAGCCACCCTCCTGCTGCACATACGCCGCAATCTTCTTGCCGATATCTCCCTTGTAATACGCTTCGCTGCCACCCTCCGCGATCACCTGCAACGATCCCCCAAGCTCCGGCAAAGTCGCTATCTCGCCACACTTCGGCGCACGACCATTAATCGGCAGCATCTCCGAACCTGATGGACGGTGCCGCAACTTCGTCTCGCAACCTTCCCAACCACGTGCAATCACCTCAGAAACCGGATACCCATTCGTCGCATAGTCGATCGCTGGCCTCAACACCTCTGCAAGCGTCATCCGACCGTAGTGCTCCAACGCCGTCTCCCAGCCATGAACCGTCCCCGGCACACTCACCGAAAACGCGCAACCATCCAACTCGTTCGGAATCGCGTCGTAACCTGCTCTGCGCACATCGTCGACATTTGCCGCTGCTCCAGATCGCCCACTCCCATTTAGCGCCACAACCCTGCGCTCGTCCTTGTTCCAGATAAGCGCGAACATGTCACCGCCAATGCCAGTCGAGCCAGGCTCCACGACGTTCAATGAGGCCGCCATCGCCACCGCGGCATCTACTGCGTTGCCGCCATCGAGCAGCATCCTCAACCCGGCCTGCGCGGCCAACGGTTGGCTCGTAGCCACCGCACCATTGCGGGCCATCACCGCAGATCGACGAGACTGAAAATACGTTGAGGAGTAGGGATCGATCTTCGACACGAGAGGCACCTGCTAACGGTTAGGCGGGGAGTAAGTTCGCCTTACATGTTAGCAAGCCATTCCTGCTTCAGCGAACCGCATCCAAATCGCCCGGATCTTCCCCTCTGCGGTTAGCCAAAGTCCGCGGCATCAAGTCATGCTTCGTATCATGACCCAAGTGGAATCTCTTCAACTCATCGATCATCTCGCCGAAGAAAGATATCCCCGACCCGTCAGTCGTGCTAGCGATGTGCGGCGTCAAGAATACGTTCCAAAAATGCCTGATCGGGGAATCAACCGGAACCGGCTCGGGATCGAACACATCTAGGCACGCGTAGATATCGTCCTGCCTCAGCCGCTCTATCAGAGCATTCGACTGAACTACTTGCCCTCGCGACACGTTCACAAACACTGCGCCATGCTGCAACCAACCCAATTCCTCGGCACCCAACATTCCCTCCGTCGCAGGCGTATGAGGCACCAGACACACCACGACATCGGGAACGCTCATTACATTCTTCAACGACGTCATCGTGAAATTCATCGCCGACGCCACTTCCCGCGGAAGATAAGGATCGTGCACCAATATCTCGACTCGAAAAGGCACAAGCAACTCTATTAAGCGGCGAGCGATATTCCCACCACCGATCAATCCAACCGTCCGACCAGTTAAATCGCCCATCATCTGAAAATCTGGGTGGTGCACGCGTTGGTAACCCGTACCCCACTCCTCATGGTTAATCATGCGACGGTAATGGACCCCAACTTTCTTCAAACCCATCAACATCATTGCCAACGCCCATTCAGATACCGGCAAACTCGACGCATGCGTCGTATCCACAGCCTTCACGCCTCGAGAAACGCAAGCAGCAACATCGATCCGCTGGGCAAAACGGTCCCCTTCAAGCTCCCCGATGAGACGTAACGATGGAGCCGCATCTAGCATCTCGCCTGTCATGCGCGGCGCACCGTGGCATACCACCATCGCATCAACCGTAGAGGCGAATTCGACAAACTCATTGATCACCTCAGGCGAAGATTCGGGCGGCGAATACCAGTCCGACATCTCGTCGAACTCTTGCCACTCAAACGTCGCGAACTCCTCGAGACGATCAACCTCGCGGTCCTTGATGCCACGCTCAAAATACTGCGCGTTACACGCCAGCCCTACCTTCAACTTCTCTGCCATTGGACCGACCTCCGATCAGCGTGCGCGCGGGTTCAGGATATCGTTCAACGCATCGCCGAGTATGTTCCAGCAGAATATCATCAGCCAAACTACCACAATCGGCGATAGCAGCTGCTCCGGATGACTGCGCAACGTCTCCACCGCCGCACTTCCGGTCCGCGCCGTCACGTCGCCGATCATCACACCCAAACTTGGACGCGGGGGCTGCACCCCGACACCGAAGAAACTGATGATCACTTCTCCTAGCGCTACCGCACCCATGCCGAAACTCACGCTCACCACCAGCGGAGTGATGACGTTCGGCAGAATGTGCCGCAACAATATCGTCGGCGTGCCAACGCCCATCGAACGCGCAGCGTCGACGTACGGCGCAGTGCGAATCGCCAATGTCTGCCCGCGGATCAATCGCATTGATCCGAACCACGATATCGGCAAAAACGCTATACCCAAGACGATGTAATCGATAACGCCTGATGACACGACACCGGAAATGAATGTGTTGTCTTCAATCCAGTACCCGAATTCCTTGATTCGAGGGCGTACTGTAGCGACGATGATCAGCAACAATAGGACATCCGGTATGACAGCGATTACCTCGCCAATCCTCGAAATAAGTATGTCGGCGATGCCGCGGAGATAACCAGCCGCCATTCCGAATATCAATCCCAAAATTACGCTCGCAGTCAACGTTGTGACCAATGTCAAAATGACCGTTGTCTGGATGCCCCAAACCACTCTCGAAAAGATGTCTCGCCCTAATCGATCTGTACCTAACCAGTTCTCCGCATCTGGCGCAGCTTGCGGTTTGGCTAGATTAGTCTCCGAGTAATCGTGAGTCGCGACCAATGGTGCCAGTATTCCGATTGAATAAAGCAATATCAGGGCGGAGACCGCGAACAGGGCCAGTTTGCGCTTCCGCAACTCGAACCAAGCGTGATGGAAGAAACCGTCAGGTGCCTCCATGGCAAGCAGATCGGAAGACGTTGCTTGGTCTGGGATTGTGGGTCGCGATTCCTGCATATCACGCCCTCAAACGAATACGCGGATCGATAACCGAGTACATGATGTCAGTGAAAAGGTTCGCCAACGCTAGCATCGTTGTGCCCAAGATAGTCAACGCCATTAGCAACGGATAGTCGCGCTGGAATACCGCCTCTAACGACAATCTGGCTACTCCCGGTATTCCGTAGATGAGTTCTACGATCAGCGACCCGCCAAACATGCCGGCAAGCGAAAAACCCAATATCGTCATGATCGGGATCAGAGCATTTCGAGCGATATGCCTCCGGTTGACCGTCATGTGCCCCATCCCCTTGCCATGGGCAGTCCGAACAAACTCCTGCCCCAAGACATCCAAGGTAGACGCTCGCATGTAACGCATGAAGACGAACGCGCCGGGTACACCAAGTGTGACCGCGGGAAGTATCGCCTGCGTCGAGAAGATCCCGGACCAACCGGAAACCGGAATCCAGTCCAGCCACAACGCAAACACCAGGATCAGGAACGGCGCCGTGAAAAATACTGGCAACGCATAGACCAACAACATGAACGTGGTAGCAGTCGGGTCCTTCCACGTTCCTTGACGCATAGCTGCCCAGAAACCCAACGGCAACCCGATGATTAGTGTCACGAAATATGAGACGATGTTGAGCTCAAGGGAAACCTTCAATCTAGGTGCAAGCAACTCAACGACATCCCGTCCCCGATATCTGTAGCTCTCTCCTAAGTCCCCCTTGAACGCATCCGAAATGTAACGCAGATACTGAACCATAAACGGGTCGTTGAGCCCAAGGCGGTCACGAATTCGCTCTATGGCCTCGGGGTCGGCGCGTTGACCCGCCATCAACTCCGCAGGGTCGCCAGGCGTGATGCTGCTCAACGAGAAGATGAATAACCCCGCGAAAAACAAAAGAACGGGCGTCCAAAGCAGTCGGCGAGAGACATAGATCAGCATCGCGCTACAAATCCTAGCACTCGACGCATCATCTCACAACCGGAGCAATGGGCGCCCGCATTTAATGGGCGATTTTCGATCTAGAAATCTATCTCGTCGATCCAGACTTCCTTCAAGAAGTACCCGCCAAGTGGCGAGAGGTTGAAGTCTTTGATCCACGGTTTCACCAAGATCTTGCCAGAAGTCCCCCACCACATCGGTACCCAAGAAGCCTCATCAACGATTATCTGTTCGGCCCGTTGATAAAGCTGGATGCGGCGCGCCGGATCTTGTTCCGTCGTAGCCTCGTCAAGCAACGCGTCCACCTCGGAATTGGCGTATTGCGTCTGATTGATCTGGCTGTCGCTACGGAACAGTACATCAACGAACGTGTGGGGGTCTGGATAGTCTGGACTCCAAGCCAGCGAAAAAGCCTGTAACCGATAGTTGTCAACCTCTTCCAGGAATGTAGCCCACTCGACTTCTTGGAACTCGACGTCCACGCCAAGGGTTCTGGCCCACATATCACCCACAGCTACCAGCCAAGCCGGTGGCGAACCGCCAGTACCTGGAGCGGTCAACACGATGCGCGGACGGGAATCAGCGTCCGCATACTTCGACATGTTCAACTCTTCGGTTGCTTTGTCAGCATCGAAACCCAAAGTCTCTAGATCGGGATTGAATCCGATGAATCCGGGTGGCGTCGGCCCGTACGCCGGGGTTACCCGTCCGCCAAGAACCGCCTCCGCTATCAACTCTTTGTCGACCGCGTAGTTCAAAGCCCTGCGGAAATGCACGTCGTCAAACGGTGGCGACTCGGTGTTAAAGCCGATGTACCAGGTGACGAACTCCGGCGGAACATCAACGACCTCTCTTGAAATCGGCTCGTTCGGATCTGTGACCCGCTCGTACGCTGCCTGTGGGATACCGGTTATGTCGATCTCATCATTCTCGTACATCGCCATCGCGGAGCCGCCGGCCAAGTTGAAGCGTACCTCGTCCAAGAACGCCGGCGTCCCGGAGTAATTCTCATTGCGTGCAAGAACCAACTCAACCCCGATCTCATATGACTTCAGCACGAACGGTCCAGTGCCTATCGGATCGTCAGTCCATATATCGCCACCCGATTCGATGTTGTCTCTGCTGACCACATAGGTCACCGGATAGGTCAGCTTGGCAATGAAATACGGCTTCGGAGCATCGATCTCCACCTCCAGCGTGTGATCATCCACAACGGTGATACCTGGAGCCGATGTCGCGTTCCCATCGACGATATCGTTGATCCCCACGATGTCGCCGAGGAACTCTTTCACGATCGTAGATCCCGTTTCCGGCAACGCCGCACGTTCCCACGACCACTTGAAATCTGAAGCCGTTACCGGACTGCCGTCGCTGAAAACGGCATCCTCGCGCAATTTGAACCGGTAAACCGTGCCCTCGGCGCTAACTGTGAAGCTTTCCGCCAAATCCAGCACTACAGGTTCATTCGGGTTGTCGGTCAAACGCATTAAACCGCCGAACACTTCGGTCACGATGTCGTACGAAGTACTGTCCGTCGTCAAAGCCGGGTCCAGCGTGGCTGGGTCGGAACCCAACAATTTGAATACCCCGCCGCGCCGTGAATCGAATTCTTCCTCGTCTGCTGCCTCCGCCTCTTTCATCTCAGCAGTCGCGGTCTCTTCAGCCGCCATTGCAGCCTCCGCCTCCACGGTGACCTCTGCAACAGCAGTAGATGTTGCCGCAGCAATCGCCGTCGCCGTGGGTGCTACGCTCGAGCTAGTTTCAGCTGCTGGAGCTTTTGTAGGAACAGCGGTCGCTGTAGGTTGCGGCACCGCGGTTGCCGTAGGGGGAATCAGGGTCGCAGTAGGCTCTGCCGAGCTACATCCAATCGCGAACATCACCGCAAAGGCCGCTCCGACTATCAACAATCTTGAGGCGAATTTCATCTCGCGCCTCTCCTTCAGTTCTCTGGGGTCTTCGTTTCTCGCACTAGATACAAAGTATCAAATTCACATCTGAATTTGGGAAAACACGTACGTTTGAAATATCGGGCGAGTGACCGCAATTGACCACTCTCCCGATGAGCGTTAACAAACCGAGCAGGCGTTATATCAGCCGTCTATGTAGACGTACTGATAAATGGGAACAGACAACGGTGGGAACGTCATGCCCCCAACTCGCTGCTTCACGAGCACCTTGCCCTCGACACCCCACCACAGCGGCAACCAAGCGGCTTCTTCCACTATCATCTCTTCAGCTTCTTGATACAGCTTGATCCGACGCACCGGGTCCGCCTCAATGTTTGCCTGTTCCAGCAAGGCGTCAACTTGAGGGTTCGAGTAGTTGGTGTTGTTGATCGAACTGCCAGTCCTGAACAATACGTCTACGAACGTGTGCGGGTCTGGATAGTCCGCTTGCCACGCCAACGAGAAAGCCTGCAAGCGGTTGCGGTGGAGGTCCTGCAGGAACGTTGCCCACTCCACTTGCTGAATCTCTACATCGACCTCAAGGGTGCGCCGCCACATGTCGGCTACCACCTCGGTCGTCAAACTAGGAGAACCACCAGTTCCCGGCAACGTAATCACAATACGCGGCCGCGTTTCAGGGTCCGCATATTTTGACTTAGCCAACTCTTCCTTTGCTTTCTCCTCGTCGAAAGCCAATCCTTCCAGATCAGGGTTGAATCCAACAAAGCCAGGCGGGATCACACCCGTCGCAGGTCTCACAAGATCGGAGAAAACCGCGTTTGCCACCAGTTGCTTGTCCACCGCAAAGTTGAGCGCACGCCGGAAGTGCACGTCATCGAACGGCGCTTCTTCCACGTTGAATCCAATGTAACTGGTGCTGAACGACGGCGGAACCTCAACTACATCTTTGGACAGCTCTTCCTCCGGATCGGTGACGCGTTCAAGGTCCGCAAGGCCGATACCGGTGATATCGATCTCATCATTCTCATACATCGCCATCGCAGAACCACCTGCCAAAAGCATGTGCACCTCATCCAAGTAGGCGGGATCACCCCAATAGTTCGGGTTCTTGGACAAGATCATCCGTTCGCCGATGCTGTAGCTCTTGAGCACAAACGGTCCCGTGCCGACTGGATCATCGGTCCAGTTTTCACCGCCCGACGTCACGTTGTCAGCATTGACCACAAACGCTATCGGGTATGTCAGCTTCGCGATGAAGTATGGCTTCGGCGCGTCTATCGTGACCTGCAGCGTGTGATCGTCAATCACCTCGATGCCTTCAGCAGTGGTCGCTTCACCGTCGATGATCGCCTGCACACCAATAATGTCACCGAGGAACTCATCTACGATCGGAGATTCCGTTTCCGGCAACGCCGCACGTTCCCACGACCACTTGAAATCAGATGCCGTTAGGGGCGAGCCGTCGCTGAACTTCAGATCGTCCTTGAGTACGAACTTGTAGGTCTTCCCTTCGTTGCTCACAGAGTAGCTCTCAGCCAAATCCATCGCTATAGGATCGTCAGATTCCCCGGTCAGCTTGACGAGACCACTGAACAACTCGATCACGATCGCGTAAGACGTACCATCTGTCACCAGCGCTGGATCGAGCGTTGGTGGATCCGCCCACAACCTTCTGAAAACTCCTCCAGTCGGTTTGTCATCGCCCACCCGCTCAGGAGTCTGCAACAGTTCCGGCGCAATCTTTGCTTGACCCGTTGGTGTTGGGCGCTCAGACCGCGCTGGTGGCGGTGTAGAAACCGCCGTCGGCACCTGCGTCGCAGTAGGCTCGGGGATCGGTGTAGATGTCGGTTCCTCTTCGCTCGAGCACGCCACTGCAAACATTGCCAATGCGGCGAGCAACGATATACCCAAGAAACGTGCCTTCTTCATCATCTATCTCCAGTCAGCTCCAGTTTTTTGATGCTTGATATTTTCGGCGTCTGATAGTCATTACGTAATTGCTACACGTCGCGGATTGCGTATCTGCGATGCAGTATCAGTAACACGATAAAATGTTTCCCCCTTTCGTACGACGAAAAGGGGTTAGGGGGTATGTACGGGGAGGGGCGAGGGGATTTGTGTTTAGTTGCCAATCGATGACTGAAGATAGGCTTTCAGGAAGCTATACAAATCGCCCTCCAACACCCCGCGCGCGTCTGACACCTCGTGATCGGTGCGGTGGTCCTTCACCATCTGATACGGGTGCAACACGTAGCTCCGCACCTGCCTCCCGAACTCCGCTGAGACATGATCACCTTTGAGTCTCGCCTGTTCCGCAGCACGTCGTTGATTCTCAAGATCCGTCAAACGAGCATGCAATATCTTCATCGCCACTTGGCGGTTCTGGGCCTGCGAACGTTCGTTCTGCACCGAAACTACTATCCCACTGGGCTCGTGCGTCAATCGCACCGCGGTCGAGTTCTTCTGCACGCTCTGCCCCCCGTGTCCGCTAGCTCGAAACGCCTCCATCCGAACCTCAGACGGGTCGATCTCAACTTCATCCGCGGCATCCGGCTCGGGATATACCTCAACCAGCGAAAAACTAGTGTGCCGACGATGTCCGGAGTCGAAGGGTGACAGTCGCACCAATCGATGCACTCCACGTTCAGACTTCAGATATCCGTAAGCATGATCCCCAGTCACGCGCAACGCCGCAGATTTGATGCCGGCCTCCTCACCGGGCGTGAAATCGAGTACTTCGGTTTCATGTCCCGATTGCTCGCCCCATCGCGCGTACATCCTCAACAACATCTCCGACCAGTCTTGCGCATCAACTCCCCCAGCGCCTTGCTTCACCGACAGTATCGCTGGTCGGCCATCGTGCTCACCGTTTAGTTGAAGCCTGAACTCGTGCTCTTCCAAGTCGGAACGCAAAGCTGTTGCGTCCGATACCAACTGCTCCAGCATCCCGTGATCCGATTCATCACCCGCCAACTCCACGAACTCGACCAATTCTTCCGACCGTTGAACCAACTCATCCCAAATAGAAACATCACTCTTGAGCGCATTTAAGTGCTGCATGTGCGATTGCGCCCGCTTATGGTCTGACCAAAACCCCTGATCCAGCGTTTGCCGCTCCAACTGAGCTATCTGCGACCGTTTTTCGGGTAAGTCAAAGATGCCTCACGATCTGCGCGATACGCCCGCGCAACACTTCAGCATCAGATTGCAGTTGAGGATCCATAACAGGATTCAAGTATATGAACAGTTAAATTCGCAGAACCGTCCAAAAACAACTGCGCCCCTTGGTTTCCCAAGGGGCGCAGTGTGCGTTTCAGTCTCTCGACTTAATCAACACCCTTACGGCGCGATGTCGTGGTCTTTGGTGTAGTAGACCCAGACACCGGTTCCGATCGTGATGCCTTCGTCTGTCTTCACGATGTCCCACGTGTTGTTGACGTGATCCCACGTGTAGGCACGGGTGTAGTTGCCGAGGTACTCAGCCGCAGTGATCGGGTCGTTGTTGCTGTTGCGCAACGTCTCGCCCGCGTCGTCCTGCGTCTGGTCACCGTCAACATCTACCACACCAACGAAGTTCCAGCCCGTGTCTGTCGGGATGTCCGCCGGGCTCGGCTGACCGTCCGTCGCACGGTCGCCACTGCCTGAAAGCTTCACAGCTTGCGTGACGAAACCGGTCGAGTGGACCCAGTAGCCGTAGCGTGCCTCAATGTCGTTCAACGTTCCGTATTCGTCATGCGTAGTCCAAACACCGTCCATCTTAGACGCCGAGCGCCATGGACTGACCGGGTTGGTCGCGTCCCAACCAATAACGACATCAACAGCGTCGGTGGTGAAGACTGCGTGTAGCGCACGATCGATCGGGTTCGCAGGGAACGATACCGAGTTCCAGCCAGCCAGCAGGCTGAGCACGAATGGAGATCGTTCCTTAACCGTGAACGAGTAGGTGTGGTCACCCTTGTTGTTGGCAGCATCGTTGGCTTCGACGTAGACGGTGTACTTGCCGTAGTCGAGCGGCTCCGGCCACCAGACAAACTCGTTGTCATCAAGGATCTGCAGGTCGGCTGTGTAGTCAACCTTGTCGATCGTGAACTTCGTCACGTTGACAGTCGTCTTCTCATCGCCGAAGTCGAGCAATACGAACGGGCGCGGCTCGAACACGTCGTTGCCGTTGTCTGGCACCAACTCGCTGTTGGCACCATCATCATCCCATGCAGCCATCAACTCGGTGTCAAAGTTGAACGTCGCGGTGGTCGACGAGTAGTTGAGGAATTGCTTGGTCCCTGAGTCATCCGCATCGTACGAACTGCGGTCGCGACCCCACACAATAACCGACAGCTTACCTTGAGGAACCGCTTGAGGAGCGGATAGGTTCGCCCAGAGGTACTCCCATCTGTTGCCCGGTCGGGCCAAGGCTGAGGTGGTGGCCACTCCGAAGAATTCCCTAGCGGTCGAATCATCGTCCGGATCTTCAGGACTGCACGTTGTTGCATCGGCAGTGTCTTCAGTACGCTGTGTCTCGGTCGGGCCTGCAGCGTTCAGGTTTTCCTTCGCGCCCTTGCGGTTCGATGCGAACTTTGCGACGTCGTTTTCATCACTCAGTTTGCCCCAAGTCAAGTTGGAACACACGACTGAGAACTGCGGCGCACCTCGGATGTCCTCATTCGACTCTATCGAGATCGTCATCTGGCTCCTGGTCAACTCGCTAGGACCTTCGCCATCGATGTCTTCGTTGAGTCCAGTGCCACCGCTAAGCGAGATCGTGAAGGTCGGCAAGATGCCGTCGTTCACTTCGATGCCGTCGAGTCGGCGGTCGGTCGATTCGTTGCCGGCCAAGTCTAGGATCGACGCTCCAGTAGCAAGATCCACCTGAGGCGTCGCGTCCGGCTCGAACGTCTCTTCAACCATCAGGTAGACGTTCCTACCGTCGATATCGACATCCGTAACTGTGGCGCTCTCGCCGCTGTCAAGTTTCACGACGAAAGTTCCAACGCCGATGGATGATGCGTCAACGTCGTTGTCGAACACTACCTTCACGCCGGAGTTCGACCTCGCTTCATCCCCGTTTTCATCGGTGAAGAAGCCAGTGGCGGACTGCTTAGGCTTGTAGTAGGGGTCGACGTCGTCGAGACGATACTGGTGGCGCGAGTACCAACCGAGCACGTTGTGCACGTCGGAGTCGTCACGTTCACTGTCTTTCGTCGTTGTGCCGAAGTCGTGGATGAAGGTCGGATCGCTGGCTTGACTGTCGGAGAAGCCGTAGTTCCCCGCGATATCCAGAACCACAGCCTGAATGTCGATGGTGTCGTTGTACCGATTGTCTTCTGCCTCTTCAGGCGGGAAGTCGATACGAATTACCGTGTCGAAAATGCCAGAAGCATCGCCGTCGTCGTAATCCTCGGCGTTCTGCGCCTTGTAGTCTTTGGTGCCCTCTATGGAATCTTCAGATTCAAGAGACAGATACACGTCCATGCTCTTGATGATGCCGAACGTATCGCTGTTGTCCTGATCCTCCACGGGGTCAGCGTAACCGGCGTAGTGTCCCCGCAACGCGGCAATGCCAGCAGTCTCGCAACCAGTTGCCGCATCGTCGGCTTCATTTTCGTTGGCATCAACACAGACGTAACCGTAAGGGTTGCCATCTCGTTCGCCATCAACGCGGAAATCCCAGATCGGCTTGTCGTCGTTGCTGTCGTCGTTTCTGTTATCGGCGTAGACCCTGAAGGAGTTGCCGCGCAGCCCAGCACCGCCACCGTCGGTGAACGAACCTAGCAGGTCGGGCGAGTCGTCCTTGCTGCTCGTGTTGTGCATAGGTGAATCGATCTGGATGGCTGGCGGATCCTTGTCGATGAGGATCGTGGAGGTACGTATGTCGCCGTTCGAGTTCTTGTATCTGATCGTTACCGGTCCGCTCTCGACGCCTAGATACGCGGCATCAGCCATCGCGCCTGATTCCGCGTCCCTCACGTCCAGACCCCAGTTACATCGCACTGGGTCCGTGTCGGCATTGCCGTCGTCATCGCAGAGCCCAGCACCATCGGCGTCCGTCAATCTCAGGAAGCCTTTGTAGACACCGTCGAAATCACCCGTCTCTTTGAGCCAGAGGTTCTGTTCGACCTCATCGCCGTCGGATCCCGCACCCAGAACTAGCGCATCCGGGTCAGTGTTGTTTTGGGCGTTGTATACCTCGTCATCCACAAACACCGGAGAATGGACATCGTCGCCTGTATTGGTGACATAACCCCCATCCGCGTTGGATTTATCGCCGCCTACGAGATCCTCTCTTTGGCTGGTCTGGTAGTAGATGAACTTGATACGCACATCTTTGCCGGCCGGAACTGATGCAGTTATCCGCATCCACGGTGCAACCTCATTCCTAGTGCCAGAAGACAAGTCTTCATCCAAGGATATGTAGTTCTTCAAATCCTTGAAGTCGTCAAGAGTATCAGTGTCAGCAGCGTCACCTGGTTCAGCGTCGCAATCAGTGCCACCAGTGTCTACCACGCATCCGAACCAGACGATCTTGCCATCGCCTCTGGGTGCCATGGGATGCAAAGCGTCCCCAGTCCCGCTCATATTGAGCCTATAGAGTCCAGACGAACTGATGGTGGCTGGTGTCAAACCGAATTGGGCGTCATTCGTCGTCCCCTCTATTGTGGCGGTGTTTTGAATAACGCCTGAAGCGTTCTCCAACTCATCGGAGAGCGTTTCACCGAGCACACTCCTTATCACATCCTCTTCTTCATCATCATTGGGATCGTCGGCGGTCGATGGATCCGGGTCATCAGTGCTACCTACGGCGTACAGCTTACCGGTGCGTTTGTCTCGGTCTTTGTCCTCGATGCTGATCTGGATGAGGTCTGAGTGGGCGAGGATTGCGCGCGGCGCATCGCCCGAAGTCTTGGGATCGATGGCATAGGTGGCGTAGATCGAAGATCCGGCATCCACTTCGGTGATGGCATCGCGTCCAGCTACGTTGTAGCCTTCATTGTCGCCTTGGTTGTTGTCACCATCTTGGCAATCGCCGACCGCGAAAGCGTCGGAGTTCGTCGTGTAGCACGTACCGACGTTCAGAACGTCGATCGTTCCGGTAGCCGCTTCTACCGTGCCCGATGATCCGCCTCGAACCGCCACAACCGCAACGGCCAGTATCAGCACGGCCAGAGCCGTCAAGATTCTCGATGAAAGCTGCACAGCTGCAGTCCTCCTCTATCTATATCTCTACCGGTTCGATACCCGACACAGCAACGCCGACTGTCAATAAGCCAGCGTCGAAGCGGTCTTGCCCGGATGTTTCCATAGCACTCTCAAGACGCGCAACGAACCACACGCCCGCAGGCACGCCCTGAAATCTATATGATACCGAATATATGCCACCGCGCGCGCCCTGTCAATCAATTTCTTTGAGAACTAACTCCCAATAGATGCGAAAACCACAGCCGCAGACGTTTTTTATAACCCTCATTGCTGTGACGATCGATCACGAGCCGTGACTGGGCGTCGTCATTCCCGCGCAGGCGGGAATCTGGAGGGCGGAGCAGGGAGGCGCAACCATGCCCCTCCCCTTTTTGCGTCAGCAAAAGGGGGACGCGGAGAGCGAAGCGAGACGCAGGGGGTTCACGCCGCCACGACGCTGCTCCCCCTCTATTCTCCTTGGGCATCAAGGGGGGGAGGGATTGTCAATCCCTGAGCGCCTGCCGGATCGTGTGTATGACGCCTTCCATGTCGTTGACGGCTTCGTGGTTCCAGAAGCGTAGCACTCGATAGCCGCTCCGGTTCAGGCGTCGGGTGCGGGCCTCGTCCGCGTCGCTGCGCTCGTCGTGCTGGCCACCGTCGAGCTCGACGACGAGGCCCGCCCTCGGGCAGACGAAATCCACGATCGCGTTTCCGATCACCTTCTGGCGCAGAAACCTGTGTCCGTCGAGACGCTTCATCCTCAGCCGGTGCCAGAGCAGACGTTCGGGGTCGGTCGGGTTGTTGCGCACGTCGCGCGCGACGTGTCGGAGCTGGTGTTTCGTCCATTCAGTTTGTTTCATGGGAGGCATGATACGCAGGATTCGCGAGTCGTCGATTATGGATGGCGAAATCGGCGTGAACCCCCTGCGTCTCGCTTCGCTCTCCGCGTCCCCCTTTTGCTGACGCAAAAAGGGGAGGAGTCAAAAAAACACCCCCGCGTCTCCGCGGGGGTGTTTCTGCGCTCTATCCCCTCCCCTCTATTGGGAGGATGGTCGCTCTATGCCTTACGGCGCAATACCTCCGCCGTAGTAGACCCAGATGCCTTGACCGATAGTGACCGTGTCGTCGCCTTCAAGGATGTCGAAGCGGTTGCGTATCGCATCCCAGGTGTAGGCGCGAGCGTTACTACCGAGGTAGTCCTTAGCGCTGACTTCGGTCGTGCCATTCATCAACGCCTCGCCGTAGTTGTCCTGCGTCTGGTCGCCGTCTTGATCGACGACACCGACGAAGTTCCAACCCGGGTTGGTGGGTATCTCAACCAAGTCTGCCGGCACAGTGCTGGGGTCTTCGCGGTTGCCCTTGCCGACCAATGCCACCGACTGGGTTACGAAGCCTTGAGCGTGTACCCAGTAGCCGTAACGCGCAGTGATCCTTCCCAGCGTCGCGAAGTTGCTGTGCGTCGACCACTCGCCTTCCATGCGGGTTGCGATGCTCCACGGCGCCTCTGGATTCTCGCCGTCCCACGCCGCAATCATGTCCACTATCGGCTCAGTGAATACTGATCCGACATCGGGATCGATTGGGTTGGCAGGCAGCGATACCGCGTTCCAGCCGGCGATCAGCTTGACGTCGAACGTGGCACGCTCGGCAACCTTGAAGCTGTATTCGTCTGAACCGCTCTTGTTGCCAGCGGCGTCAACGGCTTCAACCGCCACATCGTGCGAGCCGAGAGCCAGGCTTTCCGGCCAGTACAGGAAGCGCTTCGCGCCTAGTGTCTGCACTTGCTCTGTCTGATCAGTAGCATCAATCGTCAACTTGCTAACCGACACCGTCGATGCGTCCTCGTAGTTCAACAAGAGGAACGGGCGTGCATCGGTTACCGTGGCGCCATCGCCAGGGGTGGGAGTCAGATCCGGCGGATCCGTGTCGAAGTTGAACTCGGCTGTTGCCACACCCCAACTGTAGGTGTCGTTCGCAGCCGGCGTCGTCGGTGGGTCCCGATCTTGCAGGCTCGCGTACGATTGGCGGTCGCGTCCGTATGCGACTACCGTCAACTTACCGTTAGGCATCATCTTCCTGTCGCTGAAGTTCTGCCACTGATACTCCCACTCGAGACCGGGGCGTGAGAACGTCTGGACTTGCTGCACCAGCCTGTCCTGGGCGTCTTCTACATCGCCGCAATCGAATGCTGGTTGGTCAAAGACGGCGCTAGATCGATCTACGATCGGACCGCTACGAGCTCCGGTGAAGTCGGAAAGACCCTTGTCATTCTCGGCATCATCGTCGTCGCTATCCCACTCGATGTTCGAGCACACCACCGAGAGCGACGGGGTGCTGTTGATCTCTTCGTCTGAAGCAACCGTTATGGTTATAGCTTTATTCGTCAGCTTGTCTGATGCTTCGTTTCCTTCTCCGGTTCCAGAGCCTCCGCTCAAGGTCACCGTGAATTTCGGAGCGATACCGTCGTTCACCGCTATAGCTCCGCCTTCAGTCGTCAAGCCGCCGCGCGTCAATCGGTTGCCGGCAGGGTCTGAGATCGCTTGGCCAGTGGCGATGTGGACCGACGGCGTAGCATCCGACGCCAGCTCCTCGCCTAGCAACAAGTACACCTGTCGACCCTCTACCGTGACATCCGTGATTGTCGCCGATGCGTCGCCGTTCATGACTTCGAACGTGCCGACGCCGATGGTATCGGCGTCTACAGCCGAGTCAAAGGCGATCAAGATACCAGAACGGTTCACTACTGGTTTCTTGCTGTCGTTGATGCCGTAGAACCCGGTTACAGACTGCTCTCGGTAGATCTCGGGATCCTTCTCGTCAAGGAAGAAGATGTGCCGGGCGTACCAGCCCAGAATGTTGTATCGACCGGTCTTTCGGTCGTCATCTTCCGTGCCGTAGTCACTGATCAAGCGCGGACCAGCATCGTCGCTGTCGGAGAAGCCGATGTTGCCGGCTCTGTCTGCTACCAGCGCTTGGAAGTCGATCGTGTTGTTATACGGATCAACTTCTTCGGGCGGGGTGCCCGTCAAGATCCGGATACGAACAGAATCGGCGAATGTCCCAGTCGCAGCACCATCGCTGAACCGGTCACCATTGACCTTCAACAGCGTGTCAGTCTCATCCATATACACATCCGTGTGGTCGATGACACCGAATTGTGAAGAAGTGGAGCTGTAGCCCTCGTAGTCCTCGATGGAACGCACCACTTCCCCTGTCGCCGGTGGCATCACGTATCCGTAATCGCCGTCCATGACAAGGTCAAGATCCAACGCGTCTGTGCTGGTAATACCGTCTCCACTCTCTTGAGTGTCGTTGGTGTTGTCGACGTACAGCTGGAACGAGTTTTGTCGCAGTCCAGATTCGCTGTCATTGAATGAGCCAGCGAACTCTGGCGATGTGTCCTGATCCTCAGATTTGTGCGCTGGAGTGTCGATCTGGACCGCCGGCGGCACTGTATCGATCGTTATCGCCTTAGTCTGCACATGACCGTCAGTGTCCCGGTACTCGATAGTTACTGGACCACTCTCGACACCGATAACTGCTGCACCACCATCACCTGACCCGGTCGCGGCTCCGACATCCAAGCCCCAGTTGCTGAATGAATCGCCTCCGGCAACATCAGGCCCATCACCGTCCGCGTCGGTCAAACGCGCGTAGCCCTCGTAACGACCAGTGAAGCGTCCCGTCTCGTAGAGCCACAGGTTCTGCTCACTCTCATCGCCATCGGACTTTACCTTTACCGTCAAAGCGGCATCGCCATCGTTCTCGGATTTGGTGAAGTTTGGCGCGTTTTCATCAACGTAGTCTCCGCTCTTATTCCCGCCTATCAAGGTTTCCCGTTCGCTCGTGTAGTAGACGATGTACTGGAGAAGGATAAGGTCGGTGCCCCCAGGCTGGTTGACCTGCACATTCAGCCAAGGCGCGACAGCACCGCCGTCTTCGTTGCTAGTTCGACCGGAACCACGGTCCTCGTCAAGAACCAATGAGGTGCCCGACAAATCTCTAAAGTCGTCGGCGGTATCAGTGGCAGCGGTGTCGGTGTTGCAAATGGCTTCGCCAGTGTTGACCACGCATCCGAAGAACTTGATGACTGCGTTGTCGTCAGCGTGCATCGGGAGATAATCAACATCAGCACCAATCAGTACGGTTAATCCGTCTTTAACGCCAGCGGTGATGTCTGTAGGCGCAGTACGCCCCCCCGCAGCTGCATAGGTACCCTCGCCCCAATACATGTCGTTCGCAAGATAATAAGTCTTTGTTCCGGCAGCATCCTCTGAGTAAGTTACCGTCTCGGCTGTTACCGTGCTAGTACCTACCGTCCTCGATTCAGCGGCAGTAATTGCGGCGGGATCCGCGGGGTCATCGATCTTCTTCATGCCGATGTTCTTGAAAGCCCCCAATATCACATCGAGATCATTTCCAGAGATCTGAATACCCTCGGCAGCGGTGTCTGCATCTGTGACACCTACCGGCAACACCACGGGTGTCCTCTTGTCGCGGTCGGAGTCATGGATGCTGATCTTTATCAGATCGGAGTTGGTGAGGATGCCGCGCGGGTTGTCGGCCGCTGTCTTCGGGTCGTGCGAGTAAGTGGCGTAGACGGTGCCGACTTCGCTGATGGTGTCGCGCTGGGTCACTTCGTAATCACCAGTCCCGTCGTCGCAATCGCCGACCGCGAACACGTCGCTGTTCGTCGTGTAGCACGCACCGACGTTCAGAACGTCGATCGTTCCGGTAGCCGCTTCTACCGTGCCCGATGATCCGCCTCGAACCGCCACAACCGCAACGGCCAGTATCAGCACGGCCAGAGCCGTCAAGATTCTCGATGAAAGCTGCACAGCTGCAGTCCTCCTCTATCTATATCTCTACCGGTTCGATACCCGACACAGCAACGCCGACTGTCAATAAGCCAGCGTCGAAGCGGTCTTGCCCGGATGTTTCCATAGCACTCTCAAGACGCGCAACGAACCACACGCCCGCAGGCACGCCCTGAAATCTATATGATACCGAATATATGCCACCGCGCGCGCCCTGTCAATCAATTTCTTTGAGAACTAACTCCCAATAGATGCGAAAACCACAGCCGCAGACGTTTTTCTGAACCGTGATCACGATGATTTTCAATGATGCGCTGTGATGGGTTGCGACCGGGCGTGGCGGCTCATCGCCGGCACGTCCTTTGAACTGTGATTTTTGTGATTTGAATGATGGACTGTGATCTTCCGATCCGCGCTGGCTGCGACCGCTTTACCGGTTCTTGTTGCCGAGGCGTCTAACTTCCAGGCTCCTGCCTCCGAAGTTGAGCAGAAGCCCCACGTCGAGGTCGTACGCCTCGAGGTAGTTGATCGCCTGCGCGAGGTGGATGTCTTCGAGCTTCACCGTCGCCTTCAGCTCCACCGCCACGACGCCCTCCACCATGAAGTCCACGCGCCGCGTCCCGACTTGCCGACCCTTGTAGAGAATCGGCATCTCCACCTCTCGGCCGAACGAGACCCCCTCGTCGTCCATCTCAAGCGCCAACGCCCGCTGATACACCACCTCCTGAAAACCCGAACCCAGGACCGAGTGAACCGACATCGCACAGCCGATTACCTTCGCAGTCAGATCCGAATGAGCGTAGCTTCTGTTGATCAAGACGTCCATCCTCCGCGAAAAACTGCAAGACCCTCAGAATCATAGCCCATCATTCAAATCACAAAAATCACAGTTCAAAAAACGAGCCGTGGATAACGCGCCCCCTTTGTCCTTCGGACATTTCCCCGCGTGCGGGGGAAACCTTACGCAGAAACGCCCCTGAGTTCTCAGGGGCGTTTCCATTAAGGCGTCTTGCCTTGCTAGCAGCCTATGGCGCTACCGTGGTGCCGTCTGGGAAGAAGACCCAGATGCCCTTGCCGATCCTCATGGGATCGTCACCTTCAAGGACGCGGTAGCCATTGGCGATCGCATCCCAGGTGTAGGCACGCTTGAAGCCAGGCATGTAGTCCTTAGCTGACACATCGGCATCTTCGCTGTCTTGCAGCACCTCGTTCCAGTGGCCCTCAGTCTGGTCGCCGTCTTGGTCGACGACTCCGATGAAGTTCCAACCCGGGACGGTCTGGATACCGATCGGATTCGGCTTCCCGCCAGTCTCACGGTTGATCGGACCTTCTAGATCGACGCTCTGCTTGATGAACGCCATCGAGTGCACCCAGTAGCCGTAGCGAATCACTACGTCGGTCAGCGGCGCAAAGTCCATGCTGGTCGTCCATACGCCGTCGACACGGGACGCGATACTCCATGCCCCATTCGAATTCATCGGGTTCCATCCGACCACGCGGTCGATAGCCGGGTCGGTGAAGACTGCGTCAAGCGCAGTGTCAACCGGGTTGGCCGGGAACGAGATCGCGTTCCAACCAGCAGAGATGTCCAACACGAACGGATCGCGCTGCGTCACCTTGAAGGTGAACTTCGTACCTCCGACTGGCTTGTTGTCTGCCGCGTCGCGGGCATCGAACTCTACCGTGTGCTCACCGTAGTCCAACGCCTCGGGCCAGTACAGGAACCGGTTCTCACCGATGTTGTCCAACGAGCCCAAAACATCCGCACCGTCGACCATCAGCTTGGTCACATTGACGTTTGTGCGCTCGCCTGCAAAGTCAAGCAGAACAAACGGACGCGGCTCCGCAACATCGGAGTTGGGGTCTGGTTGCACGTCGCCACCATCCGTGCTCAACGGGCTGTTGAACGTGGTGTCCAGCGTGAACGCCGCCGTCTCCGAGCCATAGTTGTCGCACGAGTTATCGGCGGCATCGCACGGACTGGCGTCGCCGGTCTTGTAGTAATCGAAACCGCCACGGTCACGACCCCATACAACGACCGTCAGGCCACCATCTGGGAGTTCCCGGTTGCGCCAAGCGTAGACCCAGTTGTTGCCAGGACGCGATAGCGATGACGATTCGATGAACGTCATTGCCGAGTCCGCGTCACTCGCGGCACTTCCGCATCCTCCGTTCCTCTCGAGATCGGTATCCGCGTCGTAGCCCATACGGTTAGCCTCGAAGCGACCCAGGTCATAAACAATGACGTTGTCTTTGTCGTCCTTTGCAAGCGAGGAACCGTCGGCTTCGTTGAACTTAATGTTCGAGCAGACCACCGACACCTTCGGCGCGCCGTTGATGTCTTCGTCCGACTCGATTGCGATGTCGATCGTTTCCTTCGTCAGCTTATCCGGACCTTCGCCACCAGCGCCAGTGCCAGAGCCGCCGCTCAACGTCAATGTGAAGACCGGCAAGATGCCGTCATTCACCTTGAACGAACTCACCCTTTCACTATTAGCCTCGAGAATGTGCTCGGTGCTGCTGAGGATGTTACCGGCCAAGTCTTCGACTTCGCGGCCTTCTGTGAGGCTCAACGTCGGTGTAGCATCGGAAGCCAGCTCCTCGTCGAGCTTCAGGAAGACCAGCTGGTCTTTCACCATGACATCGGCGATGGCGATACCATTGCCGTCGGCATCTTCAAGCGTGAAGGTGCCGCTGTCGATCAGCGAGCCCTCTACCGGGTTGTCGAACACGACCATGACAGAGCTACGGTCTCTGATCGGAGCACCGTCGTCCAAGCCGTAGAAACCGGTCGCGGTGCGGTCATTGAGGATGAACGGGTCGACCTTGTCTAGCCAGACAATGTGGTTGGAGAAGACGCCAAGCACTCTCGGTGGGGTGCCGCGATCATCTGCCTTTTCGCCCAAGTTGTTGATGAAGCGTGGCTTCGCCGGGTCGCTGTCAGAGAATCCGACGTTACCAGCCAAGTCACGCACCAATGCCTGGAACTCGATCGCGTCGTTGAAAGCAACGAACTCGTCGATAGCCTCGTCGAAGTCGATCTCGATCTCGTCGGCAAATTCGCCGTCTGGAGCGCCGTTGGCGTATGCGTCAGCCTCGACTGATCGGTGCGTCTTCTCACCCCGTCCAGTCGAAAGATCAGCTGCTCTCCATGTTCCAGGATCGATGACGCCGTACTTGGATGTGGCGCCATCCGTGATGTTGTAACCCTTGTATTCCAAACGTCGGTCGATCCCATCGTCGCCGTCCATAACGGTCGCGGAAAGATCTTTCATCACGATGTCAGTATCGTCCGGGTCGTTATCGACGTCGAGTTGGAAGGTGTCTGCTGCCAACCCGGCATCGCCGTCGCTGATAGTCCCAACGAAGGACGGCTTCTCGTCGTCGCTACGGCTCTTGTGAACCGGCGAATCTATGTTGATCACTGGCGGATCGATATCGATCTGGATCGTGAACGTGCGGGTCTGTCCGTCGCTGTCGCGGTAGCTGATGACCACTGGCCCGTTTCCAACACCGAGAACCGCGGCACCATCGACGGTATCATCCATCGCGTTGCCATCATTGGCGATATTTTCGCCCCAGTTCCCATCAACACCACCGCCGCCATTACCATCGGCATCCGTCAAGCGCAGGAAGCCCTCATAGACGCCATCGAATAGTCCAGTCTCTTTCAAGTGCAGATTGGCGTTGGCATCGTTGCCGTCCGAGGCCGCCTGCACGAGCAAGGCGGTATTGTTCTTCTTCTCGGCTGAGGTGAAGACGACATCCATGGTGCCGTTATTCATCATCGCGCAGGTATCAGGGTCATCCGCGTCAAATTCGTCACAGTACACCGTTCCGCCGACCAAGTTCTCTTCATCACTGGTCTCGTAGTAGACGACCTGCAGCAGGACTTCGCCGCCAGTAGGCACGCTGACATTCAAAACCATCGCCGGGGTTCCGTTTTCACCCGAAACCACGTCCTCGTCGAGTTTAACGTTGCCGCCAATATCCTCGAACCCACTGCCGGTTTCGCAGGAGTCGGCAGTACCGATGGTCTCGTCCACACATCCGAAGAACTTCACTTTCCCGTCTGGTGCGATCGGCTGGAAACCGCCAGTTCCTCGCCAAACGATGGTGTACGAACCGGAGGCGTCAAAGTTCGCATCGGCCGTAGTGGCACCTATGCCGAAATATGAAGTCTCAAGCGCCAAGCCTGCCAACTCTTCTGGCTTCACGCCAACTGAATCGGCAACCACCTCTAGGGAGCCGCCATCTCCTGTAATGGTGTCAGGATCGCCCGACACATAATCATCGGCTAACGTAAATCTATCGTCCGTTCCATCAGTATCTTCCCCGTCGAAAATGGGAGGCGCCGGAGAAGCAGCTGTGGTCCCATCATCCTGAAACTCGGCAGATGCCAAGGCAGTATTAGGTCCATCGTTTGCGGAATTGGACACTGCAATCAGCACCGGGTCTCTGCGGTCGCGGCCGGTGTCTTTGATGCTGATCTTTATTAGGTCAGCGTTAGCGATGATTCCGCGTGGCGCTTCTGCAGCCGTCTTCGGGTCGTGAGCGTAGGTGGCGTAGAGTTCATCGACTTCGATCGCCTCGTCCAGTGTGCCCGCCTCAAAGAAAGCCGTGGTGTTGCCGAGACCGTCGTTTCCGATCTTGCAGTCGCCGATCTTCAGAGCATCCCCGTTGGTCGTGGTGCACGCGCCCACGTTCATGGCGTCGATCGTTCCGGTAGCTGCGCTGACTTCTTCGGTCGCACCCCTGCCAGCCACTACGGCGACAGTAAATGCGAGCACTGCCAGTGCTGTCAAGATTCTCGCTGAAAGCTGCACGCTTCAGTCCTCCTGCTTACTTTCCCGGCACGATCGTGCGCAGATTTGCTCAACCGCAAAGCTAAGCGAAGTCCGCAACGCCCTCTGTCCGGATCTGTGCGATGTTTGCATAATACTTGCAAGCGCGCCAACGCGCAACGCGCGCGACGTGCCATGAAAAGTATATGATACCCAATTCCCTCTGCGCGCGTAAACCCCCAATTAATCGATTCATTGATTTTCGCGCATCATTCCCGCGCATAACCTCGTCATTCCCGCGTAGGCGGGAATCCAGAGAGGCATCCGACTCGCCCCTTTCGCAACGCGAAAGGGGCGTACGTACATAAGGTAAGAGCAGGGCCCTACTCCCTCCCCTTTTTGCGTCAGCAAAAGGGGGACGCGGCGAGCGAAGCGAGACGCAGGGGGTTCATACAACCACGCACTCCCCATCCACCCCAGTACATAAATAAAAGATAGGGGCAGGTTTGAAGCCTGCCCCTACAATTCCTTCCGTCATTCCCGCGTAGGCGGGAAACCAGAGGTGTGGTGACCTTACGGCGCGATGCCTGTGCCTTCTGGGTAGTAGACCCAGACACCCTTGCCGATCGTCATGCCGTCGTCCGGTCGCACCACGTCGAAGCGGCTGAACGTCGCATCCCACGTGTACGCTCGCACGTAGTTGCTGCCTAGATACTCGCCTGCCAGGATGAACGCGTTGTCGCTGCCCTTCAGCGAGGTGTCGAAGTGATCCTCGGTCTGGTCGCCGTCTTGGTCGACCACGCCGACGAAGTTCCAACCCGGTTCCGTCGGGATCGAGATCAAGATCGGAGTGCCGCCAGCGTCGCGTGACGTGCCGCCCTTAAGCTCGACCGGCTGCCGCACGAAGCCGTTGGACTTAACCCAGTATCCGTACTTCGCACGAATCTCGTTCAATACGCCGTACTTCTCGTTCGATTCCCAGACACCGTCGCGTCGCATCGCGATGCGCCAGCCCTGAGTGTCCCAACCGATCACTGTCGTGATCGCCGGGTCGGTGAAGACCGAACCGATTGCCGTGTCCCTAGGATCCGCCGGCACCGAGATGGCGTTCCATCCCGCGTTCAGGCCGATCACGAAATCACCGCGTGCCACAACTTCAAAGTCATAGCTGAAGGATGCTTCGTTGCCCGCAGCGTCCGACGCCTGGACTTCCACCTCATGATCGCCTTTCGAAAGGCTCAGCGGCCAGTACAGGAACCGGTTGTGGTCAGGCTGCTCGAACTCGCTGGCGACTTCGACGCCGTCAAGCTCAACAGAGTCTAGCGTTACTGTCGTCGCCTCTCCGAACTCGATCAGCACGAACGGGCGCGTCTCTTTAGACGAACCATCCGGTGCCGGCTGCAAGTCGCCGCCTTTTCTAATGTCACCAGACGGGTCTGGATACACGACCTTGGTGTCCAGCGTGAACTCGGCAGATGCCGAACCCCAGTTCTGGACCATCTCGGTAGCGTCGATGTTGTCGAACCGCGAGCGGTCACGGGCGAATGCCACCACCGTTAGCGTGCCATCCTCGTGTGTGGTCCCCTTCTTCCATGTGTAGTCCCAGTTCTCACCCGGGCGGGAGAGCGCTGAAACATCGCCCACCATGCCGTTTTCGTAGTCATCGTCGAACTTGTCGTCGTTACGGTCGTAGCCGCAGGTGTACTGGTAGGGATCTGCTGAGCTACCCGCCCTCGGACTCGTCATGACTGGAGTTTCCGAAGGCTTGTTATCGAACGCGCCGTTCCGGTTGGCGATGAAGTCATCGATGTCTTTCCCGATCAGGTCCGATGAACCGACGGTGCCAGCCTTACCTTCGTTCCACGCCAGACTGCTGCACACCACTGCGATGCGCGGTGCGCTCTGCAACGTCTCGTCCGACGAGATATTGATCGTGATCTGATCCTTGGTCAGTCTGTCCGGACCTTCATGGCCAGTGCCACTGCCGGAACCGCCGCTCAACGTTACCGTCAATTTCGGCGAGATACCGTCGTTCGCATCGAACGCGGGGACCTCGCGGCCGAACGTCTCGTTGCCAGCCATGTCTTCGACCTTCTCGCCCTGCGCGATGTCGATCTCAGGCGTAGCGTCCGATGCGAGATCCGCCGCCAGCTTCAAGAACGCGAAGTTCTTCGTGGCATGGGCTTCTACGATACTCGCAGGCGTTCCGTCGTCCAACTCCACCGTGAAGGTGTTAGCTGAGACCGTGGATGGAGCGATCGGGCCGTCGAACACGACCATGACGCCGGAACGATCCGGAATCGGATCGTCGTCCGAGTTCAATCCGTAGTACCCAGTCGCCGATCGACTTGTCCGGATCTCCGGATCCTTCTCGTCCAGCTTCATGATGTGCGCCGAGTAGTAGCCGAGAACGTTTCCAGGCTTGCGTTTACCATCTTCTGCACCCAAGTCGTTGATGTAGCGAGGATTCGAAGGATCAGAGTCCGAGAAACCGATGTTCCCCGCCATGTCCATTACGAACGCCTGGAAGTCGATGTCGAACTCACGGTCGCGGACCGTGAAATCTGAAGTGCCGTCGTAAAGGTCGAGACGAAGCGAATCGTCGAACGTTCCGCTAGTCGCGCCGTCTTCGTACGCCTCCGCCTCGATGAAACAGTCGGGCGCGTCGTCACGGCATTGGTCATCGCCCAGGTCGTAGAGGCTGCTCGCCGCCGACACGATGCCGAACAAATCATTCGTATCATAACCGGCGTAATCCTCGATCCGGTTCAAACCTTCGTCGGGACCCGTTACGCCAGTTGCATCCGGCGCTTTGCGGTTCAACGCGAAGTCACTATTCTTGCCGGTCTTCTGCTCCACTTGGTTGTCGACTACTAGCCGGAACGACTCGTCGGCAAGTCCTGAGTCGGCGTCTTCGAGAGTGCCTGCGAAGTCCGGGGTCTGGTCCCCGCTGGATGAACCGTGTGCGGGTGATGTGATCGTGACCGTCGGCGGAGTCTTGTCAATCTCGATACGCAAACTCTGATTGGTGCCGTTCGAGTCGCGGTACTCGATAGTCACCGGCCCGCTCTCGACCGCGAGGGTCGCCTCGACGCCATCGTCTCCACCTATGACGTGCCGGCCCCAATCCATTGGATCAGCGCCTGCGCCTCTACCGTCGCCATTGGCGTCGGTCAGTCTCAGATAGCCTTGGTAGACGCCGTTGAATCTCCCTGTCTCCGTCAAGTAGAGGTTCACGGTGCGATCATCAAGATCGCCATCCGCTCTCGCCCGCACCATCAGAGCTTGGTTGCGACTCTTCTCATTCGAGGTGTAGACGACATCGGTGACACCATCCTTCTTGGTGGTAGGCCCATCATTGTTGTTGTCGTTGATGTCATCAGCATCGCATTGCCAACCAGTGGCACCGCCCCTGTCGACCAACCTGCTATCAGTTCCGCAAGAGTGGTATACATCTCCACCCACCAGGTTCTCCGCACTGCTCGTCTGGTAGTAGATGGCGAGGATGACAACGTCTTTGCCGTCTGGAACGCTTGCGTTGACGACGAGCCAAGGAGCCAAGTCTCCGGCCGCTTCGCCGCTCGACGTGTCCTCGTCAACCTTCAACTCGGTGAGCCTCTTGATCGGGTCAGTGAAATTCGGAGCAGTCCCGTCATTGGCACATACGGCATCACCGTCGGTACTAACACAACCGTAGAACCTAACCGCGGCACCGTCATCAACATCGAAATCTCCCGGAGCGAATTGCCAGTGCGACTCTGTAGGATCATCGCACGCATCAGTACCTGTGGCGGACTCAGAGCCAGTGTCGACGCAACCTTGCCGCCTGAAGTTCAGGGTGTAGGTGCTGCTATTCTCGATAAACGAAGCGGCCGGGCCGGCTGCAACAGATTGGTACACCTCAATGCCATCGTTAAGAGCGTCCTCAGACGTGAACACGATGTCATGGGTTGTATCTGTCGCATCTGGATCTTGTTCTCTATCAAAATCCAGCTCAGCGTCACTCAGATCTTTGCTGATGACAGCCGCTAATGACCCTGTCGCATCTTCGTCAAAATCGGTTGCCGCATTGTCATTGTCGCTATCATCGTTCAGGCCAGCATACGATTCACCGCGTATCAACACACCTGATCGCTTATCGCGGTCAGCATCGGCGATGCTGATCTTGAGCAGGTCCGAATCCTGTAGGATGGCCCTTGGTGCGTCCGATTGGGTCTTCGGGTCATGCGCGTAAGTGGCGTAGAGCGTCGAGACCCCTACGATCTCGTCGCGTATCTCCCACCGTTCCGATCCGCTTCCGGACAACCTCGGATTGCCGTTTCCGTCTTCGCAATCTCCTTTGAAGACCGCGTCGTCGGTGGTCAAACATGTGCCCACGTTGAGGGCTGCGATGCTGCCGGCGGCGGCATCGGCCGTTGGAGCGTGCTGTTCTGCGGACTGCATAACAAACAGCGTGCCGATCAGCGTTAGGAGTGCCAGCGCACCCAGCATCTTCGATTTCATGCTTATTCTCTCTCTCATGCGGTTCTCACTCACTGTCTTGTGGGTCACCGTATTGTCGATAGAACCTTGCCGATACACGCCCCAAGCACACAAGCGGCAACCCGCTCACATACACAAAGACGCGCCACTCGGCGTTCATGTTCCCGAATATACGAACCTCAACGAATCCGATTCAATGCACCACAACGCGTTTAGCGAAGCATTTTCTCTGGGAAGGGCCATGCCCCTTTCGGAACGAAGGGGGCGCGAAAGAGCGAAGCGACTTTCGCGGGGGATGCCCGGGGAGGAGAGGGGGCGGCTAAAGATTCTAGGATGCTACGGTTGCAGACCGCAGGCGCTGGAGAGACGATCTACGTTTCGATCTTGAAGTGTTGGAGAATCAACTTGAGGTCAGACTTCACTTCTGCGAGGTCGGACTTCACCACTGCCATGTCACTTTCGAGGCGATCCAAACGCTGCTCCACCGAACCCATGCGCTGCTCCATGGAATCCATGCGCTGAAGCAGAAGTTGCTGACCCTGCCGCAGTGATTGCAGTTCTACGACATACCCCCGACGCGTCGGGAGATCAGCTTCTAACTGTGCAACACGTTCTTCGAGTGTCGGCATTCAGTTTCGCCTTATGAAATCGCACGTTCACAGATTAACCGCGCCTTCATGATATCAGGTGGATAGCTCATCACCGTCCCTCTGGATTCCCGCCTGCGCGGGAATGACGAAGGCTCGGCGGAAATGACGAAAGAAGACGCGGGAATAACGGAGGCGACTCTAAGGCGCGATCCCCGTCCCATCACTAAAGTACACCCACACTCCATCCCCGATGGTCATGGTGTCGCTCGGGCGCAACACCTCGAAGCGGTTGAAGGTGGCATCCCAGGTATAGGCACGGATAAAGTTCGCACCTAGATAGTCTCGTGCACTTACCGGGTTGTTCTGGCTGTCTCGCAACGTTACTCCGAAGTGGTCCTCGGTCTGATCGCCGTCGATATCGATGACCCCGACGAAGTTCCAACCGGCCGCGGTCGGAATATCCGTCAGGCCTGGCACCGCCCCCTCCACACGGTAAACCGGACCCCGAAGCGCGACGCGTTGCGACACAAACGAAGATGATTTCACCCAATAGCCGTAACGTGCCCGCACCGATGGCAACGTCCCGAACATCTCGTTCGATTCCCACACCCCGTCTCGGCGAATCGCAACCCGCCAGCCTTCGGTGTCCCAACCGACCACTGCCTGAATCGCCGGATCCGTGAAAACCGCGTCGATGTGCGTATCGATTGGATCCGCGGGCAGAGATATCGCGTTCCACCCGGTAACGAAGTTCAGCACAAAGTCGCCGCGCTGGGTCGACTCGAATTTGAAGTCGAACTCCACCGAGTTGCCAGCCGCGTCCGTCGCCTCAACCTCGATCTCGTGCTCGCCCCTAGCCATGCTCAAGGGCCAGTACACAAAGCGGTTTACATCTGGACTCTGGAATTCGTCTGCGATCTCAACGCCGTCCAAAGTCACCGAGTCCAACGTCACAATCGTCGATTCCGTAAATTCAATAATTATGAACGGACGCGGCTCGCTAACTTCCGAGGCATCCCCCGGATGAACACTACCCCCGCTCGGCTTCAAAGGCGATTCGAATGTCGTGTCGAGTCTGAAGTTCGCTGACGCCGCCCCCCAGCTCTGGACACGGTCACGTTCGCGCACATGCATCGAACGATCCCGAGCGAACGCTACGACTCTGAGTCTGCCGTCGTCCAACCGACCACTTGCGCTGCGGGAATTCGACCATTCAAACTCCCAAACCTCGCCCGGACGCGCGTTGCCATTCACCTCTTGGAACTGGAACGAGGTAGCGTCATCGCCAGATCCGCACATGTATCGCGTACCTGAGTCTTCTTGAGGTTTTCCATTGAACGCGCCGCGGCGATTAGCGATGAAGTCATCAACGTCATACTCGATCTTCCGCCCGCGTATCGTCTCCTCCCAATTCAGATCGTCACATACCACCACTATCCTGGGCGCGCCCTGCAACGGCTCATCAGATTCGACGCGTATATTAATAAGGCCATTCGTCAATTGACCCGGTCCTTCAGCGCCTTCGCCACTACCAGACCCACCACTCAACGTAACCATCAAGTTCGGTGATATCCCATCGTTCGCCTCGAAACGCCGCAACTCCCGACCCGACGTGATGTTGCCCGCCTTGTCACGAACGCTCTCGCCAGCCGCGATGCCAACAAACGGGGTTGCATCCGACGCCAGTTCGTGCCTCAACTTCAGGAACACGAACTGCTCATAGACGGTCACATCCACAACCTCCGCCTCTGATCCGTCATCAAGCTCCACGTAGAAAGTGTCGAGCGTTATCGATGAAGCCGAAATCGGACCATCGAACACCAGCATCACACCCCGCCGATCCGGGACCGGTCGCTCGTCTGCATCAATCCCGTAGTATCCGGTCGCAGATCGCGTCGTGCTGATCTCCGGGTCCTTCTCGTCCAGACCGAAGATGTGCGCCGAGTAATAACCCAAAACGTTCGGTACGATCCGCTCTCTCGAGTTCTCCACACCCAGATCATTAATAAAGTACGGATTGTCCGGATCCGAGTCGGAGAAACCGACGTTGCCGGCTAAGTCCACTACAAACGCTTGGAAATCGACACCGAACTCCAAGTCGTCACTCTCTAACCGCAAGCGCACCGAATCATCGAACCGTCCCGACGAAGCGCCGTCCCTATAGTTGTCGGCTGTGATATGGCAAACATTCTGATTGCGACAAGAATCGTCGCCTAAATCGAAAAGACGTCCCGGATCGACAACCCCGAATGGGTCGTCGCTCGAAGCGCTATATCCGATATAGTCGGCCCGGCGGGAAACGCTTCCACTAGTCCCTGTCCCTCTCACGCTCGCCTGCGGAGCTATACCGTCCAACGCGAAATCGGAGTTGCGCGAAGAATCCGCATCATTGTCAACAACGAGCCGGAACGAGTCTTGAGCAAGCCCTGAATCGTAGTCCTCGAACGACCCGATGAAATCTGGCGAGTGATCATCACTCGACGACAGATGGCGCGGAGTATCGATCGTTATCCGCGGCGGTTCGTAATCAGTCTCGATCCGCAGGTTCTGACGACGTCCGCTGGAATCTCGGTACTCGATCGTTACCGGCCCGCTCGCGACACCGATTACTGCCGCGTCGGATTCTTGGCTGCCCGCTCTGCCGTGCCGAACCTTGGCACCCCAATCCGTGCTCGGTCCAGACTGATCGATCTCGGTCCCATCACCATTGGCATCTGTCAACCTTATGTACCCCTCGTAACGCCCGGTGAAAAGCCCCGTCTCAGTCAGATATAGATTCACGTAAGATTCGACGCCATCCGAGCTCACGAGCAGAAGCAACTCGTCGTTCCCGTTGACCTCGTCACGCGTGTAAACGACATCCCCAATACCGTTCCGCTCTCTCGCTGGACTGCTTCCGCATAGCCGATTTCGATCCGGTTCGTTCGAACCACCACCGCAGTGGTAGTAGGAAGAACCACCCGCCATATCCTCGCGCCCGCTTGTCTCGTAGTACATGGCGTAGATCAGCACATCCCTATCAGCCGGCACGCTCGCGTTTACTACCAACCACGGTGCGATCGAAGGGCTATTACTACCCGAGCTCCTGTCCTCATCAACCGGCAACGACGAAGATATATCCGCCAACTCATCGTTGCCTCCACTACCCACAGAGCAACTCGCGGCACTCGTTACGCAGCCGAAGAATCGGATATTGCCGTCAACATCCATCGGTCGATACGAACTTGCACCACTCATATTCAGCGTATGACTGCCGGAGGCGTTGATCTGAGCAGGACTTGAGCCACCCCGGACGACCAACACCGGTCCCGACTCGAAAGCTACGCTGTCATCGGTCTCAATCAAGTCGCGATTCACCAGTAATCGCTTGATCTCAGCCAAACCGCCGATGATCTCAGTGTGTCCTTCGCCCAGAATCAAAACCGGCGAACGCTTGTCACGCCCCGGATCGGAGATGCTGACCTTCAACAGGTCCGAGTCTTGAAGTATCGCCCTAGGCTCATCCCAACCGGTCTTCGGATCATGAGCATAGGTCGCGTACAACGTCGAAACCTCTTCCACCTCATCCCGTATCTCCCAACCGTCGGAGCGGTTGGAGAGATGGCAAGGTTCTTCCTCGAACACCTTGTCATCCGTTGCCAGACACGTCCCAACATTCAACGCGTCGATAACGCCTGTGGCTGCATCTACACGTTTGTCGTCGTTTCCCGCGAACTGCAACGCAAACCCGCCGAACAAAACAGCGACGAACAGCGCCAGTCCCAACAGGTTCCACCTTATGTACCCATTGTTGTACCTGGGGATTCTCATCAGCGCTTAGTCCGGGTTGGCGGTATCAGCGGTCGGTTCAGTCGACTTGCAACGAACGAAAACCAATCCATCGCGTCGAAACCGAGCCGCGCTCATAAAGATAAACGTTTATGACACGGATTTTGTTCCATCGAGCGGATAGAAGTCACTTCTACTCGCTCGAACAAAGCTATTGGGAACGATTTCGTCCCTACTTCTCGGTTATGCTCCGCAGGAACGAATCGTTGTCTTTTGAGCGAGACAATCTCTCGATGATGCGCTCAGTAGCCTCTGTCGGGTTGCCATTGGAAGATTGCTGTTGCAGCAAAGAGAGCATCCGACGCAACAACCAGACCTGTCGCAGAGTCTCCGGACTCTGCAGCAACTCTTCGTGCCGGGTGCCGCTGCGTTCCATGGATACCGCAGGGTAGATCCTGCGATCCGACATCGCGCGGTCAAGGTGGAGTTCCATGTTGCCGGTGCCCTTGAACTCCTCGTAGATCAAGTCGTCCAGACGGCTGCCAGTCTCGACCAGCGCGGTTGCGACGATCGTGAGGCTTCCACCCTCTTCACAGTTTCGAGCCGCGCCAAAGAATTGCTTAGGCGGGTACAACGCGAGCGGGTCCATTCCACCCGAAAGTGTTTTACCGCTACTCGGCAACTTCACGTTGAACGCACGCGCCAAACGCGTCAGGCTGTCTAACACTAGCAACACGTCTTCACCAGACTCCACCAACCGCTTCGCCCGATCAAGGGCCCGATCCGATGTCTCGCACTGATGCTCAACCTGCTCGTCGAAGGTTGAAGAGTAAACCTCGCCCTTTATCGAACGACGCATGTCCGTGACTTCTTCAGGACGCTCGCCGATCAATGCCACGACGATGTGGATCGCCGGGTAGTTTTCTGCAACCGCATGCGCGATGTCCTTGAGGATCACCGTCTTTCCGGCTTTCGGTGGTGCAACGATCAGCGCGCGCTGTCCCTTGCCAATCGGAGCGATGATGTCGATGATCCGGCTGTTCATCCGATTCGGCGTTGTTTCGAGGGTCAGCTGACTGTCCGGATAGACCGATGTCAGATGCTCGAACCGGGGCCTGCGTTGCGAGAATGCGGCGTCGCGGCCATTAATCAACTCCGGCCACAGCAAGGGGTTGTTGCCCCGGTTGCGAGTCCGTTCTCCTTGCGACCGCACCGGGCCCGCCACGAAGTCTCCCTGGCGTAATCCGCTCTTTCGAATCAAACCGTTGGGAACATAAATGTCATCGTCGCCACCGCTGCCACCGGGCGGACGCAAAAACCCGTAACCCTTGTCATGAACATCCAGAATGCCGGCACCGATCGCGATACCAGTGGTCTGCGACCTGTGCTGTAGCACCTGCAACGCCAACTCGGTGCGACGTGCCGGAATATCCGTGAGGCCGATACTCCTGGCCTCGGTCATCAACTCCGCATTTGTCTTTCCGCCCAGATTGCCAAGAGCATCTGGGCTCAGACGTTCGGGTTGTTGGTGGGTTTGCCTTGGACCTACTGCGACCTGTCGGCGCTGCCCATTCTGTTCAATCGCAATCGACGCATCTATAGGCGTACGTGTCATGAAGCACCTTTGCGTTAAGGCTTGGTGAATTACCGAGGTGAGGTATCGCTACTCTGCGATCTATCTCCGAGTGAAGCGGTAGCATGCCCGCCGAACGTCCACGTCTACAAATCTAATCTCAACGCCACCGTGCACAGCTACCCGCTTATCTGCGCACAAAGTTTATATGAGTCTGCGACATCGAGTCAAATATGTTTGCGCATTACTTTGATAGTTGGTCGGACTTCGCAATATTGCGTTGGGCCCCAAGCTTTGCCCTACGGTTGACTTCAAATCGATGACCCCGCTTTGACAAACAAGGGCTGCTGGGTACCTTCCGGACGGTACTGCCGCGCGTACCTGACAAACAGATCGAACAGGGGATGCGGCTGCTCCGGACGCGATCGAAACTCTGGATGGAACTGACTTCCGAGCATGAACGGATGGTCGGCGATTTCAGCTATTTCGACCAGCGAAAGCTCCGGATTCAACCCGCTGCTAATTAGGCCCAAACTCTCCAATCGCGTTCGATACGCGTTGTTGTACTCGTAACGATGACGATGCCGTTCCGTGATCCGAAGATCACCGTCAGACAATTCTTCGCCCACGTCAGCCATCGCATACGCCTCGTGCGCGCGCGTACCGCGCGCTAGTACACAGGTATACGCTCCGAGCCGCATCGTTCCCCCAATCTCCTTAACCCCCTTCTGCTCCTCCATCAGGGCGATCACCGGTTCCGCGGCCGCGGGATCGAACTCGGTCGAATCCGCATCTTCGATTCCCGCGACATGCCGAGCAAACTCAATGATCATCATCTGCAATCCCAGACACAGGCCCAGATACGGTATCCCACGCTCCCGAGCGTATCGAGCGGCGCGGATCATTCCTTCAGTTCCGCGCTTGTCGAAACCACCAGGCACCACGATCCCTTGCGCCTTCGACAGATACCGTTCAGATCCATGCTGCTCAACCATCTCGGAGGGAGTCCAACCGATGTCGATACGAATTCCTTGATTCAACTCCGCATGGCGCAACGCCTCGACTACGGAAAGATACGAATCGTGAAGGCTCGTGTACTTACCCACGATTGATATCGACACTCGCTCCAGATCGTCGTCAGAATGTTCCGTGCCGTTGTTCACAACGCTAGTGTCGTCGGTCAGCGTCTTCCATACCTTTGGCACGGTTGGTTTGCGTCGCTCGAATCCCAACCGGTCCATAATCACTTCAGCCAATCCCTGTTTTTCCAGCCAATCTGGAACCGCATAGACGTTACCCAGCGTCGGAAGGTAGATGATCGCATCGCGCGGAACACCGCAATGCAAACTGATCTTGTCTTTAAGGTCTGAAGTCGCCTCATCTGACTCGGTGGGATCATTCAACCTGCACAAAATCGCATCTGGTTGGATGCCGAGGGCGCGCAATGCTCTAACACTGTGCTGAGTCGGCTTCGTCTTGAGTTCGTTCGTCGGTTTCAGCAGTGGCACGAACGTCAGATGAATCGAAAACGAGTTCTGTCGCCCTTCCATGTCACGCATCCACCGAACCGCCTCGATGAAGGCTTCCGCCTCCATATCTCCGACTGTGCCACCGACCTCAACTATCACCACATCTGCATCTTCTGCTTCGCCGAGCTTCTCGATTCGCTTGGCAACCGCGCTCACCAGATGCGGCACCACCTGAACCGTCTGCCCTAGGAACTCCGCACCTAATCGCTCCTCGTCCAGCAATTCGTTGTAAATCTGCCCAGCGGTCACATTCGACAGGATCGTGAAGTCCTGGTTCAAGAAACGCTCGTAGTGACCCAAGTCGAGGTCCGTTTCGCTCCCGTCAACCGTCACAAACACCTCGCCATGCTCCAACGGCGACATCGTGCCCGGATCAACGTTTAGATAGGGATCGAGTTTGAGAATCGTGACCTTAAGACCCCGATTCTTCAACATTCTGCCGATAGATGCGCAGGCGATGCCCTTACCTAGAGAGCTTGTCACGCCGCCCGTGACGAAGATGTATCGGCGGCGCTTACTCAACGTGATTGGCGCGCATGTCTGATGAATTCGGCACATAAAAAGTTTATGCCAAACACTTCACCATTCGGCAACCCTTTCGGCAATCTCTCGCGAATCACCCAGATATAGAATCTCAAGGTGGAATCGAAACTACCTACCCAAACCGTATGAACTCCGAAATCCTGTCCGTCGACGACGTGAAACACATCGCTCGTCTAGCTGCATTGCGTGTCGACGATGAAGAAGTGCAGACGATGCGTCGACAGTTGTCCGATATTCTCGCCCATTTTCAAACTTTGGCCGAACTCGACACCGAAGGAGTGCCACCCACCGGGCACACCACCGATGCACACTCGGTAATGCGCGATGACGAAGACATGCCGGCCTTAGAACGTGATCAAACACTCGCAAACGCACCATTCGTTGACGGCGAATTTGTACGCGTGAGGCCGGTCATCGAATGAGTACCGTATCCGAAACCCAAACCTCAGCGCGCGATCTGCGCGCCAAATACCTAAACGGCGAAACCACCGCCCGCGAAGTCGCCCTAGCCCATCTACAACGTATCGAGGAAGTCGAGCCTCGCATCCATGCCTTCCTCACTGTTCTTGACGAGAAAGATGTAGTTGCCCAAGCCCAAGCCGCTGATCAACGCCTAGAAAACGGGACAGCGTCTGCACTGACCGGCGTCCCGTTCCTCATAAAAGACAACATCTCGACCGAAGGCGTCCGGACCACCGCCGCTTCGCGCATCCTCGACGGTTATGTCCCGCCGTTCGACGCCACCGTCGTTTCCCGACTCAAGGAAGCCGGTGCCATCATTCTGGGCAAGGGCAACCTCGACGAATTCGCAATGGGATCGTCGAACGAAAACTCCGCGTTCACTCCTGTCGTCAACCCTTGGGGGAAAAATCGCGTACCAGGCGGTTCGAGCGGAGGTGCCGCGGCAGCCATCGCTGCTGGCGAAGCCGTCATCGCGCTTGGTTCAGATACCGGCGGAAGCATCCGACAACCCGCATCGCTATGCGGCGTCGTCGGCTTCAAACCAACCTACGGCACCGTCAGCCGCTTCGGGCTCATCGCATTCGGATCGTCCCTAGACCAGATCGGCCCCATCGCCCGAACCGTTGCCGATTGCGCCGACACCGTAAACACGATCTCAGGTCTCGACCCTCTAGATTCGACCTCACTCGACCACAAACTCGACTTCGCCGAATACTTGGACCGCGACATCGATGGCATGCGCATCGGCGTACCTCGCGAATACATCGTTGACGGGATCGAACCCGGCGTCCGCGCCGCGTTCGAAAAATCTCTGACCGTCCTCGAAGGACTTGGCGCGATCGTCGAAGAAACGAGTCTTCCACTGACCGATCACGCGCTCGCGGTCTACTACATCATTGCACCGTCCGAAGCCTCGGCGAACCTTTCCCGGTTCGATGGCGTCAAATACGGCATGTCAGTTGATGGAGAGCCCAACGCCCGCGAATCGATCGAAGCGACAAGAGGCAGCGGATTTGGCCCGGAAGTGAAACGGCGCATACTCATCGGAACGTATGCACTCTCAGCCGGGTACTACGACGCCTACTACAAGAAAGCACAGCAAGTCAGAACTCTCATCCGGCGAGAGTTCCACGACGCGTTCCAGAAGTTCGACGTAATCGCAACACCGACATCGCCGACAGTGGCCTTCGAACTCGGAGAAAAAACGCAGGATCCCTTCCAGATGTACCTCAGCGACGTTTGCACCATACCGGTCAACATCGCGGGACTCCCCGGAATATCGCTCCCCTGCGGACTATCCGAGGGCTTGCCAGTTGGATTGCAGATCCTCGCACCCCAGCTGGGAGACCGCACGGCGTTACAGGTCGCACACGCATACGAGCAATCGGCGAATTGGAACCTGACACCACCAGAACCATGCACCGACTAACCGACCTCAAACTACCACTCGTCAAAATCATCGCCGCGATGTCCCTCATCGCGCTCGCAGCCATATTTGCCTGCACAACGGATACGCCGGAAGATACGTCTACTGCCGAGCCGGTGGTTAGCACACAAGATTTGCAGTGCCCTGACCTCGTCGAACAACCAAAAGTCGGAGATACACCGTTGGGTCCGCCGCCAGGAATGCCCTATATATTCGCCGGCACCGCATACGTTGATGGCGAGCCAGCATCAGCAGGCGAACTGCTTTACGTCAAACTCACAACGTCAAGATCACATCCAGTGGAAATCCTCGAAGGCGGCAGGTACATAAACATCATTCACGGCCCCGTAAGCGATCTGGACCGCGACGTGCCCTTCGTTTTCTGCTTAGGCGACCCGGAAGGTCAATCCGTTAAATCAGAAGAAATCGTTGAATACGAAGACAAGGGAACGTTCTACGAAGTTGACATGGACCTGAATTTCCCAATGTCTCCCGCCAACTTGCCGTAATGCTCCTCGAACTCGATGGCATCAGCCCACAAGTCGATCCAACCGCATTCGTCAGCGCCAATGCGACTCTGATCGGCGATGTGCGCGTTGGTCCTCAATCCAGCGTTTGGCCAGGCGCAGTCATCCGAGCCGATAGTGGCACTATCTTGATCGGTAAAGGTTCGAACGTCCAAGACAACTCCGTCATCCACGCCGACGATGATGCCTCCATCGGAGACGGTGTCACCCTCGGACATGGCGTCGTCTGCCACGCCAAGACGATCGGCGATGGATGCCTTCTGGGAAACGGATCAGTTCTGAACGATGGAGTTGTATTGGGAAACGGATGCCTCGTCGCAGCTGGCTCCGTCATCCCCGAAAACGCTGTATTTGAGGACAATCAACTGATCCGCGGTGTTCCGGGTAAAGCCATCGGCAGATTGCGCGCACGTCACCAAGAACTCCAGAAACGCGCCGCTCTCAGCTACGTCCGTCGCATCGAACGCTACAAGCAGGCTTCGTCTCCAGAAAACCCGCTTTAAGCTTTAAAGCCGAGGCCTACATCCGCTCAGGCGCGTTCATCCCCATGATGTTCAACGTCCCGGCAAGCACGATGCGCGCGGCATCTACAAGCAGTAACCGCGCCTTGGTAATCTCCGCGTCAACTGGATCGCTAGAAATGACTCTGCACGCTTCGTAGAACCGCTGCAACTCGCGCGCCACCTCGTACGCGAAATGCGGCATGTGGTGCGGTTCCAGCATCTCCGCAGATCGCGCGATCACATCGGGCAACTCGTTCAACCGTCGCATTAACGCAAGCTCCTGATGCGTAGTTAGCAACGAAACGTCGCCATCTTCGAACTCAATGCCCCGCTCCAATGCCGCCCGCAACACCGCGCAGAGACGCGCATGGGCGTACTGCACATAGAACACTGGGTTCTCCGACGTCTCAGCCTTCGCCAACTCCAGATCGAACTCCATGTGCGTACCCGGAGTCCGCTCCAAGAAGATGTAGTGGCACGCATCCGGACCAACCGCGTCCAACAACTCGTCAGCGGCGATGAAGTTATCTTTACGCTTGTTGAATCGCACCGTCTCGTCTCCCTTTTTGAAGTTCACGATCTGGTTGATGATGATCGTCAATTTCTCTGGGGCGACTCCGAGCGAATCCACAACCGCCTTCATCCGTGCCACATGCCCATGGTGATCGGCACCCCAAACATTTATCACCCGGTCGAAACCACGTTTCACAAATTTGTTGTAGTGATAGGCGATATCGGTTCCGAAGTAGGACGGACCGCGCTCCTTACTCCGAATGATCACACTGTCGCTCTCGAGACCTATCTTGGTACCGAGGAACCACAGTGCGCCCTCGCGCTCCGATACGTAGCCGCGCTCCTCCAGCAACTTCAGCGAATCATCAAAATCGTCACCTTCAATCAACGATTTCTCGCTGAACCACTCGTCATACTCGATACCCATCCGCTCCAACGTGCCCCGGATATTCGCCAATGTGCGACCCAATGCTGGGGCTGATATGGCTTCCATAGCTTCGTCTGCATCCAAGTCAGCTACGGGGTCACCTAACTCGGAGTAAAGCTCGGCACCGAGTTCAACAACATACTCGCCGGGATAGGACTCCGCACCGAGTTCAGCGTCCTTACCTGCCGCCTGCAGAAAACGCACATACACAGATTCCGCAAATATTCGCATCTGATTGCCAGCATCGTTCACGTAGTACTCGCGCTGCACATCGTAGCCCGCGGCATCCAAGATGTTCGCCAAACCGTTGCCGATTGCAGCACCGCGCACGTGCCCTATGTGCAATGGACCCGTAGGGTTCACGCTTACAAACTCCACCTGAATGCTTTGTCCTGCTCCAACATCCAAATGCGCGAATTCGACTCCTGCTTCCCGAATCACGTGAATCTGGGAACGCAGCCATTCATCGTCCAGCTTGAAGTTGATAAACCCGGGACCAGCGATGCTCACATCATCCACCATCGCAGTCGATGGAATGTTGTCTACGATTTCGGTTGCGATCGCTCGAGGCGCCATTCGCATGCTCGATGCCAACGCCATCGCCACGCTCGTACTGTAATCGCCATGCTCCGCGTGTTTCGGTCGCTCGACCGACGGCGCAACCTCGCCGATCTCCGGCAACGAATCTGATGCGATCGCCGACTGAAGAGCCGAAACAACCATCTCTGCTATCTGTTTTTGTGGGTGCATCGCTACCCCATCTCATTCACGAAATACGCACGACAGGACTTGCCGATACGCATGTATCCTGCTATCACACCACCTCACGTATATATAAGGATAAGAAACCGCAATCCTAGCACGCCCCCACACCCCACACAATCGCCATGCCCGACATCGAACAAACTCAAAGAGCCAAAGACATCTACAACGCAGGCCAGCGCCTCGGCATACCAATATCCAAGTACCACGCCGAACTGGTTGCGAAATCGAGCGATTCCCTATACGACGCCATCGACACCGTGCGGTCCTTGGAATACCAAGACCACGAGCCTTGCAACGTGTTCCATCCGGTTGTCTTGACAAACGGTTCTGACAAAGGGGACGACCAATGAGCGATAGACGCGAAGACTTGGCATTCGCTTCGATCCACGAGCTAGCGCCCAAAATCAAAGACGGCTCCGTCTCACCAGTCGAACTGACACAAATCGCTCTCGAGCGCATTGGAAAACTCGACTCGAAACTGAACTCATTCCTCGACGTTTGGACAGACGAATCGCTCGCAGCCGCTGCAAAAGCCGAACGAGAGATCGCAAACGACGACTACAAGGGACCCATGCACGGGATCCCCATCGGACTCAAAGACCTCGTAGACGTCGAAGGGAAACCCACCACCGGCGGCTCCAAGGTCCTGCAGTCCAACATCGCCACATCGAACGCGGCAGTTACCGACCGTCTAAACCATGCCGGCGCGATCACGCTTGGCAAAACCAACCTCGTCGAAATGGCGTTAGGTTCCGCAGGTGTAAACCCATACACCGGCGACGCCCGCAACCCGTGGGATACCGACAAAATCACCGGAGGTTCCAGCAGCGGATCCGGCGCTGCTGTCGCTGGCGGACTGGTATACGGCGCGCTCGGCTCCGACACTGGCGGGAGCATACGCATGCCAGCATCGCTCTGCGGAATCGCCGGCTTGAAGCCGACCTACGGGCGAGTACCGCGCTCCGGTGTGCTCGATCTTTCGTGGAGCAAAGACCACGTAGGCCCCATGACGCGACGAACCGCAGACTGCGCACACATGCTCAACGTGATCGCCGGACACGATCCGCGCGACATCGCCTCTTCCACTCGCCACGTTCCCGACTTCGCAGCCGACCTCGAAAAAGGCTTAGACGGGTTACGCATCGGAGTCCCCGAACACTACTTCTTCGACCCCGACGTCGTCGATCCCGAAGTGTTGTCAAGCGTTAATTCCGCGATCGCGTTGCTGGAGAAAAACGGCGCTGAACTCGTCCCCATACCGATGGAGTGGGTCGCACACGGACGCGCCATAAACATCATCATCTCCGTTGCCGAATCCCTCGCGGTGCACGAAAAGCTGATCGCGGAACATGCGGACGACTACACGCCAGCCGTCCGCACCCGAATCCTGACCGCTCTCAATTTGCCAGCAGTCGACTACATCCGCGCCCAACGCGCCAGACAGGCGTTCAGCGTCCAAATGGCAGAAGCGACCAAAAACGTCGACGTTCTCGCAACCCCTTCGATACCTGTACTCGCCCACACGATCGCAGAATGTACCGTCCCACCCGGTGAAGCACTCGCCGAGAAGAGTCACGAAATCCCACTCTTCACCTCAATCTTCGATGTCACCGGCGAGCCGTCACACTCCGTACTCTGCGGTTTCGACTCCACAGGAATGCCGATCGGCCTCATGATTTCCGGTCACGCCTTCGACGAAACAACCATCCTCCGCGTCGGTCACGCCTACGAAGAACTGACCAGTTGGCACAAGAAAAGGCCACCAATAAATTGACTGGTAGGGGCGGGTCTGTGACCCGCCCTGCCCACAACCGCCGTCATTCCGGCGAAAGCCGGAATCCAGAGGGGCAGGGCAAGGGGTCCGCGACGAAAACAACTCACGCAACAACATATCCCCTCTTCCCCTCGTGGGAGAGGGTTAGGGTGAGGGGGAATCGGCGCCAAGGGGCGCTGCAACCCACCCAAACAACCAACAACCATCCTTCCCATCATTCAACATCATTCGCATCATAGTTCAAACCCCATGCACACCGAAACCGACTCCACGCACCCCAAAAAGCGCACACGATACGACCGATACGTCAACCGTCCTTCGATGCGCACGGAACGCGGATTCGCATGCATCGGTCTCGATCGACCTACCGACCCGGTCAACGTCGGTCACGCACTACGCGCCGCTTTCTGCTTCGACGCCAGATTAGTCATCATCGGCGGCAACCCATCTGGCATCCGACTACCGAAACTTCACACCGACCCGATGCGGTCATTCCGCCACGTCCCGGTCATAAAGTCCACCAATCTCCTCGATGCCGTCCCCGAAGGCACCACCATCGTCGGCATCGAACTCTCCGACGACGCGTCCACACTCATGGACTTCAATCACCCCGAACGCGCCTGCTACGTCTTTGGACCCGAAAACGGCTCCATCTCCGACGACATCCTCGACCGTTGCACCCACAAGGTCATGATCCCCACGATGGCATCCCTCAACCTCGGCATGACCGTCAACATCGTCATGTACGACCGATTGGCGAAGGCGTGGCCCAAGATGCAATCCAGGCTCGATCGCATCGACCAGGGAGCCGCACACACAACATTCGGAACTAACGAGTGAACCTGACTCGTTTATCACGCGGTTCCCGCTTCCAAGGTATCGCCCGAAGGCCCCTCCCCCTTGATGTCCAAGGGGAATTGAAGGGGGTTTAGAAACATTGCCGGCACCCACTCTAGATCAGAGAAAATCCTGCCCAACGCGTAATTGCGCCCATCTTGAAGAGAACGCCTAGTGATTTCCAGAAAGCCCCTCTTCAAGGGCACATACTACGGCTGGTACATGCTCGCCGGTGCATCTGTCATGAACGCCCTCGGCGGCACCATCGTCTGGCAAGGATTCGCCGTATTCTTCATCCCCGTCGCCGAATCCCTAGGAATCGCCTATTGGCAAACCTCTCTAGCATTCGCACTCGCACGCGCCGAAAACGGCGTCCTCGGACCCATCACTGGATGGGCTCTCGACAAATTCGGCTACATCCCACTGATCCTTGCCGGCACGCTAATCACCGGATTCGGCTACATCCTCCTATCCCGACAAGACACCTACATCGCCTTCCTTCTCGTCTACCTCTGCGTCGTATCGATAGGCTCGTCAACCTCCTTTATGCAGGCGACAACCGCCGCACTCAACACCTGGTTCATCCGCTACCGCGGACTCGTCATGTCCATCAACAGCGCCGCATTCCGTCTCGGCGGCGCAATCGTAATCCCGCTTCTCTCCGTCGGCGTCATCAGCCTTGGTTGGCAGACCACATCTGTGATCGTCGGCATCATCTTGGTCGTTGTAATCGCGCCCCTTTCGTTCCTCTTCCGACGCTCCCCGGAAAGCATGGGTCTAAAACCCGACGGCGGCGTCTCATACACCCACATGCGGAGACGCATACGCGAACGACAAGCCGCCTCCACCACGCAAGCTACAAGTGGACAATCCGACGAATCTCAGACCACCGATTCGAGCGGCTCCTCCGAAGGCGACTTCACCACCAAGCAAGCCCTAAAAACACCATCCTTCTGGATTCTCGTCACGGCAACCACCCTCCGCATCTCCGTCCACGGCACCATCTTCCTACACTTCATACCCATCCTCGTCTCACGCGGCGAAGCGCAGCAGACCGCCGCCAATCTCGTCGGCGCAATCTCCCTAGCCGCCGTGCCAGTCATCATCTTCACCGGATACATCAGCGACCGCGTCGGCAGACCCCTCATGCTCACATTCCTCTACAGCGCATCCGCCGTCAGCCTGCTCCTAATAACACTCGTCGAAGGCACCTGGCCCATATTCCTCGCCATGCTCCTATTCGTCGGTTCAGAAGCCGGCTCATCCCTCAACTGGGCAATCATAGGAGACCTCTTCGGACGCGCCCGATACGCCACCATCCGCGGCATGATGGCACCCATCTACAACGCCGCCCTCATCGTCGCACCAGTAGCCGCCGGATACACCTTCGACCGCCTAGGAACCTACCAACCCGTACTAATAACCGGCACCATCCTAATGTTCACAGCCGCCGGCGTATTCCTAATCCTCCAACCTGCCGTGAGGAGAAGCAGGCGGGCCTGACAGTAAGCAGAAGAGGCGAAAAGATCAAGTTCGCATCACAGTAGAGTCGCGCAGATTCTCCAAGCGGAAACTGTGGAAATGATGGTCGGGGCAACAGGATTTGAACCTGTGACCTCTTGACCCCCAGTCAAGTGCGCTGCCAGACTGCGCCATGCCCCGACTTCGTATCCGAAAGTCTATCAAAGCACCCCCAACACCCATCTTTCACATCCCTCATAATCTTCGCCCATCCTAGTTCAAACAACCAACATAGAATCGTTGAGATATGCCCGATCAACAAAACTTCCGCGCCCCGCGCGGCGTCGCCGACATCCTTCCCGACGACCAAACCCTCTGGAAGGCAGTCACAACGACCGCCATTCACACCGCGCGCCAGTTCGGATACCAGCAGATCGACACCCCAGTATTCGAGCACACCAGCCTCTTTCGACGCGGCGTCGGCGGCGAAACCGACATCGTCCAAAAGGAGATGTACTCCTTCGAAGACCTCGGAGGCGACTCCCTGACCCTCCGACCAGAAGGCACCGCACCCGTTTGCCGCTCCTACATCGAACACGGAATGCACAACCTCCCGCAACCCGTGCGCCTCTTCTACATCGCCCCGATGTTCCGATACGACCGCCCACAAGCCGGCCGCTTTCGGCAGCACCACCAATTCGGATGCGAAGCCATCGGCGACCCTTCGCCAAACATCGACGCCGAAATCATCGAGATCGGACTTCGATACATAACCGCCCTCGGTCTCTCAGACGTCACCGTTCGCATTAACTCCATCGGTGATCCAGCAACCCGAACCAGCCACGCCGACGATCTCCGCAACCACTACGCAAAATACGCCAACGACCTGCCCAAAGTCGACCGCGACCGACTCGATCGCGCCCCTCTACGCCTGCTCGATTCCAAAGAGCCCGCAACCCAAAAGCTAAGCGCCGACGCGCCAAAGTCCCTCGACTATCTTTCCGAAGAAGCCCAAAACCACTGGCAATCTCTCCTCATACTCCTCGACGGACTCAAATCTGCCTATCCGAGTTTCAACTACCGCATCGACCACACCCTGGTTCGCGGATTGGACTACTACAACCGCACCGTCTTCGAGTTCGAACCATCAACCGAGGGCAGCCAAACATCCCTCTTCGGCGGCGGCAGATACGATCCGTTAATCGGCATCCTCGGCGGCAACGACACGCCCGGCGTAGGATTCGGCTCCGGCATCGAACGTATCATCCTCGAAATCCAACGCCAAGAATCCCTCAAAGTTGCCAACCCGCCCCTCAACGCCGTTATGGTCCACGTCGGCGACAACGCAACCAACCGCGCATCTGCGTTAGCCGCCGAACTCCGCAACCACGGCATATCCGTCCTCATGGCACCCGCCGGAAAATCCATGCGTGCCCAGATGCGATACGCCAACCGCGCCAATGCAAACTACGCCATCATTCTCGGCAACCGAGAGATCGAACAAAACGTCGCCGCCATCAAACCCCTCCAGTTCGAAGGCGACCAAGATCTAATCACGCTCGATGCCCAATCGATAGCCCAATCAATCACCCAATCTATAACTGAATAATGCCCGAAACCTCAACAGTTGAAGACCGCCTCCGTGCGAGCCTGCAAGCCGCCGCCGACAGACAGTCGGAACTTGAGACGCAGATGTCACAACCCGACATCGTTTCCGATCACCAGAAAATGCAACGGCTCGGCAGAGAGTACTCGCGCATATCAGCCCTCGTCCGGCTCCGCGACGAGTTCGACGCAATAATCGATGAAATCGCCGACGCCGAAACAATCCTCGCCGAAGAGTCCGACGATGACATGATCCAGATGGCACGCGACATCATCCTTGACCAGCAGACACGCCGCGGCGAGCTCGTCCAAGAAATCCAAATCGCACTCATCCCGCGCGACGAAACCGACGACGCCGACGCCGTTCTCGAAATCCGTGCCGGTACCGGCGGCGACGAAGCCGGTCTCTTCGCCAACGAACTCTTCCGCATGTACCAGCGCTTCGCCGAAAACCACGGCTGGCGAACTTCGGTCCTCTCCCTCAACGACACCGGCATCGGCGGCATCAAAGAGGTCGTCTTCGAAATCGAAGGCGAAGGCGCATACCCGCGCCTCAAACACGAAAGCGGCACCCACCGCGTGCAACGCGTCCCCCAAACCGAATCTCAAGGACGCATCCACACCTCCGCCGCAACCGTCGCCGTCCTACCGAAAGCCGAAGACATCGACATCGAGATCGACGACAAGGACCTAAAGATCGATATCTTCCACGCCGGCGGGCACGGCGGTCAAAACGTCAACAAAGTCGCCACCGCCGTCCGCATTACCCACGAACCCTCCGGCATCGTAGCCCAATGCCAGAACGAGCGCTCCCAACTCCAAAACAAAATGCAGGCTATGGACATCCTCCGAGCCCGCCTGTGGGATATGGAACTTCGCCGCCGAGCATCCGAAGAAGCCGCAAACCGAAAAGCCCAAATCGGCTCCGGCGACCGCTCCGAAAAAATCCGCACCTACAACTTCCCGCAATCACGAGTAACCGACCACCGCATCAACCTCACCAGTCACAACCTCCCGAAAATCCTCGACGGCGAAATCGACGAGTTCGTCGACGCGCTCCTACACGAGGAGCAAACCAGAAAAATCCAAGCCGCGTCAGACAGCTGACACCTCTTTCTCATTGCCGACCATCGCGGAAGCAACCCGCACAACCACAACTGCTCTACTCGACATCGGCATCACTCCCGACGAAGCCCCAATAGAAGCTCGTATGATGCTCCAATGGGCATGCGACTTCACCCAAGCGCAACGCATAGCCAACCATTCCGACGAACTACCCGCGACAGCCGCCAATCGTCTCCAACACATCTTGTCCCGCCGCGCATCCCGCGAACCCCTCGCCTACATCCTCGGCGAAAAAGAGTTCTATGGTCGAACGTTCAAAGTCGATCAACGTGTGCTCATCCCAAGACCCGAAACCGAACTACTAATCGACCTCTGCACCCTATTCACCGAACAACATCACCTGCAGCAACCCAACATTTGCGACATCGGCACTGGTTCCGGCGCAATCGCAATCACCCTCGCACACGAAATCCCGAACGCCAAAATCACCGCCACGGACATTAGCGATGAAGCGTTGACCCTCGCCGAATCAAACGCGGCGAAACACGGCGTCAACATCCAATTCGCTATCGAAGATGCAACCCAACACAAACAATCCTCCGACTTCGACATCGTCGTGTCGAATCCTCCCTACATCAAGTCGAGCGCAATCGAAACTCTCCAACCCGAAGTCCGAGACTGGGAACCACGCCAAGCCCTCGATGGAGGACCAAACGGCATGGATGTCCTACAACCACTCATCCAATCACTCCCAAACCTGCTTCGGAAAAACGAACCAACTGCCGCGTTCATTGAGATAGATCCGCCCGTTGCGAAATCATGCCTCGAAACCGCCCGCGCCGCTTTGCCAGGCGCCGACATCCAAATCCACCTCGATTACGCCGGCTTGGAACGCGTCTTGGTCGCCCTCCCACCTGAACCACCGAAACGTTAGAATTTCACGAACCCAACATCAACCGAACCATCGGAGCACACCGTGTCCGACACCAACACGCTCAATTCACTCTTGCAACCTTCAAATGGATCCGACCTCGCCGTAATCGCACCCGACATCGGATCATGGTCATACGATGAACTCGACTCCGAGGTTGCCCGACTCGCAGACATCTTAGCCGCGAACGGCGTCAAACCGGGCATTCCCGTATCGATCATCCTCATCAACAGCTACGAATTCGTCGCCACTTTCCTAGCCGTAGCCCGAACCGGCGCAATCGCCGCACCGCTGAATCCCGCCTACACCACTGACGAGTTCACCTTCTACATGGAAGATGCCGGAGCGCGCGTAGCCATTATCCCCAGCGGCACCCATCCCGCGCGCGAAGCCGCAACACAACTAGGCGTCAAGATCATCGAAGCCAATCTCACCTCATCCAACAATCATCTCCACGTAACTCTTTCATCCAACGGTGTTGAGCTTACTTCAATGGTTGACGCCCACGCCCCTACCGATTCCGACATCGCGTTGTTTCTCCACACTTCTGGGACTACCAGCCGCCCCAAAGGCGTCCCGCTCCGACACCTGAACCTGATGAAGTCCGTCGAAAACATCAAAAACACATACGCGCTTACGCCAGACGATACATCCCTGATCGTAATGCCACTGTTTCACGTGCACGGCCTCATCGGAGCAACCCTTTCAACCCTCAATTCTGGCGGAACAGTAGTCGTTCCCCCGAGATTTTCCGCAAGCGCTTTCTGGCAACAGCAGTCAGAAACCAACTCTACGTGGTACTCCGCGGTCCCGACAATCCACCAAATCCTCCTTACACGAGCCGATGATGACGAAGCCCCGCACGAATCTTTCCGACTGATACGATCATGCTCCGCTGCCCTAGCGCCTACTGTGTTCAATGACCTCGAAGACCGTTTCGGCGCACCAGTACTCGAAGCCTACGGCATGACTGAAGCATCGCACCAGATGTCCAGCAGCCCGTTACCGCCCGGAGCCCGCATACCTGGAACCGTCGGTCAAGCGACCGGCGTCGAAGTCACCATCATGGCTGACGAAAAAACCGGCGAGTTGGCAAGCATTGGCGAACGCGGCGAGGTCGTCATCAAAGGCGAAAACGTCATGTGGGGCTACCACAACAACGAAGAAGCCAACGCCGATGCATTCGTAGATGGGTGGTTCCGCACCGGCGATCAGGGCATGCTTGATGACAACGGCTACTTGACACTTACCGGCCGGCTGAAAGAGCTTATCAACCGAGGCGGAGAGAAAATCTCTCCACTTGAAGTCGATGCCACGTTGCTTGAACACCCAGATGTCGCAGAAGCCGTCTGCTTTGCTGCTCCCGACGAGAAATACGGCGAATGTGTCCAAGCCGCAGTAGTCCTCAGCGGCGATTGCGAGCAACAAGACATCCAAGATTTCTGCCGCGAACGCTTAGCCGACTTCAAAGTCCCTGACGTGATTTACTTCACCGACGAACTGCCTAGAACCGCCACGGGAAAAATTCAACGACGCCACGTCTCGGCCGCATTCGTAAACAGCGAGTGACAGTCATCAACTCACCAGCAGGGTGAGGAAGATGCTAGCCAGGCCCAAGTACATCACGATGCCGCAAATGTCAGTCGCAGTCGTCACTATCACCGCCGACGCCATGGCAGGGTCGATACGCAACAACCGCATAAACATCGGAACCATCACGCCGGCCAACGCCGCCAGTATTAAGTTCAAAACCAACGATCCGGTCACCAGTAGCGTCAACGCCAAGTCGTTTTTCCAAAGGTGAACTACGATACCCAGTATTCCGCCGACAGCTAATCCTTGTGCGAGAGACAGGACTAACTCAAACAACAAAAGCTGCCACACGTTCGAAATCGAACGTTCGCCGAGCGCCATTGAACGAACGATGATCGTCACCGTTTGAGTTCCTGCGATGCCCGCTTGTCCCATCACTACCGGCAAGAACGCCGCTAGCAACACCATGGCATCCAGAGTCGGTTGGAACAAGCTCAGAACATAACCCGCCGACATCACTGTGAATAGATTCAACACGAGCCACGGTAAACGGTTGCGGATCGCTTCGCGAACATCGTAGCCCGTAGCAATGCTTCCGCCCACACCGAACAGACGGAACATGTCCTCCGTTGCCTCTTGCTCTGCCACCTCGACCAGGCTGTTCGAGGTGATCACACCTTGGAGCTGACGGCGTACGTTCGTCACCGGGATGCTCGGAAGACGGTAACGCTGCATCAACCGCACCGCGCTCTCTTGGTCTTCAGTGGCCGAAACCGAAATCACGTCTCGATTCATCACCTCGCCGATCGTCGCGTTCGGCGGTGCAAATACCAGCTCTGATAACTCCATCCTGCCCACCAACGTGTCTTGGGCATCAACAGCGAAAAGTTCTCGCAGTATCTCTGGATCAAGATCCATTTGCCGTAGCACCCGAAGAGCGTGCCGCACCGTCCAGTACTCGCGTAGCTTGGCGAACGTCGGTGACATCAGACCACCAGCGTCATCGTCATCATGGATCAGCAGATCACCGATGATGTTCAGACTCCGCATCCGCACCAGAGTCTGCGCTGCATCATCCCAAGCGATGCGATGCAAAAGATCTGTTGCTACTTCCGGAGACGTTTCGTCCAAAACCGCTGGACGACGAGTCTCCGGTATTGAATCAAAGACGCGCGATCCACGGTCAACATCTAGATAGTCCAAGACATCAGCAATCGCCTCATTAGCCATCCGTTCCAACAGTTGACGCAGGTGGTCTTCTGAAAGCTCTGCGACAACCGCCGCCATATCTGCGGGGCGAAGTGGTGATAATCGCTTGATCGCCACCGAAACACCGCCCACCTCTAGCAGATCGCTCACTTCAGAGAGAACGTCGCCCAGCTCCCAAGGTTCTGGAATTCTGGTTGCCACTGGATGATCCCGGTTGCCTTACTGGTCGCGGCATGTAACCCGTTGCGGTCCGACAACGTCGGCATACGTAACTTCAAGCGATCTTGCAGCTAATTTCTGCGACGCTATCTCAAATCGTAGTCATGTTGCATCGGGCGATTCAATACTTCGCGAATCATCCCCAATCGAACCATCGGACGAACCATCTGCGGCGATAAGATGAATAGATAACCGGGGCTCAGTCTCGGGCCTCGGAGAGCGACGAAAGGTCACGATCCATGCTTCTAGGTGTTGCCGGTTTCGTCAAGGGCGACTGGCTGAATGTCAAACCCGAGGACGTAAAAAAGGTGGCTGACCACGGCTTCGTATCCGCGCTCCTGTCCATCTCTGACCCATCCGCCGGAAGCGACAAAGACATTGCTAATATCAAATCGCTTTATGCCAGCAACGGTCTAATCATGCCGATGACTCGAGGCCGTTACGGCGGCGGGTTGTGCAGCGATGACGAGAATCAACGAGCTTGGACCGTCAGCTTCTTGGAGGGCACGATCCGATTGTCCGCCAAGATGGGTTGCCCGACCACGTACTTCCGACCAGGTAGCCTCAATCCCGATGGCGCATGGTTACCGCATCGCGAGAACCGGTCCGACGCAACATTCGACCGCCTCGTCAAAAGCGCCAAACAAGCATGCGCAGTCGCCGATTCTGAGGGCATCAAGCTCGTCGTCGAATCTGGCGTCGTGTGTCCTCTATACACCCCGCAACGCGTTCGAGATTTTTTCGACGCCGTCGACATGCCCGCCCTCGGTTACAACATGGATCCCGTCAATCTTGTTGGCTCTCTAGACATCGCCTATGACACGACATGGCTGATCAATGAGTGCATCGACCTGATGAGTCCGGAGATCGTTGGCTGCGATGCCAAAGATTTCACGATCGTTGACGCACTGTTGCCCCACTTCGAGGAGGAGGTTATCGGCGCACCTAATGCGATGCTCGACAATGTGACGTTGTTGAGGAGATTGCAAGAGGTTGCTCCCGACATCGTCGTCACCGTGGAACACTATCCCGACGAAAAGATTCCAGCCGCCGCGGCGGGGATTCGCAAGGCCGCGAAAATCGCCGGAGTGGTTTGGGACTGAATCGGCCGCGACTAGAATCGGTAATAGTCATCTAGGAGTCAGAAAATGCCCGCAGACCTGTCAGACAAGAGATGCATCGTTACCGGTGGTGCAACTGGCATCGGTCGTGCCTCCGCCATCCGCCTCGCCGAACTTGGAGGCCAAGTCGCAATCTTCGATAACAACAACGAAGACGGCAACAACACCGCTATCGAGATCAATGACAACGGCGGCAACTGCCGATTCTGGAGCGTCGACGTCCGTGACGAAGCAAACGTCTCTGGCACTGTGATCGCTGCCAAGGCATGGCTTGGGGATATCGATGTCCTTTGCAACTTCGCAGGTGTCCTCCAAGGCGCTTCGATCCCGCTTGACGACTTCCCTGAAAAAACTTGGGACACGGTACTCGACATTAACTTGCGCGGTACGTATCTGATGGCCAAATACGTCGTGATCGAGATGCTCAAAAAAACCGGACCTCATCGCGGAACAATCATCCTTACCGCATCCGGTGCCGGAGTCAAAGGTGGATCTTCGTCATACGCCTACGGCGCGAGCAAAGGTGGTGTACACGGCTTCACAATGGTCATGCAGCAATACCTTGAAGCCCAAGGCATTCGCGTCAACGATTTCGCCCCCGGATCTGTCGACACACCGCTCAAGGTCGCTCAGCTACGGTCTACTGGCGCTATCACCGAGCAACCCGTCGAACAAGTCGAACAAGCCGTTTCGTCGCTCACTAACCCCAGAGACGTGGCCGAGATCGTCGCTTTCATGGCGAGTGACGAAGCCAACGCTCTGCGCGGAATAGTATTTACCGCCTAAACCTACCGCAATCCAATTACGCTCTTAACTCACGGGGATTCGATGGCGGCAGATTCATCAACGCGCGACGTTGCCAAGGCGTTCGCTCCCGGAAACATCTCCGGACTCTTCAAAATCATCGCCCACGATGATCCCGCGAAGATGCACTCGCTCGGATGGGGATTCACCGTCAGCGATGGAGTAATCGTCAATCTGACCCGATCGACATCCAACTCGACCCAAGTCACTTTCAACGATAAGGCGATCGACTTCCCAACCGTCTCAAGCGCGCTTCACGACTTGGCAGACATAAACCTCAACGTCGATATAGCGTCAAACCTGCCATTGTCCAGTGGTTTCGGACTGAGCGGCGCCGCAACTTTTGCTGCGTTGATCGCCGCCAACAAGCTGCTCAATCTCGGCAGGTCCCGCGACGAACTCGCCATGATCGCGCATGTAGCTGAAGTCAGAAATCTCACCGGTCTCGGAGACGTTTGCTCGCAATACAACGGCGGCTGCTTAGTCAAAACCACCGTCGGCCACCCTTTGGCGGCGACGACGATCGACATGCCACCAACGCCTGTGTACTGGCGTTACTTCGGAAAAATCCGTACCAGCGAAATCCTATCCGATCACGAACGTCACACACGTATCAACCGAGCAGCCGACAATGCTCTCACCACCATCGAGGACGCAATCCGAAGCAACCGAGTCATAACCTTCGAAGAGTTGATCGCTCTTGCACTCGATTTCGCCGATTCCAGCGGGTTGTTGATGGACGACCGCGTCAAAAACTCCATCTCCCAGGCAAACGCTAACGGTGGCGTCGCGACCATGATCATGTTGGGGAATGCTGTATTCAGCACCGCACCATTTCCCGGATGCACCGAAACCATGCTCTCCGGAACCGCCTCCCATCTAATCGCAGACTAACCTGACTGCCCGATCGCCTCAATCAACTGATGGTGCACTCGCGGCCAACCGACCACAACCATCGGCAATTCATCGTCACGCGACCAATCGATCGGATTGCCATTGCCATCGGTCGCACGTCCCCCCAGTAGCATCGTCGCCAACGCCCCAGCCGCGACATGCATCGGTTCGATCCGATAAAACACAACCGCCGCCATCCTACCGGTAGCAACAAGCATCAACGGATACGCCGCCGATGCGAAACTGTTTGCCTGAAGTACACGCGTCACCCAGTTCAGCCTCCCTGAGCGCAACAATGATCGCCAGACGTCCTGTCCATCAATCTCCAAACCAACCGCGACCTCGCCCAAATCCCGATCCGGCTCCGCGACGCATAGGTTTTCACCATTCACTTTCACACCTGAAGCAACCTCGGATGTCAACACAATCCCTCCAGTTGGCGTCGCAAGCGCCCCGACTACTAACTCGCCATCAGCACGCATCGCGATGTTCACACCCCAATGATTCATCCCCGTGCTGAATGGTACCGTCCCACACAACGGATCAACCAACCACTCGACCTTGCAGTCAGGCTCGATCCCGCCTCTTCCCAGATCGACATTGCTCTCCTCCGAGATGATTACGCCGCCACAACCAGATTCCTTCAAAGCCTTTGCGATGGCATGATCCGACTCAATGTCCGCCTCAGTTACCATAGCCCCCGGCGATTTTTCCCAACTCGAAAGATTCTGGACACCGCTCGCGAAACGGGCCATCAAAACATCACTCGCCGCACCTGCCGCTGCAAATGCGGCGGCCATGTACGCACTGTAAGGGTCGCTTCCCATTTCCTCTCCAAGTTCGTTAATTCACTTGTAGTACCATTTCCAATGTACTTGTCCCCAATCCTCAACGGGCGACGCATCCCGGACGACTAGGAGCAGATCTGGCTAATGTTCGCGACTATCGGTCACACTTTCGAACTGATGAAGATGAGCTGGAACGTCCTGATGAAGGACCGTGAACTCATCCTCTTTCCCGTCCTTTCCGGTTTGGGACTCCTAATCCTCGGCTTCGCAGGCCTCGCGGCTGGTGTCGCCGAAAGCGGCAACCTCATCGCCTTTTTGGTGTTGATCCTCATTGGCTATTTCATCACCACGTTCTTCAACGCCGCTCTCGTCTCGGCTGCACTCGAACGTCTCCGCGGCGGCGACCCCAACGTGATGTCCGGCCTCAGCCACGCAACAAAGCACATCCACCACATCTTCCTGTGGTCCGTCATCTCCGCAATCGTCGGAACGCTCTTCCGAGTCCTCAGATCCCAGACTGACAACTTCTTCGTCCAAATGATCTACAGCATGATCGAAGGCGTTTGGGAGTTCATGACATTCTTCGTGATCCCAGTCATGGTCTCCGAAAACGCAGGACCAATCACGTCCATCAAACGATCCGCCAGCATAATCCGCCAGACATGGGGACGCCAGATCACCGCATCCTTCGGCTTCTTCATCGTCTATCTGCTGGCCATCGTTGGAGCTGTCATCCCTGCAATCCTGCTGTTCCTTGTCTATCCGCCAGCCGGCGTTATCGTCGGTGTCCTGCTCGTAGGTCTCGCGATCGCAACCGTGCAGGCGCTCGAAGGCATCTTCAAAGCTGCGCTTTACGACTTCGCCGTAGGCGAGCAACCTGAAGGCTTCGACCTCCGTACGTTACAGACCGCATACCGCCCAGACTATGCTAGGGCTTGATGCGGTCTCCCGAGCAGTGTCCAACGTAATCGGCGGTGACGATACCAATCAATCTAGAACCGCCTCGGCGATAGTTGCGTATTGAGTTTCGCGGCGTGTCAATCCCGAGAATCAGGATGAAACCCACTCGTCATCTCTCTACGCGAGTACATCGATCCGCAATCCTTCTGATCGCGGCCGTTGGAATGTTAACCGCGACCCTAAGCTCTCCCGCGTCAGCGCACGAAGGACGGCAAGTCGGAGACTATAACCTCGTCGTCGGATTCCTACGCGAACCGGCTTACGAAGGCCAACTTAACGCCGTTTCGCTCATCGTCACCAAGATTGCAGACGAAGAACTTCCAACTGACGACGCATCCACAACGGACGCGGACATGGGGAGTCAAGCGGCCGCCGATCAACACGATGGCCATTCTCACAGTCACGGCGACGATGAAACCAAATCCCCTTCAACTACCACCGGCGCCGAAATGGGTGTCCTGACCCACGGTGCCGTTTTCATCTCTCCCGGACTAGGGCGCAATGAAACATTTGAATTCGAAATCTCTGAAGAGTTGAAGGGTTTGGGCATCCCGTACCACATCCATCCAGGTGATTACCAAGGCTTGATCATCGTAGCGGAGGAAGGTGCGCACAATCCGGTTGAAAGGACAGTCTCGCTGACCATCGACGGCATTAATCCCAAACGCATCGAAGCGAATGTTGGCGACACACTCGCTTGGACTAATGACGATTTTCAAAACACGGTGTTAATGAGCGGTCCTCTTTCTTCCATGACGCCCGAGATCAAGAGCATGGTCGAGGCAGGCACATCCGGCGCAGCCGCCCAAACCGCGCCCCCAGTTAATCGCGTAACCGGACTTGGCGCAACTCTCGAGGTGGAATTGACGCATCTCTCGACATCCACTTCCAAATCGATGCAGTTGATCGAAATGTTCGATGACCCTGGTCACTACGTCGCCGAGTTCGTCCCCACCGCCCCCGGCGACTACCGAGTACGCTTTTTCGGCTCCATCGAAGGCAACGCCATCGACGAAACCTTTGACTCCGGGCCAGACACCTACGACACTGTCATCGCTTCCGACGCCATCCAGTTTCCTGTTGTCCTAGAGAGCAACCGCGAAATCCAAAACGCAACTCGCGGCGCGCTCGACGCAGTCCAAGACCTCGAAACCGATCTCGAAGCGACCTCATCGGATGCTTCAACCGGCATGATTATCGGCATCATCGGCATCGTATTCGGAACCATCGCGATCGGCATTAGCGTCTACGCCATTACCATTGCCAGAAGACGCAACTGATCTGATCCGCATCGGTGGCGAAACCTTATGACCACAATTCCGCTGCATGGTTCCGTAGGCTATTGGGACGAGATCGGCACCGTCATCGCCATCGTCTCATTCGTCGTCCTGACCAGTTTCTTGGCGTGGTCCAGCGGCAAAAAACGCCGTAGAGCACAACGCGAAAGACGCCTGCGCCGCCTGCAAAGGCAACAGGCTAATGCAATGAACCACGCAAATATCGAGGAATGATCGACACCTCATGACCTCGCGAGCGCGTGCGATCTACATTCCAACTGTCGTCTTCGCATTACTATCCTGCCTCGCAACTATCTTCCTCGTCGAGCAATCGGCATCCGCTCACGCCAACCTCCTCAAGGCGTCACCCGAACCCTCCCAAGCACTTGACGCACCGCCTGAACGCGTCATCATTTGGTTCACTGAACCCATCGAACCCGCGTTCAGCAGCATCGCCGTCCTCGACGCTCGAGGCGCCGACGTCACCGAAGGCGACACAACGTTTGATGCCACCGAACCTACTGCGATGTGGGTGTCGTTCGCCCAAGTTGAATACGGTACATTCACCGTCGTCTGGAAAAACGTCTCATCGGTCGACGGTCACAAAGCGACAGGCTCGTTCCTATTCTCGGTCGGTGAGCCGCTTGGGACCGGCGCACAGACCGATGTCGCCGAACAACCGATCATTCAATCGCCCGCCGATCCGGCCATCAGATGGATCATCTACATCGGCATCGCAGTCTTCGCTGGAGGACTCCTATTCGAACTCCTCATCGCCACACGCGTCGCCCGCGCTGAAGACGAATATCAATCGCTCTCATTCGCGTTCGCAGTCAGCAACCGCTTCTCTTCCATCGCCCAGATCGCAATCATCGTCGTCATACTCGCCCAAATCGCCCAGATCGCGCTGCAATCTGCAATCGCCTTCGACGACGCAGCCGCAACTATCGATCCAACACGCGTCTTCGACATCTTAACCCAAAGCGATTGGGGCCGTTTCTGGTCGTGGCGATTCACCGCCGCGGTGCTCGCAGCACTGACTCTATTCGCCGCAACACAAACGAGAAAAACCACCGCACGTTCACTCAAAGATGAGGAACTCGAGGATCTTCCCTTCACCACCGAATCACCATTCGGCATCGCCGCATTGGCTATCGGCGGCATATACCTCCTTCTAATCTCCCTCACCAGCCACAACGCCGCAACGCCAACCGACATCCGATGGTTCGCCGTCGCAACCGACCTCATCCACGTTCTAGCCGCAACGATTTGGGTCGGCGGGATCGCTTATCTGTTGGTCGCATCAATTCACGCCATCCGTTCAGACGATCAGATATTCCGAACTGTTCTCCTTCGATTCGCAACGCGTTTCGCCCCCCTCGCCATCTTTGCCACAACCGTCCTCGTCGCCTCCGGCATCGTCTCATCTCTGATGCAGGTCACAATTCCCGAAGCATTGAACACTCCTTACGGACGTGTTCTCGGCGCCAAAATCGTCCTGCTTGCAATTCTCATCGGATTGGCGACCCGCAACAACCGCTCCGTCGCCAAATCCGCTAGATCCGACATTGCGCCCATTCAAACGCTGCGGCGTTATATCACGCTCGAACTTGCAGTCGCCTTTGCTGTCCTTCTCGCAACTGCCGGCCTCGCCAGCCTAGAGCCAGCACGCCTTTACGCCGAACGCAAAGGCATCGGAGTCGCTGACTACGTCAACGTTAAAGAAACCGTCGCTGGCGCCACGATCGACGCAAAACTCGATCCCGGCGACACCGGCAACAACACCCTCACAGTCAACATCACGGACGACGGCGAACCATTCCTGTCGGCTACCGAAGTCCGCGCCCGCGTCAAATACCTCGACGACGATTTCGGCGAGAATTTCCTCCCACTGACAAGCACAGCACCCGGCCAATGGCATCTCGATGACATCACCATCGGCGTCGGTGGCGCATACCAACTCGACATCACCGTAGTCCGATCCGACTCCTTCGACTCCCATGTCTCCACAAGGTTCTCGGCAAAATCCGACACCCTCGCCGCAGACCTAATACGACCATCCGCCAAAACCACCATGATCGCATTCGGCGTCCTTATCGCCGTCGCCGGCATTGCCTACCTCTTTGCCGCAGCGTTCGTCGCAAAACCCCTACGCCCCAACATCTATCCGCACTACGGCGTCTCCGCCGTCGCCATAACCATCGGAATCGCCGCCATCCTCAACGCCTTCACCACCAGCATCGGAATCCCCGATGAATCCAAAGGCAACCCCTTCCCTCTCTCCCAAGAATCCGTCCAAATCGGTCTCCAAACCTACACCACCAACTGCGCAACATGCCACGGAGACACCGGTTTAGGCGACGGTCCCGCGGGCCTCGCGCTCAATCCACCGCCAGCCGACCTAGCCGTCCACGTACCACTGCACACCGACAACGAACTCTACGGCTTCATCGCCGACGGCATCGAAGGAACCCCAATGGTCGCCCAGCTAGGAAACCTCACCGACGACGAAATCTGGCATCTCGTCAACTACATCCGCACCATAGCCGAGTGAACGTCCTTAGCGTCAAGCTACCTCGGCTGCTCCCGATGCGATCAACTCCTCAATCTCGGCGTCGCTGAATCCCCGCTCCTTCAACACTTCCCAAGTATGCTGACCCATCAGTGGGGCTGGACTGTGTATCTTACCCGGCGATCCATACAGCTTCGCCGCCAATCCGATGTTCCGAGTCTTCCCAACCAGCGGATGCTCCAAAGCAACGTCCATCTCTCGCGCCTGAACCTGCTCGTCATTCCACACCTGCTCCATGTCGTAGATCGGACCTGCCGGCACTCCAGCCGAATCCAAAACCTCGCACCACTCCTTTGTCGACCGCGTTCCGAACGTCTCCTCCAAATCCCCTTCCAAAGATTCACGGTTGAGCAATCGCCCCGCATTGTCCGCGTACCGCTCATCCTCCAGCAGATCCTCTCTCCCCATCGCTTGACACAACCGCTCCCAATTCGACTGATTCGGTGCGCCGATCGTGATATGCCCGTCAGCCGTCCGCAACGCCTGATACGGCGCCGACAACCGATGCGCCGATCCCAACGGCGGCGGAACTTTGCCCGTAGCAAAGTAACTCGCAGACTCCCACACTGTGTACGCCAGAGCCGCCTCCATTATACTCACTTCCAAAAATTGACCCTCGCCTGACTTCAGTCGATGAATGTAAGCCGACAATATCCCGTAAGCCGAATACAACCCCGCGTTCAAATCCGCCATCGGAACCCCAACCTTCACCGGCGGCGAACCAGGGATGCCTGTGAAACTCATCACCCCACTCATACCCTGCGCGATCAAATCAAATCCCGCACGCTCCGCATACGGCCCCGTCCGACCAAACCCAGATATCGAGCAGTAAATGATCCCCGGATTCAACGCCTTGACCGCCTCGTAATCCAACCCCAGACGACCCATCACACCCGCTCGGTAGTTCTCGATAATCACATCCGCATCCGCCAACATCCGACGCATCGCCGCCACACCATCTGGATTCTTGAAATTCAACACCACGCTGCGCTTATTGCGGTTCATCGCCAAAAACGCCGCCGACTCCCCTTCCAAAAATGGGGGACCCATTCGACGCGTGTCATCTCCACCGCCCGGCTTTTCGATCTTCACGACGTCCGCACCCATGTCCGCCAAAAGCATCGAACAATACGGACCCGCCAAGATCTGCGAACAGTCCAGTACCTTGATGCCCTCTAGCGGCGATGGCATCCCAACCGCGTTCGGCAACTCCATCACGACATTTACCCCCAGATGATCCGATCCAACCCTCTACCGACAACTCAGGCTAAGCACCTGACATCTGATAGATCTTGCCCTCTGTTTTGATCGCCGGCGCGTAAACCATTCGCGCACCGTGCATCTCTCGAATGGTCTCGGCTCCGACGTATCCCATACACACCTGCAACGCCCCAACCAAGTTCAGTGTCCCGTCAGATGTCGACGACGGCCCGAAAAGCAACTCATCGAGCGTGTACCTCACGCCAAGATCGATACGCGTGCCCCGCGGTAGCGAATCATGCCACGTCGCCATACCCCAATGCATCCCCTTCGCCGGCGCCTCCTCAGTCTTCGCAAACGGACTCCCAATCATCACCGCGTCAGCGCCACAAGCCACCGACTTACAAACATCGCCGCCGGTCCGCAATCCGCCGTCCGTCACTATCGACACATAGCGACCCGTCTCGTTGAAATAAGCATCCCTAGCCGCAACACACTCCATCGTCGCCGAAACCTGCGGCACACCGATCCCCAACACCTCCCGGCTCGTACACGCCGAACCAGGTCCTACACCTACCAAGATCCCGTGCACACCCTCTTCCGCCAACTCCTTCGTTACTGAATAGGTCACCGTGTTCCCAACGACCACCGGCACATCTACATCTTTCACCAAATCCGACAATCTCAACCCGATCGGGCTATTCTTCGATCGATGACGCTTAGTTATCACCGTCCCCTGCACCACGATCATATCCGCCCCCGCATCTGCAGCCAACGGCGCATGCCGCTTCGCTGTCTGCGGCACAAATGAAACCGCCGCTTTTCCGCCACCCTCTTTAATCTCCACTACTCGCTGACCAACCAACCTCGGATCCACCGGCTTCGAGTACAGCTTCTGCAACAATCCCGTCGCCTCGTCCTTCGGCGCAGAAGCGATATCGCTGTAGATCTCTTCCGTCTCCTCGTACCGGGTATGCAACCCATCCATATTTAGAACCGCAACCCCTCCTCTATCTGACATCTCCACTGCAAAATTCGGATCTACCACGCTGTCCATCGCCGACGCCATAAACGGGATGTCGATTCCGAAACCGTCGAAACTCGTCGAAACATCCGTCATGTCCGGGTTGATCGTCTCATCTCCCGGCACGATCGCTACATCATCGTAGCCATACGCAGGCGGTAGGGTTTGCATTCCGATGGGTAGCTCCATATCCTCAGAGACTCCTATGCTGATGACCTGATCGCACACCCATGCCTTCACCGTCCCTGCGCTCCAACTCGTTCCGCGCGCCCAATACCGAAGACGTCCATGAACGCCCACACGAACGCCCGAATAACCGAGTATGACCGAAGCGACCCAAATCTAATGCGATACTTGATTCACCTAATTATCGCAGAAAATCACCTGCTCCGCGACCCTCATCGACCTCGAATCCAATCCTCAATCGATGGCAGTTCAGAGTCCCAAAATCGGCATCATCGGCACCGGGCGCGTCGGCTCCTCTTTCGCAACCGCCACCTACCCAGACGGCGAAATCGTGGCAGCCTCATCACGCCGTCCCGAACACCGCGCGTGGCTATCCAGCCAACTGCCAAACATCGCGATCGTCAACGAAGCATCCAATGTCGCTGAACTCGCCGACATCGTATTCATCACCACCAGCGATGCCGCAATCAAACCCGTCTGCGACAGCATCCCGTGGCAACCCCATCACAACGTAATCCACTGCTCCGGCGCCCTCACCCTGTCCGTACTCGAATCGGCCGTAAACGCCGGAGCATCCGTAGCAGGATTCCATCCCCTCCAAACCTTCCCCGGCTACGCTAACCCCGATCGCCTCTCCAACATTGGGTACGCCATCGACTGCGATGACAAAGCACTCACCGCGTGGCTCCAATCCTTCGCCGACGCACACGACAGCAACACATTCACCATCCAAGGCGAAACCGCCCACGCCGCATATCACGCATCCGCCGTCCTTGCCTGCGGGCTCCTCGCCGGGCTAGTAGGCATCTCAGCCGAACTTTGGCAACACGCAGACATCGACCGCGACCAAGCCCTTAAACTGCTCGCACAAATACTCAAATCCACCGTCGAAGCCATCGCAGACGACGGTCTACCAGACGCCATCTCCGGACCATACGTCCGTGGCGACCTCGAAACCATCCGCAAACACCTTAAAATCACCTCCGATGTCAACCCCGATACCTCACGCGCATACGCCGCACTCGCACTCGCGCAACTCCACATCGCCAACGAAAAAGGCAACCTCGACGAAGTAACTCTGAGCTCCATCAAACGACTCCTCAGCGGCCATTTAGAAACACTATGACGAACCCCGACCTATCCTTCACCATCGTCGAAATCCGCACCGCGCACCTCGCATTCCCTGACACGCCAGGATATTGGGAACAGTACCGCCGCCAGAACGAAGAAACATCCCCGACGCCCACACTCGCTCGTTACGAGTTCAAACCCGGGTGGCAGACCGTCTACGCCACCATGGTCGAGACGCCTTTAGTCCGCGTCCAACTCGCCGACGGAAACATCGGCTGGGGCGAATCCAACACTCCGATCGCTCCTGAAATCGTCTGCGTCATGATCGACGCCGCCATCGCCGAGATGGTCGTCAACCGCGAATTCGATTCTCCTACCGTACTCTGGGACTTCGTCTACGACTCCCAACGAGGACGCGGCGTCAACTCCGGCTACTGGATGGATGGCCTAGCCGCTCTAGACATCGCCATCTGGGACGCTCTAGGCAAACGCAACGACATGCCAGTGGCCGCTCTCCTCGACAACCAACTACGGACCAACATCCCTGTCTACCTCTCCGGCCTCCGACGAGCCACACTCGGCGAACGGATTACCCAAGCAAAATCCCTCGCCGACCAAGGCATCCGTGGCGCAAAAATCTTCCAATCCGGCGACATCGAAGCCGCACTCCAAGAACTCGACTCCCTCAAGCGCGGAGCACCCGACGTCGAGCAGTGGATGGTCGACACCCTCTGGATGTGCACCCTCAAAGACGCTATCTCCGCCAAACGCGCATTCGGCGAACGCAACCTCCGCTTCTTCGAGTGCCCGCTCCAACCCGAAGACCTCGCCGGGCACCGCACTCTTCACCAAGCCGACGGCTCACCCATCGCAATCGGCGAACACTTCCGCACAACATACCAACTCAACGATTGGCTGACCCCCGAACCAGTTTTCGATGTCTACCAGCCAGACATCGGGCGAACCAGCATCAGCGACTTCATCCGACAGCGAGACCTCGCATATACCGCCAACATACCCGTCACCCCGCACATGGGCAACGGCGTCTCCATCTTCCAAGCCGCCACGCTCCAATGTGCCGCCGTGTCATCACCCGAACTCCTCCAAGAGTTCCAAGGCGGACTCTCCAACCTCCTACAAGACGCATCCGACACCGGATGGCAACTCAAACACGGCAAATTCATCCTGCCGGACCGCCCCGGACTAGGCGTATCCATCAACGAAGACGGCATCGAACCATACATCGTCCGACATTGACCGCCCCTTTCGCGGAGCGCAGCGCAGCGAAGGGGGCGCGCATGGAGCAAAGCGGAATGCGCGGGGGATGCCCGCCGAAGTGACAGAGCCGTCCAGCGTAGACCAACCCAAACAACGAGAACATCATTCACATCATTCAAAATCATTCACATCCTAGTTCAAAATACACATCCACGAGAAACACTGATTGCGCCGCTTATCAATGATTCGCTAGCACGAATTGTTGCAATCTTTAATCATTCGTGTGATCCCATCCAACCAGACACGGACTACCAACCCACACCTGCCCGCGCCTTCAAGCATTGCACGAACCGGCACAATCCTCTTCACGTTCGGTACTCAACAGCGTCAACAAACACGGCGCCGGATTCTTCCACCAACTCTTTGACCGCGGCTTCAACTGGATCGTCGCATCCGAGGCCTTCGTAGACATCGGAGTACTCGCCCGAGTCGCCGCTCAATCCTGGGTCGCATACGACCTCACCGGATCGAGCCTTTGGGTCGGCGCAGTCGCCGCCTTCCGTGCCGTCCCATCCTTCTTCAGCCCCGCCATCGCCGCATACATCGGCAACCACGTCAACCATCGAGCCCTCGTCGCCGCTATGAGGGCATTCATCGGCATCCTCGCCATCATCCAAGCCATTCTCATCGGCACCAACACCATGCGACCCTGGCACCAAGCAGTCCTAACACTGCTTACAGGCCTCGCAATAGCCTTTGCATGGCCATCCTTCGTCGCATTCCTCCAAGACATCGTCCAACCCCGCATGGCAACCCGCGCAAACGCCATTCTCGCCTTCTCCCACAATCTCGGCGAACTCGTCGGACCTATCGCGGTCGGCATCATCATCGCACTCGTCGGCGCCGACTGGTCGTTCGTCTTCATCGCCATCCTCTACTTCGCTGGCGCATACCTCATCCTCAACGTCCCAATGCCCGACCACGATTCACGCGTCGGAAACTATCACCACCCCTACATCTGGACCCTCAGAATCGGACTCCGCAACATCGGCCGCTCTCAACCACTCCCATGGCTCATCGCCATGCTATTGACGACGAACCTCTTCGGACTCGCCGTGTTCCCGCTGATCCCCGAATACGCCATCGCAGTTTTCGACAGCGGAGGCCTAGGCTTCGGACTCATGACCGGCACATTGGGCGGCGGACTAGCAATCGGTGCCACCATTGCCGCACTCTTCGGCATGAGCGAACGCGCCCCAATCGCCTCCGTCATCGGCAGCATCATGTGGGCTGCCGGCTCCATCACATTCGCACACTCTCCGAACCTGCCCACCACGCTCATCATCCTCTTCATAATGGGCATCGCCAGCATGATCTGGGCTAACGCCATCCTCGCCATGATCCGATCCAACCCTTTCACCATCAACCACCCACACATCATGAGCCTCTACACCATCGTCATGGGCCTCATCCCCATCGGCTGGACCATCGGCGGAGCCATCGCCCACTTCACCACCAACGAAACCGCCCTCATAATCTCCGCAATAGCCAGCATCACCATCCCCATCATCGCCTACATCACCTCGCCCGCGTTTCGAAAGGCATGAAACAGTTCTATCCGCGCCGATGTTATGCATCACAGCATACGCGGCTGTTCGGCATCCTCTTCGATGCCTACGTCAAGAATCGGTTCGCCTTCAAATTGCGGAGCTATGAACTGATCCATCACCTCGGTTTTGGCTCTTATCATGCCGTTCTCCACGGCGACGAGGTCCAACGAGGCTAGTAGATCCACGTCTCGATAAACAGTTCGGGCCGTCACATTCGAATAAAACCGGGCGAGCGGATGACTGCCAGACAAAAGTGCATCTAATGCAACCGTCTGATCGCCTAGTTCCAACACGAACATGAACTGGCGCTGACCGGCTCGTGTGTTAATGCGACCTAACGAAGACATCTTTTCGCGTGCATATTCTTTGAAAGAAACGATCGTCAACTGCGACAGTAGCTCCGAATGAACTTGTCCAAGTTCAGAGGCGAGCCCTTTCATCGCAAACAGCACGAACGGAGTGACGTCCGGATCAGATCTGAAGCGCACATCATCCAACAGACGCACATACTCGCTTCGACGTTCGTAGTAGTAATTCGCGAGCGAATAAAACCCGCGAACGTTTACCCCGGATTTATAAAGCAGAAAACTTTCGACACCTCGCGAGGTCCTGCCATTTCCATCACCAAAGGGGTGGATGCTGACAAGCAGAAAGTGTGCCACTACTGCTCGAACGACCGGATCGAGCGATTCGCCTCTGTGATCGTTCAACCACTCGATGAACCCCGACATCAATCCAGGAACCTCTTCGTGCCTTGGCGGTTGAAAGCTCGCTACGTGTACTCCCTGCTTTCGATACTTGCCTGGCTCGTTATGCTCGTAGTCGATACCCCGAGTAAGTATCTCGTGAAACCTGCATATCAGCTGCTCGGACAGCCGCATAGCCGGATCTGTCCTCAGAACATGTTCGACGAAACGCAACAAATTGTTCGCATTCCTTACCTCCCTCTCTTCTCTCTGTCTGGTTGCTGGCAGGACACGAGATTCGGCATCCGATCTCAAAACATCCGAAACCTCTTCTTCGGTCAACTCGGTGCCTTCTATGCCCGTCGTCCCACGAACCGCTCGAACGATGTTAAGCCTATGTAGCCGTTCTTGAACCGACGGAGGGACTGGGATCTCTCGAATCGTTCGAGATAGAGATTTGATCAAGGCCAAATCTTCAATCAACTCGCGATGGTCTCGGTTGACCACCAAGTCGAAATGCACGTTCCATCGTGGCATCTCAGAGTTTTCCGCTTTTTGACATTGTCATTGACATTGTCACACATTCCAAGGTTTGATTCCAACTAATTTCAGGTTTGTAATCCGCGCACAACCAGGATTCATCCATTGACAAACCTTGTGACAGTGTCAAAGGTTTTGTCACGGATTAAGGTACAGCATCCACCATCCCATCATCGCCTTCATCACCTCCAAAGCGTTCAGAACACGATCAACTTAGTCGACAACCATCGTTTGTTCGGGTCAAGCCTTGACCAACCCGGGTTTCAAATCTAGGAGGTCCTGAAACTCTTTGGGGATTTCTTGCCAATGTTCGATTAGCAAATCAACGAGTTGCGTGCCGTTTATCAACCCGATGCGAGGAAAGTTCATCTCGTTCGCGACTTCGTTCGATCCTTTATCAAAATCTGAAGTCGTGATGACAGCGCCTTGACCGTTGACCGGGATAGATTGACGCAGACTCCTCACCGCTGCAGAACTAACGTTTCTGTCTTTGTACCGCTTCGCCTGCACGAAAACTCTTATCCTGGCCAAGTTCGACGCGTTCAACACTCCAGTTGCGTCCACGCCCTGGTCTCCGGGTTTGCCTGTGACTTCCGCTTCTTCAAAGCCCAGTGCCGTCAATAGGTGTCCAACCAATAATTCAAACTCCGTCGCATCCAGTTCAAGAACCTGGTCCAATACCACGCGGTTTGGATCGGCCTCGGGTAACAGCTTTTGTGACACCAGATCCTGTCGACCAATCTTTGTGAAGAACTCATCGATTTGCGAAACCGCGAATACCGTTAGGGAAGATCTGATCGTGTTTTGGAACGGAACCGAAAAATCTGACCGTGCAACCGTCACCTCGGTCCAATCGACCCTCCGACGATGACGGTAGTGGCACCCATCATCTCCCGCGTGGTAGAAATACGATGGTTCGGCGCACACAACACCATATTGGAGTCGTTCGTTCTGTACCGCTGGGGTGATGACGTAATCGCCAGGTTTGATTTCAAGCGCAAATCGTGCGATCTGACCCACCTGTTGGCCGATAACAACGTTGCTCGTGTCCTTCGGATATCGCGAGGTATAGAGTGCTCGGATCTGTTCTCGGCTGGTGACTTGTGTGAGATCGTCGTCCGGTAACCAACCGATCCCGACAAATCCCTTCGAAATGAAATGGTTGGTGAACTTTCCGAAATCGGCCCTTACGACCCACACGTTTGGCAATTTCCACCTCGTAGTCTGTTTTTGGATATAGTTGCGGCCCTAGCATTTTCGATAATAAACGCGGCTCAACCGCCTCAAGAAGTGCTCGCTCAAACGTGTTTAAAAGCGCGTTTTGGCATTCTCTTCGCTCAAGGACGACGGCAACGCATCGATTCCTGAGATGGTTCAGGATCCAACTCGAACTAGCCTCCACCTTCGATAATCAAATCTAATCATTCCGCCAAATCTAACCACACCATTTCGTGACGACCAAGCCTGTTTCGCGCCGCCCCCCACGCGTCCTCCGCGTCCTCGCAATCCCCGGCTTCGCACGCCTTCTAGCATCCGAAGCCCTCTTCGACATCGGAGCCGTCGCACGCACCGCCCTCCAGTCATGGGTCATGTACGACCTCACCGGATCAAACCTCTGGGTCGGACTCGTCTCAGGCATGAGATCCATACCCATCCTCGTCCTCCCCATCTTCGCCGGAGCCATCGCGGACCGATTCGACAAGCGCAAACTCCTCGCCTATGTCCGCATCGGACTCGCAGTCGTCTCCATCATCCAAGCCATTCTCATCGCCCTCGACATCATCGAGCCGTGGCACATGCTCGCACTCGCACTCGCCGCCGGTGCCGTCGTCTCATTCGCAATGCCCGCATTCTGGGCCTACCTCGCAGATCTCATACCCGCACGTTCCCTGCCAAGGGCCACCGCGCTCGTCATGATGGGCCAAAACGCCGGCGAAATGGCAGGACCCGTCATCGTCGGATGGATCATCGCATCCGCCGGTGCCGACTGGGCATACGGAATCGTCGCCGGAATCTATCTCCTCGGAGCAATCTTCATCCTCAACGCTCCCAAAGGCAGGTACGCCGCATCCGATTCCGAAGACAAACCCTCTTACTACGAGAGCCTCAAACAAGGCATCGCATACGCCCGAAAATCCCCCGTCCTCCCATGGCTATTCATCATGAACGCCTCCGTCAACATCACCGGAGTCGCCATATTCCCCCTCATGCCCGAATACGCCACAAAGATCCTAGACGTCGGAGCCGTCGGATTCGGCGTCATGTCCACCGCCCTCGGCGTCGGACTCGCCATCGGCAGCATATCCGTCGCAATCTTCGGACTGCCCAGACGCGTCATGCCCATCATCATCATCTCCAGCTTCATCTGGGACTTCGGAATGATCGGATTCGGATTCTCACGCATCTACCCCCTCACCCTCTTCCTGCTCTTCGCCATGGGCATCGCTGGCATGTTCTGGGTTAACGCCATCATCAACCTGTACCAACGCGAAGCCACCGGCGAAATGCGAGGACGAGTCATGTCCCTCTACGCCATCGGCGTGGGACTCTTCCCCCTAGGCTGGACCTTCGGAGGCACCCTCTCAGCCCTAATCGGCAACGAAATGACCCTAATCGTCAGCGCCCTAGGCGGCACCCCCCTAATCCTCCTAGCCATGCTCCTAACCCCAGGCCTGAGACGCTCATAAACCAAACCGCCCCCTTCGCAAAGCGTAAAGGGGCGCGAGCAAACGAAGTGAAGCGAGCGGGGGATGCCCGGGGCGGACGGGCGGCAGAACGTAGCAGATCGCATCCCCTCTCCCTCGATGGGAGAGGGCTAGGGTGAGGGTGAGATGGGACAAGAGGGCGGGTGGCATCATAGCCCATCATTCAACATCACCGCAATCACAGTTCAAAAATCCCACCCCAAACATTTGACTCTCGCACAACGTATGTAGTATATTAACAACCAAGGGCGTCAAACGGGACGCCCCTGACACGAAGAATCGCCGCGTCGAGGGGTTGTGCGCAAACCTTTTTAGACGTAGCTTATTGACAACTGAATAATGAAGTACGGCAGCGGGCGGCATAGCACAGGGTCGCCAACACACGACCCTCCGGCGGTGTTCCGCCACAAGCCACTGAAAGACGTCTTCCGTTCCGATGAATGGAGATGGGCGCAACGCTGCCACCACCCGGTCACGATAGACCGTTGTCGCTGTAGTGCTCGGACGCGGAGGGTATTGCGGACTCCGCCAACAACAGCAAGCCAGACGGACATCCCAAGTCGTAGGGGCCCCAAACCCACGTCATTCCCGCGCAGGCGGGAATCCACAAGGTGAGGGGGACACCCCCCGCGCAACCGCCGAACCAACGTCAGTACCGCGCAGGTGGGAACGCAGAGGAGAAGCACGCGGGAGGAGCAGGTTTCCACACATGACCTCTCGCAAGGGGATGCCCGTTCAAGGTCCGGGCGAACGGTCCATCTACCCGGCACACGTCTTTCCGCGTCGCTGGACGGAAGAGGCTACAGCATCAGCAAGAGGGCACGAATCGAGCGATGACGGGGGCGACCCCGGAGGGCCGACGGTCTGGCGACGTCGGCGGTGCTGGACTATTGACTAACTTACAACCCAACTTTTCGCACGCGACCCCGAAAGACGCGGCGATCCTTCGACAACCACCCGTCGAACAGAATCCTCCCCGCAAGGGAGAATTAAACGCGCCTACAGACCTCCCCTTCGCAAAGCGCAAGGGGACGCGAGCAAGCGAAGCGAGATCGCAGGGGATGCCCGGGGCGGTCGGGCGGGGGGACATCACAGCCCATCATTCAACATCACAGCAATCACAGTTCAAAACACCCATCATTAAAATCATTCGCCATCATTGGCATCATAGTTCCAAAGGCAAACCATGAAAATCACCAAAGTCACACCGCTCATGCTCGACCGCTACCTCCTCGTGCAGATCGACACCGACGCCGGCATCTCTGGCATCGGAGAGTCCGGCGCATGGGGTTTCCTCGAAGCCTCAGAAGCTGCCATCGAAAAGTTCGGGCGATACCTCGTCGGCGAAGACCCGCTCCGTATCGAACACCACTGGCAGTACATGTACCGCTTCTCCCACTTCCGCGGCTCCGCCGTCATGGGCGCTCTCAGTGCCATCGACATCGCCCTCTGGGACATCATGGGCAAACACTTCGACACCCCTGTCCATCAGCTACTTGGCGGCAAAGTCCGCGACCGAGCCCGCGTCTACTACCACGTATTCGGCGACACCACCGAAAAACTCGTACGCGGCATCGCCGAAGCAAAAGACATGGGATTCACCGCCGTCGGACACCTCACCCCATTCCTCGACGAAGAGCGCGACGTCCCATACTTCAAGACCCACGCCGAAAAAATCCGCGACGCCATCGAAACCGTACGCCGATACCGCGAAACCGTCGGCAACTCCGTAGACCTCTGCATCGAGATCCACCGCCGCCTCACACCCGCCGAAGCCGTCCAACTCGGTTTGGGCATCGAAGAGTTCCATCCCTACTTCTACGAAGACCCGATTACCCCCGACAACTTCGACGAGATGGCCTACGTCGCCGACAAGATAAACATCCCCATCGCAACCGGCGAACGTTACACATCCCTGTGGGAATTCGAGATGGCACTCTCCCGATGCGCAGTCCAATACGTGCGCCCCGACGTATGTCTAGTAGGAGGCATAACAGGTGCCAAGAAAATCGCCGCATTGGCAGAAGCCAGGCACGTCGGAGTCGTACCCCACAACCCGCTCTCACCCGTTAGCACCGCCGCCTGCTTGCAGATTGCAGCGACCGCGCCAAACTTCGCACTTCAGGAATATCCAATCGGCGAAGACGTCCCACCGAAATCCGACATGGTCGACAACACCCCGCAACACGACGGAAACGGATACCTCATGATCTCCGATCAACCCGGCATCGGCATCGACCTCAAACCCGACGCTATCGAAAAGTGCCCACCTGCTCCGCGAGAAGTCGAAACCCGCCTCCACTTCGACGGTTCAGTAATCGACCAATAAGTTCATCGGACCCTACTGACACCAAACTCAAACGAAAACCCCAAGTTTGATATATTTGCATCACACGGGATTGAACCCGACGTTCAAACCCGCAACTAAACCAACCTGCAAGAGAGGAAACTGACATACCAAGGAACTATCGCATCAACCATCGAATCCGCGCTCCAGAAGTCCTTTTGGTGCAACGATCGAGCAATGGTGCTGCCTCATCCAACATCATGAGGCGAAACGAGGCCCTAAACCTCGCACAGGACATGGGGCTCGATCTAGTTGAGGTCGGCCCTGATCAGAACCCGCCTGTCGTCCGAGTAATGGACTACGGCAAGTTCAAATTCGACCAATCCAAACGAGCTAAAGAGGCTCGCAAAGCCTCGCGAGCAACCAGCCAGCTCAAAAAGGTACGGCTGACCGCGAAAATCGCCGACAACGACATCGCCCAAAAGACCAAGCGCGTACTCCAATTCCTACAGGACGGCGCTAAAGTGCAAGTCTTCGTCCGCTTCCGTGGACGCGAACAAGCACACCCCGAGATCGCAATGGACGTGTTGCGACGCGTGGCCAAAGGTGTCGCCGAGTACGCTCGATTGGAACAAAAGCCGGTCATGGAAGGCCGGACACTGAGCATGTTGCTCGCACCAAGAACCGGTCAACCTGCTCCCAAACCGTCCAACAACGCAACATCCGCTGACCGGCGCGATCGACGACGCCGAGACAACGGTGCCGCTGTTGCGGCCCCCGACTCGGAACCAGTCGCACAAACCGTCTGATTTCAGAGCACCCCGCTCCGAAATCATCCGGCCAACATCGAATAGACGCGCCCGTGCGTAACTCGTACGGGCGCGTATTGCATAATTGAACAATGCCAAAATTGAAAACCCACAAAGGCGCGAAGAAACGCTTTCACATCTCCGCCAAAGGAAAGGTGCTCCGGACCAAAGGACCCAAGAGCCATTTCCGAAGACGCAAAGCCAAGCGGATGAAGAGATTGCTCGGCGGTAAGGTCGGTATCGACTCCAAACCAATGGCAAAGGGGATCAAACAAGCCCTCGTCGGTTCTTCCCGATAACGTCTAGAGGTCAAACGTGCCCAGAGTAAAAGCAGGTACCACGCGACGACAACGCCACAAGGCCATCCTCGCAACCACCAAAGGCCATCGCGCCGCTCGCAGCAGACGATACCGCGTCGCTAAAGAGTCGATGCTCCACGCACTCGACTACGCCACTCGACACCGAAAGCTCAAAAAACGCCAGAACCGATCGCTCGCCATCACGCGCATCAACGCCGCTGCTCGAGAACACGGCATCTCCTACTCGGTGCTCATCAACGCACTCAAAAAAGCTGAGATCACACTCGACCGCAAATCTCTCGCCGAATTGGCCATCCGCCAACCCTCCGCTTTCGCAAAGGTCGTCGAGACCGCAAAAGAAAGCCTTTAGGTCGGGCTCTATCCCGCCAAGTGGCGATCCAAGAACGTCGCCACACGATCCACGTATCCCTTCGGGTGCGTTCTGAACGCCTGAGCGTGACCCGCGTCCGGAGCTATCCAAAGCTCCTCGCAATCTCCCGAGTCGATATCCGACTGGCTTAATCCCCGTGCCCGCGCCAAACGTCGCGCGTGTGTAGCCGGCACCATATCGTCCTGCGCGCCATGAATCACCAACATCGGCGTATCGCACTCCGAAACGTGCTGCACAGGCGAAACCTCACCCAACCGATAGCCCACTAGCATCTGAAGCATCAGATCCAACCCCGGCCGCACCAGCTCCGCTACCCCGGCGCGCATTCCTGTCCGCACCTTGATAACCGACCAGAAATCGCTGAACGCGCTATCCGAAATCACCGCGCCCGCAACGCCCGGATTCGAACACGCCAGCGTCGCAGCCACACCTCCCAGTGAAAACCCCAGCACGCCGATCCGCGCCCGATCCGCCCCTAGCCAGACCAGATGGTCCAACGCTCCCAGCACATCCAGTCTCTCATTCCAACCCCCAGTGTAATCAGCATCATCCGATTCGCCGCAACCGCGCATGTCAAACATCAACACGCCGTAACCCAAATCCCACATCGCCTTCGCCAAATCCATCGCTCCGGCCTGCGGATCAGCCCGGTTCGCTCCATCGCCATGGACGACTACCAGCCAACGCGTATCGCGCGCCACTGGCGTCACCTCCACGCCCTTCGGCAAAACGAGCCAACCTTTCAGAAGATGCTCAGGATCTGCCAAATCCCTTCGACTGTTGAACGAAATCTCCATGAATGGAAGCCCCACGGAAGAAGGGTCGTCATGGACCGGCATCCTCCGCCCACGACGCGACATTCTCAAAGCCAGCGCCGCCGACGCACCGAGATATGCCGAAGTCATAGCACCAGCAACAATCGCGGCTCGGTTCATCCAACCCATCGTTCAACCTCTTGAAATCGCAGCATCTCCGACCTCAAAACGCCGTCGTATCGATCATCACCGCGATGAAGAGCAGGAACAGATACAACAGCGAGAACTTGTACAGATTCGCTGTATCGCGCCGCTCCCCCGTTCGCCACAGCTTGAACGCCAACGCAAAGAAAATCAGACCAAGCACCAATGTAGAAACCAGGTACAACAGCCCGATTTTCGTAGTCGCAAAGTAGAACAACACCGTCAGTGGCAACAGCAACACCGTGTAGAGGAGAATCTGCAGTTGCGTCGCCGATTCGCCCGCCACCACCGGCATCATCGGAATATCTGCCCGCGCATAGTCGTCCTTGATCAGCAATGACAACGCCCAGAAGTGCGGAGGTGTCCAGAAGAACACAATCGCAAATAGGTACCAAGCTTCGAGTCCGAGCGTCCCTAGCACGGCCGCGTAGCCCACCAACGGCGGGATCGCTCCCGCCGCTCCGCCGATAACGATGTTCTGCGTCGTGGTTCGCTTCAGCATTGCCGTATACAGCACCACGTACAGGGCCGACCCCGCGAGCGCGAGGGATGCAGCGAGCACGTTTGTGAAGAAGTAAAAGGCAGCGAACGATGCAACGTTCAACCCGATGCCGAAGATCAACGCGTTCAACGGGCGAATCCGACCTCCCGCCACCGGCCGGTGGTCAGTCCGGTGCATCTCGCGGTCGATATCCTCCTCGTACCACATATTCAATGCACTCGCACCGCCCGACGCCAAAGCACCACCAATCAGCACCACCACGATATACTGCCAAGGGGGCACTCCGCGTGCCGCCAGGAACGATCCGCCAACCGCAGTGAACAGGAGCAGAGACATGACCCGCGGTTTGGTCAAAGCCAAGTAATCCAGCAACGTCCGCGAAACCGTCCGTAACCACTGCCTGCTTTCGACCCTCGCAGCCATCACGCCACAGCTCCCGAAATCGACGCCTTCGAAACCTCGTCTCGTTCAGAAACATCGGCGAGACTCCGACGCGCCACCGGCAACAGTACCAGCAACGTCATCAGACACATCGAAACCCACTGTAGCGATGCGAACGTCAGATGCGAAACGCGTGCCCACTGCGCGAAGCCTGTCCAAGGATTAGCCGCGCCCAACAGAATTTGCGTCACGATGATCACAGATATCGCGATACCCAAGATACGCAAAGCCCTAGCCGAAGATTCTGACCCGCCCTTCACCTTCATCGCCATGTGCGCCGCACCCATCGCCGGGAAAACTGATATCAGCGCCAACACTCGGTGCGTCACATGGATCCAAACCAACTCGTACTGCGGAATGATCGACCCGCCACAAAGCGGCCAAGAGGGGCACACCGCGCCGGCACCACGCCAGACCGCGTAGGATCCGGACAGCAGCGCGATCAACGTCATCGCCGATCCCGCAAGTGCCATCAAGACCAAACCCCGCGGCAATCCCGTGTCGCGACCGCTGGAACGCAGGTAAACCGTCGCCACCAGCGCGTGCGCCATCAGCAACAGCACCGACTCCGCCAGCAACAGATGCAAAGTCCTGAGCCCGGGATCCAACTCGCTCAGCACCACCGCGCCGCCGATGCCGCCGGTGATAGAAACCGCGATCAGACCCGCAGTCGCAGAAGTCACAACCGAGGTCTCTCCGCGGTGCTTGACCCAAACCCTCAAAACCGCGGCGATTATCGTCAACCCAACCAAGACACCGATAGTCCGATGGGTGTACTCCATCATCGCGTGATACTCGAACGGAGGAATCCAGTTCCCGAAACACGTCGGCCAATCGGGACATCCATCCCCGGAACCCGTGACCCGCACCGCGCCCCCCATCGTTATCTGGATCAGCGCGCCGATCAATGATGCAGCGAGCAGAACGATCAATACGCGGTCGGCCCAGATCTGTCTGTCCTGTTTTTTCCGGTCGGTCCGCGTTTTCATCGATCGTGGCGTGTGAAACTGGACCGACAGACTCGCCGACCCGGAAATCTCAGCGGCTCTAGTTCAATTTGAGACAACCGGGGCGCTTACGCCTCTTGCAACGGTTTGACCGCGATCAAAACCGCAGACACCACGATGCGGTGGTCGTACACCCGGAAGGGCCAACAAGTCACCAATGAGATTTGAGCGTTGCTGCTCTCCGTCAAGCTCAACTCGTCGCGATGAAGCTGCCGCGTGTGCGTGACTCGGTACATGTACTCGGCGTCCGAGGTCGTGATAAAGATATCCACCGGATCATTGCTGATCATCTCTGATATCTCCGGCAAACGTCGGAAGATATCGCCCTCGTTGCTGATGAAGTTGTCCAGATGGCCGAAGTACCATCCATTAGCTGCCTCGCCCGGATTTGCAGTAGTGGGAATGTGCCCGACAACATTGTCCGGCGTGCTCCACGCGCGCGAATCGCCTAGGTCTAGGATCTCCAACTCTGAAACCGTGCCATCCAAATCGATCGCCGGTATACGCATTCGCACGCCGCGCTCCGCGTCGTCGGGTAGAAGCGATGTGTCAGAGGCGTCCACCGGTATGAATCCCTCTGGTATCGTCGGACCACCGAACGGCAGATTGCCCGCCCAGTGCGGCTCCGACCAGTAACGCGGATTCATGCTCCCACCCGGATATATCGAAGCGAACGTGTCCAACAGCACCGCCGTGGGCACAACGGGCGCGGCTTCAACATCAGATCGTGAAATATCGCCGATCTCTGCCGCCGACATCAGAGACGGCGTTTGACCGGGGCCTGCCGCCCCGTCGAACTCACCGACCACCTTCGATGCTACAGATTCGGTCCGTCGTTCTGGAGCAGTGAATACGCCTCCAGGCAGAACCGATGTGATCGATACCGTCTCAGCGCTATCGACATCCGCCGCCTGTTGCAACGCGTTCGACGACTCGACGGTCTTTGCGGACACCCTAGTTACAGGCTCGACCTCGACTGATCCCCGCGCTGCCGCGTCGCGCGACTGGGGTTTTGGAATGCTCTGCCCGAGAAAGACAAGTTGATCTTCAGGTGCCGCCGCGTCGACATTAAACAAATCGGCATCTGACCCTGACTGCATGTACGCGTACAGGTAATAACCGGAGATCGCAACCATGGCGATGCCGACAATCGCCACAACGAAGCCGACAGGCCTCGCCAATCTCGAAATTCGGCTCATTTCGTCATCACCACCGGAGTTCGCAACGTTACCGCCGGACGACGAAATGTCGCTTCAGCGGCCCCTAGGCCCCTCGAAAATCGGTTCGTTAACGTGTATATCGCCATTGCGAATCTTAAGGTTGTAGTCGCAATTCGGGCTTGTACATACCCACGCTTTATAGTGTACCGGCGCACCCTGCCCGCCGAAATCCGACAACGGCACTAGTACACCCTGCTCGCAGGCCAGGCATTCTGGCCATGAACTCATCGCTTCCAACGTCCTACCTCCGCCGACGCTGCTTCTGCTTCTCAACATCACCCGGCGAAAGGCGTTTCCTCACCCCGTCGCACAGGCCCGCGGACACCTCCAGCGGAAGCATCCAATAACGGATTCCAGTTTTCCGATAGTCTACCACCTTCCAGAGATGCCGCGCAATAGCTCAGCGTCGCGGTTATCGCGCCTTAGCTCCGGAAAACGGTGAATTCGCTTCGGGGTTGTTTGCCAGGTGACTAACTTTCGATACGCTTGAATCATCGGCGCGGTTCTTAGACCGCACCTAAACATTGCCAAACATAAACCAAGCACTCGAGCATAAAGCCACCCCACTGCTCGCAACATGTGACCACTGTGATACTCGGAATCGAAACCTCCTGCGATGAGACGGCCGTCGGTATCGTCGACGCCGACGGCAGGCTGCTCGCAAACATCGTCTCCAGCCAGGCCGACATCCATGCGCGATACGGCGGCATCGTACCCGAAGTCGCGTCTAGACAACACGTTAGAGACGTGTCGGCAGTCGTCGAAACCGCACTCGAACATGCCGATCTTGAATGGTCGCAAATCGACGCCGTCGCGGTAACCAACGGGCCCGGACTCGCTGGCTCGCTCATGGTCGGTGTCAACTACGCCAAGGGCGCGGCAGCGGCAGCCACCAAACCACTCATCGGCGTCAACCACCTCGTCGGACACGTCATGGCTGCGTTCATAAGGCTGCCGACTGATGATGTCAGCAGCACCAGCCCGGCCGACCAAGTCTCGGAAACACATGCCCCGGTCGCAAGCGCTTTGAACAACCTCGGCGATTCTCCGGCGATGTGTCTCATCGTCTCCGGCGGCCACACCGAACTCGTGCTCGCCGAGTCCGACGGCGACAGCTTGAAGTTCAAACTCGTCGGCGCGACTCGCGACGACGCCGCGGGCGAAGCGTTCGACAAAGCGGCGCGTGCGATCGGACTGCCGTACCCAGGCGGGCCCGCGATACAGAACGCCGCCGACAACGCTCCTGAAGTCGATGTTGAACCTCTGCCGCGGGCATGGCTGCGCGGTTCGCACGAATTCTCTTTCAGCGGACTGAAAACCGCCGTGCTGAACCGGGCGCGACGCGAAGGCATCTACCCGCGAACAGAATCTGAGCCAGATCCGACGACGGTCGCCTGCATCGCTAGAGCGTTCCAAGATTCGGTTATCGATGTTCTAGTCAACAAAACGGTCCGTGCCGCCGAAGAGTTCGGTTGCTCTGCCATCGTCCTGGTCGGCGGCGTCGCCGCGAACCGCCCGCTGCGTGAAACGATGCATCAGACCTCACCGCTACCCGTCGTCACACCGCCGATTCCGCTCTGCACTGACAACGGGGCAATGATTGCACGTGCCGGACTGGACCGGTTTCTAAACGGATTCCGCGACGGATTCGACCTAGACGTCACCCCGTCACTCAGAATCGGCTGAAGGCGACACATCGGGATCATTTTCGTGGGTTTAGATCGCTCGATGCGTGTGTGAATTCTCGAGCTTCGCCAAGACTTGGGCGGCGAAACGATCCGCGTGATGGGCGTGCGATTGTCCAAACTCGATGGTCATTTCAGCCCCGGAATGTGATCTAAACATCAATTGCAAATCGGGCGGCCTCAGAAAATAGTCCGCCAGCAGCAACCCGCTCATCAATACCACAACCGCGCCGATGATCAATCGCATGTTGCCCACTCCGTCCAACGCCTGCCACATCCCGATCGCAGCGCCGATCCCGATCAATCCCCAGGCCAACGAGCGCTTGCTCGGACGGGCACGTGAAATCGTCAACGAACCGATCTCGGACAAGGGCATCGAGGAGTGCAGAACCTTGGCTTCCGGCGCTCCGCGCAGCAATACTCTTCGGCTCGTCAAAACAACCTCGGAACCGCCCTTGCCATGAGTGGAAACCGAATCGACCATCGTCTCTCCGGGGAAAAGGTCCGACACGCTGCTCAATTCTGGTTCGGTCTCACTAGCCGATTCGACATCGGTTACGGGTTTTGACTGCGACGTCCTCGGAGCGATATTTGAGACCGTCGGTCGCTCGTCTACCTCGCCCGAAGCATTTTTCGGCTCTCCAGTTTCATTTTCGACTGTCGATTGACTGATAGTCCGACCGATGAGACTAGCAGGTGAGTTCGAGCACGTGCAAAAGCGCGTCTCGCCGCCACTCCCCGACTCATTGAGGTCAGATGCCGTGGTATCTGAGACAGTTTGGGCATCGACACCTGAAACCGGGAGGTCAGCCGCGCAGGCCAGCGAATCGTCTTTCAGCTGCGACGGGACGCTTGAGCACGAGCAGAAACGCCTTGCGTTAGACATTGCGGTCACGACGAGAGTGCCCGGTGACCCAAATGCAACTGACGAGCCGCACGTGGACGCAACAGCATCGAGCGATAGATGTGCATCACGCCTTGTTGACGACGGGCACCCCGCAGTCGTCCGACTCGAAACCCGCGCCGAGCGAGAACCTGCTTGGCTTCCTCGTAAACCGAATTCGACGGTAGGGACGGATGCTCGCGATAAAACCTCAACGCACTCGCGTAAAGCGCATCGTCACGCCCGCTCTCCCCCCAAGCCGCCAATACAGGAAGCACCGCGTTGACGACGATTTCACCAGCTCGTCCTGCTCCCAAAGCACCATCTCCGACGCAGTAGCGCTCGCGCACGTTCGAACTCCGTTCAGCGTCTCCGATCGCCTTCAACGCGTGCCGTAGCGGCCCGCCGTTGCACCACCACGCGACGACAAGATAAGCCGCCGCTACCAAACGCGCCTTTGGGCGATTGGACGGTCGCCCAGAGGCGCCTGTCCAACTCGGAACGTCCCCGGCCAAACGTCGCACCGGCGACCATCGCGGGCGACCTCCAAAACCTGCTGCCCAACTCAACAACTTCGCCGCACGGGCAACCAATCGCGATTCTCCATCGCGACCATCACTGACATCTGCGTCCAAACGTGCTAATCCGGCAAGAAAAGCCCACGGCAAGCGTTTCGCCAAGTGCCTGAACGCGCCTCGGTTCCGAGGATAGCCCAAGCATTCGAAGATCGCCATCTGCAACGCCAGATCAGGACCGAATCTCTCGACATCCGTGCCCTTACTGCTGATCTTCAGCGCGAACCGTTCGTCTCCCATCGCGTCCAACCAATCGCCGACCGATCTCTCAGCATCGTCAGTGCTCGCGCCGCCGCTTCTATTGAACGTCGGCTTGCCGTGATCATCGATCAGCTGGCCTATGCTAAGCTCCGGCACCTCGAATCCCAGCGAGTTGACTGCCGCGCCCCGTGCTGTCGAGCTGCCATTTGCCAGCTTTGTCGCGACCGCATGAAACGTTACTCGCCCATATTTCGGGTCGGTATCGTGCCCATGGACGAACCAGTCCCGAGGATCTCGATGAACCTCCACATCTCCGACGACCTCCGAACCATCATCACCCTCGAGCATCGCGTCCCGAAAATCAGGGCCGTACGACCCGCCGGGCATGCCCGAGTAGAGCACTCGGTACTGCTTCCCGTCCGCTGTCGACAACGGCACTCGGCTACCGTCGGCGCGGCGCCAAGCCTCGTGCAGCACCATCTCTGGAACCTCTACTCCCATAATCGGCAAAGTTTATCGCATCACTATAGGCGATTTTCGTCGAGTGTTTGAGAGTGTGGCTAGTATCCTTGGCAGGTGCCCCAACTTCGTACGAAAAACTTTGTACGAAGTGAGTTTCAGACTCGGAGAACAGTATGCCTGCAGTAACCAGCGTCGAGTTCCACCAATTTTCCGCCAAGCATCATAACGCCGATCGTAACTGGCTGCTGGTGCAACTGAACACCGACCAGCCCGGGTTGTACGGACTCGGCGACGCGAGCCCGATGGAAGCCGACGACGCCGTAAAGCTCCTGGCCACCCATCTGGTGGAAAAATGGGTCGTCGATCGAGACCCGCTCGACACCGAAGCCATCTGGACAGATATGTACCACAACGCCCCTGGCAAACGCGGGCGGCTCGCCATGACCGCCATCAGCGGGATCGACATCGCCCTATGGGACCTCAAGGGCAAGATCCTCGATCGACCGGTCTATCAACTCTTGGGCGGTTCGCAACGCGAAAAGATACGCGTCTACGCCAACGGCTGGTACGCCAATCCCGGATCGCCCGAGCAGAACGCCGAAGAGTCGAAGGTCGTCGTCGACATGGGTTACACCGCGATGAAGTTCGACCCGTTCGCCCAGACCAACTACTACAAGATCTCAGAACGCGAAGCATCAATCGCCGAGGCCCGCGTCGCCGCCGTACGCGAGACCGTCGGATCAGAAATCGACATCCTAGTCGAAGCCCACGCCAAGTTCGACGTGATGAACGCCATCAAACTCGGCAACCGCCTCGAAAAGTACCGACCCCTCTTCTACGAAGAGCCGGTATCCGAGGAACGCGTCTGCGAGCTGTTGGAAGTTCGGCGAAAGGTCGGCATCCCGATCGCTACCGGCGAGCGTCTCTACTCGAAGTTCCCGTTCGCTGACATCATCGACGCCCACGCCGTCGACGTCCTGCAGCCAGACATTGCCAACGCCGGAGGCATCACCGAGTTGAAGAAGATCGCCGTCATGGCCGAGGCCAAACATATAACCATGGCCCCGCACAACGTCTGCTCCCCAGTCGGCGCCATCGCCGAGATGCATCTAGACGCATCGATCGTCAACTTCGAGATCCAGGAGTATCACGCCGAGTTCTACTCGCCTTGGTACTTCACCGTCTGCCGCGGCTTGCCGAGACAGCAAGACGGCTACGTGACACTCAGCGACGCCCCGGGCCTCGGCATCGAACTCGACCTCGAAGAGATCGCCGCGCACCCACCGTTCAAACGGCCAACCGTCCGTGGCGGGACCAATCGTCGCATCTGAGGCGGCACAGCCGCTTTGCGTCGTTCGCGAAATCCGTTGCTACAATGCAGCAATCGAACCCAAAACCTCGAATACAACGCACAGAAAGTCAAAGATGATCGAAAACACCATCCTCAAAGCCAATCGAGAGGGCCGCTACGCCCTCGTCTTCGCGCTGCCGTTCCCCTCGTACGACTTGATCGAACTCGCCGCCCACGTCGGCTTCGACGCGATCTCAATCGACGGCGAACACGGCGCATATTCAACCGAGAGCGTAGACAACATCTGCCGGCTCTCCAACGCATGCGGCATGTCTGTCATCGCCCGCGTCCCGAACATCGCCGCTTACCAAGTGAACCTCTACCTCGACCGCGGCATCCAAGGCGTCACCGGGCCACACGTAGAGACTGGCGCCGAAGCTCGGGCTCTTGCCGATGCCTGCCTTTTCCCCGAGGCGGGTTGGCGATCATGGGGCGGCGGACGCGGCACCGAGTTCAACGATCCCGAGAAGATCGCCGAATATGGCGGTCAGCGCGCATTCATGAAATGGGCCAACGACAACATGATCGTCATGGCCCAGATCGAATCGAAGAAAGCGCACGACAATCTCGACGACATCCTCGCAGTGCCCGGATTGACGGGCGTCGCCGGAGGTCCCAACGACTTCGCCGCCAGCATGGGGCTCGCCGGTCAACCTGAACATCCGGACCGCGTCGCCGCCACCGCGGACATCGAGCAGCGCGCCGTAGCTGCTGGAAAGTCGATCGGCGCAACCACCTTTTCCATCGGTGTCAGGGAGTTCATGTTCGGACAGGCGCGCGAGTTCTGCCAAGAAAACCGCAACAAACCTCTTGCCTCTTGAGGAGAGGCGGACTTCTCGCTACCGCCTCTCCTCTAACTGCTCGCCATAGCTAGAACCGCGACGACATACTTGAACGTATCTTGAAACATAGTAATCCGACGTTGTCGGTGATTTAGAATCCACACCGTGAAGATGCGCAACTCATTGATCTATGTTTTGATCGCGGTCGCCGCGATCGCTTTGATCCTGCTGTTGTTCAGACAGAGCGACGGATCGCAGACCATTCCCTTCAACCGCGTCGTCGAAATGGCGCGCGACAACACCGGACCGGCGCTGAACATCGAGGTCAACGGTGACACCGTCAAGATCGACAACGGCACGCAGGTTTTCACATCTCGCAAAGAGACTTCGACCAGTGTTTTCGAGGCGCTTTCGAACGCTGATGCCGACCTGAACAACTACCGCTTAGACGTGCGCGGGCAGAGCGGCCTCGCCACGCTGCTGCAGGCCTTGATCGGCTTCCTTCCCCTCATCCTCTTCGCCGGGCTCCTGATCTTCATGTTGCGGCAAGCGCAGGCCGGCAATAGTCAGACCATGAACTTCGGTCGGACCCGCGCCCGCATGTTCGTCGGCGCCAAGGCGACCGTTACCTTCTTCGACGTCGCCGGCGTGCCCGAAGCCAAGGAGGAGCTCGAAGAGATCGTTGAGTTCCTAAAGTTCCCGGAACGCTTTCAAGCCCTCGGAGCCAGGATCCCACGTGGCGTGCTCTTAGTGGGCCCGCCCGGAACCGGCAAGACCCTCCTAGCTCGAGCCGTCGCAGGCGAAGCAGGAGTGCCGTTCTTCTCGATTTCCGGCTCCGAATTCGTCGAGATGTTCGTCGGAGTCGGTGCCTCGCGAGTTCGAGACCTCTTCCAGCAAGCCAAGCGACACGCTCCATGCATCATCTTTGTTGACGAAATCGACGCCGTCGGTCGTCACCGCGGCGCCGGCCTTGGCGGTGGGCACGACGAGCGCGAACAGACGCTGAACCAGATCCTCGTCGAGATGGACGGATTCGACACCAACTCATCCGTTATCGTCATCGCCGCGACCAACCGTCCAGACATCCTCGACCCGGCATTGCTCCGCCCCGGTCGATTCGACCGCCGCGTGACGCTCGATACTCCGGACATCCGTGGTCGTACCGCCATACTTGACGTCCACGCCAAGGGCAAGCCCTTCGACAAGGGCGTCGAGATGCAGTCCGTCGCCAGGCAGACTCCTGGCTTCTCGGGCGCAGACCTCGCCAACCTCATCAACGAAGCCGCGCTTCTAGCCGCCCGCAAGAACAAGAAGTCCATCGGCCTCGACGAGCTTCTCGAATCGATCGATCGAGTCTCGATCGGCCCAGCCCGCAAGAGCAAGGTGATTACAGAAGACGAACGTCGGCTAACCGCTTATCACGAAGCTGGACACGCCGTTGTCCCGTACTTCATGCCCGAAGGCGACCGCATCGGAAAGATCTCCATCATTGCCCGCGGGCATGCAGGCGGATTCACCCGCTGGGAGCAGGAGGACAAATCCTACCTGACCAAGCCGTACCTCCTGTCGCGCATCGCTGGTGCTATGGGCGGACGCGCCGCTGAGGAACTCAAACTCGGCAAGATAACCACTGGCGCATCGCACGACTTCGAGCAGGCCACGCGTATTGCACGCGAGATGATCATGCGCTACGGCATGAGCGACGAACTGACATACCGATCCTTCGGCAAGCGGCAAGAAGCGATATTCCTCGGACGCGAGATCTCCGAAGAACGCGACTACAGCTTGAAGACCGAAGCGATAATAGACCGCGAGATCGACCGGCTCCTCAGAGAAGGCGTCGAGACCGCAACGAAGATCCTGACCGAGCATGAAGACCGACTCGAAGCGGTGTCCAACTTCCTCCTCGAAAACGAGACCATCGACGCCGATCAGTTCGAAGCCATAATGGAAGGTCGCGATCCACTCGCCACTCAAGGCGAAACCCGCGATTCTGGTGATGGCGGAGACGTCGCTGAAGACCTCGAACCTGTCGGCCGAACCGAGGGTTCGTCCGCCGTCGACCCGTCACCGGCCGGCTGAAACCTCATCTATCCCCGGTCGGACGCCCGGTCTTCTGCGGGATCGTCGCTAAACTACCCGCATCCGCTGACGTCTTGCATCCCCGTCAGTCCGATGGATGCGAGTCGTCGACACCGACCACTTCCTCATCAACGAGCGACTGCGCTTTTTCATCCGAGTACCCGAGCAACTCGGTGAGCACCTCGCGCGTGTGCTGCCCCACCGTCGGAGCAGAGCCGACCACCATCGGCGTGCGACTGAACTTGATCGACTTGCCGCTCACCCACATCGTCCCGGCCACCGGGTCCGGCACTTCCATCATTATCTCGCGCTCGTGGAGCTGTGGTTCGTTCGCCGCCTGCTCAGTGGTGTTGACAGGCGCACAAGGTATGCTGTGCGCCGACAAGTCTTCAACCGCCTCCTTGGTGCTGCGCAGCTTCAGCCATTCACTTATCCCTTCTTCCAAAACATCCACGTTTTCGGTGCGGTCATCGCGCGTCGCGAAACGCGGATCATCGAGCCATTCGGGATGCTCCAACGCCTCACACACGCGAGGCCACATGTTGTCGTTGCCTGCGGCGAGGATCACATGACCGTCTTCGGTTTCGTACATACCTCCGAACGGAGTCCCACCACCACCGATCGCAGTGTCCGGCCGCGTCGTCTCTACACCTCCGCCCAAATAGGCCGATATTGGTATTTCGTTGGTAGTGAAGCCGGTATCCGCGAGGCAAACTTCAAGCGCCTGACCCTCTCCTGAGATTTCGCGTTCGCGCAACGCCGCAAGCGCGCCGATGCAAGCGTGCAGGGCTGTAATACGGTCGATCAGAGGGAAATACGTCTTTATCGGCGGCAAATCGCCGTAGCCGGTTAGCGACATCAGACCGCCCATCGCCTGACCGATCGGATCGAACCCCACCTTGTCCCGGTTAGGACCGTATTGCCCATAGGCTGAGACGTTGATCATGATTATCTTGGGGTTCAACTCTTTGAGCTTGTCGTATCCGAAGCCCATTATGTCGATCGTCCCCGGACGGAAATTTTGCAGGAAGATGTCGGAAACCTTCACGAGATCGCGCAGAACGTCCTTGCCCTTTTCAGTGCGAAGGTTAATTGCAAGGCTCTTCTTACCGCTGTTGTACTGCACCCAGTACGCGGACTGCCCCCGCACCCTCGGACCGTTATCACGACTCTCGTCACCGCGGACCGACTCAACCTTGATCACTTCGGCGCCCATGCGCGCGAACATCAGCGCACAGCGCGGTCCTGCCTGATAGCGCCCCAAATCCAGCACTCGAATGCCTTCGAGCGGTGTCTTCAATTGACCATTGTCAGAAGCCATCGGCTACGAATCCTTTCTACCCTTGCGGGCGATAAACTCGGCGAAGCCTTCTTCGACCGGCGTAGGTTTAAGCTTGCCCTTTTGCGCCGACGCTTCGTTATCGTACATCCAGCGCCAGCCCTCACCCACATCATCGATCATCAACGCTTTGATGCCTTGCACCATGCGCGGATCGTTGGCGGCTATCTGCCGTGCTATCTCCAACGCCTTAGGCATCAGATCGTCGGAGTTGACGAGATGGTTCAACAAACCGATGCGATACGCCTCTTCGGCTCCGACGACGCGAGCGCTGAACAGCAGTTCCTTGGCTATCGGCCAACCGACCTGCATCGGCAGACTCCAGGTGGAGTTCACTCGCCCATACGACGCGGCGAGGAAACGAAAGCTCGAACGCTCGCATCCCACGCGAATATCGAAACTAGACGCCATCACCGCGGCTCCGCCGTACGCAAGTCCATTCAGTGCCCCGATCGTTGGTTTCGTGCAGGCAGCGACATGCCACGAGTACTCGGCGCGGTTCGGGTCTGGCGGCGGCGGATTCTCCGCATTTCGCACCTGTTCGTGGATGTCCCCGCCCGCCGAAAAGGCCCGCTCACCAGTGCCAGTAAATATGACCGCCTTGATGTCAGCATCCGACTCCATGTCGCTTATCGCAGCATCTACCTCGCGGGTCAGCCGTCTGCTCAGCGCGTTCAGAACCTTTGGGCGGTTCAGACGAATGATACCCACGCCGTCATCTTTGGACACAACAATGTCTTCGTAGCTCATGGTCAGGCCTTTAGCGTGTCATCGCTTCACTCGGTTCGTCAGAAGTATAGTCTGGTGCGCCGCAAACGGAGATCGCTATTGAAGCGTTGCATGATTTCCAACGACCACTCGCATCGACCGGGAGGTTGACCATATCCTAGCTCTCAGCACCTCCATCGGAGTTGCTTTTGCACGAATCATTAATCCTTGGCGTATACTTGCGAACTGTGCAGCAAGGTTTCATCCGTGCTGGTCACCGTCTCATAAAATCGACATCCGCGGCCGCGGAACACGACGTGACAATCCAAGCCACACAAAGGCGCAACGGGGCCATCCTCGTTTTACTGCCCAAAGGGCGGATCGAAGCTCCCGACATCGAAGAGTTCGAAAAGCCCATTCAGGAGCGCATCCGCAACGGCGATTCGAATATCATCATCGATTTCGGTGAAGTAGAAGCCATCGATTCGGCTGGTATCCATTCCCTCCTTTCAATCGCCGCTCGCGTGGTGATCCGACAGGGCAAATTGGTGGTTTGCGGTCTCGGCACCAATATTCGGACGCTGTTCAGCGTCACATCCTGCGACCAAGTTGTAGAGATCGTCGATTCATACGACGATGCCGTGAAGAGTTTCCGCTAAAATCGACTCGGATTCAACACGCGCGAAACTAAAATTACGGTATGACTATCGAATACCGAGGAGACCTCTGGACAATCGGCAGATGGGTCTCCGGCTTCTACAACAACGCTTACTTGGTGACCTGTAACTCCACCAACAAAAGCGTCATCATCGATACTCCCGACGAGCCCCACGAGTTGATCGCTGCCGCCGCCAAGACCGACGTTCAGGCGATCCTCATCACCCACAATCACTGGGACCATCTCGAAGGATTCGACGTCGTCACCGATCGCTTCCAGGCCCCTGTAGGCATCGGCGCGAACGACGCCCACGCGGTTGCCGACCGCGCAGGATACCGCAATCCGATCAATGTTTCCCAAAACAATATCCTCCAAGTCGGGGATATCTCGATACGCTGCATCGAAACACCAGGGCACACCGCTGGCTCTACCTGCTACCTGCTACCAGGCGACAATCCCGGCTCCTCGCCCCACGTCTTCACTGGCGACACGCTGTTCCCTGGCGGCCCTGGAAAAACTGGTAGTCCCGAGGCTCTGAATCAGATCATCGCTAGCATTACCAGCCAGCTGCACAAGCTACCGGCTGACACCGTAGTAATGCCTGGTCACGGAGATTTCACGACCATCGAACAATCCGCGGGAGAGTACGCCGTTTTCGCCGCCAAACCGCGAGACCCCGGACTCTTCGGCGATGTCGCGTGGCAGTGACACCGTTCCGGAAACTCGGCTTTCGGGTTTCTTAACCGATAAACCTCGACTTCGATACACCGCCATCTCCATCGGCGCAGTTATCACTTGGATCTGTCTCGACCTCTGGCTATCCCGGATATTCCGCGAATATCCCGTCGGATTCCAAAACCAAGATCCAACACTGCCGTCGTTCGTCTTCGGTTGCCTATTCGTTGCCGCGGCTATCGGCATCTCGATATTCCTTGCAAGGACCGCCGCAACCCGCTATCTCGTCATCTATGTGGCAGCTGGCTCTGTCGTCCTCGGCTCCGCTATCCTTTTCGCCACGCTGAGCGACCGAGTTGAAACTCAGACCGCCATCAGAAGCGCCGCTGCCGCAATCGTCGGCTCAGCAGCGTTGATCGCAACCGCGGTGACTTATGCATCTTCAACTTCAAAACCTCTCTTCGAACAACTCCGCTTATACCTACCGGAACGACGGAAGTTCATAGCATTCGCCTTTCCTTTGGCGGCATGGGCGGCGATTGCTGTCGCATGGCAATTTACTCCGTTCAATCCCGTCGCCCATCCCAACGCGCCGGATCCCATCATTGGACTCAACAGCGCGTTCGCTAATAACGCATTCGTCACGATCATCTACGTCGCGATTCTCGTCCCGATAGTAGAGGAGGTGTTTTTCCGCGGAATGATCATCACTTTTCTGACCAACGCCACACACGCCATCATCGCAGTGCTCATCTCCGCGTTAGTTTTCGCGCTGTTCCACATCGATCCAAGCTACTTCTCAATCAACCAAGTCATATACATCTTCTGCCTAGGAACCGTTTTCGGTACCGCAGCGATGATCACGAGGTCCATCTGGCCCGGAGTATTGATGCACGCCCTGAACAACGCATTGGTAACTCTACAGTCGGTTCCTTTAGCAGCCTGAGCGACGAATAACATTGTTAGGTTGTGAAACGCTGAGATGTCGAACCCCATACAACAAGCATTCATCCGAGCCGCGGACGACGGACGTACCGCTATCGTACCGTTCGTCACCGTCGGTCACCCCCAGCGCGACAGCACACCTGCCGTTGTCGAAGCCCTCTCCGACGCTGGTGCCGATGCCATCGAACTCGGCATCCCTTTCAGCGACCCTCTCGCCGAAGGCCCAGTCATACAGAAATCCAGTTTCCGCGCCCTCGAGAACGGCATCACACCCGAAGCCTGCTTCCAAAACGCATCCGAAATCCGTAGACGCGGCGTTACCACTCCACTGATCTTCATGGGCTACTACAATCCGATCTACCAGATCGGTCTCGACGAGTTCTGCTCCCGCACCAAAGATGCCGGCGTGGACGGCATCATCGCTGCCGACCTTCCCGCCGTCGAAGCGGGTCCGCTCCTCGATGCCTGCGCAAAGGCCGACATCTCCCTCGTCCCGCTATTGGCTCTCACATCCACCGAAGAGACCATCAACCAAGCCTGCAAACAAGCATCAGGCTTCGTCTACTGCATCTCGCTCCTTGGCGTGACCGGAGCCCGCGCTACTGTGTCCCATCCGGTAGAAGCATTGGTCAAGCAGGTCAAGTCACACACCGAGTTACCGGTCGCCGTCGGGTTCGGAATCTCAAATGCCAAACACGTCCGTGAAGTTGGAAAATACGCCGACGGCGCCGTCATCGGCAGCGCCCTCATCAACCTCATGCAGGACAACCCTCACGAAGACGCACCCCAAACGGCCGCCCGTTTCTTGCAGTCGTTGAACGAATAAGCTACCTCTTCTAGCTCCGCATCCGACGATAAAATCGTGACGAATCCATCAGAAATCAATCCGACCCCCTAGGAAATCATGACTGCAGTACGCGGCGTCCGAGGCGCCACAACCGTTCCTGAAAACTCGCGCGACGACATCATGGACGCGACCGAAGAACTTCTCAACGAGATGGTCGCAACCAACGATATCCCATCGGAAGACATTGCCGCAGTCTACTTCACGCTTACTGCCGACCTGAACGCCGAATTTCCTGCTGTCGCGGCACGCGAACGCCTTGGTTGGCGGCTTGTGCCGCTAATCAACTCCATCGAAATCGACCGACCCGGTTCGATGCGCAAATGCATACGGGTAATGCTCTTACTCAACACGTCTAAATCGCAAGAAGACATCCGACACATATACTTGAGAGATGCCGTAGTGTTGAGAGCCGACATCACTGATGCTCAGTAATCGAAAAAAGCAGTTCGCGAACACAACCTCTGCTTGTGACGTCTCCGCGCGCCTCGATACCTTCAACACCAACGCATCCTTCTTTTTTGCCCGCGAAACTTATCGCTGGACCTATATCTGCCGGCGCCGCGCTTAGAAGCATTGGCACTCTGCCCGCGCGACGTCGAGACACCGCAAATTTGCGATCTGCGCGGAGCAATCAGATAACCCAAACTCAGTGCCCAAAATCTCCGCGCGCCCAAAACCACCCAAAACACAGACAAAAACCAACCCGAAAATCCACATCCTCACCAACCACGGAGAACCAATGTCCTCACGAATCAAAAACCTCAACGTGGCTTCCATCAGCCCACTCGACCCGCCTTCCGAATACCTCGCCGAGATCCCCATCTCACGCGAGGTGGAAGAACTAGTCTTCAAATCACGACGACAGGTCGCAGACATCATCGCCGGCAAAGACGACCGTTTGCTCGTCATTACTGGGCCATGCTCCATCCATGACGAAGCCGCTGGACGCGAATACGCCGAACGTCTCGTCAAACTCGCCAACGAAGTCAGCGAAAGCGTTATGGTCGTCATGCGCGTCTACTTCGAAAAACCCCGAACCACCGTCGGATGGAAAGGATTGATCAACGACCCGAACCTCGACGGTTCCTGCAATATGGCTGAAGGCCTTCGACGGGCACGTCGGTTCCTCCTGGATGTCGGCGAGATCGGTCTTCCAACCGCCACCGAGTTCCTCGATCCATTCACGCCGCAATACATATCCGACCTCGTCTCGTGGGGTGCCATAGGAGCGCGTACCGCCGAAAGCCAAACGCATCGCCAGCTAGCCAGCGGCCTCTCAATGCCCATCGGATTCAAGAACGGAACCGGCGGAAGCATACAGCTCGCAGTCGACGGCATGATCGCTGCCAACGCTAGCCACGCCTTCCTTGGCATCGACGATGCCGGTGCCGCAGCTGTCGTACAGACCTCCGGCAACGATTCTTGCCACATCGTCCTGAGGGGCGGCTCCGACGGCCCCAACTACGATGCCAAGCACGTCGCGATTGCTCAGAAGGCGCTCACGGACAGCGACATGCCACCCAACCTAGTGATCGACTGCTCGCACGCCAACTGCAACAAGGACCACACACTGCAACCGGTTGCATACCGCGACGTGATAAAGCAGCGTGCGAACGGCAACCGAGGCATCGTAGGTCTGATGCTTGAAAGCCACCTTAATGCGGGGAACCAATCGCTCAACGGTGATCGCTCAACACTTAAGTACGGTGTATCGATTACTGACCCATGCATCGATTGGCAGACCACCGAAATGCTCCTGCGCGAAGCCGCCGAGGTCCTTACCAAACCGGCAGTTGCAGTCGCCTAACGATGCCAACGAACCGCTCGATGGCATGACGACATGGGGTTGCACCAACAGATCGCTCCCATTCAAGAACCGGGTAGCGAAGCCTGCGTAACCGTTGGCACGTTCGATGGCGTACACAAAGGGCACCAGGCGCTTTTACACCGGCTCGTATCCGTAGCGCAACAGAACGACGCCCGGAGCGTGGCGCTTAGCTTTCGCCAACCGCCACGCTCCGTCATAGAGCCAACGCGCCAGACACCGCATCTCTACGACACCAAAACACGCGCTGCGCTCATCAAGGAACAGGGAATCGATGCCGTCCAACTGATCGATTTCGACGATGAAATCCGCGTCATGTTCACCGAGAAGTTCCTAACCACTCTCCAAAGCTCACTCGGTATGACAGACCTGATCATCGGCGAAGGTGCCGTCATGGGGCACGACCGCCAAGACGTCGACAGAATCGCGGAAATCGCCAATCGCAACGGATTCCAACTTCACACGGTGCCACCCGTCATCCGAAAAGATCAGATCGTCTCCAGCTCGCTGGTCCGTTCAGCCATGGCCGCAGGCGATGTCAAATCTGCAGCCGACATGCTCGGACGCCTCTACGAGCGCGGCGGTCACGTCTATCGCGGCTCCGCACGCGCCAGAGAGATGGGTGTCCCCACCGCCAACATGGAATGGTCAAGACAACTCGTGATGCCCGCCAAAGGTATCTACGCCACATGGGCAAAACTCCCCGATGGTCGGACCCTCCCCTCCGCGACTTACATCGGCGACAACCCCACCCTAGGCGGCAACCTAGGCACCTTCGAAGTCCACATCAACGACTTCGACGAAGACCTCTACGACCAAGACATCAGCGTCGAATTCATCGAATTTATCCGCCCAGATCAAGAGTTCGAAAACCCCGAAGAACTTAACGAAGCCATCCGAAGCGACGTGGCCAAAATCGCCCAGATCTTCGCCAACTCCCCATCACCAAACTGACCTCAAAATACCAACCTCCCAACACCAAATGTCCCAGCAATTCACAAACATCGTCGACGACCTACAATGGCGTGGTTCCCTCTCCGATGCCACTCCAGGCGCCGAAGACCTCCTTGTCAACAACAAGATCACCTGCTACAACGGCTTCGACCCTACCTCCGACACACTCCACATCGGCAACCTGCTACCGTTGATGTGCCTCGCTCGTCTCCAACGCTACGGTCACACCCCTATCGCAATCCTAGGCGGCGGCACTGGCATGATCGGAGACCCTAGTGGACGAACTGACGAACGCACCCTTCTATCTATCGAAGACATCGACGCCAACGGCGAAAAAATCCGCGTGCAGTTGGAACAATTCCTAGATTTCGACGTCAAATCCAATCCCGCGCAACTCATCAACAACGCCGACTGGCTTCGATCTATCAACTACCTCGATTTCCTCCGAGACATCGGCAAAAGCTTCACCGTCAACACGATGATCCGCCGCGATTCGGTGCGGACGCGCATGGAGCGCGAGGGCGAAGGCATCTCATACACCGAATTCTCATACGCTCTACTACAGGCCTATGACTTCCTAATGCTCTACGAGCGCGAAGGATGCAACTTCCAATCTGGCGGCACTGACCAATGGGGCAACATCCTCGACGGTGTCGACCTCATTCGTCGAAAGCACGGCCCTGACAAGAACGGTCTTCCGCGCGCACACGGCATCGTATTCCCCCTGATCACCGACTCCAAAGGCGACAAACTCGGAAAATCCATCGGTGGTGCTCCAGCCCTCGACCCCAACAAATTCTCCCCATACCGCCTATACCAGTTCTTCTTCAACACCGACGATGCCGATGTCATCCGCTACATCAAACTCTTCACATGGCTCGGACCCGAAGAAGTCGAGCCCCTGGAAGAAGCTGTCCGAGAAAACCCCGGCCAACGCGAAGCCCAACAAACTCTCGCAGAACAGATCACCGAAATCGTCCACGGACAATACGGACTCGACCAAGCTCGACGCGTAACCCGGGCCTTCTTCCGAGGTGAATTCGATACGTTATCTGCCAGCGAGCTTGACGACCTCTTTGAAGGATCCGCCTCGATCCAGGTCGAGAAATGCGACGTCGACAACCGCGCCCTCTCCTTCGAAGAGCTGGCCGTCGCGACATCTCTAGCCCAGTCATTCGGCGACGCTCGCCGCACTGTCCAACAAGGCGGCATGTACCTTAATTCAAGTCGCGTCGACGATCCCGCGCGCGAAATCACCCCGGAAGACCTCCTCCACGGCAACCTCATCGTCCTCCGACGCGGACGCCGAGAACACCGCTTAGTCCGCGTTCTCTAACGCTGCCCAATCTAAAATTGAACGTAGACCAACCCTAACCTAAACCCAAGCCTAAGATGACGCAAAACTCCGAACCAAATCTCCGCATTCCCGGACCCGTGCCGCTACCGGAAGAGGCCCTTCAGGCCGCCGCGCGCCAGATGATCAACCATCGCGGGCCGGAATATGCCGACATGCTCGAACGCATGAGCGCCAACCTGCGTACCGTCCTGATGACCAAAAACGACGTCTACTTCATCACGTCGTCTGGAACCGGAGCAATGGAGACCGCAGTATTCAACACGGTTTCCCCCGGAGACAAAGTCCTCGCCATCATCATCGGATTCTTCGGCATCCGATTCGCCGAGATCGCAGAAGCCGTCGGAGCTGATGTCACCAAACTCGAATTTCCGCTCGGTCAGGCCGCCGACATTGATGTCCTCCGCGACGCCCTGCGCACTGAGCCCGATTACAAAGCCGTAATCCTCACTCATAACGAGTCTTCCAGCGCCGTCTCAAACCCCCTCGAAGAAATCTGCAAAACAGTCCACGATGAGTCGGACGCTCTGATCCTCGTCGACGCGGTGTCTTCTGCTGGCGGAATGCCAATCGCTGTCGATGCATGGGGCATCGACGCCTTAGCTACCGCATCGCAGAAGTCGTGGGTCGCCCCACCTGGCATCTCGATGATCGCCTTTAGCCAAAAGGCATGGCAAGCCTATGAAACCTGCACCACGCCTCGCTACTACTACGACATTCAGCAGTACGAGGACTTCCTGCAGATCGGCCAACCGCCATTTACTCCGTGCGAATCCGCTATGTTCGCACTCGAAGTCGGACTGCAATCCATGGTTGATGAAGGCATCGAAAACGTCTTCAGTAGACATCACGAGATCGCCGAGCATACCCGCAACGGTGCCGAGAAACTCGGACTCGAAATCCTACCTGAACGCCGTTACGCGTCGGATACGCTGACAGCGATCAGGCTACCGGAAGGACTCGACGGCAAAGCCTTCGTATCTAAAGTCATGAACGATCACAACGTCGTTCTCGGCGGAGGTCAAGGAGAACTCACCGGCAAGATATTCCGTATAGGTCATATGGGATGGGTCGAAAAAGATCACATCGATGAAGCCCTGTCCGCCGCCGAAGCAACGCTCAAGGAAATGACCGCCTGATACTGCCCATCGGGGAAATAGCCCGATGATCATCACGAACTCGCCAATACCCAAAATTCCATCAAGAATCATCTCATGCGTCGCCATTGCGGCGCTGTCAACGATGTTTCTGGTCTTCGCTTGCGAATCTGAACCAGACACGCCCACTCCGGTACCGACATCATCACCGCCACCCACTGTTACTCCGGCTCCTACCGCAACCGCCGAGCCCGAGCCGACCAACACGCCTGCACCGCAGGTCAAGGCGGTCGAAGTCGAGCCCACCGCGACTCCGGAACCCGAACCGACGGCCACTTCTACATCAACTCCTACGAACACACCAACCGCAACTTCAACTCCGACCGCTACTCCCCAAGCGGCAACACCAACCAACACGCCTGTCCCGCCTACCAACACTCCGACACCAACCGACACACCAGAGCCGACATATACTCCAACACCCACTGACACACCGCTACCCGAACCAACATCCGTATACACGACCGAAGAACCAAGCCCCACAACCGAACCTACCGATACTCCTGTCCCGCCTACCGACACGCCCGAACCAACCCCTACTAACACTCCTATCCCGCCAACACCAACATTCACACCCGAACCAACACCCACTGACACGCCCACACCAGAACCTACGCCAACTCACACACCAGAGCCTACTCCAACCCCAACACCGACCCCGGAACCAGTCGCATCGGGACCTCTCGCACCCGACTTCTTCCTACCTTCCATCACAACCAGCGGTAGCTACTCCCTATCCCAGTTCCGAGATGAAAAATCCGTCGTCCTTGTCTTCTACCGTGGCTTCTTCTGACCGTACTGTCGCGCGCAGCTAGGTGATCTGCAACGAAAATACGACGAGTTCAAAGCGAAGAACGCCGAAATTCTGGCCATCAGCGTCGACAATCTGACAAATGCCGATAGTATCGCGAGTCAGGTAGGCATTACCTTCCCCGTGCTCTACACGTCCGGAGATTCCTCGGTCATGGAAGCCTACGACGTTTACAGCGGTAGCCTCGCCATACCGTCCGTTTTTGTAATCAACCCGCAAGGCGAGATAGCATGGCAATTCATCAGCCCGAACTACACTCAAAGAGTGCTCCCTGAAAGGGTATTACGGAATATCCCATGAGAACCATCACTGGAGTCCTTAAATCAACTGCCGCGACCGCGCTAATCAGCCTCTTCGCTTTCGCTATTGTCGGCTGTGGTCAAGAATCCGACACAGCCGACTCGTCGTCGATTGATGGGGCTACGGCACCGGAATCGCAGCAACAGGTCGTTGAAGTTGCCGAAGCCGTGCCAAATCTACCCACCGCGCCCGATTTCACCCTCCCTGCCGCAAACCGCGATAGCACCGAAATCTCCCTCTCTCAATTCCAAGGCGACAAACCCGTAGTCCTCGTCTTCTACCGAGCATATTGGTGAGGCTTCTGCACACAGCAACTAGGTGAGTTGCAGAAACACTACGACAAAATCTCAAATGCCGGAGCCGAAGTCCTGGCCATCAGCACCGACGACCTCCGCGGCGCCGAATCTATCGTCGCAAAAGCCGTCACCGAATTCCCCGTCTTGTACACGAATAAAAACAACGATGTCCCGATCAGCTACAACGTCTTCGACCTCTTCGGCGACGGACTCGCTTCTGCTTCCGTCTTCATCGTCGACAAAAACGGAAACATCGCCTACGAAAACATCGGTGAAAACTACAGACATCAAGTCTCCGGCGAACAAGTCCTAGAAGCCCTGGCAGGCCTCTAAATCCGCATGCGTAGTCCAGTTGATCGCATCCTCCGAGGTTTTTCGACGAGGCATCTACCAATCGCGTTCGTTGCAGCACTCCTCGCGACCATCGCGGTTGCGTGCGGATCCTCTTCATCCGGCAACGGTGAAATCGCGCCTGACTTTAGCCTACCGGTCGCTAACCGCAACATCGACATCACCCTGTCCGACTTCCACGGCGACCAAAACGTCGTTCTCGTGTTCTACCGCGGATTCTTCTGAGGCATATGCCTCGGGCAGCTCGTCGAGTTGCAGAGCTACTATCCACGCATCCGGCAACAAAACGCCGAGATACTAGCCGTCAGCATGGACGATTTCCGAGGCGCCGCCACAATGATCGCAAACTCCGGCGCCACATTTCCTGTCCTCTACACCACCAAAAACCACGAAATCCCCGCCAGCTACGAAGTCTACGACCTCCACAACGACGGCGTCGCAGCACCCGCAGTCTTCATCATCAACGCAAACGGCAACATCACCTACCAATACATCGGCAAAGACATCGCCGACCGACCCGACTCTGCAATCCTCCTAGCCGAACTCCAGAAACTCAACGGCTAGCCGTCCAACTCAAAGATCGCCCTCCAGCGACTGTATCACCGCACCAGCAGGCGGCTTCGGGTAGAAATTCGTCGCCTTAGGCGGCAAGCGGTCCCCACGGGTCACGATGTCTACAAATTCGTGCATCGGGATTGAGCGCATCACAATCCCCAACTGCGCCTCACTCGAATTCACTCGACCGACCACATTCTCAACCTCGTACTCGAAATCAACCGTCGCATCTACCCGATCTACCTCAAACGCAAAGTCCAGAATCTCCCGATGCAACCTACGGTAGTCAGACCGCTCCGCAGCATCCGAGCCAAGCGGCAGACTGGACCCCGTACTCCGCATCCGCGCAATCTTGAACCCTCCCGGTAACCCATAAATCCCAAACACAAAATCGTCATCTTTACGCTCGCCGACCGCCTTCAACAAATCTCCACCGCGCCAACCCACCTCCGCTCGATCGGTCAACGAGGCAGACTCGACTTCACAAACCGCTTCGATGCGATTCACCAATCGCGCCAATTCACCCTTCGTCGCCCCATGTATCACACGGTGATATCCACGCGTGATCAGCCCGGGCTCATCGATCGATACGATGTGCATCATCCGGTAGTTCACCGCCTCATCCGACGCGATCTCGCGCTCCGCTCTGATCGCGCTCCGATACCGCATCGCCGCCTCGTAACGGTGATGCCCATCCGCAATGAAAATCGCCGAATCACGCATCAATCCACGCAGAACCTCCAACGTCCCCGGATCCTTCAGCTGCCACAACCGCAACGAGTAACCTCCTGACATCGTCGCAACCTCCAACGGCGGCCCACCCGTCACCGCTCGGATGATCCCACCTACCGAATGTCGGATGTCATCCTGAAACACCACCAGCAATGGACTTAACGCCGAACGCGTCGCCTCCATCATTCGCACCCGGTCCTCAACCCACGGTCCCCGCGTCTGTTCATGCGGAAAGATGATCCCGCGATCATACTCCTCCAACCGCACGGCCGCGATAAAGCCCCGGCGAGTCTGCGTTTTTCCGCCGTATTCGAAAGACTCCTCAGTCACATAAACCGAAGGCTCTTCGTCCCGCATCAACACACCCTCAGTTTCCCAACGAGCCTGCGTATCCGCAACGTATCCGTAACGATCCGCACCCTCCCGAGGCGCCAGTTCCAAACGCACGATGTTGTGCTCCGACCTGCCTAAAAGCTCCCGTTCTAACTCAGCCGTAATCGTGTCGAACGGCGGCGAAAGATAGTCCCCCAAATCCCGCCCCTGCGACGCGGCACTGAACCGGATACCCCGAAATGCACGAACCTCAGCCATCAGTTACCGGTCTGTTGTCTTCGATCTCCAATATCCTCAAGCGCGTCAACCCGCACCACACCGAAAGTATAAACAGGGCAGAATCTTGATCCTTACCGGCGCAGTCTAGCTCAACGAAATTCCGCCAACCATTCGGAATCTATTGAGATTTATCGGTACAGTATTAAAAACACCTGCTTCGGCAGGAACGACGCAAAATAACACTCGATCGCAAAGCGCTAGTGACCTTAACCCAAGAACCAGCTTCAGAGGTTCAGGAATCCTTGATCTCACGAAAGACGGATGCTGAAAGCCGTCTCGACACCAGCGCCGTTTCGGACGTTTGGGCACCTATTTCCGTCCTCACGGACAAAGTAGTAAACGTCGCCTCTGTTCCCCAACGTAGCCCTTTGCGCTATCCCGGTGGCAAAACGTGGTTGATACCCGAAATCCGCAATTGGCTATTCGGGCTCGATTGTCGCCCCGAAATATTCATCGAACCTTTCGCCGGTGGCGCCATCGCCTCCTTGACCGCGGTCGCCGAGGGATATGTTGATCGCGCCATTCTCTGTGAAAAAGATCCCGACTTATCAATCCTTTGGCGTTGCCTGTTCCGAGAACCAGAACCGCTTGCTGAAAAAGTCGAACGTTTTGTCCCCACACCCGAAAACGTCCGAGCAGTGTTCGACGATAACACGGAAATAGAACTCGATTTAGCATTCCAGACCCTACTAAGAAACCGCATCAATCGCGGCGGCATTATCGCCAAGGGCGCGTCAGCCATGAATAAGGGCGAAAATGGAAACGGCCTCGCCTCTCGCTGGTATCCCAAGACCATCGCCGAGAGAATCCGAGCCATTGCTAGATCTGCCAGTCGGTTTGAATTCATACAAGGTGACGGCCTCAACTTAATCAACCGATATCGTGATGATGGATCAGTAGTTTTCTTCATTGATCCCCCGTACACGGCCGCGGGCAAACGAGCGGGTAAACGTCTCTATACATTCAACGAAATCGATCACGAGGGTTTGTTTCAACTCATGTCCGATATCCAGGCTCCATTCATGATGACATACGACGAGAATTCCGAGGTTGTCGACATGGCCCGGAGACGCGGCTTCCATCTCGCTAAAGTAGCGATGAAAAACACCCACCACGCTGTAATGTACGAACTGCTGATCACATCACGCGAGTTGCCTTCGTAACCCTGATGCGACGATTTGGTATAGGTGAGTGGTATGGTCATGCCTACCTTGGTCTGTCGCGCGACGAAAGACAGGGTTTCGCCCTCAGTGAAGTGGATCGTCCTTGCCCTTTCAGGATCGGAGGAGGCGGTTGTACCAAGAAGGGTGGTGTGTGCTCGTTCAGGTTGTACGAGGAATCTGACGGGGTAGCCAGTGCTGTATCGGGTGCTGAAGACGGGTTGAGAGTTTTATGCCCACGTCGCTTTGAAGAGAATGCGAGGATATTCCGATGGGTCGGTGAAACCTTATTGGGAACGGAAGATCCCCAAATGGCCACAGAGATAGGGTTTTTATCGTCGCCAGGCGGTGGCACTCACGTGGGCCGAATCGACATGGTTCTGACCAATCATGACGCTGGAACCGCCGCGTTCGATTGGTGCGCTTTGGAGATACAAGCGGTCTATTTCTCAGGACGAAGCATGAGTGAGGAGTTCCGTCACATAACGACGAGCGAAGCCGAACAACCGCCTTTCCCAAGCCATACAAGACGCCCTGACTATCGGAGTAGCGGTCCGAAACGCCTAATGCCTCAGCTCCAAATCAAAGTTCCAACGCTACGACGGTGGGGCAAAAAGATGGCCGTCGTCGTCGACAAACATTTCTACGCTTCGATGGGCGACATAGAGGAAGTCGACGATCTCTCAAGTGGCGACATTGTTTGGTTCACAGTCGATTTCGAACGAGACGATGCGGGCAGAAGATTCCAACTCGTCCCAGATCGCGTTCACGTCACCACATTGGAGCGCGCAACAGAAGGGCTAACCGGAGGGAAACCCGTAACTCTGTCTGCATTCGAGGCTGGAATCCGAGCCAAACTCGACCGATAGTCCGTTGACATTGCTCTCAGCGACCCACATCCATTTGACGTCATCTGCATCATGGAATCTCATGGGAAATTACCGAATCTCAGAGTGGGACCACAGTCATCCGAGATGGTCGGAAGTCGTGAGGTTCTTCGATCAACATCAAAGCGGGCTTCCTGAATTTATCGACGGTTACGATCAACGCGACTCAAGAATCCTCGTCGCATACAGACCTCATACCATCTTAGGGATCCTTAGACTCATCGTGATCCCAATCGGTCCCGAAGACAATCTTCCGGCTGTGAAGATCGACGGCAAAGAGTTGCTGCAAGCAAAGGTGAAAAATTTCTTTGTATTGCCGGAATTCCGACGCAGACGTATCGGCACGACCCTGCAAAAGGCCGCTATCGATTTGGCAAGGTCTCTGCACTGTTGCCAGCTGGCGTCATTCAGCTATTCCCACAGTCGCGAAAACCACGCGCTAAAGCTCCGAATGGGATTCACGGTACGACCCGAAACCCGCGGCAATGATCGTCACGGACTGTATTTCATGATGCCGCTCATGTCGGACGGCGAATCACAGATCCCCTGACCTGAATCATCGAACGGCTTTGTCTCATCGTCTTTAATCCGCCAAGTACTCAGGCGGACCAACTGTGCGCGCCTAACAATCCACCATTGCTAGAATATTGAACACACAACCTTCATTCATTCCTCACAATTCGCCTTGACCACCTCCAACACCGCATCCCGCGCTACCGAACTCCGCTCAACACTTAACCGTGCCAATCACGAGTACTACGTGCTGAGCAACCCGTCGCTTTCCGACGCTGAGTACGACATCCTCCTCAGCGAACTCCAAGACCTCGAACAAAAACACCCCGAACTCAAAACCCCCGACTCACCAACTCTCCGCGTCGGCGCAGCCCCATCTCAGCAATTCGAGCCGGTTCAACACCCGGTTCCAATGCTCAGCCTGAGCAACGTAACCAGCGAAGAAACCTTCAACGCCTGGTACCAACGTGCCCTCGACTACCTGGAAATCGGCTCTACAGACTTAACTCTCGAACTCAAAATTGACGGACTCGCCGTCGCCGTCACATACATCGACGGCATACTGATACAAGCAGCCACCCGCGGCGATGGCACCCAAGGCGAGAACATCACCGACAACATCCGAACCATCAACTCTGTCCCACTCAGCTTAAACGGCGACGATGTCCCCGGCACTATCGAACTGCGCGGCGAAGTCTTCTACCCCATCTCCGCGTTCGACCGCCTCAACGAAGAACGCGAAGCCGCCGGCCTCCCCGTCTACGTCAATCCGCGCAACTCCGCATCCGGCTCCCTCCGCCAACTCGACTCATCCGAGACCGCCAAACGCCCCCTCGACATGTTCTTCTACTCCATCGGCTACGCCGAAAATGGAGATATCCCCAACTCGCAATACGAAACTCTCCAATCCCTCAAACGATGGGGATGTAAAACCAACGATTGGTCCCAACGCGTTTCAACGCCCGATCAGGCCCTTGAATCCATCTACAGCGTCCCCGAAATCCGATCAACTCTAGACTTCGGCATCGACGGTGTAGTCATCAAAATCGACGACATCACACTCCAAGATCGCCTCGGAGCCGTAGGACGAGACCCCCGATGGGCCACCGCCTACAAATTCCCAGCCGAACAGGCCGTCACCAAACTCCTAGAAATCCGTACCAACGTAGGTCGCACTGGCGCCATCAACCCCTACGCCGTCCTCGAACCTGTCGTCGTCGGAGGCGTCACTGTTTCGCAAGCAACCCTCCACAACGAAGAGGACGTCAACCGAAAAGATATCCGCGCTGGCGACCGCGTCATCGTCCAACGCGCCGGCGACGTCATTCCACAAGTAGTAGGCCCTGCCTCCGACAACCAACGTCCCAACGATTCGCACCCCTACCGCATCGAACCCAACTGCCCCGCCTGCGGCGAGCCGGTCATTCGCGATGAAGATCAAGCCGACATCCGTTGCATCAATTCCACCTGTCCCGCGCAGTTCGAACGCTTGCTGGAGCACTTCGCTTCCCGCGGCGCGATGGACATCGAAGGTCTAGGAGAAAAACTCGCCAAAGAGCTCGCACGCCAAAACCTCGTAACCAACATCGCCGATATTTACACCCTCCACGAACGCATGGACGACCTCTTGGCCATGGAGCGAATGGGCGAAAAACGCGCCCAAAACCTCGTCGACGCGATCGAGCAATCTAAGTCCCAGTCCTTCCCTCGCCTCATCTTCGGACTCGGCATAAGTGGCGTGGGATCTGAAATCGCCGAAACCCTATCACGCGAATTCCGCAATCTGCCAAACCTTCTACAATCGGACGCCGAAAAACTCACCGCAATTGAAGGCATCGGACCCATTCTCGCCAACTCGATCCGAGAGTGGACACTTCACGAACCCAACATCGCACTCGTACAACGTCTGAAAGATTTGGGAGTCGATCCCGAAGATGACACCCCCGAACCTGCCGCCGACCACCCCGTCAAAGGCCTCACCTTCGTCATCACCGGCAAACTCGATAGCTTCTCTCGAACCGAAGCCGCAAACGCCGTCAAAGCTCTCGGTGCAAAAGCCGTCGGCAGCGTCTCCAAAAACACCGACTACCTAGTAGCCGGCGCCGACGCCGGATCCAAACTTGACCGCGCTAACCGCCTAAACGTCCCCGTCCTCAACGAAGACCAATTCAAACAAATCCTCGAAGGTCAAATCCCTGACCTATCCGAGGCACCAGAAGAGGCACCGGCGCAGCTCCTATGACCCGCAAACCCAGCCCCTTCGAACGCTTCACACGCCTCTTCGCCGATCCGAAATCCCGCGCACCAAAACCTCAGAAACTCACTAACCCCTGGATCATCCTCGCCATCGGCAACCCCGGACCTGAATATGCCGAAACCCGCCACAACGTCGGATGGTGGGCCGCCGACATCCTCCGCGAACGCCACAGCGCCCGTCTACAAGACGAAGGACCATCGCGCATCGCCCATCTGAATATCGAAAACCAGCCTGCCATCATCGCATACCCCAAAACCTTCGTAAACAGATCCGGTACCGCAGCACGATCCCTCATCAGACACTACGAAACCGACACCAATCGCCTCATCGTCATCACCGACGACATCAACCTCAAACCCGGCCGCATTCGAGTCCGACGCGGTGGAGGCGACGGCGGACACAACGGCCTCAAATCCATCATCGACACCCTTCACGACACCGCATTCCCCCGCATCCGCATCGGCGTCGGCAAACCAACCAACGGCGATACCCAAATCGACCACGTCCTTGGACACCCTTCCGACGAAGACCTAACCGCCATCAAAATCGCCATCAACCACGCGGCCCAAGCCACCCAAACCATCATCACCCAAGGCGTAGAAACTGCCATGAACCAATTCAACGGATAGAATCTCTAACTCAGACCGCCAATTTCTTTCTTTTGGATCTTCATTTGATGGTGTCGACTTAGGTCAATGCTGATGGATACCACCTGGTATTACGAAAACGTTGCGAGAATCACTCACCCAGAACCTAAAGAAGAGTGGGTTGCACAGGTGGTTGCCAACCCATATTTCGTCGAAGAGCAACCTAACGGACGACTAAGTTACTTCGGGTACATCGAAGAAGCACAGAAATGGTTGAGGGTGGTCCTCGAAGACGGCAAGCTGTTCAATCGTTGCTTTGACCGTACAAAGCTAAAGGAGTGGGGAAGACCATGAAATTGAAAATCTACTACGACCCTGAGACCGATACCCTCGACATCGGCAACGGCCGCCCAGGCAGCGACGGTCAGCCCGTCGCGGAACGACTCGTAGCTTTTTTCGACGAAAACGACGAAGTCGTCAGCATCACTTTAGAAAATGCTTCTGAGGTACTAGCGCCTTTCTTAAGGGAGCGCATCGCTGAACAATACCCGAGCACCGCAGCGTCGATATTGCGCGACGAAGGCGAACCCCTCTGAGACCGACGCGCCGAAAATCACTACCCAGATTCGACCCGCTCACACCCCACCCGATCCCAAAGCACCTCCGGCAAAACCACGCTCCCATCAGCCTGCAACCCGTTCTCCAACACTGCGATAAAAGTCCGCGGCATCCCCAGCGCCGACCCATTCAACGTATGCGGGAACCGAGTGCCGCCACCACTCTTGGGCCGATACCGAGTATTATTCCGCCTCGCCTGAAAATCCGTACATGTAGACAGCGAACTGATCTCAAGCCACTCCTGAGCCCCCGGCGACCAAACCTCGATATCGTAAGTCTTCGCCGACTGAAACGCGATATCTCCAGCGCATAGCTTCAATAACCGAGTCGTAAATCCAAGTCGCCGACAAAGCTCCAACGATATCTCGATCATCTCTTCCAACGCTTCTTCCGAATCATCCGGCTCCACAAACCGGAACATCTCCACCTTCTCAAACTGCTTCACCCGCTTCATTCCCCGCACATCTCGACCTGCAGCCGCATGTTCCTTCCTGAAACAAGGGGTGTGCGCGCAGTACTTCAAAGGCAATTCACCATCAATGATGCTGTCCTGATGAATGCCATTCAGGGACACCTCGGAAGTTGGAATCATCCACAAACCAGCATCTTCGTCACGGTAGAGGTCATCGGCGAATTTCGGAAGATTCCCAGTTCCGATCAACGTCTCCTCGCGCACCAGATACGGCGGATTCGTCTCTTCGTAGCCAAACTCATCAACCAACGTGTCGAGCAACCATCCGACGATCGCACGATGCAACCTCGCGCCTTGCCCCCGCAACATATAAAACCTGCTGCCCGAAATGTTGGCCGCGCTCTCCATGTCGATGATGCCGAGGTTGTCGCCGATATCCCAATGCGGCGTATCCCACTCACGCGCAGGAGGTGATTCGACTTCGCTGACGATCTCGTTGAAAGTCTCGTCCAAACCCTCCGGCACATCCTCAAGTGGCAAGTTCGGCAAACCCAACATCAGAGTCCGTAACTCAGTCGCGACAGAGCGCGCTTCCTCCTCAAGCGCAGATATCCTGTCGCCCGTCGATCGCATCTGCTGAATCTCATCGTCCGTCGGACGGCGCTTCTCAGCACCGATGGTTCGAGAGACCTCATTCCTAAAATGACGGGCCGAATCCGTCTGCTGAATCAATGATCGACGCCTCACATCCAAGGAGATAATTTCGTCGATCGGCGCAACATCTTCGCCGCGCTTCGCGAGACCGGCGCGCACCGCATCCGTGTTATTGACTATCTTGCGTAGATCCAACATCGCTCCATGTCCTCAAGATCTCAATTGCGGAAACAGCGTAACTTCTCGTATCGAACTTTCCCCCGTCACAAGCATCGCCAATCGATCAATACCGATACCCAGCCCGCCCGTCGGCGGCATCCCGTGTTCAACCGCCAGCAAAAACGACTCGTCTAACCGATCCGCCTCAACATCATCAAACTCCTCCCGTTGCCGTTCCTGCTGCTCGAACCGCTCGCGCTGATCTACCGGATCGTTGAGCTCCGTAAACGCATTCGCCAACTCACGCCCCAACACGAATGCCTCAAACCGCTCCACTACATCGTCAAATCCCGGCTTCTTCTTCGCCAACGGCGACATTGCCAACGGGTAATCCACCAAGAACGTCGGTGCAACTAACTTAGGCTCCACCGACGCCGATATCACCTTGTCCAACAGCTGCTGCCACGTCGAATTCGGCTCCACATGCATCCCGCGCTCATCCATCGCCGCTGCCAACGCATCCCGCGTCGGACACGCGCGGAAATCGATCCCCGACGCGTCGATGATCGCCTCGCGCAGGTCTAACCGAGGCCAAGGCGGAGCCAAATCTATCGTCTCGCCTTCCTTACCGTCTGGGACCGACACCACAGTTGACCCGTTCACCTCCGTCGCCACGAACGCTACCATCTCTTCCGTCATCCGCATCACATCGCTGTAGTCCGCATACGCCTCGTAACTCTCCATCGTCGTGAATTCGGGATTGTGATCCGCGTCAATGCCTTCGTTGCGGAATATCTTGCCGATCTCGAAAACTTTGTCCATTCCACCCACGATCAACTGCTTCAGGTACAACTCCGTTGCGATTCTCAGAAACAACCCTCGCCCGAGCGCGTTGTGATACGTCTCGAACGGCTCCGCGAACCCACCAGCTGCAACCGGAACTAGTATCGGCGTCTCAACCTCCATAAACCCTTGCGCCTCCATGAACCGACGCACCGAAGACGCAACCTTAGAACGGGCGCGAGCATTCTCCATCACTCGTTCATTCGCCAGCAAATCGAGATAGCGCTGCCGAACCCGCGTCTCTGCATCCTGCAATCCGTGCCACTTTTCAGGCAATGGACGCATCGACTTCGAAATAATCCCAAACGTATGCGCCTCAACCGAGATCTGCCCCCGCCGCGTCCGCATCACCGGCCCCGAAACCGAAACGAAATCACCGATATCCAGCATCGAAAGCAACTCGAAATCGTCAGCCAGCACATCCGCTCTTGCTTGAACTTGAACCTGACCGCTTCCGTCTCGCACATCCAGAAACGACATCTTCCCCATCCCGCGCCTAGCCATCACCCGACCAGCGACCTTTACAGAATCCGTCTGAACTCCAGCTTGGTCGTCGGCATCGGCATGCGACTCCTCGCACTCCATGTAAAGCGCGATAGCCTCTTCTACGGAATGAGTTCGCTCGATCCGAGCCGGAAACGGGTCGATGCCTTGTTGCCTCAGCTGATCGACCTTCCGCAATCGGTCGAGTTCCAGACGCGAATACCTTGAAGCCCCGTCAGTCTCAGGCGAGATTTCGGGTCTATCTGTCATCCGGCTCAATTCCGACCTTCTCTACACATAATCGGGCGCACACCAATTGAATCAATCTTACAGACCTCCACCGTCGCCATACCCGTCGTGAGAAAACGCCATAAATCGCGTCGTGCATCGTTGAAACACACATCACCCGATTCCGCATAATCGTATTCAACACTCCCACTAACCAAGTGGTTGTGCAGATACGATGTTGCGCCCCGGCGCAATTCGGAGTGAAACACGCGGAAAGGAACAGACGTATACCCAGACACGGGCTACGACCAACATCTTCGAGGACTCGTTCAGCCATCATCTCGATGCTCGGTCCAAACGGCGCAGACGGAATGACCGCGCTCGACCTCTACGCCGGCACCGGAGCCGTCGGGCTCGACCTCCTCGAACATGGCGCTGCACATGTCGACTTCGTAGAAATCGACCGCAGAAGAGCCGCAAAGATACGACAAGAGACCGTTGCCAGAAACGTGTCCGAAAAGGCTTCTACCTACCAAGCTGATGCCATCAAGACATTGGCGCGGCTCGCAGGCAACTCCTACAACCTCGTTTTCGCAGACCCGCCATACGACATCGATCCTTGGAAAGACATACTCGCCGAACTCCGCAAACACAACCTCCTACAACCCCACGCTTGGATCATCGCAGAACACGCAACTAGGAACCAGCTACCAGACACTATTTCCGGAGCTACCGCCATAAACCGAAAACGATACGGCGACACCAGCTTAACCATCTACTCATTCCCACAAACCTCTGACACCAATAGAGAAAAACCAGAAGATCACGAAACACAACTATGAGCGACGTCGTAGCTTTGTACCCTGGCACATTCGATCCCGTAACCAACGGCCACACCGATGTGGTCCGGCGTGCCGCCGCGTTGTTCGATTCCCTCATCGTCGCCGTCTACGACGGCAATCACAAACGTGTGACCTTCGACATCAACGAACGTGTAGGAATGTTGCAAGAAGCTATCACTGACGCCTCCAATGTCAAAGTCATCCCGTTCCGCGGCTTGACTGTCGATTTCGCTCGAGAAACTGGCGCGAAAGCGATCGTCAGAGGGCTTAGAATCACAAGTGACTTCGAATACGAGAGCGCGATGGCATTGATGAACCGACACCTCGACGATGACATCGAGACCGTCTGCCTCTTCTCGTCTATCGAGAACCAATACGTAAGCTCATCCCGCGTCAAGGAGATCGTCACACTCGGCGGAAACATCTCCGGTCTTGTACCCCCCAACGTCGTGGCGCCGACAACATCGAAGTTGACACCACAACCCGCATAGCGAACAACCTATAGAGCACAAGCAACCAACACCAGTGCAATCGGTCCCGCAAGTCCGACGCACAAGGAGAACAAAATGGCACTAGAAACCCGCGTCAGCTACAACTCGGACAGCACTGAATTCGTGTCGGTTCAACCCGTTATCTACGAGCTGATCTCAAGAATCTCGAACTCTGTTGAGGAAAACCGCGTGCGCGCTACCGGACGCAGCCTCGTCAGAGCCGACGAAACTCTGGGCCTCATCGACGAACTAAAGCGCGAACTTCCAAAGGTGACATCACTCTCCGATCAGATCGTCACCAAACGCGACCAGATGCTCAGCGATGCCGAAGAATTCATGCAGACGGCACGCAACGAAGCGATGCAGGAATCCGAAGAACTCCGTAAGCGTGCTGAGGAAGAGCGCGACATCATCCTCGCCCAAGCACGCAAAAAGGCTATGGAGACCATCGACCAGACATCCGTCGTCAACGCCTCCAAGGAAGAAGCAAAGCGCATAATCACCGAAGCTGAGGAAGAATCCGAGAAGCTGCTCATCCGGGCCAAACGCGAAGCCAACACTATCGTCGAAAACGCCGATGAACGCTCGCACCGACAGACCAACGAGACCGACGAGTACTCACGCCGAATGCTCATGAAGCTCGAAGAGCGGCTCTCTCACACCCTCATGCAGGTCCGGCAAGGCATCGACATGGTCAACGAAAGCATGGAAGAGCGTAAAAAGGAACACGCTCACAACATCGCCATGCAGGCCGCTAAGTTTGCCACCAGCAACAACCGACGCTAGGCGACGAACCCAAACATTCGCAAGCGACCTCCCCTCTCCTCGGTTGCCGAGGAGAGGGGATTTTCTTGTTTGCTAGCCTAGCCGTCTTCGCTAGTCGCGCTCGCCCAGTAACCCTGACCGACGATTACCAGCCATGAAACACCGACTATCGCGAAGTAGGTGACATGCCAGATCAGCGGCGTTGGCCGCGACGCCGTGACCACGTTCTGGAACGTGAACACTGCGAAGATGATCGCGCTCAAGAACAATCCGAACAGGATCCAAGGCCTACGCGCCGCTGTACCGCTACGCATGAAGAACTGGATCAGCGTCCACAGGAATATGATCCCGACGATCAATTCGAAAATGCCCGTGAAGTAGTACGCGAATTCGCCGAGGCCCGTCCCCCATCCCATCTTGTCTAACGCACCGCCAAACGGGTTTCCCTTCTCCGCAAACTTCACACCAATGTGAACCCCGGGTATCAGCTTCGCCAGCCCGTTCGCCAACCAGAACAGCATCCAAAAGATCACTGTAGCCAACTCCAGCGACCCCAGCCGAACCATATAACTCCTCAAACCATCCATCGTTTCGCCTCCTGAGCGGTATTGGGGATTGGTCGTACGAGGAGTTTACCACCACGAACATTTAATGCCGCTAAAACGAAAAATGACCGGGATTCGATTGGGAAACGACAAATTCATCTGATCCAAGAATCCACTATCCTTCCCATCCTTAAAAATCATTCAAATCCTAGTTCAGGCCTTCCAACCCCGAACCGTAACGCTACGAACCGATTCCTCCCACGCCGTACCGTCCGAACGCGGACGCATCGGAACGTCCGACATGATCTCAACATCTGCAAATCCCGATCGTTCCATACGTCCCAGATATCGGCTCAACAGGTCCGCCCCGCCTACACAAGAAACCCACTCCTCAGCAGAAGCACGCACATCATCCGGCAGATCCTCAGTAACCACCATGTCCGAAACCACGAAACGACCTCCCGGCTTCAGCACCCGATAGATCTCGTCGAACACTCGGTCCTTATCCGGCGACAAAGCGATAACACAGTTCGAAATCACCAAATCGACGCTCGCATCAAGTTGCGGAATCGCCTCGATCTTGCCCAACTTGAACACAACGTTGTGCGCCCCTAGTTTCTCTGCATTCTGTCTGGCCAGATCAATCATCGCGTGCGTCATGTCAATACCGATCACCTGACCGTCATCGCCAACCTCCTGCGCCGCCAAGAAACAGTCGATCCCGCCACCACTGCCAAGATCCAACACCGTCTCGCCCGACTTGGCCTCCGACAGCCCGATCGGATTGCCACACCCGGCCGAAGCCGCCATCGCCTCAGGCGTCAACGCAGCCAAGTCATCCGACTCGTAAAGAACATCTGCCACCGTCGCCATCTCAGAACCGTCGTCTCCGCAACACGCCGATCCAACCTCTTCCGCGCAACATCCTGACGCAGCAGCACCGCGCTCCGCGACCTGTGTATATCGATCCCGAACCGCCTGCTCCACCGACCCAGCATCAAACTCATCACGACCGAAAACTCTCAGCAACTCCGCCAACTCCATACCCTCCTAAACTCGTAGCACTACCAACAATCTTACGCCCCAACTTACGCCATAAATCAACATCCCCTTCGCGCCAGGGCGCAGGCTTCCCCGCTCTGCAGAAGAAATGCCCGAAGGACAAAGAGATCTCACCCACAAATCCCGGTTCAGACAACTTTTTGAACTTGTTCAAAAAACAATCTTGCCGCCAAATTGCCGCTCCAGCGGCAAAATCCCCCTTAAACTGCCGCTACCAGTGGCAATCAGCGGCAACTTCCGGCAATTTCGCGGCTATACAACGTCTCAAAAACACACCCCGAATCCCGCCATTCATCACACGCCCAATCACCACTTCTGCGTTACTATTCCATCACAGCGCCGAATGGGGCGCCGGACAATCTTCAAGGAGATGGCGATGGGCAACGAAACCCCGCTAAAAGAACGCATCCGCCGAGGCGATATCGTGATCGGTGTCTCGGTACCAATGACCGCAGACAAAGCACAACTGGAAGACATCCTCTCCAAAGACGACTACGGTTTCGTCATGACCGACAGCCAGCACAGCCCCTTTTCGGAACACCAGATGGTCGAGTTCTGCAACACCGCCGATGAGGTCGGCATCCCCGTCCACCTGCGCATTGACCACCCTAGGCACGCATATCTGCTCGGAAACCTCGCCGATCTTGGCCCCGCTATGTTGGAGATCCCCCTCGTCGAAGACCCCGCTACCGTCCGCGAGGCAATCGAGTTTTTCTACTTCCCGCCAGAAGGACGACGTAGCTTCGTTGGGGGCAACCGCTGGGGTGCCGAGCTCGGAAACGACATGAACATGTACGCAGAGTGGTGGAACAACAACGGCATCCTTTGCATCCAGATCGAGTCGCTCCGCGCCATCGAGAACATCCGAGCCCTCTCCCCACCGGGTGTCGACATGTTCTCATGGGGGCCGTCAGACCTCGAGTGGGATCGCAAAATGCACCCGCACCATCCTTTCAAGACCGACGACGACTGCATCAAGCACGTCATGGATCAGGTCAACGACCTCGACGTCAGAATGAGCTACCGGTCCTACGATCCCAAGCTCCGCAACAAATACCTCGACATGGGCGTGACGGTCCTATTCGAAATGGCTCAAACCTAACCCCTCGACACAAAGGAGAACCCAAAAATGGGCAATGACGCAAACCTCAAAGAACGCATCCGGCGCGGCGACATCGTCATCGGAGTCGGCATACCGATTGGTTCCACAAAGTCCCAGTTCGAAGACATCCTCGGTAAGGACAACTACGGTTTCGCGACGTGCGACAGCCAACACAGCCCCTTCTCGGAGCACATGCTGGTCGATCACTGCAACATCGCCGACGAGGTCGGAATACCGATCCACTTCCGTATCAAGCACACCCAGTTGGCCTTCCTAGTCGGCAACATCGCCGACCTCGGACCTGCATTCATCGAAATCCCGCTCGTCGAGGAACAGTCGACGGTACGAGAAGCCCTTGACTGGTTCTACTTCCCGCCTGAGGGCCGTCGGAGCTGGGTTGGCGGTTATCGCTGGGGCGCTGAACTCGGGCACGACCGTCCCGGATACGCCAAGTGGTGGAACGAAAACGGCGTCATCTGCCTGCAAGTCGAGTCCCTGCGCGCCATCGAGAACATCCGCACCCTCGCCATGCCGGGCGTTGACCTGTTCTCATGGGGCCCGGCCGATCTGGAGTTCGACCGGGAAATGCATCCGCATCATCCGTTCAAGACCGACGACGATTGCATCAAGCACGTCATGGACCAGGTCAACGATCTGGACGTCAGGATGAGCTACCGCTCTGGCGATCCCGCCCTACGCAACAAATACATCGACCTCGGTGTCACCGTCCTGATGGAACGAGCCCAATAAACTTCCCTTTCGCGTCCATCATCCCCTTCCCCCACTCGTTGGGGGCCAAGCGCAGCGACCGCAGGGGATGTCCTACAACCTCAACCGGCGCAAAACCAAACCAACCAACCGCATCACCACGGTCATCACAACCTGAAAGATGACCGTGCGTAGTATCTGACGTACGAGCAACCCAATCATGGTTGCTCATAGTCTAGCCTACGTCGGAACCGGGCCTCCCCCGGTCACATGCGCGTGCAGATGAAACACCTCCTGCCCCGCGCCTCGGCCTTGGTTGAACTGCACACGATACCCCGAACCCGTAATTCCCGTGGTCTCCGCGACCTTACCAACTCCCACTAATATCCGACCAAGCATCTCCACATGAGTATCCCCTGCTTCGTGTAGGCGGTCGAAGCACGTTTTGGGAACTACTAGGACGTGGACCCGTGCCTTCGGGTTGATGTCGTTGAACGCTAGAACGTGGTCGTCTTCATAGACCTTGCTGCACGGGATTTCCCCGGCGATGATCTTGCAGAAGATACAGTCCTCAGGCATTTTCGATCCCTCTGGCTTCCAAGTCAGAGCGTTCGTCCAAGGTTTTCGATGTGTGAATCCGAATCTCCGAAATCAGCACGCCACGAAAGCACCCGCCGAGTGTAAAGATGCAGATCGTGCTCCCAAGTGAACCCGATCGCTCCATGCGACTGATGCGCCTTCCACACGATGTCGTGCATCAACGTATTCGCGGACCATTTCGCCTGCGAAATAATCCGTGAAGCCATCGCACCATCAACATCCGCACTCAACGCCCACGCCGCACGATCCGCTAGATGCTTCGCCGACTTAACCTTCGTCGCCATGTCAGCCATGTAGTGCTGTATCACTTGGAACGCACCAATCGGCCTACCAAACTGCCGCCGGTCTTTCACATACTCGATCGTGCGATCCGTCACCGCGCCACCCGCACCAACCATCTGCGTCGCCCTAGCAGCCGCTCCGTACAACATCATGTGATCAACCACATCAGCGCCACCACCAGCTTCGCCGACAACCGTCGCTGTCGGAACAACGACCTCGTTCATCTCGATATCACAAGCCGGTACCCCCGATGCCATCTTCACCCGGTTGATATTGACCGTCCCTTCGGCAGACTTCACCGGCACCGCGAACACCGTCACCCCCGCCTCAGCCTCCGCCGGCATCAATACGAGGTCCGCAGAATTGCCATACGGAACGAATCTGCTCGTCCCGCTGATCACCCAACCATTGGAAGTCTCGGAAGCTCGGACGCCCATCGCATTCGGATCCGTCGAACCATCCATCCCGACTAACGACGGAACCGCAACCATCTCCCCAGTCGCGATCGAAGGTAACCAATCTGCCTTCTGATCTTCAGAACCAAACTCGCTGATCGCAGACGCCGACACAACCGCCGACTCCACTAGCGGACCCGGTGCCAATGCAGCTCCCCACTCTCCCAACAGCACCGCCATATCCGACATGTCCATGCCAGAACCACCGTGTTCCTCCGGCACGATCAACCCTAGCCACCCCAACTCGCCGATCTCTCGCCAAAAATCGTCGGTATAGCCCCGCTCATCCGTCGCCATCGCCCGCACGAAGTCGGATGGTGAACGGTCAGAGAGATACTCCGCTGCACTGCTTCGGATCAGTTCCTGCGTTTCGTTTAGTCCGAAGTCCATGATGCGGATCTAGCGACGGGGCAATTCAAGGCCACGGTAGGCAATGATGTTCTTCTGAATTTCATTGGTGCCAGCCAATATCGGACCGGAAGTCTGATACATTCGCATCTTGAAGATACGCCCAGCGAGATCCTCGTGCTCATCCGGATCGTCGATCAGCCCTGGCATCCCGAGCAACTCAACCCCAAAATCAAGCACCGCAGTATTCACCTCGGTCGCCGCGATCTTACACATGCTCGCCTCGGTCGAAGGCGGATGTCCCAGCGACTGCAACCACGCCACCTCGTAGGTGATGTAGCGCGCCATCTCGATCTCTGCTTCCAGCTCCGCCAAACGACGTCGAACCTTCATGTCGTCGATCATCAACGAACCATCGAAACTTCTAGTCGTTGCCGCGTAGTCACGGATCTCTTCCCACGACCTCTGCGCCCACGACACATAGTCGATGTTCCCTCGCTCGAAGTTGAGCAGATTCATCGCCACGTTCCAGCCATCATGCAGTTCGCCGACCAGGTTCTCAACTGGAACATGGACATCATCGAACATCACTTGGTTGAAACTGTGGGCACCAGCGATGTTGATGATCGGATTGACTTGTATACCCGGCGACTTCATATCCACAAGCAAGAAGCTGATACCCGCGTGCCGTTCCGCATCGCGATCAGTCCGAACCAACATGAACATCATGTCTGCGCGATGCGCCAACGAGGTCCATATCTTCGATCCGTTGATTATGAAGTGATCGCCTCGAAACTCCGCGAACGTCTGCAAAGACGCCAAGTCAGAACCCGTGTTCGGCTCTGAATACCCCTGACACCATTGGATCCCGCCCTGCGCGATGTCCGACAAATACTTGCGCTTCTGCTCTTCAGTGCCGAAAACCATCAACGTAGGTCCCAACATCCGCGTGCCGAATCGGTCGTTGCCAGGTGCGCGGCGGTACGACATCTCCTCGGCGAATATGAGGCTGATCATCGGCGAAGCCTCTTGACCGCCATACTCCTTCGGCCACGTCATCGTCAACCAGCCGCGCTCGGCGAGCTTGCGACGCATGCTGCAATAGAGATCCCAGCCCTCGTCGCTAGATTCGTCGTTAGGACCGATCCACCCATCAGGCAGTTCTCGATCCAGGAACTCCTTCAGTTCCTCGCGGAACGCGATCTCTTCATCGTTGAATTCAAACCACATGGTCGATCTGATTAGTCGGCAGTGACCGCAAGGCTCGTAATGGTCTTGACGATGCCACCCACCTGATGCATCTTCGTGCTCACAATACCGCCAATGTCGACGAGATTGTCGGCTTCCACTACCGCGATGATGTCGAACGGTCCAGTTACCATGTCGACGGCGATCATTTGATCGATCTTCTTCAACTCCGTCGCAACGTTGGCGGTGCTGCCAACTGACGTCTCGATCAAGATGTATGCTCGGGTCTTCATTTCTTTGGGGTGCTCCTATCTCAGAGGTTTGCGTATTGCATATGCTAATGCCCGAAACGCGAATTGACGACTTTCTGAAAATTACTCAAAAATCAAGTGCGCGTTCAAATTCCGCCCAGTCCTCCACCGGGCCAACCGCAGACATCGCCATTTTGTCCGATGTCACCACCTCCGAAGCGACCGACTGCACATCATCCAAAGTCACCGCGTCCAACGACTTGATCCGGTCGTCCAACGTCTCGACGCTACCGCGCAGCAACTCCTGCGCCGCGAGGTCGTTTGCCACCGCCCGGCTCTCCTCCATCCCGAGAATCAACCTGCCCTTGGCCAACTCGCGAGCATCGCTCAGTTCCCCCTCAGTAATCCCATCCCTGATCTTTGCCAGCTCATCCACGATTACGCTGAGCGCCTCAACCGCCCGCGGTGGTTCAACACCCGTATGGATATCCACCACGCCGCAATCGGTAAGTGAATGCATCGAACTGCCAATACCGTATGCAAGTCCTCGCTTTTCCCGAACCTCCTCAAACAACCGACTGCTCATGCTCCCGCCGAGGACTACCGTCATTATTCGCAATGCCGTCCGTCGCCCGTCGTTCATCCCGACGCCTTTAAACGCCAGCGCCATGTGCAGCTGTTCAAGGTCCCGACGACCACCGGTCACACTAGGTCCGACCAAATTGTCGTCGTACGGAAACATCCCGCGCGGCTCTCCAAAAGGCAGATCCGACAAAAGTTCGTCTATCTGATCGACTACCTCATCATGGTCGATATTGCCTGCCACACAAACGACGATATTGCAACCCACGTATTGTTCGCGGTGGTATTTGAGCATCACCTCACGAGGTATCGCCTCAACGCTTTCAATAGTGCCCGCAATGTCTCGACCCAAAGCCTGATCCGGCCACAACGCCGAATCCAGCAACATTCCCGCCAACGCACCTGGCGAGTCGTGCGTCGCCCGAATCTCCTCCAACACCACGTGCTTCTCTTGCACGATATCCGACTCACGGAACAGCGGCGCCTTGATGATGTCCGCTAGCACTTCAACACCGCGTCGATAGTGTGGCAATGCCATGCGACACCAATAACCAGTGCACTCACGATCCGTAAACGCGTTGATCGTGCCCCCTACACTCTCCACCACACCGCTAATATCCCTCGGCCGCGGCCTACTCGGCGTCCCTTTGAACAGCATGTGCTCGAAAAGGTGCGAAACACCTGCCTCATCGTCCTTCTCATATCGACTCCCGGCGCCAACGAGGAACACGGCACTAACCGCCTTGGTGTGCGTCATACTGCTAGTGATGACGCGGATGCCGTTCGCAAGCGTGGTTCGCTGGTATGCGGATGATGTGTCGAGTTCGACGGCGGTCGAGAGCTGCGTTAACGGCATGAGTTTTTAGAGACGGATTCTCGCGCGGTTGACACTCAAGGTTAGCACTCGTCCCGATCGCTACACCCGCGGCAAATCTACCTCGTCGCACGTCGCTGCCTGCCAAATCCTGATTCGCGCAGCCATGTCGCGGATCCGATCCCGATGCTTCGGATCGTCATACAAGTTCGTCATCTCATGAGGATCGTTGTTCAAGTCGTAAAGCTCGCACTGATCCGCTGGACAAAGGTTCAACTTCCAACGATCTGGAGTGATCACCGTGCGCCAATGCATCGAAGCCATACGGTTGATCTCCGGAGTACCCAGATTCCGGTCTCCCATGCCGTTCCACTGAACAAACACATCGTTCTCGCTCAGATCGGCGTCACCACTTAAAACCGGTGCAAGACTCTTGCCCTGTATCTCCCAACTGTTCGAGATGCCCGATGCGGTCGGCGCAAAACCATCACCCAGCACATCACCCGACGAGTTTGAACTCGACGCATCATCGCCCCCGCTCAAATCGATCAACGTAGGAACTAGGTCTACAAGCGAAACCGATCCGCCAACCCGCTTCGATTCACCAGCCGCGTCAGGCTCCGAACCTGGAACGCGTATGAGTAGTGGCACACGCGACGCCTCTTCGTACATCGATCGCTTCTCCAACATCCCGTGATCACCACCCATCTCCCCGTGCTCGCTAGTGAAAACGATGATCGTGTTATCTAGCTGACCGGTTGCCTCCAGCGCGTCCAACATCTTGCCGACCTGCCGATCTACCAACGTCACGTTCGCGAAATACTGCGCTCTCAAACGCCGCCAACCATCTTCAGCTGTCAAATCGTGGTAGTCGTCGATACCGAGCGGATTCAGATTGCCCGCCATGTAGTAATCCGCCCGCAATCGGTTCAGTAACGAACCATCGTCCGGACGTTTCAGGAACGCTGGTCCGACAGAGATATCCTCCGGGTCATATAGATCGTTAAGCGGCCCGGTATACGGCGGATGCGGCTCGAAGAACGACACGTAGAGCATGAACGGCATGTCACCGTTCTCGGTTTCACCATGATCCCGGATGAAGTCCGCCGCGCTATCACCGAGGAAATACGCCTGCGTCTGCTCCTCCGTCAATCCCGCAGTCGCGAACCAGTTCTCATACGATCGATTGATCCCCGGCGGCTCGATACCGTGCTTTCGCAAATGATCGTTGTAGTGCGCCTCAACATTCCTATACTCTCGTTTCGTTGCTCGAACCCGGTGAAAGTCCTCAACGCTGATCCACTTGTCGAAACCATGCTGCTGGATCATGTCATTACCCAGGTGCCACTTGCCGAAATATGCGCAGTAGTACTCCTCGCTGATCCGCTCCGCAATCGTCGGACAATCAGCAGGCAACGGGATGTTGTTACGATGCAATCCAACCGCGTGCGGGTACAACCCCGTCATTATCGACGCCCGGCTAGGAGTACACACCGGCTGTGTCACATACGCGTTCTCAAACACAAACGACCGATCGGCGATCCTATTCAGATTCGGCGTATCGATCCAATCGTTGCCATAACAAGCAAGCGAATCTTGCCGCTGCTGATCAGTCAGTATGAAGAGGATGTTCGGGCGTCCAGATCTCGATTGGCTGCTTGTCATAGGGCGATCACTACACTATCTTGGCTCGTATCAGTTTGACGTAGGATTCAGGTTACTATCTACCTCCCTGCGACCAAAACGTATCACCTTCAATCCAAATCACTATGACTGAAGAGCAAACGCCGTCAACGCCCATAGACACTGAAGCGTTGCGTCGAACCAGAAGCCCCCGCCGCGAAGACCGTCCGTGGGGATCATACGAGGTCCTGACCAGGGGCCCCGGCTTCCAAGTCAAACGACTGAGCATCAAGCCCGACAGTCGCCTCTCCTACCAATGGCATCGCCACCGCGCAGAAACCTGGACCGTCGCCCGAGGCATTGCCAAAGTGACCATCAACGGCGAAGACCAGATGCTCGGCCCATCACAGTCCATCCACGTCCCACGCACCCACAAACACCGCATCGCCAACCCGTCATCCATCGAACCCCTCGAAATCATCGAAGTCCAAACCGGCGACTACCTAGGCGAAGACGACATCGTGCGAGAGGAAGATGATTTTGGACGGGTGTGAAATGAGCTTCTAAACAGCCTCCCAAGACTCCGCCACATGCAATCACCCTCCACCGTCCCCACCGCTCCTCCTGCCTCCAACGAAGGCACGCGCCGCTCGATGATGTCCAACCGCCGCACGGACACCAAGCCCGAGATCGCATTCCGAAGCATGTTGCACCGCTCAGGACTCCGCTTCCGAAAAGACCGCTACATCAGATTCGAGCGACGCGGCGTCAAAGTCGATGTCGTATTCCCCACCGAGAAAGTCGCAGTCTTCATCGACGGATGCTTCTGGCACCGTTGCCCCGAACACGCCACCATGCCGACTCGCAACTACGAATACTGGTCGACCAAATTCCAGCGAAACATGGATCGCGATAGGTCAAATAACCAGAATCTTGAGAACCTCGGCTGGCAAGTGATCAGGATCTGGGAGCACGAAGTCAAAGATCTCGAACTTGCCCAACACGCAGTCATGCACGTCAAATCCGCGCTACGACAGCGAAACACCTGAACAACCAGTTTCTATCCACAGTCCAAAATGTAGAATTTTCATTCGCCGAATCAAACCTCATACATCGCAGTAATGCCATCCAAATTGAATGAAGAGCAGATACTCGCAATCCTGGAATCCGCGTACTCTGGCGCCGTCTACGACGCCATGCGAGAACTCGGATTGGACGAGGGAGTTCTCCCCAACGACATCCAGCCCGTTGATCCAAATATCCCACTAGTCGGCAAAGTCTGGACCTGTTCAGGCGGAATAGTCGAAGGGATTTCGCAAGACGATTCCCTTCTCTCTTGGACTGGTATGCTGAGCGCCGCACCATCGGGCTCCGTCGTCGTATGCCAACCCAACGACTCAACCATTGCCCACATGGGCGAGCTATCTGCCGAGACGCTCAAGTTCAGAGGCATCAAAGGCTACATCGTGGACGGCGGCAACCGCGACACCGACTTCATCCTCAAACTCGGATTCCCCGTCTTCTGCCGCTATTTGACACCTTCGGACATCGTCGAGCGCTGGATGGTCCAAACGATGGGCGAACCGATAACCATCGGCGATGTGGACATCAAAACTGGCGACTACATCGTCGCCGACCGCGACGGTGCAGTAGTGATCCCCGCATCTGCGGCATCCGACGTCACAAACCAAGTCGACGAGGTGATGAACACCGAAAACGAACTCCGCAACATGATCCTCGGCGGCATGGACCCGCAGCAGGCGTATCTGAAATACAGACGCTTTTAGCGATGACATCATCGAATCCTGATCAGCCTTTATTCACCGAAAACTTGCGCGCGCCGGGATGGATGTTCGCATTCCTCGGTCTCATGCTCGGGGCCGTTTCAGGAGGGCTCACCGCAGTCGGCATCCGAGGCTTCACCGACGATCCCCTAATCTCTGGCGGCGAGTCGCTCATCTTCTACATCTCATTCACCATCGCAATCGTCGGCATCGTCTACGTGATGCTCAACTCCACGCTCATGGAGACCAAAGCAACCGCAGACGGCATCACTGTCAAACTCGGCGTCCTAGGCACCCAACGCACATTCGATTGGAAAAACATCGCTGCCATCCGCACTGCCAGCCACAACATCGCCCGACACGGCGGCCGCGGCAACCCCTTCGCCCCGGCGGCCCGGCGTTCATGGACGATGTACGGAGTGCGAAACGGGGTAGAAATCGAGGTCTCCGATAGTCACGAAAACCAGATCATTTTCGTATCCAGTTCCAACGGCGACGAATTAGTAGCTGTCGCCGAGCGATACATCCTGTAACCCCGTCATACCCGCGCGGGCGGGTATCCACAGGTGCACAGTATTAGGGGTTCCCCCTCACTGCTATCATCACACCATCAAACTGAACTCCCGTCATCTGTGGAGGCTTTCCAATGACTACATCAACCCTCGCCGCAATCATCTACAAGCAGGGCGAGCCCGTCGTCGTCGAAGAACTGCAACTCGATGACCCCGGGCCGGGAGAGGTGATGGTCAAGATCGGCGGTACCGGCGTCTGCCACAGCGACCACAATGTCTACTCAGGTTACCGTCACACAGATGACCTCCCGACGATCTTAGGACACGAAGGTGCAGGCACGGTTGAGAAAGTCGGTTCGGGAGTGCATGGATTGGAACCCGGCGACAAGGTGGTTTTCGCCATCCGTCCCATGTGCGGAAAGTGCAAGTACTGCTCAACCGCACGTTGGAACCTATGCGACCCGATCTCATCGCATCAACCCTCTGCCCAATTCCACAAAAACGGTACGAGTTACTACGCTGGCTTAGCCACCTACTCCGAATACACCGTGGCATGGGAAAACAACGTCGTCAAAGTAGACCCTGACGTGCGTCTCGACCGCGCGGCGCTCGTCGGATGTGCTGTAATTACCGGCGTCGGTGCAGTTGTCAACAAAGCCAAGGTGGAGACTGGTTCAACAGTAGCCGTTTGGGGTTGCGGCGGCGTTGGACTTAACGTGATCCAAGGTGCGTACATCGCTGGCGCATCACGGGTGATTGCCATCGACACGAATCCTGCCAAGTTCCAGTACGCCACTAGACTCGGCGCCACTGACACGGTGGACGCGTCTAAGGACGACGCTGTCGAAGCCGTCCGGGAACTAACCGACGGAGGCGTCGACTACGCGTTCGAAGTCATTGGCCAACCAGCGACCCTTCGTCAAGCACTAGAAGCCACATGCGAAGGCGGGACAGCAGTCCTAGTCGGCGCGGCGCCAGACGATGGAGAAGTGATGATCCCCATGCGCCACCTGTTCCTCGACCGGTCACTCATCGGATGCAGCGCCGGCACGGGCCGACCACGATACGACTTCCAATGGCTAATAGCGATGTACCGACAAGGACGTCTGAATCTGGATGATCTAGTTACTCGGACGCGACCATTGACCGAAGTAAACGAGGCGTTTCGCGACATGGAAGCTGGCGCAGTGGCTCGGACGGTGTTGGTGCCCTAAATCGACCAATCGCCCGAATCAATCGCTGCTCGCGCTCACCTCGCTCTGAAAACCAGTGCGGATGTGCGAGTTGTCACAATACGGCTTGGTGTTCGAGATGCCACACCGACACAGCCGCACTTTTCCGTGTTGCTTGAATTCGCCACCTTCGGCATCGCGCAGGGCGAAATCTCCGACTACCTGCAAGGCGTCGTTGTTCCAGACGTATATGCGAGTTGGTTCGGCCAAGATTTATGCCCTGCAGGAGTCGGAAAATCCGGCCAAGTTATGTGATCCGTCGCAGAACGGCTTTTCCTCCGACTGCCCGCAACGACACAGATACGCCTCTCCCTCGACTGGGAACTCTTTCCCGTCGGCATCGCAAACCACGAAGTTGCCGCTGACCCAATACGGTCCGTTGTCGGATGTTGTCACTGTGGTGTCTGCCATTTGGTTACTCTCCCGCTCTGGAGCGTCTTTTGGCGCTGGAATTATCTTCTAACCGCATTGTAACGCGTATCATTCCGTTATCTCTAACCGAACACCAACATAGCCCATCGCGGTGCTGAGGCGCAGAAACAACGGTAGTCAAATGAAAATCACTGAAATCAAAACCTTCCTGATGTCTGGAGGCGGCAGCCGCAACTGGTGCTTCGTAAAGGTCTACACCGATGAGGGCATATACGGTGTCGGCGAAGGCTCGGGTTGGCCGCGAGTGGTTCAAACGGCCGTTGATGACCTGGCCAACATCGTCGTGGGCGATGATCCAATGGACATCGAGCGGCTGCATCAGAAGATGATCGTGGCGATTATGGGACACGGCATGACAGGAACGCCGGGCTCTGGCGCGATCAACGCCATCGACATGGCGCTCTGGGACATCAAGGGCAAGGTACTCAACACGCCGGTATGGAATCTCCTCGGCGGAAGGGTCCGCAAGCAGATCCGCACGTATGCTCACGCCGGAACACCAGAGCTGGCGGTCGAGATGCGCGATCGCGGGATCACAGGCATCAAGACAGGTGGCGTCTATCGGACGGTAGATCGCGTCGAAGCGATAAGGCGCGCTGTAGGTGATGAGATGGACATCATGGTCGACGCCCACGGTCCACCGTGGTTCACCACCAAAGACGCAATCATCGTCGGTAAAGGGTTAGAACCTTACAACCTGCTCTTCTACGAGGACCCGGTGCCTCCGGAAAACACCGAGGCGATGCGACGCGTTCAAGACAATGTCGATATTCCGATCGCAGCCGGCGAACGACATTCCCACATCTGGGGTGTCCGCGAAATCATCGAGGATGAGATCGTCGACGTTGTCCAACCCGATTCCGGTCGGATCGGCGGCATCACACAGCTGAAGAAGATAGCGGCGCTAGCGGAGGCTCACTACATCAACGTCGCTCCGCACTCCGGATCGCTCGGTCCAGTCGCGGAGTACGCCGCGATCCACATCCTGGCGTCAATCTCCAACGCCTTGATATTAGAACGCTTGGAAGACGACGTGCCGCAGAGATACGAGGTCATCCAACCCCATCTGCCGACCGTTGATGGCTACATCACAGTGCCCGAAGAGCCCGGTCTAGGCGTCGATTTCGACGAGGATGTCGTCGCCGCAAACCCGCCCGACCCCAACGTCCGCACAGGTCCAGACCCATCAAGCGGACACTACGCTCCCGGCACATACGACGAATACGTCTACTACCAGCAACGCTATCGCCGAGGCCAAGAACTGCCACGCCTCAGATAAATCGTCGTCATCTCATCCCTTCTCCCTCGCCACTCTTCCCTCCCCCTTCTTAGGGGGAGATTGAGAGGGGGTCCCGGGTGAGGGTGAATCGGGCCTGCCCGTTCAATTAAACGCGCCAAAACCACACCCACCCTCAAAATCATTCCCAATCCTGCCCACCCCACTTCAGTCATCACCCCGTTATCCCGCACTTTTCGGGTTATGGTTGATAGTTGCGATCTGATCACAGGCGAAAAACGAGATGGAGCAAAGTTAGATGTCCCTCAAAGTTGTGGTTGCTTGCGAGACCTTCGTTGATGTCAAGGGCATCATCGAGTCAGCAGGCGATATCGAAGTCGAGATTGTGAAGCCGTTCGAGGAGACGGAGCCTTACATCGAAGCGATGAAGGATGCCGATGGTGCGCTCGTCGCTACTTGGCCACTCACCGGTCGAGACGTTTTGGAGGCCTGCTCTAAGCTGAAAGTCGTCAGCCGCATGGGCGTCGGTGTCGACTCGATCGATCTCGATGCGGCCACCGAATTGGGCGTCCTCGCTTGCAACGTCCCCGGCGTAAACACCGTCGAAGTTGCCGACCACGCCATGGCGATGTTGCTCTCAATACTTCGACGCATCCCGGAAACCGTTGCCGCGACCCGTGAGGGGAAGTGGTCCGACGATCCAGCATTGATGCGCGAATTTCAGGAGACGGTCGATCGCGTCGGCGGCAAGACGGTCGGAATCCTAGGTTTCGGGAATATTGGACATGCCTTTGCACAACGGATTTCAGGCTTTGGACCACGACGCATCATCGCGTTCGATCCGTATGCATATCAATCTACTGCCGACCTCTACGGAGTCGAACTTGTTGACCTCGATGAGTTGTTGTCAGAATCGGACATCATCACGATCCACGCTCCGCACACCGATGCGACCAATCACATCATCAACTCCGAAACTCTCGCGAAGATGAAATCGACCGCGATACTCATAAACTGCGCACGCGGCAAACTGGTCGACCAAGTAGCTCTTCACGCTGCTTTGCGCGACGGACAGATTGCCTTTGCCGGCATCGACGTCACCGAGATTGAACCAGTGGCATCAGAAGATCCGATTCTTACGCTACCGAACTGCTATGTAACGCCGCACTTGGCCGGCTACTCGCCCACATTCTTGGAAGAATGTGGGCAGAAGCAAGCGGAAAATGTGAGCTTCGCGCTCACAGGCCGCGCACCGCACGGCCTTGCCAACCCTGACGTCATCAAGACCATCGCCGTCCAACGCTCCGGCGACGGCGGCCGCTGGGCAGGCATCCCCGACTTCTCAACAGGATTGCCGTTCTAGGCGAACCAGATCCCACCCGATTCGGTCATCCCAAAACCGTCATCATCACCACGCGGTTGGTGTTGGTACCGCGTCGATTGTTGGTCACGCCCCAAGTGTTTGAGGTCTTGGTGAAGTCTTGTTGGTTCACAAGCACACCGATGACCTCGACTGGGAGTTGCGCGTCATGGATGGCGCCTAAAACTACATCCTCCAGCTTGACGGTTGCATTGCGCACCTCGCCGACCTCGTAGCAAATAGTGCCTCCAGGTTTGACGACTCGACATAGCTCTTGCAGTGTTTCGACCGTGAAACGTTGCCAGTCTTTGATGCTTTGCAGGATCGCGATCGGTTGCACATCGATGTCTATGCCAGCGAACCACGCTCGAACGTGATTGTCGGTTCGGTAGTCCACGGTGTCTAAGAACGGTGGAGATGTGACCACCAAATCGACCGAATCGGTTGAGATTTCCAGCGTATTCCTAGAGTCGCGGCAGCAGAGATCAAATTGGCTGTAGTTCAAACCGCTATGCCTCAGCAATGACCGACTCTTTCGCAATATCAGTTCTTTGACATCACGTTCCGGTGGCGTCTGCCCGCGCTTCTTGTTGATCCGCGACTGGCTTTCGATTGATGCCGCTTGATTGGGCGGCAACGTATAGACCGAAAAGAAACCGGGGGAGTGTCCCGTCAAACGGCTCATCGCCACCAATCGGATCCAATCGTCCACATAATCGAACTTCCCTGCCGCCTCACGCTCACTCAACCAAGAGCGCAGCGCGACGATTTGGCACAGCGTCGCCGGGTGAAAGAACACACCAAAGTTCTGATCGCTCAGAGTTGGTTCGCCAGCACCCCAGGGCACTTCACCCAAACGGGATTCGATTTCACACAATTCGGGCGTGTTGAGACGCGGCCGAGTCATCATGATCGACATCGGGTTTGCGTCGTTTCCGAATACCCGTCTGTCCATCAATGCCGCTTGTATAGGTGTGGTTCCACGCCCCATAAACGGGTCGTAGACCGCATCGGATGGCTCGGTCAATCGGTCGATGAAAAACTCAGGAAGTTGCGGCTTGAAACACGCACGATAGCTGATTTCGTGCAAAGCATGACCGGCCCGCTGCGCGTTCGTCCAGAACTCATTGACGAAATAACGCAGAGGCGGCGCGTCGGCAGATGAAGAAACTTCGGCGACTTCGGTTTTAGTGCCGAAGTCGTCGAAGTTGGCCAACCCACCGACAAAGTCATCGATGCGGTTGTGATGTTGCACGCTGATCACTCCGCGAGATTGTAAGCAACTCCGAGCGATCAGCGCGTCAAAAAAGGGCAGCTACTACCTGCTGTAGCCAGTGCTGGGTGCCGGTTGGACGTTATCGACCAACGAATTCAACACGAATTCGAAATCGTGGTACGCCGTCGTCCCGGCCATTGGCGAACCGACGCTTCGCAACATGTTCGCAAGGTCAGACAGGTCCCGATGTATCGAACCGGGATGTCCGCTACCGTACTCGTGCAAACCGCTATATCGGTCAGCAGCCAAAGCGACGATCGCACCGAAGTCGGTCGTCGCCTCGGGAACCGCAAGCACAGAGTCGATCTCCTGATGCTGGCGATTTCCTTCGCCCGTGCTAGGTGTAACCCAGCGCACTTCGACTTCGCCGAGCGGTTGGTTTGAGTTCCCAAGCACGTACTGGTCGACGAGTTCGAGTTCGAAGAACACCGTGGTCGCTGATCCTGCGGGCAGTTCCGCGAACTTCTTTTCCGCACGAGTGAACGACTCGTCAGAAGTGACGCGGTTCTCGTACCCGATCATTCGCCAGCTACGCACCAGATTCTCATCCCAGACCACCTGCGCCCGCGTCTGGTCCGCGAACGGGACTGACAAGGCGAGCCAACTATCGCGGTTGAACAGCCTGCGCCCTTCTTCCGGCTCGCTCAGGTATCGATACCAACCGTTACCGTGTTGTGCTAACTGCTCAAGCAGCACGTCGTTGTAGTTGTTGATGCCGACACCGATTGTGATCAACCGCAACGGGTTGTCGGGATTGTTGTCAGATGCCGATTCGAGGATCGCGAACGGATTGGTTGCGTCGACGTTTGCCACGCCGTCGGACATCAGAATCACGTAGTTGTACGCGTGTGGCCGACTTCGGCGCATCTCGTCAGCTAGCTGTACACCGAGATTCAACCCAGCTTGGACATTGGTCCCACCGTCCGGTCTCAGATCGCGAATCGAGTTGTGGAGCGCCCCGCTATCGGGGTTCTCGTCTTTGACCGTCAAGCCGCGCTTTACGTTGTTGTCGAAGTGAACGATCGACATGCGGTCATCTCGACCTAGGCTTGACCGAATGGTTTCGGCAGCTTCGCGCGCGATCTCGACGCGATTGCCATCGGCCATCGAACCAGAGCCATCAAGGACCAACGTGACGTTCAACGGTAGGTCGGCTACGACATCCGGCGCCTGGAACGCGACTCGCGCCAAGTGCAGACCGCTGTCAAGCGGGTGGGGAATGATGTCGGTCTGGATGTTGAACGAATCGTCGTGCCGAGGGAATTCGTAGCCATAGTTGAAGGCGTTGATCCACTCCTCAGCACGCACCGATGCAGGATCCACCTCATAACCGGCTCGCGTCCAATTTAATGCGAGTTGGAACGAAGTACGATCAGTGTCCAGACTGAACGTTGAAGTGTCATCCTGCGAAGTCAGTGCGAAGTTCGAGCGCGTCGTGTTCTGGAAAGTCGTCGCGCCAGGCTGCGAAGGTTGAACTGGCGGCGATGTCTTCACCACAGGAGTGGGACGTGCTACTGAGGCAGCAGCCGCAGCGGGTCTCGAAGTTGCCGCAACCGCCACTTCCGCTTCGACTACCTTCTCCACCTCGCGAATCACTTCCTTCTCAACTTCAACTACTACCTCTCTTTCAACGATGACCGTCTGCACCACCGTCTCACCCATCACTTCCACTTCCCTATCAACGACGACGGTTTGGATTACCGGTTCGCCTTGGACTTGCACTTCTTTTTCCACGACCACCGTCTGTACCACCGTTTCTCCCGGTACTGGCACATCCCGCTCAACGATTACCGTCTGCAACACCGGTTCGCCGGGCACCGATTTTTCAACGACTACCGTCTGCACCACGGTTTCGCTGCCACTGCACGCGATCGTCGCTACGACGACTGCTGTGGCAATTACGAGCGCCAAGGCCGTCATCGGTTTCGTTATCAGGCTTTTGATCTGTTCTGTTTTGTTGTTCGTCATTTCGTGTTCTCCGTGATGTTGTCTTTGATCACTGGAGAACAGACGCACTCACTTACAGATTTGTTCCCTGAGTTTCCAAAATCTTTGAAATGAAAAGAGCTCGGAACCAAATTCCGGTCCCGAGCTCCTATGGTTTCTGGGTTGGCGGCTTAAGCGGACGCCGTCGACTCAGTCCGATCTTCGCTCTCTTCATCATCGTCCGGTTGTGTCGGAACGTAAACCACTCGTTGCACGTTTCGTTGGCGACGAATGATGAAGCGGACGATGAAGAAGATGACGGCTCCTAGGATCAACCAAATGGGGGAAGTAATAGCCAGCCAGATACCCGCATTTCCGGCGAAGGATGCGACGCCTATGAGCGCGTTGACCGCGTTTGTGGCTGTGCCACCAGGATTGAAATCGGAAGATTCAATCTCTGGACCGGGGTAGACGTAGACATGGGCGTAATGCGTCTCTTCAACCTGGCCCGCATCGCTGTCGCCTCGAATCTCGAAGACAATCTGGTACGACTCTGGTCGATGCCGATCGAAGACGTGCTCGATTTCGATCCCTGTTTCACCGAGGGAGACTGCGCCTTCGACGACGGGAGAGCCGTCTCGGAAGTCCCATGAGTACCGAACATTGCGAAGCGTGTCGGGGTGGTTGAAGGATGCGGTTAGCGTGACGGGCTGCCCCTCCTCGACATCCCATTGCGACGCGGTTACGAAAGCGTCGATACGTGGGAGTTCGGAGACATTCGCCCAGAGTTGGTCTTCGCCTTCGGCCAGGCCGCGGTCGGAGTAGGCCCTGATGCTGACGGTTACGACGTGAGGTGCAAATTCGTCTGAATGGTAAGTATGAGGAACCGGGACGCTTAGGAGGCCATCTTCGCCTTCTGTGCGAAGCCCTGTGTACACGGTCTGCGGTGCAGACCCATCACCGAAATCCCAAGTAATCTCGAAGTTGTCGTAATCCTCCGGCGGGAAGAACCGCGCGGTGTACTTTCGACCTAACCCGATGCCGACGTGGACATCTTCGCCGACATCCACTCGCATCGGGATAGGTGATCGGTTGACGTTGACAGTGAGGCGGGAATATGCAGCGGATTCGCTGATGAAGGCGAGGCGACCGTCGATGCGTTCAAGATCTGCTTGCCAGTTGGTTATCTCACGTTGGACTTCGAGGAGCTCTTGGACGCTGTCATAGTTTTCGTTTCGGAGCAGTTCGGTGAGCGCGTCGACGGTTTCCTGGACGGTGGACCGCCGTGCGCCAAGGTCGATGTACTCCTCGGTGAAATCAGTGCTGTCGGAGTTTACGGAGATGACCTTGGCGACGTTTGCCGTGATCTGTTCGATGACGGCATCCAACGTTTCTGCAGGGATTCGGATGGTGATGTTGTAGAAGCCGTGGTCGCTAGTGTTGCTGTTGACCACCCAGCCGCCGCGCCCAACAGCGAGGTCACCGATATCGTCGATGGTTGCGATAGGGTCATTGGATTCGACGCTCATATCGGCGTTGCGCACGATGATGCGGTTTTGCGGTTGGAAAGAGATATCGACGTTTTGGGCGGATTCGGCCTCTGACATCTCCATCGCCATTGGGGCAGCTGTGGGAGCCGCTGCAGCGTCCGGCCGGGCTGCCATTGCTTGCTCAACAGCCACCTCCTGCAAGACTTCCTTTTCGACCATTACTGCCTTTTCGACAACCACGGTCGCGATAACCGGTGCGCCAGGCTGGCCGGGTGCACCAGCGCGTCCAGGCGCGCCTGAGAAGTCGTAGTACCCGGATTCGCCTGACCCGCCGCAAGCGAAGGCGAATGCCAGGGTGGTAGCTAGCGCGATGATGATTGCTATGCGTAGCGAGGACATGATTGTTCCTTTGGCTTGTTGCTCACTATTATCTAGACGTTGGTTGACCGAGATAAGTTCCATTCAGTCGATTTATCCTTCATATGAGTTGCGGCAAGGGCCGCTGGCAAGAATGAGTTCGGAAGGCGAAATCGATGGCTGATGGCAATGGCAAGAAGAAAGTCCTGATCACCGGTGGAGCGGGATTAATAGGCGGCGTTCTCATCGACAGGCTCGGCGACCGATACGATCTTTCATCGCTGGATTTGAAAGAAGCGGAAGGTGTTCCATCGCACGTAGCATCACTCGATGACCTCGATGCGATGCAACCTGCGTTTGCGAGCGTAGATACGGTTGTGCATCTCGCCGCGGATCGGTCGGCCTACGCGGAATGGGATTCGGTTCTGCCGAACAACCTCATCGGAACCTACAACGTCTTCGAGGCGAGCCGACGTGAGGGCGTCAAGCGAGTGATCTTCGCATCTTCCAACCACGCCACCGGCGGGAACTATCTCGACGATCCGTGGAGCCTCGTAGGCACCGGGCAGTTCGACAAACTCGAATCTGGCAAATACCCGCTAATCGATGAAGACACCATGATCCGACCAGACGGATTCTACGGCGTCTCAAAAGCATTCGGCGAAGCCATCGGCAGCTACTACAACGACTACCACGAAGTCTCTTCGATACATCTCCGCATCGGATGGGTGATCTCGACCGACGACCCGACATTCTCGCCCTTCGCTCTATCGCTATGGCTGAGCCATAGCGACACGGCACAGATCGTGCAGTTGTCGATCGACGCGCCCGACGACCTTCGATACGGCATCTACTACGCCACATCCGACAACATGTGGAAAATTTTCGATATCAGCCGTGCCAAAGCGGAGCTGGGTTATGCCCCCGAAGACGGCTCGGGAAGCGAATTCACTGAAGGCCCACCGCCAATGCGGGATCAGTGATTCGGCTAACTTGACTCGCGTTTTGGGTCGTCTACTTCCTCCCCGTAATCCGATATCCGCGTCTCCAAACGCCGCAAACTGTCCTGAGTCGCACGCAGTTCTTGTAACAACTCTTCGCGCGACACCGGAGGCTGTAACTCTTTGAGCGCGTCTTCCTTGGCGCGATCGAGGTTGTTGATGACCACGGCGATAAAAAGGTTGACGACTACGAACGTGCCGACGACAACAAAGCTCACGAAGTAAACCCAAGCGAACGGATTCAACTCCATCGCTTTAGCGTTTACGTCTACCCAGCCTTCCAAAGTGATGATCTCGAACAGAGTCAGAATCGAGATACCGATGTTCCGCCAGTGTTCAGGATCGTGTTCGTGAAACAGTTGGAAACCAACGATGGCATAGATGTAAACGATGATGCTCATCAACATCAGAATGTGGCCGACGTTAGGTATAGACTTCACCAGCGCGGCGACGATCAAGCGCAGATCTTCGATCGTCGAGATCAGTCGCAACACACGCAGCAACCGGCCTAGTCGAGCGATCATCGCGAACGCTCCAGTCGCCGGAACTAGCGAAAAGACGATGATGGCGAAATCGAATATGTTCCAGCCGTCGAGAAAATACCGTTGCGGTCGCGGTGCCAAAGCGACCATTTTCATGATCGCTTCGACAATGAAGACCCCCAGAATCACCTGGTTACCAAGCGTCAACAAATCGCCATAATCGTCGGAGATTTCCGGCACTGTGCCCAAGCCAAGAAACGCGCCACTCAACAGGATCAGGGCGATGATGAAGTAGTCGAAAAACGGGTTCGACACGATACCGTTCGCGATCCGTGGCAAACCGCGATTTGTTGGTTCGTCTGGAAACTGTTCAGTCTCTTGCATATCCATCGAAACTTGTGGTTGGCGGAATTGGAATTATCGCTTACTTCCTAGCGTTTGCCGCCGTTCGCGTGAAGCCGCGCGGGATGATGTGGCCATGCCCACGCATTTGGAAGGTGCCATTGACGTTCAAACCGGGGAATTGCCAACTACCCCCCGCGCCCGGCGGCCAATCGACCGCCCCCGCGCGCTGCATCCATTCTGCATACAGCGATGCCAACTCTGAAACGCGATCAGTGTCGTCCTCCGCGAGATTGTTCAGTTCCGTACGGTCTTGGTCCAAGTTGTAAAGCTCCCAAGGCTTGCTGTGTTCCCTTACCAGCTTCCAGTCGCCTACGCGGATCGCTTGGTTGCCCTCATGTTCCCATGCAAGCGGACGCTGCTTCGACCAGTTGTCGTTGCCTTCCAGCACCTCGCGGAAACTCTCCCCCTCGTGCGGCGTGATCTCGTGACCGCGGAACTCCGTCGGATACTCGCCATCTCCAAGGTCGATGCATAGCGCGTTCAGATCCATAAGTTGGATCGGCGTATGCGAGATTTTGCCTGCGCGTCCGCTATCGGATATTCCCGCCGGCCAGTTGACGATCAGCGGTGTCGAGATGCCGCCCTCATGCGTCCAACGCTTGAACCGCTTGAACGGCGTGTTACTCACATTCGCCCACTGGGTGTCGTAGCTCATGTAGGTATCGTCACCGCCCGGAGTGATGTCGGGCGAGTTGCCAACTTTAACCTGCCGACCATCGCGTGTCAGGGGTACAACCCGAGAATCATTGACATTGGAGTTATCTCGGTCTTCACACAAGAACTCGGCGCATCCCCCGTTGTCGGACAAGAAGATAAGGACGGTATCGCGCTCAACGTCGTTCGCCTTTAACGCATCGCAGATCTTGCCGATACCCTGGTCCATCCGCTCGACCTGCGCCGAGTAGACGGCCATTCGCATATCCTCCCACTTCTTGTGGACGGCGTCTTCCCACGCCTCTACCGTCTCGTCAAGCGGTGAAATCTCCCATTTTTCGTCCAAAACGCCCGAAGCCTTCAACCGCTCGTGACGCGCCGTTCGCGTGGCATCCCATCCATCCGAGTACTTGCCGCGGTAGTTCTCGATGTTCTCCTCGAGAGCCTGTAACGGCCAGTGTGGAGCCGTATATGCGACGTGCAAGAAGAAAGGTCGATCATCGTTTTGGACATCATCGACCATTCTGACTGCATGGTCAGTGATCATGTCCGTCAAGTAGTCTGTACCGGAAGCCTCGACAGCTGTACGGTCGATGAAGAAGCGAGTGTGATTGAAATAACCGTTGCCGCCCTCGAACCAAAACATCTGCTCAAAGCCTCGTTGCAACTGCGGATGTCCCTCGTCTGCGCGTTCAGGATCCGATCCACAGTGCCACTTGCCCGAAATGCCAGTGCGATAGCCCGCATCGCGCAAAACCTCGGCAATGGTGACGCAACGATTGTTGAGGTATCCCTGATACGACGGCTCGCCCTCGATGTTATTGCCCATGTGACCGACGCCGGTCTGATGCGGATTCAATCCCGTCAGCAACGATGCGCGAGACGGGCAACACCTTGCGGTGTTGTACATCTGCGAGAAGCGCATCCCCTCTTCAGCTAACCGGTCGAGATTCGGCGTGGAAATCTCGCCCCCAAAGCAACCGAGATCTGAATAACCCATGTCGTCGGCCAGTATCAGAATGATGTTGGGGCGGTTGGGTGCGTTGTCAGCGGGCATGTTTGCTCCTGTGGGATCTCTTGTGTACCCAGATATTTTTGGCATCAATCAGAATAATCGAAGATCCACCGTACGGTGACGCCGCTGAGACGTCGGCTCCTCGGATGTCATGCGATGGTGAGTATCTTCGCCGGATTATCTACGGTAATCGCTCGAATCTCACCTTCGGAAAATCCCTTCCGCCTCATTCTCGGAACGATGCTTTCGAGGATGTGGCCGTAGCCGTGGCCGCCGTAGGTCACGAGTCGGTGCTTAGTGGCGATGTCCTGACCGATGACGATCCTGTCGGCATAACCTGCGTCGGCGATGCGTCTTATGAATTCGAGCCTTTGCGCATCGCTAGGCATGTCGATATCAGCAAGCGGGTAGTATGACCCCTCGTTCCCGAAGAGGTCCCATTCAAGGTAACAGCCATGCTCGGCGATCCTCTGAAGAGTGGCGAACTCAAACACTGTGCGGTCGAGATGCCCCATGATGACCCTTGAATTGTCAGCACCGCTGTTCGCGAGCAGTTCAAGTATTTCCGCGGGTGCGTCGGGGTTCCGTCCTGGATGAATCAGAATCGCTGCGCCAGTTTGTTGCTGTGCGATCGCTGCTGCGGAAAGAGATTTACGTTCGTTGGTCGTCAGAGGCCATGTGCAGCCCACTTCACCGATAATTCCCGCTTTGATACCGGTGCCGTTGACGCCTTCGGAGATTTCTGAAGTGATCTGGATCGCCAGATCCTCGATATTCGACTCGTCCATGCCTTCGGGATGGACGTTGTCCACATAGAAGCCGGCACCCATGACGATATGAACTTCCGATTCGCGAGATATGCTTGCCAATGCTTCTGGATTTCGCCCGATACCGATCGTAGTGGCATCGACGATTGCGCCGCCGCCGAGTTGCCGATACATCTTGATTTCTTTGATGCTCGTCTCTAAGTCCATCAACTGCAAATTGGCGCGATTGCTGTAGTAGTTGCGGCGTATCCAACCCAAGTTCTCAAGTGCGATGTCAGCCTCCGCTTTTTCTTGAGACGGAGAATCTTCGGCGGGGCGATACATGAAGGAGAAGTCGATGTATATGTGCTCGTGAGTCGTGGTGGGGCCGAGCTCCGATGGCGCGATGGGACCAAGTACGGTCTGAACGAAACCTTTGGGCTGTCTTGATGGCATGTAGTTAAACCTTGTAGTAGCGTGGTTGGCAAGCGTAGCATGGCGCATTTGCCGGCGCAAACCTGCGCGTATCTACGTCTACAAGCGGGAGGGTACGAGAATGAAGTTCGCTGCTTTCACGACCGTAGCTGGCTCGGCTGGAGAAGCCACCAACGCCGTCGGAATGTTGGAGAACCTCAGGTTGCAAGCCAAAGTGGCCGAGGAGTGCGGATTTGAGGCGATGTGGCTCGGGGAACACCACTTTGGACCCTATGGTGTGGGCGATATACCAAATCCGATTTTGCTTGGCGCTGACCTTGCCGCCCGGACTTCCAAGATTCGGATCGGACAGATGGCCAATATTGCTCCATGGTGGCATCCCATTCGACTCGCCGAGGATATCGCGATTCTGGACAACATGACTGAGGGACGAGTTGATGTTGGCTTCGGCAGGGGGATCTGGCCATATGAAGGACCGCAGTTTCACGTCAACGCAGATCCGCGAAAGGATCAGGAAAATAGAGAGCTCTTCCGAGAGACCATAGAGATAGCTCGCGAGATATGGTGCAACGAGTATTTTTCGTACCGCGGGACCAACTACAGCTTTCCTGCCGAAGGGACTATGTTCTCCCATCCTCGTTATCCCTCGGACCCCGCTTGGCAGGATGGCGAAGAAGTGACAAAGCTGCGAGTGACGCCGAGGCCGTATCAGAAACCGCATCCACCGCTGTGGATGACCGTCTCCACTGACCGTTCGGTGACGACAGCGGCAGAAATGGGACTGAAAGCGTGCTATTGGCAACCTCCTCCGCTCAGGATCAGGCGCCGAATGGAACTCTACGCCGGGGTCAGGTCTGAACGAGAGGGAAAACCGTTCAACGTGGGAGAGGACCAAGCAGTCATGCGCTCCACGTACGTTGCATCGTCGATGGAGCAGGCTCGGCGAGAGGCCGAAGAAGGCATCATGTCTGCGTTCATCTTCAACGATCCATTTCGCGGTAGGCAGGTCTTCACGAATCCGGACGAGGTGTTGGATCCAGACGTGAAGTTGGACTGGGATTTCTTGGAACCGCGCACACTGCTAGTGGGTTCCCCAGAGAATGTCGGAGAACGGATTCAGGAACTACAAGAGGTTTGCAACCTTGACTATCTGCTTGTCGAATTCACACACATGGGGATCCCGTTGAGTAAGACGCTCGACAATCTTGAGACCTTTGCGGCCAAGGTGATGCCCCGATTTGTTGGTAGCGACTGAAACCTGGTACACGGACGGTATTGTGTCAGAGAAGGTATGGTCTGCGATGCAATCTAGGCTCGTCCGAGCGAGACGCGGCCTGAATGAGCAGTAGCGATTTTCACAAGCTGGTTGCGGTGTGGTATCAATGTCTGCACACCAGTTGCAGGAGGCGACAACGATGATGAGGATCGGCACACGCATCAGCCCGGATTGGCTTGATCGACCCGAAGATTTAAGGTTCTTGACCCAAATCGGCGTCGACGCGGTGGATATCACGATGGATATGGTTCCGGGTTACTTGGAGTCTGGAGGCGCGGTGACCAGGGATGGCATGGCGATGGTGGTTGAAAAGCTCGGAGAAGCTGGACAGGTCATTGAACGCGCCAACTGCCTTTCTGGACAGTTCCGCGACGTCTATTTAGGTGGCCCGAATGCAGAGCAACAGACCCGCAACGCCTGCATCAACGCAGAAATCTGCGCCGAGTTCGACATTCCAGTGTTGGGTGTACAGCCATACACGACTGGCGTGAGCAATAGAAATCTCCCGTCGCTCGTCGAGTATGTCGAGGGGCGCGGCGGCTACAAACACGCCAAGTTCGATCTCGTCGAAGCGCTCGCGACTCCGCGTGCGGCTGACGCTCCTGACGAAGAGGATCTCTGGCAACGGCACATTAAGCACTACACGGCGATCTGCGAGGTTGCTGAACAAGGCGGCGTTAAAGTCGCGACGCACGGGAATGACCCGCCGGTGCCGTTGCTTCAGGGATACCCGGGGATCATCAACTCGTTCGAATCTTTCGATCGATTGTTTAGTGAGGTGCCATCGCCAGCAAACGGCGTCACATTCTGTGTCGGCACACGTTACGAGTCGGGCCAAAATATTTTCGAGGGCATCAAGCATTTCGGCGAGCAGAACCGACTTTTCCACGTGCATTTCCGTAACGTGGTTGGAACGATCCCCAAAAACAAGGGCTACATGGAAGTGATCCCGGATGCGGGGGATCTGAACATGTACGAAGTCGCCAAGGCCCTATACGACGTCAACTACGAGGGCTGCATCGACTACGACCACATCATGCGGTTAACAACCGACGGACCAGCGGGACGCGAGTACATCGCCTACTGCGTCGGGCACATGCGGGGCATCATTCAGTCGCTGGAGGCGGTCCACAAATCGGACTGAACCGCGTCTAGTCGAAGAACGGCGGGAACCACTCGCGCTTCAAGTTAAGCCCGAACCCCGGCTCATCGCTAGGCTTCAGTTTGCCTTCAAACGGCGCAACCGTTCCCGGCAACCGGTCCTTTTCGTGCAACGGCACGCCCGGCTCGGTCATCACCGGCCCACTGCACTCGATCATCGGTACCGCCGCCAAGCCGTAGCAAGCGTGCTGACCGTACGCCGTGCCACCGCTGCCGTGCGGGATGACCGATAATCCAGCCGATTCGGCGACGTGACAGATCTTTATTAACGGCGTCAAACCGCCGCACCAGATGATATCGGGCTGCAGAATATCGACCAGTCCCTCTTTAGCAGCATGGAAGAACGGATAGATGCCGTACCAGTGCTCCCCTGTAGCCAACGTCTGCCATGGCACACGCGTCCGGAAGCGTTCGTACTCATCTAATGTGTCAGGCAGGAACGCGTCCTCAAGCCATTTGAGGTTGTATGGACGCAATCTCTCGGCTGTTCTGACAGCAGTTTCGACATCCAACCCCATCCAGAAATCGAGCATCAATTCGGCATCTGGTCCGACCAGTTCACGTGCTTCGGCGATCTCCTCCTCCAATCGGTTTATGCCCTCGATACCATCTGGCGGTCCGTAGGGACTGAATCGTTTGAAGTTCTCGAACCCAAGCTCCTTCTGCCACCAAGTGTCGTTGCCGGTGGAGTAGAGCGGCTTGAGGATGTCGGTACTTCCACCGAGAAGGCTGTAAACGGGTTTTTCGAGTAGCTTGCCCTTGGCGTCCCAGATCGCGAGGTCAACTGCGGCGATTGCGTATGCAACGAGCGCGTTGGTGCCGAAACCGGAAGTGACACGAATCATCAGATCGTAGAGGGTCTCAGTCGACATCACGTCGCGTCCCTCAATCGCTGGTGCGAGGTAGTCTTCGATGAGCGACGCGGTGGTGCGCCCATGATCGGTAAAACCGAAGCCCCAGGTGCCGTCCTCAAGCGTAACGACGCAACCGACATCGCGATCGCCCCCTGGAACCTTGCGACTGAATGCGAAGTTCGGGTCTTTTGTGTAACGCCGGAGCGGGGCAGCCTGTGCGTTGAGGTCGCTACGCGACGGACCGGGCCGCGGTACCGTCATCGGCTTCAATCGCGGGTAGTTTACCTTGGTCGCTTCTACGGAGACTATCTTCATGCTTTCACCTCGTCGCACATATGCTACTAAGTGTCTACACAGTGCTCGAAGGACAATCCGCTGACAACGGACACTCGCCGCACAGCGGTCTGCGCGCTTTGCAGATTTGGCGGCCGTGGGTGATCAGCTGCATGTGAAGCTGGAAACGCAGTTCTGGTGGAACTAAGGATTCCATGATCGGGTGTGCGGCATCAGCGGTCGTTTTTTCGTCGATGAATCCGAGGCGCTTGGAAAGGCGATGAATGTGCGTATCGACTGGGAACGCTGGCATACCCAATGCGAACGCCATTACGACCGCCGCGGTTTTCGGTCCTACGCCCGGAAGGTCCATGAGCCACGCTCTAGCCTCATCCAATGAATACTCTCTTAAGAAATCGATTTCCAACTCGCCATGGCGTTCCAAGATGTCAGCGAGGATGTCCTTGATCCGCTTCGATTTCTGGTTCGACATTCCGCCGTGATAGATCGCGTCGGCGATCGCTTGCTGATCAGCGACCATCACCTCTTCCCACGTCGGAATCGTTTTACGCAGTTGAATGAACGCGCGTTCCGCGTTCAGGTCCGACGTGTGTTGCGTCAGGACGGTGAATATCAACTCGTCGAGCGCGTTGTAACGGGGTGTCTGCTCGAATTCGCCGTAGATCGCGGATAGTTTCTCAATGATCGTGTCGGGCGACATCCTGTTGGCGAATGTTGAGGGGGCGACCTACATCGAGTTGACGCGGGAGGCTATAGACGCCAAGGCATCTCTGCTGACCGATGGTGGCGCCACCTCGAGACGTTTCAACGCTTTATCGATGAATTCCGACGTGGTCGCCTCGGCGCGCTCCACGCCACCGTTGTGGCGGATCGTGTCTATCAGCTCTCCGAGCGCGGCTTCACGCTCATTTTCAGACAGGTTGAAAAATCCCTCGATCGCCGCCGCGCAATCTGGATTCTCGGAGGCATAGATCGCTGGCAATGTGAGTTTGCCGCTCAAGATGTCTTGGTTGGCGGGTTTTCCTAGCTCATCGGTGGTCGACTCGTAGTCGAGAACGTCGTCTTTGACTTGGTAAGCCATTCCCAAGTAGTAGCCGTATTCCCTTAAGGCGTTGACCGCATCTTCGTCGGCACCACCGAGCACTGCGCCGCTCTCAGCTGATGTCGAGAACAGGGAGGCCGTCTTGTCGTAGATTCGAGCGAAATATTCATCTACTGTGACTGGCAAGTTCCAATTGCTGACCATTTCGTGCAGTTCGCCGCGAGCGAGTTCGGCGATTGTTTCGGCGAATCGGCTGATGAGCCTTACCGAGCCGGTGGCGCAGACGAATTTGGCGGAGGTGGCGAAAACGTAGTCGCCAAGCAACACGGCGAAGTTGTTGCCCCACAAAAAGCCCGCGGTAGCTTTGCCGCGCCGGACATCCGCGTCGTCAACCGTGTCGTCGTGTATCAGCGCCGCTATGTGCAGCAACTCTACCGCTACCGCCATGCTAATCATCTTTTCGTCAGGCACTGCTCCCCACAACTTCGATGCGAGCAGGGTCATAGCAGGCCGCATCTTCTTGCCGGGTGTCGACATCACATGCGTAAGACGCTCGTCAAGCGTTTCGAGGGCATCGATACCCGCGGGGCAACGCTCGATCTCTTCAATGCTCAGTTGAGTTATGACTTCAACCACTCGGTCAAGGTCTTTTTCGATCGGAGCGAATATGTCCCGAGCAGGCGTCGTTTGAATGGTTGTCATGGCGTCCTAATCATCCCATTCGAGCGGTCTGAATTCAAGCAGTTTTTCAACTGATTCACGGATTACCGGTCTGTTGAGCGAGAAGCCGTTCTCTCTCTTGTTCGACAATCTCTGGGTCTAGCTTTCGGAAAAGCGGTCGGGGTTTTGGCAGCGGTGCTCCGGGCTCGACTGCACGTGTTTGCCAACCGTCGGTGGCGGTTTCCCCGTCGAAGCCTAGCAGATTGTGAATCTTGTCGCTTGAGAATGGAATGAACGGATAGAAGACCGTGCGCAATGTGGATATGACGTTTAGAGCCGTCCACAACGTAGTTGCCGCCTTATCAGGGTTGCTTTTCACCGTCCGCCAAGGCTCTTCCGCGTCGAGATAGCGATTACCTACGCGAGCTAATTCCATCGCTTGGTACAGTGCGCGCCGGAATCTACGAGTTTCAATTGACATCGCCACGTCTTCCAACGTTTGGGAACAAGCGTCCAACACTTCTTGGTCCTGCGGACCAAGCTCGCTCGGGATAGGAACCTTCTCGTCAAAGTTGCGCGTTGTTATAGTCAACGTCCGGTGTATGAAGTTGCCAAGCGTCGCGACCAAAACATTGTTGTTGGCGGCAAGGAACCCTTCCCACGTGAAGTCTGAATCCGACGTTTCGGGCATGATCGACGCCAAGTAATAACGCAACGGATCGACTTCGTAACGTTCGAGATAGTCGGGCAGCCAGACCGCCCAGTTTCTGCTGCTTGAGAATCCTTGACCGTCCAGATTCAAGTACTCGTTCGCGACCACGTCGGTTGGCAGGTTCAATCCCCCGTAACCCATCAACATAGCAGGCCATAACACGGTGTGGAAGGGGATGTTGTCTTTGCCTTGAAAGTAGTACGACTCGGCGTCTGGTTTGTGCCAGAACTCCTTCCAGTCACCCTCGTCGGCGGAGTTGATGGCCCATGCTTTGGTGGCGGAAAAGTATCCGATTACAGCTTCGAACCAAACATAGATGCGTTTCTTGTCGTAGCCCTCAAAACGATGCTTAGGAACCGGGACACCCCATTCGATGTCGCGGGTCATCGCGCGGTCGTGGAGGCCTTCGTTGAGGAAACCAATGGTCTGATTGCGGACGTTCGGTCGCCATTCGTTCTTGTCGGCTACCCACTTTTCGAGCCGCTCTTGGAATGCGCTCAACTTGATCATCAAGTGTGTAGTCTCTTTGAAGACTGGCGTCGAGCCGTCACGGATGCTACGGATTTCGATCAAATCGGTCGGGTCGAGAGTACGTCCGCAGTCATCGCACTGATCACCGCGTGCGCCGTCATATCCACACGCAGGGCAAATGCCCTCGACGAATCTATCCGATAGGAATCGCTGCTCCGACTCGGAATAGGGCATCAACTGGGTATCTTCGTAGATGTAGCCGTGCTTGTCGAGAGTCAGGAGTACATCCTGTGCGACATCTTCGTGAATCTTCGTGTGCGTATGCGTGTAGAGGTCGTACGAGAATCCCATCCGATCCATACAATCCGCCCAAATCTCGTGATACCTGAACGCGATGTCCTCAGGTCGCACGCCTTCGTCGACCGCCCGCAAAGCAGTCGGGGTGCCATGCATGTCGCTGCCAGACACCATCGCCACGCGGTTGCCAATCATGCGGTGATACCGAGCAAATATGTCGGCAGGCACGTTCATCCCGGCGATATGCCCGAGATGCGGTTCACTGTTGACGTAGGGCCAGGCTACGCAGACGAGGATGTTTTTGGACAAGTAGAGGCTCGCTTAACGTCGTTTTTGATCGCTAATCGGCTTTAGACAATCGGAGATACAGCACGACGCTACCTCTCGATTCTACTTGCGAAATGCCGCCGCCATTCCATTCATCTCGCTCAACGCTGTCGGTGCAACACTTGATAGACTTGTCGCCGCGGATAACCGATCTCAGCGGCGACTGCATCGACGAGATCCCGACGAGACTCGTATTCATCGTCCAATTTGGCAGCGATGTTGAGTATTTCTCGCTGGGCATCCTCTGCTGACATTGCTTGTGAGCCCGCACCCGATCGCTCGAGCGGCGCCACAACGATCACGAACTCTCCCCTAGGCTTCTCGAAATGCAAGAGCGCCTCATCAGCAGTTCCGCGCCAAATCTCCTCGTGGATCTTAGTCATCTCACGACATATGACAAGGCCACGGTCTCCCAATATTTCGGACATGTCAACAAGTGCGTCGCGCAACCTATGGGGCGTTTCGAACATAACGGCAGCCATCGATTGCCCCGCGATCTGTTGCAACACTCTTCTGCGTCTACTTCCGCTCGTCGGCAAAAAGCCGTACGAAGTGAATTGATCGGCATAAAAGCTGCACACTGAAAGCGCGGCCATGACGGACGAAGGACCGGGGATCGGCACGACATCGTGGCCCCGATCAATTGCAGCTGCGACTATCACCTGCCCAGGATCGTTAACGCCAGGGGTACCCGCGTCAGAAACCAACGCTACATCGCCATCGTCAAGCAAATGTACGATCCGATCCACGTCTTTCTCGGTAGATCGTCGGTGAAAACTGATTAATTTCGCAGGCGCTTCAATCCGATCAAGCAGTTTGCGCGTCACACGCGTGTCCTCAGCAACGACTGCTGGCACCGTCCTAAGCAATTCAAGTGCCCGTAGTGTGAGGTCGTCGAGGTTGCCAATCGGAGTAGCGACAATGTACAGCGTCGGCATTCTGGGTTTAGATTACTATGACGCAACCTTATGCGCGACCTCCACACCGCTGTCCTGATGCGCGAGCACGGCACCAGTCAGATCCGCACCCTCGACACCGACTTATACCGCTTCCCGTTCCTGACGGTGATTGATCCGCTTAGGGAGTAAATCCGCGCGGATTGGTATTTGGATTCACCGAAATGTTGTTCGTGGTTACGGGCAGAGACAATTATCAGCGTATTTAACCCAAATTCCCGCGCCTATTGTCACCGCATCATTGGGTGCCAAACTATGGAATTCAGCTTCAATCGGGTCCCAAACGAAGAAATTGCGGTCGGAACCTAGGTATGCCTCGGCAGTAACGATGGTGCCGTCGTGGTTTCGAAGTGGTTCACCAAAGTTATTTTGAGTCTGTACGCCGTTTTCGTCGGTGACACCGACGAAACACCACTCCTCCTTGTACGGGCATGGTAAATCGTTCCTGTCAGTTTCAGCAATCACTCTTTGGGTCAGTTTGATCGGCTGTTTGATGAATTGAGATGAGTTGACCCAGTAACCCCGATCAGCAACAACCTCGGACACCTTGGGTCCGAGGTCGATCAAAGGTTCCCAAGAATCTTCAGTCCGCAATGACACCGCCCATGGGCTCTGAGGTGAAGCAGGGTCCCACGAGACGACCATTTCGATTGCCGGATCAGTGAAGACGTTCTCGATCGCTGGATCTACCGGATCGGCAGGGGTAGACACCGCGTTCCATCCAGCGACCAAAGGTAGGACGAAATCGCCGCGCTGCGTTGTTTCGAAATGGAATTCGAAATTCGTTTCATTCCCTGCAGAATCTTTGGCTTTGACTTCAACGCTGTGGTGCCCTTGATTCATGCTCAGTGGCCAATAGACGAATTCGTTGTCTCTGACGAATTCGAACGCGTCGACAATCTCCTCACCGTCGAATATGACGGATGCTAGACTGACCGGAGTAGCTTCTGGGAATTCGAGCAACACGAACGGGCGTCGCTTGCGTATGACTGATCCGTCTGGCGGATGGATTTTTACTTGCTCCAAAAGCACTTCGGAACCGAAACGGGTATCGAACCCGAAATCCCCTTTCGCTGTTGACCAATTGGAAACCGTCTCGCCGAACCGTTCATATCGCGATCGATCGCGACCATATGCAACAACCGCAAGTTCGCCATCCCTGAAGCTCGTCGTCGAACCTGTCGGATTACGCCATGTAAATTCCCACATTTCACCCGGACGCGAGTTGGCTACATCTTCAGTCAACTCGAACACATCATCCATTCCATCACCATCTGCGTCGTAACCGCATGTGTATTCGGTACTTCCCGGTTCTTGAGGCTTGCTTGGAAAGGCACCGTTACGGTTCGCTATGAAATCGTCAATGTCACGCTCAACGTCTCGTCCGTCAACACTCTCGGTCCACTTCAGGCTCCCGCAAACCACGACTACTCGCGGCGCCCCCTGTAAAGGCTCGTCGGATGTGATTCGGACATCAATGGTGTCTTTCGTCAAACGATCGGGTCCCTCATCGCCCGTACCTATCCCAGAACCGCCGCTCAATCTAACCGTCAAACGCGGTGCAATTCCATCCTTGATCTGCACAAATCCCAACTTCCGTTTGTTGGTCGAGTTGCCAGCCAAGTCCTCCACTTCCTCTCCCTCCGCGATTCCCACGATCGGCGTCACGTCGGAAGCCAACTCATTGCGAAGTCGCAAGAACACATATCGACCCTCAACCCGGGTTTCGACTATCTCGGCAAAAGATCCGTCATTCAGCGACACTTCGAATGTGTCGACGGACACCGTTTCAGGCGCGATGTCGCCATCGAAAACCACCGTGATGCCGTGGCGATTAACGATCGGAAGTCCATCGTCGTCTAACCCGAAATAGCCGGTTACAGAACTATGACTATGGTTCTCGGCGAAAACCGACGGCATGAACGTTATGATGCCGATGACAGTAAGGAACAGGAATGCAACTAATGCGATTCCGCCAATCAGGGATTTACTGCGTTTTGGCATCATCTCCTGCGTGCTCCCAGGAAATGAAATACGCCGAATGACTGCCTACCGTTTCGCCAGTAAAGCGTCGATAGCGGATTCGTGTTGCTCGTCGGCATGATACGACGACCTTACCAACGGCCCAGATGCGACGTGCTTGAACCCCATCTCCATCCCGACGCGGGCAAATTCCCCGAACTCGCTGGGATGATAGAAGCGTATCAGCGGATGATGTCGCTCCGATGGGCGCAGATATTGACCGATCGTCAGCAAATCGCAATCGACATCACGCAGATCGCGCATCGTCTGGTAGACCTCGTCTTTCGTCTCGCCAAGGCCAACCATCATGCCCGACTTGGTCGGCATCTGCGGATCGATCTCTTTCACACGGTGTATGAGTTCTAACGACAGGTCGTAATCACCCTTAGGACGCACCTTACTGAAAATCCTACGCGGGGCTTCGATATTGTGGTTCAATACCTCCGGTCCAGCGTCGACCACGCGCTTCAACGCGGTCCGCTCGCCCCCAAAGTCGGGTATTAAAACCTCAACTTTGCACTCCGGCGACAACCGGTGGATCTGGGTTATCGTCATCGAAAATATCGATGAGCCGAAATCGGGTAAGTCGTCGCGGTCGACGGACGTCACTACCGTGTACTTCAGGTCCATCGCTCGAACGGTCTGCGCCAATCGGAACGGCTCGGCCCAATCCACATTCTGTTCTCCCGGCCATCCGGTCTTGACGTTGCAATAAGAGCAAGCGCGCGTACATGTATCGCCGAGAATCATGAAGGTGGCGGTACGACGTTCCCAGCAGTCACCGATGTTAGGGCACGCCGCCTCTTCGCACACCGTATGCAAGGCCGAACTGCGGAAGCGCTTCTTAAGATCGGTGTAGTTCTCGCCGCCCGGGGCCCGCACTTTGAACCATTCCGGCAATCTCCGCTTCGCGGGTCGTGGCGCGCCATTGCGCGAAATCGTCCACGGTTTGACGGTCGGCTCTGGGAGTGTTTGGGTCAATTGAGAGTTCGGAGCGATTGTGTTAGGAGCGCCATCTTACGCCGCCGATCACTATAGTTTCAGAGTATCAAAACGCTCAGTTATATATTGGGATTCGACCCCTTGGCCCATTCGAGTGCAAAGGATAACGGGCGGAGAACGAAGCGCGGAATGTGGCGTTCGTCGAATCTGAAATGGCGAAACGAAAGCACAGGAACCGTTACCGCGGACCAGACCTCACATCTAATCTAGCGGTCGAGATCGGAGACACGCTGGAGCTACAGGCAGGCGATTTCGATGAGCGTGGGCTCGCCACCGCCGAATACGAAACTGCTCCAGTAACCATCTCAGGTGCCATTCCTGGCGAAAAAGTCTCCGCAAGAGTCTTCAAGATTTATCCGGATCGCATCGCCACTCTCGCCGAAAACGTCGAACGTGCATCTGAACATCGCGTCGAGCCAAAGTGTGTCTACTTTGGCGAGTGTTCCGGGTGCCAATGGCAGCACGTCGACTACGTTCGCCAGCTCGAGATCAAGCGAGACATCGTCGTTCGCGCACTGTCGCAATACGAAGATTTACGTGACACCCCGGTTGCAGAAACGATGCCGTCGCCAAAGCGCTTCCACTACCGCAATCACGCTCGTTTCACGGTCGGCCGGGGCGGCGAGAACGGTGTCGCTGGGTACAAGAACGCCGACAGTCGTCGCTTCGTACGAGTCGACGAGTGCGCCATCATGGACGAACGCATCAATGCAACCTTGTCGCAACTTCAAGGCCGTCTCAACCGGATGACGCAGTTCTCAATTCGCGTGGGCAGCAACACTGGCGACACCACAATTCAACCGCTGTTGCCGACCGAGATCCAAGACGTTCCATCCGGACGCCAAAAATACGTCGAAGAAGTCAAGGGTGCCAGGTTCCAAGTCGCAGCCTCCTCCTTCTTTCAAGTCAACACCGCACAGCTGTCAGAGGTCGTGGACGAGATCGTCTCGATCCTCGAGTTGGACGGCAACGATACTCTCGTCGACCTCTATTGCGGCGTCGGAACCTTTACTCGCCTCCTTTCTCCCTATGTCAAGTCGGTGATTGGAATCGAAGAATCGGCATCAGCAATCTCGGATGCCAAAGTTAACTGCGCCGATGTCGACAACGTGACGTTCATCGAAGCCAAGGCCGAACTCGCGGCGGTCGAACTCGCCAAATCTGGACAAGCTGTTGACATCGCGATCATCGATCCACCGCGAATCGGCTGCCATCCTCAAGCTTTGGACGCTCTTAAAACACTCGCTCCGCGCCAGATAATGATGGTTTCGTGCAATCCCATAACGATGGCTCGCGACCTGAATGCTCTTTGCGAGAGCGGATTTAGACTGGTATCAGTCCGCCCCGTCGACATGTTTCCGCAGACGAGACACGTCGAATCTCTCGCCCTCTTGGAGAAATAAGGGTCGAAACAATCGCCGACCACATCGTAGTCGCCATGTCAAACTCTGACACCGCAATCGCGTCCCCCAATAGCGAATTTGGCGAAGAAGCGCGCGGCGGAAACGTTCGATTCATCCTCGCATCCGGTTCAGAGCGCCGAAGAGACATCATGGCGCTAGCCGGACTGACCTTCGTAGCGTTGGACGGTTTAGGCGGTGATTCCGAAATCACCTCCGATGTAGAGCCCGATGTCCACAAACTCATACGCAAAAACGCCCAGACAAAACTGGATGCAGCCGTAGCGGCCACTAGGAATCGTATGCCGTGGGACACCGTGGTTATCGCCGCCGACACCGTCGTCGCTCTTGACGGGGACGTTCTCGGCAAGCCCAATGACCGCGACGAGGCGGTCGAGATGCTTCGAAAGTTGCGAGGAAGGCAGCATAAGGTCGTCACCACGGTCGCCGTAACTTACGCGCCGCATCGTCAACGCGGAGAATCATTGGCACACACGGTCGTCACCAAAGTGAACATGCGAGAGTACGACAACTCCGAGATTTACGACTACGTCGCGACAGGATTGCCTTACGACCGAGCTGGAGCCTACGGTGTCCAAGACGGCGGGTTCAATCCATCTGAATCGGTCATCGGTTGCTATCTCAACGTCGTCGGACTGCCGCTCTGCGCAGTCCGTGCCATGTTGCCATCTAGATCGTGCACATTTGCCAACGCCCACATCTACGCTACCTGTGCCGCACATGAGGAGATGAGCAAGCAGTGAATTTCCTCGGCATTGGTGGCCTTGAACTAATCGTCGTGTTCATCATTGGATTGCTCGTAGTCGGACCCGTCCGGTTAGTCGAAGGAGTCCGGACAGCCCGCAAGTACATGACAGAACTGAGGAGGCAACGCGAAGAGCTGACGCAGATGGTCGAAGAAGCGGTTGATATTGAAGGAATTCGAGAGCATCTCGACCAGGACGGATTGTTGGATGACGTCCGCGACCTGACATCGGAACTCAACGACATCCGCGAAGACGCTCAAAGCATAGCTACCGATGCCACCGAACTTAAGTCGCTAGCACGTTCGGTAGTCAGACCTGGTGGTTACTCCAGAACTGCACCAGATCCGAAAACACCAAAGCGGTCGACTGATGTTTCGCCGGAACCCTCTCCCGCAGAGGCTAATACCGAAACCAAACCCGAAGGTTCTGGAGCGTCGTCGTGAAGGACCGGCCGACCCAGTTGATGTCCCACTTTGCGGAGCTGAAGAAACGGCTCTACATCTCAGTTGCGGCTATCTTGATCGCGACGATTTTAGCGTTTGCATTTTATCGACCAATACAAGATTTCGTCCAACGCCCCGCGATCGATGCTCTCGAAAGAGTCCGTCCTGAGGATCCAGCAAGGCTGGTCCAGCTCGACATCACTGAAGGTTGGACGGTGACCGCAAAGGTATCGGTGCTCGTAGGATTCGCCGCTGCCTTCCCAGTGGTCCTGTACCAGATAGTCATGTTTGTCCGTCCAGGCTTGAAGGGCAACGAACGGCGCACGCTATACCTCCTGCTTCCCGGCGGCACCCTGTTGTTCATCGCCGGCGCGGCGTTCGCGTACTACGTGGCAATCCCGCCTGCGATCCATTTCCTGCTGCAGTTTGGCGGCGAGATCGCTTTGGTTACGCCGCGACTATCGTCCTACGTGAGCCTAGTCTCGACGCTCATGATCTGGCTTGGCTTGATCTTCGAAATCCCAATTGCGATGTTTATATTGGCGAAGCTCGGAATCCTGAGACCTAATAGCCTGTCGAAACAGCGGCGCTGGGTCATCCTATTCGCCTTTGTTCTCGCGGCGATTGTGACGCCAACCGTCGATCCAGTGACGCAAACTCTCGTGGCCGGTCCAATAATCGTTCTATTCGAACTCGGCCTGTTGCTTACGAGATTCGCAACGCGGAAAACCGAAGCCGAGAAAACAACCGACCGAAAAGTCGCGGACGCGGGCAGTTAGTCAGACTTCTCGACGTCTGTCACATCCGCCTTCTTCTCATCCGCGTTTTCTGCGTTGTCCTTGTTGCCGATGCTACCGCGGAACTCTTTGATGGCGGTGCCGATACCTCGTCCGACTTCCGGCAGTCGTCCAGCGCCGAAGATGATAAGCACCACCACGACGATCAGGAAAATCTCAAGTGGGCCTATGCCTCTGCCAAACATGTCATGCTGAACCTTGGAGTGCGGTGATTTCGGGTCGGATGGTTAACTTCGATGACGAAACGTCAAGATTGATTGTAACCGACCCGTGAACTCCCACGATTTCAACTGCGCGTCGATGCGTCTTGGCTGGACGAAGTTAGCGCCCAGCCAATATTACCGTATGTCTGGCTTTCAGTAACGCCTCACTACACCGATGACTTTGCCTTCGATGCTGACGTCTTTGGCATCCTCGATCAAAGGATCGTAGTTCTTGTTGTCAGGCTGGAGCGTGACAGTCGGCCCGTTCGGGTAGTACCGCTTGACCGTGTGCTCTTCACGGCTGGAGACGTACGCGATGACCATGTCTCCCCGCTTGGCACGGTTGGTCTTCTCCATGATGATGATGTCATCTTCCATGATGCCGGCATCGATCATCGAATCGCCAGTCACTTCGAGCGCGAAGGGGTCGCGCGCGTTCCCGACGAGCCAGTCCGGAAAATCGATGGTGTCGAATTCGCTTACTTGGTCCCACTCGACGGCTTTGGGATCAGGCAACACTACAGTCGGGCCAGCGCCGACCATGCCGACAATCGGTATCCCCGACTGAACATTCAACGACCGCGCGTTGCTGTTTCCCGACAGGAGGCCTTGTTCGATCATCGGTTTGACGTGATAGTTGACATTGGATGCGGAGCTGATGCCGACCGCTTCAGCTATCTCGCGCAGGTTCGGGCCGTAGAGGTTTTCGCGCCGGTAGTCGCGAATGAACTCCCAGATCTGGCGTCGCACTTCTCTAGTCTTGGCTCTCGGTTTGGGCATGGTTGGTGTGTTCCTCCGTAAGTCGATTGTTTTTGATTACTACTATTGTAGTATATTCTACATATGTGTGATCATATCAAGCAAATTCAACAGTTTTACCCAAAATTCCCAATTTCGTCGAAATCCGACCCGCTTCACCATGCATATTGATCCGTTTCATCAGGGCAACGCACGACTGACCTGCACTCGGGCTAACGTACGGTTGCATTAGAATCAATAACATTCGAAGCCCTTCAAGACCGACCCGGCACTCGCCTAGTTCGGAGAATCGTCGATGGCTCTAGCGTCCGACATCCCACCTGATACTTCCCATCAACTCGGCGATCGCTACAACCACGTCGAGATCGAGCCTCGCATCAGGGAGCTCTGGGACGACGCCAACATCTATAGATGGAATCCTGACGATACCACCCGCCCGAAGTGGTTCGTCCAATCGATGTTCCCGTACCCATCCGGCGATCTACACATCGGACACTGGTTCGCGTTCAGCGGTGGTGATGCAGCAGCCCGATTCAAGCGGATGGAAGGATACAACGTCCTGCACCCCCAAGGTTTCGACGCCTTTGGTCTGCCGGCCGAAAATGCCGCCATCCGCGGCAATGTACACCCTAGTATCTGGACCTACGACAACATCGCCAACATGCGTAATCAGTTCGAGTTGATGGGCAACTCGTACGATTGGTCCCGACAGATCATTACTTGCGATCCCGAGTACTACAAGTGGAACCAGTACTTTTTCCTGAAGTTTCTTGAGAACGGGCTCGCTTATCGCTCCGACGGCGCTGTCAACTGGTGTCCCGAAGACCAGACAACTCTCGCCAACGAACAGGTCAAAGACGGCAAGTGCGAACGTTGTGAGACGGTTGTTATCAAGCGCAACATGCCGCAGTGGTACTTCGCCATCACTAAATATGCTGACGAAATGCTGGACATGTCTGGCATCGATTGGCCCGAGAAGGTTCTGGTCAGTCAGGAAAACTGGATCGGCCGATCCGAAGGTGTAGACATCCGCTTCGACATCTCCGAGTACGACCTCGAAACAACGTCGATTCCGACGTTCACAACCCGTATCGATACCATCTTTGGCGTCACCTTCGTGGTGTTGGCTCCCGAGCACCCCTTGGTTGACGAGTTGACCCAACCCGAATACCAAGCAACGGTCGAAAAATACGTCGCCGCGGCTGCCCGAGAGACCGAGATCGAGCGAACCTCAGCCGTGCGTGAGAAGACCGGCGTGCCCACCGGTTCTTTCTGTGTAAACCCGCTAAATGGCGAACGCGTTCCCATACTCGTCGGCGACTATGTCTTAGCTACCTACGGCACCGGTGCGGTCATGGGCGTCCCTGCCCACGACGAACGCGACTTTGAGTTCGCCAAAAAGTACAACCTCCCAATCCGAGTAGTTGTGGCTCCCGAGGGTTGGGATGGTCACGATCTCGACGCGGCTTATATCGCCTCCGGCGTCCAAGTCAACTCCGGCGAGTTCGACGGACTCCCCAGCGAACAGGGCAAAGAATCCATCTCCGACGTTATCGAGGCCAACGGATGGGGCGAACGGGTGGTCACCTACCATCTCCGTGATTGGCTCATCTCACGTCAACGCTACTGGGGAACCCCGATCCCGGTCATCTACTGCGACGACTGCGGAGCAGTTCCCGTCCCGTACGAAGATCTACCCGTGGAGCTGCCATCAGACGCTAAGTTCCAACCATCGGGCCGATCACCCCTGATCGAACACGAGGAGTTCTTGAACGCGCCTTGCCCTAACTGTGACAGACCGGGCAAGCGCGAGACAGACACTATGGACACGTTCATGGACTCGTCCTGGTACCACATGCGCTACCTCAGCCCCGAGGACGCTACCCATCCATTCGACAGGAAAGTCGCCAACGGCTGGGCGCCGGTCGATCAGTACACCGGCGGCATGGAACACGCCGTTATGCATCTCCTCTATGCCCGGTTCTTTAACCGCGCCATGCGTGATATGGGCTACGTCGATTTCTCCGAACCGTACGTCCATCTCTTCAGTCATGGCACTTTGACAACCGAGACCGGGAAGATTTCGAAGCGCTCCAATCCTCTAGCGCCAGATCCCCTAGTAAAGGAGTACGGCGCCGACACCCTCCGCTGCTACCTCATGTTCTTAGGTCCTTGGGACCGAGGCGGAGCTTGGACCGAGTCTGGCATCAACGGCATCCGGAGATGGTTGCACCGAGTCTGGGATATCGGCACACGTAACGCTAACGAACTGAACGGTGGCGACCAATCTGCCGAGCGCGAACTTGACGTGGCATCACACACACTGACCAAGCGCGTGATTGAAGACATGCGCGCTTACAAATACAACACCGCCATCGCGGCGTTGATGACCTACGTTAATCAGATGAACGACGCTTGGGAAAACGGAGGAGTCACCCCTGAACTCTGGCGCTCCAGCGTGCAACGGTTGCTACTACATCTAGCGCCACTCGCACCACACATCGCCGAAGAATTGTGGCTGCGCAACGGCTGGACATTCTCCATCCATGAGCAGACGCTACCAGAATGGGACGAGGCGAAACTAACTGTCGATACCATCAAGATCGTGGTGCAGGTGAATGGACGCGTTCGTGACACCATTACGGTTCCGACCGATGCTGGTGACAAAGAGATCGCCGCTGCCGCACTCTCGTCACCGGGCGCGGTTCGCCACACACAAGACAAACAAATCCGTCGCGAAATCTACGTCCCGGGGCGACTCTTCAACATCGTCGTCGGCTGACAACGACTAGGTCAACCAGCCTGTTCAGTTGTTCGAGTGACCGTTACCGTTGCGGCGTTCATTCAAGTCGTCGTTGTGGAAAATCCCACGCTCTTCGCCTTGATACGCATGCACCGCGACCTCAATCCCATCGACGCCTACTAACTGGTTCATCTCCTGGATGAACCGGTTGACGATCTCGCGAAGGTCTTCTTCGGTCAGATTTTCTCGGACGATTAATGTCGCGTGCACCATTCCGTGGGGAAAGTGCACGTCGAGCCTTCCGACATCGCGGTCTTCGCTATCGACAACGAAAAATGATTCGGAGTTTGGGGTCCGCAGTTCTCTGTGCAGCGTGTAGTTTGTCATTTGCACTAACCCTAACCCTCTCCTCTTAGAAAAGGGCTCACAGTTATTTGCGCTCTTGAACCTCGCGAGATTTCAATCCAAAGTCGCCATGTAATGTTGCCTATGTGCGGACATGACCATCGCCGATGACCACCCACTTGTAGGACATGATCTCGCGGATCCCCATTGGTCCGCGCGCGTGCAGCTTGTTGGTGGATATCGCTACCTCTGCACCCAAACCGAACTCACCGCCGTCGTTGAACCGAGTCGAGGCATTCGCGAATACCGCCGAAGCGTCGACCTCGTTCAAGAAGCGCTCGACCACATCAGCATTTTCTGCAACCACCGCCTCGGAGTGGCCCGAACCGTAATGTCTGATGTGCTCCAGAGCCTCGTCGATACTACGCACAACCTTCACCGACAATATCAACGCCAAAAACTCGGTGCCGAAGTCGTCCTCGCTTGCCTGTTTGACCTGCAATGTTCGTCGTTTCGGACCGAGCAACGCCCAAGCGCGGTTGTCGGCGCGGACCTCAACGCCAGCATCCGATAGTCGGTCGGACAAACCATTCAGAACTGCACCCGCAATGTTCTCGTGAACTAGCAACGTATCCAACGCGTTGCACACCGTATGCCGTTGTGCCTTCGCGTTGAAGACCACATCGATCGCTTTGTCGATATCCGCGGATGCGTCGACATACGCATGGCACACACCTATCCCACCCGTAACTGCCGGCATCTTCGCCTTTTCCGCCACCATGTGAACCAATTCCGAGCTGCCGCGAGGGACCAACATATCGATGCAGTCGTCCATCTCCAACATCTCTCCGACCAAGGCACGATCGGTGGTTTCCACGAATTGGACGGAGTCCACTGGCAAGCCGGCCGCCACTACCGACTCTCGTGCCAGAGATGCCAACGCTGAGTTCGTCCGGATTGCTTCCTTGCCACCGCGCAGTATTACAGCGTTTCCGGCCTTCAAACACAAAGCGGCGATATCGATGGTGATGTTTGGGCGACTCTCATAGATGACGCCGATCACACCCAAAGGAACGCGAACCCGGCGTATCAGCATCCCGTTATAAGCCCGACGTTCTTCCAAAACCTCGCCGATCAGATCGTCAAGATCCGCGATATTGATCACCGCACTCGCGATATCAGCGATTCGATCTGCGTTCAGCATCATTCGCTCGGCAACGTGCTCATCCAGACCATCGGCTCTGGCCGCCGCCAAGTCCACATCATTCGCTGCCAATATGCGATCACTCTCGACATTTAGTGCCGTCGCCAAAGTTCGCAACGCCCTATCGCGCTGTTCAGCGGTGCAACGGCCCAACTCTTCCGCCGCCGCCCGCGCCGCCGATCCCATGGCGCGAATGTCCGCCGTCGCCACCGTTGATGTCGGTTTTTCTACTAAAACCATCTCTTAGCTGTCACCCTGAACTGTTGCCGACACAGAGAATTTCCGTTGCCTGACTCTCAATCCGATGAAGGTATCAGTCGTTCTGATGTCGATTCCATCGCCCCGATTGCGCCGATCACGAGATTGTTGCGATGCACGATCTCACGACCGAAATAGTTCTCCAAAATATTGGGCATTTCGCCCGATCTTTTACCCATCACGAGCCTTGTCTGGGTTGCTGAGTAGTTGCTGAGGCCCCAAGCTACATCCTTGCCGGACAGAGACTTCACCCCAATGATATCGCCACGCTCGAAATCGCCCTCAACGGAAGTGACGCCAACCGGAAGAAGACTCACTCCTTTTTCCGTCAACGCCTGAACCGCGCCGTCGTCGATCGTTACTGCTCCAGTAGCTTCCGTTCCACCGGTGAGCAACCACCGCTTCCGACTCTCCGTCGGCGGCACCAGTGAGTGAAACCTCGTCCCGATCTTCTCTCCGTCCAGCAACCTGCCAACGATATTCACTACGTGCCCATCCGCGATGACCATGTCTACGCCCGACAACGTGGCCACCTCAGCGGCCGCGAGCTTGCTGCGCATCCCGCCACTGCCGCGGCTATCGCTCGGGCCACCGGCGAAGCCTCGGATATCTTCAGTTATCTCGTACACGTCGTGTATCAGCAACGCGTCTGGGGTCTGGTGCGGGTCCGCCGTGTGCAGGCCATCCATCTCTCCTAACAACACCAGCAAGTCAGCGTCTAAAACATTCGCCAGCATCGCAGACAACCGATCGTTGTCCCCGTAAGTCACACCGACGATCTCCTCAACCGCAACTACGTCGTTTTCGTTCACGATCGGCACGATCCCCGCCTCCAGCAACATCTCCATCGTGCCACGCACATTTAGGTATCCGTCTCGTTGGTTCAACACGCTGCGAGAAAGCAGAGTCTGCGCCACATCGATCCCGTACCGCCCGAACTCGCTCTTATACAACGCGATAACGTCCACCTGCCCGATCGCCGCCGCTGCCTGCCGTGCCGTTACATTCCGTCGTCGAAGTCTTCCTCGGCTCTTGGGACTGCGGGTAATAAGTGTGTCCATACCAGCACCCACTGCTCCCGAAGATACGATCACCAACTCCAGTCCCGATCGATGTGCCTCTGCGATCTGCCTAACGAGATCGGAAATCGTCTCGATGTCGAGCTCCCCCGAATCCCGAGTAACGATATTCGTGCCCAATTTGAACACTGCACGTCTGATCACGCGCTTATCTGGATTTGTCTTAGCAGAGAGGCGCGCCATAGGTGAGATTATAAGGTTCGTAATTTCGCGGATCTTCGACATCTACGTTGCACAGACGAACGATAGAATCGAACCCTAAGAACCGCCCGCAAGAGTTTGCGGGCTATTAGCGCGCGTAACTGCATGCCGTCAAAAACGCAACCATTCCTTGCGACCCTAGCCGACCGATTAGCCGGTACGACTCAGTTCGCCGCAATTGGTAGTTTGCTGGCCCAACCGCGCGCCAACGTCCCGACCTTATGTCCAGAGCCGGCAAACCCCTTTCTGATCGCCGCGCTTTGGCGCAATCTCGGATTGCCGATACTTGTCATTACACCGAACCCCGACTCGGCCCAGCGCATCGTAGATCAACTGTCCACTTGGACCGGTGCTCCAGATGTCGACGAGGATAGATCGCCGATCCACCACTTTATCGAAACTGGCAGTATCCCATTCGAACGTTACGAGCCAGATCGCGGCACCGCGCAAAGACGTTTGATGACACTCGATGCGCTCCGCCGTTACTCGCCCGGGGAACCTAACCCGCCGTTGGTCGTCGCATCGGTACACGCTATCGCCGAACGAACCGTCGGAAAACCCGTATTTGATGGCATCATCCGACTACTGCGCGTTAGTGACCGCATCGATTTGACTGAGACGATGCGACATCTCACCGCTTCTGGTTACGAGGTGCAACCCACCGTCGAGCAACCCGGCACCGTGTCCCGACGTGGCGGGATCATCGACATCTTCCCTGTTGGTACTATCCATCCGGTCCGCATTGAACTATTCGACGACGAAATCGACAGCATGAGGCTGTTCGACGTCGAAACCCAGCGCTCATTCGCTGATGTCGACCAATTGGACATCGTACCGGCGAGAGAAGAGTTGCCTGCGTTCGTCGATCCGCAAGCGATCCGCGACTCGATCGGCTCGCTCAACACCGACAACATCGATTTCACGCGACTTTCTACTCGCCGGTTAACAGATGAGCTGAACCTAGTCGCCGAAGGCGTGATCGACAGCGAACTTGCTTTCTACGCCGGTTTCTTCAACCGCGGTTCCCTGTTCGACTACTTACCGCCAGAAACGATCGTGATCGCCGTGCGGCCTCGAATAATCTCGGAATCTGCATCTGGTATCGACCGACGTTTAGAGGAAGTGAGGCGCGTTAAAGAGCGCCGTGGGGAAGTTCCCATCGATTTTCCGACTCAACACATGCTCTGGGCCGAAGTCGCGCAACGCATCGAAACCGTTGGTCGGAGGCTAGAGATCGATCCATTTGGGATCGACACCCGCGATCTAGGCAAGAAACTGCCGCTGCCGATCAATCGACAACTAACCGCCAACAATGTAGACCCAAGCGCATTCGAGTTCGAAGAAGAAGAGCCTATCAGCGCGGTCCTCGACGATCCTACCATCGCGCTACAACGCGCAATAGAGGACGGCTCAACCCAAATCGTCGCCATAACCAGCCATGCCGTCCGACTCTATGAACTCGTCGAAGAAGCCGGTATCGATTCCCGCTACGAGAAGCAATCCGTTGCTTCTGTTAAAAACGATGCCTCCGTTGTGATCGCCGAAGGCTACGCAACTTCCGGTTTCGACCTCGAGCTAGACGACGGCAAAAACATACGTATCCTCACTGACGCCGAAATCTTCGGTATCCGTCGTCAACGCCGTCGCACACACCGCCGAGCGATGCGACGCGGTCCGCAGCTTGAGCAATTGCAACCAGGCGTCTACGTCGTTCACGTCGATCACGGCATCGCCAAATTCCTCGGCACCGAGACCAAAGAACCAGACGGACGCGAGCACCTCGTACTCCAATACGCGAGAGACGACCGAGTATATGTACCCACTGAGCACATCGACCGGATACAGATCTATCAAGGCGGCGGTGAAACCGCTCCAAAACTCTCCAAACTGGGCACTCAAGAATGGCGCTCCGCGCGTCGACGCGCGAAACGAGCGACCGAGATCGTCGCCAACGAACTCCTAAGCATCTACGCCGCTCGGATGTTGGCGAAGGGCATCCAAGCCGATCCGGACACCCCGTGGCAACAGGTACTAGAAGCCAGCTTCCCCTTCGAAGAGACGCCCGACCAGATAACCGCCCTCCAAGCCGTCAAACAAGACATGGAGGACGAGAAGTCGATGGACCGCATCATCTGTGGCGATGTTGGCTTCGGGAAAACCGAGATCGCCTTGCGGAGCGCCTTCAAGGCCGTTCAAAACGGTCGCCAAGCCGCCGTTTTGGTGCCAACAACCCTCCTCGCTCAGCAGCACTACGACACTTTCAGAGAACGCCTCGCACCATTCCCCGTCGCAGTCGATGTCATCTCCAGATTCCGGTCTCGCGATGACCAGCAAGACATTCTCGAGCGGTTGGCTGCCGGCAAGATCGACATCATCATCGGCACACACCGGCTGATCCAGCGTGACATCGTCTTCAATGACCTCGGACTGGTTGTCATCGATGAAGAGCAGAAGTTCGGTGTAAGACACAAAGAGCACATGAAGAGGTTGCGTGCCGCAGTTGACGTCTTGACGCTCTCCGCCACTCCGATCCCGCGCACGCTTTACATGTCGATCGCTGGCATCCGCGACATGAGCAATATGGAGACCGCTCCCGAAGAGCGCCTACCGGTACGCACATTCGTCTCGGAATCCAGCGACGACCTCATACGAGAAGCGATCCTGCGCGAACTGGATCGCGGAGGCCAAGTCTTCTTCCTCCACAACCGCGTCAAAGGGATCGAACGCGTCTCACGCCGGCTCCGAGAACTCGTCCCCGAAGCCTCGTTCACTATTGGTCACGGACAGATGCCCGAAGGACAGCTAGAGGAGGTCGTCACCGCCTTCGAACGCGGCGAGTACGACGTCCTCGTATGCACCACCATCATCGAAGCCGGTATCGACATGCCGAATGTCAACACACTCATCGTTGACGATGCGGATCGCTTCGGATTGGCTCAGCTCCACCACATTAGAGGTCGAGTCGGACGCGGAGCCAAGCAAGGCTTCGCCTACCTGCTAGTTCAACCCAACAAATCGTTGACGGAAGAAGCCGACGCTCGACTGAACACCATCCTCGCGGCCACCGAACTCGGATCCGGATTCAAGATAGCTATGCGTGACCTCGAAATCCGTGGCATGGGCAACGTCATCGGTGCCGAGCAGAGCGGACACGTCGCCGCCATCGGCTTGCACCTCTACACTCAGTTGCTCTCCCAATCCGTAGAAGAACTCAAAAAGCGCATCGAGCAATCACCTGGCGGAGAAATCCCCGTTCCTGCTCCCGCAATTGGCAACGGCGAAATCTCTTCTCCTTCCCACTCTGGCGGAAGTGCCGAAGGCGATGGGGACCCGACCGACGACCATAAACCAAAGTTGAATGGTCACTCCGACGACGATTGGCAGCCACCAAGCATGATCCGGGCCGACATCCGCCTCGGTATCGACGACAACGTGCCCATCGAGTACGTTGAAGACCTCGCTCAACGTCTCTCCTTCCACCAAAGGCTTTCTTGGGCCAGAAGTGAGCAGGAGATCAACGAACTCCGCGCCGAACTCCGCGACCGCTACGGTCCAATCCCTGACAGCGTAGAAGGCTTGCTAGAAACCGCGCGTATTCGATTGCTCGCAGAACAGGCCGATTGCGCCTCCTTACGCGCAAGTAGCGAACGCGCCCGCATCATCATGAACTCCCCCGTCGGCGGAGCGAAAACGCAATTACAACGGCTGCTCGGTCCTCAAGCTCGTGTCGGCAACACCCAGATCGTCATCGAAGCCGATAAAGGCATGGACGCGCACGGGTTCGTCGAAGAAATCGCCGCCGTACTCGAAACCATCCGCAACTTCAAACAGCGCGTCATGGCGTTGCTCAGCGCGTCCTAATTCTCCTCTAACCGAACTCTCGGGCTGGTGTAAAGTGATGATGCCACGCGCACATCAGCCTATGTGTGCATCGAATCAGCCAACTCGGACTCGCAATATGAACGTCATCTGGATTACTGCCGACACCTTCCGACGAGATCAGCTCGGGGCATACGGCAACGACATCATCCACACTCCCGTCCTTGACGCGCTGGCCGCCAGAGGCACCAGATTCGATAACCACTACGCCTGCGGCTTCCCCACTATGCCCACGCGCGCCGACCACCACACTGGCCAGTGGACGATGTCCTTCATGGGTTGGGAGGCATTACCCGATCACGCTGTCACTCTTTCGCAGATACTCGGTAACCAAGGCGTCCACACTGCCGCAGTCATCGATACACCGTTCTACACCCGAGGCGGGATGAACTACGACCGCGGTTTCCAGTCTTATTACACCGTGCTCGGACAGGAAGGCTCGGGCACGCGTGCCGCCCAGATCGGGCACCACGAGTCGCGAGATGTCGTCGCCGATTGGCGCAAAGAGGCGGACCGGTGCGCTGCCCGCACCATGACCCAAGCCGGCGACTGGCTCGAAAAACACTACAAAGAGGAATTCTTCCTCTACATCGACACCTGGGATCCGCATGAGCCGTGGGACCCGCCCGCGTATTACGCAGAACTCTACCAATCCGACTACGACGGCAGCATCATCCAACCCCCATACGCCTACTGGCACGAGACTGACCACCTGACCGAACGCGACCTCCAAACCGCGTTCGCGTGCTACCGCGGTGAGATCACTATGGTCGACACTTGGATCGGATACCTCCTACGCAAGGTCGAGAACATGGGCATCCAAGACAACACCGCCATCATCTTCACCACCGACCACGGCTTCTACTTCGGCGAACACGGCGGGTACCTCGGCAAGATGCATTTCGGACGCCGACCAAACGGACAGCGTTACTTCCACGGCGACGCCGATTCGATTTGGGACTTCTCACCACTCTATGAAGAGCTTGTGCACATTCCGCTCCTTATCCACGTCCCCGGAGTCGCACCTAGTTCGTACGACGGATTCTCAGCAGCTTTAGACGTTATGCCCACCGTTTTGGAAATTATGGGACGCGACGTCCCTTCGCACGTGCAAGGTAAATCCTTGCTACCAGCCATGCGCGATGCCAAAACACCGCAAGCGCGCGACTTCGCAGTATCAACGATCCCATTCGCCAATGCGGACGACACGATCCGTTCCGTCGACAACGTCGAACGCAGCATGTCAGCGTCGCAAGTCACCACCGTGACCAGCGGCGGATACTCTTTCCTCTATTCCATGGATCCCGGTCGATCCCAACTCTTCCACCTGCCTACTGACCCGGGCCAGCAGTCCAACATCATCAGCGCCAACACGGATACCGCGAAAGAACTCCACCAACTCCTCTTGAAATTCATGCGAGACACAAACGTGCCTCAACGCCTCATCAACACTCGGCTCGAGTTGAGGATGTAATCCTCCAAAATCGCATTTCTAGCGACCGTTTTGCTTTCGTAAAATCCTTGATCTAATGTCGAGCGAACCTGCGAAAATTGACGCTTCGCTTCCGCCTACTCTCGCCACCTCCTGGTCCGACCACATCCAAGCCATCAACTCCCTAGGCGAATCAATCCTAGCCAGCAGCTGGAAACCCACCGCGATCCTCGCCATCACACGAGGCGGGCTAATCCCCGCAACCATCCTCGCATACATGCTCGACGTTCGACGCATCCACACCGTCCGCGTCCAACACTACGACAACACAAACAACCGCCTCGAAGCCGGACCTCAATTCGCAGAAGGACCCCGCCCGTTCGACGCGCTAAACATCCACACCGAACGCCTCTTGATCGTCGATGACATCATCGATACCGGCGAAACGCTGAAGCTTGTTCGCCGCGCCGCCCATGACCACGCCGAAGAGATCAAAGTCGCAGCACTCTACGTCCGATCCGACCAGAAACACTCCCTTGACTGGTACTGGAAGGTCGAAGACGAATGGGTAGTGTTCCCATGGGTGCCGGAAAATTGATCGCGTTTTCTACACTTATCCGTTGGCAAGTCAACAGCCTACGCACATAGTCTGGAAACCCCATGAATATAACCAACATCCGCCTGCGCCATCTCACTGGTCACATGGAAGTAGATGGCCCCTTCTTCGAAGACCGCCTGCTCCAACCGACCGACATATACGAAGAATTCCGTACCGATCGAAACCAAATCGGAAATCGCGGCACGCAAGTAGATAGCGGAACCTTCAAAGTCGAGCAGACATTCGTCCAAATCGATACCGACGAAGGAGTGAGCGGCATCTGCGGCGGTATGTTCGCCGGAGTCCCTTGGCACATCTGGCAGATGAAAGACCTGCTCATCGGACGCGACCCGCTCGCTACCGAGTTCTTATGGGACATCATGCACCGGACCGCCGTCCACGGTCGCCAAGGCGAACCAATGATGGCGATATCGCTCCTCGACAACGCATTGTGGGACCTAAAAGGCAAGTGGCTCAGAAAACCCGTCTACATGCTCATCGGTGGGCCATGCCGAAAGTCCATGCCCGCATACGCCTCCATGCTCGGACACAACGTAACCGACATGGGTCTCGTGCGCGAACGCGCAACCATGGCAAAAGAACGCGGCTTCACCGCGCAGAAATGGTTCTTCCGACACGGCCCGATGTCCGGACACGAAGGTCTCGTCAAGAATACCGAGATGGTGAAGACACTTCGTGAGGCAGTCGGCCCGGAGATCGACATCATGCTCGACTGCTGGCAGTCCATGGATGTCAACTACGTCGTCAAACTCGCATCCGCGATCGAAGAGTACCAACCCCGATGGATCGAAGAAGTCGCCATGCCCGACCGCATCGACTCCTACCGCAAGATCCGCGAAAAGGTCAACATTCCCGTATCCGGCGCTGAGCACGAATACACACGCTGGGGCTTCAAACGCTTCATGGATGCCGAAGCGCTCGACATCATCCAACCCGACCTCAACTGGGCAGGCGGACTCTCCGAAGTCCTCAAAATATCCGCCATGGCCACCGCCTACGACCTGATCACCATCGCCCACCAAGGCGTAACACCCGTCGGCATGGCCTGGTCCGCTGCCCAATCACCCATCCATACCCCGTACGTCGAGATGCTACTCAAACACGCCGCTCTCGCTTACCACTTCGACAAAAACAACGGACCCATCCTCAACAACGGCAGTCTAACCGTCTCCGACGAACCCGGCTTCGGTTACGAAATCGACGAATACAAAGTGGAAGAAGAGACGGAGATTACCTTCTAGGCAGTGGTCATAGCGACCATACTCACTTCCCGCCGTTCGGCTGCTAACTGCACGGCAATATACTTTCAATCAGATGGTTGACGACGACGATTCCGACGAGTTACCAATGACCCTCACTCCGCCAATCCAACGCGATGTCCCCGATGAACTCGGACGGTTCGGCAGATACGGCGGCCAGTTCGTCCCAGAAACCCTCATGGCCGCGCTTGACCAGCTCGAAGTCGCATACCGAGAAGCGCGCGAAGACGAATCGTTCTGGCAAGAACTCTCAAACCTCCTAACCGACTACGTCGGCCGTCCCACTCCCCTTTACCACGCCGCCAACTTGAGCAAAAAACTCGGCGGCGCCCAAGGTGGACCACAAATCTGGCTCAAGCGCGAAGACCTTGCCCACACCGGCGCACACAAAATCAACAACGCCATGGGGCAGATCCTATTGGCCAAGCGCCTAGGCAAGAAGCGCATCATCGCAGAAACCGGCGCTGGACAGCACGGCGTCGCAACCGCCACCGTCTGCGCCATGCTGGGACTCGAGTGCATTGTCTACATGGGCGAAGAAGACATCCACCGCCAAGCACCAAACGTCTACCGCATGAAGCTCCTAGGAGCATCCGTAGAACCCGTATTCTCAGGTAGCCGCACCCTAAAAGACGCCATCAACGAAGCGATCCGAGACTGGGTCACCAACGTCCAGACCACTCACTACCTCATCGGCAGCGCCGTCGGACCTCACCCATACCCCATGCTCGTCCGAGACTTCCAAAACGTCATCGGAAAAGAAGCGCGCGCCCAATGCCTCGCCCAAATCGGACGTCTCCCCGATTACGCCGTCGCATGCGTAGGTGGTGGCTCCAACGCCATCGGACTCTTCAGCGGCTTCGTAGACGACGAATCCGTCGGGCTGATCGGCGTAGAAGCCGGAGGCGACGGCGTCGAAACCGACCGCCACTCCGCAACCATCACCAAAGGCCGACCCGGCGTCCTCCACGGCGCTATGTCCTACCTCCTGCAAGACGAGTGGGGACAAGTAACCGAAGCGCATTCCGTATCCGCCGGCCTCGACTACCCCGGTGTAGGCCCCGAACACTCCTACTTCCACGACATCGAACGCGCCAAATACGCCGCCGTTGACGACGAAGCGGCCCTCGACGGCTTCGATCTCCTATGCCTCACCGAAGGCATCATCCCCGCACTTGAACCATCTCACGCCCTTGCCTACATCAAAGACTGGGCCCCCAGCCTCGACCCATCAACCATCATCCTCCTACTCCTAAGCGGCCGCGGCGACAAGGACCTCGAAACCGTAGCCACTCGCCGCGGCATCGAGATCTGATCCTGCGCGTCGGAGTGCTGTCCTGAGATTTACCGCCGATGCAACGGCCATCGCGGTTGCGGTAGATCGAGTGAACGGTACTCGATATCCCCATCTGGCACCGCGTCGAAACTGATATTGGCACCGTACATCAGGCGCATGCCCAGCAATGCAACATGCCCTGAACAATGAATTTCGATGTCGCGCCATTCACCCGCTAACATCACGCTTCCTCGATAAATCGCTGCATCGCGTTGCGAACCGTCAGCGAGCGTGACCGCACGGTCTCGTATGTATTCCAAGTCCAACTGCTCGATCAATCCGAGGGGCAAAGAAAGCGAACCTGTGAAACCTGTGTCGAGTGTAACCTCAATCGTGCTACGAATACCCTTGTCCCCTGTCACGGTCACTGAAACCGTCGGGTACATGTTCCCTGCCACATCAACTACGGAGCCTACCTTCATACTTCTGTATCTGGCCGGATACCGCCGAATGAATCTATCCAGATCCTAGGGTGGATGAGCAAGAACGGATGCGAAACGTCGGACTTGCGCCTCAAAAGTTCATCCGCCATTTCCTCGGTCTCCGAAATCGCCCAAACACCGCTGTCGGGATCAATAGCAATGAATCGGTCGACATCATCCTCGGTCAACTGCGGTTTAATCTGGTTATGGTAGATATCCCGAGCGCGCCTGCCCGAGGCATCCACCTCTTCTTGCGTCCGAACCATCGCTTATCTCCAAATCCATCACGCTGACTAAATCTGATTCTAACGACCACTCCGGACCACGCGGGCAATCACCGGACCCGTATCACCTTCGTGTCCGCAATCTTGTCGTGCCATCCTCGGTTCTCTTTGTCGAACAACACCCACAAGAAACCGAGCGGCACCACCAACGGCAATGCCGCGACCAACTTTCCGATCGTCTCCCGAAGCAGTCCCGTCCCGACACCCATATCCATCCCATTTGAGCGGACTACCTTGATCCCCGCAAGAACCTTGCCGGGCGATTGACCACTGAACGCGCTCAACAGAATGATGGCAAGGGCGTACAGCGGTGTGAACACGATCGACACCGGAACTAACACTCGCGTATCGAAATAACTCACCGCCAACACTATGATCGCAACTAGGAACCAGGCCAATCCCGCGACAAACATATCCGTTACCAACGCTCCCAACCGCGTCCAAAACGACACATCCCGATCATCGCCACTGATCGGGTTACGCCGGAACTTTCTCGGCCGAACGTGGTGCCGCGGCTCTAGGTGACCTACTCGATTCGGATTAAGCATCACACCTTCACGACGTAGGTGCTAGCGATCTTGTCGTGCCAACCCTGACGCTGACCATCGAACAGAATCCAGATGTAACCCAGAAGGAGGATGATTGCCGAGACGATTTTTCCGATGACCTCGCGGAGCAACGTGGTGCCGAACCCGACCGGTGTGCCGTCCATCTTGACGATCTTTATACCGATGGCTATCTTGCCGGGCGATTGACCGCGCGTGGCCACCATGATCAGCACGATGATCCAGTAGACGATCCCGAAGACCGAATTCAAGGTCGAGCCTAAATCACCGATGGCCGAGCCAATCGCGAAGCCCACGACCCCGACGATTATCGATATCACCAAGTCCACTAAGAACGCCCCAAGACGCTGGCCTGCGCTGGCAATCTGGAGAGCTGTCATCCCTTCGGGAGCTTCGTCCGAAACCACGTTGTACTCCATCATTTCCTCCTAATAGCTGACCAACCGTCGTTAAACCGTACCATCATCCCTTCCGCGGCGCACCTGTCAGCACAATCAACACCGCCGCCGCGCTCATCAATCCAACGCCGACCCACCACGCCGGATCATACGATCCAGTCCAATCCCTGACGTAACCCGCCGCCGGTGCACCGATACCACCTATAACCAAATTGATCGGATTAGCCAACCCTCTGATCCCGCCGACGCTCCCGCGTCCAAAATAGTCCGCCCAAATGAAGTTGTTCAAAAACATCATCCCGCCGATACCCATACCGAAAATCCACATCGACACGAACATAATCGGCAGATTCGTGGCGTAGATCGTCAACACACTCGCACCCGCCAACATCAAAAACCCCAACGCACCTAAGAAACGCGCTGGGACCCACTGAACCAACATCCCGAACAGAAACGTCGATCCACCAGCCGCTACCGCGTCGAACGCCGTCGCGAACGAGATCAGCGTCGGATCCATACCCCGATCCATAAACGCCGCGATCCGATGCAACGCCACCGTACCCGTCGCCAGCTGAACCATCGAAAACACGATCACCAACCGCCACAAAGTCGTCGTTCGAACCGCTTCCCGAACCGTCCACGAAACCTCTTCAACCACTCGCATTGATCCCGAACCATCGCCAGAATCCTCCGGCAAATCACCATCAGGCACTAACCCCACATCCTCTGGCTGCCGACGAACAAATATCGCCGCCAACGGCACGATCACGACGATCCCAATAATCGCCAGCACGATCCACGCGCCACGCCAACCGATCTCATTGATCAACACCTGCGTCAACGGTATGAACAGCAACGCCCCAACCGGGATCCCCAAACCCACAAACGCCACCGCCTTCCCCCGGTTCCTCACGAACCACTTCAACACCGGAACCGTCGTCACCAGCGCACCCGGCCCACTCATGCCAACCAGACCCATCACCACAAACAACACCACCAAATGCCACGCCGACGTCACATACGCCAACCCGATCAACGCACCACCCGTCGCCAACGCCGCCACCGGCAACATCACCCGCGAACCATATCGGTCCAACAACCACCCGATCAGCGGACTCGTCGCCGAACTCGCACCCTGCCGAGCCGTCTGCGCCCAACCGAAAGCCGCACGCCCAATCCCCAACTCATCACCCATCGGCTTGATGAACAACCCGAAATTCAACGACCCCATCCCCATACTCACCGCCCCCGTAGCCGCCATCACTGCAACAATCACCCATCCATAAAACAAGGGTTCGCGCCCATTACCCGCTCTCTTCATCAACTGCATCATGCCAAACTACCACAACCCATCATCCCTCCCCTTTTTGCGAAGCAAAAGGGGGACGCGTCGAGCGTAGCGAGACGCAGGGGGTTCATACTCCCGCACCGACTAAAACCTCCTTAAATTCCCCATTCAACATCAAGGGGGCGCGAGCGAGCGAAGCCCAAAATACCGACAACAGAGCGGGGTATGCCCGGGGCAGAAGGGCGGGGGCCTCTCCCCTTTTTGCGTCAGCAAAAGGGGGACGCGGCAAGCGCAGCGAGACGCAGGGGGTTCATACCCACGCACACCCCCGCCATACCGCCTCCTTCGCGAAGCGTAAGGGGGCGCGAGCAAACGAAGTGAAGCGAGCGGGGGATGCCCGGGGAAGGGCGGGAGAGGGCGAGAGCCTGCCCCGGGCTTGAACCGGGATCACAATAATCACAGTTCAAAACACACATCGTGCTATCCTTCACCATCGAACTAGGGGCGTACGCATTGCGCCAGATGTTGGTACACGAGGGAAACTTTATGCTCCAGAAGGCAACAGCAATCGCGGTCATATTGGCGCTGTCGCTTGTTCTCGTTGCCTGTGGCGAAACAGGCCAAGATTCCACCAGCGACAATGCTCCCGAAACACCCAAGCCCACGCAGGCACCTACCGCAACTCCACAAATCGAACCCACTCCCACACAGGCACCTACCGCAACACCGCAAATCGAACCCACGTCCACCCCTGCGCCCACCGCAACTCCACAACCGGAGCCCACTCCCGCCGAGAACGCTTCCAGCGACCCGATCGACATCCCGGAACACCTCCGTGAAAAGACCACGCAATTCTGGGAGGCGTACAACAAATACGATCTTGACGCACTCAAGACCTTCTACGAGGAAAACTACTGGAACGAGCAAGAGGCAGAGGTGCAGTCAAACATGCAGCCATTCAAGAGTTTTGGCATGAAGATTACCGCCGAGGAGACGTCGCCCCCCACCGAAATCGCCCCCGGCAAATGGGAAATCAGGCAAACCGCAAGTTTCTCCGTCGGCTCAATCAAAATGCTCTTTATCTACGAAGAATTCGACGAAGACTGGCTACTCACATACGCAGAAGCTCAGTAGCATACGCCGTCTAACCAACCACGCCCCCTTCGCCCAAAAATGAGACACAAATAAGGGGGCGCGAGCGAACGTAGTGATGCGAGCGGGGGATGCCCGGCGGGGAAGGGAGGCAGCGATATCCCCTCTCCCTTGATGGGAGAGGGTTAGGGTGAGGGTGACGGGGTAGACATGGGGCAGGGCAAATCATAGTCCATCATTCAAATCACAATAATCACAGTTCAAACGACAACGCAAACCCCGATCAACGAATGAAAATCGCAAAAGTCGAATCTATGCTCCTCGGCGGTGCCGACGGATCACCCGGAAACCACCATGTAGTCCGGATCTGGACCGACGACGGCACCTACGGCGTCGGCGAATCCTCATGCTGGGCCTACTCAGCCGCCACCGACGCAATCGCCAAGAAACTAGGCGACTACCTCGTCGGCAAAGACCCCTCACGCATCGAGCACCACTGGCAATACATGTACCGTATGGGACCCTTCCGCGGCTCCGCTCTCTCCGGTGCCATCAGCGCCATCGACATCGCACTCTGGGACATCAAAGGCAAGCGCTTTCAGGTCCCCGTCTGGGACCTCCTCGGCGGAAATACCCGTGACAAAATCAGGCTCCACCTCCTGATGGGCCCCAAAAATCCATCCGAACTCACCCACCCTTACGACCGAAGCGACGAAGCGCAATCGTTCTACGAAGCATCAAAGGAAGCTGCCGAAGAAGGCTGGACAGCCATCAAGACCGACCCGCTGCCCAACGGCTTCGAGTCCATGACCCTCGAACGACTCATCTCCGACACCGTAGACAACGTCGCCGCTATGCGCGAAGGCGCCGGCAAAGACGTCGACATCATTCTCGAAATCCATCGGAAACTCACCCCGATGAACGCCCTCGCCCTCGCCCAAGAGGTAGATCAGTTCCGGCCATTGTTCTACGAAGATCCCATCCAGATCGACAGCGTGATTCTCCAAGGCAGCATCGCGCAGCGCACCACCAACCCAGTCGCAAACGGCGAACGAGTCCACAACATCTGGGAGTTCCGCGACATGCTCGAAGCCGGCGGACCCCAATACGTCCGACCCGACATCGGCCTCGGCGGCGGAATAACCCACGTCAAGAAAATCGCCGCCTTAGCGGAGTCCTATCATTCCGCACTGTGCACCCACAACGCCCTCGGCCCCATCACAACCTCCGCCGCCATCCAAGTCGACGCCTCCATACCCAACTTCGTAACCCAAGAATACGGCCTCGGAGACGAACACCCCGCCAACGCCCTCTTCATAAACCACCACAAACGCCAAGGCGGCTACATGCTCCTACCCGACACCCCTGGCATCGGGATAGAAATCGACGAAAACCTCCTAAAAATAGCCAAAACCACCTACCAACCCCGCAACTGGCCCATGCCCACCCAAACCGACGGCTCAGTAGCATACGCCGTCTAATTCGCGTCATCCCCGCGAAAGCGGTAACCCAAGGGCGGACGGGCAAACCGGTAGGGGCAGGTCTGTGACCTGCCCGCCCCCTTCGCCCAAAAATGAGACACAAATAAGGGGGCGCGAGCGAACGTAGTGATGCGAGCGGGGGATGCCCGGCGGGGAAGGGCGGACGGTAGGGGAGGGTCTCTGACCCTCCCTCCCCCTTTTGCGTCAGCAAAAGGGGGACGCGGAGCCCAAGAGACCGACAAAAGAACGCAGGGGGTTCATACACCCCAAAACCCCCATACATTCCTTCAATCCTTCAAATCTTTCAAATCCGGGTTCAGACACTTCACAACCCCGTCATTCCCGCGCAGGCGGGAATCCAGGGGCAGGGCAAATCACACCCCATCATTCAAAATCACCGCAATCATAGTTCAAACAACCTGCTAACATCACCACAGCCAATCACAAATTCCCCCTCCTTCAGGAGGGGGCGCAGGGGGAGGCCCTGAAACGAAAATGCCCAACAAAACCACAATCGCAAAAGTCGAATCCATGCTCATCGGCGGATCCGACGGATCTCCCGGCGGACACCACATCGTACGAATCTGGACCGAAGACGGAACCTACGGCGTCGGACAATCCTCATGCTGGGCATACATGGAAGCCGCCGACGCCATCGCCAAAAAATGCGGCGATTACCTCGTCGGCAAAGACCCCTCCCGCATCGAGCACCACTGGCAATACATGTACAGAATGGGACCCTTCCGCGGCTCCGCACTCTCCGGCGCCATCAGCGCCGTCGACATCGCACTCTGGGACATCAAAGGAAAGCGCCACCAAGCCCCCGTCTGGGACCTCCTCGGCGGCAACACCCGCGACAAGATCCGTCTCCACCTCCTCATGGGGCCGAGGCAAAAAACCGAACTGCCGTTTCCTCACGACCGAGGAAAACAAGCCCACGGACTTTACGAGGCGGCGAAAGCATCAGCCGAAGAAGGCTGGACCGCCATCAAGACCGACCCGCTACCAAACGGCTTCGAGAGCATGACCCTCGAACGACTCATCGCCGACACCGTCGACAACGTCGCCGCCATGCGCGAAGGAGCCGGCAAAGACGTCGACATCATCCTCGAAATCCACCGCAAACTCACACCCATGAACGCCATCGCATTGGCGCAGGAGCTGGAGCAGTTCCACCCCCTCTTCTACGAAGACCCGATTCAGATCGACAGCATGATCCTTCAAGGCGCAATCGCCCAACGCACCGCCTTACCCCTCGCCAACGGAGAGCGCATCCACAACATCTGGGAGTTCCGTGACATGTTCCAAGGTGGCGGACCTCAGTACGTCCGACCCGACATGGGCCTCGGCGGCGGCATCACCCACGTCAAAAAAATCGCCGCACTCGCCGAGTCCTACCACTCCGCACTCGCCACCCACAACTTCCTCGGACCCATAACCACCAACGCCGCCATCCAAGTCGACGCCTCCATACCCAACTTCGTCACCCAGGAATACTCCCTCCGAGACGAACACCCCGCCAACGCCGTATTCGTCAACAGCTACCAACGCGAAGGCGGATACATGGACCTCTCCGAAGCCCCAGGCATCGGCCTAGAAATCGACGAAGACCTCTTAGCAGTCGCCAAAACAACCTACGAAACCCGCGACCTAAACATGATCCCCATGCGAACCGACGGCTCCGTAGGCTACTCCGTTTAGCTATCCCCTTCGCGAAGCGAGAACGCATGTCCCCTCTCCCTCGATGGGAGAGGGCTAGGGTGAGGGTGAAACCGCCCCTTTCGCACTACCTTCCCCTTCCCCTCTGGGGGAAGTGCCGAAGGCGATGGGGGTCCCAAGCGCAGCGAGCAGCGTATGCCCGGGACAGGGCAGGAATGACGGCATCGTCGCCTCGATGACGAAACACCAGTCAAGATGAGAACCCGCATGTACGCCCGCATCTCAGCGTCCATCGTTTCTCTCGTTGTGCTCACGCTCGCATCCATCGCCTGCAACGACGGGCAACCGACACCCGCGCAGACCCCCACACCCGAGTACCTAACCCAAGAGATACCGCCGTGCACGCCCATCTCCAGTTCATCAGTGGACCCTTGCGACCCCGATGCGCCGCCGTTTGCAGGCGGCATCGGGCAGAGCTCGCCCGACTTGGGCGCCGCGCCGCGGAGCCTGCGCGAAATGTTGAATGGCAGTACCACGCCGCCAGCGTGGGTGCCCCACTTAGTGCTGCGCGGCGCTTATCTCCCCGGCACCGTGCGCTGCACCGCCGCGGATGTGTTCAGACCGCCGGTATATCTGAGCGATGAGTTCGGTTTTGGCACCCCGCCCCGCGGTTTCAAGTGTTACGCCGATGTGCGCGCTGGCGCGTACGTCGTCGGATCTGGCCCGTCCATCTTGACGGTGCTGTTGTTCCACTACATCTATTGGGACGGCGACTACGCGCCCGATGCCGAGAGCGGCCAGACGGAGCAGGATGTCGTGGAAGAGTTGAGGCTGCAGTTCCAGGCCGACATCGACGAGGCGTTCTCCGGTCGCGAGCACATCATTTTCCTCGGCCCACCCGTCGATCTGTCGTCGGAGGCATGGCAGGTCGTGGGCTTCTGGGACGTACTGCGCAAGGCGGACGGCACCGTGATCGCCGCCCATCCCAATCGATCCCTTTGGGCGAGCGTCAAACCCGACGAGTACGAGACCCATCTCGCCATGCTGGAGATGGAGCTCCCCGCCTTCACGCAGGCAGTCACGGCGGCGCACCAAGCACGCGTCACCGAGTACGAGGGGCGCATCGGTGCAGACGAAAGCCTGCCCATGCTGGTCACCGACGCCAACCAGCTCCGCCAGTACTTCATCGAGGTCGGCGCATACGACCACCCGGACGGCCCTCCCGCGCAACCACCTCCGCCGGCGCAATCTCCTCCCTGATATCACTCGACTCCACCAGCCCCGTCCGTCCCAAAAACTCCCGAATCCCAGACGTGATATTCGCCTCTGCATGCAAGTCATCATGCCGCCGCAAAAGCTCCGCGGCAATATCCCTACATTCCGGATCGTCGTGTCGAATCACCATCCCTGAATCCCCGTAATCCGCGGTTCAAACAAATTCCAAACAAGTTCAAAAACTCACCATTTCAGCCCCTCAACACCCAAAACCAAAATCCCCTCCATCCCGTCCATCCATGTAAGTCCCCGATTCAGACACCCCAAATCAGACGATTTTTCTGAACTTGTTTTGAACTCCGTCAAAAAGCAATCATGCCGGAGTTTTGCCGCTAAATTGCCGCTCCAGCGGCAAGTTTGTTCTAAATTCCACTTCCAACCAACCCCCTGAATCCTACGAAAACCACCATTCCACACCCCCAAACGCCGATACCCGCTCCATCCCCCAAGCCACACCCCGAATCCCACCAAAAAACACCCCCGCCGTGATCATGCCGCTACAGCGGCATGAAGCGGCATCCCAGCGGCAATTAGCGGCAAGATCGCGGCTATACAACGTCTCAATAACTCACCCCCAGAATCCCGATACAATGTCTGACATCGGGGTGGATAGGCAACAGTTTTTCAGCATCACAAGGAGGGGCGGAATGACCGAGAGTACTAACGGTCTATTAAGTGCAGGAACCGTCGACGATATCCGAAAACGCGGCTGCACCGTCGTCACCGGATCTGGACACACCATCGCCGTCTTTACGAAAGACGACACTTTCGCCGCCGTCGACAACCGATGTCCGCACATGGGCTTCCCCCTAGACCGCGGAACCGTCAAAAACGGCATCCTAACCTGCCACTGGCATCACGCCCGCTTCGACCTCGCAAGCGGAGGAACCTTCGACCCCTTCGCCGATGACGTCCGATCATTCCCCGTAACAATCATCGACAACACCGTCTACATCGACCCGAATCCGCCCGAACAAGACCCCGTCGAACGCTGGTCAAAACGCCTAAACGAGGGCATGGAGGACAATATCAGGCTAGTCATCGCCAAATCCGTCCTCGGACTCAACTCATCACATGCCGACTACCGCACCCCATTAACCATCGGCGCTAAGTTCGGTACCACCTATTCCAACGACGGCTGGGGCCCCGCCCTCAGCATGCTCACCAGCACCGCAAACTTCCTCCATCTCCTGCGCCCCGAAGACCAACCACGAGCCCTCTACCAAGGTCTCCGCCAAGTCGCATCCGAATGCGCCGGACGCCCGCCGCGATTCGTCGTCGAACCACTCCCAACCGGCGAAACCCGACCAGAAATCTTTAAGCAATGGTTCAGAGACTTCATCGAAGTCCGCGACACCGACGGCGCGGAACGCGTCCTGCGAACCGCCATCGACCTCGATTTACCCCAGCGCGACATCCACGACATCATCTTCGCCGCCGCCACCGATCGCATCTACATCGATGCCGGCCACGTCGTCGATTTCTGCAACAAAGCCTTCGAACTCCTCGACCACATCGGTTGGGAGCACGCGGCGCAAGTCCTAACCTCCCTCGTCAGAGGCATGGCCACCGCCCGCCGCAGCGAAGAACTGAACTCATGGCGAAACCCAATCGACCTCGTTTCATTAGTTTGGGAAGCCCGCAACGCGCTGCCGAAACTGTGGGAACAAAGTGCGAGCATCCGAGGCACGTGGACCGATCACGACAACCTCCCAGAAACGATCCTAGGCGACGATCCGTACATAACAATCGCGTCAATCAACGAAGCCATCCGTAACGGAGCAACCGCCGAGCAACTTGGTGGCAAGGTCGCATATGCAGCGTTTCTCCGCATGGCGCGATTCCACACTTCGAACGAATTCGGAGATTGGGACACCGTCCACAACACGCTCACCGCGGCCAATGCACTCCATCAAGCACTCGAACGCGCACCTTCGATAGAACTCCTACGCGCCGTGTTCGACACCGCCATGAGCATCTACCTCGATCGATTCCTCAACATGCCGCCGCAACGCATTCCGGCGCCCTCATCCAATGGAACGACCAACAACTTGCCGCGAGAGCTCCTCAATGCGATGAACTCTCAACAACAGGTCGAGCAATCCGCAAGACTCGTCACGGACTTCGTCGCCAACGCTTCAGAACCAGATGACATTATGCCCACGCTAGCACACGCGATGCTTCGCGAAGACTCCTCGTTCCACCATTTCCAAATCGTTGACGCAGCCATCAAACAATACCAACACCGAAAACCGAACCCTTCGGCCCGCCACTCGCTCGTCGCCATGGCACGTTTCCTAGCTGCTCACTATCCGACACCCAGATCCGTCAACCAGACATACAACATCGCTGTCCGACTTCAGCGCGGCGACGAAATCTTCAGCGAGGATTAAGGAGCTTCTCCAGTAATCTCGCTCAATAGATTGAAGAACCCACGCTTCCTTGGCGTGTTGATACCCCAGTTGACGGGCACGTTCTGGTAGCCGTCACGGTAATCTCCGAACTCTGATTTGCCACCCGCGGCATCACCCGGATCGAAGTAGCCCCACGATGCATACGCTGACAATGCCGATAGGAAGTTATTTTCGGGTTTGTCGAAGTCGAAGTGATCGTCCTCAGTAAACAGGATCGGCTTCTCCGTATAACTCGGTAACGCCCGAGTGTCTGCCACCATTCCCGCGATCCGAGCCGGCTCTTTTACGCCGTTGCCGTGAACCATGATGTAATCGGATACCGCGACTACATCGTCATCAGGCACTCGACCGCCGCCATACGAAGTACCGACCAACAATCGTCTCTCGTCTACTTCGATCGCCTGTGCCCGATCAATCAGCTCCGCAACTCGATGCGGTTGCAGGATCTCATGCTCGTAACGTCGAATATTCGCCTCGTTATTGATCTCGATCAACACATTTCCAAAACCCAACTCCAACACCCACTGGGTCACACCATCAACCGCACGACAAACCGCACTCTCGTCCACCAATCGCTCATCTTGCCCGAAGTAGAAATATCCAAGTATCACAACCATCCCCAAACGGTCACACGCCACAATCAATCGTTGAGTTCGATCCTGAAATGCCGCCTTCAACGAACCATCCGGATTGAATGCGGAGTTGTGCCAAGGCTGTGAATCCGTACTCGGCAACCCTGCCCAAACCACGTCATCGTCGACCTCAATCCCCCGCTCCGCCATGTTGTCCCGAAACATCGGCTCCCTGTAGTACCCGGTCGGACTCCCACCCTGCAAGTTCACTGTGACCGCCAGCAGCCCATGCGACCGATATACCGGCAACATCGCAATGAACTCCTCCGTATTACGATCCGCGTCCCACTCGCCGGTATCCGGATATGCAAACAACCCTCGCGTCACCGGATTCTCATCGTCGAACACCGCGTTCGTCATACGGCTGTTCATCAGTAGGCCCTCAACATTCCAACCTCGGTACCTCCGTCCCTCGTAGGTCGGCTGGCCGTTTATCAGCCACCGTTCGCCTTCAATGCTTAACTGAATTTTCGAAGCCATAACACCTAGCGCCTTTTTCGGTGGACTGTCCCAACGATTCGACCCGACTTGTCATATGCGCAGACAGGTCAAAGAAAGAGGTTAACTTACACTTTTGTTAGTGCCTGCCACAACCGAAAAATCAAGAATGACGCAGACAACTGAACTATCCGACGCTGCCCAATCAAGCACATTCGATCCTGTCCTACCGGAAGCCGAGGTCGACTTTGTCGAGATCGAAACCCAATGGCTCGATCGGTGGAACACGCCCGATGCAGATGGTCAAACCATCATCGACCGCTACCTCACGCGCAACAACGAAGCCGATAAGAACTACTCCTTCATCGACGGTCCGATAACCGCAAACAACCCTATGGGCGTCCACCATGCGTGGGGGCGAACCTACAAAGATCTCTTCTTGCGTTTCCGAAACATGCAGGGTTATCGCCAGCGGTTCCAGAACGGGTACGACGGACAAGGACTGTGGATCGAAGTCGAGGTCGAGAAAGAAAAAGGCTTCAAATCTAAGCACGAGATCGAGACATACGGCGTAGGCAAATTCGTCGACGAGTGCAAAGCTCGTGTCGACCACTTTTCCGACATCATCACACGCCAATCGAAGCGGCTCGGATACTTCATGCAGTGGGACGACTCGTACCACACGAAGTCAGATGAGAACAACTACACGATCTGGGCTTTCTTGAAGCGTTGCCACGACAATGGTTGGCTCTACAAAGGCAAAGACGTGATGCCGTGGTGCCCGCGTTGCGGTACCGGCATGTCGCAACACGAAATCGCCACCGAGGGCTACGCCGAAATCGTTCACCCCGGCTTCTTCATCCGACTACCCCTGCTTGACCGCGACGGCGAGTCTCTGCTGGTCTGGACTACAACCCCCTGGACCTTGGCCGCAAACGTCGCCGCTGCAGTGAACCCAGAAAACGATTACATCAAGGTACGCAACACCGTCGGGGATGTCTCTCTGACTCTATGGTTGAGTGCTAACCGGCTCCACGTCCTCGACGGGAAACACGAAATCCTCGATCGTGTCAAAGGCACAGATCTGCTCGGATGGCGATACCGCGGCCCCTTCGACGACCTTGAAGCCCAATCCGAGGCCCGCGAACTTCACAGGGTTATCGAATGGGAAGATGTTGGCGATGAAGAAGGAACTGGCATTGTTCACATCGCCCCCGGTGCTGGTTCCGAAGACTTCCAACTCGGGCAAGAAAACGACCTACCCATCATCGCTCCGCTCGACGAGAGCGGCGTCTATGTCGACGGCTTCGGCGTTCTAAGCGGCAAATCGGTAGACGAAGTAAACTCCGTCATCTTCGACCTGCTGCGTGACAGCGGCGTCTACTACAAGCTCGAAGACTACGAACACCGCTACCCGATATGCTGGCGATGCAATTCCGAGCTCGTGTTTCGATTGGTCGACGAGTGGTTTATTTCGATGGATGAGTTGCGCCACACGATGATGGACGCAACTCGCACCATCAAATGGGTTCCCGCGTTTGGCGAAGCTAGAGAACTTGACTGGCTCCGCAACATGCAGGACTGGATGATCTCGAAGAAGAGGTATTACGGTCTCGCTCTTCCCATCTACGAATGTACCGAATGTCGCAACTTCGACGTCATTGGATCCCGCGATGAACTGCGAGAACGGGCCGTTGATGGGTGGGATGATTTCGAAGGACACTCGCCCCATCGACCGTGGATCGACGCCATAAAGATCAAATGCTCCAAGTGCGATTACCCTACCGATCGGATAGCAGACGTAGGAAACGCCTGGCTAGATGCCGGCATCGTCAGCTTCTCAACCATCGGTTACAACGATGACCGCGACTACTGGCGGGACTGGTTCCCGGCCGATTGGATTTCAGAATCATTCCCAGGACAATTTCGGAACTGGTTCTACTCGCTGATCTGCATGGCCGCCGCACTCGAAGGCGTCGCGCCTACCAGAGCAGTCTTCTCGTATGGCCTGATGCGCGACGAAAACGGGGAAGAGATGCACAAGTCGAAGGGCAACGCGATCCCCTTCGAAGAGGCTGCTGACAAGATGGGCGCCGATGTCATGCGATGGGTCTTCGCCCGGCACATTCCGCAGAACAACCTCAACTTCGGGTACAGCGTCGGCGACGCGGCCCGCAGGCGATTCGTGTTGCCGTTGTGGAACATCTACTACTTCTTCACCACCTACGCGCGTCTTGACGGCTGGATGCTCACACATGAGATGATCGAAAGCCGAGATTCTGAAGATCATTCGCGATTGGGCGAACTTGATCGTTGGGCTATCTCTGAACTCAACTCGCTCGTCCGTTCGGTAACCGACGACCTCGAAAACTGGCGCATCGAGCGCGCCTCAGAGGCCATCGAGACGTACGTTGAACGCCTCTCAAACTGGTACGTGCGCCGCTCCCGACGGCGCTTCTGGAAATCAGAAGACGACAACGACAAACAGGACGCCTACAACACCCTCTACACCTGTCTAACGACGCTCAGTCGTCTCGTTGCGCCGATCATGCCTTTCATCTCCGAAGAGATCTACACCAATCTCGTCAGCCGGAGATGTGACTATGCCCCGCAATCCGTACACCTTGCGGATTGGCCGACAGCAGATGAGAGGGTTATTGACGATACTTTGGCCCTTCGAACCAACTTGGCGATGCGCCTCGCGTCGCTGGGTCGCTCAGCCCGATCTGCGGCTCGGATCAAGGTTCGGCAGCCGTTGAGTGCCCTGATCGTGGAACTTAATTCACCTCAGGAACGTGAAGCGTTGCCGATGATCGCCGATCAACTCAAAGAGGAGCTGAATGTCAGGGATGTGCGCGACACTTCGGAGTCCGACAGCCTCATGGCATATCGATTGCGCCCGAACTTGCCAGCGCTGGGTCCGAAGTATGGGCGGCAAGTGAACGAGATCAGAAACTTGCTTGACGAAGCCGATGCGGCCGTCGTGGCAGCCACGGTCCGCGCCAGCGGAATCGTCAATCTCGGCGAGTTCGAACTCAATCCCGACGAAATTCTCGTCGACAACGTCGCAGCCGAAGGCTATGCAGTCGAATCCGACGGCACATACACAGTAGGAATAGCGACTGAAGTCACACCTGAACTTCGCTCCGAAGGCTACGTCCGGGACATCGCCCACATCGTCCAAAACATGCGCAAAAACGCCGGACTGGAAATCTCCGACCGCATCCATCTGACCATCAACGCGCCAGAAGGTAGCGACGTGGCAACCGCCATCGCCAGCCACACTGACTACATCGCTAGCGAGACCTTGGCTGTCGGGATCAACGGTGAGATCGCAAACGAAGTCGCGCGCGATCGACACAGCGTGGATGGGGTTGAGGTTGAGATCGCGCTCGCCAAATCGCCTGTTTAACGTTCAGCTCTCAACTACTCTACTCAAACTTCGGCAACACCTGATACCAGCCTGAGCCGAAGATCAACCCGTCGCGTTTGATGACCCAAGAGTGTTTGTACTCCTGATTGCCGGTCGCGGGATTCTCATACAAGTAGTCCACCCATTTTCCCCGGACCGTTGCTTCTGAAATCAACTCGCCGTAGCGATAACCATCCGAGCCGACGAAAACGTCCCCTTTGAGGTCTACTCCCAACAAATCCGGGTTGGGGTGGGCAATGAGTTCGTCGGACTCATCGGCTATGAAGACGTACCACTCACCATCGGTGCTTTCCGGCGTGTTGTAATAGCGGACCGCCTCGTCTCTGCCCTCGTTCTCGTATAACTCCAAAGCCTCCAAGACCATCTCAACGGCGAATTCGCCACGATCCACGATGTAACTCTGGCTTTTCTGCCCCTCGTCTTCATCCGAGACAATCGTGATCAGGGCAATCGCCGATAGAACGACAGCGACGACTGACACAACCGCAGCGAACCCACTTAATACCCACAAACTGCGCATGTAATCCCTTTACAAAATCCCTTCTTAATGGTCTGTACGTGTTAATTCGATTTTACATTTCGAGCCCGGTCGCTATTCCAAGCAGTTTGCTCGGATATCGAAGCATGAGCGCAAAACGTGTTCGATCCCATCGCAGATAATGGCAACCGCGAGCCCTACCGCCGCATGGTTGTTCGTCCCTACGCCCCCGGCGGCTCAATTCGGACCGTGATGATGTCGGTGCCGTGGTACTGCTGATGCTGTACTGATGAGGCGTAGTTGCGCAGCAGTTGGAGAGAAAGTTCTTGTTCAACGATGTTTTCATCGTCGAAGTCTTGAAGTTGCCTGACCCTGTCTTCGATATTCTGCCCACCTTCGCCCCCGATGAACTCTAGTTCCGCAACATCGCCATCACTCGACGCGACCACGACCAACGTGCGTTCAACATCATCGGTCTCGTCGTCATCAGCGTTCAAATCCAAGTTAAAGTCCATTGGCGCCAAGGTCAGCAACGTCTCCTCTCCGACCGCCATCAAACGATCCCGCATTGCCTCGCCCCACCGCCTACTATTCGCAAATTTGGTGATGAAGTCATTCAATTCCGGCAGCGAATCGATGTCGAGTTTGGATCGGAAACGCATACGCCGCGGGTTAGTCAACTCAAGGTAAAGAATCATCGCGATCGCCGCGAAACCACCCGTCGTGATGCCGCTCTTCATCAACCCGTTCAATATCGGGTTCAGATCCGGTACGTCGAAGAGGCGGAACTGGAAGGCGGCGCCGATCCAGAAGCACATTCCCGCAACGATGAGTTTCTGGGGGTTCGGTTCGGACTGTATTACTGTTCGGGCACCGTCGGCGAAAAGAGTCCCAGTGACCAAAACTAAGTAGCCGGTCATGACTGGCCCAGGGATTGTGCTGAGCAAACCCGAAGCTTTAGGCACGAACGCGAGGAGAATAAAGATCAGCCCGATGGCATACCCGATATGTCGGGAGGCGACACCGGTCGTTTGCATGAACGCGGCACCTGCAGGGTTGATCGCGTTTGGAACAGTGCCCCCAATGCCCGCAAGCAGGTTGGAAACGCCAGACCCGGCAATCGCTCCTTGAACACCGCGGAAATCGATCGAACGATCTCCTCGGAAAGAAGCGTTTTGTGCCGTGACCGCCGCACCATTGGTTTGGATCGCGATGATGATGCCTAGAAACACGTACGATGGCAACAATGTCCAAAACGCGACCCCGAATTCGAATTCGAGTCCCGGCCATTCTTGCGGCAGACCGATCCATGGTGCTTCAACTACACGGGATACATCGTAGATTCCTAGGAATGCTGCCGCTATACATCCGCCGACGATCCCGATCGGCGGTCCCCACAACCTCAGCAACGCAGAACCGCGCAGAGCCAGCGCGGCGACGATAACCAGAGCCACAAATGCCGTGACTGTTCCACCGACCGGATCTTCGGCCGTCGTATCGTCTAACAGTTTGAACACGACCGAAGCCAAAGTGATCGACAAGATCATCATCACGGTGCCGCTGACTATAGGTGTAACGACACGTCGAAAAACGAACAACCATCTGGAAACAACGAGTTGAACAATCGCCGAAACAATTACCAGCGAAGTCAACGTCGCAGGACCACCCTCGACTACCGCGGAGATGCAGAAGGGGATCGCGAACGCGGCGGTGAACATCGGCAGTACGATGCCGGCGCCGACTGGACCGATGCGCCGCGTTTGGATAAGAGTTGAAATCCCAACGACGATCAGCGATGCGAAAACCATCCAGATCACGTAACCCTCGCCAAGATCTGACGCCTCGGCGACGATGACCGGAGTTACCAACAGTGTTGCGGAAGCGATCAGACTGAACTGCCACCCAAGCCCGATCGACGTGCGAATCGGCGGATGCTCGTTAGCCTCGTATCGTGGGTTCTGAATCGCGGCAGCCGTAGGGAATATCTCCGATGACCAATGGTTTATCGAATAAATACGCATGGTACACGATACAAATGGCGCTCAAAATGGGTTCGCGAGCATTTAGTTCGCTGGGGATAATATGACGATTCATAAGTCCCATCCAAAAGGAATGCCGATGAAGATCAATCGTGTAACGCCCATCCTCGGCCAAGGAAACATCTGCGCCTCTTGGGTATTTGTAAAGGTCGAAACCGACCAAGGCATCGTTGGTTACGGCGAAGGAACGCGCCACGCGGGTCCCGTAATCGCCGAGGCCATCCGCTGGCTCGAACCGCACGTCGTCGGGAAGAATCCCTTCGACGTGGAAGCCCTATATACCACTATGTTCAAAGCGACCCACTACACATGGGGCAGCATCTTCAGTTGCGCAATAACTGCCATCGAAACGGCGCTATGGGACATCAAGGGGAAGGCTGTGGGCAAACCCGTCTACGAATTGCTCGGCGGCAAAGTATGGGATCGCGTTCGTCTCTACTCACACATCGGCGGCGGCAGCCAGATCATCGGCATGGGCGTTGACGAAGGCGCGATCGCTTCGGACGATTTCGGTGCCATCAAGGAACGGGCGCAAGATCTCGTATCCCGCGGCTTTACGTGTGTCAAGACGTTCCAAGCAGGACGCTACAAGATCACCGAAAACAACAGCGCATGCCTCGGTGATTTCTGGCCCAATATGCACATGGGCAGGGCCGACATCCAAGCAACGGCGCGAAAGGTCGAATTCATTCGCGAACAGGTCGGTGATGAGGTAGAGATAACGTTCGACGCGCACGGACTGAACGCTGTCTCAGCGTTGAGGCTAGCCAAGGCTCTCGAGCCATTCGATCTGCTCTGGTACGAGGAGCCAGTCCACCCATTTAATCTGTCTGCTCTGAAACAGTTGCGTTCGCAGACTTCGATACCGATCGCAATGAGCGAGCGGCTTCACGCTTCCACAGAATTCGCCGAGGTCATAGATACCGACGCGGTAGACGTGTTGATGGTCGATGTTCAATGGTGCGGCGGAGTTTCGCAGGCCAAGAAAATCGCTGCTCTGGCCGAAGCAAGATATCTGCCCGTGACCTTGCACAACTGTAATAGTCCATTGGCATCGACAATCAATGCGCACATCGCTATGACGCTGCCAAACTTCCTGAACATGGAATTCATGGATCCAGACGTGCCCTGGCGCGATGAGATCATATCCGAACCCTTGCAGGTCCGAGAGGGACATTTAATAGTCAATGACAAGCCGGGCTGGGGCGTTGACATCAACGAGGATGCGCTAGCCAGATATCCCTACGATCGCGAAGTTAGCGCATACGAAGAGCGAGATCAACGATTGCGGCGTTGAATCTAACGCCACAGCTAGAATTCGCGAACGCGAAAACGCTCGGTTAAAGTCCGATGTTGTTATACTGCAACCAAACTGAAACGTCGCGACGAAATTCGGTAGGTAAGCGATGAGCACGAACGAATTGCAATTGATGGCACACCTGATGCGACGGGCTGGCTTCGGAGCATCTAGAGAAGAACTCGAAGCACTTGTCCAACAGGGTTACGACGAGACCGTCGAGCAACTTTTGGAAACCGATAACCCAAGTGCCATGGATATCGATCTGATCCGGCGATACCATCCGGATCACATGGGCATGATGGGTAACAACATCGGGTCCCATTGGATGTACCGGATGATCTCAACGGACTCACCTCTACGTGAGAAGACTGCACTCTTCTGGCATGGCATCTTCGCTACGGGCTATGCCAAACTCGCTAACGGCAAGGTCCTCCACGACCAAATCCGGATGTTCAACCGCGTTGGCATGGGCAAATTCGACAACATCCTTCTCGAGTTGTCGAAAGACCCAGCCATGATCGTTTGGCTCGACAACTGCGAGAACCACAACGGCGCGATCAACGAAAACTACGGCCGAGAACTGCTCGAACTGTTCTCGATGGGTGTCGGTCACTACTCCGAAGATGACATCAAGGAAGCGTCTAGAGCGTTTACCGGCTGGACGATCGGCAACACCGACTACATGACCCTGAAGTCCATGCGCGACTCCATCTGGCCGTACGGACGATTGTCCTTCCACTTCGAGTTCAAACCCGAAGACCACGATACCGGCGAAAAAGAGTTCTTGGGTCGCAAAGGTAACTTCGACGGTGGCGACATCATCGACATCATCTGCGAAGAGGAAGCGACTGCCCGCTTCATCGCAAGGCACATGTACAGCTTCTTCGTAGCCGATGAACCTCCAGTGCCTGAATGGCCCTACAAACCACCTCGCGACCCCGAAGCCATCGAAACTCTAGCGAAGGCGTACTTCGACAGCGGCTACAGCATCAAGGAGATGCTACGAACGCTTTTCCATTCCGACTTCTTCAAGTCTGAAGACGTCTGGTACCAGCGCGTCAAGAGCCCCGCAGAGCTAATGGTCGGCGTCCTCAAGTTAACCGGAGAGTTCCCGCGGCCGCGCGAGGAGATGATCACCACTCACCTGCACACCATCTTCATGGGGCAACACCTTATGAACCCGCCTTCGGTCGAAGGCTGGCACTGGGGCACTGAGTGGATCGACTCCGGCGCGCTTGTTGAACGCGTCAACTTCGCCTCGGAACGACTCGGAAACCTCGATAGCCCAGGCGTCCAGAGCATGATCGAAAACGTTGTCGGAGACGACGAGAATGTGGATCCTGCAGAACTTGTTGACCGGGCGCTGGAACAGCTCTCGCTGACTCACGTGACAGACGTAACGCGCGAATCCTTGATCGAGTTCGTCGAACAAAACGACGAGATGGCAGGCAATAACGGCGGACAGACTCCGCGCGAGCGTGCCGCCAACGCGATCAAGATCGTCGCCGCCACACCTGAGTTCCAAAGGGCTTGATCCGCTCGCGCAATCCTGAACGGAATTGAACCCTGCCCATTTGGAGTAATTGCCGAGACACAAAGATGGCTGAAAAACAACAAAAGTCAGAGCGGTTGGCATACAACCGCACCATCGGAGTCACCGCCATGTTCGGCCGTGGCTTCTATTACCCCGTCGACATCGTCGCCGGCGAAGACGACCGCTTGTACGTCCTCAACCGCTCGTCAGATGGTGACAAACGAGGGGTGCGCGTCACCATCATGAACCTCGAAGAGGACTACTTCGGGATCTTCGGCGCTTGGGGAGCGGAGAACGGCCAGTTCACCTGGCCCAACTCGATCACCATGGACAGCGAACAGAGAGTCATCATCAGCGACGATTACCTCAACCGAATAACCGTGATGTCCACCGACGGGGACTTCATCGAAAAGTGGGGCGAACTCGGTTCCGATGAGGGGCAACTCGATGGGCCTACTGGCCTCACAATGAATGACGATGATCTGTTGATCTCCGATCACCGCAACTTCCGAATTCAGCGGTTTTCGTCTGACGGCGAATTCAAAGGGTCTTTCGGTAAAGCCGGTTCCAATGAAGGCGAATTCAACATGCCTTGGGGCATTTGCTCTTCCCCCGACGGCAACGTGCTCGTCGCCGACTGGGGCAACGACCGAATTCAGAAGGTGACCCCTGACGGTGAGTTCGTCGCGGCATGGGGAAGCTCCGGTGAAGGTGACGGCGAGCTTCACCGTCCGTCTAGCGCCTGCGAAGACGAAGATGGGTATGTTTACGTCGCCGACTGGGGCAATCATCGCATCCAAGTCTTCGACCCTGACGGCGAATCTGTTCAAACCAATCGCGGGCAGGCCACGATCTCAAAGTGGTCTCAAGCATTCCTCGACACAAACAAAGAAGAGGCTGCAGCGCGAGCAGAGGCGAATCTTGACCTAGACCCGGACCTGTTCGAGAGAGATGCCAACGAAGAGTCTTCTCACATCGAGAAATACTTCTGGGGACCATCGTCGATCAGACTCATCGGCGACCACGTCTATGTAGTCGACACTGTCCGACACCGAATCCAAGTTTTCGACGTAATCGCTTAAACCAACAAGGGGATTGCCAAAGCCGCAACACCAAATCATCGCCTCTCCCTTGATGGAAGAGAGCAGGAGGAAATCTAATGACATCGCAACGTGACCCAGCTTTGGTGGTCATCCAGCTCTCTGGCGGAAACGACGCCTTGAACACGGTTGTGCCCTACACAAACGGCATCTATCAGGACTCTAGAACGGCGATCCGCCTCGAGGAGCACGAAGTCCTTGACTTAAACGGCAAACTTGGCTTGCACCCCAGCATGGGGCCGATCAAGAACCTGTGGGATCAAGGCAACGTCGCCGTCGTAAACGGTATCGGATACCCCAAGCCCAACCGCTCCCACTTCCGATCCATGGACATCTGGCACACCGCTGAATCGGTTGACGTCGCCCCCGACGGCTGGCTCGGACGAACCATTAGGGAGATCGATCCCGAACACCAGAACGTCGTCGCTGGAGTCAACTTCGGACGCGGATTGCCGCGAGCTCTTCACTGCAAGGGTGTCCCGGTGGCATCCGTCGGCAATCTGGCCACTTACGGATTGATGCCCGACATCGAAGACATGGAGACACGCGACCTCGCGCTTAACATCTTCACTCGAATGTACGGCCCGCGCGAAGGCAGGGACCACATTCTGGAAGCGATCGGCGACACCGGCATGAGCGCCTACCTCGGTGCCGACATCCTCCGGGAAGCCCCCGCACAGTACCGATCATCCGTCGAGTACGGCGACAACATGATCGCTCAGCAGATGAAAGACATCGCGCAAGTCTTGTGCGCCGATGTCGGCACCCGCATCTTCTACACTCAGCACGGATCGTACGACACGCACTCTGGCGAGCTCCTCAACCACGCCACGCTGTGGGATGAACTTGCCAATGCCGTCGGAGATTTCTACGCAGACCTCGAAGAGCACGGCCTTGGAGACGACGCTGTAGTCATGGTCTTCAGCGAGTTTGGACGCAGAATCGACGACAACGGCTCCGGCACCGATCACGGCTCCGGAGGCGTCGCGTTCGTAATGGGCAACCCTGTCAAAGGCGGCCTCTACGGCGAATACCCGTCACTCGAACCTCGAGACCAAGTCGAAGGCGACATGGCCTACAACAACGACTTCCGAGGCTTGTACGCTACCCTGCTCGACGATTGGATGGGCATTGACCCCAACCCGATCCTGGGCGGCAACTACGAACAATTCGACATGATTGCGCGGTAGGACGACCGTAGCGTTTATGCGCATTCGACGGCGGTGCGACGATCCTCCTTGTCACACCGCCGTTTTTCATTCACCAAAGCCATGGTATGCCGTACGGTTTTGACACCGCAAGAATGCATCTCGGATTTCCGATCAATTTTGGGGTTCCAAAACCTGCGTCAAGACTCCGCGTCAAAGTAAGGAACTGGAAAATCCCCGCGAGCGAGTTGAAAAGCTAACGGGACACGGCGCAAATGTCCGGGCGATAGATCTGGCAGGTCATCCTCCAGGAAAAGCCTACTCCGGTTGTTTCCGGTCCCGCCACAGGAGTCTGCTCATCAGATACATCTACGAGCCATACGCCGCTGTAGAACTGATTCTTGGATCGGCTCCCCCACAGTCGGGAGTCAAATATCCCCAGAAGCTTGGTAGCTTTTCCCCAGACCCCAGCCTCTTCGCGGAGTTCCCGTTCTGCCGACTCTGCCCACGTCTCGCCCACATCGGTGATTCCGCCAGGCATCGCCCACAGCCCGTTGTCCTCTCGCCTAATTAGGAGGATACGTTCGTTACGGAAAACGGCGGCATCGGCACCTACGAAGGGTGTGATATGAGATAAGTTTCCTTCATATTCCTCAATCACATCGTCCGGGGACCTCTCTTCTATAGCGGCAATGAGCCGCGCGCTCAACGACAGGACGCGACGGTACCTTTCGAGATTGTAGGGGTCTTCGGCGTATCGCGAGCCCATGTGCGCGACACTGCGCAGTTCGTCCGCGATCTGATAAATCTCGCCGACTGTGTCCATGCTGCTCGGCCCTCCGACCAGTTATGAAGCGTTTTTCGCACCGTTTCGAAATTTCACCAGCAAGGATCGTGCCGTTCCTTACCACGATGTTTCACCATGCGATCAGTCCGCTAATCCCCTATAGTTCGGAATCCAAATCCGGGTTCCGGCTCCCCCCTGTCCGCAACAACAGGTATCCAACAGCACCGGCCAGTAAAGACGCCCCGAATATACCTATCTTGGCCTGATCAACCAAGGTAGGATCGTTGAAGGCGATGCCCGAGATAAAGATCGCCACCGTGAAGCCGATCCCCGCGAGGAAGCCCACGCCCAAAATGTGCCTCCAACCGACACCTGTGGGTAGTTGAGCCAGGCCAAGCTTGACGGCTAACCAGGTCAACCCCAAAATACCTACGGGATTTCCGATTAGAAGTCCTAATGCGATACCGAGGGTGACCTGACTCTCGAGTGCCGCTGACAACGTGTCGGCATCAAAGACGATCGCCGCATTGGCAAGAGCGAATAGGGGTAGGACGACGAAGCTGACCCACGGGTGAATGGTTGCCTCCAAGCGTTCCAAAGGTTCTTCGGTTTCTCGGCTGAGCTTCTCGATCTGGGCTACGATGGTCTGGGCTTTTTCCTCGTTCTTGTTTGCCATTGCCAGTCTGAAGTCGTGAAGCAGGTTCTTCACTGTGGCAGCGTAATCTTTGCGAAGCAAGTCTGGTTTTGATGGCACGATAGCGGCGATCAAGACCCCAGCCAATGTGGCGTGAATTCCAGACTCTAAGAAAAACTGCCACATCACGACACACAGGACGAGATAGAAGCCCATAGACCTGACCCCGAACCTCACACATAGCGCGATCGCTACGAAAAATCCGACGCCGAGGCCGAGATTTGTCCAGTTGATCGCCTCGGTGTAGAAGGCGGCGATAACGCCGATCGCGCCCAAGTCGTCAACGATCGCCAGCCCTAGCAGGAACACTCTGAGTTCCGTCGGTACTCTCCTGCCAAGCAAGGCGAGGATACCGACTGCGAAGGCGATGTCGGTCGCCATCGGGATCCCCCAACCCACGAGGTAGTCTCCTGAATAGTTGAATAGGACGTAAATTACCGCTGGCGCCGACATTCCCCCGACCGCCGCGACAACTGGGAGGATCGCCTTTCTGAATGTAGAAAGTTCTCCGTGTAAAAGTTCTCGCTTGATTTCAAGACCGACGACGAAAAAGAAGACGGCCATGAGACCTTCGTTTACCAGATGGCGAAGATCTTCTGAGATGGCGAAGATATGGATATCGAATGAGATCTCAATGTGCCAGAAGTCGACATACGACGCTGACCATGGCGAGTTTATCCAGACGAGTGCGGCAGCCGCCGCAACCAGCAAGAAGAGTGCGCCGACCTCTTCCGTGTGAATGAAGGACTGTATCGGCCCGCGAACTGCCCTAACGATATAGGCGGGTTGCCTGATAGCCTCGGTGATGTTTTCTGGCTTATCTTTCACGCAACATGTTTCGAAACTTTAGAGCTGGACGACAAGCGAGGGTTGCAAAATGCGGGCGCTGCCTCGCGTTTAAGGATAACGGTGGGCCAAGGCGTACCGAATTGCGGACTTTTCGTTGGGAGGTTCGAATCTAGGCAGGCGGGCCGGACTTGACGAAATCAAGAACCGGCACGGATTCCCGGGTCGCGCCGTCGCTAGGCATGGGGACCGTGTACGTCAGCGTCGCCTCGTCTCCCACCACCTCGACGCCTTTAACGAAGTTGCGGATCAGCGCCTTGCGCTCGGGGATGGTCCCCTCCTGCAGGAACTCACGGAAGTCCGCCACGTACCCCGCGATCTCGTCGGCCTTCGGAAGGCCGACCCTGCGCTGCTCCAGAAGACGTTCGGCGTCGTCCCTGGCAATCTCCAGCTGCTCCTCGCGGTCCCTCAGAGACATGATGCGGGGAGACAGGATCTCGAGGGTGAGTTCGCTGGTCTCTATCGCCTCGTAGAGCCTTTCGAGACGCTGCCGCACGTCCTCAAGCTCCGCCTCCACCGTCTCCAACCTGCCCGACAGTTCGCCGGCCATGGCGTCGATCTCCTCGGCCACGAGCTGCACCAGCTCCACGATGGTCTCCTCGTCCAGTATCCGCTCCCTGATCTTGTCCACCACGAACGCCTCGACTCTGGGAGCGTTCAGGTAGCGTGCGCTGCACGTGCCCGCGCCGTCCCTGAAGAGCGTTCCGCAGATGTAGTAGGCGAACTTGCCGCTCTTGGCTCCCTGCGCCGTGTAGGACCTGCCGCACACCCCGCACGTCAGCAGACCGCTCAGCAGGTACGGGCTTCCAACCCGCGCCGGCCTCTGCGCCTTCGGGGCGCGCTTCCGCATGGCTTCCTGAACCGCGTCGAACAGATCCCTCGTAACCAGCGCCGGCCACGCCCCCTCCACTCTCACGGGGTCCTGCGCCTTCTCGCCCTTCGACTTTCTGCCCCACACCGCGGTTCCCGTGTACGCCTCGTTGGTCAGCACGTAGTGGAGCCCGCGCGTGCTCCAGCGACGGCCACGGTTGGTGATGCCCCTGCCGTTCAGGTCCTTGCACAGATCCTTGAGGCCGCTGCCGCGGAGCGACTTCTCGAACATCTCCTTCACCACGGGCGCCGCTGCCGGGTCGACCTCCAGCGTGGGACGCTCCTTCGTCCCGTCTGCGACCTTGACCCTACGGTAGCCGAAGGAGCTCGCGAGGCGAGGAAGTAGCCCCGCGAGGCGGCCTCCCGCATCCCCCGCACGACCTCCTGCGCGAGGTTCTCGCTGTAGAACTCGTCCACGCTCTCGATGATCCCTTCCAGCAGCCTGCCGGTGGCGCTGTCCTCCGCCTGCTCGGTGATCGACACCACACGGATGCCCTTGCGCCGCAGCATCGACTTGAAAGCCACGGCGTGCTCGCGCTTGCGGGTGAAGCGCGAGAATTTCCAGACGAGGATCACGTCGAACGGAGCCTTCGGCCTGCCGCCCTCCTCGATCATCTCCCTGAACTGCGGCCGGTCCGCCACGCGACCGCTCTCGGCCTCGTCAACGTACTCGCGGGCGACGGAGTAGCCGTTCCTCGCCGCGTATTCGCGCAGCGCCTTGAGCTGGGCGGACACGGACAGGTCCACGTTCTGCCGGTCGCTGGACACCCTGGCGTACAGCGCCGCCAGCGTCGGCGGCTTCGGGTGCTTGTTCTTTTTCTTCATGATTGCTCCTCCTTCGTATCTTCAAGTTCGGCGCCGGGGCGCGAGCGCAGCCTTGCCATCCGCTCTCGCCTGCGCCACTTCCGCTCCTCCATGTACAGGCGAAAGCCCTCGCGGAGGAGTTCGCTCACCGTGCTGTCATCCTCCTTCGCCACACTCCGCAGCTCCCGGGCCATATCCGGCGGCAACGAGAAGGTGACGGTGGCGGTGTTCCTGGGCTTGACGGGCATGGCCTCTACTTTTCTCCGTAAACATAAGACGCAGTCTTACTTCTATGCTCTCTCATCGGTCACCCGACGTCAAACGAGTCTAGACGGGAATCGGGCCGGGAAGATCCGAATCAGCCACATCGCAGCCGCATCGGAGCAAGCGATTTGGGTCCGGAGGGTACGTGAGACCATTGGACATGTCGAAACTTTGGACGGAAGATTTTTGGTCGGCGGGCGCCATGTCGTCGTGACGCAGATCACGTGGCATCCCGAACATTCCCGCGATCAGCGCGCTCTTAGCGGCGGACCTCCGCCTTGGTCAGCAGCCTGATTCCTTTTCTATTGGGACCGTTCCCGTTCTCACACCACGCGTCAACTCGGTCACGTCGCAAACGTCACGTGCCGTGCGTAGACGAATTCCAATCCCGCAGGGCCGTCCCGTTTTTCGTCGGCCGGGACGTTGCATCTCCACCGAGTTGCAATCGTTTCGGGTTTTTTGGGGGTTGACAACGTGAAACGCTGCAGCCGCCCTTTGTAAGCAATCTCCCTGTGTGAAGCGACGACGACGGATTCGTCACAACGCGTTCCCCGCGACCGGAGCGAACTGTTTCCGTCCTGCGCGGCGTGGCACCGGCAGCCATTTGTCGCCCAGCAATTCGTTTGATGTGATGGTTCGCATGTTGGACGTGACTAGGATGGGGCGGTCGGAGCCATAGACGCCGTGCACGAAACAAACCGCGACGCGGCCCGTCGGGAACGTTAACGGCACCAGCGGCCGCGGAACGCTATATGTCCTGCCGGGCCAGTGTAGGAGACACATCAGAGAAACGACGATTGTGGAAATGCAGGACGATTGAAACGGTTGTTTGCCAAAAAACCTCTTCGTGATCCTCGTATAGAACCGGGCAGTTATCGTTAATGGACGCGTTGGCATCGCCATTGGGCCTAGGGCGATCAACGCGGAGATATCGCCATCATCCGTCGCGTTTCGGCCTCCGAGCCACGATAGTTTTGCGGCATGTCGACGCAGCACGTCATTCCGAACGCCGCAGTTTACGACAATTGAACACCAAACTGCTCGGCCTAGGTGCTAACGGTCAAAATTACATGCATCTGGCATCGACTCGACAAGGCTTCAAGATCGACGAGGTGAATAAATGCCGCCGGGCCGATACTCATGGTCGCCGAAGCGAAATATCGATCTCCACAAACCCGATATTGGAGGCCGGAAATTGTCTGTCTACTCCACCCTCACTCTGCTAAGACACACCCTGACCCCAACCAAAAGCCGTGCGTAACGGCTTCAACTACGCTTCCGGCCATCCAAGGCCGAGCGATCAACTACAGTCCGAATTCTGGGCCGTCGTCCCCATCAAAACCCTCATCGGCTGATCTATCGACGCTATTGCGCTCCGTGGTCCTAATCGTGTAAATCGGACTGCTGGTCATGCCACCGCGCATCCGTGTCGTAAAAACTCGCGATTTCATTCAGGACTCCGGCTGTGAACGGCCACTGATCAATTAACTGAGAGGCATCGTCTCGGTATTTTGCCGCCAAGACACGTTCTTGATCGCCACCCTCGTGAGGGCCGCGCCACGTCGCGTCTCTGCTGTTCAACCTCCCTTCGACAATGCCACGAGTTATGCGACCAGAACCGGAACTTTCAATAACCTCGCGAACCTCTTCGCGAGGCCAAATGCCATCTTTGCCCGCGCCCGCGTTCGCAAGCACACGCCCGATATGATGTTCCCCAACTTCCGATCTGCCGAGTTCCGTGCACATTCTTCGCGCTTCAGTGATCCAAGTTACCAACGTTTCGTAATCGAGTTCATCCTCGCCAATCAACCCGGGAATTCCATCGATCTTCCATAAGATTTCGAACGCAATTTGAGAGAACACGCTTCGTTGTTCTTCGCTCCGTTCCACCTCCTCGAAGCCGTCCGTCCGCCTGTACAACGCTGTGATCAATTCTGCGAATATCGTCGGTTCGCGAAGCACTTCTCTGCGGATCGCCAAGTCTCGCTTCTCGAAACTCAATGTGTGCAAAAACGGCAACTCCAGTTTTGCGATCACGTCATCGGTGATTTCCGAAGAAAGATCCAATTGAGCGAACAATTGAGCGATGTAATACCCATTGATTCGCGCCTCCCCCTCGTCGATCGAATTCCGTCTGATCAACCGAGGCAACTGTTCGAGGTAATCGACCAAAAATGTCGGTTCCAATTCGAAGCCCCACAACAAGCTCAACATCTCCGGGCCTCGACCATTCGCACAAAGTTTTCCAGCCACAAACTGCATGGTCTCGCCGTTGCGAGGTTCGGCCAAATAAGGCCGGAATTTCCGCCAATAGGCGACCTGCACCGTGGATTCTTCTGACGCCAAATCGCACCACACGCTTTGATTGGCGGGTTGGGCGGCCAAGTAAAATTCCGCTAGTTGCGCCGATTCAAGTTGATCCCTATGTTCTGCCAACACTTCTTTAAACCCATCCCAACCCAGTCGAGTAGACAGACTCCACAATAAGCCTCGTGCAAATTCAAACCCAGCGGCACGCCCCACGACCAAATTCGCCACGACCATTTCGGCGATGTCCCTCGATTCCAAAGCGTGTCCCGCAGAAAATCCAACGTTGTACGGTCCATTGGTTGCCGTCACCAAATCGAGCAACGCTGTTTCGCCATCATCCGAGTGTGCGCTGGCAACGATCTGCACCCGCGCGTTGTGCATTTCATTGAAATCTGCGATTTCTGACTGCGGTTCTATGCTTGGGTCGGGTTCAAAGTCGGGCGGCAACACCGCACCTTCGTCGAAAAGCCACCCGAAGTTCGCGCCATGACCTTCGGGCGACAACACATCATAGACATACTTGAGCAACCACCGTTCCTCATCGCTGAATTTCCGCGTTGATGTGGTCAATTTTCGCTGCAGGTGCAACTCGCGCCGTATCCTGTCCCTCAATTTCTCGGATTCTGGATGATTTTTAAGGTCGCAAGATATCGCGATCAGACGAGCGAATAGGTCATCTCTGAGGTCCTGTGGTAATTCAGGCAATTTGACCAACATGTCGGCCCACCGCGATGGCTCTTCGCCGACTTCATCTACACACATCCGGAACAATCGCGTCAATGCACTTAAACGGTCGCCAATGGGGACAATAGTCGCGCCGTCTTGAGCCCAGGGGCGCCAATTCGGAGGTTCGCGACTTGTGACGTTGTCCCACCTGCCCGAGGATATCTCTATCAGCAAACCCCAACCTACGTCCGGGTACCGTTGGATTAGTCGACGAAGGGTTGTATATCTCTGATCGTCTGAAGCATCGGAGAACTGGATCCAAGACAAAAACAGTGTCCGCAGGCTGCTGGAAGGGCGATTTGAGGTCAGTCCACCGGGATCGATCCCAGCCAATTTGGCCAAAACGTCTGCGATGCGATGGAAATGTTCCCTTGACCATGCAAGCCGCTCCAAAGCCCACAACAACCCTGTGTGGGGTGCCCCACCCATGGCACTCTGGCTTTCTTGCGAAAACAGATCCAAGAACACGGATTGACCGCTGTTTATCCCGTTGTCGACGCAATCCAGGAACGCTTCGGGGGATGCTTCGGCCAACGTAGTCAAATTAGACGAAAGCGTCGCCCATGTTTTCCAACTTGCACCATCGCCGAGCACTTTTGCAACCGTTCGGTAAGGGACAATTTCGGAATGATTAACGTATTTGGCTCTGTCGGCGTATACACCCAGAAGGGCCAAAGTGTGCGAGATACCGGTGAGCAGCTCCTTGCTGTAAATGGCCTCCTTTCCGACAACGTTGGCTAGATAACGTTCGTCCGGTTCGAGATCAAACTCAGGATTTGCCGTGCTTAACACCCCCGCTGCCACATCAGTGAATAGATCCAGGTCGGACGCGACTAGACGAGAAGCGGCCATGTACCACGCCTCGTCGTGTGAGATGAATCGGTAGATCGTGCCGATAACCTCCACTGGCGCGTCTTCGCACCGCGCAAGTGAGGTCGCCTGTCTTTCAACTTCCTGATAATCAGCCCCAGTGAGTTGAGCCACCACATTGCGGTCGCCCTGTTTTCTGCCGTCCCAGCTACCAACCAAAAGCAGCGGCACCATATTCTGGTCCAACTCTTCGTTCACCCATGACGGCCACTCCACCGAAGCTTCGTCCATTTGACGGCGCCGAAGAATTTGCAGTCTCGCGGCAGAATATCTGACAAGGTTTTGAGCTTGAGATTCGTTCATTCCAGCGAGTTGTATGGCTTCAACTAGTTTCCGATCGTCAAGACGTGAGATCTTCCCACCCGTGCCGCGACCTTCCTGGTGCGCGCCCAACGCTGTCAATACTCGATGGCCATTTCGAACTGCACTCCGATTAGACACGGTGTCATCGACGAACTTCCGAATGAGGATCAATGGTGCAGCGTGGTTTGCGAATGTCCGCCAAGCTTCCGCGTCCTGGACCACTACAGTTCGGTAGATTTGGGTCAGATCCGGATTCCCGGTCATTTCACGTGCCGCCAAGAACGCTACCGATTCGTCTGCGGTGTCTGCTTGGATGTGATGCTGATCCGGTTCACAAGAGAAGAATTGATCGACGGCTTCAATATCTTCCTCCCTTCCCGCCAAGACCATCTCCGGCGTTAACCACTCGCCTCCTCCGGAAAACCCATCCCACCAGTCTTCCAAAGAAACCCAACCGGAGGGAGGTGCCTTGCCAATCAATGCAGCAAACCAATATGCTGTGGCTGGCGCTAGGTCTAACCAACCGACCAAATCGTCGGCGTCAAATGCTTTCACGTCCTTCCAACGACCTTCTGATCGTTTTGCTGCTACCCAATCATCCTTGGCGTTCCAAACACGGCAAGTGAGGAAAACGAAAGTCGAATTTTGGAGATCATAAGGATTCCCAACGGATGTTCGGTTCTCATAGTCTTCATCCGCTTTGCGACTTGTGTCGTTACGTGCGGTAAGTTCCCAGCAAGCTTGACCAACGGGCACCCATGGGTTGCTCTCGTTCGAGTTTGTGTATCCGTCGCAACCTGATCTGACTACTGAGCTGCCACTCGGAAATCGAATCGCGGACAAATTCCGGGAGTCGATCGTCGCCAGCACCAGCTTTCTGATGAGTTCCGGTAAATCATGTTGAGCTTCCCTTAGGTCCGCCCAGTTGTCGATCTCCCTTGCATCAAATCTGATCATGTCAAATCAATTTCGCTGTGTCGCCGCGCTAAAAAACGGGCCATGGTTGTCCCAAATCCCGACATAATGCATCGAGTCTAAACGCATGCAAAATCAGCTTTGCTAGCTACTATTCTTCAAAATTTCTACCTCAAGCTACCCACGTCTCGCCGCTTCACCCGTCGCGTCGGCACCGAAATTCGCTGTCGCATCGATCCCTCCAACCCTCGCCTGATCATAGGCGATTATCCACTACCGGCGAGATATGCCAACGCACATGGATCACAAAGCTCGGATGCACCGCACAACACACCATCGAACGCCGTCTGGTGCATCGATTGGAACAGAACAGGGCCGTCAGAGATTTGCCAAGATATTGAGATCGACGTTCGATCCGACGTACCTTCCAAGATCCGCGCCCTCCATTTCACACCTGTCTCCCTAGTCACCTATGCAGAACAGAGCGTTGAACTCTGTCCTGGTCCTGCAACGATTGACCTCGCCCCGCATTTGTCCGATGTGTGTCGATGCCCGTTTTCGTTCGACAGAGTTCGCGGCGCCTAGGTATTCGTCGACGTATCTGGATTGCCCAGTGGAATCAACTGTAGGGTTCAACACGGCCTTGGCCGAGTGCCTAAACAAGCGATTGAGCATGGTTTTCGGATCTGACGAGCCTTGGTAGTCTGCGAACGCATCGATCGCTAGAGATTCCATGTGGTAGCCGCTGAGTTTCATGTCCTCTTGAGTGATGAAACAGTCCGCCATCGCTTTGGCAAGCTTGATTACTGGAACTACTCTGCCGTTCCTTGCCGCGTTCACTTTGGCAAGTTTGTTGGCGAACTTTTCGGGATGTGCGACTTTGCTCCACCTGCTGGTTCCATGTTGGGCGATCCGAACACCGCCAGTCTTCGTCCTTATTGCTGGCAGCAGTTGTATTTCGGTCCTGTCGGAGTATTCGACCGTTACCGCCAGTTTGCCAGCGCGCACGGGATTAATTGGGAGCCGCCGCTTGATGGTTTCCGTCACGTATTTTTTCACCTTCGCTGGAGGTTGGTTCACCAGAGAAGACTCATTCACTATCAACATGACATCCACATCACTGAGGCCGGTCACGTACGTGCCTTTCTGGACAGAACCACCGAACATGGTTTGGACGACATGGTTGCCTTCTTGTCTTAGAAAGTTACATAGGCTTTCGAGGTGTCTACTGAGAGCCTTTGTGTGCCTGCGTTTGTACTGTACGAGCAGGTTTTCACAGTACTCGTTGAACCTATCGGTAGGCGCGGTCATGCCTCCGTCTGCGCCTCGACCAGATCGTCTAAGACGACGACGGGCAACCTTTGGATGCGGAGGAAGTCGGTGTCGTTGGTGACGAAGAGCGTGCAACCGACGCTGATGGCCGTCGCCGCGTGCAATGCGTCGGGTGTTGACAACCCTGTCTGGGCCCGGATGCGAGCGGCGTCTTCCCAAATCGCCAGTGTAGCGGGGATGAGTTCCATCTCCGCAGCGGCAAGTATGGAGCGAAAAAGCACCTCGAGGCGGGAGTTGCCGTCCCGCAGTGGTTTGATCAAGGTTTCTAGCGCAACGAGCTCGCTGCTTGCCAGATTGAACCTACCCGCCCTAGCCTCTTCCCACATCGGGGCCAACAGACCGTGATACGGCTCAACGCGTTCTACGCTGTAGATGACCGCATTGGCGTCTACGTAGACTGGCCCGTCGTTGGGCAGTATCAACGGCCCCATGACTCCTTTTCTTCCTTGAGATAAGCTGCCACGTCCGCTGCCGTTTTGAAGACCAGACCGCCCGGCGCTTCGGCTAGAATGTCAACCGCGGACCGCCGTTCTGACGCTGGCGGTTGGCTGACTACCACGTCGACGGGTTCCCCCACGGGAAGCTCCCGGTCCACGATCTCGATCTTGCCTCCCGGCAATACTGTCGTCCTAACGTGCAGTGCCTTCTCCATGTCCTTGTTCTCCTAGATCTCTAGTTGGCCGCCAAGACGCCCACCACGGTTCCAACGGTGACGCGTACACCGCGAATGCAAGCGCCACTTCCAAGGACGGTGGGCGCCATAAGTGATCCGGCAAGTGATTTCATGTTCTATCCTCTTCCATACTCATAGAATGCCCTTGCCGATAATGCGCAGTAGCAATCTCATGACTGCAGTAGCGTCTCTTTCGATGATGTCATAAGGCAGTTCATCTCCCTTGAGTGCCCGACTTTCTATGAGTTCCTCATGCAAAGGCCTTCGATAATGGCCATAGGCGTTGCGCTCGTTGCGTACTCGATCCATCTCTTGGTACTCGTCTATGGATATCAGGCCGACGGAGAGCGCTTCATTCAGCAGCTTACTGAAGGAGGCAGTTTGAAGGTCGTTGCGACCTGATGCATAGAAAGATGCTGCGAGCGCAGTTTCCAGGTAAGCTATTCCTAGCAAAACAGTCGCCAGGAACTGTCCGTAGACGAAGCAATATCGTGCTTCTTCGAACAAATGCTTGCCAGCCAAGCCATCGAACGACCAGTAGTTTCCTGTTGGTGTTCGTTCGGCTAGGAGTTTGAGCCGGAAAAGCCGATCCTCATAGCACGTGTCGTCTTCGTCTATTAGCCATTTGGCGAGGTCAGCACCACTTATTCCAACCATGGGTTGCTCCCATTGCAATTCAGCCTTCAGCCCTCCGGCACCATGAAGTACCTGTTGTCGTCGTTCTCCATCCCATTAATCCCCTACGTCTTCGAAGGAAGTCCTCACCACCAGCGCGTGCTCCAGCTCAACATCCTCCCACAGTTGACCCAAGTTCATGGCTTGCAGCCACATTCGATCGACCCGGTCAGTGATGTGTCGGCAGCGAGCAAGGTTGTAATTTCCGATGTTCTTCCCAACCATTAACTTGAAGTCGATATTTTCGTTCATTGCTTTGACCAAGGTTGGAAGCAGCCCGAGAATCGCATCCCTCGTGTCCGCGGGCAATTCTGCGACGTCCAACGGTGCGTTGGTGAAATGCCTCTGAGGGACATTGAAGTCATCTCCCATCGCCAGCCACCAAAGGAAGAGTATCTTTCCGTTAGTCAATAGCACTGCAAGATCCCTACTTTTCCTGTTAGTGAAGTAGAGCGTGCCGTAGTTCTTGTCCGCAAGAGGTTGGCCATCTTCGTTGTATGCGGGAGGTAGGACGACACAGGATGTCAGCCAATTGTAGGCGGTCTTCTTGAAGTAAAGAGGGTTTTTGCGTGAGTGAGGAGATAGTTCATTTTGTAATGGCCCATTCCCTTCCAAAAGCACTTCAAAACCACGCAATAACCGCGAGCTGCCTAGCTTGGGGATCATGCCGCCAAACGCTTGCATAGAGAACGCTGCGTAGTGCAGAGTCACGAACAACACTGGGCGTTGCATGCCAAACCATCTGTGAAGCCGTGTGGTGAAGCTGCGTTTCGATGTCCGTGAAGACTTTCGGGCCAGAAATATCGTATTGCGCACTCGCGTATCGAAACTGAACAGTGCGGAGGGGATTCGGCCAAATGATGAAAACCAAAGCGAATCGCATGCCTCGTACAAGTGAGAGCGCAGGATGGCGAATCTCGAGTTGAACGTAAGGCTCAGCGGCACAATCATGCTTGTACGTCCGTTGAGCCGGCACACGTTGACGCTTCGCTCAACTACCGTGGCGTAGATGTCGGGACAGGCCGCTGTCTTAAATCCCTTCGCAGTGTACACCTCGGATACCTTCCGCCTAGACACGTATGGCGGATTCCCGATCACCACGTCGAAGCCACCAGTAGACATGATTCCGTAGAACTCGACGAACCAGTGGAAAGGCTGATGACTGGCGCGCCAGGAGTCGTAAGCACCAGCATTGTCGGTGTCGATGCCGTACTCTCGGGCTAAGTGGCGGTCCAGTTCGTCGTCGAGGCTGCGGAGGCGATCGCGGAGGGCCTGCTTGTCGGCGAAAGTTGCCTCCCCACCCAGCATGGTCTGCTGCCAACGGAATTCGTTGAAGGCGGCGCTCGCTGCCTCGGCCTCCTCGTTGATTCGGTCGAGAGCTGTTTGTTCCTCAGGGAAAATTTGTCGGCTCTGCCCGTTAGGCAAAACCGTCATGGCGTCACGTACCGACTTGAGGGATGTAAACCCGATCAACGTATTGCCGGCGCGGACGTTGAAATCTATGTCCGGCAGGGGTTCAATTTGGTCGTGACTCTCTAGTTGGGCGACCAGTTTCAAAAAGAGGCGCAGCTTGCAAATCTCCACGGCTTCTTCCATGATGTCAACGCCGTAGAGGTTGTTTAGGACGATTGACTTCAGGATGAAATAGCTTGTGCTCGGGTGCTTTTCCACCCGCTCCAAGATGCGACGAAAGTCGCTCAGATGCTCTGGACTCCGTTCGCGTCCGGGCCTTTCGGCATCGTCAATGAAGCCCTTCATTCCCTTTAGGCAAACGGTGTAAAGAGGTTCCAAGACGTTTAGGGCGGCGAAGAGGAACGCGCCAGAACCGCAGGTGGGATCCAAGACGGAGATTCCGGTGTCGCCACGTTCGGTGTTGCCATGGATCGCGTACCAAAAGGCCCGAAGAAGTTCGGGTCCCTCGCTCTGAGTGATCACGTCGATGGCGAACTGCTCAATGTCGAGATTCAGTGTTATGAGGTCGTTGATTTCCTGGACATCGCCTGCTGCGAGCTTGGCTCTGGCTTCTTCGAATCGCTGACGGCGGGCGACGACTTCGCGCCAGGTCTCGGTCGGCAGCGCGTAGTTGTCCGGTGCCGGGGCATTCCAGCCAGCGCGCTGAGACACATCTTTGATGCCCGCGGCGATGTGGTTTGGCAGGTCGAATGGCGCTTTTAGGCGCTTTGGGTCTTCCGTCTTCCGGGCGTTCCACACGATGCCGTGGCCTACGGCCGGGTAGATGTAACGGTCCGGGTCGTCCCGAAGCAAACGCCAGACGCCGCCGTCCTGCCCGAAAGCCACCGGGCATTCCTTTTTGGCGGCGTCAAAGAGGAACGGGATGATGGTGTTGCGGGAGATGTAACCCGTGATGTCCTCCTTCGTGTAGTACGCTCCCATCTGTTTCTGGTTGACGTACTTCTCAAAGATGTACCCGAGGACGTCGGGGTTGATCTCGTCGTCGTTTTGGTGTGGCCGCTCGTCCAAATGCCAGCGGTAGTCGTCGAAGAAGTCGAAGACTCGCTCAAAGGCGGCGTCTGGGATGGAGATTTCGGGATTGTCGCGCTCCAGATCGTGAACATCGAATAGTCCGCCGTTAAGGAAAGGAACTTTGCCCAACAATTTATCCAAGTCAGACGCTCTTTGATGCTCCGGCAGTCCGAGTCCCTCGTGAAACAGCCGCAAGAGGAAGATGCGGTAGAACTGCTGAAAACGACCATTGCCTCTCTGCTCCTGAACCATCCTTAGACGGTTGCGCAGGTAGTCCGAGTCTTCATCGAGGAAGCGTCGCTTCTGAACGAAATAAACGAACATCATGCGATTGAGCATCAAAGACGCGTACCAGTCTCTATCGCCCTGAGCGGCAATGCCGTCGATAAAGTTCCCGAAGGCGGTGAGTTCCTTGCGGAAGCGATCGTAGAAACGTCTGGTGACCTTCTCGACATCGAACGCCTTGTAAATTTTCCCCGTTACATCGGAGATGCCGATTCCCTGGGCCTCGTCCTCGAGGCTAAAGGCGACATCCTGAAGTCGTTGGAGCACCGGTTGTCCGGATTGGCCAGCGTAAAAATCTTGCTCCCTGCATGCAAGTGGCTTGCCCGCCTCCCTTTTGACCCACTGCCACTTCTGGACGGTGCGGGCTGGATCGACAAAGACGATTAGATGCTCGAAATTTCGCTTCGCGACCTGGCTCTCGATCTTGCGCCGGATCGGGTATCGGGGAATTTCTTCGCCTTGTCCCGGCACACACTCGTAAACGGCGAATCCCGCCTTCTCAGCGATCGGCTTTATCGAATCGTCTCGATCTTCGATTTTGATGATGAACCGTTCTGAGACGTAATGGTCCCAACCCAATCCCTCCACGAACAGTCGCGAAAAATCGAAAACCTGAAGATGGGTTCGTAGCACTTGAATGGAATCTGGCATCAAGTGTGATCCTCAGTATCGAACAATCCCATGGAACAGATTATCCGTGGTTCCTGCGTCTCGGAAGCGTCATCTCCTTTGTTGCACAACCGGTCCTCATCGCGCAACGCCATTGCGAGTAGCGCCAACTGATCGTCTGCAACGCCGCTGCGAAGCTGTCGATTAATGGTTTCAACGGCTGACGGTTTCAGAGGATGGCGGTAAATCTCGTTGATAGTTCTATGCAGCTCGTCTACGTCGAACAGCTGGCCCTTGACGGCGTCGGCGTATGCCTTGAGGCGAGTATAGGTGCGGTAACGGGCACCCGAGGGTCGTCCCAATTGGCCGCCGACCCGCTTTTCCTCCTTGACCACATGTCTGACCCCTTCGGCGACGAGTTCATGATGGTTCTCGTGGTGAGGTTGTGCCGGCGTGTCGGGCCTGCACTCCGCGGCGGAGAGTATTTCGAGTTGCGATTCGGTGATGCTGTTGCCCTCGCGGTCCACGTAGGCCAAGGCGTCGTTGGCGTCAGAGGTGCGCATGAACACAAGCACGCCTTCGGGCCGTTGGGCAATAGGCGCGTGTTTCCTAGAGGAGAAGACTACGTCCGGCAAATCGGACACGGCCTTCTCCAGAGACGGATCCGCGCCGATGGCGTTCTTCCATATCTGATAGGCATGAGACGCTAGGTCCACATCGCCCTCAGGGTCGCCGTCCAAGATGCCCGCCCGTTCGTGGTAAAGGCTGACGATGGCTTGATCGTCGTCTTCGTCCTCGAAAAACGCCTCGTCCGCTCCGACCACTTCCGCGTTCTGACGGAGCCGGGTACGTACCCGGCCGCGCAGGTCGATGATCTTCTCCACACCGTCTGCCGGCAGGAAGGAATGGCACAGTATCTCCTCCGCCTTCTGTCCGATACGGTCGACGCGGCCCGCCCGTTGTATGAGACGGATAATGGCCCAAGGCAGGTCGTAGTTCACCACGACGTGACAGTCCTGGAGGTTCTGGCCCTCGCTCAGCACGTCTGTGGAGATCAAGACTCGAAGCGCTTGATCGGGTTTACCTCGGCCGGGTCGGCGATTGCTTTCCGGGCTGAATCGAAAAGCCAAACCCGTGGGATCGTCGGAATTGCCGGTGACGCCAGCCACGTCGGTGACACCTCTCTTTTCCAACTCGACGGCCAAATAGTCGACGGTGTCGGCGAACTGGGTGAACACCAGCACTTTTTGATCCGGGAAGCTGTCCGTCAACAGCGAGTGGAGAGCATCTAGTTTGGCATCTTTGTCCGGTTCCCAGGCTCCGTAGGACTGAAGCAGATCTACCAGAGCTTTGGAGTCCGACAGAAGCTCGCATTCAAGCGAACTTGTGAACAGGTCGGACCGTAGCCACTTGAAGCGCCGACTGTAGTGGCTCTCGTACTCGCTGTATATTTCGGCTGCCCGCGATTCGAAGTAGACTGCTGACCAATCATTGCCGGTCTGTTCAAGGTTCTCGTCTTGTTCTTCGTCGCCGGGATCGGAGAGTGCGCCTTTCGCCTGGTCCGCGTCCTCATCGGTAAATCGAGGGTCCAGCATTTCGGCGTCTTGGGTGCCCAATGGCAGGGGCGAGTTGGTTTTGATTGCGTGGAGGAACACGTAGTTGCGGAGAACGTGCCGTTCCACCGATTGCAGGAAGGCAGCGCCGCTGCTCTCTAAACGTTTGAACAGGTTCGTGCGACAGAATCCGATGAGCCTCTTTCCCGCCCTAGACAGGTCGTCGATCTGTCTGGCCTCTTGATTCGATGGCGGCATTGCAGGATCGTCCGTCACGTAATTGCCGAGGCCGTACCTGGGAAGATGAAGATTCTTCACCAGGTCGACGACCTCCGGTGAGTAAAGCTTGGCGTACTGGTCGTCGGGATCGGATTCGTCGATCGCGAACTTGACGGTCTTGGGAACGCGTGTCGGGAAATAAGAGCGCGTTCCGTCCTCGTAGGTGAGGAATTTCCTCCCCGTGTCGGCGTCGGTCTCCGCATAGTTGTCTTGGATGAAGCCGCGGGTACGACGCACGAGATATAGCCGCATCAGATCGCGCCAATCGTCGGCGTACTCGCTGAAATCGAAAGCCGCCAGTGTCCTCGGGGAAGCCTGGTGCTTGCTGCTGAACTCGACCTCGCCCATCTCCCTGAGGAGACGTTCGGGACGGATGCCGAGATCTTGGTCTTCCTCCACGAATATCCGCAGTTGGCTCGACAGATCCAGATAGGTTTTGTTGTAGGGCGTGGCTGAAAGGAGGATGCATTTGCTCTCGTTCGCGCGCACGTACTCCTGGATGGCACGGTACCGGCGCCCTTCGCGGTTGCGCAGGTTATGGCTCTCGTCTATGACGACGAGGCGATAGCGGCGCATCTGCGGCAACGCGCCGATCACCCGGCTCAACGGCAGCACTCGCGCGCGCAACTGGTATTCGTGCACGTAGTCTTCCCACATGGGAACGAGGTTTCGCGGACAGATGATCAACGTCTCCAACCCGAAGTCGTCCTCGAAGATGCGAGCGAGAGCGGTGGCCATCAGCGTCTTGCCGAGACCCACCACGTCTCCGATGAGCACACCGTTGCGTTTGTTCAGGTGATGAGCCGCTATCTTGACCGCGGCGGCTTGGAAATCGAACAACCGGTCGCCAAACACCGTTGGAATGTTGAACTCGGCGAGGCCGGCGCGGGCTTCGTGCGATAGGTGATAGGCCATCTTCAGATAGACGTGGTAAGGCGGAATGAGGGCCTCCCGCGCCCAGCTCTCCTCGATTATCTGGATAAGCTCGTCGGTGATGTCTACGCAGTAGCTATCGTCCCATCGATCCTTGAACCATTGCTCGAGCTTGACGGTGGCGTCCTGGTCGAGCACGTCTACGTTCAATTCGCCCTGTGACGAGAGACCGGCGAACGTCAAGTTGCTGCTTCCCAGATAGCCCACGACAGGGTTGATCGGATCATCACGGAAAAGCAGATAAAGCTTGGCGTGCAATGGGTGGCGCAGAAAGAGTTTGACGACGACTTTCTTGGCGCGAAGCTGCGCGGCCAACTGTCGCAGGGTCCGTTCATCGGCGTTGGTCGGAGCCCCGATTGTGAGTTGCTCGCGCAGCTGCTCCGCCAACTGAAGTCTGATCCGATTCGCCGTTTGGTTGTCGACGCTGGAGGGACCGTCTGCAAGGCTCAAGGCGTCTCGGAGGTCATCGTGCGGTAGACGCTGCATCCCGATCAGCACGCGGCACGGGCCTTTTTCGCTGCCCCAGCCGTCGACGTGGGGCGACAGACCGCGCCAACCTCGGAGGTTGAAGTATCCGATGCAGAAATCGGCTCGCGACGAAAGAGCCAAGGTCTGCTGCAATGCAGGCAGAAGGCGGGAATCAGGGTCGAGATTGTCGAAGACGCGCGGCATTGAACTAAAGGAACATGCTACCCGGAGTCGATTTTCGGTCTGTCAATTCCAGTGTTGTAGGAGCTCCTCACCGTATTTCCAATTTCAATTATCGTCGCCCGTCGTCGGTACGAGGTGCGCGTTCTGGAGCATCGAGTTGGTGCTCCGTCGGACCGACGCGTTGAGTTGGACCGGTCCTCGAACAGGGCGTGACCGGACTATTTGTCCGTAGATGTGGGTCCAAGTCCCATCGAGCACGGCTGCGTCCAGCATCTTAATTGACACTATCTGCTGGCGCTCGGAAAATTCAAATGCCTGAGAATCGCGGACTTACAACTGCTCGCCGCCGCAACAGTCCCCGAACTGGCGGTGATGCCTTTTAGACACCCAAGCCAGATGCGGCGCACGCGTCGAACGCGTTTTTCTGAACGGGCAAGGTCGAAAACGAATGCTACGCTCGAAGAATGGACGAGCACACGTCCTGACGACGGAGCAATGGAGAACATCAACGATTGAGGAACATACAGACATTCCACGAGAAACTTGTCAACGATTTTTGGCACGGGGCAAACAGCCTGCTACCTCACACCTCATATACCGCCAAGATTGAACGTCTCAACGGTGACTTCATCAGATGTGATGTGATCTTTTCGATGAAACACAATCGCATGATTGCGGAGTGTTCCTTTGATGATGACGACTTGACGTTGGATCATCAACTTCACGCGGACCGCGACTTGATTCTCCATATATCGGATCGCGATTTCAAAGCTGAAATCACATCTGTCCAACTTCCTGGTGGGAGGATCACGCAAGGTCGCTATGCCGAAAATCAAAGAATCATCTGCGATGTCAAAAATGTGAATCTGCCATGGACCGATGACGAACTCTCATTTGTTGCCATATCCAGCAACGGGTTTCCTGAGTTCCAATACGATGACCGCAGTTTCGCATGGGGCATGGTTGACGGTGACGATTTTAGGAACGGCACGATGGCGGGAAAACTCGGTGCATCCATGATGTCCAGCATCACGATGGAGAACGACGATTGGTGGGTTCGAGTTGCTGAACTCGATCCAATCAAGGCAGGCGACGATGACACTCATCAGATCATCGTTGAGAGGAAAAATGGTGGTGCACATCATTCGGAATATGAACGCTTTTTGGAGCAATTGTTTCCGTTTCTCAGGTTCTTATTCGGCACCACGCCCGCGTTCTCCATAGGTGTGGGATACTCATCGGCTGTTGCGGCTTGGGGACAGATTTATGGCAGTGGAGCATTGGTGGGGAGAGATGGCAACTGGTTTTCGAAACTAGGGCAACTTGGACCCTACCCACGAGAAACATTCAAAATCAACGATCTCTTCGATGGTTACTTGAGCCGGTTGCAACACGCTTCAAACAATCAAAGGGTTTTCGGCAAATTGTTCGGGCATTACGCTATAAGCGAACATGAAATGTCGTTAGGATTGGCTGATCCAGCATTCAACACTAGTTTCGCTGCGTTGGAAGGAATCTGTAAATTCCTGCTCTCCACCCCGTTGTTTTCATCTGTCCGAGAGAAATTTATCACTGGGAATCAAGGCAACAAGATCGGACGATTCAGGCCCAAGGAATATGAAGATGGGATGCGTCACGTCGTCGATGAAATAGTTAGGGCTCGCACTGACGGAGAGTTTGACCAACTGGTCAAAGCCGACAAGAACAAGGACAAACACGTCATCACCGTGCTGAACGAACATAGAGATAGGAATGTGCATCTGGACCTAGACAGCATCGACCGCGTATCTCCGACCAGAAACTACCTGCTGTGGAACGCTTCACAGTTCGTCTTCGAATATCTAGCCCTTTGCTTGCTGATGCCACCGAACGGGAACTTCGCCGTGCCGAATCGAACCGTGCCAATGACCTACAAAGTGATGGGTAAAGACATGCTTTCTCACCTGAGGTCCGGAGAAGTCAAATTCTCGAAAACCAACCGCAGATGATCGACTTCACGGCGCGTACTAAAGTCCAGTTTCAAGACATTTGTCCACAATCGAGGTTTCTCGATGCCCGGTGCCTTCTATGCTGGTGGTGTTCGTCTAGGCGGTCGTCACGGGATAGCGGTATCTCATCCTATGTCCTTCCGCAGCAGGTTTTTCTCCAACCGATTCGACGACGATCTGATAAACGGCCAGGCGTCTGTACCGTCGATGTTGGGTTTGACCGTACCGTTGTCTCTGATCACATAAACGCCGCCTGTGGCGCTTGACCAATGGCGAGGCGATGCCCACCTCTGCAATCATGAACCAGACTCGATTTATACGCTGCGGTTATGGGCGTTCCAGAGAGCGCGGAACGGCTCTCGTCGCGTCCGACATCAAGGGTGCGGAATCTCCACTCGATAACTCGCACGAGTTCGCATCCGCACCAATCGACTTCCGCGCGCCTGCAGAGCCGCCCCGGTCCGGATTACCCTGCGTCGAAGTTCGGAAACCCAGCAGAATCATCTGTCCGCTTCTGGTCGGCTGCGTCGTCTCCTCATTGAGACCGTCAGCGTGAAGCGGCGCGGAAGCCGGTCGCCTAGCTCCACCTTTGCAACCCTTCGATCCAAGGTAGACCTGGTCGGAGACCCAGCCCTTCGCACGGGTTTGAGATCCTCCTAGATTGACCGATTGCGGGAACTCTCTGGTTGCCATCCGTCGATAAAGAGTGCTTTTCGACAGCCCTGCGAGATCCAGGACCTCGGGTAGACGGAGGATGCGAGGGTTCGTCGGAGTTTTCCTTTCTCGCACGGACGAATGCTCGTCCGCTTCGTTTCAGCATGTGGTCTTCGCTCGAGCATCATGCACGTGGACGGCACCGTTGCGGTCCACCTGCACGCGCGGTTCGCCGGATCGAAAGCCAGGAAAAACGAACAGGGCAATCCCGTACCGGGTCGGTTCCTCGGCGCTTCGGCCGTCCTTTTCGGAACCCCGACCAGTCGACGCTGCGCTTACTTCACGGTCCTCGCCAGCGACCAACTTGTTGAATTTCGAGCCAGCTGTGTGACCGTGCGAATATGGCGGTTGTCTTTTCGACCGGCGAGGCGGCGTCGCCGATCGTGGATCGGAAGCCCAGCGGGTGTCGGAAAGATCCGACGCTTCCTGCTGTCGACTAGGGGGTGACGCGCGCGTCACCCCCTATTGGGCGTTGCGGTCGCCGCCTCCTGTGTGATGTCATTGCCGTGTACAGGGAATCGGGTGTCTGCGCGGAAACGCGCGGCGGTCCGTTCCAAAGCGGAAACCGGTTCGGAAACGAGTGCAACGGGCGTGTACCGCCACATACCAGCGAGCGAACGAATCCAGTGCTGGTTCCACCCCTACAGGACGTGTCCCAGTTCAAACATCGCGTTTCCGCGAGATGCCGGACGGAGGGAGATTCACCGATGCCCCGATTGGGAATCGCGGAATCGCGAGGAAGGAGAACGAGCACATGAGTAACACCGGAGCCGATGCCGCGAATGCGCAAAGTGAGTCGAGGAGCGTGTCCGACCTGCACGATCTGCGTCTCACGTCGCTGCTGTTCGACCTCGTCGAAGCCCACGGCCGCGTGAAGGCAGCGGAGACCTTGGGCGTGAGTTACGGCGCGCTGGCGAGGGCTGTGGACACGGGGCGACTGTCGGGCCGCATGCGCGATGCGTGGACGCACCACAATACGGAAGCTGCAGGATATGGAGATGCGGCGGAGCAGAATGACGCTGGAGGCCGACCGAGGTCGGAACGGCTGGCAATCCCGGGAAATGAGACCTTGGGGACTCGTCTTGGATTAGCGGCTATTGGCGTTCAATGTGTCGCTTTTCCAGATTGCTATGTATTTCCAGTATCTTCTTTGTAGTCTCGCCTTGGGTGTAGACACTTGGAATACTCTTGGCAGCCCTCGCTGCTTCCTCGAACGCACCCTTACGGGCGGCGCTAATTGCCACGAATTTCAGGGTTTCGGATCTGGAGTATTGGCTGGAATCTGCCCGCCCCGCCTCGATAGCCTTTTGGTACGCCCCATGCCTGACCGCGTGCTCCGCCACGAGCCTTAGAGCATCGCTTCGGTCGGAGGCACTGGTGACAGATTTAGCAGAAATCAACATTTGTTGCAAATCAACCGAAGAGTTTGGGGAAGTCGGCAGAAACGTCGTTTGAACGGGCACCTCAGCCGATTCTCGATTGGCTTTGGAGATTGGTTCGTCATTGATGCCTGAACCGCCCAAGGACCGAAAAAACCCGGGCCGCACACGAAAAATCAGAGCAACTACGGCCACAACCAGACCCAGAATGCTGGCGATGGCGCCGAAGTTCGCTAGTGTTGAATCGAAAGGCAACACCGGATAGAGACCTCCACACGAAGCCCCATTTTACAACCGGAAGGGGCACAGCCTTAGTTGGCCATGTTGATCAAGAGTATCCCCGTCGACAATCGGAGTTCATCTCGTGAACACGAGTCTTTGCGGGATCCCTCAAGGCCGAGGGTGACATCGGAACCTCTGCCTAATCCATAGACCGAGGCTACGGACCTCCATGGGTGAATATATGACATCCGAATCACTCCAGAGCAACTCGGAAATCACTCCAATGGGATATTGCTGACTTCATTGATAGCTTGACTGTCCGAACCACCTCGGAATAGGTCGACGCGTTGCAGTGCTTCTCTCGTCGTCTCGTTGAAGAATTGGGATACTCACGTGAGCAGAGCCAGAAACGCCCGCGGTTCAGAGTACGAGTTCGTCCGTTAGTCTCACCGGCAGCTAACGGTTGCGTTCAACCGCTCTAGCGGCACTGTCAAAAATCGGGCCAGCGCGTCGATCCTGTGACCACGCGAAGGTGGCGATTGTATTGTCGACCAGCAAGGCGCCATCGACTCGACTGTATTTGTACGGGCTGAATCCCCTGCGCGGGTGCCAAAATCGCCGCAGAAATCTCGCAAAAAAGGTCATGCGCGTCCTCCCTTACGGGGCGTTGCCTGCACATGCCGTCTTGTAATGTCATTGCCGTGTACAAGGAATCGAGTGTCTGCGCGGAATCGCGATTCTGTCCGGTCCCAAGCGGAATGCGGTTCGGAAATGGGAGCAAAAGGCGAATTCTGCCACATACCCGCGAGCGAACGAATCCAGTGCTGGTTCCACCCTTACAGGACGTGTCTGAGTTCAAACCGCGCGTTTCCGCGCGAGGCTGGACGGAGGCCGATTCATCGACGCCCCGAACGAAACGCGCGGAAACGCGCGGCAGAGGAATGACCTGATGAGGAAGACCGACCATGACGCCCGAAATGCGCACAAAGTGCCTAGGAGCCTCGCCGACGCGCACGTTCTGCGTCTCACGGCGCTTCTGTTCGAACTCGTCGAAGCGAGGAGCAGGAGAGGCGCCGCGGAGGTTGTGGGCGTGAGCTGCGGCGCGCTGGTCAGGGCAGCGGACACGGGCCATCTCACAGGTCCCATGCGCGACGTGGGCGGCGAGGTTCGCCCTGTTCTGTTCGGCGGGTTTGCCTCAGCGGGACGAGTCGCGCATGCGACAAGGCATCGGTCTCAAGGCCGGGTCGTTGCCGTCCAGCCGTGTGTTCATGGGTACGGCCGGGTTCGGCGGGGCGACGCGGGTATTCTTGGGTGGCGCTACGATCCGGGATCAACGCGCAATTGCCGACATCGGCCAAGCCGATGCCAGAACTCAACCAAGAGACGCACGCCTTTGCGGCGCAAGTACCGGATGCAGTAGATGCTTGAGGTATCCGCGCCGTTAACGGACGAATTGGCGGTAATCCGTCAACGTCTGATAACTTCGGGAATACTGGAAAAGCATCCCAAAACCTTATAGTCTTTACGACATGAGGACAACACGTTGACCGAACGGCAAAAGGTGGACACTTAAAGGGTATTGCTAGACCCCGACAGTCAGATCGGAACGTGGCCGCCAGTCATCACAGTTGTGGTCGACGAACCGCCCGGAGATTTAGCTGGTGCTGACACATATGAATTCAGACGTGATGTCGAAGCAGTCGCGGCGTTTCGTCAGCCTTTGTCCGCGTGGTGAAACGACTGCTAGTTGCTCTAGGCATAAGCTGCACATTGAGCAAGCTGTATGGTTCAGGTGACCAAGTATGACTATGATGGAGCCGTCAACCGTCGATATCCAAGACGTGCTTAGTGCCAACGTCGTGATACTGGGTTCGGGGTTGTTTCAAAACAACGAAGGCATACGCGAATTCACGGGAGCAGTTGGTGGCGAGGTGACGATAGAGATCCCAAATGCGTTACCAGGTTTGCCGACCTCGCTATTCGGGACTCAACTCAGTCTGAGAAAAGAGCGGATACTCTTGGACATTTCGTCTGAACGCACGACATTTCGCATGGAGTACCCGGCATTAGAAGGCCTGCAGCGTCTCGCCAGCATCGTGGCCCGAGCGAATGAACACTTGAAGATAGAAACCCAGACGGTGATAGCGGTGGGGTTCAATGTTGATTTGGTGTACGCTCAACATGGTTCTCAGCCGGCGACGCGTTACTTGGCCGAACGACTGTTGAAATCAGGGTTGTCAGAGAATCAGCAACCCGCGTTTACTTGTACGTCAATCAAACTGAACCGCCAATTTGAGAGCAGCAAGTTGACAGTAACCATTGAGCCCAGATTCGGAGATGAGACGACCAGCAGCGTGTTCAATGGTTACAACTTGCACGTTCCGATGCTTGACGTTCCCAACGAAGATACCATCTCAAATATGCTCACATGGGTGTGGAATTATGCTCATAGTTTCCCGATGACTTTGGATGGTGTCCGATGAACCTACCAAGATATATCTCAGTCGCTTCTGCCAACTATAGCCCCAACCGCGAAGACTTGGAGTTCTCCAGTGTTGGTGGTACGTCATATTCGATGTTGTCGAATCCATGTGCTGATGTCGCATCTGTAGAGTACAGCTATTTGGCCAGGCAGGATGCTGCAGCACAAACGCATCCTTCTATCAGAGACTATGGACACGGGAATATCCGGTACCGCCTTGTTGGTTCACACGGTATAACTGAGGCGGAACAAGGGACCAACACGGTTTCGAATCCTCGTTCTCCCTTCGTGACAACACAGGTGCCGCAAATGTCGCCGGAAGCTTTCAGCAGATTCCTAGAATCCTGTGTCGTTTACCCTGAGCGCTTGCGATACCTCAGACAAGAAGCTGAAGAAGAAGGCATTGAATTCAACGAAGCATCCGTTATTGATTTCTACCGGTTTGTCGACCTGACGGATCACAACGGCATTGCATCCCTCATACTTACCGACGAAGGCAACACACGTGCGGTATGGCGTACCGGCCCTGACAATCACTTCGCATTGGATTTCCTCGGTGATGGACATGTCCATTACGTGATTTTCAAATTGAAGCCGGGTGACACCGAGATCACCAGAGTGGCAGATGCGGTTACGATTGAGGAGCTCAGGCAGTTGATCGACGACTTCCATTTGCAGTCGTTGGTGTAAATATGAACCTTGGCGATCTGCCAGACGAGGACAATGTCCTCCGACACGTGCGGTACAGCCAGAAACAAGGCGAGGACGGAGCAGACGGATCTGCATTTCGCCTTGCCCCTGACGAAGAAGGCCTTTCAGTCAATTGGATCGAGTTCTTCCCTAATACCGGCAAGTCACAAGCTATTGCCAACATTCGTGAGCAGATACAGAGGCGACTGGGTGGGCAAAGCATCTTTGCCGAACTTAACATCGATGACGTGAAGCAATGCCTGAGACAGAACGGCTGGCAGGTCAGCGTTGTGCATTCTCCTCAGGAGGCACGAGGAGATTTCGGACCAGATCCATCACATAGCGAGATCAGAGGATTACCACCCAGGGAAACCCCAGATTCCAAACTGGTTGGGGACTTGATTGCTGATTGCATCAACAACACGTATCCAGCGAGGGAAGACTGATCGAATTCCACCGATCTGAGAATCGACGCGCGACTAGCAAATCAGGCGGTCATGTGAGACTAAACCTTGCTGAATTAGCACGCGGAGCGGGTCGGCGCTGAGCCTAGTCTGTCGATGCTTGTTAACAGCGTGGAACATCACCTGCAATTCGATACCGCTGCACGGACCGCCGGTCATCCCGATGAGCCCGTTCCACATCCTCCGCCGTGCCGAAACCAGGCGCGACACCAGATTCGCACCGCATCCAGCATCGGAGTCACCGGTCCACGACGTCTGCTATGCCGGCGCGACACAGACGCCACATAGCCGCGAGCAAACGCGGCCGGAACCTTCCAAAACCGGGCGACTGGAGCCATAATCGGAATCGCTGTCAGGCTTTTCCCGGCTTTCCCGCCATAGAAAACCGGAGGGTCCGTCCCAGACCCTGAGCGCCGCGCAGGATCGAGCACCGCTCTCCCCGCCGAGCGCCGAACGAAAGGGACGAAGCGCCTCTCTGCGGCGCGGATCTTTCCAAGGGTCGAGCATCGCTCCCCTAGGCGAACCGAACGCAGGGACCTTTCCGGCGAGGTGTCAACACACTCTCCGCCGTCACGAACCCGGTTCGAAGCGCATCCGCGCCTCGACCTCCTCCACGCGTCTCTCACGGGCCGTCGAACGACCCGCGGGCGACGCTTCAACTGTCCGTCCGGCACGTCCGCCGCTGACGGCGCCCCTTCAGACACGACCGGTCAGGTTCCGCGCCTCGCGCACGAACCATGACGAACCGCGTCTGCCTCGATCCTCGTTCGTCCCCGCGCACCGCATCACCCGCGGACGACGGACGTCTTCCGTCTGACAGCGCCGACGAACCACCACACCGAAAACCTCGACCGGCGCGCGCCGGGGATGCCGCGCGTCCGGATGAGAAACACAACAGGAGACAGAAATGACTACTGCAACACTGACCGGCGTCGTCGCCGCATCACGACCGATCACGACCGGTCGAAACGACAGAAGAGAACAGCGGCAGGGCCGTCGCTCTTTGGAAGAGCTGGCGAAAAACCTCGTGGCGACGCTGTTCGGGACTGCGCCGGAGACGTGGGATCTGAGCGTCGAGAGCGGCATCCACGACGCGCGGCGGATGCGGCGCAGGGGCGACCTCGACGGCGCGCTGGCGGTGCTCGAGGGCATCGACGCCTCGGACGTCGAACCAGGCGCGGCGCGCTGGGCGCACGCGGAGTGGACGGACATCGTCCGCCGTCGTTTCGCCGGACGGGATGTCCTGCTCTACAGCCAGGGGACTGGGCGAGCCGCGGCGCTGACGCCGGTCGGAGACGGGAGGACTCTCGAGGTCCTCGCCGTACTCGGCATGCGCTGGCGTTCCGGCCTCATCGTCTCGCGCCGGAGCCTCAGAGGGCTCCGGCGGCTGAATCCGTCTTCTAAACGCTGAAGGCGTTCCGCACCTGATCGGTGACGCGTCGCGGCCTTGAGAGACCGCGACGCGCGCCCTTGCACCGCGGCCCTGCGGCGGCTTTCCCGGCGCATCGCGCCGCACCTGAAAACACCACCCCGAGAGACGATCCCGCGCTGCGGGACTCGAAACCCGAGCGGGACCGTCTCCCGCAGGGGGCGGCTCCGCTTTCTTCCCTACAGGAGGAAGCGAAATGACAACCACCAGCATCGAGCGACACGTCTCCGCGTCGGACGCGGACGAGAAAAGAGGCGAGCCGACGGCTTCCGGTCGCGAGACCGCGCTCAGGGCCGCCGCGAGACGCAACGGGCTCGCCATGAAGGAGCTCGCGGTCATGATCGGCGTGACGCCGAACCACCTGTCGCAGATCGCGGTTGGAGGCAAGCGCTGGACCGCCGCGACGCGGGAGAAGGCGGAGGCCGTGCTTGGAGAGGTCCCCGCTCAGGGCTTCGTCGAACGGCGGCTAGACGTCGTCGAAGGCGAGAGCAGCCGCATCCGCGAACGTGCGCGGGAGCTGGGCATGAGCATGAAGGACCTCGCCGAACGAGCGGGAGTGTCCTACGGCTACATGGTGCAGGCGTCCCGGGGGCGGAGGACCATGGGCCCCAAGGTGCGGGCGCGCGTGGAATCCGCGCTCCAGGCTCCCGCGGAGATCGCACCGGCGCGCACCGCGACCGTGGACCGCGACGCGGTCTTCGAGCGGCTGAACGCGCACGGCATCAGCCAGAACGAGGCCGCCCGCAGGGCCGGCATCAGCTCCGGCCACCTCTCGCAGATAGTGAACGGTCGCCGCGATCCTTCGCCGGGCGTGCTGAAGCGGCTTCACGGCGTGCTGTTCCGCCGGACGCGGTCGGAGGCGCGGGTGGTCCCCGCCGAGGTCGAGGTGCTGGTCTGGCGGAAGGGGGAGCGGCGCGGGATGGTGGCGCGCGGCGCCGGCGGTCCGGGCGGCGAAACCATCAGGTCCGGCGGCCGGGTCCCCTGGGGCGCGCACGCCGAGCACGCCTACCGCGCGGGCTACGACGGCAGGGGCGTGCTGTCGTTCGAATCCGTGGCGACTCCGGGCTGCTCCGCGATGCTTGTCCGGCCGGAGACTCTAGCCGCCTAGTTGCCTCTGAGCACCCGCAAAGCTTAGGGACGAAAACGGGGATGGCTTCTCTCAAGATTCCATCCCCGGCCGCCCACGTGCGAGAGTTTTTTAGTTTGTTCGGGCAAAGGCGCCACGCGGGCGCATTCGATGCTGCAGATGGAAGGACGCTCATGGCTGTCGCCGAGGAGATATCGAACGACGAGATAACGTGTCTGGCTACGGCTGAGCCGAGCCGCAGGCATGGGCTCCTGGCGGGAATCTGCGCGAGGCCGATATGGCAACCGTCGATGAAGACAGAACCGTGTGCGACGCGCGAATTAGTGGCGATATCCCGAAGAAGCGGCAGGTGACGAATGGCTGGCCAGATCCCGACGCGTCAGAAGATGCTGCTACGGGGGCACCGTCCAACCACCATCCCGTCAGAAAGGGCGGATCACCGTGTATTGGCGCCATGTACCATCGCCGTTCCGATAGTGGTTCGGGTTGGAAGGTTCGCTGATCAGTCTCGTCGCGCAGTACCATTCGAATTCGATATCGTACCAATGGTGAAAAGCATCGCAGTCCCACCTAAGTTCGCACGGCGACGGCGCGTGGGGATTCCCGTCCAAGCGCACTAGGCAGGATCGTTCATCGCGATGAGACGTGTAGTGATGCTCGGTTTCACACATCTTTCCGAGGTCGCACGGTTTCGCGGCGTATCGACCGTCCAAACCCAACAACACCTGCGCCATCACCGAAGCGTCATACGCTTGAAAAATCGCATCTGCTTTGCTTGAAGCCGTTGACATGGCATTTCCTGTCGGGCCGTCGGAATCTTGGCGGCGACCTTGACTCAACGTCCCGCCGAATCGTCGTACGTCGGCCGCTCGCCGGACGCGCCCCAACCAGTAACGCGATCTGGTCTTCGTCATCGAACATGCCGAATGAGGGCCGACCGTCGTTTCGACCTCTAGGAGCCTCAAGTTTACGATTCCCGTTCAAACCATGCTGGCCCGGGCAAAGACGATGGCCGCCCAGCCCTTTCGAAGCATACCCACAACCCCGGCAGAAACAGGGATGGCATCTCTCGAGATTCCATCCCCTGTCGCCCATGTGCGGGGGTTTATTCGTTTGTTCGGGAAGGTGGCGTCGCACGAACGCCATAGGCCGTCGTCGAGGCGACAGCGAACGGCGGGAAGCCGACTCGGGAAACTCCGCCGCGGAAATGGAGCGGGGTCCGCATTCGGCGACTGGTCCGCTTTTACAGCAAGGACCTCGACTCAGGCAACGAGGAAGCGCGAACGTCTCGAGCGACGGCGCCCTTCGGCACCAGCATGCCGGTTGCCTGCCACATCTGGCGGCGCGCTGCCACACGATAACGACATATCCATCGGCCCTTGTTTGCATAACGCCGGGGACTCTTTCCAGAGTCGGTCCCTTGCTGGATTCGTCCGGGCAAAGGTCGAAGGTTGAATTCGCGCCTGGGCTTGCAGCATGAACTTCAAAGGGAGGCTCCCTGAGTTCGCTTGGTTTGGTGGGCTGAACGTTAGAGTAAAAATGAACCCGCCGCGTCAAGGGCCTGAATGTTACAGGGAGACAAGGCCGACATGACAGATATTTTGATACGCGCCAGCATCGAACGGTCGATCGAGGATGTGATCTCGATGCTGGACGCTTCGCCCATCGAGTGGGACATGGTTTCGTACCTCAATGCGGTTCAGATCGGCAATCGCGCCCAGAACGCTCATCTGGTTTTGGAGAGAGGCTTGAAAACCCTCATCCGTTTCGCGGGAGGCGAGGTCCCGAGGGAACACTCGTTGGCCAGGCTGTTTCGACGGTTGGGGCAAGTCGATCCTGACACCGCGGAGTTCCTCGAGTCGGCTTTCTCTGATGCGGTGGAGTTCTACGGGTTCGACGCGCGGGTCTCCGATCACCGCCATCTCGGAAACATAAACACGTATTTCGGCCGAACGGGTAGCAACGGCGCGTTTCAGACCTACCGCTACTGGGTGACTGATTTCATAGACGATCAAGAAGTTGCGATGCCTCCGATCTCGTTGGAGGTGCACAGAGAGCTTCTGTGCGCCATCGCGAGGCTGATCGGCCTCGACGACAAGCAGACCGTCTCGAAACGTGTTGATTGGGCTGTGTTCCATGCCTTATCGCCGGGCGGACCCGCGCACAACCTGTGGTATTCGGACGGCGAGAGCGAAGAGGAGACCATCCGAAGGAACAACGTCGAGAGTTACCTGGGATGGTTCAATTCAGCTTGGCACAACCTTGAGCAGAGACCATGGAGGGAGGTGCTGAGGGAAGCCGCGACGAGCGGTTTCCAAGTCGATGACAACCGATTCGTGGGAGAGACTGTACGGGCGGCACATAAAGAACTCACAGAATCAACGGATCCGGCCGTCCGCCATTACCTCAGGAGGTTTGGCTATCTGCCTGTAGGTTCGCAACCCAGGGTCCGGGACCTCGCACCAATGGTTGAGTGGTTTTACGAAGGCAGACACGGCGCGGTGAAAACACCTGAGGGCGAGGTACTTGGATACATCCATCAACATGCCGATGGCGGATGGGGAATCGATCCTGGGAGCAGGGCGCTCAAACGTGAAATCGCTGAGGCGCAGCCAGACGCGGTGTGGTATCTGGTAAACCGGCACACTCGCGAGATCGAGGTGGCGACCGAAAACCTATCACGGACGTTGCGTCTTGTGCAAGACGACGATTGGTTTGTTCAACGACCGAAATCGTCAGGAAATGTCGAAGACGCGTTTCAACCCGCGTCGTTCGAACTCCGTTTTTGGGACGCGACTCACGGATTGACCGTCGGCGAAACCATCAATGCGAAACTCGCAGGGCGCGACAACCGAGCGTGGGTATCCATGCTCGAAGGCAAGATAAGCTCCGTCGACAGACACGGGGTGATTGTGATTGGCAACAGCTGGTTCGATGTCGCCGATCCTTCACGAACGCCGTAATCGTAACAGCGAAGGCCCCGAAGGTCTAGCGTTTTTTTTGGCGAATTCGTGTCTTACAGCGCAGCAGCAGGCGTCGCCTTCCGTTGGCAGGCAATCCCCCGGCTCGCCGAAACTTCCCGACGTCTCCAAAAGGCATCGATGCCGCCAGTTTGCTCTTGTCGTCTCCCTGCAATCGGTGGTCCGGCAGGTGCCGCCCCATGCGGCGACAGCAATGCGAAACGATTCTGGCACATTGATCGATCCTTCATTACATATCAGATAAACATCGCCGTTTGAATCTGTTCGGCAGTTCGGCCCGCGGCCAGTCGTCTCACCGTCCGCCGTCGACGACTTCGAGATTGCCGACGAACAAACCGCCGGCATACCGGCAATGTCGCAGGCGGATTGCCGGGAGATGCGCGCAGATGGAACCGGAAGATGTTAGGGAACAGGTGCCCGAAGCGGATTCGAAGGCGAGGCGGTTGGAGGTTAGCAGAATTGCCGCTGAGTAGGACCCTATAGCACTAGGGTGAAGGTCATCGTGAAAGTTCTTGATTTCATCAAGTCTGGTGGACCACATCTCCAAGATGTCGAAGCCGTAGAAGCTGGACGCTGCGGACCCTTCATTGGCGCAAGCGCCTCAGCGCGCGGAGTGCGCGGAATGTGATCCATCGGTTCGGTTCTCCGGGAGCACCGGCAATCTCCTCGTAGAGGGTGTCCTTGTGTCGCACGTCTAGGCGCCAGCGTCCATCTGGAAGCTGGCGGCTTTCAACTGTCTCGATGGCTTCTGCCAGGCGCGGATCGTCCTTACAGCCTGCAGTCACCGCGTATTCAAGGCCCCGCAGGACATCGTAGTGCCACAACTGAGGAAAGGCGAGACGCCTCCAGCCTTCGTCGATGACACCACCCGTGGATAGCCGCCGGAGGAGGTGCCGCTCTAGCAGATACTCCCCACCACGCTCGCGGGCTTCCGTGATGGCCGGGTCTTCCCCGAAGAACTGCTCGTGTGCGAGCAACCCCTCCAAGACGCAAATCGTCGTATGGAACGAGGAGCGTACAGAGCCGTTTAGCGCCTCGCAGTTCCACCCACCATCCCCGAGCTGCTCGCTCAGCAGAAGGTCCACCAATCGACGGCTCGGTTTCCCAAAGTATGCGCCAAGCGCCACGACGCGTCCGTTGATGCAGGGTTCTTCCTCCCCCTCGAAGAACGGAGAGTATCCGTGCCACGGGCCCCAATTCACGCTCGAGTGCACTAGCTCGATTGCGTGTCGAGTGCGATCGCTTTCAGGATCCACGCCAAGATCACGCAGGTAGAGGAGGGTATACATGTTCGACCACCAGAACGGGTGCGCTTCTCCATCGCCCCACTGCCCGTCGGGGCGCTGCTCATCGAGCAGTCGTCGGCCCCATCCCTCATCTGCCACGCGGGCACGCTCGGCGACGACGTTATCGACGTCGACTAGATCTTGTAGGACTTGCCAGCGGATGGAGGGGTCTGAGTCAAGAAGCCAATTCAGCACCGAGGCGGCAGGAGGCCACGCCCCAATCCCAACATCCCTGTCTGTGTCGCGCACCATGATCTCGGACTCCTAGTCCCGGTCTCCGATACATCTGTCCGCACTTACAGCACTAACGCCCAGAACGAACGACCGCCAGAACCGATCATAGATCGAGTCAACTCTCCATGGTACCCAGAAAGTCTGCACAGAGCCACAAAATCCAACCAGATCATGACAATCCCTGTGGGAGCGTACTCCGCCGAAATCGCCCCTTGACATGCAACCCTATGGTTGCGTATCATATTGTGTACATGCACAATGATCTGGTCTTCAAGGCACTCGCGGATCCAACACGGAGGTTGATGCTGGACGAGCTCTCTGAGCGCAAAGAGCAGACGCTTTACGAACTCACAGCGCGCTTGATCATGCGGTACGAAGTCTCCATCTCCCGACAGGCCTTAGCCAAGCACATTGATGTCTTAGAGAAAGCTGGGCTCGTCAGCTCAGAAAAGCGTGGCAAGTATCGGATGCTTGTCTTCAACGATGAACCGATCAGGGGTGTCATGAACCGATGGCTCAAGTGACACCGTAAAAAGAAAAGGATGCCAGATATGCGCATTATACTCACCGGCGTTTTCGTAAGTGACCAGGACGAAGCTCTGAGGTTCTACACGGAGACCCTCGGCTTTGTGAAGAAGCATGACGTGCCCGCAGGGGAGTACAGGTGGATTACCGTGGTCTCGCCGGATGACCCGGATGGGACGGAGCTTCTGCTGGAACCGAATGAGAACCCAGTCGCGCAGACATATCAGAAGGGGTTATTTGACCAAGGCATTCCGGCGAATTCTTTCGGCGTTACGGACATCCATGCAGAGCATGAGAGACTGAAGGCACTGGGCGTAGCTTTCACGATGGAGCCGACAGAAATGGGCCCTGTTACTATTGCCGTCTTTGACGATACGTGCGGCAATCTGATCCAGATAATGCAGACGTAACGGCGAGCGACCAGACTATCCCGCTTGGGATGCGGGTGCAGTCTGCCCCGCATTGGCACCTGGTGGGCGATGGAGGACTCGAACCTCCGACCTCATGCGTGTGAAGCATGCGCTCTAACCAGCTGAGCTAACCGCCCATCAAACTCTGGGTCTCCCCCGCTAGCGGGGAAATGTCCGAAGGACAAAGGGGGCGCGCCGCATAAGGAAGGCTGGTGGCGATGACAAGACTCGAACTTGTGACCTAGCGCTTATGAAGCGCTCGCTCTAACCTGCTGAGCTACATCGCCCCCGATAAATCAACCCTTCAAACGACCCTTGGGCACTCTCGCGCCGTATCCACAATAGTACCCACAGCAAACTATGTGGTCAAGATGGACGTGTTGTCAGCAAGGTTTGTTTCCCTGGATTCCGGCTTTCGCCGGAATGACGAAAGAAGAGGCGGGAATGACGGGCGGGCCTATTCAGCGACGTAATCACCGCTATTGCCGCCGCTCTTGCGAAGCAGGCGTAATTCCGTCACTCTTATACCGCGCTCAGCCGATTTGCACATGTCGTAGACCGTCAGCGCGGCGATCGACGCTGCAGTCATCGACTCCATCTCCACTCCTGTCCGCCATGTCGCTCGTGCAGTAGCCTCAATCCGCAACCCCGTACCATCCGCCAACTCTTCAATATCGACCTCGATCTGCGAGATCGGTATGTTGTGACACATCGGGATTAGCTCAGTCGTCCGCTTTCCTCCCATCACACCAGCGAGTTTGGCCGTCGCGATCACGTCGCCTTTGCCGATGCCGCCAGAACGGATCAGCGACAGCGTCTTCGCAGACATCAGAACCTCACAACTCGCCATTGCAACTCGTTCAGTGATTTCCTTAGCTCCAACATCCACCATCCGCGCTTCACCCGACGAATCGATGTGCGTCAGCTCAGGTTGGGGTTTAGTTGCTTCGTCCGTCGCGACCAAACTTTCAAATGACGGCGCCTGAACAGTCAGAGCACTTCCTTTCCGCTCGTATCCGGTATCGATAAGCTGCTCGTTTTTCGGCAATCGCGACGCCTCACGTACCATCGCATCACATTCTTCGTTCTGTCGATGACCGGTATGGCCCTTCACCCACTGAAACACAACATCCCGGTCCTCAACTGCATCGAGAAGCCGCCCCCACAAATCAGGATTCAGTGCCATGTCGCCCTGTTTGTTGCGTCGCCATCCGTTCGCACGCCAACGCTTCGCCCAGCCCTTCGACATCCCGTTGACAACGTAACTCGAATCAGAAACAACCTCCGTCTTTCTCCGCTTGCCTAGATCTGCCGTGCTCTCTAGCCCGGCGATCACGCCCATCAACTCCATCCGATTATTCGTCGTTCGACGATAGCCCTTTGACATCCGCCAACTCTTCCCATCCGCCTCAACCACCACGCCGAAGCCTCCCGGACCGGGATTTCCGATAGCACCACCATCGGAGTAGATAAAGAGATCTGTTCCTGCAGCAGGGCTCATATCTGACCGATGTTTCTGGTCAAGCCCAACTACTCCTCGTACCCGTCGTCCACCAGCAGCTTGTCTTCCGGCTGCCCCGCCGCCTCTTTCGCTAGCTTGTCGCACATCTCATTCTCTGTGCTGAAAGCTTCACTGAACCGGGAGTGCCCACGCACCCATCGGAACTCTACCTTCTTCAGTCGATCGCCCGCGTGAAGAATGCGTTTCCAAAGATCGGTGTTCGCTGCTCTGTCACCGTCCTGCTTGATCCACTGGTTCTTGCGCCATCGCTTCGCCCACCCGCGCGTCATCGCGCTCACCAAATACTCGGAATCCGTGACGACGATCACCTTTTCCACATCCTCGATCTTGCCGTCGGCTTGCAGGTTCACCAGAAAGTCCAACGTCTCTGCGGCACCCATCAGCTCCATTCGGTTGTTGGTCGTATGCTTATAGCCCTGCGATTGGCTCGCCCGTTTGCCCTTAACCTCCATGATCGCCGCCCATCCGCCGGGGCCAGGGTTCTCGAGCGCTGATCCGTCCGTGAAGATTCGGATCAAAGTTCCTTCTTTGACTGCCGCCTCCTCTTGTTCCTTGAACTCCGTATCCTGTCGAACACGGTTGACCTCACGCCTCGCAAGGTTCTGGGCCTGCTTCAACATCACGTCCGAATTGGCTGAATCTAGCGCTAAGCGAACTTCAACCTCATGTCGCTGCATCAAGCGTCGGAATTCTTGCCATAGATCTGCGTTGCGAACTCGATCGCCTTCTCGACGGTTCCATTTGTTCTGGCTCCAAGTCTCCAACCAACCCCGATTCACGGCGTTTGCCGTCAATTCGTGAGGCGTGTCTAGAAGGATCCTCAACCCGTCTTTGCGCATGAGCCTGCGAGTTTCACGCAACGCATCAATGCACGCCGTCAAGTGCATCCTTGCAAAATTCGTCGTCTGGAATTTGCTTGATACCCTCTCTACCTTGCCTGGTATTTTCAACTCGATGCAATACGCCCCGACACCGGAATTACCCACCGTTGCTGCGGCATAAGAGATGTGACAATCGGGTGCAAGTTCAGTCTCGCCATCGCTATCCTCGTCGTCGGTTTGGTCATCCGTGCGATTTCGGCGTCCAGCATTTTGCGCGAGTGTCCAACTCACCTGTTCGTGCCGGTCGATACTACTCGCCAAACTCTCAAGCAAATCGCGATGAACTATCTCTTCACCGTCAGCGTTGATCCAATCGTTCTCGCGCAGCACCGCTAGTTGTTCTGAATCGCCAACCGTCTCAGCAACCCATGTAGATGGCGTCACCACCTCTACGGTCGCGCCAGACAAATCCACGGCCTCAATGCCTTTGACTGCCGCCATCAAGCAGCACCGGATGAAAGTGGCGTCTTCATCAACGACGCCGGCGATGGGCTCTAGTTGTTCATCTCCGACCTTGACCATCGCGCTGTACGCACCAAATCCCTGGTGCGCCTGGTAGTCGACGCCGCAGTTGATGCGAACCATCGTCGCCGTCTCTTGATTAGTCTCGGTCTGTTGTGTCATATCGACTTGATAGAAGTCACGCGGTCGTACCGAACCACTCGATTGAAACATCGTAAATCAATAGCACCATTATCGCTTTCGTCAATTCAGCCGCCGAGACGGAACATTTCGATCTTTTCTCGTCGCGATCCAACGCCAGTCATGTCAGTGTTTGCCGACCGCAGCTCTGAGTACCGATCGCGCCTAGATAGCCAGACGCGCTCGATAATCTCGCTGAGTTCACCATCTGAGGCACCTGATCGCATGGGACCCTTCAAATCAGTTCCGCGCGTCGCGAAAAGACATGTCACTAACCGACCTTCGGTCGTCAATCGTGCACGGGTGCAGTCGCCACAGAACGGCTGCGTGACTGACGTAATCACCCCGATCTCGCCGGAATCGTCTATATACCGGTACCTTGACGCAACTTCGCCTCGGTAATTCGCATCAACCGGCTCCAACGGAAACTCGGAATTGATCAGGTCGATGACTTCCTTGCCGGACACAACCTGCGACAGGTCCCAATCATTTAGATTGCCTACGTCCATGTACTCGATAAAGCGGACAATATCGCCGGTTCCACGGAAGTATTCCGCGGTCTCGATGATGGTCTGTTCGTTCACGCCACGTTGAACCACCGCGTTGATCTTCAACGGAGAAAATCCTGCGTCGCGCGCCGCTTCGATCCCCTCTATGACCTTCTCAGGTCCATACGGTCGACCGCTCATCTGCTTGAATACTTCCTCGTCAAGCGCATCCAGACTGATCGTCAAACGATCTAATCCTGCTTCCTTAAGCTCATGGGCATATCGAGGCAATAAAAACCCATTAGTGGTCATCGCAAGATCCGTCACGCCTTCTACTGAAGCCAAATCCTGGATCAGTGAGGTGACATCCGAACGCACCAGTGGTTCACCTCCGGTGATTCGAATCTTTGTGACGCCGAACCCAATGAATATCCGCGTCAATCGTACGATCTCTTCGAATGAGAGAATCTCTTCCCGCTTAAGAAACTCATAGCGCTCCCCGAATATCTCCGCGGGCATACAGTACGGACATCGAAAATTGCACCGATCAGTGACCGAGATTCTCAAATCCCGGACGTTTCGCCCCAGCGTATCTTGGATCTTTCGGCTTGTAGAGAGGGATGTCACGCGCTGACGACCTTCATGCCCCGTTGGGAGGGCGGGGAATCACGTGCTTGAGATTGTACCCGTCGAATAATCGGATCCGAGTTTTGTCCCTATTCGCCGAGTAACAACCGTTCCAGGGCCGGGGCTATCGCGCGGATGGCGTTTCCACGGTGGCTCAATCGATCCTTTTCTTCTGAACCCATCTCAGCCGTTGTTCGCCTCTCACCATCAGGAACGAAGACCGGGTCATACCCAAACCCGTTGATTCCGCGCTTCTCGAACGCAATCCGGCCCTCAACTGTGCCCAGCGCGTGCAAGAATTCCTCGCCCATGCCGGGTCCGTAGACCACCACGGCACACACAAACCGTGCTTTGCGGTTCTCTCGAGATATACCCGACATCCTGCTCAACAAGAGGTTCGTCCGATCTTCGTCGCTCAGCCCATCACCGCCATATCTAGCTGAGTGAACCCCAGGCGCACCATCTAACGCATCCACTATCAGACCCGAATCGTCGGCCAACGCGATTGAATCGAAGTGCTGCGAATAGTAGCGTGCCTTCAACTTTGCGTTGTCTAAGAAAGTCGAGCCATCCTCGCGCGGTGCAGCGACTGGCGACAATTCATCCAGCCCTAAGAACTGCGCGGGAATGTGCTCAAGCAATCTCTGGAATTCGCGCACCTTGCCGGAGTTCTGCGTCGCTATTAATACGCGTTGGGGCATCGCTGGGCTCATGAGAGAGACCTCAAGAAAGGAGAACTTCGAAAATTCACGCCCAAAGATCCAAAATCCGATTGACGAGTGGCTTCAGAGTTGTTAACTTTGCGACTTGCGGCGCGGAATGATATTCTAATCTCTTGGTTGAACTTGATGCCTAACGCCCCCGAGGGAAACCGCGCTGACGCAAGCGCGATGAAGCCGAAAAGTAGCTGACAGACCGTCAAACCACTACGACAAGACCGCATCTAGATGCAACACTGGCTGACTCCCTCCAACTTCAACAAGCTCGCACTCGTTGTGCTGGCTCTCGCCGCAACTTCTATCCTCGCGGCTTGTTCCCCTGAGCATCCGCAATCCACTTTCGGATATGGCGGACCCGTCGCACGAGACCAAGGCAATCTTTTCATACTGATCTTCTGGATCGCCGTCGCCGTCTTCATCGTCGTCGAAGGCGCCATCATCTACGCCGCGATCCGATACCGCCGCCGCGACGACAAAATCCCCAAGCAGGTTCACGGCAACACCAAGCTCGAAATTACTTGGACGGTGCTTCCGTCCATCGTGATTGCCGCCATCGCTGTGCCAACCATCATCGGCATCTGGGAACAGCAACGTGGGGCGCCAACCGACATGGGCGACGTGCTTGAAGTCGAAGCCATCGGTCACCGCTGGTGGTTCGAGTTCCGTTATCCAAACCAAGAAGTCGTGACCGCCAATGAGATGCACATCCCGGTCGGTCGTCCGGTCAACGTGCAACTCGCGTCGCAAGACGTTATCCATAGCTTCTGGGTACCTAAACTCGCCGGCAAGATCGACATGGTGCCTCTCAACGACAACCTCCTCTGGTTCATCGCCGAAGAGCCGGGTGTTTATGACGGGCAATGCGCCGAATTCTGCGGGATCGCACACGCGCACATGCGTTTCCGCGTGATCGCTCACACCGAGGAAGGCTTCCAACAATGGGTCGCTGGAATGCGCACACCCCCCGTAGCATTCGAACCTGGCAGTTCAGGGCAACAGGGACAGACTCTGTTCGCAACCCACTGCAAGACCTGCCACACCGACGACTCATGGCGACAGGACGCCTACTCTCTCGAAATTCAGCAACAAGACTCCCGATGGGTAACTTGGCTTGACGACATCGAAAATTCACGCATCGTATCTGCGCCGAACATGACGCACTACGGCGACCGACTCTTCCTCGGCGCGGGTATAAAAGAGAACTCACGCGAAAACCTGATCAAGTGGATCAATGATCCCAACGACATCAAGATCGGCACTTCTATGCAGGCCCATGCCGCGGTATATCAGGAACGTGACGACAACAAGATCAATCTCTCGTCTCAAGAGGTCGAGAACATCGCAGACTACCTCTTGGGACTCGTTCCCGGCGACATCGAGCAACTTGCCGTGCCACAAATTACCGGAGGCACTCCTGAGGAACGCGGCGAACAGCTCTTCGTCTCTATCGGTTGTAACGCCTGCCACTCGCTCGAAGCCGATACAACGATCGTTGGGCCGAGTCTCATCGGCATCGCTGACCGCGCCGGTACCCGGACTAGCCTTTCCGCAGAAGATTACATGCGCGAGTCGATCAACGATCCCGCCGCATTCATCGTCGACGGTTTCACCAACTCGATGGTCGTGCCGAAATTGCCGGCCAGCCAAGTCGACGACCTAATCGCTTACATCTCTACCCTTAAATAAGGACAAACCAACTCGGATAGACTAGAAACACAGCGTTCGTCAACGGCGCTGAGTCACCTCCAAATCACCTCAACCATGCAGACCACACATCCAGGAGTAGGCAGCGAACCCATCTCGATGAGGTTCCCGCGCATCTTCCCCAGGCCGAAGAGCGATTACGGCATATGGAGTTGGATAAGCACGGTTGACCATAAGCGCATCGGCACCCTATATGCCGTCACCTCCTTCCTTTGGTTCCTAGTTGGCGGTATCGAAGCGCTGATCATGCGCTTGCAGCTGTCTCAGGCCGACAACACACTAGTCGATCCCGAACTCTTCAACCAGCTCTTCACGATGCACGGCACCACCATGGTGTTCCTCGTCGTGATGCCGCTCTCAGCAGCATTCTTCAACTGGCTCGTGCCGCTCCAGATCGGTGCCAGAGACGTCGCCTTCCCACGCCTAAACGCATTGAGCTACTGGATATTCCTGTTCGGAAGCCTCTTCCTGAACTTCTCTTGGTTCGTCGGTGATGCACCCAACGGCGGTTGGTTCGGCTACGCGCCAAACTCACACTTAGCGTTCAATCCCACGCACGGCATGACCTACTGGGTCATCGGCCTGAACATCCTTGGTATCGCGTCCATTGCCGCGGGTTTGAACTTCATCGTCACCATTCTCAACATGCGTGCGCCGGGCATGACCCTCACCAAGATGCCGGTGTTCACATGGATGACATTTGTCACCTCAGTCCTCATTGTCCTTGCACTTCCGGTCCTGACCGTCGCCCTGATCCAGCTTCAGGTCGACCGCCTCTACGGCACGCACTTCTACAACACCGCCGCCGGTGGTGACCCCGTCCTGTGGCAGCACGTGTTCTGGCTCTTCGGACACCCTGAGGTGTACATCCTCATCCTCCCAGCAATGGGCATCGTTTCCGAAATCCTTCCCGTCTTCTCGCGCAAACCGCTTTTCGGATACACCTTCCTTGTATTCGCTGGCGTGGCAATCGGATTCATGGGATGGTTCGTGTGGAGCCATCACATGTTCACCGTCGGTCTTGGGCCTGCTGCCAACTCCGCATTCGCCATCTCCACAATGGCCATCGCAATACCGACAGGCGTCAAGATCTTCAACTGGCTCGGAACCATGTGGGGAGGCTCCATACGCTTCTCAACTGCGATGCTATTCGCCATCTCGTTCATCGCCATGTTCACCATCGGCGGCCTCTCCGGCGTAATGCACGCATCCGTGCCCACGGACGCCCAACAGCAAGACACGTACTTCGTCGTCGCGCACTTCCATTACGTCCTCTTCGGCGGCGCAATCATGGCCATATTCGGCGGCATCTACTTCTGGTGGCCCAAAGCTACCGGATACATGCTCAGCGAAGGATGGGGCAAGGCTAACTGGCTCTTGATGCTCATCGGCTTCAACCTCCAGTTCGCACCGCAGCACTGGCTGGGCCTCGACGGCATGCCGCGCCGCGTATTCACCTACGCCGAAAACATGGGATGGGAAAACACCAACATGTACGCCTCCGCCGGCGGTTTCCTGATGGCTTTCGGCGTCCTTCTGTTCCTCATCAATGTCTTCTACAGCGCCCGCAAGCGCATACCTGCAGGCGATGACCCGTGGGACGGCAGAACTCTTGAATGGTCCATCGCCTCTCCTCCTCCTCACTACAACTTCGAGAAAATACCGAACGTCGAGCATCGCGACGACTGGTGGTTCACCAAGCACCCTGAACTCATCGCCGAGTATTACCACGATGAGCATGAAGGTGAACTCCGAGCCCCGTCGGGCGCCCAGTTCGATGACGACGTGGAAGATGAACACCATGACGAACACGCATCAGACCATCACGGCGATGATGACCACGGCCACGGCATCCATCTCCCCGACATGTCTTACTACCCATTCATCCTCGCCTTGGGACTCACCATCGTCGGCGCAGGACTAATGACGATCATCCCGGTGATTATCGTCGGTGTCGTCATCCTGCTATGGGGCCTAATCGGTTGGTCGATGGAACCAGTCAACGATCCCGTACCTGAAGGCGCATCGCACGGTCACTGATCGAACTAAACTCACTTAAGCCCGATATCCCAACGGAAAGCTCCCTCAATTGGCATCCGCATCCGCCACATACGAAATCAAGAGCGAACACGGCGAAGTCATAAACACTTCGACCGGACTGAGCAACAAAAAGCTGCTCATGTGGGCCTTCCTGGGATCCGACGTGATGTTCTTCGGATCCTTCATTGCCACCTTCCTTGTCTACCGCAACCGAAGCCTCGTAGGACCTTACCCGGCCGACATCCTAGACATTCCCATCACGTCGGTCTCAACCTTCGTGTTGCTTATGAGTTCATTGGCGATGGTTCTCGCTCTCTCATACGTCCAAGAAGGACGCAAGAAGCTGGGCACTTTCTGGATCTTCGCCGTTGTCGTCCTAGGCGCCATTTTCCTCCTCTTCCAGGTATACGAGTTCAACCACTTCGCAAAGGTTGGCCTTACACCTCGGACAAACTTATTCGGCACAACATTCTTCATCCTCACCGGCCTACACGGCGCCCACGTGACCCTCGGCGTCTTGTGGCTCATGTTCCTCGGCTTCGGCAGCATCAAAGGCACGTTGCGCGCAGACAATGCCATCGACCTTGAGTTAGCCGGCCTCTATTGGCACTTTGTCGACATCGTCTGGATCGTCATCTTCACCGTCATATACCTGATATCTGCTCGTGACGTCGCTCCGCCAGGAAGCGTTCCGTGGGTGCCCGGCGCGCACTAAGCGTAACCAAATCCGACACTGAACAAAATCACCAAACCAAAATGTCGAACTTCTTGAACAAGATCCTCTACCACGATGGCCGAGGCTGGTGGGATCTTCCTCGTACGCAGTGGCAGGAACCCAATCCGAAAATGGAGGGGCCGCTAGGCGACGGCGTCACGCCAATCAAGAGGATATGGGAAATCACGACCGCCGCGAACCTACATCACGGCACACCCGGGTTCTACGTCCTGATCGGTGCGATCCTCAGCATCATCACCATCGTCGAAGTCTGGGCCTTCGCTTGGCTATTCCTCGGCGACCTTCTCGTCCCATTGATGCTCGTACTCTCCCTCGGCAAGTTCGTTCTCGTCGTCGGTTTCTTCATGCATCTGAAGTTCGATCGCAAGTATTACGCATGGATATTCACGGCCTGCATGGTAATTGGCATCGGCATATTCGTGGCGCTTTTGCTCCTTCTGAACTACGGCGGTCAAGTTCAGCAATAGCATCCACGTTGGGGTCTCTACACAAGAGGCCGACGCCTAACGCCGCACTATCACGGCTGATTATCCATCCCAGCCGATGATGAATCCTTCAACCGACATCGCCAACTCATTCGGCGATTTCCTATCGGCATGGTCGCTTTCTGGACCCCAATTCATCATCGTCGCCTTCCTCGCCGCCGTCTACATCGTCGGCATGTTGCGCCTCCAGATTCGCTCTGGATGGCAAGCGATACCGATTCGCAAGGTGATTTACGCGATCGCCGGATATGCCATCCTTTTCTTCGCCGTGGCAGGCCCGCCCGAAGCCTTTTCCGAGGACATGTTCTTTGCTCACATGACCCAGCACATCCTCATCGCAATGGTCGCCTCTGTATTGCTTCTGGCAGCTACACCGATGGCCGCTTATCTCTGGGCGATGCCTGAAACCGTTCGCGTGGGACTTGCGCCATCGCTCGCCGAACACGGATGGCTGAGAAACATCAACGCCGCCCTCACCAACCCTAAGTTCGCCTTACCGGCATTCGTCCTCACGCTATGGGGATGGCACATTCCCGAGGCATACTCCCTAGCCGTAAGAAACGATATCGCACACCTCGCAATGCACCTCTCGATGTTCGCAACCTCCATACTCTTTTGGTGGCCGATAATCGGACCTCCACCGGTCAGGTCGCAACTCAGTGATCCGCAGCGCATCATCTACCTGATCCTCGTGGTAACCCCTACCGCCGTGCTGGCCGCCATCATCACGTTATCGAACTCCGTTATTTACACCACATACATCGACACGCCCCAACACTTCACCTTGACCCCGACTGAAGATCAACGCATCGGGGGCCTGTTGATGTGGATACCCGGCAACATCATCTACCTCGCAACCCTCACAACGCTCTTCCTCCGCTGGTTCGCCCAAGAAGATCAGAAAAACCGACGTTACCGACTTAACCGCAACCAGATCGAAGCTACTCGCCGGCGGATCCGAGAGCTAAACGAAAAAGATCCCGATTGAACTCGGTTCCATTGATAGAATCCAATCCCACGGGCGGTTAGCTCAGAGGCCCAGAGCGCTTGCCTTACAAGCAAGAAGTCGGAGGTTCGAATCCTCCACCGCCCACCACAATTCACTGTAGAAAGAACCGGTCGCGGGATGGACGCGCCATCGGCGTCCATCCCGTCTGTCGGGGCGTCCTGCGGCAACGGCAGAGTGTAGCGTATCGTGGCGCGGCCGGGGTCGACGACAATCTCCTCGACGAACGACGAGATGAATGCGCGCCTCTCGGTCAGGTCGCCGTCCTTCAGGAACTCGCCCAGATCCTCTGCGAACGAAGCGACCCTTTCGATGTCGCCCATCACGGACCTGCGGTCCGAAAACGCGGTTTCGGCATCGCGGTGCGCTTCCAGCAGCTTCTGCTCACGGTCCCTGAGCTCCCGTATCCGGGGCGCGAGGTCCGACACTTCGAGGTCTGAATCCTCGATGGCGGCGTAGAGCCTGGCCAGCCGCCTGCGCGCGTCGTCGATCTCACGCCGAATCGTTGAGAGCTTCTCGCGATGCTGGCGAGCCGCGCCGTCCGTCTCCTCGTCGACCAGCTTCGCGAGATCCCTGATGTTCCTCTCGGTCAGCACGTCGCTGCGCATCTTGCCGACCACGAGGCTCTCGAACCGTCTGGCGCTCAACCTCGGAGTCCCGCATGTTGCGCCGCCGTGCTTCATCTTGGACTGGCAGACGTAGTAAGCGTACCTGCCGCTCTTGGCTCCCTGCCCGGTCAGCGACCGCTTGCAGGAGCCGCATTTGACGAGACCGCTGAGCAGGTACGTGCTCGCCGCGCGCCTCGGATGAATCGCTTTGGGAGCCTTGGAGCGCAGAAGTTCGCCGACGCGGTCGAACTGCGGCTTCGGCACGATGGCCGGGAAAGCGTCCTCCACCCTGACGGGCGGAGCCTTGTCCTTCGCCGTCAAGCCCCACACCAGCGTGCCCGTATAGGTCTCGTTCGAGAGCATCTTGTGGACAGCGGTCTTCGACCATCGCTTCCCCGCGGGGCTGGGGACGCCCTCGCCGTTGAAAGCCTTGGCGATGTCGAGGACGCTCTTGCCCGACTCGGCCATCCGGAACATCCTCTCCACCAGTGGAGCTTCGCCGGGCTCGACCTCCAGCTTGGGACGCTTCTTCGCGCCGTCGGAGACATACACCTTCCGGTACCCGTAGGGCGCATTCGGCGAGACCCAGAACCCTCGGGAGGCCGCCTCCCGCATCCCTCTCATCACCTCCTGGGCCAGGTTCTCGCTGTAGAACTCGTCGACGCTTTCGATAATCGCCTCCATGAGTCTGCCCGTAGGGGAGTCGTCGGCGTGCTCGGTGATGGAAACGACGCGTATGCCGCGTCTGCGCAACATGGATTTGAATGCTACGGCGTGCTCTCGCTTTCGGGTGAAGCGGGAGAACTTCCAGACCAGTATCTCCGAGAACGGAGCAGCCTGTCTTCCAGCGTCGTCGAGCATCCTGCGGAACTGGGGCCGGTCGGCGACACGTCCGCTCTCGGCCTCGTCGACGTATTCGCGGGCCACGACGTAGCCGTTCTTTTCCGCGTAGTCCCTGAGCGCCCTAAGCTGCGCGGCGACCGAAAGGTCGATGTCCTGCCTGTCGCTCGAAACCCTCGCGTATAGCGCGACTGGAGCGAGTGATCGTTCTTCTGTGTTCATGCCTTCCTTAATCCTCATCGGACGCGGCATCGCCATAGGCTGTCCTTGCCCGATCGTTCGTCTCATGCCGCGGGGACTTCGAGCGTCGCCGTGCATCCCAACTTTCGAAGCGCCCTCTCCACGTGGTCCATGTGCGAACGGTGGTCGGGGTCGGTCAGCCTCCGCACCGCGGATTCGCTGACCCCGAGCCTTGACGCCAGGTCGACTTTCGTGACGCCCTGCGACCTCATGGCTGAGTACAGCGCCAGCTTGGCCGCGACGACGGTCGGGACGGAAACAGTCGATTCATCGGGGCCAGCTTCGCCAGGGTCGGGAATGTCCCGCTTGGCGTGGACGTACCCCGCGAGCGCCACCGCCAGCGCGTCCTCCGCCAGCGCGAGCGCCTCGGCGACGTCTTTCCCGCCCGTAACGGCTTCCGGCACGTCGTCGAACGTCGCCGTCACCTGTCCGTCATCATCGGATTCCAGTCGACACGGGTATGCGTAGATCATGGTTCAGAACTCCCTTCGGTCGATGTCGAGCTGACGCAGCATCGCGGCCAGCAGGCCCTTGCCAAGTTCGCCCCTTCGCACGGTCGTGAAGCGAGAGCCGACGTACAGCCTGCCGTGACTGCCCCTGCCGCGAGCCGGGTCGTATGCGAACGCCTTGCCGTTTCTGCGAGCGTATGCCCTTGCCCGTCTTATGAACTCCCGACTGTCCATGCGTCAATTATCGCACATAAATATGCGAAAAAGAGCGTAGCCAACCGGGGTCGGGCCCCGAACACCTACCACGCCCCTCAGACTATCGATGTTGCCCGTCGTGCGTGCAACCCACGACATTAAAGGTGGTTGCGGATGAAACGAGGCACGATGAACTGAAGCGACCCTCGAGAGTGATCAATTGGCCAAGCCGAAATCCGAAGTGGGCATCTCCGCTGCGAGGGCGAAGTTGCAGACGGTCATCACAGATCCGTCCCTTGTCTGTCGGGCCTTTCCTGCGCAGGTCCCTCGGATCAAGCAGTCATCAGTCGTGAGACTTCGTATTTCGTCTGCAAATACAATCGATACATGAACTTAGGAGGGTAATAAACATGGCAACCATTAACTCCGGGTATCCAAGTCTTGAACACGAATCATATATTCCCGCGCTCCTTCAGGCGTTGCACGAACGCGAAGGTTGGGCATGGCGTCAAGACGTACATCGACGAGTCGGGGAGTTGTTGCGACACCGCTTCGGATGGAAAGATCTTGAGAAGCGCAGCGATGGTCAATACCGGTGGCAGTACCGAACCGACTGGATGCGGAAGCGTTTGGTCATGGACGGTTTGATGAGAGACGATACCTCGAGAGGGCATTGGGCCCTGACGGAAGAAGGCGAAAGGCAGGCGGCGATTCGATGCGCTACATGATTCAGCTGCACTCCGCCGCTGGTGACGTTGTGGCCCAACGACATTACAAAGAACCCCATCCGATCGGTGATGCCTCTATTCGTGATGTAATCATCGACCGTTGCAGGAAGTTTCTCGAACTGCAAGGAATCCAGATCGAAACGGATCGCATCAGATTCCAGTCGGAAACCTCCACTTTTGACAGCCAACACCGCAGAATCGACTCGCAGACGTTCGGCTACGGTTCCGACGACGGTTATCTCGTCGTGAGATTTCTCGACTAGGAAGGGTTCCGGAGTTGGCGATTGTCGATGAACTCGTGACCGTGTTCGAGACGCAATTCGGCATTTAGCTCAATTGTCTGGCGACGATGGCGGAGATCAGATGATCGGCGACGCGCTTGACCAGATGGATGATCGGATTGATGCTGAGTTCCGACGTCAATGCTTGAACCATAACCCCCGCGCCGTAAAGAATCCGAAGCTGGACAATGTCAGAGGAAATCCTTGGCAGATGGGATACCGACCCGCAGCTCGTAGCGGAGCTAATAGCTGCAATGCCGGAACAACGTCCCGTCTGAGTGGCATTCATGGACCTGCTCGAAGACTATGAGAATGTCCCGTAGATGACGGGACATCGTTTCAAGTTCGAAGACGCGAGAGTAAAGTAGTCGATTTCCCTGTTCGTTTGGCGCAACACGTCGAATTCGATGGGATTCCCGACTCACCGACGGAGCCGAACGCGAGCTTCGGCCCAAGTCTGATCGAGATTAACCAGATCCGTTATCCACCGCCATCGTCGTGTTGGCGGACTCCTTTTCGCGTGAAAAATCAAATTCGAAGTTTTTGAACGAGCATCTGCAACCCCAAGCACCGCAATCCTAAAGCGGATTCAAGGGAAAATAGCTGGCGGGTTCTGTAACTCCCTGTCGAAACTGCTCATGGGGTCGTTCCGTCAAGGAGCTTCGCCACTGGAACCCATGAGCAAAGTCTGTTGTCCCTTAGTGCTTATGCATCGTCAGCTCAACCAAATCGTCAAGCGATATGCCAAGGCGGCAACGAAAAACGCTATGCTGGCAGACAGGACAGCTAAGCGTACTTTCCTGTGCAGCGCCTCTCTCCTCAATTGGTCAGGGTGTTCTCCCTTGGCGACGCGTTCCAACATGCGGTCGAAGTATCCGCCGCGTGTCCACAACCTGCTCCGTGCGCCGGGCGGGTCGGAACCGGTGTATACCATCCTGCGGTCCTTGAGAACAGGAGGTTTCCGGCCTCCTGACAGTTGATACACGGGAACAATGCCGGTAAAGGGAAGAAACACACGCAACTTACGACTGATCACCCAGTCCTCATCCAGTTCGGCTCGGTCATCATGCTCGAGTCCGTTTTCAGTATTGACCGTCAACCGTATTCTTGTCGTTCGAGACGCCAGCCGGAAGGACTTGCGTCGAGGCTTGGGATCATTGATGGTCCTTATCATCCTCCAAGCGATTGGCAGTTGATCCATGATGTGCGCAGGCGGGAAACCTTCCTTCAGCGCTTTCTTCACCTCTCGAAAGTCGGTTAGAGGGATTCCCAACGCCAAGTCCATGGCCTTGTCTTTTTCAGTTCGCCGCACCGTCGCTCTCAGTCTGGCATAGCTCTGGCCGTTCGGCGATAGATCTTCCAAACGAGATTCGACATCGGTGGTGGGGTCGTCAGGACTCTCGGCGAGAGCGATTCCCAACTCTTCCGCCGACTTCGTCTCTTCCCTCGAAAGCGATTCGCCCAGGGATTGAAGATGAAATTCTGCGTCTGCTATGTCTTCTTCACGGTTGTTGGTCGGTTGGTTCAGCTGCTCCCAACCGATGTCGTACAGATTGGCGCAGATCCTCTGGGCATCAGGCGACAAGTCCAGGTCGTTGGTCAGATATTCCCACCACGTCTTGGGAGCGGGCGGGGACTGTGCCATCATCGGCGCTGGAATCTCAGGCAGGCAGTTGCGTTTCTTACGTCTGTCATACAAATCCAGCAGCAGTGATACCACGCCAAACGGAGAAGACGCAATCGCCGCCAGAATTGCGATCGCAGTGATTTCGTCCGAGGTCAACCATGTGACGAGATCGTGAAACGTCATTCAGTAGGTGCCCCAAGGAATCGGTACAAAGCAGCATTCAAGCGGTGAGGTTTCTGAGCACGCATCAGCAAAAACTACCACACGTGAACACCGACGACCAACAGCACGTGTGGCACGACGGCTGTAGCGCCTAGCCATATGGGCGATCGTCTCATGCGCCCACGGGCTACGCGCAGTGCGAGATGCGACTTCCAACTCCCACCCAGTCTGTTGATTCTCGCCCGCCCCGACGATGCTCCGCCACATCAGTCACTCGTAGGTGATGCACACCAACCCCTCCATCTGCACCGACATTTGACAGTCATCCTCGGAACCCTGGCTCCTCTCCCGAGCTTCAGATCACGGATCGAGGACGATGTCTCCATTGTCTCTTATTGCGTCCATGACATGAAATCTTGTTCGTCACTTGTCCTTTACCCTGACTCACCGCCCGTTTCCTGCGTCTTAGACCGCGGTCTCAGTTTTCGGCACCATACAGTACGGAAAAGTATGCACGACTCTCACTGAAACCGTGCTGAGAGGAAGTCAACGGCGCTTCAGTCAACACCGCGGAGCTCGCATCGATGGCCGCCCCGCATAGCCAGACGGATGAACACTTGCGCAGGCGCGCCACGTTTCGGGACAGGGTGCACGGAGTCAATGTCATCACGATCAGCTCAATCACTCCCGCAGAGCGTCGCAGTTCCGGCAGGACTACAATCGTCTGTCCGTGATCGATGGCTCCCTCGCCAGGTCACGCCGGATCGCCTCGATCCAATCAGGATCGAGATCCAAAGCCTTGGCAACGGCATCGTCGATCCGATAGCGCACCGGGTCCTCGTTCATCTGCGGGAAAGGAAGCAGCGTTTCGTCGCGCAGCCGATTGTGCCAATTGCTCATCAAGTCGCGTTCAGCGTTTCCCACAGCGCCAAAATCGGGTGTCGCCAATGCCCGCAGCGTGTTCAACGAAAACGAAGGATACGACGGTTTGCGATTGTCACGGGCCCCGAGAAGCGACAACAACCCTGGGGTGGAGTTCAGGTACAGGCAAAGGGCGGCAACAATCTCTGGATCGTGGGTGCGACAAGGAGTCCAGATCGAACCGACGGCTCGCTCCGACAGTAAAACTGAAGTCACCCGAGCCAAGGGCAACCAGAGCCGATGAGGCAACAGTAAGTCGCTGCGCTGCTCCCAATAGCGGTCCGCCAAACCTCGCTTCGCATCTTTAGGTTCGATCCAAACGTCGGTTTCAGCTCTCATCGACCGCATAGCTTCGGTTTTATGATGCCAGAGCGCCCTTCGACCCGATGATGTCGGCATATCCGATCGGGTGTAAGAATCTCGAATCCGTCTTCCCTCTGGTCCGACGTCCGCCAAGTCGCTCAGCGATATCGTTGGAACGGCCCCGAAACCGTCTTCGGCGAGGGTTCTGTACGCGTCGACGAGGAACGGCGACAGAAAGTTGACGGCGAACCAGTCGCCGCCTTCGATGCGGTCGGATGCGACCAGCTGAACGGTGAAGTCCCGGGGTGTCCCGGCGCTCGAACCATTGTTCGCTTCGATCCTTGCCGCCGCGCCCAAAGCCTCGAGCGGTGTCGACGGATTCCTGGCTAGGTTTACAACACGTGTCGGAGGCTTGGGACCTTTGCCTTTCCATCTCCGGCACACGAGCAGTATCTCCCCGATGCTGGTGTTTTCCGAAAAATAGATGCGGTTCGGATCGTGAGAACTGACGATGGTGTCTACATGGAAACGTTGAGCTAGATATCTGCGCAACGCCAGATTGCCAGGTGACGTGGGAACGACGGATGGGAGGACCAAAGCCAATGTTCCGCCGTCGCTTTTCAACATTCTCTCGGACAGCACTGTGAACGCTCCGCCGGATGAATGCAGCCGCGCTGCTTCTCTGTAATGCTGGTCCTCCAGAATCTCCTTCTCACGGCGCTTGATGGCAATTTCGTCCGCGCGGCTGAACTGATCGTGTCTGAGACTGTCGCGGGTGAACGGCGGATTCATGATCACGAGATCCATCGGCGGCGGCGGTTCCGTCGAGCCTTCTTCGCTGTCCACTTGCTGTGTGGCAGTTGGCCAGGCGGCGAGCCGCGCCTGACCGGTCAGGAAGTCGAGGGATCCGAGGTACGGTTCGCCGTCGAACACCCCCAGCAACGCGCGGTGGATGTTCATTCGGCTGAACCGAGTCGTCGGTGACAGCATCCCAAGGGTGCTGGCCGCCATGTGCGTCGCGGTGAGGTTCACGTCGTATCCCCACAGCACGTCCTCCACCAACATCAAACCCAACGCTTCCTCGTCTTCCGGTTCGCCTCGACCAGCCGCGTTACGCAGGTCGCGAATGCGCTCGGCAGCCGCCATTAGCAGCGTCCCTGTCCCGCACGCCGGATCGCAGATCCTGAAAGCGGCGGTCACGTTCGGATCTGCCCAATCCGCGTCCCGGTCGCGAATTGCTAGGGACGCCAAAAGCACCGCGGCAGCGGTGGAAGTGTAGAAGGAGCCGTCGTAACGTGCGGTGTCCAGCACACGGTGAAAAATGCGACCGAGCAAATCATGGCGCAATCCTGCCACCAGTTCCGAAACTCGCGCTACGGTCTCTGCCAAGCCGCGCACCGAGTTGCCGGTGTCGGGATCCGCCGACAGCGCTGCCAATGCGGTCCGTCCTGTCTCGAAGACGGGACGGTAGTCCACCGCCAGGATGCCGCGCCAAGCCTCTCGGAACGCGTTGATCGGCGCTTCCTGCTCGGCGCATACCGTCGCGCTGGAAGGAGGCCATACGCCTGCGTACCCCTCGGGACGTTCGTCAGGCAGGTGGCTCTGGACGCGTTGGTGGAACAGCATCGCTGTCGCAACCACTAGCATTCCGCGTTTGGCCGCGATGAAATAGCGGTCGTTCCGTGCGGCAGTCGTCTTGTTGGGAGGTAGATCCTAGGCGCGGGCCAACGAAACACGGACCGACGTGTTCATACCTTGCACCGCTACATCCAATCCATCCGACAGCATTTGAGCCGCCACATCGGCGCCGCTCAGGGAGCGTGGCGCTTGCTGGACGGCTTGCGCTAGCTGCGAAACGTCGCCGACCGACCATGCGCCAGCCGGTTCGCCGGATTTAACACGCACGGTCCATGTCAGAGTCGCCTCGGCCAAGTCGTCCTCGGTGACGCCGTCCGGGTAGCACACGGCGAACACGACACTCGCCAATCTCTGGCGCAGGCGGGCGTCGGCATCCCTGATCGCCTGCGCCTTCCTGTGGAATCCGGTTTCCGCTTCGAGCACGACGCGCAGGCCGTCCACCTCGGCGACGACGTCCATCCGCCTGCGTCCGGCTCTACGCTCAAAGTCGGCGGACAGTCCGTGTTCTGCGAGCCGCCGCGCGAGGGCGCGATTCTTAAATTCCTCTTGTTTACTCAAATGGTTGCTCGTTCGATCAAATTCATCAAACCCACGTCAAGTGTGGCATTTCGATGCGAACGCAGTTTTCGTTCTTATTCCCCACCAAACCGCCGTCTTCGATTCCCTTGTTGATCTTGCAGAATCCAGTGTGTGGGATTTCGGTCCTTTGTGTGGTGAGATGGTTCATTCTTCGGTCTGGGCCTCTAAGGCCCAGATCCGATGAAGAAAACCCGCCAGATACTCGGCGAGTTTCGGTGGCACCGCGTTACCTATCAACCTAGCATTGGCATCAGCATTGGGTGCCATAAAAACATATGAATTCGGGAAAGATTGAAGCAATGCGCCTTCATGCAGCGACAATCCCCTAGCTTGACGAGCATCGTAATGCCCGAAACGTCCGTTGGACACACTGTGAAATCTAGTGGTGATTGTGCCAGCAGGTCGGTTTGGGTGGAGACGCGTGTATACGTCACCGAACCCACGCTTGCCGTTTCCTTTCTCTGCCAACCGACGATGGCATGGCAACTCTAGATCGGGAGGAAATGCGAAATTTCGTCCGCCTGGCTCAATCGCGAGAAGACGGCGTCGGTTGATGTCGCTCAGATTGCGGCATTCGTGATTAGCGATTTCCGGATGCTTCTCCCCCGGTAGAAGTGGATCGAGGCTCCCGATGGCATCGCTGACGGTGATTTCGCCTGTGGCGGGGTTTCCTGTTGGCACAGGAAGTTCGAGTTGCGCTCGCATTTCATCCCGCGCTTTTACACCCAATATGATGGAACGGCGGCGACGCTGAGCAACCCCGAACCGCGACGCACACACCTGGCCGCTTCCGATCCGGTATCCAAGCGCCTTCAGAGTTTCTTTAAAGTTCGCCCAAACTTGACCGTAACGACCGTTTTCTATGCCCGAAATGTTCTCTGATAAAACTATGTCGGGCTCAAATTCTCCAACAAATACTGCGGCTTCCGAGAGTAAATTCATGTCCCGTTCGCGGGCAGCCCGACGATTTGGGGTTATGCCGGGTTGCACGAATTTATTGAACGACTGGCAAGGCGCGCAGATGGCAAAAAGTAGAGGCACGCTAGGAGCCATCGTTGTGTACCGTGTTGTCAGCTCACGCAATCTTGTTTTGATTTCTTCCTGTTGACCTCCGGGGTAAGTCGGAGTTGCCGGGAACATATCTCGTTCAATGAAATCAGGGACGTTGCAGTCTAATGTCGAATTCGGATTGTTAGTTTGGTACGTGGTTTGGCACACGGGGTCCTTGTCGATGCCAGCGATGACGTATCCCCCTGCGTCGATCAAACCTCTTGTGGTTCCACCAGCTCCGCAGTAGAAGTCGACCGCTAGGAACTTGGGTTGCTTTTCCGATTTGTGAGTTCCGGTGCCCGTGGTCATTCGTCGCAGCCTTGGCCTTGCTCGTTCATGGACTCAACGATTTCTTCAGCCCAAGAAGACGTATCGCGGTCGGGCAGACCAGGGCGGCCAGACATTTGCATATACGCCCACGCTATTGTTTCCTTGAACGGACTGTCCAAAGTAGCTACCCTACGAAAATGGCCTTGAGGACCTATTTGATCAATCGGAATCAATTGAAGGTCTCTGAGATTTGCGGCCATTGAAGGAATCGCCCCAATAAGGCGCGGGAACATGATCACTGACTGGCTAAATCCCTGGTTGAGCACGCCAGTTTGAATCCGGTTTCTGTGTCTCGAATTTCCGTTACCACTCATGCCGATCATTTCGAGGCCAGTCGATACCGAGTAGCATTTCGCCACCAAAACGTCTAGCACCCTCGGATGACGGCCATTGGAAGAGACCATGTCGCATGACGGCGTGAGGATCACTCGGAAACATGATGGGTTGTCAGAGTTCCCCTCAGCGGTCATCAACACGTCGCCCAGTTCAGGGTCTTGCGAAATCGGGGGACTGAGATATTGTTCCCAACTGGCGAGCGGTGGTTCGTCTCCAACGGGAATATCCAGCATGGCGGCAACCCTTCGCCTTCCACAACGAATGATGACTTCGGTGACGGCTTCAGGGGAAGTCGCGCTGTCGAAAGCCACCGGAGCGACGATCTTCATCGCTTCCCAATAACGATGTTCAACCTGCTGTTGGGTCTCTTGTAGAGCTTGAACGACAGGAAGTAGGTCGTTTACCGAACTGAGGACGCGACTCGGACTCCCACTTCCCTTCTCTACGGTTTTGATCAACGGATGAGCCTCGTACTCAGCCTCGTAATCTTCTACGAACGCCGAGTAGACCACTATTGGACAAAAATGGTTTTCCCAGATGAGATCTCTCACGTTGAAACCTTCGAACGTCGGGCTGTCGGGCACGCCTTCCAAATCCAATATCACGATCCCGGGATCGAAAGTTTGGATGTTGGTGTGCGCATCTTCAAATCCGGAGATTGCGATTTGCGCGCCGTCTATGCATTCTTCGATACGTTGTCGGGCATCCTCGATAGCATCGTTACTGTTTTCGATAAACAGGATCCTAAGCATCGATACTCCTTGATGATTTGGCCCGAGGCAAATCGAATGCGAACGACGCGCCTCCGATCATCCCTGGGTGCAACGTTTTCATCTGACCACCGTGGCGGTCTACTAACTCCGCGGCGACTGTCAACCCCATTCCGATTCCTCCGGGTTTTCTGGTGACACCGGGCAAAAACACCAGTTCTAGATCCGCTTCATCAACCCCGGGGCCGCTGTCATGAACCCAGACGGTGACGTGTTCTTCCTTACCTGATTCCTCGATCTCAAACCGAAGCAGCCTTTCATCCTTTGCAACTGCGCCCAACCAATAGGTGGCGTTCATCACTAAGTTCAAAATCACCGAATCCAATTCCGCTGGATCCACTTCCACCAATGTTTGGGTGTCCGGGACACAACACTGGATATTCAGCCCTTCGATATCATTTTGCCGCAGTCCTAGGCAACTCCGAATGCGATCTTCTAGCACCGACTGACGCCGACGCCGATAATTTCGACTCGCGAGCGGCAAAAACGTGTCCGCGAGCCTCTCGAAATCCTTTACCGCCTTTTCTGCACGATCATGTTGATCCTCTAGTCGCTGGTTACCAAACGGGGCATAAATCCGTTTCACAGTTTCTAACATTTCATGCAAAACGGTGGTGCGATTGCGTATCTCGTGGACTAACATATGTGCGATCGTGCCTACAGTAGCTAATCGACTGTAGTACTCGAACCTCCTCAGGATCGTCTCACGACTGCGTGTGAGGTTCTCGTTGAATCTGCGAACCAAGGGAACTACAGCGGTTGCATTGGCTCCTGATTGAGCCAGTTCCGAGGTGCTTTCGACCAAATCATCCGCCGAAAGCCCTGCGAACAGATCAACCATCGGCGTACCTCGGTTTTGGTGTTCCCGGTCTTCGTTCCGTCTGTTGGCCAGCAGTCGCACGACAGACCTGATAATCTCCTCGAATTCTTCAACCTCCGGGCAATCGGACATGCGCTCTCTGTCGCTGGTGTCCTCGATTTTGGGGTTCCATTTAGAGGATATCGATACATATCCCACGATTTGGCTAGTGCTCAATCGTCGGCCAATCTGGCTGACACGAAGAAGGTCGAGACCAAGCCAATCGAGTCCCCGTTCGGATTTCGGCAGAACTAAAATGCCATCGCGGTACACAGATATGCCTTTGTGTGCGCGGATCGCGCTTCGTATGGAACTGCGCGCCAAATTGTGGCGATCCGAGATTTCACCGATACCACCGGCGTCAATGTCCCAAGCCCGAATTTCAAAGGAGAACGGTCCACACTTTGCCGTTTCATTTGAGTGACTGAACCGCCACCGCTGTTGGGCAAGCCGGAAAACTTGGGACCACGCCAGTTTTATCTTCGCCATTTTGGGAACGCCTCGGCCGTCGCTAGGAGCAAACCTGTATGAACCTACAGTGTTGCCTCGACGATCCACTCTTCCTTTGACGCTGTACTTCGGCTCCGACAAAAATCGGGCAGATTCGACTGCGGCACGTTTGACTTCGCCAGAAGACGAAAGGAAGATGTTGAATTCGTCCTTTATCGCAAACGGAGACATTAAACGACTTAAATTGTCGTGGAGTTCCGTCATGCGGTTGTCGTCCCAGCTTTCCACCAAGTCGAATATGCGCAGGATAGTACCTGATTCATCGAATGGCGAAGATTCCGGATACCGGCGGATATTCACAGTGCTTTCCGACAAACTCCTCGAACCTGAGATGTCGAGCCAGTTGACGTTGACTTCCCAGCAAGGTGACTCATGTGATTGAGAGAGCATCTGCAACCGATTGCCCAGCCTGGCGACCGAGAGCCTACCTAGACCTTTGTTTCCCGCAACTCGGCGTGCCTTTCCGTTTTTCCTGACTACGGAATGTGCTTCTTTGAAAGGAGTCGCGACTAGACACCAGTCGTTCTCAATGACCTCCCTCGTCATACCGCCGCCGTCGTCTCGGATTTCGATGTATCTTCCAAGTGAATCATCTTCGAGGAATTCAACCCAGACGTTCTGGGCAAATGCATCGTACGAGTTCTTGACGAGTTCGATAACCGCAACGATGTCGTTTGTGACAAGATCCTTGCCGAGCGCCGCGAATACCCTCGGGTGCATCCGCAACTGGATCGATTCGTATACAGCCTCCGATCCACTGCTGCTCGTTCTCGAACGTTGTGCCATCTTGGCTCCCATCTACGTGAGTGTAAAGCCCTAACTTTCAATCTACCTTTTGCACCACACGATAAACGATTAGCTGCGGAACCATCCGTTCACTGTGAGGACAAAGTCCTTCGGCGATCACTCTGAAGGCGTTGTTTGACTGCAGGATGATGCTGAATGTTCGTTTCCAGCATTGCAAGTCTGGCAGAAGGCCCCCTCGGACTCGCATCGGTCGGTTCGCTCTCAATGTCTCCGTCTGTTTGTCCCGGTCACGCAGTGAATTCCAGGTGTTGTCGAGTCGCGTCAGATCGGTTCGATGCGCCACGCGGTACATGCGGGATCGCGACGATCCGAGGTCGCTGTGCCGGTCGCGTTCAGCACTGGAGGAGCAGTGCCGGTGCCGAGGAGATGTGGATCGTCGTCGGTTCGGGATCGCTGGAGATCTGACTGACAAGCCTTACCTAGATGATTGATGGACCGTTCCTCGTCTTCGACTCGCGTGTCTCGAAACGCTCCAGTCTCGGTCCTCTGAGCGCGGACATCTACTCATGGCCGTAGCCGCGCGAGTCAACACCAGTTCAAGCTGCCGAAAATGGCTTCTGAGCACGCCGAGTAGGGTCAATCCGTCCTACTGGGTGGTTATCTCGACCCCGCGCTTCCGTGCCATACCATGCGTAGGAGACCTCGTCTTAGACCAAGTACTGTTCGACCGTCGGCGATTTGGCTTCACGTCATAGCGCTGTTCGCTGTCTGTTTAGATGGGATTCGGTGGCGCGATCTTGATTCCCGCGTCGAAGTCCGGGGACGCGGCGACGACGCGCATGACCAGCGAAGGGTCACGGATCACGCATCGGAATGCGGGATCAGAACCCGTGCTGGAGATTTAGTCGCGAGCCTTTCAAGGGAGGATTTGCCCTTCCTACGGTAAGAAGCATTCCTCGCAAAGGACGCCAAGTGACGCCATATCGGTGTACAGGGAAGGGGGCCCGTGCTAGAAAGCGCGAACCTGTCTAGCCCAGAACAGATGCAAACTCAAGATCGGCGAAATAGGGCGCGATGCGCCACGGAACCGCGTGTGGTCGGGGTCAGGTTCGGGTGCAAATCCTACAGTCATGCACCAGGTTCTGCCGGGACGTGGGTCGAATTCCCGGAGGACTGTGCGAATGAGGAGCAGATGACAGGCTGGGTCGGGGGTAGAGGAAGGCGCTGGATTGGTTGATAATGGTCAGTCATCCCCACGCTAGAAAGGGCATGGAAATTGCAAAGTTACGAAGATTATAGCGATTCCAGTCTCAGGGGCTGGTGCGTCCACTGCGGAAGACTACCTGATGGCGAGGAATTTACGAAAGACCACGTGCCCAGCAAAAGCCTGTTGGTCAATAGAAAGTCGAGGCAACTCCCGGTAGTAGATGTTTGCCCAGATTGCAACAACCAGTTTGCAAAGGACGAAGAGTATTGTTCGGTCCTCCTTGCTTCAGTGGTCAGCGGTTCAACCGACCTGGATCCTAACCGATTCCCTAGTGCATCAAGAGCCATCGCTCGCAGCCCACGGTTGCGAGAACGGATCGGACGGTCTCGAAAGGAACATTCGCCTGATTCGGAGAATCCTGGAATCGTTTGGGTGCCGGAGTTGGACAGGGTCCAACGCGTATTGACCAAGAACGCCCGGGGGCATGTTCTCTTCGAAACAGGGCAAGCCGTGACCGATCCGACTGTGCACGTCGGCATCGCACCGATCGGGGATTTATCCGAGGAACTGAGATTGATTTTCGAGTCGCCGCGGAACATGGCGCAATGGCCAGAGGTTGGCAGCAGATCGATGCAACGCGTCGCCGTCGATTTGTCGTCGACCTTGGACGGTGGCGAGTCGAATCCCGGCAGATGGGTAGTTGTGGAAGAGGAGGTTTACAGATACTCCGTCGATGACGACCTGACCGTAAGAATGGTCTTGCACGAGTTTCTTGCGGCAGAGGTGGCGTGGGATCGATGAGCCAATTCCGAGTTTTGGGGGAATCCGGCGTAACGCAACCGTGTCTGATCGCGCTTGAGAGCGCTCTGTCCGGACCGATCCCGCTTGAAAAAGCAACGGTTCTTACCAAGAACGATGTTGAGCATCTGTTCGTGCTCTGGGAGTCGTTGGACTGGCCGTATCTGGGAGCGATCATACCCAGCGGTTTCGCCAGCGGTTACGGTGGCGAAGGGGGCAGGGGGTTCTCACTCGCCTTATGCATGATCCTCGATCAAGGGATACCGTTGGAACATGTGAGGGTCGCACGTGATGTGTTCGACAGGATTGATCGAGGTTTTCTTCCGATGGCCTGGCAGAAGGCGATTTGCGACCATGGACCGAAATCCGATGTGCCCCTTGGAAATTGGGTGTTCAAACGTCATGGGGAGTTGATGCTGGCGCATCGATTGTGGCGGGCGCAAAGTTGGCAGATGTGGAATTCAGTCATGGCTTGGCCGCACCCGGCGTTTGATGTCGACAGGTTCAGCTGGGAGGTTGGCGACAAGTTGTATATGGCCAGCAAAAACTTGGTCGTTAACGCGCAGCCGGAAAATTGCCAACATGTCGGTCTGATGCTTCGCGACGCGTGGATCGAGTTTTCGCGCGTTGCAAGATCCCAACTCGAAGAAACCGGCTCAAATATCGGGAAAGATGATGTTAAGCGAGTGTTGGAGGGGCTGAGGCTCTCGCACGCGATCACCGCGAAGGCCAAGCAGGCTCACGCAAAGGCTAACGCGCTCCAACACGATCGAGGCGCCACGCCTGATCTCGCTCGACGTTGTTTCGACAACACGGTTGAAGCGATGGCTGAAATTATTCGGACGCGATTCCCCGGGCAAACCGATCCACGGATCAAAGGACTGATTCCGCGGAACTAATGGGTGGACCAGATCGACGGTGCCATCCCGCCGTCGACGTTGATCGAATGCGCGTTGGTCCAGTGGTCATTTTTGGGAGCAGTGGAAAACCATGTCAGTTGCGACGTCGGTGGCGATGGGCCGCACAGGGAAGTTGGTTTCTAGACGCTCCCATTCCTCTCGGTCGATGGGTGCGATGCATCGGTTGTTGACCTTGACGTTGCGGGGTGCAAATTCCTTTGACAAACTGCCTGTGAGGGTTGAGAGGCCCATGTTGGCGACCGCATAGGCCGCGAAGTTGAGGGACTAGCCGGGGACCCGGAGGTCGGAGACGTTGGTGTGGTCCCGGCGATCCATCGCGCGGGGTTAGTCGACGACGGATACGACAACAGGTCGGTGCCGCGGGTGTCCTCTGCCTGTAAAGGGCGCGCGCGTGTCCCCCCTTATGAGGCATTGCGGCCGCCACCCCATGTGTGATGCCATAGCCGTGTACAGGGAATCGGGTAATGTCGCGGAATCGCGATTCGGTCCGTTCCAAAGCAGAATCCGGTTCGGATATGAGTGCGACAGGCGAATAATGCCACATACCCGCGAGTGAACGAATCCAGTGCTGGTTCCACCCCTACAGGACGTGTCCCAGTTCAAACATCGCGTTTCCGCGAGGTGCCGAACGGAGGCAGATTCATCGATGCCCCGATTGGGAATCGCGGTTTCGCGAGCAAGGAGGACAAGCACATGAGCAAGGCCAACCAAGATGCCGCGAATGCGCAAAGCGGGTCGAAGAGCCTCGCTGACATGCACGACCTGCGTCTCACGGCGCTTCTGTTCGACCTCGTCGAAGTCCACGGCCGAGTGAAGGCAGCGGAGGCCTTGGGCGTGAGCTACGGCGCGCTTGCCAGGGCTGCGGACACCGGCCGTCTGACGGGACGCATGCGCGACGCTCTGGCACGGCATCTGCTCGACGGTGCCGCGGAGTTCGATGAGAAGCATCGGGAGCATTTGGCGGGTCTTGAACGGCGCGTGGACGAGTTGGAGGAGGGAGCAGGGGATTCGCCCGAAGGCGACGATGTTCAGGTCATCAAGCTGCGGCAGGAGTTGGAGAAGATCGGCGAGAATTTGGAACGGCATGGCCGTCGCATCGCCGCGCTGGAGTCCAGAGGGCCGAAGCTTCCGCACACGCCCTCAACCATGGGGAAGAATCCGACGCCGTCGGGTCCGGCGTACGAGCTAGTCGTGTCGCTGCACCCCGACCCCGGCGATGACGAGAGGCGGTTCGGTGCGGCGTCGCCGTTGGTCGCCGAGTGGCGGCGTCTGCGCGAGGAGTATCGCACCGCGTCCTTTGGTCTAGCGAAGCTGCAGGCCGAGGAGGATCTGCTGGAGATGGAGATATTGCTAGTCGACGGCTGCGGCTTGACGCTGCCGCCGGCGGACTATCCGTGGGACCGGTTCGACCTCGAAGACCAGACGCGTCGCCGGAGGCGTCGATTGGCGGTTGTGCAAAGGAAGATTCGCCGCGGAGAGCGTCGGCGTTGGATGCGCAGGGTGTTCACGCTGGGGTTGTGGCGACCCTGAAGCAGGTGCGAGAGCGCGAGTGGCACCGCCGTTCAACGCTCCGAACACTGGACGTACGCGCGCTCGCCGGAACGAGTGCGTTTCATGGACAGGCGCCGACTATCGCTCGTGTTGATCTATTCGCGGATCTGGGACGAATATTGGTTACTGCGCACGCGCCTGACGCGGATAAGGCTCACGCTCGATGCCCGGTGTGTCTCGCGCATGTTTGGCAGGCCGTTTTCGCCAGGTTGCGGAAGATCTGCAATCAAGTAGCGCGGACGGGCGCGCTGGCGGCAACGGCTAAGCGGGTTTTGGACGAAAGCGATCGTACTCCCGCGGTCATCCGATACATTGACACGAACATTCCGATTCATCGCTGCTGACGCGTCGGCAATCTGCTGCAGGGTCCGAGTGCTAAAATCGCTGACGTTGTGGAAGACGGCACCAAGAAACCCGGGAAAGGTGCGGTCGTATGGGCATACGCGGCTGCGGTTGCCCTCTGGATCTGGGATGCGACGGTCTGGGTTTCTCTCAAGACGCTGGATCTGAGCCTTTTCCTGATACTCAGCTTCACCGAAGGCGCACGATCCGTTCGTCCGACGATCCGAGCGTCGTTCAGCAGCAAGGAAAGATCCGCAATTGCCCGCAGTCAAGGGCGAAGGTGCAACTACTGCGGGGCGCGCCTGACCCGTGACAACCTCAACATCGACCATATGGTGCCTGTGTCCAGGGGCGGGTTGAACGACGGCGACAACTTGCAGGCTCTGTGCCGCAGGTGCAACATCCGCAAAGGCAACCACACCGACGAAGAGTTCAGGGAGCGGTACGAGGCGATTCTTGACTGGGAGGCACCCCCGAGACAGACGATCCCTCAACGCAGGTTCGACCAGATCACCCGATCCACGGACGCCCACGAAGGGGTGCGAGAAGCGAACCGCAACCGTTATCAGACGCGTCGCCAAAGGGTTGTCAACTCTCTTCCGTTCGCGGTCATGTTCTGGTGGATCCTGCAGGCAGTCGCCAGTTACGTCTGGGTCCCAGGGCTGTTCAGTCCAGCAATGTTCTTCGGCTGGGTGTTCGGCGTGGCGTTCGCCGCGGGACTGTTTCTGAGGGCGAGGCACACGGGTGCGTTCGAAGAACCAAGCGAACAGACAGGGAAGGGCAACCATGTCGGACCATGAAGAATACGCCCCGACATTTCGGACCACGGTTCCGCCGCCGTTCCGGCTAGTGTGCCGCGCCGTCTGGTCGACGGATCGGCTGTGATCGTCATGCGATACAACGTCAGCGACTTGCACCAGAAGGTCCGCATCGCGTTGCGGGCGTTGTTTTGCAAAGACGCACGTCTTCTCGACCTGGATGTGCACGAGCAGTCGATCACGCACAGCCTCGCCAATCATCTGCAGAGCCAGTTCGCCGACCTGGACGTGGATTGCGAATACAACCGTCATGGCGAAGATCCCAAGAAACTTGGCGACGACAAGATCATCCCGGACATCGTTGTTCACAAACGAGGGTGCGACTGCAGCAACGCGATGGTGATCGAAGTGAAGAAATCGAACGGCGACCGAACGAAGAAGGACGAAAACAAACTGAGCGGTCTCACAATTCGCGAGTGCGGTTACGGATACTCGCTGGGAATGTTGCTGGTGATCGATGTTCGCAGCAAGGCTTTGGGGCTCGCTGAGTGTTTCGTGGACGGCGAAAAGACCCCACAGTGTCGTTGGTGCCAAATTCTTAAAGCGGAGTTTCCCGTCCACGTAGACCCGCCGCCGCGTAGACCGCCACGCAGCGTCCTTTGGCAACCGACACGGTAGTAGGGGCGCTTCGTTCTGTTCCGTGATACCGCGGAACGCTCATGCGCCGATCCAAACCAGCCTTTTCGGAGGACACCAGCAACGTCGACTTTTTGCTTCATCCGGTCTCCCCTTGAGTTGCGGTGGTGGACGCAACAGACGTCTCGGCGCGGTCCGCCAGGTGCAACAGCATCCGGCATCGACGTGGCCGATCGCGCGGTGTCTGCTGCGACGATGCCACATCGCAGCAAGCAAAAACACCTAGAAGCTTCCACAACCGTGCAACAGAAGCCATAATCGGAATCGCTGTCAGGCTTTTCCCGGATTTCCCGCCATAGAAAACCGGACGGTCCGTCCCAGACCCTGAGCGCCGCGGAGGATCGAGCCCCGCTCTCCCCGCAGTGCGCCGAACCAAAGGGACGAAGCGCCTCTCTGCGGCGCGGGTCGATCCGAGGGTCGAGCATCGCTCCCCCGGGCTTCTCGAACGCAGGGACCATTCCGGCGAGACGCGACCACGCGCTCCGCCGACACGAGCCCGGCTCGAAGCGCTCTTGAGCTTCGACCGCCTCCACGCGTCTTCCATGCGGTCCCACACTACCCGCGGCCGACGCTTCGACTGTCCGTCCGGCACGTCCGCCCTAGACGGCTTCCCTTCAGACGAGTCTCGTCCAGTTCCGCGCCTCGCGTGCACGAACCGTGACGACGCGCGTCTGCCTCGCTCCTCGTTCGTCCCCGCGCATCGCATCACCCGCGGACGACGGACGTCTCCCGTCTGACAGCGCTGACCAACCTTCACACCGAAATCCTCGACCGGCGCGCGCCGGGGATGCCGCGCGTCCGGACGAGAACCGAAACAGGAGCAAGAAATGACTACTGCAACGCTGACCGGCGGCATCGCCGCGACACGGCAGACGAACCGACGACCGCATGATGGACAAGGCCGTCGCCCTTTGGAAGAGCTGGCGAAGAACCTCGTCGCGACGCTGGTCGGGACCGCGCCGGAGACGTGGGATCTGAGCCTCGAGCGCGGCATCCACGACGCGCGGCGGATGCGGCGCAGGGGCGACCTCGACGGCGCGCTGGCGGTGCTCGAGGGTATCGACGTCTCGGACGCGGAACCCGGCGTGTCCCGCTGGGCGCATGCGGAGTGGACGGACGTCGTCCGCCGTCGTTTCGCCGGACGCGACGTCCTGCTCTACAGCCTGGGAGCGGGCCGTGCCGCGGCTCTGACTCCTGTCGGCGACGGGAGAACGCTGGAGGTCCTCGCCGTGCTCGGCATGCGCTGGCGACCGGGCCGCATCGTCTCGCGGCGCAGCCTCAGGGGGCTCCGGCCTTTGGCGACGAAACACGTCCGCAGCAAACGGCGGACGGCGAACCGCGCCTGCCCATAGACGCGGCGCGGCCTTAAGAGACCGCGCCGCGCGTACCTGCGCCGCGGCCCTGCCGAGGGCGCTCCCGGCGCGCTGTGCGCCGCACCTGAAACACCACTCCCAAGAGACGATCCCGCGCTGCGGGACTCGAAACCCGAGCGGGACCGTCTCCCGCCGGGGGCGGCTCCGCTTTCTTCCCTACAGGAGGAAGCGAAATGACAACCATCAGCATCGAACGACCCGTCTCCGCGTCGGACGCGGACGAAGCGCCCTCGAATCGAGGCGGCGCCGGTCGCGAGACCGCGCTCAGGGCCGCCGCCAGACGCAGGGGGCTCACCATGAAGGAGCTCGCCGTCATGATCGGCGTGACGCCGAACCACCTGTCGCAGATCGCGGCGGGAGGCAAGCGCTGGACCGCCGCGACGAGTGAGAAGGCGGAAGCCGTGCTGGGCGAGGTGCCCGCGCAGGGCTTCGTCGAACGACGTGCGAAGGTCGTCGAAGGCGAGAGCAGCCGCATCCGCGAACGTGCGCGGGAGCTGGGCATGAGCATGAAGGACCTCGCCGAGCGCGTCGGAGTGTCCTACGGCTATATGGTGCAGGCGTCCCGCGGTCGCAGGACGATGGGCCCGAAGGTTAGGGCGCGTGTGGAGTCGGCGCTCGAAGGGCCCGCGGAGATCGCTCCGGCGCGGACTGCGGCCGTGGACCGTGACGCGGTGTTCGCACGCCTGAACGCGCACGGCATCAGCCAGAACGAGGCGGCGCGGCGCGCGGGCATAAGCTCCGGCCACCTCTCGCAGATCGTGAACGGTCAGCGAGATCCTTCGCCGGGGGTGCTGAAGCGGCTTCACGTAGTGCTTTTCCGGCCGACGCGGTCGGAGGCGCGCGTCGTTCCCGCCGAGGTGGAGGTGCTGGGCTGGCGCAAGGGCGGACGCAGCGGCGTCGTTGTGCGTGGCGCCGGCGGTCCCGGCGATCGTCCGATCAGGGCCGGCGGCCGGGCGCCCTGGGGCGCGCGTGCCGAGTTCGCCTACCGCGCGGGCTACGACGGCAGGGGCGAGCTGACTTTCGAGTCCGTGGTCGCGCCGGGCTGCTCCGCATTGCTGGTCCGGCCGGAAGCGCTGGCCGCCTAGCCCTTTCGAAGCGTCCGCACGGCCCCCGGCTGGAAACGGGGATGGCGTCTCTCGAGATTCCATCCCCGGCCGCCCATGTGCGGGCGTTTTTTCGTTTGTTCGGACAGGTGGCGCCGTGCGGACGTCGGAGACCGTCGCCGAGGCGGCGGCGCAAGGCGGGAATCGGGCCGGCGAGGTTCCCCGCGGGTCGACGCTGGATCCGCTTTCGGCGACTGGTCCGCCTTTACAGGAACATTCTGGATCAAGATTCGAGGAAGCTCGAGCGTCTCGGTCGACGGAGCGACGGAGCCTTGCGGCGCCCGCATCGCGGGAGCCCGCCGCACCTGCCGCCGCGCCTTCATATAAAGACGACATATCTGACGGCGCTTGTTTACATATCGGTTCAACATCTTCGCGCTAGCATCTTCAGGAATTCCTGACGTGGCCGGGATGATCAAACGCGGCACTCGACACCGCACCTGCCCGCGTCAGGCATCGGCGTGAAACACCGTCGAACTGGAGGAACCGGCACCCATGCCCGATGCGAAGAGCGACGACCGCGTCGGACATTTGAAACGGGAGCAGGGCATCGTACATCGAGCGACGTCCTTCCAGGGCGCCGATGTGTGCGGGCTTTTCGAACGTCGCGCCGACGACGTTCCCGACGACGGCGGAAACGAGGCGCATGGCGAAGTTCATGCATAGGACGGTCCCATGACTGGACGCGTGCAGTCTCCGACAGCACCGGTCGCGGCGCTCGTGGCCGCCGCCGGAAACAGCCGGGGCCGCGTGTGACGCGCCGGGTGGTGACGTGCGTCGGCGTCGACGCCGACGGCGAGATCGTTCGCCTCGGCGGGTTCTGGGGAGTCGCGGACGTCGACGACGCGGTGCGGCAGATCGGGGACGGGATCCACACGTACTTCGTCCACGTCGTCGGGCCGCCGGTCGAGGTCAAGGTCGTCGACGGCCCGGACGGCAAGCGTCTGGTCGCCGCCTCGGGCACGCACGCCAACCGCCTCGAAGGTCTGCCGAGGGACTGCCCACGGTGAACCTGACGAACCCGTCGCCGACGGTCCGGGCGTTCCGGGGCGCGGACGCCGAGTACGCCTACCGCGCGGGCTACGACGGCAGGGGTGAGCTGACTTTCGAGTCCGTGGTCGCGCCGGGCTGTTCCGCATTGCTGGTCCGGCCGGAAGCGCTGGCCGCCTAGCCCTTTCGAAGCGTCGGCAGAGCCGCGGGCTGGAAACCGGGATGGCGTCTCTCGAGATTCCATCCCCGGCCGGCCATGTGCGGGAGTATTTTCGTTTGTTCGGGCAGGTGGCTCCGCACGATCGTCAGAAAACGTCGTCGAAGCCGCCTCGGGAAGTTCCGCCGGAGCATCGCAGGGTCCCCTATCGGCGACTGGTCTGCCTTTACAGGAACATCCTCGATCAGGATTCGAGGAAGTTAGAACGTCTCGGGCGACATTGCGACGGCACCTTGACGCACCAGTATCGCGGGTGCCTCGTTCCATCGTCCGACACGCGTTGAAACGGAAACGACACATCGATCGGCGTTTATTTGCACGTCGGCTAAACGCCGCCGTGTGAAAATCATCCGCGATCCCGCCCGCGTGGACGGGAAGGGTTAAACGTGGCTGCTGCAGGGCGCTGCAAGTCATCGGAAGGAAAAGCTCGGGGAGGAGAGAATGTTCGATCCACCGGTTCTGCACTTGAAACTCATGGGCGGCGCGTGTGCCGGGTCCCGACTCTTCATCGTCCACTCCCGCAGGCGGGCGACGGAGCGAAACGAGACTCATGCGCGGTCAAGCCGCGCGTCTGGGACTGGTTTCGCCGCTGGCGGCAAGCTATACATCCGTCCCTCCGACGCCCGTAACGCATGGGAGGCCCGCCGATGATCCTGACAAACACCAGAAACACCATCGCAACCATCATCATCGCCAGCCTGCTGCCTGCATTTCTGCTGGGTTCATGCGGTTCTGATCCTGAACCCGCACCCAAAACCGCGATTGCCGCCGCGCCAACACCGGACATTGCGGCATTTGAGGAATACGGCTCTGGCATCGCTGCCGATCTGACGAAGATAGCCAGACCGAGCGTCGTGCAGATCCTTGGTGCCAAAGGCGCAGGCACAGGTTGGATATACACAGTCGACGGGCAGACGGCCCACATCATGACGAACGAGCATGTCACGGGGTCCGATCCGTGGCACGAGATAGACGTGATCTTCCACGATGGTACGAACAGGCGCGGCGATCTCGTATCCGCCCGCGCCGAATACGATCTGGCAGTGCTCACCGTGTGTTGCAACTCGAACTTCAAAGCATTGCCGATGGCTAGCAACAATGAGATCGATGTCGGCGATGATGTGGTCGCATTGGGATACCCCTCTCGCGACGGCGTATTGGACAGTCTGAGCGCATCAGTGGGGATAGTGTCGTCGTACGCGTTCAGCGACCGCCTGGAGATGTGGGTGGTGCAGACGGACGCTGCGCTGAACCCCGGCAACAGCGGCGGGCCGATCGTCAACACCGACGGCAAAGTCGTCGGTGTCGTGTCGTTCGGCATAGACGACACCCAGAACATCGGTTTCGGCATCGCGCCGAGGTCGGTGAGAACGTTTCTACAAGCACCGGGACCGCAGGCGAAACCGACGCGCTCACCTACAGCTGCGTCTGCTCCGAATCACACGCCAACACCGACTGATACGCCGGGGCCTTCGCCAACACCCTCCATCACACCAACGCCGTCGCACACTCCGACACCTGCTGACACGCCGACTATCACGCCAACACCGACAAACACGCCGACGCCCACTCCGACGTTCACGCCTACACCGGTTGCAACATCAACCCCTTATCCAACGCCGACACCAGTTCCTCGGGTTCCGCTCACCTGGAATCATCCAGATGTCTGGTTGGATATTGAAGCGGCATCTGCGGCGGCTCAAAACGGATTCGAGTTCGTCTGCGAGTCGGATCATCCATTGCAATGGAGAGCCGAGATTCCGGCAATGGGGAGCATTCAGATCGCAGAATCACAGAGCATAGTTCTGTCCCAAGAAGTTCTGGGCGAAGAATACGCTCATCGCATATTGCTTGATTTTTTTGCCTACGGGGTACCAAAAATGATCTGTGTCGAACTCAGTGATCACGTAGAGATGCATTTGCGTCGGCGGCGCGATCACGGAGATGTCGGAGTCGATTTCAAACCTGGACGCACAGCCATAGGCAACCTCAGAGAAAGACTGCCAGGATCAGGAAACTATGCGGCATATTTCAGATGCGCGAATCAAACCTGTCCAAAGAGTCTGGAAGCAAGAACCAGATTCAGCGTGACGTTCTATTGGTTGTTGAGCGAGCCGACGATGCAACACTGGATCGCACAGGAAAAGGCACGGATCGCCGAACTGTCAGAGGTGCTGCGGGTCATCGCCGAAAACATTGACTGGTGGTACGAGCGGACAGCTCAGGGACACCCCGAATACCAGTCCGAAATCGAGGACCTGAACCGTCAATGCGAAAGGGCACTCGATTCTATTGCCGAACTGGCCGAGTTAGGCGTGGAATCCCCATACGCTTGGTATGAAGAATGCGAGCCGTGAGTCGGCTGCCGCGAATGGTTCGACGATTGCAACCAGGATGAGATATATATGCTGGTCGACGATGACCTGTCTTTGGACATGTCGCTGAAGACGACATAAAGAGATTCATAGCGCTTGTCGCTGCAGCATCCGAGGGCTTTCGTCACGATTTTGCCGCTCAGCTACAAGCTCGCCGAGATGTTTTGTCAACGGCCCTCCGCTGTTCTTCGCCCCATCAAAAAGGGCGTCTATCATTGCTGGACGAGTTGCTATACGTTCTGGACCTAGCGCCGCTGGTTGATGATCTCGGCCCGCTTCTGCATCCTGACAGTCAAAAGCGACATTTCTATTGATCGTCCCTGAATCTCAACCGCGGTGAAAGCCTGACGACTGCCAGACGCATCGCTCCTCGTCATCATCTTGGCACTGTTCGGACCAGCTTTCGTATTTGTCCAAACTACGAAATCCACGTTCGTATTCGGAGTCTTAAAACGACACAAAATCGATCTTTCAAGCGGTGTCAAGCCGAAGATGCCCCACATGGACACGTTGACCTACGGGAAGTTTCCTCTAGTGCTTGCCGGCATCGTAGCGTTAACTTCCTTGGTGAACATTGCGCCCTTCGATGAATTCAACGGCGAAATCCTGAAAACCGTACTCAACTCAGTGTGGTTGCTCAAATACTTCGCATTCATCTTTTTTGTTACTTTGGGTGGGATTTTGATCGGAATTTTGATGACGTGCATATTCAAACTGATGACGGATTTTCTTGGGATCCAAATCGAAAACCAAGACCCGGAACCTGAGCCCGAACGAGGAGAAACGCGGGCGGAGCGCCGCGCGAGACGTTTCAAACGTAACCGCCGCAAACCCTAGACTACGGCTCGCACATTCGAACGGCTAAACGACCCTGATCAACATTCGGCGTCGCGCATTTTCTCAATCCTCAACCTCGTCAGCGTACTGGTTGTAACCCAACCCGCTAACATGCGGCTCGCGATGCAGCAGATGACGTAGCCGGGATAGCTCGTCTGGGTCCCAGTGCATGGCTTCGGCTACGGCTTCGTCCCAAAGACGACGGACTTCGCACTCGCCGTCGCGGAATTGGGGGACTTCCACCTTTTTGGTACGGTCCCAGCAGTCAGCGAGTATCCCGATCGCTCGAGTGTCCTTTGGATTAGGAACTCTAAGATTTCGAGCTTCCGCCGCGCTGTATTCAGGGAACGTGATCTTTCGACCCGGATTCCTCATGAGTTGCAACCGACCAGCGGTCGAGTTTACGAAGACTGCAAACGCCTTCGAGACCTTTTCTGAGATACCAGTGATTGGCATCCAACCATTGCCTACGAAAATCTTCTCGTCCGCGGTAGCCGTGACCCGAGCTGTGCTATTGTCTTGGCCAGCCGTGATCAGCAAATAACCCGCTTTTTTCATGATCGAATCAGTAGGCAGATCGCCCTCATTTGCGCCGACCCCGTGATTATCCGTCCATTTCTTGGAGATCCAATGTTCATCTGGAATGCTTTGGATTGTCCGTTGCCCGTCCGTACCGCTTTTCGACTTGAGGATCGGGAAGCTACCACGAACACCCGGTTCAGATTTTTCGAATGCTCCGCGTAGTGTCCGACCTGTCGCTTGCGCATCAACCCCATGCAGGTCGCGAATCGCATGGAGTTTTGGGTCCGTAGCGAACCGAAGGGCGGCATTCGCCAATTTGGGCGAACGCCACACGGCCGCCGTCCAGTCTCCTGTCTCGATTAGTCGCGCTGGCCAATGAGACACCTCACCCCATCCGTTTGGTATCTCACCGCTTTCACCAACAGACAAAGCCTTGTGCAGATCTCCGACCTCATCTTCATTAATCGGCAGCTTGTTCAACGCGATGACGCGAGTAGGTGACGCGTCACCTTTGTGGCGTGTAACTAGCAAAATACTTTCGTTGATGTTAGTGTTTTGGCTCAAATTTATGGTGCGGGGATGATGGACGGTGACTACCGTGTGAATGTGAAAACGTTTCGCCAACATTACACGTTCTTGAAGGCCCGACGGGTTTGAAAGTGCTATTGTCGGTCTGAGTATCGTCATTAACCCGTTATGCGGGTGTAGACATCGATCTGCTAGCGCGACAAACAGCGGCCCAAGCGCATTTTTGTCCACAAATTCGTCCATCGCCGGATCGCTCGCGACCAGAATTCGCTCCATACCATCCACCCGTTTCCGAAGTGATTGTTGGATATGCTTCGGGAATTTTTCTCCCATCTTGGCGCGGTTCGTATACGGCGGGTTCATGATGACGACCCGGGCATTCTGCGCGGCTTTGACCGCATCCTCCAACTCGAAGTCATCATCCGACGTCCACACGTGCTGGGAACGAATCAAGTCGTCGACAATGTCCAATTCGCCTGGTCGCTCAACAATCGCTCGCTGTCCCAGCAACTCAATCGTCCCGGCAGACACTCGCGTGGGTTCATTCTTATCCGGCCCGTACGGCATTTGATGTAGTCCCATCTGTCGGTAACGGGTATCTTGATTACCCGTAGTTAGTTGAGAAGCCGCCAGTTGCAATGAAACCGGATTTATGTCCATTCCCTTGATGGTGTCTTCGACTGCGATTTTCTGGAGTTGGGTGATGAGTTCCTCGCCTGCGCCTTGTGCTTTGGCACGACGTTTCATATCGGTGAGCAACGCCGCTAACAATGTGCCACTTCCACACGCGAGATCGACTGTCTTGTGCTTCCTCCAAACTTCAATGTTTGTCCAGTCTTGTTCCCCGCAAGCATCAAGCGTGAGGCGAGCTGCGATGGATGCGGCGACTGGTCGAGTGAAGTACGCGCCGTCGCTCGCCTGGTTGCCCATCACTTTGTTGAAAAGAGGCCCAGCATGATCCGCGCCCATATCGGCGTACGTTTCCGCAATTCGTTCTGCTTCGGCCACGATGTGACGTAATGCGCGTTCGAGTCCTGCAGTCTTGCCGGTGTTCTCGATATTGCGGATCACATCCAACGCCGGCTGAACAACTGGTCGGAAGTCGTGCGACAGTATCTGGTACCACTCCCACGTCACTCTTTGCACTACGTTGGCATCGTTCTTAACTTCGGACAGGTCGCTAATTCTGTCGGACAACCATCGCCCGGCGCTTATTCGCTGGTGGAGCATCGCCGCATTCATCAAAAGAAGCGCGGCAGTAGTACAGCCGTCCGCTTGCTTCTTCAAACTGGCTTCGTTCAGATGATCGAGACCGAAATGCTCGTTCAGATCATTGACAAGGTCATCGCTTCGCAGGTGGAACGATGCTTCGTTGATTCCCGTTTCCAACAGGTTTAGGTCCCGCATCACGCGGTCTGAACTCAATCCCGACTTGGCAAGCAGGTTGACTTTGATGGCATTGCCGTACTCGCCCAACCCGCTGAGCAATACCATCTGCATCCCTGCTTCGTTCGCGATCTCTTCTCGACTTCGGCGTTTCGGCGGCTTCTTGGACGGGGGTTCAATCCGAATACCCTCTCCGTCGTTAATCATCTTCCGAGCTTTCACCTTGCTCTTCTGAATATCCACCGTACCCGCCGTGCCGTCAGGAGCCGGTTTGCCACGCGCCACGGTATCCATCCGCATTTCTGCGCTACCGTCTTCGTGCATCTTGCCCGAGACGATCTGTGTGGGTGCCGGCGGTGCCGTGGGTTCCGTCGATCCGAAAATCTCGCCTGGAGCATGAAGACTGTTGGCGTCTTCAACCAACGGCTCAAACTCTTTCACCAATGTGCTCTTTCCATTGAGCACGCGCTCGACCGCTTCTTCCGCCTCACCCGGACGTCCCGTGTGCTGCCGGTACTGGATTCGGCTGCTGTCTTTGTTGACGACTGCGGTGATCGTCGTCGTCACTTCCGGTTCCTTGGGAAGATAGAGCGTCAACAGTTCTGAAAGTTCATCCTCGATGCGCTGGTCGTGAGAGCGCAGAGCCATCAGGATCTGTCCGAGCTCTTTCCATCCCTCGTCCATCTCGCTAGTGCTCAGCCACTTTTCCGGGTCGGCGTTGGGCGGAATCAGAATCGGACAAATGATGTAACCAAGGTCTTTTTCGGGCGCGGTTCGCATGGCACGCCCAACTGCCTGAATCACGTCGATAGGGCTTTTGCGCGCTTCGAGAAACGCCACCGCATTCAAGGACGGCGAGTCCGTTCCTTCACCGAAGATCCCAACGTTGATGATGCCGTATGGCGACTCTTCGCTTGCTTCAGCGAGTCTTTCCTTCGCTTTATCTCGCGCCATCACGTTGCTGGTCGCGTCGAGATGTTCGAAGGAGTAGTGTTTGGCGTTTTGTCCGTTGGAGTTGTCTCGCAACCAGTTTTGCACCCAGTCGCGGACGGGTCGCGACTGCAATCGATCGGCGAACTCTTTGGATTTGGCGACACTGTTCATGAATGCGATGCAAGAGTTGATCGGAACATTGCCTGCGTCGCCGCCTTCCGTAGCACCACCCATAGCCAGCGCAAAAACCAAACCGCGAAGGTACTGCGCGCTGGAGACTTTTTGGCGACCTTTGAGTTCAGAACCTGAAGCTAGAAGGTTGGCTTGGTTATACGCCTCCGCGTCATTCACCCCCAAGGCGATGATCCGATAGTCCGCAAGCCAACCGTTACGCACGGCTTCTGGGTAACTCTTGCGATACAGCTCAACCCCGAAAATCGTCTCATCGTCCATCGTCCGCACGATCCAATCAGACGAGGCGCTGTTTTTCACACCAAACACCTTTGGCGTTGCAGTCTGGTAGACACGATAGGTCGCGGGGAACTCATCGTTGTCGTGGCACAACGTGAAATCGCGGAGTTGTTCCGCTTCTGCTTTTGCTTTCGCGCTTTTGGAATTTTTGCGCCTCAATCCGGCGGTGCGATGCGCCTCATCAGCGATCAGAATTTTGGCGGTGGTTTTCGACATTTTGAGTGCATCAGCGACTCTGCGACCGCTCTGGTAAGTGCCGAAAATGACATTGACGGCGTCGGTGCTGCGCCCTTGGGTGATCCAAGATGCGATCTCCTGCGCGTCCGTGGTCACCTTGCCCTTCACTTCGGATGCGCTGAAGTTGCTGTTGTCCGCCAACGGGTTGGCGAACGTGTCGATCCGGTCCTCTTTTTTCGGGTCGTAACCCGCGGTCTCATCTGAACACACGGCAAGCGCACGAATTGAAACATTGGAATGCAACAGGTACTCTCGCCGGATCTGCGCCACCAAAGCAATCGAGGGGCACAGCACAACGGACAGTTCGCCCGGCGCTGTCAGTTCCTCGACGATCCGAAGTGAAATCCGAGTCTTGCCGGTACCGCAAGGCAGAATGATCTTGCCTCGCGCTTGACCAACCGGCAATCCGCCACTCTCTGTCCGCTCATGCTCACGCAGAATCCGCACGCTTTCCGAAATCGCCTCGTTCTGCATGCTCGTCTTTGACTGCTTGCCGGATTCACCATCCACGTCGGTTTGAGAGTCGTCGTCAACTATAGAGTTCTGCTTTTGATCTGAAAGGTCCTTGCGGACGTTGACAACCTTCAAAGGTCGGTCATGCATCGCCAACGCTTGGCCGATATTCAAACTGAGTCGGTTGTCGCCGTTGGTTACGATCCACCGTTCCGACCACAGCGGGCCCGATGTAGTGCTGACGAATTTATCCGTCTCCGCTTTGTGGATATTGGCGCCCCGACCCGTCTCATCAAGTTGTCGAGACTTGCACTGAATCGCGACGTACTCGCCATCACTCCGACGTTTCGCCACCACGTCAATCCCTACATCTTGGTTCGTAGTCCCGGGAAACTGATCCTCCCTCTCCTCCCAATCGGCCCAAAGCCAAGCCTGATCGATGTCCCACTCCTTCAAATGGGGCGCAACCCTCGCAGTAAGGTGCTCCAACCACTTGCCATCCGTACCTTTTGTGCTGGTTTCATCTATCTCATCGATAGCTTCGTCGATGATGCATTTTTCCTTGGACCCAATGCCAGCATCGCGGCTCGTTCCAGACGGTTCCATATTTTTTCCTCCCGTATGCGGATCGATCGGGCGCGAAGTTCGTTCGGGTCTATGGGACAAAGAAGTTTGCACAATCTTTCGAGAGGCGCAACCGTTTGGAGTGTCGCGCTGCGACGTTTAATTCCTGTGCAATTTCAGACGGAGCAGCGTGTCGATACTGTTGCAGACGGCCGCTGCACGGGGCATTTCGAATCGCCGGGTGCCGTCTGCGCCTGCATCTCCGAACTGGCAGGGGGTTTGGTCCCGGGCCGGGAGGTTCGTCGTGCGCGCCCGGCATCAGCTCCGGCCACCTTTCGCAGATCGTGAACCGCACACGGGTGCCGTCGCCGGGCGTGCTGAAACGGCTTCACGGCGCGCTCTTCCGTCCGACGCGGTCGGAGGCGCGCGTCGTCCCCGCCGAGGTTGAGGTGCTTGGGTGGCGCAAGGGCGGACGCTGCGGCGTCGTGATCCGCGGTGCCGGAGGTCCGGGCGGTGACACCGTCAGGTCCGGCGGCCGTGTGTCTCGGGGAGCGGATGCGGAGCGCGCCTACCGCGCTGGTTACGACGGCAGGGGTCGGCTTTCGTTCGAATCCCTCGCCGTTCCGGGCTGCTCCCCCATGCTGGTCCGGCCGGAGACGGTCGCGGCGTGAACGGCGTCGTAACAAGGAACAGGGGCGGTGCATCGTTGATCGAACGATGCGCCGCTTCGCCGCCCACGTATTGTGATTTTTTCATTTGTTCGGGCTGGGCGCGCCGCACGACCATCAGAGGCCGTCGTCGTGCTGGAGAAGCCGCTCTTGGCCTGTTCGCTCGCGCTTTCGGATCGAAGGATAGGGAATGCAGCAAAGAGTCCGCATTGCGGCGAAGGTCATTGCTGTTGCCGTGGCTCACGCGGCCACTATAACGGGTTAGAACTATGATCCCGCGTGGTAAACAGCGCTATGGACAGCCGCAGGTTCATTCGTGTGTCTCAACCTACCCTGGTGGTGCGTGACACGCGATAGGAAGGGATGATGGGAGTGTCGGCCAGCGTTATCATGGCCGTGATCGTTCCATCGATTCCGGTCTGCAGCGGCGGTTACTTTGAACCGTCTCCCACGACCGGCGGTGCGTCGCCGCCCGTCATCACACAGGCTTGTCGGTCCGTCAACGCGCATCGCTCCGCGGCCAAGACACCGTCTCCATTCTGCAATCGCTCGAACCAAGCCAGATGTCGAACATTTCGAGGTAGACGCGGAAATTACCATTGAGATGTCGCGGGAGTGGCGGAATGTTGGAAACGCACGCCAATGGAGCATGTGGGGACGGCTGTGCGGGTTTGAATCCAACCTCCCCACCACCGGCGCGTTGCCTTTGATTCAACGTCAGGGTCATCATGCTCGCAGCGTCGGTTCGGACGTGGAAAATCGTGACGTCCGGCGTGTCAACCCCGCAGACAGTTGAGAGGATCGCGCAGAATCAGACGCAAGGACATTGAATGGCCAACCCTTCAGAGGTCGCAACTTATATCCGTTTCGCTCTTTCCCAGCTGCCGGCTCGCAACGGCCATCACGAATTTGAGCACATCTGCCGATATCTGACCCAGCAGTTCATCTGTTCGAACGTTCTTCCCGCTACAGGACCGGTTTCTGCCGGTGGCGATCAAGGTCGTGACTTTGAGACGTTCCGCACTTATCTGCGCGAGGAACTCGGTCCGCACGGCGTGTTCCTAGGACTGGTGAGTGAAGGAACGATCGCCTTTGTCTGCACCATCCAAGCCGACAATGTGCTTGCGAAGCTAAGGCAGGACATCAAGAAAGTCTGCAGTTCGGGTCACTCTGTTAACGAGATACACGCGTTCACCCTGCAGTCGGTTCCCAAAGGGAATCGACAAAAACTGCAAGCCGAGACTCAGGATTTGTACGAAGTACGCCTCGAATTTCACGACGGAGAATCAATCTCCAACCTCCTCGCCCGTCCTGAAGGGTTCTGGATTGCAGAGCAATTCCTATCGTTGCCAGCCGATCTTCGGCCAGACGTATCGGATGCTGAAGGAGGGCTTTCGACCGAACATTTGGAACGAAGACAAAGATGGCAGGAGAAAGGCTCTCCCAATCCGACCATCGGCGACTTCATCGACGTCAAAACTGGCCTGCGCAACGCAGTATTCAACCCGAACGCGCGCGGAGACCTTCCTTTTTGGCTGGGGATTTTGAGGCTGCTGCTGGCAGACCGGAATTTACCAGCCCATATCAAACAGCACGCACGGTACGAACTGGTTGTGGCCACGCTGCGCGGCACGGGCACTTTCCGGATCATCGATGATGTAGCGCGAGCGTATCTCAACGAGTCGCTTAGAGAGGACGAACCCATTCTCCTGCAAGACGCTAGCGCTCTCCTGACATACACGAGCACCGCAGTCCGGATGGGGTTGTCTTCACTCACTCCGACAGAAATTCAAGATTGGGACGACGGTCTAGCCAGTCGAATACAAGAGCTGCTTGCTCGCGCTAAACCGGAACACCGAGCGATACTACTGTTCACGCTGGGGTTTCTGGGTATACGTCCATCGCTGACGGAAGCTGATATCCGAGACTCGAGCGACGGGCTGCGTGTGGCAAATGATCTAGCCCGTGATCCGCCTGCTTCAACCGTCGTGTCCGTCTCCAGCGACGTCGAACTTTCCGACGCGCCCCGGACGCTTTCGGCGTGGTCGGAACTCATGGATGCAATCGAGGACGCTCCACTCTTTCCGATCACGCGCGTGGCAGATCTCCTTCAGTTGCTGGTCCCGCTTTGGAGCCGTCAACCTGAGTGGCGAGTGCTGCTGGACAAGGTCGACGAGGCGGTTGGGCAGCGCTCGGGTAAGCACATTGTCGCAGACCGCGCACGCGCTCGAGCTGTAACTCTACTTGACACCGGACGGCTTCTTGATGCATTGGAAGAGTTTCATCGGGTGAAGATCGATTGGTGGTCGGGAGAAACGTTGCGGGGATCGTTGCTCGCAATGATCTGCATTGCCAAGCTCTATTTTGAGATGCGTTTGCCCCAAGCCTCGAAATCTTATGCATTAGCCGTTGCGTACATCGCATTAACACATGCCGAAGAAGAGCTAGCGGATTTAGTGCCTGCGGGTCTGCTCATGGCGGCCAGAGCTGATTTCCTAGGAGGCGCATGGTGTAGCGCCGCGGAGTTGTACGAACTCGGTTTGTCTGCGCAGAGCGAGTTCGTCGAGGACGGTCTCGATGCCGAGAAGCATCCGGCGATAGAAGAACCCATCTTACACCTCACGTTGATCAACTCATGTGCGAAGTCCTTTGATTCTGAACTGACCGACACTTTAGGTGGTTCTTTGGATCGAATCGGTGTCCGGGAACTCGTCGAGGAAGTGATCCATGATGTGGGAACAAATGACAAGAATTCTTGGGCGTCGTTTGGTGGCAAGGGACTTGTAGGCCGACCATTTGCCGATTTAGGTGATACGCGGTATATCCGCTTTTCAGCGTTGGGCACCGAGTGGACCGTCATCGCCAACAACGACATCGAATCGGTGCTTAAAGCTGAACGATTCGCCGCCGCCGCACAAGTGGTGCTTGCGGCACTTGCGAAGGACGATCTGTGTTTGGTCCAAAGTCGGATCATCGTAAGCATCGAAAATGAACGACGTGTATTGACGTCTGATGCGGCGCGCATCAAATCGGTTCCAAGCAACGACGGTCAGGAGTGGGTGGTTCGTCTAACTTCAGTCGAGCCATCAAATGAAGAAAACTTCCGAGCCGTCAACGCTGAAACGGCGACCATGCTCACAGTGATCCTCCGCGAAACGTCGCTTCTTCCGGAAGCGGACTTTTCGGCGATTCGCAAACGAGCGTTTGAAAAAGGATTGACACACAAGCTTTCGCCAGGAGTGCCATTCGACCAACTCGCGGGATCGTTCGCCGCGGCACCGGAACACGAGATTCAGCGATCCCGTTACCCTGCGCCTTGGGATTGCAGCGAAGGGTCGTTCAAAATATGCGAAGAGCTTCGCTGGCAGGATGGTCCGGGCCCAACATATTCGTCGGGAAAAGCTGAACAACTGCTTGAGGATCGTTACAGATCAGTTGCTGACCCCATTCGATTGACCGTCGAAATGCTCGCGGCCGATAGGGAATTCAGGACTACGGCAAATGTGCTCCGCGGTCAAGGTTGGCTCGATTGGCATTTGTTGATCGCCATTGCGAACATCGTGATCGACTATCGGATCCAATCTGACCATCAATACGTTCGCTCGGAGGCAGATTGGAGCCGGAAGGTGCGAGAAATGACGCGGCCAGAAAGCGCGACCGACGATCCGGTTCCGATCGCTTTATTCACTCCGGACGCCATGAACACCCACAGGCGATTGTCCATGATGACTCTCCTGAAGATCTGGGGATTGGAAAGCCGACGAGAAACACTGGACTTTCCCGCGATAGAACGACTATTGTCAGCTCGTTACGGGTACTGGAATGACGACGTACCGCATGATGATCCGTTCCCAGATTTGAACCAGAGCAATAATACCGGCGGCCTCGTGGTGATCACTGATGCGCCTTCGCAATAACGGACCGGAGTTGGAGTGTGAAGCTCTTGCGCCATTTGGAGAATGTGGTCAACATAAAGCTCTCGAATCGTGGATAAGTGCGCATTATGTCGTCGATGAGGTGCACTACCTACAGGAAGACGTCACATGCCGACGCGACCGATCTGGTGGCACAGGAGTTCTGGTCCAGACTCCCGGTTGAAGACGAGCGTCTGTAGGAAGTGTGGCGACTTAGGACGAGGACCGCTACGTTCGATTCGGCTCGGGAACGTTCAGCTGCCGCTGGACGCGCCGATCCGGTGGACGAGATTGATGTTCAGATGACGCTCTTACCCTGAGCGGCGTTCGTGGTTGAAGGAATTCGGGACCCGTAACGGAGCGCTGTTCGATTGGGCGTTGGGGATGAATAATGAGCGGGATCCGGCGATGTCCGATACATAGAGTCGACGACATCCGACTGTCCACCGGTTTTGTTTATTGGAGGAGAGGTTGGCACGTGGGGAACCTGAATAGTAGGCGGGTGGGGGAGGTACGTCACCAATTCGGGTCGGGTGAACGAGTTTTGAGTTTGTGAGATGGATCGTAGAACCAGAGGGAGGCGGAATTCTGATGGTGTGGCGACGGAGAATGAAATCACTTTCGGGGAGCGGGCGTTGGTCGGATAAGTTAATCGTACGGCAGTTGCCGGGGATGAAGAGGGCCGCGCAGTGGAGTTCCTTGTTGTATGAGACCGAGGGCACGGGGTGATTTGTGAGCGTGGCCTCGTTGATCCGGCGATTGAAGGTGACGTTTATGAACGAAGGTTCGTTGGAACAGATGCCGTCGCTGGTGAGTGAGAATCCGAAGGAGCGGTGCGTGGAAATCCCGGAGTATGGTCTGGACGAGGATCAGACGGCGGAATGGATGCGGCAGGCGGCGGAATCGCCGGAGTGGGAAAGGTATTGGGCGAGGGGGTGACCGAAGGTTGGACGCTAGTTTTCCCATTGAAGGTCGCGTAATTCGTCCCTTATCCATTCGCATGCCAACATCGTGGCCGGACGTGGTTCGAAGACTTCGCTGACTGACATGCTTGTGTGCCGAAACAATGGCGCTTCGTTCGACGGCCGATTTCTCAGATTGCTAAATACCTCACTTTCTTCGGCGAAGTATCGGTTGATTTCCGCCTTGTCATAATCTAATCGCCCTAATTCGATCTTGGCATCCGATTGGGTTCCTTGTGGCAAGATTCTAGGCTGCCACATCAACCTCGGAGCATTGAACTGTTCGCTGCTGTACGCGGGTATGTCAAGACAACCCTCAAGTCGAATGGGCATCAGACTGTGAAGTCGCAGTCGGAACGCGAATTTTCCGAACCAACGACTCACCATCTCCTCGTAGACCCGCAGCGCGGCGGCATAGACGCTTTGAGTACGCGACAAAAGTCGGTCTGGGCTGAAAGTTGTCCATATTGGCCCGTTGATTGCGTCCAAGTCACTTTCAGGCCAAGGATCTGCAATGCAAGTTTCTTCGTTGACCAAAATGCTCTGTAGATGCTCTTTGACGGCTTTCACTTCGATATTCGAAAAAGAACGATGATTGACGCTCAAAGTTTCAAACTCTAACGATTGATTATCTTCGATGTGCCCGAGGACTCTTTGGGCATTGATTCTTCGACGTCCAAGTCTGGAGTTGCCAGCCACGGCACAGGCGAATTCCCAACTCAGTTCCTTGACGGCATCATCTGACGTGAGGGCGAACCTCGCATAGTCGTATACAGACGAAAACGAATTCGTCAAGTACGCTTTCGAAAACGACCATGGCCACAATTCAGTAGCAGCAACCCCCATCCCGAACATCGACCAACCAGCGGGCGTTTGATCGATCTGTGAAAAACTGCCGGGATCAGTCGTCAACCGAGGTTTAGGTTCCGTGCCGTGATACCACAAAGTCGAGATAAAGCTCTGATTCATGCTGATGTGAAGCGGACTCGTCTTGCCGTTTTGTTCAATCGGACCCAAGAATCGATACAAGTCCCCCAGCCCTTCGTTCCATGTCTCGAGCGAGCTCAGTATCGCTTTGCCCGCGATTTCCGCTGACGCGAGGGACGCGGGATTTGATCCTCGGTTTTCGTTGGCTTTGCGCAGCTCTGTTTGATGTTCGTGCAGTACCTGACTAGCCAAGCCTGGATCCGTAGCAACCAGGTGGGCCATCAATGAATGGACGAACTCGGCGTCACCAGAGTGGATCGCCATGGCAAAAGGAAGAAGCCACCTGTCTGGAATCTGTTCCAATCCGTCCAATGAGATAGTCCCTTCAAGCAATGCTCTAGCGGCATACCACTCACGGAATATGGGCAAAGTGAAATCCGCCTTGCCACCCGATTCGGAAACGAGGCGTGAAGCGATCAAAAGCCCTTGACTAGCGCGCGACCTGTCAACTTCGTTGAGGAGGACAGGCCCACCGGAATTGATTACGCGGGTTGCCAAGATATGGAGCAGCCGATCCAGCTGTGCAGTGTTGTCGGTCGCGTTGCTGAGTGCGTCTTCAACTAGATCTTCGATCAACCGGAACTGCGAAGCGTAGACAAGCTCCGGATTGTCTTTCAGTCTCGATGCGATCATCACTGTGAATAGCGGGATCCTGGCTGCTTGCCGCATTGAATCGGGCCAAAGGTAGGTGTTTTGAATGTCCAACTCAAGTCCGGACAAGCGATTCAACAGGCCGATCATTTGGCCGTCGCTAAGGCTAGGAATAGCGATCTTTGCACCGACCCCTTCGAGCCTAGGGATGGGTCTCATCGTTACCAGGACCCGAGCCCGCGGGTTGGCGCCGGCGTACGTTGAAGCTTGTCGCAAAAGTTCCGTAGCTTCACTGACGCCCCTCTCGTCTACGCCATCGATTATTAACAAGACCCCTTGGGTGAACGGATCAACACATCCGTGGCATTCTGCCTCTATGTGGTTTATCAGCGAACCGCGCAGGTCTTTTGCATCCAGTAACACTGGGAACGGTTGCGAAGGATCTTCCAACGCTCGGTTGATTGCTTTCTGGAACAGGCGGTGACAAGCCAAACTCTTGCCGTGGCCGATTTTCGCTACTACGGTATGGGGTCCATAATCGGGATATGCCAATTTATCGCCAACCGCGAAATCTAGGGACAACTCATCCGCGATCGCTTCCGCTACGCCCAGCGATTGCCATGTCGCCTTGCAACGCGAAACCGACAACGAATAGAGATCCGACAGTCTCTTTTTGCGAAGCCGGGGAGCGGGATCGCGTAGCGCGCGGACGAACTCGTCGGCGAATGACGATTTGATGTGATCGCTAAGTTCGTCGAGAGATCCCAAGTCCTGCCACTTGGTTACTCCACTTACCTCGTCTAATAGTGAAGTAGTAAGTTCGCATCTCTCAGTCGATGGCAGCTTAAAGACCAAAAGACGGCTTTTAGACGCTAGACATTGGTTGATTTCATTCGCGACCGGATCGGTCGTTTCACTTCCTACAAGCCACACTACAAAATCAGCTTCGGATACTTTCCGCAAGTACGCTTGTTCAAGATCCTCGGAACTCGCCGGCGTGAATTCGAACGCCCAAGGGCGTCCGAAATCAAGATCCTCGATCGAGTCTTTCGTAATCTTTCGAGCGCATTTCAAATCGTCGTTCATCACGCTGCTGACGAATACCAAAATGTCGGATTCGCTGCGTGTCAAATCAACCATGAACGCATCTCCCAGGGTCGCCAGGACAACCGAGCACATGGAGGAACGTACTGCTCATGCTCAACGGGCGATAACTTCGTATCCAAGGCAAAAGGCCCCACAAAGTGACGATGACAATCAAAAGCGAATCATGCCTCTGTGACCCCATCCTACCAATACGGCCAGTCGCCTTCGTGATCTTCCCCATGATGAAGGGGATTACACGTGCCATAGATGCTGGCGTGAAGGGCACGTTCACCAGATCAATCGAGATCACTGGATCGCCGATGTTCCATGCGACCGTTGCAGTAACGCAACGCCGAATGATGCTTCTCTGCTCGTATCAGGCAGAACTGATCGGACCGTCCAACCGCCCGGAACCGGATGGCAAGAACCCGCGCAGACAGCGTCTGTCGAGCAGTCTGTGCAGGGCTTTTTCGTATGTCGGTTCATCTTCCAACTCCACTACGATTACGCATTTGAACGGAAAAGTGACGCAGGTCGAGTATAGTTCGCCTGAGCTTGATCTCAAGATTGTTGGTCATGCCGATCTTCACGAGACTAGGCATCGCCGCGTTGGTAATCACGTACAGGTAGACCATCAAACGCCTCCCGACTTTCTAGCCATAGTCAGGCTGAATTACATTCCCGCGTGGGGAACCGCGCTGTTGATAGCCTCAGGTTCATTTGCGTGTCTCAAACTGCTCTGGTGGTACGTGACACGCGACAGTAAGGAATGATGAGAGCATTGGTGGGCTCGGGTTAAACGAAGATTCCCCAGCGCTATATTGTCCGCATAGCGCCGAGGCTTCTTTCGCAACTTCAGACTCTTATGGGTTGTGACCCAGGCTATGTCGCAACCTGGCTCGCTCCTAGGCTTCCAGCTTGAACCGCAAAGCAAAGGTTCTCGATTTCATCAAGTCTGGTGGACATGCCGAGGGATGCTCGCCGCGAACCTTCGACGCGGACTGAACACGGAACTCGCCCACGGCGTCCTCAGTATTGGAACAGCATCGTGTCCAGCTCCTCGATCCCTCCGTCCCGCGTGAACCGCCAGGTGCCGATGTAGCCTTGGAGGAGATCGCCGTTCTCGTCCCAGTCCAACGAGTTGGCGACCCCCTCGTAGTCTATTCGACTGCCATCGTCGAGCAGGCGAAGGCCGTCGGCGACCCCCTGCGCAGTTCCCACAACCGTCTCCCCAGGCGGACTGCCGATGACTCGCAGGTGGTCGCGGATGGCGTCGCCTTTGAGGCTGCCCGCCGACTGCGCGGCCAGGGCCAGCGCAATCGTCGCGTCGTACGTCTCCTTGACGTACGTCGACTGCGGCGGTGCACCGAATTCGGCCTTGTAGGACGCCTCCCACGCAGCGGCCCTCTCGTCCTCCGGCGCGGGCGCACCCGCGGTGCCGTACATGCCGCCCAGCCGCTCGCCGCCGATCTCCCTCACAAGGCTGCGCCTTTTCGCCGCGTCGCCAAAGACGAACTGGCTGTAGATCCCCGCTTCCAGCGCCTCCCGCACGATCGACAGCGCCTGCTGCTCGAAGGTGATCACCACCAGCGCCTGGGCGCCCGCCTCCGCACTCTCCCGCAGCTCCGCAAGGTGGACCGTCTGATCGGGCCCCACCGCTACCGCGCGCAACATCCCCTCCCACGAATCCTCGAAGCTGCGGGCAAGCCCCTTACCGTAAGGGTCGTCTATGTAGAGCAGCCCGACGCTGTCGAAGCCTCTCTCCTCGGTCAGGCGGGCCAAAACCGGCCCCTGGGCAGTGTCGGAAAGGGCGGTGCGGAAGAAGTAACCGTCGTCCGCCGCCACGGTGAGCTGCGGAGAGGTGGCCGAGGGGCTGATCGTCGGCACCTCGGCAGGCCCGGAGACCGTCTCCGCGACTGGCAGCGACACCGCGCTGGCCGTGGGTCCCACAATGGCGTGCACCCCCTCAGTCTCCACCAGACGCCGCGCCGCCTCCACGCCAGTCTGCGGATCTCGGGTGAAGTCGGCCGCCACGCCCTCCACGGGCGAACCGAGCACGCCTCCAGCCTCGTTGACATGCCGTATCGCCAGATTGAAGGCGCGCTGCCTTTCGGTCGCAGTCTCCGAGGGACCGCTGAAGCTCAGCATCAGCCCGATCCTCATCGGCGCCGTGCCCACCGGCTCTTCCGCAGCGCCGCCGTCGCAGGCGACGACCGCAACCATCAGAACGAACGCAGATATGAGCCGGAACACCATCGGCATTGCTGACAACAGACCCTCTCTACTCGCCCATTGCACCGAACATCTTAGCAAACTCCGACAGGGCGGCACCCGGCCGCATCCGTAGTCACGGCACTCCTGACAGCGCTCCGAAGTCCCTCGAAGACGCCGCCCCATGCGGTCCTTCTTCGCGTTTCGACTCGACCCGCCCGACCACGTGCGCGTCCTCTCTCGTAGCCCTGAAATTCCTCCGCACCGCCGGCCGTTCCAACCCCGGTTAACCAACCGCGGCGGCTCTGCACCGAGATCGACCTGCACGGCGTGATTGGAGGATGAGCCGAGGGACTGATGTTCTGCATCTTCCGCATTGCGGTATACTTCGTATCTGCGATTCGGCGCCTGCGGTCATGTTCGGCGTCGAGCGAAGAGGCCGCGCGGCGCCTCTCGCCCCAGCCGAGAGCAGGAGCACGCGACACAAAACGCGAGATGAAGGAGACACATACGTGGCGAAGAAAATCATGACGGGTTTATCGCACGCCGGCGTGTTTCTCCTCGCCTTCGCAGTGTTTTTCCTGGGACTCGGCGTGGGCTTGCAGATCAATCCGACTTGGGGGACCGTCCTTTGGGTCGTGGCCGCCGCATTGGTGGCGCTCAACGTCCTCTGGATGATTCGCAGAGCACGAAAGTCCTCGTGACGGTGGCAGGAACCACACGGATCAAGCCCCTTTCAAGTCTAGACAGAATCAGCGACCTTCACGGTGAGGTTCATTGTGGAGCAGCAACTTTGCACCACGCTTGAACAGCGTGCACGAGAGTCGACCGGCTGCGCCGTGTTCAAGCATCAGTCCTCGATACCGGCTCCACCACGATCCCACCGTGGGCTCAGGTTCAAACTCCAAAATGCACGATTCGATCTTCACGCCCGGTGCGGATAGCCCCCTGCGTTCCCTTCCTGGTCGACCTGCCCATCCGTTTCACGATCAGGAGCATGAACACCAGCTCCGCATGGTGCGTCCATCGACCAGCCTCGTCGGCGTGCCCGATGTCCCGGAGGGCTATGAGCTCCGGCAGTACCGGCCCGACGATGAGCGCGCGTACAAAGACCTCTTCAACCTGGGATTCACCGGTGACCACCTGAAGCATACCCAGGCGCAGGCCGTCGACGATGGGTTCTACGTCATCGAACATCCAGCGTCAGGACACCTCGTTGCCTCATGTGTAGCGCTGCGGGGCGGTTGGGACGGCGGACATGATCGGGGATTGCTCGGTTGGCTCATCGCAGATCCGTCGCATGCACGGCTGGGACTCGGCACCATAGTCGCCGCCACGGTCACGAATCGATTTTCGAAAGAGGGTTGCAGAGACCCCGGACTGGGCACCGAAGACTTTCGGCTGGCTGCCATCGGCATCTACTTGAACCTCGACTGGCGCCCCTATCTATATCTGGAGGACATGGGTCGCCGCTGGCGCGAGGTTTTCAAACGGCTGGGGAGAAGGTTCCTGCGGGAGGAGTGCGTCGAGCCATGATGCTGGCGCCTGTGGAGGCGAGAGTTCTGCGAAACCTTGTAGACTAGACGCTCGGGCAGAGACGAGTTAAAGCGGAATCTCAAATTCGAAAACGGTTCTTCGTAAAGTCAACTTTGGCCCACCAGCCCCAACGGCCTGCAACTACGGATTCAGCACTCATGTCTCTTCGATCCGTCATCGGTAACACGTCGTACGCACGCGGCGACCCTCATCCGACCTACAGAGTCCTCCACGACCAAGCCGAAGTCAATGAATCAGACGATAAGAAGGAGGGAGAGGACGGCTGTTGCGGTTGCGTCACAATTTTCATTCTCATACCGGTCGCAATCGCCATCGCATGGTGGCTCGGGTGGCTTGATTCATTCTGGAGCTGGGCGACCGATATGATCTGCGAAATGTGTGCCTGAACGACACGCCCCTTACGGCGACTGGCGCCGACTAACCTGTTCTTCACGCTGGGTCTACCCGCCAAGATTCCACAACCGCGATCGCAATCCCACACAAACGATTGATCTCCTCCAGAGGCGCTCCTCCTTTGACCGTGACATAAAGACCCATCAGCATCACGTACGCCAAATCTGCCAAACTCTCCACGTCTCCCGCTAATCTGCCCTTCGCATCATCCCGTTCCAAAGCGCTGCGAAACGCACCGCGCACCCGTTCCCGGTATCTATCCGCACGCTCAACCAACTCTGGCTCGGAGCGACCAAATTCGATCATCGAATTCACTACCAAGCATCCCATCTCTGCTCGTTCCGGTTGCTTGGCCACAATCCCAGCGAACGTCCGAAAGAAGTTGGCCACGCCCGCTATTCCTGCGTCGTCGACACGATCGAAGATCACATTGATCCGGCTCTCAAGATAAAAGTCGATCGCCTCGTACAGCATTCCCTGCTTCGAACCGAACGCCGAGTACAGCCTCGCGCGCGCCAAACCAGTTGCAGACTCAAGGTCCGCTATGCCGGTCGCCTCGTACCCGTCCGACCAGAACTGATCGCAGATACTCGCGATCGCCTCTTTAGTATCGAACTCCCTCGGTCTCGGCATGACTGCATCGTACCATCAGGCCAACCCATTGTTGACAGATCGGTAATGAATAATCCATAATTTTACCGATTGGTAAACAACATCGCTGAAGGACAAAACCCCCATGCCCGCATTCGTAGAGGCCACTGTAACCGCCAACGCTCCAAAGGAAGCCGTCTGGAAGGTGCTATCCGACTTCCCGAACATCTCCAACTACACCGACACCGTAAGATCCAGTCACTCCACCAGCGAAAACGATTTCGAAATCGGCGCCACCAGACACTGCGAATTGACCCCCGCCGGATCCGCCGACGAGACCATTACAGACATCAAGCAGGGCGAAAGTATCGTCATATCAGTTTCCGGTGCGGGTGGCGGTCCCATCAAAGAATCCACCACTACTTTCTCGATCAGCGAGATCGATGCCGAAACGTCTCGTCTGACGATGAGTGCCGAAATCCAACCCAAAGGCGGAATCTTCGCCGGCATCATCTCAAAAATCCTCGAGCGACGCCTACCCAAGAGAGCACATACCGTCGTCAGTGACCTCGCGACATCAGCCGAGAAATTCGCATAGGCGATACGGAACCAGAGCCAACCGTATCTCAGAGTTTCAACTCCCCTAACCACCCAAGCACACCGCAACACCCGCGCAAACGCATCCACAAACCCGTCCAATTTCTCATACGTGTGCTCCGTCACAAAATGAAAACACCTCTCACGTTCCCCGCCGAGAGCATGGCCAAGCTCGAAAGTCCGGGAATAACGGTAGAGTCCGCCTTTGTCAACGACTGTGCAAAGCGGTCGATGGTGATCGTCCAGCGCGTAGCTTTGAACGATGGACTGTCCCTGTCGAAGCCACCAACCTTGGTCAAATACTCCGAGCGGCAGTTTGCGCTCGCTCACTCCCGCAGCATTCAACTCGCGACGCCACGATTCTATCGGAATTATCCGGGCGAGGATTTGGGCATAAGGGACGAGAAAGAAGCCTCGTACGTCAAAAGAGTGGATCTGAAGTGGTTCCTCGACACGTACAATCCCCAGCCGTTGAGCTTCGAAATGGCACCAGACCAAGGATCGGTAGAGTTGACCTACGCTCGTGACGACTGCTGGCTGTTTTGCACTTCCGTGAAACCGTCAACGGAGAGACGGGTTAGGCAGTTGGGTCGACAACTCTCCGTGGATTACGATTGCGCGACGGTCATTGACAATGCCTCGGAGTTCGCGAGGGAGTTGGGAGCGACCTTTGGAACACATATTACTGGCGTTGATCTGAAACTTGACGGCCGTGACATCTTGGCCAGGGAGGGGATGATGCGCGAGTTGGGGGAAACGACGGTGAGGGTCTGTCATGGACAGGTCGTCTACACAGACGATCCAGCAGCCATAATCGAGTCTTACCCGGAAGAATGGCGTGGCGCGATTGTTCCTTTCCTCAAGCGGCCTCAGTATGCCTACCAACGAGAGTACCGATATATCGTTGTGACCTACGGCGGGGCGTTGGAACAAAAGCTGGTCCTACCTGTTTCTGACGACCTTCGAGCCCTCACCGAGGTCTGGCACCTGTGAACACGTAGGGGGTTGTATCGACTGTAGGGCCCGCCACTGTGTGTTGATTGACACGGCCCACCACTACAACGAACTGACGAAGATCGCGAACTAGCAAAGGTTCTCATCTGACTCAAACACGACATGCGCGCATTGGGAGGCTTCTTGGGTAATGGATTGCAAGGCGAGCGCAGGGTAAGTTAGTATTCAACCACGTCACAGATGGAACGATTCTTTGAATAGCGGAGAGTAAATCTAATGGATTTCATCGACGATGTGCGAACGCGATCGAGGCGGTTCCAGGATCGCATTGAACATTTGGACACTGAAGAGGCGACAAAAACAGCGTTAATAATGCCTTTCATCCAAATGCTGGGCTACAACATTTTCGATCCAACTGAAGTCGTTCCAGAGTTTACGGCAGATTTCGGCAGTAAGAGAGGCGAGAAGGTGGATTACGCCTTGATGCAAAACGGTGGCCCCGTCGTTCTCGTTGAGGCCAAAAAGCATGGAGCCAACCTGAGAGTGGAGCAAGAATCACAGCTCTTCCGTTACTTTTCAGCTACCACAGCCCGGTTTGGCATTCTTACCGACGGTATCGTCTATCGGTTCTACTCTGACTTAGACGAACCGAGAGAGATGGATAAGAAACCATTTTTTGAGTTCAACATGTTGGACTTCACGGACGTACAGGTCCAACAGCTTAAACAGTTCCACAAGGACAGTTTCGACCCTACTGAGACCGTAGAAGCGGCGCGAGAGTTGAAATACACCAACGAGATCATACGTACGCTTTCAGAAGAGATGAAGAATCCTACTGATGATTTCGTGCGGTTCATCCTAAATCGAATGGATTATCCCGGTCCGAAGACCAGGCAGCGAATCAAACAATTTACGCCCCTAGTCCAATCAGCCTTCACCCAGTTCGTCAAGGATCTGATCGACTCTAGGCTGAAATCTGCTCTGGAAGGTGGCAATGAGCAAAGAGAAGAAGCTACCGTCGAGGAAACCACTATCGAAGGCACGACAGACATCGAGTACCCGTTATATCTATTTCTAGATTCTCAAGGTGTAGAAGCCAAGGCGCGCTGTGACGACATGAATCGGTTTGTGGTACTGGCCGGATCGCAAGCGGTAAAGGATGAACGTCCTTCCATACCAAATCGCTATGCAGATATGAGGGATGCTTTGATAAAGGAAGGAATTCTCGTGGACGAGGGCTCTGCGTTTAGGCTGATCCAAGATCAGACTTTCAATTCTCCATCCGGTGCAGCCTCTTTTCTATTGGCAGCAAGTAGAGGACCAAGAATCTGGAAGAATATCGAGGGTCAGACCCTGAGTGACATAGCCGCAACTTCATAGTAGACGTCAGAGTCGGAACACCTACAATGCTGTGCGATAAGTCCGACGATTTGTTCAGGTTTTGAAATGTTGGCAAACTAGATTGAAACCGCAAGGCTCTACATAGCCAACTATTCTCCCCAAGCGCGCTTTAACACGCGCTCAAACGCCACCACGAACCCATCCAACTCTTCGTACGTGTGCGCGGCAGATACATTCCCTGCGCACTTGCTCGATAACAGATAACCCTCGTTCATCATCCCCATGAACACCATCTCAAGTAACTCGTTGTCGTTGGTCGCATACGATCGATAGTCCCGCACCGCCTCCGATGTCGCCTGAATCGCGAACAACGATGCTGCACCTGTAACACCCATCGGCGCTTCCATTTCTGAGATCACATCCCTCAGCTTCTCCCGCAGATATTCCCCCTTCTCCTCCAATTCCTCATACACATCTACCGACAGTTCTCGCAACGTCGCAACTCCCGCCGCCGCAGTCATTGGATTGCCGTTGAAGGTCCCCGCATGTGAAACTTGCGGACCGCTCGGACCGCTCGGGTCCCACATCGACATGATGTCTTCTCGACCGCCAAACGCACCTACTGGCATCCCGCCACCGATCACTTTGCCGAAACACGTCAAATCAGGTGTCACCCCGTAATATTCCTGCGCGCCACCGCGCGACGCTCGGAACGCGATCACCTCGTCGAAAATGAGCAGGATTCCCAACTCCGCCGTCAATCGACGCAAACCCTCCAAGAACTCCGGCTCCGCCGGTACCATACCGCACTGACCGTTGATCGGCTCCACAATTACCGCCGCCAACTCGTCGGCGTGAGCCCGGATCACTCGTTCCGCGTTTTCGAGATCGTTGTACGGCATGATCACGATCTCATCCGCCGACCGCGGGGTCATTCCACGCGTCATCAATACCGAATCCGGCGACTCGGCATCACCGGCCATTCCGACAACCGGCGTAACGCTGATTTGAACTGCGTCGTGGTTACCGTGATATGCACCCTCGCATTTCGCCAGCATTGTCTTGCCCGAAAACGCGCGAGCCGCACGGATCGCGTTCAACGTCGCCTCTGTTCCCGAATTCACAAATCGCACTTTGTCCAGCGATGGCACGCGCTCGCACATCAACTCGCCCCACTCGACGACTAAAGGCGTCGGGGCTGGGTAAGATACTCCATGCTCCAGCTGCTCACGGAGTGCATCTATCACCGCTGGATGTCGATGACCCAGGATCAATGTCGTCATGTTGTTGATGAAGTCGACCCGCTCGTTACCGTCTACATCGACGATCTTGGAGCCCTCGGCTCGCGACACATAGATCGGAAACGGACCCCAGAAGATCGAGTTCCGAGTATCCCCGCCGGGTAACCACCGCTTCGCTTCCTCATGCTTAGCCGACGAACCGCCGTTCAAGCCAACATAGCGTGCCCGCTCAGCACGCAACGAATCAGAAATCTCTTGCTTTGCCATGCGGATATGTTAACCCTGTACCTCACCTATATGGGCAGCTTTCGAACCTGCCCTTTTGTCCCTGTTCCCCCTCACCCTAGCCCTCTCCCACGGAGGGGAGAGGGGATACCCTACTACCCGACAACCTGCGGTTTACGCTACATCACTGGTGGATGCGGAAACTCTCGCTGCCAGCTCTCACGACCAAATCGGGGGTCCTGCGACATGTCTCCGTGCTGAGCTAAGCGGTCTTGTGATGCCGCTTCGATGGATGTCATCACCTCCTCGAACAGCTCGCCTTCTAACCGGTGGCGAACCTCCGCATAGGCCGGATCATCCAACAGATTCGTCTGCTCTTGAGGATCGTTGTCGATATCGAACAGCAAGGCCTCTCCAGACCGGTACCGATGCAGCTTGAACTGACCGTCGTAGTTCATCCAACCGTCTGTCAACATCCCGAAGATTCGATCCCGACCTACGTCGCCCGGCATGCCATCGCCCGGCAAAGGCACTGCGTCGTACCAGACCGGCAGATCGACACCAGCCCAACTCAGCATCGTTGCCGTAACATCGCGCAACTCAACTAGATCATCAACAACCTGATCTCCGGCAACCCCCGGACCCATGGCCAAGAATGGAATCCGAATCGCGGACTCGAAGAATGATGCTTTGCCGATGAGGTTATGATCTCCGAGGTAGTCGCCATGATCTGAGGCTAAAACTATGTAGGTGTTGTCCAAGATGCCCTGGCGTTCTAATGCATCCATGATCGCGCCTACTTCATAGTCGATCTGCTGCACCAGACCTGAATAGTGCTTCCGAATCGTGACCTTCGTATCATCCGGAAACTGCTCATAGTCGACCCCGTTCCAAGGCCGGCGATTTCCGCTGACGTTCGTCTCTCGGAGGCTTGGATGGTGTCCCGGGACTTCAGGAGCCGCGCCGGGCAACTTGCTCTCATCGATACCTTCTAGAAACTGCTCATTCGGATCGTACGGGCAGTGCGGACCGGGGAAACCCACCATCATCGCAAACGGCCCTTCACCGCCATAGCGATCGATGAACTTCACTGCCTCCGAACCTACGAAACGGTCCCACGAATGCTCCCACGGAATGTCGTGAATGATCGCTCCCTTGTTCTCGTGATAGCCATCCATCTCATCGCCATGCAACTTTCGCAGTCCATGCTTCTTCAGATGGTGGTAGTAGTCATCTCGTACGTGCAGCCACCGCTTGTCCTCGCACACCACTCGGTATTGGAAGCCGCGCCGCTCGTCCCACGGGTAGAAGTGCATCTTTCCGATGCCTGCGGTGTAGTATCCGGCATCGTTGAGGATCTCGGGCCAAGTGCGTATGCCGGCCTCTCGCCAGTCGGCTCGGAGGTTCTGGGCGTTGTTGGTGACGCCGTTGCGGATGGCGTTCGCGCCTGTAAGGAGAGCGGTTCTAGCGGGGACGCATACAGGGGATTGCGAGAAGCCGTTGGCGTAGCGGATGCCTTCGTTCGCGATGCGGTCGATGTTGGGGGTTTGGAGCCAGTCGGCACCGTAACAGCCTGCGAAATCAGCGCGGAACTGGTCGGGGAAAAGGAAGACGATGTTTGGACGGTTGGAGGTCATTTGAAGACTCCTTTAGGGTTGTTGATGAACTATGACATGGCGTAATTTTGGCGCGGCTGGAATCTAAACCCCCTTTAATTCCCCCTTGGGCATCAAGGGGGAGGAGTTGGTTGTCAATCCAACTCCGCGACTGCCGCCGTGAACGCTGGCAGCACTTTTGCCCAATCGCCAACCACGCCATAGCGAGCATGTGAGAAGATGTTTGCTTCGCGGTCTTTGTCGATGGCGACGATGTTCCTAGCTGACGAACATCCTGCCATGTGCTGGCTTGCACCGGAGATGCCGACGGTGATGTAGGTTGTGGGGCTGATGCTCTTGCCTGTCAGTCCGACTTGATGTGAGTGATCGATCCAACCGGCATCGCAAGCCGCACGACTTGCACCCAACGCGGCATTCAATAGGCCGCACAACTCACGTAAATTGTCGAACGGTTCCGGACCGCCGAGTCCTCGGCCGCCTGAAACAACGACATCCGCTTGCTCTAACGGAATTCCCTCACTCTCTTCAACCACTGTCTCGACCAAAACCGGGACTTCGCCTGCGACACCAACACCTGACATATCCAATCGTTCTACCTCAGGCATACCTCCGGAAACAGGCGCGGTCTCGAACGCACCAGGGCGAACTGAAACTACCTGTAATCCATCGCCTGCAAACTCATACACCGCCAACGCACTGCCTCCGTGAACCGGGCGCGTAACCGCAATTCGGTTTGTACTCGGGTTAACTGTCAAATCGATGCAGTCCGATGCCAACCCGGCTCCAAATCGCGCCGCCACTCTCGCACTTACAACCGAACCGGCATCCGTGTTAGCCGCCAGAACCGAGCTCGGTTCCAACCGCTCAACCGCCTCAGATACCAACTCCGTTAACAACGAATAAACCCCGCCAACTCCGTCACTCGTCGCTTCCGTGTGCTCCAACAAAATCACATTCCCAACACCAATCCCATTAAGGCACGCCTCGTCAAACGACTCGTCGACCGCCAAACACAACGTCGCTTCCTCGCCGATTCGTTCAGCGGCATTTACCAGCTGCCAAACGGTAGGATGCAATCCGCCGTCAAGCACCTCGCCGACGATGAGAACATCGTTGCTCATATCAGCTTCGCCTCCCGCAACCTGAGCGCAAGCAACCGACCTGAATCTGCCTCATCCTCGCCTTCTATGAACTCGACGTTCGACTCGGAGACTGGAACGAATAGCCGGGTAATCGCCAACTTTCCGTTATTGGCGACGTCGCCGATCCCGAGGTCTGAGATTGTCATCGTTTCGGGTTGTTTGCGGGTGGCCGCCATGATGCCTCGTAAGTTCGCGTACCTCGCCTCGCCAAGCTCGTTAGTGACCGTCATCACTGCTGGCATTGGACATTCGATGCGCTGGAAACCGCCCTCGGCCACGCGCTCGACTTCAAAGGATTGGCTGCCGGCATTCATCGCAAGGTTTCGAACCAAAGTGACCAATGGAGCCGACATCAACTCGCTCAACATGATCGGAACATGCGCCTGATCCCAGTCTGAGGCCTGCCTGCCTGCTAGCACCAGATCAGCGCCGCCGTCGCGTTCGATCGCGGCTGCCAACACTCGCGCGGTTCCAAGAGCATCCAAAGATTCTGACGCCTCATCGTCGACCAACACTAATCGGTCGGCACCGATAGCCAATGGCTTCTTCATCACATCCAGAGCAAACTCGGTTCCTACCGAAAAGATCACGATCTCACACTCAACTCCGGCGTCTCGCAACCGCAAAGCAGCTTCGACTGCGTTCATGTCGAAACCATTGACGATGGGTGGCACTCCCGCAGGCGGGATAACGCGCAACTCTCCCTCGTCCACCTTGAACTGCGACGGTGGGATGTCGGTGTCTGGCACTTGCTTGGCGCAGACTGCTATCTTCAACATGTGTTACCTGTCAAGAAATCCGCTCGTTGGGTGACTCATCCGCAACAATTCTAACCATTCATTTCACAGTGGAAAACCGCTCTCGAACTCCTCACGTATCATTCAACGAATCTGCTTCCTGCGAACATGCGTAATCAAGGAGGGCAACTAATGAAAACTCGCTTTTTCGGAGTGGTCGCAGCCTCTGCCGCGATTGTGGTGGTGTTTGCAGCTGTCGTCTTGACCATCGCGGCGATTGAAGATTACCAAGAGAACAAGGGGCAGTCTTTTATTGAGCGTGCCGCGAGCATCGTCGGCATCGGAACTTTGACGGAAGAGGTTGTCAAAGTCAAGGTAGAGATGGAGTATGAAGATGTTGATGAGGTAGAGAAAAGGTCATCCGATCCTCCTGAGATTTTCCGATTCTTCGGGCGTTCTGAAGACAGCGAGGAATGGTTGGATGACCTGTTTGACGGGGGTAAAGGGGGATGGTTGGGAGGCGAAGAATACTTTGAGTTCGAGGATCGGATCGAGGAGGAGTTTCCGTTTGGCAGGTTCGATTTCGAGGGGCCTTGGCGAGCTGATTGGATAGATGAGTTGGTTGAGCGGGGGTGGATGACGGAGGAGGATGCTGATGAGTTCAGGTCGTGGTTCGACGATCTGACGAGTGAGTTCGAGGAGCGGGGCCCGAACTTTTCGGGTGATCGGGACTTTGAATTTGACAGCGATGATGGACGATTCAGATTCCGATGGCGTTGGGACAGTTCGGACGATGACTGGTTTTTCGAGAACCGTCCGGAGTACGACAAGGGGCCCAAGAACGGGGTCTAGTCGTGGGCGACGTCGCGTCGTTCCCATCCGGGGCTGAACATGCGCAGGAAGTTGGATTTGCCGTAGGGGTGCTTGGCGGCTTCGGTTTCGTCTAACTCGACGCCGAAGCCGGGGGTGTCTGGGATTTGGAGTTTTCCGTTTTGGACGCGTTCGAAGCCGTGTAAGACGTCGGAGACCCAGGGCTCTAGGAAGTCGTCGAAACATTCTTGGATGTAGATGTTCGGGGTGACCGCATCGATGTGTAGGGCGATCATTGTTTTTAGCGGGCTTTCGGCGTTGTGGGGAGCTAGTTGCGCGTGATGGGCGCGGGCCATGCCGGCGATCTGTAGGGTTCGCCATACGCCGCCTACGCCTAAGGGTTCTGGGTTGATGATGTCGGTAACGTCGGCGTTTAGGAAGCGTGCGAAGTCGTGTAGTTCGTGCATTCTCTCGCCGGCGATGACTCGTACGGGGACTCGTTTTGCGACTTCGATGAGGGCGTCTACGTCGTTTGAGAGTACGGGGGTTTCGAACCAGGTGACGTCGAACTCTTCGAGCCAGTTGCCGATCTCGATTGCGGCTCCGACGCTGAAGCGGTCGTGGGCCTCGATCATGATCTCGACATCGTCGCCGACGGCATCGCGGACTGCTCTCAAGAGTGCCTGAACTTCGCGCGTTTCCGACTTGCTCAAGGCGAGATACGCGGTGCCGAAGGGGTCGAGTTTCAGAGCGGTGTAGCCTTTGGCGACTACTTCGGAGGCTTTTTCGGCGAAGCCTTCGGGTGTGCGGTCGCCGGAGTACCAACCGTTTGCGTAGACGCGGATGTCGTCGCGGATTTTGCCGCCGAGTAAGCGATGGACGGGTACGCCGAGGGATCTGCCGAGGATGTCCCAGCAGGCCATCTCGATGCCGGACATCTCGCGGTTGATGTTTAGGAAACCGGCGAGGTAGAGTTCGTTCCAGATGGCGTGGATGTCGCGGGGGTCGCGTCCGATGACTAGGTGTTTGACTTCTTCTACCGCGGCGACGGTGGGTTGGGTGCTTAGTCCGCCGGTTGCTTCACCGATGCCTTGGTAGCCGTCGTCGGTGTCTACAACTACGTAGATCCAGTTTTTCCAGGGGTTGCCGACGACTACGGTTCGGATATCGGTGATTTTCATATCTGAGGTTCTTCAGCCTTTGGTCGGTTCGAGCAGCGTGGCGGCGGTCAAGGCCTGCACATCGTCCATGCTCCAACCCGGCGCGCATTCGTTAAGCATCAATCCATCTTCGGTTACTGAGATGACTGCGATGTCGGTGACGATGTCGGTCACGCAGCGTTGAGCGGTCAGTGGAAAGGTGCATTCTTTGAGGATTTTCGGCTCGTTGCGTCTGGTGGTGTGTTCCATCGCTACGATCACGCGTTTGGTGTTGGCTGCCAGGTCCATGCCGCCGCCGATGCTGCCGATGCCGCGCGATGGGAGCATCCAGTTAGCGAGATCGCCTTGTTCCGAGACTTGCAACGCGCCTAGCACGGTGGCATCGATGTGACCGCCGCGGATCATGGCGAAGGACTCTGCGGAGTCGAAAAATGCCATGCCCGGCGTCATCTTGGTGAACTGTCCGCTGGCATCGATGAGGTCGGGGTCGCCTTGTTCGGGAGGCAGTAGTTCGCCGTATCCGAGTACTCCGTTCTCGGCTTGATAGCGCAGGTGGACGCCTTCTGGGACGAAATCGGCGCAGAGAGATGGGATGCCAATGCCGAGGTTTACGACTGCGCCGTGGGGGAGCATACGTGCTGCGATGCGGGCGATGTCGGCGCGGGAGAGGCGGGGGGCTGGGTCGGTGAATGTGTGAGATTGTTGTGCAGGCACGGCGAGGCGGGATAGTCTGGTGGAGTTTGATTATCGCGCAGGTGGTGGGTGGGGTGGCATCCCCCACCCTTTTGTCCCCGTTCACCCTCACCCTAACCCTCTCCCATCAAGGGAGAGGGGATTTTGTGGCGGCTCGACTCTCTCCCGTCAAGGGAGAGGGGAAACCCCCGCGTCCCGGCCCCTCTGGATTCCCTCCTACGCGGGAATGACGGCATGAACCCCCTGCGTCTCGCTGCGCTCGTCGCGTCCCCCTTTTGCTGACGCAAAAAGGGGAGGGATTTGGACGCGTGGATTTGCCAGGCGGAGTTTCCGACTGGTCGTTTGATGCATGCCCATCGGCATTTCGGCCGATGGGGTGATTGTGTTGTTGTCATTGTTCAGGCATAGGTTGTTGGTCGACTGGTCGATGGTCGAATCATCGCCGCGCCGTTTCTTTCGGGTCGCGTGCGATAGGTAGCTGCACGACTTGATCCGGCACCGCCGACGTCGCCAGACCGTCGGCCCTCCGGGGGCGTCTAGAAGATCGGCCCCCGCCATCGCTCGGTTCCTCCCCTCGCTGATGCCGTAGCCTCACCCGACCGACGAATCGGGCAGACGTCTGCCGGATAAGGGATGCGTTCGCTCGAACCTTGAACGGGCATCCCCTGCGGCGTGGCTTCGCCCGCCGCGTCCCCTTACGCTTCGCGAAGGGGAGGAAGGGTTTCCCGTCTGGCTTGCTAGTCGGAGCCAGCGTAACACTCCGCATTCGAGCCCTGGAGCTACAACGACCCCCGTGACCGGATTTCGCGGTCGCGTTTCGCCCGTCTTCCCAGACGTCTTCTACGGCTTGGCGGACACCGTCGTGGAGCCGTGTGTCGGCGTCTCCGTGCTACCCGCCCGCGACCGATGCAGTATTCAATTGTGTTTGTTTGTCGGCGCCGACAAGGGGGGTGCACGCTCTCCGTTGCGACGCGGCGATTCTTCGTTTTCAGTGCGCTGGTCCGATGAAAGTCGGATCGGCGCTTGTTTGTTATATTACTACAAATGTTGTCGGAGTCAAGTGTCTGAACCGGGGATTGCGGGGATTTGTGGATTGGCGGGATCGCCCCGCCCTTTTGTCCCCGTTCGGCCTCCCCCTAGCCCCCTCCTGAAGGAGGGGGATGAGAGTAGTTAATGATTGGAAGATTTCCCGTGTCTGCGGCGATAGCTCTCGAGGCCTTCTCTGGACAGTGGGAACGCGAAGAATTCGGGGTCCGGTGGCGGTTCGGGCGCGGTGAAGGCGAGGGTCAGGGCGTCGGCCTTGTCGGGGCTTGGGAGTCCTGAGTTGCGGATCTGTTCCTTGCTCTGCATCTGGAGCTGGCCGCGGGAGGTGTAGGTGTAGGTGAGCGAAGCGAGTTGCGAGATGAGTTCCGGATCGTTGGGTATCGCGATGTCGTTTTCTGCGAAGCGTTGCCTTAAGCCGTGGAACATCTCGGCGCGGAGATTGGAGAACCGTTCGGAGTCGCTGGCTTTAAGTCCGGCGTTGACTCCCACGACGTTGGTGATGCCTAGTTCTTTGAGGCGGTCTTCGACTCCGGCGCCGATGCCGACCCGATCCACGAAGATGGTTTTGACGTCGTGTTCTCTGGCGAGTTCCTGCGCCCGGCCGGTGGTTTCCATCAACTCGGCGGATGGGAGCTCGCGCATTTCGATCACCGTTGCGCCTCTGCGAACAATCGCTACGGTTTTAGCATCGCCGAAGCGCGCGACGTCGAGACCCATCACGGTGTCGTGTTCATCGTCGGTGTCGAAGTGCCGGTCGGCGGCTTGTTCGATCCATTTGAGCGGTATCAGAGTGTCGTCGGCTTGGGACGGGAACTCTCCGAGGACGTGGATCTGGTATCGGCTGTTCTCCTCGCCTGCGAAACCTGCGATCTCGTCGACCCACTCTTTGGTCAGGATTCCGGGTGGCGGGGGTTCGTGCGCGGCTATCTCGCGGGTGAAGGTAGGCGTGTCGAAAGCGGAGATGTGGATGGTCTCCCACTGCGATCGGTTCTTGTGGAAGGCGTTGTAGAAGGTGCCGGAGAGGTTCTGGGGGTTTCCGATCATGAGGAGCTTGGCGTTCGCGGTGGTCAGGCAGCTGCGGATGGCGTCGAATATCGGTTCTTTCACACCAGAGGCTTCGTCGACGATGATGAGGATGTTCTCATGATGGAAGCCTTGGAAACGTTCGGTGGTGTTTGTGGAGAATCCGAATGCGTATCGATTGCTGGACATCTCCAGGCGCGTGGAAGTGATCTTGCCGCCGATGAGATCACGGTTTTTGAGGTATATGCCGCGAATCTCGCGCCAGAGCAGGTTTTCGACCTGTCTTTCGGTGGGAGCGGTGGTGATGACGATGGCTTCATCGTGGGTCATCAGCCACCAGATCGTGGCGAGCGCGGCGGTGAAGGTTTTGCCCGAACCGTTGCAGGACCTGACCGCGACGCGGTTATGGTTCGAGATCGCGGATAGGATCTCCTGTTGCTTTGCCCATGGTTTGACGCCCAGGTAATTTCTGGCGAACATCACTGGCCTGTGACGCCAGAGTTCCTGTTCGCTGGTTCCGATTGAAAGGGCCAATTGTCGCTTCGACATGCACGTTCACCTCCCGGGCCGACAATTTAGCAGATATGTTCTTGTAATTATCAGGTTACATGTAAGGGGGCGGGTTGTGCAAGTGGGGGATGGCGGGGATGGGTGGGGAACTGGTGATACGATACGCAGATCAACCGTAGTACCTGATGGATTTATCCGTAATACATAACTCAGATCAGCCTCTCGGCGAACTGATGCGAGACGAGTTGGAAACGGCAGATGAGTTCTGCGCGGCTTCAGCATTCCTCAATTCGGGTGGTTTGAGATATGTCTTGCCGGATATGCGCCGAGTTCTTGAAGCAGAAGGTGCGGTAAGTGTGATCCACGGTGCGGATTTCCGGATTACCGATTCTACGGCGATCAGAAAGTTGGTTGAGTTGAATGATCGCCACATGAGAATGAGTTACAAGGTGCATTTGGGTTGGGATTTGACTACGAACCCCAGATTCCACCCAAAGCTCTATCTTTGGACGGCAGACTACAACTCATACACCGCAGTCGTCGGCTCGTCGAACCTCACGCTTGGCGGGCTAGTAAACAACACCGAAGTCAATACCGTCATGCGGGGCGAAATCTCTGAGCGACCAATTGCACAGTGTGTCAACATCTTCCGAAAAATGATCGCTCAACCGAATCTGATCGAACCCGACTACGAATTCTTAGCCAAATATCAAGAGTTGCACGACCATGCCCGTGAATTGCCGTTTGAGTCGGCTCCAACGGACGACATGCAAGCCCTCTACCGCGAACTAGAGGAACTGATTCGACCGCCGATTCACGACTGGCAACCGCGGACACAGCTGGAATTTGTGATCAAGGCCGTTGAAAACCTCGAAGAGCAAAGCCATGACGAAAATCTTCTCCGCGACGCGGGAGACAGTTTCATTCACCTGGGCGCAATCTACCCTGAAGTCGTGCGACTAGCTCGAGAAGCAGGCAAGGAGTACGACTGGTCAGCAATCGAGTCGAGCATCAGGGGGCGTATCAACGAGAACATCGGCAGTCCCTCAACTGACGGGTCATATTTCATCCGCGCAGGCGGGATGTCGGGAAAGTATCGGTTATCGAATGTTGGTAAGGCCTTCATTCGCAATCGATTGCAATCTCAGGATCACGTATCGTAGCCGCCCAATCCATCAACATCGTGTTGGTGGATGTGATCGCAGACCAAGGACGGACCGCTCAACTTCTGCCAAGGCAAGCGCATAACCGACTTCAATGCCTTCAGCATAAGAGCAGTACGCGCACTTGTGGCGCCCAGGGAATCCTTGATTGTCTGGAAACTTATCCATGAACCCTGATATTTCTTCGCGTTCATCGGCACTTAGAGATCCCAAATCGTTCGCGTGTTTTGGACACTGCTTCGGAAGTTCAGTCTCCATCACAACCTCCCCTGATTTGCCAGTTCGACGAATCGCTCAAGCGAAACGATGTTTACTAGGTCGGCATTGACTAGAAATTCGGCTAGACCACCGGAGAGATAAAACTCTTTGAAGCGCCATCCCTCGCCACCAAGGACGAGATATGCCTTGAAGAACTCTTCGTTGCGCATCATGGCATCGGCGAGACACACAACTTCAAAGGGGATTTTCTGCTCAGCGGTGCCTGAAACCTGTTGCCATTTGAGGGAAATCAGATACGGTCGGGCAAATTCGTCCAACGCGAAGGTGTCGACGTTGTGCTTCGAAACGCCGAACCGTGTGCCAATGGTCTTTTGGCGAGTGATGGTGTAACCGCCCATCTCCAGTGCGGGTAGCACCATTTGCTCCATGACTTCGCCCGTTCTTGTATTCCGCGGGGACAATGCTCAGCCCTCGTCCGAATCCAAGAGCATGTTGGAGTGATGAATATCGGTTTCGCCGACATATTTTCCAACATTTGTAGAAATCTGGGGGGGGGGGTAAAGGCTCGTAGCCTTTGCATCCCGATGTCGATGAATTCCTTTTCAACTTCGATTCCGACGAATCGTCGCCCTGTTTTGAGGGCGGCAACGCCAGTGCTCGCTACTCCGGCGAATGGGTCTAGGATCAAGTCGTCTGGTGAGGTTGAAGCGCGGATGCAACGCTCGATAAGCGCTACAGGTTTCTGAGTCGGATGTTTTCCGAAGGTTTTTTCGTCACGCCCCGGCGCGGTGTATTGCCAGACGGTTTTCATCTGTTTGCCGCCGTTTTCGGCTTTCATGTCGGCATAGTTGAAGAGGTAGTTGGGACGTTCGCCTTTCTTTGCCTTGGCTGCCCAGTAGACGAGTTCTGTCGAGTGGGTAAAGGTTCGGCAACCGAGATTGGGTGGAGGATTCGGTTTCTCCCAGACGATGTCGTTGAGTAGTCGGAAACCGCTTTTGATGAGGGCCATGCCGGCTATGGGATGGAAGTGGAGCGTGCCACTCACCCAGATCGTGCCTGTCGGCTTAAGTACCCGATGGCATTCAGTCATCCACTCCTCGGTGAATTCAAGATCCTGTTCCCATCCCTTGCTCTTGTCCCAATCACCTTTATCGACGCTCACCATCCGTCCAGCGTGGCAGGTGATTCCCCCATTGGACAGTAGATACGGAGGATCCGTCCAGATGGAGTCAAATTGGTTATCGGGCATTTTCCCGAGGACGTCAATGGCTTGACCATAGAAGAGACGCCATCGAAAATCGGGAGAATCTGCAGGGGTCGCGTCCGAATAAAACGCTGTAGGTTCTGCAGTGACCCGTACCATTCACCGATCTTTGATCAGATTGTGGAAGGTGTCAAGGGGGGAACCCTGCGCCTCTGCCCTGCCCCTCTGGATTCCCGCCTGCGCGGGAATGGGCATGTATGGTGGTCGATTGGACCGGAAGAATTTCATTTAGGTTGCTTATATGGCTGGGCGCATCTCGAATGAGACTTCGTTGTTCTCGTAGTCGACGTTCAATCGTCCTTGATTGAGAAAATCACGACCTAAGAGCGATGGGACGTTCTTGTTCAAAGCTAAATCAAACTGACATGGATCCAGTGGACCGATAAAGGTGCGGAGGTTGGTCTTGGCGTTCTTGAAATGCAGTATCGCATCTTCAACGCCGTAGGAGGCGTCGCCGCCACCGCCGGAAAAGGTACGGGGACATGCATCAGCGGCGTAGGTTACGATGTCAATCCCGAATTTGAGTGCATCCCGAGGGTGGAGTACGGTTCGCATGGCACCGGTATCGACCAAGAACTCCACAGATGCCATGACGCCAAGATTCGGGATCTCAACGACGGCTGTGATCAACGGTGATGGGAGGACTTCCTGCGCCCGAAATTCCCCGTTGATCTGACTCACAGAAGCATGTTGCGGGGTTCGTGCGTAATGAACTCAACTGCCGCATTTCCGATAGCGCACTTTGGGCGTGCGTCATCAAGGGCATCGGGTAACGTTGGGCCTTCTCCCACCAACTCTTCTCCATACACAACAATCCACCGATCTAGGTGTTGATCTAGTAACTCATCCCAGTGCGATTCGATGTAGAGGCGGTCTTTCTCGAATTGCTCCAACACGGCGACGACATCTTGTTGTTCAGTGGCCATTGGTCTCGTCTCACGTCAAACTTACGCTTAACCCCTAGTACCGCAAATTATAGCTTCTCTCAAGCTATGAGGCGGCGTTTCACCCTCACCCTGACCCTCTCCCATCAAGGGAGAGGGGATTGGTGGGGTGCCTCCACCCATCCGCCCCGGGCATACCCCGCGCACTCGCTTCGCTTGTGCGCGCCCCTTTCGTTTCACGAAAGGGGCGTACTGGTTTGGCCCCCCTGCCCGGCCCCTCTGGATTCCCGCCTGCGCGGGAATGACGGAGGGTGTGGGGTTCAATCGAGTTCTGCGACGAGGTCTACGGCGGCTTCGATGTCTGGGAGGACTCCGCGTTGGGTGGATTCTTCGGAGTGGATGATGGTGTGGTTGGTGTCGATGATGAAGAGGGAGCGGATAGACATGCCGCGCTCTTCGTTGAAGACGCCGTAGGCGCGGCTGACTTGGCCGTGTGGCCAGAAGTCGGAGAGGACTAGGGGGGCTTTTGAGACTTCGTGCTGCTCGAAGTTGGCGGTTACCCATGCGAGTTGGACGGGTACGGAGTCGCAGCTTATTTCGAGCAGTTCTACGTCTGCTGCGAACGCTTGTTCTCGGATCCTGCCAAGGATCCCGAGTTGATTGGTTCAACCGCCGGTGAATGATGCTGGGTGAAAGGTCAGGATTACTCGTCGGCCGGAATCCAACAGATCGTAAAGTCGTACACGCTTTGAATTGTGTGCGGTTAATTCGAAATCGGGGGCTTTTTCGCCTTTTTTGCGAAATGACATTTAGGACATACCTTTTCTGTTTGGATCCCCGCCTGCGCGGGGATGACGAGTATCAGTGCGGGGCTGACGATTATGTGTGGGGATGACGATTATATTGCTTGGATTGATATTCTGTCCGCTGAAGCCCCACCCTTTTGTCCACCGATCACCCTCACCCTAACCCTCTCCCATCAAGGGAGAGGGGATTATGGATTTATCGCGCGATTTCGTGTGCGAATTCGTCGATCCAATATATGCGATCGGCCCATGACTGCAATTCGGTGGCTACGCCGGCCCTGAATACGGCTAGTTCGATCTCTTTGCCGGAATCGCTTACGAACTTGATGGCGTCGAGCAGGTCGCCGTCACCGGAGGAGAGCATCAGTGTGTCGTACGAGTCGAGATGGGTTAGGGCGAGTGTTGCGAGGCCGACATCGACTCCCTTTTGCGACCTGCGGGTCAAGGGATACACGCCCGTTGAACACGTTGGTGAGAGACACTCGAGTTGCACAGTGGCTGCACACCCATGGCAGTATGCGTGGCTGGCGTCGGAGTCTCTGAGGTTGTATAGCTTGGTGATGATTTTGGGGCCGCTCGGCGGGGCTGATTGCAGCCAAGAGTGGAAGCGTTGCATGCCGTCGTTGCGGTCATTGTCGGGCTGTAATGCGTTGAGGTAGTAGGCCCTCCAGAACGGGCCAACGGTTGTTTCGAGCTTGTTTTTCAGCAATAGATAGTCAAAGTTGTAACCTTGTCCGACTGAAGACTGGGTGCTGAATAGATATGCCCCGTCAATTAACCAAAGACGTTTGGCTCCGTCGCCAGATCCGTAATCGGCTTCCGTGTCGGCGTATTGGCTGACTCCTTGATTTCGCATATTATCCCTCACAATTCCTTCAATACATTTGGTGTATTTTTTTGGGTGTGTTTTCATTGCCACCTATTTGTTTTGTGGCTACATACAATTTCTATATTCATCGTGTGCGCGAAACAAGCGTGCAAGCAGTACACTGACGGCACTGAATCTTTCAAAGTCTAGGTTCAAAGGAACATCAAAGTGCGTTACCAATCTCCTCATGGCATCACTGGTCAGTCGTTTCGTCCGCCTCGAATGGGGTCGAAAGGTGCCGTTGTAGCCAATCATACGCTTGCCGCGCAAGCTGGGATTCGCACGTTGCATCGGGGCGGGAACGCGGTTGATGCTGCGATCTCCGTGGCGTTTGCTCTGGGTGTGGCTGAGCCTGCGGGTTCGAGCATCGGTGGGGACGGTTTCGTGATGACCTATATGAGAGAGAAGAAGTCCGTAGAAGTGGCTAACGGTACCGGTGCAGCACCAGCATTGGCGACAGCGGAGCGTTATTCGAGTGGCATACCGCTGACCGGGATATTGGGGACGTCGGTGCCGGGGATATTGGATGCGCTGTTGGCTACTCATGAACGACACGGTTTGTTGCCGCTGAGTGTCTGCGTGGAGCCGGCGATCGAGTTGTGCGAGGATGGGGTGCCGGTTTCGCATCAGCAAGCGGTTTCGTCGATGCAGTGTGCGCTGTTGCGCGATGCGCCAACGTCGGCTGAGGTGTTTGCGCCGAATGGGGAGTGGTTGAAGCCGGGTGAGTTGCGCTACAATCCGAACCTCGCCAAAACTTATCGCACCATCGGAGAGCAGGGTCGGGATGCGTTCTACGAGGGTGATATCGCTCGAGAGATTGGTCGTTTCAGTGAAGAGTGCGGGGGTTTGCTGCGGTATGAAGATATGACCCACCACAAGGTCAAGTGGCAGGAGCCGATCTCAACGACATATCGCGGTCGGACGGTGTACGAGGCACCTCCGAATTCATCGGGGCATATTCTGCTACAAGAGTTGAACCTGTTTGAGAACTTTGATGCAGCAGGTCTCGGATATTTGACGTCCGAGGCGGTTCATGTGATGACGGAGTGCAAGAAGCTGGCCTTTGCGGATCGGGAGGCGTACACTGCTGACCCTGATTTTGTGGATGTGCCTGTTGAAGGCATGTTGAACAAGGAATACTCTGCCGAACGTGCGAAGCTCATCGATTTCGAGCATGCGCTGACGGACGATGAGGCGCGGGAAGGTAATCCTTGGGCTTTCATGGACCGTAGCCCGGATGTATCTAGGAAGTACCGGCGGGATGGAGTGATTCATCATCCAAATGGTTCTAGCGTTAGGCATGATGCGTTTGCGGCGCGTGGTGCGGCGGGATCGGATACAACGCACTTTTGCGTTGTAGACCGATGGGGCAATGCTGTGGGAGAGTTGCAGAGCATCCAGATGGGGTACGGTTCGGGTTTGATCGCGGGGAATACGGGGGTGTTGCTGAACAACCGGATGACGTACTGGCATTTGGATCCGGATCACATTGATTTTCTGCGTCCGAGGCAACGAGTTCGGCACACGATGAATCCAGTGATGGTGCTTGATGGCCCGGTTGAGACGGGTGGTCAGTTGGAGCTGGTGTGTGGTACTCCTGGGGCGGATACTCAGGTGCAGACTAACTTCCAAGTCGTGACTGGGGTGTTTGATCACGGATTGACGGTCGCGGAGGCGATCGAAGGGCCGCGTTGGACGCACTATCAGGGGCGTACTTCGTCAACTTATCCGCATACCGAAGCGAATCATTTGGACATTGAGGATCGAGTGGACGAAGGTGTAGTCGAATCTCTAAGGGCTCGTGGGCATGAGGTGAATGCGATCGCTCCGTTCGCAGGTGCAGGAAGTGAGGGGGCGATTCAGGTACACGGGGAAGCTGGGACGATGTCGGCGGCTTCGGATCCGCGTAGGGATGGGGATTCGGCGGTTTGGTAGGGGGCCTGGCCCCTTGGCCACCCCGTTCACCCTCACCCTAGCCCTCTCCCATCAAGGGAGAGGGGATATAGCGCTACCTCTAATCCTCTTTCATCGAAGGAGAGGGGATGCCTCTGCTCCGCCGCCCCGGGCATACCCCGCTCACTTCGCTATGCTCGTTCGCGCCCCTTTCGTCTCACGAAAGGGGCTAGGGCCCAGCGGGCTAGGGCTTTTTGGGGGTTGGTGATTTCGTCGAAGGAGGTGTAGTACCAGTCTTCCCAGTTGTGTTGGGGGAGGCCGGTGAAGATCATGAGGTTTAGGGGGTATTCTTCGCATTCGGTGACGCGGCGGTGGTCGTCTCGGAAGAGGAATGTGGGTTTGTTGAGTGCGATGGCGGCACCTAGTTCGACCATTACGCCTTCGTCAGGTGGTGTGCCGTTGAGGATAGCGAATATGGCGTCGGAATCGGCGACGTCTTTGATGTCGGCCTGTCCGATGCGATAGGCCCATCCGGGATCCAAGGTGCTCTCCTGATTGTTCCGTTCGAAGGGTTCCCAGACTTCTAGGTCTAGCGATTCCAACGCTTCGACGAAGAGGGGTAGGAGCATGCGGTTCTGTTGCTCTGAAAAGCCGTAGGGATTGGCGAGGTAGATGGTTTTCTTCATCTTGTGATCGGAGTGGTTATGGTTGATCGGTTTAGGCGTTGCACAATTCTAAGTTCAATAGTGAAGTGAATGTGAACTAGCTTTGTTCGTGTTTGCTGGTGATAACATCGTTTGCACTACGGCATCATCGATAGATATTCGCAAACTCGGCACTGAGTTTATCTGTAGCGAACGAGATGGCTCGGCGCAAACGTTGACTCCCTGTATGAAGAGGTTTACTATGCTCGTGATACATAACTTTCATTTACTTGAACTGAATACTCGAGGAGGGCGACATGAGTGACCGCGAGAAGGATACGCCCGAAAAACCCGAAGACGAGGCTGATGCTGAGGAGCTGAGTTTGGGAGAATTGGGCGCGGTCTTCGGCGGTTGGCACCCTGCTCCGCCTCCACCTGATCCGCCTAGCGATTCCAACCCGCCTGACGGCGCATAAGTGAGGGGGCTTGGTGGGCCGAAGTTGACGATAGGTAGAGCCGTCTTTGAATTGATCGTATCTTTGTAAGCGCATCAAACGTCAGTTATCGCCCGAACCTTTCCCGCCATGGTCAAGCACGAGTCCAGCACGACGTTGGCGATGATCTAGTTCATTTACTGCGGAATCAAAGCCACCTCGTCGGCCTAGGCATCCAGTACCTTGTCAATGTTTATCTCAGACAGGTTCGGGATCTGGGCTACAGCGGCGCGGCACGCGATCCGGGATTGGGCGACGACGAAGCCGTTAAGGTGCACGGTCTGAGACTCGTTATTACCTGCCGAGTTGAGCGCATCCATCTAGGTCAGGGTCCGGACCGCGCGTTCAAGTAGCGAGCGGTGCCTCCAGCAGCATTTACGAAGCGACCACTTCCCTTCGGGCGGCGATAGTTGCGAATCCGTTCGCTTGGCGGACAGCGCGGGCAATGATACTATGTCTCAATAAAGTGTCAGCCACAACATTGATGAGCAAAGCATGCGGCAGGAGTTCGAAACATGTCTGATTTGAGTGTCGAAAGGAGCAGTCTTTATGATCGTCAACGAGAGAAGTGAAGCCGTGTACGACGTAGTGGTTGTCGGCGCCGGTGCCGCAGGAGTGGGTGTTGCGGTGGCTCTCAGACATGCTGGCATCGAGAACTTCGTGGTTTGCGAGCGTCACACGGTCGGCGCGTCGTTCATCTCGTGGCCGGCTGAGACTCGCTTCATCACGCCCTCCTACCCGACCAATTCGATCGGCATGCTCGATTTGAACTCTGTCGCGATCAAAACTTCACCCGCGTACAGCTTGGAGGTCGAGCATCCGACGGGAGAAGAGTACGCGATGTACCTGCGTGTAATCGCGAAATTCTTCGGAGTGCCGGTACGGGAAGGTACCGACGTAGTGCAGGTAGCAAAGGTCGACGACGTCTTTCGCATCGATACTGCCGACGAGACATTGCAAGCCAAGCACGTCATTTGGGCGGCTGGAGAGTTCCAGTACCCGCGCTCAAATGGGTTTGTCGGTAGCGAATTGTGTCGTCACACCGCGACCATCTCCAGCTACAAAGAACTCGACGGCGACGACTTCATCGTTATAGGTGGCTACGAAAGCGGTGTCGACGTCGCCTACCACCTAGCGTGTCGAGACAAACGAGTGCGGTTGTTCGACAAGAATCGTCCGTGGGTGGAAGAGAGCTCCGACCCCAGTGTTGCGCTCTCTCCGTTTACGCTCGAGCGGATCCGTGAAAAACGTTTTTTCGAGCAAGTGGAACTTTATCCGTACATGCCCATCGAATCAGTCGCTAGCGTGGACGGTGTGTATGAAGTCACGGCTCAGGACGGACATCGGTTTCAGACCCGCGTGCCGCCGTTATTCGCCGGCGGTTTCGAGGGGAGTCAAAAGTTAGTCGCGGACATGTTTGAACGCCGCGAAGACGGCTCTCTGATTCTGAGCGAACACGACGAATCGACCATTGTGCCGGGAGTGTTTCTTTGCGGCCCCGCAGTTCGCCACGACAATCACGTCTTCTGCTTTATCTTCAAATATCGACAAAGATTCGCTGTTGTCGCTAAAGCGATTGCGACTTCGCTGGGGCTGCCGGCGGAAGCATTGGAAGGCTACCGCATGTGGGGCATGTATCTCGATGACCTGTCCAACTGCGGAGAGGAGTGCGCATGTTGACGGGAAACAGCGAAGGGGCCGTTGCGCCTGCCGCGGTGCGAAGCCGATTGGCCAGGGTGCGGAGCATCAAATGGCTCGGACAAACGACCGCCAGCGTTTGTTGGATTGGGAGCATGCTGGCTTCGGGGATCGGATCTAGTGGGGATTTGTTGCAGTTGTTCGCAGCATCTGCATGGCTATTGGCCAACATCGCAGCGATCGTGACTGTCGATGCTGATTGATATTTCGGTAGCACTTCAAGGGGTCGGTATAGCGCGCGCTCTGAAGCGAGAAGCATCGAAGGTGACGGTCGCAGTCGTTGTGTGGTCGATTCAAAGAGATGGAGAAGGCGGTCCTACAGGGGGCGCGGTTGTGGGTGCAATGACAGAACTGTACCAGCGGCTTGAAGGTCTCAGGCTTGCCGGGCTCGACGCGCGGGTGGACTGACGGTTTGGAGGATAGAACGATCAAAGGGCCGAACTGCCCACGTCTGCGCAGGTCTGCGCCACAGTGCGGGCAGCGGCTGATCCTACTGGCAGGTCGGACATCGCCAGTAGTTCCAGGGAAGAGGCGGGATTACAGGACCAGCGCGAACCTAATCTGAAAGGTTCTTGATTCTGTATAGTCTGGTGGAGCTGGGGGGATTCGAACCCCCGACCTCATCATTGCGAACGATGCGCTCTCCCAACTGAGCTACAGCCCCGAATTACGTCTTTTCAATGGTATAACGTGGGCGTAGCCGCCCCTTTGCCACCCTGTTCACCCTCACCCTGACCCTCTCCCATCAAGGGAGAGGGGAGAATGGTGGTTTGCTCCTACGGTTCTGATGCTTCGGCTTCGGAGGTTGCTTCTTCGGCGATGGCGGTGAAGGTGGCTTCGACTTCTTCGGAAACGGCGGTTATGGTGGCTGCGGCTGCTTCGTTGACGGCTGTGGCGGTCGCCCTCGCGTCTTCTCCAGTTATTCCATCAACGAGTTTGATGTCGAAGATTAGCGTTGCGTTTGCGGGTATGCGTGGTGGAGAACCGGCTTGACCGTAGCCGAGGTCGGGCGGAATTCGGATGCGTCTACGCTCGCCGATGTTCATGTCTTCCAGCGACTGCCGCCAACCGGGGATGACGAATGGCAGGAAGAAGCGGGCGGCGCGTTCCGTGTTGTAGGTGGTGCCGAATACGCAACCGTCTTCCAGCCATCCGGTGTAGTTCACCTCGTACTGCCAATCCGGGCCCGGGCTAGGGCCGTCACCCTCTTCGAGGATGGTGTAATCAACTCCGTTCGCTCCGGGTCGATAGTCGGCGTCGGAAACTTCCTCGAATCGCGGACCTTCAGATGGGTAGACTTCGTTCAAACAGGTACGGGACGACTGCGTGGGATCGACAAATGAGATCACCAAGTCATCTTCGCCGGGATTAGCTCCGCCGCCGCGGCAGGCGGTTGTGGCGAGTGCCGCGAGGATGCCTGATGCGATGATTACCGCGGTGAGTAAGAGGGTCGCGGGTTTGGTGCGTTTTTGCATGGTTTTAACGCTATATCAAATGGGGTGCGGGAGTTCGCGAACCGCCCCTACGCGCCCCCTTTGTCCTTCGGACATTTCCCCCGCTAGCGGGGGAAACCCAGTCCCTTGGCCACCCGATTCACCCTCGCCCTGCCCCTCTGGATTCCGGCTTTCGCCGGAATGACGGGTATGTTGAGTAGCCATAAAGGGGTGCCGCCGGTCCGCCCCCGGGCATACCCCGCTCGCATCGCTTCGCTTGCTCGCGCCCCTTTCGCCTTGCGAAAGGGGCGGGCGACCACGAGGGTTTGCCCCTGCGGGGATGTGGGTTAGTGGTTGTGGACGATGTCCATGAAGTTGGCGGCGCCGGTGTTGATCCATTCGGGGGTGTTTGTGAATAGGAGTTTGACGCCGAGGTCTAGGAAGCGTGTGACGTTGGCGGTGCCGCAGATTGCGCCGGCGGTCCTGCCGGAGGCGACGATGCGGCGGTAGGCGTCGTTCATGGTCTCGACGACGTCGGGGTGGTCGATGTTGCCTTTGTGTCCCATGGAGGCGGCGAAGTCTCCGGGGGCGACGAAGAATACGTCGATGTGGTCGACGGCTAGGATTTCGTCGAGGTTTTCATAGGCGATGATGTCTTCGAGGAGGATGATCAGGAGGGAGTTGTCGTCGGCGACTTCCATGAAGTTGGGTACGCCGAGTCCTTGGCGGCTGGTGTAGCTGCCGCGTTTGCCGATGGGAGGGAATTTGCCGCCGTCGACGACGTTCTGGGCTTCGGCGGCGTTGTTGACGTGGGGGACGACGATGCCTTGTGCGCCGCGGTCGAGGGTTCTGTAGATGAGTCCTTGGTGGTTGTCGTTTACGCGGCAGACGGATGTAAGGCCCCAGAGGTCGCAGGCGCGGGTGAGGTTTCCGAGTTCGGAGGCGTCGACCCATCCGTGTTCGCCTTCGAGCCAGATGCCATCGAAACCGTGGTTTACGGCGATGGGGCCGAAGGCGTCGATGTCATCGGGGTGCGTCATGCCGCCAACGATGGTTGCGATTTCGCCGGCTGCTATTTTGTCTTTGATGCGATTGGGTCGGATGTCCATTTAGTTTGGCACCTCTCCTTTTGTTTGAACCGCTGATTACGCTGATTTTAGTGATGGGCTTTGATGGGGGTGTTAGTGGTTTTTGACGATGTTCATGAAGTTTTCGGCGCCGTCGTTTATCCATTCTTGGGTTGTTGTTAGGAAGAATTTCGCGCCTAGGTCTAGGTAGCGTTGGAGGCCTGCTTTGCCGCAGGTTGCGCCAGGGATCTTGCCCGCGGCGTTTATGCGACGGAAGGTGTCTTCCATGGTTTGGGCGACTTCGGGGATGTTGGCTACTTGATCCCAGATGCCTTTGTGTCCCATCGATGCTGCGAAATCGCCGGGGGCGACGAAGAAGATGTCGATGTGTTCGACTTCGAGGATTTCGTCTAGGTTCTGGTAGGCGATGATGTCTTCGATGAAGACAATGAGCAGGGAGTGGTCGTCGGCCAGCTCCATGTAGTTGGGGACTCCGTGGCCTTGTCGGCTGGCATAATTGCCGCGCCTTCCGATGGGAGGGAACTTGCCGCCGAGGACGACGTTTTGGGCTTCTTCGGCGGTATTGACGTGTGGTACGGCGATGGCTTGGGCACCGCAATCGAGTGTGCGGTAGATCAGGCCTTGGGAATTTTCGTTAATGCGGACGACTGGGGTTAGTCCCCAGAGGTCGCAGGCGCGGGTGAGATTTCCTAGGTTGGCGTGATCGACGCCAGCGTGTTCGCCCTCGAGCCATACGGCGTCGATTCCGTTCGCTTGCGCGATTGGGCCGAAGACGTCGATGTCGTCGGGGTGGGTGAAGCCGACGACGGATACAGCGACTTCGCCGGCGTAGATTTTTTCTTTTACGCGATTGGGTCTGAGTTGCATTTTTGGATCGCCTTCTTATCTCGAGTGATTGTTTACGAAGTCGGTGAAGCTGGCGGCGCCAGCGCTGAGCCACGGGCCGATGGAGGTTAGGAGGAATTTCGCGCCTAGATCGAGGTATCTTTCGGCGTCACCTTGTCCGCATGTTGCACCTGAGTTTCGGCCTGCGGCTTCGATGCGGCGGAAGGCGTCGTTCATGGTTTCGACGACTTCGGGGTGGTTGATGTCGCCGGTGTGTCCCATGGATGCGGCGAAGTCGCTCGGGGCGACGAAGAAGACATCGATTTGGTCGACTTCCAGGATCTCGTCGAGGTTGTTGTAGGCGATGATGTCTTCGATGAGGATGACGAGGAGCGAGTAGTCGTCGGCGACATTCATGTAGTTGGACACGCCGTGACCTTGACGACTGGTGTATGCGCCGCGTTTGCCGATGGGAGGGAACTTTCCGCCGTCGACGACGTTTCGGGCTTCGGCGGCGTTGTTGACATGCGGTACGACGATGCCTTGTGCGCCGCAGTCAAGGGTTCGGTATATGAGGCCTTGTGAGTTCTCGTTGATGCGGACTACGGGAGAGATGCCCCAGAGGTCACAGGCGCGGGTGAGGTTTCCGAGGGTTGAGGCGTCGACACCTGCGTGTTCGCCTTCGAGCCACATGCCGGCGATGTCGTTTGCGGCGGCGATGGGGCCGAAGGCGTCGATGGCATCGGGGTCTGACATTCCTCCAACGACGATGGCTACTTCACCGGCGGCTAGTTTGTCTTTGGCGCGATTGGGTCTGAGTTGCATGAAATGGGATGCCTTTCTTGGATTGGCAGTGGCAGAGGGTTCGGCGAATGCGTGATTCGGGTTGGCGCACCGTCGCGATTTTACGTGATGCGAGGTGGTGCCGTGGTTTGATCTAGTGCGGTATTTGCACTTGAAAATCGCTTAAACTACTACAGCGAACATCACAGTTCAAGCCGCAACAATCCGAGGGGAATTCCGAAATGCTAGAGCGATTCAAGGTACCGGAGGCTGATCGTGTTTACGTGATGCCTGAGAAGATGCATCGGGTGACGAAGGATATCTTCTTGAAGATTGGGTTGGATGAGGATGGCGCGCAGGATTCGACTGATGTTCTGCTCGGAAACGATTTGCGAGGGAACGAGTCACACGGTGTGTCAAACGGTTTGAGGGGGTATGTGAGGAGTTATGCGGCAGGTCAGTTGAATCCAACGACCGAGTGGGAGATCGTTCGGGAGACTAGCACGACGGCAAACATCGATGCGAAGGATGCGCTCGGGACGCATGTCGGCCCAACGGCGATGGAGATGGCCATCGAGAAGGCGCAGCAGCATGGTGTCGGTGTGGTGACGGTTTACAACACTGGGCACTTGGCTGGCTGCAGTCACTATGTGTACCAAGCCATTGAGGCTGGAATGATCGGTCACACGATGACGGCTGGCGGAGCGGGCATCACGATCCCGACTTGGGGTTCGCGTCCATTTTTGGGAACGAATCCGATTGCGTATGGCGCGCCAGCGCGGACGATGCCGCCTTACATGCTGGATGTGGCGACCACTCAGGTTGCGGCGAACAAGATTTGGTTGTTGCGTCGGACCGGTGCAACTGTGCTGCCTGGTTGGATTACTGACGAGAATTACGAGCCTCAGTTGGAGGAGCAGCCCGCACCGGGTCCCGAGACGCGAGGCAAGTACGGGATGTTGCCGATCGGTGGGACGCGTGAGAACGGATCTCACAAGGGTTTCGGTTTGGGTTTGATGAATGAGATCATGTGCAACGAGTTGACGGGTCTTGGTCCGGGTCCGTTGAACCCGCATCAAGGTGGTCACTTCTTCGTCGCGTATGACATCGAGGCGTTTACAGACAGGGAGAAGTTCCTCGATGACATGGACGAATTGCTGAAGGCGGTGGCGGAGCACCCGCCAGGCAAGGGGCATGATCGTGTTGTGTATCCGGGTCTGTTGGAGGCTGAGGAGATCGAGAAGCGTTCGAAGGATGGGATTCCTTATCACACTGAGGTGATCGAGTGGTTCGAGGGGCACTGCGCGGAGGTTGGTGTGGAGTGTGATTTGAGGTAGGAGCAATCAAAAGCTTGATCAGCAGACGACAGCCTAGCGATCGAATGACTCGCAAAGGTTGACGCTTATGGGGTTGAGCGTCCAAAAAGCATAGCGAATTAGGTTTCGTCAGGTTGCAACGGCAATTTTCCGTCTGGGACCTCGGTGTTCTTGGAAATCTGCCGCGGCGGGATTGGTGAAGCTTCGTACCCGACCAGTTGTTGGGTTTCAATTCGCGCCAACCTGCCGGCAAACTCTTCAGGTGTGCGGAACTTAATATCACCCGAAACACCGGTTATGATGACCACGCCGTCATCGTTCTTTAAACGTGACTGCCATTGCTCAGATCGAATCATCAGCTTGGCAATTGCGACGTGTGGTGGTTGCTGAGGTCCGCCGGTGATTCGGATGATTTTGCCGCCATTGTCGCGCAGTTCGGCCCTCAGTTCCTGGCCTCCTTGACCACCGTATTTGTCGCAGGTAACCAGCACCATACAGTTTGATCTAGCGAATATCAGTTGTTCTACATCGTCTTTTTCGGTGAGACCGATGTCATAAATCGATGTAGCCTCCCAATTCAGGTTCAGCTCTCGAATCGCGGCAACTTGGTTAATGGCATGCGCCCACGCCATCGGCACGTCCTCATCGGTTAGGAAGCGCGTGACATCGTCGCTAGCCATCTAGGAACCGCTCGTACTCCACCGCGTTGCGCACTTGCTGTTCATTCAAATGCGGATAAGCTAAATCGACAATCAATAGCGGGGGCCAATTTGCGTCGATCATACCTTTTAACGTTTGCGTACGGATACGGGTACCGCGGACCACAGGCGAACCATCTCTGATATCGGGATCGATCTGGACCCACTCCAAGAACTGCTTCGGCACCAATAACGCGTCCGCGTTCTCCTTTACCAAAGAGAAATCTTCGCCGAAAAGTTCTTCAGCCGCTTTTTGACCAGCCCTAACGGGAAGGGTCGAGTCCCACTCGTCTTCACGATATGTGAAAATCTCACCGCCTTCGAAAACGAAAACCTTCACTTCAGCCCAAACCGGTCCTGGTGGCCCGAAACGCGCGAGGCAATGCCGCAACGTCGCGACCCCTCGCCTCAACCCGACGTGATTTTCTCTAAGGATCCGAAGGAGCCGTGCAAGCATAAGCGCTTCGTAGTTGTAGCCCCAACTTGATTTACCATCCTCATCGGTGAACTCCAATGAGGGCACAATGACGCCCTTGTTGCGCCAATCTCGAAGCGTATTTTCGGGAATTCGCGCGATGCGCGAAGCATCTTGGGTTGTGTAAAAACCAAGTGGCTCTGTGTTCTCGATTGCTGTGTTCATAACGCTCGCGCGTCGGTGGATTGCGAGAGTAACCAACATTATCACGCATGAAGTGAGTTACGTTCTAGAAGCATTGGCACGTTTCACATCTCTCGGAATCCGTGCCGACATTCGATTAACATCATGTAACAATTGTCAGACTCTCGCCGTTCTAAATCATGTTCTCACCAATCAAGTTTGTATTCATGCCGCCGCAGGATGAGTTGACGCGGTGGTTTGCGGCTCGGTTGACGGATTCCATGCCGGAGTATGAGGTCGTGTCGCCGAAGGATGACGCAGAGGCGGCGCGGGAGATTGTGGATGCGGATGGGGCGTTTGGTTGGATTTCGCCAGAGATGCTGCCTACTGCGCACAAGTTGAGGTGGTTACAGAATCCGGATGCGGGGCCGTTCTTCGGGTATTACTACGATGAGTTGGTGAAGCATCCGTGCGTGATTTCGAACCCAAGGGGGATCTACTTCGATCACATAAGTCACCACATCATGATGTTCGTGCTGGCGTTGTCGAGGGGGTTGCCTTGGTATGTGGATGCGCAACGTCGTGGTGAGTGGGAGAAGGATGCTCGAAAGTCGGAGTACGTGAGTCTGGGGGATGCGACGGCTTTAATCAACGGTGTTGGTGGGATCGGCGCTGAGGCGGCGCGGTTGTGCGGGGCGTTTGGGATGCGGGTTATTGGGTTGGAGCCGCGGGTCGAGCGGGAGGTTTGGGGTGCGGAGATTCACTCGCCGGATGAGATCGATCGGTTGCTACCCGAGGCGGATTTTGTGATTTCGACGGTGCCGCACACTCCGGAGACTGAGGGGATGTTCAATGCGGACCGGTTCAAACTGATGAAGCCTTCGGCGTATTTCATCAATGTTGGGCGCGGGATGGTGTGCAAGGTCGATGATTTGGCAGATGCGATCGAGTCGGGAGAGATTGCGGGTTGCGGGCTGGATGTTTATGAGATCGAACCGTTGCCGCCGGAGCACAAGTTGTGGCGGTTGCCGAACGTTTTGATGACGCCACATGTGGCGGTCAGGGATGCGGGTGATATTCCAGAGCGGCGTTTCCAGATCATTTTGGAGAACGCTCGACGGTTCGCACGAGGTGAGGAGTTGATGAACGTGGTGGACAAGGAGCGTTGGTATTAGTTCGGACTATTTGTGGTCGATTCCGCTCATCCATAATCTGAGTCCGATGAAGAATCCTGAGCCGCTGGCTCCGATTGCGATTGGTCGCCATAGCGATTCGCCGATCACGAATGCGTCGGCGATGAGGCCGGTGGCGCAACCGATGAGTGCGACGCCTAACAGCCATTTGATGGTGTTTCGTTGAGTAGTAGTTTCTGAACCCACTTCTTAAGTCCTTTTCAATTTGTTCAGCGTGTTTGCGGTCATGTTATTAGGTGTGATTTCTCTCGCGGTTTGAGTAATTTACCTGAATGATTGTTGGATTTGTCTAAATGTTGCGCTGAAACCTGTAGCGGGGGGATTGCGGGTTGTCGAAAGATGTATTGATGCGCTCCGCCAAGCTCAGCTCGTTGTGGTTTTTGATGATCGTTTTTGTGCTTGTCGTTTTTGCGGTGTTTTCGTACAACGATCCGACGGCGAACAATTCTGTGGGGGCGAATCAAGGCCTACTGGGCACTGAGGAACAGGTGGAAGTCCGGTCGGTGTTCGAGATGAACGAATAGTTCGGATGAGGTTTGTAACTGCTCAGGAGTTTTCTTCTGGGAGCATTGATTGGGCTGAGCGCATGGCCCGGGTGCTAGATTCGACGGGTTGAGTCTCGGGGATTTCTTTAGTGGTTTGGACGCCGAGTTCTGGGAAGCGCCGGGCTTGGGTCAGGACGCGGGATTCTAGAGATCCTACGCCTCGGTTGTAGCGGTTGACCGCTCTGTCGAGTGCGGTCCCGATGTCGGCGTAGTGAGTTGCGAAGACTTCTAAGCGGTCGTGTAGTTCGCGTCCTAGCGTGCCGATCTCTTGGGCTTCGTCGGCTAGTTGGCGCTCTTGCCAGCCCATAGCGACGGTTTTCAGGAGTGCCACGAGCGTTGAGTGGGTGCTGATGACGACATTGTTTTGCAGAGCACGGTCGATGAGGTTGGGGCGTCGTTCGACGGCTGGGGGGAGTGCGAATTCGGGGACGACCATTACTACGAAGTCGGCGGAATCTGGGAGTTGGCTCCAGTATTCTTTGCCGGCTAGGGAATCGGCGTGTTCCTGCATGTGGCGGGCATGGCGATCGAGGTGAGCCGACCTTTGTGCGTCGTCGGTAGTGTCTTGTGCTTCGATAAGAGCTACGAGTGAGACTTTGGAGTCGAGGATGATATCTCGGCGGTGGGGCATGTGGACGATGAAGTCGGTGCGTCCGCCTTGGTTGTCGGATGTTTGGGTGTCGTAGTGGATTCCCTTTACTAGTCCGGAGAGCTCAAGGGCACGTTCGACCTGCATTTCGCCCCATTGGCCTCGGGCTTGGGGCCTGGTGAGAGCGGTTGAGAGGGTTCGCGTCTCGGTCGCTAGGGATTCGATCTGTTGCTTGAAAGCGCCAGAAGTGGTGGCCCACTCGCGGTCGAGTTTGTCGACTTTTTGGGAGAGGGGTTTAAGTGTTTCTGTGGCGCGTTCGAGAAAGTGTTTCTGTTGGTTTGCGAGAGTTTCGGACGAAACGGTGTTGAAACGATCGACTAACGTTTTCTCTCCTTCTTTGCGGTTTTTCAGTTCAGTTTCGAGCTTTGAAACATCTGCGGTGAGTTTCTGGACATCGGATTGGAGTTGATCGCGGCGGGCTTGAGTTGTTTGGAGTTCCTCGGCGGTTCGTTTTTGAAGGGCTTTTTCGTTCTCGAGGTCGGTTTCGAGTCTGGCGTTTCGGATCTCGAACTGGCGGGCGGCGTGGAGTTGTTGCTGAGTGGTTTCCAAGTCGACGCGGGTGGATGCGAGATCGGCTTCGGCTTTTGCTTTTTCTTCGGCGAGGTTGACTAGGTCGGTGGAATCTTCGCCAGTTTCTCCGTCGCGCCGAGACATCATAATGAAAGCGCCGATGATGCAAGCGGCGGCGATGGCGGCCGCGAAGATTATTGCTGCGTCCATGAGGTGTTTTGTCCTGCGTTACTCTGAGCGGTCAACCGTTCAAGAAGCCCGCTTATCGTTTACGATGCTACTAGCGAATTCGAAGCAAAGTCCAACCGCGGTTGGAGAGGTAGACCCCATGATCGTCGATGTCCATACCCACTTGCCTAGCCACCGGGGCACTGTGCCCGAGGATGAAATGATGACGGAGACGACGATGCGGTCTGGTCAGACGGTGCAGCTGACGAATAGCATCGCCGACTATTACAGTGACATGTCGCCGGTGGATAAAACGTTCATTTTCGGGATCGCGCCGCGACCTTGGCGATCTGAAGAATTTGTGACGAGGCAAGCTGGATGGGAAGAAGGGTTGAACCACAACGACATCGCTTCGTTGACGGCGAAGGCGAATCCGGACAAGACGATACCGTTCATGTCGTTGCACCCGTTGGATCCGAACTGGGAAGATGAGTACGACCGATGTGTAGGCGACTTGGGTTGCAAAGGGATCAAGCTGGGTCCGAACTACCAAGATTTCGATCCGCTGTCGCCGGAGGCGTTCAGGATGTTCGCCCGATTGGAGCATGACGGGATACCGATCATCTTCCACCAAGGCACATCGCCGATGACGGAGGCTCCGTTGACTTACGCTCATCCGTTGACGACAGAAAAGGTTGCGATGGCGTTCCCGAAGTTGAAGATGGTGTTGGCGCACCTTGCGCATCCTTGGCAGGTCGACTGCATATCGGCAGTGCGGAAGCACCCGAACATGTGGTGCGACGTTTCGGCGCAGTTCTATCGCCCCTATTCCTTCTGGGAGGCGATGCTGAAGTTCCACGAATGGGGTTCGACGCAGTACATCCTGTTCGCGTCGGACTGGCCGGTGACGAGACCGCAGGACAATATCGATGCGTTGCGCGGGTTGAACAAGTTTGCGAAGGATCATCATCTGCCGGGTATACCGGAGGATGAGATCGAGGGGATAATCAACCGGGACGCGTTGGATATTTTGGGGGTTGATTAATCGTTCTCCCTCACCCTAACCCTCTCCCACCAGGGGAGAGGGAATATTAATGCCCCTTTGTCCCCCGTATCGGAGTGCGGTGCAGGGTCCGGACATTTCTCCCGCACGGCGGGGGCAACCGATATGTAGGGTTGGATTAGTATTGGAATCAGGTTGCCGAGGTGGCGAAACGGTAGACGCGCTACGTTCAGGGCGTAGTGTCCGGAAGGACGTGCGGGTTCGACTCCCGCCCTCGGCACCAGGTCGAAAGTCAGGTGTCGCTGGATGACGGTGGTAACCTGAAAGGTGTGGTCCGCGCGCTTGTAGCTCAGTGGATAGAGCGCAGCCCTGCGAAGGCTGAGGTCGTGGGTTCAAATCCCGCCAAGCGCGCCATTTCTTTTGTTGGCGACGACCATGCGAGCAACTCCTCGCGCGCGTGTGCGAAGGAGCTGCCTGATGCGAACTGATCGCGTCGATGTGTTCTGGGACTGGGTTACTCGCTGTATGCGGTCTGGAAGATGATGCCGTCGTGGCGGATGGACCAATAATTGTTGGTCAAGCCCGATTGGGATCCATCTGCAGATGCCGCAGCGACACTGAACCACTGACCATTTTCGGTGGTCTTTAGCGTGTTGGTAGCCCAATCCGTGAGGGCGGGATGTGCGGCGAGTACCCGAACATTTCTGCCACGAAGGTGCTCGAACAGCGGAGATACCAGCAACGAATCGTTCTCGTCGACCACGACCAATCTGAAAACACCTTCGATGCTTTCATCGCTGTTGTAGTAGCTGACGACGGCGTCGATACCTTCGGCTTCGTACTTGTCAATGGCCCGCTGTACGAAGTCAATGGCGTTTTCTTCTGCGTCTTGTTGCGGCGGGTAGTAACCGGAGGCGAAGATCATGCCATCGCGCCTAACGGCGTAGGATACCTTTGGGACCTCTTTCAGCGTGGCAGGGTGTGGCCACATGTATTCGATCCAATGTCCTTCCTCGGTCGCCTTCGCAATCTCTTTCCCTAGTTCGTAACCGTTCGCTCCCACCACGTCCTTAATGTCGGTTCCTCTCAACTGGGGGAGCAAAGGATGAACGTTGTAGATGTCGTTTTCGTCGGTTGCGAAGAGGTACCACTGGCCTTGGAAGCTGGCGACGCTGTTGTAGAAGTCCAACATTGCATCAATGCCGTCTCGTTCGTATAGCGCGATGGCATTCTCGACATATTCGACTGTGTAGTCGCGCGGGTCGGCCTCGACCCAAGGTTGGTCAACCGGGTCTTCCCCGGCGGAATAGTAACCGGAAGCGAAGATCAAACCGTCATGGCGAAGCGCCCACGTGGTTTTGTGCTCCTCATTTCTGGTAATCGGGTTTGGCCACAGGTATTCGACCCATATGCCATCTTCGGTTGCCTCGGCGATTTCCTTGCCTAATTCTTGGCCGTCTGAACCTATGACCTCCTTGATGTCCGTTCCGATGAGGTGGGGGAATATCGGATGTGCGAGGTAAAGGTCGTCGGCGCCGATCAAGAACAGGTACAGGGTGCCTTTGAGACTATCTTGGCTGTTGTAGTAGTCGATGGTTGCTTGCAGACCGTCGGATTCGTAAAGCTCAACGGCGCGGTTGACGTAGTTCCGGACGGGTGCCTCGATGTTTTGCTGGAGGACGAAGTGTCCGGAGTTGAAAACTAGATTGTCGCGGCGTATCCAGACGTTTCGCTTGGGCAATTGTTGGGCTGTTTCGGGATGGTCGGCGAGAGATTCAGTCCATTGCCCATCTTCAGTTGCGGCGGCGATCGCCAAGCCAAGGTTGCTGACTCCGAGCCCACCTATCTGCAGTCCAATCTCATACTGCAAAGCTGATGCGACCATTACTCCTGTGTCAGTGTCGATGATTCTCAACCAACGTCCGTCTTGGATGCTCTCTTCGCTGCTGTAGTGTTCGATGGCGGCGTCCAAACCTTCGCGCTCGACAAACTCGATGCCCTCCATCACGTAGGCGATGGTGCGTGCATCCCCTGAGTCATCGACTTCAACCATCGGAGTCGGCTCCGGAACGGGGGTTGCAGTTGGATCGGGCTTCGGGGTCGGAGTTGGCTCCGGCACGGGCGTCGAGGTCGGTTCCGGCACCGGAGTTGAAGTTGGTTCGGGAACTGGCGTGGATGTGGGATCCGGCACCTGGGTTGGCGTGGGATCGGGTTCGCTTGTGCAGGCGATTCCGATCAAGGCGAAACACGCCAAAATCATCGCTAGCGAGACAGCTATTCTGGCGTTGAGACTTGTAACAGTCACCGTTGCCTCCGTTTGATTGTCTGTTGAGTTTCCACGAGCGACCAAACCGCGTGATTGGGAAAATTTGCGTTTACCCGTAATGTCTGGTTGAACCCCGTATTATATCCGTTGAGATTACGTATCACGGGGTTGATACGATCTCAACTACGTATGTTTCTTTCAATAATCAGCACAAAGTCGTAGCAAATGGACTGCGCGTAGCATCGTGTGGTTGATGAACGCGGCCGAGCGTAGAATCCACGCTGAGACTCGATAGTTGAATCGAGTTTCGGAGAATAGAGGCTGTGAACCAGATTCGTTACGAACCGAACGATAAGTGCCCTCGCACTGTGGCGTTATCTTCTGCGTTGCAGATACTGTTGCCCAACTCCATCAGCCTAGTGACGCTGGTGACGCTCGTAGTCTTAGCATCTGGCGAGTCTGAGGACTACCTGCAATGGGTCGTGATAATGGCGCTGGCGGTCACAGGGCTGAGCATGATCGTTCACGCCCTACGATTCCAACGCGTTGGGTCGGGACGCTTGATAGTTGCTAACTTCAACGTGCCCTTTCTGGCGGTTAGCGCGTTGGCGTTGCAGATTGGTGGTCTGAGTCTGCTTGCGAGTTTGATCGTGGTTTCGACGCTGCTGCAGGTGATCCTGACAATTCGTCTTGCTTCACTTCGTCGGATTTTCACTCCGGCGGTTACTGGGACGGTGATCATGCTCGTTGCAGTGTCGGCGGTTCCGTTCATCGTGTCGGTGACGGTGGTACCTCCGGAAGACGCGTCAGTGGTGCTTTTCTTGGCTCCCGGTTTGGTGGCTTTGACGACCGGGATTCTAGTTTCTCTGCTGGGCACCCCTCTCGTCCGAATGTGGGTTTTGCCGATAACGATTGCTACAGGTCTCGTTGTGGCCGTTCCGCTAGGTTTGTACGACGTTGCCGCGGTCACGGCGGTTCCATGGTTTAGTTTTCCGGATCTGGCGCGCATTGAATTCGGGTTAGCGTTCGGTGCCGAGTTCTGGGCACTGCTGCCGGTGTTCGCGATCGTCAATTTGACGGGATTCATGAAGTCGGTTGGCGATCTTTCGGTGATATACGGCGCATCGTACCGGGAACCGGTCGCGCTTGATTTCCGCGTGGTGCAAGGTGGTCTCAACGTAACGGCAGCCAGCACATTCATATGCGGGTTGCTCGGGATTCCTCCGGTAGCCGCGCCGTGGTCGGCCACGGCTTCATATGTCGGGATAATCGGAGTATCAGCTGCGAGTGTGGGAGTATTTCTGGGGCTGATGACGATCGTGGTTGCGTTGTTGTCGAAGTTGCTTGCCGCTTTGATCGCCGTGCCTGGCCCGGTCGTCAGCGCGGTGTATGTGATTATTTTTGGCATGCTCTTTATCGAAGGTGCGCGAATGGCCTTCAGCAACGGGTTCGACAGAAAGCAGGCACTCGCAATCGGCGTGCCTTTAGTTATGGGGCTTTCAGCTGGCAGTTTTGGAACTATCATTCAGGGCGATGCAAGTTACGTGCTCGGCAACCCGATCGTAGTGGGGGCGGCGACGGCTGTGGGTATTGCAGTGTTCACGGAGATGGCCAATGTTCGCAACCGCCCGATCAGAGTCGGACTTGCGCGTTCATCGTTGCCGGCTGTTGATGAATATCTGAGTCGCTTCGCCGATCGATACAGGTGGGCGGAGGACGCCAAAAACAGGTTGCGTCTTGTGGGTGAAGAGACCCTTTTGATCTTGTTGGATCAGGAGGATCAACATACTTCTGGAGAAGGGGGGGATGGAAAGGTTCGTAGATTAACTGCGACAGTACGCAGAGATCAAGGTTCAGCCGAGGTCGAATTCGTAGTCGTTTCAGACGACGCCGTCAACGGTAACTTGGAGAACCGGCTGGCATTCTTGTCGGATGAGTTCGTTCTCGAGGACGATGAGCAACAAATCGCGATGAGGGTTCTCCGCCACTACGCTTCGTCCGTGAAGCATCGCAAATACCACGGCATTGACGTCATCTCTTGCCGCGTCGAAAGTGGACCAGCAAAGTCGCCGGTACAAGCGGGTATATAATCTCACGCATCGGGTTGGGCGGTTAGCTCAGTTGGCTAGAGCGCGTCGTTGACATCGACGAGGTCGGAGGTTCGAATCCTCCATCGCCCACCATTTCGCATCTAAATCTTGCATTGTCAAATGGCTAACGGGCTGACAGCGTTGACATCGAGTGAGGGCGACCCTAGATGGCGTCGCACCCTCACTATGATGGCGCGGGCCCGCTAGTTCATTCCGGCCCCGCGCCTAATCCCTAGATCGAGTGGCGGCGGGGTTTCACTTCGCACTGATCTGTTTCGTGCCTCGTCGACGCGGTTGTTTCGCGTTTGCCCGTTGCCTCACAAATCGAGTATTCATTGGTGAGAAAAATGGCAGGCAACGAACAACATACAGCACGAAAGAGTCGACGAAAGAGGTTTAGGGACCTCAGCCCTGAAGAGCAGGCGGAGTACCGTGACGCGTTGCGGCACTCGGCAGCGCACGTTTTGGCGGAGGCGGTTTTGAAGCTGTTTCCGGAGGCGAAGCTGACCATCGGACCGCCGATCCGGGACGGGTTCTACTATGACTTCGATGTGGCGCGGCCATTTACTCCGGAGGATCTGGAGGCGATTGAGGGCGAGATGCGGGCTTCGATACGCGCGAACACTCCGTTCGTGGAGCGCGAGGTTTCGCGGGACGAGGCGCGGGTTTTGGTGGCGGACAACCGGTACAAGCAGGAGATCATCGACGGGATACCTGAGGATGAGCGGGTGACTTTCACGAGTCATTCAGATGGTGCTTTTGACGATCTTTGCCGAGGTGGACATGTCGACTCGACGGGTCAAATCTCGGCGTTCAAGCTACTCTCAACCGCTGGCGCGTACTGGCGCGGTAGCGAAGCGAACCCGATGCTTCAGCGCATTTACGGCACCGCGTGGGAATCGCGCGACAAGATGCGCGTGTATCTGAAGCAGCGCGAGCAGGCGCAGCAGCGGGACCATCGTCGGTTGGGTGCGCAGATGGGTCTGTTCTTCTTCGATCAGGTGGCGCCGGCCAATCCGTTTTTCCGTCCGAAGGGCGCGTTTGTCTACAACACGCTGGTCGATTACGTGCGTGGTCTTTACCAGCGGTACGGGTACGACGAGGTGATCACGCCGCAGATGTTCAAGACGGACCTGTTCAAGACGTCTGGGCACTATGACAACTACATCGAGAACATGTACATGCTGGAGATCGATGAGCAGGAGTACGGCATGAAGCCTATGAACTGTCCGTCGCATGCGGTGATGTATTCGAAGTCGTTGCACTCGTATCGGGAGTTGCCGATTCGGTATGCCGACTTTGGACGGTTGCATCGGTACGAGTTGTCGGGTGTGACGGCTGGTTTGACGCGGGTGAGGTCGTTTGCGCAGGATGACGCTCACATCTTCTGCCGGGAAGATCAGATCGCGGAAGAAGTCAACGGCTTCATCGACATGCTGAACGAGAGCTACGAAGCGTTCGGCTTCGACTCGACACGTTTCGTGTTGTCGTTGCGCCCGGACAAGCGTGTCGGATCAGATCAGCAGTGGGATCGTGCAGAATCGGCGCTCGAGGCGGTGTTGAGTGAACGCGGAGGCGAGTTCGAGACCGCGGAGGGTGAAGGTGCCTTTTACGGTCCGAAGATCGACATGTTCGTGCCGGATGCGCTCGGGCGCGAGTGGCAGTTGGGGACGGTTCAGGTCGATTTCAACCAACCGGAGCGGTTTGATCTGGAGTATGTGAACGCGGCCAGCGAACGGGAGCGTCCGGTGATGATTCACAGGGCAATGTTGGGCTCTTTGGAGCGCTTCATCGGGGTGTTGATAGAGCATTTAGGTGGCAACCTGCCTTTGTGGCTGTCACCGACGCAGGCGATGATGGTGCCGATAGCGGATCGGCACAACGACTATGCGTACGCGGTTGCAGATCGGATGCGAAAGGCGAGATTGCGGGTCGAGGTGAATGACGCTAGCGAGCGGATGAACGCGAAGATTCGCGATGCCCAATTGCAGAAGGTCAATTACATGCTGGTCGTCGGCGATCGGGAGATCGAAGCAGATTCGGCGGCGTTGCGGACGCGAACTGGAGAAAATCTAGGTGCTATAAGCGTTGATGAGATCATCGCCAAACTCGGTGACGAGGTTACGAGTATGGCGTTGTGAGTGTCTTGGCACTAACGATAGGGATTTAAGACCAGGTCTAGCGCATCCCTGTAGAGGTCGTATTCGGTTTGTCTTGTGGCGCCGAAGATGCGTGCGCCACGTATAAGTTCGCGGTTGTATTCGGCGCGATCTGTCGGCATTGCAGGAGGCTCTACCGCGAGGCCACGGGTGATCGCGGCGTCGACTACGCTATTGATGGCGGCTAGGACTTCGGGGTATTCCCATTGACCGGGGTATCCCATCTTTGCACAAAGGTCGCCAGGGCCGAAGACCACGCCGTCAACGCCATCGACATCCATGATGGCTCCTGCGTTTTCAACGCCGAGAGGAGATTCGATCTTCGGCAGTACCAGCATTGCGTCGTTGGCTTCGCGGCAGTAGCGCGCAACGTCGGAACCGTCGTAGCCTGCATTTGCGCCCATGGCTAGTCCTCGGACACCTTCGGGCGCGTACTTGACCCAGTGGACCAGGTCTGCCATCTGTTCTGGCGTCTCGGAGTGCGAGAGTATGATGCCCATTGCGCCAGCGTCGAGGACGCGTGAGACGAGGGCGCGTTCGGGGGCGATGACAGTTACTACTGGTGCCATGCCATTGTCGCGGACTAGAGTGAGGAACAGGGATAGCCTGCCGTCGTCGTTTAAGGCGTGTTCGGCGTCGACCATTAACATGTCGAACCCAGCGTTGGCGGCGATTTTGACGACCGATGGCGTCAGCGCTTCAAAGACGTTGACGCCGAATATTGGCTCGCCAGACTTAAGCTTCTCTTTGGCGGGGTTGGAGATTAGAGCGCGTTGTCCATCCATCGGTTCTTGATCCAGCCTCGGTAACTTAAACGAGATAAAGTTTATGCTTCATTGGATTGACAAGCGGTCATGCCTGCGCGTTTGCGAACGCAAACACGGCGTGGAGCCTAAGATGTGTCCTTATAGACTAGTCTGACCAGTTAACATAGAGATTATGGCTATTACCTATTCGACATATGAAGCTAAGTCACGGTTCTCCGAGGTGATCCGTCAAGTTCGCGAAGGCAACACCGTTACGGTCTCCTACCGCGGAGAGCCCGTCGCCGAAATCCGTCCCATTCCGAAAGCCCCGCAAACCATCGAGGAGAGGCTGGACGAACTCGAACGGCAAGGAGTCTTGGAGCGCGCCAAAGGACCGCGTACCCCATTCAAAATCGGAGAACACAAGCCGGGTGCTTTGAAGCGTTTCTTGGAAGATCGAAGTCGGTTTTGACCGCATACATTGATACATCCGCGATCCTCGCCATCGAGTTCCGTGAAGACGGCTATCAGGGCGTCTTGGATTGCATCGGTGAGCATGAAGACATAGTAGCGTCGAATCTGGTCGAAGCGGAAATACGGGCTGCAACGGCGCGCGAACGGAGAACTCTCAACCAACCGTTGCATTCGAACATTACTTGGATCTACCCAAATCGACCTTTGACGGACGAATTCGACCGCGTGCTACGAGTCGGCTATCTCAGAGGCGCCGATCTCTGGCACGTCGCGGTGGCGTTGTACGCCTCACCAGATCCCAGTCAGATTTCGTTCATCACACTGGACACGCGCCAACGCGACGTTGCCCGGGAACTGGGATTCCAAACCTAAACGATCAACCACTCCGCCGACTAGTCTATGTGAGACCGAGACGCTTCGGCCCAAAATCGCCTCACTCCAGCCCCAGTAACTCCAATGAGTTTCGGTTAATGATGGCTTCGATCTCGTCTTCGGGGATTGGTGGAAGGTTGTGTTCTCCAGCGAAGCGTGGGATTGCTCGCAAGCCGTCCATTGTTTCTTGGGGCGTCCATAGGGTCCAGTCTGATCCGAAGAGCATTTTGTGGGTCGCGGAGAATTCGTGGAATACGCGCATGGCTCTCCAAGCCATCCAAGGCCTTGACGGCATGCCGGAGATGTCGGTCCATACATTGGGATGTTTTCGCACGACCGACATGCAGTCTTCGTACCAGGGGTGAGATGTGTGGGCTAGGATCATTTTGAGGCGCGGGAACGCGATGGCAACTTCGTCCATAGCTAGCGGATGGGCGTATCGGAGGACGGCGTCAGGTGAAGCGGACATTCCGTTGTGAAAGACGATGGGCAGTCCGTCTGATTGGAGCCGATCAAATAGGCGTAACGCGGCGTCGCTCATTGGATCGACCGCTTGGTAGCTCAGCGCGAGTTTTATGCCTCGACAACCTAATTCACCGACGGCGCGGTCGTATTCTGCGTCAATGTCTGGCTGCTCGGGATGGAGCGACATGAATGGAATGAACTTTTGAGGGTTTAGCGCGGCGACCCGGGCGGCGATGTCGTTCTGGTTCAGACCGTCGGGCCAACCGGCGTACCAATCGGTCAAGGGGTGTTCGTCGCCGCCTGGACGAGGAGCTATTCCGAAGACGAGCGCCTTGTCGACCGGCTCCATGGCGGTTGAGTACTCGCTCAGCGACCCGGCGAGCTTGACCCCGGTGCCGATGAGCGGGTTTGTGGTGACATCTTCCGGCGGCACGTCGTGTTCGTGCGTCGGGTTGTGCGAGTGTACGTCGACGATCAACGCCCTGCTCCCAAGTGTTAGATGTGTAGTTTACGGTGCTACGTGTTCAGGCGTGATTCGAAGTTGGATAACCTGACGTTTCGTAGCCGTCTCAGGGGTGTCGTGCTAACTCCATGCTCTAAAATAGGTTTAAACGCATCGGACCGTAATTGACGCAAATGCGATGCACGTCGCCTAGTCGTAAATCGCCGCCGGTCATCCTATCGCTCAATAGCCAGACAAGACTTTCCATGCCCAAAGATGACGAAATCAGACTCCACCGTGGGTTGAGAGAAATCTACTTCGACCGTACCGAGACCACTTTCATCGACGGCGGAAATGGGGTTCTAGAATATCGGGGCTACAACATTCATGATCTGGCGGAACACTCGAATTTCGAGGAGACGTCGTATTTGCTGTTGCACGGCGAGTTGCCTACGCAAGAACATCTGGATGCTTTCGACAAGGAGTTGCGTAGCCAGCGTGAGTTGCCGGAGCAGGTCTTACCAATAATCGAAGCGGTCAAGGAGTCGCACCCGATGGATGTGCTTCGGACTGCCGTCTCGGCAATGTCGGCGTTCGACCCCGATTCTGACGCGGAGTGGGACGATGTGGAGGCGACGTTCCGAAAGGGCATCCGGATGACGGCGCAAGTGCCAACCATCGTTGCTGCACACTACAACATCCGACGTGGCAACGATCCAGTAGCTCCGAACTCGGACTTGAACCAAGCGGCGAACTTCCTCTACATGCTTGATGGCGAAGTTCCATCAGACGACGCGGCTCAACTGATGGACAAGGACTTGGTGTTGCATGCCGATCACGGATCGAACGCGAGCGCGTTCGCAGCCCGAGTTGTCGCCGGTACCAAGGCCGACGCCTACAGTGCGATTGCAGCGGCGATCGGAGCTTTGTCGGGACCGTCTCATGGCGGAGCGGCAGAGAACGTGATGCAGATGGCTCGGGAGATCGGCAGCGCTGACAACGCCGAGACTTACGTAAGGAATTTATTGAGGCAGAGGATCCCGGTGATGGGGTTCGGTCACCGCGTTTACAAGGCGGAAGACCCGCGGGCGCGTCACCTACGCGAGGGTGTCAGGCGGTTGAGCGAGGAGAAGGGAGAGCCGGAGTGGTACCGCATTCTCGAAGCTGTGGTTGAGGCGATGTCTCCGTACGCCCGGCGCGGTGTACACGTCAACGTCGATTTCTTTGCCGGTGTTATCTACTACCTCAACGGCATTCCGCAGGACTTGTTCGTGCCGATCTTCGCTATTGGTCGAGTACCGGGGTGGGTCATCCAAGTCGTTGAGCAGTACCGTCGGAACATCCTGATCCGACCGCTGTTGAAGTACACCGGCGGTCGCGAGCGCGACTACGTTCCGATCGCTGAGCGCGGTTAGTCACCTTCGTAGATGCCGGAAGAATCTACACCGGCACGTCAGATTATTGAAGCCGAGATTCGGGCGAAAGGCCCGATCACGTTCGCGCGCTTCATGGAGATCGCGCTCTACGGGGAGCACGGCTACTACACCGCGTCGGTGAACGCGGGCGCAGACTATGCGACTTCTCCACAAATGCATCCAGCGTTCGGGTCTCTGACTGCGGGGTATCTTTTCAAGGCTTGGGAAGCTCTTGGGGAGCCGGGAACATTCGATGTTGTGGAACTAGGTGCTGGTGATGGTGGGTTGGCGCTGGATGTTTTGGACGCAGTCGAGAGCGGGCAAGGCAATGGGGATCAGGCAGATCGATTCGGCGAGGCACTCAGATATCACACGTTTGATCTCAGGCCGCGGGGATCGGTACGAGGGCTTGATGAGTTATCAGAGCTGGGTTCGATTGTCGGTTGTGTGATTAGCAATGAATTACTGGATGCTTTTCCGGCACACATCTTTACGGTTCGTGGTGGTGAGGTTTTGGAGTGTTTTGTGGGTATTGGTGGCGACGGTGAATTGGCGTTTGTGGAGGGTGATGTTTCGAGTGATGAGATCGTGGATCGCGTGGGCGAATACGCCTCGGTTTTGCCGGAGGGCTATCGTGGCGAAGTGAATCTTGGTGTCGGTGAATGGGCGAAAAACGTCGTGGGTTTGCTGAAAAGCGGATATGTGTTGACGATCGACTACGGATATGAGCGCGATACGTTGTATCACCCGGCTAGGTACGAGGGTTCGTTAAGGTGTTATCGAGACCATGTCTTAGGTCAGAATCCGTTTCGGGATGTCGGCTTGCAGGACATAACGGCGCATGTGGATTTCACCGCTGTTGACGAGGCGTTGCTTGAGGCTGGTTTGGGGGAAGTATCGCCCTTGTTAACGCAACGCGATTTTCTGTTTGGTCTGGGGATTGGGGGCTATATTCGGCAAGTTCGTCGGGAGTTGGTTAAGTCCGTTGCTGAGACTGAAGTACACAGGTTGACTTCGGAGTTGCGCGGATTGAATTCGCTGGTGGATTCTCGAGGACTTGGGGATTTCAGAGTTTCTCAGTTCGGGGTCAATGCGCCGTCAATTGAACTTTCGGATCTGGAGTTCGCGCCAGTGTATCGATTGCCGGCATCTGAGCCTCGTCATCTGAGCTATTTTTCGTACGATTGAAGGTAGTAGAGAACACTGTTGCGAGTATGCGGGATGGAGATGAATAAGAGAACGCCTTTATACGAGGTTCATGTTGCGAGTGGGGCGACGATGGTTCCGTTCGGTGGTTGGGAGATGCCGGTGCGGTATCCGACACGGATCCTTCATGAGGTCGGGCAGGTTCGGAACGATGTCGGCATCTTCGACGTGTCGCACATGGCCCGGTTGGAGTTCACAGGCGCGGATTCTGGTCGGTTTTTGGATACTGTGCTAAGTGTACGAGCGTCGCGATTGGAGCATGGGCAAGGTCGCTATCACATGATCTGCAACGATGATGGCGGGATCATTGACGACGCCATTGTTTACAACCTCGAGACCGATCGTTATCTGTTGGTGGTGAATGCCGGAAACGCTGATGTTGATAAAGAGTGGCTGTCGTTGCAGAAGAGTCGCTTCATAGAGCGTGAAGGTGGGGATGTCGATTATGTCGATAGAACCGATGAGATCGCAATGATCGCAGTTCAAGGTCCGAACGCGGTCTCGATGTTGGGCAGGATGACGAATGGTGAGACTGATGCAATCGGACGTTTCCACGCTGGCGAGGCGACATTGGATGGAGAGAGGATTCTTGCCGCTCGTACGGGGTACACCGGTGAGGACGGTTTCGAGATCATGTTCGATAGTTCGCACGCGCCGGCCATTTGGTCAATGCTCGTAGAGGCTGGGGCGACTCAATGCGGCTTGGGTGCGCGAGACGTTTTGCGTTTGGAGGCCGGGCTCATGCTGCATGGCATGGATATGACGGTGGACAACAATCCATACGAAGCAGGTTTGCGTTGGACTGTCCGCCCGAATCGGTCGGAGTACTTGATGGGTGCGGTGTTGCGGAGAATCAGGGATGCCGGGACGTCTCGGAAGATCGTCGGGTTTGAGATGCGATCGCGGGGCATCGCAAGACATGGACATGCGATCTCGGTTGACGGTGAGGGGGTCGGCATGGTGACCTCAGGGTCGCACTCGCCTACGCTGGGCTCCGCCATTGCGATGGGTTACATAGACGTCGAGCACGCCGAGTTAGGGACGGCGGTGCAGATAGATGTTCGAGGGAAAACAGTGGAAGCTGAGGTGGTTCCGATGCCGTTTTATCCGCATTCGTACTGAAACTCTTAAGTTGCCACTTTACGTATTCGAATTTGTTATAGTCAATGCGGTTATCGACACCGGTACCGACGGAGGCAAACTGCGTTGTATCCAGATGATTTGAAATACTCGTCCGAGCACGAATGGGCACGCGTCGGAAATGGCGACGTGGTCGAGGTGGGAATCACCCACTATGCACAGGACACTCTCGGCGATGTCGTATTCGTCGAGTTGCCTGAGATCGGCTCACGAGTAGATCAGTTCGACAAGTTCGGCGAGATCGAATCGGTTAAAGCGGTGAGCGACCTTTTCTCTCCAGTGAGCGGAACAGTCACCGCTGTCAACGAAGAGTTGGAGCAATCACCCGAGCTTTGTAACTCTGACCCTTATGGCGACGGATGGATCATGGAAGTCAAACTTGACGACCCATCGGAGCTGGAGGAATTGATGGATTCCGAGACATACCAGGGAACGCTGGAGTAGTTTCAGTTGAGTAGCGCCCAGTCCCCGCATCCATTCATTCCAAACACGCCGTCAGAGCGTGCTCAGATGCTGGCGACAATCGGTGTTGACCAATTTGATGAGCTGATAACTGACATCCCCGAAGAGCATCGTAACCCGCCGTTGCGATTGCCCGACTCGGCGTCGGAGTTGGAAGTTACATCTCGGATGCAGGCGCTCGCGGCGCTGAACCAAGACGCGGGAACCCGACCGTCGTTTTTGGGTGCGGGCGCGTACAGGCACTTCATCCCAGCGACCGTTGGTGCGGTGTTGCAGCGCGGAGAGTTCGTGACGTCTTACACGCCGTACCAACCCGAAGCGGCGCAGGGTGTTCTTCAGAGCGGCTTCGAATTTCAGTCGGCAGTTGCTCAGATATTCGACATGGAGGTCGCGAACGCGGGGATGTACGACGGGCCGACAGCATTCGCCGAAGCAGGGTTGATGGCGGCGCGCGTCAGTCGTCGGAACCGCATCTTGATACTCGACACCGCAGATCGACGACTGTTCGAGGTCGCAGAGGCGTACACACGATACCAACAGGTAGAGGTGGAGACCATTTCTCGTGAGCGGGCGATGAACGGTGACATACCCGATGACGCAGCGTGTATCGCTTTTCAATCGCCAAATTTCTTGGGACGCATCGAAGATGTGCAGGCACTAACGGATGCTGCTCACGATGCAGGCGCCCTGTCTGTCATGCACACATATCCGATAGCGCTTGGCATGTTTAAGCCGCCCGGAGCGTTTGGGGTCGATATTGCGACCGCGGAGGGTCAACCGTTGGGCGTGCCGCTGACGTTCGGCGGCGCGTATGTAGGGTTGTTCACGACCAAGCAACGCTACATCCGGCAACTACCAGGCCGCATCATCGGTAAGACTACTGACACAATGGGCCGGACTGGTTACACCCTGACGTTGCAGACTCGTGAGCAACACATTCGGCGTGAGCGTGCCACCTCCAATATCTGCACAAGCACGCAGTTGATCGGATTGATGGTTGCGGTCTACTGCGCGACCATGGGCCCGAGCGGATTGCGGCAGGTTGCTGAGCTCTCGTATCACAAGGCGCACTATCTGGCGAACGCGATCGATGCGCTGCCCAGTTGGAAAGTTATCCGAGATGTTAATCCCCTCTCCCGCAGATCGGAAGAGGGTCAGGGTGAGGGTGTGTTTTTCAACGAGTTTCCGGTTCAGTGTCCCATCGCGCCGGCTGAAGTAAACCGCAGGCTGGCGGAACGAGGCATCATAGGCGGTTTGGATGTCGGGCACGTGATTCCGAACGGTATGCTCTTCTGCGCCACTGAGATGAACAGCCGCTCTGAAGCTGATCGACTCATTGCGTCGCTGAAAGACATGGGTTACGGGGCTGCCGCATGAGTAATAACGTGATACCCAACGTCAGCGTTGCCGACATGCCTGACCGTAGCTTGCTGATGGACCGGTCGGTACATGGTCGAAAAGCCATCAATCTACCTGCACCAGACGTTCCGCTCGCGGAGATGCCGGACGATGGATTGCTGCGGGAATCCGATGATCTGCAGCTACCTGAGGTGTCGCAACTCGATGTCATCCGATATTTCACGCTGCTCAGCCGACTCAATTTCTCCATAGACACGAACTTCTACCCTCTCGGGTCCTGCACGATGAAGTACAACCCGAAACTCAACGACCAGATCGCGTCATTGGGAGGGTTCGCCAATATTCACCCATTGCAGGACGATGCAGGCGTTCAGGGCGCGCTGGGCGTGATGTTCGAGTTGCAGCAATGGCTAGGGGAGGCTACCGGACTGCCCGGAGTAGGGTTGGCACCATTGGCTGGAGCGCAGGGTGAATACGCGGGGCTCCTCATCGCACGCGCTGCCCTAAACATGCGAGGCGAATCGGATCGAAACGTTGCTTTGATACCGGATTCGGCGCATGGCACGAACCCGGCTTCAGCAGCGATGGCGGGATTGAGCGTCGTAACCGTGAAGACCGACGAGTTTGGGAATGTGGATGTCGATGATCTGCGCGCAAAGGCAGACGAGAACACGTGCGTTTTTATGCTGACGATCCCGAGCACGTTGGGGTTGTTTGAGCCGAACATCATCGAGATCAACCGCATCATCCACGACGCGGGAGGATTGGTTTACGCGGACGGGGCGAACTTGAACGCGTTGCTTGGATTGGTGAAACTCGGCGACTTGGGTGTGGACATTTGCCACTCCAACTTGCATAAGACCTTTTCGACTCCGCACGGCGGCGGAGGCCCGGGTGCCGGTCCGGTAATGGTGACTGAAGAGCTGGCGTCGTATTTGCCTGAACCCGTGGTTGTCAAGAATGACGACGGCAGTCTGCAACTAGGACGTCCCGGCAACAGCATCGGCAAGATCAACGGCTTCCACGGTTCGTTCTCGATACTGGTGCGGGCTTACACCTATATGCAATCACTCGGCGGTAACGGTTTACGAGCGGTTTCCGAAAACGCGGTGATCAATGCGAATTACGTTCAGGCTCAGCTACGTGATCGCTTCGATCTCGCGGTTGACCGCATCTGCATGCACGAGACAGTGTTGAGCGGCAAGCGTCAGGCTGACCGTGGGGTTCCTGCGCTGAGTATTGCCAAGCGGTTGCTTGATTACGGCATCCACGCGCCGACTATGTACTTCCCCCTTATCGTTCCTGAGGCGCTCATGGTGGAACCTACCGAGACCGAATCTAAGGAGACATTGGATCGTTTCGTTGCGGTGATGCAGGCAATCGACGATGAGATTGATAGCGATCCAGACTCGGTCAATCATGCGCCGCACACGTTGCCGAACACGCGGTTGGATGAAGCGACGGCGGCGAGGCGACCGGTGTTGAGGTGGTCGTCAAACGGCGATTGACGATTCCGAAAATAGCGCACCTGTAGATGATCAAATCACGGGCTTAGCTTGATTAATTTTTGGGATGATAAATCTTAATTTACCGAAATTCGATTCAACTTTTCTTTAATCTCGACACCAAAGATTAAAAGATAGCGCCGTAAATTTTAATTTCGATGCAAAGGATTCAACTTTTCTGAATCTTATCCACGATGTCTAGCCAATAGCCTCCGCGCCTTCTTCCAGCAACTCCAAGTACCGCGAGTAGCGGAATACCCGTCTTGCGGACTTACCGGTTACTTCGCGCACGATCCCCAGTTCACCAAGCAGCTTTAGCGCTGACGAAGCAGCAGGAAATGAAAGCTCAGTCGCAGCGACGGCTTGCGACACCGATATCTCCGGTCGTGTCATCAACTCGCCGAAAACCTTCAATCCCGAACCGGAACGTCGTCCCGCACCCTCTATCTGACCACGATCCGCGTCGAACATCCGCCCCAACCGATCCGTAGTCTGATAGGCGTTGTCAGCCGTCTCGATAACTCCCTCCAAGAAAAAAGTCAGCCACGCCTCCCAGTCCCCGGTCCGACGCCCTGATTCATCGAGCAGCTCGTAGTAACGTTGCCGATGAGTCTTCAGATACAGGCTCAGATACAAAACCGGATCATGCAAGACTCCAGCGTTGATCAGCATGAACGTAATCAACAGACGGCCTAAACGTCCGTTGCCGTCCAGGAACGGGTGGATCGTCTCAAACTGCACATGTGCCAATGCCGCTCGCACTAACGGAGGAACCTCATCATCCGTCGCGTGCAAAAAGAACTCCAGTTCGCCCATACACCCCGCAACATGCGTGTGCGGAGGCGGCACGAACACTGCGTTGCCTGGACGCGTTCCACCGATCCAGACTTGCGACCTTCTGAACTCGCCGGGCGATTTATTCTCGCCGACGCCCTTAGACATCAAAACTTCGTGAATTTCTCGGAGCAAACGATTGCTGATCGGGAATCCGCCTCGCAACCGAGCGATGCCATGCTCCATCGCCTCAACGTAGTTCGATACTTCCACCACGTCGGACCCACGCACCACCTTACCGTCGAGCTCGTAACGGAACAGATCCGACAGAGAAGAACGTGTTCCCTCGATCTGTGACGACAGTACAGCCTCTTTCTTCACGTACGCATCGATGAACAACTCCTTATTCGGCAACACCCGTGCGCTTCCGTCTAGCCGCCCCACAGACGACGACGCTTCAGACAGCAACGTTGCCAAGTTGCCGTCCCAAATCAACGGGGGTTGGGGCGGCAAGGGCCTCGGAACAAACGCATCCACGCGTTCGCCGCCAGCGGATGTCGTGATGTAGGAACCGGTATCTTCGCGCTTCATCAAACAGCAGGATTACATGCGAGTCATACAAATTAATATTTGCATACTTAAATTTTAATTCATCTCTCTGCACCGCGCACCAAGTCTCCGACCATTCTTCCAACATCTAGCGTCATTTCTGCGGAGGTCACCCGCTGCTGCCGTGCGGATTGCGTCTCCTTCGAATTGGCGTGCGTCAATGATGTATATTTGCACGTCATAGCAAAAGAATGGCGGCTAGTCGTATAGCCGAATTGGAGCGCAAAATGTACGTAGGCACACAGGTCGGCGCGCGGAGCGACGAGGATCTCAGGCAGTGGGCGCAACTCGGAGTTGTCAACATCTGCAACGACCCGCGCGAGGGCAATGCCCACACTTGGACACGCGACGACCTTGCACGCTGGCGAGAACACGTCAACTCGTTCGACATCGAGTTGGACATGATCCAGTTGCCCCTGTCTTCCACCCCCATCGAAACCGCTGAGGCGCCTAGCATCATGCTCGGGATCGATCCGGACCGCGACCGAGAGATCGAAGTAGTCAACACGCTCATCGAGAACTGCGCCGCGGTAGGCATACCAGCGGTCAAATACAACATGAACCTTATCGGCATCCCTCGGTCCGAGCGGGAGCCGGGTCGAGGAGGCTCTAGTAACTCCACCCTACGTTTCGACAAGATCGCTGACGACGACGCACCTGGCATCGCCGGCGAAGTCTCAGAAGATGAATTCTGGGAGCGCATCGACTACTTCCTCGAACGCGTCGTACCTGTTGCCGAGCAGAACAAGGTACGCTTGGCTTGCCATCCGCATGATCCTTACACACCTCCAGGATTCCGCGGTGTCACCCGCGTGTTGGGTACCCCCGACGGCTTGAAGAAATTCGTTGCCATGCACGAGAGCCCGTATCACGGTCTCAACTTCTGCCAAGGCACGGTGACTGAGATGCTCGACGATCCGGGCGAAGAAATCTTCGACATCATCCGTTACTTCGGATCACGCGAGAAGATCTTTAACGTCCACTTCCGAAACATTCGAGGCCACAAACTCGACTTCATGGAGGTCTTCCCGGACGAGGGCAGCATCAACATGTTCGAGTGCATAAAGGTCTACCAAGAGGTCGGCTACAAGTACATGCTGATGCCCGACCATGTGCCGCACATCGCGGGAGCCGATCCACAAGGAACCGCATTCGCCTTCGTTTATGGCTACATCACGGCGTTGTTGCAGGCGATCAGTGAACCGCGCAAGCAACCGTGGGTCACCAAAGGTCCTTAAACCCTCCGCCATTACGGCGAAAAAACCGTCGTTCCCGAAGAACCAACGTCGTTCCCAAAGAACCAACGTCATTCCCGCGAAAGCGGGAATCCAGAGGGGCGGTGCAAAGGGGCCCGAAGAACGTTAACGGCTAGCAAAGACAGTATCGATTGCTCACCTTAGACAACGAGTACATCATCGCAATCGTGATCGCCGCAGTTACGGTTGCGGTTGCGGTCATCTTGGAGATCGTCCTCAAAGTCGTCAAGAACCGTATGCGTGCCGGACAGGACGAATACGTACCGACACCGAGGTACATCGTCCTAGAGGCAATCGACGGTCCTGCGATTTTGATGATCCTCCTCGCCGGCGGCACCTATGCGGGTGCTTTCGCTCTGGATCATTGGCACTCGGGACGTGACCTCGATGCCGATCTAGCGGCACTGTTGCGGCGAGCCGGGACGGTCGCAGTTGTAGCCGTAGGCGCTTTTCTGGCAACTCGTATCGGATCGTTGCTCCTCGATTGGTACGCCGAACACGTAGCGTCCAAGACATCGACACAACTCGACGACCAACTCATACCGTCATTCAAGAGGATGTTGCCCATCCTTGTGTACGCCCTCTCCATCCTCTGGGGGCTCGCTATATTCGAGATCGAAATCAGCCCGCTCCTTGCCACGCTCGGCATCGGAGGTATCGCAATCGCGCTAGCCGCACAACCGACGTTGTCGAACTACTTCGCCGGAACCTATGTCATATCCGAGGGGGAAATCGAACCCGGCGACTTCATCGAGATCGAAGGCGGTCCATCCGGCTTCGTCGAAGACATCTCATGGCGCAGCACCAAGCTACGCTCCCGCTTCAACAACCTCATCATCATCCCGAACTCCATGATGTCCGACAACATGATCACGAACTACTCGCGGCCAGCCTTGGCGATGAACGTGATCGTGACCGGCGGAGTCAGCTACTCATCAGACCTCCAACAAGTCGAAGACATCTTGATGGACGTCGCGAACAAGATCGTCATCGAATCTGAACATGCAGTTACGGAGACTGAGCCGCGTGCTGGTTTCAGCGTCTTTGGGGACTCCAACATCGATTTCTGGGTGTTTATACAGGCCATCGATCGCGCCGGTTCGTTCCAGTTGAAAAGCCAATTGATTAAGGAAATTCTCGTCCGATTCAACGAAGCAGGAGTCGTCATCAACTACCCGATTCGCCACTTGGTCGTAGACGACGCGCCGGAGGATGAAGATGCAGCCGAGCGCGAACCGACACCACCGGAGCAGATCGTGGAGTTCGTCCGGAAGACCGGCCCTAAATGACTGCCGGCAGACAACCATCCCGCGCCTAATTCATTGACAGGTTCAGTCTCCCTAGCAGATCAGGACGATGCTGTGTTGCGAAATTGGTGATGAGCGTAACCATTGCTTTCTTATCATCTTCAAGTTCAAGGTCGACATCCAAGATATCTGGTGGGATTTTCAGTCCATGTCTACGAGCATCATCCACTGTGGACCTACTAGTCTGAATCGATGATTTGAGCATCGCGCTCGCTAATTCGGGGCACGCGAAACCGAACGCTATTCCTTCGCCTAAGGTTGTCGTGAAAGTATCACCTGTCGATTCAAGCGGAACTTTCCTTTCTGATGCTTTAATTAGTGATTTTTGATCCGAAGGAGCAACACTAAAGCGAACTCCCGTCTTCCAGTACTCTGTTTGCAACATTAATTCGATTGATGAAGCCGGGTCCTTATATGTAAGCTCACGGAAAGACTTCAACCGTTCGCTTGCCGTGGCCCGCAAAAACTCAGCCATACCTGTTTCGTCGATCGTGTCACCGAACAAATACATCAGTTGCAGATGCTGTGCCGGCATCGCTTCTGCGAGCACTAGGCCATTATGGTGCATGAAACCCATAATGGATACAAAGTCATGAAAACGAAGAAACTTGCCACCGAACAGCCTCGATTTGATACGTGTTACAACCAACGGAGCACTCATGGCAATTCCGATAGTCGGCTTGTCCTGCGTCGGCATAGTCATACGAGTTCCTATTTCTAGTCGCCTGTGTTTCGGGCCTCCCGTGAAGAATTGGTAGCCAACTAGTTCCCCAACAACCACTCCGTCAGCTGTCCAACTTCCCGTTGCCTCGAAGAAACTCTTGACATCGTAAACCAACTAGCCGAACTCTCCGACATCCAACCCACCCAGAATCAACAACCGGAGCCGGAAATAATCACCCTGTCAAAATCCGGTCAGCCCAGCTAGGCGCGATATATCCGAATCGCTAACCCACCAAAACCAAAATCACAATTCAAATAAATTTCGAACAAGTTCAAAAACTCACCATTTTAGGCCGCCCCACACCCCAAAACCCAAAATCCCACTCGTCCCCTTCGCTTCAGTGTAAGAGGACGCGGAGCCCAAGAGACCGACACAAGAACGCAGGAGATGCCCTATTTTTCGAACTTGTTTTGAACTTCGTCAAAAAGCAATCATGCCGCTGTTTTGCCGCCGACAGCGGCATGATTCCCCTTCAACTTGCCGCTCATGCCGGAATCAGCGGCATGAAGCGGCAAGATCGCGGCTATACAACGTCTCAAAAACCCACCCCCCGAATCATCCGCGAATCACCCTAGAGAACCCGCCAACAACCACTCCGTCAACGGCCCAACTTCGCGTTCCCGCGATGCCAAATTGACATCCAGCCGCTCAAGATGTTGTTCCAAGGTCAATTGCCCGGTCGGCACGCTGTGCGTCTCGAAGAACTGCTTTATGTCAACAGCCTGCTCAGGTTTAGAAAGCGCTTGGATCCCGCTGACCATCCTCACGATGCTGTTGTCGGGTTACGCCTCCAGCATTTCCTCCCACTTAGACTTGACCAACTCCCAAACCTACGACCCGTTATATCGGTTCATCAAACACCCCGCCACCAGATATGGCCCGTCCTGGCACCGAATCGCCCAATCACAAGGCGAAGACCTCGAAGCTCACGGCATAGTCGCACCCGAACTCCTCTCCCACAGCATTGGCGGTCATCGTCAGGAACGTCTCTGGGTCAAAGTCCCGACCAAGGCCCTTGATGTAGATGTCGTGCTTCTCCAACGATTCCACTCCCTTGTAGATGTGATCCCCCACGTCTACCGCGTGAGTGGCGTTAGGCGAGGCACCTACCAGCACCATCTTCACCTCGTTCCACGGCTCCAGCCCCTCTTCGTTCAACTCCGTGAAGATCCAGCGATTCCCTGCGTCTCTGCTTGCATCCAGGGTCGCGAGGCCGACGGCGCGATGGTCTGACTGATTCGTGTTACCTCCGCGGAAGCGCATCTCGAAGTTCATCGTCACCACCACGTCCGGCTTGTGCCGTCTAATTGCTCCGGCGATGTCACGTCTCAGGGGCAAGCCGTACTCCACCATCCCATCCGGATAGTCCAGAAACTCCACAGTGTCCACTCCGACCACTTTCGCACTGTCGATCTCCTCTTGAGTACGCACTCTCCGTGTTTCGCCCGGATCCATCGCGTCGATACCCGCCTCACCCCTCGTCGCCAATAGATACGTGAATTCCTTGCCCTCCGAAGTCCACTTGGAGATGGCGCTGGCTACTCCGTACTCCAGATCGTCGGGATGTGCAACTACAGCTAATCCCCGTTGCCAGTCCTCGTCCAGCGGTTCGTATCTCTGTTCAGTCATGCAGCAGAGCCTTTCTTAACTTGCATCTTCAAATCAGACTTACGAGAAAATATAACGAGAGAACTTCTCGCTTCGTCTCTTTACCCTCGTCATTACAGCGGGGAGTGCACCGCACCCCGATAACACGCCACCGCCTCGTGCTTTAGTCTCTAGCTCGCCAGCAACCACTTCGTCAACGGCCCAGCTTCCCGCTGCCGTGAAGCCGTGTTGACATCGAGGCGTTCCAAGTGCTGTTCCAAGGTCAATTGCCCGGTGGGCACGCTGTGCGTTTCGAAGAAACTCTTGACGTCGGACGCTTGGTCAGGTTTGGAGAGTGCCTGAACGCCGCTGACCATCCTGACGATGCTGTTGTCGGGGTACATCTCGAGCATCTCGTCCCAGTGGGATTTGATGAATTGCCACGCCGAGAAGCCGTGATGGCGGTTGAACATCGCGCCGCCTGCCAGATACGGCGCGTCTTGGGAACGTACTTCGCCATTCAGACACATCTCCAATGTGTTTTGGAATTCTCCTTCGCCGGGGAAGGACGAGAGCAAGGTCATATAACGTCGCTCTTCCTGTGGCGTGGCTGCGTTCTTGAAGCGGCCGAGGAACGCTTCATAGTCGCTCGCGGATCCAACAATTGCGACAGCGTTGGCGGATGCCGCGGCTAAGTTTGGTTCGATTGCCGTGCCTGTCAAATAACCGTCGTGCAGTTCGCGCAACCGCGCCATAGCATCTTCGTCTCTAGCCGTGATTCCTAACGAGCGGCAAAGCAAACCTCGCAGTTCCAAGTCGCGGGGGGAGTCGCCATCGCGTGGGTCCCAGCCCAACCGTGACAACCCGGCGCTGTAGAGCGTACCGAGACGCGAACGCATCCGACTCCTCGCCGCTTCGTCATCGAGGATGCGTTCCAAACTCGCCAAGTTGCGTGTCAACAGAGTCCAGACGTCAAGATCGTCTTCACCTGAGTACCCCTCAGCGAGGTTCAAATAATCGATTGCGGATGAACTGCCGGCCGCCATTGCCGCCCATTGATCGTCCGCCAAGCTGTAGCGCTCAATCGCCTCCATCTCACCCATTGCATCGCGCAACGAGGTCATCAAGTCAGGCGAGTAGCTGACTCTGTAAAAGCCGTTGCTGCCGCCGTTCGCGTTCACCCATCGAGCACTAGCCAATTCAGCAACTTCGACATCGTCCTCGGTCATCAGCATCTTCATGCTTCCAGGATTGCCGTCGGAATCGGCGTACCTGATGCCCATTGGTATCGGCCAGACCGTCTCGTCAGCGTCTTCGGGAGCTTTATAGAAGAAGCGGTTTTGGGTGAGGATGGTTTTGTTGCAGCCGTCGCACTGCTTGACATTGACCAAGGGGTAGCCGCGCTGGTAGATCCATGCGTCCATCGTGCTGCGAACTGGCTCGCCCGTAACTTCTTCGAGCGCGTCCCAGAGGTCGGAGGTCTCGGTGTTGGCGTATTCGTGCTTCTTGAGGTAGTGGCGGATGCCGTCCCGGAAGCGATCGGGGCCTAGGTGCTGCTCGAGCATCCGAAGAACTGAGCCGCCTTTTTCGTAGGTGAGGAGGTCGAACATTCCGTCGGCGTCGGCGGGCGATTTGACCTCGTATTCGATTGGTCGAGTCTTCTGGAGGGAGTCGACATCGAATGCGGCGGATCGTTCGAGGCTGAACTGGTCCCAGCGTCGCCACTCGGGATTGAAGGCGTCGGTGCACATTGCGGCCATGAAGGTGGCGAACGCTTCGTTGAGCCAGATGCCGTTCCACCACTCCATCGTCACGAGGTCGCCGAACCACATGTGGGCGAGTTCGTGGGCAATCACATCTGCGATTCTCAGGAGTTCTGGTTGTGTGGCGCGTTCGGTATCGACCAGCAGTATCACTTCGCGGAAAGTGACGCAACCGAGGTTCTCCATCGCCCCGAATGCGAAGTCAGGCACCGCGACCAAGTCGAGTTTCTCGCCTGGGTATGGAATGCCGTAGTAGTCGGTGAAGTACTTCAGCGAGAAGGCTCCAGATTCGAGAGCGAATGAAGTGAGGTGGCCTTTGCCGATCGGGTGAATGATGCGGAGCGGGACACCATCAACATCCACGGGGTCGGTAGCTTCGAACGGACCGACGATGAATGCCACCAAGTAGGTAGACATCTTGATGGTGGTGCCGAATTTGACTGTTCGCTCGGACCCGTCGTCAGATAGGACCTCGGAAATGATCGGACCGTTAGATGCGGCAAAGAGGCCTACTGGGACCGTCAGAGCGATCTCGAACGAGGCCTTCATCGCTGGTTCGTCGAAGCAGGGGAAGGCTTGTCGAGCATCGGTGCTCTCGAACTGCGTCGTTGCGATCTTGCGTTCTTCGCCTGATTCGTCGGTGAAAGTTGAGATGTAAAACCCGGCAAGCTTACGGTTGAGGATTCCGTCGAAGTCGATCGATAGCGTGTATGAACCGGATGTTGCTTCGCCATCGAGGTGGATCGTGACCCGTTCGAGTTCTTCATCATAGGTGAAATCGGACGCTTCGATCGCGCTGCCACCACTGACCAAACGCGCTGACTTCAGTTCGATCTCTTTGGCGTTGAGGACAATCTCGGAGACGTTTTCGGTCGCGTCGATCGAGATATCGACATTTCCGGTGAAAGTCTCAGATTCGAGGTCGGGCCGAATGTGAAGGTTGTAGTGGCTCGGTGTTACCGAGGTTGGGAGTCGGTAGGGGTTGGATTCGGTTGTGGCGGATGCAGGTGCAGACATGCGGGTTCCTAGATCTAGCTATTCAGACGGCGCGTTCAGCGCGCGGCACAATATCTGAATCTAAAACGCTGTGGTGCGTTTAGGGGGAACCTTAGTGATCGCCCCCTTTGTCCTGCTGACATTTCCCCCGCAAGCGGGGGAAACCCGACCGCCCTTCACTGGATTCCCGCCTTCGCGGGAATGACGGCTCGACTTCGGACATGGATCAAATGGTTTCGAGCGTATCCTCGGCTTCTCGCGCCTCAACCTCACCGAACTTGCCTGCTGCAACCTCGCGCAGTTCAGCAAAGTCGTTCTGAATTCCCTTCAACAGGATCCCAACATCGCTCGAGTGAAGCACAAAACGCGAACCTAGCTCGATGGCTTTTGTTGAGGTCTCGATGGATTGCTGGTGCACCATCGTTGGGACGCCGTATTTCTCGCCGGTGTCGATGATGTGCTTTAACACTTCAAGGTATTGAGGATTGTCGACTTCGTCGGGGATGCCGAGGGATGTTGTGAGATCGTTGGGTCCGACGAATATACCGTCGATCTCGGCGCATTGGAGGAGTTCGTCCAATCGGTTGACGCAGGGTTCCGATTCGACGCCCATGATGAAGATGTGGTCTTTGTGTCGGTTGTGGAGGTACTCGCGGGTCTTTTCGCTGGGCAGCTCTCCTGTCAAACCGACGCGTTCGAAGTACTCTCCCTTGAGCGGGTGGAAACGCACTTTGTTGGCACATCTTCGGACCTCTTCAACGGTCTCGCAATATGGGACCAGCACACCGTCTGCACCAGCGTCTAAGGCAATCGCCACGTAGCTGTCGTCGGTGTTCGGGGTGCGGATGATACAGGTAACGCCCGCGCTTTTGATGCTGGTAACTATCTCGGCGATGCGCGCTCGGCTACGGGAGGTGTGCTCCCAGTCGATGATGATGTAGTCGAGCGTGGACCCGGCATATACCCTCGACCATCGCAATCCTTCGATTGCAGCGATCATGAATCCGAATACGGGTTTCCCCGCTTTGAGTGTAGCTTTGAGTTGTGCAGGTTCCATTGGTTGTTACTCCATGTCGAGAACCACTTCGCGCCCGGTACGCGCTGATTCCTCGGTTGCTTCCAATACCTTGAGCACGTTCAGTCCGTGAACCTGCGGTATCGGGGTATCCTCGTCGCCGCGTTCTAACGACTCGATGAATTCAGTGAACTCGTCGAGCAAACTGTCGCGTTGGGGTACTTCTTCCTTTCGCCAAGTGGCTTCGCTCGTGTCGGCAATGTACAACGCAGGAGCATCTCCTCCGCCATACGGTAGGCGGAATCTTGCCATTCCATTGGTGAAGAACCAGTCGCCGCCATATTCTGTCGCGCCGCGGTCCCATGCGATACGGCTGATACACGCGACGATGCCGCTCTTCCAGCGGATGAAGTACATGCCGGTGTCGTCGCAATCGATCGCAGGGTGTTCCGACTTCGGGTGAGTGAACTGGCCCTGTTGCGCCGAGACGGTGGCTACGTCATAGCCAATGATCCACAGCAAGCGGTCGATCTGATGCGAACCGTCCATCTGACCCATTCCACCGCCGCGGGATCGATCCAACATCCATTCAGGACGGTTGTAGGGGCCGTACGGCTTGTGCCATACGTCATAGGCCATGATTACGGATCCGAGATCGCCGCTGTCGACGACGCCTTTCATCGCCCTGACCGCAGGATAATACCGCTGCGTATGGGCGGTCATCAACTTGACGCCGTTTTCTTTGGCCGCCGCTAACATCTCCTCTGCTTCCGACGCCCACACCGCAGTCGGCTTCTCCATGTAGATGTGCTTGCCTGCGGCTGCTGCATCGAGCGCGGCTTGGTGATGGAGCCAATGGGGGAGCGTGCCGATGATGACATCAACATCGGCGCGTTCGAGCGCGTCGCGATAGTCGGCAACGAAATCAACATCGGGATGTCGGTCCTGCCAAGAAGCCGCGACGTCCTCGCGAGGTTCGGCGACGACTTTGACGTCTGCACCGGGGGTGTTTTTGACGACGTTGATGTAGTTGCCGCCGATGCGGCCGGTGCCTAGTACTGCAACTCCAAACGACATAGGGCAAAGTCCTGCTTTCTTACCACGTGTGCGAGTCAGGGATTGACTCTAACAGCGAGATGCGATGGTAATGATACTTCGCATCGGTTCGTAAAACCGTCGGCGAAGTACGGGGGCTAATCCACACCCAACAACCCGCGCAACTCCATCACATTCCCAATCTCCATGTCCGGTCTAGGAGCATCATCTGGATACCGCTCGGTCACACGCACCCAGGCAGTTTTCATTCCAACTCCAACCGCTCCAGTGATATCCGTGTATGGATTATCCCCGACGAAGAGTATCTCGGACGGTTCAATATCGTCGATGCCTTCGAACGAGAGCTTCAAACGGCGAACGGCTTCTTGATAGATGCGCGGATCAGGTTTATCTGCTCCGAACAGGCGCGACACGATGGCGAAAGGAACGACATCGACGTAGCCGCTGTGTTCGAGTTTGATCACTTGGGACTTCTTGCCATTCGTGACGACGGCCCACGGGAAACCGGCACTGTTCAATTCTTCGACGAATTCCATCGCCCCTTCGATCGGCTTCGCCTGTCTGCCCAAAGTGCCAAAGAACCAATTCTCGAACTCAACAGGCTCTAATGGGACTGACGGCCATCGCGCGGTGATGAGTAGCGCAGCGTCCTGCGCGTCAATGGTGCCGTGGGGTGAGAGCGACCAGAAAAAGTCTATGGCTTCGCCCCAATCGGTTGTCGAGTTGATGTCTGGATGCGTATCGTAGAACTCCCGAAAAGTCGCCTCGAACGCCGTGGTTCGATCCAGCAGCGTGTCGTCCAAGTCGAACAGCGCAGCGCGGATATGTAGGGAGTCAATCGCCACCTAGTTGTTCACCGAAGCTTGCAGGAGTATCTCGACGGTCACTTCATCTTCGACAGTGAAGAACTGGCTCACAGGCGCGACCATCCCGAACTCCTCCCACACGAACTCGGTTATCCCAAGAACGACCAAATCCGCGCCATTGTCAAGGCGTGCCGTGATGTCGAATTCGAGGTCGGCTTCTGTGCCGTTAACGTTCACCCTGCCGATCAACTTAGTGTTGAACTCGGGTTCACGTCCGTCCAAAAACGTCGCCGGTACGTCGCCGAGGTCAGCAAATTCGACCGTGGCGATGGGCTGGTTAGGGAACATCCGCTCGCGGACGTAGCGGTCGCGGCGTGATTGATCGCTCATCAGCGTATGCAGGTCGATTTCCAGCGACGCGCTGTTAGCACTGAAATCAACTACGCCGCTGAGTGTCTCGGTCTCAAGTGATACGACTACGTCTGCGCCTCGCAGTGTTTCGTCGACTTTGAACAGGCCTTTGGAACCGGGACCTACCGTGAAGACTTGGGCGAATTCAGATCCTATGCCTGCTACTTTCGCCGCCGGTGTAGCCACCAATCCGATTGAATCGCCGGCACCAACGAAGTATCCCGTGGAAATGATCTGCCCATCTTGGATCATCCAGATCTCGATCGTGTTCAAAACATCGCCGTTTTCGTCCATCTCCTGTTCACCCGCGGCGCCAACATAGTCGATGTCCTTGCCCTCGCTAATGAGCTGTAAAGCTTTGGCGAGGTCGCCGGGACCAACTTGCTCGCCCGGAGCGTTTGCGACCTTACGGATCGCGGCTTTGATGTCGTCGCCGTCTTCCGATCCAGCTTCGGCGATTGCCAGCGCCAAGATGGCAGCGGCGTCAAAGGCTTCTGAGATGAAGATGCTTGACGGGTCACCACCAAGTTTCGACGCGTACAACTCTTGGAACGCGGTCTGCGAAGGTGTGCCCGGAGCACCCGGTGCGGTGCCGTAGTTACCCTCGAAGCTCCCAGCGCCGAGATCGTCGAACATCTCTTGGTTCTTTGTTCCGTCAACGAACATGAACTCTTCAAAGAACTGGCCTTCGACCGCTTCGCGCAGGTAGACGCCCGCGGTTTCGGGGTACGACATCGCCATGAGGACAGTTGCGCCGCCCTGGGAGGCCTGGCGAAGCTCAGACGTGTAGCTTGCTTGACCGCCTTCGATCGGCACAGATGCCGATACGGTCCCACCCAGACTCTCAAACGTTTCCGAGAACACCGTTGAGAGTCCTTCGCCATACGCGTTGTTGATGTACATCGTTGCAACGTTTTCGTATCCAAGCTCGTCGGCAAGCTGCGCAAGTATTACGCCCTGGAACGCATCGGATACGGTGGTACGGAAAACCAAGTCGTTGTCGTCGAGACTCGAGATCGCCGGAGAGGTCGACGCTGGTGACACAAGCACTGCACCGTTCGGGATAGTTACAGATTCGGCGACCGCCAAAGTCACTCCAGATGAGAGCGAGCCGACGACGGCTTCAACGCCGTCGATGTTCACGAGCGCGCTCGCCGCGTCAGTAGCTATCTGTGGACTCGTGCCGCTGTCGCGATGGACCATCTCGATCTGCCTGCCATCGATGCCCCCCGCTTCGTTTATCAGCAACGCCGCGAGGTCGGTGGCTAGGACGATCGGCGGACCGAAAACGGCCAAGTCTCCAGTTGCATCGATGAGCGTCCCGATCTTGATCGGGTCGCCACTCGGTTCCATCGTCGTAGGAGCAGCCGTGATGTCAATCGAGTCGCCGGGGCTGGCAAAGATGCCGGTCGAAGTAACCTGTCCACCTTCGATCTTCCAGACCTCGATGGTGTTCTGCACGTCACCGTTCTCGTCGAAATCCTGATCACCGGCAGCACCGACATAGTCGATGTCTTGGCCTTGGCTGATCAGTTGTAACGCCCTGGCCAGATCGCCGGGGCCAACCTTCTCACCCGGCGCGTTCGCTACTTCACGCATAGCAGCTTTGATGTCAGCACCATCCTCGGAGCCTGCTTCGGCAATCGCCAGTGCCAATATCACCGCGGCGTCGAATGCCTCTGAGATAAAGAGGCTTGATGGGTCGCCGTCTAGCTTGGAAGAATAGAGGTCTTTGAAGGTCTCTTGGGTCGGCGTCCCGGGTGCGCCCGGAGCGGTGCCGTAGTTGCCTTCAAAGTTGTCAGCACCGAGGTTGTCGAACATCTCCTGATTCTTGGTGCCATCGACGAACATGAAGTCGTCGAAATATTGACCTTCAATCGCCTCGCGCAGGTATACGCCGGCAGTCTCGGGGTATGACAAGGCCATTAGAACTTCGGCATCTCCTTGTGAGGCTTGGCGTAACTCGGATGCATAGCTTGCCTGACCACCTTCAATGGGGATGGCTGCGGAGACCGTTCCGCCCTGGCTTTCGAAGTTCTCTGAGAATACGTTCGATAGACCTTCGCCATATGCATTGTTGATGTAGAGCGTCGCGACGTTTTCGTAGCCGAGTTGGTTCGCGAGTTGTGCCGCAATCACCCCTTGAAGCGCGTCAGACACGGTCGTTCGAAACACCGTGTCGTTGTCGTCGAGGCTGGTGATCGCGGGCGAAGTAGACGCCGGAGACACCAGAACAGCACCGTTAGGAATGGTCACAGATTCCGCGACTGCGAGGGTGACGCCTGATGAGAGAGAGCCAACGATGGCTTCGACGCCGTCCACGTTGACGAGAGCACTTGCGGCGTCGGTAGCGATCTGAGGGCTGGTGCCGCTATCGCGATGCACCATCTCGATCGGGCGACCATCGATACCGCCTGCCTCGTTTATCAACAAAGCCGCTAGGTCTGTGGCGAGAACAATCGGTGGTCCAAACGCAGCCAGATCACCAGTCACGTCGATCAAGGTCCCAATCTTGATGGGATCGCCAGTCGGCTCCATGGCCTCTTCTGGCGTGGATTCAGGCGCCTCAGTAGGCGGGATCGGTGTTGCAGTAGGTGCAACCGGGACTGGAGTCGGTGTTGGTTCTTCGGCGCTACATGAAGCTACTGCGACGCTGACACTCAAAGCAGCTATGAGCAACAGCACAAACACACTAGACATTCGAACGGCGGCGTAGGATTTCAGTACTTGCATTTCGTGTATCCGTCTAGTTCCTTTCCTTGACGATCGAGCTTGTTCGCATCGTCGCCATTTCAACTGCTTTCGCAGTACTCCTTTACAGCATCCATGTCTTTAACCAGACCCATTCTGATTACTAACTTCATGATCGGCACTAAGATCCTTGACTTGAACGTGTAGGGGGCAGCATCCATCACTAGCATTAACTCGGTCCCACTATCGACAGGTCTCACAGTGAATACGGAGTCCCATACTGTTCCGCCTTCGTCGGATACCAACCTCACTCGTTCGTTCTCCACGTACTCCGTAACTTCCAAGACAGTGGATGCTTCTCGACCCATCATCAAACGTGTCTCACGAAAGCGCGAACCGACACCGCTCCTGACATCAGAAAGAAACTCGACATCGACGATGTGCGGTATCGCCTTGGAGTAATTCTCGATTTCGGCCACCGTACGGAATACGAAATCCGCGGGCGCATCGATTGTTCTACGGACAGTGGTTCTGGACATTCGATCACTCTCAGGAAGCGTCGCCCTCTGTTGAAGCTCGATCCATAAACCAGATTCTATCGGTAGCATCGCTGACCTCCAACGAACGCGGGAATCCAAAGGGTAGAACAGATGTGGATCTGCCAACAAATCCTCGATCTTTCGGAAGCCAGCTACACGGACTAACAACGGTTCACCGTATAGACGAGAGATCGATTTCATCGCCGGGAGATACGAACAGACCAGTAGACCCCACTTTGCCATCTTGGATCTGCCAGATCTCCACAGTCCCGCTTACGTCACCGTTCTCATCGAAATCCAACTCTCCTGCGGCACCTACGTAGTTGACATCCTCGCCTTTGCGCACCAGATCGAGTGCTTTTGCGACGTCTTGGGGACCGACGACGATGCCCGGCGGGTTAGCGATCTTGCGCAGAGCATCTCGTATCGCTAACGGGTCCTCGGAATCCGCCTTTTCAATCGCTAAAGCGATCATCAAACCAGCATCGAACGATTCACTCGCGTGCGGTATATCGATGTTCCCGCTTTTTCGGGTCGCGAAGTGTTCGAAGAACCACTTCCTCGCGGGAGTCAACGGTGTGCCGGCTATCGTGCCGTACGAACCCTCAAACTTGTCCGCTCCCAGAGCATCGAACAGCTCCTGGCTATACGCTGGCGTGAAGAACAGAAACTCTCTGAAATAACCGTCATCCACCGCCTCGCGCAATAACGTGTGCGACGTGTCCGTGTACGCGATCGCGATAAGTGCCTCTGAATCGCCAGCTGCTGCCTGCTTCAACTCTGGCGCATAGGTAGGTTGGCTCTTGTCATGGCTGACCTGCGCCGTCACATTACCGCCTAGTGCCTGAAAATGGTCCGAGAAACTGGTCGACATGCTGGTGCCGTACGCGTTGCTCACGTGCGTCGTCGCCACGCTCTCCCAACCGATTTCACGCGCCAACTCCGCCGCAACTTTGCCCGTTACGGCATCCGAGAATGTATTCCTAAACACCAGATCATCGTCTTCAAGCGTAGTTATCAAGCTTGATGACGAAGATGGCGAGATCTGTAGCACGCCACTCGGTATTGTTACTGCCTCTGCTATCGCCATCGTCACGCCCGACGATGCGGCGCCGATTATCGCCGGTACGCCGTATTCGTTTATCAGCGCATTCGCAGCCGCTTTGCCAACTTCAGGATCCGTCCCGCTATCGCGATGCAACGCCTCTATACGCTTGCCATTTACACCCCCGGCTTCGTTCACCAATTCGAATGCGAACGATACCGCCAACTGACGTTCCTTGCCAACGAACGACAGATCTCCCGTCCGGGGCAGCACAGTGCCGATCTTTACACTCGTTTCATCCTCGGACGACGACGGAACCTCAGGGATCGATGACGACGGGTCGTCCAGAGATAGGAGGGACAGGTCGATTTCATCGCCTGGCAACGCATAGATGTCGCTGTCGATGATGGTGTTGTTTTCGACGTACCAGACCCGCATCCAACTAACGACGTTACCGTGTTCATCAAAGTCGACGTTTCCAGATGCCCCGACATAATCGACATCCTTACCGTCTCTCACCAACTCCAAAGCCTTCGCAATATCCGCCGGCCCTACAACTTCGCCTGGAGGATTAGCAACTGATCGCAACTCGTTCCTCACCGCCACTGGGTCATCGCTCCCTGCCTTCTCAATAGCTAAAGCAAGCACCGCGGCCGCGTCGAACGCCTCCGTAATCAACGACGCCGAAGGGTCCCCGTCGGTGCGTTCCTCGTAAAGTCGCCGAAACGCTTCTACGCCAGGCGACGCGGGCGCGCCCGGTGAAACCCCGAAATCTCCTTCGAAATAGTTGCCGCCAATAGAATCAAACATCGTCTGGCTCCGCGTCACGTCGACAAACATGTAGTCGTCGTAAAACTCTCCCTCCGCCGATTCGCGCAACAGTATCTGTCCCGAGTCGGGATACGCGATCGTAACCAAAACCTCTGGCGAACCTTCTGCCGATTCGCGCAACTCCGACACATAACTCGCTTGCCCCAATTCGTGCGAAACTGCCGCCGTCACAGTCCCTCCCATACCTTCGAACGCTTCAATAAACGATTCGTTCAAGCTTGCACCGTAAGCATTGTTCACGTACGTCGTCGACACCCTTTCATAACCCGCCGCCACTGCCAACTCGGCGAGAACTTGGCTCTTCACCGCGTCGTTGACGCGCGTCCTGAAAACCATGTCGTTGTCCATCAAAGCGGTGATCGCGTTCGACGATGATGCTGGCGAAATGTGCAGCACCTCCCCGGGAATCGTCACCGACTCCGCAATCGCGATTGTCACGCCCGAAGAAACCGCTCCCAATACGATCTTGACGCCATCCACATTCACAAGTCCGCTCGCAGCGTCGGTTCCCACCTGTTCACTCGTGCCACTGTCTCGATGCAGGACTGAAATTTCGCCGCCATTAACTCCGCCAGCTTCGTTCACCAACTCGAACGCTAGGTCGATCGCCTTCTGCATACCGGGGCCGAGCGTTGAAAGATCACCACTAACTGGCAAAACTGTACCTATCGTGGTGTCTCCAGCATCGGATTCATCTGCAAATAAACATCCATACCCAATGGTCGAGACAACAAGCACAATCACTGAAAACAACGCCGTTGACAGCAACCTAGTGCGCGCGGATTTGATCATTTCTGGTCCCACCTTTTGTTTATTTCAGTTACCTAACTGATGACAAATCGATATCATCGCCAGGCAATGCGAAGATATCCGTGTCTTGTATCTTCCCATCCACCATCTGCCACACTCTCATCGAGCTCAATACATCACCGTTCTCGTCGAAGTCGATTGAACCCGCGGCTCCCTCGTAGTTGATGTCCTCACCGTCCCTAACCAGTTCTAACGCTCTCGGTATGTCTCCTGGCCCGACCACCTCACCCGGCGGGTTGGCGACTGACCGCAACTCATCGCGCACAGCTACTGAATCATCCGTATCAGCCTGTTCAATTGCCAAAGCGAGCACAATCGCTGCATCGAACGCCTCCGCGATTATCTGGGCATTCGGGTCGTTGCCAGTGCGTTCCGAGTAGACCCGACGGAAAGCTCTGACTGCGGGTGTCTCCGGACTGCCAGGGGCGAGTCCGAACGAACCATCGAAATGGTTACCACCGATAGTGTCGAACATCGACTGCGACTTCGTTTGATCAACAAAGATGAACTCGTCGAAGTAACCGCCCTCGGCGGCCTCGCGCAACAAAGTTGTTCCCGAGTCGGGGTAGGCGATCGTGATCAACGCCTCGGAATCGTCTTCCGAAGCGTCGCGTAGTTCAGAGATGTAACTCGCCTGCCCCAACTCGTGCGGCACAGCGGCAGAAACGATACCCCCAATCGCCTCGAAGTTCTCGATGAACGACTCGTTCAAGCTCTCGCCATACGCGTTATTTACGTAAGTCGTCGATACTCGCTTGTAACCGATGGCCTGGGCCAGCTTCGCCAAAGCCTGCGCCTTGATGCCATCGTTCACCCGCGTACGGAAAACCATATCGTTGTCGTCCAGCGCTGATATCGCCTTTGATGACGATCCCGGAGATATCTGCAACACTCCGTTGGGAATCGTTACCGATTCTGCTATGGCGATCGTTACCGGCGACGCGTGAGCAGCCATGATGAAGTTGGTGTGGTTGACGTTCACCAACCCGCTCGCGGCATCTGCACCGAGAGTCGCGTTCGTTCCACTGTCCCGATGGAACACCTCGATCTGCGAACCGTTGACTCCCCCTGCTTCATTGACCAGATCGAACGCCAGACTGATCGAAGTTTGCGCGGCCGGCCCCAGAGTCGAGAGGTCACCGCTTACCGGCATCACTGTTCCGACCTTGACATTTCCCTCACTATCATCCAGCAATCCGCATGAAAACCATGACAAAGTTATCGCCGCGACCGCGACGAGTGCAACAAGGATTACAGCCGAGCGAGAACCACTCGACTTTGCTAGGAGATGTCTACGCAAATGCCCACCGCCAATTCTAGAGATACGACGTATCTCTAGATTTTAGAATTCGCGCGCCTCTAAAGAAGGTACGTCACCAATTGGCGACGCAATCAACCCGATTTGGGAGGCGGTGGCAACGATAAACTGGGCGCCTCAGTGAAACCGAACTCGTTCACGGTTAAAAAATATCCCAAAACTAGCATCACCAATGGCAACGCTACTGCGATAACCAGCAAAACAGTCTGGGCTTTCCAGCGTTCAATAATGGGCGTCAAAACGCTGACAAAGATCGTAACGATTGCGCCAAGTGGAACGATGTAGCGAATCGCATGCGTTATATCAGCGCCATACTCGATTGCTGCCGCTGAGCCGACGGTCAATAACAGCAACACAGTCAACACGATATTGAAGGTCCGCGACCGACTTTGAATGTCGCCTTTGATACGCGCCCATATCATTCCGGCGATGATCGCGCCGATTAACGAAACTACGGCGACACTCCCCGCATTCGCCACCAAGTCGTCCGGCGAGGTGAGCGGCGCGTTCACGCCCATCGCGACCGTCCCACCGATCAAGGTCGCGATAAACGCTGGCAATCGATCCTGAATGTGACCGCGCAAGCCGGATCGGGTTTCTTGAGTTTCGCTATCCATTGTCGTAAGTGTTCGTTGTTTTGAACGCTCTAGGGCTTGACCATACCGCCATCAGCACGGCGAACCGTGTCCCAGGCACCACCAAACTCTCGCTCCTTGAACGGGAACTTAGCTGCCATCTCTTCATCGATGTCGATGCCTAGACCGGGTTTGCCGTTCGGCCACATCACACCGTCGCGCACCTCCGGGAAACCCGGGAACATCTCGCGCGTCCGATCTCCAGGAATCGCGTACTCCTGGATACCGAAGTTGTAGCAGTTCACGTCGAGCATCAGGTTCGCAGCGTGACCTACAGGAGAGGTATCGCCGGGCCCGTGCCAAGCTGTTCGAACGTTGAACAACTCGCCCATCGCTGCGAATTTCTTGCCCGGCGTGATGCCGCCGATCTGCGACATGTGCATCCTCAAGAAGTCGACCAACCGATCCTTGATCATCGGAATGATCTCATGCGGACTGTTCCAAAGTTCGCCCATCGCGATGGGGGTTGCGCACTGCTGGCGCACCATCCGGAAATACTCGTTGTCTTCCGGGCTGAACAGATCTTCAAGGAAAAAGAGCTGATACTTCTCAACCTCTTTCGCGAACCAAACACCGAGTATCGGCGGGATGCGTTCATGGACGTCGTGGAGTATCTCGACTCCATATCCGAAGCGGTCGCGGATGTGCTCGAAGAGATCCAATGCGCCTCGAATATAGGGTTTTGGTTCGAAAACGCCGCCGGGGTGGGCATATAGCTTGTTGGGGTCGTAATCTCGCAACCAAGAAGTAACCGGGATTGGCCCTTTCGAGACATCCCGCTGATTAATCGAACCGTCGCCCGAAGCGCCGTGAGAGCCGTACGAAGAATAACCCGTGGTGGCGACCTGAACACGTATGTGATGGAACCCCTTCTCCATGTGCTCCGCCATGCGGTCGGCGGTTTCTTCCTTGCTTCCTCCGCTCGCATGAACGTAAACCGGCGCCGCTTCGCGAGCGCGACCACCTAGAAGGTCGTAAACCGGCATTCCCGCCATTTTGCCCTTGATGTCCCAAAGCGCTTGATCCACTCCCGACAATGCATTGTTCAACACCGGTCCGTTTCGCCAGTACGACGACACGTACGAAGACTGCCAGATGTCCTCAATATCAGCAACGTTTTTACCGAGGAGGAAGGGACGGAGGTAATCATCGACAGCGGCCTTGACGGTAGAGGGGCGTTGCGTGAATGTCGCACATCCGACGCCATACAACCCCGGTTCAGAGGTCTCAATCTTCACGATTACCAGCCGGATGTTGTCCGGCTCGGTCATGATGACTCGGATGTCGCGAATCGTTACGTTGTCTGCAGCGGTCATATTGTCTCCTTAGTGAAGGTTAATGATATGACGCACGTACTGCCTTTTCTCGTTAACATGCGAACATACATATCGGCCTTTCAAGGAGCGATGCGATGAAAGCTATGACTTGGCGTGGCGGGAACCAGTTCACCCTCGACGAAGTGCCCGACCCCGAAGCGTCACCCGGTCACGTAGTCGTCGAGATCGACACCACTGGCATCTGCGGGACGGACGTGCACATCACACAGGGACTCTTCCCCGCCATACCCGACACGATACTCGGCCATGAGGGGGCGGGAACCATCGTCGAGGTCGGCGAAGGCGTTGGGACCGAACGCATCGGGCAGCGCGTCGTCGTGAATCACTCCGCTCACTGTTTCGAGTGCTGGAACTGCCGCAATTGGAATATTTCGCGATGCGAGGTCGCACCCGCCTCATCAAACGGCCTATTTGCACAATACGTCGCTCTACACTCCCGCGTCGCCCTCCAGCTACCGGAAAATCTTGCTATGGAGACGGCGGCCATGACCGAGCCGGCCGCCTGCTGTCTTTCCGGTGTCGAGATGCTTGACATTCCTTATCGCGCTACCGGTCTCGTTATCGGCGCAGGGATTATGGGACTCTTCACAGCAGCGTTCATGAAGACTCACGGCGTCGAGACGCTCGTCGTTTCTGAACCGGTCAAGGTACGCCGCGAAATGGCGAAGCAGTTCGGCGCCGACATCCTCCACGATCCCAACGACGTTCCTCTTGAGGAAGTGGTTGCCGATGTAACCGATAACGGACGCGGCTTCAGCGTCACAGCCGAAGCGGTTGGAAAACCCGAACTCGTCGCCGCCTGCATCGACGTCACCAAACCCCGAGGCATGGCGCTCATGATCGGCGTCAGTCCACAAGGTGCGCCATTGCCGGTGGACCTCTACGATATGCATTTCCGCGAGATCAAACTCGTCGGTGCCTTCGGACGAGGCAACGTGTTTTACCGTGTGCCTGGCGAACTCGAGAAACTCAATCTCGAAAACGTCATCTCTGGCCGCTTTCCGCTTGCCGAACTCCCCGACGCCATCACGGCCTCCGCCGAAGGACTCGGCGTCAAGTTCGCCGTCAAGCCGAATACTTAACCCCACAATCTAGGGAGATCCGATATGAAGGCGATGACTTGGCAAGGCGGAAACCGGTTCACTCATGACGATGTGCCGGATCCGGTTGCGGAGCCCGGATACCTGATCGTCAAGATGGACACGACGGGCATCTGTGGGACGGATGTTCACGCTACGCAGGGGCTCTTCCCTTGGTATCCACCGCAGATAATGGGGCACGAAGGCTCCGGCATGATCGTGGAAGTCGGCGAGGGGGTCGCCAAAAACCGGATAGGTCAGAGGGTGGCGGTGAACCGCAAGGCGCAGTGTTACGAGTGCTGGAGCTGTCGGAACTGGAACACTTTCCGCTGCGAAGTCGCACGGGAATCCGAGAACGGCATGTACGCGGAATATGTCAGCCTTGACGCAGGCGCCGCCTTCGAGCTTCCGGAAGGTCTCGATATCGAGACCGCGGTCTTGACGGAGCCGGCGTCGTGCTGTCTCTCGGGTGTCGAACTGCTCGACATCCCTTACCGCGCGACGGGTCTGGTCATTGGTGCCGGCGTCATGGGTCTCTTTACCGCCGCTTTCTTGAAGTCGCACGGTGTAGAGACGCTAGTTGTGTCGGAGCCGGTAACGGTACGCCGTGAGATGGCGAAGCAGTTCGGAGCCGACATACTCCACGACCCGCGCGACGTGCCGCTCTCTGAGGTCATCGCCGATGTCACCGACGAAGGCCGCGGCTTTGATGTTACCGCTGAGGCGGTCGGTAAGCCGGAACTCGTCGCCGCCTGCATCAACGCCACCAAGCCGCGTGGGCAGACGCTAATGATCGGTGTCAGTCCTGAGGGCTCGCCGCTGCCGGTCGATCTCTACGACATGCACTTCCGCGAGATTAAATTACTTAGTTCGATGGGTCGTGGGGACGTCTTCCACCGAGTGCCAGAGGAGCTGACAAAGCTCAACCTCGAAAACGTGATCTCGGGTCGATTTCCTCTTACCGAACTACCTGACGCTATAACGGCCTCGGCGGAAGGTCTGGGCGTCAAGTTCGTAATCAAACCGAACGGTTAAAACCCCAACATTCAGGAAATTACGACATGAAGGCACAGACTTGGCACGGCGGCGCACGTTTCACTTTTGACGACGTCCCCGATCCCGAACCGCCGCCCGGTTACGTGCTCGTCGAGATCGACACTACTGGCATATGCGGCACTGACGTCCATGTCACTCAGGGCCTCTTCCCGAAAGACCCTCCTCAGATATTGGGGCACGAGAGCTCCGGCATCATCGTCGATGTGGGCGAAGGGGTCTCAAGGGAGCGGATCGGACAGCGAGTCTGCATCAATCACCCTGCGAACTGCTACGAGTGCTGGTCCTGCCGCAACTGGAGCGTGTGCCGCTGCGAGAACCAGCCGCCGTTTTCGAACGGCTACTTCGCCCAATACACCGCCGTCGCATCGCGCTCGGCCGTCGAGATTCCCGAATCGCTCGACCTCGAAACCGCCGCCCTTACCGAACCCGCGGCCTGCTGCCTCTCTGGCGTCGAGATGCTGGACATCCCATACCGTGCCACCGGGCTAGTCATCGGTGCAGGGATCATGGGTCTCTTCACCGCCGCCTTCTTGAAGTCCCACGGCGTTGAGACTCTCGTCGTCTCCGAGCCGGTCAGGATCCGCCGCGAGATGGCAAAACAGTTCGGAGCTGACATCCTCCATGACCCATACGATGTCCCCCTCGCAGACGTCATCGCAGACGTCACAGATCAAGGACGCGGCTTCAGTGTCACCGCCGAAGCGGTAGGCAAACCCGAACTCGTTGCGACCTGCATCAACGCCACTAAACCCCGCGGCCAAACCCTCATGATCGGAGTCAGCCCGGAAGGCGCTCCGCTGCCCGTCGACCTCTATGACATACATTTCCGTGAGATCAAACTCATCGGAGCCTTCCGGCAAGGTGACGTTACGCACCGCATCCCCGACGAACTCGCCAAACTCAACCTCGACGACGTTATATCCGGCCGTTATCCCCTTGCCGCACTCTCTGACGCTATCACCGCATCCGCAGAAGGCCTAGGCGTCAAATTCGTCATCAAACCAAACGGCTAACCGTCGTCCCCATACAACTCAGTATCGCGATGGAACGCGAACCAGCCAAACCAAAACGAGATGTTCGATGGCACGGTCTTTAACACATTCGATGGATCCGATACGTCGGTGAGCCTCTCTCGCGATACATCCCACTCCGTCCCGTTCTCGTCCACGATCCTCAGCGGGAACCCCTCATCGGGTGCGTCTTCGGGCAAGCTAAACGTAAGCCCGTCAGGATTCTCATAAATGTGCGCATCGGAAGTCGTAGCCGATGCCACAACCACCAAGTCGATGTCGTCGATACGGTCGTGCACAATCTGCTCCTTCCGCAATGCCTCGATCGGATACGCCTTGTCGACACCTTGCACTGTCACTCCTAGAATCTCCGTCTTCGGTAGTAACGCCTCGTCCCGGTGCGCGATTGGGAACATCGAATCAGGGTTGACGCGGTAGGCGTAGTAGATGGAGCGTTCGTCACTTTCGTTGGTGTAGCTCCACGGCGGATAGGTTCCGCCCTCGCGAGTCACCACCGTCGTGTCGGGATGCTCCGCCTTCCATTCGCCCCACGTCGTCCTAGATGTCGGGAAGAACTCCAGATCGACGTCGGTACCCACCAGATCCCCGACGATCGGTTGGCCAGTGAACTGATGCCACAGGGTTCGCGTCGCACGATCGTACATCACCTTGTTGCTGCGGTACAGGAAGCCCGAGGTACCAAAGGTCGTCGGCTCTCCGTTGATGATGGCGCGATACCCGATCGCGCTGTTGCAGAGCGTTCACCAGGTGAGCGATAAAGGCTCGCCTCCCAAGATGTCGTTAGCCAGCTCATGGGCATTGATAATCCGCAACGGATAAGCGCGATGCTCACCGTTGATCGAAACGCCAATCACCCGCTCATCATCCTCCAAGTATTCCGCCAGCGGATCATCGGCCGGAGCATGGGCCGGATTCTCGAGCGGCGGTATGCCGTCGGGAACGACACCGCCCCATTCGAGCTCCGTCAAATCGAAATCGTCACTAGCCCTCCCGCCGAGATACGGGTTCAGGAACGCTCCGAACCGTCCGTCGATCTGTCGCAGGTAGTTGATCTTCCACTCCGCGTATTCGGACGGTGGCGGGTACTCATCGCTGTGCTTGCCGATCCACTCGGACCACAGCAACCAGTTGTCGCCGATCGTTTCGCCGGTCAGGAACTGGAGCGTCTCAACAGCAGCATCAATCGCGTTTTTCGATGTCAGGTATCTGAACGATTCAATTAGAGGTCGGACTTGTGAAGTGTCGTTTTCGGCGCGGATCTTTTCAAGTGTGGTGATTGTGCGGTCGTTCAACGGACCAAAACCTGGCGATAGCTCGAAACCAGCGAAGACTAGGTACATGGCGGAGTTCGGGTTGTACGGAACCGGGGTTGAGGTCGGTCGTACAGTGGGTTCCAGTTCAGCGGCCCCAGTCGAAGCATCACTAGGTTTTGTGGCGGCTATCAACGACATCGGGTTCGTGAGTGCAGGCGTTGCAGTTGCTGAACGTTGCACGGTTCCGGCGTTCGTGTTGTTCGCGACCCAATACATCGCCCCAACCAATATCGCAGCGACCATCCCTAGAGCCGCGAGGAGCGCGATGGTTATTCCGATGTTTTTCGCGGTCATCTCACAAGTGCCTGACTCGCCTCAGCTATATCGGAGTAAATACCGACACCGACAGCCCCTGTTAAAGCCGCTCCGACTGCCGCCTCTTCCCGGACCTTACCGATCGAAATCGGTCGGCCAAAAGCCTCCTCTAAGCATTGCCGAAGCGTCGCGTTAAGCCGCAACCCGTTACCAGAACCGACGATCCGATCTCTCGTGCCGGCTCCTAATTCGACCGCGCTTCGGTAAGAGTTGGCGAGTTCGAATGCCATTGAACGGAACACCGCTAGCGCCATTGACCCCGGCGTAAAGTTGCCCGGCGTTATGCCCGCGAACTCTCCGCGGGCGTCTGGGCGCTCACGTGAACCCGTAAACAAGGCGGAGGCAGTCATGGTGTCGATGGTGTCGTCGGTCAAGACAGATCCTGCGAGGGCAGCAAGTCTTTCGTAAACCCTATCTTGATCTACGTCTGCGATGCCGAAGACGTTTTGTGCGGTTCTCACGAAAAAGTCTTTCAGCGTCCGAAACGTCCGCCCACCAACGACTCCGACGCCGGCCAAGAGAAAGCCACTCGCAACATGGGGACGAAGTTCCAACCATCCATGATCGATCGAACCGTCGCTTGGGTCACGCTTGAGTGACGACAAATCATCGAGGAATACCGTCGCTTGCCCACCCGTGCCAATGTTGATCGCCACCGTATCGCTCGCAACTTCAACGGCCCCTACAAACGCGCATTGATGATCGCCGGACGGGACGGAAACTGGAGTGCCAGCTAATATTCCTGTAGTCTCGCTCATTTCATCAGTCAATCCGCCAATAACGGTGCACGAATCCACGATCTGAGGAAACAATCCGCGGTTAATGCCAAGTGCGCCGATCAATTCGTCGTTCCAGGATCGCTTCGGAACGTTGAGGACGCCCCAACCGGCTGCATCCGTTGCATCGGTGACAGGTCGCCTCGAGCCAACTAACTTGTGCGCCAAGAACTCAGGAGCAGTGATGGCGGCTTCGGCTTCCGAGGACATCATGTCCATGTAATCGAGCCAATATAACGTCGGTGCCGTGTATCCAGTGACGATGGGGCAACCCGCGTCTTTGAACGATGGGAGTCCTTGACCACACCGTATCGCACTACCCCTCGATGCCATCGCATCCAAGAAGTCGCCTTTAGTGCCATCAACCACATCCTTGCAACGCTGGTCTTGCCACGCGATAAACGGTCCGATCGGGGAACCCTCAGCGTCCAAAAGCTGGCAACCCTGTTGCTGCCCGGTGACTCCAATCGCGACAACCTCATCAAAATCGAAACTGGAGCATAAATGATGCACAGTCTGGACAACGCGCACGACCATTGCTTCGATGTCCCATTCGGACCTGCCAATCAGGCGGTCTTGCGCCGATGTCGTCTCGGCATCGTTGGGCAACGAGTGTGAGGCGACCATTTCGGCTCGGTCATCATCGACGCAAACTGCAACGACCGTGACCGAAGTTGAACCCAGATCTATGCCCAAAGCGACTCGCATGGGCATAGTCTATGCGTAGTCGCCGCGAACGGTTCTGGGATTAGGCGACGCGAACCAGCCTGCGTTTGAAACTGTTACCAGAAGGGCGACAGGTGACCGTTTAGCCGTAGTTGCAGCCGATACCCTTATATCCGATCTCGACGTCGCCCTCAGCCGTGACAAGCACTGGCGTGATCCGATCTCCACCGGAGAGACGTTCGACTTCGCTCCAAAGATCAGGTTGCTTCGAGACGTCGATCTCCTCGTAATCGATACCCTTCTGCTGCAGATCGGACTTGAGCATGTCGCAGTATCCGCAGGTCGGATGGGTGTAGACAACCGCAAGATCGCGCGTTGGTTCTTTGTTTGGCATGGTACGGATTATAAACAGGTTCTAACGCTTCATCTTATTGAGACGTTATCCACTTCGTCTCAGCCTCAACGCATTCAGCGAAACCGACAACGAAGAGAACGCCATTGCCGCCGCGGCCGCAACTGGGCTCAGAAAGCCGCTTTCACTGATGATGAACCGCAGGTAATCCGGGGGCGGCGAATCTGCAAACACTGGATGTAGTGCCCCCGCCGCAATAGGAATCAACAGGACGTTGTACGCGAATGCCCAAAACAGGTTTTGACGGATCACCCTCACCGTAGCCCGACTGATCGAAATCAGGCGCGGCATTGCCGTTGGTTCGTTATTTACAAGCGTGACATCCGCCGCCTCAATGGCGATATCAGAACCGCCCGCCATCGCGATACCAACATCCGCAGTCGCAAGGGCTGGCCCGTCATTGATCCCGTCTCCGATCATCGCCACTCTGCGGCCTTCACCGCTAAGTTCAGTTACTCGCGTCGCCTTCTCGGACGGTAACACCTGAGCATCAATGTTTTCGATCCCGACATCCCGGGCAACAGCGTTAGCGGATTCGATCCGGTCACCGGTGATTAAATGCGTCTCAATACCCAACTCTCTCAGCGATGTAACCGCCGCCTTCGCATCGTCTCGAACGGTGTCCTGCAAACCGATCGCGCCAACCAACCGACCGTGTATAGACACCGTAACCGGCGTTTGGGCACTAGCTTCGATCAGTTCTACCGCCGAGTGAATACTAGCGTTTTCCTCCAGCAACACTGCCGACGGATTCATCACGGCCACAACCGCACCGTCAACCCGAGCGTAAACACCCTGGCCGGTGATCGATTGAAACCCTTCCGCGTTCGGGATTTCAAGGCCGCGTTCCCGCGCGGCACTTACGATGGCCGTTGCAACCGGATGCTCAGAGAAAATCTCCACCGCTGCAGCCGATCTGATTACCTCGTCATCCGACACCCCTGAACCAGCGTCGACATGAATTACAACCACTTGCGGTCTGCCAGCTGTCATCGTACCCGTCTTGTCGAAAGCCACCGTGTCCACGTTCGCCGTCCGCTCAAGCACCGTGGCGTCCTTGATCAATATGCCCTGTTCCGCCGCACGTCCGATGCCAGCGACAACCGCGGTCGGTGTTGCCAGCCCCAAAGCACAGGGGCACGCGATGACGAAAACCGTCACCGATATCAGCAACGCGTTCGGCAATGAGGGATCAGGTGCCATCACCAGCCAGAACACGAACGATGCCAAACCGGCAACGAGAACTGCAGGGACGAACCTCGCCGTAACCTGGTCAACAAAGCGTTCGATAGGTGCCCGCGTCGATTGTGCTCGCTCTACTTGGCGGATGATCTGCGAAAGGAGAGTCGCTTCACCAGTGGTCGTCACGCGGGCTTTGCAAACAGACGCGATATTCAGCGTGCCTGCAAAAACCGTGTCGCCTCGCTTCTTCAACGCTGGCATGCTCTCGCCGGTCAGCATCGACTCGTTAATCTCGGCGACGCCATCAACCAGCCTCGCGTCAGTGGGCACGCGTTCGCCCGGCCGGATCACAACTGTTTCGCCGATCTCAATATCGTCGATCGCCACTTCCACCACGCCATCCGTTCGTTCCACTAGTGCAGTACGCGGCTGCAACTCAATCAGCAACCTAACCGCTTCGGATGCTCGCAACCTCGTCCTTCCTTCCAACCAACGTCCCAGCGAAACCAGCCCAATGATCGCGGCGGATACCTCGAAATACGTCCCGGTGTGATGTTCCGGAGCCACGAAACTCGCGGCATCCGACCACAACGTCGCGTCGCTAACAATCAGTTGCGAGATCGTTACCAACGTACTGTAAGCGAACGCAACCGATGTCCCCACGACCACCAGCGTGTTCATATTAGACGTCTTGTGTTTGGCTGCCACCCACGCCGAGCGATAGAACGGGGCGGCGATTCGCACTTGAATCGGCGTTGCGATCACTAGGAACAAAAGATTCAACGCGTAAGACGGCACATCCGGCGCAAACGTGGAACGCGCCATTGTGACAACCATCATCAACACCATCGCCCCGATGCTGACGATCGCACTGTTTCGAATCGACGACAGCTCAGCTCTCTGCGCCTCGAACCTCGAATCGTTAGATCGATCCGGTGCTCCGCCCTCAGCATCTGCAACGGCTGGAATATCTACGCCGTAACCGGCATCATCAACCGCGGCTGAGATGGCTTCGACTATCTCGCTGCCAGCTTCAAGTACCGCGGCATCGGTGCTCGCGAAGTTGACGTTGGCCGAATTGGTGGCTAGCGACACCTCTGCCGATTCAACACCAGGAACAGAGGAAATCGCTTCGGTAACGTGTGAAACACACGCGGCGCATGTCATTCCGCGGATGTAAATGGTCTTGGAAACCATCGCACGCGCCCTTTAACAGTGTTTGATCGGAGGACTGAATCCAAAAGTCTCGATAGTTTAAGGTTAATCTGCCAACGCTCAGTCAAACGGAGAATTCATGGATCATAGCGAATCGTCGTCAGGTCTTCCACGCCGACAAATCGTTATCACGATGGCCTGCGCGATGACCGGGTTGTTCCTAGCCGCTCTCGATCAGACAGTCGTCGGCACCGCGATGCCGCGAATCATCGCCGATCTGGGTGGTTTCGATCGCTACACCTGGGTCACCACTGCTTATATCGTCGCGTCGACGATCACTGTCCCTATAGTGGGGCGCTTGTCCGACATATTCGGTCGCAAGCTTTTCTACATTCTCGGCCTGATCCTCTTCTTGATCGGCTCCTTAGCCTCCGGGACGGCGGAGTCGATGAACCAGCTGATAGCGTTCCGAGCGCTCCAAGGCATGGGTGGCGGCGTGCTGTTGTCGTTGGCTTTCGTCATCGTAGGCGACATTTTCGCACCCGCTGAACGGGGCAAAATCCAAGGAGTCGTGGCGGCCGTATTCGGATTAGCTTCGGTCATCGGCCCGACTCTGGGCGGGTTCCTCACTGACACGCTGTCATGGAATTGGATCTTCTACATCAACATTCCAATCGGAGTCGCACTTGCGCTTTTGATGCTCCGCTTCTTCCCGCTCGTCGAACCTGACGTGATGGATCGATCGATCGACGTTGTGGGCATCCTGACCCTCATCTTGACAGTGGTGCCATTGTTGCTCGGATTGTCGCTTGCAGGCGTAGAGTACGCGTGGTCATCACCGATAATCATCGGATTATTCGCGGCAGCTGCGGTTTTCCTAGTGGCGTTCATATTCACCGAGTTGCGTACCAAGAATCCCATAATGCCGCTTGAGATCTACAAGAATCGTGTAATTAGCGTGGCTCTGCTGGCGGTTTTCATCACCGGGTTCGGCATGTTCTCGGCTATCATCTTCATCCCGCTATTCTTCCAAGGGGTATTAGGATCATCGGCTACCAGCAGCGGAAGCTTCCTCACACCCATGATGCTCGGAATCGTGATCGGGGCAGCTATATCGGGGCAGATCGTATCCCGCATCGGTGGGTATCGAATACCAGCTACCTTCGGGGTAGTGCTTATGACGGTCGCCGCGTTTCTCCTGTCCACTATGTCTGCCTCAACGCCCTACGGGGTGGCAATCGGTTTTATCGTGGCGCTCGGATTCGGCTTGGGATTCACTTTCCCCTCGTTCACGATCGCAGTGCAAAACTCCGTTGAGCATCGATTCCTCGGCGTTGCCACGTCGGCCGCACAGTTCGCTCGTTCCATTGGTGGATCACTCGGATTGGCGGTGTTGGGAGCCTACATGACAAACACATTCCAATCCCAATTGAAGGAAAAACTTCCACCTCAAGTACAAGACGCGTTAGGTGAAGGAAAGATCGTCGAATTGTCAGAAAATCCCGCCGCGATGGTGAACCCAGACGCTTTGCACACACTGACTTCGCAGTTGGGGTCGTCAGGGATCGTCGCAGACTCTCTATTGTCCGGTCTTCGAGACGCCCTCGCATCTTCGGTCTCGGGGGTGTTCCTTGTCACCTTCTTCATCCTGCTCACATCGGTAGCGGTCGTGTTCTTCTTGAAAGATCGACCATTGCGCACGGAGATCGGATCTAGGCCACCTGCGATGAGCGAATAAGAGGACTTCGCTCGATAACCGAACGACCAATATCGACACCAAAGCGCATTTGGGAAATCGCCGCGGAACGCGCGAAAAACACGCACAAAAACACTCGTACTTCGAATACCATTAAGATAGTGCACGTAATCCGCGGCCACGCCCATCTAGGGCACTCCATAGCGCATCCGCAGCTGGGAAAAAATCCCAGTCGGGGTTTGCGCGTTTCTGCGCGCATAGGACTGCGCCGCAATCCGTCATCGGTGCCGAATCCAATACTTCGCGACTAGGGATACTCGTCGCTTCATTGGATTCCACCTGCTCAAGGAGAACTGAATGGCAATCTCACCTGCATTGACCGCTGGCGGCAGAGGCCGCGCGTATCGCACCTTTGGCGACACCAAGGTGCCGACGGACATGCCGGACCTCATTCAGGTCCAAAAAGATTCGTTCGAATGGTTGCTTGGTGACGGCCTTCGACAGCTGTTCCAGGAAATCTCGCCAATCACCGACTACTCTTCCGACAATCCGAAATACGAGATGAGTCTCACCGAGCATGAGATCCTCGAACCGGAGTTCTCGGAAGAAGAATGTCGCGAACGCGAGATCACTTACAGCGTGCCTTTGCACGTCACGATCGAGTTGAAGATCAACGAGACCGACGAGATCAAAGAGCAGACCATCTTCTTCGGTGACATGCCGAAGATGACGGAAAACGGAACCTTCATTATTAACGGCGCCGAGCGCGTGGTAATCTCACAACTCGTTCGGTCTCCCGGCGCATACTACTCGTTGGACGATGACCCCGCCACCGGAAACCGCCTGTGTAGCGTCAAGCTGATCCCTTACCGCGGCGCATGGGTCGAACTCGAAACCAGCAACCGCGACATCCTATTCGCGAAGGTCGATCGTAAGCGTAAATTGCCGGTAACCACGCTCCTTCGCGCGATCGCTGCCGTTGACGACGGAACCGAAGGAGATTCCGAAAATCCCATCAAACTCGACTCGCTCGACTCAATGCTCGAGATCTTTGGCGACCCAATTGAAGGCGAGGAAGATTCCGACGTAAGAGACTTCATACGCTCGACGTGGAATTCCGACGCCGACGCGAAAGACGAAGATGAAGCGCTAAAAGAGTTCCACAAGCGCATGCGACCGGGCGAACCCGCCACCGTCGACGGCGCGCGCCGACTAGTTCACCAGATGTTCTTCGACTCGAGGCGTTACGACCTCGGAGATGTCGGCCGTTACAAGCTCAACCGACGCATAGATGTTGATGTTGAACTCTCGCGACGAACGCTGACCAAGCTCGACTTCGTCAACATCATCAAGCGCATGATCAAGGTCAACAATGGCGAAGCGGTCCCCGACGACATCGACCACTTGGGCAACCGACGCGTCCGCACCGTCGGCGAACTGATACAGAACCAAATCCGAGTCGGACTGGTCCGGATGGAACGGGTCGTGCGCGAACGCATGACGACGCACCCCGGAGAGACGACGCCCGCCGCATTGATCAACATCCGTCCCGTGGGTGCGGCGGTCAAAGAGTTCTTCGGCGGCTCTCAGCTGTCGCAGTTCATGGACCAGACCAATCCGTTGTCCGAACTCACGCATAAGCGTCGTCTATCGGCTCTCGGTCCCGGCGGTTTGACCCGTGACCGCGCCGGGTTTGACGTTCGCGACGTTCACCACTCGCACTACGGTCGTATCTGCCCGATCGAAACACCCGAAGGTCCGAACATCGGATTGCTCGGTTCGCTTGCGACCTACGCCAAAGTAAACGAATTCGGTTTCGTCGAGACGCCTTACCGCAAGGTCAGGACAACCATTTCAAACCGATCTGATGACTTGATTGGCCGCACTCTGCTCCAAGAGGTCCGCGAAAAAAGTCGCAAAACCATTGTTGCCGAAGCCGATTCGGTGATCGACGAGCAACTCGCGCGCCGCCTGCGGCGACTCGGAGAGCAAGAGCTGGGAGTGCGCCCCTACATCTCGTTGCATGCGGAAGATGTCGAATTCCTGTCCGCTGACCAAGAAGAAGAAGTGCTGATCGGCGAGCCCACCACGCCCGTCGACGCGCTTGGCCAACTCCGCGGTGTCGTACGTTGCCGAACCGGTGGCGAACAATACGTAAAAGCCCGGCCTGAGGAAGTTGACTATGTCGACGTCTCTCCGTCGCAGATCGTCAGCGTATCAGCCGGGTTGATACCTTTCTTGGAGCACGACGACGCGACACGCGCGCTAATGGGCTCCAACATGCAACGGCAAGGCGTACCGTTGGTGATGCCAGAAGCACCCATCGTAGGCACTGGCATCGAGTATCGAGCCGCACTCGACAGCGGGCAGGTGGTCCGCTCAGAGACTGACGGCATCGTCACCTCCGTGACCAGCGATAAGATCGTCGTCACTGACGAGGACGGGAAAAACCACAAGTATCCGCTGATCCGGTACGAGCGCTCGAACCAGAGCACATGCATAAACCAGCACCCGATCGTAAACAAGGGTCAAGTGGTCAACGAAGGTCAGGCTATCGCCGACAGTTCATCCACTGACGGCGGACGATTGGCTTTGGGGCAAAACGTGCTCGTCGGCTTCATGAGTTGGGGCGGCGGCAACTACGAGGACGCCATCATCCTCAGCGAGGATCTCGTAAAAAGCGACCGTTTCACTTCCACGCACATCCAAAAACACCAAGTCGAAGCTCGCGAAACCCAGCTGGGGCCAGAAGAAATCACCCGCGACATCGCCAATGTTGGTGAAAGCAATTTGGCGAACCTCGACGAAGAAGGCATCGTGATTCCTGGCACCTGGGTCGGCCCTGGCGACATCCTCGTCGGCAAAGTCACCCCTAAGGGCGAGACGGAACTGACCGCTGAGGAGAAACTGCTCCGGGCCATCTTCGGCGAGAAGGCTCGCGACACCAAAGACACCAGCCTGCGAGTGCCACACGGTGAAAAAGGCAAGGTCATCAAGGTTCGCGTCAGCAAGAAGGAAGACGGCGACGAGTTGCCGCCCGGTGTCTCCATGATGGTTCGCGTCTGGGTCGCCCACACACGCAAGATTATGCAGGGCGACAAGATGGCTGGTCGGCACGGCAACAAAGGCGTTGTCGCTATGATCCTGCCGCGCGAAGACATGCCGCACTTGGAGGACGGAACTCCGCTTGACATAGTCCTGAATCCGATCGGAGTTCCATCCCGCATGAACCTCGGGCAACTCTTGGAAACCCATCTGGGATGGGCGGCCAGAGAGCTTGATTTCTCCGCCATCACCCCGGTGTTCGACAGCGCTAGCGAGGTGGCTATCGAAGATGAACTGGCTCGCGCATGGTTTGTCACCGCCGCCCAAGCCAGAAACCATCGCGACCTCGATGATCGTGATATCGACTACGAAACGGTCCAACACTGGCTCTCAGAGCGCGGTTACAACTATGACGAATTGCGGAGCCATGCAATCGAACACGCCGGCAAAGCCAGCGAAGCCTGCATGAGAATCTGGTTGAGCGAAGTCGCCAGCCAAGAAGTCGACGATCTGGATCGTGACGGCCTCCTCGAGGCCGCGCGCCGACTCGACCGTGAAATAGGCAATGCCGCGCCGGTTCTCGGCAAGCAGTCCTTGGTTGATGGAAGAACGGGTGAAAAGTTCGACCAGCCAGTGACCGTCGGCAGCATCTACATGATGAAACTCATCCACTTGGCTGAAGACAAGATGCACGCTCGGTCAACGGGACCGTACTCGCTGATTACTCAGCAACCGTTGGGCGGAAAGGCACAATTCGGCGGACAACGCTTCGGCGAAATGGAAGTTTGGGCCCTGGAGGCATACTCTGCACCACACACACTTCAAGAAGTGCTCACCATCAAATCCGACGACGTTAAAGGAAGAGTTCTCGCGTACGAAGCAATCGTTAAGGGGCAGTCGGTGGTCTCTGCTGATGTCCCGGAATCGTTCAATGTCCTTATCCATGAGCTCCAAGGCTTGGGTCTGGATATTTCGATGATCGGTGATTCCGGCAGCGAAGAAGAAGGTGAAGCCGGTGAGGAGATTGCCATAGCCGATGTTGGCATCGATGACGACACCGACATCGCTGCGCTTGGCGGAGACGTGTTGGATATCGGCTCCGAACTGCCACCACCGGTACTGGAATTCGATGTCGACTTCGAGGACGACGATGAGAACGAGAACGGGGCAGGTCCGCTCGAAGAGAATGGCTCGCTGGAAGATGACTTGAGTTCATCGAACGGCGAAGCAACCGAAATCGAAGCGGATTCAGACGACGAATAATCCTTGAGCGGATGCGACGTGCGCTGCATCCGCTTACACCCGGTTGGCGACACAAAGTCGCGTTCGCGACTAAACGAGGTTACACAGAATGGCATTCACGCCCATACAACAAGCGGCTCCAACTACGGAAAACGACTTTCGCGCGATCAAGATCTCCATCGCATCGCCGCAGATCGTCAGGAAATGGTCATGGGGAGAGGTCAAAAAAGCAGAGACGATCAACTACCGCACGCTCCGACCTGAGCGCGACGGTCTTTTCTGCGAACGCATTTTCGGCCCGACGCGCGACTTTGAGTGCTACTGCGGGAAGTACAAGCGCCAACGCGACATGCGTATGCGCCGCGAGGGATTCGTCTGCGACCAGTGCAAGGTCGAGGTTACCCGCGCGTCAGTGCGTAGAGAGCGAATGGGACACATTAACCTCGCGGCGCCAGTTGCACACATCTGGTTTTCGAAGGGGACACCGTCTCGGATGAGCATCATCCTTGACATCACACCCCGTAACCTCGAACGCGTCCTTTACTTCTCTTGCTACATCATCACAAGCGTAGATGAAGAAGCTCGCCTGCAAGCCATAACCGAACTCACAGATTATCGTGAGCAGGAGCTGGGACGCATCGAAGAAGAGCGTCTGCAATACAGCGTCAGCGAGCAAGACGAAGAGTTCTTGGCGATGCTCATCGAACGCATCGTTGATCTGCACGACATCTTGGGTGTCGATCCCGAAGCGATTCCGAATGCGCCCGAAGGTGCTTCGATGCAAGACGAGATCGAAGTCAAACTCGCGCACTACAAGGTCATGTTCGAACAGGACATTGCCCGCAAGATCGAACGCGCCGAAGGCCTACAGATCAAAACCGAGTTGAACGAGGCTGAATACCGCGAATTGAAGGACCTCTTCGGAAACGTGTTTGAGGCCGGAATGGGTGCAGACGCCATCCTTGAACTCCTCAAGACTCTTGACCTTGACGAGATTCACGCCGAGTTGAACGAAACCATCCGTAACACCTCCGGTCAACGGCGAGCGAAAGCGGTCAAGCGCTTGAGCGTCGTCGAGGCGTTCCGCACCAGTGGAAACAGGCCCGAATGGATGATACTCACAGTTCTGCCTGTATTGCCGCCCGAGTTGCACCCGATGGTGCAGTTGGACGGCGGTCGATTCGCGACCAGCGACCTGAACGACCTCTATCGCCGAGTGATCAACCGTAACAACCGTTTGAGTCACCTGCTCAAGCTGTCAGCCCCTGACATCATCGTTCGCAACGAACGCCGCATGTTACAGGAAGCCGTCGACGCACTGATCGACAACGGTCGCCGCGGGCGCGCCATAATGGGACGCCACAACCACAAACTGAAGTCCCTCACCGACTTGCTGCGTGGCAAGCAGGGCCGCTTCCGCCAAAACCTGCTTGGAAAGCGCGTCGACTACAGCGGTCGCGCGGTCATCATCTCTGGTCCGCAAATGAAACTCGATGAATGCGGCATCCCCAAGGAGATGGCATTGGAATTGTTCAAGCCGTTCGTCATGAACCGCCTGATCACTGAAGGCCATGCCCACAACATCAAAACCGCCAAGAGGCGCGCCGAGCAAGCTGATGACGAAGTCTGGGACACTCTCGAAAAGGTAGTGGACGGCCACCCCGTGCTGCTCAACCGAGCACCCACGCTCCACCGCCTCGGCATCCAAGCTTTCTACCCCAAACTCGTCGAAGGCAAAGCAATACAACTCCATCCGCTGGTCTGCACCGCATTCAACGCTGACTTCGATGGCGATCAGATGGCCGTGCACGTACCCCTGTCACCGGGTGCCATCAACGAAGCGAAGACGCTGATGCTCAGCACCAGCAACATGCTAGCTCCTCGTTCCGGCTCCCCGATCGTTTCGCCTACGCTCGACATGCTCCTCGGCCTCTACTACATGACCGGACCAGTGATGCAAACCGCGGTGCCCGTCCCAGCCGACGTTTTGGCGGCCGATTTCGTACCTCAAAACGGAAAATCATCGACCAACGGACACACCGGCACTCCATACTTCGGAAGCCTGCAAGAAGCCAGATACGCCGAGGAGACCGGCGAAATAGGCCTGCGGGATCGGATTCGCGTTCGTGTCCCAGGCGACACTCAAGTTTGGATCGAATCAACCGCCGAAGCACCGGTTACGATTGGCGAACCGCATGACTGGATCGAGACAACCGTCGGACGCATCATCTTCAACGACATGCTGCCTGACTCCATCGGATTCCACAACTACGTCATGCGCGAAGACGAAATCGACGCCGTCGTCCACCGCTGTTATAGCGAGTTGGGCAACACCGGGACCGCCCTAGTCCTTGACGAAATGAAGCGCCTAGGTTTCGAATACGCAACACGCTCCGGAACCACCATCGCGATCAAGGACGCCGTCCCGCCGCCCGAGAAGCAAGAGCTTCTAGAAAACGGTCGCGCACAAGTCGCTGAACTCCAGCGGATGTACGAAGAAGGCGTCATCACCGACGAAGAAAAATACACCGCAACGATCGAGACTTGGAACGAAACTTCCGACCGCGTCACCGATGCGGTGAAGGAGCACCTATCCGAGTACAACGGGGTTTTCGCGATGTCGGACTCCGGCGCCAAGGGTAACTTGGCGCAGATCAAACAGATGGCTGGCATGCGCGGACTGATGTCCAACCCGCGTGGTCGCATCATCGATGTGCCCATCGAGGCAAGCTTCTCGGAAGGCTTGTCGGTGCACGAGTTCTTCGCTTCGACGCACGGATCGCGCAAGGCCTTGGCCGACACCGCGCTCAAGACCGCCGAAGCCGGATACCTCACACGTCGGATGGCTGACGCCGCCCAGAACGTCATCATCAACGAACGCGACTGCGGCACTCCCATCGGGATGACGATAACCGCCGAAGCTTCGCGCGCGCTCAACCTGCCATTTGAAGAACGAATCTTCAGCCGTTATGCAGTCAGCGACGTTGTCGACCCCGAAACTGGCGAGGTCATCGCCACGCCAGAGGACCTCATCGACAACGAATTGGCACGCCACATCGCCGCCGCTGGCTTCGAGGAACTGGAAGTACGGTCTCCTGTCTCGTGCATGTTGGAGCGAGGAATCTGCGCAAAATGCTACGGAAGCATGCTCGCAGACAACCGACCATCCATCATCGGCGAGGCCGTAGGCATCGTCGCCGCACAGTCAATCGGAGAGCCGGGCACCCAGCTCACGATGCGTAACTTCCATACTGGAGGTATCGCGAGCGACCGCGATATCACGACCGGCCTACCCCGCGTTCAAGAACTGTTTGAAGCGCGCAACCCCAAAGCCCCCGCGATCCTTTCGGAGATCCCGGGAACTGTCCGATTCCGTGACGCGCAAGGCAGCTTGGTCATCGCTGTTGAAAACGTCGAGACATACCACGAAAACGTCGAAATCCCGGATGGTTACCGATCAGCAGTGGAAGTCGGCGATTGGGTAGATGCCGGCTCCAACATAATGACGCTGACCGCGGCTGGTCGGCGCGACGCGATGGGCGATGATGGCGCTCTCGCACTTCCCGAAGATTTGGTTTCGCAAGTCTCCGGCGAAGTTGAAAGCATTGATGACGACGCGATACGCATCGTCTGGCACGAAACCGCAGAACGCGAATACATGCCGCAGAGCAACGCCGACATCCTCGTCTCCGAAGGACAGGAGATCGAACCTGGAACGCAGTTGACCGACGGTACCAGCAACCCGCACGACATCCTCCGCATCAGCGGAATCGAGGCGGTCCAGCGCTACCTCGTGGAAGAGGCGCAACGTGTATACCGCTCGCAAGGTGTGAAAGTGCACGACAAGCACTTCGAAGTCGTCGTACGTCAGATGCTCCAAAAGGTGCGAATCGAAAGCACTGGCGACTCGAAGCTGCTGATCGACGAGGTCGTTGACCGTTCGCAGTACTTGCAAGCCAATGAAGAGGTCCGCGAGCAGAACGGTGAACCTGCAACCGCATCACCTGTGTTGCTCGGTATCAGCCGTGTATCGCTAATGTCGCACAGCTTCTTGGCCAAGGCGTCTTTCCAGGAAACCGAACGCGTCCTCACCGACGCCGCGCTGCAGGGCAGTGTCGACAGATTGACCGGCCTAAAAGAAAACGTCATCATCGGGCGGATGATCCCGGCCCGACTCGATCGCTCTGCCGAAGGCCGCGAACTGCTCGGTCTGCCCGACCCCGAAGCCGTGCCAGCTCAGCCTGTCACCCAAGGTTGGGAAGAAGCTCTCGCAGCCATCGCCAGCGACGACATGGCTACGTCCCTGGCCGCCTTCAACGTCGACAGCGATGCCGCAAACGTCTCTATCGGATTCTCCGGCGACGACGACAGTGCGAGCGACGGGGCAGAACCCGACTTCTCCAACCTCGCCAGCGCATTCTTTGGCGACATGGCTCAGCCAGACGAACCCGTCATCTCCTTCGACGATGGCGGCGACAGCAACGAAGAGTAGTGGTAGGGGCGGGTTCAATCCCGTCTTACATGCAACGACCGGTAGGGGCAGGTTTGAAGCCTGCCCCTACGCGCATCAAGGCGATTATCATTGCCCCTAGCACCGGCTGTTTATGCATAGAACCGGTCGCCTTGGGTACCTGCAATCGCGAGTTCAACCATGCCAAACAACAGTGACCGTCGCCCCAACGTAATCGTCTTCATGACCGACGACCAAGGCTATGGCGATCTGTCGTGCATGGGCGCAACCGACTTTCGAACACCCAACCTCGACAACCTCGCCGCCAACGGCGTTCGCTTCACCGACTGGTACTCCAACAGTCCCGTATGCAGTCCCTCACGCGCCGCGTTGTTGACTGGCCGTTACCCCGGCAACGCCGGTGTGCGAGCCATCCTGCAAGGGCATCGCACGGCGTCTGGTCTACCCAACTCGACTCCGACGATCTCATCACTTCTAAAGGAGCGTGGCTATCAGACCTCGATGGTCGGCAAGTGGCATCTCGGACTCACCGACGAGTGCCGACCTCACTCTCACGGCTTCGACTACTGGTTCGGATTTCTTGCCGGATGCATCGACTTCTACTCCCACATCTACTACTGGGGAGCGAACAGGCCTGGTCCGGGCATCAACCCGACGCACGACCTCTGGGAGAACAATGAAGAGGTGTGGCATGACAGCGAGTACTTCACCGAACTCATCGCTGAAAAAGCTATCGAACGTCTGCGCGCCATGGTCGCCGAGAAGCGTGAATCCGGCAAACCGTTCTTGCTCTACGCGCCCTTCAACGCGCCGCACTATCCGATGCACGCGCCTGAGAAATACACGTCTCGCTTCGCGCACCTTCCGTGGGACCGTCGCATCATGGCGGCGATGATCTCCGCGATCGATGACGCGATCGGTGCAATCATGAACGAACTCACGCGCCTCGGTGAAGCCGAAGATACTCTGACTTTCTTCGTCTCTGACAACGGGCCGTCCCGCGAGACTCGAAACTGGCTCGACGGTACTCTTGATCCGTACTACGGAGGTACTTCCGGCGGACTGAAAGGCCACAAGTTCAGCCTGTTTGACGGCGGTATCCGTATGCCTGCAATCGCGCACTATCCAGCGCGCATTCCTGGCGGGCAAGTCGTGTCAACTCCCTGCGCATCTATGGACATCGTCCCAACCGCGCTTCATGCCGCAGATGGAACCGCACCGACTGCCGACACTGGCGAGTTTGACGGCACTAGCATCCTAGACCTTCTATCCGACGGTGCTGAGCTACCTGAACGCGATCTCTACTGGGAGCTAGACGGTCAAACCGCTATCCGCCGAGGCGACTACAAGCTAGTCATCGACGGTGTCCTGGTAGAAGAAGACGAACCCCAAACTCACATCCACCTAGCCGACCTGTCCACCGACATGTCGGAGAGCAATAACTTAGCCGATCAGGCACCGAGATTGGCATCCGAACTTGAGATGGCAGCACTAGACTGGCGAGCGGGCATTCAGGAGCGATGGGACCGGGACTACGGACATCTCAATCACGGCATAGTGACTTATGCCGATTTTCCGGTGGGGTGAGCTGGGGATTATGTGTTGGTTTTGTTTGGGTTGGTTTACGCGGGACGGCTTCGCCGCCAGAGGGCATAGCCCTGCGCCCCCTGCCCCCGGGCATCCCCTGCGATCTCGCTTCGCTTGCTCGCGTCCCCTTACGCTTTGCGAAGGGGGCGGTTGCCCTCTGCCCCTCTGGGTTCCCGCGTGCGCGGGAATGACGTGGGTTTGGACGCGTTTAATTCTCCCTTTCGGGGGATTTTTGTTCGACGGGGGGTTGTCGAAGGATCGCCGCGTGTTGGGGTTGCGTGCGAAAGTTGGTTTGTAAGTTCGTCAATAGTCCAGCACCGCCGACGTCGCCAGACCGTCGGCCCTCCGGGAGGCGTGGATCTGAAAGATCAGCCCCCGTCATCGCTTGGTTCGCACCCCGCGCTAGCACTGCAGCCTCTTCCGTCCAGCGCTCCGGAAAGACGTGTGCCGGGTAGAGAGACCGTTCGCCCGGACCTTGAACGGGCATCCCCGTGCGAGAGGTCAGATAGTTAACCTGCTCCTGCCCGCGTGCCTCCCCTCCGGGTTCCCGCCTGCGCGGTACTGACTTTGGTTCGGCGGTTGCGCGGGGGCTGTCCCTCCCTGTCCCTCCTGCGCCCCTCCCCTCTGGATTCCTGCCTGCGCAGGAATGACGAGTGGTTGGCGCGGGAACGACGCGGGTTTGGAGCGCCCCCCACGGCTTGGGATGACCGTCTGGCTTGCTATGGTTTCGTCGGAGCCAGCATTACCTCTCCGCATCCGAGCCCTACAGCTACAACGGTCTTCGTAACCGGGTTGTGGCAGCGTTTCGCCCGTCTCCATTCATCGGAACGGAAGACGTCTTTCAGTGGCTTGTGGCGGGACATCGCCGGCGGGTCGTGTGTTGGCGCCCCCTGCTACCCCGCCCGCTGCCGTACTTCATTATTCAGTTGTCAATAAGCTACGTCGAAAAAGGTTGCATGCTGTCCCTGTCGACGCGGCGATTCTTCGTGTAAGGGGCGTCCCGTTTGACGCCCTTGGTTGTTGTTATACAACAGATGTTGTGTGAATGTCAAATGTCTGAACCGGGATTGTAAGGATTTGAAGGATGGAAGGAATGATGGGGGTGTTGGCGGTGTATGAACCCCCTGCGTCTCGCTTCGCTTGCCGCGTCCCCCTTTTGCTGACGCAAAAAGGGGAGGGTGGTCTCCCCGCCCCGGGCATACCCCGCTCGCTTCACTTCGTTTGCTCGCGCCCCTTTCGATTCTCGAAAGGGGCGTTCTGCTGTGAGCGTCTAGTGCGAGTGTGGGCGCGGGTCACAGACCCGCCCCTACCGCGGAGGGGTGGGTTTGGAGGCTGCGCTTGCTGGGGTCCAGGTGATGATGGCTTGGCGACGGGGTTTTGCGCCTTTTACGGTTAGGCCTTTGTTGGATTGTAGGAGGAGTTCGTTTGCTGCGGTGCGGAGTCTTTTGTCTGCTTCGGTGCCTTCTTGGACGGATAACATTCGTCGAAGTTTTTCCAGTGTTGAGCTGAGGTCTTTGTCCAATACTGGGATTTCAGGGCTGAGCATGGTCACGTCGGGGAATATGTCCATTGCCCATAGGAGATTCAGCAATGCCCGGACGCCGGGGAGGGGTGTGAGGCTCCTGCCGTGCACGCGCTCGAAGAACGGAGCTATCTGGGAAGCGGGTGTCTCCATCATTTCTAGGATCACCACGCGGTCGCTGACGCGTTCTTCCATCTTCTTTATGAATTCGGCGGCTTCCACCACGTGATGGAGCGCCCAGGAGCAGAGGGCTACGTCCGCGGAAGGAACCTCCGCCTCCTCCCACCGCTCTTGGACGGCGGTCACGTTGGTGAATCCGAATTCTGCCACGCGGGTTTTCAGCAAATCCAGAGACTCGGCGGAGGGATCGATCACGGTCACGCTCTTGGCGCGTGTTGCGAGGGGCAGTGCGAATCGTCCGGCACCACCGCCAACGTCGAGGACCTCGGCGCCTTCGCCCACGACTTCATAGAGGCCGTTGAGCGCGGGATCGTCGGTACGGTAGGGGTCCTGAGGTTCGGAGGCAAAGACAGGACGGCTGTGACCGTCTTCCTGTTCTTCCCCGCGTATATCTTCCATGTCTCGGTCGAATGCCAAGACCCGCTCGCGCCATGCTTCAATCGCTGAGTTCAGTTTCGTCACCGTCTTGCCCTTCGGTTTGCAGGTATGGATACATGGTATCAATTGGGGTTGTCTGAACCCGGATTTGAAGGATGGATGGTGTTGGGTGTTTTGGTTGGTAGGGGCGGTTCGCGAACCGCCCCTACGTGGCCCCATTTGTCCTGCGGACATTTCCCCCGCGTAACGGGGGAAACCCTACCCCGTGGCCACCCCGTTCACCCTCACCCTAGCCCTCTCCCATCGAGGGAGAGGGGATGCCCTGCCGCTCTGCCCCTCTGGATACCCGCCTGCGCGCGTATGACGTGGTTGTGTGGGTGGTATGCTCCCTGCGTTCGCTTCGCAGCCCCCCTCTTAATCTTCCCCTGAGAGGGGAAGGAGTGCTGGCGCAAAAAGGGGAGGGATGGGCGATGGTTGGGGGTATCTCTTCCGAATTGTCATAGGGAATCGTTGATATTCGACAGATTCTCACATAACGGCTACATCTTCGGTGGCAAATTTATGCAAAAGTAGTGGCAAGCATTATTGATACTATGTATCATTACTCTAACGTCATGTATCAATCATCCGGATATCAGTTTGACGCTCAGCAGAATGCTGTTGTTCAGGGTTGCGGTTTTCTCGAATGAGAGCGCATATTTCCCACATGCTGACGGACGGTCTGAAACTCGCGGGCGACGCTTTCGGTGATTTCGGTGCTGCTTCGGAGCTTGGGCAGATGAGGATGTCATACATTAGTTCTACCCCCCCCCCCCCCCGATTTTCCGCGGGCGGGCTCTCTTCTAGAGGGCTATCTTCTTCCGGTTCGCCGGACCTCCTTGCCAGCGGCTGCGTTCTGGGCATCTCCGCCATGCCCGGGGCGTGGCTGTTTTTGCTCGTCTCCGGACATTCGCGTGGTTTGACGGGACGCGCGGCACTTGCCCTGTACGCAACGATCACCTGACCAAAGTGAAAGTCTTGTCCTCCTTCGTCATCTCTTCTACCGCGAAACCGATGACTCACGCAGTGCGAACGGTGATGATCGCGTTGCTTGCCACCTTCGCCCTTGGCATCGTTCAGATGCCCGACACAGAGGCGAACGCATCCGTGGCTACAATCGACGACGATCCGCCGCCGCCGCAACCACAATCCAACCTGCCAACGATCACGATAGCGGAGGGCACTGAGTATGGATATATGTTGGAAAGTTCACAGGCGGCACCTTTCATACTGACCCGTTCTGACGCCGCGGCGGGTACGCTGACGGTGGATGTGAATGTGACGCAGGACGAGTTCGGCGGTTACGTAGCGAGCGAAAATCTGGGGCCGAAGACTATCACGCTCGAATTTGGTGCCGATGGCACTGCCCGATACGAGGTCCCGACGCTGATCCATGCACATCATCACAACGGCCATGTAGATGTAGAAATCGTGGAAGACTCTACCGATCCTGCAGAATACTCCGTAGGCGACCCGTCAAGTGCCAGGGTTACGATACTCCACGAACACGAGCCTACTCCCGTGCCGGACCCGACTGCCACGCCCATTGTCGAAAATATCAGCGCCACGTTTTTGTTTCTCCTAGGGCCGGAAGAGGCAGTGCCCGAGGGGAGTGACGCTGAGTTCACTCTTATTGCCGGGTGTGGCCCCGGCGGACCTCCCCCCGCCATCCCCCCATGTGGCGACGTATCCGTAAGCATCCGAGTGGCGCAGGCTGGCGACTTTATAGACACCCACCAGTATGAATCTCCCGACGAGCATCATGACCATGAAGAAGACGAGCACCACGACGAAGACGAACATCATGGCGATGAAGAAGACGAACATCATGACGATGCCTTTCAGTTTCAGACGGTGACCATCCCCAACGGGAGTGATAGAACGACCATCTCTGTGCCCACCGATGATGACGACATCGCAGAAACAGACGGCAGGATCTTCGTATTTCTCTTGGCTGTCGATAACGACTGGACCACTGGCAGCAGAGTGTTTCTTCCCGCGGCGGATCAAGGAGGTATCGCCTCGGCCACCATCACGAGCGATGACCTGCCCGTGGTGACGGTCTCCTTGCCGGACGAATCGGCGAGAACCGAAGGGGATGACATTGTTTTTCAGCTAGATCGCACGGGTCCGATGTTCTGGCCCGAGGTGCCAGTTCGGATACAGCCTGGCGACACAGGAAACTTCCTCCAAAGCAGCGAAACAACCACGGTCACCATCCCCGCGAACCGAGTCTCTACAACTCACACCGTCCACACCATTAACGACGATGTCGATGAGGAGCATGGCAGCGTGACACTGACCGTGCTCGACGATGACGCCGACCCTGCCGTCTACGAAGTCGGTGCTGCCAAAAGTGCGACGGCAACCGTCGCGGATGATGACCCCTTGGATCTGAGGTTCGACGACCCTGACGACGCGAGCGGGGATCAAGTTCCCGTCACCAAGGCCATCCCAGTCCCCCAGAGTGGCAGCGTCAGATACACGCTGAGGTTGCCTAAGAGGCCAGCCTCGGATGTCACGGTGAGGATCGAGTCGGACAATCCCGACGTAACCGTACAGCCGTCGCAGATCATATTCAGCGTGCAATCGCCCCAGACACTCAGTATCTCCCAGCCTGCGCAAACGTCAGATTCACAAACGTCCACATTCAGCGCGCGATCACCCCAAGGACCCGCCATCGCGCATGCCATGTACACCGCAGATTCGCAAGCGTCGATTCTGACCGTCCCGTGGGACCACGCGGCGCCGGTGAACATTATTCCGAAACGGAACGTGACGTCAGGCATCATGGCCAAACTGACACACCGACTGAATTGCCTCGTAAACGGATCGGGATGCGGATACAGCGGCGCGGAAGAAGATATCTCCGTCCAATTGATCGCGCCCGACGTTGCCAGACCCCTGATCTCCCGCATCGAACCCACAATCCGAAATGTCACCGTCTCTCCCAGCGACGAAGTCGTGTTGACCGTTGACATCTTTGGCCGCCAGAACATCCAAAACCAGTCGCTCGGTACATACCTCATCGAGTGGAGCCAAGGCAACGATCGCATCCAAGGCTATAACGGCGCAAAAATGACGTACACCGCTCCGTCGGAGCCAGGAACGTACACCGTGAATGCCAGGGTCGCCGGCAACGCCTGTTCAGGAGACAGCGATGACTGCTCTGCCAAATTCGACATCACGGTCCGCCGTCCAGCAACGCCGGAGCCCAAAGACGAGCCAGCGGTCAACCCGCCGGGATCGATCCCATCCATCATCGCTGACGATCAGGGCAACCAGTATGAAGTCTTCACTCCGGAGGAAGGCGGTCGTTTCGACGGTGGCGCGTACTCGATATCGGCGTCGCCAGGCGCGGTTCCGAACGGAGAGGTCGTCGGACTGCGGATGGATGAATCTGGATCTGCATCGAACGTCGGCATGACCCGGCACCGCTACACGCTGGTGGGGAACAGCTACGCGGTGTCTGCGGTCGATTCGTCGGGCGATGCGGTGTCAGAGTATCGTCTGAATGCGCCGGTCGAGGTGTGCATGCCGCTGCCGGCGGAGGGTCGCAGGAACATCTCGGACATCGCGCTGGTGGTGGGTAACGCAGACGGTTCGCAGACGGTGCTGTCGGCGTCGGTGCGAATCGTACCGTCGGGTGTGGATGTGTGCGGCGATGTCAGCGAAGTGCCGGCGACGGTATCGGTGGGCGTAGCCGGAGCACCTGCGCCGATACCAACGCCGCTGCCGCTGATGACGCCGGAAGCGCCAGATACTGGTGGTGGTGCGCCATCAGGTGGTGCGTTGCTGTTGCTGCTGTTTCTAGGTCTGGCGACGGTGATAGTAGTTGCGGTTCCGATTTGGAACCATGATGCGCGGGATGCCTGAACCCGGATTTGAAGGAGTGGAAGGAGTGTTTGGGGGTGTGACCCCCCTGCGTTCTTTTGTCGGTCTCTTGGGCTCCGCGTCCCCCTTTTGCTGACGCAAAAAGGGGAGGGAAATGGCGTGCTTTGCTTTTTCTGGATTCCGGCTTTCGCCGGAATGACGTGGAGAGGGAGGGGACACCGTCGCCTCACCACCCCTCAGCCCGATACCGCTCCATCGCCTCCAAGCTGACCTCAACCCCCAACCCCGGCTTCCCTGACACCTTCACATACTGCCCGTGGAAATCGATCGGCTCTTCGAGCATCGCTTGATACATGGGGATGAAGGCGATGGCGTGTTCGAGGCGGTAGAAGTTGACGGTTGACATGCAGACGTGTGCGCCGGCGATGATCTGGATGGAGCCCATGGCGTTGTGAGGGCTTATGGGGATATAGTATGCCTCTGCCATCGATGCGATTTTCTTGATCTCGCTGATGCCGCCAGTCCAGACGATGTCGGGCATGATGTAGTTGGCGAGGTTCTTCCTGAAGACCGGCAGGAAGTCCCAGCGTGTATACAGCCGCTCGCCGACGCAGATGTTCGGCACCGTGTTCCGGCGCACCGTCTCTAACGCGTCCCAACTCTCCTGCGGCAACGGCTCCTCGAACCACTCGATGTTCGACTGCTCGTGCAACGTATTTGCGAGCCGTATCGCTGTCGGCACGTTGAAGTTGCCATGCGCGTCGATCAGTATCTCCGGCTTCGGACCCACCGCCTCCCGCACCGCACGCACAATGTCGTAACCCAGCTGTTCACCCGCATGTGAGATGACACCATCCGTGAACTTCGTATGAACCGGCACCATCTCATTGAACGGGTCCAGCTTCATCGCCTCGTGACCATCTGCCACGACCTTCTTCGCCGCTTGGAAGTAGTCCTCGGGCGTAGTTGCGCCGGTGAACCATCCGTTGGCGTAGAGCCTGACTTCGTCTCTGAACTTGCCGCCGAGCAACTCATACACCGGCACGCCCATCGCCTTGCCCTTGATGTCCCACAACGCAATGTCGATGCCGCTGATAGCGGTCGATGCGAACCCTCGCGAGCTCATGTACGTGTACCGACGGAACAACCGATGCCAAAGCGGCTCGATGTTCGTGGGGTCCTCTCCGACCAAGACCTCCTTCATCGCCAGCACTGCACGCGCGGTCAGAAAACTCCCACCGCCGGGATAGTTCGTACACTCGCCCCAGCCATGAATCCCCTCATCCGTGTCGATCCGCACAAACGTCCACTGACGCTCATTCGGACCGCCATACCCATGACCCGGCGGCGTCACCACATAAGCATTGACATCAGTAATCTTCATCGCACATCTCCTGCGTTCATGTTACCCAGACAACCCTCCCCTTCGCGAAGCAACCCATCCCCCTCCCCCTCTCTAGGGGGAGATTAAGAGGGGGTCACAGCGAAGCAATGTTCGCAGGGGATGCCCGCGAAGGCACCGTCATTCCTGCGAAGGCAGGAATCCAGAAACCGGCTTCACCGCAAACAACGAAGCCACCGCGGCCAATATCCCCACAAATCCCGCACCCACGAAAAACGGTAGATAGCTCGCCCCTCCCACAAAGTCGAAAATCAACCCCGGTATCAGCACCCCGACAGCCTGCCCCAACGTCGTAAACGGCTCAGTGATACCCCGTATCGTACCCAACGCCGGACGTCCAAAATAGTCGGCGTACGCCACCGGCGGCACCACCAGCATCCCCCCAAGTCCGAACCCAAAGAACGCCGAAAAAGCCAAAGCCTCCACCGCCGTATCCGTAAGCGTGAACAGGAACGCACCGACCGCCAAATTCAACGCAACCGCCGCCATCACAAACCGCGCCGGCACCTTTTCTACGATCCGACCCCAAAACAAGCTGCTTATCCCGAGAAAAATCGCATTCAAACTGATACTCACCCCCGCCGTTACCACACCCAATCCCTGATCCTGAAAGAACGCCGCCGCATGAGTATTCGACCCTGCATGCATAAAGAACATCATCCCCGTCGCCAATGCCAACAGCCACAAAGCCGGAGTCCGCATCGCGGCGGATGATGTCCAATTCGGTTCATCCACAACCGAATTAGCCCCCTCACCTTCCTCTTCCTCCGTCGAATCTTCAACATCGTCACCATCCGGTCGTAACCCCAAATCCTCCGGCTGCTCCGATATCAACAACGCCACCGGCAGCAGCGCCACCACGAACACAACCACGCTCAACACAAACCAAGCATCCCGCCAACCACTCTGAGCAATCACTATCGACGCGATCAGCGGAAACAGCACCATCCCCGCCGAGTGCGACAACCCCAAGATCCCGTTCGTCCGACCTCGCATCCGTATGAACCATCGCGACACAACCACCGAAGTCCCAATCTGCACCGGACTCGCAAATATCACTCGCCCCGTTCCATAAGCGATATAGAAAACCCACGGAATCGTCACTCCCATCACCGTCAGACTCACATCCGACCAAGCCAGCGCGAAAGTCGATATACACAACACCACGATGCTCGCCGTCAATACCGAACGCGCGCCGTATCGGTCAATCATCCGACCAATGATCGGCGAAGTAAAAGTAGCCGCCAATCCACCAGCCGCCGCCGCACCCGCGATCAGCGTCCGACTCCAACCCAACTCCTCCGACAGCGGATATATAAAGACCGAAATCGTCAGACTAGCCGCCGCATTGCGTGCGAAGTTAGCGGTTCCAGCCGCGCCAAGAATCCACCACCCATAAAAGAACGGACTACGCTCTGCCAGCTTCTGCCGCATCAGAGAACCGGTAGGGGCGGGTTTCAAACCCGCCCTTCAAACCTCAACAAGGCGGCGAATCCGGATGCAGATACTTCTCGATCGCATCCATGCTCACATCCACGCCCAAACCCGGCTTGCCCGAAACCTTCACATACTGACCATGGAAATCGATCGGCTCCTCAAGCATCGCGTTGTACGCCGGTTTCGACGCGATCGAGTGCTCCAGTCGATAGAAGTTCACCGTCGACATCGCCACGTGCGCACCAGCCACCACCTGCAGCGAACCCATCGCGTTGTGCGGACTTATCGGGATGTAATACGCCTCCGCCATCGTCGCAATCTTCCGAATCTCGCTGATACCGCCTGTCCAGACGATGTCCGGCATGATGTAGTCCGCCAGATTCTTATGGAAGACCGGCAGGAAGTCCCAGCGCGTGAACAACCGCTCGCCCACACAGATATTCGGCTCGGTATGCGCGCGTATCGTCTCCAAACCGGCGAAACCCTCTGGCGGCAACGGCTCCTCGAACCACTCGATCCGACTCTGCTCGTAAAGATTGTTCGCCAACCGGATCGCAACCGGCACGTTGTAGTGCCCATGCGCGTCGATCAAGATGTCGAACTGCGGACCCACCGCCTCACGCGTCGCACGCACGATGTCATAGCCCAACTGCTCACCATCCTGCGAAATCTGACCCGTCTGATACGCCGTGTGATACGGACGCATCTCCAAAAACGGGTCCAGCTTCAACGCCTCATGTCCCGACTCCTTTACCCTCTTCGCAGCCTCGCCATACTCCTCCGGCGTCGAGCAGCCAGCGAAATAGCCATTCGCATACAACCGCACCTCGTCCCTGAAACTCCCGCCCAGCAAATCGTAGATCGGCTTGCCCAACGCCTTGCCCTTGATGTCCCAAAGCGCAATATCGATCCCGCTGATCGCCGATGTCGGCAGACCACGTGAACCCATATATGTGTAACGCCGATACAGCTTGTGCCATAGCGGCTCGATATTCACCGGATCCTCGCCAACCAACGCCTCCTTCATCGCCAACACCGCCTGCGCCGTCAAAAAACTCCCGTAACGAGGACTATTCGTAGACTCGCCCCAGCCCGAAATCCCCTCATCCGTATCGATCCGCACAAACGTCCACTGCCGATCCATCGTGCTACCCCAAAACGGCCCCTGCGGCTCAACTACCCAAGCCTTGACATCCGTAATCTTCATGCGATCCTCCAACTTCAGCGCCTAAACACTAAGCAAGGCGCGCCATGAGTTTACTACCTACCCCAACCCAACCTCATACAACCGCTCATACCGCGTCGGTCGATTGTGATGCAACCGACTCCGCATCAACACGATCCGCTCCACCGGCACTCCGACTACATCATTCCCGCGAGACTCCCCGTCACCCGACGCCCGCGCTTCCAACCACCGCTGACCGATCGCCGCCAACACCCGCTGCTGCGTCCCGCTCCTCACTCGCCCCACCGTCACATGCGGACGATACTCCCGACGCTCCGCCGGAAACCCGCACCTGACCATCGCACCATCCAACCGCGACGCCAAACTCGACATCCGCCGCAAGTCACCATCCATACCTGTCCACAACACCCGCGGCGTCCGCTCACCCGGAAAACACCCGTTCGATCCCAACTCCAACATCAACCGAGCCGAATCCCCCGCAACCTCGTCCAACTCCTCCTTCAACAACGGCAAATCATCCTGATGCACATCGCCCAAAAACTTCACCGTGATGTGCATATTCTCCGGAGCCGTCCACCGCACCGCATCGTACGCCACCGCACCCCGTGACGGTCGACGCCGCTGCATACCTCCGTAAGAAACCGCCCGCATCGACCGAGCCATCGAATCCAACACCCGAATCGCCCGACGCGGCAACGTCACCGCCACAAACAACCGCCAATAAAGCGCATCCTCCTCAACCTCCTCATCACTAACACCCCCCGGCAACAAAACCGGCTCAACCTCCCGCCGAGTAGCACCACGACTCCGACGAGGTCGTTCGTCTATCCTTCCATCCGGGCGTTGCATCCCGTAATCATAGCCAATCATTCCAATCACAAAAATCACAGTTCAAACATCTAAAATCTTCACCATGCTCACAACATCCCCCGAAATCTGGTGGTCACCAACCACCCTCGAGTTCCAAGAGATCCACGCCCGCGGCGGAACCGACTGGACCACCATCAACCTCGTAGACGCCAACGGCCTAGCCGGCCAAGGCGAGATCACCTCTACCCAACTCTCCGGTAGCGTCGCAGCCGTCACAGCCCGCCTAGCCAACCGACTCCGCGGTCAGCGCATCGCATCCGACGACCACGCCATGCAGATCCTCGGTGTAACTTCCGAAGCCTGCGAGGAAGACCAGAAACTCGCCACCGCCGTCTCCGCCCTCCGATGCGCAGTAGCCGACGCCCTATCCCAACGCGCACAACTTCCCCTAGCCCAGTACCTCCGATTGACCCACGACCACGAAGGCGACCTCCCAGACCGCGTCCAACTCTACGCCAACATCAACCGATCCCTCCTCCCCGACGACCAAGGCCCCGTAGACCGCGGCCCCGACGACTTCGCCGAAATGGCCGTCGAGGCCGTCAACAACGGCTTTACCACCATCAAGTGCGCCCCATTCGACGAGTGCCAAGCACCCTTCGACTCCACCGGCCTGCCCCACTGTGCCGAAGCCGGACTCGAACGCGTCCAGACCATCCGCGAAGCCGTCGGACCCGACATCACTATCTTTGTCGATTGCCACTCACGCTTCGACCTCGACTCCGCACTAGCCCTCGAACCCGAACTCCGAGCCGCAGGAGGGCAGTGGTTCGAAGAACCCGTAAACCCCGTCGAACACTCCGACGACTTACGCACCATCCACGAACACGCCACACTCCCCATCGCCGGCGGAGAGCACGCGTACGGCGTCAACCTCTTCAAACGACTAGTCGAAGAAGACATCCTCGACATCGTCATGCCCGACGTCAAATTCTGCGGCGGACCCGTCGAAGCCTACCGCATCGGCGTCGAACTCGAACCCGCGTGGCCGGGTTCCGTATCGATGCACTGCCCTTCAGGACCGTTGTCGTTGCTTGCCAGCGCCCACGCCACGATGGCCTTCGACAACGTTCTCCCACTCGAACACGCCGTCTACGAAATCGACTGGCGACACGAACTCCTAGAACCCTACGAACAAGTAGAAAACGGCCACCTAATCATCCCCCAAGGCCCCGGCCTAGCCGCCAGAGTAGACCCAGCAGCCCTAGCCTTCCGAGGCAAGACCTGGACCGAGTAGGCCATCAATGGCTACCGAAACGCTGGCCTCCGACATCCTCCCACCCCGCACCGTCTCCAGCCGCGGCATGATGGGGATGCTGCGTCGACTCGAAACTGACTCCCCCAGCAACCACATCTTTAAACTCGTCCCTCCCTCCCCTTCGCGAATCGACCACGCAGATGGTGCCTCCGACTGGTCCTGGCTCCCCAAATCCGCTTTGAACTCCCCTACCGGATTGGCATTCTTATACACCAAAACCGACGACACTCGCTACCAACCCCGACTCGCCATCGCACCCCCATTCCCGATCCAATCCGAGGTCGAAACCACTGACCGCGAAACCCTCTTGCAGTCGATCGACCCATCCCTCCACGTCGCGATCATCCTCATCCGCTACGGCTACGTAGCTATCGCCATCGCCCACGACGAGACCATTATTGTCAGCAAGACCGACACCCGCTGGGTACCCAACCGACACCGCGCCGGCGGACAATCCGCCAACCGCTTCAAACGCTCCCGAGAAAAATGGGCCCGCGAATTCTTCGACAAATCCGCACGCCTAGCAACCGAACGCTTCACCACCTACCCCCACCACATCCACCACCTAATCTTCGGCGGCGACAAACACGTCATCAACCAATTCCTAGGCCGCGCAACCCTCCCCAACAACCTCTCCGACCGCATCCTCCAACGCCGCCTAAACACCCTCCGCCCAAACCGCAACGCCCTAAAAGACGCAGTGCGCCAAGCCTGGTCCTCCACCATCTACGAACTCGCCGAACACCACGTGTAAAATCTCAGGTACAACCTCTGGCCCATTTGGGTGCACCAGAATTTAACAATGATGACTAAATATCTAGTAACCACAGAAGTCGACGAAGATGGGTTCGTAGTAGCGTCGTGCCCGAGTCTCCCCGGCTGCCACACTCAAGGCAGGACACTCGAAGAGGCGCTCGAAAACATCAAAGACGCCATCGAAATCTACGTCGAATACACCGACGAACAAGCCGCTAAAGTTAACGGTTCCAGTGTGGAACGACGAATAGTAGAAGTTTCCGTTATCTCCTGATTTGCCGCGACTCCCAACCCTTTCATCACGAGAATTCATCGCCGCAATGCGAAAGATCGGCTATTCCGTCGATCAGAGCCGCGGCAAAGGCAGTCACACCCTGCTGAGCCATCCCAACCGTCACACCTTAATCGTCCCCAACTCCAATCCCCTCGGCAGAGGCATCCTCCGCAAGCTGATCCGCGACCCAGGCATCTCAAGAGACGATTTCTTCAACCTGATCAATAACCCTCCACTTCGCTTTAGCGCAAGGGGACGCGGACGAGCGCAGCGAGACCGCAGGGGATGCCCGGGGCGGACGGGAGAGGCAGTCATCCCCTCTCCCTTGATGGGAGAGGGCTAGAGTGAGGGTGACCCTCCCCTTTCTGCGTCAGCAAAAGGGGGACGCGGAGCGAAGCGAACGCAGGGGGTTCATACGCCACCAACCCAAAATCAAACCAATCATTAAAATCACACAAATCACAGTTCAAAGGACTCCCAAATGAAAATCACCGCCATTAACTCCCACATCGGATACGGACCTCGCTACCCCTGGGTCTTCATCACCATCGACACCGACGAAGGCCTCACCGGGCTCGGACAGGCCCAGGGCGGCATCGTCGCCCACATGATCCACAAAGCCATCCCGCACCTCGGCGACCTCCTCATCGGCGAAGACTCCTCACGCATCGACTACATCTGGACCCGACTCTTCTCCGAACTCAACTCCACCGGAAACCGAGGCTTCGGATCCGCACTCATCTCCGCCGTCGACATCGCTCTCTGGGACATCAAAGGCAAGCGCCTCGGACTCCCCATCTACGAACTCCTCGGCGGAAAGTTCCGAGACAACCTCCGCCTCTACTCCAACGGCTGGTTCAACCAGGGCAACACCCCCGAAGCCTACGCCCGCGCCGCATTCGAGACCGTCGCCGAAGGACATACCGCCATCAAGATGGACCCCTTCTTCGAGTTCGACGACGTCTCCCCCCTCCAGCACGGACACAACATCTCGCCTACTGGTTTACGCAAAGGCGTCGAGATCACCCGCGCCGTACGCAACGCCGTCGGTCCCGACATCGAGATCCTTATCGACCTCCACGGACGCTACGACGTCGCCGCCGCCGTCCGCGTCGGCAAAGCCCTCGGAGAGTTCGACATCGGCTGGCTCGAAGAACCCGTCCCGCCCGAGAACCACGACGCCCTAGCCCTCGTCAAAGAGCAAGTCCCCATGCCCATCTGCGTCGGCGAGCGACTCGTCACCCGCTGGGACTTCCGACCCATCCTCGACAAGCAATTAGCCAACTACATCATGCCCGACATCGTCCGCTGCGGCGGCATCTCCGAAATGCGCAAGATAGCGACGATGGCAGAGGCTTATTACGTACCAGTCTCCCCCCACGACGCCACCGGACCCATCACAATGGCCGCCGGCGCCCAAGTAATGATGTCCACCCCCAACTTCTACCGCCTAGAAATCGCCTACTCCGAACTCCCCCACTACAACACCGCCCTAACCCCACCCTTAGACGTCCGCAACGGCATCTACCACGTCCCCAACACCCCCGGCCTAGGCCACACCCTAAACCCTGACTACATAGCAGCCGGCCCCAACAAATCCCTGATCGACTAACAACAATCCCCTCTCCCTCGATGGGAGAGGGTTAGGGTGAGGGTGAATGGGGCGGCCAAGGGGCGTGATTGCGCAGCGCAACCCCCAAGCTCCCATCATTCCCGCCACACCACTGTCATTCCGACGAAAGCCGGAATCCAGAGGGGCCGGGCGGCAGCGGCATCCCCTCTCCATCGGCAACCTTCCCTCCCCTGCTAGGGGGAGATTAAGAGGGGGTGAGGCTGAACCCCGCCCCTTTCGCGAATCGAAGGGGCCCGAACGAGCAAAGCGATGTGAGCGGGGGATGCCCGCCGAGGCGGGAAACCTCGAACCAACCACCAGCCTAAATCGCAAACCACCATGCCAGCCCAGCGGACCACAACACGTCCACAATGGCATCTACCACCTTCTACGATTTCGCGCGCGCCTTCGTTGCCTCGAATAACGATAGCTACTGGGGACGCGGGCTGTCCGTCTCCGCCTCCGAGCATGCGAAAGGTCGAAATCGATCTGACCTCGAGCAAGCCCTCTCCTGATTTGGTCAAAGTACAAATACGCGATGACCAACACGATGGCAACCGCGATTTGCCCTTCGTTCAGGGCTTGCCACGCTTCGCCACGCAGTTGAGGCAAGAGCATATTCCCTATCGTCACAGATACGCCAACCAAGATCAATACCAAAGGATGGTTGAGGATGTACGCCCTCAACACGGCAACACAAGACGCAAACATGAACGAAATACCGAACATCAAGTTCTGTTCGAATGCCCAACCCAACATGTACACCAAACACAGGGCATTAATCCCGCACGAGACGAGTGCGTACCCATCTGTCAATCCCGCTGACCATCGTTTTCCTGACGATTTCAATTCTCTTGAAATCAGGTTCGCAACCCATGCGATCATCCTGCTAAGCGCACTGCGTCGATATCTGTGCTCAAACATATTTCGTTTTCTGCTCTCCTAAGGATGTCCGAATCATCTCAAGGAGTTGATCTAACACGCTTCAACGTCGCGCTCTCCGCCTCGGCCTGCGGCTGTTAACCTGCCTCAAAACCCCAGTCACATTGAGTCGGTAGCGTGCCATATGCTCGCTAACGTTATAGAGGGTTGCGATTTGACGCGCGGTCGAACCTTTCCACGCTTCCCTCAACAGCAATTCTCTGGGCAACAGCAGCGTGCCGGAAAGCCAGTTCGCTTCATCTTCTTGATCCGGATTACACGTAAGAAACGTGAAATCGCCGAGAGTTTCGACACTACTCAATTCATGATCCAACACGACGTGCGACAGTTCGTGGGCTAGATCACTAGTCCGTCGCCCTTCAGAAGACAAAGGGTTGAACACCACGACGGTACGACCTTCGGAAGGCTTAAACGTGCATGCGGAGAATGCGTCCTTTTGAATCTCATCCAGTTCGACAAATCGGCTCAAATCGACTAATTCGTCCCCGGATCGCACCTCGATATCCAAGAATTCTGCCAGTAACGCCGGAATCACAGAACTCCCTTTCGGCAATCCGAGTTCTGTTCTTACCCGATTGGCTATCCGCTCGCACTCGGACTTGAAACCCCTACGCAGAGCCATCATCCATTTCCTTGCTTTCGTCGAGTAGAACTTTATTCATGTCGTTGATCAGAGACCCGAGTTGTCGAGCCGCCGCGGGACGGAAAGTCTTCGCGGAACGCAAGTGAACAGCTGCCACTTGTCGCGGCCTTGCGAGAGCCGCATAGAGGTCTTGCACAAGACCTGCGATCCTGTCTGCCGCCTCTGGTGAAAGGTTGTCGTCAGCTTGGAGGTGATCAGCGATCACATCGGGCGTCGCCGTGGTACGTTCTCGCAGTTCGAAAAACTGATTGATGTCGATACCACACCACTCGACGAGTCGCTTAAACTTGGGTAAGTCGGGCACACGGCCTTTTTCGACCCGTGCCAGAGTATTGAAGGGAATGTCTACTTCCCTCGCAGTTTCTCGTAAGCTCATACCGCGCTTTCGGCGCTCAGTTGCCACCAGCTTCCCCAAGTCGGATAGATCGAGTTTTTGGTTGTTCATCGCCCCTTTTGTGCCTATAATGGTACGCGTATCGTTACAAGTTGACAGCGCTTCATTGTTTCGATATTATGGCAGTGTACTAGCTGCGGTACGCAAAGTGCAAGTCCTCCAGCGAAAGGAACGCAACCAATGAATGATGACAAAAATAAGGTCACTATTATCGTAAACAGCCGCCCAAAGGTCGTCGCAACCGAGGAGGTTTCTTACGACGAAGTTTTGGGATTGGCGTTCGACCCGATCCCCACCGGCCCAAACGTAAAAATCACCATCGCGTACACAGATGGTGCTGGTCGCCCATACGAAGGTTATCTGCGCCCCGGCGGTAGCGTCAAAGTTCAGGAAGGAACCACGTTCGATGTCGACGCTACTGATAACTCGTAGCCCCGACTTGAAGCGACTGCGCGATGACGGCTATCACGTCGAAGTCAAGTCCGGCTATTTGCTGATCAGAGACGTTCCTTACCTCGACGAAGATAAGAACGTTCAACGCGGCGTGCTGGTGTCGGCATTGGAACTAGCCGGGGACATAACCACCAAACCAACGGATCATGTAGTCATGTTTACGGGTACGATGCCTCATGATCCGAGTGGTAGGCCACTGGAACAAATACGCAACTCCGACCAGCGAGAGTATTTGGATATCGGTTTGACGATTAACCATCGCTTCTCCGCGAAGCCGTCAGGGGGTTACCGCGACTATCACCACAAAATGAAGACATACGCGAACATTCTTACCGAACCTGCACAAGCAGTCGAAGAAACAGTGTCGGCGCGGACGTACCCGATTGTCGAAACGGACGACGAAACCTCGATGTTCGCATACATGGATACCGCCACCAGTCGGGCAGGAATCGGTGCAATCGCGGAGAAGCTTGCACTTAGTTCTGTCGCGATCGTTGGATTGGGTGGCACTGGATCCTACATCTTGGATCTAGTCTCCAAGACACGAGTCAAAACGATTCATCTTTTTGACGGCGACTGTTTCCGCCAACACAACGCGTTCCGGTCGCCGGGCGCTACGCCTAGGCCTGTCTTGGAAAAGGAGCCTATTAAGGGCCAACATTGGCGGGACGTATACGCCGGAATCCACCCGTCCATAATCGCCCATGATTACGTTGACGACACTAATGCTGAAGTCCTGGCCGAGATGGATTACGTGTTCTTGTCATTGGACAAAGGCAACGCGAAACGTTTAGCGGTCGAAAAGTTGATCGCATCCGACGTCCCTTTCATCGATGTCGGAATGGGCATCGACAATCAAGGCGGATGTCTTCGTGGGCAGGTCAGGGTCACAGCGATCACGGATTGGACGCAACACCACGAAGTGTCGAACATACCTTTCACGGATGGCGGAGTAGGCAACGAGTACTCACGAAACATACAGACTGCCGAACTCAACGCATTGAATGCCGCCCTAGCCGTAATCAAATGGAAAAAGACACTGGGATTCTACGCGGATGACGCGAACGCAAATTCAAGTTCCTATCTGATAGCCAGTAACCGATTGGTTAATGACCAAAATTGAACGCGACCCAAGAAATCGAATTCAGATTTGTTGATCACGTTCCCGATTTGTTGGACGATGGGATCTTGTATGTGTCCATCCCGTTCCGGACCGCGTTACACCGATGTTGTTGCGGCTGTGCGCAAGAAGTAGTGACGCCGATTAAACCGAGCCGCTGGGTTTTTACGTTCGACGGCGCGAGCGTAACACTTTCACCATCCATTGGCAATGCGAGTCTTGAATGCCGATCTCACTATTGGATACGCAATAATCGAGTCGTTTGGGAATCTCAGTTCACGCAAACCGAAATAGACGAACTACGTCGCGGCGCGATGCCAGCAAAAAGCCAAAGTTGGATTTCGACGGTAAGAAATCATTCGATTTTGCTGTGGCAAATGGTTCGAAAGCAGTTCGGGCGAAAATCAAGCTCAGATGATCTATAAGGAAGTACGAATACGCGTGTCACTGCGGGGAGCGAACGAGCCGCATCTCCCGGTATAGGGGTGTTGATGAGCGCTGGTTCACTACACACGTAACCCAAAAACCTATCCCACCTCTCCCCCAACCTCCCCGCATCCGGCCGCTCCACTTGCCGCAACATCGGACCATCCACCTCCTCCAGAATATCCCGACGCGGCAACTCGGCCGTCACTTTCATTTGCAGTTGTGCGCGACCAAGCATTAAGATGCTGGAAACGCCCTTCAATAGCAGAACCAGCATGGCCATCTACAACCAAACAAGTGAGTCGGCGTGACAGACAGTACTCCATGCGAATTAATCCTTGAGCGTTGGTGGCAATCCCTCGGAACCCAAACGCGAGGCCACATAGCGGGCGGGTTAGTTCTTGTGGAGAACCTGCGAGAAATGGGCACAGAACTTGATTTTGATGTCGATTCCCACAAGGCTGGTCGCAGCGACCAACTCAGAAATGCAACTCGCGCGAAAGTGCAAAGCATCTTGGCTCGTTTCGGAGAGGAAAGAGTCTTGCTTAGAGAAGGCGGGCGTACCAGCCGCGGACTAGTGCGTAGCCTGACGCCTCTTCTAAGTGATTTATCAGGTGCGGGGTTGGAACTCTTGACCCAGGATGAGCGAGAGGCAGAGTTCGATAGAATGCAATCCATCCTTGTTGGTAAGGCGAGGGAGGTGTTCGATGCAGAGAAGCTCTCGTTCGAATTCCGACATCGTACCGCTTCGCGTGAAGTTATCCGAGTGATTCTCGATGCCGCCCATGAACGTGGAAAGGCCGGCGATGTCGCCGAGTATTTGGTCGGCGCAAAGCTCGCGCTGCGCTTCCCCGAGTACGACATTAGAAACTCAGCTGCTAGCGCGGCCGATGTTCAAGGAGCCAACCAAGGCGACTTCCAAGTGAATGATTGCGTGTTCCATGTGACGATAGCCCCGAACAATGGGCATTACGACAAATGTCAACAAAACATCTCCGACGGTTTCCGAGTCTTCCTTCTGGTACGTGACGACATGTTAGAAAGCACGCGTCGAATTGCGCTTCAATTGACAGACGGACAAGCATCTGTGGAATCTATCGAGTCATTCGTTTCACAGAACATCGAAGAGTTGGCGCACTTCGCGGGAATGCGGGTCCCGCAAAACCTAAGGGCGTTGATCGAAAAATACAACGAGAGGGTCGCCGAGGTCGATACGGATTTGTCGTTGCAGATTAACATTCCTGCCGCCTTGGAGTCCTAGTATGGCGATCGCTTCACAAGAGGCACGGTTTGCGACCTCAACTACCGACACCTCCGACTTACCGTTGACCGCCATCGAGTACTTTGCCGGCGTGGGACTGTTCCGCATGGGTCTGGAACGCGCCGGTTGGAGCGTTGAATTCGCCAACGACTGGGATGGTGAACGTGCACAGATTTACGAAGGCTTTTTTGGCGACAGATATGAAATCAGAGACATCTTTTCCATGTCGCACGAACAGATACCCCACGCGACGTTGGCGACCTGTTCTTTTCCATGCATAGACCTTTCTTTGGCTGGAAAACGGGAAGGAATCCATGGGCAGCATTCGGGAGCGTTCTGGGGATTTCACGAGTTGCTGAGGTCTCAAGGTTCAAAATCACCCCCCATCGTGTTGTTGGAGAACGTTCTAGGCTGGCTCAACTCCAACGGAGGAGATGATTTCTACGCGACGGCTATGGCGTTGAACGACCTGGGCTACGCTTGCGATGTCTTCGTGGTAAACGCCCGGTCATTCGTTCCCCAGAGCAGGCCGCGCGTTTTCATGGTTGGAGTTAAAGGCGAAGTTGCAACCAGAGGTTTTTCCCATCCTCGTAGCAAGAGACTTATGCCGCCGAAACTGAAAGAATTGATCCACACGAACTCGGCGATTGATTGGGTGCAGTTGGACGTTCCGGAACCCCCTCCGTTCAGAAATGAAGGGTTCTCATCCGAAATCGTTGAAGATATGTCCGACGACAGCCCCTTATGGTGGCCCGAGGGAAAAGTCGAAAAACACCTGCGGATGATGTCGCACGCGCACTTCGAAATGGTGAAGTACCTAACAAATCGTGACGCGATCAGCTACAGAACGTTCTTCCGTCGACGGCGTGCCGAAGGCCAGCGTGCTGAAGTCCGGTCGGATGATATAGCCGGGTGCTTGAGAACTGCTGTCGGTGGGAGCGGAAAGCAATTCATGGTTGCGGTCGGACGAGGCTCAGTCCGCATGAGAACGTTAACGACGAGAGAGTATGCACGATTGCAAGGCGTGCCCGACGAGTATCCGATTGTCGCTAATTCCGAACGTCAATCGCTCAGCGCATTTGGCGATGCCGTATGCGTACCCGTGGTCGCTTGGATAGCCAATCAAGTCTTGAATCCATTGACGCTTGCTTTGTCTCTTAACCGATAAGAAACGCTGTCGCTAGCTACGCCCTAACTGCGATTCACCACCCCTCATCTTCATACTCCAGAACCTTATCGACAAACGCCGCATGTTCACAGGCGATCGTGAACGTCAGATCCTCCGGCGTATCGCTGACGACGAAGACTGGCCATAACGCAATGTATTGCCAATTCTCGATGCCGTGGAAATAGATCAGCGGCACCCCCTCCTCCATCGCAGTCCTCATCGCGACATTCACCCACATTTGAGGATCAGTGCCAGCGTATCGATACCGCAGCCGCCTGTCGATCCCCAGTTTGTTGTCGTACGGACCCCGTGGCGAGGTCCTTATCGACAGCGGAAGTTTCATCCCTCGAGGAATGAGTATGCCTCCCTTGATATTGACCAACTCAATCTGCCGCCCCTCGTGCCGCAACCCGCGGCTGACAACGTCATGCTCCACTTCGCCCTCCTCCGACACTTGACGTTGCAACCACTCGAAAGCGGCGCGGCGCACGGTATCGTCACGTTCTCTGTCGAAATCCATCACATGAACCACCTTTCAGACTCCAATCCATTCAGCACAGTCCTACCATTAACTAACACCAAACCCCGATAATCCCGATTCAGACAACCACCCCATCCTCACCCGAAACTCGCGACCCAAGCCAACCAAACGCGGCCGCCCTCACCTGCTTCTCATGCTCCAGGTCGTACTCCAAAACCATCCGACGAATTATACGCCCACCCCCAAAATCCCGCCCCTCACCCATCCTCACCCAAAACCTCCGCCACACTCCGAATCCGCGCCAAACTCGCGGAAGCGTACTCTGATGCCTCGTAACGCTGAATCTGCTGCTCCTTCAACCCAAGCCGCCCCGCCAGCGACTTCTGACTAAGCCCACGCGCGATCCGGGCCCTGATCAACAACCTCGGCACCTCGCTCACAGAGTCCAGTTCGCCAAACTCAAAGTCGCCAGACTTCAAGCGCTCGTAGTCCTGCAACTCCTCCTCAAGGTCGGCAAGCTGACTCCTTGCCGCATCCCTCTTCGCCTTGAACAGCAGCGGATGCAATCCGAGACCCTCCGCCGTCTCACTCTCCAACTCACGCAAAGCCTCCGAGAATCGGTCCGCCTGAGCCTTCGTTATCCGATACTGCCTCTCGTTCTTGATCATTCGATCCCTCCTAGATCCAACGCCACGATCCCCTTCGGTTCGCCCGTCTCCCTGTCGATCTGAAAAAACTGCAAGAAAACATCGCCACGCATCCGCGCAGCCCAAGACGCCGGAAAGAACTCTCCGCGAAACTTGTCCTTCTGAGCAGCACGCCCACGATCAAACTCAAGCAACACCGGATCAATCAGCGTCATATCCACCCCTACCTCATCCCAACACGCGTCGAAATCGCGCGGAACCTCTTTACTAGTCACAAAACTGCCATCCAAATAAACCGTCCGACACCTCGCACGCTTCAAACCGTCCAGAGCACTCCAGAACCCATCCAACAATTCCCGACGCCACGGCGTAGTTCCAAATCTCTCGACGATCTCATCCCAGGTCGCCCAATGAATCCCCGGCGGCAAATTTCCGCCACTCTCAAAATCAGGCAACATAACCCAACTATATCATTGTGTTGCGAACTCTAACATCCGACACCCAAAATCCCGCCCATCCCTAAGCCTGTCCCGTACTCCGATACGGGATCCTTGCAATCCCTGGCTCAGACAACTTTTTGAACTTGTTCAAAAAATATCCATGCCGCCGTCATGCCGCTGACAGCGGCATGATTCCCCTTCAACTTGCCGCTCATGCCGCGAAATTGCCGGAATCAGCGGCATGAGCGGCATATCAGCAGCAACCCTTTCAGATCCGATTCACACCCCCGCGGGCCGACTCCGGTACCCCGCGTACCGATCCCCGTACATGAACTCCTCGATATTCACCTGCTCACCCCCCAGATCGTTCGACGTGTTCGCCGCAAGCACCGCCGCAAGCGAATTCAACGACGACCGATAGCTGTTCCGAGTCAACGAATCATCACCATCAATGATCGATTCCAAGAACGTTTTCGCCAACTCATACGTATTCGGTATCGCCATTCCGTCATAACCCGGGTCCTCACAGATCACCCGCCGCGTCTCCTCGATCCCAGGCCGCAAAGCCGGCGACCAGTCATCCCCAGAGTAGTGATAATCCACGATCCGGTTCCCCTCGAACTTGATCGTCCCATGCTCCCAAATCACGCAATCAAACCGACCGTTATAGTAGGATTTCGCCGGTTTCGTGAACACCAATGTCCCGATCGCGCCCTTTTTGAACCCATAAGTGACGTTGTAGTAAATCGGATTATCCCCCTCCGAAGCCCACAAATGCTCCGGCCGCTCCACATACGAAGCCCGCACCCACTCCACATCATCATCCGACCAGTACCGCATGATATCCGTCTGATGAATCCCCGCCTCCACCATCGAAGTCCCCGACCAAGCCCGATTCGCAGTCCAAATCCGGTTCTCCGGACCACCCCGCTCCTCAGTATGCGTGTGCTTCACCCCATGCCCCTCAACCGCACCTTCCGCCACCATCATCATCGCCGCCGTCCACTTGTCCGACAAGTGGTCTCGGATCGCCTTATACGCCGGATGGAAGCGCATCTGAAATCCCACCGTGTTGGGGATTCCAGCCTTATCGATAGCCTCCGCCTGCGAAATCGCCTCATCGAAGAACAGAGTCTGCGGCTTTTCCGCAAACACCGCGATTCCGGACTCGGCAGCCCTTTCGATCTCTCCACGGTGCTGATTCGGCGGCATCGCAAACCAAATCACATCCACCGAACCCGACGAAATCATCTCATCCGCCGACGAAAACAGCAACATCCCCCGCTCATCGTAGTCAGGTTCCCACTGTTTGATCTTCTCCGGACTCAGGTTCTCGGCAAACGGGTCCGCCAACGCCGCAAACGTCCCGATCTCCTCCGACTGCAACCTCACCAGCTGCTGTAAATGGTTCAACCCCCGCTGACCAACACCCACAAGTCCGACACGCAGTTGCTTCGCCAATTCGATTTCCGCCTTTCAGTGACTTAAAACCGTCACGCTTAGAAATGTATCGCTTCGTTCGTGACGGCGGCCGCGGCTTCTTTTACGACTTCCGACATCGTCGGATGCGAGTGCGTAACCCGGTGAAGCTCCTCGCTAGTCCCCTCCAGATACCGCAACATCCCCACTTCGGCGATCAATTCAGTAGCCTCGCTACCGATAATGTGCGCCCCGACAACCTCGCCCGTCTCGTTATCCACGATGATCTTCGCAAAACCACTCGGATCACCAACCGCAACCGACTTGCCAGCAACCTGGAACGGCACCTTGCCTACGCTGTAGTCGAGCCCCTGCTCCTTAGCTTCACCCTCAGTGATACCGACTGATGCGATCTGCGGGTGGCAGTACGTGCACCGCGGCATTGCCAAATAGTCCTCGATCGGCTCTGGATCGTGCCCAGCAATCGTCTCAGCGGCGACGATGCCCTGATCGAACGCCACATGCGCCAACGGCAGTTTGCCAGTTACATCGCCGACGGCATAGACGCCGCCTACGTTTGTCCGCATGTTGCCATCAACCTCGATAAAGCCGGGACCATACGTCTCGACTCCAACATTCGCCAGCCCGATATCGTCGGAATTGGGTTGAACACCGACGCCTAGTAACACCTTGTCGCAAGTAAACGTCTGGGTTTCGCCGTCTTCGCCTACTGTGTAGTTCAGAGTGACGGTGCCGTCGGCGTTCTTTTCGACGCCCTTGACCATCGAACCTGCACTGATCTTGATACCTTGCCGCTTGAACTGACGATCAAGTTCGGCAGAGACCTCTTCGTCCTCTTTCGGCACGATGCGTGGAAGAAGCTCGAACAGCATGACTTCGACGCCGTACGCGTTGAAGTAGTAAGCGAACTCGCACCCAATGGCAGATGCGCCAACGATGGCGACAGCCGCTGGCTGCTCTCTCAGTTCGAGAGCCTCTCGGGATGTAATGATCGACTCGCCGTCGATTTCAAGGCCTGGGAGCGAACGGGCGCGGGCGCCAGTGGCGATGATGATGTTTTGGGCGGTTACCCACTGATCGCCATTGATCTGCACACGAGACGACGACATTAGGCGTCCAGTACCTTCGATGACGGTGATGTTGTTCTTGCGCATGAGGTAACCGATGCCGCGGGTGAGCGTGTTGGAAACGCGGCGGGAGCGGTCGACGGCTTTCGACATGTCGAAGCGGACGTTGTCGAACTCGATGCCCCAATCGCTGGCGTGCTTCATCTCGTTGACGAGTTCGGCGTTTTTGAGGAGCGATTTCGACGGGATGCATCCCCAGTTGAGGCAGACGCCGCCCAATCCGCCGATTCCGGTGCCGTCGTCTTTCTCGACAATAGCGACGCTGAGGCCCAGTTGAGCTGCTCGGATCGCGGCGTGGTAACCGCCGGGGCCGGCGCCGATAACGACTACATCAAACACGGAGGGGGAGTTGGACATGTGGGGGTTTCCTCAACACGAACGACGTTGGACAAGCACAAGATTCGAGTCTATAACCCGACGTATCAACCATCCACGCGGGTTAACTCATACAGCCCGCGCAGAATTGCCGCTGTTAGTGACCCCAACGCGGTGAATATAGCGACGCCGATTGCGAATATGACGAGGTAGGGCACCCAGCTGCCGGGGCAGTCGCGGAGGCTGCTGCAGACCCACCACGAAGCCATAGCGTAGCCGAGGAATACGATGATGCCGGAGAGAAATCCGGCGATTGCGCCGATCTTGATGCAGCGTTTCATGAGTTGCGATTCTAGATGTTTAGGCAACGAGTTCGACGCTATGCGATACAGTGAGAATCAACGCGAAAAATCAGTCGCAAAAGGCCGTCGCCATGCAATCCGCAACCCTGTCCCGTAGCCCGTCTGAACTGAGGCAAGCAGCCCTCGACCATATCTTCATCGGCATGAACAACCATGCGATGCTCGGGGAAGAGGGTGGCCCACTGATCGTCGAACGCGGAGAGGGCATCTACATCTGGGACGTGGACGGCAATCGCTACATCGATGGAATCTCTGGGATGTATTTCCGCAACACGGGGCATGGGCGTGAGGAGATTGCGAAGGCGATCTACGAGCAGATTTCCGATCTCAGCGCGAACGTGTATGCGAGCGTTACTCCAGCAGCCGTCGAGTTGGCTACGGAGATAGCGAACTTGACGCCGGGAGACTTGACGCGGACGTTCTTCTGTCAAGGCGGATCCGAGGCAAACGAGTCGGCTCTCAAACTTGCCCAGGCATATCAGATGCGGATGGGTGAGAAGGGTCGATACAAGGTGATCTCGCGGCGTGGATCGTATCACGGCGCGACTTACGGGACGATGTGGCTGGGTGAGCATCCAGGCTTCCCGCGGACTGACTACCAACCGAAACCGTCGAGCGCGGTTCATGTGCCGGCGCCTCACTTCTACCGTTGCGAGTTCAACTCTGATTCCCCGGAGCAGTGCGGAGAGTTGGCGGCGTTGGCAATTGAGAAGGCGATCATCAGCGAGGGTCCGCACTCGGTGGCTGCAGTGATCGGTGAGCCGGTGACGCAGCCGATGGGTGGTGTTGTGCCGCCTGAAAACTACTGGCCGATGGTGCGCGAGATCTGTGATCGATACGGCGTGGTGCTGATTTTCGACGAGGTAATCACCGGTTTCGGACGACTCGGTGAATGGTTCGGTGCGGAGGTGGTGAAGACTCAGCCGGACATCATCTCGTTCGCGAAGGGTATTACTAGCGGCTACTTCCCGTTGGGCGGCTGTATCGCGGATCGGCGTATCGCTGATGCTTTCGCGGGTGGTCCGGAGAAGACTTGGAGCCACATGTACACATACTCGGCGCATCCGGGCGGCGTGGCTGCGGGTCTCAAGAATTTGGAGATTATGAAGCGTGAAAACCTCGTTCAGAATGCTCGTGAACGGGGTGTCCAGCTATCGGACCGTTTGACCGAGATGATGGAGCGACACGAGATCATCGGTGATGCGAGAGGCATGGGTTTGGTGCAAGGATTGGAGTTGGTCGCTGATCGGGACACCAAGCAGTCGTTCGCACCGGAAGTGGGGATCGGGGCGAGGTTTACGGATGCTTTGAAGCGTCGAGGAATCTGGATCAGGGTCGGTGCGTACATTTTGCCGGTTTCGCCTCCGCTGTCGATCACGGCACAAGAGATAGATGAGCTGTGCGACGCGGTTGAGGATGCGATTGTGGAGGTTTCGGCGGACATTGTCTGAACTAGGATGGGCAAGATTTTGGGTTTGAGGTGAAGTCGGGCGCGATCAATCGGGGGGAGGGGATTTAGTTCGCTCGCCAGCCCGCAAGCTCCTCCGCAAACGCAAACGTTTGAGGTAATCCCCCAGTATGAATAAAGACGACAGGCACTTCTGGATCGACGTTGCCTGCCTTGACCTCGGCGATCAGGCCGGACATCGATTTGCCGGTGTAGTTGGGGTCTAGCATGATGCCTTCGGTTTTTGCCACTAGGTGGATGGCGGCGATGGCGGCGTCTGTGGTGTAGCCATAGGTGCCGGTGTAGCCGGCGATGGTTGTGATGTCGCCGGGGTCGAGTGCGGTGTTTAGTCCGAGGAGGTGGGCGACGCGGGCGGAGCGGTCGAGGTATATGCCTTCGTAGGTTTTTGGGAATTCGAGTTGTTGTGCGACGGCGGTAGCCTTCCACGACTTGCCAGTGTTGCGGGCGTAGAGACGAATGCCGCCGATGGAGCGTCCGCAGAGGCCCCACATGTGCATAGGTCCGTCGGCGAGACCGGCCTCTTGGGTCTGTCTGTCGAGTTCGGATCCAGTCTCTAGGAAGCCGATCATGCCGGCGATGTCGTAGAAGGGGTTGTGGGAGAGGACGGTGGAGTTTCTGCCGTTTCGGGTTTCTTCAGCGTTGATTTGCTCGGCTAGGGATTTGGCGGTGGGCTGGTCGGGTACGCGGTGGATGATGGCACCTGTCAGGTGGGCGATGAGCATGTTGCCCATAATTGGGGCGTCGACCATGTCGTAGGCGACCCAGTGGTATTTGATGCCGGTCTTTGCGCAGGCAGCGGCGACGAGTCGGGCGTTGTTGGAGTCGTAGTGGTTGATGTTTACGATGGTGTCTATGCCCCGCTCGATGAAATGAGCGAAGAGGAACTCCATGTGTCGGGCCTTGTTACCGCCGAATGCGAAGCCGGTGGTGTCCTCGCGTTTGATGAAGAGTTGCGGGACGGACTCGATTTCTGCGTCCATCGACTCGGCGATGGCGGCACGGAGTCGGGGCATTTCCTCGAAAGGCGTGTTTTTGCGCGCTAGTTGGATGCGGGGGAGTTCGGCGATGGAGTCGAGGATGGTTTGGGGGTGCATTGTCTGAATGGGGATTTTTGGGGGTTGCGGGTGGTGGTTGGTGTTTGTGGTGGGTCACGACGTACGCCCCGTCGTCCACCCCGTCACCCTCACCCTAGCCCTCTCCCATCGAGGGAGAGGGGACACTAAGTTTTGCGCGAAATGGATCGATACCGATATCGGTTGTTATTCGGGCTGCCAGTTCCAGAGTTGGTCGGCGAAGGCGAAGGTTTGGGGTAGGCCGCCGGAGTGGACGAAGACTACGGGGACTTCGGGATCTAGGTTGCCGGCTCGGATTTCGCCGATGAGGGCGGACATGGATTTGCCGGTGTAGTTGGGGTCTAGCATGATGCCTTCGGTTTTTGCTACTAGGTGGATGGCTTCGAATACGCCTTCGGTAGGGATGCCGTAGTCGTCGCCGGTGTAGCCGATGATGGTGTCGAGATCGTCGGGTTCGAGTGCGGTGTCTAGGCCTAGGAGTTCAGCGACGCGGGTTGAGCGGTCAATGTATACGGCTTCGTAGGAATCGGGTTGGGTGTGCGAGTATGCGGTGGCGGATGCGGACCAGTTTTTGCCGGTGTTGCGGGCGTAGAGTCGTAGTCCCGCAATGGAGCGTCCGACTAGCCCCCACATGCGGAGAGGCACATCGCCCACGCCGGCCGTGGCCGTCTGGGCGTCGAGTTCGACGCCTGTTTCGACAAAGCCGATCATGCCGGCGATGTCGGAGAAGTCGTTGTCGGAGAGGATAGTGGCGTTGCGGCCCGTGGTGTTCTCATCGGCGACGAGTTTTTCTGCAACTTCGCGGGAGTATTCTCCGGGGATACGATGTATCTCCGCGCCGGTGAGGTGGCCGATGAGGAGGTTGCCCATAACTGGCGCGTCAACCATATCGACTGCCACCATATGGCACTTCATGTCCATTTTGGCGCAAGAGGCGGCGACGAATCGGGCTTGGTTGGAGTGGTAGTGGTTGATGTTGACGACGGTGTCGAAGCCGCGCTCGATCAGGTGAGCGAAGAGGAACTCCATGTGTCGGGCTTTGTTGCCGCCGAACGCGAAGCCAGTGGCGTCGTCGCGCTTAATGAATATGCGAGGAACGGCATCAACATCGGCCTCCATCGACTCGGCGATTGCGGCTCGGAGTCTTGCGGCTTCTTCGAATGGCGTGCAGAGTCGTGCCAGTTTGATGCGCGGGAGTTCGGCGATGCGGTCGAGGATTGTTTGGTTTTTCATGTTCGTTTCCGGTTGGGTAGCCAACCGCCTTCTCTGGGGCCATAGTCTATGGGCATGACTTGGCCGGCGCGGATGCATGAGACGGGTTCGAGGGCGTATGGGCCAATGTTGATTTGGCCGTCGCCGTCAATGAACTCCCATTCGCCTTCGTGGACGCGGAGCAGCGTGAGGTCGGCGTGGGTGCCGGGGGCCAAGCAGCCTAGCATTTTTTCGGTTTGGGGGCCGAGAATGGCCGCGGGATTGTGCGTCGACATTACGAGCGCGTCTTCGAGGCCGATGCCTAGTGATATGACTTTGCCGATGCAGTCCATTTGAGAGAAGGAGGTGCCAACATATCGGCTTTGAAGGGTTACATCGGAACTGATGGTGTCTGGCATTAGACCGCCGTCTAGGACTCGATTGGCGGCGTCGAACGAGAAGTTTCTGCCTCCGACCCCGATGTCGAACTTAACGCCGCGGGCACGGGCATCGAGAGCTTCATTTAGGAGCGCGCGGTTGGCTCCGATCAGTCCCCCTCGGGCCCCGCTGAACGAGTGAGTGACGATGTCGTTTTCGGTGAGGATTTCACCGAGGATTTTCGGCGCGGCTTCGAGCGCTTGGTCGGACTGTCCTGTGGTGTCGCCGACGTGAACCATCAGCCTGACGCCTGCTTCGTCTGCGATCGATTTAGCCGCCTTGGGGAGATCGATGCCGAGTTCGGCGATGCCGGGCGAGACCATCCGGGCTTTGACGCCGATGATGACGTCTTTTCGGGATTGAATCGTCGCTACTGCCGCGTCGTGTTCGATGTCGAGCGCGGATGTTACTTCCGGGACGCGGTTTACGCCGAGCGATCCGACGTTCAATAGGGCCAGAACGCGGGTTTTGGAGTTTGGGATTACATGATTGACGAGGCCGCCTATATTCGTGATGCCGCATGATCCCGCATCGACGACAGTGGTGACGCCGGAGTTGACGCCTGCGGTGTCGGCGTCTTGCATCATGTCTTCGACGTATGGCGAAGAGCGACGGAGGCCGCCTGCTACGTGAGTATGGAGATCGATGATTCCGGGGGTTACGACTAGGCCAGTGGCGTCGATGGTGCGGGCGGCGACGTAGTTTTCGGGGATATTTTCGATCGCGATTATTTGATCGCCTTTAATGGCGATGTCGCCTTTTTCCAGACGAGAGGTGTCGGTGTTTAGGAGCTGTCCACCGTTAATGCGTAGATCACATTGGACCGTTTCGGTCATCCTCGCCTCCAGGTGATCGCAAGTGTGGCAGAAAGTCTATCAGCGCATCGGGGGAGTGTATGAGCCCCCTCCGTCTCGCTGCGCGAATCCCCTCTTAATCTCCCCCTGAGAGGGGGAGGGGAAGAGGGTGCTTCGCAAGGAATAAAGGTCTCTAGTGCGGGTGCGGTTCGTGATGTGCGGCGAAGTAGATGCCTTCGAGGGAGGATGGTGGACCTTCGGGTTCTTCGGATTGTCCAAAGGCGAGGTAGTGCGGAGGGTCACCGTCGATTACGATGTACGCGCTCAGCGAGTTGGATAGCGGGTTGTGGCCGCCGAGCCACTCGACTTCTGGGCCGTCAGTTAGTTGAACCGGTCCATGACGTACAGGTCGTCGTACCGCTTCGAGGCTGATCTCTTTAGCTCCCGGCGGGCCTATGCCCCACCTGACCAATCCTTCGTAATCGGATGGAATGATGAATCGCCATCGTGGTAAAAGCCCCGACCAGGGTGCAACCTCAATCGCCGCGCGGTGGTGGACTTCTTCGAAGGGGTGATGTATCTGCCACCTATAACGCGACTGTGGCTCGTCGTACGAGACAGTGCCATGTGTGTGGACGTGTTCGTCTGACGCGTCGTCGTGATGGTGATGCTGGTCGGCCCCCATCGCCCCCGTATCGTAGTACGGGGCAGGCCCAGGCACTTCCCCCAGAGGGGGAAGGGGAGGACGTTGATTCGGGAGCATCAGCTCGCGAGAGCTTTGTTGAGGCGCTTGGTCAACCGGCTCTTTTTGCGGGAGGACTGGTTGCGATGAATGACGCCTTTTCGCGTGGCGACATCCAATGCGCTGATTGCTGCACGGAGCGTCTCGGCTGTCGCTTCGTCAGACGGAGATTGGTCGATCGCGCTACGTGCGGCCGTGACGCGCGTCCGCACGAAGGAACGCACGGATCGATTTCGCGCCGCTCGGCGACGCTGAACGCGCATTGATTTGGCTGCAGGCATTTGGGACCTTTCGGTTGGCTTGGGGCTGGATTCCCGCCTACGCGGGAATGACGGGACTTCGGTTTTCAGACTCGTTCGATTCTACAATCTGGTGGGTTTGATCTGCGATGAAGCGAGTGCGTTTCAGTGGATACGCATGACGGAAGATACGCCTCGGACTGCCTCCAAGCGGTCGAATAGCCTCGCCAATTGCTCTAAACCGCTGGTGTAGACCGTGAAGTCGATCCGTGTGCTGCCCCGACCTATGTCCTCGCCGGAGGCCATTTTGTGTAGGTTCATGCGTTCATCGCGGATTACACCGCACAGATCGTGTATCAATCCGATGCGATCCGAACCTTCGACTCGCAGGCGCGCCGGGTAGGTGCCGGACATGTGCCCCCATGCGACTTCTACAAGGCGATCGTGATCGATGGCATTGCGGAGGTTTCGGCAGTTGTCACGATGCGCCGAGACGCCCCGGCCTCGGGTCAGGTAGCCAACGATATCGTCGCCGTAGACCGGATTGCAACAGCGCGGGAAGTTGACCTGGACGCCGGGTAATCCCATCACGACCACGCCTTTTGCAAGGTCGGAAACACCCTTTTTGTTGGCCTCGCGTTCGCCAGCGGCTAGCTGTTCCGCGATGACGTTTTCTGGTCGGCTATCGTCGATCGCCTTAACGACCGTTCGGACGATTACCGATGGTTGCTGTCGGGTCTTACCAAGATCGGTTATCAACTCTTCGTTAGAGGTGTAGCCCATAAGATCGGCAATCTCATCCGTGTCCACGGAGTGTCCCATTCGGTTTAGCTGGTCTACGACCCGCTTGAGTTGCTGTCGGCCTTGCTGCAGATTAGTTTCGCGGGCTTGCCGGCTAAACCACTGTCGAACCTTGGCTCGACCGCTGTTGGTTACCAAATAACCTTTCTCGGTGTCCTGCCAATCGAGACTCGGCCCGCGAGGGGCGCGCGCTTTTCGTATCTCTATGACATCGCCCGGCATCAAACCGGTGTTCAGCGGCACCATTTTGCCATTGACCACCGCGCCGACGGTGCTGTGTCCCAATTCAGTGTGAATCCGGTACGCGAAATCCAAAGGCGTTGCGCCGGGCGGAAGTTCGATCACATCCCCGGCCGGGGTGAAGACTTGGATTCGGTCTGTGCTGAGCGATTCGTCGACATGATCGATGAAATCATCGCCATCTTCCGCATCGCCCGTGAGTGACAACATGTCTTTAAGCCAAGACATTGTGCGATCGGAAGAATCTCTGTCGCCTTCGTTATTGCCACCTTGCTTGTAGGCCCAGTGAGCGGCGAAGCCCTGTTCGGCGACCTCGTGCATCTCGCGCGATCGGATCTGCACTTCCAGCGGAGTATTGTCAGGCCCGAGGACGGTAGTGTGCAACGAGCTATAGCCGTTGGACTTGGGTTTCGATATGTAGTCGTCAAAGGTGCCTTCGATCATCGGCCATAAGCCGTGAACGACACCCAGAGCGTTGTAGCAATCGGCGGTGTTTTGCGTGATAACCCGCAATGCGATCAGGTCGTTGATCTCGTCGAATGTTCGACCCAGTTCTTCGTAGCGCTTCTTCTTACGCGCGATGCTGAAGAGGTGTTTAGCGCGCCCGGTTATCGATGCCTCGATGTTGTTCTGGTTGATGATCGCTTCTTGAAGAATCTTGACGGCTCGGTTCGTGTAGGCCTCGCGCTCCCGCCGCTTGCGCTTCACAAGACCCGAAATCGTGCGATATTCCTTGTGATCGAGGTAGTAAAAGGCTTTGTCTTCGAGACGCCACTTCCAATCGTTCATGCCCAGTCGATCGGCCAACGGAGCATAAATGTCCATGGTCTCGCGGGCGATGCGCTCTTGCTGCTCTGCTTTCAGGTAGCGCAACGTCTCGATGTTATGCATGCGGTCAGCCAACTTGATCAGCAGGACCCTGCGGTCTTCGCCGGCGGTTACAAACATTTTGCGGAGGCTTTCGATTCGCTCCTGTTTGCGGTCCTCGTAGTGTCGGCGCTGTCTCGACCCGCCGCTTGAAGCGGCCAACTCGATCTGCTTCAACTTCGTGACTCCGTCAACGAGAAGTGCCACGCTGTCGCCGAACTCTTTGCGGATGTCGTCCACCTCGATTCCGCAGTCCTCGACAGTGTCATGTAGCAGACCGGCTGCGATCAAGTCGGAAGGCAGAGCCAATTGCGCGAGTCGCAATGAGACGCTGATGGGATGGATGATGTAAGGCTCGCCCGACTTCCGCGTCTGACCGTCATGAGCCAAGTAAGCATACTCGTACGCGGCCTTGATAAATTCGATCTCGTCCGGAGGGAGGTAGCTCTGTACCTCCTTCATTAGATTTGTTAGCGAGCGCTGGTATCCGTTCCGGCTTGAAAGCCGCGTAGATTTCGAGGATTTAGGGACGAGTGTTTGGGTGGTCGCCATTTCCAGCTTCGCGCACCGCTTGTATCGTAAGAATCAGCGGTTGTATCGTGTTTTTCAGTTTACACGTAACGAATAACCTCGCGAAATGCGTTTGGAGGCGAGATTCGGGGCGCGAACAGACGCAGAATTACCGACGCATTAATCCCTAATCCTCCGACCATCTCCCACGTAGGGGAGAGGAAACATCGGGCCTGCTCATCCTTCTTGATACTTAGGATCATAGTTCAGATTAGGTGCCGCGCTAAATTTGACGAATTGCGCCAATGAGAGTCGCGGATTATTGTTAACTCGCATGGTAACTATTTGGTATCCGAAAAGGGGATCCGGAATGGCTGCGTTCAATAAGAGGTGGCATTTCTTCTCGCTGGGCATAGCGGCGATGGCGGGGATTTCCCTGCTGTTAGGGGCTGTCCTCACGTATGGCGCAGAGCGCGCCGTCGCGCAGAGCGGCGTCTGCGTACGTGATCTCACCTTCCCAAGAACGGTCTCCGATTCATTCACCTCCGGATGTCAGAACCACAACTATCGGTTCAATTTGGAGAAGCGCAGCGAAGTGCAAATCTCCATACGCTCCGATGTCGCAGACGTCTACGTAGTTTTGCGGCGGGATGGGACGACGGGTCAGGTTTTGTATGACTACAATAGCTTTTTCGGCAATCCACCGCGGCTTATACGCAATCTCGCGGCCGGTACCTATGCTATCGAGGTCACGACCACTTCGGCCACTACTACCGGCAACTTCACCGTCTATGTCAGTAAGGATCGGGCGACCGACATTGATCTCGCTCCGGTCAACCCTCGCGGTCCGATACCAGCGGTGCTAGCGGATTCCGACGGCAACACATATGGAGTGTTCACGCCTGAAGAAGGCGGAGAGATTATTGGCGAAGATTATTCGTTCATCGCGGTACCCGGTGATGTGCCCAGCGCGTACATCGTTGGCGTGCGAATGTCCAAAGGAGATGAAGCTTCGAATGCTGGCATGACGCATCACCGATACACGCTCGCCGGTAACTACTACACGATCGACGCGGTTGATGAGAATGGCAAAACGCCCTCGCCTGGATTCAGGTTCCGAAACCCGCCTCTAGCGTGCTTGCCGATACCCCAGCATTTCTTCGCAAATATCGATGCGATGACTGTGATAGCAACCGACTCTGGGGGCTTGACTCAAACAGTCTTGAACTCGGGAACAAGAGTCCAAGACACTGGATTGACGTTGTGTGCATTCGTGGGCACAGTTCCGACCATCTTGGCGGTCGGTTTGGAAGGAGCACCGGGGCCGTTGCCACCGACGCCGGAGGTTGTGGTGGAGGTACGCGTGGTTGAGCTCCCGGTTACAGGTGGGCTAGCCCCGAATCAGACAGGGCTAGTTCTTTTCTTCGTGTTGGGTATAGCCATAGTTGTAGTCGGGTGCTCAGTGTCCAGGGCTGCTCGTCGTCGCGACACTTGAATCTGAGTTCATCCCCGCCAAGTCAACAAATCTGACAGCTCGTTCAAGATGGTGTCTAGTTCCTCGCCGTCGTAACGGTCGAATGGTTTCGAGCCGGGTTGGCGTGTAACCGGTGTTTTGATGATGCCTCTTCGCCAGAACGCTTGTTTGTAGGTGGTTACTCCGAAGAAGAACTCGAAGTTGAGAGACGGCAGGATCCTGTTGAACAGTGCTCGCGCTTCGTCTGTAACCACTTGCTGACCGTTTTCGTCCACGCCACCTGCTTCTAACGCATTCCAAACCGCGACGTGCGCCTCAGTGATATGACCGGCTGGCATCGTGCCAGCGCCACCGCGGCGATACTCGGCCAAAAGGAAACGTCCGCCCATGCCGCCCATGATCGATTCCACTTTGTCGCCGCAGGCATCCAGCACCGCAGTCATGACGTTGCCCGGTAACAGACTCTCTTCCTTCAGCAGCCGTGCTCCGGGGATTTCCTCAATGATCCGGATAATCGTCGGCGTGGGAATTGTCGGACCGGTAGGTGGTTTGTTGTTTTGGAGCCAAACCGGCAATCCTGTCGCCTCCCATAAGGCTCCGTAGAGGTCTATGGTTTCCTGTCCGCCGCCCATACCGTTTGCAGGCATTGCAATGATTGAGTCAGCGCCGCACTCCACGGCGACGCGTGCTCGCTCAATGCAGTGCTCGATCGATATGCCGCTCGCGCCAGCCACAACCGGGACTGCGCCATCGACTGTGGCGACACCTATCCGCAGAACATCGTCGCGTTCTTCATCAGTCAGACGAGGTCCCTCACTTGCGTTTACCGGCATCACAATGCCGTGCGCGCCGGCTTCTACGCAATACGCAACGCAACGGCGCAACGACTCGTAGTCGACGCTGCCATCTTCGTTGAACGGCGTTACCGGTATCGAGAAGACACCGCGGTTCTTCGAGATGTTGCCGTTGCTGGACTGTGATGCCATGATTTCCTCACCTCAAAATTGGAGTTCGATGAGCGTATTTTAGGGGCATAATTCTATTCGGCATCGTCCGTATATCTCGAACGATCATCGTACGATGGTTGCGATGGCTTGAATGGCAGTGCCGTTTTACGCTTGTTGCATCTGTATCGAAGGAATCCAACGTGTACTGCTATGAAGATTGAACGAATCGAACTGCACCAACTAAACGGTAAGGTAGCCGCTCCGTACAAGTCGTCGATGCAATGGAAGACGCATCGGGGGACTGTCGCGGTGCGTGTGGTGGCTGACGACGGGACGTACGGTTGGGGAGAAACTGGCGGAGGCGCGTCCGCAATCGCCGAAATAGCTGCGAGTTTAATCGGGAAGAATCCCGCCCATTTCGGCAGTATCTGGCAATCGATCATCAATCCGCGTTTTCAAAGCGGTGGATACGGTGGCTTGGCATCCAAGACCGCCAGCGCGATCGATATCGCCTTGCACGATCTCGTTGGCAAGGCTCGTGGCGTGCCAGTTTACGAATTGCTGGGCGGAAAAGTTCGAGATCGCATCTGTACCTACGCAACCGGTCTTTTCTATACCGAAGCCGACCTCAATGATCCGACATGGTCCAGTCTGTTAGACGAAGCGCAGGGATATGCTGAGGCCGGATTTGTGGGGATGAAGATGAAGATCGGTGGTTTCACGTTTGCGGAGGATGTTGACCGCGTTGGGGCTCTGCGCCGTACTGTCGGCGACAACATTCGGATAATGGTTGACGCTAATGAGGCATACGATCCTATGACGGCGATTTCGATGTCTCGACGGATAGCGGATTTCGACGTGATGTGGTTCGAAGAGCCCACCAGTTCGCAAGCGTTGGAAGACAATCTACTGATTACATCTCAGTCGCCTATCCCGACTGCTGGCGGAGAATCGGTGAGCACTCGTCGCGATGTTGCGCATCTTCTGGGACGACGGATATTCGACATCATCCAACCCGAAGTTGTGAATGTCGGCGGCATCTCTGAACTCAAGCTGTGCGCCGACATGTCCGAGGCGTTCAACGTACGGTTTTTCCCGCACTTCTTCAACACTCATATCAGCCTCGCGGCCATACTCCACACTCTCGCGACGGTATCTCAGGCACCACCTGCACACCCGAAGGAACCGTTCGTTAACGAGCCAGTCACTGAGTTTGACCAGACATCACACCCGGTTAGAGAGGCGCTGACTGATCCATTCTTCCAGCAGTCGAACGGATACATCGACGTTCCTCAAGGTCCGGGTTTGGGTATCGAAGTAAACGAAGATGCATTGGATCACTTCCGGCAAGGCGAAGTGATCGTGGTTGATTGAATCTCTGATCAATTCGGTTTCGCATGTGATTGCCTCGCTATCTCGGCACCTGAGTGTGACCTTTCGTCAATGATCCTGCGCGCATAAGCGAGAGATATCATTCTTTAGGTCGCATCGAAGGCTGAGCGTCGACGTCCACTCATGAGATCAACGAGCACCAAAACTATGCACGAGTCAACACTGCAACTCGACGACGACCGTCACATCAATTTTGCTGAAGGGCCTCAAAACGGTCCGCCGATGCTGCTCATACACGGTATAAGCGGTCGCTGGGAGGACTGGGATTCGGTTTTGCCGTTTTTCAGCCCCGATTGGCATGTCTACGCGGTAGATCTTCGCGGTCACGGCAAGTCTTCATGGGTGAACAACGATTACAACTGGCGCCAATACGCATTGGATCAAGTCGAATTCATTGAGCGCGTGGTTGGCGAATCGGTATTCGTCATTGGGCATTCTCTTGGTGGGGTAACTGCAGTGGGTCTCAACGCTTTGCGCTCTGACTTGGTGCGAGCCGCGGTCTACGAAGATCCTCCCCTGTTTGTTCACCAACGATGGGAAGGTAACCAGTTCCGCCTCAGTTTCACAGCAACCCTCGAAGTGTTAGACACGAAACCAGACTTTGACACCGTTTTCGCCCATGTCCGGGAGACCAACCCTGATCTCGATGACAACCGTTGCCACGACCGCGCCGAAAAGCTGATGGCTATGGACCCCGACGTATTTCGAACCACCTTAAGCGGGCGGGCACGAATCAATTGGCGGACGGAAGACCTGCTCCAACGCGCTCAAGCTCCGGGCCTTCTGCTGCAAGCCGAACCGTCACTTGGCTCAGCCTTGTTCGACGATGAGGCGGAGAAAGCGATGAGTTTGTTACCACGGGCCGAGTACGAGAAGTGGGATGACTCGGGACATGGTATGCACGGTTCGTTTCCAGAACGTTTCGCCGATCGAGTATTGAGATTTTTCGACCCGATTCGAAACGGCTGACGATTCGACAGTGGCCGAAATCCGAGTATCCTTATCCCTGCCAGCAAGATCTCGGGGTGCGCCAACTTGATACCCGTCTACCAACGCGCCAGAAAGGATAGATTGGAGCGAATATGAGAGACCGTCTCGCGCCGATTACATCAGTCGTTCCTTATCTCATCGTCTTTGTCGGGAGTGCTTGCACCCTCATCCTAGAGATCGTAGCGGGGCGAATCCTCGCTCCGGTCATCGGAGTGTCTCTGTACACGTGGACCAGCATCATCGGCGTGGTGCTGGCGGGTATCAGCGTCGGCAACTACATAGGCGGACTCGTCGCTGATAAGTACCCGTCTCGCCAGACGCTTGGCTTGATACTGTTCGTTTCTGGTGCTTTCACTGTTGTCATACTGCCCCTGATATCCATTGCCGGTGATGTTGTCAGCGATTTGCCGCTGCTACCGCGGATAGTGACATTGACCGCGGTTCTGTTCCTGCCAGTCAGCTTGATTTTGGGAATGGTTACGCCCATAGTAATCAAGTTGCAACTACAGGAATTGTCGAGAACTGGCGATATCGTCGGCAGGTTTTACGCTGTCTCGACTGCTGGTTCAATCCTCGGTGTTTTCCTCACCGGATTCGTCCTTATCCAATGGATAGGTACTCGCCCAATAGTCTTGGCTGTGGCAATCGTGCTATTCGCGATGGCGTTGTTCTTCGGGGATCTATGGAAGATCCGAGGGAAGTTGCCGGTTGTGTTGCCAGTGGTCGTCTCATTGGTTGCCATCTTGTTGAGTTTCACTTATGAAGACATCGATGACTGGGTGGAATCAGGTTGCGACGAAGAGAGTAACTACTTCTGCATAAAAGTCCGCGAGCGTACTATCCAAGATCAAACTGTCAGAACATTGACTCTCGACCAGCTCTTACACAGCTATGTCGCCAAGGATGATCCGTCATTTCTCGTCTACGGGTACGAGAAGATCACCGCTGACTTCGTGGCGCTGCAAGAATATCGGACCAAGACCCCGAAAGTCATGTTCATCGGAGGCGGTGGGTACACGATGCCTCGGTTGATCGAGCATCGATACCGGGACTGGGAGGTTGAGGTCGTTGAGATCGATCCTGTCGTCACTCAAATCGCTCACGAGTACCTTTGGCTGCCCTTGAACACAAACATCGTTAGCTATCACGAAGATGCGCGGATGAAGGCGCGAGAGCTCGACAAAGGCACCTACGACATGGTTGTCGGCGACGCGTTCAACGATTTCTCGGTTCCGTACCAACTCACCACGCACGAATTCAATCAGCAGGTCAAGGAACTACTTAACCCAAACGGGATCTACATCGTCAATATCGTCGACAACATAGAAATTGGTCAGTTCCTGCGCGCCTACGTCAACACCATGCAACACACGTTTGACTACGTATATGTGTTAAGGGACGACGATCTATGGGAACAAGACGAGAGGACCAACGTCACCTACGTCGTCGTTGGTTCGTCGACGCCGATATCCTTTGAGGATCTGGTGGAAGCCAATGAATCCGTCGGTTGGCATGAACCGATAACTCGTTTCATGCCCGACGATGTCTTTCTCCGCTGGTTCCACAAAGAAGACCCGATTATGCTCACAGACGGCTTCGTGCCAGTGGACCAGATGCTTGCTCCCGTGTTTCTGCACAGCAGATAACGGCAATAAACGGTAGGGAACTAGGCGTCCGCTTCGAATACCTCGCCAAGCGCATCGTCGGTCTTGCCAAACATCACGCGCTCCTCTTCTGGCGTAGCATGATCATAGCCGAGCAAATGAAGCGTTCCGTGAATTGCCAACATCGCTAACTCGCGTTCGAATGGAATTTGTTTCTCGATTGCTTGGCGTTCGGCTTGGGGTACTGAAATCGCAATGTCGCCAATCTGGTTTATGAGTGAATAATCTCCGTTCGGGAACGGTGCTCCAGCATCTCTCTCGAAAGAAAGCACATCGGTCACGTGATCCTCGCCTGCGAACTCACGGTTGAGTCTGTGCAATTGTTCGTCACCAGTCAACAAGACCGTAACGGATACGGATCTGTCTTCGACGAACCCTTCTCGGCTTAGGATGGCTGCAACAGCTTGCCGAACCAGCTCGACATTGGCGATTGAAACCGCGGCTGCCCCAGATATCCATCGGGTATCGATCTCTACCTCCACTTGATTCGCCCGGGTCATACGCCATCCGACGTGATTAGGAAAGATTCCTTGATACTGCCTCACGCAACCTTCGCAACATGCTGAGCAACGGCGAGTATTTGGAGTCCATATCGGCCAAATCCGATGCGACGGCGGTGGCTTCTGCTATCCCGCTCCTGATCTCGGGGACGGAAGTCATACTAATCTCTGCGTACAACTTTGCCTGCATGAGATTCGGTGTCAATCGCTCGGAAATAACCTCAGATTGGGTGAAGTCGCCACGGGCGACGGAAGTCAGTGCTAACGCTTCCGCAGTCTCGATTGCTTCTACGATTGATTCCGTCAGTTCGGCGGCAGTAGCCGGCTCGTCCTTGGACATGGTGTTGTGCGGTTCAACCCTCTAGACCAATCCAACCGTTACTCGAACCATTTGGAGTCGAACGCCAAAGACATCGGAGCCCACCAATCGTTTGGTCCAGCTTCTGGAACTTTTTGCTGGTAAGTCATCATCAGGTCGTTCCACTCCTCCGCCCGTTTGGTCGAGGTGTAGCTTTGGAAGTCGCGGCTCGGATCGAAGTCGTCTGGGGCGGTGCAGTACATGAACAGACGGTTTCCGATGCGGAATATCTCCATACGTTCAATGCCGATGCCTTTCAACGCTTCCAGCACCTCAGGCCACACGTTGCGGTGGTAATCCTCGTATTCGGCAATGATCGCGGGATCGTCTTTGAGGTCGAGAGCTTGTGCGAATGATTTCATGGGATATTACACCGTTCGATTGATTCAGCGATCGAGAATTAGATTCTGTCGGACGCCGCGGTCTGCGGCTCCGTTGCGGAGTTTATCACTGCGTTCGAAGCCGATTTCCAGTACCGTACAATCTTTGCCCTAATCGGAGTAAATCGGTAGTTGAACACCCACGATAGTGCCTTCTTGCGTACCGACAAAGAGCATGTCGTCCTCAATAGCCGGGGTTGACCTGCAAGACACACACGGATCATCGCCTGGCCAGAGGTCCAATGTGTATCGGGTATCACCCCGTTCTAGGTCAATCATGTAAAGGAGCCCGTGGCTGTCAATGACGTAAACGTAGTCGCCACTGATCACCGGGCCTCCAGCAATCCATCTCCGTTCCTCGGTAGACTCCACCCATAGCCGTTCCGGTTTTTTGCCGGTGCCGGAAGTTCTCTTAGTTGCTTCTTCCCGATCTGGGTTTACTGCGTAGATCGCACCTGAACGATCAGAGAAAACCACGATCTCTTCCGTTGCAGCGATGTCTCCCCGTACGTTGCGCTTCGATGCTGTTGTAAAGACCCAGCTGATTAGATTGCTGGTGTATTGGATAAGCTCACCCGCGTCGTTGCCAAAGTAGATATCGGGACCGTTTCGCACGACGGCGGTTCGCAAAGGCTCAAGATCGTCGCGGCCGCTTCTACAGTCTTCTTCCTCTTGACAATAGGGCATTTGCGTCCCGCGCAGCCGGGCATTTCCGTAGAGTGCACCGGTGTCCGTACGGAAACCGTGCAACGTACCGTCGCTATCCGCTTGGCCATTCCCAATGTAGAAGGCGTCGCGGTGTGCAGTGCCAGCTTCGATGAATCGCCAATCTTTAGGATCTTGACCAATCCTCGGGTTTGCCCATAACAGTCTGCCCTCTTCTTCGCTCGTGCTATCCGCGTTGAAAGCGTAGACACGACCATTTGCTGGGGCGATCACCATATCCTGATAGATTGTTGGCTTTGTTTCAAACGAGTCACTCCGATCATCCTCATCGCACCGGTAGCACCAGCGCCTCGATCCATCATCGGTGTCTAGGGCGAAGAATCCAGTATGGTCGGTGCCGAAATAGAGAATCGCTCCGTCTTCACTTAGGACTCCGCCACTTGTGACATCGCTACCCGTGTTGTAAGACCATTTTTCTTGGCCCGAGGACGCGTAGATGGCGTAGACCTTGTTGTCTTTTGAACCCGCGTAAACCACTCCGTCGCGGACGGTTAAATCCGCATTAGATGCGGTCGTCGCGACACTGCCAGACGCACCAGTTTGGAATGTCCAACGGAGCGTCAAATCCGCTATGGGCTCAGGGGTCGGCGTTGGTGTAATCGTCGGTGTTGGCGTAGGCGATGGAGTGTCGGTCGGCTCAGGGGTCGGTGTAGGCGTGGGTGTATCGGTCGGCGTAGGTGTAGGCGACGGTTCGGGCGTAGAGGTTGCGGTTGGTTCCGGTGTAGGGGTAGCGGTCGGCTCGGGTGACGCTTCCATCAGCGCGCGCAACCGATTGATGTTTTCCTCGTTCAGTCTGGCGAGTTCGACTAGCTGGTCAAGTTCTGGGGAACGCTTGCCCCCTGAAGCAGCTTCCAACTCTGCCACTCGCTCTATCAGCAACGCGTTGCGGCTCACCAGCGCATCGGCTTCATCCCAATTCCACTCTTCGATAGGCATTGCGCTCAATTCGACAAGGTTCGTCGACAACTTGATCAACTCGTCGATGAGATCGAGCGTTACAGAGATATCCACTTCTGGAGTTGCGGTCGGTGTCGGCGTTGCAGTATCCGTAGGAACAGGCGTCGGTGTCGGCGTCGGAGGGACGGGAGTTTCGGTGGGTGTCGGAACCGGTGTAGGCGTGTAGGTCGGTGTCGGAACTGGCGTGTAGGTCGGCGTAGATGTAGGTGTGTAAGTCGGCGTTGGTTCTGGACTCGGCGTACTGGTTGGCACGGGAGTGTGCGTCGCGGTCGCAGTGAATGTCGATGTAACTGTAAAGGTTGGGGTCCGGGTGAATCTAGGAGGGTTTTGGGTTGTGGTTTTTTCGGCGGCACCAGATGCGGACTGTGTACCGGTAGCAACCGCTTTTACTTCGGGCTCGCCCGTTTCAACGATTGGCGTTTCAGTCTCGCTGTCGGAAGTACACGCGACCATCAACGCGAACGCTCCGCTGAGCACGATTGCGACCGCGAAAAAGATGCCGCGCCGCGCAGAAGAGCTGTATTTGCCCACGTACAACATTCTTAAAGGTTAACGATTTCCCATACGACGAATCCACTCCGCACAGTTCTCCCATCCAATCGGTAGCGAAGACGATGAAACACTCCGATCAGATATAGTCATTCATGTCGTCGTACCGAGTCCTATAGCGCGGAGTGTCACCGTGCGGAGGTGATCAAGATATGAAACGCGTCGGTTTTCTGATGAAGATCAAGCCAGAAGCGATGGAGGAATACACGTATCATCACGCGAATGTTTGGCCAGAGATGCTGGACGCTTTGCGTAAGCACGGTTGGCGCAACTACAGCATATTCGCCAAGGATGATGGTACGTTGTTCGGATATGTAGAGGTGGATGACTCGTTCGAGAAGGCGTTGGAAGGAATGGCTGGCGAGGAGGTAAACGATCGGTGGCAGGAGTTCATGGCGCCATATTTCGAGATACCAGAGGGTGCGCGACCGGACCAGATGATGATCGAGTTGACGCAAGTGTTTTATACCGACTGAGTGACAACACCGGGAGTTTGAAATGGCATTGCCACCCTTCATCGACACACATCACCACCTGTGGGACCTCGAGAACAACCCGTATCCGTGGCTGACTGAGGGTATCGATCACTTCGTCGGAGATTACTCAATCTTCCGCCGAACGTATCTGATCTCTCACCTCCATCAAGACGCGGAAGGACTGCCGCTCATCAAATCGGTTCACGTCCAAGCTGAGTGGGACCACGAAGCCGATCCTGTCGGCGAAACCGCATGGCTCCAAAGCGTCGCAGATTCTGAAGGGTCGCGCGGGATGCCTCACGCCATAATCGGGTTCGCAGATCTCTCAGAACCCGATGCTCCTGAACTTATCGCCCGACACGCCCGACACGCCAACTGGCGCGGCATCAGGCACATGCTCAATTGGTCCGAAGACCCCAAATGGCAATTCACTGATCGTAACGACCTTATGGCCGATCCCGATTGGCTGCGCGGATATCGGGCACTGGCCGACCACGACGGCTCTTTTGATCTACAGGTTTGGCCCTGGCAACTCTCTGACGCGGCTGATCTGGCGCATCGAGTCCCTGAAGTACCGATAATCCTGGACCATACCGGAATGCCACGTGATTGGGACGACGCAGGTGTCGAACTATGGCGTGACGGAATGAAAGCTTTAGCCGATACCGACAACGTCTCGGTGAAGATTTCGGCGCTCGGAATGTTCTCTGGCGAATTTGCTGCCGATCGGATCAAGCAGTTCGTCCTCGACACTATCGAAATCTTTGGTGTGGACAAATGCATGTTCGCCTCTAACTACCCCGTCGACATGCTTTTCAGTTCCTATGCCGCTATCTGGAATGCATATGACGAGATAACTTCCGATTTCTCCGAGTCGGATCGCGACAAGCTGTTCAAGTCGAACGCCGAGCGATACTATCGCATCTGAACCCGAACATTCGGCGTTTATTTGGGTCTGTAGATAATGTTGTATTGGCAAACAACCAATTCGCCGACTAGCAAGGAGAAACACGACGATGACGATTGCGCACCTGCGAACCTACACCATCAACAAAGGCATGATGGATTCGTGGCTCAAACTCTTCGATGAGACCCTCATTGACGTTATGGATGGCTTCGGAATGAAGGCCGAGACTGTATGGGTCAACGAGGAAGAATCGCAGTTTATTTGGATCCGGTCATACGGCGACACGATGGAAGAGCTTGAAGAAAAGGAAGCGGCATTCTACGGCTCAGATTGGTGGGAAGAAAACATGCCGCTCGTCCGTGGTCACTTGGCACACCGTGACATTAAGGTGATCAAATCGGTGGACTAGCCCTCGCCAACACTCGAAAGCAGAATCCTAGCCGAATCGGCCTCGGCCCGCACCAAGCAGTTCGAACTGCTCGGGACACATGGAAGCGTATCACGTACTTTCATCGTTCTGGTTGCTCCGATACTGAATCTCCTCGGTTGGCGAATTAGTCACCCGGAGTTCTGGTTCATTCCATCAACGCTTGACGACGCGGATGCGCGCATGGTGCACGCGTTGCACTCAGATGCCATACCAGATCGGACTCTGGCCGTTGTCGAGACACGTGCACTAGGTGCCGACATCGTTACGGGCATCGAGTTCCACCTCCAAAGATGCGTCCAAACCGGCGTTTCGATCTTCGCCATCACCGACGGGCGATATTGGCATCTTTACCCGATCGTGGAGGGTGTCACTCCGGGGAAACCAGCCGCGATGTGCAACTTGTTCAGCACGGAAGAATCTGATGCTGCAGCGATGATGATGCTAAAGTGCAGAACTCCAGCATTCGATGAAACCGTCGTCCAAGATCAAACCATCTGAAATCAAATCACAGCAAATGACAGATTTCACCACGCGCAAAGCCCTCACCTTCGACCTTTTTGGTACCGTATTGGATCTCGGTGGCAGCCTCACTCCATTCATCGCCGAATTCATCCGCAGGCGCAATGCTCAAGGCCGCGTCGACCCCGATGCGTTTTGGGCGGAGTTGAGGCACCGGCAACGCATCGAGCAGTATCAGGACTCGCTGTTGGAACTCGGCCACACAGGGTACCTCGAAACTGCACAGAAAGCCTTCGTCTACATCGCCAAGCTCTACGACCTCACGCCGACACCCGACGAAGTTGAAGCCTTCATGCAAGGATGGCAACAGCTCTCTCCATTCCCTGACTGCCTGCCTGCACTTGATCGCATGAAATCTTCCTACAAGCTCGTAGCATTCTCGAATGGCAACCCATGGTTCCTCGACCACCTGATCGAAAACCGTATCAAGTTCGATTTTGATGATGTCTTCTCGGTTGAAGAGGTAGGTGCGTTCAAACCGCACCCCGGGGTTTACCGCGGCGTGGCGCGGCACTTAAACATGGAGCCCGGAGAGTTAATCATGGTTTCTGCCAACTCTTACGACGTTATGGGCGCTCGAACCTGCGGACTCCGCGGCATATATGTCAACCGCTACAACCTGCCTTTCGAAGACACCGACGCCCGTTATGAGCCAGACTTGACCGTTCGTGACTTCTCAGAGATGGCCGACCATCTCTTGGTGCACTGAAAATCATCTGTCCGTATGCCTGACCTAACCGACAAAATCCAACAAGGACTGAAGCACGAACGGGAGTGGATCGTTACCGATTCCATGCTCTACTCACCTGGCGGCGACCCGTCGCGCGCTACCCTCTCGAGTCCGTCGATGATCAACGAATTGGAAACCACGGCGATGTTAGGCCTCGATCACCTGCTACCGAACGACGGCTTTACTGTCGGTTTCCACGTTGACATCAAACACGTCGCACCGGCACCTCCCGGCGCTCGCATGAAGACGACTGCCGAACTCCTCGAGGTATCAGACACTCGTTTTCGCTTCCACGTCGAAGCCCACGATCTAGACAGCGGAAAGCTGATAGGCATCGGCACGCACCGCCGCGCCGCGATCTTCCCCTAGAACGGCGTCCGATCCGCGGAAGCGGAATTATCTGGCTGGCCGCGCATGCCCTCTAGATCGACGGACGATACTGTTCCCAACAGATAATCGTTCTCGAAAACCAGCAAGAGATCGATACCGCGTTTGGCCAACAACTCCCGTGCTGACGAAATATCCGCATCCGGGTCAATCACGAACGTCGATACTGGACGCGCAACATCCGCCACCGTCAAACCAACGCCCTGATTCGCGCTCAGGCCCAGCGATTGCACATCCCGCATCGACGCGACTCCAGTCACACGTCCTCCATCAACCACTGGTATGTCGGTATCCGGATGCCGCGAAAGGACATTCCTGACTGCAGCGTCCAATGGCGTCGACGCGCTTAGAGCGGTCGGCACCGACATCATAACTGAGCGCACAGGAATTCTAACTACTCGTTCCTCACGGCGATTGCGACTCGCACGACGCGTTTCAGCAGTTGAACTTGGCAAAATGAACATCGCTATCAACATCAACCACAACCCACTCGTCAGATCACCATTTCTGATGATCAAAACGACTCCCGCAATAATCATCGCAATCGCCAACACTTGTCCGGCTCTCCCAGCCATGCGCGCAGCAAACCGGCGATTTCTAGTCAATCCCCAAACCGCGGACTGCAAGACTCTTCCACCGTCTAGCGGCAATCCGGGCAGCATGTTGAACACCGCAAGCGCGATGTTTTGCAACCCGATGTAAAACAGAATCCCCTGCAGCAGCGCCGATGAACCAGTCGCGAACGGGTCGCGATACACGAAGTAAAGAATCGATGCCACGATGCCGATTGCTAGCGACATCGCTGGGCCTGCCGCCGCGATCAGAAAATCATGCGACGCCCGAGACCTCAACTCCCGGATAAGGCTGACACCGCCAAAAATCATCAGCGTGATGGAGATAACCGAGTATCCAAGGCGCTTTGCAGTAAGGGAATGAGCTAACTCATGCGCTAAAACCGACAGAAACAGGCACAGCGTTACAACACCCGCGATCACCCATTCTTGCGTCTCCGTCAATCTGACGGAGATGAAGGGCAGTCCGCCAGAAGCGATCAACATCGTGATCAACGCGAAACCGATCAACCACGACCAGTGGACCCGGATCGGGATGTCGAACATTGTGCCGATGCGCATGGATCAATTCTTTAGCGATGTCAGCTCTGCGAGTTAACGTGCAAACCGCAACCGTTTACACGTCTAAAGATACGACTCGACGCGGGATTGATATTTGTCGGGCCCACGAAATCATTCCGGATCATGGTCGATAATTCACATTTCGGACGATTCGCCCCGTCAAAATGTAATCTAACGGATGGGAAGATGGTTGATTCGTTCGACACCACGATAGCTGCAGCCGAACGCGCGTGCGTCCGCTTCGACGACGCATCGCCGCCCACTTCACATCGCATCCGGCAGAACGATGAATTCGAACTGCATTTCATCGATTGGGGCGACGAAACCGGGGCCAAACCGACCCTGATCTTCATCCACGGATTCCTCCAGCAAGCTAGGACTTGGGACTTCACATGCCTCGCCTTGCGTTCCCGCTTCAGGTGCATTTCCCTAGATCTACGTGGGCACGGAGATAGCGGACGGCCTGTCGAACCAGACTACTCGACTCACTACTACCTCTCCGATCTTCACCGATTGATCGATCATCTCTCACAAGATATGGGCATCGAGAGCTTCGGGCTCTGCGGTCTCTCCCTCGGCGGGCACCTCTCATACATCTACGCATCTGAACACCGAAACACTGTCGATGCCATTGTCGTTGTCGATGTCGCCCCCGAGGCCAACCGCGAGGCGCGCAAAGGCATTAGTCGCTATATCTCTGCCTTGCCAAAAGACGGTCCTTTCGAGGCACTAATCGACAAAGTGGCCAAAATGAGCCCTATGCGTTCCCGCGAAGCAGTCCGAGGTTCGTTGTTGCGGGCAACCCGATTCAATCCTGATGGCAGCTGGGAATGGAAGAACGACCCTCGCCTACTTGAACGCCATCGAGCCAGTTTCACCCCCGAAGAATACTGGGCAGCCCTCGAAAAGGTATCCGTCCCGTCTCTTTTCGTGCTTGGACAAAACTCAAAGTTGGTTGCCCCAGAAACAGTCCGCCGCATGGTCGAGACAGTCCAAGGAAGCTCGGCCACGTACGTCCCTAAAGCCAGCCATCGCGTGCCCGGTGATAACCCGATCGGCTTCATAAAAGCCGTCGCTCCATTCCTCGACAGATACGTACTTAATTCCGATGGCGGGAGGCGTAACGACGTTAACCTGGCGCCGTCCTAAGATCTTCTTTGGCTGGTGGATCGTGTTCGGAGGTGGCACGGTCCAGTTCTACACGTCTGCCGTTTTTTGGCGCGGATTCCAAGCTTTTGTCGAACCTGTATTGCGGACTTATACCGGATGGGGTTCCGGGGTCTTTGGTGTCGCTATGGCGATACAACGCGCTGAAAGTTCGTTCATTACTCCATTCGTCGGTGCCGCGGTGGACCGCTTCGGCCCTAGGCCTGTTCTCGCCTTCGGGGCGTTCGTAACCGGGTGTGGATTCATCCTGCTGAGCCAGATGCAGGAGCTATGGCACTTCTACGCCGCCATGCTGGTGCTTGGCATCGGGCTCTCCTTCGGCGAATTCATCGTCTTCGTGGCGACCATCATGAACTGGTTCGTCCGTAATCGATCCCGCGCGCTTGCGTCATTCATGACGTTCTCGGCTACTGCCGCAATCGCGTTACCTCTCCTCGTCTGGGCGATCGATTCCTTTGGCTGGAGGACGGTATTGTTCTACATGGGTATCGGGTTCTGGGTTATCGCTACTCCTGCATTGCTGGTCCTACGTCGGAGACCCGAAGACTACGGTATGAGATCGGACGGCGACTCGGAAATCGTTGCTGCCGATCCAAATGGCTCGCTTCGGCGACGTGACCAGGGGCTAGAGGTCTCAATCGGAATCCGAGAGGTTCTGCGGTTACGAGCGTTTTGGCAGATCGTCATCGCTGTCAGCATCGGCGAAGTGGTGGCGATGACCAACCTCTACCACCTGCCGGCACTCATCGAATACGAACTCGACCTTTGGCTTGCATCTATAGCTGCAGGAGCAGTCGCGATCGGCGACATCCTGGGACGCATCACAATCGGCATTATCGGTGACCGGTACCGCGCCAAAACACTTCTAGCCACCGCTTTGTCCTTCCAAGTTGTAGGCGTGGCTTCCCTCGCTCTCATCAACTCCGAATTCCTTGGCATCTCATGGGGACTGTTCCCTGTGCCTTTCTATGTCTTCTGCTCCGGCTTCGGATTTGGCGCATCGATCCCCATCCGACTGTTGATACTCGCCGAATACTTCGGAAGACGAAGCTATGGCACCCTCGTCGGAACCGCGAGTTCGATCAGCTCCATCTGCGTTACTGGAGGCCTACTCTTCGTCGGCTTCATGTCCGACCTAACAGATTCATACCGACCGGGTTACGCGGTGTTGACGCTTTTACTCTTGCCCACGATCCCTTTGACTCTCACCCTTCAATCACCCAGACGCGTCGCTGCAATGGTTCGTCAAACAGCGCGCACGCGCATGAGACGATTAGCGTTGGGGCGGTGAAATCTATCGGGTAGCTTAGTTTTACCCCACATCCGTGAAGCTATTTCCGCTTCGAATCGCAACTAGATTCGAGATTTCTATTGCTTCCGCGCGATATCCTGACTAACCCATCAGGGGCATCTACCCATGCACGACCGCGCCCCGGAATTCGTAATCCTTCAGATCATTGGGAGCCATCGCGTCGCTTAAAAAACGCCCATCCAGCATCTTCTACGGTTGGTGGATCGTTCTCGGCGGCGGTCTTACCCAGTTCTACGCGTCCGCGGTTTTCTGGCGCGGCTTCCAAGCCTTCGTAGATCCCATCCTCAACACCACTGGATGGAGCCACGGCGTATTCGCCGCCGCAGTCTCCATCCAGCGTGGCGAGAGCGGGCTGATTTCACCATTCGTCGGCGTGATGCTTGATCGTTTCGGACCGAAACGCGTCATGATCTTCGGTATAGTCCTCACTGGCTTCGGCTTCATTCTGATGAGTCAGATGCAGACGCTTTGGCACTTCTACGCCTCAGTGCTCCTGCTCGCTCTCGGAATGTCGTTCGGCACTTTTATCGTCTTCGTCGCAACCGTCGGCAACTGGTTCGTGCGGAGGCGTGCACGGGCATTCTCGACACTCATGACCTTCTCCGCCGTCGGCGCGATCGCACTTCCGCTACTCGTTTGGGTGATCGACACTTATGGTTGGCGACCAGCCTTATTCTGGATCGGAGTTGGATTCTGGATCATCGGCATTCCCGTGGCATTGATGATGCGACGCCGACCGGAGGACTACGGCCAACTACCAGACGGCGATGCTGAGTTGCGAGTCGCCGACGCGAACGGTGGTACCCGCCGTCCGGTGCGCGAAATCTCGATCGGCGTGCGCGAGGTGCTGCGTCTGCGAGCTTTCTGGCAGATTTCCATCGCCGTTAGTGTCGGACAGCTTGTGAGCTCTACCAACCTGTTCCACCTACCGGCCCTTGTCGAGTATGAAATCAGCGCCTGGCTTGCCGCAACCGCCGCTGGTGCCGTAGCCATCGGCGACATCTTGGGCCGTGTCAGCATGGGCTTCATCGGGGACCGCTTCGACAAGAAGATTCTCCTAACCCTCTCCTTTCTCGTCCAAATGCTAGGCGTCGGCGCCCTTGCGCTGATCAACCACACTTTCCTCGGTATCGATTGGGGGCTGATTCCTCTGCCGATATTCGTCCTCGGTTTCGGGCTCGGCTTTGGCGCATCCATCCCGCTCCGACTCGCGATCCTCGCCGACTACTTCGGACGACGCTCCTACGGGTCAGTCGTCGGCATCGCAAGCTCTGTGAGTGCCATCTTCGGCACTATCGGGCCACTATTTGTCGGCCTCATGTACGACTTCACCGATTCCTACCGACCGGCTTACGCCATCATGGGCCTCATGATGCTAATCGCTATACCTATGACCATGACCCTCGAATCCCAAACTAGAGTTGCCGCCAAAGTCCGCCAAGCAGCGCGAAATCGCGTACGGCGCATGGCGATGAGGCGAGCGGGATGAGGTGCTGGTGACAGGTACGAACATCTGCCCTGTTAAGATGATTTCTCGGATTTCACCTCACAACCGAGACCAGATCAGGGACAAAGTCGAGATATGCCGGGCAATATAATTCTTCCGCAATGGGGCATGGGAATGAACGAAGGGCAGGTCGTCAAATGGCTCAAAGCCGTCGGCGATCCCGTCCTCAAGGGTGATCCCCTAGTCGAGATCGAATCGACCAAAGTCAGTGCGGAAGTCGAAGCCACTGCGGATGGGACACTAGGTCGGATCATCGTCGAAGAAGGAAAGACCGTGCCAGTCGGCACAATCTTGGGGCTACTGCTGGAATCTGGTGAATCTCCCAGTGATCTACCGGCCGAAGAGGCTCCGCGTGAACGGGCATCACGCTCATCAGGACCTTCACGCCGAGGTGGAACATCTAGGCGAGGACGAGGTGGACCGGTAGTCACTCCTCGAGCACGCCGTCTCGCACGAGAACTGAACGTTGATCTCGATGCTATTGAAACCGGAACGGGCCCAAGTGGAAGAGTTACCGAAGATGATGTCCGAGCCGCAGCCGAAGGAGGAGCACCGACCTCCGATGTCGGCATGGAGCCGAGCCGCACCATCCCACTGACCGGTATCCGAGGTGTAATCGCCAAGCGGATGGCTGATAGCGCGTCGGCTGCATTGGTAACCCTCAACACCACTGGCGATGTCACCGAAGCGATCGCCATCCAACGACGGTTAACTCGAGAGTGGCGACGATCACGAGTACGACCCCAATACCAAGACCTTGCGATAGCCGCCACTGTCAAAGCACTCAAAGATCATCCCCTAGCTAATGCCCACATCACCGATACCGAAGTCCAGATCTTCGACACCATCAACCTCGGCTTCGCGCTTGCAGTCCCTGACGGTCTCCTAGTGCCTGTCATCCGAGACGCGGGAACCAAAACACCGCTCGAACTCGCTGTGGTGGTGCGAGACCTCGTTCGTAAATCGAAAGCCAACGAACTTCGCGTGGCCGAGCTCTCAGGTAGCACGTTCTCCCTGACCAACCTGTCCGCATACGACATCGAAAACTTCACACCGCTCATCAACCCGCCCGAAGTCGGCATCCTCGGAGTGGGTCGAGTGGTCCAGCAACCCACGGTCACAAAATCCGGCGACATAGAAGTACGATCCATCGGATACTTCTCGCTGACTTTCGACCACCGAGCCTGGGATGGCGCACCAGCGGCCGAGTTTTTGCAGGCGGTAGTGAAGAACTTGGCAGAACCGGAGTGGATGGCTGATGGATGAGGGTTTGATGTACGCGCCTACAAATCTCCGCACCAAACGCCTGCTCCTCCGCCCATTCGAACTCGAAGATGCCGAGGATGTATTCGCCTACGCGAACGACCCGGATTGGTCGCGCTTCCTGAATGTGCCGAGCCCATACACCCTCCAGGACGCGCTTACATTCGTCGATCGAAACATATCGATAGATTGGCAGGAGGAGCCGGTTTTCGCAATCCGGTATGACAGCACTGTGATCGGTGCCATCGGTTTCCACATCAATTCGCCGAATTCGAGAGCAATGTTGGGATACGCGATTGCGCGGGCTTACTGGAATCAAGGATTAATGACCGAAGCAGCAGCGGCCGTTGTCGATTGGGGGTTTGGTCAACTCGGATTAGCTAAAATCTGGTCTTTCGCAGATGTGGAAAACGTTGGCTCCTGGCGGGTAATGGAAAAGATCAGAATGACTCGGGAGGGAACGTTGCGCAGTCACGGTGTGTTACGCGGAGTGCGACAGGACTTTCACTACTACGGCATTTTGAGGAGCGAGTGGAAAGCCCTCAACGCCTGATATAGAGTCAATTCCCAAGCGATTTGCAACCAAAGACAGAGGAATCAGAAGTGAAAACTGAAAACATTCGAGAATGGCTGTGCGGACCCATGGTCGCAGTCGCAACTCCCTTCAATGAGGATTACTCGCTCGATCTAGATGCCCTGCAAACCAACATCCGGTACATGGTCGAAAACGGCGTCCACACCGGTCAAGGTACGCTGCTCGTAGGCGGTGCCGGTGGTGAGCATCCCACGATGAATGTGGACGAGCGCAAGGCGGTAATGACTGCTGCCATGGAAGCGGCAGATGGAGAGGCACCTGTCCTTACCAGCGTTCAGCACACTGACTGGCGCGTCATCATCGAACTTGCCAACCACGCCCACGAAGCTGGCCTAGGTGGAGTGCAACTTGGACCCACCTACTACTACGAACCGACCGAAGGCGATGCGTATCGTCTTTTCGAGCTAGTCGCGAATGAGTCCGACGTCACGATCATGATCTACCACACGTGGTGGGAAGGTCTCACGATGAGCCTCGGTCTGCTTGACGATTTGGCCGCCATCGACACCGTCCGAGCTCTGAAATGGTCGGCGCCCAACGAATCGCTCTACCGAGACGGCCTCGTCAACCTAGCAGATCGTCTGGTCTGCATCGACAACTCTGGCCAACAGATCTTCAGCCACATCATGGGCGCACGCGGATTCATCACCCACCTCAGCGGGTTCTGGCCCCAATACCCAGCCGAAATCTGGAATCTGCTCGAGCAACGGGATTACGAAGCCGCACGACAACGCCTCGCCGACTTCAAATGGAAGTGGACCCAGTGGCGCGCCAAAGTTGCCGCGAACACCGGTGGTGAAGGACCATTCATCAAATCCGCCATGGAAGCGGTCGGCCTCAAAGCCGGACCCCCGCGGCCACCGTCGGTCAGAGCTTCGCAATACCTCCTCGACGAGTTGGAGGTTTTCCTCGACGAGTGCAACGTGCCACGCGTCAACCAACAGCACGGCGGCGCGATGGCCGCGGGCTGATTCTTTCAATCCGCCCTTTGCCGACTAACCGCAGCGGGACAACGATCGAAACTGATCGCGTTGACCAGCTAATTTTGAGATCGAGTCGGGGTTTTCAGGCCTGTATCAAGCTTGTTCCGGACTTCTCGCTTAACGCGCGCGGCCAGTTCGTTGTCGTGGTCCGCTAAGAATCGAGCAACACTTGCCGGATCATGGACTACTAACTCGCGAAGCGACCACGACAATGCCTTGACGACCATATCATCGCGATCGTCGACCAGTGCTCGACACACCGACAGCGTTCTCTTCGCATCGCCTTTTCCGCCATGAGTTCGTACGTTTAATGCCACCGTACTCACTAGGGCTGCTCTTCGCCACCAACGGTCTTCCGATAGCGCCCAACCGTGGATCGTCTCGTCGGCAATAAGACCATCTCGCCACGCAGGGCCTGACAGTATTCGTGCGAAGGCGTCGACGGCGTCCCAGCTGTGGATTCCCGAGCCTAGATGTTCTAAGGCTGCTTCATCGAGTTCAAGATATGCTTCTTGGTGGTTAGCAATCACTTCATACGCAACCCACTGTTGGCTGAATTTGTCTAACAGTTCCCACGCTACTTGGAACACCGAGGAAGGGCGTTCAGTGGACAATAACGCGGTCAATCGCCTCCGTAATTTCCGGACTGAAGCGGTATTTCGCTGCTGTAATGATTCGATCTCAGCGTTGAAATCTGCCGCGATCTGGGAGGCTTCTTTCATTGGCTTCGGCGAGCGTCACCCAAGATTCCGGACCTCCACGACATCATTACTGATATCGTCTGCTGGTTCAAAGCCGAGAACTTTGCCGTAGAAGTAGAGTTCGGCTTCTTGCGCGCGGATGATGTTGGAGGCTTGGCGGAATCCGTGTTGCTCTCCGGGGAAGCCGATGTAGGCGTATGGAAGTCCCTTCGATTCGAGTGCTTCGACCATGATCTCTGCCTGTGATGGCGGCACGATCTCGTCTTCTAGTCCTTGGAGGATGATCATGGGGGTAGCGAGCTGGTCCATGAAGTTGATGGCTGAGCGGTCGTGGTAGCGTTGGGCTTCTTCGGGGTATGGCCCGACTAGGGAGTCGAGGTAGCGCGACTCGAATTTATGCGTGTCGCCGATGAATACCATGAGGTCGGCAATACCGTATAGGGCGGCGCCGGCGGCGAAGAAATCGTGGAATGTCAACGCGTTAATGGTTGTGTATCCTCCCGCTGATCCTCCACGAATGATGACACGATCCTTGTCGACAAGATTTTGGTCGATTAGGTACTGCGCGGCTGCTATGCAGTCGTCAGTGTCATAGATGCCCCACTTGCCTTTCAGCGCGTCGCGGTATGCCTTGCCGTAGCCAGAGGAGCCTCGATAGTTGACATCCACGACGGCGAAGCCCCGGCTCGTCCAGTAGTGAGTCGAGAGGTCCAGTCCCGTTCCAGATGCGCTCGTGGGGCCGCCGTGGCAGATAGTGACGAGGGGTGGAAGCTCGTCGCCTGGTGCGGTGAAGTCTTTGTTGGTCGGTTCGTAGTAGAAGGCATGGGCTTGACCATCGTCGGTTGTTGGGAAGATGATGTGTTTGGGAGAGGACATGTATCCCGGGGCGATGGAGATGTCGCTCGGGGCATAGATGGTGGTGCAGATCTCTGTTTCGATATCTAGGCTGATGATGGCGGGTTCCCGGGTGGGTGATGCTCCTATGAAGAGGATGGTTGAGCCGTCAGGCCCAGCCGTTATGAAGGAGATTTCGCTGTAGGGGATGGAGATGCTGTGCGGCAAGTGATGGGACTCGGTGTCCATAATCAAGATCGAGCCGTCGGTCACTCCTCCTTTGCCGAGAGCGATCCTGTGGTCTGGAAGGTGGGCGTATGAAGTGAATGCGAACTGCCAGTCGGGGCGGCCGTAATCCGATTGTTCGTTTAGTAGATTGATAGGTTCGCCGTCTTTCCAGAGATGGACGTTCCACCAGCCGGTGCGGTCGGTTACGAAGTGAAGGATGCCGTTATGGCTCCAAGTCGGCTGGACGACGCTCTCGCCGGTGTCGTCGATGAGCCGTGCAGTTGTGCTGACTGTGGCATCGTTTTGGTTGAAAGAACCTGAGACCAGCGAGTTGCCGTCCCAGGGCATATTGGGATGATCCCACTCAGTCCACACGATACCGTCGTGATTCGCGGTAACTCTAGGCGCGCAGTAAAAGTCGCGGCCAGTGGCTACGATATGCGCGTCGCCAGTCGACGTGTCGACCGCTACGATTTCGTTGGTGGCTTCATTGCCATCGTCGGTGTGGGTTTCTCGCACGCAGAGAAGGAACTTGCCGTTCGGTGTCAGCGAGAGGTCGGCGCCTCGGACACCCCGAGGGATCCGAGGCGTATCAGTCAGTGGCTCGATCATTCCGTCGGGATGCTGCCTGTAGATGCGCTGGTCTACCCAATTCGTCAGATAGACCGTCCCATTCCTGACGGCGTACGATCCACCGCCGTATTCGTGCACGGCGTTGCGCACGTTGAAACCCGGCGGTGTGAGCGTGTCCACCTGACCCTCGGCGTTCCGGCGCATCATGACGATCCTCCCGCCCTCGGCAGGCCTCGCATCGAGCCAGTAGACATCATCACCGTCGACTTTGATCTCGTTGAGGCGTCTTTTTCCGCCACTGATTAGCATCTCGGCGGTGATCGGTGATTTCCACGATCCGTAAGGCGCGATAGTTGTCATGATTGCAGGTCTCCTGAATGGTCTAAGGAGCGGTTCAAGGCGTGACGTAAAAGGATAACGCGATGGGGCGTGACGACCCGTGATGTCGCCGAGGCCGGATTAACGGTTAATTTCCGCGTTTGATGTTGACGGTTACGATGTCAATGCCATGGTACTTTTGGTGATGGATGGACGATGCGTAGTGGCGGAGGAGTCGGAAGGAGATTTCGCGGTCGTCGGCGATGTCAGGTGTTTCGCCGAGGTATGAGAGCTGGTCTTCGATGTTTTCGCCTTCTGATGCGGCTATGAACTCGAGTTCGACTTGGCTTCCGACGGCGTGTGCGGCAACGATTAGACGCTTGGTGCGGTTGTCTTCGGCGGGATCGTATGCTTCGTTCAAGAGTGTGGATAGGATCTCTTCGCCGACTAGTGCGATGCGATTCTGGTTGGCTTCGTTCCATCCGGATGACGAGGCGAAACTTCGGAGATAGTCGGTAAGTTGAGGGAGCGCGTCTTGGTTAAGTTCGAGGCGAATACGCTTTCGCCGAGGTGCAGTGATCTCCATGAAGACCATGGCGACGATCGCTACGATGGAACCAGAGGTCATTCCGTTTCCGAGGAAGACACCGAGGAATCCATCACCTAGGAGTTCGGGGAACACCCACTGGTTTTGGAATCCGACACCGACCCAGAACGAGAGGCCTACGATGAGTGCCTTTCGATAGTCGAGACCATCTTGGATTACGATCCTCATTCCTTGCAGGAAGAGCAGAGCGATGAGTACGAGGATGTATGCTGCGGCGACAGGTTCTGGTATGGCGATGATAAGCGCGGTGATTTTGGGGAAGAATGCGAGCGCAATGAAGGCGATTCCGATGACGATGCCGACGCGTCGTGCGGCTACTCCAGTGACTTCGGCGAGTGAGATGCTTGTGGAGTATGTGGTGTTTGGGAGAGTCCCCAGGAGTCCGGAGAGGAGGTTTCCGACGCCGTCGGTGTTGAGTGCGCCTTGGACGACTCGGAAGTCGGTGGCTTTGGGATTGCGGTGCGAGACTCTTTGAATTGCAACGCCATCTCCGATGGTCTCAATGGCACCGATGATGGTGACGATTATGAACGCTGGGAGAAGGGCCCAGAACTCGATTCCGGGTGTGACGTCGATACCGGGCCATGAACTGAAGGGCACGCCAATCCAGTCGGCATCGGCGACCTGTTGGATGTCGTATAGCCCGAATGGTGCACCGACGATGCATCCTACGATTACGCCGATTGCGGGTGACCATAAGCGTAGCCATGAGGGTCCGCGCAGTACCAGAACGCCGACGGTAATGAGGGTCGCGAGGATCACGACTGGGGCGGCGATGTCATCGGTACCGTCCGGGACGTTTCTGAACGAATTGAAGAGTATTGGCATAACGGTGGCGGCGACAAGCATTATGACGGTGCCGGCGACGGTCGGTGTGAAGACTCGGCGCAGCCACGAGAGCCGGAATGCGAGGAGAAATTGGAACAGTGAAGAAATGATGATGAGTGCGGCCATAGTTGCGGGACCGGCTTCGACGAGAGCCGCGACGCATACGGCGATAAAGGCCGCGGAGGTTCCCATGACGAGGACGTATCCAGAGCCGATGCGCCCGAAGCGGACGGCTTGTAGGATGGTGGTGATGCCGCTGATGATGAGTGCTGCGAAGACACCCCATGCCATGTAGCTTTCTGGCTGTTCAGCGATACGTGCGACGATGACGACGGTGAGGACGATAGGGGTAACGATGAGTGTTGCGGCTTGGAGGCCTGCGCCGATAGCTATCGCGGGCGGAGGGGTTTCGTTTGGTTCGTATCGGACGTTTTCGTTTTGGGTGGTGGAAGCCAAGGCGAGTTCCCTAAAGGTTTAGTCGCGAGTTGTTATTGAGACTGTGTATTGATGACACTTTACCAATTGTCAGAGATTGCCTGAACCGCGGATTGCGCTGATGTTTGTAATGAGCTTTGATTGGGATAATGCTTGTTGGGGTATTACGGGATAATTGGGAGAATTAGGCGGGATGGCATTTCATCCGTGTGAAAGATCCTCTGATGCGCTACTCTCAACTCCGTGTCCGACCAGTAGTCTTTGCCCGTGTTGTGATTACGGTCGAAATTCGGAAAATCAGAACTGGTCACATATAAGCGAATCCGTTGGTCCTTTTGGAAACGACAACCAATCGGGTTCAATTTGATGTCATATTCACACGGAACGCCGGATTCGGTGAAAGCCGTGCTATCAAAACCGTTGCGATACCGCGTCCGCATGATGCCGTATGTCAGATTCACGCATAGCCCATCTTCATGCACGATGGCTAGTTTTACCGCGAAGTCGGTCTCAGGGGCATCGGTAGTTGCCCAGAGCTTGAGACGAACCGGGCCGATTACGTCGAGGTCTTCGGTCATGGGTTCAGTTTCGTAGACAAGGATGTCTTGTCGGTGATCGTTGGGAGCCTGATCCATTGGGATCGATTGCGAGTTCTGGTGCATCAGCGACATGACTGGGTCGCGGGGATCATAGTCGAACTCATCCGACTCTTTGCCCTGTTTTTGGTCAAAGGACAACAATCCGTCGCCATTTGCTGTGTTGGCCGCGCCGGATGACGAGAGGTAAAGGTCGGCGTACTGCGTTTCTGGTAGTGGCCAAGCGTCAGCACCGACCCATTCGTTGCGGTTCAGGATGAAGAGTTGGACGGGTTTTTCGTCGGCTGTACCGTTGTCGATGCCTTTGAGGGCATAGTCGTACCATCGGACGATCAGATCGGCGTAGGTTGTTTCGGCTTCGGGGCCATAGTCGATTGGACCGACATTACCTGTGTAGTTGGTGGCATCGTGTCCCCACGGACCGACTATTAGCCGATGCTGATCGCGGAGACTTTGATCGCCGCTTGTGATGAGTCCTTCATAATTGTCGATCGTTCCTATGAGGCGGTCCCACCATCCTGTGATTTGCATGACCGGAACCTCGACCTTCGAATGCGTCTCGTCGAAACGCATAAAGTCTTGCTGGGTGTTTCGGAGGAAGGTTTGGTACTGCTCGTTGAGGCCGGCGAAGACGTGCTCAGGAATATCAGCGAGGGGTAGCCACCATATGTATTTGGAGCGTTCGACCGCGTTCCAACGGAAGGTGGCCTCTTCCGGCGTTAGAGGTCCGTCGGTTCGGCCCTCGCGTCGTCGGACATCGGCGGCCATCATGTACGTCCACTCGAGTCGTCGACCAGTCTCCCAAACACCGAAGGTGATATCGAGCATGTTCATGGAGATGCCGGAAGCGAGAGCGGCGACGAGGCTGGGTGGGTTGGAGTGGAGAGTCATCCAGACCGCCCAAGATGCGTTGGAATGTCCCCACGTTCCAACGCGGCCGTCGGATTGCGGTAATTTCGCGGCCCACTCGATAGTGTCGTAACCGTCTTGGATATCGGTCGTCTCGTGCTTGTCGCGCCACATCCAGAAGTATTCGCCATCTGAGGCGTAGCGGCCTCGCATATCTTGAACCACGACCGTGTAGCCACCATTGGCGATGTCGATAGCGTGCTCTTGGTAGCGTGGCAGGAGCTTGTTATAAGGAGTTCGGCAGACTAGGACGGGTTGGGGGTCAGAGTCGGGGTTGTGATAGATGTCGGCGCGGAGGATCGTGCCGTCGCCAGTGGTGCACTCAGCGTCGCGGGTGATTGTGAGGGCTGATGTGGAAGTGGTCATGGTGGGATGATATTTGACTTGGTTGGCTTGGGGTAGGTACACTTTGGGTTTAGCAATTGAGATTGCAATGGCTGTGAACGGGGTGAGTAGGTTCGTTGGAACGCCATTTTAGAGAGCCGTGATGATCCGCTGAAAGTCCGGCATGGCGATACGAAACCGAATTGGGCCCGTGAGCCGCTTTGGGGAAAGGCTAGTTGGCCGAGTATCTGGGGCCGAGTAGGACACGTTAAAGTCCTGAATTAAGTTGCGGCGTTTATGTCCCGGCTCTCGCCGGGATGACGGTAAACGTCGAAACAGGGTGGCACCGCGGGTTTGTCCTCGTCCCTGTCCTGAGAGAAATGAATAGATCTGGGACGGGGATTTTCGTTTGTTGGGGTCTCGGTCCTGGAGAGATGGATAAACGAAATGGCTACTACGTTTGCTGAGACTGAGAATAAGCGGCATTTTGATGTGTTGCCCGGTGCCAAACCCCGAATATTGACGGGGATACGTCCTACGGGGGCGCTGCACCTCGGGCACTACGTGGGTGCGCTGAAGAACTGGCTTGACCTGCAGGATGCGTACGAGTGCTACTTCCTGATTGCGGACTACCAAGCGCTGGGTGACCATTTCGATGACATCGATTTGATTAGAGAGTCGGTGTTGGATGTGACGTTGGACTGGTTGGCTGTGGGGTTGGACCCGGAGAAGTCGGCGTTTGTTGTACAGAGCTATGTGCCGGAACACGCGGAGCTGACGATGCTGCTGTCGTTTGTGACGCCGCTGGGGATGCTGGAGCGGAATCCGACGCTGAAGTCGGAGATCGATAGTCTGCCTGTGGAAAGCAGAACCGTGGGTTTCTACAACTATCCGATGAGCCAGGTAGCGGATATTTTGTTGCCGCGGGCGCATCTCGTGCCGGTGGGTGAGGACCAAGCGCCTCATATCGAGATGACGCGTGAGGTGGCGAGGAAGTTCAATCGGATGTTTGGTCGGGTGTTTCCTGAGCCTGGGACGTTGATTGGGGATGTGGGCAGGTTAGTTGGTACTGATGGGGATGCGAAGATGAGCAAGTCCAAGGGCAACACGATCATGCTGAGTGATGATGCGGATACGGTGAATCAGAAGGTGAGGGGGATGTTCACGGATCCGAACCGGATCCGGGCAGACATTCCCGGCCGCGTCGAGGGAAATCCGGTGTTCGAGTATCACGATGCCTTTAACCCTGACGACGGACAGGTTGACGAGTTTAAGCATCGGTATCGGAAGGGAAAAGTTGGTGATGTTGAGGTGAAGAGTGCTCTGGCTTCGGCGTTGAACGAGTTTTTGGAGCCGATCCGGGAGCGTCGAGAGCGGTACAGGGCGGATATGCCTTATGTGGAGGACGTGTTGATGGATGGTGTCCGGCGAGGTCGGACGATTGCCGAGGAAACGATGACTCGGGTTAGGGATGCGATGCGGATCAGCTCTTACACGTCATCTTGGTCGTAGCCGAAGTGCCCCCATTGCCTTCGGCATTTCCCCAGAGGGAGAGAGGGAAGCATTTCGGCTCAGTCAGCGATAACCACTGCTCTATCGAATGGACACGACTAAAGATGAATAACGACATGTACACGCCAGATTTTGAGGCCTTCGAGCGCTTGGCGGGCGAGGGTTACAACCTGATTCCGGTGTATCGGGAGATATCGGCTGATCTGGAGACGCCTGTTTCGGCGTTTATCAAGGTGGCTCGAGGGCAAAGATCGTTCCTGTTCGAGTCTGTAGAGGGTGGTGAGAATGTGGCCCGGTTCTCGTTCTTGGGGACGGAACCGGCTGAGGTGATACGAACAGGTCCGGGGACGGTGCATGGGAGTGTGGACCCATTGGATGTGTTGAAGGAACGGTTGGCGCATCTGCGGTATCCGTCGGTTGAGGGATTGCCTCGGTTTGACGGAGGTGCTGTCGGGTATGTGGCTTACGATGCGATCAAGTATTTTGAGCCGCGGGTGCCAGAGATATCGGAGGAGGATCTGGGCATGGGCGTGCCGGAGGCGATGTTCATGTTGACCGACTCGATGCTGATCTTCGATCATGTTCGTCACAGCATCGTTGTCGTGGCTCATGCGGCGATTAGTGAGGATACGGATGTTAGGGATGCCTATGATGGTACGACGGCTCGGATTGAGATGCTGATCGATCGGTTGTCAGAGCCTTTGCCAGCGTCGGCGATGCGTCGGTCTGGTTCTCCAGCTCACGCGACTACGCGGGCAGATGATGCAGATATCGACTACTCGTTCGTAGGTTCGGCTGCATCAATGCCCTCGGGTTGGTATACCGATGGATCCGATGAGGCGATTGGGCATCGGTATGTGCCGAACATGTCTCGTGAGAACTATCGGCAGATGGTTGAGGCGTGTAAGACGGCGATATATGACGGGGAGATTATTCAAGTGGTTGTGTCGCAACGGCTGACGCGCCGGACCGCGGTTGAGCCGTTCGACCTATATCGCTCGTTGCGAGCGATAAACCCCTCGCCTTACATGTTCTACCTCGATCTCGAAGGTTTTCAGATCATCGGCGCATCCCCGGAGTTGCTCGTCCAGTCGGTAGACGGCGAAGTGGCTGTGCACCCGATCGCTGGGTCGCGCCCACGCGGTCGCACTCCAGAGGAGGACGAAGCTCTCGCCAAGGAATTGCTAGCCGATGAGAAAGAAATCGCTGAGCATGTGATGCTCCTCGACCTCGGGCGCAACGATGTCGGACGCATCAGCCGGCCTGGCACTGTGCGAGTGACGCAGCAACTAGAGATTGAGCGCTACTCGCACATCATGCACATCGTTTCGCACGTTGAGGGGACGTTGGACGAGGGGTACGACGTCTACGATGTACTGCGCGCTGGATTCCCCGCGGGCACCGTATCTGGAGCCCCGAAAATCCGGGCAATGGAGATCATTGCCGAGTATGAACCCGACAAGCGTGGTCCATATTCTGGCGCGGTCGGCTACTTCTCCTATACCGGCAACATGGACACTGCGATCTCGCTCCGCACTATGACCCTGCGTGACGGCGTCGCTTACTTGCAGGCCGGGGGAGGTATTGTCGCAGACTCCGATCCACAGACTGAATACGAAGAGACCCTGCATAAGATGGGCGCGCTGATGCACGCAATTGACCATGCCGAATCAGTAATGGAGGCATGAACCATGCTCCTGTTAATCGACAACTACGACAGTTTTACTTACAACCTGTTCCAGTACCTGTCGGAACTGGGCGCCGACGTCGAAGTGATCCGTAACGACAAGGTGACGGTTGAGGAACTTGCCGAGATGGAACCCCAAAGACTGGTCGTCTCTCCGGGGCCGTCGCATCCGCGTAATGCGGGAATTTCGATAGACGCGATCAAGCACTTCGCGGGCAAGGTACCCGTTCTCGGCGTATGCCTCGGCCACCAAGCCATCGGCGAAGCCTTCGGCGGTATCGTCGATCACGCTGGCGAACTGAAGCATGGCAAAACCTCTATGATCCAGCACGATGGGAAGGGCGTTTTCAAGGATTTGCCGAATCCCTTTGAGGCTGTGCGATATCACTCGTTGGCAGTTCAGCCCGATGCCGTGCCGCCGGGCTTCGAGGTTTCGGCGCGGTCGACGGAGAGCGGAGTCATCATGGGAATGCGACATCCTGATATGCCGATCGAGGGGGTGCAGTTCCATCCCGAGTCGATACTGACGCGGCCGGGAAAGGATCTGCTGCGGAACTTTTTGGAGATGGAAAACTAACGCGGTCGCCGAGATGATGATCCCAATAAGAACCAAATTGGGTAGTCGACTAACTCAAAAGGAATAACAACATGAACATCCAACAAGGTATCCAAGCTGCTGTTGACGGCGTTGATCTTACGCAATCTGAGGCTGCTGATGTGATGGCGCAGATTATGGGGGGCGAAGCTACGGAGGCGCAGTTCGGGGCGTTTGTGACTGCGCTTCGGATGAAGGGTGAGACGCCGGATGAGATAGCGGGAATGGCATCGGTGATGCGTGATGTCTCTCTGCATGTGAGCCCGGGTGTGGATACTGTGGATACGTGCGGGACGGGCGGCGATGCTATGGGTTGGTTCAACATATCGACAGCAGCTTCTTTCGTGGTTGCTGGCGCAGGTGTACATGTCGCAAAGCATGGTAACCGGGCGATGTCAGGGTCGACTGGAAGCGCGGATGTTTTGGAAGCGTTAGGCGTTAACGTGATGCTTGGGCCCGAGGGCGTGTTCCGTTGCATCCAAGAAGCCGGTATCGGGTTTATGTTCGCTCAGGCGTTCCATCCCGCGATGAGGTTCGCTGGTCCGCTGCGACCGCAAATCGGAATTCGGACAGTGTTTAACATCTTGGGGCCGCTAACGAATCCGGCGGGGGCGACCAGACAGGTTTTGGGCGTGGCAGATCGGGCTACAGCGGAGAAGATCGCCAAGGCGTTGCAACTGCTCGGCACTGACTACGCGCTGGTGGTGCACGCTGAATCTGGTGCCGATGAGGTGGATATCGAGGGGCACACTTTGATGTATCAGGTGATGCCGGACGTTTTGAAGCGCCGTCGGACTAGGCCGGCTGACTTCGGGTTGCCAGAGGGAAGCCGCGATCATCTAGTTGCTAATTCGGTTGAGCACAGCGCGGAGATCATTCAAACGGTGCTATCTGGTACCGGCGGAGAGCATAACGCGCCTCCGAGTCCAGAACGATCGCGGTACAACGTAGTTGCGATCAATGCGGCGGTGGCGTTGCTTGCGGCTGGCAAGGCTGACAGTTTCAATGACGCGGCGTTGATGGCTAAGGACAGCATCGACAGTGGGGCGGCGGCGGCCAAACTCGGCGGGCTGGTGAAGGTCAGTAGCGGGTTGAGTTAGGGGCGTAACTCGAGTTCGTGGTTGCTCTGCCGCGCACAAGGACGGCGCGGCGGCGGTTCGAGGTGTAACATGTCGGCAACCCTTTGAGGGATTCTCGGCAGTGTCCATCCGCGCGGTGTCAGTCCGAGCGGATTCATGATCTCGACGAAAGTAAAGCCCGCAGTCAGCCGTTACGGTAACTCTTTGCGTTACCGCGATTTCCGGTGGGTGATGCTGGGAAGTTTGGGGGGGCAGTCGGCGTATTGGGCGTTGATCATTGCTCGGGGCGTGTTGGTGCTGGAGATGACGGGTTCGGCGGGGCTGGTGGGAGTAGCGACGTTTGCGGCGATGGTGCCGCGGTTCCTGATGCCACCTGTGGCGGGTTATTTGGCCGATCGTTTCGATCGAAGGTCGGTGCTCGTAATCGCGTATGTGTTGCAGTTGTTCAACGTTTTGGCGCTGGCCGGTTTAGCGTTCGCAGATCTGTTGACTGTCGGGATTCTGATCGCGCTGTCACTGCTCAATGGCACTTTTAGGGCGTTCCAGATGACGGCGACACAGGCTTTAGTGCCGAATCTGGTGCCGAAAGCGGATCTGTTGAATGCGATTGCCCTTAACCAGATGTCTCTGCAGGGTTCGCGGCTCGTAGGCCCGGCTCTGATCGCGCCAGCGTTGTTCCTTGGCGGCACAAGTGCAGCATTCTTGGCTTGCGCGGTTTTGTACGTAGTGAGTATCGTGTGTGTGGTGGCCATTCACACTAGGTCTACGGGAGCTTTGACCAAGGGCGCGGGAATGTTCCAGAGCCTGGTTGAAGCTGGTGCCTACGCTTGGTCAGACTCGCAGTTGCGGGTATTGTTCTTCCTGATCGCACTGCACTGCGCAATGACGATGTCGTTCGAGACGACGTTGCCGGTACTTGCGCAGGAGGTGTTAGGTAATCCAGAAAATGCCAACACACTGATGATGGCGGTCGGTGGAGGTGCGTTGATCGGTGTGCTCGCTATCGCGGGCACGCGCAAGGCGAATAGTCGGGGGTTGATCCTCCTGATTACGGGCGCTCTTAGCGGCGCTTCTATGTTGATACTGGCATCGGCGAACGATCTTCCATCGGCGATGCTGGGTGCGGCTGCGATGGGTGGCACACAGGCGGCGTTTATGGCTATCGCTGGAGCGATGGTGCAGTCGCTGGCCCCGGATGCGATGCGCGGGAGGATAACGGGCTTCAGTCACATCATCATCGGCGGGACGATGGCGGTTTTGAACCTTGTCAACGGTTTCGCAGCAGACGCGATCGGTGTCTCAAACGTGTTGTGGATACTGGGTTTGGGCTTCGCGGTGATCGTAGTGGCGAGCCTAGCGATAGGGCCATTGCGGAACATATACCGTGGCGTGGCGGCGGCTCCTGCGGCGGCAGGATAACACCATGACAAAGTTGGTCGACCGTGGGTGGAACAGGGAATTATGTGATGCCTTGGCGTCCGACTCTAGCCACGTGCGGATCATCTCACCGTTCATCAAGGTGTCCGCCATCAAGAATTTGCTGGCTCACAAACCGAGCAAGCTTCAAGTTATCACGCGATTCAATCTTGCTGACTTTGCCGCGGGCGTAAGTGATTTAGCCGCCCTGCGTCAATTGACTGAAGCCGGTGCAGAGGTACGCGGCATCAAGAACCTACACGCCAAACTCTACATATTCGGATCAACCAAGGCCATTGTGACATCGGCGAATCTCACTCATTTTGGTCTTCACCGAAACTTCGAACTAGGTATCGTTTCAGACGATTGTGGTTTCGTCAAAGACTGCCGGTGTTACTTCGAACGGTTATGGAATAAGGCGAACGCGGAACTCCAGATCAAGGAATGGATCGAAAAAATCGATAGATATGGCCGGTGTGGCGGTCGACCTAACGACGCAAAGGATCTTGAAGATTACGGCGCCGATGTCGGACTCGACGAACCTCCGCAAACCGCAATATCGCGAAGTTTCGATCCAAGCGATCAAGCGTTCGTCAAATTCTTGGGCAGGAGCACGAGGCAACATCGTGCGGAACTTTCCGCCACGGTCTTAGAGGTCATAGAGTCGAGTGATTGCCATTGGGTGCTCAGGCAGTCCGTTAGGCCTAGACAGGTCCACGAGGGTGCGGTTATGTTCATCGGCTACTTCACGAAAGACTTTGATATCCATGTGTTCGGACGCGCCATCGCTAAGGAGCACGTGCCTGGCACAGACGACGAAAACCCAGAGGATTTGGCAGAAAACGATTGGAGGATCAGTTACCCGCACCGGACTCGCGTCCAGAGTGCTGAATTCGTGGCTGGGACGTTGGCGAACGGGGTCTCGCTCAATGAGTTGATGAAATCAAACGGGCACAATTCGTTCGCTTCAACCAAGCGTAACTTTGAACGACGCGCAGGTAACAGAGACCCCCATCGCGCTTACCTTCAACAGGCCAGGGTGCAACTTGCACCCGAAGGTCATATGTGGCTTGAGGAACGTCTGCAGGAGGCCTTCAAGACCTACGGTAAGGTCTCTCAGCATGAACTTGACGAAATAGGTTGGCCTGACTCTGCGTGATCCAACGGTGGCAGCAGACTCATTTGCCGTCAAACGGAATACATTTCAGTAAAAGGCGTGCCACCCTTCGCTGTTTAACATTGAGTTCAAATATAGTCGCAGCTCCCACTTGGACAATGACCAATAACAACCACACCACTCCCTCTATTCTTGATCGCATCGTCGCGGCTAAAGGGAAGCGTATAGCCGCGGACAAATCAGTCGTGTCTCCGGCAAAGATGCTGGGAGCGGCGGAAGAGGCCAATCGCGTCACTGCGCCGTTAGATTTCGCCCTGGCAATCGGTTCGTCTGCGTCGATATCAGTGATCGCCGAGATGAAGCGGTCTTCGCCGTCGGCGGGAGTGATGGACCTCACGCTCGATCCTGCGCAACGCGCCGAAACTTACTGTAAAGCTGGTGCGGCTGCGATTTCTGTATTGACTGAACAGGATTTCTTCCGAGGTTCGCTCGCGGATTTGGAAGGCGCCGCCGAAGTAGCTCATAGTTACGATGTAGGGGTGCTGGAAAAGGATTTCGTGGTTGACGAGTACCAGATTTATCAAGCGCGGGCGGCGGGTGCCGACACGGTGCTATTGATAATCGCCATCTTGGATCCGGTACAGTATTCGGATCTGTATGATGTGGCGACGGGCATCGGCATGGAGCCGCTTGTCGAAGTTTTTGATGCTACGGAGTTGGATGTGGCCTTGACGAGTGCCGAGCCTCGGATTGTTGGTGTAAACAACCGCAACTTGAAGACCTTAACCACTTCATTAGACGTGTTCCCGGCACTGGCGAAACGGATTCCGGATGATGTTGTGAAGGTGGCTGAGAGCGGGATGCGGGACGCGGATGATGTGAAGCGTATGGCAGATGCGGGTGCGAAGGCGGTGCTGGTAGGCGAATCGTTGATGACGGCGAATGGCGATCCGAGCGAGTTGATATCGCAGATGGCTACGATCAGCGTGTGAAATGATCGACATGAGTTACCAACCCAAAGTGAAGATCTGCGGTATCCGAGACGGCGACTCTGCTGTCGAAGCGGTCCGGGCAGGGGCTGACTTCCTAGGTGTTGTCCTCGTTGAGGGCGTCCGAAGGCAGTTGACGCGTTTTCAGGCGCAAGAAGTAGTGCGAAACTATCGAATTCGCGCGCGAGATCATCGCATCAAGCGGCTGCGGCAAAAAGGAGCAAAGGTCGTCGGGCTTTTCAGGAACCAAGATGTTCGGTGGGTCAATAAGACCGCGCAAGAGGTTGACCTCGACTGCGTTCAACTCAACGGAGAAGAGGATGAGGCTTACATACGGGCGATGTGGAAGCCCGTGATCAGACAGGTCCGGATCAAATCCGACATGTCGCAGGACGAGTTGAGCGACTTGGTGGATCACCACCTTTCCCTCGATCGCATCGTGCTGTTGGATCGATACGAGGAGCACCAGCCGGGTGGGACTGGAAAGACGTTCGATTGGAGCATCGCCGAGGGTATCGCTAACCGAGAAGGCGTGCTCTTAGCAGGTGGTCTCTACCCCGAAAATGTCGGGGATGCGATCCAACAACTCAGTCCGTGGGGTGTCGATGTCTCAACTGGCGTGGAAACGGATGGAATCAAGGATCATTCGAAGATCCGGGCGTTTATAGACATGGCGAAAGCGCCGTAGTCACGCGGTCCGTGCTCGATTCGCGATTGGCGTTCAGCCCGTCTATACTTTGCAAGCATCTAATCCGAGGATCGGTAGTTTGCGCGCGGAGGCAACGTCTTGAAAGTAGCTCAGATCGGCACGAAGCATGGTCACGCGGCTGGCGTTTACCAAGTGATGCTGGAACATCCGGGTGTCGAGGTGGTGGGTTGCTACGAACCAGACGCTGAGCGTCAGGCGTTTTGCGCTGAGTCGGGCGGTTGGGAAGGCGCGATCTGGTTGGATTCGATCAACGAGATTTTGGATAACCCCGAGATTATCGCGGTCGCATCTGAGGGTGCCAATCGAGAGAGTCTGGCGCATACCGAGGCGATAGTCCGTGCTGGCAAACACTGCTTCTACGACAAGCCGGCGGGCGATGATTTCCATCGATTTATGAGGGTTATAGAGGACGCCCGAAATCAGGACTTGCAGGTGACACTCGGTTACATGTTCCGCAAGCACGACGGCTTCGAGCGGATGGCGAACTGGGTACGGTCAGGATTCCTAGGGCATGTTTTCCAAGTGCGCGCCCATATGTCCACTTGGTTGCCTGAGCGTTCAGTGGGTGGGCAGTACACGGACCGGCAGGGGTTGTCTTATCACCGAGGCGGCGTTCTCTACGACCTCGGCGGACACATGCTCGATCAGATCGTTTGGATGATGGGACGGCCCGAGCGCGTGACCCCGTATCTGCAGAACGCGACATCATCGACTCGGGATTTCATGGACAACACTTTGGCGGTGTTGGAGTACTCGAACGCGCTGGTGACGTTGGATATTGCAGCGATGGAGCCGCGTCCAATGGCTCGGCGATTCGAGGTTTACGGCACCGAAGGCTCGGCGATCATGGAGCCGTTCGAACCCGCGGAGCAACTTCGGTTGTGTTTGACCGAAGCGAAGGGCGGATACGACGAGGGGGTGACAATGCTCGATCTGGAGGATCGGAGGCGATATGTTGACACGTTTGCGGCTTTCGTCGAGACGATCGAAAACGGTGTGCCGCCGCTCCGAAGTCGGGAACACGAGCTATTGGTGCAGGAGACGTTGATGCGATGCACTGGTGGGTTGGCTGGTTGATGTCTGAACTGTGATTGGAATGATTGACGGGATTGATTGTCAGAACCGGATTTGAAGCATAAGGGCACCAAGACCAGGTCTTTCGGCGCGGGAACGCGCGAGAATCACGATGCCAGCGCGTACTACTCGCGTCAGTTGATGCCGATCGGGCTTGATGCTGACATCGACCCTAAACCGCAACTTGAAAACTCGCTACCCGAGTCTGCTCGGAATCGATTCTTTCTCAAGAGTAGCGAGGACATGAGCGATTTACCCGACCGTTGCGTCCATCTGATGGTTACCTCGCCTCCTTACAACGTTGGCAAGGACTATGACTCGGATCTTTCGATGGAGGAGTATTTGGGGCTGATCCGCAATGTGATGCTTGAAACGTACCGGGTATTGGTCGACGGTGGCCGGGCATGTGTGAATGTGGCGAACATCGGTCGCAAGCCGTACATCCCTCTCCATGCCTACATTATTCAGATAGCCGCTGAGATCGGGTTTTTCATGCGAGGGGAGATTATTTGGGACAAGGGGATGAGCGGGTCGTCTACAGCGTGGGGAAGTTGGATGTCACCGTCGAATCCAACGTTGCGGGATACGCACGAGTACATATTGGTATTTCAAAAGCCGCCGTTTGGACGAAAACGTGTTGAAGGGCGCGAAGCAACAATCGAGCGTGATGATTTTTTGGAGCACACCAAAAGCACTTGGAGTTTTCCACCTACATCTGCAAAACGTTCTCAGCATCCGGCACCTTTTCCGGTGGAGTTGCCGAGGCGGCTGATTGATCTTTACACGTTTTCGGATGAGGTGGTTCTGGATCCGTTCATGGGTTCGGGCGCGACAGCAGTGGCGTCGGTGGAGAATGGACGGGTGTTTATTGGTTACGAGATTGATGCGGGGTACATCGAGACGGCGTTGGAGCGCGTTGCTGAGGCTGGGATGCGGGCGTTGACATCTTGATCCCCAACGAAATCGTTGCCGTCATCGCATCTGCGATCATGGCGTATCTGCTAGGTTCGTTACCGTTCGCGGTGTTTGTGGCGAGGCTTGCGGGAGTTGATATTTTCACGGTTGGGACTGGCAATCCTGGGGCTTCCAACGTTTTTCGGAAGGTGGGTCGGAAATATGGCGCCGTGGTGTTCGGGTTGGACATCGCCAAGGGTGCTGTTGCGGTGGTGGCGGCAATGCTGATCGGTTGCCCTGACCTGTTCTTGCCGGTGGCGGCGGTCTTCGCGATTGTGGGTCATTGGTTGCCGGTGTTCATGAGATTCAAGGGAGGCGCGGGATTGGCGACGGGGCTGGGTGTAGGTGTCGCGTTACTCGGGTGGTGGGGACTGATACCTACGGTTGCTGGACTCGCGGTTCTGCCTTTCATTAAGGATGGGCCGAGGTCTGCGGCCGTGACGTTCGCAGTCGCGGTTGTGGTTGGGTTGGCGACGGGACCGCAGTGGATAGCGCTCGGAGGGTTCGTGTTGATATTGGCGATGCTGGTGGCGCGGTTGTTTTTAGTGGAGTATCCGAAAGATCGGCGTGGCGAACGTCCTGAGCCGCATGTGCGGAGTTGAAGGGGCTTCAGAGCAGCAACCCGTCCCCTCCCCGGCATACCCCGCTCGCATCGTTGCACTCGCTCGCGCCCCTTTCGCTATGCGAACGGGGCGTGCCGCGTTTCGGGGGAGGATGCCCGTTGTATATTGGATTGGTGTTGCGAGTAGCGGCGAAGGACTGTATGGAGATCTGAAAGATGACGACGAGTCAGGAATACAAGGATTTAGAGGCCAAGTACTACATGCAGGTGGTGCGACGGATGCCGCCGGTGTTGGTGCGGGGAGAAGGCTCGCGGGTTTTCGACAATGACGGCAAGTCTTATCTAGACTTCACGGCGGGTTGGGCAGTGCTCAACATGGGGCACTCGCATCCGGCGGTGACTAAAGCCGTCAGCGAGCAGGCTGGCAAGATCATGCAGATGTCGAACTTGTTCTACACGACTCCGCAGCTTCCATTGGCGCAGTTCATCGTCGAGAACTCGGATGTGGATCGGGTGTTTTTCTGCAACTCTGGCGCGGAGGCCAACGAAGGTGCCAGTAAATTGGCGCGCAAGTGGGGTCGCAAGAATCTGGACGGCGCTTACGAGATCATCACGGCTCTGGACTCGTTCCACGGTCGGACGCAGGCGATGATGGCGGCGACGGGGCAACCGCACTACCAAGACAACTGGACGCCGCTGATGCCGGGATTCGTGAATGTTCCGTACAACGACTTCGACGCGATAGCCAGTGCTTATGTCGAGGGCAAGACTTGTGCGGTTTTGCTTGAGCCGGTCCAAGGCGAGGGTGGTGTGAACGTTCCCGACGCGGGATACCTGAAGCGGGTGCAGGATTTCTGCAAGGAGAAAAATATCCTCTTCATGCTCGACGAGGTCCAGACTGGGATGGGGAGATTGGGGACGGTTTTCGGGTACCAGCGTTTCGAGGGTGTCGAGCCTGACGTGATGACGTTGGGCAAGGCGGTGGGGTCTGGTGCGCCGCTCGGGGCGTTCGCGTGTAAGGAGTTTTGCTCGGTGCTTGAGCCGGGTGATCATGGCTCGACGTTCGGCGGCAATGCGCTTACGACTGCGGCAGGCGCGGCGGGTGCGCAGGCTTTGTTGGACGAAGATGGTCCGGGACAGGCTATGCGAAGTGGTGAGTACTTGATGGGGAAGCTCAATTCATTGAAGGAAGAGCACCCGGTCATAACCGAGGTCCGCGGGATGGGGATGCTGGTCGGAGTCGAGATGTCGGAGGAACTGTCTGCGGGGCTGGTCGCCGACTGTCTGGACAACGGATTGTTGCTGAACGCTGTGCGACCAAACATGTTGCGTTTCATGCCGCCATTGAATGCCAGCGCAGAAGAAATCGACGAGGCCGTCGCAATAGTCTCGTCGGCGCTGAGCAAGGTTACTGCGGGCGATTAAGATTAACTACCCGTCTGCGCGGCGCCATCTGCCGCAACCGCTGGAGACAAAGCCAGTGTCTGCTGGATCGATCTTCACCTCGATCTTTATGGTGGTGAATGATCGGTGGACTGCTGAGAACTCGTCGCCAGACTCGATCACGTCGGATTCGTCGTGCCTGAAACCTGAAACTCGCTGCCAACGGCAAGTCGGTCTGGGCCGTCCGTCGATGAAACGCGCGGTCGGCACTTCTGCGACGTAGGCGCCGGGGACGACCTCAGTGCCGACGCGGTAAACGCCATCATCGAAAGTGCGGTACGGGGCAAGGGGGAGCCGGTCCTCGATTCTGCGCCAAATGTCGCATCCATAGGTGACGAACCCTACATCCGTCGGTTCGATGGTCACGATCCAGCGATCGTTTGTCTTTCCGGAGATGACAGTGGCAGTAGCGTCGCCGGTGAAGTCATTTGCGATGCTCCACCTGCAACTGCCGAGTCTTCGAGGCTGGGCGTAGTAGGTTCCTGGCTCGATGTTCACGCCAACGAGGTATGATCCATTGTTGAATCGTCTCGGCAGCTCTGATTGCGGAAACTGAAGCGTGTCTATCGGTGTCCATTCACCACAACCCACCGAAGCGAAGCCGATATCGGTGGGTAGAATCGTTGCGATCTTCGGCCCGCCAGCGATGACCTCGACAATGTTGCCAGAGGTCCAAGTGAAATCGGAAAGTCGGCGCCAACGGCACGCAGCGATGCCTGTACTCGTGGCGATGTAGGTTCCGGGCGAGATATCTACGCCGACTCGATAAGTGCCGTCTGAGAACGTTGGTGCGACAATGGCATCTTCCACTTCGTCAAGTCTGCGCCAAGTTCCGCAACCGCGCGATCGAAACCCTTTATCAGATTCGAGAATAGTGGCGATTGCTTGCCCGGCACTGTGGTAATCGTTGATCCGACTGAAGGTGTCGCCGTCGAATCCTGAGAGTCGGCTCCAGAAGCAATTCGAATCGTCGATTGCGTCCGCGATGTAGGTGCCCTGCCCAATGTCCTGATTGACGATATAGATGCCATTCTCAAACGAATCTGGGGGGTCCGCCGTCGAAACGGGTGACTCTGTCGTCACCAAAGTCCAAATGCCGCATCCTTGGGAGTAGAAACCTACATCGTGGCTATGGATCGTCGTTATCGAATGGTTGACTGACTGTTCAGAAACGGTGTAGTCTTCCGGTTCGCCAGTGAACGCGGACAATCGGCTCCAATAACAGACTCTGCCATCCGGTTCTTTGGCGACATAGGTACCTGGGGAGATCTCGGTGTTGACGGCCCATGTGCCGCGCTCAAAAGTTATAAGCGCCTCTGATTGATCATCGGGGACAAATGGCTCCCAACCACCGCATCCGTAGCTCTTGAACACGGTGTCGCTCGATACAATTTCAGCGATGTTACGTCCCGTTGGGATGCGCACCGCGGGGTTGTTGCCGGGCCCGGTTCCAAATCCAATGAAACGACGCCACGAGCATTGTCCTCTTTCGCCGCCTGGCGATTGATATAAGCCGGGTGATATGTGTAGATTGACGACATGTTCGCCGTCGCCGAAAGTCTTGGCGGCGTCTATCTCAATGTTGGGATCGACCTGAGTCCAGTGTCCGCAATCGATGGACCGGAATCCGATTGGGGCGTCTGGCAGTTCGACGATGCCTCGCAAAATGCCACTTCCACCCTCCACTATGTCCTCGTCCCGACCGGTGAAACCACCGAGGATGAACCATCGACACTGGCGGCCTTCTTGGGCGTCTGCGACGTAGACTCCTGGTTGCACATCGACGCCTACGGCGAAAGTTCCGGCACCTATCGTGGGCTCTGGTTCGGCATGCGCGCCGTCGGGATCGAACGGCTCCCAAGGTCCGCATCCGTCGCTGTAGAAGCCAGTATCCGACGGCAAGATAGTTGCGATCTGTCGTCCTATGGATTGGTACCTGCCACTGAAATCCGACACTGCAACGTTGAACGGGGTGTTCCGGAACCATCTACAAGTGTTGTCGCCCGAATCGGCCACATAGTCGCCCGGTTCGATGTCGACACCGACCAGATACGAGCCGTCGTTGAACTCCGATAACGGCTCAGCTGGTCGGCGGCCTTCTCGAATCTGCCAAGTGCCACATCGGATCGAGTAGAAACCGCCGTCGCCGACCTTTAGCTCTACGATCGGCTCGCCAACTCTCCACCATGTAACCAAGCCGTCGTAGTTCGGCTGATACGTGAAATCGGTGCGGGTGAACCATAGGCAACGTCCTTGGTTCTGGTCTGCGGTGTAGATGCCTGGGGCGATGTCGACTCCGACCTCGTACAACCCCTCACTGAATTCTCTTAGCGGAGGTTTGCGGGTTTCACGAGGGTTCCACTCGCCGCAGCCTCTAGTCTGCACGAGCGTATCGCTTTCCGTGATCGTCACGATCGCCCTGGCCCGAAACGTTGGGGTGCGTTGCGCGCCGTCGATGTCGGTGATGCTCAGCGCGCAGATACCATCTTCGAACTCTGCGAAGTATGTGCCGGGGGCGATGTCGATGCCAACGCGGTGTGAGCCGTCGGAGAACGTGGTAGTGATGACATCTGCCGCGGCGACTTGACCAATTGCGGTGGTGGTCAGTATCGCGACGACTGCGAGGGCTACGCTGATAAATGGTCGATAATGCTTCACACCATCGAATGTTAACGCCGCATGGACGCGGAGAGGCTGGCTCGGAAGAAACCCGTTATCGGGCGTCCCGCATGGTTTGGCGCTTCATCTGGGTTCTAGCCGGGAGGCTGTATATGTCGATGAAGCCGACGGCGGCGGCGTGGTCGAACTCGTCTTCGGTGGAGTATGTTGCCAGTTCGAAGTCGTAGAGGGAGTATGGGGACCGTCTTCCGGTGACGGTTGAGGAGCCTTTGTAGAGTTTTACGCGAACATCGCCGGTGGTGTAGCGCATGACGGAGTTGACGAAAGCGTCGAGGTTTTCGCGGAGTCCGGTGTACCAGCGTCCGTCGTAGACGAGGTCGGCGTAGAGTTGTGCGAGTTGGGCTTTAACTCGTTGCTGGTCGCGCGAGAGTGTTGCGGTTTCGAGGGCTGACAGCGCTTGGTAGAGGACGATGGCGGCTGGTGTTTCGTAGACTTCGCGCGATTTGATGCCGACTAGGCGATTTTCGAGGTGGTCTACTCTGCCTACACCATGTGATCCGGCGAGGAGGTTGAGCTGGTCGATGAGTTCTACGAGATCCATCTTTTCGTCGTTCAGCGCGACGGGTACGCCCTCTTCGAATGAGATTGAGACCTCTTCGGCTTCGTCAGGTGTCTGGTCTGGTGCTTGTGTCCAGGAGAAGGCATCTTCGGGCGGTGCGAACCAGGTGTCTTCGAGGTCTTCGCCTTCGATAGCGAGTCCCCACATGTTGCGGTCGATGGAGTAGACGCGCTGGTCGTCGCCGACTTCGCGAAGTTCTAGTCCGGCACGGTTTGCGAACTCTTTCTCTTCGTCGCGGGTCATGTCCCATTCGCGTGCGGGGGCGATGATGCGGAGAGGTTCGCCGTGTGCAGCGAGGGTTTTGATTCCGGCGTCGAAGCGGACTTGGTCGTTACCTTTTCCGGTGCATCCGTGTGCGACGGCAACGGCTCCGACTTGGCGTGCGGCTTCGACGAGCTTCTTGGCCATTAGGGGGCGGCCGAAGGCGGTGGAGAGTGCGTATGCGGATTCGTACATCGCGCCGGCTTTTAGTCCGGGGACGATGAAGTCGCTGGCGAACTCGTCTTTGACGTCCCAGACGAGTGATTCGACGGCGCCGGCGGATGCGGCACGTTCTCGGATGCCTTCGAGTTCGGGGCCTGCGCCGATGTCGACGGAGAGGGTAACGACATCGAGGTCGTAGTTTTCACGGATCCAGACGATAGAGATGGTGGAGTCCATCCCGCCGCTGTAAGCAAGCACGCATTTGTCTCTGGCCATTTGTTGATGGGTTCCCTGATTGGTGTTGATTGAAAGGGTTAGGTGGGCGATACGCCTCAACTTTCAATCGTAAAACGGGCATCGGGTGGTATGAACCCCCTGCGTCTTGCTGCGCTCGACGCGTCCCCCTTTTGCTGACGCAAAAAGGGGAGGGTCCCGCCAGGCGGCGGTCCTCCCCCTGCCCCCTCCTGAAGGAGGGGGTGTTCAGTGCAGGAGAGAGGGGATTGTTGATGCGCTTTCCATCTCTAGCAGGCGGGCTTTTAGGGGGATGCCGATGGTGCCGGCGAAGCCGTGGAGGTTGCCGTTGGAGCCGATTACTCGATGGCAGGGGATGATGATTGGGACGGGGTTAGTGGCCATTGCTCTGCCGGCGGCGCGGGCGGATCTGGGGTTGCCGGATGCTTGTTTGGCGAGCCATGCATAGGTGCGAGTTTCGCCACGGGGAATGGTTCGGCACGCCGCACGGGCATGTTGGGTGTATGGGGTCCAGGTGGAGTCGTCGATGGGGATTGCGTCGAATGAGATAGGCTCCCCGTTGCAGTAGCGGGTCAGGAGTTGTTTCGCTTCGTGGAGCGCGTCGTTGGGGCCGCTTAGTGATCCATTTTTGATGTCAGAGATGGCCTCAAGGGCAGTATCGGGGTTTGGTTCGGGGAGGGATGTTCGGACGATGCCGCGTTCGGTTGCGGCGATGGCGATCCATCCTAGTGCGGTTTCGAAGATTTCGGAGGAGATTAGTTGAGGTTTCATGGTTTGATTGTGATTGTAAGGTTGGGCGTGTTCGTATGTCCACGGGGTGTGGCTGTTTGCTGCCGGGCCTTCCGGTTGGAAGGCCCGGCGGCTAGGGTCCTCGGGCCCGTAGGAACTGGCCCTCGCCTCGAGCGTCGGTCTCAGCGCCGAGACCGATGCTCCTTCCCTCTCCATCGCCTCCGCCTTCTCAGGCGGGGGGCGACCCCGGAGAGGGGTCAGATGCTGCGCGGAGCGGCGTGCGAGACCGCTAGCGTCCGTTTTCCAGCCGCGGCCCGCGTCGCCAGACCGCGGGCATGGGGGACGGCGCGGCGACGGGGTCGCCGTTCGGAGTTCGCCGCCTCCTTGGATTCGCCCTCGCGGGCTCCTCTCGGGCTGTAGCCTCCCTCCTGCGGCGGGCAGGAGCAGACGTCTGTCGGCTCCACGTGAGGTCTCCCGGCCCTTGGCTGGGCGTCTCCTTGGAGGAGACGCCTGCTGGCTCGCTGTGCGACGCGGGACTGACGCGTCGCGCTCCGGGAACTCGGCCTCCCACGCTTCGGCACGGCCCTCCCGGCCTTGCACCGGATCTCCGATCCGATGAGGGACGCCGCCGGAGGATCCGGAGACGCCGCGGCTCGGCGCGATGGTCGATCGCGCTTTCGCTGCCGTTTTGCCTTCGTTTCCTCACGCATGTCTCCCTGCAGCCGTTCGGGACGGGGGGGCTGCACACGTCTGCGCAGCACTGTGTCGATCCGTCGATCTATTTGCTTATATTACTACATATGTTGCGGTTGTCAAGTGTGAACCGCTGATTTCGCTGATTTTCGTGATGGGCTGTGATCCGCCCCGCCCTTTTGCCCCGTCTCACCCTCACCAGAGCCCCCCTCTTAATCTCCCCCTAGAAGGGGAGGGAAGAGCGGCTAGGGAGAGGGGATTTTGCGGCGAGCTGCCCTCTCCCACGTGGGGAGGGGATGCGCGTTCACACCATCTCCCCGGGGATACCCCGCTCGCTTCACTTCGTTTGCCCAGGCCCCTCTGGATACCCGCCTTCGCGAGTATGACGGGGTTAGGTGGTGAAGCGGTATTGTTCTTGGGTTTCGTCGGGAATGTAGGCGGGGGTCATGCCTACTAGGGTCATGATGCGGTGTTTGAGCATTGCTCGTGCGAGGTTGCGCCAGGTTTGGGAGAGGGTTGGTGTTTGGTGCGGTTGAGGAGTTTGTGTGCGCTCTGTTTCATCGGCTTCTTCGGCCGGTGCGGTTTCGGTCGGCTCGGGTGTTGCTTCGTTCAGAGGCTCAGTGGGGCCGTAGACGGATTTTTCGAATGCTTCGATGATGCGTCTGGCGTCGGCGTATCGCATGGTCATATCGGCGATTTCGGCGGCGAATTCGCGCGCTGACACATGGGATGGTTTTCGATATCCGAGGAGTGCGGCGACGCGTATGAATTGCGAGTAGGCGCGGATGGGTGCGGGTTGCCCTCTTAGGTTCCAGCGCCATAGGAACACTGCGACTAGGACGATGAGTATGAGAGAGGTGGCGACTGCGGTGGGCACCACGGGGACTTCGAATGGCAGCAATCCCTGGTCGGTTTCGGCGGGTTGGAAGCGGCCGCCAAGCCGCAGGTCTTGCTCTAGCAGAGCGAGTTCATCCAAATCTTCAAGGTATTCGAGATAGTCGGGGTCGAATTCGGCGGAACCGGGGAGCCCGGGTGGGATTTCGGATGTTGGGGTTGTGGGGACGAGGATGTTGCGCGGTACGGCAGGTCTTCCGGGAGTGACTTCGATGTCGATCCATCCGTATGGCGGAGCGAAAATCTGTGTCCATCCGTGTCGGTTGCGGTCGCGGATGAGGAACTGCCCTTGGTCGGGTACGTATTCTCCGGCGCTCCATCCTGCGATCATGCGTGCGGGCACGCCTACGGAGCGGAGCATGACGGTGGCGGCGGATCCGAAGTATTGGCTGTAGCCTTTGCGCTTCGTGGTGTCGCAGGTAGGGAAATCGGACGGGCAAGGCTCGTTGACGGTCTTGAAGAGGAAGTAGTAGATGCCGTCATCGCGGGGTCCGGGACCTTCTATTTCGAGCGAGTAGACCTGTTGCTGTAGGAATCGCTTTATCGCCATGGTCTTTTCCCACGGCGTGACTGCGTTGGCGTCGGTGACGACTTGATTGGCGAGGGCACGTACCTCTGCGGGAAGTGTTCCAGGGAGTTGGAGGTAGCGATCGGCGATCCAATTGGGGTAGTCGGCGGTCGAGTTGACGAGTTCGGAAGTCTCGGCGGTAGAGATATAGGTTGTGGCGTTGTAACGCTGGTTCTCTTCGAGGATTTCGTCGAAGGTAACGGTGTTCTGCTCGGTGGGTCCTCGGCGTGCGATTCGCATGAGGCTTGCGTTAGTGCCGTCGGGTTCGGCGAATACGCGGTAGCTGAATGATTGCCAGTCGATGCCGGAGCGTCGGAGGTCCATTTCTTCGATGTTTTCAGCGGTGATGCGGAATCGGGTGGATTCTTGTGGGCGCGTGGATCCGAGGGGGTCTAGGTCAGGGATTGCGAGGGATAGCAGGTCTTCGGCGGTGATGATGATTTGGATTCTTCTTGGACCGATGCCGTTGTTTTGATCGGCTACATCTCTGAGGACTGCGGTTGAGACTCGGACTCCGACGGTTTGGGGAGTTCCGGTGGCATCATGGAGCATCTGCTCGAGGGAGGCGTCAGAGATTGTGAATGTCATGTCAATCAACTCGCCGGAGTCTCGGATCGTTATGTCTTCGATGGAGCTTTCGGTGATGGTGAAGGTGATCTGCTCATCGACGTTGTAGATGGGGTCGACATTAGATTGCATCTGCCGGATGACGGAGCTGACCTCGTCGAAGGTCATTGCCGGTTGGGTGTTCAGGGTGAATGGAGGTCTGTCGTTGGCGGTATCTGGAGGCGAGTAGACGGGTGAATCGTTCGCCAGCTTCGTTAATCGTTCTCGGAGCATGAATGCGAATTCCCGCAGGTCTTCAGGGAGTTCTGCGAGTTTGGCTGGGCTTCCGGCAAGCGGGACGTCCCAGCTGAGGGGTTCGAGGATTTCGACTTCGGCTTGGTAGTCGAGGGCGTGAACGGCTGCAGCGGGTATGACGCGGTCGGTTCTGCCTAGGAGTTCGACGGAGATGTCGAGGCGTTGCCGCTCGTCGATGTTGATTTCATCGGGGCTGGTGAGTAGTTTCGTGCCGGCGTCGGCGGGTAACGAGACGCTGGGGGCGGTGATCCACCCTTGCGACGTGTATTCCTGATAGACGCGGGATGGATGGAGCTTCGCGTATCGGGTACGGATCCACATGACGGGGTCGTCGGTGAGTTCGATCCCGCCTTGGAACGGGAGGACGGCGTTGGGGGAGTAGATCTGGTTGTCGTCGCCACTGGGAACGCCGGCGAGGAGTCGTTCGGCGACATCTCGGAATTCTGTGAATGGGTCGAGGAAGATGGTGTTCCACCGGACGCTGAGGGTGTCGGAGCGTGGGATGAACATCGGTGCCATTGCGGCGACGATCATGACTACGAAACCGAGTATCAGTCCGTCACGTGCGGCGATCCATCGTGCTTCATTGGGGAATGTGAGCCCGGATTTTCGCCACTGGTTGATGCGTCCGACAGCAACGAGATGCGAGAAGAGGGCGACTGCGGCGAACATGAAGAGATAGAAGGTCTGCTCGTGGAGTCCGATGCGGTGACTGAGGTTGGTTAGGAGCGCGGTGCCGAGTATTGCGGCGGGGACCCATGGGCTGTTGAACCTGAAGGTGAGGAATGTGACGATGTATGAAGTGATCCATGTCACGGTCATCATGATCATTGCGAACGGGATCTGGTCGCCGCTGACGCCGCCGTTGATGGCGATGTCGACCCAAAGTCCGAAGCGGTCCCAGGCGTCGTAAGAGCGTGCGAAGAGGTTGGTGCCCTCGGCGTTTAGCGAGGATTGCCAGAAGACGATGACGATGCCGGCGATGAGGAATATGGCGGTTTTGATGGGGATCGACAGTTTGGCTAAGACAGTGTTGTTGCGGAATCGCACTCGGGTCATAAAGAAGGCGATTACAGCAGCCATGAGGGCGGTGGGCACGATGTTTGGGAGGTCGCCCCATTTGGCGAGTTGCACGGACCACCCGACCATGGCGAGCATCCATGCGAGGAGGCTGAGGGCGATCCAGTCGCTGATAGGGATGTCGGCGAGGAATGCACGTCGCATGAGGCGGCGACGCATGATGCGACGGGACCTAGCCGATCTTGTGGAGCGGCCGAAGATGTTGCCGAGTTCTGCGGTCGCGGTGGTCATGACACGCGGGCCTCGGTTTCGACAGGAGTGTCAATCGGTTCAGGAGTTGTCTCGGCGACGCCGGAGTAGAGAGCGGATATGCGGGCGGCGGCTGCATCGGCGTCGGCGGTTGTGCCCAGGGCATCGGTGATGTCATCGCCTTTGTAGATGCGGTAGGTGGTGACGCCGGCCATAGAGAGACGTGGTATCACTGATTCATTTGTTCCGCCGCCGAATGATTCGCGGTCGAGGACGATACAGATTACTTGGATGCCGCGTCGTTGCAGGACGCCTAGGGCTTCGATCCACGGGCCTTCGTCTGCGGCGGTGATGACGACGACGGTGGAGCTTACGAAGAGTTCACGGTCTAGGATAGCGAGGGCTTCCATGATGGGAACATTGCCGTAGGGTCGACTGGCGGCGATGTGACGGAGGATGTTCTCGCGGTGGGATGCGGTGTGTTCGGGCATAACGACAAGTTCGTTGCTGCCGTATCCGACGTAACCGACTTCGGTGAATGCTCGGGTGTATTTGTCGACGATTGAAGCGGCGATGGTTGCGCCGTATTCGTCGGTGGAATCTTTGCCGGATCCGGCTTGGGCGTCGATGTGCTGGTCGAAAATGACCCACATCTCGCCAGCGGAGCCTTGGTCGAACTGTTTGACCATTAGTTCGCCGGTGCGCGCGGTGGTGAGCCAGTGGATACGGCCAATGGGGTCGCCGTCGGCGTATTCGCGGACGGATGCGACATCGGTTGAGAGGAGGTGCATGCGGTGGCGACGGGAGTGTCCGTCGGCGAGGAGGACGCGGGAGGATGCGATGTCTGGGATAGGGAGGACGCGCGGGTATACGAGGACTTTGTCGATGCCTTCGAACTCGATGTCGCGAGGGAAGAGGTTGAATGGGTCGGAGGCACGGATGACTAGGGGACCGAGGTCGTATTCGCCGCGCTGGGTCAAGGGTGCTTCCATGTAGACGCGTTTGAATGTGACCATCAGCCCGAAGCTGGTGACCTCGCGGAATTGGACGTCTGGGAGGGTGGTTTTGTCTTCAACCTCAACCCATGCTTTGGGTGCGCCGTTGGAGTTTTGGATGACGATGCGTTCGCTGAGGGTGTCTCCGACGGAGAAAGGGCCGGTTGGTCGGTTTACGCTGGCTCTCATGTTGACGGCGCCGACGCGCGACCATACCCAGGAGACGGCGATGAGGATGAGGAGCAGGTATGCGAGGCGCATGGAGAGGTCGAACCCGGTGGCCACAGTGTTGACCAGTTTCACGCCGATCACGAAGATGATGGCGAGGAGCATCCGATGGCGGAGAGCGTTGCTCCATATCGCGCTTAGGAGACTCCGGTGTTCGGAGTGGCTGCCGATGCCGCGTCCGATCTTGGGAAGGGTTACTTGCACGAGTTACGGAGTCTCTGTGTGTGGTTTGTGGATGTCAGTTGGTGGCGGCAGCAGCTACTCTTCCACCTCCGGCGCCAGGAACGGTGGCTTGTTCGAGCGCTTCGTTCACTATCGTGCTTTGGTTGACGCCCCTCATGCGCGCGGATGGTGATAGGAGAACGCGGTGGGACATCACGGGTACGGCGATGGCTTTGACGTCGTCGGGTATGACGTAGTCGCGGCCTTGGAGCATGGCGTATGCCTTGGCGCCCTTCATCATGTTGATGCTGGCTCGGGGTGAGACTCCGAGGGTGGTGTCGGGGTGGCTGCGGGTGGCGGTTGCGATTTCGACGATGTACTGCTTGATGAGTTCGTCGATGTAGACGGTTTCTGCGTATTGCTGGAGTGCGGTGATGTCGCTGGCGGTGCAACTAGGTGTGAGAAGGTCGATGGGATCAGTGGCTTCTCGACCATCCATGATTGCGACTTCTTCGCTCGGGTCTGGATATCCGAGAGAGATTCGCATGAAGAAGCGATCAAGTTGGGCTTCGGGTAGCGGGAAGGTACCTTCGTACTCGATGGGGTTTTGGGTAGCGATGACCATGAAGGGGTTTGGCAGGGGATGCGTGACGCCTTCGACGGTAACCTGCTGCTCGCCCATTGCTTCGAGGAGCGCGGACTGGGTCTTGGGTGTGGCGCGGTTGATCTCGTCGGCGAGGACGACTTGCGCCATTACGGGGCCGGGTCGATATTCGAATTGGCCGATCTGTTGGTTGTATACGGAAGCGCCGGTAACGTCGCTAGGCAGGAGGTCAGGTGTGAATTGGACGCGTTTGAAGTCGCAGCCCGTGGTGATGGCAACGGACCGGGCGAGCATAGTCTTGCCGACGCCGGGGACGTCTTCGACGAGGATGTGTCCGCGGCTCAGAAGCGCTACTACTGCGAGGCGGACTGCGGGGTCTTTGCCGATGATGACTCGTCCGACGTTATCGACGATGCGGTCGATGGTGTCGGCGTGTCCTTGGTTAACGGTGGATTCGGTGACGGCGGTTGAGGATGTTGTCAAGCGTTGGGTCCTTTCGATATCGAGGGCATGCGACGATGGTGGTTCTATCCGACCCTTGAGTGATTTGTTAATTCAATCGTAGACTGCGCCAAATATAGCATCAAATCGTAATCTCACTCCCCGCGAGGTTGTCTTCTGACAGGTTGCGGTCGTCAACTCAGGGCCGAGTCACACGAATCGACATGACGCAATACGAACCAGAGATCGGATCGGTTTCTATAGTTGACGGTTCAGGAAGCACCGTGAGGCAGCTTCATGTGGGCGACAATCTTGAGGTGATGCAGGAGATGGATAGGGAGTCGGTCGATCTGGTCTATCTGGACCCGCCGTTCAACTCGAATCGGAACTACAAGATCGCGTCTCGTGGCCCTGCGACGTTGAAGGCCGAAGCTCATGTGCGGGCTTTCGGGGATGTTTGGATTTGGGACGATGTATCAGAAGGTCTTTTGGACGCGACGTTGAGTGAAAACCGCGGTCAAGCTATCACTGAGACGCTTACAGGTCTGCTTAAGGTAGTTGGGCGGGATCGGTTGATGGCATATCTGGTGAACATGACACCTCGTCTCATCGAGGTTTATCGTCTGCTTAAGCTGACCGGCAGCGTGTATCTGCACTGCGATCCGACGGCGAGTCACTATCTGAAGGTGGTCATGGACGCGGTGTTCGGGCGTGAGAACTTTCGCAACGAGATCGTTTGGTGTTACCGCGGCGGTGGTGTGCCACGTCGGAACTTCGCACGCAAGCATGACGTGATACTTCGGTATTCAAAGAGCGATGTCTACACGTTCAATCCACAATACGGCGAGTATTCGGATGCCTCAAAGGCGCTGGTCAATGCGCGCGGGGGCACGAGCATCGATGGCAAGGAACGTGATCTAGATCGAGGTGCGCATATGCCGGATTGGTGGTCTGATATCAACTCTTTGCAGACTTGGTCGCCAGAGCGGACCGGTTATCCGACGCAGAAGCCGGTCAAGTTGTTGGAGCGGATCATCAAGTCGTCGAGCAACGAGGGCGATGTGGTGATGGATCCTTTTTGCGGATGCGGGACGACGATGGTGGCGGCGGAGTCGTTGGGAAGGTCATGGATCGGGATCGATATCGAGCCGATGGCGTTGAGCATATTCAAGGAACGCCTCGACCGCGCCAAGATCGATGTCGATGTCGATGTGTTGGGCGGTTCCGCGTCCTCACCCTAACCCCGTCCATGGGGCATGGGGATCAGCGCGGCGCGGCGGAATCGCCGAGGAGCTTTTTCAGGATTGCGGTGTGTTCGTCTGGGAGTTCTGGGTTTTCGAAGGCGGCGATGTTGTCTTCTAGGTGCTTGATGTTGGAAGTGCCGGTGATGACAGTTGAGATTCCGGGATGGTCGGCGGCGAATTTGTAGCCTGCGGCGATGATTGTGGGTGCGTCTGCGGTGATCAGCCAATCTAGACCGTCGCGGAGTTTCGGATGATCGACATCGATCTCGCCTTCGGCGCGCCAGTTTTCTAGGAGTTGGTCGTATTCGTGCTGTCTGGTTAGCGTGAAGCGCACAGGTGCCATGTTTAGGATGGCGACGCCGTGTTTCTGGGCGAGGGGTAGGATTTCTTTGGCGGCGTATTGGTTGAGGATGCCGTATTTGAGCATGATGGTGTCCCAGATGTCGGGATGCCGTTCGAGGGCCATCTGGGGCACGGTGTGCTTCGGATCATCGGTCATCATCTCGGAGAAACCGATGAGTCGGACTTTGCCTTGCTCTTTGAGTTTCTGCAGTGTTGGTGCGAATCGCTCGGTGATTTCGAAGTAGTTCTCCGGACGGATGCCGTGGATCTGCATGATGTCGATGACATCGGTGTTGAAGCGGCGCATGCTTCGCTCTACCGATGCGATGACGGAATCGGTGAGAGGAAGGTTACCGTCGGCTGTCTTCCAGGTCCATTTGGTGGCGATAAGGAAAGAATCGCGTGGGATGCCGTTTAGTGCTTGACCGAGTTGTTCCTCGCTGTCGCCGTAGTTGGCCGCGGTGTCGAACATATTGATGCCGAGGTCTAGGGCTCGGGAGATGAGGTCTCGGCGTTGATTCGCGGTGAGGCCGGCTGCTTTTCCGAATTGGCTAGGTCCGCCTCCCCCATAGGAAGCGAGCGAGACGGGAATGCCGGATTTTCCTAAAGTGCGGTAGTGCATGTCGAATAGAACCGCATTGCAGCGATTGCGTCACCAGTTGTTGCGACGGCTCGATCCGCCTAGTCGTAGACCATAATGGCGCGACCTAGGATCTCGCCATTTTGGAGGTCGTTGCAGGCTTCGTTGATCTGGTCGAGTGTGTAGCGGCGGGTAACGAGCTTGTCGAGGGGGAATTTGCCTTCGTGGTGCCAGCGGAGGAACTGATCGAAGTCCTTTTTGGGGTAGGTTGCGCCCAAGGAGCCTCGGTACTGCTTCTGGTGGTACATGAACTGGCCGGGGTCGACAGTCATCTGTGGTGCGGGCATCCCGATGAGTACGGCCATTCCGCCGTGGTTATCGGCGCCGGGTCCGCCGCCTCGGACAGACGGGAGGATCTGTTCGCTGGTTATCTGCAGACCGATGGCATCGAAGGCGTAGTCAGTGCCGCCGCCAGTTATCTCGTGGATCGCTTCAATGGGGTCGGTGTTCATGGCGTTGACGGTGTGCGTCGCGCCCATCTCTTTGGCGTATTCGAGCTTGGAATCTTCGATGTCTACTGCGATTAGGGGGTATGCCTCGAGGATGCTGGCCATGATGAGTGCGGAGGTTCCGACTCCGCCGATCCCGTAGATGGCTACCGAGTCGCCGGGGCGGACACGAGCGGTGTTGAGGACTGCACCAGCGCCGGTCAGAACTGCGCATCCAACGATTGAGGAGATGTCTTTGGGGTTGTCATCGTCGATGGGGATTACGTATCCGCCCCAAACTAGAGCGTCTTCGCCCCAGGTGTAGGTTGCGCCGTTTAGCGGCTCTTCCCGGTAGGTTGCGCCGCTAGGTTCGGGAGTCCAACGTCCCTGGATCGGGTCTTTAGGGACCCATGTCACGATAGCGAGGTCGCCTTCCTTGACGTGGGAGACTTCGGAGCCTACTGAAACGACCGTACCAGTGCCTTCGTGTCCGAGGAGGGATGGTGTCGCTGTCTGCGGATTGTGCATCTGGTGGAGCTGCGAGTGACAGACGCCGCTGGAGTGTAGCTTGACGTGAACCTGGTCGGCACGGGGGTCCGGGATTTCGATCTCGTCGACCGCCAAGGGTTTGCCGTGTTCGACGTGGATTGCGGCTTTGCTTCTCATTTCGATGCGCTCCTGGCGTGGTGTTGTGTAGTCGAAGGAAGATTGCAGGCGTGTTCGTTACCCGCAAATGATAAGTGTTTGCAGGGTTATACGCGCCGGTATCGGACGAAATGCTTGGTGACTTGTTTGATCACTGACCGGCTGTTAAATCAAGCGCTACATCACATGCTTGCAATGAGCCAAGAAGCGGTGCGAGGGCCATCAAGTTTAGGGTCTGTGCCTGTTGCTCTTCGGTGATGGTGAAGAAGTTCATGAGCATCTCGACACCAGCCTGCTCCACCACACATTCAGCATCTTCAGGGGAAATTTGAGCGACGATAGGCGCGAATCGTTCTGGCATCACGCCGCAGTGTGACAATGGTTCGGCTGCGGCCAACAGGTCAAGAATGTGTTGATTTTCAGCGTCGCCGCCGGTGGTGAGGGCTTCAATTGCTTCGAAAACCTTGGCGGCGGTTTCGGCATCTGCATGCTCTTCGATGCAGACCGCGTCGTGTGCTGACAAACCTGAGGGGCTGATCTCGTCGATCTGCTCAGCTTCAGGTTCTTCGGTCGGTTCAGGTGTTGCAGTTGGTGGAACTGGAGTTGCCGTGGGTGGTACGGGCGTCGCGGTGGGAGGCACAGGAGTAGGCGTTGGCGGCACCGGTGTCGGTGTCGGCGGGACGGGTGTAGCGGTTGGCGGTACTGGTGTGGGAGTCGGAGGTACTGGCGTTGCAGTCGGTTCAGGTGACGAGCAGGCGACCAGCAAGATGCCGAGCATTGCGCTAATGAACGCTGCGATCAAGAGTGTTTTTGCGTTCCGGGGTTGCAACTTCATTTCGTTTCCTTCTGGTCGAGGTGGAATTTCAAGATCACGATTTAAGCAGGTGTTGTCGAAGGGCGCCGAAAGCGTACATTGCGGCTCTCCGGCGGTCGGGTGCGCCGCTGCCGGCGGATCTGACATGACGCATTTCGGTCTTGTTTGCGTCGCAGATCACGATGTAAGTATCGCCTCTGGCGAGATTTTCGGCGCTGCCTTCGGTTTCGGGGATGCCGTGTACGGCGATGCCAAGGCTTGCGCCAGAGTGCTCGCGAATGGCGTCAGCGAGTGCGATGGCTCGTTCTTCGCCAGTCAACTCTTCGGTACTACTATTGCCGATCAGACGGTCGCGTGGGACATCAGTGTTTGCGACGATTGCTTCGAGAAATCGATCGCCGGCGGAGGTGCGCATTGAATCGGAAACCGCGCCGCCGCTGAGGTCCTCATACACGGCTACGGTGGCATCGTGTTGACGGAGCATATCGCCGATGACGCTTTCGATGGTTTCTTCGTCGGATCCGAAGATGTGGTTTCCGAGGAGTTTTCGCACTTCGGCTTCGACAGGTTCGATGAGGGAGTTGGCGGCTTCGACGGTTGCTGCGCGGGCGGCGATGCGGACATCGACTTGACCGGGGCGGGCGAGGACACCCACTGTTGGGTTCGATGATTCGGCAATGAGATGTCCGATTTCGTGGTCAACTGCGCTCTCACCGAGGTCGGCGACTTTGAGTACGCGGTAGTGGATGGTTTCGCCGAGGTCGTATTTCTTGCGGAGGTAGGGAATTATCTCGTTGGTGATGAGCCACTTCATTTCGAATGGCACGCCGGGGAGGCTGATGATAGTGCCTTTCTCGGATTCGACCATGAATGCGGGCGCGGTGCCGTTCGGGTTTCGAATCACCTTGGCGCCTTCTGGGATCTGTGCTTGACGTTCGTTGTTTTTGGTGAGGATGAAGCCTCGGTTTTGGAATCTTTCGTGTAATTCGGTTAGGGAATCGGGATCGGTCACCACGTCGACACCAAAGACTTCAGCAACTGCTTCGCGTGTGAGATCGTCTTGGGTCGGTCCGATACCGCCGCCGGTAATTACGACATCGGCGCGATTAAGCGCTATGCGGAGAACTTCGGTCATGCGGTTCTGGTTGTCGCCGACGCAGGACTTGAAGAAGACGTTGGCACCGTTTTCGGCGAGGCGTTGGGAAATCCAAGCGGAGTTGGTGTCGACGATTTGACCCAATAAGAGCTCGGAGCCGATTGAAACGATCTCTACGTTTACTGACATCTTCGATGGTCCGCCGATTGGTTGGATTGGTGCGCCGATGTCCATTATGCACGAATCGTGTGAAGCACACCGATGCAGCATTCATCGAGGATTTCAGGAAATATTGCTTTGCGATTTGACAAAACATTGGATAGGATGTATGTTCTAATTAGAACGTGGGTTCGATGACATGTGAGGAGACCATAAATGACTACACAGATTTTGGAACGACCAGTTGAGCGCCGGGGCCAGAGTGGAGCCACTACGGCACCTATTGAAAGCGCACGCACCAGCGTACTGCCCACTGACTTCAACATTGATGCGGAGCTGGACATGCTCACGCGGGCGAAGCCTGAATTTATAGGGGATCGGGATGAACTGGGTCAGCGCATCATGCAGTCCGCGGTGTCGGATGATGGGGAATCTTTTGCGGTGAAGTGCCGTGCGGTGAGTCTCGCGACGGACTTTGCGACACCGATGCGGAGTATGTTGCTCACGTTGTCCTCAGCATTCGGCGGTATCAGCGTCACAGTTTCGCCTTCGTTGAATTTGAACACTTGGCCAGCGATGGATCAACTAGTTTCAGCGCTTGAGGAGGCCGGAGCGGGAGAGCTTTGGCAGCCGGTCGGTGAGCGGAGTATTGCGGTCGGAGCAGCGCGACATGTTTTCGTCAGCGTAGATAACCCGATCCGGGATGATTCGACACGGGTGTTCCCGAACATGCTGATCGAAGTGGTGGGTGCACACATGATTGATCCAGACTGGTTCGACCGCATCGTAGCACCGCGTTGCCTAGACGAGTCGTTAACGTTTGTGTTTTACGGACAGGCGGGTTTTCCCGGCTCGCTATTCGAGAGGGCTTGGGAAGAGAGCCAAGTTCGAGGGCAAGTCTGAGCGATGTTAACCGCCAGCCGTATGCGGGGCAATCAAACAAGCTCGAACGAGAAAAGCGTTCGCGAACAATCATCTCCCTCAATTAACACGACACGAGGACTGCCAGAGAACACCGTTTACGAAGATACGGGATGTGATTTAGCTCCATCTTGTCTTGAGTGTCCGCTGGCGCTTTGCAAGTATGACGACCCTAACGGTGCGCGGTACGATCGAACCGTTATGCGCGACACGGAGATCATGAGGTTGTTCGCGGAGGGTTTAAAGGTTTCGGCAATAGCGTTGAAGGTCAATATCAGCAACCGGACTGTATACCGGGTCATACAACGCGAACTCGGAGCGATGGGCGATGAAATTGATCGTCGTCCAAAACGGACGACTCGAGGTCGAGCTTTGCGCGAACGTGCATCGGTGGAGCAACTCGACGCTTGGCACCAGTATTCGATGCCTGAAATGGCGGGAGTCAAGGCGGCGTAAAAAGCACACCTTGTGAGGTTAGGCGGTGGGCGTGAATCACGCATAAACTTCACGGCAACGATTTTCGGAATCGATGAAAGTTCGTTGCTATGAAGTACGACGCGATTATTGTCGGTGCGGGATCAGCCGGTTGCGTGCTGGCATCGCGACTGTCAGAAGACCGCAACCGTTCAGTGTTGCTCCTTGAAGCGGGTCCTGACTACCCTTCGTTCGAGTGGTTGCCAGACGATATCAAATACGGCGTTAGGGCGTGGTACGAGTCGTACGACATCGACGAGCATACCTGGGGTTATAAAGCGCTGGCTACGCCGACGCAGCAACCGTTTGATCTGCCGCGCGGGAAAGTTGTTGGCGGTTCGAGCGCCATCAACGGTCAGGTCTGGTTTCGCGGCATACCCGAGGATTACGACGAGTGGGAAGCTATGGGCAACGAGGGATGGGGGTACCTCGATGTCCTGCCCTACTTCCGTAAGATCGAGACGGATCTCGACTTTCCTGGAGACGATTTTCACGGCTCAGACGGACCGATTCCGGTTCGACGTTACAGAGAAGATGAGTTGATGGCGAGCCCGAAAGCGTTCATCGACGCGTGTCAGGCTGCTGGATACCCATTTACTCACGACCACAACCATCCGGAATCGACAGGCGTGGGGCATCTGGTCCTCAATCGCGTCAATGAAATACGGATGAGTACCGCGGTCACCTACCTGCAAATGGCGCGCGATCGCATGAATCTCACGGTACGCTCCGGAGTCTTCGTCAACCGCGTGTTGATAGAAAACGGCGCGGCTCGCGGCGTGGAGGTCGAATCTGGAGGTGAAACCTACCGATTGGAGGCCGATCTGACGATCCTTAGCGGCGGCGCGATCAACTCGCCCCAAACGCTGATGCTTTCTGGCGTCGGACCTGCTGAACACTTGAGGGAGCACGGGATCGCGGTGGTCGCTGACGTTCCGGGCGTAGGACAGAATCTGCGAGACCACATCGCCGTTTTCATGAGCTACGAAAGTGATGTTGACGAACCGATTCCGGACCGACCGCCGCCTCTGCAGATAGGTATGCGTTACACCACGCCCAATTCGCCTTTCCGCAACGACATGCATATGCGGCCCATCTCGATACGCACAGAACACGTCCCGATAGATTTCGATCCGACTATACGCGCGTCTCCCACCGGCTTCAGCATCGCGCTGCAAAAGGCCGTCGGCAAAGGGGAACTGCGTCTGGCGACTGCAGATCCGCGCGATCAACCCATTCTTGACTATCGCTATTTGAGTGAACCTTTCGATGCCGAGCGGTTGCGAGGGGCTGTGCGGCTCGCGGCGGAGATTTCGGAGCTGCCGGAGTACGCGCCAGCGAAAATGCGTCGGATCACGCCGACGGACGAGCAGTTGGCTGACGATGAAGCTTTGAACGAATGGTTGCAGGAAAACGTCAGGACGCAGCATCATTCGTCGGGAACTTGCAAGATGGGGCCGGATTCCGACGCGATGGCAGTGGTGTCGCCGAGGTGCGAGATGCACGCGGTTGATGGTTTGATGGTTGTCGATGCGTCGGTGATGCCGGATGTGATTCGTGCGAATACGAACGCGACGACGATCATGATTGCGGAGAAGATTGCGGCGGGGATGTGAGGTTTTTGCCGCGAAGTGGTGTTTTGCCTTGGTTTTTGTTGCCGTTGAATTGCCGCTGGAAGCGGCAATTTGGCGGCAAGATTAGTTTTTGAACAAGTTCAAAGAGTTGTGTGGACCGGGGATTTGGGGGATTGAAGGATTTGGGTGGTGGTGGGTGGCCGGGTGTTTCGCGGCGCGCGGCGAGGGCGACCGTGGACGTTGGGCGGACACGGACATTGGGCGGACACAAGGGTCGCCCCTACGGGGTCGATGGGTTCGCGGTTGGTGCGCGCCCCCTTTGTCCTTCGGACATTTCCCCCGCTAGCGGGGGAAACCCGGATGTGTGGGCGCCCCGGGCATCGCCTGCGGTAGGGGCAGGTTTGAAACCTGCCCCTACGTGCGCGCCTCTTTCGTTGGACGAAAGGGGAGGGAGGTTTTAGTTTTGGACGATGTGGACTTTTATGGCGCCGGTGGTTTTGTCGAAGGCGGTGTTGAAGGCGGGGGCGATTTGTTCTAGGTTGTAGCGGTGTTTTACGGCTTCGCGGTAGGGGTATTGGCCGGTGGCGAGGAGGTTTATGGCGACTTCGTAGTCGTGGACGCCGTCGATGATGCCGTAGCAGTTGGAGGAGATGATTTTGATTTCGCGGAGCATGGGGTTGAAGAGGTCAACCTCCATCGGTTCCTTGATGCCGCCTAGGTAGACCATCGTGCCTTGGTTGCGGGTTGCATTGAGCGCCTCGTGGAAGGTAACGGTTTGGTGCCCGCCGACGGATTCGACTACGACGTCTGCGCCGACGCCTTGGGTTTCATCCATGACGCGGTCGGCAAGTTCACCGGGGTCTGCGCCGGTTACGATGTCGGCACCCATCTTGGCGGCGAGTTCGGCTTGCTGGGGGTATTTGGCGGAGGCGATGACTTTGCTGGCTCCGAAGGCGTGGGCACTGGCGATCGACGACAGGCCGATGGGTGCGGAGCCGACGACTGCGACGACGTCGCCGGGCTTCATGCCGGCGTAGCGGAGTCCGTGCACGGAGACGGCCATGGGCTCGACGAGCGCGCCGTCGGTCCAGTCCATGTCGTCGTGTAGCTTGAAGAGTCCGAGGGGGCGGCGGGTCATGTATTCGGCAAAGCCGCCGCCGGAGTCGTCGACCATGTTCATACAGTGTCGGTACTGTCCGTAGTTGCAGTATCGGCAGTCGAAGCAGGCACGTCCGGAGCAGACGGTGTCGATGGCGACGCGGTCGCCGACTTGGAGGTTGTGGTTGCCTGCGGGTAGTTCGACGATTTCGCCGGTTACTTCGTGACCGGATGGAAGGTCTTGTGCCTCTTCGCGGCGCGTGGTCATGTGGAGATCAGAGCCGCAGATGCCGGTTTGGCGGACGCGGATCATTGCCGCGCCGTCGAACATCTCAGGCGTTGGGACATCTTGGGTTTGGTATAGGCCGGTACCGTCGTCAAGGGCTGCGCGCATTGTGTTTGGCATGTTGTTGCCTCGTTGTTTGAACTGTGATTGCTGTGATTCTGGATGATAGCCATGATACTTGGGTGTTTGAACTGTGATTTTTGTGATTTGAATGATGGGCTGTGATTTGTCCCGGCCCCTTGTCCCCGTTCACCCTCACCACCCCCGGGCATACCCCGCGCTTTCGCTGCGCTTCACTCGCGTCCCCCTTTTGCTTCGCTGCGCTGCGCAAAAAGGGGAGGGATGGGGTTTGCGTATAGGATCGTAGGTGCCATGAAGATCACTAATGTGAAGATGTCGGTTCTGGAGATGGATGGGGAGGATCGGTATTTCGATCTGATTAAGTTGCAGGGGCAGCGGCGGGAGCGTTGGTTGCATCACACGGTGCCGGCGCGGTCGAAGACGCGGTACGAGTATGTGTTGCGTGTGGAGACTGATGAGGGTGTAGTGGGGGTTTGCACTACTCCGGGGGATGGTCACACGGGGTTGCATCCGGGGGATGTGCCGCAGTTGCAGTCGTTGGTTGTGGGTGAGGACCCGTTGAAGCGGGAGTATCTGTATCAGAAGCTGCACCAAGGGACGCGGTGGGTGTATCGGTCGCCGAGTTGGTTCGGCGGTTTCGACAACTGTTTGTGGGATATCGCGGGGAAGGTTGCGGGGTTGCCGGTCTATTCGCTGCTTGGGAAGGTGCGGGACGAGGTTTATGCGTACTACAACACTCGTGGGGCGACGATCGAGGAGGCGGTTGAGGATGCGCAACGGGCGTTAGATCTGGGTTTTGTGGCGGTCAAGGATCACTTCTACCATCCGGTTGAGGAGAACATCCGGTGGTTAACGGCGATACGTGAGGCGGTTGGTGATGAGATCGATTGCATGCACGATCCGGTTGCGATCTACACGTTCGAGGAGGCGTTGAAGGTGGGGCGTGCGTTGGAGGACTTGGATTATCGGTGGTTCGAGGAGCCGTTGCCGGAGCGTAGTCACAATCTACTGGTGCGGTTGGCGGCGACGCTGGATATTCCGATCATGGCGACGGAGACGTTCATGTATGACACGGATTTATGTGCGCAGTATCTGATTTCGGGTGCGACTGACTTGATACGTCAGAATGCTCGGCACGGTACGACGAACTTGATGAAGTTGGCGCATTTGGCGGAGTTGCATGGGACGAATGTGGAGTTGAACGGGCCGGGCGGGTTGTACGGGTTGGTTCATGCGCATCTGTTGTGCTGTATTCAGAACACGTCGTATTACGAGTTCTTTCCGGGTGGTCATCTCGATTTGGATGGCGAGCAGATCGGGTTGCTCAATCCGGTGGTGCCGATCGATGGCAGGTTGAGTCCGCCAGATGGTCCGGGTTGGGGCGCGGAGTGGGACTGGAAGCAGTTCGAGAAGCGGACGGTTGAGGTTGTTGAGTGAGTCGGGATGTCGCGATCAGGGAGTTCGTCGAAGCGCTAGCCAAGGCTGATACACCGGATGATCGAAGCGTCAACATTTACCGAAATGCTGTTCGATGCGCCAATCTGATGCGTTGGTTCAGGACTTTTGAGAATATGTCTCAGTCGGCGATTTTTGTAGGTGAAGCGCCGGGGCGTGATGGTGGCGCGATCACGGGCATACCGTTCGTGTCGCCGAAAGTGCTGACGTCTGATAACGACCCTTGGGATGAGTTCGGGTGCGAAACGGAGTATGAGTTGCCGGTCGGGCAAGACGCGAAGCATCGTGAGCGGACGGCGACGAGATTTTGGAAGCATGTTCCGAGGTGTTTTTCGGATTTGCCGCGTCCGTTGACATGGAATATCTATCCGTTTTGGCCGTTTGCGTACGCGAAGGGTGGCAAGCGAATCAATCGGGCACCGACTAGGGATGAGATTGCGGTTGGGTCTGAATGGCTAGTGCGGGTTGTCGAGATGTATCGGAACGCTCATGTTGTGGCCGTAGGGAACAAGGCGCGAGATACCCTTGAATCGATTGGTATTGAAGCGCCGCTGGTGCCTCATCCTTCCCGCGGGAGCGACGAGAAGTTGGTCAAAAGCCTGGAACGAGTCGCTGAGAATTTGCGGAATTTGGATTGATGATGAATGCCCCTTGCCCAACCCCTCTGGATTCCCGCCTGCGCGGGAATGACGGACTTCGTCGCGACCCCAAGCGGTACGAGCGGATCAAGCTTTGGGTCGGGTTGGTGAATCTGGCTGTATACATCGTTGCTCCGGTGGTCATTCTGGTTACTGGGGCATCAGCTTCCATACGAGATGTGATTTCAGACGAGATTACGGGTGTCGTTGTGTTGGGTGCGGTTGTCTATATCGTCTTGGGTTCGGTTGTGTTGGAAGTGCTGACGTTGCCTTTGGGTTATTTTTCGGGGCATGTTCTTGAAAAACGTTATGAACTGACGCGACGGTCGGTAGGCGGTTGGGCTTTGGACTGGTTGAAGGGCTTGGGGTTGCAGACGCTGTTGCTGGGTGTGTTTGTGGGGCTGTTGTATCTGCTGCTGACAGTGGACCCTGATTTTTGGTGGATATGGGCGTCGTTGTTGTTCTCGGCGATTTCGGTGTTCTTGGCGGCGATTGCGCCGACGGTGTTGATGCCGATCTTCTTCAAGTTCGAGCCGTTGCCAGACGGGGAGCTGAAGGATCGTCTGATGCGGCTCTCAGAACAGTTGGGGACGTTTGTGCAGGGGGCGTACGTGTGGAAATTGGGCGATAAGACGGTGAAGGCGAATGCGGCTTTGGCGGGTTGGGGGAAGACGCGGCGGATCATCATTTCGGATACGTTGATTGAGAGTCATGACCCGGATGAGATAGAGGTGATCATCGCTCACGAGCTTGGTCATCATGTGAACGGGGACATCTGGCGCGGGATTGGGGTGCAGGTGGTGATCATCTTTGTGTCGATGTGGGTGATTGATCTGGCTTTGAGAGCGTGGTCAGGTGCGTTTGGGTTGGATGGGACGTTGCATGACTTTGCGAATCTGCCGCTGCTGGCGCTGGTGAGTACGGCTGTCGGACTGCTGGCGTTACCGTTGGCGAACACGTATTCACGTCGTCGAGAGACGGCGGCGGATGATTTCGCTATTGCGACTACTGATATGCGCGCGGAGTTCATCAGCGCGATGGAGAAGCTGGCGAAGCAGAATCTGTCGAATGCCGAGCCGCATCCGTTGATCGAGATGGTGTTGCATAGTCATCCGAGTGTGAGTCGGAGGATTGAGCGGGCGCGGGGGTGAATGGGGTTTTGGGTTGTGGCGCCGCCCTGCTCTCCCCCGGGCATACCCCGCACACTCGCTTCGCTTGTGCGCCCCTTTCGTTGCACGAAAGGGGCTTTGTTGTTGTATCACCAGACGGAGTAGCCGCCGTCTACTGGGATGGAGGTGCCGGTTACGAAGTCGGAGGCGTTTGAGGCTAGGAATACGGCGGTTCCGGCTAGGTCGGCGGGGATGCCCCAGCGGTCGGCGGGGGTGCGGTCTTGGACTAGTTGGTAGCGTTCGGGGAAGAGTTCTTTGAACTGGTCGGTCATTTCGGTGACGATCCAGCCGGGGAGGATGGCGTTGGCCTGGACGTTGTGTTTTGCCCATGCGACGGCGCAGGACTTTGTGTACTGGACGACGCCGCCTTTGGATGCGGCGTATGCAGAGGCGTATGCGGTGCCGAAGATGGACATCATGGAGCCGATGTTGATGTATTTTCCGGCGCCTTTGTCTCGCATGTGGTCGAAGGTGAGGGACGAGACGTTGTGCATGGAGGTGAGGTTGGTGTCGATGACGTATCGCCAGTCTTCGTCGGAGAGGTTCTGGGGCTCGTCGGAGCGTCGGTTGGTGCCGGCGTTGTTTACGATGATGTCCCATCCGCCGAAGGTGGACATTGTCTCATCTAGGGCGGATTGGATGGATGCGCGGTCAGTGACGTCGCAGGAGAGGGCTAGGACGTGGGAGGATTCGCCTCCGGCAGCTTGGGTGAGGGTTTCGACGGCGGCGGAGAGCTTGTCGGCGTTGCGTGCGGCGATTGCTACGTTGGCTCCATGTTCGATGAAGCCTTGGGCGATGCCGAGTCCGATACCGCCGTTACCGCCGGTTACGAAGGCGGTTTTGTTGGAGAGGTCGAAGGGGGAGTCGTGTAGGGAGTGGTGGGACATGGGGTGATTCGCTTTTGTTGGTTTTCGGGGTTAAGGATACATGGGGAGTGGTCGAAATGATCGACCAAATTCGCCGTCAGAAGTCCGGCTTCAACCATTCACGTCGCAACCGACGAAGGTGCGCCCTGCGAGTTGGCAGGCTTTTAGGACGCTGAAGCTGCCTGCGGCGGGGTCTAGGACTGGATCATCGGGAGCAGTCGTGGCTTCGATTAGGGCTTGCTGGAGGGCTACTGGTTTGGGGTGGACGCCTTTTGATGATGGAGCTTTTTCTTCCCAGACGTCGGGGATGTCGTGGCGGGTCCAGATTCCTTTGGCTCTTTTGGGGGCTTTTTGGAGGATGATGAGGTATTCGGCGGTGCGGCGGGTGCGGTAGCCCATGCCGATGCGGGATTTGTTCCAAGTAATCAGGTCTACGGTTTCGAAGGTGGTGTCCTCGGTCCAATCGTCGATGCCGGAGCAGAGGTGGAATTTGTCGATCCATAGGAAGAGGTGTCCGCTGGGGCCTAGGACGCGGTGGATGGACCGGATGAACTCGGCGATGGTTTCGGATGACATCTGCGGAAGGGCTGAGCGTTGCTTGCCCCGGAGGACGCCTTCGTTGCCGTAGCCGAGTTTGTCTAGGACGCCGCGGTATTGGGGGTCGAAGAAGGTTGCGGCGATGCAATCCTCGGGGAGTTTTGACATGAAGGTCAGACCGTCCATGGCTACTCGCTGGTTGGTGGGTAGCGAGTTTGGGAGGGGATTTTGGGGGATGGTTAGGGATCGTTCGTTGGAGTAGACGGTCATATTGGGAAGTCTAGATGCAGATTGTCTGAACTAGGATGCGAAGGATTAGTAAGAATGGGAAGGATGCCCCGCCCTTTTGTCCCATTTCACCCTCACCCTAGCCCTCTCCCATCGAGGGAGAGGGGATAGAGCCTTACTGCAACGGATACGTCGGCTCGATGCCGCTTACGTCGTAGCCGGCTTCGTCTAGTAGTAGGCGGATTACCTGTTCGGTTTCAGCGTATTTGCCTTCGCCGAAGTGGCGGAAGCGGAGGTTGCCGGCGGGGTCGAAGATGTATTTGGCGGGCCAGTAGCGGTTGGTGAAGTAGCGCCAGGTGGAGTAGTCGTTGTCTTGGACGATGAGCCAGCCGAGGTCGTTCTCTTCGGCGGCGGCGCGAACTTTTTCGATCTTCTTCTCGTACTCGAATTCGGGAGTGTGCACTCCTAGGATGGTGAGCCCGGCGTTAGCGTAGCTCTCATGCCATGCCCTCAGGGCTGGCCACGTGTTCTTACAGTTGTATCAAGTGTAGGTCCAGAAATCGACCACCACCACTCTTCCGCTGTCGCGGATCTCGGCAATCGTGGTCGGCTCTCCGTTCAACCACTCCTGCGTGTTCTTCAGTTCGTAATCCGTTCGATCGTTTACCGGGGGGTACTGCTCCATGGCGATTCCCGGTATGATCTTCTTGGCCCAGTACGGGGTCTCAGTCGGTGTTGGCGCGATCGTTGCGGTAGGTGCTTGGGTCGCGGTTGGAGGAGGTGCCGTGGTTGCGGTTGGCTCAGGTGCGGACGTCGCGGTCGCGGCGACTTGTGCGACCTCTTCGCCGTCGCCTTCTTCGGACCCACAACTGACCAATATGAGGCTGAGCGCTACGATTGCCGCAATCAGCAGATATGTGCGTGGGATTGTGAGTCGCGTGTTGAACAACGTTAAACTCGCATACATCTCGCAAAGCAATCATCGAGGCGTAATTCTTAATGTCAACGATACCATCTCCTGACCAGCCGATAGTCGTGGCACCGACACCGACGCCGTTCCGGGACGACGATGAGCAGTCGGTCGATTTTGGGGCGCTTGAGCGCAATGTTGGGCGATGGCTCGAGACACCGCTTTCGGGTTTTGTGGTGGTGACGGCGAATGGCGAGGAGACGATGCTGAGCGAGTCGGAGCGATTGGAGACGGTTCGTACGGTCGTCTCGGCACATGGTGGTGAGAAGTTCGTGATCGCGGGTGTGGATGAGAGGTCGGCGCGGGAGACGCTCAGATTGTCAGAGAACTATGCCAATGCTGGTGCGGACTTCATTCGGATGCGGATACCGCGGGGAATGGCACCTGCGGATTTGGTGCGGTATTACGGAGAGGTGACGTCGAGGTGCCCGGTGCCGGTGGTGGTTATCCACCAGACGTTTGCATGGGGAGGCGCTCCAGCTGCTCCTCCGTCGGTGATCGCCGAGTTGTGTGGGATGGACAATGTGTTTGGGTATATAACTGACCACTCGATTCTGTTTGAGCAGCAGGTGTTGCCGCGGATTCCGGACGGCGTGAGGAAGTGGAATTGCAGCGGGGCGTTGCTGGCGTTTGGGACGATGATCGGGTGTGATGGGGCGTGCATGTTGCTGGGGAATATCGCTCCTGCTTTGTGCATGGACATCATCAGCGCCGGGTTCCATGGGGATTACGCGAAGGCTGTTGAGTTGCAGCGGGTGGCTTCGAGGTTGAACCCGGTTGTTATGCAGTCGATCGGGTCACCGAAGATTGCGCTGTCGATGCTGGGATGGGAGTACGGGGATGCGCGGAGGCCGTTACCGCCGGTTTCTGCGGAGTCGAGGGCGGCGATCGAAGCGGTTCTGCGGGAGACGGGTTTGCTGACGTAACACGCGTAGATCGACCGATACTGGTCGTTTAACAATTGCGAAAAACGCATCATCTAGAATCGATGAGTCGTCGCGACCCGAAACTGCACCGCTCCGCATGAACTTACACGAATACCAGGCCAAGCAGATTTTCAAAGATTACGGGATTCCGGTGCTGCCTTGGCGTATCGTGGAATCTGCGGACGAGGCTAGAGATGCGTCTGAGGAACTGGGTTGTCCGGTGATCGTGAAGGCGCAGGTCCATGCTGGTGGGCGCGGTAAGGCTGGCGGTGTGAAGTTTGCGGCGACGGTTGATGATGCAGTGCAGGCGGCGATGGAGATGTTGGGCACTCGGATGGTGACGCATCAGACGGGACCGAGTGGAGTGCCAGTGAACAAGGTGATGGTCACTCCGGCGGCGGACATTGCGCACGAGTATTACTTGTCGATAGTTATGGATGGCGACGAGGGCGCGCCGGTGATTATTGCGACGCGCGAGGGTGGCGTCGAGATTGAACAGGTGGCGGAGGAGCATCCAGAGAAGATTGTTCGGATCGTCGGCGATCCGTTGATCGGCCTGCTGCCCTATCGGGCGCGGGATGCGGCGTTGGCGTTGGGATTTCCGTCGACTCTCATTCGACCTGCGACGGCGTTGATATCGAACGCGTACCGGATTTTCGTCGACAACGACTGCTCGCTGGTCGAGATTAATCCGTTGATTGAGACTGAGGACGGCAAGCTGATCGCATTGGATGCCAAGGTAGGGATTGAGGATGATGCATTGTTCCGGCATCCTGATCTCCGGGGGCTTCATGACCCGGATCAGATGGACCCGTTAGAACGCGAAGCTTCGGAGTACGATCTGGCGTATGTGAAGCTTGAAGGCGGGCGTGTTGGGTGCATGGTGAACGGTGCAGGTTTGGCGATGGCGACGATGGACATCACGAAATGGGCCGGAGCAGAACCTGCGAACTTCCTCGACATCGGTGGGTCGGCAGACCTTGACCGTATCGAGCATGCTTTCAAGATCATTGTCAGCGATCCGGATGTTGAGATCATCTTGGTCAATCTCTTTGCGGGTATCGCGCGGTCCGACGTTGTGGCGACTGGAATAATCAACGCCGCGAAGGATGTCGGAGCCACCACTCCGATCGTGGCCGCAATGAGAGGCACGAATGCGGAGGAGGGACTGAGGTTGCTTCACGAATCGGATATGGATATCACACCGGCTCCGGATATGGCAAGTGCGGCTTTGGTGTTGAGGGACAAACTTGTGAGCATGGGAGAATCGAGTTAATGCCGGTGTTAGTTGAAGATCCATGCCGTCTATTGGTGCAGGGGTTAGGGCGTGACGGCTCGTTTCAAGCACAACGGATCGTGGAGTACGGGACGAATATGGTTGCAGCGGTGCATCCGAACCGTGCGGGGATGAAGTTCATGGATGAGGTGCCTTATTTCGAAACTGCAAAGGAAGCTGTCGCCGCTACAGGTGCCAATACAGGGCTGGTATTTGTTCCAGCACCGTTTGCGATGGATGCGATTCTTGAACAGGCTGATGCTGGTATTTCGCTTATCGTCTCGATAACCGAAGGCGTGCCGGTCCAGGACATGATGAGGGCGAAGGCGTACCTGGATCGCACTAATTCGCGGTTGTTGGGTCCGAACTGTCCGGGGTTGATACATCCGGGCGAACGGATCAAGCTGGGCATCATACCCGGTGCTGCGGTGACGCCCGGCAACGTGGGTGTGGTGTCGCGTTCTGGGACGCTTACTTACGAAGCTGTGTCGCAGTTGGGCTCAGTCGGCATGGGTCAATCGACGTGTGTCGGCATCGGCGGTGATCCGATTCCGGGAACCAACTTCATCGACGTGCTGACCGAGTTCCAAGACGACGACGAGACTGAGGCGATCGTTTTGATCGGCGAGATCGGCGGGACGCGTGAGCAGGCGGCGGCTCAGTTCATCAAAGAGAACGTGACAAAGCCGGTAGTCGCTTCGATTGCCGGTCAGACCGCGCCACCTGGGAAGCGTATGGGGCACGCAGGTGCGATCATCACCGGTAGAGCGGGGCTGGCGTCTGAGAAGAACAAAGCACTAGAGGCGGCAGGGGCCACGGTTGTGGAATCGCCGGCGTATATTGGCGAGGCGATGGCGGGGATTTTGGGGTAGGCGGAGTTCTGCCGGTTCAGCGCGTCGCCCTGCTCGCGACGACGATCATGTCGGCCGGGATTTTCTCAACCGGCACAATCTCGGAATTGCTGCTTTTGGTATGAAACCGCAACCGCTGGTAAGCGGCTACAATTTTGCGCGGTGCATCAACCGGCGACAAAAGCGTGTGCACTCACCCCGATCCGCAAGCCAGCAGGAGGCTCTCGATGAACGACCAAGAACGATATTTGTTCGACCTACAGGGCTACCTTGTCGTGCCTAACGCGCTGACCCAGGAGCAGGTCGGTAGGCTCAACGGTGTGCTAGACGAGCACATCACTAGCGAGTGTCCGCCGGATATGCGAACGCATAGGTTTGGTCCGCTGCTTGATTGGGGGAAGGGCTATCGCGATTTGATAGACAACCCGGTGATTACGCCATATCTTTCGGAATTGCTGGGGGACGATTTCCGGCTCGATCACGTCTACCTCGACGTGATCAGGTCGGGCAAGGGACCGATAGGCACTCGGCTCCACGGCGGCGCTGTACCGTTTAATCCGACGCATTACTTCCGCTTCGAGGGCGGGGAAATGCACAACGGTCTCTCTGTGGTGGCCTACAACCTGAAGGACGTCGGGCCCTACGACGGCGGTTTTGGCTGCGTGCCGGGCTCGCACAAGAGCAACTATTCGTTTCCTGATGAGTGGAAGGAGATGGAAGAGCCCGGTCCGCTGGTGGAGCGGGTGACGGGACCTGCCGGGACCGCCATCATATTCACCGAGGCGCTGACACATGGGACGCTGCCCTGGGATGGTGCGGATGAGCGTCGGACGATATTCTTCAAGTACAGCCCGCATCCGCTTTCGTGGTCGGCGCAGTTCTTCGACGTTGGCGACTATCCGGATCTTACGGAAGCGCAACGGGGTATTTTGGAGGGGCCGAACGCGCGTTACCGGGGGAGGCACCAACCTATAGGCGCCTCGACCTGAGTCGTGAGTCGCGGTCGGGTGGGAGGTCACTTAGCGGCGACTGATCATGGGTTGGGTTTTTACGGTATAGGGTTCGCCTCACCATTCCTATTTCAACTCGTCAACGCGGTTCAATCTAAGCGCCAGACGAGTCCGGGCGTCTCAATCGGCATCTTCAGGCGCTGTCACGCTGCCGACGATTGTTTGGATTTTCATAGACGGCAGAGTCAATACCACGTATGAGGGCAGACCTAACTGGTGCCAAAGGGACATTGAATGGGCTTTGGCGACGCTTGCGGCAAAAAGTGAGATTACCGTGCCGTGAGTTATCACGATGATGTCCTTTTGTCCCGTCTTCATTACGTTTTCAATCGATGCCGTGAACCTTTCACATGCTTGCTCCGCCGTTTCTGATCCAAGTACAAGTTGATCTGGATGATGGAAGAACTCTTCAACTGCGTTCTCAAACTCTCGTTTCGGAAAAAATGGCACCTCGTCCCTGTGATGCTCTTCTAGGCCATCCGCCAATCTGACCTCAACGTCAAATGTTCTAGCTACTATGCTCGCGGTTTCGACAGCCTTGGGTTCTCGACTTGACCAGATCAGCTCTGGACTAAACCATCTCAACTTGGTTGCAAGAACTCCTGCTCGATGTCGCCCGACGTTACCAAGTCTCCAAGTCGACGCGGGCTTACTAGGATCGATGTCGGGCATCGAGTGTTTCACCAGCACCAGCCTACGCACGCCCCCCTCCTAATCCGGGGTTACTCGCCACCACGATCATGCGGCGGGTATTTACGGTGTAGGGTTCGCCTTGGAAACCGCCGTAGACGTTGGTGAGGGTTAGTTTGGCGGTGGCGAGCATTTTGGTTAGTTCGGTGAGCGTGTAGAGGCGCATGTGGAGGTCGGACATCTCTCGGCGGGTACCGTCGGGGAGGATTTCGGTGTGGGTGAGATGGTTGGTGCTGGTTTGTAGGTTGAGTTGTCGGCGTTCGAGGACGACGCGACCGTCTTCGTGTTGGTGCCAGTCGTATTCCTCGTTGTTGATGATCACCCACTCCCGGTTCAGGAGGTCCATGAGGAGTTTGCCGCCGGGTTTGAGAGCTTTTGCGATTTGGTGGAGGACTTGCTGGTCGTCTTGTTCGGATTCGAGGTATCCGAAGGATGAGAACATGTTGATTACGGCGTCGAACTGGTTTTCGAGGTCGTCGGGAAGATGACGCATGTCGGCTTGGCGTAGAGTTAGGGGCGCGCTTGCCTCGTCGGCGGTTGATCGGGCAATGGCCAACATCTCTTCACTGAGGTCTACGCCGGTAACTGAGAGGCCCGTTTTGGCTAGTGCGATGCTGTGGCGGCCTTGTCCGCAGCAGAGGTCTAGGATGCGGTGGTGGGGTTGGATGTCTAGGGCGTGGATTGCGAACTGGGTTTCGAGATCGGTTCGGTTCTGTTGGAGGGTGTGGCCGTAGACGCGGAGGTAGTCGCCTTTGAAGAATTGGACATACCAGGCATTTTCAGGCGGCTGGTGCATTTTTCCACCCTCACCCTAGCCCTCTCCCATCGAGGGAAAGGGGATATCATCCAAGGTTTTCGCGTAGGATGTATTGTCTGGGATTCCGGCGTCGATGTAGGCTTCGTGGCGTTCGCGGCATTTGTTGCACTGGGCGCAGTGGATGATTGCGCTGTCGGCACCGAGTTGAGGATTGGAACAGGTAAGGGTTAGGTGGAGCGGGAGTTCGAGGTTTGACGCGAGGAGTTCTTCTTTGTGCATGTGGCGCAGCGGTGCTTCGACGGTTATAGGGTGGTCAAGGCCCATGCCGTTGGAGTTGGCGATGCTCTGGAAGAACTCGGGTGTCGCATCTGGGAAGGGGTTGCCGGCGAGGGAGCCGATGACGATGCGATAGACGTCGTTCAGGCTGCACCAGATCGCGGCCAGCGTGATGAGGATGATGTTACGACCGGGGATGTATACGGTTTCGTCGGGGGCATCGTACTCGGGTACGGTTTCGCCGGACATCGTCCAGTGTGATTGTCCATACAGGGCTTTGACAGGGAGCGCTAGGGTGGTTACGGGTTTAATGTTGGGGTTGTTAAGGGCTTGGATGAAGTTGTTCAGCATCCGCTTTTCGGCCCATTCCCATGGGATCCCGGTTTCGACGTATATGGGGTGGGCTACGCCCTGCTCGGCGATGTTGGCAAGCAGAACACAGCTATCCATGCCGCCGCTTGCGAGGACCGCGGTGGGCGGGTTCACGACTCGTGTCGTCCGTTGGTGTCGGCGCGATAAGTTGCGTAGGAGTTGGGCGTCTCCCAGAGGCGGATCTCAGCGATGTTGAGATTGTCGGAAGAGGTCATGTCGTGGATGTGCGCGGCGATGTTTTCGGCTGTGGGGTTGCGATCGATCACGTAGTGTGCTTCGCCGAGTTCTGAGAGTACGGCGACTAGCGGGTCATCGCGGTGCAAGATCATTCGGTGGTCTAGGTTGTCGTCGATCCAAGTTTTGACGATCGCCTTGATGTCGGAGAAGTCGACCACCATTCCCCGGTAGTCGGGTTCGTCGGACACAACGTCGACTTCTACACGTCCGTTGTGGCCGTGTAGATGCCGGCACTCTCCTTCGTAATTAAGGAGTCGGTGGCCGTAACAGAAATCAATTGAGGTCGTTACTTTGTAGGGCATTTTCGTACTTTTGGGGTCTAGACACCCCTGATGTGCCGTCCAGAATCGACCCTGATGATTTCGCCGGTGACTGATGAGGTGTGGATGAGGGTAGCAATGATTTCGGCGATATCGTCGACAGAAGATTCTTGCTGTAGCGGTGCTTTGGCGGCGATGGCACGGTTCCAATCGACTGGAGTGATATCGGGAGGGCGCATGGTCGGTCCGGGGGCGACGGCGTTGACGCGCACTCCGAATGATGCCACTTCTGCGGCGAGGCATCTGGTCATGAAGTGGATGGCAGCTTTGGCGGTCAGATACGGGAGATAGTCGTTGTAAGGTGTTTCTTCGGCGGCCCAATCTCCGAACATGATGATGTGCCCGCGGTTTGGGCCGGGATTTCGGCGCATCTGGCGTGCGGCATGCACACCTAACAGATAGGAGCCCTTTGCGGTGGCCATCGCGCGATCCCACGCTGCGCCATCGAGTTCATCGAATGGTGCGTATGGGTAGTCCGAGGCGAGATTGACTACATAGTCGATACCTCCGAGTGCGCCGACGGTTTCCAAGATAGCGCCGCGAACCTGGTGCTCGTCGCTGAGATCGGCTTGGATCAATGCGGTATCGACAGAGGAAATGGAGGCGGCGAGCAGTCGGGCTTCTTCGGCGCTGTTGCGGTATGCGATAGCGAGGTTGATGCCGTCTCTGGCTAGGCGTCGTGCGACGATTTGGCCGACGCGTTTTGCGCCGACGATGAGTGCTGATTTGGGTCTGTCGGACTGCATTGGATCAGGTAATGGGCAAATTGGATGCGTGGTGTTGATGGCGGAGGGGACAGGATTCGAACCTGCGGTCACCGTAAGGTGACACTGGTTTTCAAAACCAGCGCATTAAACCGCTCTGCCACCCCTCCTTTGAGCTCGATGCGGTTGTGATGTCTTGATTCTAATGCTGGCAGCTGGTGCAGTAGTAGGCCGTTCTTCCGGCTATTCGTCGGGATGTTACGAGTTGGTTGCAGGCGGGGCATCGCGATATTGAGTTGCGGGTGATCCTCATGCGCTCATCGTAGGCATCGACGACATATGGGCTGCCATCTTCGCTGGGATGGGTAGATATGAATTCGATGGCGTGTTCTAGAACGGCGATGATGCTGGAGTGAAGTTGCTGTAGGCGTGCGGCGCTTATTCGGTTGCAGCGTCGAAGAGGAGAGATGCCTGTGCGATGGAGCGCTTCGTCAGCGTAAATATTACCTACTCCGGCTATGAGCGATTGGTCGAGGAGGGTCGGTTTGATGCGTGATCGTTTGGCGCGGAGGCGTTGAAGGAATTCTGCCGGTGACAATTCCCAAGGGTCGGGTGCTAAACGCGGGAATGCCATCGATGGATTTGCGACTGCCCACATTCTGGCCCACCGACGGGAGTCGTTCAGTTCGATACGACGGTTGTCGTCAAGAAAGATGGTGGCTCTGCGGTATCGGACGGGGTCTTGGTTGGGGTTGCGGATGTGAAGCGAGCCGGTCATGCCCATGTGCAGGACAAGATGAGATGTGGCATCGAGGTCGTCGGAAAGAGTAGCGATGAGGTATTTTCCTCGACGGCTTAATGCGGTGATGCGCTTGTGTGAGACGCGGTTGTCGAAGGTCTCGATGTCTGATGCGGGAGCGGCGATGGAGTCTGGCCATCCGACTTCTACACGCTCGATACACCTTCCACTGAGATCGTTTGATACCAAGTATCGTCGGATGGATTCGACTTCTGGTAGTTCGGGCATGGGCTGGATTGTCGCGCCAGCCTGAGCGCTTGCAGATGGAGGTGGTTAAAGGAAAAGCTATTGATGTTTGTCAATCGTTGGAAGTTTGAAAGCCGAATCCCCGCCGGTTGGTTTCAAGAAGCTCCTGCATAGTCACCAAGACCGTTTGCAGGTCTTCTCCGAATTTGTCCATTCTTTCTTCGAGGCGGTCCATTCTCGCTTCGAACCGGTCCATCTTGGCTTCGAAACGGTCCATCCTGGCATTGGCGGCCAAATTGGTCTGCGATAGCTGCAACATCATGTTGGTCACGATGTTCCTGAAGTCCGTCATTTCATCCTTGGTGGCGAACTCTGTGTGAGTGTGTTCTACGGTTGTCATATGTGCTTCGAATTTGGTGTTTTGTAGTTTAGATGTTACATGATGAGAGGACTTATTGGGCTTGGTTGTCTAGGAGCAGACTGTGGGGTCCGACGATTAGGTTACGTGGTTGGATGGGGGTTCCCGCCTGCGCGGGAATGGCGGGTTGGTTGCCGCCGAATGCTATTGCGGCCATGCCTTGGGTGATGTCGGAGAGAGAGCCGGAGGATGTGGCGATGATTGTGGAGGCTTCGTTGGCGGTTAGGCGGAGGGTGCCTTGGGTGGTTTCTACGGAGATGGTTTGGTCGTTTATTTCGGCGATGGTTCCGTCGATGACTGAGATATTCGTGGTCGTGTTGCCTGGTTCGCGGACACCAACGACTGTGCCCCGGAATCCTCCATAACCGCTGCTTTGGGCTAGTTGATCTGATAAGACATTGAGGTTGATGATGAATATGCGTCCGCCTTCGCCTCGTTGGACGGTTCCGGCTACATTAGTGCCTGCGGATAGGTCGGCGGGAGTGAGTTCATTGATGACGCTGATGTTGGTGTTGTCGGTGATTTCGACGTCTGTCGATATGCCGCTATCGTCGTTGTGATCGATGGTGATGGTTGATCCCGAGATTGCGGAGATGATGCCTTGAGTCGGGGGTGTGCCGAATCCTCTGCCCTGTCCGTCTCCGGGCGCCTCGATGCCTGCATCGGCTAGGGCTTCTTGCATGAGTTCTCGGAGGCGTGCTTGGTCCTCTTGGCTCATGTTGCCGGACTGTGCTTTTTGGAAGAGTTCCTGGATCTCGGGATTGCTTTCCATAGCTTCTTGGATAGCTTGTAAATTTGGTCCTCCTGCTCCGCCGTCGGGGCCGCCTCCGAACCCTCCGCGGCCGCTGGTCTCGGCAGTGATTACTACTACCCCTTCTCCGCTTTCGATGCGTTCTTGGATCTCTGGGAGGAGTTCATCGGTAGAGCTTTCTTCGGTGATTACTGATGTCGAGACTATGACCACTTCGGATTCCGTCGCGTCACCGTCGGATTGCGGTTGTGCAGGAGCGTTGCGAGTACTTGGTGTCGGTAGTTCGCTTTCTGAGGCGATAGGTATGGTTTCTTTGTCGTCTTGGTCGGTCGGTCCCAAGAAGAGGATCGCGGCGGCGGCGATAACGATGCCGATGAGCGCTACGATTGCTAGGAGTATTGCGAACGGGCTCTTCATTTCAGATCACCATGTTGTGTTGGATCCGTTTATTCGTATCGGAGGGCTTCGATGGGGTTTAGTCTTGCGGCTCTGACAGCGGGGTAGATGCCGAAGAAGAGGCCAACTGCGATGGATACGATGAGGGCGATGACTGGGATGTCGCTGGTGACGCGTGTGGACCATTCGGTACCGATGAGGAAGCGTCCGTCGATGGCGGTTGCGAGAGTGAGCCCGGCGATGACACCGATGATGCCGCCGCCGAAGGTGAGGAAGACGGCTTCGGTTACGAACTGGGCGACAATGTCGCGGCGTTTTGCGCCCATGGCTTGTCGGATGCCTATTTCGCGAGTGCGTTCGGTGACGGAGACGAGCATGATGTTCATGATTCCGATGCCGCCAACGAGTAGAGAGATGCCGGCTACAGTGCCGAGGAATACGACGAGGGTCTGGTTGGCCTCATCGAAGGTATCGAGGATCTCTTGCTGGTTGAAGACGGTGAAGTCGTCGGCCTCGGTGATGCGATGGCTCAAGCGCAGGACGGTTTCGATCTCTTCGATGGCTTGGTCTACGGATTCGACATCTTTGGCTTGGATTGAGATCTGATCTACGCTGATATCGCCGCCTGGGATTCTTTGCCCTGAAAGTCGATAGTAAGCGGTGGTTATAGGGATGAGGGCTTGGTCGTCCATGGAACCGAATCCGCTTTGGGATGCGAGGACGCCGACGACGCGGAAGCGTCTACCGTTGATGCGTACTTCTGCGCCTGTGGGGTCTTGGTTTCCGAAAAGGTCTTCAGAGACTTGCGCGCCGAGTACGACGACTTCGGCGAGGGATTCGACGTGTGGCGTTCCGATGAAGGTGCCGGTGCCCATATCGAGGTTGCGGACATGAAGGAACTCGGGGGTTACACCGGTGATAGCAGCTTGTGTTGTGTTGTTATCGATGTGGATCGTGCCGAAGGTGCCGATTTGCGGGGCTACTGCTTTGATGGAAGGAGTGTAGAGAGGGTCACGGAGGGCTTCGACATCAGCTAAGGTGAGGGGTTCGCCGCCAGGGATAACAGTCAAGAGATTGCTTCCGAGACCTTGTATGAGTTCGGTGATGCGGTCAGTTGAACCGCGTCCTATGGACATCAGGGTGATTACGGAACAGACGCCTAGGACGATGCCTAGCAAGGCTAACGCGGCGCGGAGTCGATTCGCGGTTAGCGAGTAGATTGAGGTTCGGATTATGTCTAGAGGAGACATTCGGGCTCACGCGGCTTGCGGAGAGGAACGCGTTTCGTCGCTGGTTACTTTGCCGTCGCTTAGGGTGATGATGCGGTCGGCTCTTGCGGCTACGTCTCGTTCATGGGTTACTACGATGACGGTGATGCCGTTTTGGTGGTTGAGGTCGGAGATGATGTTTAGGATTTCGGTAGTATTTGCGGTGTCAAGGTTGCCAGTAGGTTCGTCGGCTAGCAGGATAGAGGGCTCTTTGACAAGAGCTCGTGCGATGCCGACGCGTTGCTGCTGGCCGCCAGAGAGTTCGGTTGGGCGGTGGTTCATGCGATCGCCGAGGTTGACCAAGTGGAGTGCGTGTTTGGCGCGCTCGCGACGGTTGGGCCAACTGCCGTACATCATGGGTAGTTCGACGTTTGCGACTGCGGTGAGGCGTGGCAGGAGATTGTGGGTCTGGAAGACGAAGCCGACTTTTCGGCTACGAATGTCGGCTAGGCGATTGTTGGACATCGTCTCCACTGCTTGACCATCAATGTGATAAGTGCCACTAGTGGGGACATCCAAGCATCCGATGATGTTCATAAGGGTAGATTTGCCTGAACCGGATGCCCCCATAATCGCGACGTACTCGCCGTCGTGGATATCCACCGTGACACCGTCCAGAGCGCGAACTTGGATGGTGCCGTCGCCCATCTCATAGACCTTAGTGACGTCACGGATGCGGATTACGGATTGCGACGCGTATGTCGGAGTACTCACTATGGCTCTGCTTTGGCTGTCAACTACCGTCCTGGCGGACCGCCGCTGACAGCGACCGATCTGGTGATCGCGCGGAATCCGCCGAATTGACTGGTATCGGCACCGACGACGGTCATTAGAATCGTCTCGCCCTCTGAAACACCACTCTCAACAACGGTCCAGAAGTCGTCGGAGATTCCTAGGGTGACATTGCGGGGCTCAAGTGTGCCGTCAGATTTGGAGATGAGCAGTATGGGTTGGTTGACTGAGCCGAAGAGGGCTTGGATTGGGACTAGGAGTTGGTCGGTCTGCTCGCGGATGACAACTTCTGCTACTGCGCTGAGTCCTTCGGGCAGTTGCGTATCGGCTGGTTGTTCGGTTTGAATGGTTACCGGGTATGTAACAACGCCTTGGTTCGAATCGCCGAATGCGGCGATGTCGGAGATATTGCCGATCAGGGCTTCGTCGCCGAGGGCTTCAAGTTCGATGGATGCGGGATCGCCGACTTGGAGGAAAAGGACATCGACTTCGTCGACGGTTCCGGAGATTTCGACGATGGACGGGTCGGCGATGATGATTGCTGGGCTGTCAGAGTTTGCGTTCTGACCCTCTTCGACTGGGATGTCGGCAATTACTCCGTCGAACGGGGCGATGATCTGAGTGCCTTCTATTGCTGCGCGTGCAGCGGCGAGTTCTTCGCGTGCGGTTTCGATCTCGGCGCGTCGGAGCGCGACGGTTGCCGGGTCGGGGTTGATTAGAGTATCCAAGTCTTCTTCGGCGGCGTTGAGGTTTGCTTTCGCCACTTCGATTTCTTGGCGGGCGAGTTCGATGTCGGATTGGCTGGGTGAGACTAAGTCTCGGAGGGCGGTTAGTTGATCGTTCAGGTCTTGTTGTGCGGAGGCTAGTTCGGATTGGGCGAGGGCGATATCGACTTCGTCGCCTTTGACGAGGATGTTGAGATCATCAATTTTGCTCTGGAGATCGGATTCGGCAGTGTTGATTTTCTGATTCAGGACGATGATGTCCAGTGATTCGAGGTTTCGCAGATCTTCTAAGGTTCTGATGGCGTCGTTCAGGTCAGCTTCGGTTTTGTCAATTTTTGCTGCGGCGATGGCTATTTCGATGTCGTCGGGGCCATCTCTTAAGTCGCCTATAGTTTCGTGAGCCTCTGCGAGGTTGTTGCGTGCTACATTAGCGGCTTCCAATGCGACAGCCACGGATTGGCTGGCTTGGATGCGGCGTACTTCGAGTTCGGGATCAAGCCGATCCAGCTCTCCGAGTAGGTTTTCCAATTTGTTTTGTGCGTCAACGTGCGCGTAGTGTGCGAGTTCAACCTTGGCGACAAGATCGGCGAGGGTCTCATCATCAATGGGTGTCAAGGCTTCATCCAACTGCTCCTCAAAGTCTTCAAGTTTGGATTTTGCGGAATCGAGGGTGTCTTGGGTTGTGTCGAACTGCTGAGTATTTGCGAGCATGGCGGTCTCGTATGCTTCTGTCTTGAGCAGGAGGTCGTCCCATGCGTCGTCAAATTCGACATTCACACACTCGGAATTAATGTCGGCCTCTTCTTCGGTGCAGTCGAATCTGAGTTCGGAGAAAAAGAACGTGGTCCAGGTTGCGACCACAAACTCGTTCCATGGGGTTTGAGGATCATCAACGGTCCAGTCCGAAGATGTTGAGCTTAGTTGCTCCAACCTTTCGGTATGAGTTATGGGGACCATGATTTCTGACAGCGTTTTGCCGATGTCGACGAAGATTTCGTCAGGGGACATCTTCCATTCGTATTTGGCGATTTCCATTCCGAGCCATTTATAGAAAACGTTTTGGTATGTGTCGCGAGCTTTGTAGAGGTCTGATTTGAGCTTCCTAGTTTCTGCTTCGGTCTCAATTTCGAGTCGTTGGAGTTGATTTTCGGCGACTTCTATGTCGTTCTTGGTGTCTGCGATTTTGGCTCGCAGGTCAGCCACTTCTTCCTCGTCGAATGGCTGTCTGGCGTCATTTAGTACGTCTTGCGCATCGGTGTATGCGATCTTGGCGGTTGCGACATCGGCTTCGGTTTGAGCGATTTCGAGTTTTTTGCTGGTGATTTCGTCGTCTGCGTTCTCTTCCGCGTCGCGCAGGGCATTTTGTGCATCTGTAACCGCGGCATCGGCTTCGATCACGTCGAGTCTGGCATTTTCAAGATCCAGTTCGGCTTGGTTGATCGCGGATTGATCGATGCTGATGGTGTTCTGATATGCCTCGATTGCGTCGTCATGTGCTTTGGCAGCTTCGTTGGCAGCGAGTTGGGCATCCCGAATATCGACGCTCTTCTGGCTGGTCAGATCTTCTAGCTCGCGTACCAATTGGTCGAGGGATTTCTCGGCCTCGACAGCGGCTAGTCTTGCGTTTTCCAAGCTGACAGGAGAAGGTGCTTGGAGGTCGGAGAGTTTTTCGGTTGCTTCTTCTAGCGCTGAGTTGGCTTTGGCGACTTCTAATTGGGCTTTGGCGATGTCGGAGTCGCTAGGTTCAAGGATGGAGTCATAGGCGTCTTCGGCGTCGGCTAGGGTTTGGTAGGCCTTTAGAATCGTCAGAGTTGCGTCGCTGACAGCTTGGTCTGCGGGGTTTATCAACTCTTCCAGCTCGTCTTCGGCGTCTTGTAGTGCGACGTTGGCAGTTTGCAGAGTTTCGTTTGCGGCTACAATGGCTTCGTCATCGAGCGACATCAGGATGTCGCCCTGGGACACGAAGTCACCCACTTCGATGTCGATAGTGTTGATAGTTCCCGAGGTGCCGAATGATAGTCGTTCGCGATTGGCATATTCGAGGGTTCCGTTTATAGATACGGAGTTGACAAGATCGCCTCGTCGGATGGTTAGGAGTTGTGTCTCAGCTTCTTCGTCAACGCCGTATTCAGCAAGGACGGTGTCGATCGGTGATTCTCCTTCGATCAGGTCTTGGATGTAGGGGTAGAGATAGAAAGTGCCGAGATATGCGACGACCGGGACCGCTATGAGAACGACGGCTGCGATGACCCACTGAGCGGGGGTAATCTGCTGCAACGGACTAGCGGCGGTTTGAGCTGCGTCGTCGTTATTAGTAGACATTTGAGGAATCGGATCGCCGGGGTGATCTTCTTCGTCGGCAACGGTATCCCCTACGACGCGTGACGCGCCTGCGGATGCATCCATTGCTGGCACTGGTTCGGTTTTAGGGGTGTTGCCGTCGTCATCGTCAGTTTGGTCTCGACGGTTCCGACGTCCCGACACGAGGAAGAATCCGAGCATTCCGGCCAACCAGCAGTTGGTCCAGTGTCTTTTCCTTCGTTCATTCAATGGTTGCGCGTCGCCCTTTGGACTTTAGAGTAACCTTATTCACGCGCGCCGAATTCGGGACTGAGAGATTGCGATGACTGAAGCTAGACTTGCACGGGATTATGACATTCGATTTGGGCATGGTCTGCTCAAATCAGACTCTGCGAATTGGGGGCGATACGTTGTTATCACGACGCCATCGGCATGGGCGGCGGCCAAGGAGGAAGTGGACCATGAGCCGGTTGGAATCGGTATCAACGAGTGGCTCGACCGGACGCATCTGATTGAAGTTTCCGACTCTTTGCCGGACGATATCGATTTGGTTGTCGGGCTCGGTGCTGGGCGGGCACTGGATCATGCCAAGCTGGTGGCGAAACGAAAGGACAAGCCGCTGGTGCAGGTTCCGACGGTGGTTTCAACAGGCGCCATCATTCACGGATTCGTGGCGGATTGGGACGGTCGTCAGATTATTGGACAGCTTGCGGTGGTGAACTGCGAATACGTACTAGTTGACTACGACGTGGTGTTAAAGGCTCCAGAGCGGTTGAATACGGCAGGATTGGGCGATGTGTTGTGTGGTTACGCGGGTCTCTCGGAGTGGCGACGGAACGCGGAGTTGGGCAAGACCGGACCGGTTGAGGAGGAGAAAATAGCTAGGGCTGTCGCGCTGTACGACCATATCGTGACTGAGTTTCCGAAGACGTTGGATGACGACGGCGAACTCACACCGGCTTCGGTCAAAGAAATCATGGACGCGGTGCAGGCGCGCGACGACGCGTTGATTAAAGACGAGCGCGCGCCGGGCGCGGATCATGCGTTCTGCTTCGTAGTTGAGATTGCGGCGGACAAGTACTGGATCCATGGCGAGATGTGCGCGCTAGGAGCCGTGATTATCGCGTGGCGTACGAAGCAGAGTCCGGAGACGTTGACGGGTTGGTTGGACAAGTGCAAAGTTAGGTGGCGACCCTCGGATGTTGAGATAACACGCGAGGAGTTGGGCGCTGGCATCGCGGTCTGGCCGAAGTGGATGGGGGATGGTACGGACGGCAAGCCGGCGTCACCTTCGATCGTCGTGCAAGAGCCGATGACGGAAGAAGAGATCGACGCTTGCTGGGAGTGGCTCAACTCCAATTAAAACTCCACGGGCGTTTTTCTTTTGAAATCTCGCCGTTTGATTGGGCACAGCGGTTTTGAACTCAACGTTCGTGTTGCACCATGAAGGTGTGCGAAAGGTCATTACATGTGGGCATTGACGATCGCTGGTGGTCGTGGCGAGCGGCTTCGACCTCTTACCGACGGTATTTGCAAGCCGATGGTGCCTGTTAACGGCGCGCCGTTGCTCCAGCATCAAGCGCATTGGTTGTGTGAGAACGGTGTCACGGATATCGTTTTTTTGACGGGATACCGGGCGAAACAGGTCGAGGAGCACTTCGGCGACGGCTCTCGGTTCGGGTTTCGTGCGCATTATTCGCCGGAGGATCAACCGCTTGGCAGGGGCGGCGCAGTGAAGCAAGGGATGGGTTTGGTGCCTAGGGACGTTGAAGACGTGATTGTGATCAACGGCGACGTGTTGAGCGATCAGTCGTTGGCACCGCTTATCCGACAACGTCGTGAACATGGCGCGGGCGCGGCGATAACTCTGATACCGTATGTCAGCTCGTTCGGCGTAGTCCTAGTTTCAGACGATGGAGTGGTGACGAGTTTCGCTGAAAAGACCGAATTACCGTTCTGGATAAATGGCGGCATCTACGTCTTTGAACGGGGGATCGAAGACCAGTTACCCGACATTGGCGATCACGAAACGACGACCTTCCTCCAGCTAGTGAGCCAGGAGCGGATTCGTGCGATCAAATCGAGTGCGAATTGGATCTCGGTTGACAGCCATAAAGACTTGCGAGAGGCGCAAGAGATGATGTCTCGGGGATTGTTGCCACAATCAGACGTTGATTGAATTCGCGATCAGGGAATGATCAAACAGGAACGCCGTCTCGGGCTTCTTTAACGTGGCGGGAAACTTGGATCGTGGCGATGTCGATATTGTTGTCCGAGGTGTTGATCACTAGATCGTAGAGGTCAGGGTCTTCCGGATCCGCTTTGTGCATCTTGTGGAAGTACTCTCTCTGCGCTTTTTCTCGCTCGGAGATTATGCGTTCGGCGAGAGCGACATCGTGCAGCCCTTCTCGCGCCATGACGCGGTTGACACGGTCGTCCCATTCGGCGAAGATGCCGACTCGGGATACTTGCTCAGCGTCGGCAAGCTCCACGGCTCCAGCGCGATGCACGATCACCGCGTTGCCGTCTTTGGCTACTTGATTAAGGTCGTAGGCCTTGTCGAGGGTGCTAGCAGATGAAGGGCCGTTCCTGTCCCAAGTAAGCGGTGAATGAATGTCGGCGGCACCTTGCAGAAGCGGGTCGTCACCTGCTGCACCGAGGGCGAAGTAAGAAGCGGCACGCTCGATCCAGGCCCAGAGACGATCTGAGAACTCTCCATCGCTGCCCGTTGTCGCTAAAACGAGGTCTGTGTCGTCGACTTCGCCGTTCAGCGCCCGAAGTCGAGCGCGGTCGAAGTATCGCAACCCGAACATCCGGGCGATCTTCTTGCCGACATCAAAGGCACCGGAGCCGATGTGTCCGTCGATTGTGACCAGCGTCTTGCGCATGGGATTGAGAGCGTTCGTCTATCGGACGGCACATATTAGGAAACCGTCCACGCGTGGGCAAATGATACATCTAATCCGCCATTGACGCAAAAATGGTTGCGAAACGCGTGAAAACGTGTTGACTCAATCGATGGCGCTCAAGCCACCGTCGACGCTGATTGAGGCACCGTTGATGTAGTCGTTTCCGATGACGCTGATGACGGCTTGGCTGACTTCTTCCAACGTACCTGTTCGGCGGGCCGGGCCGAGGGTTCGGCTGGAATACGAGGGAACATCGTCTGTTCTGTCGTCGGAAAGCGGCATGATGACTCCCAGTCGTAGCTCGTTGACCTGGATCCGGGGTGCGAGGCTGACCGCCAATGCTTTGGTCATGCCAGTGAGAGCGGTATTGGTAATGGCGTAAGTGAACCGGGATCGGTAAACCTGTCTGCGGTCATTGATGTTGAAGATTTTGCCGACACCATCTGGAGCCAGATCGCGGTTCATCGCTTGAGCCAGCAACATGGGCGCACGCACGTTGACAGCAATCGCATGATCGAACGCGTTGGCTGAAACGTCGTCGAGGCGGGCACGGGCGAAAAAGGAGGCGTTGTTGACGAGGATGTTAGGCGCCGCACCCATGGCGTCTACGGCTTCTTGCCAGAGGCGATCACATTCGCTTGAGTTGGCGAGGTCAGCTTGAACGACTTCGCCGTTGACTCCGCGCTCTCGCACTAGAGCTTTAGTTTCGAGTGCTTCGGCTTGGCTGGTGTTGTAGTGGATCGCTACGCCGCATCCGTTGTTCGCCAGTGCTAGGGCCAACGCCCTTCCGATGCGCCTCGATGCGCCGGTGACCAGTGCTGTCGCTCCTTGAATTTTCATTAGGATCCCTCCATGCTCGCCTACATGTTAGCCTTCGAGCAATCAGAGTCGAGATAACTGAGGAACCAAGATGATCTACGAATTCAGGACGTATGACCTTAAGACGAGGAGTGTGCCCGAGTTTGAGGCGAGGGCGGCGGCGAAGATCAAAGAGGGTCGACAAGACTATTCGCAACTCTTCGGATTCTGGTTCACGGAGGTTGGGCCGATAAACCAAGTAGTTCACGTTTGGCCATACGACGATCTGGAGCAGCGCAGAAGGGTACGAGCGGAGGTTGCGGAGAAAGGCATCTGGCCGCCGGACAACGCCGAGTTCGTAAGGAAGATGCGGTCGGAGATTTTTCTTCCGGCTCCGTTCATGAAGAATCGTGGCGAGGCTAAGCTGGGACCTGTGTACGAGATGCGGATTTACACCTATGCGCCGCCGGATATCCCGAGGGTGATCGAGATTTGGGGCGAGCATATCGAGGAGCGGGAGAAATACTCGCCGCTGGTAGGCGCTTGGTACTCCGAGCTAGGCGCGCTCAACACTTGGATCCACATGTGGGCTTACGAAAGCTACGACCAACGGGCGGCGATCCGTGAGGAGACGCGCGCCAACGGGATTTGGCCGCCCCCCGGCGGCATCGCTCCGCTCACCCAGGCAAACAAACTTCTGCTACCGATGAGTTTTTCGCCACTGCAATAGCGTCGTCGAGGGCTAATCGTCGGGCGGACAGGGACTGCGGAGACCCGTTAAGCGAAAATCACACCGCGGTGCTGCGAAGGTGCTCCATGAACTCGTCGCGCGTAGCGGCGTTGTCTCGGAGGGAGCCCATGACGGCGCTGGTCACCATGCGGGGGTCTTGTTTTCGAACACCTCGCATGACCGTGCACATGTGCGTCCCCTCGACCACCACGCCTACACCTTTGGGGTCGATGAGGGAGTCGAGGAAGCTGGCGATCTCCTGGGTCATACGCTCCTGCACTTGCAAGCGCCGGGCGAACATATCTACAATGCGGGGGATTTTTGAGAGGCCGACGACCTTTTTGTCGGGAAGATATCCGACGTGGGCGTAACCGTAGAAGGGTAGGAGGTGATGTTCGCAGAGGCTGTAGAATTCGATCGATTTGACGACGACTAGCTGATCGTATTCGACATCGAAGAGGGCGCCGTTGAGTAGTTGTTCGGGGTCGATGGAGTAGCCACTCAGGAGTTCGTCGAACAGTTCGGCGACGCGGAGAGGGGTTCGTTCGGTGCCTTGTGGGTCGAGGTTTTCGGGCCCGATTGCCTTAAGGATCTCGTTGACGCTGTCGGCGATCTGAGCCTTAGTGGCGGGGTTGAGTGTGACACCGGCGTTGAACATTCTCGGCTCGTAGCCATTGGACGTAACCACCGCGACATCGTTGGAGTTGTGATTTTCAGCGACCATATCGACCGTTCGCCCGCTGGGAACTCCAGTACGGGCTACTCTATATTCCTAATACCTTCAATTATCGCCGACGGTTTGATGGTTGTAGAAGATATGCTGAATTAACCTTCGACGTAGCCCATTGGCAGTTGCCAGATTTGCTCTCAGAATTAGGAGTTGAGACGTGAAGATTACGGATATTGAGACCTTCGTAGTGGATGCCGGTTGGCGTCCGTGGCAGTTCTGCGCGGTTCGGACGGATGAGGGAATAACTGGATACGGCGAGATGTCGGATGGACGGAATCCTTATGGGGTAGTCGGTACGGTGTCCGATTATGAGCCGATTCTGTTGGGTCAGGACCCGTTGGCGGTTGAGGCACGGTACTGGGACATGTACCGCATGTCTCGACAAGCGCCTGGCGGGATTGCGGCCCGCGCGATCGCGGGTGTGGAGTTGGCGTTGTGGGACATCAAGGGCAAAGCGATGGGCGTGCCTGTGCATAGCTTGTTCGGCGGTCCGACGCGGGAGCGGCAGCAGGTTTATTGGTCGCACTGTGGATCTTCGAGGTCGCGGAACCACGAACTGATTGGCGTGCCTCCGATGGACTCGTTTCAAGCTGTGACCGACTTGGGGCACGAGGTGAAGGAGCGGGGTTTCAAAGCGCTCAAGACGAACATCATCTTCTTTGACGACGATACGCATGGTTACGGTTACGGGTTCGGCACTGATGCTCCTGATCAGACGATCAAGCCGGGGCTGCTTCGGCACGTTGAGAAGTACATCGGCACTTTCAAGGAGGCTGTGGGGCCGGATATTGAGATTGCGCTGGATCTGAACTTCAACGTGAAGCCTCAGGCGGCGAAGCAGATCTGTGCGGTGCTCGAGCAGTTCGACATGATGTGGGTGGAGATCGACATGTACGAGGTTGATGGGCTGAAGGAGGTCAAGGACAGCACGAGTTGTCCGATCACATCGGGGGAGAACCTTTTCACGATTCGGGATTACCGACCGTATTTCGCGGCACGGGCGATGGACATCGCGATGATCGATGTTCCTTGGCAGGGATTCGCGCGTGGGAGGGATGTGGGCATGCTGGCAGAGTCGCACGAGATCAACGTTGCGCCGCACAACTACTATTCACACCTAGCAACAATGCAGGGGATCAATCTCTGCGCCACGTTGCCGAATGTGCGGATCTGCGAGATTGACATTGATGATGTGCCTTGGAAGGACGATTTGACGGGTGGTCCGTTGACCTTCCACGATGGCGGATTGCTGGATGTGCCGACTGAACCCGGATGGGGAGTCGAATTAGACGAGGATGTGGCTAGGGCGCACGCTTGGCAGCGTGGGCGTGGGCCGGGGTATCGGTGAGATATGGTAGCGAAGCATTAGTGATTAGTCGAAACTAGTCCCAATTCCGCTAGGCTGTGAGATTTGAACTCGACGGTTGGTTTATGCATCAGCAGTCGGAGGCGATAGCTCTTCAGCGTGCCCTTTAGCCATTCGGCGAACGCAATGATCACGACTTTCTCGAGGTTCAGCCCCATCGCGTATCCGAACTCGATCGCGGCGTTGGTTGAGAGGTCGGGGTGCAGAACGTGTAGTTCATCGCTGCTGTCCAGTTTCGCCCAGCTGCGGTCTCGGATGGCGATGAGGTCGTCTTCGGTCTGAGCAGGGCCGTTCGCCCAGCGTGTGTCGTACTCGATTGCGGGACAGAAGACGTCCTTGTCAGCTAGCGCGTTTTGGATGTACCAGTGGCACCATCGGACAATGATTTGTCGTTGGGTTTCGGGAACGCTGGTGATGGGCGTTGCTAGGTAGACACGTTTCATTGTTGGGATGTCGCGCTCATCTACCGCAAATCACGTTCTCGTGGAAAGGTTGAACTTTGAGGCACCTTTAGAGGACAGCCGAATTTGCCGGTCATGATGCTTACTGCGTCACAATGGCAGCGATCTCATCTTCTGTCATGCCGGCTTCTCGCAGGATTTCGTAGTTGTGTTCGCCTAGGGCTGGGGAGGCCTTCAGGTCGGGCATGCCGGCGGTGAAGTTTAGGATGGGGCCGGAGGTTCGATAGCGATGGCCGGTGTGGTGTTCGAGTTCAATGATGTAGTTGTTGGCGGCAGCTTGTTCGTCCCAGACGAGGTCTTCGCTGAAACGGATGGGGCCGCAGGGGATGTCTTTGGCGTTGAGTTCCTCGACCCACTCGGCGGTGGTTTTGGAGGCGAAGATCTCCTCGAAGGTGTCGATCATGTCTTGCGCGAGTTTGTCGGCATCGGGTGCGTCGTAATCGTAGTCGGGATCCGTGACGCGTGGATCTTCGAGGTTGAGGTGCTTGAGCAGTCTCGCTCTTGCCGCCCAGTCGAGGGTCCCCAGGCACATGCCGCCGTCTTTGGTTCGATAGGCTCGGTAGTAGCAGCGGTAGATCGAGGGCCTGACGACGCTTTGGTAGTCTCGCTGGAGCTCCTGATACGTCTTTCCTTCGGCGATGAGCTGCGGGTATCGCTCTTGGTACCAGGTCATGGAAGGAGTGGGGGCGTCGAGCATGTGCATGATCCTCATGCACTGCATGGCGAGGGCGTTCATCATGAGGCTGGTTTCGACCTTTTGGCCCTTGCCGCTGTCGCCGCGGCCGATGATGCCTGCCGCTATGCCCAAGGCTGCGCAGTATGCCGAGGAGAGGTCGATGTAGGAGGACGACCATACGACCTCGGGCTGGCCGTTTTCTGTGATCTTGCCTTCGGAGGTTACGGCACCGGTGAAGCCCTGCATGACGAGGTCGAAGCCGGGAGCACCTCCTAACGGGCCTTTCATGCCGTACGCGGTGATGTCGACGTAGATGATGGCGGGGTTGATGGCGGATAGGGAGTCGTAGTCGATGCCGAGGGTTTTGGCGGTGTCGGGTCGGTTGTTTGAGATGACGCCGTCGGACATCCTGACGATCTTCTCTAAGGCGGCTTTGCCTTTGGGGTCTTTCAAGTTGAGGGTTACGCTCTTGACACCGCGGTTCAAAGGGAGGAAGGTGCGGCTTTCGTGTGGGGCGAAGGGTTGCGAAACTCGCCACGGATCGCCGGTCGGAGGTTCGATTTTGATCACTTCGGCGCCCATATCGGCGAGAATCTGTCCGGCGAAGGGGCCGGCGACGAAGTTGCCGAACTCGATGACTTTGATGCCCTCGAGTGGGCCTTTTTGGTAGGTGCCGTTTGCGTCGGATCCGTTTTGCGATGGGTTCTCAGTCATGATGATGCGAATATAACACTGAACATCGTGGGGTGTTTTTGAGATTTTGTATAGCCGCGATCATGCCGCTCATACCGGAGTTATGCCGCTTCATGCCAGAGTCATGCCGCTGCATCAGCATGTTAGTGGCGGAGTGTTTTGTGGTGGGGTTAGGGGTGTCGGGCGGGAAATGTGCAAGATGTCAGCCCCTATGCTGTGTTAGGCGCTGGTTTTCGCAGGATTTGGGGGTTTTTCTGGAATGGATTTTTAGAACAAAATTGCCGCTGGAGCGGCAAAACTCCGGCATGATTAGTTTTTGAACAAGTTCAAAAAGTTGGGAGTTGGCGTAATATCGAAAGCGTTGAGTTGGAGATGAATGAATGGAGGTTTCTGGTGTATACGACGGATATGTATGAGGGCATGATCGCGGAGACGGTCAATGTTCAGGCTGAAGACGGGACTGCGATCAACGCGTATTTGGCGCGTCCGCTGGGGCCGGGGCCGTACCCGGGGATGGTGCTGGCGCACCATATGCCGGGGTGGGACGAGTGGTATCGGGAGTGTGCGCGGAAGTTTGCGCATCATGGTTACGCGACGATCTCGCCGGATCTGTATCACCGTATCGGCCATGCTTCGCCGGAGGATGTTGCGGCGCATGCTCGTTCGGTAGGTGGTATTCCTGATGATCAGGCGGTCGGGGATCTTGCGGCGTCGATGCGGTACTTGAGGTCGCTGCCGAATTCGAATGGGAAGGTGGGGGCGTTCGGGACATGCTCAGGAGGACGGCATGTCGTGTTGGCGGCTTCTCGGGTCGCGGGGTTTGATGCGGTCGTGGATTGTTGGGGTGGGCGCGTTGTGATGGACGATTCTGAGTTGACTGAAAACAACCCGGTTGCGCCGATCGATTACACTTCTGGGCTTTCGTGTACGGTGCTGGGGTTGTTCGGCGAAGAGGACACTAGTCCGTCGCCGGAGCAGGTGGCGGTGCATGAGGCGGCGTTGAAGGAGCATGGGAAGGATTACGAGTTCCACATGTATGCGGGAGCGGGTCACGGCTTCTTCTACTACGACCGCGCTCCGTATCGGCAGGAGCAGGCGGTTGACGGTTGGGGCAAGATCTTCGAGTTTCTGCCCAAGCATCTCGGATAGGGTCCGGTCAGACATTCGCAAGGAGAACACGCTATGTGCACGATGATCGCAGAGAAGACCGCGGTTACTGGCTGTGGCAAGGGAACGCCGGGCTGGATGCAGGTCAATCAAGTGACGGTTTCGTATGACCATCCATCGGAGATGACGATGGAACATGCGTTGAACATCGATTTTGTGGACGCTTCGCAGAAGCTGGGTCCGAGGATCGCGGTGGAGCTGACGCCGGAGTCGGCGCAGCGGCTTGTGGAGCTGATCAACGTTGCGCTTGAGAAGGGCGCGGTGGTTGATCCGGTCGCTTTTGAGTAGGGGGGCTTAGCGGGTTAATCGCCGCTTGCCCTGTCCCTGTGGATTCGCGCCTGATTTTTACAATCAGGGCGTTGCTTTGGTTTGGAGATTTACGGAATGTTGGGCTTCCTCAAACCGCGGGACAACCTGACGGATGCTGACCGAGAGCACGGTCTCTCGGTCATGGACAAGCAGATTTTCGCTGCTGCTGGCGCAGATGGTTTTGTTTCCGCTGGCTTCCTTTCGGCGTTCGCGCTTCTGATCGGCGCGTCGAACTTGCACATCGGCATCTTGACTGCGATCCCATTCGTGTCGCAGGCGCTCCAGATCATCGCGGTAGTTGTGATCGAGCGCCTGCAGATGCGGAAAGCGCTAGTCGTGGTCACATATTTGATCGCCTACTCGACTTGGATTCCAGTGGCGTTGATACCGCTCATTTTGGACGTGCCGCATGTGGGTGCAGTGACCCTGCTTTTGGTGTTCGTGGCGATACGTGGTGTCGCTACGTCATTCGTGGTTACGGGTTGGAACAGTTGGCTGCGAGACATTGTCCCTGTTGCATCAGCAGGGAGTTTCTTCGGCCGGCGACTGAAGTTGGCGACGGTGGCGGCGGTTGTCACAGGGTTGGGGGCTGCGATATTCGTGGACTGGTGGAAGGGTTTTGCCGGTCCAAGCGATGAAGTCATCGGCTATTCGATTGCGTTTCTATTCGGGTCGGTGGTTCTTGGCTATTCTGCTGTAGGCTTCATGTCCCGCATCCCGGAGCCTCGCATGTCAAGTGCGGCTAACCGTTCATTTGGCGGCACGTTCAAGAACTTGATTGATCCGTTTAGGGACGCTGATTTCCGCAAGTTCATCAACTTTCTCTTCGTCTTCTACTTTGTTACCAACTTGGCGGTGCCCTTCTTCGCGGTTTACATGCTCAAGCGCTTGGATCTTCCCTTGTCGATGGTGGTAGGTCTTGGCGTGCTTAGCCAAGTGAGCAGCATCTTCTTTTACCAAGTCTGGGGCAATTGGGCCGATCGGTTCGGCAGCAAGGTCATTTTGTCTATCTCCGCATCGTTGTACTTCTTGGTGATCATCGGATGGACGTTTACGACCTTGCCTGATCGTCATGGCGGTACAATCCCGATACTCATCTTCATGCACTTGCTTTTGGGTGTGGCTCTCGCGGGTGTAAACATCGGAGTGACATCTCTGCGTATGAAGATGGCTCCTGCGAACCAGGCGACGTCTTACATGGCAGCGGCTTCGTTGGCGCTGAACATCGGGGCTGGCACGGCGCCGCTGATCGGTGGAGCGTTCGCGGACATCTTTGAGACGCGGAGCTTCAGGATAGCGATACAGTGGATCGACCCGAATCGTGTTCTCGACCTGTCGGCATTCTCACTCACAGGGTTTGATTTTCTGTTTGCGGTCGCATTCCTGCTCGGCTTTATCACGTTTCCGGTCTTGGCAAGGATCCGGGAAGCTGGAGAGACTGACACCGAAACCGTGCTTGACGAGTTGACGCGTCAAACCCGAGAGAACCTGAGGGTGTTGGGTGCGGTGCCCGGCGGCGGTTTCGTATCGCATATTCCGTTGACCACGCGGTACGTTCCGAGTGTGTCGGGGTTGGACATCGCGGTGGGTGTAACTGCTTATCAGATATCGGCGGCGACGAAGTCGCTGATTGACGCCACAACGAGCGGTGGTCAGAGGTTGAGGAATGTGCGTCGCCATGTGAGGGTTGCAGTCAGATCGGCGTCGCGGAGCGTTCAAGATGCAAGAGATCAAGGGGCGCAGATCGCCTACGGCGTTACCCACGGAGCGGTGAAGGCGATCGCGGATGCCGGAACGGGCACTACAAGGCAGTTCCAAGCGGCGATCAGAACGGCGATAACCGCGACGAGCGAGGTTGCAGGGGACCCTGTGGATGCGCTTGCAGGTGCGATTCGCGGCGCGGTTGCGGGGATGATAGAGGCTGGCTACACGGAAGTTGATCTGCCGAAGACGGTGATTGATCAGGCTAGAGCGGTCGCGCCAGAATTGGGCATCTCCGAGACGGAAGCAATGCAGGTAGCGGCTCAAGCAGCGGTGGAGGCGATGGGGGGCATGCCTGTTTTTGAGCAGGCTGAAGCTTGGGATGCCATCCTCCGTGAGTTGATTGCTGAGGATGGACAACGTTAGAGCCCCGCGTCCGCCCCGTCACCCTCTCCCTAGCCCTCTCCCATCGAGGGAGAGGGGATTGCTGATTGGGGGATTGTTGTTGGAGGGAATTTTTTAGCGCGCCGACTTGGTTGGAAGGGTTGAATTGGGAAAGATTCGGGTTTGATTGCAACTGGAATCGAGATTTGGTAGTGGTGGGCTGATAAGATTGTAAAGATGAGAAACCGCGTTTCTTAAAGACGCGCGCACGCGCGTACGCGAGGGGCGCCCAATCCATACCGAGTCCTTGGTCGTAGATTGTGTGGTGGATGAGGCATTGGCGATAGGCACCGACCGGACTCTTTGCTTGGAGGACTATGACGACCGAAACAACCATCGCAACGAACGGCAACGGACACACCGGCTCGTCCGAATACAACGCTGAAGACATCACGGTGATGGAGGGCCTGGAGGCCGTCCGCAAGCGTCCGGGGATGTACATCGGCACGACCGGTCCCGAAGGCGTGTTCCACCTCGTTCGTGAAATCGTCGACAACAGCGTTGACGAGGCGATGGCGGGGTTTGCGACCACTGTGGATATTCATATCCACGAGGATGGGTCGGTAACGGTTGTCGACGATGGTCGTGGGATCCCGGTCGACACGCATAGCAAGACGGGCAAGTCGGCGCTTGAGACGGTGATGACGACTTTGCACGCGGGCGGGAAGTTCGGGGGTAAGGGTTACCAGGTTTCTGGCGGGTTGCACGGTGTCGGCGCGTCGATTGTAAACGCGCTTTCGGAGTGGACGGTTGTTGAGGTGCGGCGCGATGGGTACGTTTACTCGCAGCGTTTCGAGCGTGGCGTGACGATGAACGACATGACGGCGCGCAAGCAGACGTCGGCCGATCTCCAAGGGACGGGGACCAAGGTAACTTGGATGCCGGACAGGGATATGTTCCCGGAGATCGATTACGACTGGGACGGTGTTACCGGTCGTTTGAGGGAGATGGCGTATCTGAACCAAGGGCTTGCGATCCGGCTCCGGAGCGACTGGCACGAAGAGACGCACTGGCCGCACAACGACGTGACGTTCCGGTTCGATGGCGGTGTTCGTAGCTTCGTGCGGACATTCAATCGTCGCCGCGGCGGTATCCACGACAGCGTGATCTATGCTGCGGGAACCGTGGACGACGTGGCCGTCGAGGTTGCGCTTCAGTACAACCAATCTTTCGTGGAGAACTGTTTATCGTTCGCCAACGTGATCCGCACTGGCGACGGTGGGACGCATGTCACTGGTTTCCGGTCGGCGTTGACCCGTGTGGTGAACGACTACGCTAAGAAGAACAATTTGCTGAACATCGGCAAGGACGGTGTAGCCACGCTGTCGGGTGAGGACGTGCGAGAAGGGTTGATGTCGGTTATCAGCGTCAAGGTGAAGGATCCGCAGTTTGAGGGTCAGACGAAGGGGCGCTTGGGCAACCCAGAAGTCTCGGGAGCGGTCGCGCAGCTTGTGGGCCGGTATCTCACGGAGTTCCTTGAGGATCATCCGGACGAGGCGCGCATCATCATCGATAAGGCATCTACTGCGGCGCGGGCTCGCGAGGCTGCTAAGAAGGCTCGTGACCTCATCATTCGCAAGAATGCGATGGATGGCGGGTCATTGCCGGGCAAACTCGCGGACTGCTCGGAGAAAGACCCGTCGCGGTCTGAGCTGTACATCGTGGAGGGCGAATCGGCAGGCGGATCGGCTAAGCAGGGTCGCGACCGCCAGTTCCAAGCGATTTTGCCATTGAAGGGCAAGATCCTGAACGTTGAGAAGGCGCGCCCGGAGCGGATGTTTGCGCACGATGAGATTACGGCACTCATCACTGCGATTGGTGCTGGCATGGGCGAGGATTTCGACTCGGAGAAGCTCCGCTACCACCGGATCATCATCATGACGGATGCGGACATCGACGGAGCACACATCCGCACATTGTTGCTGACATTCTTCTTCCGCAACATGCGGCAGCTGATCGACGAAGGGTACTTGTACATCGCTCAGCCGCCTTTGTACAAAGCCTCTAAGGGGCGGCGTAGCAACTGGCTGTATGCGGATGCCGATCTCGACAGCTGGATGGCGGAACGGGCTTTCAACGGACTTTCTATCGCCTCTGACGATGATGACGTTGACATCGAGGTGAAGGGCAAGTCGCTGGGTAGCACAATCACGCAGTTGCGGGAGTTCCGAGAGGCGTATGGCATCGTAGACGCGCTCGGGGTTCCGGAAGACGTGTTCTACGATCTGCTGCGAGACCCTGAGTGGCAGAACTTAACCTTCACACGCGATCGATCATCCGAGATCATCGCCGAGCTTGATGATGAGGATGGTCCTTTCCAAGTGGACCTATTCAACGGAAGCGTTGACGAGGAGCAGGCTCCGTTCACTCGAGAGGTTAACGAGGAACCGGAAGATGAGGACGAACCTGTGACGTATACGGTCCGGGGTTATGAGCTTACCGAGGATGTCTACAACAACCCGGCAATTCGTAGGGCTAAGCGACTATACCCACGTGTAGCTGATTTCATATCGGCTGACGCGTTCTCGATTAAGCGTCGGGAGAATGTTGTGTTGGACGACATCAACTGGGAAGAGCTTCCCGAGGCGTTAGAAGAGAACTCCGATACGAGTGGCATCAATATTCAGCGCTACAAGGGCCTCGGTGAGATGAACCCTGATCAGCTGTGGGACACTACGATGAATCCCCAGAATCGGCTCATGTTGCAAGTTACCGCGGAGGACGCGATCAGTGCTGATGACATTTTCCGCACTCTGATGGGTGAGGAGGTTGGACCGCGGCGGGACTTCATCCGGGCAAATGCGCTTGAAGTTAAGAACTTGGATGTTTAGTAGTTGAGTAGATAACTTAACAACTTCCAAGAGTCGCTATCTAAATCTAACCTCAACAAGCACGTCGAAAAGGTCAACGTCCTCGTGGGGCACAGTTCGATGGAACTGGGTTGCCGATGAAACTTGCATTACCGACGATGTCAACATCTCGTCGGATGGATGTCAATTGTTTGGGGTGCTTAGGATCAGCAGGGTAGCGGCATGCAAACAGGACAGACTAGATGACATCGAGTTGTCAGGGGATCGCGAGGATTTTGACGGTTAGTTGACATCGTCAATTTAGTCGAACCATTTGGCAAGTGTGGCGGAATCAACTTCCACACGACCTTTAGAGTTGCTGGTGAGGATGTTGAATAGGGGGATGTCGCGCGCTCGGAGTTTGTCGCTGCCGCCTTGGTTGCGGTCGAGGATGCAGAGAGCGATGTCGATGTCGGTGGGGAGCGCGGCGACGGCATCTGCGGCTTCAAGCAGTGATCCGCCGGTCGATATGGTGTCGTCCCAGATTGCGACGCGGTCGCCGGGAGTGATATGCCCTTCGATCTGCTTGCCCATGCCGTGCTGCTTTTGCTCGGATCGGACGAAATAGCCTTTGAGGTCGTATCCGTTGGTGTGTGCCATCAGGGCGATTCCGCCGATGATGGGGACGGCTGCTACGGCTGGTCCGCCGAAGTAGTGGATGTTGCGGTCTTCGAGCACCTGAAGGAAGATCGAAGCGACGATCTCGACACTTTCGCCATCGGTCGTCAGTAACCGGCCGTCGAAGTAGTAGGAAGATGTGGCGCCGGATGTGAGTGTGAACTCGCCGTAGCGCAGAGCCCCGAGTTCCAAAGCACGCTCCAAGAGCCGTTCGGCGCGTGCTATGGCGTCCGCATAGTTCATCGGTAGAGGCCTTTCTCGATGATAAATCTGAGTACTAAATCGGGTAAAACATCCGCCGCGTTTGCGAGGTCGCATTGGCCGATCATTGAGCGGATTTCTGAGGCGCTGATGTTGAACATGGGGCCTCGAATCACGGACGTGTTTTTAGGTAGTGATGTCGCGTCGTCTAGAGGCGATCCGGGGCGTTCGACGACTGCGAAGGTGCATTCTTTGATGAGTTGGTCGTATCGGTGCCACTGGTGGAGATCAGGAACCGCGTCGGCGCCGATGGCTAAGATGAATTCGCAGTCAACGCCGTATCGGGGTCGGAGGTCTTGGATGGTGTCGATCGAGTAGGTCGTCTTGTCTCGCACGATATCGACATCTGAGACTTCGATCCGATCCTCGCTTTCGACGGCCAGTTCGGTCATCCGCAGTCGGTCCTCTGGTGTGGCTACTGGAGCGTCGGGACGAAGCCATGGACGTCCGGTAGGGACCATGACGACGGAATCGGCGTGTAATTCGTCGCGCAGGCATCTGGCGATCGCGATGTGTCCATTGTGGATGGGATCGAATGTCCCACCGAAAACTACAACTGGCAGTGCGTTCTTATTTTTCCCTAGATTCCCGCCTTCGTGGGAATGACGTGCTGGGCTCATTGCCACTCGAACTCCCACTCGCCTACTAGAATCACGTCGCCGTTCTTGGCGCCGGCACGGCGGAGCGCGGTGGTGACGTTCATTCGTTCCAAGCGCTGGTGGTACTGCACCAATGCGTCCCAGTTGTCGAGGTTTGAACCGAGTGCTAGGCGCACTGCTCTGTCGTAGACGATGCGATAGGAGTCGGCTGCGGTTCGGACCACCATCTTCGTGTCGGCCATGCGCGGTTGGAACACAGGTAAGTTGTCGTCGTCGAGGGGATCGTGAGATTGCTCAAAAGGCAGGGCTTCTGTCGCCTCATGTAGCCCTTCGTCGTTTTTCCTGATGTCTGCCAGACGGTAGGAGACGGCTGCGACTAGGTCGTCGATGCCGCGGCGGGTGGCAGCGGAGATGAAGTGTACCGGTGTTTCTTCTCCGATCGCTTGACGCACCTCTTGGTCGATCTCATCTCGTAGCAGTTCGACTTCTTCAAGGTCGAGTTTGTTGATGGCGACGATTTGCGGTGTCTGCGCGAGCCTAGTGTCGAAGGCGTCTAGCTCTTGATTGATGGCGCGGATTCGCTCTCCGGGTTCGCCTTCGCTACCGTCGACGACGTGGACCAGCAAGCGTGTGCGTTGCATGTGTTTGAGGAACTCGTGGCCGAGTCCGATGCCCTCGGATGCGCCTTCGATGAGTCCTGGGATGTCGACCGCGGCAAATGCGTCGATACCGTGTTCGACGATTCCGAGGACGGGTTCGAGAGTGGTGAAGGGATAGTCGGCGATCTTTGGTCGCGCGGCGCTGATGGCGGTGAGGAGGCTGGACTTGCCGGCGTTGGGCATTCCGACCAATCCGACATCGGCGAGGATCTTGAGATTCAATCTCAATTTGACGATCTCGCCCGCTTCACCGGACTCGGCGAGGAGTGGTTCGCGGTTGACGGCGGTTACGAATGCGGCGTTGCCTAATCCGCCTCGGCCGCCTTTGGCGATGTCGAGACGCTGTCCGGGATGCACGAGATCGCCGAGGAACGTTTCGGCTTCACCAGCGCGGTCGCCGATGCGCCAGACTTCGGTGCCGACTGGGACGGTGACATCGACGCTTTCGCCGTTGGCACCTTGGCGCTTGTTTCGTGCGCCGTTGCCGCCGTTTTTGGCGATGAAGTGACGTCGCCAGCGAAACTTCAGCAATGTGTTCAATGAAGGGTCGGCGACCAATGTGACTGATCCGCCATTGCCGCCGTTGCCGCCGGCAGGGCCGCCAAGAGGCCGCAACGCTTCCCTGAGGAACGTTACCAGGCCGTTTCCACCGTTGCCAGCTCTGGCTTCAATCGTGGCTTCATCGATCATGTCGCGATTCTAAAAGGGTGTTTCGAAATCGTCGTGTGATGCTGCTGCTCCGTCCACATGGATTCTGGACTCTGCAGCGATGACGAGAGGTGTTCGGGAATGGACGTGTGGTTGGCAGGATTATGAAATAAGATAGGGCGACGCGGTTCAGACTGAATTGTCGACTTGAGTCGTCGTTGAATTTCCAGACAACGGGAGCAGCAGAGTTGGAGAACGTCAGCAAGGAAATCTTGGTGCAGATGCTGGAGCGGATGTGGTTGATACGTCATTTCGAGGTGCGCGTGATGGAAGTTCACTCCGCGGGTGAATTCACGGGAGCCGCTCACCCCTATATCGGTGAGGAAGCGGTGGCTGTCGGGGCTTGCGCGGCGCTCAAGGACACCGACTACATAGCGGGCAATCATCGATCGCATGGACATCCGCTCGCGAAGGGCGGCAGCGTCAAACGCGCGATGGCGGAGCTCTACGGGCGAGTCGATGGCTACTGCAAAGGCAAGGGCGGATCGATGCACTTGGCGGACTTCTCGATCGGAATCTTGGGAGAGTCGGGCATCGTGGCGTCTTCAGTTCCGGTGGCGACCGGCGCTGCATTGGCGGCGAAAATCCGGGGCGAAGATTTTGTGTCAATGGTCTTTTTTGGCGACGGTGCATCGAATCAGGGGGCGTGTCATGAGTCAATGAACCTTGCTGCACTGTGGCAGTTGCCAGTCATCTTCCTTTGCGAGAACAACCAGTTCGCGGTGACGACTTCGTATCACGACTCGGTATCGGTGGAGCACATCTCGGACCGTGCGGCGGCGTACGACATGCCGGGCGTGTTGGTGGATGGTCAGGATGCGGTTGCGATGTACGAGGCGACTCGTGAAGCGGTTGCGAGGGGAAGGGCCGGTGAGGGACCGACGCTGATTGAGGCGCTGACCTATCGCTATGAGGAGCATTCCCTCGGGCTGGGTCGGGTACGACGAGGCGAGTATCGCACGCAGGACCAGATCGATGAGTGGCGCGAGCGCGATCCAATCGACGTTTTGGAACGAACTCTCACTTCGCAAGGTATCCTTACTCAAGAGGAGTGCGACGCTATATCAAAAGCGAAAGAGGCGGAGGTCGAAGAAGCGGTGGAGTTCGCCCGGAACAGCCCGTATCCGGAGCCCGAGGAACTCTTTGATGACATGTGGGCCGACCCGATTCCGGCTCCGTAGTCAACAACCGTCAGAAAAACTGGACCCAAAGATTTCGAAAGCACCCCAACATGGCATCCAACGCGATTTACGTAGAGGCGATCAATCAGGCGATCATCGAAGAGATGAAGCGTGACGAGAGCGTGTTCATCATGGGCGAGGACATTCGTCGCTCGGTCTATGGCGCGACCGCTGGGCTTTTGGACCAGTTCGGAGAGGGACGCGTGCTCGACACGCCGTTGTCGGAAAACGGGTTCTTCGGCGCTGCGGTGGGAGCCTCCCTGGTAGGGATGCGTCCGATCGTGGAGACGCTGACCAGCTTCATGTGGGTAGCGATGGACCAATTGGTGAGCCAGGCGGCAAAGATGCGTTACATGTTCGGGGGTCAGGCAACGTTGCCGGTCGTGTTCCGAGCCACAATGTTCTATGGCGGAGGTTCGGCGGCGCACCACTCGGACCGCTCGTACCCGATGTTCATGAACATGCCGGGGTTCAAGATTCTTGTTCCGGCGACACCGCGCGATGCCAAAGGCCTATTGAAGACGGCGATTCGAGACAATGATCCGTGCATCGTTTTCGAGGATGGGACTTTGGGCGGTTCTTCAGGCGAGGTTGAAGAGGGCGATGCTGCATTGGTTCCCTTCGGCGTGGCGGACGTGCCGCGATCAGGGACTGACGTGACTGTGGTGGCGATCGCCGGCGCGGTGCCCATGGCGTTGCGGGCGGCTGAGGAGTTGGAGGACGAGGGAGTATCCGTGGAAGTCATTGATCCGCGCACCTTGGTCCCGCTGGACAAAGACGCAATCTTAGAGTCGGTTGCCAAGACCGGTCGATTGGTGGTAGCCGATCCGGCGCACAAAGTATGCAGCGCGGCTTCTGAAATCGCATCAATCGTGTCGCAGGAGGGTTTCTGGGACCTTCAGGCGCCCATCATGAAAGTGGCCGCTGAGCAGGTTCACATCCCGTACACCCCGGTGCTCGAGCGCTTGGTATACCCGTCGTCGGAAAAAATCTCCGACGCGGTGCGCGCCACTTTGGAGGATTAAACATGCCGCGCACACCCGATTCGATAGTCACAGCGCTGCTTGAGCGGAATGCACGAGTCACTGCTCCGCGACGCGAAATCATCGACTGCATATCCCAAGTGCCTCGGACGTTCACCGCCGAGGATGTGTGCGGCGAGTTGCCACACATCGGCCGGGCGACGGTTTACCGCACTCTCAAGATCTTGCAGGATGCGGACATCATATGCAAGGTAGTGATGCCGGGCGATGAGATGGCATACAGTGTCTCAGCAGACTTGGATCATGAACCTGGTGCTGACAATATGCCGTCTCACCACCATCACGCGGTGTGCACGGTCTGCACCGCGGTCCGGTACTTCAACGCCGAGGCAATCGAACGGGCGATAGAGGCACTGAGTTTGTCGGTTAAAGGCGTGATGGGGGAAATCATCGACCATCGTATAGAGGTATACGATGTTTGTCCTCGGTGTGTTGCGACCGATCCTGAGTAAGTTATCACTACTCAAGTCTTCTCTAACCGAGCCTTCCCTTTTCCATTGATTGGGGTTACTGGTGTCGAGAAGAAACGACTTAATGTTGCTGTAAAAGCATTTGAGACATTCTATCTATGTAATACGAAAACGTTGAGATATACTGTCGAAACTTCGCCTAGCGCAGACGCCGATAGATACTGAATCTCGATAAATGATACCTGGGCAATGTGGGGCATTTGCGCGTCATGCGATGTTAAATCTCGGCTGTGCAAATTCCAGAGTCAATATACAATGCTTTTATTCGTGCGGCGAGGACGACCTAATCTCAGACGGCTCTAGGCGAAACGATCATGACTGAAAGACGAATATCCGACGAAGAGTCGGGTTCTCCTCGGCATGACCATTCGGGCCACGTTCATGATCATGACGATCATGGCCACGAACACCACGACCACTCCGGCCATTCCCACGACGATCACGGGCATGACGATCACGCGCACCACGACCATTCCGATCATTCCTACGACGATGACGATCATGGCCACGACGATCATGCGCACGACGACCATGGTCACGGACATCATGGCCACGATCACGATCACTCCCACGACTACCGGGAAGCTGGTCGGCGAAGCCTGTGGATCTCTTTCTTCCTGATCAGCAGTTTCATGATCGCCGAGGTCATCGGCGGCATATTATCGGGGTCACTCGCCCTGCTGGCCGATGCCGGACACATGATCACCGACGCGTTGGCGATTGCGTTAGCTTTGTTTGCGCTATGGATCGGGGACAGAGTTGAAGATGCGGCAAGGACGTACGGTTTCCGGCGTGCCGAAGTGCTGGCAGCGTTGATCAATGCGATATCGCTTTGGATCATCGTGGCTTGGATCTTCTTCGAGGCCTATCACCGCGTCACGCACCTCGATGAAGTCGAAATCGAAGGACCGCTGATGCTGATAGTCGGCGCGCTGGGTTTGGTAGTGAACATCGTAGCCGCTTGGATCCTGCACCGAAACTCTGAGCACAGCCTGAATGTCGAGGGCGCGTTCTGGCATGTCATGGGCGACCTGATGGGGTCAGTCGGTGTTGTCATTTCAGGTATCGTGATCATCACGACCAACTGGATATTGATCGACCCTCTACTGAGCGTCTTGATTGGCCTATTGATACTCTGGAGCTCTTGGGGTCTCGCAAAGAAGGTCCTGGTTGTGCTGTTGGAAGGAGTGCCGCAGCATGTCGATGTCGAACAGCTATGTGACCAAATCGAGGATCTGGAAGGTGTAACTCTCGTCCACGACGTACATATATGGACGATCGCCTCGGGCTACGAATCGATGACCGCGCATGTTCTCGTCGACCCTGATCTGGCCAAAGAAGATACCGAAGCACTGCTACGCCAGATCCGAGAAATCGCGCGGGATGAGCACGGGATCCATCACCTCACGGTGCAAATCGAGCAAACCGTGTCGGGATGCACTGAGGACCACCTCGTGAGTTACTTGCTCGAGAGGGCACGACAGGTTATCTAAGCCAAGCGAGCGGACAGTGTAAAAAAGCACCCTCGCGGGTGCCCGAAAAATCAACAAGCGATAACTGCAATGAAGCCCCGTCAATCCTGCGATTGGCGGGGCTTCATCAGTTTCAAGCTAGCTTACGCGTGGTGCTCGTGGTCATCGCACTCGTGCGGGTCGTGGACGTGCTCGCCCGCGTGGTGCTCGTGGTCGTCGCACTCGTGCATGTCGTGGACATGACCTTCCTCGTCACCGTGATGCTCGTGGTCGTCGCACTCATGCGCGTCATGCATATGCTCGCCGGCGTGATGCTCGTGGGTGTCGCACTCGTGAGTGTCGTGTGCGTGTGCGGCCATTCTAATCTCCTTAAGCCTGATTCAATTACTTCAACGCTGTAGAGCGTTACGTTGTCGCTGACTACCATAAAAGATATAGTTTCAGCGGACTTAAGTTAATATTACATGTTCTTCCGCAAAATGCCATAATGCTCCAGCAATTTCTCTGCAACAAGCCCATTCAGCAGGTTTCCTGTTTAACCAAATCCCGTAATTTAGAATCATCCCAGATCGCAACGTAAATAAGATGTTGTATCAAAAGGAGCCAACATAAAATGAATAACGTATCGAAATCTAGTAATTCAAACGTATACAGAAACAGTAACCTAATGTCAATAACATCACTCACCAGCAGATACAACGTCTACTTAGGGTTAATAACGGTATTGCTGATGATCGTTGGTTTGGGATTAAGCATCACCAGGCCTCTCGCCGAAAACGCCGTTGCCGAGACGACGGGGATATGCGATCGGACAGAAGAGGTCGCCAATGCCGTAGTCGCCGAAGTCCAAAACTCCCGCGTCGAAGCGACTTGCGACGACATCACGAAAGACGAGCTGGGTGCCGTGGAAGGGCCCCTCAGCATTGCACCTTCAGCCCTCCAACCTGGCGACTTCGCCGGCATGACATCGTTAACAGAGTTGGAAATCGTGGGCCGCGACCTGGTTCTGTTGAGGTCCGGCGTGTTTGCAGGCTTGGACAGCTTGGACACTCTGGAAGTTAAAGGCCCCTCGATTACGACAATCCACAGCGGCGCGTTCGATGGACTCCCGAACGCTAAAACCTTGCAGTTGCAGGGCAACAACATCAAGGCAGTGCCTCGAGACATATTCCGCGGGTTTGAGAGCTTGCAGACTCTAAGGTTGTACGGGAACCGAATCTCCTCCTTGCCGATAGGCGTATTTTCAGGCTTGGAACGGTTGAGAATCCTCGACCTGCACACCGGCGGTGTCAAAAACCTGTCGCACGGTGTCTTGGCTGGAATGCCTAACTTGCGCGCTCTGCACTTCCGCAACGATTCAACGGGCGCACTTGAGAGTGGCGCCTTTAGCGGTCTGGACAATCTGCAGTGGCTCCATTTGGAAGGCAGTGGCATCACCAAGATGGGTTCCGACGCGTTTGCCGGTCTTCACAACCTGCGTCGTCTTTACTTGAACGACAACAAAATCGTTTCATTGCCTCAAGGTGTTTTCCGGCATCTGGAGAACATCACACACTTGCACCTGCACGGGAACGCGCTAGAGACATTGCCTAGCGGGACATTCAGCGGTCTGGACGAGTTGCGGGAGCTCTTCCTACACGACAACAACATCAATCGCCTACCAGCCGACATCTTCGAAGGAATCGATTCGCTTGAGATCATTCATCTCGACAGGAATCAGCTGACCGAGGTGCCCGACGACCTCGTCAAAGGCTTGACCGGCCTGAAGGATCTGACTTTCTTCCATAACCAACTTTCAGATGTCCGTGGATTTGATCTTTCGGATCAAGTCAATCTCAGGAATATCGACTTTGAAGGCAACCTGCGACCGGGGATGCCTGAAGACCTCTTCGTCTCGCCGCCTTGTTCACTGCGGACTGTAGGCATCGCTAGAGACGAATTCGATCAGTTGCCCAGCGCAACAATCGATGGCGTTGACTACGAGATTTTAGATGTCTTGCCGCAACCTTCTACGCCGGGTTGTAAACCCGAAGATGGCATCACGGACCTCTGGATAGACGACATATCAATATCCCCGGAAGACCTCGCAAAGATCCGCGATGACTTCCCTAAATTGGAATGGCTCTCGATACCCGACACTGGGGCTACGAGTGAAGCAGTGATCGATTTCCTTGCCAACCACTCATCGACCGCTCTCGACGGCATCGACCTGTCGTCCAACGACTTGAGCGATTGGAACGGCGCGGACCGCGACGCGATGGTCGACGCGATCAAAAAGAACAAAAACCTAGTTACGATACGCCTGTCCGATACGGGCATCAACAGCGAAACCGCGATTGCGATACTCGAAAACGCAGAGCCTGGTTTACGACGGGTCGATTTCTCTGAAAACGATCTCAGTGATTGGAACGATCCCGACGTTCAGAGCCAGTTGGGAGAAGCCTTCTCTAACTTGCCAGGTACGGAGTGGCAGTTTATCGATCTTGATGACACTTCCATCAACTCGACGGCTGCAGGAACCATTCTGACGAATGCGGCGCGAATCACTGGTGAGCGCGACTATGTCCATATCCAGCTTTCAGACAATCAGATCACGCAACTCGACGCGTCATGGTTTGAAGGATGGGAGGTTTTATCGGACCTTCACCTGTCCAACAACCAGATCACCGAGTTTGATCCGGCTGTATTGGCACAGTTCGCAGACACCCTCCGCTACCTGTACCTAGACGGCAACCCGCTAGATCCCGTTCCACCGGTTGAGGCGTTTGAAGCGGTCCTTCCGAACTTGATTGAACTCGAGCTCCCCTTCGCAGAACCAGTCGAAGAGCCGATGCCATCTGAACTACCCTCCACCGGCGGGCGGTCACCAGATAGCGACACGCTACTTCTGCTACTGATAATCGGAGTAGCGGCAGTAGTCGCCGGGGTTTCGATGGCTATGATGGTCAGGCGGCAGCGCGCTCGTTAGGCGCGTCAAGAAATTCGCCGTCTGATCATTGCGACGATGGCGAAGATGATGCCGGACGCTAGGGCGATCGAGGCACCTGAAGGCAGGTTGCCGTAATAGGACGCGTAAAGCCCAGAGATCGATGCCAGTAGGGCGAAGAGTATCCCGAAGCCGATTATGTGCAAAACGCGTTGCACGGTCAGAGTAGCCGCCGCCGCTGGGGCTATCAGCATCGCCAAAACGAGTATCACGCCGACGGCCTGTATGGTCACCACGATTACCACCGAAATCATCGCCAGTAGCAGATAGTCGATCCACGCAACGTTCACGCCCGCGACCTCCGCTCCGATCGGATCGAAACTCACGAACATGAGCTCCTTGAAGTAACCGAAAAACAACGCCATCGTCAGCAACGCAACGCCCAACGTCATCCAGATGTCACCAGTCGTCACCGCCAAGATCTGGCCCAACAGTATGTCTTCAAGATTCACGGAGACTCGTGATCCGAAAAGCGAAATCAAAATGATCCCGAGCGCGAAAAGGCTTGCGAACAGAATCCCGATCGCCGCGTCTGCTTGAATCCCCGTCTTCCGCATCACGAACCCGATCAGAAACGCGAAGACTAGCGCAGCCGGCAACATGCCATACCAAGGGCTAAACCCGATGACCAGTGCCAACGCCATGCCGGGAAAAATGGAGTGCGCCATCGCATCACCCATAAACCCATAGCCGCGCGTGATCACGAAAACCCCCACCAACGGACAAGTGATGCTGACGATTATCGCCACTCCAAGCGCCCGCAGCATGAAACCGTACTGAAACGGTTCAGTGATGTAAGAGATCAGATCCATCCAGCTCTGCACCAGACCACTAGGTTAAATCGAGTAGCGGTGTTTTTTGGGCACCACGTGCGACCCGTACAGTTCCGCTACGTGCGATTATCACATGCAACGCGGTAAGTGCTTTGAGCCGATCCGTCGAAGGCGTTACGAGCGAGACCATCGCCCGCCGCATCGATGTCTAGGATTTTCCCCCCGACACCGAAGCTTAAGATCAATATACGCGTCGTCTAAGCAAGGCCACGATCGCGAAGATCAATCCAGACGCCATCGCGATGGACGCTCCCGACGGCAAGTTCCAGTAGTAAGAGGCGTACAGCCCGACAATTGACGCGATAAGCGCGAATAGTATCCCGAAGCCGATTGTCGGCACAACCCTTTGCGCCGCCAGGGTAGCCGCTGCCGCTGGCGCTATCAGCATCGCAAGCACAAGTATCACACCGACAGCCTGTATGGTCACCACGACCACCACCGAAATCAACGCCAGAAGCAGATAGTCGACCCGCTCCACACGTATGCCCGCGACCTCCGCTCCGACCGGATCGAAACTCACGAACATCAGCCCCTTGAAATAACCGGTGAATACCAGCAACGTCAGAAACGCAACGCCTAGTGTTACCAAGATGTCGCTCTGAGTAACCGCTAAGAGCTGCCCCAAAAGGATGTCTTCGAGGCTGACCGTGACCTGAGCGCCCCAAAGCGACATCACCAATATGCCGAGGGCGAACAAAGTCGCAAACATGATCCCGATCGCCGCATCAGCTTGGATACCGGTCTTGCGAATGATGAATCCGACCAAAAACGCGAACACCAGCGCCGCCGGCAGCATCCCGATCCACGGGCTCAGCCCGGCGATCAGCGCCAAAGCCATCCCCGGAAGTATCGAATGCGCCATCGCATCGCCCATGAATCCGTAACCTCGGGTAACCACAAACACTCCAACCAACGGACAGGTGATACTGATGATCACGGCAACTGCTAACGCCCGCAACAAAAACCCATACTGAAACGGCTCGACGATGTAGGAAATCACGTCCATCGACGCCTTACCTTACTGACCTTTCAGATGGAGTAACCGCTCTCCGTCGACACGACGTGCGGACCGTAAAGCTCTTCCAGCACCTCGGGCGTGAAAACCTCATCCGGCGGACCACAAGCACACAGATGACAGTTGAGGCACAGCACCATGTCCAATTGCCGAGCCGTATTTGCCAAGTCGTGCGTAGTCAGTAAGATCGTCTGACCTTCCTCGCACAGTTGCCTCAGCACCGCCACCAACTCGTACTGCGCACCCACATCCACGCCGCTGAACGCCTCGTCCAGCAACAAAACACGCGCATCCTGTGCCAACGCCCGCGCGACAAACACGCGTTGTCGCTGGCCGCCTGACAACGAACGGATCATCTCATCCTTCCGGTGGAGCAACCCAACTCGGTGCAAAGCATCCATCACTGCGTGCTTGTCCGCTGCCGATTCATAACGGAAAGCGCCCATACCCGGTGTTCTGCCCATCATCACTACATCCCACACCGTAACCGGAAACTGCCAGTTCACATCGTCCGACTGGGGAACATATCCGACCATCCTCCGCGACCGGGATGGGATGGTCCCATAGATGTGCACCGTCCCCTCTGTCGGTTCGATGATCCCCACCAACGCCTTCAGCAACGTCGACTTCCCCGCACCGTTCGGGCCCACAATGCCCACAAACGCTCCCGACGGGACGGAGAACGTCACATCCCTGAGGACGGTGTTCTGTCCGTAAGTGACGCACATACAATGCGCGTCAACCGCCGGGAGCGGTGCCGTATGCGTTTCAAGCTTCGGATCGTGGATGTGCGTTTGGCTCATCGAGTATGGCCTATTCTGATAATGCCCCGACGATGATATCAACGTTGGTCCGCATTAGGTCAAGGTAATTCTCGGCACCGCTGCCGTCACTGCCGAGGGTGCCAACATGCAATCCGCCGACAAGCTCGATACCGACTTCCTGCGCCAAGGTTCTCGCAAGTCGATCACTGATCTGCACCTCCGAGAACACGACGGATGCACCCGCCTCCTCCACTTCATGGACAAGTTCAGCCAACTCCTGAGGCGAAGGCTCTAACTCGGTACCCCCGCCAGGAATGATTACTCCAGCGACCGTGAAACCGAACCGGGCAGCGAAGTACCCGAAAGCGTCGTGCGTCGTCACCATGATCCGGTCATGATCATCTACGGCTGATACAGTGTCCTCGATCCAGTGGTCCAGCTCCTCGAGCTTGGCGATGTAGTCATCGCGGTTCGCGTTGTAGTAGTCAGCCGAGTCAGGATCGAGTTCCCTCAACTCCTTCGCGATCTGTCGCACCGCGATGATCACGCGGTCAGGATCGAACCAGAAGTGCGGATCCAGCGCGCCGTGGTCATGACCATCGTGTTCGTGGTGAATCTCGACCTCGTCTTCGTCGTGGTGCTCGTCTTCTTCATCCTCTTCGTCACCATGGTGACCTTCCTCTTCGGCGTCCTCATCCTCATCGCCGTGATGCTCTTCCTCCTCAGCATCCTCATCCTCATCGCCGTGGTCTTCACCTTCTTCCTCGTCGTGGTCATGACCTTCTTCGGGATGGTCCTCATCGGACACGATGCCCACAAACGCGAGCGATGTGGGCGTCCCTTCGACTTCCCACTCCTCGACAACTTCCATATGGTCCAGGTCGAACGCTACGATGTGCTGATCCGCGCTATCGGTAAAGAACAGAGTCTCACCCACAACGATGAGGTTGGGGACAGCGTCGGCCCCCTCGGAATCGATGGGGTTCGTCAGACGCGCTTCGCCGATGACGTCGCCATCCGCGGCGTCTATCGAATTCAACATGCCGTCGTAGGTCAGTACGTACAGCACATCGCCGTGACTGCTGAATGCTGAAGTCACGCTGTTCTTCGTATCAGACGGAGCAAGAACCTCGACCATTTCCTGTTCTTGCGGATCGATCATCCATATGCCCGCGTCAGCGAATCCTTGGGGTCCCACCGTTACGGCCTTCCCAAAGAAGTGCGCCGCATCTTCGTGGCCCCACAGCGTACCTACTCGGGCCATCTCAGGCATGCCTTCGCCGTTCTCGATAAACCAGTGTTCGAACTCGTCCCCGTGTTGTTCTATGAACAGGACTCCCCCTGTACAGCCGTAAACAGAACCGTCGTGGTTGTGCGCCTCGCCGTGCATCCCGGGACACGCTTCCCGACTCTCGTCCCAAACGATCTCGTCGTCGAGATTCCTGATTTCCACGCCGATCGGCAAAGCGTCTTCAGGATCCGGGTTCATCACTGTGACGGCAAACAAATCGTTCTCAATCGGTACCGCCGCCCCATGTTGCGGGCCGGCGTCAAGATACGGTATCTCGTACGCGTGCCCCTCCTCTTCGATCTCATGCTCATTCAACAGTGCCGCTCGACCGCTGCCGTCGTGGAAGATCGCCGACCATTCGCCACCATTGGTGAAATGAATCGGGCGGTCGTCATTGACAGTTAGTCCCACCTGACTCACAGGCACCACAACCAAATCCTCGTGATCGCCGTGAGGCACAAGAAATACGCCGCCGTCCACCACGTGGACAGCGTGCTCGCCTTCATCTCCCCGGTAGATAACGTACCCGAAACGGTGTTCAGGGCTAGCGTAGATCGCCGACGCAGGTCCAGGTAGACCGATCTCCAGTTCCGATACTTCTTCCGTCATCAGGTCAACAACCATGACATGGTCGGAGTCCGCATCGCCCACCAAAAGCCTTCCGGTCAAGCCTGTACCACCTTCTTCGCCGTGCTCCATCGCTTCGCCGTGATCATCTCCACCCTCGAAACTGAACTCAATCGGATCGATCCGTTGTCCGAGTTCAATAACAACTTCGTGGTCAGCCGCCGCATTATCGATCAGCTCCTCCAACCACAGCCCCTCAAGCTGCAACCCAACCGCAAACACGAGATCGGAATCGGCTACACGAGCGATATCGCGAGCACCGGGCTGATAAGCGTGCGGATCGGCGCCGCGAGGCACTAGATTCAATACTTCGACTCGATCCCCACCAACAATTGAAACCCAATCGCCAACGATGTTGCTGGTAGCGACTATGTTCAAGGGTTCGGCGTCGATCACTTCCACTTCCGGCTCAGGTGTCGCCGTGGGCGGAGTGGTTGTGGGTGTTGGCGCAGCGGAAGTCGCAGCAGGTTGCGGCGGCGCCGAGGTTGCAGTAGGCTCAGGTAGCGGTGTCGATGTCGGATCAGGATCTTCGCTGCACGCGACTGCCGATGTCAAGATCGCAGCGGAAACGACTGCCAAAAGCCAAAACCGCATGACGAAACCCAAAGGCATCATTCGACCGATGTTATTCATTGTTCGATTCTCCCGCACACAAAGGTGACCAGTGTGTGTGATAACTAGTGTCCAACCTGAAATGATACCACGTATGATTAGCCGAAATGAGACTATATATCGCTTCGTCATCTGAACGAAAAATAGAACATTGTCATGACTAAAAGAACCAGACGAGAGAGCCAGCGACACGCTTCGATCTCGCATCAATCCAGCGCGAATGGGACATCGCGTCAGACGCCTACGCCGATGCCCAGATAAGCGGTGTCGACTACTACCGCCTCAATTTCTTCGGACCGGCGATGGTAGAAGCATGCGGCAACGTAAAAGGCCTGGAAGTTCTCGACCTGGGATGCGGTATCGGCTACTTCAGCCGCCAAATGGCCAAAAATGGCGCTTCGAAGGTGGTCGGCATTGATCTTTCTCCCAAACAACTTGACCACGCTCGCCAACTCGAACAGAAAGAAAGACTAGGTATCGAATACATCCGAGACGATGCCGCAGCAGTCATCGAAACCCTCCCCGAAGCCTCATTCGACCTGGTAACCGCCTGCGTATCACTGGTTGACATGCCCGATCCCAGAAGCGTCATACGCGGTGCCCACCGCGTTCTCCGAGACCGCGGACGTCTAGTGTTCACGAACACTCACCCCGTGGCTGACACTAGGGAGCGCGAGTGGGTCCGCGATGCCAGTGGTAAGAAGCTGGGACTCCGTATCTCGGGGTACTTCGATGAAAATCCGATCGCCTTGAAGTGGATTAGCGACCGCTATAAATACCCATTCCAGACCACCGGCAACAGCTACACTCTCCAAACCTGGATGCGATGGATAATCCAAGCCGGATTCATCCTTGAAGATTTCATCGAACCCTACGCCACTGACGAAGCCATCGCCCAACATCCCGGCCTCGATGACACCCGCATCGTCCCAACATTCCTTATCATCGTCGCAAGGAAGGACGAGTGCGTAAAACCGAGAAACGGTTGAACGTCAGGGCAGCTGGTCGTTTGGTTCTCGCTCCACTATCCGGTTGACGTATACCCCCGGCGTTCCGACCCTCTCCGGATCGATCCCTCCGGGCTCCACAATCTCATCAACCTCCGCGATCGTCACATCCGCCGCTGGCGCCATCACAGGGTTAAACGCCCGCGAAGTGCCCACATACTCGAGATTTCCGAAAGTGTCGGCACGCTTCGCACGGATCAACGCGAAGTCGGCCCTCAACCCATGCTCCAACAGGTGGGCACGCCCATCAAACTCCCTGACCTCCTTACCCTCTTCTACCGGGGTCCCCACTCCAGTGGACGTGTAGAACGCCGCGATGCCAGCACCGCCCGCACGTATCCGCTCCGCCAAAGTGCCTTGCGGGATGACTATGACCTCCGCACGCCCCTCACGCCAAGCCTTCTCGATCTCGCACAGCGGGCGAGTCTGCCCAGGTATCGGAAACGAGCAGATGATCCGGTTCGCAAGCCCAAGTTCGAAGAATATCCCTTGGTCGATCGGCTCCAGATGCGGCGGCCAGCCATATCCAGTCGTCTTCGAGATGCCGGCGACGTTGCCGATGATGGTGATTCCGCGAGGCCCATGATCGGCAAGGGCCAGCATCAGCCGGGTCGGTTGTCCGCCCGAGCCGCCGAAGCCACCGATCATCACCGTCGCGCGGTCGGGCACATCCGAGACGGCTTCGGCGAATGTATCGACAACGGTGGGCAGCATCTCTAGACCGGCATTGTCCGTTTCGTGTGCGCCCTACCGATCGCGGCGATTTCAGGATTGCCACCGGATACAACACGGATCCCGCTGTCAAGGCGTTCGGCGATGTTTTCGGCCGTGCCTCCGCCCAGGAATGCGACTCCGTTTTCTTCGCAAGCCTTCTGGACGCGTTCACTAGCCTCCTGCACACGTGGGTCGAAAGGCGTGTGCGGCGCGCCGCGGTCGACGCCATAGGACATGTGCAAGTCCCCAGGCCCACACTCGGCGAACGTCAGCCCCGGTACGGCGAGCATAGTCTCGATATTGGTGACGCCCCTCACCGATTCAACCTTGATACCGAGCATCAATTCGCCATCAGGATTCAGCGGGTACGGGTCTGCCTTGGCTATGTATTCAGGATTGTCGAGACCCCATATCTGTGCGGCTCCGGGTTCAGAGCCGACGCCGCGTGTGCCGCGGTTGAGACCGTAACTGACGCCGTTTGCAGCGCGTGGGTAACGGCAAGACTCGACGAACGCTCGGACGGCGTCGGGTGTCTCCGCTTGGCAGAGAAGGATGCCGTGGACGCCGCGTGCGAGGATCTGTCGGAACTGCCACGCGTTGTAGCGGATTGTGTCTTCCGTCGAGCCGTCGACCGGGGCTTCGACGATGACCGTGGGAGTGCGATGCCCGCTGTTAGTGGGACCGCCGGCGACCAACCCTTCCATATAGTGCTGCAACCCGCCGAGATCGAACGGCCCGTGCTCCAGGCCGACGTTGATGTAGTCCGCCCAAGTGTGAGCGTCCTTCATTCCCTGCTCGTGTGTCAGTATTGCGCCGGTATGACCTCCGGTGTAATAGACCGGCTGGTCTTGAGACAGTAGCTCTATTGCCCTGTTGACCCTATTGGCAGACATTTAGATCGACTCCTTCGATTTGGAAAGAAACTATCGCGATGTGCCCCTTCAGATGGAAGCATCGGCAGCTTCAACTTTCAAACCATGAGTTTACACTTAGCTCATGACAGAACATCCCTCATTGGCCGATTTGGAATCGGTCCTCGATCACATCTTGGCATCACCGTCCAACGCTGGAAAGCTCCAGATGATCTCCGCTCGTCCAGCTGTTGGTCAGCGTCGCCAGATGCAGGAAGCGACTCTAGACGAAGCGCGAGGCCTAATCGGCGACAACTGGAAAGACCGCAGCAGTGCCCGTACCCCCGATGGCTCGGCGAATCCGGACGCACAATTGACGATCATTAACTCTCGTCTCGTCGACGCAGTCTCCGGTTCGAAATCAAGATGGGAACTCGCAGGCGACCAGCTCGTCGTAGACATCGACCTTAGCCATGACAACCTGCCAGTAGGCTCCCGCCTCCAAATCGGATCGGCCGTGGTCGAAATCACTGCGGAGCCGCACACCGGATGCGTCAAATTCGCATCGAGGTTTGGCAATCCCGCACTGAGATTCGTCAGCGGTCCTGTTGCCATGCAACAGCGACGCCGCGGAGCAAATACCAAAATCATCAAATCCGGGACGATCCGCGTCGGCGACGTCGTTCGTAAGGCCGAAGCGTAGCCACTTTTAGGAATCATCAATAGTTGACTGTTACAAAAACCGAATCATTCTCTAAAGACATCATTATCCAAGTCCGCGATCTCCGCAAAACCTACAACGGTTTAGTCGCGGTCGACGGCATCTCGTTCGAGGTCCATCACGGCGAGATCTTCGGCATGTTGGGCCCCAATGGCGCGGGCAAGACGACAACGGTCGAGATTCTAGAGGGCCTGCGCGACCTCGACAGCGGCGAGGCGTACATCAACGGTTTAGACGTTACCAAGAACTCGAAGCGCGTCAAGGGGATGATCGGCGTCCAGTTACAGCAGAACGCGTTTTTCGACAACTTGAACCTGCGGGAAACGTTGGAGCTTTTCGCTACCCTTTACGATTCCGGCATGTCGCCTGAGGAGGCGTTGGAGAAGGTGGATCTCGCGGAGCGCGCGAAATCGCAGTACCGGCACCTTTCTGGTGGACAGAAACAGCGGTTGTCGATCGCGGTTGCCCTCGTAAACGATCCGGTGGCGATGTTTCTCGACGAACCGACAACCGGGCTCGATCCCCAAGCACGCCGGAACATGTGGGATCTGATCGACGGTCTACGGTCCGAAGGTATGGCGATCATGCTCACCACGCACTACATGGAGGAGGCAGAGGTTCTGTGCGATCGGGTAGCGGTGATCGACCACGGCAATATCGTTGCCATCGACACACCGCAAGCACTTATCGACCAGCTGAAGTCGCGAGGCGCCGAATCAGTGCGGAAGGATGGAGTCCTAACCTTGGAAGATGTCTTCATCGATCTCACCGGCAGGAGCCTCATCGAATAACCTTTTCTCCCCTCTCCCCGCCGTGGGAGAGGGTTAGGGTGAGGGGGCACAAACACCATGCGAATTTATCAGGCTTTCATAATTGCCGAGTTGAAGATGTTCTTACGCGACCGCGCAGCGCTGTTCTGGACGCTCGCGTTCCCGACCGTGATGATGGTCGTCTTCGGCCTCTTCAACTTCGGCGGATTCGAACCGCCCGAAATAGGCATCGTAGACAGAGCGAATAACGATGCATCCAAGGTTTTGGTCTCGGTATTGAAAGGCGAGTTCGATGGCGAACCTCTCTTCAATGTCCCCGATTCCGAGGACGAAGACACCTTGCGGGCCGACATCCTCGAAGGGGACATTACCGGAGTGATGGTGATCCCGGAAGGTTTCGGCGAACCTGGCTCTACATCTGTGATCGATCTGACGTACGACGGCAGAAACGCGCAAGAAGCAGAAGCCGCACGCACCATCTTGGCCCAAGTTTTGGACGGCGTCTTCAAAACCGTCGCCGATGTCCCACCTGAATACCGAGTCGAAAACTGGGCCACGGTGTCGCTCACCGAAGTCGCCGGACGCGGTCAGGGCTACAAAGGATTCGTCGTGCCCGGCATCGTCTCGCTGTCCATTATGCAAAGCGCTCTCTTCGGGCTTGTTTTCACCTTAGTAAGACTCCGTAACCAAGGCGTCTTGAAAAGGCTTCATGCCACGCCCATCAATCCCAGGCACTACCTCGCGGGCTTGCTCTTCACTCGGATGCTTCTGCTCATCATGCAGACCTACGTCCTTCTTCTAGTCGGCATCTTCGTATCCGGCGTCGAAGTCTCCCCCGGTTACGCCATGTTCTGGCTCGAAGTCATACCGCTGATCATCCTCGGCGGGTTCGGATTCGCAGCACTCGGACTAGCCGTCTCTGGCATCGCCAAGACTGAGAACACAGCCGCGCCGCTTGCTAACATCATCACGTTGCCAATGATGTTTCTCTCCGGCGTCTTCATTCCGCACTCCGTCATCCCCGACTGGGTAGTCGCCATCGCACGATGGCTCCCCCTAACCTTCCTCGCCGACGCGATGCGGGCGATGGTCAACAGCGGCGAGACACTGTTTATTCAGGGAGCGTCTCTGTTGGGGCTGTTGGTTTGGGCAGCGATTAGCTTCGCCTTAGCCGTCAAAGCCTTCAGGTGGGAGTGACGTACGCAATACTCGCGAATCTCGATACGAGCGTTGGCAATATATACTAGTCTGGACTAGATCGCTTCTTGACTTGGAAGGTGCCAACTATGCAAACATCTAGCAACTCACGCATCTGGCGAGTAACTGAAGCAAAAGCGCGCCTCTCAGAGGTCCTCCGACTCGCCGAACAGGAGGGGCCTCAAAGAATCGGAACCAGGAAAACCTTCGTCGTCGTGCCAGAAGATGAATGGGTAGCGAAACAAACCACGCAAAAACCGCTGGGTCAATGGTTAATTGAGAACATGCCGAGAGGGATCAATTTGGAACTCCCGGATCGTGGCGAACCAGATCGCGAAAACCCTTTCTTGGAGGATGATCACCGTTGAATGGCTTTCTCCTTGATTCGAACGTAGTTTCTGAAGTCATTAAACCAACTCCCGAACCTCGAGTTATTTCCTTCCTAGCCCAACCACACGATATGTGGCTTTCGGTGATGGTGTTGCACGAGGCACGATACGGTCTCAATTTGATGCCTCACGGACACCGGCGCGAAAGCCTGCGTTCGGCCCTATCGGCGGTGCTTGTTGAGTACGCCAACTGGATTTTGCCAATCAACCGTTCAGCGGCGGAACACGCAGCACGGTTAAGGGCGAATGCTCGTAGATCGGGTAGAGTGCTAAGACTTGCCGACGCTCTCATCGCCGGCACAGCGATGGCACACGGTCTGACCATTGTCACACGGAACATCAGAGATTTCGATGGCCTGGGTCTTGATCTATATAATCCGTGGGATGCGGACTGATCACTCCGATCGAAACCGAAAGCCCGCTCATAAACGACCAACTTCACCCAAAAACTCCCCCATCGCCGCATAATAACCGTCCGGATCGTAGTAATCCGCCCCGTTGTGAGGGGCTCCCTTGATCACATAGAACCGCTTCGGTTCCTTCGCTGCCTCGTAAACCATCCGCCCACACTCTATTGGGATGATCTCATCGAACTCTGAGTGCATCACCAATACAGGACACCGCACCTCCTGCATATACGTCTCCGTATCAAAACGGTTGTGGATGAACCTCTCAATTGGCAGGTACTTCCAAGGAACAATCGTCTTGGCGAGATACGGTATCGACAAAAGCGGACACTCCAGTATCAACCCATCCGGTGCTATCACCGAGGCTAGCCGCGTCGCCACCGAACCTCCCAAACTCCTTCCGAAGTAAACAATCGACGGCCTCTCATTCTCGGACAGACTAGCGGCATACTCATCAATCCACCTACGAGCTGCAATCGCATCCAAAGCGATGCCCTCTTCGCTAGGACTGCCTTCACTCAACCCGTATCCGCGGTACTCCAAAGCGAATATATCGATATGTCGGAACCTCGTCACGAACTCTCGATACTGATCGAGTCGAACGCTGATGTTTCCACCGTTCCCGTGCGTGATCAGCATCAGGATGCGCTTACTTTGCGGGGCGTCACTCTCCTCACCGTGAATGAACCACGCGTGCGTCTTGTTTCCATCGTCGGCAGTAAGCCATACGTCTTCGTGTTGGAGTCCGACGTGAGACGGATCGCCGCGCAGCTGCGGTTGCGGAAAGAAGATGAAGGATGCTTCGATTGCCTCAGGCGTATGCACAGTTACCCCGCCTACGCTCAGGCATCACGCACCATGAACCTTGGGCACTTCGATCTTCAGGTGTGTCCGCGGTTTCCATCCCAAGACACGCTCGGCCTTTGTGAGATTGTGCTCTACTTGGTCCTCGTCGCCGGCGATGAAGAAAGGCTCAAATGATCCATGACCGATCTGCACAAACTCGGCCGCCGCCATGTACGCGTTCGCCAAGTCTTCTTCATCGGTAACGAGCAAAGGACGTGCGCCACTCGGATCGACTTCATACTGCGCGCTTCGGTACTCAATCCACTGCTCGCGAGTGCGCGGCCCAGTAATGCGCAATGCGGCGAGATTCATGTCGAAATGCCGGGCGAAGTAGCGGCAGATCAGCTCACCGAAGCCTTTTGACAAGCCATACGCGCTCGGCGTATCCAGCGGCACCTCTTCCTCCGACTGGTACCAGTCGCGGTATCGGAAGTGGACGCTCATCGTGCTGGTGTAGACACCGTTTCGTAATCCGTTGTTGTATCCAGTCCATAAGAACAGGTGCAAGCCCATGTTGTTGACCGTGTAGTTCTCGCGGATCACCTTTTCGTCCTGATCCGTCACCGAACCGCCCTGCGGACTCTGCATCACCAGCCAGATGAAGGTATCGATTCCGTCGACCGCCTCTTTGATGGCTCCGGTATCCGTTACGGAGCCCTTGACGAACTCGATGCCGTCGTGGCGCGGCGGAGCAAGATCGAGAACGCGGAGCTCGTGAACTTCGCGGAGGTAGGGGGTGATGAAGGTACCGACATGTCCGGAACCGCCGACTAAGAGGATTTTCATGATTAGGTTCGCCTCGTGGCACACAGCCGCGTGTTTTGGTGGAGCATATGACGGATTCTACGCGTAGAGTCGTAACTCACGGCAAGTTCACGAAAACAATCATCCGGTCTGTGTGCCATTGCACAACCGCCTCATCTCTCGGTGAATCAATTCTGCACGCGCATTGAGGAATTGCTCGTAATGTCCCTCGTACATCAATTCGTAAGGAATTAAGTGACTGGCTAATCGATCTCGCAGTTCTGTTTCCGTCAACGAAGTGCCTTCAAGACGCTCGTTTAAGTAAGTTCTTGGATCCTTGGCAGCGATGTTTCGGTTGGTTCGCCAAGAGATAAGAGCGCAGTTTAGAGCCCGGTCTGAAGCAACGACATTAGAACCATATCGATCTTGCAAATGACCGTTCGGGAAGATATGGTGATACTCTCGGCGCGACAAGTTCGCTTGGCTCGCTTGGCTACCATCGGCCAGATCAAGCCCGCCTTTCTGTAACGAAAGTGCGAGTATCGCTCGGCCCAATCGATTGGCGCTCCGAGGCCATCCAGCGATTAACAGGTCGCTCACATCAGGCAACGGATACTCGTCTTCGAGGAAAATCCGCGGTAGATCCGATCCCGGTTCCGATATCAATGCCTTCAATTGACCGAGGTCTTCGACCTGACGCGTTGCCGTGGTGACCTCGTACCGGTTAGTGAAGAATGCTCGCCAGATGTACCGCCGCATTATCGACCGCGCACGGCCTTCAACGTCTAAGCCATCAGGAATTTGAGACCAAAGGCCCACCAGAACCGGCAACACAACAGACGAAGGCAATCGTCTTTCATCGAAAATCCGTTCCTCTTCCAAAAATTCGACGGTCCGTCTTAGACCCTTATCAAACTGATCGGAGTCTGAAAACATTCCTTTACCGAAATCCGGGTGCATGAGAGAGGATTCATTGGGCACTCGCCGTTGCATTAGCGCGTTCGAATTCAGAACAAACCGCTCGAAACCTCTCCGCTCATCGTTCTGATAGCGAAGGATTGATGGGCACGCACGACGTCGATCTCTCACGTAGTCATGTAACGATTTGCCTAACCCCGACTCGACTAGTGCGACCACGATGTCGTAGGTCGACAGCTTAGCGAATGACGTGTTCATTTTTACGAACACATCCACGGCAGTCGTGGCAGGGGTCCCAAGCGGGAGGAGCAGCAGAGGAAGGTTGAACGAACGGAATCGTTCTCGGACATCGATCAACTCATCATAGATCTGATCACCAAAATCGCGATCTTCGATCGCCGATTTAACCCATTCTCTCAATTCTCTTAACTTTGAACGTTGGTCTTCGGTAGGTGCAACTAGATCAATGGGGATGTGCTTTCTTCTCCACAGCTTCTTAGGGTCGTTTGCCCAAAGCGGGTATCTTTCACCGTTTTTGTAGTAATTCTTGATAGAGGTGACACGGTAGCGCCCATAATTTTCCGGCCCTGATCTCCTCACCAAATAGAACGTCCGATCATCATAGTTGTTCTGATACAACGCACGCCACAATCCTGTGATTCGTTGCTGACCATCCAAGAGATGTTCTGTAACCCGTTCACCCTCAGCTGGAGCGGTTGCGATTGGCCGCGAGATGAAAGGCTCTTCATTACCGACACTGAGAACCAATGCCGCACCAACTGGCAGTCCGTCCAACACAGTGTTCAACATGCTCGTAACCCGTTTATGGTCCCACGCCTCGTGTCGCTGGAAGCGTGGTAACACCGTCTGGTGAGTTCGGATTTTCGTTAGCCAATCTGGCAAACTACGGTCGTGAGCGCTGTAAGACACCTAAACCTCCATCGGTCGGTTAAACAAGAAGCAATCCAACATCTACTTATAAAACCGATGCGTCGCGCCGCGCGATTTGATCCCACTACTTACGATCGCGACGTTAGACTATACCGATCTACGTCGAGGTCCTCGTAACCTCTACCCGCACCTCCGCGCCCCCCAACCCCGCCAACGCTAACGGCTTAAACACTGAAACCGTAACCTCCGCCACGCGTTCATGCGCCTCCAAAACCACCCCCGCGATCCGATCCGCCAAAGTCTCCACCAAGCGATATTCGCAGCTAGCTGCCGCCTCCGCCGCCTTCAAACACGGCACCCGGTAGTCCACCGCATCCTCGAAATCATCAGACTCCGCCGCCGCCGAAAAATCTCCTCTCAGCTCGATATCCACAATCACTCTCTGCGGCATCAGACGCTCCCAGTCCTGGGCCCCGATTACGCACTGCAATTCGAGGTTGCGGATGATCAAACGGTCAGGGCTGCCAGTCGCGGAAGAACTCATTCCTCGATACTATCCGCCAATGCCTCAATCAGTCCCAACACCGTCACAACCGTCCCACCCAGCGGCTCCGCTTCGACATGCTCAACCGTATCCGATGGATGGTTTATGTAATCCAACTCGTCCGCATAGAACATGATGAACGGCACCCCGCGCTCATCGAACCCTAGATAATCTGATGCCCCCCACTCAAACGGCTCAGCCAGCGCCAGATCCAGGCCATACTCCTCTGCGACATTCTCCGCATAGCCAGTCAACGTCTCATCCCCAAAGACCTCCAAATCTCCCGTCGCAACTACATCCAAGTTCACCATCGCCGCAATCCGGTCAACCTCCGCTTGTGGCAATTGTCCGGCGTAGTAGTTGCTACCATGCAACCCCGTCTCTTCCGAGCCGAAAAATATGAAGCGCAAGTCGAACGGCAACTCGTCGTCCGCCAGCTCCTCCGCGACGATCAGCGCGGCAGCCACGCCACTGCCGTTGTCGTTCGCTCCCGCCGACCAAGGCGTAGTGTCGTAATGCGCCCCGATCACCACCACTGGATCGCCGACGATTTCATTGTTCAACTCCGCGATTACGTTGCGTGACGGTCCGTTGCCAGTCGGATAGACCAAGAGTTCCGCGGTCACGGTGTTCCCGTCGCCAAGCGCGCGCTGCAATCTTTCGCCGTCTTCCAGCGGGATACCGCCAGCCAAAATGTCGGGTTCTTGGTCCAGTCTGCCTCCGAAGTAGAAGCGGGGTTGGTAGTTGAAGACAACTACTCCGATTGCGCCTCTATCGGCAGCGTTCGTTTCCTTATCCTCAAACGATAATGTGCCTCTTTTCAATAAGACGATCTTGCCGTTTACGTCGAGACCCTCGAAATCGTCGCCGCCGCCGAGTCCAGCGAACACCAGTTCGCCCTGAGTTTGACCAACCTTGAGCGGTTCAAACGGGAGGAAAAAGATTCGATGCGTCTCGCCGCCTCGCCGCGAAAAGGTCACGCTCGGCTCGTTACCGTCCGTTCCTGGAAGCACCTCGAGCGATCCGCTGGGCGCAGCCTCAGAAACCTCGAAATCCTGGATCTCCACCACGTATCCAAGGTCTGTCATCTCGTCCGACAGGAACATGGCGCCTCGTAGTTCCTCTTCGGTGGCACTCTGTCTCGGACTCAGTTCCTCCGCCAACATGATGGTCAACTCATACACCCGATCCGTCAGCGATGACACATACGGATCAACTTCCGCAGTGACTTCGACCTCTACTTCAACGGTCGCAGTCGGAGGAACCGGTGTCGCAGTAGATGGAACCATCGTAGCCGTCGGTTCAACAACGGCAATGGTAGGCTCAGGCTCTACAACCTCCGTAGCTGTCGGTTCGACAACCGCAGTAGGCGTGTCTGGAACCATCGTCGCCGTCGGCTCAACCAACATGGGAGTGGCCGTCGGCTCAACAATTTCCTGACCCGAATCACATCCAACAACCCCAACCAACACCAATGCCACGCCCAAAACAGGCGCAACAACCAATCGCCAATCCCTGACAAAGTCCATCATCTAACCACTTTCAATTATCGAGTCGCTGAATCCACATACGAACGCGGGTAAAGTGATGTTTGGTTATTAACCAAAAATATCAAACGGTGCCAAAACCTTGAGCCAAAAAGAAACCCCTCATACCTTTGCTGGAAATCCCATCGATCGTGCCGACGCGTTGCGACGCGACGAGTCCGAGATCGTCGATCTGATGCGTTCAAGCAGCGCTCGGGTCCTGATACTCGCAGGCTTGGACCCGCTGATCTGTAACACCAGCGAATCCTCAACCCAACTTGGGTGGCTCAATTACGGCGATGCCCGAAAGGTCGTCAACTCCGAACCCAGCTCTACGACGCTCCTTGGCGTGAATCCCCAAGGCGAAGCACTGGTCGCGTGGAACATGAAGGGCAGTGCGCGCCATGGCTCCGATCAAATCTCCAATTCCGAGACGGCTGATCGTAATCTCGAAATCTGCGACGCCCGCGAATCCGCCATGCTGATTTCTGCCGCCGAGTCGGGGATCCTTGCCCAAGCTCGTTCAAACCTCGGATGGCATGGAACTCACGGATTCTGCGCGCGTTGCGGCGAACCCACTGAGATGCGTCGTGGCGGCCTCATGCGAAAGTGCTCCAGCTGTAACGCCGAGCACTTCCCGCGCACGGATCCCGTCGTCATCACCGTCGTCACGCACGGCGACCGATGCATTCTCGGACAGTCAGCTGGACGTCTCAGCGCGATGAAGATGTACTCAGCTTTAGCGGGGTTCATGGATCAGGGAGAGTCGATGGAAGAAGCCGTCCGCAGGGAGGTCATGGAAGAGGCCGGAATCAAGGTAGGACGTGTCCAGTATCACTCGACTCAACCATGGCCATTTCCTTCGTCGCTAATGATCGGCAGCCATTCGGAAGCGCTATCAACCGACATCAATATCGACGACTTCGAGATGACAGACGTCCGTTGGTGGGATCGCGACGAAGTTCTCCTAGCCCTAGCAGAAAAAAGCGAGAATCTTCGCGTACCCGGGCCCATCGCGATCGCTCACCACCTCATCAAAGCTTGGGCGACTGGCAACGCGGGCGATTTCCGTACAAGTTAGATGTTCCGGCTTGCAAAACAAAATTGCGCGAATCAACGCACTGCGCTGCATTCGCAGAGCCAAAAAGCAACGTATCGGTAGAAACGGAGCTAAAATCTGCCTCGCTATGGTTGGATGCAAGAGGCTGACATTCACAGCCTCCACAACAGTGAATCCGCCCAAAACATCCGAAATCCAGAGTCAATAAATCCCGTCATTCCCGTCCGCCACGTCGTTCCCGCGCACGCGGGAACCCAGTTCAAAACAGAAGCCTCAAACATGAAACTCAGAACCCTCCGCGCAGTCCACGTAAACATCCCACCGCGCAAGCCCAAAACACCCGCTCGCCGCGCCCCATGGCCCACCAAATCACCGCGCGCAATGCCCATCAATTTCTACCCCCAATACTCCCGCTTCCCACAGGAAATGCCCGGCCACCGCGGCCTTTCCGAAGTCTGGGTCCAAGCCATCGCCGAAGACGGCACATACGGACTCGGCCACTGCTCCTTCGGACAACCCGTAGCATCCTACATCGACCACGTCATCGCTCCGCTCATTGAAGGCCAAAACTGCATGGCGATCGAGCTCATGAACGACCTCGTCATGCGCGCCGGACACCGTCACGGAATTGCCGGCATCGTCGCCACAGCCATGTCTGGCGTCGACATCGCACTCTGGGACCTAAAAGGCAAACTCCTACAAAGACCCGTCTACGAACTCCTCGGCGGACCCGTCCGAGACAAAATCCCGCTCTACGCAACCGGCGACGACCTCGACTGGTTCCAAGAACTCGGCTTCACGCGATACAAAATCACCAACCCTGCTCACTACTCCCAAGGTGACGAAGGTCTCCACCTCATCGAAGAGCACGTCGCCAAATCACGAGAATTCGTAGGCGACCGCGCCGAACTCATGATCAACCCCGTCATGTCCTTCAACGTCGAGTTCACACTCCGACTCGCCGAACGCCTCCGCCCTTACAACCTCCGATGGCTCGAAGAACCCCTTCCACCACACGACATCGAGGGACACGCGGAACTCAAACGCAGCATCACTTGGATACCGCTCGCAACAGGCGAAGACCACCGCGGACGCCACGCCTTCGCCCAACTCATCGAACGGCGGGCCATCGACATCGTCCAACCCGACATCGGCTGGAGCGGCGGCGTCACTGAGACCATGAAGGTGTACACCATCGCCGAAACCGCTGGCATCCAGACCATCCCACACGGCGGCGGCGGCACCCCATGGGGACAACACGTCTCAATGGCCGCCCCCGAAATGCCCATCGCCGAATACTGGACTGGATCACCCCCCGGCATCCCCCTAGAAGAAGTCGCCCGCTTCCCCGGCCAAGCCATCGCCAAAGACGGCTACGTAACCCCTTCCGACGCGCCCGGGTTCGGCATCGACATCCCGAAGGACTGGATCTGCGGTTGGGAATATAGAGGTCGTAACTGACCCTGCGTGTAGAATCAACCTAACTGCCGAACACGCGACTTATCTCGTCGCCTGTTCCTTCGTTCTTATCCTTACAACCCTCCGTGGACATCCGCGACTACAAAGACTACGAGACGCCCGAATCCCGCCGAGGACAACTCACGCGCATCGGCGCTATCGACTACGGCGACTCCGACAACTGGTTGTCAAAGCTCCGACGCCAAGTCCGAAACCCGTCGCTCCTAACCTTCTTCATCATGGCCATCGTCATACTGGCCATCCCGACCGCCATCGTCGCACCCGGGTTCTACTCTGGAGCTAAAGAAGGCATCGTACGCATCCGCCAAGACCCTTTCGTCCAGTTCCTCGAAGTCGCGACACCGAGCCACGTATACCCGTATCTCCAGCGCAACATCCAACTCATGAAGACTGCCGACACCCAATCCGAATGGCGACGCATCTCCTTCAAACTCGGCCCCTGCCACGAAGCAAACCTCGCTCAATTCCCTGAAGGCAAATACACCGCCGGAATCGCCCAAGCCTGCAACGACCTACACAACATCCAACTCGAATTCGCCGCCGACTGCCTCTCTGAAACATCCTGCAACATCCCTCCGGCAGCCATCGTCCGCCTAAACGCCGTAAGCGTCAACCTACAAGAAACTTTCTCCGACGCGTATTCGAGCAGGCATACGGAGTCGCTTGGGACGGGTGAGTGACTTAACCCGGCACGTCGTTGATTCGTATTGACACCGAATCAACAGTCACTTAGTACCCGGTTAGGCCGTTCCAACACGCCCTGCCAATTTTCGCCGTTGCCGGGCCAAAAAGCGTCATCGCACACGCGATGATGCCTAACCGAAACGTCGTATTTCAATCTCGCGTAAAATCCTAACTTGCCGATTTCCATAGGATCGTTAGACATCGTGACAGCGATCCTAATGAACCCGGATCTGAACGCGCCAACGAGTAAGGAAACGCCCGGTTGAACATCCACGAGACACTGTTCTCAATCGGCCTTTTAATCATCGGCGCTAAACTACTCGAAGGCATCTTCAAGCGCTTCGGTCTCAACTCCATCATCGCCTACGCCGTCGCAGGTGTAATCCTCGGACCCATAACTGGACTCATCGAGACCGGAACCGAGACCGATATCATCCTCGGAATCGGAATCTTCGTTTTCTTCTTCCTCATCGGGCTAGAAGAACTCGACATCAAGGGTTTCATCTCCGCCATCCGCGGCAGACTGTTCATCGCAGCGACCCTTTCGGTCATTATCTCGATGTTGGTCTCCTTGGCGGTCACTACCGACTACTTCATCGACCTTGAACTTAACCTCAACTTTACGCAGGCATTGGGCCTGGCCAGCGTTCTCTCACTCTCCAGCCTCGGACTCGTAGCCAAAGTCCTCATCGACGAGGGCAATCTTAAAGAGCCCGTTGGCGTCCAGATATTCACCGCCGTCATCATCGCCGAGCTCATCGCACTATTCGTCTTCGGATTCGCAATCAGCGAACACTTCTACGGTGAGGGACACACCCTCGACCCGATCAACGTCCTAACCATCCTCGGATCCATCATCGGGTTCGCCATCATCATCTGGTTTGCCTCCACCTTGATCCTCCCTAGGATCATCGTCCTGCTCCACCGCGTCCTCCAAGTGCCACAGCTTTCCTTCGGGCTCCTCCTCGGTGGACTATTCATCGTCGTCTTCGGTGCCGAAGAGGTCGGTCTTCACGGCTCCATAGGCGCTTTACTCTTCGGAGCAGCCCTATCCGTCCTTCCCTTCCAGGTCCGACACGACATCATGCCCGGCATGAAGGGTGTTGCCGAAGGCTTCTTCATCCCGCTCTTCTTTGCCTCAGCGGGTCTTCAATTCAGCTTAGCGTTCACTGAACTGCCTATCCTGACTATCATCCTACTCATCTTTGTTCCTTTCATCGGCAAGTTTGTCGCAACCTTCATCGGCGCTTACGCCGCAAGACTCGAGGCTCCCTTCGCTACCGCATCGGGCCTAATGGCAAAAGGAGTAGCCGAAATCGCGCTTTTGATACTGCTCCACCAAACCGGTGTCATCAATGAATCCATTTTCTCGCTACTCGTCCTTGTCATGCTCGCCTACATCCTCATCACTCCTGTTGGCATCACTGCTGCCATCCAGCGCATCAAACCCGCCCAAACATCCGCAAACCCAGAAGACATCCCGCCATCTCTATATCGCTTCGCCCTCGAAGGCATCAAAGTCAAAGATGTTCTCGACCGCTCACGCACTCACCCCAACACGTCCCTCACGGTCAAAACTTTCACCGAACAATGGCTCTTACCCGAGCAACACGACTACGTAGTCGTCGATCAGGGCCAACTCGTCGGCATAGTATCCATCAGCATGCTTCGTTACTTACCACGTAGTGAGTGGGACACAACCACCCTAACCCAAACCCTCCGCCACAACACTCCCACCGCCACCACTGAAGACTACGTCGAGGACGCGCTACAGACAATGATCGACAATTCCATCACCGTGCTCCCAGTAACCGATGCCGAAACAAACCAATTCATTGGCTCCATTGCCTCACACGAAGTCCTAGAAATGGTAGTAACCGAAGCCCAAGGGCATGAGATCTAAACTCGAGCGAGTCCGAGGGAGCTTACTGGCAAGAGTGGACACGGTACTCCAAAGTGCCTCTTCCATATAATCGCAAGCAATACCGTCTCATCCGCTTCAAGTTCTCCCATCATGACAACTCAAATCGAAAATCTCAGCCGCGACCCTCTCATACTCGTCGTCGATGGTCACTCCATGGTCTTCCGAGCATGGTTCGCACTCTCCCGAGGCGGCGGTCTCACTAACAGCGCAGGCGAGCAGACGCACGGCGCTTATGGCTTCCTCCGAAACCTCATCGCAACCATCCGCGAATACAGCCCCACACATATCGCCGTAACCTTTGACACCCGTGCGCCTACTTTCCGAGACGCGCTCTTCGACGAATACAAAGCTCAACGGCCGCCGATCGACCCTGAGCTTCACGCCCAGATACCGATGGTGGAGAGCGTGTTGGCGGCGATGAAAGTACCAGTATTTGCTATTGATGGTTTCGAGGCCGATGACGTGGTGGGAACCATCGTCCGAAAGGCGGAATCTGACGGCATTCGGTCCTTAATCCTCACCGGCGATGCGGATCAGCTTCAGCTTGTGAACGACGAGACCAATCTCCTCATGTATTCGGGATTCGGAGATACCAAGGTCTACGACATCGATGGTGTCAAGGATCGTTACGACGGTCTCGGCCCGGAGTTTGTGGCTGAGATCAAAGCCCTCGAAGGTGACCCGTCCGACAACATACCCGGCATTGCCAAGATCGGGCCCAAAGCCGCCCGTACCGTGCTCAACCGCTTCGGTCACTTCGACAATCTCTATGACAACCTTGACGCCGTCGGCGAGATTCCTTCGAAGGAACTGCGTGGCTCCAAGAGCATCATGAACCGTCTACGAGACGGCAAGAAGATCGCTTACGACGGACTGAAACTGACCACTATCGTCACTGATGTACCCGTCGAAATCGACTTCGACCACTGTCGCATCGGAGGCTACGACCGTAATGAGGTGGTTGCCGCCTTGACCAATCTAGGCTTCGGCGAGACCATAGTCCGCAGCATCCCGTCTGCTGAGGATGCAGAACGCGGCATATTCCCGCTCCCTACCACAGGACGCGCACAAGGCGATCTCTTCGCAAACGGCGCTGCTACATCCACCACCAAAGCCGCACCGAAATCTGGCGACCCCCTAGGAAAATACATCGTCGTTACTACCGACGAAGAACTCCATGACCTCGTCAACCGTCTCGGCAATGCTGACGGTTTCGCGTACGACACCGAGACCAACGGCACACGTGCGATGCAGGACGAGATGGTCGGAATGTCCTTCTCGAACTGCGATGGCGAAGGCTATTACGTGCCGATCGGACACCGTTCCGGTGAACAGATAGACCGCACTCGCGCACTCGAAACTGTCGCTCCGCTCTTCGCCGACGCAAAAGTGCCGAAGGCTGCGCACAACGCCAACTTTGACATGACGGTCCTTAATCATGCTGGCATCGAGGTGAGTAACGCAAAGTTCGACACCATGATCGCCGCATCACTGTGCGGTCACAATCGATACGGACTGAAAGATCTCGCACTCGAACTCTATCAGGCCGAAATGACTCCGATAACCGACCTCATCGGCACCGGACGCAAGCAGATCACGATGTCAGAGGTCGATATTGAGTTGGCAGGACCGTACGCCTCTGCGGATGCCGACTTCACATACCGTTTGTGGCGACACTTCGAATCAGAACTCGACGGACATAATGCCCGCGGAGTGTTTGAAACCATCGAGATGCCACTGCTGCCGGTAATCGTCGAGATGCAGCGTATTGGAATGGTCGTCGAGACTGACGTCCTCAAGAAGTTCTCAGCGGCCTTAGGCGAAGAGATCGCCCAAATCAAGCAGGTCGCCAACAACCTCGTAGGCGGGCGCGATTTCAACATCGCATCCAATAGGCAGATCGGCAACATCCTCATCGACGAGTGGGGTGCACCCCCGACTCGGAAACTCAAGACTGGTTGGTCGATGAACGCCGACGCTCTCGACCGGATGCGCAACCGGAGAGGCCTTGATGACCGCATCTACCAGCTCATTGATGCAGTCCTTCGCTACCGTGAACTCGCCAAATTGAAGTCGACCTACGCTGACGCGCTTCCCAAGATGGTCAACCCCGCCACTGGCCGCGTCCATTCCACGTTCAACCAAGCTGGTTCCGCCACTGGCCGCCTCGCGTCGAATGACCCAAACGTTCAAAACATACCTGTCCGCACGTCCCTGGGCCGAGAAATCCGCAACGCATTCTCTACAATGCACGACACTGGTTGGCAGCTCCTCGCCGCCGACTACTCGCAGATCGAACTCCGAATCCTCGCCCACATGTCAAGCGAACCTGGATTGTTGGAGTCTTTCCGCAACGGCGAAGACATTCACGATGCCACCGCGCAAGCAATGTACGGCGTCCACGACGTCACCAGCGAGCAACGACGCATCGCCAAGATCCTCAACTTCGGCGTAATCTACGGCCTCGGACCACAAGGAGTCGCACGACAGACCGACCTATCTGTCCAACAAGGTCGGGAGTTTATCGACCTCTACTTCGGTAAATACCCCGGCATCCGCGATTTCATCGAGTACCAGAAACAGACCGCTAAGATGCGAGGCTACGCCGAAACCCTCAAAGGTCGACGGCGATACCTCCCGGACCTGCGCTCATCGAACCAAGGGCATCGAGCAGCTGCCGAACGAGTCGCGGTGAACATGCCTATCCAAGGGACCGCTGCTGATGTCATCAAGATAGCAATGATCAACATCGCCGATGAGATCCATCGCCGCGGGCTCGAATCCCGTATGACGGCTCAAGTCCACGACGAACTCATCTTCGAGATCGCACCCGGAGAACTCGAAGAGATCACCTCTCTAGCTCACGACATGATGCCTGCAGCAATGGACCTTGAAGTCCCACTTCTGGTCGAAACCAAAACCGGAGTCCGCTGGGGCGAACTTGAGTGACCACTGGCCACGTCTTCATAGCAACCAGCCTCGATGGCTACATCGCCCGAAAAGACCATACAATCGACTGGCTCGAAAACCGTGGCACTACTACCGAAGAGCACGGTTATACCAAGTTCATCGAATCCGTCGACGGCATCATATTTGGTCGAAAAACCTACGAAGTCGTCCTCAACTTGACCTCTGGCGACTGGCCCTACACAAAACCCGTGATCGTCCTTTCCCGAACCCTCATGGACTCCGACATCCCTCCGCACCTGACCGACAAAGTCACAATCACAGACCAAACCCCACCCAACCTCCTCGCAACCCTTGACCAACAAGGCTGGAATCGCGCCTACATCGACGGCGGCATAACCATCCAATCCTTCCTCAACGAAGGCCTGATTGAAGACCTCATCATTACCACACTCCCAGTTCTGATCGGCGATGGTATCCCCTTATTCGGCAAAACCCCCGAAGACATCCACCTCGAATTGATCAGCACGACCCAATACCCTTCGGGCCTAGCCCAATCCCACTACCGCGTCTTATATTCCGACAACTGAAGAAACCCTAGGCAACCTCAAATCTCTTCCACAACCCCTAGCGGCAACTCCAAATCCCTTCTCACCGCCCCCGAAATCCTGTTCAACCTCTTCCCGTTTAACTCTTCCGACTGCATCGTATCAGTGACAATGGCCACAGCGATATTGTGGTCTGGATCCCCCCACGCGATCGATGTACCCATTCCGCCGTGGCCGAAAGTTCGAGATTCTTCCGATGCCGCCATACGGTTTGGTTGGTCGTCGAAAAACCAAACGCCTTGACCGATGCGCAAAGGCATCATGCTCTCAATGTCGTAGGCGTGTGCTTGAACCGTGTATACATTCCCCGCCGCTTCCTCGCTCAACCACACCTCATCTTCAATGGTTCTTCCGCCTGCACAAACCGTGGAATAGAGCTTTGCCAAATCGCGAGCAGATGTTATGCATGTTGCGCCGGGCGAGACGATTTGGTTGTCGAGTAGCCAGTCCATCTTGCGCGGCATATCTTGGTCGTGGTAGTCCGCAGGGACGTGAAGGATTTGGATGCGTCGACGCGCCTCACGGTCTTCTAAGTCAACCGCGAAACTAGTGTCCGATAATCCCAAGGGAGATTTGACCTCCCGCTCGAATAAATCGACGAACGTGTCTCCGGTCGCCCGGCTCGCAATCTCGGCAACCAGCAAACCGAATGTGATGGCGTGGTAGTGGATGACCTGGCCGGGTTCGTATTCGAGAGGCATCGAGGCGAGAATGTCGATCATGCGCCCCCAGTCTCCCCAGTCCACATCGCCGCGGCCGAAGTCCCGCGGTAGGCCAGCCGTGTGCGTGAGAACATGTCGCAGCGTGACACCAGTCTTGCCACGTTGTGCAAATTCCGGCCAATACCGAGCAACCGGAGCGTCGATTTCCAAGGTCCCCGCGTCCAACAGCCGCCAAATCGTCGCTGCCGCCATCGCTTTACCTGACGAAAATGCTCGGAACAGAGGTGGCGGTTCGGGTATCGCTCCAGAGCCATCCTCGGAACTTAGATAGGAAAGCAATTCTTCCCCATCAACGAAAACCGCAACCGAAGCGTTTCGATGCAATCCCATCTCTAGCTGCCTCTGCAACTCTGCGAACAGTATGGGCAGCTCGACCTTCGGCTCCGCCAAACGCTCCTGCTCTTTGACCGCCCCTTCGTCTTGCTTTACATCCTCGATTGCCGTCTGTTCGATCTCGACCGCGGCTTGTTGAGTTGCGACAATTTCGTGGTCGAAACGGGGATCGTACAAGGCAGCAGCGTCTGCCGCAATCTCCTCGGCAATGTTGCCGAGTTGCGTCTCGTCGACCACTTCGACAACCGATGGTTCGGCCTCCCGTCGCGCTGTGGTTGCCTCTTCCTCGGCCAGCAACTTCCGGTACTGTGCTATCTGAGCTTCGAGCTCATCCAGCGTCGTTCGGATTCTCGAGATTCCATCTAAAACCGAAGGCTTGTCTTCACCCTCCGGTTGGATCGATGTTTCATCTGTCTGGCGAGGGTGTTCTTGAGACAAGGCGTGTGCTTTGCTGACGCTATGCCGCTGTTCAGCCCTTCGCGGCCGGGATGTTTCGGATGTTGAAGGTGTCTTGCAGCTTGTTTATCCCTTCCATCCAACTGGCTTGGGTCTCCTGAGACCACGTCGGATCGAAATCGGGGTATTTTTCAAGCACCTTGAACGCCAATTCTCGCATTGCAAGGCTGGCGGAGTCCAATTCGACATCCGTCGTTGATTCGGCTTCTCCAGCCTCTTCCACGCTCGTTGAGCGTGCGCCGACGCGCTGGGTTCGCGACGTAGAACGCGCCCGTGCTCCTGATTTGCGGTTGGATATTAAATACGGAGAGAGCGCAACTCCAGCATGTCGTGCGGCGTGGATGAAGAACGTTTCGCACTTGATCAGCATCGATTCCGTACAACCGAATTCCCGCATAGCTTCTCGGAATTGGGCTTTGGTGGCATGTTCCAAATCGAGACGGAATACGGGCGTGTAGTAGCTTTTCAGAACTTGCTCCAGAACCTTGTGATGCTGTTCGCCTTCGGTTCTGGCCAGTTGGTAAAGCGCCTCGCTCGGCCGCCCGTCCGCATCGACGAGTTTTAACGCCCGCAACGCGCTGGTTATCTGCGAAGTCGCAGTTCCGGAAAATTTGGAATCGAAAACGGAACGGTCGATTCTATCTGGCATACTGATCGCAAGCGATTCCAGAAAAGTTCGGAATGTGCGATAGGGGACGTAGGGAGGGACGATGCTGGTTTCTGAAGCCATGATTTCAAACTGAGATTCTGGTTTGAACTCTTGGTAGCAGTCAGTATACGGCAGTCGTTTTCCAAATGCAACCCGAATGTCGGAATTTTCCGTTTCCCTTACGGACACGCTTAGGACAGTTTCTTTTCAAAGGTTTTTTTGGAATGCAGAATCTCACCTATCACGACGTTGCAGGCAGCCTGGAGGCTGATAAAAAGGGCCGTTTGAGATGCGAATCGCGATAGAAAACATCCTCCCAGATCCGGAACGACCGGTATACGACCGGACTCATCGAGCGTGGGCTCGACGCCGACGTCAACGACGAATGCCGGTTGTCCTTGCCGAACAAGGCAAGTTTTATCTGCTGTGCGGACATAACACGATCGACGCGGCGCAGCGTGCTGGCGAGGACATCGTCGAGTGCATAGTTCGCCAAGGCGTTTCAGATGAAGAACGAGAAGAATTCCGATTGGCGGACGAATACTTCTCGTCGCTTCTGCCGCCCATTAAGATGGCGGAATCGTTCATCAACTACCGAGAAAAGTACCACGTTACCCAGCAGGAGCTCGCGCGCCGAACCGGAATCACCGCCGGAACCGTTCATCATTACGAGAGCCTCCGAAAGACGCTCTCTCCGAAATTGCAGGAACACGTCGACCGCGGGGAGCTGACGTTCAAAGAGGCGCGATGCATCGCGGACATCGACGGTCATCATCGACAGGAAGAGTTGGCGCAACCATTCATCGATTCGAGGCTCAGCAGTGTCCACGTCGAAGAGCTGATTTCCAAAGCTAAGGCCAACCCGTCGATGGAATCCGCTGACCTGATCGCCGAATACGTGGTTGACGAACCGCCAGTGGTCGAGGAGCAGGCCATCGAAATCGTGACCAATGGAGTGATTGAGAACGGTCACAACCTGATCCACAGCGAAAGGCTGAACGGGCGTTACGAGAACGATTTGGAGGGAATGCAGGAGGACGCATTCCTGTTGGCGGGCAGTCTGGAGAAACTGGCGAGCGCAGAGATACCGGAGTACCGGCGCCTTCGTTTGGTCAGCACACTACGGATACTGTCGAGTCGGCTGAACATCGCATTGGACCACCTGAACCGATACAAGGCGAACGGTTCATCGAATGGCAGTGGCAGCAATGGAAGCCGCTCACGTTTCGCGCACGCGGTAAAAGTTCGCTGAATCGTCGGCAAACATCCGACGCGAGTGTCATATTCGTAACTAGACGAGGAAGTGAAATATAATCAGTAACATCCGCGCGTAAATCTTCTAAATCTAGAGCGCGGGCATCATTTTTCGACGGCCGGGTGACCATTCGGCATGGATCGCCCGAAACATTGCTGTCGAGACGGTCTGAAAAAGTTCCGATCCAGTGAACCCAGGCCGAACGCGAGGACGGGGTGCTTTCCAAGCCTCCTTAAGCACCCCCTTCCTCGTCGCCAAATCGGCGACCCTAAACCCGACCGATTTCGGCGTTGATCTGATTCTAGCGATACAATGTCTCGCCGACATCGACGTTCGTTGCAAATCGTCTTGAACTTCCGCTGGCATGGTATAGGATTGCTTCAATCGCCAGCGATACGGGTCAGCAAACTCCGCTGGCATGACAACCCAATATCGAGTACCCAGGTGATGCCGAATCATGCTTGAGAGATTTCACGTTCCGGAAGATGAAGCCGTCCGCGTAATGCCCAACCGGATGCGCGATGCGACCAATACCATCTTCAGCGCGATGGGGCTGTCCGATTCGGATGCCGAGTTGTCGACCGACGTGCTTATGTACGCCGATTTAAACGGGGTGGATACGCATGGTGTGTCGAACATGTTGCGGATGTACGTGCAGGGCTACCAGGCCGGCAACATCAACCCGAACCCCGAGATGCGGATCATTCGCGAGTCGAATGTGACGGCATCTTTTGACGGTGATGGCGGATTGGGTTTGCACCAAGCGCCGCGGGTGATGGATATCGTCATCGAGAAGGCGAACGAGCATGGCATGGCGGCGGCCACGCTGATGAACTCCGGCCATCTCGGTGCGGCTGGTTATCACGCGGTGCGGGCTATCGATCACGACATGATCGGTGTCTGCATGACCGGTGGCGGCGGTTTCGCGATGTTGCCGACTTTTGGAGCTGAGCCGCGTTTCGGGACGAACCCGTTGGCATGGGCGGTTCCCGCTCGCAACCAGCCGTACTTTATCTTTGATGCCGCCACGACGCAGGTCGCGGGTAACAAAATCCGGCTTCTACAACGGATGAATGCGCCGATTCTGCCCGGTTGGTTAGCGCGTGATGACGGTTCTCCGATCATGGAGGAGGAAGAGGTGCCGGAGGAGGATATACGGGGCGAGCGACGGCATTGGTACATGTTGCCGTTCGGTGGGACACGTGAGATGGGTTCGCACAAGGGCTACGCGCTCGCCTGCATCGTTGACATCATGACGAGCACGCTTTCCGGCAATGGTCCTGGTTTTGTTACGGAAGGCGGCGGGCACTTCTTCTCGGCGTACCGGATCGATGCTTTCACGGACCCCGACAAGTTCAAGGACGATATGGACCTGTTCTTGGATGGTCTTGCGACGACACCGCCGGCGCCGGGTCACGACCGGGTGGTGTATCCGGGATTGATCGAGAGTGAGGAACGGACGGATCGAACGGAGAATGGGATTCCGTATCATCCTGAGGTGATAGAGTGGTTCGATTCGATCAATGCGGAGTTGGAGTTGAACCTTCAACTGCCGTAAAGATGCCCGGATCGGAGCAAAACAAGGTTCCGTCGGCCGTTGAGCTTCTGCAGCGGCTGATCCGCTTCGACACTTCGAATCCGCCTGGGGATGAGCGTGAGTGTGCGCTTTGGTTGAAGGCGTTGTTGGATGAGCACGGTGTCGAAAATCGTCTGTTGCATCCTGCGGGATTGCCGAATCGGTTGAATGTTGTTGCTCGGGTGCCGGGTCGTGGCGATGCGCCGCCGTTGCTGTTGCAGGGGCACACCGATGTGGTGAGTGTGCATGGTCAGCGATGGAGCATGGATCCGTTCGGCGGCGAGATTGCGGATGGTTGCGTGTGGGGGCGCGGAGCGGTCGATATGAAGGGCGGGTTGACGATGATGCTTCATACAGTTTTGCGTGCGAAATACTCGAAAAATCCGCCTCCGGGGGACATTATCCTAGCTGCAGTGGCTGATGAGGAGCTTGGTGGGCGTCAGGGTGCCGCGTTTTTGGTGCATGAGCATCCGGAATTGTTTGCGGGGGTCCGGCATGCTTTGGGCGAGTTGGGTGGTTTCACGGTGCACATCCGAGGGCACCGCTTTTACCCGATTATGGTGGCTGAGAAGCATATATGTCGGATTCGAGTCACATTTGTGGGTCAAGGTGGTCATGGTTCGCAAATTCACAAGGATACGGCGATGAGTCGGGCGGCGCGGGCGTTGCGACGGATGGAGCGTCGGCACCCGCCGTTCAGGTTGGTAGAGGCTACTCGGGCGATGCTTGAGGCGATGAGCAAGGTGTTGCCGAGGCGTGAGGCTTTTGCGTTGAGAATGGCGATGAATCCGAGGTCAACTGGGGTTGCGCTCGGTGTTATGGGCGAAAAGGTGGGTAGGATGATGGAGCCGATGCTCAGAGATACGATTTCTCCGACGATCATTGAGGGTGGTGTACAGGAGAATGCGGTGCCTTCTGAGGTGCAGGTTTTGTTGGATTGTCGGCTGTTGCCGGGGTCGACGCAGTCGGATATCGTGCGGCAGGTGATGTCGTTGGTGGGGGAAAACGCCGAGATTAAGGTGGAGCGTTACGAATCGGGGCCGCCGACGGTTGATATGTCGCTGATTCCGTATCTGGGAGGGCTGTTGGAGCGTGCGGACCCGGGTTCGAAGGCGATCCCGTACATGGTGGCTGGCGGAACGGACGCGAAGTGGTTTCACGAGCTCGGGATCGACACTTATGGGTTCACGCCTATGCGTTTGCCTGCAGATATGGACTTTATGGGGCTTTTCCATGGCGCGGATGAGCGCATTCCGGTGGATGCTCTGAATTTCGGGACGGCGTTGATGCACGAGGCGGTGGCGGGTTATCGGGGGTGACTCGCTGATGATTGGGGGATGATTCGGGGGGTGAGTTATTGAGACGTTGTATAGCCGCTATCTTGCCGCTTCATGCCGCTGGATGCCGCTGTAGCGGCAAGTTCGCGGAAGGGGTGTTTTTTGGTGGGATTCGGGGTGTGGTGTGGGGGATGGAGCGGGTATCGGCGTTTGGGGGTGTGGGATGGATGTTTTCGTAGGATTTGGGGGTTTGGTTGGAAGTGGAATTTAGAACAAACTTGCCCTCGAAAGGGCAATTTCGCGGCAAAACTCCGGCATGATCAATTTTTGACGAAATTCAAAACAAGTACAGAAAATTGTCTGAGCCGGGGATCACGGTGGTCCCGTGTCAGAGTACGGTACAGGCCTAGGGATGGGCAGGATTTTTGGGGCGGTGAGTGCGAGATCCGGCGATGATTTACGCTTGACGTACATCGTCAATCAGATTATCCTAGTTTTACGTGATATTGAATTATCGGGACCGGCGGACGGAGCGTTTTGCCTCGGGAGAATTCGTTGCTGCGTTTCAAGGATTTGAACGGCAGGCCGAGAGGCGGCTGTCGATTTTGAACGCGGCGCCTTCACTGGACACGTTGAGAGCATTACGCGGCAACCGTCTGGAATCTCTGAGGGGATCTCGGGCTGGCGAGTACTCGATCAGGATCAATCGTCAGTGGCGGATCTGCTTCACTTGGGACCAAGGAGAGCCGGGACCGTCGGATGTTGAGATTGTGGATTATCACTAAACGAAGGAGATTGTGCGATGTTCAGACGAGCGGTGCATCCGGGAGAGATTCTGAAGGACGAGCTTGCCGAGTTCGGTGTGACGCCGACGGAGTTTGCGCGTCAGATCGATGTGCCGGCGAATCGGGTGAGCCAGATCATTGCGGGCAAGCGGTCGGTGACCGGAGATTCGGCTTTGCGGCTTGGGCACTGGTTCGGGGTGGATCCGCAGTTCTGGTTGAACCTTCAGTCGCAATATGATCTGGCGGTCGCGGAGGGAAAGGTGGGAGATGAGGTGCGGGGGTTGGCTACGGCGGCTATGAGTAGGTAGGGGTTTTGGTGTGCTTGGGATGGAGGTCGTTGGCGGGGAACCTAGGGTTGCAGGAGCAGCAGATACAGCGTTTTGAGGCGTCGGAGTATGCTTCGGCGAGTTTGGCGCGGGTTCGGTGTGTGGTGGAGGTGTTGGGGGCGGAGGGGTGAGGGGTGGGATGTTGTTGTGTTGTTTGAACCGCGGATTACGGGGATCCCGTATCGGAGTACGGGTCAGGATTGGGGATTGGCGGGATTTTGTTGGTGGTTTTTGGGGGTGTCGGTGCGGGATAGGAGTGTTGTCTGAACTGTGATTTTTATGGGAATTATGCACTTGACACAAGGTTGATTGCCTGCTAGAATCAGGATATCGGCTTTGAAGACACCCCTGCGATGCGGTCCAACTCGCGCTTCGCACGCTTCCCGAAAAGCCTCTCCGCAACTTCGTGATCGTTCTTAGCCGCGATGTTTTTGGGAAGACGACGCTTCTTCTTGCGAGACCCTGCCATGACAGTCAAGCTACTAGACATAATAGACGACTTCAGCACCGACGAGAAGTGCCGCGAGCTGCTCGAAGACCTGCGCTGGCCCGACGGCGTGACCTGCCCCAAGTGTGGATGCGCGAGCATCAGCGAACTCAAGAAGCGTCCAGTGTTCGACTGCAACGACTGCCGCTACCAGTTCTCGGTCACCGCGGGAACAATCATGCACGATTCCCACCTGCCCTTGCGCAAATGGTTCATCGCGATCTATCTGATGTGCGAGTCCAAGAAAGGCATCTCGGCAAACCAGTTGAGCAGGACCATCGGCGTGGCGTACCGCACCGCATGGTACCTCTGCCACCGCATACGCGAGGCTATGGGCAACGATCCGTTCAAAGGTCCGACGCTTTTCGGCGTGGTCGAGATCGACGAAACGCTGATAGGCGGCAAGACGCAGGGCAAGGGACGCGCCTACAAGGGCAACAAGACGTGGGTCGCAGGAGCCATCCAGCGCGGCGGCGGCATCCGTCTCGAAATCATCCCGAACACGCAGAAGGACACGTTGCACAACTTCGTGAACCGCACGGTGACTGAGGACGCGGAAGCCATCTACACGGACGAATGGCGCGGCTACATCGGCATAGAGGACGAGCACACCCGTCACGAGACGGTGAACGACTCAGCAGAGGAATGGGTAGTGGGCGATGTCCACACCAACTCGATCGAGGGCGTGTGGGCGCTGTTCAAGCGGTCGATAGCCGGTTCGTTCCACAAGGTGTCCAAGAAACACCTCGACAGGTACGTCGAGGAACTGGAGTGGCGTTTCGGCAACCGCGACAACGATCACATCTTCGTGGACACTCTCCGCCGCATCGTCACGACTGGCAACCTCACCTACCGCGAACTGGTCAAATAGCGTACGCACGGCTCACATCGCCGTGCTAGTCTTGCAATCAGTCACTGCTTCTCCTGTTCACGCAGGGGTGATGCTCCTTTGTCGGATGGGGGCTACACGCCCCCTTGCCCCTAGCGTGGCGGAAGCAGTGACTAGCAACCATCCACTGGACGTGAGGGGGCATCCGCGATGCGGATCTTCGATTGGGCGGCGGTGTCTATCGTTCCGATCTTCAAGTCGGTGTTTTTCTACACCCGTTCAGGCTTCAAACCACCTCCTGAGCCATTAGAGCGGCGACCCTCGCTGCTTCCCGCCTTTGAACTTTCCACAGGACAAGGCAGGTCGCAGTACCAGAGAGCCGCCGCTCTAATGGTTGTATCAGGAATCACAGCCCTGACGCTACTGTTCGGATGCAATGCTGAGGAGCCCAGCCCCACGCCAGACGTCAAGGCGGCGACGGCAAGGTCGGGCACGGTGACAGCAAAGGCCGCCACAGCCACGGCGACTAGGGAATGGGCCGCGCAGAACCGCGCCACCGCCGAAGCCGAAGATGCCGCACGCATGGTCGCGATCACTCCTACGCCCACGCCCTACGCCAAACCCGTGGACGCCGACACGCTCAGAGGAATGGCGGCTCACGCCAGCGAACGAGGTTCAAGCCGCGCAGGCGTAGCCTCGGAACTCAAAGCCGAGGGAGCCCGCTACTTGGAGCACGCCGAGCATTGCACCGTGTTCTCAAGAAACGACTCGCAAATCACAGTCTGGGCCCAGAGATGGGAGCACAGGGTCAGACTCTTCTGCAACGAGCACCCTGAATGGAGCTTGGATCCTCTCTGCACCGACATGGGGCAGAAGGTTCAAAGCTGCTTCGGTCGAGGGTATTAAGCCATGCGAAACAGATTGCGACGCTTGGGGCGGTTGACACCCTGGCTGGTGTTGATATGGTTCGCCGTGGCACTGGCGGGAGTCCAAGCCGCGCTTGACATCCCGTTCGTCATGAGGGCCTTTGTCACTGGAGGTTTCCTCGCCTTGGTCTTCCATCTAGGCGGGGAACACGCCAAACGACGGAAGGGAGATTGACGTGCCAGACGACAAGAGCTTCGAGCAACGGGCCGAAAGTTTCGCGAACACGGTGCTGTACCTGACTTGCGGCTCGGTCGGGGCGATTCTTCTTGCGCTTGTCGTCCTGTTGGTCATCCTCTTCATAGCCGCCGCTATCTTCGGAGGCGATTAGTCATTTCGTTGTACACCTGTCTGCAACCGTTGATTTCACCACGTTTGGCGTAGGGGTAGAGTCGGACGCAAAAATCGTACCACTCTGAACGATCTGCCCCTGCATCTGGATGTGAAATTTGATGACGTTCGCAACCACGCAGCAGTGTTTGACGTTCCATGTCGTAATTCGCTCCGATGCGTGTTTCCCACGTCCCGTCCAGATTATGGGCATGACTACTTATAGTGTTGCTGAGTTTGATCAGATCGTCTTTTAGTGGATAGGTGTCTTTCTCACGATTGCCGGACGTGAAAGGCTGTGCACGTTCGTTGAGCAGATGATTGAGGAGCGGTATCTTCATAACCCACGACGGCGGCGTTTCACCAGAAAACCCATATCGGACCAAGGCGAAACTTATCAAAGGCGAGACGAAAAGCGCGATGAGTAAAATCTGAAAGTTCGTCAATCCTAGAATCACTTCATGCGCCGTTTGAAGATCGCCGTACGTGCCGAAGAAACCTAGGATCTCTACGACCTTTAAAGGCACTTCGATCAGTAGGATCTTGGATGTTCGCCATTTCATCCCCCAACATCATAGCCGGGAACCTAACCTTGCGTCAAGTGCATAATTCCCATTTTATGATTTGAATGATGGGCTGTGATTTTGGGTGTGGGTGATGTCGGGTACCATCGTCTTTACGCCAATCGCGAAGTCTCAAACGTGTAACCGATGACTGCACAATCTACTATCGGCAGTTTCCCCGAAATCGATGCCAACAGCGCAATCGCGCAGTATCTGGACGAGTGCGGGAAGGGATGGTCGGCCAATGCGGAACGAAGACAGACGCTGGTGGACGACAACGGAAGGCCGGATATCGTTGTTCGCGAACCTGGCCGCAGAGCCGTGGTGTTGGAGACGGAGTATGGGCGGCCGGCGGTTGGTGATGCGGAGTCTCGGTTGGGCAAGAAGCTCATTGGTGAGACGCGTGAATTGACGGAAGTGGTTGCGGTCGGAATTGACGAAGACTGCGAAAGCGATACGCGAGCGGAGTTCTTGGCACGGTTGAAAAGTGATGAGGCGGTGTTGTCGGCGCAGTTGGTGTCGACGACGGGGGTGTGGCCGGACGATCCGTTAGTGTCGCGCCCGTCGGATTTGATCGCCTACTGCGAATACGCTCAGGTGCCGCAACTCGAGATCGATCGACAGAGCGCGAGGGTGGCAAGCGAGATCGATTCGTTGGGTACCAGTTTGACGGATGCGATGCGGCAAATGGGATCGAGTGGCGGTGACATCCTTGACAAGTTGGCTGAGGTCGTCGGCGCGGACTCGACCGATGATGCGGCGAGGATCGTTTGCGCTATCTGGCTGACGACGATCGATCTGCACAACGATCTCGCTTCGTACAGTCCGACGTTGCGGTCAATGGGTTTGGAAACAACCCACGACATTCGCATAAATCAGGGAATGGGTGCGCTGAGGCAGCAGCATCTGCTCGACGCTTGGGATGTGATTGAATCCGTCAACTACCTCCCGGTGATGGAGTTGGCGAAGGCGAGTCTTTCGGCGGTCGGCGACTCTGCGGCAGTGTCGGAAATTCTGAGGAATTTAGAAGAACTCAGCGGAAATCTAAACGCTTTGCAGGCGAAACACGTCTACAACTTTGCGGGGGAGTTGTGGCAACGGCTGGTCGCTGATCGCGAGGAGCGTGCGGCGCACTACACGAAGCCCGAGGTGGCAGAACTTTTAGCGACGTTGGCGGCTCATCGGTTTCTCGACAGGACGGCTGATGAAGTGGCATCGCTTGATTTGATGGATGCGGCTTGCGGTACGGGTACGCTGATCGGTGCTGGAGAACGGGCGTTGCGGCGCGTTCATTTGCTGAGGGGTGGCAACGATCCGAATCTGCATCGAAAACGGATGGAGGACCACGTCATCGCGTTAGATGTGAACGGTATCGCCGGGACGATGACCGCGAAACGGCTTACAGACTTGGAAGTGGCTCAGGATTATCAGGAGAGTCGGATTGCGATTGTGACGCATGAGGCGGGGTCGCTGTGTTTGCTGAATCCTGAGACCACGGGCATTACGGACATGCTTGGGAGCGGCGGCAGGGGATTGACTCCCGGTCAAAACTCTAACAATGGCATGGTAAGGATCCCGGTCGGTAGCGTGGATTTGGCACTGATGAATCCGCCTTATTCGCGGCCTCGCAGGGGAAGGGAACAAGCGACGACTGGTTTGGCACCGCTGAGACGGATCGCCGCGAAATACGGTTGGCTGATGTCGCACGGGCAAGCTGGGTTGGGGAGCGATTTCGGGAATATGAGCAACATCCGGCTTAAAGCAGGAGGGGTGTTCGCTCATGTCCTTCCGCTTACGGCGGCGCACGCCGGAAGTTGGACTCAATGGCGACGTGAGATGGTGAGGCACTTTAAGGACATCGTAGTGATCGCCAACACCAACACATCGGAACTCCAGAGCATGAGCGCGGACACCGGCATGGGCGAGATGCTGGTGGTTGCGACGAAGCGCGAGACTCCTTTGGAAGGGTCAGAAGTTGATGAGTTGCTGTGCGTCAGCCTTAGCGCGGCACCTGTGACGATGGCTGAGGGTTACGCGTTGGGGCGTGAAATAGCAGCGATACGCGATGCTCGACCAACTGGAACGGAGGGTTGGGGAAGCTGGGCGCGCCTTAAGCAGAACGGTACCGGGTCGCCATGGGGCGCTGTTGGTAACCGCAACGTTGAACTGATCGCGGTTTCGGAATTGATGCTGGAAGGCAGGCTATACGACCCGACGACGTTGAACGAACACGCGATGCCGTTGCCGATTGTCACGCTAAGCGAACTTGCCGAGGCAGGGCCAACTCATCATCTGATTGGACATCCAAGAGGTGGCGAAGCGATCGGTGCTTTCGAGTGGACACCGTTGAATGAGTTGCCGGCGACATCCGCCCAGAAGTCGATGTGGGCGGCCAATGCCAGGACTCAACTCAGGATCGCAACAGCCCCCACGCATGGTGGAACGGTGGTTTCGCAGAGCCTCGCGCGACGGTTAGTCGCTCAAAGAAGCAATTGGTTCATCAGCAGAAACCTTAGATGGACTTCTCAAGCAATCTCGTTTGCCCAAACACATGACGAAGCTCACGGTGGTCGGGCTTGGAACGCGCTTCAAAATCTTGATGACGAAGTTGGGCGTTGCTTGGCGTTATGGAACAACAGCGTCTTCGGCGGGATCGTCCGTAACGCTTATGGTCAGACGACGCAAGCCGGTAGAGCAACGATCCAAGTGATTGCGATTATGGGTTTGCCGTGTCCAGATTTTGGATCGGATACGACGGCTGGTGCACATGCGAGGTGGCTTGCGGGTCTGAATTTCGAGGAACTATCAGAACTTGAACTAGAGCCTTTCGCGTACTGTTTTCGAGATAAGAACCGGTGGAAGATCGATGATGTTGTGGCGGCGATGATCGGGTTTGATCCGAGCGATTCGGATGTTGCGGATATGTTGGCGCACTATCGGCTGATGTTCGCCAGCGAGCCGAATGTGAACGGGCGGAATCGGGGGGTGTTGGGGGCTTTGGAAGGGGTGTGAGTAAACCGGGATTGAAACCTGAAATCCGGGTTTTACCAATGGTTCAATATGTAGTCGGCTATTTTGACCGCGGTACCGGCACCACTCGGATTGCTCGCCGCAAAGAACAGATCAAACAGGTTTGAATTAGTAGAGTTTTTGAGCACTCTGCGTGTCGGTGCTACACGCACAAACGCGGTCTTCAATCGTTCGCGGTATGCTTCGGCGATCTGGTCACTGCCTCGTTCGCGTTCCAGTTCGTCGCCCTGCCCAAAGAATGAAGCTTGCCTCGCGGGTGCATAAAAGTTCTCCCAGAAGTTTTGTACGCCGAAAGTACGATCGATGTTTTCCATCCATGCGCGATCAGGTTCTCGGTTTCGCGGCATTTGGCGGGTAATTGCCATCAGGGGAAAAAGAATCCAACAGTCAATCTTGTGGGTTTGAGCGATGCCTTCGACCGTCGACCAAGCAACTTCGGTTGCATATGGATCCAAGAAGACGACAGCACGATCATACCGGCCGAGCTCATCGCAGATTTGTGGGAGGATTGAGTTGGCGTCGCGATTGAAGATTTCGATGACGCGATCCGGATTTTCGGCTTTGAGAGTTTCGAGTGACTCGATGTGTTCAGGGTTCGTGTCGATGAAGATGAATTCGTCGAATGGTTTGTCGACGACGTCCAGCGCTATCTGTGGTGAACCCTTCAACATGTCGTTGTATTCGCCGTAATCGACTTCGTCATACGAAGAGCCGGGGCGCCAGTTTCCCGGGCCGGCGAACGCGTCGATATAGATCAAGCTAAACGGCTGGTTTTTCAAGGCCGTTGTGTACGCGTCTAGATAACGGCGTAGGATCTCCAGTTTTTCCTGAGTCCACGGTCCGCCGAACGAACGGTCAGTTGTCACCTTAGGCCGCCACCGGCATTTCATGCCACGTTCGGTCATCGATACGGGCTTCCTCGCCCCCACGCTTGCCTCTTGATCCACCGAGTTGCTTGAGGAAGAACCTGACATCTGCTTTTTCAGCTTGATCTCGGAGTCGCCTTACCCAGTCGAGATGCATCGGTCTGGCTCGATGACCACTCTCGCCACCGACGATGAGCCATTTCAACGCACCTCTGTCCAGCCACTCCGTCAAATCAATCTCTTCCAAAAGTGGCTCGGCGGAGACGAAGCGGATGGGCGCAGGAATTCGTTCCAAGACCGTTATGCGATGTGCGTATTTCTGATTTTCTACGGATGTGCCTATCCAGATGTTGAGGGGCCAACCGTTTGGGAAATGTTCGACGTATCGATCCCACCATCCGACTGCGCGTCCGGGTCGCTTGGTCAGGACTTGGAACACGTGGCCGTAAAGTTTGGAAGCCTCATCCATGACTTTGAATATCTCGAACGCGAATTCGTAAGGGACGCTCGGGTGAAACACGTCGGACATGCTGTTTACGAAGACGCGACGAGGCTTTTTCCACTTCAAGGGGGCATTAAGGCGTTCGGGGAGCAGTTGTACGACATCTGGGGCTTCTTCGTACCCGGGGACTGACATGCCGCGGAGTCTGGGATATAGTGCGAACATGTAGCAGTTGTCGCAACCGGGAGACACGCGTGTGCAACCCGTTACGGGGTTCCAAGTTTCGTCTGTCCATTCGATTGTCGAAGCCATGCTAACTCCTGTGAATATGATACATCAATACTATTAATGTGTGTCAAGCTATATGCTAAAGAATCATGGTTGGCTAAAGGCGCGATGGGTGCGCGTTCGAAAGGGAAACCATGCCACCCGTCGGCCCCGGGCATCCCCGCGGCAGGGCAGGTTTGAAAGCTGCCCCTACGTGCGCGTCCCCTTGTCCACCCCGTTCACCCTCACCCTAGCCCTCTCCCATCGAGGGAGAGGGGAGACCCTTCCCGGGCATACCCCGCTCGCATCGCTACGCTTGCTCGCGCCCCTTTCGATTCTCGAAAGGGGCGTGTGGTGTTAGAGGCTTTTGCGGGCGGCTTGGATTGTTGTTTCGATGTCTTGGTGGGTGTGGGCTAGGGAGATGAACCAGGCTTCGAAGGGGGATGGTGGGAGGTAGATGCCTTGGGCGAGCATGTTGTGGAAGAAGCGGGTGAATTGTTGGCGGTCGTTGGTTGCGGCGGTGGTCATGTTGGTGACGGCCCCCTTTGCACCGCCCCTCTGGATTCCGGCTTCCGCCGGAATGACGTTGGCAGCGGAGGTTTCCTCGTCGCGCCCTGCCCTCTGGATTCCCGCCTGCGCGGGAATGACGGTGGTGGATGGGATGCCGAAGAAGAGGGTTAACATGCCGGTGGTGTGGTTTATGGTGGCGGGGGTTTGGGTTTCGGTTAGGGCTTGTTGGAGGCCTTGGGCTAGGTGTTGGGTTTTCTGCTGGAGGGTTTCGTAGGTGTCGGGTTTTGCGAGGAGTTGGATGGTTTTGCTGCCGGCGGCCATGGCTACGGGGTTGCCGGAGAGGGTGCCGGCTTGGTACATGGGCCCGAGGGGTGCGACGTGGGACATTAGTTCTCGGCTGGCGCCGTATGCTCCGACGGGGAATCCGCCGCCGATGATCTTGCCGAGGCAGGTGATGTCGGGATGGATGCCGTAGAGGGTCTGCGCGCCGCCGTAGGCGACTCGGAAGCCGGAGATGACTTCGTCGAAGATGAGGAGGCAGCCGTCGTCGCGGGTGATGCGTCGGAGACCTTGTAGGAAGTCGGGGGCTGACGGCACGACGCCCATGTTTCCGCCGATGGGTTCGATGATGACGCAGGCGATGCGTTCGGGATGGGTTTCGAAGATGCGCTGGACGGCTTCGAGGTCGTTGTAGGGGGCGACGAGGGTGTCGGCGGCGAGTTTGGGGTTTACGCCTGCGGAGTCGGCGATGCCGGAGGTGGCGAGTCCGGAGCCGGCGCGGACTAGGAGGGCATCGTCGTGTCCGTGGTATCCCCCGTCGAATTTAAGGATCATGTCGCGTCCGGTGGCGGCTCTGGCGAGTCGCATTGCGGACATGGTGGCTTCGGTGCCAGAGTTTACGAATCGGACCATCTCGATGGATGGGACGGCGTCGACGATGAGTTTTGCGGCGGTGACTTCGATCTCGGTGGGGGCGCCGAAGGATGCGCCGCGGGCAGTGGCTTCTTGTGCGGCTTTGGTGACTTCGGGATGGGCGTGTCCGAGGATGAGCGGGCCCCAGGAGCATACGTAGTCGATGTAGGAGTTGCCGTCAGCGTCGGTGATTTTGGAGCCGCTGCCGGAGGTGAAGAAGAGGGGGTTTCCGCCGACGGAGCCCCAAGCTCTTGCGGGGCTGTTGACGCCGCCGGGTATGTAGTTAGAGGCGGATTCGTAGAGGGACTGGGAAGTGGGCGTGGTACGCGGAGTTGTCATGGCAACCATTGATGGTAGCGCATGGGGATTTGTCTGAACCGCGGATTACGCTGATTGCGCAGAAAGGGGTTAGAACTTCGCCCGTAGAATAGGAGCGGGGACGGAGGTCGCTGTAGCGAGCGTAATTGGTAGCCGCAAAAGTCGCTAGGCCTCAACCAACATTGCGACCTTGCCGTTACCATCCTCCGCCCCGTGGAGCATCAACCAGTTTATCGGCTCTCTCCACTTATCAGTGTATATGCGTTTAAGTGTTTTTGTGTTTAGGGAATCGTTGTCGTAGCATCGAATTCACTCCCGCCTCATTCTCGTCATACCCGTGCAGGCGGGTATCCAGAGGGGGGAAATTTTAGCGGTTGCGGCGTTTTAGGAGTTGGATGGGGTCGGCTAGGATGCGTTTGACCATGGAGCGGGTCATGGCTTCGATGGCTTGGCGGGTGTTGGGGTCGATGTTTTGGAGTTTGGAGAGGGTGCGTTGGAGTTCGGCGGCTCGGATGCGTTCGGCGGATTCTCCGATGTCGCGTAGGAGGGGTTGGATCTCGATGTCGTCGATGAATTCGGTTGCGGCGTCGGCGACGATTGTTTCGGCTTTTTCGCTGGATTCGGCGATGGATTTCTGATGTTCGTCCTGCAGACGTTGGAGGTCTTCGAGTGTGAAGAGTCGGACGTTGTTTAGATCGGCGACAGTTGGCTCGACGTCGCGGGGGAGTCCGAGGTCTAGGATGTGGATGTCGGATGATCGGGTGCTGATGTGAGGTTGGATGTCTTTTTTGAGGATGATGTTTTGGGTTGCGCCGGTGCAGGTGATGACGATGTCGATGGTTGCCATTTCGCGCCCGACGCTATCGAGCGGGATGGAAGTGGCATTCATGTCTTCGGCGAGGCCTTTAGAGCGGGCGCGTGATCGGCTGGCGATGCGCATGTTGGCTACTCCGGCCCGCATGAGTGATGATGCGGTGATGCGTCCGGTTTCTCCGGCGCCGACTAGGAGTGCGGACTTGCCGGTCAGGTCTCCGATCTCGCGTTCGAGTAGTTTGACGCCGAATGACGGGATGGAGACTTGGGACCAGCCGAGTCCGGATTCCTTGCGGGCGGTACGTCCGGTGCGGAATGCGACGTGGAACATGCGGGAGAGCACTGGGTCGGCGGGTTTGTCGACGTTTGCGAGTGCTTGGAATGAGCGGGAGACTTGTCCGGCGACTTGGTGGTCGCCTTGGACTAGGGAGTCGAGTCCAGTGACGACTCTGAAGAGGTGGTGGACGGCGTCGTATCCGCTTTTGGCGTAGATGAAAGGTGCGAGGTCTGCTCTCGTGCGGTTGGAGCCTGGCTGGTGATTGCGATCGCCGAGGACGGAGAGGTAGGTGATCATCTCCTCCATGGTTGCGCCGGTGTTGCGTGTGACGGCGTAGAGTTCGGTGCGGTTGCAGGTGGAGAGGATGGTTGCGGAGTCGTGGGGGTCGAGGCGAGCGGATAGTTCGCGGATGTGCGTCGGTAGATCGTCTTCGGATATGGCTACGCGTTCGAGGACGTCCAAGGGCGCGTTTTTGTGGCTGAGGCCTGTTAGTACGAAGTTCAAGGGGGTGACGAGCGTGGTTGGTTCAGTGGCTAGGTATTAATTATCTATAAATGGTTGTGTTGTCTGAGCCGCGGATTGCGCGGATTGTGATGTCCCTCGCCCCGCCCTTTTGTCCCCTTTTCACCCTCACCCTAACCCTCTCCCATCGAGGGAGAGGGGATATACCCAGCCCCGCGTCCCGGGCATCCCCTGCGGTCTCGCTTTGCTCGCCCGCGTCCCCTTACGCTGCGCGAAGGGGACGTGCATACCCCGCCGACCCCCGGGCATACCCCGCTCGCGTCGCTTCGCTTGCTCGCGCCCCTTTCGTTTCACGAAAGGGGCGTACAATTTAGGCGAGTCGTTTTAAGGGGGCGCAAAGGGACATGGCTATGGATATTCTTCCGCCGGATGAGCGTGGGTATGCTGATTCGAGCATCTTGGTTACGGCTGAGTGGTTGGCTGAGCATATTGATGATGCCGATGTGGTTGTTGTGGATACGGATGATCCTAGCGAGTATGCGGAGGGGCATATTCCGGGGGCGTCCAATCCGCCGGATAACTACTACAAGACGTCGTTGGATGATCGGACGCACATTCAGGGTCCGGAGCAGTTTGCGGCGACGATGAGCGAGTTGGGTATCAGCGACGATTCGATGGTGGTGGCGTATGACCGGACGGGCGGACTTTACGCGTTGCGGCTGATGTGGGCGCTGCACTACTACCGGCACTACAACGTGAAGATGCTGGATGGCGGGTATCAACGCTGGGTTGCGGATGGTGGCGCGGTTAGCACGGTGGGATATGAAGCTGATGGGACAGCGATGTTCACGCTGCGGGAGCCGGATAAGTCGATTTACGCGGACATGAATGATGTCTTGTCGGCGATCGGTTCGGATGACACGACGTTGTTGGATGTTCGGACGGACGGCGAGTGGGATGGGTCGAATAAGCGCGGGGGGAAGCGTGGGGGGCGGATTCCGGGTGCGATTCATTTGGAGTGGGTGAATTTCCATACTGGCGGCGATGTTCCGACGTTGAAGACGGCTGATGAGATTCGCGGTTTGCTTGCGGCTCAGGGTGTCTCGACTGACGGCGAGGTGATTACGTATTGCCAAGGCGGGATCCGGGCTGCGCAGGCGTATTGGGTGTTGAAGCTGGTAGGTGCCGAACGGGTCAGGAACTACGATGCGTCATGGCGAGAGTGGGGCAACAACGAGGAAGTGCCCGTGGAACACGAGACCTAATGTTGTCGCGTGACAACCGCGCGGCGATACGGTTCGTATGTCAATAGCGATTGTGCGAGAAATCGAGCTCGCGCCACGCCGTGTTGGTGATGGGCGAGGAACAAAGGGTGGAAGAAACCGATGAGAGTATTGGGTAGAAGCAGACGAGGATCGGCGTTCGGCGCCGTATCGATCGGGATATTGATTTTTGCGTTGGCGACGTTGTTGACGCTTAGCGCGTGTGGGAGCGATGAACCGACCGCGACGGCTGTTCCTGAGCCGACGGCGACATCAGCTCCGGACCCGACTGCGACGTCGGCGCCGGATCCTACACCGGAACCGACCGAGGAGCCAACTGCTGAGCCAGAGCCTACAGAGGCACCGGCAGCGCGAACCGAGCCTGTCGAGCTATTCGACATGGATGTTCGGAACATCGATGGTTGGATCAACAGCGAGCCGACATCGATAGCGCAGCTGACTAGCGAGGGCAAGGTAGTGCTGGTCGATTTCTGGACGTACACATGCGTGAACTGTCTGCGGACACTGCCGTTCTTGCGTGAGTGGCAGGATAAGTACGCGGACAATGGGCTGGTGATCCTCGGAGTGCATGCGCCGGAGTTCGAGTTCGAGAAGGAGATTGAGAACGTTCAGATGTCGGTGGATGAGGAGGGTATCGAGTGGCCGGTGGCGTTGGACAACGAGATGTCGACGTGGCGGAGTTTCAACAATCGGTACTGGCCAGCCAAGTACTTGATAGATACCAATGGTGAGGTGCGCTACACGCACTTCGGCGAAGGTGCATACAGAGAGACCGAACTCGAGATCCGGCATGTTCTTGAAGAATCGGGTTACGACGTGAGCGGCATCCCGATCGGCGAGGTTGAGAACACGAGTCGGGACGATACTGCGAGGTCGGTGACGCGTGAGCTTTACGGTGGTTACGACCGTAACTACAGCGTTTACGGGTTGTATGCGGCGCAGGACGAGTACTACGTAGGGCCTGATCGTGAGGTTGAGTATGAGGACATCTATGCGGAGCGCAACAGCTATCCGCCGCAGAAGTTTGTGCTGAACGGACTCTGGCGGAATGAGCAGGAAGCGATTGTGCATGCTCGCGAGACGATGGATCTGAGCGACTACATAGCGCTCCGTTTCCATGGTCGCAGTGCGAACGTGGTGATTGATCCACCGGAGCCGGACGAGTTCAAGGTCTATGTAGAGCTTGACGGTCGTTGGCTGATGGAGAACGAGGCTGGCGACGACATTCTGTTCGATGACGAAGGCAGGTCGTACTTCAACGTTGATGAAGGTCGGATGTACAAGATCGTGGAGACGCCGGAGTACGTCGAGGACACATTGAAGTTGAGCAGCGATTCCCCGAACTTTGCGATCTTCGCTTTCACGTTCGGGACCTATGACGGTGGGTTCTGATCGATGAAGCCGCGATCGGGTCTTCTGATTGGAGATTGAGTGATGCGTTTGGGTTATGTGACTGCTTTGGCGGCGGCTTTGGGGCTGCTGGCGTTGTTCGCTCTGGCGTGCTCAAGTGAGGAGCCGACAGCTACGCCGGTTCCGACGGTAGCGCCTACCCAAACGCCGGTTCCGACGAACACTGCAGTTCCTGAAGCTGCGGCGGTGTTGCCGAGCAGTGGTTTGGAGGAGCCGGAGCAGGAGTGGACTACTCGAACCGAGAGCGAGGAGTTGCGGCTGATACTTGCGACGCCGGACTTGGCGCCGGGGACGCGTAGGTTCGCGATGGTGTTGACAGACGGCTCGGGGATTGTGGCGTTTCCGGTGGTTCAGGTTTCGTCGTACAAGTATCCGTATGGTTCGGACGCGGTTTCTGGTCGGGACGGTCCGGTTGAGATGGCGCTTGCGCGTTACTTCGAGTTTCCGTACGGGACTCGTGGGATTCACGTTACGGAGTTGACGTTCGACGAGGCAGGTATGTGGGGAGTCGAGGCGAGTGTTCCACAGCCGGATGGGAGTGTGGCAACGATCGAGGTTTTGATGGAGGTTCATGAGGAGACGATGTCGGTCGATCTTGGCGAGGTGCCTCCGCTGGCGGATAGTCGGACATTGTCGGACGTTGAGGATGTTTCGGATCTGACGACGGGTTCGCAGCGAGACGAGACTCTGTACCAGGTTTCGCTTGGCGATGCGATTCAGAACGGGAAGCCGACGGTGGTGGTATTTGCGAGTCCGGCGTTCTGCACGAATGCGGTTTGCGGTCCGCAGGTTGAGGTGTTGAGCAATCTCAGCGCGACCTATGGGGATGCTGCGGACTTCGTTCACGTGGATTTGTTCACGAATCCGAAGGAGATCCAGGGCGATCTGACGCGGGCGAAGAAGACGCCGTTGCTGGATGAGTGGGGTTTGGTATCGCAGGAGTGGACGTTTGTGATGGACCGAGATGGCGTGGTGGTTGGGCGCTTCGAGAACTTTGTTCCGCAACTGGAGTTAGAGCCGTCTTTGGAGTCGGTGTTAGCGGCAGCAGAGGTCAAGGAGCCTGGCGAATCGATGATGGAGGCAGGTGAGGTTAAAGAGTTCGATGTGAGCATCTCGACGACTTGGCGTGACTTGTTCGATCAGTTCGAGGATTCTGAGCAGTCTTGCATTCGCGACGGGTTTAGCGAAGAGGAGTTGGAGAGGATATTGGAGCGGCAGGTTTTGTCTGAGGAGGAATCGAGCGGTTGGCAGGAGACGTTTATCGATTGTGTTGATCCGGAGACTGCGAAAGCGGTCTGGTTGGGCAACATGCTTGCGTCGATGGAGGGTTTTACTGAAGCGGGAGAGGATTGTGTTCGGGATTTGGTTGCGGGTGCTGATGTGAGGGCGGTGATCGCCGGAGAGCAGCCGGACGCGACCCCAGAGGAGGTTGCAGTAACGGGTGAGTTCTACGGCGGGTTGTTCACGTGCGGCTTGTTGGGCATGGTAGAGCAGATGGGCGATCTGGAGGGCGATGAGGCGTGTTTGGCGGACGTGCTGACTACAGTTGACCCGGCGACGATCTACGCTGGCAGTCGGGAAGATGCGAGTCCTAGGGATGCGGCTAAGTTTGAAACATTCATGTTGAGTATGTTCCAGTGCGTTCCGGGATTGCTTGAGTTTGCTTTCGATGAGGCTGCGGGTGCTCCGATGCCTACGCAGTGAATCGCAGAGGCTCAGGGTTTGAACCCTGCACCTTGGGTGTATGGAGCGGACTCGAGATTTCGGTTGATTCGCGCGAGTCAGTTGATGCGCCTGTGACCTAACGGGGCGATTCTCCAGAGGGTAAACAGGCGGGTGACCTGATTGAATGCCTGATTCAACGTATCCGCGTAACATTGAATCGTCTTGTGCAGTTATAGCTGTGTTTCGTTAATTTATCGAAAAGCGACGTAGGCGATGGTCATGAGTACCAAATCTACATCCGACGGTTCTGTTGAGATCGGATCGTTATTCGTGCCGCTCGATGGCACGGAGTGGCATGAGCGAGCGATTTCATACGGGTTGCTCATAAGCAAATGGTTCGATTCGACGCTCGATCTATTCTTTTCGCTGGCAGATGTTCCGCCGCTGACGCGTCACGGGGAGTGGCGCCAACGTGCCCACCTCTCGCTGGACACGGCTGAGCAAACTCAGAATCGCGACGCTTCGATCATCAACAATGGAGCGATTCACGAATTTGGGAAGATCCTCGCCAATGATTACCTCAATGAGGTGACGCGTCGTCTCGAACACCATGGCGTGGATATCACCACTGATTTGAGTGCCGGGAGTCCAGCTCACATTCTTTCGTACAAGGCCCAGCAGGCCGGTGATTCCATGATCGTGATGTATGCGCGTCCGCAAAACCGGATTCGGCGTTACGTTCGGAAGAAGATGGCCGAAGAGCTTTTGTCAGTGGCTACGGTTCCAGTGTTTATGGTGAACGATGATCGGAATATCGATATCAGGTACATCAGAATCCAACCCGAATCGGTGATTGTTCCGTTGCGCGTCGAAGGTGCGATGAAGGCTTGTCTGCCATATGCGTTAGCGATAGCCCTAAAGAACAGCATTCCTATCCACATTGTCGAGAGCAATATCGAGTATCGGCGGAATCGGCGCGAGTTTGACCGAGCGCGTGAGTATCTGTCGAAAGTGTTGGAAGAGAGCCCGGTCGAGCATTCGTTCCGCGCATCACGACTAGGCATTACGAACTCGTTGTCGGCGGCGCACAAGTCATCACCTTATTCTTGGATTGTTATGGGATCACGGATGCGGTACGGGTTTACACGGAATTTTTGGCCTTCTGTTGCTGACAATATACGCCGCGAGGTGGCATGTCCGGTCTTGGCGGTGCCACATGAGGAGGTGATACCGAAACGTGAGGAGCAGCTCAAGCGTTGGATCGACGATTGGCTTGCACATCAGGACGCTTCGTCACTTCTCGACGCAGAGGTCGCCACCCAAGCGAACAGGCGGGGATGGACGCAACAGATAACGTCGTTGTACGCCTCTGACGATGAGGATCGGCCGGACTCGACGAGACCGCCACAGTAGCAGACCTCGAAACGCTACCGATTTCTTAGTTTGCGGTTGGGGATTGGTCAGAGGATCGGGAACGCATCAGGTAAGAGGTCAATGCACCGATGGTGGTCCCGAACCAGGCGTATGGAGCGATCGAAAAACCGATGATCGCCCAGAATAGGGTTGGTGCGCCTAGGAATCTTTCGGCGTCGCTGATTTGCCAGTAGACGATGATTGCGGCGGCGGGAATGAGCATCAGGGCGCCGACGATGAGTCCGAACCACACGATTTTGATCTCGTCGGCCTTGGAGATGCCGCCGCCTATGAATCCGGCGACGAAGGGGCTGATGGGGATCGCGACGAAGTGGACGCCGGGTATTGGTATAGCTACCAACATGATGGCGAATGCGATTATTACGCCCTTTAACATGCTTCCTTCGTGCTGACTGTTGTCGGCGCGGTCCGTGGTCGATCAACTGAGTATATTTCTGGTGTAGTTTTAGCGATGCGGAATGGTAGTATGATTTCCGATTACTTACGGGTCTGCAAAAGCGGATAGGCAGGCGAGATTGACGATTACACATCCATCTACGGACATCCTGATACTGGGTTCTGGCGCGTCAGGTGCGGCGGTCGCATGGCGGTTGTCGAAGTCCGATTTCAAGGTTGTTTGCTTGGAGCAAGGGCGATGGATAAAACCTGAGGAGTATCCTAACGAGCACGCCGACTGGGAGATTCAAGCGCGCACTAACTGGGCGTACGATCCTAATGTTCGGAGCCTTGATGTTGACTATCCGATAAACGTTGACGAATCTCCGATTGATCCGCTGATGTTCAACGCGGTCGGCGGTAGCACGATACATTGGACAGCGCATACGCCGCGTTTCCATCCTTCCGACTTTCGGGTCAAGACGCTGGATGGCGTCGCTGACGACTGGCCGATTACGTATGAGGATGTCGAGCCTTATTACGATGCTTATGACGAGTTGATGGGTTGCTCAGGAATCAATGGCGACCCAGCGAACCCTCCGCGGAAAGAGCGTCCAATGCCACCGTTGCCGATCGGACCTGATGGCGAGCGGATGGCGAAGGCATTTGACCGTCTGGGCTGGCACTGGTGGCCGTCGGACAGCTATGTGAATTCGATCCCTTACCGTGGTCGTCAGGCGTGCAACAATTGTGGCAATACCGGGTTTGGTTGCTCGAGGGGTGCGAAGGGTCAGACGGACGTTGCGATTTGGCCGGAGGCGATAGCGAACGGGGTTGCGTTGCGGACGGATTCGAGGGTTTTCAGGATCGAAACAGATGCGGATGGCCGGGCGACGGGTGCGAGTTACTACGATGCGGATGGTGAGGAAAACTTCCAGCCGGCGAAGGCTGTGGTTCTTGCGATGAACGGTATCGGCTCTCCGCGGATCATGTTGAACTCGGTATCGGACGCTTATCCGGATGGGCTGTGCAACTCAAGCGGATTGTTGGGTAAGAACCTGATGTTTCATCCGTACGCGATGGTTAGCGGGTTGTTTGACGATGGGCTGAAGACCTACAAGGGCGCACTCGCGAACATAATCCTTTGCCAGGAGTTTTATGAAACTGACCCTAATAAGGACTTCGTGCGTGGATACTCGTACCAGGTAGCGCGAAGTTCGGGTCCGGTATCTACTGCGTGTGGTTACATGTTCGGACGGGTGCCTTGGGGGGCTGATCACCATTCGGAGTTTGGTCGACGGTTTAGTGATGTGACGGTTTTGGGCGTTATTGGCGAGGACTTGCCGGAGGAGCACAACCGCGTCGAGTTGGATCCGGATTTGACGGATTCGAATGGTATTCCAGCTCCGAAGGTTTATTACAAGCTGAGTTCGAACTCTCGTAGGCAGTTGGACGACGCGATTGAGAATGCTGAGACGGCATTGCATGAGGCTGGTGCTATCGAGGTTTTGGCTACTCAATTGTTGAAGGTAGCTGGATGGCACCTGATGGGTACGGCTCGAATGGGTGACGATCCGGCATCTTCAGTGGTAGACAGATGGGGGCAGGCGCACGATGCGGACAACGTGTTCGTGGTGGACGGATCGGTGTTTGTGACGTGCGCGGCGGTGAATCCGACGCCGACGATCGGAGCACTTGCGCTTAGAACTGCCGACTATATAGACCGGGAACGTGCAGACCTCAAGTCCTGAAGCGAAGTTCGAGCGATGCCAGATAACGATAACGAAGTTAAATTGACGGATGCTGACCGCCTAGTTTTATCGGCCGTGATGGACCTAATTGTGCCCGCGGTCGACGAATTGCCGGGTGCTGGCGAGATGGGCTTGGCGGCGGCCGCGGAGGAATTTGCTGGTAAAGAGGCGAAGTATGGCGTGTCGCTGGGGCGTGTGATGGAAGCGTTGTCACTTGAGCCGTCGGCGCGTGCGGAAGGCGGTTTTGCGGCGTTGGACGAGGAGCAGCGTTTGGCCGCGCTCAGGGTGTTGGAAGCGAACATGCCGGGATACTTCGACGATTTTGTGGATCTGGTCTACATCGTCTACTACAGCGACGAACGTGTTCACAAGCGGATCGGTTGGAGGAGTGGTCCGTTGCAACCCTTGGGCTGGGAGATGCCGGCTTGGGACCCGGCGGCGCTGGAGACGGTTTCGAAGCGGAAGCCGTTCTGGCGTAAAGTGTGACATCGGGCGTTGTCGCAGGTTCGTAGGCGCGATAACATCAAACTTCAACGAAACTGCTCACACCTCTGATAGTCATCGAATGCCCAAGCTTCAGCGTCTTCTATACATCAACAGCGAAAGCACGAATCCGCAGTCGCCGGCGCTTTCAGCAGCTATCTATGAGCCAGTCACAGGTTCGCTGACTGAACTGGATCCGACTAGCAACGGCATTCCGTACACATCGGTTCAAGCTGCCCTAGTCGACGGCTGGCGCGTCATTCAAGCACCAGACGTTTGGGCGGGCATCGGGTCCGACGGTGCGGGAGAGGTTATAGGTTTCCAGTTCATCCTCGAGAAGATCGAAAATTTCGAAGATTAATCGTTAATGATCTGTCGATCGACGCAGAAAAGGTGCGAGAAATGACCACCACCGCAGTAGCAACCGATCACCGCTTGACCGATGACGAGATGGCATCGTTCGTGATCCGCGGGTATCACATCGTGCAACCTGAATTGCGCGAGGGATTGAACCGGGAGATCTACGACGCTCTCGATACGCTGGATACGAATCCGGGTGACGCAGTGCTTGAAACTGTGCCTCAGTTGAACGAGGTTTGGAACTCTCCAGAGGTGGTAGGTGCGTTGACCAGCTTGCTTGGTCTGGATTACGGAATGTTTTTGCATCGGCACTGTCACCGCAATGCGCCGGGAACCCCTAGCCAGCAGATCCACCAAGACAACATGAACGATCTGCGGGTCGCGGGTGGTCAGGTTCGGTCGCCAGACCGTGTGGACCTGGTGCTGGCGATGTACTACCCTCAAGACGTTGAGCAGAACATGGGGCCAACGTGCATTTTGCCGGGGACGCATGTGTTGAATGCATTGCCGGAGCGAATGGCGTCGCAGGGGAATTTCCGGGACCAGTTCATAGCGACGGTTCCGGCAGGTAGCGTGGTGTTACTCCACTACGACATCTGGCACGCGGGGACTGCGAACACCAGCAAGCGGGTGCGTTACATGTTGAAGTTCCTGTTCCAACGGACGAGCGAGTGGAACGTCCCGTCTTGGAACCACGATCCGGCGAATGATGCCACGATCCGGACGCGTTTGGAGGCAGAGAATCCGATGGGTATGCAACGTGCGCTTTCAGCGAAGCAGAAGCACTTCCGGACGCGGATGTGGAATCGATTGGCGGGAGATGAGTCTTTGGATCTCTCGTATCGCGACAAGTGGGCTGGTGGGGCGTGGAACTAGAGGCTGTTTCCCGAAGAATCGAGCGATGATGCGTGTCGTCGGCGCAGTAGGTGGATAAGGTCTGATGCCTATGTCCGATTCACCTTCTTCTTCGATCCGGGGTTCTGAGCTTGCCAGCGACTTTACGGTTTCGTTGGATATCGACAAGCGTATGTACCGGGAGGACATTGCGGGATCGATTGCACATGCGGAGATGCTGGGGAAGCAGGGGATTGTTTCGAGTGAAGATGTTGAGGCGATAGTCGGGGGATTGCGGCGGATAAGGGAGGAGATCGAGGCGGGTGAGTTTGAGTGGAAGCCAGAGCTTGAGGATATCCACATCAATGTTGAAGCTCGGCTTTACGAGTTGATTGGAGATGCCGCGGGCCGGTTGCATACGGCTCGTTCGCGGAACGATCAGGTGGCAACGGATGCACGGTTGTACGTAAAACGGGTCGCTGGGGAGTGTCGCGCATTGTGTCGAGGGTTGCAGAGAGCGTTGCTGGATCGTGCGGAGGAGAATGTTGCGACGGTGGTTCCGGGTTACACCCATTTACAAAGAGCGCAGTCGGTTTCGTTCGGGCATGTCTTGATGGCCTACTACGAGATGTTTGGGCGTGATGCGGAGGCGTTTGGCTCGGCGCGAGCTACGGCGGATGTGTTGCCGTTGGGAAGCGGTGCGTTGGCGGGCGCGACGTATCCGCTGGATCGGGAGTTTGTGGCGGAGCGGTTAGGGTTCTCGGCGGTCAGCGCTAACTCGATGGACGCGGTTTCGGATCGCGATTTCATCTTAGATTTCATATTTGCGGCTGCTAAGACGATGACACATCTCTCTCGGTTGTGCGAAGACATCGTTATCTGGTCGTCAGAGGAGTTCGGGTTTGTTCGGCTTAGCGATGCATATTCGTCTGGATCGAGCATGATGCCGCAGAAGCGGAATCCGGACTACGCCGAGTTGATTCGTGGGAAGTCGGGACGTGTGTACGGCTCTTTGGTGTCGGTGCTGACGACGCTGAAAGGTCTGCCGCTGACCTATAACCGCGATCTTCAGGAGGACAAGCCACCGTTGATGGATGCTTACGATACGGTTGCCGCATCGCTGGCGGCGGCAGCCGGTATGGTACGCGAGATGTCAGTCAACCGCGATCGCATGGAAACGGCATCGCAAGGCGACGAGATATTAGCCACCGACTACGCCGACTACTTAGTGCGCGAACGGGGAATGCCATTTAGGGAGGCATACATTCGCGTCGCCGCAATCACGAGCGGAGAATCCACCAGCGAGTCTGATTATCCTGCGATGACAGCCTGGGCTTCCATCGCCGCACGTGACATTCCTGGCGGTACCGCGCCGGGGCGCGTGCGTGAGGCCATTATGCGGGCGTATGGAGAACTTGGGGCGGTGCGGTTGAGTGGAGAGTGGTAGATATTCGACAAATGGCGGTCCTAGCATCGAGAAACGTCCGTCGGTCTAACCGAGTTCGTATAGTTAGACATCGGATCAGGTTCGTCACAAAGCTCTAAGACAACTCAGGACAGCTTCAGTTTGTTCAATGCCATAGCTTCTAGCGTCGGATCGTGGCGCGGCGTCGCAATCCTCATCATTGCTTGGATCGTCATTGCGGGTGTCATCCAATCCGTCTCGCCGAGTATTGAAGAGGTTTCGACTAACGATCAGACCGAGTTCTTGCCGAATGAGACTGAGGCTCTGCAGGCGATCGAGCTTGAGGGCGAGAAGTTCCCAGCGTTCGAAGGTCTGCCGGCGATATTGATCTATCGCAATCCAGCGGGGATTACCGATAAGGATGTTGCGAAGGTAGCCGAGATCGACGCGTTGATACGCGCTGACGAGGCGCACGAGAACGTCGCGTTGGTCATATCGGATTTTGGGCAGTCTGAATTCGGTGGCGGTGCGGTCCAGCCAAGTCAATCGACTGAACCCGAAATCTCGCCTGATGGGACTGCGATCACGATCACGGTTGTGATTTCAGGCTCGCCGGCTGATGATGAGTTCGGGGAGACGGTTGAGTGGCTGCGCGAACTTGACGACGATGTAGCAGTCGAGTTGCCGTCGACATTCGAAGTAACAGGCCCGGCCGGAATTCTTGCGGATGCGATCGTGGTGTTTCAGTCGTTCGACTTCCGTGTGAGCGCGATCACGATTGTTTTGGTGTTGGTGATCTTGCTGGCGATCTACCGTTCGCCGTTGCTCGCGTTGCTGCCTGTGGTCACAGTGGGCGTTGCTCTTACGGTGGCGCAATCAATCGCCGCCCTGCTCGCGGACAATTTTGAACTGGCTCTGAATGGGCAGGTTACAGCGATCATGGCGGTGTTGATGTTTGGAGCGGGGACTGATTTCACGTTGTTCATCGTGTCTCGGTATCGCGAGGAGCTTCCGGTCCGAGAGAGCAAGTTTGAGGCTATAGCGGCGACGATGCGGGCGGTTGGTCCTTCTATCGCTTCTAGTGCGGGGACCACGGTGGTCGCGATGATGGCTCTGGCATTGGCGCTGTCTGGAAGCCTGAAGACGATGGGGCCGATGCTGGCGATGGCGGTCGCGGTGATGCTGGTGTGTGCGCTTACACTGATACCTGCAGTACTGGTGGCGATGGGTAGAGTGGCGTTTTGGCCGATCAAGAGGATCGAGCCTAATGACAAGGAGTCGGGTATATGGAACCGCGTGGGAAGGCTCGTTGCGAAACACCCTGGTACCCTGTTGACGATTACGTTCGTGGCGATGGTAGTGTTGTCGGCTGGGCTTTTTGAGTTCACACCGCGGTTTAGTTTTGTGGGTGGCTTCCCGGATAGTGCGGAGTCGAAAACGGGCTTCGAGACGCTGAAGTCGGCTTATCCGCCTGGAGAGTTGGCGCCGACTACGGTTTACGTATCGAAAGAGGGAGTGTCGGTTCTAGATCACTTGCAAGCCATCGAAGATCTCTCGGCAGCATTGATGGCGGATCCGATAGTCAACAGTGTGACGTCGATCACGCGTCCACTCGGGGAGTCGTTGCCGGTGGATATCGCGGAGGTTCAACCGCTCGTTTCGATGATTCCTGACGATCCAAGCGAGATTGGCGCGTTGATGGCGATGTTGCCGCCGGAGCAGGCGCAGCTTGCGGGTTCGTTCTTGGTGGGTCAGAGGTTGGTTTCAACTGACCGGACGACTACGAAGCTTGAGGTCGTACTCAACGAAGATCCTTACGACATCGAAGCGATGGATGCGGTGCCGCGGTTGCGGGAGGCGGTGCGTGGTGCGGTGGGCGCGTCGAGTTTGAGCGGAGCGACGGCGGTTGTCGGAGGCGAATCTGCGACGAACTACGACTCTCGTACTGCGACAATCCGCGACTTCCAAGTCATTGCGCCGATTGTGATCGCGGCGATTTGGGTAATTCTGGCGATCCTGCTGGGTAGCTTGGTGGCTCCTACCTACCTAGTCATCAGCGTAGTTCTGAGCTTTGCCGCGGCATTGGGCATATCGATCGTCATCTTCGAGAACGTATTTGGGCACGACGGAATGGCGTTCGATTCGATACCGTTCATCTTCGTGTTCTTGATCGCTCTTGGCGCGGACTACAACATCTACATCATGTCGCGGGTGCGTGAAGAGACTCGGACTCGAGGTTTGGCTGAGGGCACGCGGTATGCGATCACACGGACTGGGGGAGTAATTACGTCGGCGGGTATCATCCTCGCGGGTACGTTCTCGGTATTGACGACGTTTCCACTTCTCGACCTATTCCAACTCGGTTTTACGGTGATGCTGGGCATCCTAATAGACACGTTCGTCGTGCGCGCGATCATGGTTCCGGCGATAGTGATGAAGCTGGGCGAGATCAACTGGTGGCCATCGAAAACGCCGCGGGCTCATTCTCTGGCGATGGAGCGTTCGTCGAGCAGCGTCAAGAACTCGTCGTAATTCGATATCGTCTGCAGGGTTTTGACCAAGTGGCCTGCATCGGTTGATTGTTGCCGCAACTCCCATATCTGGCGCGCCAAGGGGCTTGTGGAGGCAGGACCGTCAGCGTAAAGGCCGTGGAAGGCAAAGTAGGCCTGGTTGATTTTGCGGATGTTGTGTCCGTTTTCTACTAGCTCTAGGCGGCGGGATTCCATGTAGATCTCGGCTTCATCGATCTCGCCTTGTTCTAGCAACTCGCCTGTGCGATGGCGGGTTTCGTGCAGGAACTCGCGGACGTCGAACCTTTCGTCTTCATCCTCGGAATCTTTGTCGTCGTGATAGGGAATGTATGGAGGTTCCAGTGTTTCGACGTTTTCGCCAGTGATTTCGTTGTATACGGTGCGTCCGATCTCTTTTCCGAAGAGGTTGGCGAGGGTTTCGTTGAGGGATGTCATATCACCGCCGGACCAGTAAGAACGTCCGAGTGGATGGAACAGCAGGTACGCGTGGAGCCACTCGTGTGCGGACACCTCGAGTAGCGCTTGTAGGCTGTAGTCGGAGGGGACTAGATTTGGGAACGACGCCAGTCCACCGGTAGGGATGACCACCGCGGAGAGGTTGGCGGTGTGGAAGATCTGTGATTCCATCTGCTGTTTATCGTTCTCGGTGAGATCGGGTTTGAGAATCCTGACCGAGTCACGTTCTATGACATCTCGTGGCGAGGTCACGAGAACGTGGGGTGTATCGTCGATGCGGAAATCGACAGGTGGCCAGATGAAATCGCCGTTTCGGTTGAGATCGAGGGAGATGAGTTGGGTTGAGATGGCGGCTTCGAGGAGTTCTTCAACGGCGTCTCGAATCCTGTTGCGTTCTTGGATGAGCGAGTCGACGTGGGATTGCGCGATCGATGCCGCGGCATTATCGCCGCGTGCTTGAGCGGATTTGAGGTCGTTTCTGGCGGAGCGAAGTTCGCGTGCGAGGTCCTGATAACGATCCAGGTGGACTCGTCGATCTTTTTCATCGATGTTGGTCCACGGTAGCGCAGAGTAGATGCGGTGGGCCCACTTGGCAGGGAAGTGACGGACTTCGAAGGATGTGAGGTTGTAGCCATAGCCGGCCGCGGCGATTTCGACTTTGGTGAGTAGGCGTCGGTCGCCGCTGTGCATGATGATGACGACGATTCCGAGTGCGGCCAAGATCGCCAACGGGATCTGATATGCGAGTTTCAGGCAGGTTCGCCTGATGCGACCGCGACGGAGTTGCCTGGCGCGACGGCGTTTGACGATGTCGTGGTACGTTCGTCCGCGTTTCGCCCTGATATTGCGCAGTCGACGGAGGTTGAAGCTTCGGAATATGGAGCGAGGGGTGGTCACAGAGGTGATGAGAGATTAGGCACTGGCGAAAGAGACGGCGATTTACTCATTATCCAAACGCAATCGAGCGAATTGATACTTAATCGCAAGTTGGTATAACTTGTTGGCATACGAGTGATTCATCTATGTGAAGTTGCAGGAGCGAACGCGTGAGTATTGCAGTGGTTACCGATAGCACAGCGGACATCCCTTCGAATCTGGTCGAAGAGTATGGACTGACTACAGTTCCGGCGTTCGTGAGGTTTGGAGACGAGGAGTTTCGGGACAAAGTGGACATCGCGACCGAGGATTTTTACTCGCGACTGGCGCGTGACAAGGATGTGTTTCCTACTACGTCTCAACCGTCGCCTGGGGATTTTAAGTCGGTGTACGACGGGTTGCTGGAGGAGCACGACGAGATCGTATCAATCCACATCTCGTCAGCACTAAGCGGGACGTATGCTTCAGCGGTTGGGGGAGGGGCTCAGGCCGATCCATCAGGCGAACGCATAAAGCACATCGACTCTCGAACCGCTTCGATGGCAACCGGATTCATGGCGTTGACCGCTCAGCAAATCATCGACGATGGAGGAAGCGCAGACGATGCTGTTGCGGCGGCAAATGAAATGGTGCCGCGCGCGCAGTTCGCAGGCACACCGGACACGCTCGAATACCTGAAACGAGGCGGCAGACTCAAGGGAGCGCAGGCGTTGATGGCGGGTGTCCTGAATATCAGACCCGTGTTGGCGACGGTTGATGGTGAGGTTGAAGTTATCGCCAAGCCACGGTCCCACCGTCGGGCGCTGGCGAAATTAATCTCCTTGGTTGTCGAAGATCACGCGCCGCTTACCAATCTAGCGGTGTTGCACACTGATCAGTCATCGCAAGGCGAAGCGGAGGATGTTCTTGCCGATCTGCAAAGCTCTGTGAAACCTGGCGGTAGAAGTTTGCGTGCGACGATCGGTCCAGCGATCGGCGCGCATTTGGGGACAGGAACGATTGGGCTTGCGGTTTCTTGGTAGGTGAGGCTGCCTGCTAGAGGCCGTTTTCCTTGTTTCGGGCTAGGTCGGGCTCGTACACGTACTCGTTTAGGTAGAGGGAATTCGGCGTACTATTTCGGGTATGACTGATCCGATTGCTGAGCGCCAGATCACGACGCTTGTCAATGTGCTGAAATTGGAAGCCAAACGAGGCTTCAATAACAGTGCGGTTGTGGATGGAGGGCTGGATGCAATGTTGCGGAATCTAGGACGGATTTCGGGTCGGATCCGCAACTTACCGCCGATGAGCGGACGCCGGTACGCGATGCTTTCGCCGGAGGAGCGTCGGGCTTGGGCTACGGCGGCGTACCGCGGGTTGCATGGCAATCGTAGTCATAAGAGTCCATCCGCGCCAGTCGTCGCTCATTCCGAGCCGCACGCGAAAAATAGAAGCCCTAAGACGACAAAAGATCGGCCAAATTCCGTAGCCAAGCCTGCGGTTGGGCTGGGGGCCCCGGTTGCTTCGTTGCGGTTTTTGCATCGGTCAGCAAGACAGGCTTTCGAGACGTTGGGATTGCAAACCCTACGCGATGTTTTGTGGCATTTTCCGTTGCGGATGATCGATTACACGCAGCAGTCGAACATTAACGATCTGGTAGCGGGCGAGGAGGCGACAGTTGTGGGTGATGTTGTCAGCGCAGATGTAAATCGGTTTGGTGGAGGGAACGGCTATGCACGAGTTCGGATAAGGGATGGAACTGGATTCTTGTCGATTACGTTCTTCAACATGCCGTACATGGCTACGCGCTGGCAGAGCGGTGATCGGATCGTGGTGAGCGGCAAGGTTAGCGAGTATCAGGGCCGCCCAACGATGGAGAATCCGGAGTATGACGATGTGACGCGGGGTGGGCGCAATAACGAGCGGGGGTTTGTTCACGCGGGCGCGTTGGTGCCGGTTTATCCGTTGAGCGCGGGTTTGAACCAGCGAACCGTTCGCAACGGAGTGATGCAGTGCTTGGAAAAGGGATTGCGATTCGTTGAAGAGCCGCTGTCGGATGACGTTCTTGATGAGCACCAATTGATGAAGCTGTCGGACGCGATCGAGGTGATGCATCGTCCGTTGTCTGGTCGACAGCGATGGGATGCGATCAGACGTTTGGCGTTTGACGAGTTTCTTTTCAACCAGATCGCGGCGATTCGGAGACGGACGCGATGGCGGAGCTCGGTTGCGGCAGTGCAGCTTGCTCCTGACCGCGAGTTGGTAGAGGAGTTCGTGTCGTCGTTGGGGTTCGAGTTGACTTCGGATCAGCTTGAGAGTGTGGAGACGATCTTGTCGGATATTGGTTCTGGCTATCCAATGGCTCGGTTGTTGCAGGGCGAGGTGGGGAGCGGTAAGACGGTGGTTGCGATCGCGGCGATGTTGAGTGCGTCTGGTGCGAACGGGATGCAATCGGCGATGATGGCACCGACCGAGGTTTTGGCGGAGCAGCATTTTATTGGGGTACTGGAGCAGTTGGGGTGCCAGCACGCGTTGAGTGTGCACGGTCCTGTGTACGAGTCGTCGTTGCATCGAGTTGAGAGTCGCGATCGGAATCTGCGAGTTGGATTGCTGACGGGCAGTTTGACGCCGCGCGAGAAGCGGACGATGCATGAGATGTGTGCAGATGGAGAGGTGGATTTGGTTGTCGGTACTCATGCATTGCTGTCAGAGAGTGTGGATTTCGAGGATCTAGCGCTGGTCGTAGTGGATGAGCAGCAGAGGTTCGGAACGGAGCAGAGGGCCGTTTTGACCAATCGGACGCCGCGTCCGCATATGTTGGCGATGTCGGCGACGCCGATTCCGCGCACCTTGCACATGACGATGTACGGGGAGATGGAGCTTTCGACGTTGCGAGTGATGCCGCACGGGCGGAAAGATATTGCAACTCGCTGGGTGCAGACGTCGTTAGAGGTTGCGGAGGCGTATGTGACGATTCGGAGGGAAGTAAGTGCGGGACGGCAGGCGTTTGTGGTTTGTCCGTTGATTGATCCGTCGGAGAATGTTGGGGGTGTGTCGGCGGTTGAGGAGTACGAGCGGTTGGGGCGCAATGAGTTCCCGGATTTAAACGTTGGGTTGCTACATGGGCGGATGAGTCTGGGGGAGAAGCAGGCCGTGATGGAGTCGTTTCGGGAGAAGGAGATCGACGTGTTAGTTGCTACGCCGGTGATCGAGGTCGGAGTCGACATCCCGAATGCGACAGTGATGATGGTCATGACGGCGGAACACTTTGGGATGTCGCAGCTGCATCAGATACGGGGGCGCGTTGGCCGTGGCGGGAACAAAGGTGTATGTTTCCTTGTTTCGGATGCTGAGACCGAAATTGCTCAGGCACGGTTGCAGGCAGTTGTTGGGAGCTTGGATGGATTCGAATTGGCTCAGAAGGATTTGGAGTTGCGAGGGCCGGGTAGGAATCTGGCAGAGGTACAGAGCGGTTGGAGCGGCTGGCGGTTCGCTCGGTTCGATGATTTGGAGTTGTTGGGGAAGGCGCGGAGTGTTGCCGAACGGATTTTGGAGAAGGACTTTGATTTGAGGGAGTCGAAGCATCGGGTACTTCGGCGCGAGGCGGTGCGGATGATCGGCGGCGCGGTTTCTAGGTTTTCGTAGGGGCGGTTTTCAGGGTGCCCGTTCTCTACCGCGCATACTCCGCTCGCTTCGCGCGCCCCCCCTTTAGGAACGAAAGGGGCGACTAAGGTATCACAGGTAGCACGATGCGAGATGGGTAGCTGGTGTTGAGGTGGATAGTGTTTTGTGCCGTTTGGGTGTGAGTGTGTCGCCCCATCGCCTCGCCGGTGTTTGGGTTGATGTCGAAGCGTGGGAAGTTGCTGCTGGAGATGTCGACTCGGATGCGGTGCCCAGCTTTGAATAGGTTGCTGGTGGGGGTTAATTCGATGGTGATCGAGTAGACCTCGCCCGGTGACATAAATTCAGGTTCGGTCCACGAGTTTCGGTAGCGTGTGCGGAGGAGAGAGTCGCACAGGTTCATGTGATAACCGTCAGGGTAGTCATCGTTTGGGGGGTAGATGTCTAGAAGTTTGGCGGTGAAGTCGGTATCGGGTGCGGATGAGGATACGTAGAGATGGACTTCGATTGGGCCGGTTACTTCGAGGTCTTCGGTTAGCGGCTCGGTCTGGAACGCAATAACGTCGGATCGGTCGGACAGTAGCGGATAGGGCTCGGAGCAGGCCAATAGACCTGATTGCTCGCGTTGATGCATCGGGCCGGGAGTGACCAAGGAGTAGGAGTGCTGGAGAATGGTGTCGGCCTGTTGTCCGGGAGGTGGAGCCTCGTCGAAAGTTGGTCCGCCTTCTTCGGGTTTGTCGATCACGCTGAAACCGGCTACATTCCCGCCGAGGGTAGGGACAGGGTTGTTCGGATCGAAGGTATAGGTGATGGATGCGTCGTCAGTGGCGGGTGGATCGGTGGTTAGAGAGCCGTCGGCGTGGAGGTAGAAGTTGGTGAATTCGGTTCTGGCTAGGGGCCACACTCGCTCTGTTCGCCATTTGCCGCCGTGGTTGAGGCGTCCATCGGTGTTCTTTGTGCCGTCACCGCCGCCCATTACGAAGAGGAGAATCGGGGGATCGTCTTCAACACCGTTGGTTTCGTCCTTTAGCCATCGGTCGAACCATCTCCGGCGTATCGGGTTGAATTTGGACATCCCCCACCGGGCGTCAGCACCGAAATCGACTTCCCCCTCATAGGTTGCGTCGGTGCGTTGGGTGCCGTGCGACCATGGGCCGAAGACCATGTGGGTGGGACTCGTGTTGCGGTTGGTCAGGTCGACGAAGAGGTTGGCGGTGCCGCCGGCGAAGGGGTCCCACCAGCCGCCGGTCAGGATGACTGGGATGTCGGCGTGGCGGTCGAGGTATGGGGTTTGGTCGAGGTTCTCGTTCGCCCACCATTCGTCGTACTCGCCTCGTGTGTAGTAGTTGAAGAGGGTTTCCTCCATGTGTGGAGCATGCGACAGGGCGATTTCGCCTCGTTTCCACGGGGTGTTGGAGAGGAACTCCCGCATATTTTGGAACGTTTTGGCGACGGCGAGAACCCCTTCAGGGTTGTCGCGTAGTTCGTGGGAATCGAGGGTATGGTTGTGGATCGCCGCGGCCATGTGGAAGCACATCGCGCCGCCCTCTCGCGCTTCATGAGCGTAGATGTTGGTGGGTGCTTGTTCAACCCATTGGGCGAGCAAGTGAGGCGGACGATGGAGTGCCGCTACGGTCTGGACAATGCCGCGGTGAGAGCTTCCGAGGGTGCCGATCTTTCCGTTGCACCAAGGTTGTTTAGCGATCCACTCGATGGTGTCGTAGCCGTCTTCGCCTTCCCACGGGTTGCAGGTGTGGTAGTAACGTCCATCGCCCTCTGACCTGAATCTGGAGCGGAGATCTTGGTTGACGAAGATGTAGCCGTGGCGCGGGTAGTAATCGCGGACGGAGTCCCACTCGTTTTTGGATTTGTCGTAGGAGGTTCGGGCGAGGAGAACGGGCGCGGGTGCAGTGACCCGTTCTCCGTCTTCGCCGACCGGGAAGTGAACATCCGCGGCGAGTCGGACCCCGTCGCGCATGGGGATCATCGCTTCTTCGTAGTGCGCGTAGGGGTTGAAGTCTGAGGTGGTCATAGCCACCTTCGAGGATTCAGGGTGAGGCAGGATCATGCGAGGATCTCGTGGAGGCGCCTGGAGATCTCCATGATCTCATCGTCTTCCAACAGGCGAACGTCGATGCGGACGATCTGAGGGTCGCGGGCATGTCCGACGACGGCGATTGCGGGGTCGCCGTCTCGGAGTTCGCCGATGAACCATTCGGCGTCTTTTCCGGTTGTGGGGTCGATCTTGACGTGCACGTTGGGCATTGGTCGGTTGTCTTCGTCGGGAAACTCGATGTAGGAATCGGACAGATTGGCAAGACCGGTGACGCTGTTGTGAAGCAAGCCGGTTTTTCGGTGGTGCTCGGTCATTCGCTCTTCGTCGTCTTGCTGCACCCACCAAATGAAGGAGGCGATTTGTCCGACGACCTCTTCCTTAGAGACTTTCGCCACGCGACCGATGCCATGAGAAGGCGCGGACTGCATGGCGATGGAGTCGATGATGTCTTGGCTGCCGGCGATGATTCCTGAGCCTTGCGGGCCTTGGATGCCTTTTCCGCCGCTGAAGCAGACGACGTCGGCGCCGAGATCGATGAATCGGTAGAGGTTTTCGCGCGGTGGCAGGCAGTTCGACGCGTCGATGATCACGCGAGCGCCATAGGCATGTGCGATGTCCATGACGTCTTCCAAGGAAATGTCTTCGGGCGGAGCGTAACCGACCCAGTAGACCATTTTGGCGTCAGGGTTGTCGATAAAGGCTTGCTCGTATTCTTTGGTGGAAACGATTTTGGTGGGTAGATTTTCGGGGTCCGGTTCACCGATCTCGACAAATTTGACGCCGGCGGTTTTGACTGCCATGGCGTATCCGTGGTTGACGTACTCTTCACCTTTGTAGTTCTCGGCACGTGCGAAGCGTTTGGCGATACACGGCACCTGTCCGCCTTGGACGTATGGAAGCTGTTCGATCAGGGCTTCGTCGTTGCCGGTGATGATTGCGGCGGCGGAGACCATTAGTCCGGCGGCACAACCGGAGACGATGTATCCATCGTCGGCGTGGGTGATTTCGGCGATGATGCGCCCGGTGGCCTTTTGTAACTCGCGTAGGTCGACGAAGTTGTCGGCCGCGGTGCGCATCGCCTGCAAGGTGGTCTCGGGGATCAAAGTGCCGCCCATATTGGTGTGGTGGCAAGTCGCGTTGATGAACTTTCGGACGCCTAATGCAGCGTATGGATCTTGTTCAAGTTGTTCGAGAGTCGGCAGCGTCATTTCGTATCGCCCATGGGTGGATTTCACTGCCGCTAGCATACACCGCGCGGCGCACGGGCGCGTGGTTGAGTGGCTATACTTTATGAATCGATTCAGAGGGCATGATCGCCCGATTTTCCCAATCACCCGGAGGTGCAGGTAACCGTTGGCTGACCAGTTTGTTCATCTGCACAACCATTCTGAGTATTCCTTGCTCGACGGCTATGGTCACGTCAAGGACATGGTGAAACGAGCTGCCGAGCTTGGGCAACCGGCGATGGCGTTGACGGATCATGGGAACGTCTACGCGGCGATCGATTTCTACAAGGCGGCGAAATCGGCGGGGATCAAGCCGATCGTCGGGATGGAGGGGTATGTAGCGTTCGGATCGCGGCATGAGCGGACAGCGGCGGAAGGAGCTAGTGGAGGGTCGCAACCGCACATAACTTTGCTTGCTGAGGACTTGACGGGTTATCGGAATCTCTTGCAGCTTGCGACCAAAGCTCATCTCGAGGGTTTTTACTACCGGCCGCGGGTAGATCGCGATCTCTTGGCGGAACATTCGGAGGGGTTGATCGTGCTGTCGGGGTGTTTGTCAGGTGAGTTGGCGCGTGATGTGTTGCGGATGAATGGTGATTTGACGGCGGCGCGAGGGACGGCGGGTTGGTATCGGGAGGTTTTTGGTGATCGCTACTACTTGGAGTTGATGCATCACGAGAATGTGCCGGGGCAAGATGTGGTTAACCGGGCGGTTAACGAACTGTCAGCGGAGATGGGCATAGACCTCGTAGTGACGAACGACTGTCACTATGTGTATCCGGAGGATGCGCCGCATCAGGACACGTTGACATGCATTGTTACATCCAGCAAGCTGGCAGACGCGAAGCGATTGCGGATGGAGGATGACAGCTACTATGTGAAGTCGGCGGCGGAGATGACGCGGGTGTTCCCGGAGCATCTGGAGGCTCTTAGCAACACTTTGGCGATTGCGGAGCGTTGCACGTTGGAACTCTCGCAGCGACGAACGAAATTGCCGCAGTATCCGACGCCGGATGGGATGTCGTCTGCACAGTATTTGCGGAAGGCTTGTTACGAAGGTGCGATGGATCGTTTCGGGGAGATCTCGGATGAGGTGAAGGAACGGCTCGAAAAAGAGCTTCACATCATTGAGACGACGGATTTTGCGGACTATTTTTTGGTGGTCTGGGACATCTTCAGATTCGTCAAGCAGCAAGGGATACTGTCGACCGTCCGTGGTTCGGCGGCTTCGAGCTTGGTGCTGTACTGTTTGCAGGTCACGGACTTCGATCCCCTGCCCTACGGATTGTTCTTCGAGCGTTTCTTGAACGTCGAGCGTCGAGAGATGCCGGACATTGATATGGAGTTTGCGGACGACCGTCGTGGTGAGGTTATTCAGTATTGCTTGGAGCGATATGGGCCGGACCGGGTTGCGCAGATCACGACGTTTGGGACGATGAAGGCGCGGGCGGCGATTCGGGATGCGGCACGAGTGATGGAGGATGGATCAACCGACAATTCTCAGATAAACGAGGCGTGTAACCGGCTCGTGCGCGCGGTGGCAAACTACTCTCCGATGTCGAATGACGATGAGGAGGATGCTCCCCCACGTGAGTTCAATCTGCGAACTGCCAAAGAACAGAGCGTCGAGTTACAACAGCTGATTCGTCAAAACCAAGTCGCGGCCGAGGTACTGGACAAAGCGATGGGTGTTGAAGGACGAGTCCGCAACGTTAGCACGCACGCCGCCGGTGTGGTGATTTCCGACGATCCGCTGGTGAAATACACGGCTTTGCAGCGTCCGCAGAAGGGCAATGATACCGGTCTCGCTGCGACGCAGTACTCGATGTATCCGATTGAGTTTGCCGGACTGTTGAAGTGGGACTTCCTAGGCCTTACCAACTTGGCGGTTTTGGACCGATGTCTGAAGATCATCGCCGAACACCGCGACGAAGTGATCGACCTTTACGACGAGAAACAGGTCCCGCTTGATGATGAGGCGACTTTCAAGCTGATGGCGGATGGTGACACGTTCGGGTCGTTCCAGCTCGAAGGTTCGGGAATGACGCGTTACATCAAGGATCTGAAGCCGACTTCGATCGACGATATCGCGGCGATGATTGCGCTTTATCGTCCGGGACCGATGCAACACATCGATCGCCTGATCGCGTGCAAGCATGGTCGGCAGCCGATTGAGTACCCGCATCCGAGCATCGCACATCTTCTGGATACCACTTACGGCGTGATCGTGTATCAGGACCAGGTGATGTTGACGGCACAGGATTTCGCCGGGTACACGCTGGGAGAGGCAGACATTCTCCGCAAAGCGATGGGCAAGAAGGTGCCCGCAATCATGCGTGAAGAGGAACGTAAGTTCGTCGAGGGCGCGATGAAGAAGGGGCACACGGAGCAGGAGGGTCGCGACTTGTTTACTTACATCCTGCCGTTTGCGGGCTACGGGTTTAACAAGGCGCACGCGGTGTCGTATGCGTACATCACTTATTGGACGACGTATTTCAAGGCGAACTATCCGTTGGAATATTTCGTGGCGATGCTGGATTCGTTTGCCGGTGCGCCTGAGCGGGTGCAGAGGTGTATTTTGGAGGCGAAGAAGCGCGGCATCGATGTGTTGGCGCCTGATGTGAATGTTTCGAAGACATCTTTCACCGTGGATGAGAGCGTAGGCGAGCGAGGCGGGATTCGCTACGGACTAGCCTCGATACGAGGTGTTGGACCAGCGACCGTGGAAGAGATTGTTGAGATTCGTGATGGCGACGGCAAGGGGCGGTTTGCAGATGTTGCTGATTTCTGCAACCGTTTGGCTGAGGCTGCGCCGCCGGAGTCGTCGCTGCGATCTCTGATCAGGGCGGGGGCGTTCGATTCGATGGCGCCCCGCGAGCAACTGTTGGAGCATGCTGCGAACCTTGCGACGCATATGCGGAAGACTGGTGCGGCACGTTCATCGGGACAACATTCGATGTTTGGCGGCGCGGATTCCAGCGAGTCGTTTATCGGTATCGAGTTTGATCCGCCACAGGAAAACGGTGGAGTGGATATCAAGACGCTGAGGGAGTGGGAGAAGGAGCTGTTCGGGTTGGTCATCACTGAGAGTCAAGAGGAAGCCGAGAAACGGGCGGGGATTGAGCATGAAGGCTCGGATTTCATCAAACAGGCGAGTGATGAAAGGTTGACGAGAGAAGGCTCGCGAGTAAAGGTTGTTGGAAAGATCGTTTCGATTGACCACCGGACGACACGCAACGGCGATCCGTTCTTGACGGCAAAGATGGCATTGCTTGACGATGAGATCGAGTTGACGGTTTGGTCGAACGTGCTGGAGCGGACGTTGGGGATTTGGCATGAGGATGTTTACGCGGAGGTTAGGGGTTCGGTTCGCATGTTCAACAACTCGTCGGGCGTGGCAGTGAGCAATGCCTTCGCGTACATTCCTTCGCAGAACGGTGCTTCTAGGCCAGAGGTCAATGGATCGGTGAACGGCAACGGTTCATACTCCGCGGCGTATCATGAAGCGATTGGACGGATGAACGGGGAGGCGCAGCAGAACGGCGAGACTATGACATCGACACGCGGCACATCATCTGATGAACCAGCGGTAACGCTGTCGTTCGAGTGCGGTGGTGAAGCTACGCCATCCCGTGAGACGATTCACGAGGTTCTGTTGGCGTTGGGCGAGCACAAGGGCGATGGCAAGGTGTTGGCGAAGCTGTCGATTGATGGCAAGACGGTCTCGATGGACTTTCCGTTCTTCAGCGTGGAGCCGTCTCAGCAGCTGCGCGCGGATCTGGCCTCGATTCTCGGCGAAAGCAACGTTGAGATGAGTGTCGACACTGCGAACTGAGATGCGAGAACGTTGGGTAGAGTTCGCGACCGCTCCGGACCAATTGATCGCGGAGACGTGGGCGGGTCTCGTTCGCAATGAGGGGTGTCCTTGCGCGGTGAAATCGGATGGGATTCCGTTTCTTGGGACTTCGGTCATGCCTGTGCGATTGATGGTGCCGGAGGCACGGGTTGCGGAGGCGCGGAGGATCTTGGCGCGGTATGTCGAGGGGGCTGTTGATGAGGAATGAGGTTGAGAACCGTGCAAATTGGAAGTCGCGCTAATAGCAAATTGCATATTTTCTGATGCTGAGGAATCAGTTCTTCCGGCGCCATTTGCGGAGGCTGGCGGGGGTGTCTACGGGTGGGGTTTGGTGGCGTCCCCACTCGACGAATGAGACTTCGGCGATATAGACGTCGCCGCGGGAGTCGATGGCGACGGAGTGGGGCCATAGGAACTGGTCGGGGTCTTGTCCGAAGTGCGGATTGCCGAAGCGGTCGATCATGTTGCCTTCCCAGTCGAAGATGCTGACGCGGTTGCCGATGTCGGCAACGCCGCGTTGGACGGGTGCGGGTCCTTGCTCGCCGATGTAGACGGTTGCGTCGGGGCCTTTGCCTGTGACTTCGATGCCGCAGGCTTTGTGGGCAGGCCATTGGCGGACGAATTCGCCTTCGGTGGTGAAGACTTCGACGCGGTGGCTTTCACGGTCGCAGACGATGACGAGGTCGTCGTCGAGGATTGCGATGTTGTGTGGGAGGTTGAACTTTCCGTCGTCGGTTCCGGATTCGCCCCATGACATGATGTGGTTGCCTTGGGCGTCCATTCGATGAACGCGCGAGTTGCCGTATCCGTCGGAGATGAATACGTCGCCGGTGGCGGGGTTGACAGCGGCGTCGGTTGGGCGGTTGAACATCTTGCCGCTTTCTCGGGGGACCTCTTCGCCGGTTCCGATGGTGAGTAGGTGTTCGCCGGAGGTGGTGTATTTGTGGATTTTGTTGCCGACGTCATCGACGAGCCATAGGTTGTCTTCGTGGTCGGTGGAGATTCCGTGCGCGCGCATGAACCAGCCGTCCCAGAACTGGAGTCGGTTGCCGTAGGGGTCTTCAGTGATGCGGACGGAGCCTTGGGGGTCGTCGTTGCCCCACATGTCGATGAGGTTTCCGTCGGGGTCGAAGACTATGACTGGGACGTTGCCGCGATTGAAGACGTAGACGTTGTCTTTGGAGTCGACGGTTACCGATGTGGCTTCTCGGAGCCATATTCCGTGGGGGATTTTTGCCCATCCGGGGACGGGTTCGTAGTTGGTGACATGGTCGTTTGGGAGCGACAAGGGTGGGAATCTCCGTGGGAGTGAGCGGTTTATGCGGTGCTAGAATTATGCACCATCTCAAACGGAATCGACGCTTTGCGCGAGGGGAAATTGCGACATGCTAGCTGATTTGACGGGACGAACTGCTTTGGTTACTGGCGGTGGTCAGGGTTTGGGTTTGGGGATTGTGGAGCGTATGGCTGGTCAGGGCGCGAGCATCATCATCGCGGATCTGAATGACGACAACGCTGCGGCTGCCGTTGCGAGGGTGGAGGAGCTGGGTTCCAAGGGATATGCGGTGCACATGGATGTGACGGATCAGCAGAGCATTTCGGAGGGTGTTTCGCTGGCTTATGATGCGGCGGGTCGCATCGATATTCTTGCGAATAATGCTGGTGTTTCGGGTGCTCCGGGGTCAACTGGTGTGGAGTGGCGTGATGTTGACTGGGAGTTCACGTGGAGGGTGAATGTGAAGGGTTTGTCGGATGTTACGGAGGCGGTTCTGCCTCAGATGCGAGAGCAGAGGTATGGGAAGATCATTAACATCTCGTCGGTTGCGGCGCGTGCGGCTCGGTATGTGACGGCGTATTATGCGACGACGAAGATGGCGGTGATCGCTTACACGCAGGCGTTGGCCCGGGAGTATGCGGTTGACAACATTAATGTGAATGCGATTGCGCCGGGTCGGATTTGGACGGCCTTCCACCAGGAGTGGATGGAGAGGCGCGATGAGATGGGAGACCCGGATGTGACTGGACGGGCGCACTTGGACGTTTTCGAGGAAGCAGCGGCGGAGGTGATTCCGCTTGGTCGTCCGCAGACACCTTCGGATATTGGTGCGTTGGCGGCGTTTTTAGCTTCTGAGGATGCGAAGAACATCACGGGACAGACGATCCAGTGCGACGGCGGTCAGGTGATGGTTTAGGAGTGTAGCCTGAACCGCGGATTGTGATGATAGGCTGTGATGCGGTGGTTTCAGGGCGTGTTTGTATGTCCACTGGTTGTGGCTGTTTGCCGCCGGGCCTTCCGGTTGAAAGGCCCGGCGGCTGAGGGTCTTCGGGCCCGTAGGAACTGGCCCTCGCCTCGAGCGTCGGTCCCTGTACACGGGCCTCGGCTCCTCCCCTCTCCATCGCCTCCGCCTTCTCAGGCAGGAGGGCGACCCCGGAGAGGGGTCAGATGCTGCGCAGAGCGGCGTGCGAGACCGCTAGCGTCCGTTTTCCAGCCGCGGCCCGCGTCGCCAGACCGCGGGCATGGGGGACGGCTCGGCGACGGGGGTCGCCGTTCGGAGTTCGCCGCCTCCTTGGATTCGCCCTCGCGGGCTCCTCTCGGGCTGTAGCCTCCCTCCTGCGGCGGGCAGGAGCAGACGTCTGTCGGCTCCACGTGAGGTCTCCCGGCCCTTGGCTGGGCATCCCCGCGCACTCGCTTCGCTTGTGCGCGGGGATGCCTGCTGGCTCGCTGTGCGACGCGGGACTGACGCGTCGCGCTCCGGGAACTCGGCCTCCCACGCTTCGGCACGGCCCTCCCGGCCTTGCACCGGATCTCCGATCCGATGAGGGACGCCGCCGGAGGACGGGAAGACGCCGCGACGCGGCGCGATGGTCGATCGCGCTTTCGCTGCCGTTTTGCCTTCGTTTCCTCACGCATGTCTCCCTGTGGCCGTTCGGGACGGGGGTCTGCACACGTCTGCGCAGCACTGTGTCGATCCGTCGATCTATTTGCTTATATTACTACATATGTTGCTGTTGTCAAGTCTTCTGTCTGAACCGGGGATTGCGGGGATTGATGGGATGCGCCCCGCCCGTTTGTCCCCGTCTCACCCTCTCCCTGATCCTCTCCCATCGAGGGAGAGGGGATGCGCGTTCACACCACCTCCCCGGGCATACCCCGCTCGCGTCACTTCGTTTGCTCGCGCCCCTTTCGCTGAGCGAAAGGGGCGTGGGTATCGGCGTTTTGGGTGTGTGGGGTCGAGGGAGGGGGCGGATTAGGGTTTGATTATTGGTTGAAGCCCATGTGTTTTTTGTATTGTTCTAGGCCTTCTCTGGTGAGGGGGAAGGCGAAGAGTTGGTTGGACCTTTGTTGGTGGTTGGGAGCGCAGAAAGCGAGTGTGAGCGCGTCGGATTTGTCGGGGGATTGTCGTCCGGCGTCTCGGATCTGCTGTTTGGATTCGATCTGTAGTTTGTTGTTGGAGCTGTAGCGGTAGGTTATGGAGGCTAGCTGGGAGATGAGTTCGGCGTCGTTGGGGATGCTGATCTCGCCGTCGATGAATCTTTGTCTGAGGCCATGGAACATCTGGGTGCGGAGATTGGGGAACTTTTCGGGTTCGTCTGATTTGTTGGCGCCGTTGATTCCGACGGCTTTGAGATCTCTGATCTCTCCGTTCTTTTCGAGTTCGTTGATTCGGTCGGTGACGCCACCACCGAGGCCGATATCGTCGACGTAAATGGTTTTGACGCCGTGGGACTGTGCGATCTCGATGGCACGCCCGGTAGTCTGCATGAGATCCGTCTTGCGGTGTGCGGCGAGTCGGATGACCTCGGGGCCGCGTCGCACGATTGCGACGGTCTGGTCGTTTCCGAATCGAGCGACGTCGAGTCCTATGACGGGTTCGTCGTCGTGTCCGTAATCGAAAGATCGATTGATGGCTTCTTCGATCGATTTGAGTGAAATGAGAGTGTCGTCGGCTGCGTCGGGGAATTGTCCGAGTACTCGGACTTGATAAGCGGAAGAAGTATCGCCGTGCTGTTTGAGGACATCATCGACCCATGGACGGGTAGCGAGTCCTGAGGTGTATCCGTGATCACCGGGTTGGAGGTCGAGTTTGATGTTCGGTGTGTCGAAAGCGGAGATGTGTATGGTTTTCCAGTGCTTTCGATTTTTGTGGAAAGCGTCGTAGAAGGTGCCGGCGAGGCTTGTGGGATTTCCGATCATGAGCATCTTCGCGTTGTGAGAGGTCATGGATCCGACGATGGCGTCGAATATGAACTCGCGGACGCCGGATGCTTCGTCGACGATGATGAGTATGTTCTCGTTGTGGAATCCTTGGAAGCGTTCGGCGGTGTTTGTGGAGAATCCGTATGCGAAACGCTTGTTTGAGATTTCGAGTCGTGTAGCGGTGATTTTGCCGCGGATGAGATTTTTGTTCTTGGAGTGTATAGAGCGGATTTCGCGCCATAAAGTTTCTTTGACCTGTCGGTCAGAAGGGGCGGTGGTGATGACGATGGCTTCGTCGTGCGTCATGAGCCACCATACGGCTGCGAGGGCGGCGGTGTATGTTTTTCCGGATGCGTTGCAGGAACGTACGGCGACGAGTCGGTGGTTTCTGAGGGCGTCGAGTATCTCCTTCTGCTTGTCCCAGGGGGATTCGTGGAGTTGGTTTTGGACGTACCAGACGGGATCATGCCGTGTCTTCTTGCCGTTTTCGGTGGAGGGTGTAGGAGTTGAGAGGCGGCTGATTTTTCTGGGTCGTGTGTAGCGTCGGTGGCGTTTTCGGATCTTGGGTTTTCTTGGTCTAGGGGGTAATAATCTCGAACGTGAACGAAGGGATTTCATTTAGGTTTCACCTCACTGCGTCTTCGTCGTCAGCTGTTAGAAGTACTTGTGTACTATTTAATAGTGTGGCATGTGGATTTGGTTTTTGGTGTGCACTCTTTGTCCTTCGATCACCCTCACCCTAGCCCTCTCCCATCAAGGGAGAGGGGAGAGATTTCTGTGCTCTGCCGTTGAGGGAGGAGTGCCAGCCGTGCCGACTGCCCGGGCATCCCCTGCGTTCGCTTCGCTCCGCGTCCCCTTACGCTGCGCGAAGGGGATAGTGCGTGGCGGGAATGCTTTACGGGGGCGGGGTGAATCGGAGAGGGAGTTCGATAATGTGAATCGTGATGGACATTGAAGAACTGCGATCGCGGGCTCTTGATCAATTGCTGGAGAATGTTCGGACGGGTTTCGATCCGTACTATCAGCAACGATACACGTACGTGATGCCGTCAATCGGGCGTTACGAGTGGCAGTGGTTCTGGGATTCTTGCTTTCACGCTATTGCCTTGTCGACTCTCGATGTTGAATTGGCGAAACAGGAGTTAGCGACACTGCTGATACCTCAGCGGGATGATGGTTTCGTGGGGCACATCACATATTGGGGACGTTGGGGAGCATTTTTCAGTGCAATTGCCGGTCAGAGCAGCTTTGGCGACTGGCGACGCCGCAACTCGAGAATGATCCAACCCCCGGTTTTGGCGCAGGCGTTGCTGAGGGTGTCTGAGGAGTCGGGCGATGTGGAGTTTCTACGATTAACGTTGCCAAAGGTTCGAAGTTACTACGAGTGGTTGGGCAGAGAACGGGATCCGGATTCCGACGGATTGATCGGGGTTGTTTCGCCGTACGAATGTGGGTTGGACAACTCGCCGGCATACGATACCGAGTTGGGACTGCATTTGCCGAATCGCAGACAGCTGCTCGTCAAGAATTGGTTGCTGGACTGGCATAACGCGCTATTTGGCAAAGGCCATAGTTATTCCCATTTGCAGAAACGTAACAGATTCATTTTGATCGAGCCATTTATGAATGCGGTATATGCCGACGGTTGGGACGCGATCTCGACCATGCATCGATTGCTCGACCAGGAAGACGAGGCGCAGTCGGCAGAAATAGCGCGCGATGAAACGACGAGCGCGCTAAATGATCGGTGTTGGGATGCGTCACTCGGCAGGTGGATCTACTTACGGGGAGGGGAGAGGGATCCTGATTACACTCTTGCCGTGGGTTCGATCTTCCCGGTCATCATCAACGGTCAGGATCGCGAGAAGATCGTTGAGGTAGTGGAACGGTATTTGACAAACGAGAACGAGTTCTGGACGCCGTATCCGGTGCCCAGCGTCGCCGCGTCGGAACCGTCCTTCGATCCAGAGGGCGAGTCTACGATCTGGCGAGGTCCGGTTTGTATGAACCTCAATTGGCTGTTGGCTCGTGGGTTAAGACGACACGGATTCACTGATGTCGCTGCGGAGATCGAGGTAAAGTCAATCGAGATGATCAGTCGCGATTTTCGCGAGTTTTATTCGCCACTGACGGGGCGTGGAATGCGTGGCACTGATTTTGGCTGGGCAACGGCTGCCGTCGATTTTTTGGCAACGCAGCCTTAGTTAACGGATGATGTTTCGCCAGAGACTGCGGCTTGCGCTTCGGCGTTGCCGCCGACAATCACGCCGGTGGACATGAAGATTGCGCGTTCGGCGATGTTGGTTGCGCGGTCAGCCACACGTTCGATGTTGTGTGCCGCCCACATGAGGTAGGTGCCCCGTACGGCGCGCTCGCGATCGTCTTCGACAAGTGCAAAGATGTCTTTTTGCACCTTCTCGTAGAGTCGATCGACCTCATCGTCGTCGTTTTCGATCTCGATGGCTATTCGGCCCGATTCGGCGCGGTCAGAGATCGTCATTGCGTCGATGCTGCGTTTCATCATGGAGACTGCGAGGTCTGCCATCTTGGGGATGTCTTCGAGCTCCTTCAAAGGTGCTTCGTGTCCCATGTTGATCGAGACCTTGGAGATGCCCTCAGCGTAGTCGCCCATGCGCTCCAACTCGTTTGCGATGAACATCATGCCGACGATTCGCCGAAGGTCGGCTGCGAGCGGGGCTTGCCGGCGCATCTGCTCGACGCAGTCATTTTGGATTTTCGTCTCCAATTCGTCGATACGATCATCCTCAGCGATGACCTGTCGCGACATGTCCAAGTCGCGGTTTTTCAGCGCCCGGACAGATTTGAATATGGCGGTCTCTACCAAGCCGCCGAGAAGGACAATCTCAGCTTCAAGGTGCGCGAGTTCGTAGTCGAGTTGTTCATTGGGCATGCCAAGTAGCCTCTATTTCTTAGCCGATGCGGCCGGTTACATAGGCTTCAGTGCGCGAGTCAAGAGGATTGCCGAAAATCTGCTCGTTGGTGCCGTACTCGATGAGGTGACCGACGCGGTCTTCACCGACCATCATGACAGCGGAATAGTCTGATATACGCGTTGCTTGCTGCATGTTGTGGGTGACGATAATGATGGTGACTTCCGACGACAGATCCCGGATCAAATCTTCGATTGCTTGTGTGGAGATCGGGTCAAGTGCTGATGCCGGCTCGTCCATGAGAACGACGTCCGGGTCTACGGCAAGGGCTCGGGCGATGCAGAGGCGCTGCTGCTGACCGCCTGAAATGCCGAGTCCGCTGTCGTCCAAACGGTCTTTCACTTCGTCCCATAACGCGGCGCGGCGCAACGATTCTTCCACAACGCGATCGAGGTCATCGGTTAGACCGTTTACTCGAGGTCCGAAGGCTACGTTGTCGTAGATGCTTTTTGGAAAGGGGTTGGGGCGCTGGAAGACCATGCCAATGCGGAAACGAATGTCCGTTGGGTCGACATCTTCGTCGTAAACATTGACACCCTGGTACTTGATGCTGCCAGTGACCCGAGCCCCAGGTATGAGATCGTTCATCCGATTGAAACAGCGCAAAACGGTGCTTTTTCCACATCCAGAAGGACCGATCAAGGAGACGATGGCGTTCCGAGGTATCTGCAAAGACACTTCTTCGACTGCCAACGTCGACCCATAGAAGACGCTGGTTTGCTCGGCCTCGAGTACGAGCTCTTTATCGTCGAAAGTGATAATTGATTCGGGCATAGAGGCTCATGCTAATCCGCGTATGTAAATCCTACTTTGCGGCTAGACGAATTAGTGCGCTTTCCCGTCCATGTAAACGGTGAAATCGGCGCAACGGAGCTTTACGATTTAGCTTGCGACGATCTTTCGGCGCTATAGCGCCTTGAACCAGTCGAGGGAGTCTTCGGTTCGTCCCGATGGGTTGTATTCCGCCCCGGCCCAGCCTTCATAGCCGAGTTCGTCGAGTTTGCGGAATATGAATGGGTAGTTGATCTCGCCGGTTCCTGGCTCGTTACGGCCCGGCGTATCGGCGAATTGAACGTGACCGATGCTTGGCAACAACTCAGCGAAGGTTTCGACGAGGTCGCCTTCCATGATCTGCATGTGGTAGAAGTCGTATTGCAACTTCGCGTTCGGGTGGCCAGCATCAGCGATGGCTTTCATGCCTTGCGACGAAGTGTGGAGTAGGAACCCTGGCTGATCCTTTGTGTTGATCGGCTCCACAAGCGCGAGCACTCCGACTTTTTCGAGCTCGGAGGCTGCGTAGCGGAGGTTGTCAACGTACGTTTTATATGCGATTTCCGGGTCTGCGCCTTCAGATATGGGGCCGATGCCGGTGTTGACACCGATACAGCCAAGGCTGGCGGCGTACTCAACCCCCAACGCGACACGCTCTTGATAAATCCCGATCTTATCGGGGAGGAGCGGCAGATTATTTTGGCCGGTTTCAGGATCGGCGACAGGCAGGTTGATGATCACATGTTTCAAGCCGTTGCGTTCAAGGCGTTCTTGTATGGCCTCGATTGGCTCGGAATACGGGGCTTGAATCTCGACCCCTTCAAAACCGGCGCGAGCTGCCGCGTCGTAACGGTCTAGCAGCTCATATTCGTTGAACATGAACTGAATGTTGGCGTTGATTTTCGGCATTACTTTTGCCGTAATCGAATCAGATGGGATCGATGTTGGCCACGGCGACGCCGATGGCGACCGCGGAGAGCAACACCAGAGCGATCATCAGGATTATGTACATGTGGCGAGTTCGATCTGTGTTCCAGAGTCTAGAATTGATGTCTGTGGCGCCGCGCAGAGCTGCTTCGTCTGGCGCGATGCCCAATCTTGCATGATAACTGTTCCGAGTCGATGCGTGAATCGCTGAGATGCGTCTTGAAGAGATAATGACAGCGCCGGTGCTGACGATAACGTCGGAACTGAGCGTGGCGGATGCTGCCAAACGGATGCGAGCAAATGACGTGGGCTCACTCGTGGTGGTCCGGAAAGGCGTTGTCGAAGGCATCATCACCAGCTGGGATGTCGCTGTCGGTTGTGTCGGCGCGGGTGAAGATCCGAGCATGTCACCTATCCTGCTCCACATGAGCAGTCCGGTGCACACCGCGCATCCGGATACCGATGTCGTCGAAGCCGCCAGAGTTATGTCCCAACGTCGGATCTCGCGTCTGCCGGTGGTTGATGAAGACGGAAAGCCGGTGGGGATCGCCACGTTTTCGAATATCAGCCGTGTGATGCAACAGTTGGCGAGCGACATCTTCTCTGGGTGGGACCGGACTCCAGTTTCGGTGACCATCAATCGCGATCTCTAGCCCATCTTTGATCGCGCGCAGTTTCGATAGGAAATCTGATGTTCGAAACGCTATCCGACCGACTTACGTCCGCTCTGGGAACGCTGACCGGCAAGGGCAGGTTGTCAGAGAAAGATATTGAGGCCGCTCTCCGTCAGGTACGTATGGCGTTGCTCGAAGCGGATGTTGACTTTAAGGTCGCCCGAAGTTTCGTTTCCAAGATCCGTGAAGAGGCGCAGGGAGAGGAAGTTATCCGGTCGCTGACGCCGGGACAGACGGTGGTCAAGATCGTCCAAGACAACCTGGTGGAGCTTCTTGGCGGTGACAGCGCACAGTTGCAGCGGGGCGATACGCCTCCAAGCGTCATAATGCTCGTGGGTCTGCAAGGTGCGGGCAAGACGACCGCGGCGACGAAGTTGGCGCTTCACATCAGGCGCGAGTGGAAGCAGGACGTGATGATGGCGGCATGCGACTTGCAACGCCCAGCAGCGGTGGAGCAGTTGGTGACGCTCGGCAAGCAGATCGGCGTGCCGGTCTACAACGAGAATGCCCGCAAGTCGACACCTTTAAAGGTCGCCAAGAACGCGTTGGACCGTGCTAAGCGCGATTCCACGCACTGGTTGATCCTCGACACGGCGGGCCGGTTGGCGATCGATGACGACCTAATGTCGGAGCTTGAAGACATCAAATCCGCTGTCGACCCGATTGAGACGTTCCTAGTTGTGGATGCGATGACCGGTCAGGATGCCGTCAGGTCGGGTTCCGAATTCAATCGTCGAATTGGCTTGTCGGGGATGTTGTTGACGAAGATGGATGGTGACGCTCGGGGTGGTGCTGCGCTGTCGATGAAGTCGGTTACTGGGCTGCCAGTCAAGTTTGTTGGTGTTGGCGAGCGTCCGGAGCAGTTTGAAGCGTTTCACCCGGAACGGATCGCGCAACGTATTCTCGGCATGGGCGATGTGACGACGTTGATCGAGAAGGCTCAACAGCAGATCGATGAGGACGAGGCGAAGCGGTTGGAACAGCGGTTGCGACGCAATGAATTCGATCTCAATGACATGCTGGAGCAGTTTCGGTCGATACGCAGAATGGGTCCGCTTTCCGACGTTTTAGGTATGATTCCGGGTCTAGGAGGGTTGCGCGGCTCCAACGCGATGCAGAATGTCGACGAAAAGCGGATGTCGCAGGTGGAGGCGATTATTCTCTCGATGACGCCGCAGGAGCGCTCGAATCCGAGGTTGCTGAACGGTTCGCGCAGGCGGCGGGTGGCGAATGGATCGGGCACATCGCCTTCGCAGGTGAACCAACTGTTGGGGCAGTATCGCCAGATGCAGAAGATGATGAAGCGGATAAGCGGTCCGGGAGGAGAGCGGGCGCTGCAGAACATGATGCGCGGGATGAGGTGAAAAAAGGGGCAGGCTGAGGTCGGAGTCGGGGGTGATTCTGGGCGGAAATTTCATGCCGCTCATGCCGGAGTTTTGCCGCTGGATGCCGCTAAATTGCCGCTGAGCGGCAAGATCATGGGAGGGGTGTTTTGTGGCGTTGATCAGGGTTTGGAGCGGGGGATTTGTCGGGTGTCGGCGGATATGGGTTGTGGGATGTTGGTTTTCGTAGGATTTGGGGGTTTGGGTGGAAGGGGAATTTAGAACAAACTTGCCGCTGGAGCGGCAATTTGGCGGCATGAATGTTTTTTGAACTTGTTCAAAAAGTTGTGTGGACCGGGGATTTCGGGGATCCCGTATCGGGGTACGGGATGGGGTTAGGGATTGTGGGATTTTGGGTGTTGGTTGTTTGGGGCGTAGGGCAGGTTTCAAACGTGTCTCTACCAATCGGAGTTCGTAGATTACGGATGGATTCGGGAGTTTGCTCCTTGTCGCGGCTAGGTGTTGACGACACAGCGTATCGAGAGTATAATTAACAACATGCGTTGCAAGAAAATGGATTAGTATATGGCATATTCAGAACGGGCATCGATCTACAGGCAGATCGAGCAAGCAAGACAATCCAAAGTCATCGCCTATGTCACTGGGGACCGGGCTGGTCTTGAGACCGCCATGGCATCGGATGTAGTGGATTTCTTTGTTCATCACCTTGACAAGATCGGGGTCGTCGATAAGATTTCCCTGGTTCTGTATACGCGGGGAGGCGATACGCTTTCGGCTTGGACGATAGCCAACCTGCTACGTACCTTTTGCGATCAGTTTGAAGTGATCGTGCCTTCTCGATGTCATAGTGCCGGCACGTTGCTGTGTCTGGCAGCAGACAACATCATGATGACTAAACAGGCTACTCTAGGGCCCATAGATCCCAGCGTTAATACGCCACTTAATCCGCTAGTCCCAGGTGGTCCTCCAGCGGCTCGCATTCCTGTGAATGTTGAAGATGTCAACTCTTTCCTTGAACATGCGCGCGAGCATCTTGCGCATCAACCGGTTGACCAGGTATTCGAGAAGCTCGCGGAGAGTGTCCATCCCTTGGTGCTGGGAAACGCATTCAGAGCGCGCGCCCAGATCAGGATGTTAGGCGAGCGTCTCCTTTCCAACCATATGAGTGACAAGACTTCGATTAATAACGTTCTTGATTTCTTGTGTAGCGAATCAGGAAGTCATGACTATACGATCAATCGCAGAGAGGCTCGGCAACAGCTCGGCTTGCCAATCGAGACACCGTCGTCCGAGTTTTACGAGACTCTTAAAGGGCTGTACGACGTTATTTCATCGGAATTGCAACTCACCGAGCCGTTCAATCGAAACGCGCTTAACGTTGCCTTGGGAACCAATGACCATGTGGCATGCAGTTTCAGGAGAGCTCTCATCGAGAGCAGTGACGGCGGATCACACGTATTCGTCACCAAAGGTACGCTAACTCGCCGGCAAGCCCAGGATGAGTTCGGGCAGATTTTAGACGGGATAGAATTTGAACCAGACTTCGAAGGATGGACACTGGACAATGCGTGAAACCGGAAACACAATGAGCGGAAACTCAAACTCGCCCCCTGCGACGGGGCTTCCAGCGGCGTATTCACCTGGGACCGCAACCACCGACAGCTTGATCGCGATGATGACGAACAACGTCATTGTGCTTGAGCCGGCTCTTAAGTTAGCCGATTCTCCATCAACTAAACCTGCGCGCCCCACGACAACGGACACCGAAAAATCACCGAAAGCCCAACGAGTGGTCGCTCGAGGCTAGGATTGGGGAGGTGCCTCGTCGTCGGTAGGTTGTTTGTCGCACCGTGTGATGTGATCGTGCGCTAGATCGAGAATGCAGTCGATTTGCTCTTCGTAGCTGAATCCTGTTGGCAGTCTGCCTTTTCCATAAATTTGTCGCTGTCGGCGGCCATGGGCATGAGTTGCCGTTGGAACGGCAATTTGGTTTTTTGACGAAGTTCAAGAATGGGTTTTGAACTGTGGTTGCGGTGATGTTGAATGATGGGCTGTGATTTTGCGGGGTGAGTGTTAGTCGGGAGTCCAGCCGTGGGTGAATGGGGTTGGGAGGGTGACGATGATGTCCGCGGTTTGGATAGGATGTTGCTGATGGTGATGTGGTCGTTGACGCGAATTGCGCAACTGGGCATCTAGAAAATCAGGACTTGAATGCCCAGACATCAAATTCCTGTGCCGAGTTTGAGCGGACGCCGAAGTGGTCTGCTTGTCTTCTGCCTGATGAGGCTGTACCCGCATCGCATTTGGTTTGAATGCGCCAATCGGTGCCGCGGAGCGATTCCCTCAAGATGTCGAACGCATCAACTTTGCGATTGGGAAGATTTCCGAAGCGGATCACCATACGCGCTCCGGAATTACACACGTTTGCGCAGTTTTTCCAAACACGTCGAAGTTGTGAGGCGAAGTCTTGAGGGTTGACATGGGTCAACTGATCCGTCTGGGAATAGTCGACGGTGTCGGGTCCGCCGAGAAACCAGAGTCTGATCCATTGATCGGGACGATAGGTCTGCAATCCGAAGTATGGTGGCGATGTGATTACCCAATCAAACGAATAATCCATCCCGTCTGCGTGGAACGTAGTTGTTTCGCGGCTGTCCCCAAGTAACGTATGCGAATCAACGTTTGGTAAAACTTCCGAGTAAAAGCGGTTTGCGCGCCTTAAAACCAGTCCGCGGACGTCGACTTTTTGTGGTCGAAGGCCGCGTTTTCGCCAAAATTTGACGGCGTATCGAGGCTTCGGTGCGAACGTTCGAGGGCTCTGATTGGAGAAATAGGATGGCACCGTTTTCATGACAGGTCCATGTAAAGCACCTAGGACAATCGCGCGCAACGCTGTTCGTTCCTGTGAGCGGCAATCCTTGATCAAGGCTCGCCGAATTTTCGAAATCATGGATAGGGTCGATTTTTCGAACGCAAATTCCCAAAACTCACCGGAAGGGACGTCTTCGACATCGTCGTTTTCGTCCAGTATTTCGTCCAGTGTTTCGAGTATCGATGCGGGCCTAGGAGATATCAACTTGGCTTTCGTCAACGCCACAGCTAAGGGGTGACTATCTACACCGACGCTGGACAATCCAAGGAGTCGCGCTGCAATGTTGGTGGTTCCGCGGCCGCAAAATGGATCCAGAACATTGGCAGTCGACCTTGTTTCACGCGAAAGGATTTTTAGAGGAAACTCTATCGGGAACATCGTGAAATACGGGCATACCGCATTGACGCTCGCGGGTTGAGTTCTCATTGTTTTGGTTTGAGTCGAATCCATGTAGTGTTTCGACCTTCGGGTGTATATGTCTCCCACCCTTCATCTTGCGCCCCGTACAGCTCTTCCATCGCGTTGGGTACCAATCGGTAAGCTACTTCGTCGCGATCGTCAAGGTCTTCCGGCAATACCTCTTTGAACAATGCATTGAGCGCCCCCCACGGGATGCCTTCAGCGGTCTGAAGGTTCTCGTTCTCATCGCTGTTCCTGAGCGCTTCGATCGCGTTGTTTTGCAGGATTTGCAAAAAATCGGTCGCTTCTTCAGTGATCGGAACATCATCGTCAACGGCATCGGTCAAAGCAGCGGTGGTTGACACTCCGTTCGAGCTCATCGTTGGTGATGTCGCCATACCGACGATCCGATTTCGTAGTTTCCTAGCGTATGTGGATCCCGCCGCCCGGTTGTAGCTTGGGTCCAACATTTCGAATTGGTCTTCGAACGACAATACGCGCAGTGGCACAGGATACTGCTTTCCGCCCACAGAGCTCCAGTAGACACCTTGACCGGGAATCGGCTCGTTCAAGATTGCGCTCAAAATATCTTGACCAAAATGTGCATTGGCCGCACGCACGTTTGAAAGATCGCCAGCCGACAGGAGGTGGAAAAGGAACCAATTGTCGCCCTGACTAAGGATTTCGTTCGGTATGCTCCCCGGTTGCTGCGTAACCAAAACAGCGCCGAGGTCGTATTTTCGACCTTCTTTCACCCATTGGATGTACGGTCGAGCTGCCATTGATCGTTCGTTGAGAACAGCTTGAGCCTCTTCGACCACAGCGATTGTCGGGATTGTTCGTGGGTTTGCAGCGGTGAACTCCGATTGGTTTCGATCGAATATTCGGCGCAGTATTAGGCCCGAAAGCACGAGAGCCTGATCGCTTGACAACTGTGAGACATCAACCACGCATAACTTGCCGTCAGCGAGAGCCGCCATGATGAAATCCATAAGTTGACTTGTCGGATCGTGGAGCATTTGTACAATCCGCGTAGCGTTTGCCCTTGCCGCCAAAGCTTCAGCGTCTTGACCTGGTTCCAAACGGAGGAGGGTTTTTACGCGTTCAATCGAAGCATTGTTCCGCTCTTCGTATACCAAGTCCACCAATTCTTGCCAGTTTTGTCGGTTCATGCCGCGCAGTTTAATTACGTTCTGTTGCTCTTGTCGGTCGGGAGACAGCGCGATCGCGACCACGTCGCTAGGATTGAGTCTGCGGACATCAATTTTGATTCCGCTTGCCACGAACGATTGATAAAAAGGGCTCGGGTTTTTTCTGGACGTGAAAACGACGAGGTGCTCTTCCATACCTGGAACATCACACAAGCCGGGCCTGCCCCTATCGTCTGGCCAAAAGTATTCGCCATCTGGATCAAACAAAATGGTGCCTACGGGAACCGTCTTCCCTTGCCGTTTTTCGATTGTGGGCGTTTCTGAATAGAGACTGCTAAACAACAACTTATTCAAGTTGGATTTCCCGAAACCTGCTCGGGCGAAAATGAAACTGCGCCTGGAAACCAAGCTCTCGACCGTGAAATTCACTTTCACTTCGTCGGGTTGGACCTGCATCCACGGTTGGTTCGCAAGGTCGGGCGGACCATAGAAATATTCGCCTAGCGCAAAATGGCCGATGGTTGCACCATCGACGTTGTGTCCGGCGATCTCCTTCAAAATATCTCCGGAAGCGAGTGCGACAGGGCTCCCAACATGAGGAAGTCGTCGATGCGAAGCCACGAAATTGACCTTGTCGCCAGTTACTCGCACAACACCGAGCACCCTTATGTTGACCCTGTAACGCAGGTACTGTTCCCGCAGGTCCTCGGGAACGGTCCGACCATCTCTAACTGCCCTGATGTTGAACTCTTCGCCGGACCCGGAAGAGAGTCTGCCTTCAGATGACAAAGATGCGATACGTCCTAGAACAGCTTCATCTGGAGACTCCAATTGCACGAGCAAGAATTGCCCGTGCATCGGGATGCTCTGGAATTCGTTGCGGTACGGCAACGCTAAATCGGCATGAAATTCCATGCCGCCTTCTCGAAAACCGCGGAAAACTCCGACGATTTGGTTTGAAGGGAATAGTTCCATTTAATCCGCCTTTCTAGTATCGCCTTTGCGAGATGTCGACATCCTGTAATCGGAACTCGTCTAGCTTATGGCCGTCAGTCCCAAGCGCGGCATGCAAGCTACTGTAGACTTCGTCTTGAAGCACATCAAAATCAAAATCCACCAAAGCTGCATTCTCGTGCGCTTTCTGTAGACAACGGGGGTAGAAAGGAACGGGGAATCCCTCGGTAGCATCCGCGAGCAAACACCCGAGCACGGATTGTGCATCAGTGACTTGTGATTGGAAGATATCAACGGGCCAGATAGGATCTCTAGTTCCCGCACCGAACTTTACGAAAAACATCTTGCCGGCAACAAATCGGTTGATTTCGCCGCCTTCCGTAACTCTGTCGTCGCCGCGCGCATACTCTGACCACACGTATGCCTGTTCCTCTAGATCTCGAGGCACCAGCGTATACGCCGCATAATTCGTCGTGAGAATGCTCTCCAAAACCATCGCTAAGCGATATCGATCCAATACCTTGGAGTGCTTGGCGACGCCGACCAAATAAAGGTTTCTCCTGTGGTTAGAACGGTGCGCCTCAATGAATTCTTTGAATCCGTCGGTTAATCGCGCAAACAGATCACCTGCGAAAACTTTGCTCCTCAGCAGACCATCGAACACGATGATGGTGTCTGTCCCGAATTCCTTGTCGCGCAGCATTCTGAATAGAACAGCCCACTCCATCAACTCCCGATAAACTTGGACCCAACTTGGACTAGTAGGTCGATCATCGTCGTTGCGGCGGATCATGTGGCTGAGGTCTGGAAGTTCCGTGACCTCCAAATATTCCATCATGTGACCAAGCGGTGTACGCGGATTGTCCTCTGAATCAAATTGTGAGCGACTTAGTTCGGTAACGTTGGTAGTCGGAGTGACCGCTTCCAGACAATATTCGTTATTGCTCGAGTCGACGACCCGGACAAGCTGGACGAGAAAAGGGTCGAATTGAATGCGGTTGTTGCCCCCGTCCGTACCGACTAGTGAGATTGAGGTCGTCGTGCGCGGTTGGATCCGTCGAACGGTTGATCTCAACGGCCTGACTTCGGCTCGGAGATCGTCCAAGACTCGCAAATCCTGCTGGATTTGTTGTTGTATCGACGTACGCAGTACATCGTGACTTGGTGGATCGATCATTTGAGATTTGCTCGGATTAGTTACTCAGTCTAAAACTGTTGGAAATACGGTTGCGTATTTTCCGCTGTTTGGCCAGAATAATTGAAGTCTTCAGCGATTTAGATTCGCCGAGTACACAGGGCCGGAAAACCGGATCAAAATCCTAAATGTCAACTGATGCTCGGCGTAATAATCAATCGGGATCTAGATTGAACTGGCGCATTGGATAAAGTTGACGTCCTGCGGTTTCGGTGAAGGCTTGCCGAGGCTTCGCACCCGCCCACCGACGCATCCCCTGCGTTCGCTGCGCTTGTGCGCGCCCCTTTCGCTGTGCGAAAGGGGCGGGGCCGTTGTTGTGGTTATTCGGGGTTGGCGGTTGTTAGTTTTTCTCGGAGGTCGGCTACGCCTTTTTGGACGCCTTGGGGGTGGGAGAAGATGCTTGAGCCGGAGATGAAGGTGGTGGCGCCGGCGTTTAGGGTGGGGGCGATGGTTGCGGATTTGATGCCGCCGTCTACGGCGATTTCGAATGGATGGTCGGAGTGGATGGTCTGCATCATGGAGAGTGCTTCGCTGATCTTGGGTAGGGTGTCGGGGAGGAAGTCTTGACCGCCGAAGCCTGGTTCCACGGTCATGACCAAGACTCGTCTAATGCGGTCGGCTACCGGCCATAGTGCCGAGACGGGTGTTCGGGGACGGACTGCGACGGCTGGTTCGGCGCCAGCTTCGAGAATGATGTCAATGGCTTGATCGACGTCGGCGACGCCTTCGATGTGGACGGTGATGATGTCGCCACCGGCGGAGGCTAAGACCGGGATCATGACCTCAGGTGAACGCTCCATTACGTGGACGTCGATCGGTAAGGTTGCATGGCGTTTCACCGCTTCCAAGATCGGCGGTCCGAATGTCAGATTGGGCACGAAGTGTCCGTCCATGACGTCGAAGTGGAACTCGTCGACACCGGCATTCTCGGCGGCTTTTATGGAATCGGCGAGGTATCCGAAGTCGGCGGAGAGTAGGGATGCGGAGATTTTTGCCATTGTCTGGAAGGCTCGGCTTTTGAACCCAATCTTAATCTCCCACAGCCCCTTGGCCCTGATCCCCCTCACCCTAACCCTCTCCCACGGAGGGGAGAGGGGACTGTTGGTGGTTGTGCAAAGGTTCCTATAAGGGGGGAGGGGGTGGGGTGGGGAGGAATTTGCATGGATAGAGGGGATAGAGGGGATGGAAGCGTTGCGAGGCGAAACTCTGGAGCTTGCCCCGCACGTCCGCCCGCATACCCCCTGACCCCCTTTCGCCCATGCGAAAGGGGGGAATATCCGCTCGCTGGTGCACAGGTCCCTTTCGTCTATGCGAGGTCTATGCGAGAGAGGGAATTAATCGACGTTTGATTCTCTGAAGAATTCGTCGGATTCTAGGTAGTCTTCGTAGTCTTCGCCGATGTCTTCGGGGGTTTCGGCGACATCGACTTCTTGGCCCTCTGGAGTGACGTTGGCCCAGCCTTCCTCAGTCGGCGCGTCGTAGCGCGACATGTTGCGCGAATCGGTTCGTGTTGCTGCGGGGACGCCGAAGAGGCCGCGCTCGACCATGGTTGGTGAAACGGCGTACATCAGGTCGTCTTCGGCCTTAAGGGCGTCGAGTGCGGCCTGAGCGAGTTGTTGCACCTCGGGTTCGCTGCTGGAGACTGCGAGCGAAAGCATTTCGCGGGCTTGTGGCGTTCCGACTTGTTCCAGGGCTTGGATCGTGGCCATCTGGACTTCCAGAATGTGGTCGTCGAATGGTTCGGACAAGCTGTGTATATCGTCATCGCCCGCAATGTTGCCGAATGCCAATACGGCGGCGATTCGAATATTCGGGTTGTTGCTGTAGAAACCGTCTTCGATCGTCGGCAACCACGACCGATCACCAGACTCGCCCATTGCCAACAGGACATCGGACATCAAAACAGGGTCGTCAATCGCCTCGTCGTACATTGCGTCGATGATGTCGGGGGTTTCTTCGTGCCGCATCGCAGCCAGCGATCTGAGCGCCTTTCCACGAACGGATCGCTCATCGGCATCGGTGGCGTTGCGCAGAGCGTCGGAGATTCGCATCAGGATGGAGCGCGATGTGTTGCGTGACTGGGACGGGTCGGAGAACCCGTGTAAGGCCTCCGCTGCGGCGGCGCGTAGCTGTGCCGATTCGTCTTGTTCCAAAACACCGATCAGTGCATTTGCGGTGTTGACACTTCCGCCATCCGACAGGGCACGTACACACTCCAGTCGAACTTCTACCGCTGGGAACGTTATCGCGGCTCTGAACAGTGCATCGAACTCCAACGATCGATCAGTTTCTGCCACTTCTCGCAACTCGGTTACGGTTTCCAAGACGTCTTGAGCCTTCCACTCGTTCCAAGTTGCGACTATTGAACGTGCCCGGGTGTCGTCAACACCCGAGAGTTCTCGGAGCATGTCAGACACGCCAGCGTCGGCATCGCGTCCGGGTTCAGAGTGATTTGAAGGCTCGGTAGTCATCGATTCCTTGTAGACGCGTCAAGATGCGGTTGCGACTTCCACACCTCGAGTTCGAACCCAAGGTACCACACGGGTGCCGAAGACTGGTTCTGGATCTGCTCCGATCACTTCGACGTTGTTCAGTGCTTCATAGACGTTGCCGGAGATCATCGTGTTCTTCACGCGCCCGACGATCTCGCCGTTTTCGATGAGGAATCCGAGCGACAAATTCGCCCGGAAGTCGCCGCCGAGTTCGTTCCCCTGCCCTGCACCAAGCAGTTGCTCCACTAAGACCCCTTGTTTCACTCCATCGAAGATCTCGGAGTTGGGAATTTCGCCGCCGGACATCATCAAGTAAGAGGTGCTGGGCGATGGCGTGGTGGCGACACCGCGGAGACCGCACCCGGTGGATGTCGTTCCGGTCTCACCGGCGGTCTGCAGGTCGTGGAACGGCTCTCCGATCACACCGTTGCGAATGAAATCGAGACGACGAGACGGCACACCTTCGTCGTCAACGCCGTGGGCTTGAGGGGTCATGGGATGTAGTGGGTCGTCACAGATGGAGATGCGTTCATCGAGCATCTTATCGCCCCATTTGTCGATCAGAGGGGACGATCCAGTTGCTACGTTCTTGCCGTTGAAACCTGACAACAACGGCGGAAGGAAAGTGCTCGTGAAACCGCTGGGAGAAAAGACAACTGGAAGGTCTTTGCCGCTTGGTGAATCGACGATATTCTGCGAATCGTTCAAGCGGCGGAGCAGTTTGGCAACGATGTTGCTGACGTCCTGTTGGTTGATCGGTTTCGCGGTTACGATACCGTCCCAGATGCTGAGCATGTCAGTCCCACGAATGAGCTCCACGCCCATGAAGAAGCCGCTGTTGGTCTGGCTCTGACCGGCGTCGACCCCTGCCGAGTTGATCAAGCGTTGTTTGCCTGAAGACTTGTTGACGTCAACCGAACAAAGTGCTTCCGGGTATTCGCTCAAAATCGCCTCGACCGCTGAACGCCCAAATTCCAGCATCTCGTCATCCGAGAGGTCGGCGACGCTGTGATCGAAGCTATCTACCGAGGAGTAGTTGGCGGCGTTCGGGAACTCGAACGCGGCTTCGGCACCGTATTCGGCGAGCGCACCGACGCGATCGACGAGGTCGTCTATCTTGTCGGTGTCGTTAGTGGATGAGAAGCCAATGCGTCCGTTTGGATTGATGACGCGAAGCGCGATGCCAGAAGATTGGCTCTGACCGATGTTTTTGGGGCGATTCGCCTCGAACTCGACGTGACGCCGTTCTGATGTGACGCCGAAGACTTCAGCGGAACCGTGAGCCGCTTTCGCCCGGTCCAATAATCGTTCGTGACTGTCCACTAATTTCTCCTCTTTTTCAGCAAGATCAAGCCTCGATGCCCCGCGTCCACCCCCGCATACCCCTGCGAGCGTCGCTGCGCTTGCTCGCGTCCCCTTTCGCCTCGAAAGGGGACGGACTTTTGCAACGGTCTCATCTTCATGCTCCTGAGATGAGGCAGTTTCGGATGCGAATGTGAGGGCTTCCGTTGGCGACAGGAAGCGGCATCTGCCCGCTTTTGCCGCAACCGCCACCTTGGTTGACCTCGCGGTCGTTGGCGATCGCGTCCACGTTCTCAAGCGTCTCAAACAGGTTGCCCGAGAGCATGACCGGACGGACGGCTTCTTGGACCTCGCCGTTTCGGATCATGTACGCCTCTCCCGAAGAGAAGGTGAACATCTCGTGCTGAGTCATGCCTCCATACCAGTTCTTGACGTAAACACCCTCCTCTACACCTTCCAACAGATCGTCGAATGTGGCTTCGCCGTTCTCGATGAAGGTGTTAGTCATGCGCACGATCGGGGGGAATCGATAGCTGATGGCGCGGGCGTTTCCGGTCGGCGTTTCGTCGGTCTTAGCGGCGGTCTCCCGTGAGTGCAGACGGCCGACGAGAACGCCTTCTCTTACAAGAGGTGTCACAGTAGCGGCGGTTCCCTCGTCGTCGTATTTGTAGCTACCTCTCATCCCTGGGGTGGCGGCACCGTCGGTGAAGTTGAGGTGCTTGCCGCCGAAATTGCGGCCCATGTACATCAACTCCTTGAGTTTTTCGTTTTCGTATACGTTGTCGGCTTCGGAGAGATGTCCGAACGCTTCGTGCACGAACACTCCGGCGAGGATGGGATCTAGGATCACGGTGCGTTGTCCACCTGTCAGCGGCTCTGCCTTGAGCAAACCGACTGCTCGTTGCGCCGCCTCTGCCACGTCGTCGTCTAGGTCTTCAAATACGCCGTAGTCGCCTAGCGCGCCGATGCTGAAGCCTGCCTGCTGAACGTCTGAACCCTCTCGCGCTTGCGCCGATATACGGCTAATCGCGTGAATCACTTCTTGTTCGACGTATGTTCCATCGGAGTTGCCGAACGCTACTTTTCGAGAGTTGTCGCCGTAGATGATGTCGGAACTCACGATGCCCGGCTCTGACCAAACGATGTCGTTGTAGTGATCGGCCAGCCTGATCTTTTCTTTCAGGGGAATCTCACGCGGGTCTTTGACGATGTGAGGATCGACGATATCGACGTGCGGTTCGACGTCGGCGAGCATTGTCGTTTCGCCTTTGTTACCCGAAGCCAAGCTGCGAGCCTGTTCTACGGCGTCTCCGACACGGCTTTTCAGATCCGCTAGTTCGTTGAAGCTGGCAAAGCCCCAAGAACCGTTCACACATACACGCACTGCACCGCCCTTGGCGCTCGTCATGTTGATATCGTCGAGCGTGCGGCCGCGGTAGGTCAGACGCGTCGAATCTGATTCCTCGATGCGAATCTCGCAGTAGTCGGCGCCATGTCCAACTAATGCATCTTCAATTTGCGCTCGATAGCTCATATTTGGGGTTCCGACAGGTGATTAACCCTCGCCTTCGCGAGGGCGGGCGTCGTCTTGTGATCTAACTTCATCGTATCAACGGACATCGATTTCTTAGCCCTCAGAACCGAGACGTTACCCTTACTGCATGGTGTCAGACACTCGCGAACGCTATATGAAGGCCGTAAACCGATTGCTGTCGTTGGCGGATTTCGAACGCAAGTCGCGAGCCAACCAGCCGCCTGACTGGCACCTGCGCAGGGTTGAGCGATTGATGGAGATGCTCGGTGATCCACACCTCGCGACGCCGGTGATTCACGTGGCGGGGTCCAAAGGCAAGGGCAGCACATGCGCGATGATCGCATCCGGCCTGAAGGCTGCGGGATTTGTGACCGGTCTTTACACCTCACCTCACCTGCACACGTTCACGGAGCGGATCCAGATCAACGGTGCCCACATTGCTCAAAGCGATTTTGCGGACTTGATTGACAATCTTTGGCCGTGCGTCGAAGCGATTGAACGGGCTGGAGACCTTGGCGTGGTTAGCGTGTTCGAGATGTTGACCGCGATGACGTTCGTTCACTTTCGCGACAACGCCGATATCGCGGTGATCGAGACCGGATTAGGCGGCCGCCTCGACGCGACTAATGTTGTCGACCCCGAAGTCGCGGTTATCACCTCAATCAGCAAAGACCATGTGAGAATACTCGGCGATAAGATTTCGCTCATCGCAGGCGAAAAGGCGGGCATCATCAAATCCGGCAAACCCACTGTCGTCGCCAAGAACCATCCCGTAACTTGGCGCGTGATAAGAGAGCGCGCCGCCGAGGTCGGATCGGAAGTGTTCAGCGCCTGCGAGACTTCACCGGTGACTGCGACGGCGCAGGTGTTCGATGATCCTCGCCTGCGCCAAGAGTTCACGATCAAACGATGGCGACCCCCGAAGAGTTCGGACGTTGTTTCATCCGAACTAGTCTTGATTCCCTACCCAGACCCTGGTCAAAGGGACATCCGCATCCAGACGTCGCTATTGGGTACGCACCAGATCGATAACGCAAGGACTGCGGCGACCGCGTTGAACCTGCTTTACCGGACGGGGCACACGTTCGATTTGAATTCCGCCATCAAAGGGATTTCGGATGCGGTATGGCCGTGTCGCACCGAGGTTGTGCATGTCCCATGTCGCAAGCGGTTCGATGTGGAAGGATTGCCGCCAGTAATTCTCGACGGAGCGCACAACGATGCATCGCTCAAAGCCCTGAAAGACACCGTCGATTCCTATTTCAGAGGTTTTGCGGGTTCCAGTAACGGAGAATTTCGGGGGATTGACGCTGAGACACCGTACGTCTTCATCGTCGGATCGACCGAAGGGCACGATCACGAAGCGATGATGCTCGAACTCGCGCGGTCAGCTCACACGACGATTGCTACGCAGTCGCGTCATCCGAAATCTGTTCCGGCGTCTAGGGTGGCACAGGTCGGACGCGAAAATGGGTTGGAGTTTCGAGTGACTCGCAGCGTCGATATGGCGCTTGAGACTGCGACGGAGGTGGTGCTCTCAAATCCCGAAATTGGGATGATCATTGTGGCTGGTTCGCTTTTCATCTCCGCGGAAGCACGCGAGGCGCTGTTAGGCATCGAACCAGAGCTGTATGACGATCTGACACAGCCTTACATGCTGGCGTATGAGGACATCGATGCGGCTGAAGGTAAAATCGCTTAATTGACACCTGTCTGATAGAGGGGCCGCCGCAGAATACACAACCCGAACCCAAAATGGACGAAATGGGATGAGCAGATATCCGGACGAACGTAGAGCAGTAATCACCGGCATGGGAGCGATGACGTGCTTGGGCAAGTCGCCGGGCGAGTTTTGGGCGAATCTGAAAAACGGTGTGTCGGGTGCGCGTCGGATGGCGATCATTGATCCGACACCTTTCCCGTGCAAAGTTTCAGGAGAGGTCCAAGATTTCGACCCTTCGGAAGGCGGACTGATACATCGCCGCGAGGCACGACGGATGGGTCGATTCTCGCAGTTTGCCGTCCACGCGTCCGATCAGGCGATAAAGGACGCCGGCTTGGATCTCGATGCTGAGGATCGGGAACGCGTAGGAGTTCTGATCGGTTGCGGCGCCGGTGGACTGCCTGAGACAGATCAACAGTCCGTCGTAATGAACAAACGCGGCGCTTTGAGGATCAGTCCGTTCTACATCCCGGTGATGCTCGTCAATATGTGTTCGGCAAACGTTAGCCGCGTGTTCGGTTTGTTGGGTTACACGAATACGTGTGTGACTGCGTGCGCAGCGAGTACGCAGGCGATAGGCGAGGCGGCAGAGGTGATACGACGAGGTGCTGCGGATGTGATTTTGACAGGCGGCGCGGAAGCCGGCATCTGCGAGCTAGGCATGGGCGGCTTCTCGACTATTCATGCCTTGTCGACTCGAGATTGTCCTCCTGAGGAGGCCTCGAGGCCGTTTGACGCCGATCGTGACGGCTTCGTGCCGGCGGAAGGGGCTGCGATGTTCGTGATGGAGAGCCTTGAGCATGCCAAGGCGCGCGGAGCCGAAATCCTTGCTGAAGTTACCGGTTGGGGCGTTTCGTCAGATGCCTTCCACTTGGTTCAGCCGCATGACGAAGGCAAAGGCGCGGCGTTGGCGATCAAACTAGCGTTGAAAGACGCAGAGCGCAACATCGAGGACATCGACTACATCAATGCTCACGGCACATCGACACCGCTAAATGACAAATCCGAGACATTAGCGATCAAACGCGCGTTTGGCGATCATGCCTATAACGTGCCGGTTAGCAGCACGAAGTCGATGATCGGTCACTCGCTCGGTGCGTCCGGTTCGATGGAAGCGATGGCATGTATTGGTAGCATCCAAGATCAGGTTTTACATCCGACGATCAACTTGGATACGCCGGATCCGGACTGTGATCTGGACTACATCCCGAACGTGGCTCGAGAGACAAAGGTCGATGTCGCGCTGTCGAACAGCTTCGGGTTTGGCGGGCAGAACGCTTGTTTGGTGATTGAGAAGTTCGCCGGATAAGTAAGGCGCAGACACGCACCCAGATCGGATCTGTAGTGGGAGATGGAATCACCGAATCTACCAGTTCGGCTCTTCTTCCCGCTCGATCTTGTCTTCATCCAAGTCCATTCCTACACCCGGAGTGGTCGGGATTGCGATCATGCCATCTATCGGGGCCACGGGATCAGCGAGGAAATGTTGGTGAATGCGGTTCCATTTGATGAGGAACTCTTGATACGGGGTGTGTATCGGCGATTGGGTAACCGAGACGTGGATCCCTGCAGGGGATGAGTGCCCGTGCGGGATCGTGATTAGGTCGGCGGCGGTGGCTAACGCCATGATTTTCAATGTCTCCGAGATGCCGCCAGCCCAATAGATGTCAGGTTGCAGAATGTCTAGGGCCTCTGCATCGATGAAGCGTTTGAAGCCCCAGCGAGTGTATTCATGCTCGGCACCGGAGATGGGGATGTTGGTCTTCTCGCGGATCTTTCGGTAAGAATCGATGCGGTCGGGCATGGCGACCTCTTCGAGCCACCGCGGCTGGCAATCCTCGATAGCGTCGGCGAGTTTGACGACGTAGTTGACATCCATCGACTGCCAGCAGTCGAGCATGATGTCGTAGCCCTCGCCGAGAGTGTCGCGCAACGTCTCGACCATTGCGATGTTTGCCTTCAATCCCTCATGGCCGGACATCGGACCGTATCGGAAGAACCACTTCTGCGCGGCGTATCCGAGAGACTTGGCCCACGACGCGCGTTCGCGCACCAAACCCATGTCGGTCACGTTGAACCCGAGCATCGATGCGTACGCCGGCACTGCTTGTCGTGTCGGGCCGCCGAGAAGAGTGTAGACCGGAACGCCAAGCGCGCGTCCCTTAAGATCCCACAGTGCGCAATCGACAACCGAGATTGCCATCATCGCTTGTCCATGTCGTCCATGGACCTGCGAGCGGTGCATGATGTCCCACAGGAACTCCGTCGCCATCGGGTCACGGTTCAGCAGCAAGGGCTTGAGTTGCTTGTCGACCAAGTAAGCGACCGTCTCTTCTACTGGGCCACCAATGCCGATCGCACCGTCGTTGGTTTCGATCTGAATGAAGTACGCGTCGTGCTCGATGCGGTTTAACTGCGGTTGGTCAGTCATCACACCCGCACGGCGCTTAGAACCTCGGAATTCTTCATACACGTCCAGCGGCATCGCCAGACGCTCTTCCCAGAACTCACCCTCGGTCTCAAAAGACCCGAAGACGTGCCTGATCCTCACGTTAGATATCTGAGACATTGCAACCCCTCGGTTACTTCATTCCGTCACTGGGCGCGATTACGGATGCGTTCCAGTTCGATTTTCGCTCGTTTCGATTTTCTAACTAGATAGAAAGCAACAACTACGAAGGCGATTGAGACGAATACCCAGAGGATAGTGCCCAGTACCAGGTTTGAACCGCCACGAGCCCGCTCGAACACTTCGGTGGCAAGCGTGAGCGTGGCCTCACCGAGTTCAGAATGCTCAATGACGACATCGATGGCCCAAACACCCTTCTCCTCCATCTCAAGACGACCGACGTAGTACTCGCGGTCTGCTGGGGAGTTGAGAGCGGGAGCTACCTGTCGTTCACCATGTTCGGACGGTGTGGCGTAGACCTTGATGATGGCGTCAGGGACGTTGGTACCGGTCTCTCGGTCATAAACCTGGACAGCGTAGGTCAGTGTGCCGATGATGACTCGTTCTGGAGACTGATGGACAACTACTCGATAGTTGCCTACGTTTTCGTCGGCAACGATCACGTACGGCCCTGAGGTCAGAGTCAAAGGTTGGGCCGATGCGGTTTGTGTTGCGAAAAGCGCTGAAGAGGCAAGCGCGACGAGAATTACGGCGCGTATAGGGCTTGCCTTCAAAAAGTGGATGTGCCATCCCGCAAGCGGTATGAGAGGTATCCGCGGCATCTAGTTACAACGATACTCCATAGAGGCGACCACACCTGCTAGATAGGGGATAATGGCTTCATGCCGGAAGCACCAGATCTACATGTGTTGCGAGAGTATCTTGCGCCCAGATTGATGGAGCGGAAAATCATCTCGGTACGCGAGTTGCGACCATTGGTCGTCAGGAACTTAGTCGGTGCGCCGATGGGTGAACATGCCAGCGGACGCCTCATCGAAGGCTTGGGACGCAAGGGCAAGTTGTTGATCATGTCCTTGTCTGGTGGGATGTCGATGGTTGTCAGCCCGATGTTGACTGGCGAGTTGTCATTAGTGGGTCCAAGTAAGCGGATTCTGAAATCGACGATTTTGACTATGAACTTAGACGATGGCATGCAGATCCGATATACAGACGCCAAGCGAATGGGGCAGGTCTACTATCTGGAGTCGGATCGTTTGGATGAAATAACCCGTGTCGCAGATCAAGGACCAGATGTGCTTGACGAACTTCTCAACCTCTCAGATTTCAGAGCGGCATTGAAACAGTATCGGGGCGAAGTGAAGGGTGTTCTGACACGTGGGCAACTGGTCGCTGGGATCGGTAACGCGTACGCTGACGAGGTGCTTTGGGAAGCTGGAATCTATCCCTTCAGAAAAGTGACACGGCTGAGTGGCGAAGAGGTTATGCGGTTACACGACGCGACGTACCGAGTGCCTGCTGAAGCGGCAACGAAGTTGCAGAAGATATTTGGTGCGGATCACCCGCGGAAAGAGCGAAAATTCCTCAGTGTGCATGGCAAACCAGGATCGGATTGCCCGAAATGCGGCTCTGTAATCAGTTCGGTGAAATCTAGACAACGCGACACAAATTTTTGCCGCAGTTGCCAGCCGGGCACGATGTTTGAATGAGACGTTTCCCGTTTTTCGGTCGGATACGGGTTATATAGAATCTCGCCTATAGTGACGGAGGGCCCGTAAATCGTCTTTTCACTCGCCCTGTCTCACCGAATCGGAACTAGATTGTTGGATCTGAACGACATTACAGGCATTTCCGCGGTCGCGCGGGATGTCGCATTCGTTGTAGTTTGCATCGTAGTGACAATCGCAGTCTTGTTGATCCTGTCCGGTGTGCGCAAAGCGACGCAGCGATTAAACGAAGCGATGGATCGTGTCGACGACCTGTTGGACACGATTGTCGCAGCCCGCGATTCGCTTAACGAATTAAGGCAGCGGGTCCGAAACAGAAGCGCCGTCGGAGCGGATAATTCCGATGGCGGATTCAACGTCGTTACTTGGTTGCTTACACCGCTTGGTTATGTGATCGGCCAACGATTTAAGCGTCGTTCACAACATCGTAAACAAGGGGACGAAACAAAAAACGGGTGAGGACAATTCCACACCCAAACAACTCTAAGAAACGGAGACAAAAATGGCCAATGGAAGTGGAGATAGCTTTCTCGCGGGAGTAATACTTGGCGGTATCGCAGGATTCGCAGTCGGTATCCTGCTAGCACCCAAGTCTGGTTCTGAGATGCGAGCTGATTTGCTCGATCGGACTGACAGCGCACGCGAGCAGATCTGGGACCGAACCGGTTCGGCACGCGAACAATTCATGGACCGAACCGGCACCGCGCGCGAGCAAATGGAAGATCTGCTGGACACGACGACCCAGCGTCTCGACGAGATCCGGGCTGAGGCGGCACAGATCGCGTCAACGTTACGGCAACGTGTCAACAGAAACTCCACAGCTGACGATGATGGAATGCCGGTCATGGCCGAGTTCGAAACCGCACCTCAGGTCGAGGAAGAGGAGCGAGTCTAATCGATTCGAACCGTTACATCGAACTCCTGTCGTCGCGGTTTCACGGCAGCGGCAGTAGTTTGCATGGTTAACGAATCGGGACGTATCTTCAATGTCTAACGGAAATCGACCACTCATCGTCGTTCCGTCCGACAATCCGGCTCAATGCCAAGGTTCGCCGCGCATGGCAGAGCTGGAGGCGGTGGCGGATCTCAAGATATTTCCGACGCGCGCCGACAGTTTCGACGAGCAAATCGAACGCGCCCAAGGCGCTACTATCATCATCAACTCTCGTAGCTACTTGGAGTGGCGGGAGGACGCGTTTAGTTTGCTCCCTGACCTGCGCTTTATCTCGGTCTGTGGAATCGGTACAGATTCGATCGATCTAGATTCCGCGCGAGACCACGGGATTACCGTCTCAAACATCCCAGGAAAGACCGCACCAGTAGTAGCAGAGCACGCGTTTGGCCTGATGTTCGCAGCCGCAAAACGAGCTGCTTGGTACACCGAGATGACCCGCAAGGGCGAGTGGGTCAAACAAGACGGAGTTTTCCTCGGGGACAAGACCGTTGGCATTATTGGAACTGGCAACATCGGCGCTGAGATGGCACGGCTGTGCAACGCGTTCGGAATGAACGTCATCGCATACACCTTCAACCCGTCGGATGAGCGAGCGGAAAAACTCGGAGTCCGGTTCGTCGAACTCGACGAGTTGCTCGCACTGTCGGACGTGATCACTATCCACACGAAGCTGACCCCCGATTCTGAAAAACTGATCGGCGCACGAGAAATCTCGCTCATGAAACCCACCGCGATCCTAGTCAACGTCGCACGTGGGCCGATTGTCGACGAAGCAGCCCTCGTCGAAGCCCTCAATGCCGGCTATCTTTCCGGGGCAGCTCTCGACGTCTTTGAAGACGAACCTTTGCCTGAGGGCAGTCCGATTACGCAGTGCGAGCAAGTCGTGCTTACGCCGCACATCGCTGATATGACCCCGGAGGGGTTAGATTTGCTAAACCAAGGCGTCGTTGAAAACTCGCTGGCGTATTTGAACGGAACGCCTCAGAACGTAGTTAATTGAGCCGTCGGAGGCAGTCGCAATGATTGAGATCCGCGAATTGCAGCAGGGAGACGCTGACAGTGTGTTGGCGCTGGACCAAGAGATCCGTGGCCCTGATCGGTCCTTGACGTGGGACCAATATGTAGGGCGCGTCCTGCAAATCGTGGCTCTTGACTCACTGGAATACGCACCTTGGGGATGCTTCGTGGCGGTCGATCAGGAGCGTGGGGGCGACATCATCGCTTTTCTGATGTCTGAGCGGCAGTCTTCCTCGTATGGTCTGCCACCGGGTGTGCGCATCGTCGCAATGGCAGTTCATCCCGACTACCGTCGGCAGGGTATCGGGTCGAAATTGGTGACGGCCCTCACGGCTAAGGCCAAGACCGATGGCGTAACGAGTATGTTTTCGGTGCTCCTAGACGAAGACGAACGCGATGCCTCTTTTCTGGAGCGCAATGGTTTCTCGAGCGCCCAGTTCAAGGTCTTCACGAAAGATATCTGAACATGGCCGAGGGCGCCAACCCTGCCTCGCTGCCTGAATGCGAACGCAATGACGCGGAAAAGGCGTTCGATTTGCACCCGCGCCGAGAATCCCTTCTGATACGCGAACGATTGGTTGAGGGCGTACGGTCAGGCATCACCTCCGAGCATGGTTTGATCGCACATGGCCGGGGCGAGGCGTTCGACTATTTAATCGGCGAGCGAACGCGCGAATTCGCCGAGACCGCGATCCGCGCAGCAGTTGCAATGATGCTGCTTGCAGATCGGCCAATCATATCGGTAAACGGCAACGCTGCCGCACTGGTGCCGGATGATTTGGTGAGTCTCTCCAAAGTTACAGCCACGCCTTTAGAAATCAATCTTTTTCACCACAGTGAAGAAAGGGTCTCGGCGATTGAACAGCACCTGGTAAAGTTCGGCGGCACCAACATTCTTAAACCCTCTAAAGACGCAGTGATTTCGACGTTGAGCAGCGATCGCAGATACGTCAATCCTGAAGGTATCGCAGTTGCCGACGTAATCTTCGTTCCGCTGGAGGACGGCGATCGATGCGCTGCGCTGCGAGCAGCGGGCAAGTCAGTCATCACGGTTGACCTGAATCCGCTTTCTCGCACTTCGCGCGATGCGTCTATAACAATCGTTGACAACATCGTCCGCGCTGTGCCCCGAATGGTGAAGCGCGCTACTGAGTTGCGCGGGGTGGAAAACGATCCTCTCCTCGTCGCCGATGTAAAGCAATACGACCATGCTGAAATCCTGCAAGCTGCTGAGAAAGCGTTGAGGACAGGATTGTAAGGACGATCACGTTCTCGAGTAATCTCGGTGACTGCGGGGATGGGGCACTAACCACTTGGATTCAGGTGCGTAATCTAGTATGTTGCCCAAAGCTGCTTCTGCTGGTTTTGTGAACATAGCGACATGGACCCTCAGGACAATCGGACAAGAATTGGGGATCAAGTTGTTCGCGTCCCACGTCAAGCCGCGACTGCGCCCGTAGATATGTCGGTCGCACCGCGCACGATATCCGTGCGTGGTCTCACATCGCCGATGTCTTTGATTTACGGGTTCTTAATAATCGACTTGATCGGTGCATCTCTCCTCATGCTCCCGATTTCCAGCAAGGCTCCGGGAGCCGCAAACATTCTCACATGTCTCTTCACAGCTACCACATCAGTGACCGTCACGGGCTTGGTGACGGTTGACACGCTCGAACACTGGACGCTCTTCGGCCAAGCGGTTATCTTGACCCTGATCTTCATCGGCGGGTTGGGATTCATGACCGGTGCTGCCTTCTTGATCATTCTCGTAGGCCAAGAACTTAGATTGCAAAACCGATTGATCGTCCGGGAAGGTCTGGGCTGGGGGCAACTCGGTGATATCACCACATTAGTCCGCAAAATCGTCGTGTTCGCAGTTGCCATCCAATTCATCGGATTCATCGTGTTATGGATTTACTGGACTTTCGTTCGCAATCTTTGGGAAGGATTCGATCTGTGGCATACCGTGTGGCTAGCACTTTTCCATGGCATCTCAGGTTTCAACAACGCCGGGATTGAGGTATTACCAAATGACGTAGTCGGAGGCGACAGTTTGCAAGGTTTTTCATCCGACTACTTCACCTTGTTCGTTTTCGTGGTTTTGATCTTTGTCGGGAGCACCGGCTACATACTATGGAGCGACGTGTGGCGGAAGAGAAGCTTCCGGATGTTGCGGTTGGAGAGCAAGTTGATACTGATTGGTCTTGCAGGGTTGTTGCTGGTAGGCTTCGCGACTTACGCCATAGGCGAGTGGAACAATCCCGCAACATCTGGAGGACACAGCGTCGTCCAGAAATTCTCAGATGCCCTGTTCCATACAGTTTCTGGTCGGACGGCGGGATTCTCAGTTATCGATTACGGCCAAGCCACAAGCGCGACCGATCTGGCAACAGAAGTCATGATGTTTATCGGCGGAGTTTCAGGAACCGTTGCGGGTGGCATCAAAGTAAATACATTCATGGTGATCCTGATCGCCGCCATAGTGACAATGTCGGGGCGAAACAATACTTACATCTTTGGCAGTCGCATCCGGCCCTCAACGGTACAACGAGCGTTGGTCCTGAGTGTGGCATCGGCAACGATCGCCGTTCTAATGGCATATCTGGCGTTCCAACTTCAGTCGGACCTGCCGTTCCGCGACGTGTTTTTCCAAGTGATATCGGCTGCTGGAACGGTTGGTCTCGATACCGGTGTAACGTCAAAACTGAACGGACCTACGCAGACTTTGATTATCTTTGCGATGTTCTTGGGTAGATTCGGACCGTTGACTTTGGCGCTGTTGATGGCGGGTCGGCAAGTCGAGCAACGATATGCCTTGCCAGCCGAAGAGGTTAGAATCGGTTGAACTGTCATCCACTTCTCCCTCCTCGGCTCAATTCCCGGAGTTGAAAATGGCAACCCAAAACATAGTCGTAGCTGGTGTCGGTCGTTTCGGCGCGCAAGTAGCAACTGGACTGTTTCAACTCGGTCATGATGTGTTGGCGATAGATCAAAACCAAGCGAGAATCCAAGAACTCATAGGACGGGTCACATACTCCGTGGCCGGTGACGTCACTGATGAAGTCCTGATGCGCGATCTGGGAGTCGAGAACTTCGATGTTGCAATCGTCGCGATAGGACGAAACGTCGAATCCAGCATCATGACCGCAGTGCTACTGCGATCTTTGAACATCCCGATGGTGGTTGCACGGGCGCGGAACCAGCTTCACGCCGAGACGTTGCAGCGGATCGGTTGTGACCGGGTGATCAACGCCGAAGAAGAAGCAGGAATGCGGTTGGCGCAGACATTGTTCACCCCTAACGTCACCGACTACATACCTCTCGGCGGAGCTCAAGGCATCAGTCGAATGCAGATGCCAGAGCGATTCAGAGACATGACCTTGCGCGATGCAGGTTTCACGGAGTTCAGAGATCAGAACCACCTATCTGTTTTGGCCCTAATCCGCGACCAAAACGCGCGGCTAATCCCAGACCTTGATGAACGCACGCGCCCAACCGATGAGATCGTAGTCGCCGGACAGAAACACCTCGTTGACGAGTTGGCCGGATGAAGTACTCTCGTGTCATGTGTCTGGTCCGCGGCGACGACAGCGACGAGGAAGCCATCGACACGGCAGTCAGTCTGCTATCGGGCAACAACCGAAGCCTTCAATTCGTGTACGTCATCGTCGTCGACCGAAGATTCGCCCTAGATTCGCCCAATCCCTCACGATATCGCGAGGGAGAACGCGTTCTACGAGACGCCGAGTTCGCGACCGGCCTGCGCGGTGGTGTCCGAGGCTCGATACTGCAATCCCGGTCTATCGGGCCGGTATTGGTTAGAGAGGCTTTGGATTATGGCGCCGAGGTAATTGTCGCATCGGTCAAGATCCTGACAACGTTGAACGCGAGAGCGATCGACTCGGATGCGGAATATCTGATGGCGAACGCGCCGTGTGCGGTGGTGTTGGTACGCGAACCAGCAAGAGGTTTTGAAGCAGCATCGGAGCAGCCTGACCAGAAGATCCTTGTGCGCACTAATGGCAATGACTGATTCTCCGATAAATTAGTGGAAATGAGAGTCGTAATTGCAGGACATGATCGCTTGGGGATCGTGATGGCCAACATCCTCAGCGAAGCGGGGCACGATGTTTTGATCGTAGAAGCCGAGGGTAGGCGCCTCCGATCTTTACCGAGCCACCTAGTCGCACGATCAAACGTTGAGGTGCTGGAAGCCAAAGCGACCCTTGACGAAACTATGGTCGCGATGGACATCCGCGGTGCAGACCTCTTCATCGCGGCCCTGCGAACACCGGCCGAGAACGGCCTCGCCGCCCTTAAAGCGAAGATCACGTACGGCGTAGAAAATGTCATCGCAGTAGTCACCAATGAATCGCTGGGCAAGATTTACGAACGTTTCGATATTCGCATCGTGAACCCGTACACACGGGCGCTGTCGGATTTGCGCGACACGCTTAACATGGGTACGGAAAGCTCTGAGGAGAACGGCACAACTGCAACGCGGTAGTTGTAGCCACGCCAAAACGATCATATGGGGACAGTCTGAAATGTATGTCATCATCATCGGATGCGGAGCACTCGGAACGCGCAGCGCATATTCACAATTGCACGCAGGCCACGAGGTGTTGTTGCTAGACACCGACGAAGCCCGTGTCGATATGGTTCACAAGACACTTGGCAACGTCGCCATGCTCGGGGATGCGACCGAGGAGTTCACGCTTCACAACGCAGGCATCAATCGCTGCGACGCCCTGATCGCAACTACTGGCGACGACGCCGTCAATCTCGCAGCCTGTCAACTCGCGAAATTCACCTTCGGCGTAGAAACCGTGGTTTCGATCGTTAACGACAGCGCTGACACGAACCTGTTCTTAACGGCTGGAGTAGATTCCATCATCAGCCGCACGGACATCATCTTGGCAAATCTAGCAGGTACATTGCTTGACCATCCCATGGTCGAATTGATGACACTGAACGACCGCAATGAAAAACTTGTATCGATGAAGATACCGCGCAACGCTCGGTCGGTCGGAAACCGGTTCCGCGATCTTGCCCTTCCCTACGGAATCATCATCGCCTTAATCGTGTCCAGCGTCGGTTCGCCGTTCGTGCCAACCGAGGACACTGTGATCCTTGGCGGCGAGGAGGTGATCGCTTCATGTCCGGTCGAGGCGTTGGACGAACTCGCATATGTACTGACTGATCAGAGGTTCTCTTCGCTTGTCGCGTAAACGCATCTCGCATCTCGGCCCTGAGGGGACATTCACCGACCAGGCATGCCATGTCTACGCGCCAGCAGACTGGGAGCGCGTCGGATACCCAGAGATGCACCAAGTCGTAGGTGCGCTTGTAGATGGCGAAGTCGATGAAGCAATCGTGCCGATCGAGAACAGCGTCGGCGGCGCTGTAATCGACATCGAAGATTTCTTGGTCCGGACATCCGACATCCAGATCAAAGGCGAGATGTTGCTGGGCATCGAGCAGTGTTTGATCGCTCATCCCGATGTCGATTTGTCGGAGATAAAGGTCGTAAGATCCAAACCTGAGGCGTTGTCTCAGTGCCGCGAATTTCTAGACGCCCATCTCCCCGAAGCGGCCCGCGTTGGCACCGCCAGCACGGTTGAGGCTGTTTATCGTGTGAAGGCCGGAACCGCCGATGTGTCGGCTATCGGGCCGCGCCGCGCCGCTGATTTGGCTGGGCTGCCCGTGATCAGATCCGGAATCCAAGATCGACAGAACAACGTCACGCGTTTCGTGATTCTCGGTAATTCAGATCACGAAGCGACTGGTTCCGACAAAACCAGCATCGCCTTCAGTTTTATGAACCGCGACACGCCGGGACAGCTCTACAAGGCATTGGAACCATTTGCGCGTCGCAACATCAACCTCACAAAGATCGAATCGCGTCCTACGGGCGATGAACTCGGCAACTACGTATTCCTTTTGGACTTTGCGGGCCATCGAACGGATGCAGAAATCTCGGAAACGCTAGACGGGCTGCGGGAGTTGGCACCGCTCGTAAAAGTTCTCGGGTCGTACCCAATTGCGACTGAAATTCACTAGTGAACGGTCACGTGGGACCACTTAGTCGGGACTCGCTTTACAGCCAGCGGCGAACTCGTTCCGTATAGCGCGTGTACTCTGCGCCGAGTGAGCGGCGCAGACGCCCTTCTTCCCGTGGGATGGTGTACCAGTTGAAGACCGCAAACGAAGGGATAGTGGTCATCATGATCAAGAGAGAATTGGCGGCGCACCCGATGCCGAAAATGGCTATGATCATCGCCAAATAGGCTGGATTGCGAGACGAGGCGTAGATGCCGTCAGTGATTAGATTATGCGTCGGTTTGCGAATGTCGAAGCTTTCGTTGTGGCGGCGGAAAGCTGCTAGGGCCGCACCGAACATGATGATCGCTATCGCAATCATGATGCCGCCGCTAATGAAGTTCCAAGGCTCTGTTAATGGTTCAAACGGCCAAACGACTTGATGAACAACCCCGGCTACAACGGTGAAAATCGCGGGCGGTACCGGCGGGATGCGAAAGAAATTCATCTGGGTGGGTTACACAATGATCGCGTGCCGTGCGTCACTTCATTGCGATATTCTAGTCGAATCTAGGCCCTCGAAATTTCGGAAAGAACAGACATGTCAAACGGCGACGCGGTAGCTTACCGTTCTCATATTCGATTGCAGAGGATTAAAGGTCCATTCCGGATCGCGCATTTACCGATCGACGGCGAGGTCAAGTTCGGCGTTCACTCAGAGGTCGCGGAGCATTACGGAGTCAGCCCTGACATCTCCGAACCGCACGCTACGACTTTGGATTACATCGTCGCTGCCACCAGCGGCTGAATGACCGGAACGTTCGGCGGCGCCCTGGAGGCGCGCGGTATACCGGCAGGCGAAGGCTATCTCGAATCCGACACTATCGGCGAGATCGAGAAAGAAGGCAACGTCCTTGTCATCAAACGCATCAACATCACCTACAAACTTAGGGTCGATCCCCAACTTCTCGAAGAAAAGCGAGACGCCATCGACCGCGTGATGCGTGTCCACCCCAACTCATGCCCCGTCTATCGGAGCATATCGGGGAGTATCGAAGTGTCAGCGACGTTGGATTTGGTGTAACGAGATCCTCAGCGATCGCGTCAGGATCGCTCACCGACTCAACTAACCTGTTGAATCAGCTCAATTCGAATGTCGCCAGGAGCGGCGATAAACCCGATCTTTCGGCCGTCAGGAAGAGCGATCGGCCCTTCTTGGACTTCCGCACCCAGAGCCGTGAGACGTGCCAAATCAGCATCCATGTCATCAGTGTCGAAACCGAAGTGCTCTAGGCCGAAGTGGGGCTTGGCATCCCCAGGTCCCAGCGTCTCGCCGGTTCGCTCGTTGGAGATGTTGATCGCCAGTCCACCTTCGGTCTGAGTAACGATGAATCGATCACCGAAGTCCCGCACCGTGTCTGACATGATCTGAACGTTGAAGGCCTCAACGAACCAATTGGCGGTCTTCTCAGGGTCCGACGATTTCAGGTGGATGTGGTTAACCAGATAGGGCATGGACTGTCTCTCCATCGATGTTCGTTTCAACTACATCAAGTGTAAGCGAATTCGTACTTCATCCCAACTGGTCAGCCCTTCGTAGACGATCTGCTGCTTTACGTCGCCTCGTCAACAATCTCGATCAGATCTCGGGCGCGTTTGCTGTCCTGTTGACCTTTTGCGGAGATGCCTTCTTCGAACATCTGGAGGCAGAAGGGACAAGAAACCGCGACAGTGTCGGTATCAGTCTCCAAGAAGTGATCGGTACGGATGTGATTGACACGCTCTCCAGATTCCTCCATCCACATCCGTCCACCGCCTGCACCGCAACAGAAGCCACTAGAACGACAATGCGACATCTCACGCACTTCAACGCCCGGCACCGCGTCTGCGATAGCACGCGGTTGGTCATAAATGTCGTTGTGCCTTCCTAGGTAGCAAGAGTCGTGATACGTAATCTCATTACCCCAGTTTTGCGACGCTGTATCAATCTCCGTCATCGAGAGTCGCCCTTCAGAGATCAACCGATCCACATACTCGGTGTAGTGCAGTACCTCAACGTCCCAGTCCGCATCCAAACCCACCGCGACCTGCGAGTATTCGTTGCGCATCGTATTGAAACAATGCGGACAGGTTGTCAGAACCGTCTTGATGCTGTAACCATTGATCGTCTCAATGTTCTGGCCCGCAAGAATCTGGAAAAGGTATTCGTTGCCCATGCGACGCGCCGGGTCACCAGTGCATATCTCCTGTGCGCCCAACACTGCAAAGTTGACGTCAGCCTTCTTAAGCACCGAAGCCATCGCCTGAGTCACACTTACCCCTCGCTCTACTAAAGCGCCCGTGCAACCGACCCAGAACAGAACCTCCGCGTTCGGATTTTCGTCAATCGTAGGGACACCTTCCATGCCCTCGAGCCACGATTCCCTCGTAAGCGTCGTCCCGCTCCAAGGGTGGCCGCGTTGCTCCATGGACTGCAAAGCGGTCAAAGCCGTATCAGGGGCAGACGCTTGCTCTAGCATCAAGTAACGACGCATATCGACAATCGAGTCGATATGTGAGATGCCAACCGGACACGCCTCGACGCACGCCGCGCACGTTGTGCATGACCACAGAACGTCCTCTCCAACTGCGTCGCTAACCATTGACGTAGAAGATTCCGGAGCCGGTTCCCCCACAACCGCTGCTCCGATCAGCTCGGGCGCGCGTTGCTCCATATACCCGCGCATGTCCTGGATCACCTTGCGTGGTGACAGTGGTTTGCCCGACGCCCAAGCCGGGCAATTGTCTTGACACCTCCCACAGTTCGTGCAAGCGTCGTAACTCAACAGCTGCTGCCAAGTTAGATCCTTGAGGTCGGTCGCACCAAACGACTCCAAGGTTTCGAAGTCGCCCATCGGTTTTAGCGCACCGCGCGGCCGCATCGGCCGAAGGTAGATGTTCAGCGATGAGACGATGATGTGCGACAACTTGCTGAAGCTGATCGCGGCATACGCCAAACCGATTACGAAGATCGCGGCGTGCGTCCACCATAGCGCCTTATGCAGCACGAGCATGGCATCAGTCGATAGACCCGCACCGATCAACAACCTGCCGACTAACCATCCGACCGGCGACCACAAAGCATCAGACGGCGCGTATAGTTCAGAATCCGGGTTCAATTCGGTAGCCCCGATGCGAAGCCCTTCTAGTGCGAACCCGGTTGCCAGCAGCAAAACAAAATATGCAAGGATCAATGAATCATCGGCGAAAGAGTTAAGTCTTTCCGGCTTGACGACGTACCGACGCCAATACGCCATACCGATGCCAATCGTCGCAAGAACACCTCCGAACACATCCCATACGAAGCTGGTCTGCAATCTGAAATACGCCGTCGGGAACGCGACACCTAGATACTCTTCAAAGTTGAACTCGATGGCTGCTACGATGGTCGCCAAAAATAAAACCGCGAACCCCCAAAAGATCGCGAAATGCATCACCGAGGCGTATCGCTCGCGGCGGGGATGGAACTTCCCATGCCCGCCAAAACCTAACGCGCCCGATCGCACAAATTCGCGAATGCGCGTCGTGTGCGAGCCCAGTTCGTCGTATTCAGCCCCGACCCGCCAAAACTGCACACGCCTGTAGAGCGCATACGCGATAAACGCGAGGGAAATCGGTGCAATCAGATATACGACCGCACCAAGCAACGGGTAGCCGATATTCCAGAAATCGGTCCGTCCCGCTAGCTCAAGCATCCTCGTATGTTACGTGAACTGCCCGTACGGGCTCCGAATCGAAGCAACGTAACGTTGGTTAGTCGACTTCGGCGCGACCGATGTGATACTCGTTGCCCGCGTCCATGATGCGACGGAGCGATTCGACTGACTCGACACGTTGCGGAAATTCTGTGCCCCAGTGTTCCTTGAGCCTGTCCACGATTTCGCTGAATTTCATCGGTTGGTTGCCGTTGACTATCAAGATGCGGAAAATCGCCTCCAACAATGACATTCCCGGAGTTATGAACTGAATCTTGTTCGAGCAAATCCTAGCTGCGTTATAGATGCTCCGTTCCGTCGTCCTGCCAGGAACTATCGGCCTGCCTTCCGGATGTCTTCGGCAAAGCCTGCACTCTCCTGACCAACAGAGACGTTGCCACACTTTGAACATGTACGATTCGCCTGCGTCCTCGTACGTGCGCTCGTTGATCGCGTACAACGTGTCGCCATCGGCTTCGCTGACCGAAGTCTCTTGCGCAATTTCGGCGCCTGTTGTCATTCGTCCTGTCCTGATTTACACTTGCCTGCCCAATGTCGTAAAGGCATTTATATCGGATTTGAGCACTCTTATCAGTGATTAGCTAGATTGTTTGCTCGTAAATAACCGGCATTGCCGCTGAGCAAATCATCGTCCGGCCATTCCAAGATCTCCACATCAATGTCACTTCCGGCCGGAACGCTTGAGACATCGTCCGGGCAGATCGCGAAACCTCGAGCCAACGCCATGGAGTGCAGTGCGCCCGAGCTCTGATTTCCGGTGGAACGCGCCCGGTAGTTCCCCGAATCATCTTTATAAACATCGACACGAGCATAGACGCGGCGCCCGTCGTGGTTATAAACCGCATCGTCGAGCGTTGCCCTGATCGTCGGTTTTTGAAGCGGAGCTTTGCCAAGCATCACTCGGATCGCCGGTCGTCCAAACTGCTCGAACGCCACCATTGCGCTAACTGGATTACCGGGCAAGCCGAGATGAGGGACCTTGCGACCATCAGGAGCATTCAACGCTCCGAATGCCAGCGGTTTCGCCGGCCGCATCCGCACCGACCACAGTGCGATCGCCCCGTTCTTCGACAAAACGTCCTTCACAACGTCGTAGTCGCCCTTCGAAACTCCCGCGGATGTCACGACCATGTCATATTCGACTGCCTCTTCGAGCATCGCTTCCAAAGATTCGATGCTGTCGCGGGCGATACCCACGATACGAGAGACGCCCCCATATTTCTCCACCAAGGCAGCGATGCTATAGGCGTTGGAGTTGTAGATCTTGCCCGGCTGCCGTTCATCCCCGGGTTCCAAAAGTTCATCACCCGTCGAGACAATCGCTATCACTGGTCGCCGAATCGCCTTGATCGATGTCTTCCCCAAAGATGCGGCCACGCCAATAACACCCGCGGTGATATCGACTCCACGTTTGACTACTGTCTCGCCAGTACGGACATCCTCACCAGCAGGGCGGATGTTGTCGCCATCCTCCGCATTCAGATTGACGCCAATCTCTGTTATCTGGGCGCCATCAGCGCGTCGCTCTTCCTCATCCGTGTCCTCGAACGGGACAACCGCGTCGGCACCCTCCGGCACCGGTGCTCCAGTCATGATTCTAACCGCCGAACCATCAGATAGCGGCTTTTCCGGAACGTCGCCTGCCGCTATGTAACCATTGACTGGCAACAGGACTGGGTTGAACTTCGAAGCCGAGGCGACATCCGCCGATTTAACCGCATACCCATCCATCGCCGAGTTGGCCATTGGCGGTATGTCGAACTCCGCGACCAAGTCCTCCGCGAGCGTCAACCCGAGCGCGTCAAGCAACGGAACATCCACAGAATCCAGCGATTGGAAATACGAAAGAATACGCTCGCGCGCATCTTCGACCGACAGCATCTCCTCATCGTAGTGATGACGATGCGGCCGATCATGCTGGTGTGAGTGATGTTCGTGCGTAGTCATCATTGCCCGCGCAAAGTTACGCCTAATTCGCGCTCCAGCCGCATCACGATCTGCTCTTCGGCACGCGTTACCTGTTCAGAGGTCAGAGTTCGCGCATCTGATTGGTATGTGACTCTTATGCCCAGCGATTTCTTACCCTCTTCCAAGCCACCACCTTCGTAGACGTCAAATACGGATGCTGACCTGACCAAGCGGTTCTGCGTGCATATCCGCAATGCGTCTCCGACACGCACCTCGCTGTCGACCACCAGAGCGAGGTCGCGTTGCGAATCCGGGTACCTCGCATACGGAGCGTAATTGTCGGCGCGCGTCTTCTCGCCAATCAAAGAGTACAGCGCTTCCACATCGAGCTCGAACATCACGGCAGCATTACTTTCCGCGTCGAATCGCTCCCACACCACGTCGTCAACAACACCGACCGAACCTAGAACCGCCCCTTTCCGGTCGTTAGTTACTACCTCCGCGGACCTCCCCTGCGCGTACGTCGAGTCTTCAAGCGGGATGAACCTCGCTTCGATACCGAGCGTCTCCAAGACGTGTTCAACCACCCCTTTGGCATCGTAAAAATCGAAGTTGCCATCACCTCCATCCCATAGCGATGTACTTCGAGGACCAGTCATCACTCCAGTGAGCTTCTCGACCTGCGAGGGCAGCGGATCGTTATCACTGCGTTCTCCCGAACTGAAGACAATTCCAGATTCGAACAGTGCCACAGGCCCGCGCCAAGTGCGCGTGTTGCGTGCTGCCGATTCTAGCGTCGGGGCGCGTAACGATCGGCGCAACGTCGCATGTTGGCCCGAAACCGGATTGTCCAACTCGATGCCGTCAGGCGAACTGATCCCATTTGACTTGGGAGCCGGAGGTGGCGCTTTCTCCTCCAATTCGTCCGATATGGCGACATAGGTGATCGTCTGCTTCATACCGTATGCGGTCAGAGCATCCACGACCTTTTGGCGAAACGCGTGTTTGGCACCCGGTTCCCAGCGCGGCACACTCCCAGAAAGGGGCGTTGCCGGCAGATCGTCGTACCCAATGATCCGTGCCAGTTCCTCAACCAGATCCTCCGGAATCGATATGTCGGATCGCCAATACGGTATCGACACTCGCCAACCGTCGTTGTCGGAAGCACCGCAATCCAGGACTTCGATCTCGAAACCCAGCGATCGAAGAGTCGCTTCGACCAATTCGGTCGGATAATCGACCCCCATAACGCGAGAGATGCCTCGCCGCGTCAAATCAACGTATTCTTGCTCCGACCCCTTCCCTGGCCATTCGTCGATCAACCCAGGCGCAATCTCTCCACCAGCAGCTAGCTGAATGATCCGCAGGCATCGCTTAATCCCAACTTCAGCCAGCCCGGCGCGCAATCCTTTCTCGAACCGTAAGGTCGCCTCGCTACGCATCCCCAACATGCCCGCGGTTCGGCGGTTGTTCTGCGGATTGAAGTTCGCAGACTCTAGAAATATGTTGACCGTAGTGTCCGAGATCTCAGTGTTCTCGCCACCCATGATTCCTGCGAGGCCAATTCCTCCGCTCGGATCAGCGATGAGCAGAGAATCGCCATCGAGTTTCCGTTCGACACCGTCCAGCGTAGTCAGATGCTCGCCCACCATGGCGCGGCGAACGATGACGTGATGATCGGCCACTTTGTCGTAATCGAACGCGTGGAGTGGCTGGCCAAGTTCGAACATCACGAAGTTCGTAGCATCTACGATGTTGTTAATCGGGCGCTCACCGATTGCTAGTAGTCGTTCCTGAAGCCACGAAGGCGACGGGCCGATTTTGACACCCGATATCACCGCGCCCAAATAACGTGGTGACAGATCGCCGTCCACCACAGTCACCTTTGCCAGCGTTTCGACTTCAGGGCCACCCGCTTCGTATTCGAAAGTCGGCATCCGAAGACTCTCGCCGGTCAGCGCCGCAACATCGCGCGCAACCCCTACTACTCCTAGGCAGTCCGGGCGATTGGGTGTCAACTCGATGTCGAGCACCGCGTCGCCTAGCACATCACCTATCGGCGTACCGATAGCTGAGTTGTCCGGCAGCACCAATATGCCGTCATGGTCATCACCGATGCCAAGTTCTTTCTCAGAACACACCATTCCAGAAGATTCGACACCACGTATCTTCGAACGGCGCAGCTTCCGTGTCTTGCCAGGTTCATCGCTGTACGCATCGAAAAGCTCCGCACCGATCGATGCATACGCAATCTTCTGGCCCTTAGCCACGTTCGGAGCACCACATACCACCTCGTGCACACCATCACCGTCATCGACTTGGACAAGACGCAACCGATCAGCATTCGGATGCGCCGCGACGTGTAACACCTCACCAACAACGACGTTCTCGATGTGACCGAAACGCTCTATCGAATCGACCTCATTGCCGGCCATGGTGAGGCGATGTGCCAGTTCATCAACGTCGATGTTCACGTCGACGTACTCGCGAAGCCAAGAGAGAGGGACTTTCATTGCGCGGTTCCGATCAGTTAATCGTTAAAACTGGCTCAGGAAGCGCAGATCGTTTGAGAAGAAATGACGGATGTCTTCGATGTTGTACCGCAACATCGCGATCCGTTCCGGCCCCATGCCGAACGCGAAGCCCGTATATTTCGACGAGTCGTACCCGACACCCTCCAAAACCTTCGGATGCACCATCCCTGCTCCCATGATCTCGACCCATCGACCATCCCAATCCACGGAAACATCGACACCCGGCTCTACAAACGGGAAGTAGTCGCAACGAAAACGAATCTTCCGTTGCGTGCCAAATATGCGACGTGCGAACTCGTAGAGCGTGCCCTTCAAATCGGACATCGTCACGCCCTCGTCAACCGCAAGACCCTCGATTTGGTGGAACTGCCACTCATGCGTGGCATCGGTCGCCTCGTGACGAAAACATAACCCTGGCGACACGATCCGAACCGGCGGCCTCTGCTTCTCCATCGTGCGTACCTGCATCGGCGACGTCTGCGTCCGCAGCAACACGCGATCCTTTGATTCACGATCGATCCACAAGGTGTCCTGTAAGTCGCGCGCTGGATGGTCCAGTGGCACGTTGAGCATATCGAAGTTGTACTTTTCCAGCTCAACGATCGGACCTTCGACGGTCTGAAATCCCATGTCGTTGAAGACCTCGAGGATCTCGCGCATCATCATCTCTGACGGATGCAGTCCACCCAAATCCGGACGTCGCCCCGGCAACGTGATATCGATCCCATCGGCCGACGCTCTTTTACTCGTCGATTCCTCGGTGCGCGCCTGTGCCTCGTCGAACGCGCTGTTCAACCGGTTTTTGAGGCGATTCAGATCCGCCCCGGCCTCTCGACGATCATCAGGTGGGAGACTTCCCACAGATCTGAGGCGCGAAGACAAAACACCACGGCGACCGAGATACTCGATTCGCCACTCCTCAAGCTCGGACTCAGACTTCGCCGCGGCCAGCGAATCTAGAGCGGCGCGCTCCAACCCCTGCGTCGATGCGGATGCAGATTCCGACATCAACGCACCTCCAGTTGCGTCGTCTTGGCGTCCAATGTCATCTAGGAGATGAGAAACAGTCTTTGACTTAGGTTCAAAGTATAAATCTGAGCGATTCGACGATGCGGTAAATCTCAAAGCAACGCCTTATCATGGGCACATGAGCAACGAAAATACGATTCCAACCTCTAAAATCCTCGTCACCGGCATGAGCGGCCTCATCGGCGGACTCGCCGGACGCGAACTCGCGCAACGCGGCTACGAAGTCTCCGCACTCAACAGGCAAGACGTGCCCGGATTCTCTACTACACAAGCAGACATCACCGACCTCGAAGCCATACGTCCCGCGTTCGAGGGCATCGATTGCGTCGTCCACATGGCCGCCTACCTTGGCCCCTCAGATGCGTCGCAGCTTTCAGTCAATATCAAAGGCACATACAACGTATACGAAGCCGCCAAAGACGCCGGTGTCAAACGCTTCATCTTCGGCAGCTCCGGCGCCACGCAGATGGGATACGAGCGCGAAGAACCTGTCCTTTCAATGGTCGAAGCCCGCTACGACGACATCCCAGATCCACCGGGACGCGTCTACGTCGATTCGCCAGCTCGGCCCGACAGGATGTATGGCGTCGCCAAAGTAGCCGGCGAAGTCATGGGCCGTTACTACTCCGAGACCCACGGAATGTCCGTCATCTGCATCAAACTCGGTCGAGTCACTGCGGAAAATGAGCCTTCGGATGCTCGCTCCGCCGCCGTCTACCTGAGCCACCGCGACGCCGCCCAAATCGTATGGCGCTGCGTCGAAGCCCCCGCCGACGTCCGTTACGACATCGTCTACGGAGTCTCCGACAACAAAACTCGGTTCAGAGACCTCGAGCACACGACCCACCTGGTCGGCTACGTGCCCGAGGATGGGGCGGAGTGGTAATTTGAGTTCGTCTCGTTTCCAGTCGTTATTCAAAATCACGCACAAAGCGTGAAACAACTTGCATGACCCCGTCGCGTAAAGCCTCTAAGGTTTCAATCGAGCCGCCGGGGTCTACAACTTTGGCGGCTCTTCCGTTTTACATCGCATATGTGCCAATGTACTTGCGGCTTCGCTGCACCATCAAAGTCTCGACTCTTCTCCGTACACATCTCCGCATGTGTAGTAATACGATGCCCACGCCTCTTTCGTTCGATCCGCGTAAACTGGCTTTGTCACCAGATCATCGGCTGCTTCCAGATAGCTATGATCGAATTTCCCCGTTTCGATAAACGCACGCACACCGTACCACGCGGCGACCTCGTGGAGCCTCTGCGTTTCAATGTTCTGATGAACTCTGAACATCGGAATCGGCACATCCATATTTCTGAGTCGTTGCGTCGATTCGTCAACCGCGTCAACCGCGTCGTCAATGTCTGCACGCCACGATTGATCGTATGCGAACTCGGGTCGTTCATCCAACTCGAATATCAAGTTTTCAAACCTGTAGAGAATTTCCTGTGCCTCGCGATGCAACGCTTCAAGTTCATCCATATACTCGCGCACGACCTTCACATGGCAGTCGGCAGCGGATGGGGTGTTGTGGTAGGTCTTGACCACCCACTCCGAGTACTGGAGTTCCTCGCGCCCCGGCGAGAGGTACTCGTCGCGGCCACACGAGATAAAAGAAAGAAAACCGATCAGAACAACGGCAACGGATAAAATCTTCCACATCACAGGCATCCCCTCGCGACTGGAAATAGAGGTCGTTTGCTGAACCGACCATAGGTTTGAACCCGCTGGCGGAAAGGGCATGAAACTCCCTGTTTCAACCGTCGGACGGCCGCCACTCGAAATGTCTCCGGGCATCGACGCGTCGCCGTAGGCCATTGCCCGCGTGTAGAAACGTATTTAGTTCCCTAAACAATCCGCGTCCCAACAGACTCCCCCTCCGCGCACTTCACCAGCGCACCTTTTACCCGCCCATCAATAATGTGCGCCGACTTCGCCCCGCCCAACGACTCGATACACGCCTCCAACTTGGGTATCATCCCTCCACCAGCGACTCCGCTGTTGATCAAATCAACACACTGACGCTTCGTCATCTGCGGTATCACCCGACCCCGCATGTCCAACACCCCCTCAACATCCGTCTGAAAAACCATCGATTCTGCTTTCAACGCACGCGCCAAATGCCCTGCCGCAGTGTCGGCATTGATGTTCAATATCTGATCCTCGAGCGATGTCGCTTCCAAGTTCAGAGCAGCGGGACCAACCACCGGAATCCGACCAGAATCGACAATCACCTGCGCCGGGCTCGGATTAGTCTTCTCAATCCTGCCCACATAACCGAGTTCAGGATCTTGCACCACCGCGCTAAACATCCCCTCAGATACACCGGACACGCTAACCGCCGGCCCACCAGCCCGCGTTATCTCCGCAACCAGATTGGAATTGACCAGCCCCGTCAGCACCGCCACAGCAACCTCAAGCGTCGCCGAGTCAGTAACACGTAGACCGCGCACGAACTGCGACCTCACTCCCTGCCGAGAAACCCACTCCGAGATCGTCTTGCCCCCGCCATGAACAACAACGGGGCGCATGCCGCGACTCCATAACTCGACAACATCGTCGATCGTCGAGTCACCCTCTCCCAGCGTCGAACCACCGATCTTGACTACGATGCAACCTTGCTCTGCCATCACGTGGTGTACGCCGAGTTGAACACTACGTACTCCTCGGTCAGATCACATCCCCAAGCCTCACCGAACCCATCACCGCAGTTCAGGTTGACCCGCAACTCAACCTCCGGCCGATCCAACGCCGCAATCACGCTCTGGACGTTGTAAGCAATCGCCTTACCTTCATGCACGATCTGAATGCCATTCACAAAGATGTCGATCTTCGACTCCACCAGCGGTATGCCGGTCTTGCCCACCGCCATCATGATCCGACCCCAGTTTGGATCTCGGCCATAAACCGCGGTTCGCACCAGTAGGGAAGCGGCCACTGATCGAGCAGCCTTCCGAGCATCAACATCCGATTCCGCACCCTCAACCACCGCCGTGATCAGATGCCTCGCACCCTCACCATCTCGCGCCAACTCAATCGCCAGATAACGATTCACATACTTCACCGCACTCGCAAATCGCTCCGAATCTTCATCACCACCTGCTACACGCGGACTTCCCGACGCACCATTCGCAAGAAGCGCAACCGTATCGTTCGTGCTCTGGTCACCATCGATGTCGATCTGATTGAAGCTCAGCGTCACAGCATCCGACAGCGTCGATTGCAGGAACGACTGCTCAACATCGGCATCCGTCGAGATGAAACACAGCATCGTCGCCATGTTCGGGTGAATCATCCCCGCTCCCTTGGCACACCCACCGACCGTAACCGCCGATCCGTCCGTCGCCTCGTACCGCACCGCAATGTGCTTGGCATGCGTATCCGTCGTCATGATCGCCTTCGCGAACTCAAGACCCGCGTCATCCCCATCTCGCACATTGATCCGCGGCGCGTGGTCCCGGATCAGATTCATCGGAAGCTCGACACCAATCACACCAGTCGACGCCACCAAAACATCGTTCGCGTCAACACCAAGCTTCGACGCGCCAATCGCCGCCGCATCCTTCGCATCGATGTAACCCTGCTCACCCACTGAACAGTTGGCACACCCGCTGTTCGCGATCACTGCCCGTGCGGAACGGCTGGCAACGACCTCTTTCGAAACCGTCACCGACGGAGAAAGAACACTGTTCTGAGAGAAAGTCCCCGCCACTGCGCAATCTCGATCCGAATAGACGAGCCCGAGGTCGTACTTGTCCTCACCCGGAGTCTTGATACCGGCAAAAACTCCACCGGCATGGAACCCTTGAGCCGTGGCGACTCCGCCGCCTTCGATAATCTGCAGATCTCGTTTGTTAGACATTGCTCACATCTCGGCCGTCGCACAGATACGTGAACGGCCCTCGCGCCGTATTTCCTTATAGGGAATCACTACCCTATGGAATAGACTTTACAAAAGACCAGCCGATCTCAGAGCTGGTTCAGCACTCTTACTCGGGGCGGTTCGATATGCTCGAAACTCACAAAGCCGATGTTCTAGTCGCGGGTCAAGGCGCAGCCGCATTCGCCGCCGCTTTGTACTCCGCAAGATACCAACTCGATACCATCATCGCTTCCGAATCCTTTGGCGGTGAAACCGCAATCGGCGGCTTGATCGAAAACTACCCCGGCACTCCCGACATCGACGGCTTCGACCTCATGCTCAAGTTCAAAGAGCAGGTCGACAAGCTCGAAGTCCCCACAATCTCACGAAACCTCGAAGCCGTCGAGCCCAGCGACGACCGCTTCATCTGCACCCTCGGCGGCGGCGACATCGTCGACGCCGGCTCCGTCATCCTTTGCGTCGGACGCGAGCGCCGCACTCTTGGCCTGCCCCACGAGGAAGAATGGACCGGAAAAGGCGTCTCATACTGCTCCACATGCGACGCACCCTTGTACCGCAACAAAGAAGCCGCGGCAGTTGTCGGCGGCGGCAACGCTGCAACCGAAGGCGCAATTCTACTCGCACGATACGCAAAACACGTCTACCTCATATACCGAGGCGACGAACTCTGGCGACCCGAGCCCATCCAGCTAAAAGTCCTCTCTCAAATCCCCAACGTCCGCGTCCTGCTCAACACAACCGTCACCGAACTCATCGGCACCGACCTCGCCGGATTGACCTCCATCCGAATCTCACGACCGATGGACGACAACGAAACTGTCAACATCCATCCCGACCAGACCGAGCCGATGAACAAGTCCCGCGAAGGCGACCACGGCAAGGACACCATAGACCTCGACGGCATCTTCATCGAAGCCGGCGCCGACCCCCGCCTCGAAATCCCCAACATGCTCGGACTCGACATCAACGACGAAACCGACGAAGTCCACGTCGACCGCGGCCAACGCACCAGCCTCCCCGGCATCTACGCCGCCGGCGACCTCACCGACGGAACATCCCTCAAACAAACAGTAACCGCCGCATCCCAAGGCGCAATAGCCGCCCTCTCCGCCTACGGCTACGTCCTAGCCGGCGAACACCACTATGAAGCCGCGTAGCAACATCCATCGTCATTCCCGCGAAGGCGGGAATCCAGAGAAAAGCAAACCTTGCCGATAACTCGCTGCACAGCCCACGTCATTCCGGCGAAAGCCGGAATCCAGAGGGGACGGGGTGCGGTGAAATACCTCCCCTTCGCGAAGCGCAAGGGGACGCGAGCGAGCGCAGCAAGATCGCAGGGGATGCTCGGGTGGCGGACGGGACGGCAGGGTTCCCCCTGGGCGGGGGAAATGTCCGAAGGACAAAGGGGGCCCATAGCGCAGTTCGCCAACCATCCCCTCCATCCCCTCCATCCATGTAAATTCACCCCCGACTCCACACCATGAGAGCCCCCATCAGCACCACATCCCAGGAGCGTCTAGTCACCGCGCCCGACATCCCGCACGCCGAACCCAAACTCGGCACCGTCGCTGTCCTCTACACCGAACCCGAAACCGTCCTATCCGACTACTCCGACCTCATGGACCTGGCCGGATACCAGGACTCCCTGACACCCGACATCGAGACGCTGCTAAAGGTCAACATCTCCTGGCAGCATTACTACCCCGCATGTTCAACAGCCCCGTGGCAGATCGAAGGCGTAGCCAACAAACTCCGTGCCGACGGCTTCGACGACCTGACCGCCGCACACAACGGCACCGTAGTAGTCGATCCCATCGAAGGCCGCATCAAAAACAAGCACGCCGCCGTCGAAGACCGACTCGACATCCCGCACGTCATCCTCGACACACCCGAAATGGAGTGGGTGCGCTACAAGCCCCAAGCCGAGATGCTTGTGCTCAACAACATCTACAAAGACGGCATCTACATCCCCGAGATGCTCCTCGGAACCAACATCATCCAACTCCCAACCGTCAAAACCCACGTCTTCACCCAGATGACCGGCGCTATGAAGAACGCCTTCGGCGGACTCCTCCACCGCTACCGACACTGGACCCACGCCCAGATCCACGAAACCCTCGTCGACCTCCTTCAGATCCAGCGCGAAATCCACAGCGGACTCTTCGCCGTCATGGACGGCACCTTCGCCGGCGACGGACCCGGCCCCCGCGCCATGCGCATCCACACCAAGAACATCATCCTCGCATCCGCCGACCAAGTAGCCATCGACGCCGTAGCTGCCAAACTCATGGGCTTCGACCCCATGACCATACCCAAAATCCGCATCGCCCACGAAATGGGACTAGGCATCGGCAACCCCACCCAAATCGACCTCAAAGGCGACGACATCGCAAACGTCAGATGGGACTTCTCTCCCAACGAAAACACCCTCGCCTCCCGCGGCCAAAAAATGATCTACTGGGGCCCCCTAAAACCCCTAGAAGGCATGTTGTTGAGATCCCCCATCACCCCCTGGGCCTTCGTAGCCTCCAACCTCTACCACAACGAATTCTGGCTCCGCTTCATAGGCAAAAAACGCGTCACCCAAGCCCTAAAAACCCCCTGGGGCAAACTCTTCAAGCAGTACTGAACAAGCTTTCCATCCGTACCGACAGAGCGAATTCAACTGTTACGGCAGTTCAGGCACGCCTTGATCCGCCAAACGTTGCAACACGATTGCCCCGCCCTCGCGCATCTCGATGTAAACAGAAAAGTTCTCTAACAACCCTTTGCCTACGAGGGTGGGGACAGCAGCTTCGACGATGACGACTCTCCTGGGTTCGCTGTCCCAAATCGCTAATGTGAGACAGGTCCGCGAACGCCGTTCGCCGTGAACGCCTCTGATCCCGGTGGTTTCCCCCGCATCTAAGTTCAATCCCAACTCGTAGAGCCGTTCACGACTCATCAAAAGGTCGCAGTCGCTACCGGTATCGATCACCGCAGGAATCAGCCGAATTTCGCCATCGCCTTGCGCTATGCCCAACTCAACGACGGGAAGCAATGTGTCGCCAATTTTCCACACCCGTCCACGAATCACCTAGCGTACCGCCGTTCGACCTCCGCCCAAATCTCTTCCCACTCATCTGGCGGGTAGTAACCTCCCATCGACCATCCAACGCGTCCGATTGGCAACGACAGCGAGATGGCGTCTGGCATAGCTTCATGGAAACGCCAAGCAGTCTCGCTATCGAACCCATGGTCTCCAATCTCGTAGTTCAAGCTAAGTCCGTCTATGATGACGAAATGCCCCTTGTGAGACTCGCCGTACTTCGGCAAAATCTCCTCTTCGTAGAACTGCCGCGCGCGCGCAATCGCCTCCTCGCGATCCACAGAGGAACGATCTGCAGGTTGCAATGTCGTCGTCACAGCAGTTCTCTTGATTCAGTCATCGCATCGATACCCACAGTATAGAAGACTGACCACAAAGCCCCGTTATTCCAACGAAGCCCCCTTCATTCCCGCGCCAGCCCCGTCATTCCCGCGCAGGCCGGAATCCAGAGGCACGGGGCACAGCCCCCCCCCATATTGATTAACCCCCACCATTAAGTTAACCTTAAGAAACGGTCGCCGGGCAAATCTCGCCCAGCGCCCACCGTCTTATGCGGCCCCGTGGTGTAGTGGCCTAACACGCCTCCCTGTCAAGGAGGAGATCGGCAGTTCGAATCTGCTCGGGGTCGCCACTCCCTCCCAACACCCCCACGACTACAACTCGTATCATCGCGCCCAATCCCAAGCCCCTTTCGTGCAACACCCCATACCCCTCCCCTCTCAGGGGGAGATTAAGAGGCGGGCAGAGCCTGCCCCGTACCCTTCGCGAAACGCAACGGGACGCGAACGACACAGCAGCATAATGATGCCTTGAAAGGGAGCCTGTACTATCGGTTAAACAGCAGTTGTCGCAAGGAATTGCCATCGAAGAACTCCATTACGCCATTGTTTCCAACAGCATGTGGCATCGTATAAATCACATCTGGCAATTCGCTTGTATCAACATGGGGATTGAAGTAAGTCATGACAGGTGCATCCAATTTGTATGGTCCCAATCGCAAAGTCGTCATTACCGCTTTCAACCGAGTGTAACGGGCGGTGCCGTCTCGGTTGTTCCATATCCCACCAGGCGATCTGCGTGACCTCGGTTCGACGCCGTCCATGGGGAATCCGTTGCGATCCAAGGGAATGTCCACGACCATTTCCCCAAACAACGCTCGCATCGCACCACGTCTTATGTCAAAACCCAACTCTCGCGCATTGTCCGCTACCACGAGAGGTGCGTCCAGCCCGCGGTACTTTTGAGCTTTAGCAGTAACTCTTGCTTCGAAAGACCGCGTTGGGTCTATATATTGTGCTTCGCCGGATACGCCATGAACTATCTGTTCACTGTTGATCGCTATCAGCCTACCTCTTAATTTCCAATTACCGTCCGAGATGGCTGCCGAGGGTGTTGCATCGTAACCGTGCCTTCGGGTCAGTTCCTTGATGTCTGCCGCATCATGTGCTTCGAATAGTTGCCGGAATGGTTGGGTAACGTTTGATTTCCTTAGAAAACGGTTTAAAGTCCCTTCCACGTCGACAAATAGACCTAATCCCTTGCGCTCCAAAGTCTCGAGTTTTGCCAAGACGTCCCGTTCAAAGACATTCGATTCAAGTGACCCTTCTTTAGGATCCACGACCGTTGCTTCCACGTAACAACGATCGTCTCCACTTTGGATGAGAAAATCGGGACGTTTGGCACTTTCGTCGATGTCGGAGAGCTCGACATGGCAACCCAAGCGAAGAAACGCGCTATACAACACCAATTCAAACAAGGCTCCGTGAAAGTTTTGGTTGTCGCTTCGCAACCTAGCCAGCAGATGCGTCAGTCCTTCGGGAGGATAATGTGCTAGCAACTCCTCAATCTTCTCGCGCGCCTCCGTTGCCTCAACCAGTGATGACCGATTCAAGAACTCGAACTCCGTCTCACCAACATCAGCGGGTCCATCGTGAACTCTTTCCATGTCGTCAAACAGCATTTGTACAAAGATCGCTCGTTTTCTACGTCGCCTATTGCCCCCACACCCGCCCCACAACATCCCGCACCTTCCCCTCCATACGCTCAATCAACTGACGATTCGCATCCACCAACCCACGTTCAGATTCGATCTCAGCTACAACGCGTCGCTGGTCTGTCAGCGGAGGCAACGGGATGGGATAAGCCGCTAGAGATTTAGCGTTGACATTTGATTGGCCAATTGCCCTTGTAGCGAAACGTTTGATACCCGATTGAAACGCGTTCGTGTTCATGTATGCGTTGACATAGAATGGCAAAGCGTTTTCACTCGAAATCGATAGCCGTATCAAATACGAAGCAAAGCAATAATCTCCATCTAGATCGAAAATACCAGTCCGACCAACATGCTCATAACTATTCGTCCTGTTAAATAGGATGTCGCCTTTGTTGAGCCGATATTTTTCGAAATCCTCGCAAGAGACATCAGCGAATTTCATTTCACCAGAATCTGAACACCGACCTTCGACGAGCTCATTCATCCGGAACGTCCTGTATCCTAGCCCTCCTGTGTTGAGCCGCGATGATAGGCCGTACTGGACCCTTTCACACACCTCCCCCAACTCCACCACCGGCCACCCCGGATCAACCGCAATCCGAGGACGCCAATTCTCAACAACTGCACGCGCCCCATCAATAACCCTCTGATAACCCTCTATCTCCGACACAATCTCACGCTGAACTTCCAATGGAGGCAAGGGGATCTCATAGCGATAGAGAAGCTTTGCCCCTAGATTGTTGATGTTCGCACCCGAAATCTGATCCCTGAGGAATTGATTGAAACGACCGTCTCGCAATTGAGAAAACAGATAACACGGATCGATCAATTCCGTATTTGATCTGATCGCGCCCATGAAGCCACCGAAGAAATAATCCGTGTCGTCAGAAATAAACGCCACTTTACCGATGTGATCCTTGCTACCGCTCGCCAAACATATGAAGATGTCATGTTTCGACAATCTCTTCTCAACATCGAAATTCAGCCAATCGCCGACCCGTTTGATTTCCGAGAAATCCAGCGTTGAATGATCCTTTGAGATGTTATTAGCGCGCAGCACTTGCTTCCCGCCTTCGTGAACCTCATCTCCTTTTTTGTAGGTCACGCCGCGAATCAACGAGCAAACTTCGCCCAATGCGACCAATGGGTAAGCCGTGCTATGCAATCCAATTGTCCGATACCTCTCCCCACTCAAATTAAACTCCCCATCCGCCCCAACCCTCTCCTTCTCAACAACCAACCCAGTCTCAAACTCATACGAAACATCCCGTTCATCCCCTCCATCCATGTAAATTCCCTCCCGCACCCGACGCAGATACTCCACAACCTCACCCTTCACCGCCGGCAAATCATTCCGATCTATCGGGCGACGCTGAGCCCCAAGATCAAACCCATCATTCTCAACCTTGAAAAACCCGATAGTTTCCGCCCGACGAGCCAGCGCCTTATCAAGGATCAAAACCGACGTCTTCACCCCCGAATACGGATTGAACACCCCCGGCGGCAACGACACCACCGCTACCAGATACTCCTCCACCAGCATCTTACGCAACTGCTTGTACGCATTCTGACTCTGAAAAATGATCCCCTCAGGAACAATCACCCCGGCCCGACCATCCGCCGTCAGATGCTCAGCGATGTAGTCCACAAACAGAACCTCGCTACGCCTCGAAGTCACGCTGAACCGGTTATGCGGACGTATCCCACCCTTCGGCGACATAAACGGAGGATTAGCCAGTATCACATTCGCATACTCCCCCCAACGCTCCTCGCTGGTCAACGTGTCGTACTCGAAAATGTCCGGATCCGGAAAACCATGCAGATAAAGATTCACCAACGACAACCGAACCATATCCGGCGAAATATCATACCCCCGAACATTCCGAGCCAACCGAGCCCTTTCCTCACCACTCAACCCAACACCATCCCCTCCATCCCGTCCATCCATGTAAGTTTCTCCAACATGCTTATAAGCCGAAATCAAAAAACCCGCCGTACCACAAGCCGGATCCAAAATCACATCATCCTTCTTAGGATCAACAATCTCAACAATGAAATCGATGATGTGCCGCGGCGTCCGAAACTGCCCCGCATCGCCCTGCGAACCCATGATCGAAAGCAGATACTCGAACGCATCACCCAACCGCTCCGAGTTGTCATACTCGAACTCATCGATCACACCCAAAAACGCCCTTAAAGTCTCAGGGTCACGAAACGGAAGATAGGCATTGTTGAAGATCGACCGAAACAGCACCGGCAACCCCGGATTCTCACCCATCCGCGTAATCCCCTCCGAATAGAGATTCAGCGCATCAAAAGCCCCGATCCCACGTCCCACGACCTTCCGCCAAGAGTACCGACCAAACTCACCGACGAAAAACGAGGCCTTCCCTCCCTCAAAGCTCTCCGACAACGCATCCATATCATCCATGAACTTGTACATGAGAGCCAGAGTGATTTGCTCAACCTGACTCTTAGGGTCCGGCACCTTCCCAACAAGAATGTCCCGAGCCGTATCAATCCGCTGCCGCGTCCGAACGTCTAACATGCTCCCCCCAAGCTACTTACATGGATACACAGGATAAACAGGATACATCGTCAAAACCAACATCCCCTCCATCCCCTCCATCCATGTAAATCCCCCACCCCCGAAACTCACATGGATGCACAGGATGAACGGGATGCACCTCACTCGAGATGCCCTACCAAAAACACGACCTAACCACCAACAAAACATCCCGTCCATCCCCTCCATCCATGTAAATCCCCCACCCCCCGAAACTCACATGGATTCACAGGATGAACGGGATGCATCTGCCTCAAGATGCCCTACCCAAAAACGCGACCTAACCACCAACAAAACATCCCGTTCATCCCCTCCATCCATGTAAATTCCCTACCCCCGTTCCCGCGTAAACCGCCGATACTCCAACCTAGGATTCCCAAAGTTCATCAACAAACCAACCTCAACCCGCGTCGCCTTCAGATAGTTGATCACCTGCGCTTCATGCACCGACACCAACGTCCTCACTGCCTTCAACTCAACTATCACCTTCCCTTCAACAACAATGTCCGCGAAAAACTCCCCCACCGGTCGCCTTCGAAATCTGACCCCTATCGGCACTTGAGACCTCGCCTTCAAACCCGCATCCGCCAACGCCACCAACATCGCATTCTCATAAACCGACTCCAAAAACCCAACGCCTAACTCATTACTAACCTCAAATCCACACCCAATTATCTTTCTCGTCAATTCCTCATAGAGCAACCCAAATCCCTCCATTCAACCGAGCCGTTCCCACCGGGAACATCCGTCATCATTTCGCATGGATGTACAAGATACACAAGATTTCCACCTCCTCAATCCCAAATGGCAAAAACCCAAAGAGCTTACATGGATGCACAGGATGAACGGGATACATCGTCAAAACCCACATCCCGTCCATCCCCTCCATCCATGTAAATTCCCCCTAAACAAACTGATTCAAAACAACCCAATCCTTCACATACTCCCTAACCAACCCCCGATACTCCTCCGGCACACGCCCATAATCCGCCATCGAAAACCCCGCATTCGTCGCCAAATCCGCAAATTGCCCCCCATCCACGATCATCCGCACACTCTCATCCCCCGCATACGCTACAAAGAACGCCCTAATCGCCGGTATCGACTCCACATCCTCAGGAGCATTCTGCGCAATAAACTTTCCAAACTCCTCATCCAGCAACTCAGCCCTGCTCTTGATCCTCGGAAGCAACCCAAATACATGCTCCAATATCTCCCGCAACGACACCCGACGATCCAGATTCAGCGCCTCCCTCAACTTCTCAAGCGTGTAGTACTCCTCAGGTTTGTCAAAGATCTCCTGCCGCACATAGTCCTGCGCCTTATCCCAAGCCTCGTTCTTCACCGCCTCCCGCAACGTCTCATCACCCTTCGCATCGTCCGCAAACCTGTTGAAAAACATCCGATCAATCTTCATCCCCGCCGTCCCAATCTGCTCCTCATGCAATGAATGAAGATCATCCTTCCCTAAGTAAGTGAAGATGTCCAAACGCTTTGTTGCCTGACCGTTTTCGGGACCGTCCACTTCATCCCTCACACCTGGTCTCGGAAGTTTCAAAACCTCGTCATAGTCATACTCGTTCTCGAAATACTCGTAATTGCCGAAAAAGTCGATTAGCTTAAACTCAGTTTTTTGAGCGTTCGGGGATCCTTCCTTCAGATACGGCTCAATCGCTTGCTCTGTGAAATCGTGTTTCCGAGTACCCCGCCCCTTGATCTGGATGAAATCCGTCGGCGAAAATATCGGTCGCATCAAACCCAAGTTCAATATGTCCGGGCAATCGTAACCCGTCGTCATCATCCCCACCGTCACGCAAACTCTAGTCTTGCTCGTCAGATACCCCTCGATTACTTGGCTACGCCCCATTAAATTGTTGTTCGCGAAGTTGATCGCAAACCGTTGAGCCATCGGGATCACTGATGTCACCTGCACCGCAAAATCCGACCGATACCGATTCGGAAACATCTGATGCGCAAACTCGTTAAGGATATTCGTCAACTTGGCCGCATGATCCTGACTCACACAGAAAATGATCGACTTACCGATTTCGTTGCTGATCGGGTCCCTCAAAGCATGTTCGAGAAACACCGCGCAGAAACGACGATTCGTCGCATCCGAAAAGAACGTTCGCTCAAAGTGCCGACGCTGCATCGTCGCTTGAGTCTCCTCTCCCTCCTCATCGGTGAACGTCACCAAGAATCCTTGTTCGGACAACATCTCCGTCGAAACGTCCGTCCTCGCATCCACGACCTTCGGGTTAATCAAAAAACCATCATTCGCCCCATCCACCAACGAATACCTGAACGTTGGACGGCCACTCTCGCATCCGAACGTCCGGTACGTGTCAAGTAGTTGCCGACGTTCAATCTCCCGCGGATCCCTGATCGATGGATCGTTGACATCAACATTCCTAAGATAGTCCCGCGGCGTTGCCGTCAGCCCCAGCTTGTAACCCACAAAGTAGTTGAACACATCCCGTGCGTTCCCATTGATCGACCTGTGCGCCTCATCTGAAATCACTAGGTCGAAATCAGTAGGGGAGAACAATTCGGCGTACTTGTTGTTCACCAGCAACGACTGCACGGTCGTCACCACAATCTCGAACCCGCGCCAACCATTTCGATCCTCTTTGTAGATGACAGTCCTGAAATCGGGCCGCAGATAATCGTCAAACGCCCTCTTCGCCTGATTCTCTAGCTCCAACCTATCCACCAGGAACAACACCCGCGAAGCATTCCCCGTCCGCAAAAACAACTTGATGATCGCCGCAGCCACCAACGTCTTGCCCGTTCCCGTAGCCATCTCAAACAAGAAACGATCATTGCCACCCTTCACCGCACGTTGAATCGACTTCACCGCGTTCACCTGATACTCCCGCATCAACCGCAACCCATTCGACCGCATGAACTCATCACGCTCAGATTCGTTGATCCAACCCGCACGACGCTCGTAATCCGGCATCTTAGTCCGCATGATGTAATCCGCATCTACCACCTCATCGACCAGACGCCCCCGATCCGGCGCTTGACGCTTCACTATCTCCCCGACACTCTCCGGCCGAGGGAATTCCGTGATCGTCGAAGGGTTTCCCGTTTCCAAATCCCAGAAATAATGCAGAAACCCATTCGACAAAATCACATACCGGCAATTCTTTCGCCGAGCATAAGACCTAGCCTGCTCCTTCCCAACCAGAGGGTCCTTGCTAGCCGACTTAGCCTCCAAAACCACCAGCGGCCGCCCCCGATCATCTACCAGCAAATAATCAATAAATCCATTCCCGACATTCTCAAAATCATCACCCATCGCGTCCAAATCCGCCTGACCACTGACCTTCGACTCCAAATGAATGTTGCCCGGTCTCCCATCCTCATCAAAGAAACGCCAACCCGACCTCTCCAACATCTGGTTGATCCTGATACGCGCTGTCGCTTCGTTGTCGGGCACGTGAAATTTCCGTACTTGCTAAGACCGCGATCAAAAAAGTCTATAACCACAAAATCCACCGACCCCATCGACACCCTCCCAACCCCATCCACCGACGGCTGGTCACCCGCCTAACACTCACTCCCAAAAATCAGAGCCCATCATTCAAATCACAAAAGCTTGTCCCGTACTCCGATACGGGATCACAGTTCAAACAAATTTCAAACAAGTTCAAAAAACTCACCATTTCAGACCCCAACACCCAAATCCCAATATCCCCTCCATCCCGTCCATCCATGTAAGTCCCCGATTCAGACACTCCGGACACTCCGGCCCAGACAATGTCTCTGAACTTGTTTTGAACTCCGTCAAAAAGCAATCATGCCGGAGTTTTGCCGCTAAATTGCCGATTTTGTTCTAAATTCCCCCTCCAAACAAGCCCCTGAATCCTACGAAAACCACCATTCCACACCCCCAAACGCCGATACCCGCTCCCTCCTCCACACCACACCCCGAATCCCACCAAAAAACACCCCCGCCGTGATCTTGCCGCTACAGCGGCATGAAGCGGCATCCCAGCGGCATGAAGCGGCAAGATCGCGGCTATACAACGTCTCAAAAACACACTCCGAATCACCCGCTCCACAGTCCCCAGATTCCCGTATCATTCCCTCAACAACCCCCAAATCAACCGAAAGAGACACTCATGAAGATCACCGATCTCAAGTGCGCCATCATCGGCGACAACCCCATCGTCCGCATCACCACCGACGAAGGAATCGAAGGCCTCGGCCAAGCCGAATGGACCAAACCCTACCTCAAACCATTCGTCCTCTACTACAAAGACGCCATCCTCGGACAGGATCCCACCGACGTCGAGCACGTAATGAGCCGAATCCGTCGTTTAGGCAGCTTCAAACCGTGGGGAGCCGCCGTCAGCGCCATCGAAGTCGCACTCTGGGACATCGCCGGAAAAGCCGCCGGAGTCCCCGTATACAAACTCCTCGGCGGCAAAGTCCGAGACAAGGTTCGCGTCTACAACGGAGGCATCCGAACCCCGCTAAAAGGCAATGAACCCGAGCATTACGCCGAAAACATGGCCGAAATGAAGGAGTTCAAAGAAGGATTCTCCATCATCAAGCAGGGCATATCCTTCCACTCCCAAATGGCCGCCGAAATCCCAAACTACTTCTACGGCGAACTCCCCAAATACGACGGACCACCCCGCGGCGGCGTCCGCCCACCAGTCGGCGGCCCCCTAACCGAACAAGGCCTCAAACACACCATCGCCTGCGTCGAAGCCATGAAAGACGTCCTCGGCGACGAAGTCGGACTCGCCCTCGACTGCGGCCCCGGAATGACCGTCCACGACACCCTCCGCCTAGCAAAAGCCCTCGAACCCCTAAACGTAATGTGGCTCGAAGACACAATAACCGGCGACTACACCCCCTACGTCCTCCCCGAACTCTTCCGCGAAGTGCAGATGCAAACCTCCACTCCGATCCATACCGGCGAGCAAATCTACCTCCGCCAAAACTTCAAAGACCTAATCGAATCCAAAGCCGTCCGAGTAATCGGCCCCGACCCCCTCGACGTCGGAGGCATCGCCGAACTCAAATGGATCGCAGAATTCGCCGACATGCACGGCATCATGATGGCGCCCCACGGCGTCGCCGACGGCATCATCGGCATCGCCGCACACGTCCACCTCGCCGCAACCCTCCCGCGCAACTACATCGCCTTCGAATACCCCGCCGGCAAACCCGAATGGTGGTACGACATCATGGACGGCCTGCCCAATCCAATCGTCGAAAACAGCCACATCAAAGTCTGGGACACCCCCGGCCTAGGCGTCCAATTCAACATCCCAGCCGCCAAGAAACACCTCTCCGACGAGGATAAAGGGTTCTTCGACTAGGGACGCCGCTCTCTAATCGTTCTGAAACACCCGCTCGAGATGGCGCATCGCATCTGATATCTTTGCGCGTTCTTCCGCTCTGAGCTTGGCGATGTCGCCCGCAAGACGTTCGATCTGTGCGGCCACGGCTTGTCTAAACGCGGCACGTCCAGTCTCCGTGGCCCGAACATCCACAATTCGTCGGTCGCGCTGAGACGGCTCCCGTTCGATGAATCCACTCTGATCCAAACCATCGAGCACTCTGGTAATCGTCGCCTGCGTAACCCGCTCCGCCTGAGCGATCTGCCCACCCGTGGTTCCATCGTTCTCGATGATGATACGTAGCGCAGACATCCGCGCGGCAGTCAGCCGTGTCGTGTGGTAACTGGGCCGGACCCTGTTTTGCAGCAGGTCGATCAACGCGATTAACCGATCTCCCAAAGCCTCAGGAGACGACCCCACCGTTTCTGCGCTCTCATCCATGCTTGACATATTTATTTTATATGACTAATATTTAGTCATGTCAAGTAATTCTCAGACGCAAGGAGCTGAGCATGAGTGATGAACCAAAGATCAACTCGATCTATCAGGTAGGTATCAGCGTTGATGATCTAGACGCGGCCGTCGAATTCTATCGCGACAAGCTCGGCATAACGTTCATCGCACAGTTTCCGCCCGGGTTGGCCATATTCGACTGCGACGGCGTCCATATGATGCTGTCGGCAATCCCCGGCGAGGCTTCGACCGGAAACAGCGTTATCTACTTTAACGTTCCCGATATCCAAGCCAGCTACGAAACCCTTAAAGATCGTGGAGTCGAATTTAGCAGCGAGCCTCACGTCATCCACTCAACGGACAACTACGAGCTGTGGATGGCGTTCTTCAAAGACCCGGATGGCAACACCATGGCCATCGCAGACGAACGCGGGGATCTGGGTTCATAAGTAATGCGCCACGCGTCGGAGGGGATTGCCAAACATCATGGGTCCCGAAGAGCCCACTTTTAAGAACTAGATCGTTCCTCATCGGTCTCGATCAACGACTGCGAAGGTTCGGCAAAAGGTCTCATTAAGACGTACGGCTGGCCATCCTTAGTTACCAACACACGTTCCTGAGACTCAGCAATCTCATCGATGATTTCGTAACACATGGCTTCAATTTCTGACACATCATATGTCTTCATCTCAGGGTCCCTCATATTCAAGGCTGTACCTATCACTCTAAACCTACCCCAACCCTCGCCAATACCTTCGACCTTCCCACCTAACCATCGTCCCCCAACCCGGCGGACTCAAATGGCTACCCAAAACAATCGTCCTCTCCCTCTCTGCACGGTCCAGCACTTCATGCCTCACCTTCATCGCCTCTGCCGGATCGGTGTCCAACGCAAACGGCAGGTCCGTATCCGTGGCATGCATCGGATTGATCAAGATGTCACCAACGAATATCGCCCGTTCCCGACCCGATGACAGCAGCAAAGCCATGTGTCCTGGTGTATGACCCGGCGTAGGAATGGCGGTCACGCCATTCGCCAACTCCGTCTCCCCGTCCATCAAATCCAAGACGCCAATCTCTTCCAGCGGAATCACGCTTCGCTCGATCGGCTCCATCCCAAACTCGCTGTCATCATCCGGAACGGTGAAATGATCCCAATCCGCACGATGAACCGTGTACCGAGCATTCGGGAACGTTGGTACATCCTTCGTTGACGGCTCGATGTTCCATCCCACATGGTCCGCATGAAGGTGCGACATGAACACAGTGTCGATCTCGCCAGTCTCCATACCTTTCCGAGCAAAATCGTCCATCAACTCCGCCGAAGTCTCCGAACCCAGCATCCTCCCATGCGGACCAAACCCCGTATCCGCAATCACATTCTTCCCACCCGACGACATCACAAATACACCCAGATTCATCAGAAAGTGCTGACCTGAAAAACACTCCGGGAAAATCTCGTAGTAATGCGACCAATGCTCCAAAGACGTTTCAGGAAACATCAGCCGCGGATCGAACACCACGCCCCCATCACTCAACGAGGTGACCCGAATGTCGCCAACATCCAACACACTGTTAGCCATGATCTACAACCCTTTCCAGTAGCGCCTACCTTGCCATCGCACTAAAGTACCCCACCCAGGCTGACTCAGATGACTGCCCAACACCGTCATTCCTTCATCCTCAGCCATGTCCAACAGATGATGCCGTGTCTTTTTCCCCAACTCCTTGTCCGTATCCGGCCAATACGTCAAATCTGGATCCGTAACATGCATCGGAGAACCCAAAACATCACCGATCAGCAACGCCCGTTCGCGACCCGATGAAATCAACAGACTCATGTGGCCCGGTGTATGCCCCGGAGTGTGGATAGCCGTTATCCCCGGCGCTAGCTCTGTCTCGCCCTCCATCAAATCCAGTACCCCCGCCTCCTCCAACGGCATCACACTTCGCTTAACGGCATCGCCACGGAAATCCTCCAATATCTCCGGCGTAGTGAAATGCTCCCAATCCGCACGATGAACCGTGTACCGCGCCTCCTCAAAAATCGGCTTCGACAACTCCTCCGGCCTCGTGTTCCAACCAACGTGGTCCCCATGCAGGTGCGTCAGAAAGACGGTGTCAATCTCATCCGTCCCGATGCCCTTGCGCGCAAAATCGTTCATCAAATCTGCCGGAGTATCCGCCCCCAGCATCTGACCATGCGGCCCAAACCCCGTATCCGCCACCAGCGTCTTACCTGCCGACCGCATCACAAACACGCCTAGATTCAACAGAAAATACGGTTTGGCAAAGTACTCCGGAAAGATGTCGTAATACTGCTCCCAATGCTCCAACGGAGTATCAGGAAACGTTATTCTCTGGTCAAATACCAATTGCCCATCACTCAATGACGTGATGGTTACATCACCAACATTCAAGACCTCTTTTGACATTGCTACAGTGTAGCAACGATGCGAACACTGCACGGGGTTTACGGGCGCTTCGGAGATTTGATTCAGCCCTTCAGACGTGCTGACTACGGGAGATGAGATTTGCTAGACGGCGATCAGTTCGAATGGCTGAGTTTCGATTGCTACGGAACTCTCGTTGACTGGGAATCAGGCATCTGCGACGCAGTCTCAAATGTCTTGACTCGCCACGGCATACATAGCTCAACGCCAGAGATTCTCGCCATGTTCTCAGAAATCGAACCGGAAGTGCAGGCACGACCCGGTTACTTGAGGTATCGAGACGTCTTGCAAGAGGTTATGCAGTCGATAGCAGCCGAACTCAAACTTGCATTCTCCGACGACGAATTGAACAGCCTCACCGAATCATTACCTAACTGGCCAATCTTCTCTGATGTCGTCGATGCGCTCAAGACGCTGAAAGAACGCTACAAACTCGCCGTAATCTCCAATGTTGACGACGATCTCTTCGCATCAACCGCCAAAGCACTGAACGTCGATTTCGATTTCGTTGTAACCGCACAACAGGTCCAGAGCTACAAACCAAAACTCCGTAACTTCCAAACGGCATCAACCCGCATGAAAGTCGACAAGCAAAACTGGCTCCACGTCGCAGAAAGCCTTTATCACGACATCGCACCCGCGAATCGTTTGGGTATCGCAAGTGTGCGGGTCAATCGCCCAAACCGCGGAGGGGGTACACGCCCAACCGATGCGGTTCCAGACGCTGTAGTTCCGGATTTGGCAGCCTTGACGAAGATCCTGTGCCCAAATTGATATCCGAGCAACCACTCACCCTCGACGAGCGACCGTGATGATCTCCGGACTCACACTCGTCAACGGCTGACGATCCCAATCCCCAAACTGCTCCTCAACTACCAAACCCGCATCAGCAAGGAATCTACCGAGTTTGTCCTCGCTGAGAAACCTCAACGTGCTCCTGCTGACTTGTGAACAATCCCAACTCGGACTCGAGAATGTCGCAGTAAATGAGACAACGTCTCCTACCACAGGTTCTTCAACCTGATGCGCCATCTTTACAGCTCTACCACCATGCTCAATCGTCACCGCATTCTCCGGAATCCAACTCTCCCATTCCCTAACCTCCGGATTCCGCGTCTCAAACACGAACCTTCCTTCATCAGTCAGCGCCGATCGAATCGCACAAAGAGCATCTCGGACCTCGTCATCCTCAACCAACACCTGAAACGCGTGCCCGGTCATCACTATCAAATCGAACTCCCGCTCCCAACCAACCGACCTAAGGTCTCCAAGAATCCACTCAACACCCCCCTGCCTCCGTGCCTGATCAAGCATCGCATCCGCAGGATCGAGACCATTGAGCCGTCCCGTATGTCCTGAGCCTCTCGCCAAGCGCAACAACTCGCCCGTCCCGCAACCGACATCCAAAACGCTCGCCGCTGACATCACCAACGGCAGGTAGAAATCGAAGTCTCGTCTCCCGACGCAGAACGCATCGTACAGCTCGGCGAGCGAAGGCTCTCTGAACAGCCGATCGACCATTGTCGACCCAACCTTACTGATCGTCGAAGCAGTCCGCAGAATCTTGCAACGCTGCATCGAACGCGGCAATGACCGCCTCACGCCCCTGCGTGTAAAGCTCAGTGTCGATCTTGCCCGTCACGCACATCAGTCCCGTGTCAGAGATGTCCGCTCCGTCGGGCAGTCCTGGAATCTCAATCCCGCAGCGGTCTGAGCCAAACAGCACCGTCACCAAATCACCAGCCTTGAACTCCGCTCGCTCGCCCATCTCAGCGAATGCCCGTAGCGACGTCTGACGCGGGTCTTCATGGTTCGAAAGCTCCGAAAGCAGACACGAGAGTTCATTCGACTCCAAATTGCCGAAGCTTTCTGGCAACCCTAGGAAGTCAGTTTGCACATCGCATCCGGCATAAGCCTCCACTACCTCCGCATGATCTTCCGCCGTCGGCACCCAAACCCGGTCCAGCAACACCTCGCCAAAGCGGATCGGACCAAGTGAATCCGCGACACATTGCGCCGCTTCCTCCGACATCACCGTACCATCGGGAAGCGCGTATCCTTCTTCACCCTGGCGACAGTGGATATCCGCGATCAGGAAAGCCGTGAAGTTCGTGAAAAACACATCCATCGCTTCTCGATCAGCAGTGTCAGGCTGAACCACCGGATCGAAATACCGGGCCTCGCCAAGCTCCGCCACCATGCACTCTTGAACATCTATGAACGTGCCCCCCGATCCCGAAGCCTGACGATCAGGCTGATTGGCGAACAGCGCTTTCTCAAATTCCAAACGCTCATTCGGAGTCAAACAGAAATGCGCCGATATCCACTCACCCGAGACTTCAGCACTGTCGAAAATCCCGAAAAGCGGCTTCAATGTCGGATTTTCGATCGTCTCACCGATGCAGGCAACCGTCTCGTCCGACAGACCCGGCCCGATGATCGCAATCCTGCCAACAGCAGTGTTGCGAGTCGAAACATCGCTCATGCACTCGTCGAACTGCGCGATCAAACCGCTAGGCGGTTGGAACCGGCTCGAGAATATTTCCTCAACGCGCTCGATCCCACCCGCATACGCAGTCATGCACGTAACTTCGCCCGCGGGAAGAGCCTCCAAGAACCCCGCTACATCCTGAACGTAGTCCACCATGATCGGCTCAAAGGCCGCCGAAGCGGCATCGAAATCAGCAGCCTCCGCAGTCGCCTGCGTCAGCAGATCTTCTGCGACCTGAGTCGCTTCGACCCGGGCGGCATCCGGGTTGGTGGCACCGATCAGGATTATGTCGAAAGTCAAAGTAGCGTTAGCCGGTATTACAGGCGGCGAACCAGCCTCCCCGTACGCCAGATCCGGCGGTATAACCACCCTTCGCCGCTCGCCGATGTTCATTTGGGTGATCGCCATCTGCCAACCCGGGATGACTGCGTTCACCGGGAACACCGTCGGCTCCGAACGTGTGTACGAGCTGTCGAATATGCAACCATCCTCTAGCCATCCGGTGTACTGAACATCAACCTCCCAATCCAGCTTCGGCTTTGCACCTTCTCCTTCTTGGATAGTGGCAAATTCAAGCCCATTCGGATCGGTCGAAAGATCGTCTGCGGTTACATCATCGAGTTGCGGAGCGTTTGGCGGATAGACGTTGTTAAGACAGGTTGATCCCCAATCCTCAAACACCGTAGCCAAAATATCGTCACTCGTGATCTCGTCGCCGTTCTCTCCCGCAGTCTCGACCGACGCATCCGGCGTAGCAGTTGCCGCCGCAGGTTCCGGCGTCGGTGCAACCGTCGCCGCCGGTAGTGCAGAAGTAGGCACCACAGTCGGCTCGCTATCATCCGAGCAACTCGCCGCTACGAGCAACACGAGCATCCAAGCAAATAAGACCGCTAATAGGCCGAGTAGACGATTGAACCCGTTACGAAAATGGAGCGATGAATCGGAAAGGCGCGACGGCGAAACACTTGACAATGGGAGACGGCTCGGAATTTCTGGTTGATCGGGCGGACGGAACGATGCAGCGGTTAACTAGTACCAAGCCGCAAAAGTGCGTTCGCCCGATTCTACAAAAGCCTCTCCCTAGCCCCTTTCGGAACGAAAGGGGCGCGAGCAAACGAAGTGACGCGAGCGGGGTATGCACGAGACCGATCGTCGGCATTCCCACACCACAAATCCCCAGTTCAAACTTCACCGAGTTGTTCCAGCGAAACCCGGCGCTTCAGCGGACGGAACGTCCATCCAAGGGAGGGAAGGAGGGAATCCCCTCTCCCTCGATGGGAGAGGGCTAGGGTGAGGGTGACGGGGTGGACGCGGGGCGCACGCCACCCTCAAAAATCCTTCAGATCCTAGCTCAAATCCCCGCCACAAAGTCCACGAAAACCGGACTCGTCCAAGCCTTCTCCATATCCGACTGCGTAACCCGAACCCAGTACGGATTGATACCTGGTCTCGGCGAATCGTCAACCACCGAAAATTCGACTCTATCCGGTCCCGACTCCGGCGCCATCTCCACCGTGATCGCACGATCCAGTTGCCCTAGGTCGACGCGTCGCGGACCATCGGCTAGCGCACCGAGCGTCGTCGGTATCCGCACCCGATCTGCCGCCGCAAACGTGATCCGACGCGCACCGTCCCTGCCATGGTCGCCGTACTGAGAACTCGCAATCACATCACTCGTCAGCGCAACCTCAATGTCCGTCTCGTCTGTCCCATCAATATCCAGCAACAACCCGCTCGTATAGCCGCATCCCCAATACGACCAACTCACACTCGAATCCGTCGTTTCCGTAACCTCCGACCTCGGACTATCAAACCGGATCTTCTCGACATTCTCGATCGACCCTCCCGATGTACTGACCGAACCATCCCAGACCACGCCCGAGTAGCTCGTCTCACGACTCGCCCCCTCCCACGTAACCCGCACCCGATTCTCCGACCGCCCCGGCGACATCTCTTCGCAGTGCAGCAGCTCTAAACCACGGAACAACTCGACACGCTCCAACGGCCCTGTCCCAAGGATCTTCACCGAGATCTCAGGCGACGATGACGTCGAATACTCCGAGCCCATCATCTGCCCATCCGCCGACACAACAGCCACGATCCGAACACCCGAAGTCGCATACACCCGCCGTGCCTTCATGCCCTCCAAAACTCCGTCCAGCGTCAACTCCGTCGCATACACACCCGTCAGTCCACCCTTTTGATACCGCCTCAACTGATGACCCGGTTGGTCATCACCAGGCCGACCCGTGTAGCAGTCACTACCGCCGATAAAACCCATCTTGTAGTTACGCTCAATCGACTCCCGCAAGAACCACTCGAACTGACCGTGCGTCGAAGTGATCTCCAGCGCCGGTTCGATCTGCGGCTCGTGATACTGCAAATCCGCCGCAACTCCACCCACGTGCGGAGTCACAACCACATCCGAATACCGAAACGCCGCGTGCATCTCCCGCACATGCGGCAAATCCGTATCCAAATCCCAAGGATCTAGATGAGCGCCATGCCCTGACCGACGCAAATCCTGGTCGAACCGCCGGAAATAAACATTGTGATGCCCCCCACGATCTGTCGTCGCCGACCACTCGTATCCCGGAAGCGGCACGAACCTCCCCGGCTCATAGTTATCCCGCTCCGCCTCCTGCTGCACTTCGTAAGCGCCAGTCGTAATCGCCGGGTCGTTCCGCTGAAAACCCGCGAAATGGATCCCTGCAACATCACGCGCATATCCGAAAAAGTCACCAATCTTATACGGATCAACCACCTGACCACCATGCGGATCACCCCAGTACAACTTGAATTGAGACTCCGTTTCAGTTGCCACAATCGGATTGCTCACCCCCTCCAAATCCGCATCTCCGTCACGCGCAATCACCCGATGCTCGCCCGTCTCCGTGATCCGGCATCCATCGATCCAAACAACTCCCCCACTCGCCTCATCGAACTCGATCTCATCCGCGCCTAAGGCAATCCCAGAACCGCTGAGTCGCACGTTGCCGCGGTACCGATTCGCCGGGTTGCCCCAACGATCCTCCGCCTTGACACTCACTCGGAACTCCTCACCTGCAACCGCGTCCGACGGCGCAACCACCACCAACCGCACCGCATCTCCGCCGATCACCGAAAACTCCGGACGCTCCGATATAGGCACGAAATCGCCTGAACCATCCGCATCGACCTCGATCCAGAAATATCTTCGCGGCTCAATAAACGTCTGACTCCGAGCCCCTGACCCGCCACCAGAACGATCACCCCACGTAACCAGCACCTCCTCACCCTCCACCAGCGCCCGACCCAGATTCACCAAATTCACCGTCGTCAAATCCACCACCTGAGTCGCCACCTCCGCACCCTCCGGCGCAACAACGCTCAAATAGTCCGCACCACCCGCATCATGCACCTGCGGCAACTCCCAATCAGTATCCGAATCCGTCCCGATCCTAACTACGCCCCCATTAGCTAAGCCCGCCGCCCCGACAACAAACGCCAACCGCCAACTCCCCACCTCACCCGCAACAACATCACCACCATCCAACAACCGAGCACTACCAACATCACCATCAACCCGCTCAGCCAACCCAATCGGATCCATCGTCTCTGACATATTCAAACCTCCAGTTACCAAATCGCTACCCACATTATCACCCCGCCCCAGCAACGCGCCCCCTCCGCAAAGCGTAAGGGGGCGCGAGCAAGCGGAGCCCAAAGGACCGACACCAACGCAGGGGATGCCCGGGGCGGCAGGGATGCGGTGCACATCCCCTCGCCCTCGACGGAAGAGGCCAGGTCCCCGCAAACCTCTCTCTGTACCGAAGAGGCCCAGGCCGCCCCAATCCCCCCACGTGGGAGAGGACCAGTCCCGCCGCAATCCCCTCTCCCTCGATGGGAGAGGATCAGGGAGAGGGTGAGACGGGGACAAAAGGGCGGGGCGGATCACAGCTCATCACGAAAATCAGCGAAATCAGCGGTTCAGACAACTCTCACTTGACAACCGCAACATATGTAGTAACATAACAGGCAGATCGACGGATCGAAACAGTGCTGCGCAGACGTGTGCAGACCCCCGTCCCGAACGGCTGCAGGGAGACATGCGTGAGGAAACGAAGGCAAAACGGCAGCGAAAGCGCGATCGACCATCGCGCCGAGCCGCGGCGTCTCCGGATCCTCCGGCGGCGTCCCTCATCGGATCGGAGATCCGGTGCAAGGCCGGGAGGGCCGTGCCGAAGCGTGGGAGGCCGAGTTCCCGGAGCGCGACGCGTCAGTCCCGCGTCGCACAGCGAGCCAGCAGGCGTCCCGCCCGCAGAGAGGCAGCCATTGCGGCTGCCGTCCTCGAGGGCGGATCGCCCAGCCAAGGGCCGGGAGACCTCACGTGGAGCCGACAGACGTCTGCTCCTGCCCGCCGCAGGAGGGAGGCTACAGCCCGAGAGAAGCCCGAAAAGCTGATCCAAGGAGGACGGCGAACTCCGAACGGCGACCCCGTCGCCGCGCCGTCCCCCATGCCCGCGGTCTGGCGACGCGGGCCGCGGCTGGAAAACGGACGCTAGCAGTCTGCCACACCGCTCCGCGCAGCATCTGACCCCTCCCCGGGGTCGCCCCCCGCCTGAGAAGGCGGAGGCGATGGAGAGGGAAGGAGCATCGGTCTCGGCGCTGAGACCGACGCTCGAGGCGAGGGCCAGTTCCTACGGGCCCGAAGACCCTAGCCGCCGGGCCTTCCAACCGGAAGGCCCGGCAGCAAACAGCCACACCCCGTGGACATACGAACACGCCCTGAAATCCACGAGATATAACATCCCTATCTATGATCAAAACCGACACCAATTCCAACCTCACCGCAGCAGCTGACATTGGTGGCACTCAAATTCGTGCCGCCCTCGTGACGCGAGACGGCCAGATATTGGACGAAGCCCGTGACGATACGATACCGGAACGGGGAATCGAAGACGCGGCTGGACGGCTTTCGAATCTGGTTCACCAAGTAGCTGGCGATGCCCAAGGAGTAGTCGGTTTGGCGGTGTCAACCGCAGGTCCGATCAACCCGGCATCCGGAACTTACGACCATCCTCCCAACCTCACTGGCTGGCATGGCAAGTCGATGAAACCCGATCTCGAAAGGCTAACGTCGCTACCCGTCGCGATCGGTCACGACGCCACGCTTGCCGCACTTGCCGAGACCAGATTCGGGCCGTTCAAGGATGCAAAAAACCTCGTTTACGTAACCATCAGCACAGGTATCGGAGGCGGTATCGTCGCCAACGGCGAGATGGTCACCGGTTCCACCGGTCAGGCCGGCGAACTCGGACACATCAGTGTCCGCACGGATCCTGACGCACTAAGTTGCGGAGTTGGCTGCCACGGCTGTTTCGAAGGCAATGCCTCAGGTCCGAATATCGGCAGGATGGGAAGGTCCGCCGCACAAACTGATCCAACTAGCGCGACAAAGTTGATTGAACTCGCAAATGGCGACATCGACAACATTGATGCTCGCATAACGTTCGAAGCTGCCGAGCACGGTGACCCAGTAGCCGAAAAAGTCGTCCTGCAAGTCATCGAAAACGTCGGTCGCGGCCTAGCCAGCATCCTCGCAGTCTTGGACCCCGATGGCGTGATCGTTGGAGGAGGCGTCGTCCACAGCTTGGAACATCGTTGGGACGAAGTTATCAATGCAGTCAGGATGTATGGTTTGCCGCGATACGAGACGCGTGGCGTGCCGGTATCGGTCACACAACTCGGCGACGACGTAAGCCTTATAGGAGCGTCGGTACTGTCTTTCAGCCGCTTCACTCAGAAGTGACATAGGCTCTTGCGCACGAGACCGAGACTGGTTTCAGATCGATTGCCGCCTGCCCCATCAACGTATAATCGAGGTTAGCCCACTACTGACCATCGGGGAGTGGCGCAGCTTGGTAGCGCGCTTCGTTCGGGACGAAGAGGTCCCGGGTTCAAATCCCGGCTCCCCGACCATCTCCCTCGATTATTGGACCTCTGGCACCGGGCCTTCTAGTCAATCAGCCACCCCTCGGCGCGTCGTACCGTAGCGCCTCATAATCTTCAGTTGACGGTCCGTCATCATCGTCCGGTGAATCTTCATCAGGTCCGGTACCGGGCGGCGAATCTTCACCATCGGTGTCACGCGGTGTCACGCGTGAGCGGTAGATCATCGCACCAGCACCAATAGCGACTGCGAGTAGTGCCAAGACCACGATCGCCACGATCCAACCGGTCGCTGACGGCTCGTCGTCCTCAATGATCGGTGGCGCAACAGTCGGCACCGGTGTCGGAGTGTCGGTAGGCACGGTCGTCGGTGTGTTGGTGGGCACTGATGTTGCAGTGCTAGTCGGTGTTGGCGTATGCGTCGGTTCGGGCGTCGTCGTCGGTATCCGCGTGCTAGTGGGCTCCGGAGTAGATGTCGGCGTGTCAGTTGGCACTGGCGTATCAGTTGGCGCCGGCGTGGGTGTATCTGTAGCCGTTGGCACTGGCGTGGGTGTATCAGTGGGCACCGGTGTATCGGTTGGCACCGGTGTGTCAGTAGCCGTCGGCACTGGCGTCGGCGTATCTGTAGGCGTCGGCGTCACGGTTGGCGGGAATACCACTGGCGTCGGTGGTTGCGGCGGTTCCGGCGTATGAGTCGGCGTCGGCGTCACGGTCGGCGAAACTGGTTCCGAGGTCGGCGTCGGCGTCGCGGTCGGCGGTACAGGTGTCGCCGTCGGCTCAGGCGCGTCTGGTTGCACCAAGAAGATCAGCCCGTCAAATGTGCCGGCCCTTGCACATACTTGCGCGGGAAGGTTGCTGGCAGGATTTGCGGGTTGGCGTATTGGCGAGTTGAGGAGCTGCTGCACGCCGTTGTCGAGGAGCAACATGATCTCGGTATCGTCCAACGCCGATGCTGACGCGCTCGGTACGGGCAGACACACCTCGGCCGCCGGGTTGAATACCAGCCCAGTCAATGGCAGGCGATCTGACGACACGTACGCAGTTTCGTACCAGTTGCCGATAGTGTCGAATCTGCGCACATCTTGTTGCAGAACCGTTGCCTCGGAGCCTTCGATGAGTCGGATGCCGACCCAGTCGCGAGCGGGTATCGACACTGCCGGCACGATAAGTGACGCACCTCGAGTATCCGCAACATCGTACTGCCCGCCGCGATCGTAGGTCGCGACGCTATAATCTTCACCTCGATAAGATGCTTCACTCGGATGGGGTTGACCGCCAGTGAATATCTGCACATCTTGGCCTTCACCGATGACGCGTACTGGAATGCGTAGTCGGATCTGGACCGCGCCACCCGGGATTGCTTGTGAAATCGTCACACGGACTGCGAAATCGCCAACGCGATGCGGAGCCCTGTAGATGGTGGAGCGAGCTTCCGGATCATCAAGATCGCCGATCGAAGCAGTCCAGTGCACAGTGACGTCATCGCGGTCGAATAGCGAGTTTTCAAGGCCCCCGTCGATATTGAACAGATTCACGCCGACCAAAGTATCTTGGCCTTTACGAAGGTTGATGTATTCCTGATATGGAATTGCATCGCCTAGCAACGCGCCCTCGCGCGGTGATATGACGGGCAGGACTGTAGGGGCCTCTGCCAGTGGGGTTACAACCGTTTCTGGCGACCACTCGCCGACTTGTCCGAGCAGGTTGCGAGCGCGGATTCGGAACGCGTACCGCACCCCAGGATCGTCAATCTCAACTACTCTCGGTGCCGACGCGTTTTCGTCCTTCGGCTCTAGTTGATATCGCTCATCTATTCTTCGCCAGTCGAGATCGTATTTGAAGTCCGTGAAGTTGTCCCAGTGGACGACAACTTGCTCGTGTCCGACGGCGACCGCCGGTGCCAGCGGGGTTGTTGCCGGAACATCTACCTCGATGGCGTTCATGACTGACACCTCGACGTTTGTCCTGGCTTGCAATCCGCAGAGGTCTCTGACCGCAACAGTCAAGTTGTAGACAGCAACCGATTCGTAATCTAGTTGGTCGGTGGTGGTGATCAGGCCGCTCGCCTCATTGATCTCAAATGGTGCGCCCGGCGGGTTGGTTTCAGCGAAGGAATATGTCAAGTACGAATACGGATCCACATCGGTAGCCGACACAGATCCGACTTGTATTCCCGCCGGCTGCTCCTCACGAACGTCGAAGCTGTAGTCGTCCTGACGGAACGATGGCGGGGTGTTCGCCAGATTTTCATTCACCGAAGGCCTGACTACATACTCTGGAGACCACTTGGATTGCTCAAGAGTCGCCTTATCTACCGCTCGTATTCTGAATACCCACTCGATCGCGTTCGTCAGGTTCTCCACGACGCTCCGATCGGAGTCGATGCCTCTCAAGTTTCTAGAAGGTGTGAGGCTATAGCTGGGGTTGCCGTCTTCATATGGAGTCCACTGAAGGTCGTATGTGGCGGTGTTAGTTTGCTCCCATACCAAAAAAGCCTGTGCATTGCCCGCACATACTTGCGTCACGGTTGGAACCGGCGGTCCTGCGCGGTCGACCACTTCGATCGTCAGTATGTGCCGAACCGACGCTCCGCCCAAATCCGTCGCCGCGACCTCGATGGTGTACTCCTCGATCTGCTCGAAGTCCAACCGCTCATATACATAAACATCGCCGTTTTCGGCATTCATCGCAAACGGCCCGCGAACCGGCCCCAATATCTCATAGTTGACTATGTCGTTGGTGTCGCCGCCGATAGCCTCGAAGGTTGTGATCGCGCCAAGGTACTCTCGGTTTTCCTCCAGCGAGATACGATCCACAGTTGTGCGCCAGGAGGGAGTATCGTTGCTCGATCCAGCCAGCGCCCGCGGCTCGGCGGACTCGATCCTCGTCCAGTCGCTCCAAGTGCTTCGGGATGAGGAGGAGTGTTCTGCCATTCCTCTAACTTGAACGTCGTATTCGGTGCGGTTCGCTAGGCCGGTAATCTCATACCGATACGTGCCGGGATCCGTGACCACGTTCCAGCGGGATGCGACTGTGTCCCCAACACGCCAGCGCAGCTCGTATGTGTGTCCCGCGTCGGGTCGCCATGAAACGTGCAACCGCGAGTTTCCCGGAACGACCTCAAAGTGATTCGGAGTCTGAGAATGGTCGGCGCGTACCTGCTCTTGGCCATCCGATGCGGGCCAGAGCAGCCCGGCGTTGGTCGCGGCAAACAGAACAAACGCAATCGCCGATAACACCGATAAATTCTTGATTTTCAAGCGAGCTGATGCACGCCAAGATTGGCTGGAGACGGTGTATTTCATCGGCCCAATTTTCGTTCGATGGCAGATTATTTGTGACACGGTGTGTAACTCAATGCCGTAAACATAGCAAAGCGACACCGCACTAATCAGCGGTTTACGGCGCGCCAAAAATAGCAATTCAGACAGTGTCTACCTGCCGTACCGCAACGTGTCGTACGGGCTCCCATCGTCTCCGTTGTTGTCATCATTCTCAGGGTCATCCTCGCCTTCGGACACGATTTCACTGTCGCCGTCCCCGGCTGGAGTCTCATCAGGTGCTGGAGCACTTGCCAACTGCCGCCGTACCCGATTGTTGTAGACGATGTATGAGACGATCGCTCCGCCTAGGACCAAGAATGCAATCACGGCGACCACAATCAACGAAATCGATACCGCGTCTTCGTCATCGTCGATGCTAGGTGGTGCTACCGCGTCATCACTCGGCGGTTCAGGTTCAGCAGTTGGCCGAGGAGTCGGTGGTGCGACAGTCGGAACTGGGGTATGAGTAGGTTCAGGAGTCGATGTTGGTGTTTCTGTAGGCGCGGTTGTCGCTGTCGGCATCGGTGTCTGCGTGGCGGTCGCTGTCGGTTGTGCCTTCACAACGAGCGCGGAAGTGTCCTTCGGCACCGGAGTAGATGTTGGCGGTTCGGTCGGTACGGCAGTCGCGGTGGGTTCCGGAGTCGGCGTGGCCGTAGATGTAGCTGTCGGCACTGGCGTGTGCGTCGCAACAGGCTCTGGGGTTGGCGTGGACGTCGGTGTCGGTGGTACAGGTGTCGGAGTTGGCGTCGACGTACTGATCGCTACTACCGAAGACGTATCAGGTGTCGGTGTCGGAGTGGGCGTGTCAGTGGGGATCGCCGTTGGTTCGATAGTCGGAATGGCGGTGGGTGTATCGGTCGGAACGGGCGTCGGTGTCGGCGTGGGCGTCACGATATCTTCATTGACGATGCCTAAGAACATCCTGCCGTCAAAGACTTCGGAGTGTCCGCAAACCAATGCCGGATCGTTGAATGTGGGGTTAGGTTGGAAACGTACGGGCAGATTCATCATCGCCAAAGTGTCGTCAGGCGTGATGCGCATCACCATTAGAGATTGCAGCTGATCGGTCCACTCTGCCGGAACTGGCAAACAGATCGCCGCGCTGCTGGTGAACGACATGTTGACAATCGGCGCACCGTCCCTGGATACGAACTGCGATGTGAAAACGTCCCCGATAGCAGTGTATCCCTCATGGATTGTGGTTGAGACCGACGCAGACGCAGGCTCTCCCGGCGCGATGTGAACACCGATCCATTCGTAACTCGGTATTGATCCTTCGCGAACCTTGAACAGCGCCTTTGACGCCTCAGGCGGACGATACTCTTTGGCTTGGAAGTACGAGATCGCGCCGTAGGTAACACCGTTGGCCTCGAAGTTGCGCGGAACCTGGTCGCTGTGCTGGAACGGTTTGACTAAGCGATTCGAACCTATAACGTGGGCAACCATCTCCAGATTTCGTTGCACGATACCGCCCGGCACCGTCTGCTTGACCACAACCGATATCTTGTACACCCCCTCGTTGTCAGGAGCAGTGTAGGAGACCACTCGGCCGCGATCATCAGACAGGTCGCCATCGCTGATCCGCCACAACGCGGTCACGTCACGACGATCGATCAACGAGTTGTCGAGAAGGCCGTCGGTGCCGAACATGTTGAAGCCCAATCGAGCCGTCTGCCCGCCTTTGAGCGTGATGCCGGGCAAATACATCTCTACGCCGCCCAAAACCTGGCCTTGCCGCAGAACTTCAACAGGCTCTATCGTCGGCGAGGGCACGTTGGTATCGACGATCGTCTCAGGCGACCACTCGCCCGGCTCTCCGAGTTGGTTCACGCGACGCAATCGGAAGGCGTAAGAACTGTCGGGATCGGGCAGATCCACGATCCGCGGCATCGTCGCGTCCGTGTCTTCTGGACGCGATCGGTAGTCCTCGTTTACCTTGCGCCAGTCGAGGTCGTAAACGGGGTAGTGGTCGGTTGGCCATATCACCACAACCTGATCGTGTTTGGCGATGATTGATGGCGCGCTGGGAATGAGCGGAATGGCATCGATGATCGGATCGTCGAGCACCGTGATCGTCACGTCCACGTAGTCGCTGGCACCGCACAGATCAGTCACGCGCACTACAAGCGAGTAAGTGTTTAGGACCTCGAAATCTAGGCGATCAGAGGTGGTGACGATACCGGTGAAGGGATTGACTGCGAACGGGGCATCCTCAGGGGTTGCCTCTACGATCTGGAAGCGCAGCGAAGAAAATCGGTCATCGTCGTTAGCCACGGTGAAACCGACGTGCACACCTGCGGGTTGCTCTTCGATCACTTCAAACTCGTACGAATCGCGCCTGAACTCGGGAGCACGGTTCGCCACACCACCAACAAAGACACCCTCTTCAGAAGACCACTTGCTCTGTTCGCCGGTCTGAATGTCTACCGCTCGAACTCTAAAGACCCATTCGGTGTTTCTATCCAGATTCAGTTCAATGCTAGTCTGGTTCAGCTTAGTATCGTCTGGTGTATCGATCCAAACCGGTCGATTAGCGTCTGCTGATCCCAGTCGTCGTTGAAGCTGGTAGCTGTACTTGCTGGTATTGCCGCCCCATGTCACGGTCACATCGGGGTCAGCTGAACACACCCGACTGAAGACCGGAGGCGGGGGGCCCTCCGCGTCGATCACGTCTATACGGATTTCGCGTTCAATCTCGGCCCCCGAAGCGTCAACTGCTCGCACATTGAACCGGTACTCTTCGATCAGCTCATAGTCGAGTTTGTCGTAGAGGTATATTTCGCCGTCCCGGGCGTTTATCGCGAACGGGAAGAGTTCGGGTAGCGGGAACGGCTTGACGATCTCGTAGCGGATCGCATTTACACGATCCGGGGATCCCCGATCCGGGTCTGATGCCTCGATCGTTGCTATTGGGTGGTCGTAGTTTCGGTTTTCAACGAGCGAAATGTTGCGGGGAACGTTTTCCCATCGGGGCGGGCGATTATTATCCAACGGACGCTGAGGCGTGGCGACATAGCTCCCAGTGGCAGGACTGAAATCTCCTCCAAGCCTGCTACGGATGCGCACCTCGTATCGAGTGCCGTTGCTCAGATTTCGTATCCTGTGCCCGTCAATGTTCACATTGATCCAGTCACCTGGCAACGGCCAACTGGGATTCGAATTGTGTCGTTGGTACGCCAACTGATATTGGTACGCCAACTGATGGCCATGGTCCGGATCCGGGTCTGGGCAAGGCCGCCAAGTAACGAACAATTCGGCGTTTCCGGGCACGACAACGAACTCCTTGGGCACGACTGGGTCCCCAGATGGGCACACCGATGTGGGCGAGCTGTTGATAGGTGCGCTCCAATCCGTCGCATAGGGTGCGCCGGTCGATTTACTCGATGGACCTGAACGCGGTGATACGCCACGCACCTGAACGTCGTAGTCGATGCCGTTCTCTAAGTTGCCGATTTCGTAGGTTGTTTCATCGCCGACGTCGATTGGACTTGACCAATCGCCTCCAACGTTATCGGTAACGGTTCGCCACCGGATATGAGAACTGGACCCAGTGCAACGGTTCCAAGTGACTGTAAGAATCGAATCGCCAGGCAGCACCCGTACATCGGTCGGAATGTCGGGCAGATCTGTGCATCGCCGAGGCGTAGCGAGGTAGTCGTCGCTCCAACGACCCGTGTCGAAGCGGTTGTCCTCGAAATGAGTAGCTCGGAGTTGAACGATATGCTGCCGACCGTTGTCCAATCCGGTGATGTCGAACTCGCCTATACGTCCCGCACCCGTCTCTGTGGGCCAGTTGAACGGATCATTGACTGGTTCGTTTGCCTCTCGCCATCGGATGTCGTACCGATGGTCCGGGCAAACATCCCACTGCACCAAAATACCGCCATCATGCTTATACAACTCGACGTTGCGCGGCTCTACCGGCGGGTTTTCGCATCCCTGAGGCGGACTTTGTCCTAAGACTTCTTCACCGGTCTGTACCGATGTCGCCACAACGCTGAGAGCCATCAATCCAGACACGACGACTAGCGCAACGGTCGCGCGGATGAACCGAGTGGCGTTCGTGCCTGATTGACTGCCAGAATCGAGTGTCTTAAAGTCGAAATGCATCGAGTTTTGGTAGTCGATGGACCGTGATTATGATCGCGTCGCGCGTCGCCAAGCCCACTGGATTGGCTAGCGTTGCCGTTAACATAACAAAGCAAAACGAGCAAAATCTCTGGGTTGGAACGCGATGAAACTGCTAATTATTCGCCACGGCAAAGCATTCGATGCTGATCCCCGACAGTGGCCCGACGACAGCGAGCGACCACTGACCGCGAAGGGCGCTCGCCGCATCGCCAAATCCGCAGCCGCGATAAAAGCTCTCGTCTCCGGCGATGTCACTGTAATCTCCAGCCCCTACGCGAGGGCGCTAAAAACCGCCGAGATTATCTGCGAAAAAACCGGATGGGGCGAACCACAGATCGATGACCGTCTCTCTGCACACTACGGCCCCGAAGAAGCGATGGACCTCCTCGGATCGCTAGACGGTACAGGAAACTATGCGATTGTTGGTCACGATCCCACCTTCTCGTTCCTCCCCGCCTATTTAATCGGCGTCAACCGTTTAGGAGCAACCGAACTCAAGACCGGCGCTGTCGCGTTGATAGAAACCGGAACTGCACCACTCGTCCAAGGATCAGCGACCCTGACAGCACTCATCCAGCCGAAGACCCTTTCGCGCTAACTCATAAGCCTCCGCATCGGCAATATCAACGCCAACACTGCGCCAACCGCGGCTATCACCCCGCAGTAAATCACGATTCCCTCGAAATCGTTCGTCTCGAATATCTTGCCCGCTAGAATTGGCGACAGCGATCCCACCACCGAGCCGCCCGTAAAGATCAAAGCCGTCGCCGAACCCTCAGAACCGCGCTCAACTTGGTCCATCGTAGCCGCCGTGATTATCGGCATCACCGAGAAGAAGAACAGTCCGAGCGATCCCAGCACAATCGTGAATCCGATTCCATCGCTAATCGGGAGCAACAGGAAAACCAAAGCTGCCATCGATGCCATCGCCACGAATATCACTGGCTTGCGCCCGATCCGATCCGACAACCAACCCATCACCGGCGTAGACACGATCCCCGCAAACGTGAGCAGCGAAACGTGCCACCCGATCGTGAACGCCGACATCTCCAGCGACTCCTTCATGTAAACGACGATGAACGCTTGGAACGATGTGTGAACCGCACTTCGGAAGGCGCCCAAGCTGACTAAACCAAGCACCCTGAAATTCGTCAACAACCGCCTAGCCGAAGCGAGATACTCAGTCAGATCGAGATTGTGCTCCGCCTCTGCTCCCGCCGTCTTGAACCGCCACAGCACCGCAAACGCGGTGAGGAACATCGGCACCGATACGCCCACCGATACCCAACGCCAATCGAAGCCGGAAAATTCGAAGCTGCCGATCGCGCCGCCGAGCAAAAAACCGATAATCGCCGGGCTCGCCGTGTTTCCGATCTGCGCTCCAGTCAGGTGAGCCGACATCGCAACTCCGCGACGTTTCGGATACCGCGCCGCTAAGGTCCCGAAAGCAGGCGCGTGCCACATGCTCGTTCCGAAGCCCACCACCGCGATCGCCAGCGCTATCAACCACACCCAAGGGCTGATACCGATCAAAAAGTAACCCGCACCGACCATCAACATGCTGATCGTCAACAACCACGCGACACGCTTCCGATACATGTCCGCCAACATCCCGGCAGGCACATTTGCGATGCCCGACGAGATAGAACTGATCGCAAACAACGTGCCGTATGCGACATCGCCGATGGCAAACGTCGACCGGATGAACGGCATCATCACCAGCAGCGCACCCTGACCGAAATGCTTGATCCCGTGACCGGCAGAGATGCCGACCATCAACCCCAGCGACTTCTCGTCGTCGAACTCTTCAGGGCCGGAATCTGCGATGCTGCGCCCCGACGATGAGGCTTCGACCGAGTCAGAGTGAGTGGTTGACAACTATGCGTTCCTAAAACCGCGCAATTGGGGCGATTAACAGTAATTCACACCCGCACAATAAAACGCAAGTTTAGCAACAACCGACGAACCGACGAACCGCCCCTTTCGTGCAACGAAAGGGGCGCGCACAAGCGAAGCGAGTGCGCGGGGTATGCTCGGTCCGGGAGGGTAGCAGGTCATCCCCTCCAAACCACACGTCATTCCGGCGGAAGCCGGAATCCAGAGGGGAGGGGCAAAGGGGCCTCCCCTTTTTCCCTCGATGGAAGATGGATGGGGTGAGGGTGAACCCGCCTACGGCCCCGTCCGCGACCCCGACGTAAACACCTCACGACCACCTAGCGCCTGCAACGGTCGGTTGTTGTCCCCCGTGATCGCCTTTAACGCATCGACCTGCGCCTGTGAAACCGTACCGATTTCGAGCATCACGAACCAGTCGACCGGCTCCGCGCATGGTGGCGTCGTCATCGACCCCTTGTACGAGTAGTACCCGAGGTCCCTCGTCATCAAACCCCGAGCGTTGAGAATCCCCGTCACCTCCGCAGACCCAACTTCCGACGGCGCGTTGTCGATGATCTCTTGGATCACCGGGTCGGCTTCACCAATGTCATATAACCGCGACACTACCGCAACGTCGCCGAAAACTTGGCTGTGCAAAAGCTGAAGCTCCAGCGCATACGACTTGCCATCAACATGATGCTCACTAGGCGTGTGCGGAGTAATGGTTTCGAGTTGATACGTGCGCTCTCCGAAACCAAGACGGTTGCCGGTCGGATAGTTCGCACCAACCGAAGTCCCGAGGTTTGTCACGCTTTCAGCCTCTTTACGGTAGGAGAACGAAATTGGTGGTGAAACCCCCGCTTGTTGGTATCCAGTGATGTCGATCGGGGATTGCTGTGCTCCATTGCCGCAGCTCGCATTCTCTTCCGATATTGACCCCCAATTCTCCGGGGCTCCCGCTCCTGAATATCCCCACTCAACCGTCTCCGCAACCTCTTCAACCACCTCTTCACCGCCACAAGCCACAATCAATGGCAATGCCAAGATCGCCACTGCCAGCGTACCGCCAAGATACCGTTTGACCGACCTCAATTTCATTCTCTTTCTCGGGTTGATCCGTCGTCCTGCTAATATCGCGTCCGCATCGACGCACTCGATTGATTCTAAGTTAGTCGTCAGGACACTGAGATTGGGATTCTTCAGAGAGCAGACGCTCAATGCCGAAAAGCGGCGTGTCGTACCCTGTTGTGCCCTTGGTCACCATATCCGCAACGATCTCGCCCATCACCGCTGAGAACTTGAAGCCATGACCCGAACACGGGCTGCAAATGATCACATTCTTATGGCCGGGATGCCAGTCCAGCAAGAAGTGATAGTCCGGCGTGTCCGTGTACAGACAAACCGCCGACCTCAATTTACGTCCATTCAATTGCGGAAGGATGGGCGAAATCGCACGCCTCAACGACCGCTCGTCCTCCTCCCGCACCGCACGATCCAGGTCCACCGGATCGTCAAACATCTCCCCGCCATGGTGGAAAGCCGTCTTCACACCCCCGCCAAAGTCGGGCTGAACATACAAGCCGTGCCCCGACTTGTACTCCCACGAGTGATTCGGACAGTTCTCCGGACGGAAAAGCTCAGGACTGCTCGCTGGCTCGAACCAGAACAACACCTGACGTTCCAACCGAAACGGCAACCTCAACTTCGACACAAAACCCGGATTCCAAGCCCCTGCCGAAAACACGATCTGGTCAGCCGTGTACTCCCCGTGATCCGTAAATACCCGCACTCCCTCTCCATCCGGATGCCAACGCCTGACCGGCTCGTTGTAATGAAGGTCTGCACCCTCGTTGACCGCCGAATCCAGATGCGCCGCCACGCACTTCTCAGGAAACAACACCCCCGACATCGGATCAAACCCGCCAACCTGATTATCATGCGGCTGAAACTGCGGCCACCGACGCCGTATCTCTGCTGCATCCAGAATCTCCAGATCCATGTCATGTGCCTCCGCCGCCCGCTTCACCCCTTGGATGTTCTCGGATTCTGAGCGTCCAACCGTCAAACCCCCAACGATCCGCAGCAACTCTTCAGCCTCCCCACGCTCAGCAATCGTCTCCTCTAACTCCCGCCAAATCTCATACCCACGCAGCATGATCGGCACATAGTCCGGATGCTCCGCATAGATCTGACGGATTACCCGCGTGTCACCATGACTTGACCCCAACGTATGCGGCGGCGTAAAAGCATCGAAACCGATGACTGAAACACCACGCCTAGCCAGCTGCCATACCGACGCGCTGCCATGGGCACCAAGCCCGACAATGATTACATCTGCATGTTTGTTGCCCATCGAATTGCTTTCTGTCTAAGCGTCAGTTGATCGACAGCGGTGCCACTGCAAACACTACTTGGAACGGTTTGCAGTATATGACCACGCTGTGCTGATCGTCCACATTCACATCACCAGGTATCAAGTAGTTCTGATTCCCGATATTACCCTTCAACTTGCCGAGTTCCACGTACGTCACATCGTCGGCATGAACATCACCCCGACCCATCGGATCCGGATGCGTCGTCAGCAGCACTCGCAGGTCCGGGCCGTTGGTCACGTTGAAGTCTTCGAACCTGAGCACGAAACCATCCGTTCCGAGATCGTAGATCGTCGCATCACCGCTCCCCTTGTGAAAAGAGTCGGCATCGCGGAACTGCCCCACCTTGACCGCCTCTGGAGCCAGCATCGCGCCCATCGCCTCCATCATCTCCTCCTGAACCTCGGTAGGATCATTCATCGCCGCCTCCATCGTCGCCTGCGCCTGTGCCATCTCCATCCCCGCCGGCATCACCGCATTCATCAACGCCGGAAACTCCTCGTCGACCGTCTTATCGATAAACAGCGGCGAACCCAACCACCACGCCACAGCCGCACCAGGAATGACAATCACAGCAGCGATTATCACCGCCAGCGGCTTATGCGAACTGATCCAACTGGTAATGCTTTTCATCGCAACACTCTCTTTCTCCAGTCCGTCGAATAAAAACCCCTCATTTACCTTGATTCGATTCTAGCCTCCAAACACATACACGAAAAGCAAATGCACGCCGCTTTTGTGGATACGAAAGCGGCGCGAGCCCAGAAGACCGAGACAAAGAGCGGGGTATGCCCCTCCACCAAGCTGTAATCGAAATCACAGTCCATCATTAAAATCACATAAATCACCGTTCAAAATCAAACAGGAGCAAACAAAGTGGGTGAATACCAAGGCAAGTCCGTAATCGTTACCGGCGGCGCACTCGGCATCGGAGGCGGCGTATCCCGCGCCTTCGCCAACGCCGGAGCAAGCGTCACCATCATGGACATCGACGACGATGCCGGCGAAGCCCTCGCAAAAGAGCTGACCGGGCAGGGCGCAACCGCCCAATACATCTCCGCCGACGCCGGGACTATCGAAGGATGCCGGGAAACCGCCGACGCCGCTATCGACGCCTACGGAGGCATCGACATCGTCATCAACAACGTCGGAATCCAGCCGCCATCCTCATACGTCGACGCCGTCGACCTCCCTGAAGAAGCCTGGGAACGCATCATCAACATCAACCTCCGCAGCCGCTTCCTCATGGCCAAATACTCCGTCCCATCCATGCGCGAACGCGGCGGCGGCGTCATCATCTCCGTCGCCAGCGTCCAAGGACTCCTCTCGATGCCATTCGTCTCCGCATACGCGGCCAGCAAAGGCGGCGACCTTTCACTTACACGCCAGATGTCCATCGACTTCGCCAAAGACAACATCCGCGTCCTCTCCGTGAACCCCGGCACCATCAACACCCCCATGGTTTGGAAAGCCCTAGAAGGCACCGGCGACGACCTTGAACAAGGCCTCATCGACTCCGCCAAAACCCACCCTCTAGGCCGCATCGGCGAACCCGAAGACATCGCCAACGTAATGCTCTTCCTAGCCTCCGACAAAGCCTCATTCATGACCGGCTCCTACGTAAACGTAGACGGCGGCATGATGGCCGTAGGAGCCTGGGCCGGCACAGTAGGCGCCGCCGGTAGCGACTAGCCAAGCCCGCCTCTTTCGAACCGAAAGCACCGCGAGCAGGGCATGTCCAGTCAGGCCCTGTGTATGCATATCCCCTCGCCCTCGACGGAAGCTGCAACCCCCTCTCCCTCGATGGGAGAGGGTCAGGGAGAGGGTGAGACGGGGACAAAAGGGCGGGGCGGATCACAGCCCATCACGAAAATCAGCGAAATCAGCGGTTCACACTTGACAACCGCAACATATGTAGTAATATAAGCAAATAGATCGACGGATCGACACAGTGCTGCGCAGACGTGTGCAGCCCCCCCGTCCCGAACGGCTGCAGGGAGACATGCGTGAGGAAACGAAGGCAAAACGGCAGCGAAAGCGCGATCGACCATCGCGCCGAGCCGCGGCGTCTCCGGATCCTCCGGCGGCGTCCCTCATCGGATCGGAGATCCGGTGCAAGGCCGGGAGGGCCGTGCCGAAGCGTGGGAGGCCGAGTTCCCGGAGCGCGACGCGTCAGTCCCGCGTCGCACAGCGAGCCAGCAGGCGTCTCCTCCAAGGAGACGCCCAGCCAAGGGCCGGGAGACCTCACGTGGAGCCGACAGACGTCTGCTCCTGCCCGCCGCAGGAGGGAGGCTACAGCCCGAGAGGAGCCCGCGAGGGCGAATCCAAGGAGGCGGCGAACTCCGAACGGCGACCCCGTCGCCGCGCCGTCCCCCATGCCCGCGGTCTGGCGACGCGGGCCGCGGCTGGAAAACGGACGCTAGCGGTCTCGCACGCCGCTCCGCGCAGCATCTGACCCCTCTCCGGGGTCGCCCCCCGCCTGAGAAGGCGGAGGCGATGGAGAGGGAAGGAGCATCGGTCTCGGCGCTGAGACCGACGCTCGAGGCGAGGGCCAGTTCCTACGGGCCCGAGGACCCTAGCCGCCGGGCCTTCCAACCGGAAGGCCCGGCAGCAAACAGCCACACCCCGTGGACATACGAACACGCCCTAACACAAAACCTCCCCCTTTCACAAAGTGCAACCCATTCCATCGCCCTTTAGGGGAATTCAGAGGGGTATTAAAAACGCGAATGTTACAATCAACGATTGCGACTAAATAACGATGCCTAAGCGAACGTACCAACCCAAAAAGCGCCGGCGCGCGCGCGTCCACGGCTTCCGAACACGGATGGCAAGCCGAGGCGGGCGGGCGATATTGGCGCGCCGACGTGCTCGTGGTCGCAAGCGCCTAACTGTCTGAGTTCGTTGCTTCTGGGTTAATTGATTCGCTGGGCCAACGCCGCATTAACGGCACCCAAACTATGTAAACAATGGGGCTCTCGAAGCATCGACGGTTGCGCCGTCGCGAAGAGTTCCGTAGAGCACTAAGAGACGGCAAACGGGCCCGAGACGCACTGCTTTCAATTACTGCGGTCAGATCGGAGCTACCCGATGCCGATTCGCGTTACGGGTTCGCAATTCCGAAACGCGTCGGCGGAGCGGTGGTGAGAAACCGAATCAAGAGACGTCTACGAGCGATTGTCGGAAAATCGGACCACCCTAAAGGATGGGACTACGTTATATACGCCTTCCCGCCTGCAGCAAACGCTACATCGGAAAGGCTCGCGGGATCGGTAAACAGGCTTGTTCGGCGCCTGAAGCCTGGCAATCGAACGCGCTCCAAGAGTACCTCGAGGTGAGAGCGTGATGGCGAAATCCGCATTGGCGCTCATCAAGTTCTACAAACTTGCGGTATCTCCGTATCTGCCCAGCACCTGCATCTACCAACCTACATGCTCCGAGTACGCGGCTGGAGCGATCGAGCAACACGGCGTGGTGAGAGGGATTTGGATGGGTATCAAGCGAATCGCCCGATGCAACCCCTTCACTACCGGCGGATTGGACCCGGTGCCGGTTCGCAACGAAGGCTCTGCATCAGCCACGCGTACCAACGAGACTCACGTCCGATGAGGTTGCTACTCAATCCACGACAAATCCGGCGCGTGCTACTCGCGTCGGTTCTTGCGATCTTGAGTGCTGTTGCACTGACCGGATGTTTGAACGACCTTACCCCACAAGGGCGTTGGTCAGCCCCGGTGTCGGACGGAAACTTCATCTACATCGGAAATCTCGACGGTGTATTGGTCAGAGTCGATGCCGTGAGCCACGCATTCGATGTCAACTGGCTATACCCGTACGAGCTGGACGGGGTGCGTAAGAAACCCAATGGACTCGGTGCCATCTACGGCGCGCCAGTGGTCGAAAACGGTGCCGTGTACGCGGCTGGTTACACTTGCGCTGGCTCCAACTGCGACGGCGAAGTATTGGCTGTCTCAACCGAAAACGGCGAAATCGCTTGGAATTCCGGTCGCGCCACCCTAGAAACGAAATTAGTCGGGCAAGTCGAACTCACTGCAAATGACCTTCTTCTCGTCGGCACGGGCGCGTTAGGTGGAGATCGCGAACCGCCCGGATACCTCGTAGCTTTCAGTTCCGACCCCATCGCTGGTAGACGGATTCAGTGGCGCGTGGCTCTTGACGGTGAAGTTCTAGGGGACATCGCTGTTGACAACACAACAAACACCGTCTATGTCGGCACCGCCGCCGGAACTCTTTACGCCATTGACATCTCCGAAGGAGACCTCTCAGAGCGTGTCAAATGGCAATACTCCGCTGATGGCGCAATCGCAGGAAATATCGTCTTTCATAGCGGAGCCATCTACTTCGGCGACCTCGCAAGCAACTTCTACCGTCTCAACCCGCGAAGCCAATCTTTAGACTGGCAATTCGATGCTGAAGCATGGGTCTGGGCTGAGGGTATTCCCGACGAGGAAAAGGGCACGATCTACGTCTCAACTCTCGGCGGTCATATCTACGCACTGAACATCAGTACCGGCGATTTGATCTGGAGCAACAGGATCGACGGTCAAATCATCGGCACGCCCCTTCTATTCGACCGTGTGCGCAATGAGTTCTCGCAGCGAGTATTGGCGGTTCCGTCTGGCGACGAAGATGTTCACGTGTTGAACGTCAACGACGGACAGATCATCGGGACATTCCCCACCGACAGCGCCGTGAAATCGTCGCCGGTTCTCATAAATGACTTCATCTACATCCACACTTTGGACGGCGAGTTGAAATGGTACTCACCTAGCGACCAGACGTTGCAAGGCTGCATCGGGCTGAAGGATGGCGGGCGATGCGACTGAGCCCTAGAGCAAGATCACGACTCCGCGGGGGCGTCGCCTGATGGAATTCCTAGGCCTAATCTGGGATCAGGGCATCATGCGCCCGATGATCAACGCGCTTGCGCTGTTGTATCACTATCTGTTCCTTAACTACGGGTTGAGCATCATCGTCTTCACCGTCATCGTGCGCGTGTTGATGATTCCGCTCACGATCCGCCAGACCCGCCAGATGAAGAAGTTGCAGGCATTGCAGCCTCGAATGAAGGCGATACAAGACAAGTACAAGGACAAGAAAGATCCCGAGAGCCGTAGGGCGCAATCTAGCGAATCGATGACGCTGTATCGCGAGGCTGGCGTAAACCCGATCGGATGCCTCGGACCGATGGTCATACAGATGCCCATCTGGATCGGCTTCTACCGTGCCATCATCCGAACCATGCCCACCACGCCAGAAGGCATGGCCAACCTGTCTGCATCTTTCTACGCCTGGAACCCCGCCAGCGCGGACGTGCCATTCAGCCGCGTGTTCTTGGGCATCGATCTCGCAGACACGGTTTCGCAGGTCTATCTGCCTTTGAACTTCGTACTTCCGATCTTGGTCGGGGCATCAATGTTCATCACCACGAAGATGTCATCAACCATTGCAATGGACGAGCGGCAACAGTCACAACAACGAATCATGCAATGGATGATGCCGGTGATGATCGGCGTATTTACATATCAGTTCCCAGCCGGTCTCGGCATTTACATATTGCTATCCAACATCGTCGGCGTCTTTATCCAATACTTCGTCGGCGGCAAACAACCGATCGAGCTGTTCGGCAAGCTGTATCTAGGCACAGCAGAAACGCGGGCTGAAGCGATAGCAGCAAAGGCTACGCTCGCGGAACGCAACCAAGACAACGACGACTCGGACGAGGAGGAGACAACCGATGACGATTCGACGAGTATTCACCGGCAAGAACGTACAAGAGGCAACCGCCGTCGCGCTCGAAACTCTAGGCGCAGAGCTCGAAGACGTAGACATTAGGGTTCTTAACCCGGGCAGATCTGGAATCTTCGGTCTCGGAGGTGCCCTAGCCGAAATCGAGGTCGCTAAACTCTCGGACGTCATTGCCGAAGAGGCAATGGAAGCAGCGGAACGGCAAGCGCAAATGGACGAGGCTACGGGCGTTGCTGATGCCGAGGCGTCCGCGCCTACCCGCCAACCTCGCCAAAGCCGAAATCGTCAGCGACGCGAACGCCCGGCCCGTGGTCGACGAGATTCTTCGAACCGGGAAGCTGATAGCGAAGACGCGGAGACTCGCGGCGAGCGTCCGGCACCCCGACGCAACCGCCAACCTGCACAGAACCGACAGCGGCGTCAGCGCAGATCCAACAATCAGCGTTCGCAACAGGAGCGGACGCAGCCGGAACCAGCCGCCCAAGAGTCTAGAGACGAGCAACCGGCCCGCGAGCGCCAGGAACCCGTCGTAGAGCCCATCCAAAACCGCGAGGAATTGGAGGCCACCACTGGTGAGATACTGGGCTACCTCATCGCTGCTATGAATGTTGACGTGGAAGCGTACGTGCTGGACGATCTCCGGGACGGCTCGATCGTGTTCGAGATCGAAGGCGCAGACGCCGGATTGCTCATCGGGCGACGCGGCGAAACGTTACGCGATCTACAGTTCATCGTCAGAATGTTGGTCAACCGCCAGCTGAAGCAACGGGCTAACATCATCATCGATGTCGAGCGTTATCAACTCCGACGAACCCAAAAGCTCCACACTATAGCCGAGAGCGCGGCCCGTGCTGCGTCGCGTGGCAGGGCTCGTTCCCTCGACCCCATGACGCCCGAAGAGCGGCGCATCGTCCACATCGCGTTGTCGGACAATCCGGAAGTCGTTACAGAGAGCGAAGGCCAGGGGCCAGAGCGCCACGTGGTAGTCAAACCACGCTGAACGGTACTCCGAACCCAACCGCGCTTGTTAAGTCGAATTCAAAGAGATTCGGCGCGCTTACATCTCGATCTCGACAATGTTGCCCTCCGCCTAAATAGGCACATTTTCGCGCAATTTTTTCGTGGCATCATCCGAATGCGAATTCGATACGCTTCTGCAATACTGTAGACACTTGCTCTAAAAGGCAGGATACCTACGAACAAGGGCACATCGAATGATCAGTGTTGGAGGTCTGATTGGCATGTATTCCGATGATGTACGCGGATTAAGTAGCAAACCCAAAGATATCTTGGTTGCATCAGTCAATCGTGTTGGAAGATCGATCAAAAAGATCCCGGTCGTCTCAGTAGGCGGATTACTCGTAGTCCCAGCCTTTTTGTTAGGTCAACCCTCGGTCGAATTCGCAGAGAGTGTCGACGAGATATCGTTCGTGCTCAACACGTTCTCGTTCTTGGTTTGGGGCGCGCTGGTGATGTGGATGTGCGCCGGCTTCACAATGCTCGAATCTGGTTCTGTGAGGACCAAGAACGCTTCGATGATCTGCCTGAAGAACATCGGGCTCTACTCGATCGCTGGTCTCGCATTCTTCTTCATCGGCTACAACCTCATGTACGTCGACGTTGGAGACTTCATCGGTTCGTTCAAGCTGATGTACGGTCCTTCCTCCGACGAGTTGGCACTGCTCGACGGAGAGGAAGGAGCGTTGGGAGGTGTAGTCGATCAAGGCTACGCCACAATGTCCGACTGGTTCTTCCAGATGGTCTTCGTGGCCACAACCGCGTCCATAGTCTCGGGAGCGTTGGCAGAGCGTGTCAGGATGTGGCCGTTCTTCATCTTCACATTGGCTCTGACAGCGATCATCTATCCCATCGTCGGAGCATGGACATGGGGCGGCGGCTGGTTGAGCCAGATGGGATTCCAAGACTTCGCCGGCTCTACGATTGTCCACAGCACAGGTGGTTGGGCCGCGTTGGCAGGTGTCATGATCGCTGGCCCACGCCTCGGAAAGTTCCGCGCCAACGGAGACGCCAGACCTACTCCGCCTTCAAATGTCCTAGTCGTTACCTTGGGCGTCTTCATTCTCTGGTTAGGCTGGTTCGGGTTCAACGGAGGCTCCCAGCTGAAACTCGGTTCCGCAGCCGACGCTGTAGCCATGAGCAACATCTTGGTCAACACCAACTTGGCCGCAGCCGCAGGGGTCATCGTCTCATTGGCATTCTCCAGATTCATATTCGGGCGCGTGGACCTCATTGTCGGCTTGAATGGCGCGATCGCCGGACTCGTCTCGATAACCGCTGGACCGGACATCACCGATCACTACTGGGCCATCATCATCGGCGCCATAGGCGGGATCCTCTGTTCGGCAGGAATGAGATTGCTAGAAAAACTCAAGCTGGACGATGTTGTTGGAGCCATACCCGCGCACTTAATCGCTGGTGTTTGGGGCACACTCGCAGTCTGCATAGCAGCAGGTGGCGATTTCATCGCTCAGATAGTAGGTGTACTAGCCGTCGGCGTCTTCGTTTTCGTCCTCTCGTGGCTCCTCTGGAAAGCACTTGCGCTCAGCCCACTCGGCATCCGCGTGACTCGCGACGTTGAAGAGTTAGGCCAAGACGCCGGCGAACTCGGCATCGAAGCCTACCCCGAATTCGTCCTAATGCCTGAAACCTATGAGGAGAAGTAGGGAACTCATCCTTCTCCTAGTCGAGGACTTTTGCAAAACCCGCATTATTCCCGTGTTCGCGGGAATCTTCCTGATCGCCGATTAGGTGCTTGTTGCTGGGACGCCTGATGCGGGATTGTGCTTTGGTAGGCGGATGATGAATTCGGTGAATTCGCCGGGCTCTGTTTCTACCTCGATAGTTCCGCCGTGGCTGCGAATTATGTCCATCACTAGTGAGAGTCCCAGTCCTGTCCCCCGGCTGGTCGCCTTGGTGGTGAAGAAGGGATTGAATATCTTGTCTACAACATCTTGAGGCATTCCCGTGCCATTGTCGCGGAAGCGGATCTCAATGTCTTCACCTAGCAAACGAGTAGAAGTGGATAGCCCTGGAAAGTACGTCTTGGCAGCTTCGGAATCTTGCTCTCTGAGCGCGTCGCGTTTGTCTTCCGTTGCGTGCCATGAGTTGGTGACTAAGTTTAGGAACACTCGTCCGAGATCCTGGGAAACAGCCTGTATTGGCGGAACCTCAGGGTCGAAGTCCGCCTTGATTTCGAGGTTCATATCCGGATCAGTAGCGCGTCCGCTATGGTATGCGAGTTGGGTGTACTCTTCGATGAGTGCATTGAGGTCGGTTTGCTGAAGTTCTGTGGATTCGCGTCCCATCGCCAACATGCCGTGCACAATGCGGTTGGCGCGTTCGCCGTGCGACTTGATTCGGACCATGTTGCCGGCAATGTCACCGGTAACCTCTTGAATGTATTCCATCTGCTCATCGTCAATATCTTCGGCTACTTCATCGAGGATCTCCTGCAGTTCTTCAAGCAATTCCCCCGAGGCCTCGGAAAAGTTGTTGACGAAGTTGAGCGGATTCCGTATTTCATGTGCGACTCCGGCTGTTAGTTCGCCGAGTGCCGCCAACTTGCCCTGTGTGATGATCTGATCCTGAGCGTTTTGCAGGTCGTCCAACACGCGCTCAAGCTCATCGTTCTTGCCCTGCAGTTCGCCTGCGAGTTGCTCAACAAGGTTTAGGCGCTGGACTTCGTATGCGTGCTGCCTGAAGACTTCCAACGCCCCGGCCATCTCAGCAACTTCATCGCGTCCTCTGATCTCGACCTCCGTTTCGAGGTCACCGTCTGCCATGCGGAGCATACGGTTAGAGAGCGTTTGGATTCGACGCAACAGGACCTTTCCAACAAAGAGCCAGACGATCAGGAAGGCACCCAGGATACTCAGCGCAGCGATAGCGACCAGCAACAATCTACCTTGCAGAATCGATTGCTGCGTGGCTTCCGATTCAACGCTGACGCTGGTTTCGGCGGCTTGGACCAAGCCGTCAACCTCGTCAACCAGAGCGACTGCAACTTCCCGGTTAAGTCCCAAAAGTTCGTTTTGCCTCTGATTAAGTTCATGCGTTCGAGCAAGCAGCTCAAAACCGCCTCCTGAGCCAAGGGATATATCAAATAACCGACTGAAGATAAGTGCGATTGGCGGAGCGTACTCGGTTCCTCGCAATACTGCCAAGCTACGCTCGATGCGTCCTCGTGCCGCCTCTGATCTTTCTCTCAGTGGTTCGATGAACGCGGAATCTGAAACCGTGAAAGCACTGGCCAAAAGCTGGATGGCAGTGTTGGCGGCTGCTTGCAGATCAGCTACGTTGCGGTAACGGTAAAATTCGGTCTCCGAAAAATGCTCCTGAGTCGAAACCGGGCCACCGCCAAGTTCACTGTAACCGGTCATTGTGTAGAAAAGCTGATCGTCAATCGCTGGAATAAGAATGTCGTCCAAGCGCTGTTGAAGCAACGATAGCTCGATGCTGATTGCGGTAGTCCTGTTCCGCAGGTCAAGCAACTCTTGCTTATCGGCTTTGATCGTTTCGATGCTCTGAATCAGCTGATCCGCCAGCTGGCGGATATCGGAAAGACGCTCGCCTCCATCGCCTGCAGCTGTCAGCAAATCTAACTGCTGCTCGAAAAGGCTTTGGTTCGCGTCGATCAGATTGACGACCTGCTGAAATTCACTAGTCGTCACGGCTGATGTGAGCCGAGGCGCAGCAGCCGCAAGCTCACCCGTGTACTGGGCGATACCGAAAGATGCCACCATTTCCGGTACGCTTTCTTCCCGTACGCGGTTGGTGCGGTCTCCGATTGCGTCGAAGGAAAGCCATGCAACCAGACTCGCGCTCAATGTCAGCGCCACTGCACCGCCGACGCCGACATACATCTGAGCCGACAGTCGGAAGCGGCCTTCAAGCAGAGATCTTGCTTTGTCGATCACGGTTAATTGGCAATCATCACGTCGATTGGATGATAGTTCCCGTCGGGACCGATGACGGTTAGGAACACCTCGTTAGAGCCTTGACTATCCATCGCCCCGAACTGCAACTCGAAACCGCCAAGGTCAACAATGTCGCCGTTCCGCAGATTCTGCATGAAGCATTGACGATCGATGTCGCGTCCGCATCTCTCGGCGACTTCAATAACGAAGCGCCCGGCGATGTAACCTTCCAAGGACACAAATCCCGGCGATTCCTCGGGTGCGTAGGATTCCAACGCCGCGTGGTAGTCGGCGACGATCGGTATGGAGTCGTCCCAAGGGAATGGCACCACTTGGGTAACATAAACGCCCTCTCCGTATTCGCCAAGCTCGCGCGCTAACGCGTTGCTGCCAACAAACGACACAGTCATGAACTTGGGATTGAACTCCGTGTGCCGCGCCCAAGATATTAGGTGGGCGACAGGTTCGTAAGCCCCGATCATGATGACGGCTTCTGGTTCACCTTGTTGCAAATCTAGAAGCGCGGTTTTAATCGCTTTCGTATTACGAGGATAGATACCGATCGCTACCGGCTCCATTCCCTCTTCTTCCAGAGCTATCCTCACACCCTGATACCCGGCTCGGCCGAAAGAATCGTCCTGATACATCACGGCTATACGGGTGATGTCCAGATCCTCCATCAGACGCCTTACCATAGCCGCGGTCTCTTGGTAGTAGGAGGCTCGGACATTCAATATGTGCTGGTAATCGGGGCTGCGGAGGAACTCGGCACCTGTAAACGGCGCGACATACGGCGCTCCGCCCGCCTCGGCAACCGGGACTGCCGATCTTGAAGTCGGCGTCCCTACCGCCCCAACCAGTGCGAATACTTTGTCCTCATCTATCAGCGCTGCGGTATTCGCGATTGCGGCTTCAGGTTCATATGCATCATCCCGAAACGCGAGATCGAGCTGTCGGCCGTGAACGCCGCCTTGCGCGTTCCGTTCGCTGAATGCGGCCAATATGCCGGTGCGCATCCCCAATCCAAGTTCGGATGCTGGGCCGCTGAACGCTGCCGATTGGCCGAATAGGATTTTGTCGTCGGTGATGCCGTTGCGATTGTTCGCAACGATTGAATCTACTACTAGGGTCTGGTTCAGAAGATTAGACTTGTCAACACTCTCAACCGTCCCCACCAACGGTGTTGCAACGTTCCCGCCATCACTAGAACATGCATTAACTGCGATTAGCGAGAGAGTTGCGACCGCTACCCGAATTGCGACCGATTTTGAGGCAGCCGATCCAGGGAACGGAATCTTCAACCCGTCCTCCGTTTGACTAGGGTCAAACAGTTCATTCCGTTGACCCGCTTGTAGCGCATTTCATCCGAAAACGTGTGCGCCAAGTGCACTCCCCATCCGCCGATGCTACTGTCTTCGATAGAAGTGACCTTTGTTGGTGTCTTGGCGTCTTTAGTAGGATCGAACGCCTTGCCGTTATCAGATATCTCGATGGTGATCTCGTCGTTTCCAGAAACGATAACGACCTTGATAGGTTGAGTTCCGTCGACTTCACCGTGGTTAATGACGTTGATGCACAGCTCCTCAAGAATCAATTCGATCTGATACGTCAGATCCGGGGGCCAATTCCCCTCGGCTGAGATCGATCCGATGGTTTCTTGGATCGCATCTAGCTCGCCGATCTCTGGCATGAACTCGATTGCGGCTCTTACGCTCATCGTATGCTCTACGTGCGCCTGAAGACTAAGCAAGCCTGATCGTCGGACTGTGGTTCGTCGCCCGCAAACTTGTTGACTGCGTCAAACACTATCTCGCTTGCGTCTTCAGCGTTTTGGGGCTGTCGATCTCGGAAAGTCTCGCAAAGCTGGTCCAAGCCGAACAATTCGCCTTGTGCGTTGAAAGCCTCCGTGATCCCGTCGGTATAAAGAATCACGGTGTCGCCCGGTTCGAGCTTTATCGAGTTCTCCTTGTAGGGGATTTCAGGAATGATGCCGAGGGCAGTTCCGCCAGTCGGAGGTATCACTGTCGTACTGCCATCCGGATGCACCACTATGGGTTCGTTGTGGCCACCATTCGCGTAGTTAAATTCCGACGTGTTCGTGTCGTAAATCGCATAAAAGAGCGTCACGAACATCGCGGCTTCGTTTTCGGCATCAAGAAGGTTGTTGACTTCTTCCAACGCTTCACCTGGATTCTCAAATCGTTGACCAGCTCCCTTCAACAACATGCGACTCGACATCATAAAGAGCGCAGCCGGCATGCCCTTGTCGGAAACATCGGCTATCGCGAGACCGATTTTGCCGTTACGCAATATCTGAACGTCGAAGAAATCTCCCCCAACGTTTCGAGCTGGCTGCATTGAACCATATATCTGGTAACTGGCATGCTCGGGGAAGCTCGCCGGAAGAACTGACTGCTGGATGTTGTTGGCGACATCCAACTCGTTCTGCAACGCTACCAATTTGTCTCTCGACTGGAGCGCCTCTCGCCATTCGTCAAGGTGTTGCAACGTCCGGTCGATCGTTATCTTGAGGTCCTGAAAATCTAGGGGTTTAGTTACAAAGTCGAACGCTCCACGGTTCATCGCGGTTCGGATGTTCTCCATGTCGCCATACGCAGAGATGATTATTGCGCGTATGTCCGGACTGACATCTTTTATCTGGTCCAAGAGCGTCAAGCCGTCCATCCGGGGCATGTTGATGTCGGAGACGACCATGTCAATCTCCTTGTCCTCCATCAACATCTCCAGCGCCTCAATGCCGTCGCGAGCGAACACGAATTCAAACTCACCACGACGGATGTTGCGGCGCATCCTTTGCAACATGAGCGGTTCGAGATCCGGCTCGTCGTCTACAACCAAGATCTTCTTTGTTGTCTTAGCCATTAGGAACTAAACGGAGTCTCCGTGGTCGGTATGCGAAGTCAAACGTCAATGTTGCCGTGAATCCGCGATTTCAGCGCGCCGTCGCCGCTGCAATTAGCCTATGGCAGCCAAGGCTTCGTCGCGTGTCGCCTCTATCGGGATGATGTTGTCGAACCCGCTTATCGAGAAGATCTCTCGGATGGGGTCTGACAATGAACAGACCGCGAACTTGCCGCCTCGCCGGTTAATCGACTTGACGACCAATAGGATTGCTCGCAGGCCCGCGCTGCTGATATATGTCAACGTCTCCGCATCGAAAATGACTGCGCTATCGGTCTCCTCGATTGCAGCTTCCAATCCGACTTGGAAGTCACGGGCGTTTGTACCATCCACCCTATTTTCGCTGGGCATTACTATCAAGGCATTGCCCACTCGTTCTGTGCTGATTTCCATTAGCAATAGTTCCCTCTACGCTTGTCAGCGCGCTTCAAGTCAAGATTACATCAAGTCCGCGCTGTAATACCAAAGTACGGGCGCGTTAGAGTTTACACCCACCAGATTTCGGCGTCACGTCCGAGCGGTGTTACGCTTCCCGATCGTACTTACCTACGAAACTGTCCTCTGTGCGTGGCGGCCTCGGCATTCGCGCCATCGAGACCGACTCTGGAAGAACGATACCCCCAGAAAAGATGAGCTTCATCGCATCTTCCACCGACATGTCCGTTTCTACGACATCGTCTTCCAAGACGAATGCCATGTTGCCAGATGTGGGGTTCGGCACAGTAGGCACGTAGACGGAGACTAGGTCTTCTTCCCTGCCAGGTGCCCTGGCTCTGCCAGTGACGAACCCCATCGCCATCATCCCATCTCGTGGCCACTCGATGAATACCACACGGCTGAAGTTGGCCCTTGATCCTACTGAAGCCATCGCCTGCTCCGTCACACCGTAAAGCGTACGGGCCACGGGGATGAAATTCATCAGCCGGTGTACACCGTTGAGGATCACCTGCCCGACACCAAAAATCGCTAGCAATCCGACAAGGTAGAAAACGATCGCCAAAACCACAAGACCGATGCCGGGACGGTCCAAAACCGTGCCTTCTATGAAAGGCCAATCCCTCACCCCCTCGGTGAAACCTACCAGCCAAAAAATAGCAATCACCGTCACGAGCAACGGCACGAGCTCGAGGAGCCCTTTTAGCACGCGGCTCTGGATGTGGTTTTCGACCTGTTTGAAGAGATTCGGTTGGACCTCTTTTTCGGACCTCAGATCGGGCATCTTAGTGCTTGCCACAGCAAGAAAACCTAGTTTGTCATGAGAATGGCGCCTGTGGTGCGCTACGCGGTAATTAGTCTACGACGCGCTAACTAGTGAAGTCCGCATGATTCGGCGCGAAATGAAGTCGATAACGCCTGAAAAGTCACGTGTTACCCCGGTGTGGCTTCTTGTGGTATCTAACTAAGCAACGCATCAATGCTGACAATGCGACTAAAGTAATTGAAAAACTAGGCGAATTCATTTCTACGCGTAGACGGACAGTTCAATTTGCCAAGCAATCACACAGCGTCTCCTGGTCAAGACGATCAGCGCCAATCGTTTCAGACAAGTAATCGTCTGTTTCGTCGCGAGGCAACGGCTCGTAAAGGACGGCGAGAGCCGATCGACGGGTTGTTGCGAGTCACCGCTCCCCATGAGTGGTTGATACTCATCGCGTTAATCATCTCGATCAGCGCATTCGCCGCTTGGGGGACATTCGGCGAAGTCGAACGTGGCCTAACGGTGGAGTGTCTTCTCGTCTACCCTGGAGAACGTTACACCATTGCATCCGACAGTTCGGGCAATGTCGCCGAGGTCTTTGTTGAGATCGGCTCGATGGTAAACGCGGGACAACCGTTGGCCCGGTTGCGATCGAGCCAACTCGATCGCAACATCCTGTTGGCTCAGTCCAAGATCGATTTGCTCGAGGAACGATCAGGCTCAGAGGGCAGTGAGGAACTTACTCTGGCTAAGAACGACCTCTTGGAGCTCACCGCATTGCAGACTACCGGCCAGCTTGTTATATCCCATGCCAGCGGTCAGTTGGTATCTCACCAACTCACACCGGGAAGAGCCTTCCAACTAGGCGATGAGGTGGCTGTGGTTCGAGAGTACAACTCTATGGATTTGCACGCACTGGCCTACGTATCACGACGAGATGCCGAACGACTCGAACTGAATATGGACGCTAGGATCAGCTTAATTTTCGGAGCGCAAAATGGTAGAAGCGTGTTAGATGCCGAAGTGATCGGATTTTCCGATACTCGTGTGGAATCGCTGACTTGGTTGTCCGCACTCGGTCTCGACGGCCAAGGTCAAGTATTGGAGTTGAGATTGCTGGAGATTCCTCCCGACGACGTTTCCGATGGCACCCCGTGTAATTCTCGAATAATTTACGAACGCGGCTCCCCTTTCAGCGTAATCATTCCATAGCGGTGGTTCGCGGCAAGGATCTCAAATGCTTCGCAGATTGCTACGAAGAATCTTCCGTTGGCGCACACGTACGCCGCTGTTCCCGCAACTTGAGGTCACCGAGTGCGGCGCTGCCTGCTTAGGAGCAATCCTCGCATACTACGGCAGATGGGTAACGATCGAGGAACTTCGTACAGCTTGTGGTGTCAGCCGTGATGGGAGCAGCGCCGCCGACATCGTAACCGCCGGTCGCAAGTTCGGCCTCGAAATCTCAGGTTGGCGACGATCTATCGCTGGACTCAAAGATATCGAGTTCCCGGCGATTCTCTTCTGGGAGTTCAACCACTTCGTGGTGCTAGAAGCGATAAAGAACGGACGATATTACCTGAATGATCCTGCCAACGGGCGCCGAACAATCGACGAAGAAAGCTTCAGTCAGAGCTATACGGGCGTAGTACTGCTTGTCAAACCAGGCCCCAAATTCAAGGCGGGTGGGACATCGCCGGGCATTGTTCGGAACTTGTGGCCTTGGTTGCGCGATGTGAAACCTTCTCTGGCGTACATAGCCGTATGCGGTCTTCTGCTGGCGATACCAGGCTTGGCTCTGCCGGTTATATTGAGTTCGTTTGTCGACAGTGCCATCGATCGCACAGCGGGGTCAATCGGCGGCGTTCTGGTCATTGCGTCCGTAATTGCGGGGCTTGCTTTGTACATCTTCACGCTACTTCGGCAGGTCGCATTGCGCCGTCTTTCGATTCGCCTCTCGATCGTGCACGCTGAGCGCCTTTTGTCGCGAATGTTTCGTCTCCCCTCGCAGTATCTAGCGCATCGTTTTGCCGGCGATCTGGCAACCCGAGTCCAACTAGTTGACGATGTCGCGGTTCGGGCCGCGCGCGACTTTGTAGGTGTCATGATCGAACTAGTCATGAGCTTGCTTTTCCTCGGGCTCATGGTCTATTTCGATCCACTTCTCGCGGCACTGGTAGCAGGACTAGGAGTCGGCAACGTGATTCTGATGCGAGTCGTGTCTAACATGCGCGCCGATCAGAACCGTCAGTTGCGGCGTGAACAAGCCCTGTTGTTCGGTATCGGCGTGTTCGGTTTGCGCAATATCGACAACTTGCGCGCAACCGCGTCCGACGACGATTTCTACACGCGACTTACCGGCTATCAAGCGCGAGAGTTGGTGGCGCGTCAGCAATTCGCCGAATTGGGCTACGTCATCGCAGCTCTACCAAGGTTTTTCACCCTCCTCAGTGCGGCGTTGGTTCTAGGGGTAGGCGGTTGGCGCGTCATCTCGGGTGACATGTCGGTTGGTACTTTGATGGGTTTCTACACAGTAGCTGCCAGTTTCCTCGTGCCAATCGGAACTTTCGTGCGATTCGCCGACACCTTCCAGATCCTCGAAGCGGACTTGCAACGAATCAACGACGTAATGAGTGCAGAAGAAGACCCGTCCTTTGGCGACCAAGTCGATGCCGAACCCGGAAAGATTGCCACCTTGAATGGCAAACTGCGATTGGCAGGAAAAATCGAACTCCGCGACGTCACATTCGGATATCGACGGAACCACCCTCCTATGATTAAGAACTTCAATCTGACAATCGAGCCCGGTCAACGCGTTGCAATCATCGGACCTACTGGTTCAGGTAAATCGACTTTGTTACGTATGGTCAATGGAGAGTTCGCGCCATGGTCGGGTGAGATACTGTTCGACGGGGTACCTCGAAACCAGATCCCGCGCCACGTCATGACCGGATCCGTTGCGTCCGTCGACCAACAGATACTCCTTTTCTCCGCCTCGATACGAGATAACTTGACTCTCTGGAACCCTACTGTCACCGACCAACAACTCGTGTCCGCCGCCAACGACGCTCTAATCCATAACGAAATCATGGTGCGCCCCTCGGGTTACGATTCGCACGTCGAAGAAGGCGGACGCAACTTCAGCGGCGGGCAGCGACAGCGTATCGAGATCGGGCGTGCACTAGTAAACAATCCATCGGTCTTGCTGCTCGACGAGGCAACCAGCACGCTGGACGCCCTGAGTGAGATGGGGATAGACGACGCTCTACGCCGCCGAGGCTGTACGTGCCTTATTGTTGCTCACCGCTTAAGCACCATCCGCGACTGTGATCTGATCATCGTGCTCGACGGCGGCGAAGAGGTTCAACGAGGTACCCACGAAGATCTGCTCGCTGAGAAAAACAGTCTCTACTACGAGTTGATCCAATCCCACTGAACAGTTCTTTAAATCGCTAAATGAGATGACCCAAACCACAAATCAAGATCTGTGGAGCCTCGCAATCGCTATCGGCGAGACCCTAGACGCAGCCGGCAACCGACCGGTTGATCTCAACGTGCGGGATTTCGCGTGGTTTGTAGAACAAGGCGCGCTCGACGTCTTCATAATCGAACACGAAAACGGAGTTCCCATATCTACCGCCAAGCACATCCTGCGTGCTGATGAAGGGCAACTGGTTTTCGGCGTCGGAGACACCGGCTCCTCACTGACCACCTTTGCCAAAGGACTCCCGAATACGAAGCTCAGACGTATGCCGTCGGACCAGCTTTGGGAACACGCAACGCCTGAAGAACTCGCCAATCAGGTTGATGGTTGGATAACCAGTTTCTCAGCTTCAGTGGCCCGACAGATCGAGCCGCGTCCTCAGTCGCATCATCTTCTTGATCCCGGCGATCAAGTTGACCTAGAAGCGGGCCATGTCGTGTCCGCTCACCCATCTAGACTTACTTGGGCACGAGCTGAAAGTGCAGTATACCTCGGCACTGAGGAGGTCGACAACAGTGGCACAGGTCTTATCCCGTTAAGCTCCGATACTTGGCTCACTCTCGTAGAAGCGACATCCGTTTCCGGCTTCGATTCTCAACAGCTTTGGGTTGACGAGCGCATTGCCCAAGCCCTTGATGAATTCCACCATTTGATTCTTGCTGCCGAACAGTTGAATCGGCTCCTGTTACTTGCCGACGAAGCAAATGAACAGTCGGCACGAACCATGCATCGACGCATCGACGAAGAGCGTGCTCGGCAAGAATTGTTCGGAGTTTTGGGGGGCACCCGTGCCACTAGTCAGATTGGCAGTTCAGCTCTTCTAGCGGCGCTCCAAATGATTGGCAATCACGAAGGCATCGAATTCCACCCGCCTCAACCCAGCCGAGTTTCGATTGCAAGCGAACACACGATGCGCGATATCGCTAATGCTTCCGGTGTCTCATTCAGGAAAATTCGTCTCCAGACGCAGGACCGATGGTGGATCGGCGACAGCGGAGCAATGCTCGGTTTCAGAAAGGAAGACGATTCGCCAGTAGCCCTTATACCGAGCGGATATCGTCGATACCGCGTGGTCGATCCAGTCACGGGTGAATCGAAAAGAATCGATGGCGAGGTCGCGACCAGCTTGAGCGATTCGGCATGGTCTTTCCAAATGACCCTGCCAAAAGACGAACCAGTGGAACCAAAAAACCTGATCGGTTTCGTTGGCAAGGGCATGGCCGGTGACTTCATTCGCTTCTCGATCGCTGGCTTAATCGCGAGTCTGTTGATTCTTGCCCCACCAATTGCGATCGGCGAACTCATAGATTGGGTCATCCCATCTGCGGCAGGCAGCACATTGGTGCAGATGGTCATAGCCCTAGTTGCCATTACCTTCATCGCGACCCTTATCCACATGCTGCGTGGTACGGCGATAATGCGGATCGAAGCGCGCGGCACAGCACGGGCCGCAGCGGCGACTTGGGACCGGTTGCTACGCCTGCCGCCCAGTTTCTTCAACCAGTACACCGCTGGTGAACTCGCCACTCGAATGGCAGTGTTCCAACAGATGCGGGATCAGGTTTCCGGGATAGTGGCGAACGTTCTACTCTCAGTCGTGTTTCTTCTTCCGACTTTCGGCTTGCTCTTCTACTACGACTCGACTCTCGCGTCGTTTAGCCTCATCATCGCGATCATCTCGCTAGGTTTGACCGTCACGATCGGAATGTTGCAGATTGAGCCGATACGCCGTCGCTACGAGGTCGCGCGACTTTTGGCAGGCGAACTGTATCAGTTCATCAACGGAATGAATAAACTACGTTCCGCTGGCGCGGAGGCTTCGGCATTCGCATCATGGGCCAGAAAGTACCGCGAGCTTCAGCATCACAAGATACAAACCACCCGCCTAGGTGAACACAACATTGCGTTCAGTTCAGCCCTGCCAGCATTGGTGGCGGCCACGCTCTTTGGAGCGACCCTATGGCGTGGTGTCGATGAGATCGACTTGGGCAGCTTTCTCGTCGTCTATTCCGCGGCTATGTTGTTCTACGCGGCAACGATCCGATTGGGCTACTCGTTCGAATCGATTGCCTCAATAAAACCGGGTTACGAGCAAATCGAACCGATTTTGAATGCCCTGCCTCACGGGATTACAGGCGGCTCGGCGACCATCGACCTAAGCGGACACATACAGTTCGATCGCGTCAGCTTCCGATACACCGAAGATGGGCCGATGATACTTGACGACATCACACTCGAAGTTCGCCCTGGTGAATTTGTCGCCATCGTCGGTGAATCTGGCTCCGGCAAGAGTACGTTGCTCCGTCTTGCACTCGGACTTGAAGATCCGTCATCAGGTGCCGTTTACTACGACGAACGCGATCTCGCCTATTTGGATCGACGTTCCGTGCGACGCCAAATCGGCGTGGTGACTCAAGATGGTTTGCTCATGCCGGGCGACATTCTCGACAACATAATCGGCATGGGTGACGACCTCACTATCGAAGACGGTTGGCGAGCCGCTGATCTGGCTAACGTACGGGAAGACATCGAAGCGATGCCGATGGGAATGTTCACTCCAGTGAGCGACGGTTCGTCGACATTTTCCGGAGGACAGACCCAGCGATTGCGAATCGCCGCCGCACTCGTTCGTCGTCCGAGAGTCGTATTTCTCGACGAGGCTACAAGTTGGCTCGACGCCAGAACTCAAGCCGAAGTCATGCGCGGCATCGAAAGCATCGCCGCCACGCGTGTCGTCATTGCGCATCGCCTATATACAATCCGAAAAGCGGAACGCATCTACGTCATGCAAAACGGTCGCATCGTTCAACAAGGAACCTTCGATGAACTCTCTGAAATCGAGGGACAGTTCAAAGAGTTGGTTAAGCGTCAGATGACTTAACGTCGGCCGCCCATTCTCTCCCCCTTGATGCCCAAGGGGGAATACAAGGGGGTTTAGAATCACCGTCCCTCCTAAAAACTCCGTCCAATGTGAAACTCGTGCCGAGTGGCGCGCTTGGCTCTCGGAAAACCACGAGCGTGACGAAGGCGTGTGGCTTGTTACCTTCAAGAAGGCGAGTTGCCGCCCGTCGGTGGGCTACGACGCATCCATCGAAGAGGCGCTCTGCTACGGATGGATCGACAGCCGCAGCAACTCGCTAGATGATGAACGCTCGATGCTCTGGTTCGCCCCACGTCGCAAAGGCTCCAACTGGTCGAAATCAAACAAAGACCGCGTCGCAAAACTCACGAAAGCCGGGTTGATGATGCCCCCTGGAATCGCCAAAGTTGAAGCGGCGAAACGCGATGGTACATGGACTGCACTGGATGCCATCGAACGCCTCGAAATCCCGCCAGACCTAGCAGACGCCTTCGCAGACCGCCCCGGTTCATCCCAAAACTTCGGTGCATTCCCGGGATGGGTCAAGCGAGGCACTTTGGAGTGGATATCGAACGCTAAACGTCCCGCAACGCGTAGTCGACGGATCAAAGAAACTGCACTGCTCGCACAGCAAAACGAACGCCCGAAGCAGTTTAGATCAAACTGAGCTCACTCTGCTTCATTCAAACACTCCTCCAACAGTCCAAACGCAGCGTTTACGAATGCCCACATGTTCTCCTCGCGATCCGATTCCCCGGTCTCCAGTGTGATCGATCTCTCTATGGGTCCCGAAACCGCGACGCAGGTATGACCCGCGGCATCGCCGTAACGGTTACCAGTTGGACCACTCGCACCGGTTTCGGCCAGACCCCAAGTCGTGCTCAATACCTCTCGCACCGATCGCGCGTTGAGTGCCGCGTAATCCTCAGTTGACGATCTGATGCCCGTCAAAGCGTCATCTGGCACACCCAAAAAAGCCTTATGAGATGCCCGTGTGTACGTCACTGCGCCGCCGATGAAGTACTCCGAAGCTCCGGGCACCGCCAAAAGACAGGCCGAAATCAATCCACCACCTGACGACTCTGAGACGCCGATGGTTTGTCCAGCGTCCTTCAACAGTGCCGCAACGGCTTGTGCTCGATTACCCAGTTCGTTCATCGGACTAACTCCATCTGCCAGATTCCTTGCGTTCGTTCGTAAGTTAACCATAAAGATAAACGCGTTTATTTCCACCGAGATCGAGATGGCAGATGTGCGGGTCTGGGTGTATTTGAAATGCGATCCTGATGTGACGCAAATGGTGGTAAGGTGTGTGGAAAGTTGACTGTAAATAGTCGATTTGAATGTTTAAACGGTGCGAATCCGCCAAAACACGTCGATTAATCGGCGAGGAGGCAAGCATGAACGATGACTATCCCGTGCAGTTCAACGTTGACTATGGGGATGGGTCGCGAAACCGGTTGACAACGCTGTTCCGGATCATAATGATCATTCCCATACTTGTGGTGCTGATGGCTGTTACATACAGTTCCGTAGTGTTTGCGGCGTTGCTCATGATACTGTTCCGCGAAAAGTACCCGAAGTGGATGTTCGATTTTCAGCTAGAGGCGCTTCGGTTAAACGCTCGAGTCTCCGCCTACTTGTATCTGTTGACAGATGGATATCCCTCAACAGACGAAGAACAGTCGGTGCATCTGGATGTTGCGTACCCGGATGCTGGAGCGGATCTGAACAGGTTCATGCCGCTGATCAAGTGGCTGTTGGCGATACCGCACTATATCGTGTTGCTGGTATTGGAAATTATCGCCCTGATAGTCACGATCATTGCGTGGTTCGCGATCATAATCACGGGCAAGTACCCGGAGGGGATGTTCAACTACGTTGTGGGGGTGTCTCGTTGGACCTATCGAGTAACCGCCTACGCGTTCCTCCTCGCGACGGATCGCTACCCGCCATTCCGTCTCAGCCCGTAAGACATTCAAGCATTTCCGGCCTCGGTGTTTCCACCGCGTCCCAGCTTGGGGCGCGCGTGGAGAGCGCGGCACATGCGGAGGCGTAATTCGCCGCTTCTTTGGCGTCGTCGGTTGCAGCGTATCTGATGAGCATTGCGGCGGCGAATACGTCGCCGGCACCCGTAGTGTCAGCACCGGCGCCATTGACTCGGTGGGCGAAGGACGGCACTTCTACCGGATCATCCGCGTCGCCGAAGTAGAGATCTGCGCCTCTGCTGCCTTTGGTTACGACTAGGTTTGTCGTCGTTTCGCGCCACGCGGCGAGGGTGGCTGGTTCGACCTCGGATTCAGATATCACGCAGATGTCCCATCCAGCGCTCATGCCAACTGGCGGCGATTTCGACACTTCTACGATCGAGGGTAGCGGTTGAGTCCATGAGCGTAGCCATCCCTGCGGAACCAAGCATGATAGGCGGGGGTTGAACCAGTCTAAGCAGTCGAGGGGCAGTTCCTGCGTCAGGGGTCCGACGAAGAGCATGTCTGGGTTAAGCCATACTTTGGGGATGTGATCGCGGGTGATGTCGTCGGCTCGGTGGTGGAGCACTTGCACGCGGTCGCCGCATTGGTTGTAACGGTTTTCGAAGGTCGAGGTTTGGTGCCAGGGTACGCGGATGAATCGGTTAGGTGAGTCGATGACGCGTCGGGATGGGTAGTCGTCGGCGCAGGAGGTGATGATTGCGGGCTGGATGCCGAGGCGAGATGCGGTGATAGAAGCGAATGACACGGCGCCGCCGGGGTGACGAGTTTCGAGGTCGTCGGGAGAGACGTCAAAGGTTACGTGACCGATCGCCAGGAGTTGAGGCGCGCTCACAGCTGGCGAAGCTTGGGATCCCAGCGGTCTCGGAGCCAATCGCCGAGGAAGTTAAGGGAGAGGACGAGGAGGAATATGGCGATACCGGGCATGGTTGAGATCCACCATGCAGTGTCGAGGTAGTCGCGTCCGTCCGAAACCATGTTGCCCCATGTGGGGGTTGGTTGTGGGATGCCGACGCCGAGGTAGGAAAGAGTGGCTTCGGCGAGTACCAATCCCCCGGCGCCAAGGGTTGCGAGAACGATGACGGTGCTGCTAACACCGGGGAGTATGTGTCGGAGTGCGATTCGGAAGCCTGAAGCACCCGCGACGCGGGCTGCGTATACGTAGTCACGTTCGCGGAGGGATAATACCTCCCCTCGTACAGGTCGGACGAATCCGACCCATGAGATGAGCACGAGTATCAGGAACATGATGGTGAAGGATGTGCCGAGGACGATCTTGATGACGAGTGCGAGCATGATGAAGGGCAATGCGATCCATGCGTCGACGAGTCGCATGATGATTTCGTCGACGATGCCGCCGATGAATCCTGCGGCGAGTCCGAGCGATGTTCCGATGATCATGCCGCTAGTCATGCCGACGGCGACGACCATCAGCGATGCCCTGCCGCCGTAGAGGAGTCGGCTCCAGAGGTCACGGCCTACCTGATCGGTTCCGAGCCAGAACTCCGGCGCGCCGCCCTCTAGCCATATCGGGGGATTGCGGACGCGTGTGAAGTCGGCGTCTCGGATAGGGTCGTACGGAGCGATCACGGGTGCGAATGCGGCTAGCACCACGAGCAACGCGAAGACCGCTGTCCAGATGATCGGATAGCGTCGTAGAAAGTCGTATACAGCGATGGGGCCGCGCAAGACGGTTCGGACCGGTGTGGGCAGCCAAGCGCCGGTCTGGGCGTATTCGGGTAGTTGGTAGTCGGTGGCCATGAGATTCAGCTCAACCTGATGCGCGGGTCGACAAGGACGTATAGCACGTCGGCGACGAAGTTTGCTGTGATCAATACGACACCCGTGACCAGCGTAGTCCCTACGACGAGATTCAAATTGTTGTTAACAACGGCTTCGATGGCGAGCAATCCAAGACCGGGCCATGCGAAGACAGCTTCGACGACGACGGTTCCGGTCACGAAGTTCCAGAGGAGCAATGCCGAGACTGTGATGGGGACGATGAGGGAGTTTCGGAGAGCGTGCTTCCAGATGACTTTGGATCCGTCGACGCCTTTGGCTCGTGCGAGTTTGATGTATTCGGAGTCGAGTACCTCGAGCATTGAGGAGCGCATCAAACGCATATAACCTGCGGCTGCACCCCAAGCCAAGGTCACTACTGGGAGAATCATCGCTTTGAGTTGAGCGAAGGGGTCTTCGGAACCGATTGTTCCGATGACGGTGACTGGAACCCATTCGAGAGCTACGGCAAAAATGAGGATTGCCATGATCCCGACGTAGAAGGCCGGAAGGGTGATACCGAGATTTGCGATTAAGCGCACGGCGTAATCGAGGAGGGAGCCGCGTTTAACGGCTGAGATCATGCCGAAAGTGAGACCGGATATTGTAGCCAGTATCCATGCCGAAACGCCGAGTTGGACAGTGGGAGCGATTTTTTCCCGGATTTTATGGGTTACCGGGAAGCCATCTGAGAGATCGTGTCCCAAGTCGCCGCGCAATACGTCGGTCAACCAGAAGAAGTATTGAAGCGGGACAGGTTTGTCGAGGTGTAGTTTTTCACGCTGGATCTGTAGTGCGCTCTCGGAGATTCCATAACCACCTTCTGAAACCAGCATCGCCAGTGGGTCGCCGACGAGTCGCGACAACGAAAAGACAATGATGGTCACCAGAAACAGAGCGACTAGCGATGCGAAGATTCTTCTTAAAATGAAGCGCTGCATTTATGGCTGGTCAATCACGGCACGTTTAGATGCATTTAAGCAGGGGCGGTCCAACGACCGCCCCTGCTCGGACGATTGTAGGTTCGGCTCGTTTCAGCCAGAGTGTAGGGCTCAGTTAGCGAGCCTGACCCACTCTAGGCTGTTCATCCTGCCTAGAACACCCTTGCCTTCCGGCAACATCTGCCATTCGGAGATGAGCTCGGGGTTGTAAAGGGCGGCGACTGGACTCTGGTAAACGCCAACCCACACCATGTAGTCGCGGTTCCAGTCGAACATCTTCGTGACTAGGTCACGAAGTACTCCGATGTCTGATTCTTTGGACATCGCAAGGTAGGTCTCGGCGAAGATGGGTATCTCCATCGCTCGGTTGTAACCGCCCGGCCGTCCAAGTGAAGTTGCGTGGAGGTCGGTGGGCCACGTAGGCGGCGCGGATGCCGCACCGCCGGAGAAGAAGATCTTCTTGTTTGTCCTGTTGACGAGCGAAGGTCTATACGACGAGTAGTTCTGCTTGTCGAACGTGCTATTGATGTTGAGGTTGGCGAGCCATTCGATGCCGATGGCTTCTTGGATGGTCTCACCAGACCCGGCTGCCGGACCTGCCCACCACTCGACGTCAAAGCCGTCAGACAGTCCGACCTCCGCCAACAGAGCCTGCGCGCCTGCGACATCATGTGGGATGTCCCACTCGCTCTTGTAGAAGGGGTGGCTAACGTCCCAGCCCGGAGCGTACGAAACGCGGCCGAAGCCGTCAGTGAGCGCGGTCATCAGCTTCTCCCGGTCGATTGCCATTGCCATTGCGGTTCGGACCTTCTTGGATCGTTCCATCGAGGCTTCGTCAGCGGGATCTCCGATCCACGGGAGCGAAGTATCAAGCGGTGGCTTGAACAGCAAGTCGCCCGGTGTGTCGCTCGTGAATGGTTGACCGTCGATGGCGAGTTTGTCTTCCCAGTAGTTGCCGGAGTAGACGTATGACGAGTCGCCCCAGAAGCCTTCGGGGGCTTGCGAGAAGCCTTCCTCGAACATCTCTTTCCAGTCTGTGAGCGCGAGCTCGCCAATCTGTGCCTGTCCGGTCTTGAGCATCGACTTGCGAACGCTGGCTTCCGTCACCTGCAAGACGTTTGCGGCGGCAACGTATGGTCGTTTGCGCCAGTGACTGTCTAGTGCTTCTAGGAAAACTCCCTTGTGTTGCGTCCACTCAGTTACCTCGAAGGGGCCGGTACCGACAATCCGCGTCCTCATACCTTCGGGTCCCACTTCATCGAAGAACGCCTTGGAGAAGATGGAAATCCCTTCGTGGAAGTTCGTGATGTATTGCAACAAGGTGTGCCCGCCGAAGGCTATCCAGTTGAAGCGCACCTTGTAATCGTCGATGACCTCTACTTCACTTACGAGGTTAGCCAAGTCTCCGCCAGTATCGTGGATGCTGTCTGGTTGGATCTTGGGGTTGGCATCGTTCCAAGAGAACGCGACATCAGTGGCGGTCATTTCGCCATAACCGCCATGGAACTGGATGCCCTCACGCAATGTGAAATCGGTGTAAGAGATACCATCGGCTGACATCTCCCAGTCGCTAGCGAGCAACGGGCCCAGTGCGACGGTGCCATCGTCAGCGCGGACGGCTTCGAGCAAAGTCTCCGTCGAACCTGTTCGGGATGTGACAGAACAGGCCGGACAGTACCTCGGGCTCGAATTCATGAAGTAGGAGTTGCCGATCGCGGCGATCAAAACGCCCGAAGGCGCAACATCATCGCCTGCGCCGCGAGATACACCCTCGATATTTACCTTCATGGCAGGCGCTTCAAGAACGGTCAACTGCGGAGTGGCCGTTATGATGACCTGAACCTCTTTGGCTACCTCCTTGATGACCTCGCGAACGACTTCCTTCTCGACCTCGACCGGAACCTCTTTCACGACTTCGCGAACGACTTCCTTCTCGACCTCGACCGGAACCTCAACCTCTCTCACGACTTCGCGGATTACTTCCTTCTCGACTTCGATCGGGACTTCTCGCTCAACTTCGCGAATGATCTCCTTCTCGACCTCGACCGGAACTTCCACCTCGACCGTGCGAATGATTTCGGTTTGAACCGTCACCTCAACAATTCTCTCGCTGCCGCATGCCACAGCCGCCAAACTAGCGGCTCCTAACAGTAGCAGCGCGAAACTTCGGATGCTAAACATCATGACTCCTCCTTTTGAAGTCTGTATGCGTCGCGGTATTTTAGCACTGCAACGTAATCGTGCGCGTGCGAATTTCCTGATGGCGAAAATCACTTATCACGCATCCGTAACCTCGTGCCACGCTGAACGGCAAGCCCTGCAATGGATGGGGCTTACTAGACCCGATCGCGTTCGTATCATAAACACGTAACCACTCTCCATCTCGTCAATCCTCAATGAGCACCGTCTTCTACCGAAAGTGGCGTCCCATACGCTTCAGCGATGTCGTCGGTCAAGAGCACATCACTGATACTCTCCGACGCGCCGTTCTATCGGACCGCGTCGCCCACGCCTACCTCTTCACCGGACCGCGTGGCGTCGGCAAAACCTCTACCGCCCGCATCCTCGCGAAAGCTCTAAACGCTGAACTAGACGAACATGGCGACCCGATCCCCGACACCGAGAACGCAATCGCTATCGACGAGGGACGATTCATGGACCTCATCGAGATCGACGCCGCTTCCAACCGAGGCGTCGGCGACATCCGAGACCTACGCGAGCGAGTCCTGCTGCGACCAACCGTCGGACAGTTCAAGGTTTACATCATCGACGAAGTCCACATGCTCACCACCGAGGCCTTTAACGCATTGCTGAAAACCCTCGAAGAGCCGCCGCCTCAGGTCGTCATGATCCTCGCCACCACCGACATCCATCGAGTGCCGGCAACCATCATCTCCCGATGCCAGCGCTTCGACTTCCGGCGGCTCACCACTGACGATGTCATCGGTCGCCTCATCCTCATCTGTGACGAGGAAGAGATCGAGTGCGAACCCGCCGTCCTTGAACTCGTCGCTCGATCCGCGTGGGGCTCCCTGCGCGATGCCGAAAACCTCCTCGAACAACTCGCCGTCTCATACGGTACGGGTGAAATCACCGAAGCGCAGGCACGCGAACTCCTCGGCATCGGCGACACGTCATCCGCACGAAACCTCGCCAGTGCCATCCTACGTAAAGATGCCAAACGGGCACTCGAAATCATCGAAGAGGAAGCATCTCGAGGCGCTGAGCTCAAAGGGCTGCGCGACAGCACCATCTCCGCGCTCCGCGGCGCGCTACTCGCAAAACACGGCATCGCAAGCATCTACGGCGAACTCGGCGACGCCCCCGATCTCGAACCCGAAGCCATGAACGCGTCGACCGAACAGATGCTCCACGCCATCACCATCTTCGGTCGCAACGAACGCTTCGGCGAAGCATCATCCCCCCTCGCTCTCGAAATCGCTGCCCTCCAAGCCGTCGCCGAACCACCTAAACCCGAAGCTCCACCAGCGCCAGAAACGCAATCCGCACGCCAACCAACCCGGCGCAGTGCACCTGCCGCGCAACGAGCACCACAAGCCGAACCAGCACCTTCCCAACCGGCACCGGCAGACACGTCTGGAACGTCTCGCATCCTGGAAGAGATCGGCAAAGCCGCCGGAACCCAAGTCCGCACTACCTTCGCGACTGTGAACTTCATCGGCCCCAACAACGGCGTCCTAATCCTCCAACCCAAATACTCCAACGCCGAAAAACGCGTCCGCGACGCCTGGATGAACGAAGAGATCCGCACCAAACTCCGACCAGCTTTCCAATCCGTATACGGAAACGACATCCGCGTTCAACTCCAGCAAGCCCCCTCGAATGCGCCTGCAACTACGCGCACTACTGCTCCCGCCGAAACGCGACCCGCACCCGAACCGACGCAATTCTCCACACCGCCTTCCAACCAGCTATCCGATCAATCTCAACCCTTCGATGCCGACGATGCGATCACGGCTCATCCCGCGGTCCAAAATCTGCGTAGCCTCGGCGGGCGAGTAGTGGCGATCGAAGACGATTGACCGTGAGTTGGTGACGCCCTACACTGTGATACCTTCCACTAATGGCGTCGAGTTCATCTACGATACCGCGTCGCGGGCCGTCGCTTGACCCGTACCTCTTCTTTGTCGGACGATTCGTGAGGGATGGCGCTCGGTCGCTGATGGCGATCCTAGCGGTCATATACCTCGCCGAAATCGGCTTCTCCAACAGCCAAGTCGGCATCATCTTCGGCTTCAGCCTCGCTGGCGGATTCGTAATCTCCGTCGTCGTCATGCTCACCAGCCGAGGCGTCTCGACGCGGACGTGGGCCGTGGTCAACATGCTGATCACCGCTCTCGCCGGAGTCCTGCTGATCGTCTCCAATGACTTCTGGATCCTGATAATCGGCGGCTTCTTCGGTTCGTATGCCGCCAGCGGCGCGCATTGGGGCGGAATGATGCAGCTCGAACAGACCGGCATCGCCGCAGTCGTCCCACAGGAGCGCCGGACGCGGGCATACTCGAATCTCACCATCGCCTCATCTGCCGGTCGTGCCACCGGCGCGTTACTTGCCGGACTTTCGACTCTTCTCATCAATACCTTCGAGTGGGAGCCGATCAGCGCCTACCACGCCATCCTATGGCTCTATGTCGGGATGCACGGAATCGCCGCGCTCGTATACCTGGTCCTCTCCAAAGCGGTCAATCTGCAATCGACTGCAAACGACCACACTTCTTCGCTCTTCGCCAACCCCTTCAAGGCGCGTGCGCGTCGACGAATCCTCACGATCTCGAGCCTATTCGCCATCGACTCCTTCGCTGGAGGCATGGTTTTCGAATCGTTCGTCAGCTTCTGGCTCTTCACCAAGTTCGGCATGTCCGCCGCGGCGATTGGCGGTCTGCTTATCGCTGCACATGCGTTGAACATAGCCTCACTCGCCTTGGCACCGTGGGTCGCTAGACGAATCGGCCTGCTTAACACTTTGGTACTCACTCAAGTCGCCAGCAACATCGCCCTCATCCTTTTCGCGTTTGCGCCGACAGTCGTCATCGCTGTCGTGCTCTGGCTGTTGAGGGCGCTGTTCGACGAAATGGATGTGCCAACGCGACAGGCGTACATGATGGGAATAACCGAAACCGACGAACATTCGATTATGGCGGGTACAGCAAACCTAGGGCGCGGGCTAGGACGGATACCCAGCGCCACAGTCACAGGCTGGCTCTGGGCCGGTGCGCTGACCGTCACGCCTTGGATCGCAGCGGGAACGCTCAAGATCGCCTACGACTTCGCCATCTGGATCGCCTTCCGACGCGTCACGATCCCATCGCGTTCGCCACGCGAGGGTTAGCCCAATACATCCAACTGGGGCGAATGCACTATAGGATTTCCGTCATGCAAATCGTCGCCCTCTATCGCCATCCCATCAAGTCTTTTCCAGCCGAACCGTGCGATGCTCTGGAGATTACTGACGATGGACGAGTAGTGGGAGATCGAGTTCTGGGTTTCCGATTCGATGATGCCGGACCACCGAACGATGTCAAGTGGCGACGCAAAACTTGGTTCGCATCTCTCCAACACACACCCGCGCTTGCACACCTTCGATGCGGCTACGACCCGGCGACGCGTCGGGCATGGATCAAGTTCCCTGATCCCGATGAATTAGTCGAGGGTTCCATCGACGAACCGGGCGATCGTCTTCGCTTCGAACATCATCTCAACCGTTGGTATGCCGAACTCGATGACACACCATCTGCGATGGGACGACGCAATCTCCCGTTGCGACTCGTTGGCAATGGCACCGATGGTCGATTCCACGACACGTCGGCAGGTTTGACCACGCTCCACTCCCGCGAGAGCCTGTTCGACCTCGCCAAGGCCGCCGGAATGTCGGCGGTCTCGGAACTCCGGTTCCGCTCCAACATCGCCATCGAAGGTTGCGACCCATGGCAGGAATTCGGCTGGATTGGGCGGAAAATCCGAATCGGCGAAGTCGATTTCAAAGTCCGGAAGACCGTTGTTCGTTGCTTGGCGACGCACGTAGATCCGACATCCGGTGACCGAGACATCGACGTAATGGGCACGCTGACCCGCATCATCGGCCAAGACGAACCTCAATTCGCCGTATCACTCAAAGCACAGAACCCCGGCACCATCCACATCGGCGACGAAGTAACGGTTATCTGAAACGGGCGCTAACCCAAACGACCGTGATCGAAATGCGTTCGCAGGTCCGGATTCGCCACGATGTAGTCCTTCGTGTGCATCACGATGTTCTCTTGCAGCTGTATAGACATACCGCCGTCAACTGGCAACACTACCCCGGTGATGAACGACGCATCCGGTGAACAAAGGAAAGCAATCGCGTTCGCGATATCGGCAGGCACGCCAGTGCGCCTTACCGGGTAGTGCCGTTCGAATAGTCCGAAGCCCGCATCGTTGCCCAACTCCGCCCACATCGCCTCGCCGCGTTCAGTGACGATGTGGCCTGGTGCGATGGCATTAACCGTTATACCCAGCGGCCCGAAATCCACCGCCATCTGCCGCGTCAGCCCGACTACCGCAGCCTTTCCAGCCTCATAAATCAAAGCCCTCGGAGCCTGCAACAGCCCGTGCACCGATGAGATGTTGACGATGCGGCCAACCTCCATCTTGGGCGGCTCACCGTGTCGTCGTCCGGCACCTTTCCATTCAGGAATCTCGAACGTGTCGGGAGGACCAGACGCCTCCATCGCTGGGACGCCGTACTTGGCACCTAAGAACTGTGCCCCCACCAACAGATCCATGCCAGACCGCCACGCATCAGGTTCAACATCGACCGCAGAGCCGTCACGTCCGACACCGCCACCGTACGCGTTCTGGATCAATATGTCGAGACGACCGTACTCGTCCACGCAACGCTCGATCATCGACTTTGCGACATCTTCTTGAGCGACATCTCCGACCATGTAGGTTGCTGTCCCGCCAGTATCGTTGATCCGCTGCGCATTCCGCTGCGCCGCGTCCTCGACGATATCGACGATAAGGATGCTGGCGCCGTCAGCCGCCAATCGCCTAGCAGTTCCGCCTCCGATGCCGAGCGCCCCGCCCGTAACGATACCCGCACGACCCGCAAGTGGTTGATGATGTGACATGATCTCTACGATTCCCCCGACGTTTTGTTGTGGCTGGAGTTATGTTACATCCAACGACGGCTCTGGCTCTCGATAGTTGGGACGTCGGCATTTGGAGCGCTCATTCGATCCAAAAGTGGGGATTCCAAGCGATCTCCCAGAGATATCCCTCGGGGTCGGAGAAGTAGCCAGAGTAGCCACCCCAGAAAGTATCTTGCGCTGATTTGACCAATGTGGCACCCGCAGATACAGCGATGTCCAAGAGCGAGTCGACCTCCTCACGTGTCCTCACGTTGTGAGCCAATGTCACACCGGAAAAACCGCTCCCTTCGGTGGCAATGCCGATATCGTCTGCGAGGGCTTCCCGCGGGTAGAGCGCCAACCACGTCCCGCTGGTCTTGAAGAAAGCGATGGACTCGGTGTTTTCGTCAAAAAGTGGCAGTCCCAATCCGTCGCGATAAAACTCGACCGAGCGTTGCAGGTCGTTAACGCCTAAAGTGATGATGCTGATGCGCGGTTCCATATATAGTCCTTTCTAATGGAATAACGGACACAAAGATTCGTAAAGCCTTATATGCAAATCCGCGAATTGACAAAGAGCGATACCTTAGAATACCGCACTCTCAGGCTCAGAGCCCTCAAGGAGTACCCGACGATCTTCAGTTCCTCTTACGAGGTGGAACGGGAATGGCCATCAGAGAGGTTTGCCGACCGACTGTCCGAAACTCCAGATTCCACAGATGCCTTCACATTCGGCTGTTTCGCCGAAGGTGACCTCGTCGGCTCGATCAGTTTCTTTCGATATGAGGCACCCAAAGAAATGCACACCGGCAGAATCGTCGCCGTGCATGTCGCTGCCGAGCATCAAGGTCATGGATACGGACGCGCGATGGTCGCAGCCGTTCTAGAACGGGCACGCCGTATACCCGGACTCTCCACCATCCAACTGACCGCCACGACTACAAACGAACGCGCAAAGTCACTCTATGCCTCCTTCGGATTTGAGATTTGCGGCACGACGCCGCGGGCCATGCTCGTAGAAGGTGAGTACATCGACGAACACCTGATGGTGCTGAAGTTGGATTAGACCAGCGACCGCCAGCGCCTCACGCCTGCCCGGTGCTACCATGCGTCCATGAACCGCCGCGACGCTGCCACCGAGAGTTCGACGTCGCCCGGACGTGAGCGTGGCGGGATCTTCTGGGGCTGGTGGATCGTCATCGGCGCAATCGTTGGGCAGTTTGTGGGCATAGGTGTCGGCGGGAGCGTTGCCGGGGTCTTCTTGCGTCCGATAACGGAAGACCTCGACTGGACCTCCGCCGAATACACGCTCGGCGCATCGGCGGCTTTGCTGGTTGCCGGACTGGCGAATTTCTTCATTGGTCCGTTGGCTGATCGTTACGGCGCGAGACCGTTGATGCTGATCGGTGCATGTATCTACGCCAGTGCGTTTCTCGCCTTGTCGAGAGTGGATGCGCTATGGCAGTTCATCCTGCTGTGGATGGTTGCGGGCGGGATCGGGTTCTCGCTGGTCGGTGGCTTGGTGGTGAACATCACGCTCGCCAAATGGTTTGTGGTGCGGCGCGGTTGGGCGGTCGCACTGGGTTCGTCGGGCATCTCGTTGGCGGGATTGACGATGCCGATTGTCATGACTCGTGTAGTCGATTCGATCGGGTGGCGGGACGCGTATGTGTTCCTCGCGATCTTCGTGTTCGCGATTGTCGTGCCGATCGCGTTGTTCATGCGAAGACGGCCCGAAGACTACGGATTGTTGCCGGACGGCACGAAATCGGGCGGTGGACAGGGCGACGACCGAACGCGGCGCGATGTGGAGCATCAGAGGAGCGACGCCGCGAACTCGTATACCCGTCGTGAGGCGATACGGACATCGGCGATCTGGTTGTTAATCGCGGGGTATGCGCTGCACACGATGGCAATTTTGGCGGTACTGGTTCATGCCATCCCGTTCATGACTGATAGCGGTTTCACGCGTACCGAGGCGGCGTTGGCGATCGCGTTGAACGGGGGCGCGAATCTATGTTCGAAGTTCGTTTGGGGCTTCTTCTTGCAGCGATTGCACGTTCGGTATTTGTGTGCCACGTCGCTTTCGGCGTGCGCTGCGGGGGTAGGACTGATGCTGGTTGCGGCGCAATCTGGATCGCTGGGGTTGATGTTCGTCGCTTTTCTGTGCTGGGGATTTGGATTCGGAGGAACGATACCGCTAAGCGAGTTCATTTGGGCGAAGTACTTCGGAAGGGTTCACATCGGTGCGGTGAGAGGTGCGAGCGTGCCGTACATCACCATTTTTCAAGCGTTGGGCCCGATTGTTGGTGGACTGTATTTCGACTTCGTGGGCTCGTATGCTGGTGTTTTTGCCGTATTCATAGCTGCGCATCTGATCGGCGCGGTCGCGATCCTAGCATCTCGGGAGCCGCCAGCGAAATATGCGACAAATCCTCTCACAGCCTGATTCGCGGGATTGGTTTCGGCGCGCGTCCACATGCTCACTTGTGGATTTTGCGGGCGGCTACTCCTCTTCAGGTAGCAGGACCACTCTGATGTAGCGGCCAGGGGTAAGGTATCGTTGGGCGGCGGCTACTACTTGGTCGAGAGTGATGGCGTCTAATCGCTCTTCAAATCGGTTGATTTCTGCGAATTCTTCGCCACGTTGACTGATAGCGCGTATCTGGTTGACCCAGAAACCGTTTTCTCGTAGCTGCTCCTGGCGGGGTGTGCGCAGGAGCTCCTTAACGGTGTCTAGGTACTCCTGTTCGCCTCCTTCGCGGAGCCATTCGACCTCACCGATAACCGCGTTCAAGAGTTCGTCTGTACGGTCGGGGTCGCTGCCGTAGAAGATGGAGATTTGATACTCGGAATCGGGTAGAGATTGGAGATCAGCGTTCACATTTACGAAATACGTACCGCCAAGATCCTCACGAAGCGTTTCGCGAAGTCGGATTTGGAGCATCTCGCCAGCGACCCTGAGTGTGAGCGATTCTTGGCGGTCCCATTCGGCGTCACCGGCGAAGACGACAGCGGAGATGCTACGGGGTTCGATGCCGCTACGAACGACGTGATCGACCAATCCCATTGGGGGATCGATATCGGTGTCGCGCCACTGCTCGATGCGACCGGCAGTCGGCAAGCTGGCGAGGTATGTGGTGGCCAACGACCGGAGCTGTTCCCAATCGAAGGCCCCTACGAATACGAAGGTGGCATCGGATAAGTCTGCGAACCGGTCGGTATAAACGGCTAGCGCGCGCTCCATGCTCAGTTCGTCCACAAGTTCGGGTGTGAGAGGACGTTCGCGGAAGTGGTTCTGGCTCAACACCTCGTAATACGCGTCGGAAAAGGCTGCATCGGGTTGCTCCGACCGCGTTTCGGCACTGCTGCGCAGGCTAGATTCGTATGTCGAGAAGTAAACCGGGTCCAACCTTGGCGCGGTCGAGTACAGGGTGATCAGTTGGAACAGGGTCTCTAAATCTTCGGGTGAGGCGTCGCCCGAAAGTCCCTCGAACAGTTCTGAGATGTAGGAAGAGACGCTGACTCGCTTGCCAGCCAGAAGCTTATCCAGCGTTATGTTGTCGTGTGGTCCGACGCCGCTGCCGTTGATCAGTTGATCAGCGTACAAAGCGGAGACGTGATCCGCGTCGGCGACCAGCGAGTATCCGCCTGGGCTGAAGGCATCGAACACCACCTCGTCATCCCGGAAATCAGTCTGCTTGGCGATTACGGTGATGCCGTTTGAGAGGGTCCACTTTTGAGCGTCGATCGACTCGATGGTCTCTTCATGTGCGATGCTTCCCGCAGTTGGGATGTTGGCTAAAAGTGGGACGTCCTCGAAAGCGTCTACGTAGGGCTCGACTTGCAGCGTGTCAGCCGATTCAAGTTGCGCCTGAACGACCGCCGCAAGTTCTTCGTCGGTGCTCGCGATGCCGTCTTCGGGCCGCATGATCAACAGCACGGTATTGTCGGTTTGAGCCCAAGAGTCTGAGAGATTGTCAACTTCCGCTAAAGTGATCTGCGGTAGCAACTCTTGGTAGATCTCCCACTCCGCCTCTATTCCGACGGTCAAGGTATTGCTGAGGAAGTGGTCAGTGTAAGCCTGAGCCAGATCTCCCGACTCTCGTTGTTCACGCTCTTTGTACGCTTTTTCCACCGAGCTCAAGAGATTGACCTTTTCCCGTGCCAATTCGGTTTCGGTGAAGCCATGCTGTCGCACGCGTTGCATCTCTTCTAGCAAGGCTGCAAAACCGTCTTCGATGCCGCCTTGTTCGACCCAGGCGTAGAACTGCACGATATCTACCGGCTGAACAAACGCACCGCGTTGGGCGCCTGCTCCCAAGTAGGGCGGATCAGCAACTTGGCCACGTTCGAAGAGCCGTGCGTTCAGCATCATGAAAGCGAGTGTTTCGACCGCGTTGCGACGGAACGCGGATATATCTTGGCCAGTTTCCGGGGCGAGTTTACGAACAAGAATCAGCTGAGTCGCTGGTGATTCGGGATCGGTGAAAACGTTTATGCGTGGCGCGTCGTGTTCGGGAACATCGTGGATTGGGCGGTTCGTAGTTGATCCTGCGGCGCGTTCCTGCGTGGCTTCGCCCTCGGGTGGCGGAGCGAAGTGTTGTTTCACTTTGGCCTCGATCTGCTCGACATCAAAGTCGCCGACGGCTACTACGGCCATCAGTTCGGGGCGGTACCAGCGCTCGTAAAACTCCACTAGACGATCTCGAGGAGCGGTCTCGATAATATCGGTGAGTCCGATTGGGGCCCGTTCGGTATAGCGCGATTCGCCGAAGATTGGAGGGAACCAGTTTTCCTGAAAACGCGAGCCAAAACCCTGACTCAAGCGCCACTCCTCCAAGATCACGTCGCGTTCCAACTCCACCTCTTCGGGATCGAAGGAAACAGCGTATGCCCAGTCGCTGAGAATCTCGAACGCCGTCTCGAGGATTTCAGGATCATCGGTCGGGATCTCGAGCCAGTAGACAGTTTCATCGAAGCTGGTATAGGCGTTTAGATCGGCACCGAATGTGCTACCGATCGATTCTAGGTAGTCGACGATCTGCTGCTTTTCGAAGCGCTCGGTTCCGTTGAAGGCCATGTGCTCCACGAAGTGTGCCAGTCCGCGCTCATTCTCTTCTTCAAGCACCGAGCCGGCCTTGAGCACCAGAGATAGTTGCGCCCGTTCGAGAGGTTCTTCGCTATGTCTGATGTAGTACGTCATGCCGTTTGAAAGAGTACCGAGAACCACAGACGGATCGAATCCCAAGGGCTCCTCGGTTTGAGTTTCAGGCGTAACGGTAACCGTTGGCTCAGGAACAGCCCTCGGCGTGTTGACCACCGGCGTTGGAGTGTCGGTGGGTTCGGGTTCCGCCGTCGGAGTATCAACTGCCGGCGTTGGAGTGTCCGTCGGTTCGGGAGTTACTGTCGCTGCTTTGACGACCGGCGCGGGGGTGGCGGTAGGCTCGGGTACCGGAGTTGGAGTGTCAACTACTGGAACGGCGGTGGCGGTGGGTTCAGGAACAGGCGTCGGTGTCGGATCGGCAGTGCAAGCTAACAACACAGTCAACATTAGCCCGATGGCTGCTACAGATAAGGAAAACTTGAATTTCTCGCCCATTTATCTCGTCTCTTGTCGTGGTTTCAAGCCCCAGTTGAGGTTTTGGGTGCACTGGCGATAATTGCGGTCGCGGTCTTATGCGATGGTGGTGTATCGGAGTCAACGATCTGCAAAGCAAACTACGATTCTATGGTCTTGCCTAGTGACCATCTGTCGGTGCTATACGCCCATTTCCTACGCAAAGCCTTCTCTAACTAGACGATTGAGGAAGATGTCGTCTAATCTCATTGGCGATCTCGTACTCCCGCTCCAGGCTTACAACTACATCCCTGTTAGGTTTGATTGGCTCTTTGCCTTCTAGGACTGCAATGTGCGGCGGCCCGTTGCCCCAATCTGAGCCTTCCTTACGGCGCGGCACTACGTGCATGTGGAAGTGCGGTGCTGACTGTCCGGCCACAACCCCGTTGTTCTGGATGAGATTCAAGCCGTCGGGGTCGTATGCCTTTACCAGTGCTCTACCCACCCTTCGCACCGCTCGCATGATCGCTGTCGCCTCTTCATCGGTCAAATCGAAGAGCGTCGGCGCGTGCATCCGAGGAATCACGTAGACCTGACCCAACTCAAACTGTTGCCAGTTCACGAATGTGAGCGTCTGATCGGTCTCCTCAACGATGCCCTTCTCCTCGCGACCAGCGATGACTTCGCAGAAGAAGCACGGATCATCCGGCGAAGGTTGACGGCCCCGGCGTGCGCCGCCGGGGCCTTGTGGTAGTTCAATCGGCAATCGAGTGAGCCAAACTTTGGTTGACTAACTCATCACTCTAACGTGGTCTCCGCTGGCACTTCGATTTGGCCGCTGCGGAACCAGACGCCTTGAGGCATTTCCGCTGGCAAGTAACGAATGTCGGGCAGGATCACGTGACCTCCGTTATTGACGAACCCCACCTCCAATCGACCGTCTTCCAGTCGCCGGGTTCGGATTTTGCCAATCGGTTCTTCACCCAGTTCGACAACGCTGCTCGTGTGCCAGATTCCGACGCTGGCATCGGCGCTGAGGTGACGCACATCGGGCATGACCTGCTCGCCCCCGTCGAATTCGACACCGTGTTCGATGCGTCCGTCGTCCAAGAGCCGTGCGATGACTCTCAGGCGCGGTGGCGATGCTGGCAACTCAGTAGCTGGATCCAGCAACGCGCTGAGTTCTGCAGCGTCTGATGGCGACCACGTCGCGATGAAATCAGCGTTTTCACGGTCAGCGGCCGATGCTGAGCAAAGGACAGCATCGATCGCGGATCCGTAGAGTGGCAACGCAACTCTCAACTCGGCGTCAAGGTCTACCAACTCATCAGCGGAGTTGAGACCAACTGAACGCAACGCGGCTCCCAGTTCCGATGCTCCCGCGCCACATGACGCGTCTCCGGAGATAGCGTCAACCATCGATTGCACATCCTCATCATCCCATCCGTCCTCAGACGCGCGCGCGGCATCAACGATCTCGCCGGCCTTAACCATCGGCGCTACAACTCGTTCGGCGTATGAGAGCTGCGAGTGGATGGTGAGCGCCTGCGAGAACCAGAGCGCCTGACCATCGCCTACGCCTTCTTGTATATGCCTCCAAGATGCCGCCAAGGTGGCGAACTGCTCAGACGCGTTTTCGGCATTGCTAACCAACAGTTCTTCAACAGTGACCGGGTTTACCGCCTCACCATTGTTGACCGATTCGGGTAGCCCGGAAACTGCGACCGCCTCCGAGTACTCCCCGGCGAACCTCATCAACAAGGTCTGCGACGAGGGATCAAACACGCTGATTGTGGCTCGCCCCTCCGGTTCCGGCAACCCCGCGATCTTCGGGCGATCAAAGAGACCATGCAACAGTTCCGCTTCAATGCCAGCGGTGTAGATAGCCTTTGCCCTTGTTGACGGTTCGATTTCGGCCTCAGCGTCATCGGTCGCACTCACCAGCACCGTCACTTCACCTTCTTCGTCGGTTTCTGACGAAACATCGTAATCAACACCATCGACCGACACCGTAGTCGCCTCAAATGTCCTCCCGCTCAATACCAACAGTTCGTTCCCTTGACCGTGAAAACCGATCTCTTCACCCGATTCGTCGAAGACTATAACCGCTAGCCAAACCCATGAGGGGCCGGATTGGTTCATCGTCAGTTCGAAGGGACCTACCTGGTCGGATTCAACGCTGGTAGCGCTTGCGGTGATGTCGCCTGAGTGGTAAGAGACACCGGGTTGCCAACCAGTCTCGGGATCGATGGTGAAATCAGTACGATCAAAAACCCGGGGACCTACTGTGTACACGACCACAGATCCGTCGCTTTCGGTCAATGGGCCATTACCGGCGTTTCCTATGCGGTAGTGGACTTGGTACGGCTCACCTGCGACTGCGTGATCTAGAACAACGCTGGCTTCGATCTTCAACTGAAAACCGCTTTCTTGCCTCTCTTGTTCGTCGACGAGGTGAATGACGAGTTCGAAATCGCCGGACCCGAATTCGATTTCACGTTCCAAGTACGTCGTCGCCTCGACAAAGTAGATACCTGGCTGGAGATACTTTTCGATGCGCGAATTTCGGCGTCCGCCGCCATCGTCGTTCGCGGAGATCAATCCCGCGGTCGCCGAGATCAGCGACAACACTGGGTCGCCTCCTTCCGATCTCAAGTCGATCCGGACTCTGCCACCGGTAGCCATTTCAAACGAATAGCCATATGCCGGGTGTTCAACGACGAATCTGGAGCCGCAAGTGTCTATCGTCCAAGTCCCCGTCGCTGTCAGATCGGTGCCAAGTTCCAGTGTGCCGAGATGTTGCGGTTCACAACCCACGACTCGGCTGATCGTCAGGGTGAAATCAGCAGCCCCTTGCCGACGTCCGCCAACAGTAGTGGCTTCAACCGAGTAGATGCCGGGACCCAGTTCGTGCTCGATCCGTGCGTCTAAACGTACGTCACCGTCGTCGTTGTCCGTAATGCGGTTGCCATCCGAATCCAAGAGATACAAATACGAATCAGCCTCTTCGGACTTCAATTCGATGCGTATGCGACCACCTTCTTCAACTGTGAATTGATAGTTGTGAGCGTCGCTGTCGAGACGGAAACTCGAATCGCAGTCCTCGGTGGTCCATCGCCCCTCAGCCTCGAGAGTACTGTCATCGCCCGTCGCTAACGTACCCAAGTCGATGACTTGGCAATTTGCCGTCTCCTGCGCCGTCGTTGAAACGCCTGGCCCGAGCAACGTGACCGTAAAGATCGACAACACCGCGACACTGACCGCTATGAATACGCGCGTTTCGAGCCGGGTCAAGTCGATCGGCGTTAACAACTCTCTAATCTTGAGCCCATCTTTCACAGTCGATTCCCCTTTCAGAGACGAATTGATACAAGGTATTGCAACCCAAGATTCTAAATCGAAACTGGCGGTCCCATATCGGGCTCATTGTCGCCAGTGGCAACGATTCATGAGATCCGGCATCCAGCCCCCAACGCCACTAGGTAGCCCGCAAGTTAGGTGCGTGCCTCTATGCATCCCGTTGCAGCCATCAAGCCTCGCAGAGCATCCGCCGCCATACTCATCCCTCAGCACTGCGTAATCGGATTCGCTGTGCAAGCTCTATTAGGGTCAAAATCTAGTTTGAACCCTTTCGCTACCATCCCTAAGTGATGCTCCAAGTTGATGCATATTCCACCAATCCCAACTTCCGAGCGACTGACAGCGAGGCGTGGTTAGTCCATGATGTGCTGTAAAGCGGAACACGGCCAGAAGCTCGGACCGCCGATGCCCATGCTGCGGTGACTCGCGGGGCAAGTCCGCGTCCGCGAAACTCGACCGCTGTCTCCACTCCAGCTTCCGCCGCTACATCAGAGCGCCTCGCGCAGAAGCATACGCTCACGGCATCGCCATCCTCGACCAACGCTACGATTGGCGAACTCGTTGGCATCTCACTCGATTTCCACCCTGAAAAGTGATGCTCAAGCATCTCTATGTCATCAACGAAAACTGTGCTATCGGGCCGCGCTATCTCATTTGGAAACGTAAATGCAGGACCGGAGTCGATTCTGCCTTCAACTAGCGACAGATATTGATCGGTGTGAACAGGAGCATCTCTGAAGTCCGAAACCGCCGGCTCTTGCTGCGCGAGCCCGTCTAGCTCCACGGCAACATCCTGCGACACGTCCGCCCTGACCGACCAGACACAGATTTCCCTACCTCGGATGAGCGAGAACAAAGGACCCGGACTCGGTTCCGTCTCACGAGTCCCGGTGATGCGGCCATTACCGTCGAGCAAGAACATAGTCTGTAGGAAGAGGTCGGGATTGCTCATGGCAGGATGTGAAGAGTGTCGTCGAGTCGTTGCAAAGTCGGAAAACCTGCACACGTGAGCACCGTCTGCGATGAGTGGTCGATCAGCGTGACAACTACCCCCGCGCCTCCACACATCCCACTTCCGCCATCAATCCCCGCAAAGCATCTGCCGCCATCTTCATCCCCTCAGCACCACTGAACCCGCCACGCTGCCCAGCAACCAACAGGTGAGGTTCAAGCGCGAGAAAGCCCACATACTCGGATTTGCGCAGATTGTGGAGCAACTCCCGCACTTGCCCATCACCTTCGCCTGCGACGGTGATAGTGCCATCCGTGATCCGACAATCCTTGACCTGCACGCAATCGGTGTATTCGGCCAGCAGAGGCCAGCCGATGTCGACAGAACGCGCAAACCCCATCTGCGGGTAGTTACCTGTATCCCACACATATCGGAAGTGTGGGCTATCTACTCCCTCGACGAGTGCGCGACACCGCTCAGGCGTATCGCCGACTAGGCCGCCCTCGTTCTCAAGAAGCAAGACGGTACCGCTTTCAGCGGCGATTTCAGACATCACGCTGAGACGAGATATCGACTCGTCAACGCGCTCGGCTTGCAGACCGTCAGATTCGGGGTAGAACGAGAAGACGCGCACCCGGTCAGTGCCAACCATCTTCGCGATGTCGGTGATGCGCTCAAAATCATCTACAACCCTTTCAATCGGTCCGTCGATCGGTGATTTGCCGATCGGACTACCGATGCAGCTAACGCGGATCGAATGCGCCTCGCACCGTTCGATGAGGCGGGCCACTTCCTCGTCTGTCAGCTCAAGAACGTTAGTACCCCATGCACTCCTCAACTCCAGATAACCGATATCGAGATCGTGGAGAACCCGCAACTGCTCGGCCACATCCTCGGCGATCTCGTCACCAAATGCGCTGAGAGTGAATTGGGCCGTCATAACCCTTCGCCGATGAAGGCCGCAACGCGCTCGCCGATCACCATTGACGTGACGTTCGTGTTCGCGCGGATGCAGTCCGGCATGATAGACGCGTCCACAACTTTCAGGTTCTCGAGTCCTCGCACGTTGCCGAACTGATCGACCACAGCCATCGGATCCGAGTCCGGTCCCATCTTGCAGGTACCCGAAACGTGATGACTGGTCACCGCGGTCTCCTTGATCCAACCGTCTAGCGCGTCATCTGATTCCATGTCCAAATCCGTAGGCTCTACACGCTCCGTTACCAAGCTGGACCAACCCTCATGCTCTCCAAAGCGATTGGCGATCCGCACACCTTCACGCAATCGCTTCAGGTCGAACTCCTCCTCGAAATAGTTGTAGTTGAGGAACGGCTGGATGCGCGGGTCTTTGGTGCGCAACCGCAGATTTCCAGACCCAACAGCAAGGTCGAGGCAGACGACCATGAGAAGACCGATCTCCTCACTCGCACCTTCTCCCCACCATCTACGCCCGATCACGCTGCGAGAACTCGGATGAATCAGCATGTCGTTCACCAAGTCAGACCCTTCCGCCGTGTATCGCAGAGTGAACTGCACGCCCGGCAAGCCCAAAGGCTGATCGAAGTCGTCGCGTGTCCGCCATGTCACCCTCACGTGCGGATGATCGCGGAGATTCTGGCCCACACCCGGCATCTCGTGATGCACAGGAATACCAACCGCGTCCAGAGCGTCTTGCGGTCCCACGCCGGACAGCAGAAGCAGGTGCGGTGATCCTATTGCACCCGCCGATAGGATCACGTCTTCGGCCTCAAAGTCTGAGACCTCACCACCGACCTCAGCCCTCACGCCAACCGCGCGATCCCCATCGAACAGCACTCGGTGCACTAGACAATCTGCCAATATTTCGAGATTTGGACGTTCCCTAGCACCCGCGAGGTAGCCAATCGCCGTGCTCCACCGTACGCGGTCTGGGTTGTTGAGCGGTGTCGGCCCCACTCCAGTAGACCCCGGGGCGTTGTGGTCCGGACAATCCGGGAAGCCGTTGGCACGTGCCGCTTCATAAAACGCCTGCTGGGCCGGATTCCAGTCCTCAGGCTTCCATCGACGCACAATGATCGGACCATCCGAGCCGTGGAAATCGCCACCGAAGTCCGTATCCGTCTCGATCATCTGAAAATACGGCATCAACTCCTGAAAACTCCACCTGTCATTCCCCCAAGACGCCCATGTGTCATAGTCCTCAGGCACCCCCCGCAAAAATATCTGCCCATTCACCGCGCTCGAACCGCCAACCACCTTTCCCCTAGGTATGATCCCCGGCCGTGCCTCGTCGGTATAACGCGCCACGAAAGTCCAACGATGATCGTTCAGCGGCCTCTCCCACGGCGGGATGTCATGTCCGTACCCGTACTTCACCGTGTCGGGGATGTCGTCGAACTCCGGATAATCGGGACCCGCCTCGATCAGAAGCACCGAATGATCCGGATCCTCCGTCAGCCGTGTCGCAACAATGGCACCAGCCGAGCCAGCACCGATAATGATCGTGTCGTATGTGTCAGGCACGTCCGGACTCCCTTGGATGGCGTTCGTTTGAGCGGATTATACGCCGATTTGCGGCGCCAATGAGCCGACGCCTAGAGCAAGTTTTGTCGGGACTCCAATCCGGCAAGTTGGTTATCGACTTTGTCCGCCTCTGACGACAACCTCTCCCACTCAGCCCAAAGGGTCTCCACCTCTTCTTTCAGCGCTCGATACTCCTTCCCCGACGCGGCGATCCGATCCGGATCGTCATACAACTCAGGATTGCTGAATGCCTCATCCAACTCCGATATCCGAGCCTCGCGTTCTGACAAAGATCTACTCAGATCCTCGATCTGCTTCGCAAGCTTGCGAGATTCTTCCTTGAGCGAATGCCTCCGACGCTCATCGGCACTGACGTGGTTGCTTGCCGGGGGGCTGTAGCCGCTCTTGGCCCAGTCGTACTCCGATGCATCGGCAACTTCGCCGTTGATCGCTGTGCTCGCGCTCCGCGTATCCGCCTCAACCTGCTTCCGGTACAAATAGCCGTCGTAGTCACCCGGGTAGACTGTCGGCTGCCCACCGTCGATCTCGACGATCTTGTTCGCAACCTGCCGTATCAGCATCCGGTCGTGCGTGATGAAGCATATCGTGCCTCGATAATCGCCGAGGGCGTCCGCAAGAATCTCCCGCGAAGCGATATCAAGATGGTTCGTCGGCTCATCCATGAAGAGCAGATTGCTCGGCTGCAACAGCAACTTGGCCAGCGCGACACGCGCCTTCTCGCCGCCAGACAGCACTGAGATCGACTTGCGAATATCATCGCCGCTGAAAAGGAAACCGCCTAGCGTGTTTCGCAGGTTCTGCTCCGACTCCGTCGGCGCCGCCTTCTGCAACTCCTCGATGATCGTGTTGCGCGGGTCCAACAGTTCCAATACGTGCTGCGCGTAATACGTCGTGATCACGTTGTACCCAGTCTTGCGTTGCCCTCCATCAAACGGCAGGACACCCGCGAGTATCTTCAGCATCGTCGTCTTGCCTGCGCCGTTCGGCCCGACCAACGCCGCGCGATCGCCGCGCGAAAGCGACAGGTCCACCCCTTGGTAGACCACGTTGTCTCCGTAAGACTTGCTGATGTTCATAAGCGATATTGGCTCCGCACCTCCCCGCGGTGGTTCCGGGAACGAATAGCTGACCTTCTTGGTGGCTCTCGGCAACTCGATGATCTCGATCTTTTCGAGCTGCTTCAACCGGCTCTGCACCTGACTCGCCTTGGATGCCTTGTAACGAAAACGCTCTACAAAGCGCATCTGCTGCTTCATCTGACGCTGCTGCCGTGCTGCGGACGCACGTTTGATCTCAAGAACGCTTTCACGCGCAACTAGATACTCGTCGTAGTTGCCACGGAAAAGCACCACCTCATCCGGCTCGATCGCAAGAACCTTGGTCGCCGTTTGGTTCAGAAATTCCCGGTCGTGAGACGTCACGATCACGCCGCCCTGAAAACCAGACAGATACTTCTCGAACCACACGTTCGCGTCGAGGTCTAGATGGTTGGTCGGCTCGTCGAGCAACAACAGGTCGGGATTCCGGAAAAGTATCTTGGCTAGTCCTGCCCGCATCACCCACCCGCCGCTGAACTCGCTCATCGGACGCACAAAGTCGCTCTGTTTGAAGCCCAAGCCCGAAAGAATCGCCTTCGCCTCATGCTCACGGTCCTCACCACCTGCCGCCTCCAACTCCTCATCCAGCTTGGTCACGCGATCCAGCAACCGACTCTGTTCCTCAGGATCGGTTGGATTCGACAACGCCTCCCACGCCGCGGCGATCTCGTCCACCAGAGCGTTTACTTCAGCACCTGCGTCCAGCACCTCCTGAAGCAAAGGCTTGTCGCTAAACGCCTCGGGCTCCTGCGTCAGATAGCCGATAGTTACATTGCGCTGTCTGTTCACATCCCCCGAATCAGGATCGACTTCACCAGCCAGAATATCCAGAAGCGTCGTCTTCCCCGAACCGTTCGCACCGATCAGCGCGACCCGATCTCCAGTCGCCACACTCAACGTGAGCCCGCTGAATAGCGTCCTCTCTGAATAGGTTTTGCTGATGTCGGATGCGAATAACATGTCGTACCGCCCAAACTGTCATCCTATCCGCAGTTAGCAGCACAACGAAAGAGCGCGGATTTTAGTAAGGCTTCAGGCTTGGTGGAACTGACGGGATTCGGACACCTGACCCCAATCAGTGGCGGCACGCTCCACGATTTTTCACTGTGCTATACTCGGCACGTCCGGTATCAGGTCTGGACGGGTGAATCGTAGACAGCACTGCAGCATGACTTGGTTCTTTAACTCCAACGTTCCCACAGTTTTGGCTATGGTCATTCTGCTGGCCGCCGCGGTGGTGGAGTGGTATTGGGTATGGGGCCTGTTTTTCATCTACTGGGCTATTGCCGGCATCGTAACCGGCCAGGCATTCGTCGTGCGGATCGTGCATCGGAACGAAAACCCTGTTTTGTTCTGGTTCATTAGTATCTCGTGGCTGGTCCTTTCCGCGGCGGCTATCTGGTTTGACTTGGTGGATCCCGCCTTCATCTCGTAACCGGGGTGGTGGTTAGTAGCCGATGATGGATAGCAACCGAGGAATGCCGATTCTTCCGGTTTCGGCTTACACTTCGCAAGATTGGTTTGACCGGGAGCAAGAACGCATCTTTTCGCGCACCTGGGCTTTCGCGGGTTTTGCAGAGGACATCACCGAGCCGGGCCAATACATCTCGGTGCAGGCAGGGCTCAACAACATTTTCATAGTGATGGGACGCGACCGGCGATTGCGTGCATTCCACAACATCTGCCGCCATCGCGGCACCCAGCTACTACGCGCGGTGGGACAAACCCAACGCGCGATCGTGTGCCCATATCACGACTGGACATACGACTTGGAAGGCTGCCTGATCTCCGTTCCGGCGAAGGAACGGGAGTTCCCCGAATTGGACTTGTCCAAGATCACGCTAAGAAAGGCATCGACAGATCTTTGGCGAGGAATGTTGTGGGTGCATCCCGACGAGAACGCAGGGTCGATCATGAATTGGTTCGGCGAGGTGGAACCATTCCTCGGACCTCACAAGGTCGAAGAACTCGTCGAGTACAAAGAAGGCCGCGTGGAGTATGATGTTCGGGCCAACTGGAAGATCGTGGTGGAAAACTATATCGACGGTTACCACTTGGCGCATCTTCACTCCGGCACTCTGGCAATGTACGACCATTCCCGAATCAAGGCCGAGTTCGTCGGCCCGCATTACGCTTTTTGGGAACCGTTAAGTGCGGACTATGCGGAGAACCTCGAGAAGAACGCGCCGTATCCGCTCGTGATTCCGACAGAGCAGGCAGGTGCTTGGGTACCGATGCTCTTCCCCGGTATCGGTCTGGGCGAAAGCGAAAGCACCTGGTCCCTGTTCCATATAACCCCATTGGCTCCCGATCTGACTCGCGTCGTCACTCGCACACGCGTGGCCGACGTGTCATCCTGGGAGTTCACACGCCAGTCATTCCGTTCCTATGGATTCTGGTCCAAACGGATCGGCGGCAAGTATGAGGGCGATGAAGACGACCCTATGGCGTCGGGAGACTTCACCACGGAAGACATCTATGCTTGCGAGCAGCAGCAAAGGTCACTGAAAAGTCCATACTTCGTGCACGGTCCTTCCTCGATCAGCGGCGAAGCAGGTGTTCGTGGCCATCAGGAACTGGTGCGGGATTGGGTGGGGGACGGATGACGATAACGCTGTCAATCGCGTGAGGCTTTAACGTTGTGGGTGATGGATTCCACCAACTGAGGGTGCTGGATACCTGCGTTGAAACCGAGCAGGCAACATCCTTCCGCTTTGCCGTGCCGCCAGATCTGTCGGACACATTCCGCTGGCGGGCTGGACAGCACCTGACCCTTCGCTTTTGGATTGATGGTGTCGAAGTTCGTCGTTCCTACTCCATTTCCGAGACTCCGTCCTCCAGGGAGCCGCTGCGTATCACCGTCAAGCGGGTCAAAGGCGGGCTGGTATCCAATCACATCAATGACCGCATCGCTGCTGGGGACATTGTTGACGTTATGCCGCCCTTTGGCGGCTTCTGCTTGGAACCGGAACCCAAAGGCAGACGAACCTACTACTTCTTCGGTGCCGGCAGCGGCATCACTCCGCTATACGCGATGATTCGCACTATCCTAGTCGCGGAACCCTACTCCGTCGCCTATCTGGCCTACGGCAATGTAAACGCCAACTCGATAATTTTCCGGGAACCGCTAGCTGACCTGGAAAATCAGACTGAAGATCGGCTGATGGTGCGGCATGTCCTCTCCTCGCCGTCCTGGCTGTCGTCCTTCTCTTACTGGCGACGTGGACGTATTGACGACGACGCTATCGCCGCTTTCATCGATGAACATCCACCCTACGCCCAAGACGCGCAGTACTACGTCTGCGGTCCCGGTGGTATGAACTCGACTGTCCGCGCCGCCCTCCAAGGTCTGGACGTGCCGGACACCCGCATTCACACCGAGAGCTACGGCGCGTCCGAACCGCCCGACGACTCGGTAGACGGGGTTGCCGCCGAGGCCTCTGTACGGCTCAACGGAGCCGCGCTGCCCGTTCCGATATCGGCCGGGCAAACGGTGCTCGATGCCGTACGCGCCACTGGAGTGAACCCACCTTACTCTTGCGAGTCGGGGGTGTGCGGAGCCTGCCGGGCTCACCTCCGCAACGGCGAAGTCCACCTCAGAGCACGCATGGCGCTAACGGATGCTGATATCGAGCGAGGAATCATCCTCACCTGTCAGGCCTTGCCCACAACGCCGCAGTTGGCAGTAGAGTACGATTGAGACGCGGTTTCTCCGTCTCTCTCCAGCCTGATTATCGTTACTACACTGCTACAGATAAGCGCTCTACACGCCTGTTGATACAGCACGGCAACTGACGACGAAACCGCCGAGTGGTGGTGATGGTGGAGCTGAGGGGATTCGAACCCCTGACCTCATCAATGCCATTGACGCGCTCTCCCAACTGAGCTACAGCCCCACCGTTTTGGGAGGGGCGATACGACTGGTTCCCCTTGGAGTCCGATTTTCGTCGGATTTAAGCGACCCGATTTCGTCGCAACGCCGCGTAGCCCTTAATTCTAATCTCCCCAATAGAGGATTCAAACGAGACGGTCCCCTCCCCTTTCGCGCAGCGAAGGGGGACGCGGAGCGAAGCGAACGCAGGGGATGTCCAACCCAACCCTCATTCCGAGCATCCGACGTCACTCACGGAAGCCGGTCTTGGTGCGCCGAAGCGCCTCGTTCCAGCCCGACATCAACCGTATTCTCTCCGATTCCGACATCTCCGGTTCGTACCGCCGATCACACTGCCACAGGCTCGCAAGTTCGCGGTCGCTACGCCAAATCCCAGCCGCGCGACCAGCGAGAAACGTTGCCCCCAGCGCCGTCGTCTCATCAACCGCCGAAACTTCAATGGGACGGTCAAGCAGGTCGGCTTGGAACTGCATCAGGAACGGATTTCGCGTCTGACCTCCGTCAACACGCAATACACGTTCCCGACGATTGCCCCTTGTTGTCGATCTGCGAGGCATACGCAGCTGAGAATCCATGATGTCCACCACCTCTTTCACTTGGTAGGCAGTCGACTCGAGTGCCGCGCGAATGACGTGGTCTTTTGTCGTGCCTCTGCTGATGCCGGTGATAGATGCTCGCGCATGCGGGTCCCAGTGAGGCGAACCGAGGCCAGAGAACGCAGGAACGAGATACACACCATCGTTATCGCCGAGAAGCACCGCGATATCGGACGACTCCTCGGCATTGGCGATTATCCCAAGCCCATCGCGCAACCACTGCATCGTCGACCCAGTGTTGAAGATCGATGCCTCGAGCGCGTAAATCTTGGATCCTCCAGCTTGCCATCCGAGAGTGAACAACAGTCCGGCATTCGCCTCACCAAGATCGTCGGCAGTCAGCTGTCCGGAACCGGCAGCACCAGTGAAGAGATCAAGGCTGGCACCGCTGTTCGCCAGCAGAAACGCGCCCGTGCCGTAAGTGCACTTCATATCTCCACGAGCGAAACACGTCTGACCATAGAGCGCCGCGTGTTGATCCCCAGCCACCCCGGTTATCGGTATTGCGCGCCCGAAAACCGACGGATGCGTGACAGCAAACGTCCCAGCAGAAGGCAACGGCGTCGGCAACGCAGCCTCTGGGATGTTGAAAATTTCGAGAAGCTCGGGATCCCACGTCAAGTCGTGGATGTTCAACAGCATCGTACGCGAAGCATTAGTGACATCGGTGAGATGCGGAACGTCATCTTGCGGAGTGTTGGTAGAGCCGCGTGTGAGCTGGTCGATCAGCCACGAGTCAACCGTGCCCAGGCGCACATCCCCGATTTCAGCACGGACTTGCAGATTGGGTATCGGCAAGTGGTCCAACATCCAACGCATCTTCGTCGCCGAAAAATACGGATCAACGATCAGGCCGGTTCGCGACCAGATGTCGTCTGCCAATCCTGCGTCGCTAAGACCGTTGCATATCTCGGCGGTGCGATGGTCTTGCCAGACGATGGCGTTGGCAAGTGGGCGTCCGGTCGCGCGTTCCCAAATGACGGTCGTTTCGCGTTGGTTCGTGATGCCCATCGCCACCACGTCAACCGCAGTGGCGTTGGCATCTTCCAGCGCCAGTCGCGCAACTCCGATAGCGGCTTCAGCGATCTCAACCGGATCATGCTCCACCCACCCCGACTGCGGGAATATCTGGCGAAGCTCCTGTTGCGCCGACCCGATCGGACACGCGGATTCGTCGAAAACGATCGCGCGCGTCGACGTGGTGCCCTGATCGATTGTGAGGATTAAGGAGCCGGAAGGCATCGTTACCCGAAGAGCGGGTTATTGCCACCGAACGCATCAATCGCTGTTCCAGTGACCGCGGACGACCTCTTAGATGCGAGGAAAACGGCGAGATTGGCGATCTCCGACGGCAGCATCAAGTTCGGATGATCCTCTCGTCCACGGTTGTTGAAAGCCTCGCGGTAACCTTCGGTATCCGTTCCACCAGGACAAATCGCGTTGACATTGATGCCATGCTCGTGCAACTCGGCGGCCAGAGACTGAGTGAGGCTGATTAGCGCGGCCTTGGTTACCCGGTACGCGCTACGACCTCTGCCGCCAGATCGCCCCCCGATGCTTGAGATGTTGATGATCGTGCCACTGCTCTGCTCGACCATCGTCGGAATGACCGACTTGGTGAGCATCGCCGCTGCGTTCAGATTCACCTCGATCACATCGTACCAAGTCTCGTCTGCGAGGTCAGTCAGGTCGATTCGTGGATGGATAATGGCCGCATTGTTGACAAGAACGTCAATGCGTCCAAACTCGGCCAACACGGCTGGAGCGATCGCTGCTACCTGTGCTCGGTCCGTGAAATCCGACTGACATACCAGCGCTTCCGCGCCCAATTCACGAACGTTTTCCGCTGTTTCCTCCAACTCCGAAAGAGTCCGACCGGTTACGGCTACATTGGCTCCTTCTTTGGCGAACGCGTAAGCGCACGCACGTCCTATCCCCTTCGAGCCACCTGTCACAAGCGCCACTCGGCCTCGCATCTCCATGCTCATCGCTGGACTCGTCCGCTGACGTTTCCGCCGGCAACGCTCATGACTTCGCTGACGGACACAAGGTTGAAATCGCCGTGGAACGTATGCGCCAGCGCGGAAGACGCAGCCGCGAAGTCAAGAATCTGAGTAGATGTCCAGCCATCCTGAAGGTTGCCATAGATCAGGCCAGCCGAAAATGCGTCGCCTCCGCCCACACGGTCAACAATGCGGACCGAGTATTTCGATGCCAGAAGGATCTCGGAGCCGTCGAAATAAAGCGCCGACCAGTCGTTGTCGTCAGCTGACTGAGATTCGCGCAAGGTGATGCCGACTTGCTGGAAGTCGAATTCTTCAACCAACCGGTTCACGACCGGCTCATAGGCCGTGGCATCGATCTCGCCGCTCTCTACATCGACACCCTCCGGAGCTACACCGAGCGACATCTCGGCATCTTCTTCGTTGCCGATGGCGACATCGACGTGCTTCATCATCGGTCGCATTACCGCTTGTGCTTCCGCGGGCGACCACAGGTTCTTGCGGTAGTTCATATCTGCGGAGACCGTCAAGCCCATCGACTTGGCAACCGATGCCGCTTCATCGCAGGCTAGGGCAGCAGATTCCGAGATCGCAGGAGTTATTCCAGTGAAGTGGAACCAATCTTTGCCATCGAAGATGCGCTCCCAATCTATCTCGCCGGGTTGCAGTTCGGCGATCGAAGATGCCGCACGGTCGTAAATCACCTTCGATGCCCGCATGGCAGCACCGTTTTCAAGATAGTAGGTGCCGAGGCGTTGACCTTGGCGCACAATTTCTGAGGTGTCCACCCCCCACTGTCTCACATAGTTGATGCAGGCCTGACCGATGTCGTTGTCCGGGATCGCAGTTACGTATACCGAATCGATCCCGAAGTTGGCCAGAGACACCGCGACGTTGCACTCGCCACCGCCGTATGTGACCTCGAACTCGCGCGCTTGGGTGAAGCGTTCGCGACGCATCGTTGCGAGCCGCAACATTATCTCGCCGAACGTGACGACTGATGGCATCGATTTAATCTCCTTGAGGTTGTTCTTGCGGATTTCTAATAGAACGTGGCGTTCTCATCATCGCCTTCGCCACCCGATCCAGATGCAACGTTCGCAAGTTCGGCATCGACAGCCGATTTGAGTAACCGAACATCGGAGGCGATCGGGAACCACGTCATGCCCTGTTTGATACGACGGGCGGCTTCGTTGCCATCGATACAGTGGATACCTGTGGAGACTCCATGCTTTTTGCCTGCCGCCACTACGGTCTCGACGGCCTTCACATGGTCCGGATGCTTGTTGTCTAGCCCTGTTGGCACGCCGAGCGAACTGGCCAAATCATTGGGACCTACGAAGCAAACATCGAGATCCGGAACTTGCATGATCTTGTCGATGCGGTCGACGGCTCGCCAGTCCTCGATCATGCAGACGACCATGATGATGTCGTTGGCCTTCTCGTAGTAGTCGCTGCCATAGACGAGTTGACCCCGGGTTGATCCGATGCCGCGGAGACCGCGAGGTCGATACTTGGCGGCCTGGACGGCACGTTCCGCCTCGTCTTCATCTTTGACATCCGGAACGACGATACCCGTGAAACCGATGTCGAGAACTCGTTTGACCCAGATCGGATCATTGCTCGGGATGCGGGCAAACATCGGTTTTCCAGAGCCGTTGCCAGCGCGCAGGCAGTTGACCGCGGTGGAGACATCGATCGGATTGTGCTCGAAATCGAGGGTTACCCAGTCAAAATCAGTGGTGTGCAACAGCGTCTCGATGACCGTCGGATCGCCGCTCGCCGACCACGTGCCTAACGATGGCAAGTTTTGGTTGAGCTTCGCCTTTACAGGATTGACGTTCATATTCTCAATTCCCTCACGATTCCACGCGCAATGAGATTAACACAACGGGTTCGCATCAACTGTACGGGCAGGCGATAGACTCGTTAAAGTCGACGAGCGAAACGGTCTCAGGAGATAAAGAATGGCACGGCACTCGAAGCTCGAAGTTCTGAACGCAATGCACAGCATTGGGGTTGTCCCGGTCTTCTACAACGGCGATATCGAGAATGCCCAAAACATCGCTCGAGCATGCGTCGCAGGCGGAATCCGCGTCCTCGAATTCACCAACCGCGGCGATCACGCCTGGGAAGTGTTTTCGAGTTTGGATCGCTTCTGCGCCGCCGAGTTACCAGACGCCATCCTCGGCGCCGGGTCCGTTCTCGATGCCGGAACTGCATCGATCTACATCAGCAACGGAGCCAGCTTCGTCGTCGGCCCGGTAACCAATCCAGACGTTGCAAAGGTCTGCAACCGCCGCAAGGTTCCATACATACCCGGTTGCGGCACCGCCTCCGAGATTTCCAATGCCGAAGAGCTGGGAGCAGATATTGTCAAGATATTCCCCGGATCGGCAGTCGGCGGTCCGGGCTTCGTCAAAGATGTTCTGGCACCCATGCCATGGTCATCGATCATGCCAACTGGCGGCGTGGACATCACTGAGGATTCTCTGCGCCCTTGGTTCGAAGCCGGTGTATGCGCCGTGGGCATGGGCTCACGCCTAGTATCCAGCGACGTGGTCGCGAACGGAGATTGGCCGACGCTCGAGATGCGTAGCCGCGACGTTGTTGCGTTGATTGCCGAGATACGCGGCAAATAGCCCTGCAAAGCGTACGATTCGCGGGCGCTAATCGTACACATATCGATGCCCGAATCACGTTGTCATTTCAGCGTTCGAGCACGCAACTTGCAGGGCGCGGTCGAAATCTACAACCCATGGACCTTCGGTGCTGATCCGCACCGCTGTCCGCATACCTTCTAGCAACTCGATCTCGCGTTCCCCGTCAAGGGCGATTGTGCCTCTCGATGCTTGAACCTGAACTGTTTCTCCCGGCTCGATGACCTTCCATCCTGCGATCGGTACATTCCGAACCATGCCGGGAGCGATCGGCGCGACCACCGATTCCCCACCGGGTTGGTCAGGCTCCGGGAAGCTGATGTGCAATCCCCGTGCTTCGTCGATGGCGATTAGCGCGAGCCTTGCTCCGATGGATGCGATCCCGATGCTCGATGCTTCGGCTCGGGTAAGGAACACGGCTTCCAACGTGCCGACATCCCATAAAGCGCGCGCACCGATCATGGTCTGGCGCGAGACTGCGGCATCTACGAGCGCGATGTCCCGAAGTTCCCCATTGACGATAATCTCGATCTTCTTGGAACGACGACACGCGAGCTCGCGAATATCAGGATTCTTTGCAACAGTCGCGGCTGCGATGCCGGCCAATGTGCCTTCGATCTCCTTGGGAAAAACGTTGTTGGTACCGGTCGATATGGGCGCCAATGGCACATCGCCGCCTCCCTTTGCGACCAACCGATTGGTTCCATCGCCTCCCAACGTCAATATGCAGTCGACCCCGGCGTCGCGCATGATCTGCGCTGCAACTGTCGAGTCGCGCTGGCTACCGGTTGGTGTCTGATCGATGAACTCCGATTGCATCGTCTCCTGAGTGTCCGACATCGCGTTTCGCGCCAAGCCTGCCATGTCAGGCATAACGATCACCTTGTCCACACCTTGTGATTGGAGACCCGCAAAAACTCGCCTCAAGATGTTCGACTTCTCCTGGTTGGATACGACGCGGCCCTGCGCTACCAACCTTCGGATATCTTTACCCGCGGCAGGGTTTGCGATTATGCCTACAGTGGGCATGAAAGATGCATTCTGGCAGCTATGAACCGGTTAGGGGTAATGGTCAGCTAAAGCGTCAGCCAACACTTCAGCGAGGAAATGCGCAGGCCGTTGAAGCTCATCTTCGATCTGTTGCTTGCAAGAAACACCTGTAATCGCGAACTTGGTGTCGGATCCTGCTTTGCGTAAAGCTGGGAACAAGCGATCTTCGCCGACCTGTTGCGATACATCGTAGTGTTCTTTGGCGTATCCGAACGAACCAGCCATGCCGCAACATCCAGCATCTATGAGTTCTGCTCGGAAATTTGGTGGCTGATTTAGCGCGCCAACGGCGTGCGTGGTGCCTATCAGTGCGCGTTCGTGGCAGTGCACGTGCAACAGGATTTCGGCCGATGCATCGCTCCAGACGATTTGCTGACCACCATCGTCGAAAGCATCAACCAAAACCTCTTCGAGCATCACCGAAGCATCCGCGATAGCCTGCGCCGCAGGATCCGAACCTAGCAGATCCCGATATTCGTCCTTCAGCGTCAATATGCAACTGCTCTCGCAACCCACAATCTTTGCTCCCGCCTCAACGTGCGGTATCAGCACCGCGACGTTCGTCTTAGCGTTCTCGATGGCGCGGTCGAGCATTCCAGATGACACCATCGGTCGACCACAACAGACACGATCAGCTAGATGCACTCGGTAACCAAGCGCCTCAAGCAGCTTTACCGCACCCACACCCGATTCCGGATGATTGAAGTTCATGAAGGTGTCGTGGAAAAGCACGATATCGCCCCGAGACCCGGTTGTGTTGGGGCTACGTCCGTTGAACCATCGTTCAAACGTCTTGCCGACAATCTTGGGCAGTTTGCGGCGTCGGTCGATACCCAAAACCTTTTCGGACGCCCATCGCGCAGGAGCAGATCTATTGACGAAGTTGACGAGTGGAGCTAGCGGCCCAGGTGCGAGGGCATTTAGGCGGTGGATATCGGCGACGAGTCTCGAACGCAGAGGCACATTGTGCGTCTGGTAGTAAAGGTCAAGGAATTCGTACTTGATCTTCGCCATGTCGACATTCGACGGACATTCCGATTTGCAAGATTTGCATTCCAAGCAAAGATCCAGGACCTCGTACATCCTCTCGGAGCGGATTTCGTCGATGGGCAGTGCGCCAGACAACGCGGCCCGTAGTGCGTTGGCGCGGCCTCGGGTCGAGTGCTCTTCTTCGCGGGTGGCCATGTAAGAAGGACACATCGCGCCGGCGTTGACCTTCCTGCAAGCTCCAACTCCATTGCATCGTTCGATCGCACCGGCGAACCCGCCATCTGCGCTCCAGTCGAGTTTGCTCGGTAGCGTTTGCGTCGAATAGGCCGCGCCGTAGCGCAGGTTTTCACGCATGTCCGGGGTGTCGAAAACCTTGCCGGGGTTCATGATCCCGTCCGGGTCGAATAGATCTTTGACCTCGCGGAAATGGCTGACAAGCTCTTTCCCGAACATCTTCTCCGCCCACGCTCCTCTAACGATCCCGTCACCATGCTCACCGCTCAGAGAGCCGCCGAATTCGAGGACGAGATCGGATATCTCGTCGGCGATGGTGTACATGAGATCGATGCCAGCCGTTTTCTTGAGGTTTACGAGGGGACGGATGTGTAAGCATCCCACGCTGGCATGTCCGTAATAACCGGCTTCGGTACCGTGCCGTCTGACGATCTCGTCGAAACGCTCCACGTACTCCGGCAGCAATTCAGGCGCGACGGCGGTGTCTTCGACAAACGGCAACGGCTTCGCATCGCCTTCGACATTCATCATCAAACCCAGACCCGCCTCGCGCATCGCCCACACCTGCCGCTGTTCTGCTGGTTCAAGCAACAGGGTTACTGCGTAAGTTGCAGTACTACGTTGGATAGAGGCGCTGAATGCTTCAAGTTTCGACTGCACTTCAGACGCGTTTTCGCCAGTCATCTCAACGACGAGAATGTCCGAAGGCTGGCCCTGCAAAAATCCGAGACCGCGCGAAAAGCCTAGCGATTTGCGGGCTTGGGCGATGATTATCTCCCCTATATGCTCAACCGCGCTCACTTCGTGCTCTAGTGTCGCGACGGTAGCCTCCATCGAGTCGCGCAACGTGTGGAAGTGCAGGACCGCCAAGCCTTTCGACTTCGGGATGTCCCAGAGCTTCAAGCGAGCATCGGTGACCGCGGCGAGGGTGCCTTCAGACCCGACCATCACCTGCGTCAGATCGATGATCGGCCCGTCGCCTGGAGAGTAGACCCGGTCGATGTTGTAACCGCCCACGCGGCGCAGAATCTTGGGGAATCGTCGATCGACTTCGCCTCCCGCACGCTCTGCGACATCTGGAATGCCGCGGTAGATCTGACCTTCTCGGTTGGAGAGGGTCATCTTGCCCTCCAACTGCCCAGCGCTAAGCGCTTCGAACGTTGCTCGGGACCCGTCAGCAAGCACAACCGACATTTGCTGGACTTGATCGACGGTCTTGCCGTAGATGATCGAGTGAGAACCGCACGAGTTGTTGCCCATCGCGCCGCCGATGTTGGCTCGCGACGATGTGCTGGGATCGGGGGTGAAGTACTTGCCGGTGTGCGCGACCTGGCGGTTCAGTTCGTCGATGGTAATGCCCGGTTGAGTGTGGACCCATCCTTCATCACGGTTGATCTCGATAACATCATGCATGTACTTCGAGAAATCAACCACTACACCTTGATTAACGGTTTGTCCTGACAAACCAGTTCCACCGCCTCTGGGGAGCACGGAAACCCCCGCGGAGGAGCAGGTCTCGATAACAGCGCTCACATCGTCTTCATCTCTTGGGAGGACGACACCAATCGGCGTCATCTTGTAGATGGACGCGTCAGTGGAGTACATCTGTCGCGCGTAGCGGTCGAAACGAACTTCGCCGGCGACTGCTCGTGTGAGCTCTTCAGCGAGTTGCGAGCGCGTCGACCCGCTTACGGCATTCACGCCGCCGCCTCGTCGTGGCTGTGGTGATCTTCTTCTGACTGCGGCAGTACGACCGAGGCGATGACGCTGATCACAAGGATGGCGATCACGATTGCCAAAGACCCGAGAGTGATGGTGATGGAGACTTGGTCGTCAGCCACGCCAAGGTTGTGGATGAGATCGTGGAACTGGTCGTGTATGGCGGTTTCGACGATGATTTTGACGCCGATGAATGCGAGGATTGCTGCTAGGCCATAGGAGAGGTATCGGAAGAGGTTTACGAGTCCTTCAAGCAGGAAAAAGAGGGGTCTCATACCGAGGACGGCCATGGCGTTTGACGACCAGATGATGAACTGGTTCTTGCTGATGCCGATGACAGTGGGGATGGAGTCGACTGCGAAGACGACATCAGTGGATGCGAGGACGATTACCACGAGGGCGAATGGCGTAGCCATTCGTATGCCGTTTTTGACGGTGAAAAAGCTGTGCCCATCGTATTCGTCAGACACTGGATAGAGCTTGCGGAAGCCACGCAGAAGAATGTTCTTCGAGGGGTCGACGTCTTCGTCGTGAGAGGTGATGAGTTTATATGCGGTGTAGATGAGGAATAAGGCTAGGAGATACAGGATGGGTTCGAACAGGTCGATGATGCCGATGGCGAAGAAGATGAAGACCGCACGAGCGATAAGCGCGCCAACAATGCCGAATAGTAGAGCGCGGGAGCGGAACAGGTCGGGAAGGGCGAAGTAGTTGAATATTACGAGGAATACAAAGAGGTTGTCGATGCTGAGGGCCCGTTCGGCGACGTACGCGGTGGAGTACTCGATGCCGAGTTCAGTTCCCCCGGCGATGAAAACCCAAACCCCGACAGCGGCGGCAACCAATGTCCATAAGATGGTGAGTAGGGTGGCCTCCTTCATGCCCACGTGGTGGTCTTTGCCACTCAGTAGTAGGAGGTCGATCAGAAGTAGAACAAAGACCCCGACGGTGAACGCCGCGAGGATTGTGAAACTGTCGAAATACCCTTCCACGGCAGAATTCCTCTAATCGTCCGGATTCAATCTGGCAGGGCGTTTGTTCGACGAACGCTTGATGGCGAAGATCAGAAGATGGAGTTGATTGTGAACTTCTGTTCACCTGCCGGCGCTTTGACAATCACCTCGTCGCCCGGTTTGCTGCCGAGAATAGCGCTCCCAACTGGGGAGATGTCTGAGATCTTGTTACGCAACGGATTCGCTTCGTTTGCTGCCACGATCTGATAATCGACGGTCATGTCGGTGCCATCCTTGGTGAGACGCACCCAAGAGCCGATCTGCACGTGGTCACTGGCTCGCCGCTCAGATTCATCGATTATCGTCGCTACCTTGAGGGTCGATTCCAACCGGTTGATTTGGGCTTGAACCATGCCCTGATTTTCCCTGGCGGCTTCAAGCGGAGAGTTTTCACGGACGTCACCGCTGGCAGCGGCGCGTTCGATCTCGCCAGCCAACCGGACGGTCTCCACGCGAAGTTCTTCGAGGCGGTTAACCATCTCGTCGTAGCCCTGTTGCGTGATCTGGACCTCCGTGTCACGTCGTCGCACAGCACCGCCACGCGCGGCATTCATAGTTGGCTTGCGTACACGGATGTGAGGAGCGAGGCTGACCTCGATATAACCCTTCTTCTTGACGTAATTCAGGAAATCTTTTACGGCTGCCACACGCTGTTTGTTCGTATCCGACGCGCTGGCCCCGAAGGTCTCGGAATACGGGCTAATATCCGATGGTCGCAACGACTCGAGAGTGTTATTGGGGCCTATCCAGCGAGCGAACTTCGTAAGTTCCGGATGGACCGAGCGCTTCTTGCTGTCAGGTATCGTGATTACGTATTCGGTGACGGCATCTTGGACGGTCAAACCGTTGGAGATGGAAGCGGCTGCGGAGTATTCGGTTTGTGATACCAAGTTGCTTTCCTTAATGCTGGATACCAGCGAAAAGTGCGCGACAGCGGTTCGCATGTGCGCGAACCGAAACGGACCTTCTTTTAAGTGTACGAGAGCAACCGAATCATTGCAAAAATCCGTTTACCTAAACCGTCTCCAAATCAACACCAAAAACCTAACGGTTCAGGCATCTGGAATTAGGATTTTCACTTAGCCGTTAATCGGATGTGGATCGATGTAAACGGCCGCATCGCCGGTCATGACTTCATCGCCGGTTTGGTTGGTGCAGGTAACCGCCAGCTTCACGATCGGCTTGTCCTCTCTAACGTTCGTCACCTCGCAACGAGCCGCAACCTCGTCACCGATATGCACCGGGGCGACGAAGTTGACGCTGAGTCCGAGGAATATGATCGTCGCCTCCTGACCAGCCATCTTGACGCCCAACACCGCTGAAACCATCCCGACCAGCAACGCGCCGTGCGCGATCCGCTGACCGAATCTGGTTTTGGAAGCATAATCGTTGTCCAAGTGAAGCGGTTGAGTATCTCCACTTAGTTCCGCGAATTCACGAACAATCTCGTCCGTGATCAGACGGCTGACCGAAGCGGTCGAACCTACGACAAAGTTGCTTGGAATATTTGACATTTGCCTACCGTCCCCATCGATCAGCTGGAGTTCGGCTTTTCTTTGGTGTCGGACTGATTTCTTTGGGCAATGTAGGAACCTACCATCACAAGAATTGCTCCTGCCCACAGTTCGGGCCCGATGTTCTCGCCGAGTATCAACCAAGATAACACCGCCGTCATGATCGGAGATGACAAGGAAATCAACGTCACTCTGCTTGGCAGGTAGTTACTCAACAACCACGTCTGACCAAGGAAGGCGAAACCGGCGATGATGACACCTTGATAAAAGAGCGACACCCCAAGCAAAAGTGTCATCCGAATCGGATCGGCCTCGAAAATCAACGATCCGACAAGGAAGGTCACACAACCAAATATTCCCTGTGCGACGAGCATCTTAACGGTCGATATGCCTTGCCCGAGTATCGAAAGGTAAACCTGCCGCAATCCGAGCAGTAACGCGGAGCACATGATTAAGAGATCCCCGAGCCATACGTTCGGTGCGCCCAGCGCATCGACATCGCCGACGATGCTCCTCACGAACAGCGCAACTACGCCAGAGTAAGCGATGATCGCGCCAATCACTCGTCGGGGCGATAGTCTATCGCTGGGTATCAGGAAGTGGGCGAACACGCCGGCCCACAACGGAAATGTCGTTATGACTACACCGGCATGTCCAGCAGTGGTGTTGTACTGACCGAGATTCATGAAGGCTGTCTGAACCGAAAACAACAACCCGAGCAATATCAGGGGCCAGAGTTCGGCGCGCGCGATCTTCAGGCTTTGGCGCGTGATCAACGCCCAAATAAGAACGACGACCATGCCGAGCACGAATCTCATGAACCCGAGACGCAATGGCGGTGAATCTTCGAGGCCGATTTTTACCGCGACGGGCAAACCCGCCCAAAGCGAGGCAAGCAGAAACGCAAAGCTGCCCGCGCCGAGCGTCAGTGGTCGGCGACGGTCAGCCCGATTGGAGGCTTCGATGGAAGAGCCCCCAATAGAAATGGAGTCTCGATCTGAGTTATCGAGATTCTTAGATTCGTCCGGCGAGGTCAGTCTTCAAGCCGTTTCAAGTACTGACCAACCCAATCGAAATCAACCAAATCTACGTAGGCGTCCATCAGTGCTTTGGTGACTGGGCCCGGCACATTGCCATCACTCACCGTAGAGCCTTGAACCTTGCGCACCGGACAGATGCAGAGTGAGGTCGAAGTTAGGAACACCTCGTCCGATGTCGTCGCATCGAACATGTCGAGATCGGTCTCCACTACCTCAAGGTCGATCACATCAGCGAGCTCGATCGCCGTCTCGCGCGATATCCCGCCGAGAACAAACTGCGCCTTAGGCGTATATGCGACGCCGTCCTTGACGACGAAGACATTGGAACCGATTCCTTCAGTAAGGAATCCGCGGTTGTCGAGAAGTATCGCCCACGCCTCAGGATCGTACTCCTTGGCCTCCATATCCGCCATGATCAGGTTAAGGTAGTTGTGCGATTTGGCTCGCGGGCTTAATGCCTCAGGGCTTACACGACGTGTCGCCGGCACCCAAACATCAATGCCGTCTCTGTAAAGCCGCGCCCGCGGTCCGAGCGGCAAGGGAGTGCACTCGATGATCACCGTTGGTCCCCCGTCTGTCGACCACATATCGCCACCGACGAGGTCGACTCCGCGCGAGACGCGTTGCCCGACCCAGTAATCATCGTCGTCGCCGAGAAGTTTCAGGTTCTGTTCGACTACCTGGATCGTGGCATCCCGCATCTCATCCTTGGTGATGCCTGGATCGATTCTCACGTAATCAAGCGAGTTGTAGAAGCGCTCCAAGTGTTCGTCGAGTTTAAAGATCCGGTGGCCGAAGGTGCGTGTCATGTCAAACACGGCGTCGCCGTACTTGAAGCCGCGGTCCCTGAACGGCACGACGGCCTGGCTTTCAGGCACGATCTCGCCGTTGAAGTACGCCACACGTTCGTTTTGACGGGTAGACGACATGTCGTTGAGCCTTTCGATTGATTCGATGGTCTAGAGTTATGTTATAGACCGCGCGACGGATCGGCCAAAATTTCGTACTTCTTCGGGCGCGTTGTGTTCATTAGAATCTCAACGTTCGTATGGAACTTCAACCAACCCCAACTAATTCCGACGCCAACCGACTCCGGACCACTGAATCTGTGGTTGACGTTGTCGACCGCGAACCTACACCCGATGCAAGCATCGAATCGGTGCCCCAGTGGCGTCCGAGCATCGATATCCACATCGGCGGACGCGTAAAACCACCAGTTGAATCGGTCGATTCCGAAAATAGTTCCGATGCGCCAGTTTACGTAGCACCCAGACGCCGCCGACTGGATCTGATCGATGTTGCTCTAGGCGCCATCTTGGTTCTCGCGCTCGTTCTGCGCATGTTCGGAACAGATTGGGATCAGGGCGGACTGTACCATCCCGACGAGCGCGACTTTTTGGGGCGCGCCGAGCGGCTCGATTTTTCACAGCTGACCGAACCGGGTTTGTTGACCCCCGAATCTCGACTTAATCCGCAATGGTTCAACTACGGCAGTCTGCCGCTTTATGCGCTCGCGGCCTGGGAGTCGATAGCTGCGCCATTTACTGACAAAGACTGGAACCTGTTCGACCTCCGATTTCCTGGGCGCAACTTCGCTGCTATCGCCGACACAATCACCGTATTCTTCGTCTTCCTGTTGGCCTCACGCCTTGCCGGCGATCGGCGAGCCGGTCTGTTAGCCGCATTGTTGACTGCGTTGGCGGTTATACACATACAGAACGCCCACTACACCGCGGTCGATGCCCCGATGACGATGTTCATCGTTGCAACGGTCTACTTCTCAACGCGGTTGGTCCAAGAGCGCAGACAGTCGGACGCGCTGCTGTCGGGCGTGATGCTCGGATTGGCGATCGCGACCAAAGCCACAGCGGCCCCAGTCGGCCTAGCCGTGGCTACCGCGCACTTGCTGGTACTGATCGGACCTAGCATCACATCACGCGGAGCCATCAGCGTAACACCCGACGATGTAAAGCTCGCGCTCCGATACACTATCTTGTCCGGTTCCGCGGCAGTGATCGCACTGTTGGCGACGCAACCGTACATGATCATCGACTGGGAGACCTACTTCTCTGACATATACGGCCAATCCGAGATGGTCAGACGGGTAGTCGACTTTCCGTTCACTCGGCAATATATCGATACACCTGCATTCCTCTATCAGATTCGCCAGCTCTCAACGTGGGGATTAGGCATTTCGCTCGGTATCGCGGTCTGGCTCGGTCTGATTTGGGCGTTGGCTCGCACACTCGTCACGCGCAATCTCGCGTTCATCGTCGTGTTGTCGTTCGTGCTCCCGTATCTCTTGATCAACGGTCAGTTCGAGGTCAAGTTCCTACGCTACATGCTCCCGGCTACTCCGTTTTTGATCGCTTTCACCGCCGCTGCGATCTGGTGGGTCAATTCAGACTTGTTGCCGAAACTCCACAAGGCGATCCGGTTTGGCGCCTACGCCCTAGGCGCGGTGGCATTCCTAGTGCTGACGCACTACACCTTCGCCTACCTCAATGTCTTCAGCGGGCCGCACCCGGCACAAGACGTTTCACGATGGTTGCGCGAAAACGCTGTACCGGGAACTGTTGTGATTCAGGAACACTGGGAGGAGGGCATACCCAACATCATCGGCTTCCGGATGCACGAAAAACTGCCAATGTACGAACCCGACAATCGTGCCAAGTTCTCAACAGTCGCTCGATTATTGGAGAGTGCAGACTATCTCGTGCTCTACAGCAATCGGCTCGCGGCGACGATTCCAAGATTGCCGGAACGGTATCCGATATCGACGAGTTTCTACGAAAAGCTGTTTAGCGGAGAGCTGGGCTATAAGGCCGTCTACTCATCGGTGCGAGTGCCCGAACTTTTCGGCGTCGTCTATTGGGACGATCCGTACGCTAGGGTCCCTTTCGGAGTCCCAGATGGCTATACCAAACCGCGCGGCCCGCTCTACAACTGGGAATGGTTCGGATGGGCGGACGAGAGCTTTACCGTCTACGAGCATCCACACGCCATCATCTTCCAGAACACTGAAAAACTTGGGCAGACCGAGTATTTTAGCCGGATTTACGACGGTCAATCGCCCGATGACCTCAACCGTGTTCTAGCTGGTGGAGTAGGGCTGGTATACGAAGATGACCAGGCGAGAATCCAACGATCGGGCGACAGTTGGAACACCATCTATTTCCTCAAGGACTTGCCGAATGAGCTGGCTTGGCTCGTGTGGCTAATCGCAGTCCAGATCATCGCCTTGGCGGCCTGGCCGCTGACATATGTCATCTTCCGTCCATTCACCGACCGTGGGTACCTCTTCAGCAAACCGTTGGGCCTGCTTATCGTCGCAACCATCGCGTGGTTGTTCGCGAGCTTCGGCGTAATCGGCTTCAACGCCGTCACCGTGGGAATCGGGATCGTACTGCTCGCATTTGTTTCCTTCGCCATCTTCTGGAAGATTGGCGACGAGATCGTTGTCTTCATGAAAGCGAACTGGAAGACCATCGCTGTCGCCGAGTTGATCTTCCTTGTAGCGTTCCTCGCATTCTTGGCCATTCGCCTCGCCAATCCGGACCTTTGGCACGCATGGCGCGGCGGAGAAAAGCCAATGGACTTCGCGTATCTGAACGCCATCACTCGATCGACCATAATGCCGCCCTACGATCCATGGTTCGCCGGTGGATATCTCAACTACTACTACTACGGCCAGTTCATAGTCGCTTCGTTAATGCGCATGACTGGAATCATTCCATCGGTCGCATATAACTTGGCGGTACCGCTAATTTTCGCGCTGACTGCGACTTCCGTTTACACGATCGCTTACAACTTGGTCGCCATGGCGATGCGGGCCCGAGGCACGATCCACCTCGGCAAAGTCCCGATAATGTTCGGCATCACCGCGGCATTGTTGGCCGTTGTGGCTGCAAACATCGACGGATTAGCTCAGGTCGGCGGAGGGTTGTACGACGCATATGTGAAGGGGCAAGACTTCCCGCAGTTCGACTATTGGCGAAGCACACGGCTTTTCGAGCGAGATACTGGCGGCAACGAGATTACCGAGTTCCCGTTCTTCACATTCCTATATGCGGATTTACATGCCCATATGATCGCCATTCCATTCGCGGTCTTGGCGCTCGGACTTTCGATCGTCGCTTTCTTACGCGCCGGCATGGAGAAGTTGTCGCGATTCGAGACTCTCGTTTCTCTAGCCCTGTTGGGAATCGCCGTCGGCTCGTTGCGCCTCATCAATTCTTGGGACTACCCGACCCAGCTTCTCTTCGCCGCAGGTTTCATTTTCGCAGGGGAGTTTCTTTACGGTCACCGAGGCAAGCTGGTGGGTATTGCACACGCGATTGGTAAGACGGCAATAGTCGGAATCGTCGGATACGTCGTGTATCTCCCGTTCCACAGCAACTTCGAACTCTTCAACAACGGGGTTGAGCTAAGCAAGTTCCAGACGTCGCTCTGGCGCTATCTCGTTATCCACGCGATATTCCTCTTCGCGCTCGGATCATGGCTGGTCATCGAATGGCGCCGCGGGACGTTCCGCTTCGATTCAATCGTCGTAATACTCAAAAACGATTTCGGCTATCCGAACTGGGCGAACGCAACAATCGTAGGCGCGTTTGGCATAGTCTGGATCGCCGTCATCGTCTCATACCCGCACTTCATCACCGTGATCGCCACTCTTACAGGCACCGCGATATTGGCTCTGACTGGGCTAATGGCATATCTGCGAAGGCACCCCGGGCAACGCTACATGATCATTACAGTCGCCCTGACGATGATGGCGTTGTTGATCGCTGCGGGCGTTGACGTGATCACCGTAAGGAACGACATCGGACGTCAGAACACCATCTTCAAGTTCTATATCCAAGCTTGGTGGTTGCTTGCGATTGCTGCGAGTTACGCCTTGTGGAGACTCTGGGACGTGGGAGCGTTCATCACTCGCAACGTTAGCTCCGTCAGAGCTCTATGGTTATCGATTTTCGCGATCCTCGCCGTAGGTGTATTCATCTACCCGGTTATGGCAACTGACGTTCGGCTAGACGATCGCTTTAACATCATAGGGCCCGGTATCGATGGTGAAGCCTACATGGATGAGGCGTTCTACCATACGCGCGGCATTGACATCGAGATCGCCTCAGATAGACCCGGAATCGAGTGGTTGCGGGAGAATGTGCATGGATCGCCAGTGGTGGTTGAAGCGCAATGGGACCTCTACACATGGGCCAACCGTATCTCGATCTATACGGGGTTGCCGACCATCTTGGGGTGGGATTGGCACCAGACGCAGCAACGACATGAATACCGCTGGGAAGTGCAACGGCGCAGGGCCGCCATCAACAACTTCTATACCACCAGAGACATCGACGACGCACGTAATTTCTTAGACGAATTCGATGTCAGATACGTCTATGTCGGAGAGCTGGAACGGGGCGCTTACCCCTCCAGCGGCATCGAGAAATTCAACAATTCAGATGAACTCAATCTGCATCCAGTGTTCAGCAAAGGCCCGGTAACCATCTACGAGTACCGTGGGTAACGGTAATCACCGGATTTGACAAGATGCCAACACCTTCAATCGAAACCGCGTCGAAAGCGATCAAGGCAGTAGTCGATTTCTTAGTCCCTGTCGCTTGTGTCCACTGCGGCGTTGAGGGGGCGCTATGGTGCGACCAGTGCATCGAGAACGCTCCGAAACTCGCTAGCAACACATGCCTGAAATGCGGGGAACGCACCGCCGAGAACCTGAAACTCTGCGGCGATTGCGTCGCCTTGCCGCCACCTTTGGACCGCCTTGTGCCGATATATCGCTATGGCGGCCCGGCAAGGAGCGTCGTCCACGCACTCAAATATCGTCACGTAACGGCAATCGCACCCGAGATGGCGGACATTATGTCTGCGCACTCATTTGCATCTCGAGCGCACTTGGATTGCGTTGCACCCGTACCTGCACACCAAGATCGTCTGCGCGAACGCGGCTACAACCAGGCATCGCTACTCGCGAGAGAAATCGCCGACAAACTACAGTTGCAGTTCATCGAGGATGCATTGACGAAGACGCGTGCGACACAATCACAAGTCGAACTTACTAAGCAACAACGCGCCATCTCGCTGAGGGGTGCGTTCGAAGCCAACTACCGCTTCGACGATGGGCATGTTCTCCTCATTGACGACGTCTGCACCACCGGCAACACCCTCATGAATTGCGCCGCCGCGTTGAAAATCGCTGGAGCCCAGCGCGTTTCAGCGATCGTATTCGCTAAAGAGACTCTCAACCCCGAATTCGATAATGAAGGTTAGAACGCGACGAACACCAAAGACGGATGTTTTGAAAAACGTAAAGACGATACTTTTTGATGTCTACGGCACGTTGGCGACATGGTCTCCCGATCGTTACGTCATCCACTCACGCGCAGCGTCGCAGTTTGGCGTCGAAGTAACCAAAGAGGGCATCGATGCAGGATACGCAGTCGCCGATGCTTACATGACCCACGAAAACACCAAAACTCCCATCCGAAAGATGACCACGACCGAACGCGATCAATTCTTCGCCAAGTTCGAGCAACTGGTCCTGCAGGGATGCGGCATTGATGTGGACCTTAAACTCGCCGACAAGATTTGGCAGGCAGTAGCGGCGCAGGAATACGAAATGGTCCTTTACGACGACGTTTTGTCCAACCTAGATGAGCTTCGCGCGAGTGGTTACATCGTCGGTATCGTGTCGAATGTACCTAGCGGCGGCCCTGAACTATCTGACCAACTCGGGCTATCAGATAGCATCGACTTCGCGGTGACGAGCAGCGAAGTCGGATGCGAAAAGCCACACCCTCGCATATTTGCAGAAGCTTTGCGCCGAGCGAACGACACGCCACCGAACGCCGCGCTCATGGTCGGCGATCAACTCGAATCTGATGTCAACGGAGCCATCGGCGCGGGGATCCAACCAGTGTTGCTGGACCGCAACAACAATCACCCCGATTTTTTCGATCATCCTCGAATTACTTCCTTGACCGAGCTGCAAAACATCCTTAGTCGAAAATAGAGCGAACAGCACAATCGACGAAACGCAAGAGATGATGAACAAAACTCAACGCCTTCAACGCTGGTACGACGAGAATGGAACCGCCGATAGTCTGTTGTTCGGCGAGTTCATGCACCTCGGAGCGAACCAAACCATCCTAAAGGTGGGACTCTTTGACATCGAACCAGACGAGGAATCAGTAATCCTCGATATGGCATGTGCAGTCGGCGGCAACGCGCGCTGGCTCGCATCCCTCTACAACTGCACCGTTTACGGTAACGACATAGACGAGGACGCAATCGCGACTGCGACAGACCTAGCGGCAATCGAAGGCGTCGATCAGCGTTGCAACTTCATCGTAGCGCCCGTGGAAAACACCGGGCTTGAAGCCAATTCTGTTGACCTTGTAGTTTCGACCGACATCTACGACATGGACGAGGTGGTTAGGGTCCTGAAACCCGACGGCCGCTTCCTTCTAAGCGCTCTATTCCGACTCGACGCCCCTAGTCCGGAAGAGATCGCGGCCCAGTATGGCCTTACGGTCGAACTCCGGCGCGACGTCACCGAACTCGCCCAAACCTTCCTCCACTCCAAAGAAGAAGAAGCACGACTCCTGCAAAAGTCGAGAATCATCACCGACCGCCAGCTGATAACCGTCATCAACAACGCTCTGCGACGACGCGGCGGGCACCACCTGTTGGTGAGGTGGCGGAAGGCAGATGCCTGACCGCCCTCCGCCAGCTCTTCGAATCGGAGCTTAGAAGGAACTACGGATAAACCGCCAGCGTTTCCAATCCCGTCGTTTCGGCCAGTCCCAGCATTAGGTTCATGTTCTGAACACCGGCTCCGGCAGCACCTTTGACCAAGTTGTCTAGCGCGGTCACCACAATCAATCGACCGCTGTAAGCGTCAACGTTGACGTTTATAAGCACGTGATTGCTGCCCCAAGCCTCCTTGGTGGACGGCGCGGACGAAACCACTCGCACAAATGGCTCATCAACGTAGAAAGTGCGATAGATGTCCATCGCCTCTCCTTGGGAGACTTCGCTCTTCAATGTGGCGTAGTGGGTGCCAAGAATGCCGCGCGTCATCGGCGCGAGGTGCGGCACAAATGTCACCTTGACCTTGCCGTGCTTCGACAACGCACTGAGCTCCTGCGACATCTCTGGCATGTGCCGATGCCCGCTCAGTCCATACGCCGACATATTGTCATTGATCTCGTTGAAGTTGTACGCGACGTCGCCTTTACGGCCGGCCCCCGAAACGCCGGACTTCGAGTCGCTGATCACATCGGTTTCAATGATGTCCGCGTTGAAAGCCGGGGCCAGTCCGAGTATCGTTCCCGTCGGATAGCAGCCAGGGTTGGCGATCAACCGGCTCCGCTTGACATCCTCACGGTGGAGTTCTGGCAACCCGTAGACGGCGTTCTCGATGTATTGAGGACACGGATGCGCTGTCTTGTACCAAGTCTCAAAAACATTCACGTCTTTGAGACGGAAGTCAGCGCTGATGTCGACGCACCGAACATCTTCTTCGATGAACGGACTCAGCGCCTCGGCGCTCGCAGCGTGGGGTAGCGCGGAAAAGACGAAGTCGACCGAGTCGTCGAGCGAAGGCGAGATCGTCATGTCAGCGTCGAGAAGGTGCGGGTAGACCTCGCTGAGCTGTTTACCGGCTGCGCTTCGACCTGTTACCTGCTCAACTGACACATCCGGATGTCGGTACAGAATACGCGCCAGTTCGGAACCGGCGTATCCGGTAACGTTGATGATGCCGACACGCGTCTTAGACATCGCTTATCTCCGCCTCTCTCGTCCTTGACGATTTTGGGATGGATTAAAACCTGATTCTATCCCTAACGTACATCTTGGGGCCTTCGACGCTGCTTCACGTACTCGACAACCGCATGTATTCCATCAGGCGGCGCGCCGAGTTCGATCGCCTTCGTGATATCCGCTTCCGCGAGTTCATCCTGCCCCAACGCGGTTCTTGCCACCGCGCGGTTGCCCAAGGCATCCGAGTTTTCGGGCTCCAAATCCAGCGCCCTATCGAGACTTATCACCGCCTGCTCGAAGAATCCCATGCTGAGATATGCCGTTCCGAGATTGAACTGGATCGTGGCGTTCTCAGGATCCAACCAAGCCGCCTCTTCAAAGTCCCGTGCCGCCGCGTCCGGCTGACCAAGTTGCGCCGACTTCAAGCCCCGCGCGAAATATTCTGATGATGTGGTAGGTTCAGACACTGAGCGCAACCGCTCGACATTTAGTTGCTGGCACGATTTCAAGGATAAGCGTCGTCCAATGAAAATCGCACTTATCGGTCAATCCGCATTCGGAAAAGCGGTCCTCGAGGCTTTAACAGACCGCGGAGAGCACGAAATTGTCGGTGTATTCGCCGCGCCCGACGGTCGCCGTAGACGTGAACCGCTCGCAACTGCCGCCGAGGCAATGGACATCCCAATCTGGCAGTTCAAACGGATGCGAGACCAGGAATGCATCGACGTCTTCCGATCTCTCAACGCCGATCTCTGCGTCATGGCATACGTTACCGATATCGTTCCTAATGAAATCATCGACGCGCCCAGCAACAGCACCATTCAATACCACCCCTCTCTCCTCCCGCTCCATCGCGGACCAAGTTCCATCAACTGGGCCATCATTCACGGCGATAATGAGACCGGCTTATCGATATTCTGGCCGGACGAGGGACTCGACACCGGTCCAATTCTGATGCAGAAACGAGTCGAAATCGGGTCTGACGACTCCGTCGGTTCGCTTTACTTCAACCATCTATTCCCGATGGGCGTCGAAGCATTAGTGGAATCAGTGGACCTGGTAGCTACTGGAAACGCTCCGCACTTCGTCCAAGACGAGAACCACGCTACGTACGAGGGATGGTGTGGTTCCAAGGAAGCCCAAGTCGATTGGTCGAACGACGCAGACAATGTCCATAACTTGATCCGCGGCTGCGATCCTCAGCCGGGCGCATGGACCACATTGAGCGATGAAAAGGTCTCGTTGTTTGGCAGCACGAAGGCATCTAGCAACGACGCGAACGTTGATCCGGGAACGATACTCAAAATCGACGGTACGGGAATGACTGTTTCGACCGATGGCGGCTCAGTCAAAGTGAAAAGAGTAAGAGTCGGTCGCGGCCTGAAATCACCGCCTCACGAAATCGGCTTGTTAGTAGGCGACCGATTCAGCTGACTCGAAACCAATCAACCATGAGTCGAGTCACGCGTTGCGGCGCTTCCAATTGCACTAAGTGACCGCAGTCTTCGAGGACCTCAAGCCTCGCATTCGGCAACGACTCAACTGCTTTTTTGCTGTGACGCGTCGGGATTATCTTGTCCGAATCACCCCATACAAACAACGTCGATGCCTTGATGGTAGCGAGGTCTACCTCAAACAATAAATCGCGTTGTCCAAATAACCCCGTAAACCTTCCCATACCTTGGTGAAACGAGTCGACCGCTCCGTTCCGACTACCCACCCGGAAATGCAACTCTTTCCACATCTCGCGCTCGTCTGAAGGGCCGGAGCGTTGCGCTTCGAACCGATCAAAAAAGAAGGCACGGTCTCGTCTTGAGTCGTATCTGATGAACCGTTGCATCATTCGGACCGATGCCAGCCGCAGAAGCCAATTCAACCCCCGTCCAAATCCTGGCGACGACATCAACACCGCGCGGTTGAAGCGCTCCGGATCGCGGGTCATCGCGCCAATAGACCCCAATGCTCCCAAAGAGTGGCCAGCGATGTCGGCAACATCAATGCTGAGAGCATCCATCACGCCCAAAATCACATCTCCGATTTGCGCCCTCGGCGCGTACACGCGATCCGGGATTTCAGACATGCCAAACATTGGGACATCAGGAACGACCACTCTGTGGTCCATTGCCAATGCAGCGATCTGCCGGTGCCAGATAGCCCCACCGCTACCGGCTCCGTGCACTAACAGCACCGGGGGCCCGTCCCCAAACTCCATCACATGTATACGTTGGAACTCACTCGCTGGTACGTACCGCCCCTCGTACTGCAAGTCCGACAGAGACATCAGTCGATCGCCGGCCGCTCGAATATGCTCCAAGCCCTCATCTGATGCCAAAACGGCCCTATCAACAGCAATATCCAAGATGCCACTGCTTATCTATTCAAGAACTCCGCCAACGTGCCAGGGAATACGTCGTGTCTAAAATTGGGGTTGCATGACATTATCCGATACGAAAACCAGTTCTGATCTGCCGCAACCCAGGTCCGGCATCGACTCAGACTTAATGCTCCAAGAAGCCGAGACTCTCTTGGAGTTCGATCGCGTTCGCGAGATGCTCGCAAAAGAAGCCCGGTTTTATATGTCGCGCGAAGTCATACGCGAAGCGCGACCCGTTCGCCACCCGGAGGACGTTGCGCGCTTGCAGGACGAAACCGCCGAGGCCGTAACGCTACTCAACACCAAGGGCGACATCGGCTTGGCAGGAATGCGCGATCCGCGAGAGCCGCTGCGTCGCGCCATACTCGGCGGCGTGCTCAACGGGTCCGAGTTATTAGTGCTGTGCGGTATCTTTCAGTCGATGTGGATCGCCAGATCAACCGTGATGATGATCGCGGATGAGATCCCATTGCTCTCCGACATGGCGTCTCAGATTCGCGACATTCGCGAGGTCCGAAATGGCATTGTAGAAGCGCTCTCGGATTCCGGCGACGTTCTCGACAGCGCCACGCCGCGCCTCGGGCAGATGCGCGAACGTTCACGCACCGCCTATCAACGTGCGATGCGAATCATGGAACGGCTGGCATCGCGCGAAGATTTAAAACCGGTGTTGCAATCCAACGCGATCGCCTCACGTGGCGATCGGTTGGTACTTGAGGTGAAATCTTCGCATCGCGGATTCGTGCGAGGCATCATCCACGACGTCTCGTCCAGCGGCCAAACCGCATTCATCGAACCGTTCACAGTGGTCGACGCCGCGAACCAGTGGCGTGAAGCCGCGTACGAGGCGGAGAAGGAAGAGGAGCGCGTGCTGCGAAAACTGTCACGATCTATTGCCGTTCACGGCGAAGATGCGATGGCATCGTTGCAAGCCGCCGCCAATCTAGACGCCGCGGTAGCTAGAGGCCGTTTGTCGTTAAAAATAGGTGGTGTACGCCCCAAAACCAGTTCTGTTTCTGCTTCGGACGAAGATGTCGGACTCGTTTTGATCGAAGCTCGACACCCCCTTCTCGGTGATGACGTAGTCCCGATCACGATGGAACTTGACAAGACTAGACGCGGGTTGGTCATTACCGGCCCAAACACCGGCGGCAAGACGATCGCGCTAAAGACGCTCGGGCTGATGGCCTTGATGCATCAATTCGGTCTGCAAATCCCTGCGCGCGAAGCATCCGAGCTACCCGTTTTCGACGGGGTATATGCCGATATCGGAGACGCACAAAGCATCGACCGAAGCGTATCCACCTTTTCATCCCACATGGAACGGGTGATACGAATACTCGCTCACGCCTCCGATAGATCACTTGTACTACTCGACGAACTAGGCACTGGAACCGATCCAGAAGAAGGCTCGGCTCTCGCCCGCGCCATCCTCGATCGCTTGATATCAAACGGCACTTGGACATGCATCACCACTCACCACCGTCCAGTCTCCGAATTTGCCGCAAAACACGACCATCTCACTAACGCATCCGTCGAACTCGATCCGGAGACGATGCTTCCGAATTATCGACTCATCATGGGTTTGCCCGGACAGAGCTACGCCATGCAGGTAGCCCAACGACTCGGACTGGAGCAACCCATCATCGATCACGCCATAACCATGCTCGACCCCCTCCGGTCGCAGACCGAGAGTCTCCTGAAATCGCTGCAACAAGAACGCGACCAAATCGGCGACGTCCAACAGCGAGCCTCGGAAGACCGCGCCGAGGCGGAACGTATGCGCGCCGAAGCCGAATCCCATCTCCAACACGCCGAAAACGAACGCGACAAAGCTATCGAAGAGGCGCGCGAACAGCTGAAAAGCGAAGCCCAACGCGTGCGCCGCCAACTGCGTCGTCTCATGCGCGAAGCGGAGCGCGACAAGACCTGGCAAGAGGCCAGACAATCGGCCGCCGATGTTGCACGTTCGGTCAACAGCGAAGCTTGGATGGGAGACCTCCAACCCACGACACTAACCGATCGACCCAAGCCTGCCCAACAAGACGAAACTCCAAAATTCGCGATTGGCGACGTTGTCAGAGTCGAGAGTCTTGGACTGATCGGCGAGATCGTGGAGTTGGACCGTGACGGGCGCGCTGTCATACTGTCCGGTTCGATGCGGTTCCAAGCGCGCCCACACATGATGACGCTCGTAAAGGCTTCCACGAGCGCGCCCACCTCGGACCAATCTTCATCGCAGCAACCAACACCGACCAAGATGACGCGTGTTTCCGACACTGCCGGAGATCTTGACGTCCGCGGTTCCCGCGTCCACATGATCGAATCGATGATCCCGCAATTCATCGACAGAGCCTTTATGCAAGGTCTCACCAGCGTCCGCATAATCCACGGCGAAGGAACTGGCGCGCTCCGACAAGCCGTCCGCGATATCTTGTCACGCGAATCACACGTCGAAACATTCCAACCAGCGCCCCGAAACGCCGGCGGCAACGGCGTCACGATCGCTATGCTGGAATGACGTCCTTCAGCAGCGCATCAGCATCAACTACCCGCGCCCTTAACTGTCCACAGCCCGCATCGATATCGATGCCCTTCTCGATGCGCACGGTAGACGGTACTCCATAGCGTCGCAACTCAAGTTGGAACCGCTCGGCATCTGCGCGGCTCGTGCGCCGGTAAGGCCCATCCGCAGTCGGATTGACCGGAATCAGGTTCACATGGCACAACATTCCGGACAGCAACTCGCCGAGGCGACGAGCGTGACGGACTCTGTCGTTCTGATCTTGCAGCAACACGTACTCGAAGAAGATCCGCCGATCAGTCATCTCTACGTACCGACGACATGCATCTAGCAAGACTGATATCGGATAACGGCGGTTGATCGGCATCGTTTGCGAACGCGTCGCATCGTCCGGCGCGTGTAGCGACACTGCCAAGTTGATCTGAATGTTTTCGCGCGCCAACCTCACGATTTGTGGTGCCAACCCCACCGTCGAAAGTGTGATGTGCCGAGCACCAACCGCCAAGCCGTTCGCATCGTTGATCGATCGGATCGCCGACATCGTGTTCTCGTAATTCGCAAGCGGCTCGCCCATGCCCATGAAAACAACATTCGTCACGCCTTGGACGCTGCCTAGTTCCCGTGCTCCGTTTTCCACCTCGGATCTGTCCTCACCAAGCGCTATCCGCTGCATGAATATGATCTGAGCCACTATTTCACCAGTTGTCAACTGCCTGCGAAATCCCTGTTGACCTGTCGCGCAGAACGTGCAGCCCAAAGCACAACCAGCCTGTGTAGAAACGCACACCGTCTTTCGCGCCTTTCGATGCGAGTCAGCCGCGTAGCGCATCAGAACCGTCTCCACCAACTCACCATCAGCAAGCCTGAACAACGCCTTGTCCGTCGAACCATCCGCCGAAGTCAGATGCATCACCTTCTCAAGAGGGTTAGCCGTGTATCGCCGCGCCAGTTCACCCCGCAACTCTTTCGGCAACGTCGTCACTAACTCGAAATCCAGCAAGCACTCCCGATGCAACCCCTGCCAAATCTGCTTCGCCCGAAACTTCGACTGACCCAGAACATCCACGACCTCACCCTCCAATTCCGAGCGCGAGAAATCCAAAATGATCGGTTTTTGGTCCGTTGTAGCGGCAGTCGAAACAGACATGCACTCAATGCTAACGGGTGGGGCGCAGACACTTTGGCGACACTCTAGATCATGCGCCTAACGGAATTTCAAACAGTTCCAGCTTCCGCACTCGCCAACATCGCTCTTGCCCGTTTCGCGAACCTTCGCCCAAGCTTCTTCTAGACTTGCATAGGGACCGTGCCAACGGTTGTCTGGACGACGACTCGCTTTACGCTTCTGATAGCAGTCTGAAGGTTCAAAGTGGATGCGCGCCCTGTTGGTGATGTCGTCCTCGTAAACTCGGCAGCTCATGTGTAACCCCTCTTTTTAGACCGGTGGCGAATGATGTGGGCTATAACAACCAGCCCGTCGCGCCTTCGACCAAATGACGCAACGAGTTCGCAACTTTACCATGAATGGTCAGCGTTAACTTAGTGCCACCAGACAGCACCATGCTGGAGAATAAGCCGTGAGTAAACCAGTTGGGCGTAAGCGTCTCCCCGTTGAATCACTGAAGGATCAATTCCTGATCCAGCCTCTGGGACTCCAGTAATCCTCATGGCCTCGTGGGCATGAGGTGTTGTATACAGGGTTGTGATCCTCCGTCCAGCAGTAACTCTGCTTGTGCTTCAAATCCTCATCCGTCGGGCATATAAATTGTTCGTCGCTATCAGTGCGCCCATAAAGACGACCGGATTCGGTGCGACGACCAGCTACAACGCGTCCGCCATTGTTTGGGTCAATTGCCATTTCGTGACACGCACCAAGAGCATATCTACACCATTTGGTGTGTTCCCGATTAAGATACCCTGGATTAGATTCGTTAGGCATCAAACGAGTGTCGCGTATCGGTCCTGGAATTACGATGTCTCGATAGTCCCGTGGGCAAGAACCATCTTCCCAGTGGGCAGCGTCGATTCGTGATCGCGCTTCTGCTGCTGCTGTTTTCTCAGCGACGGCCGTTCGTTCCGCATACACTGCCCTTCGTTCTGCATACCGTGTTGCGTGTACAAGCTCATTAGTTGCAACTCTATTTGGTGTTGCTGCTGGTCTTGATCCTGCAGCAAGGAAGGTGGCTTCTCTCTCAATAACTGTTTGGGTTGCGGATGCTCTCCAATCGATAGTTGGTGTAGACGCAAGTTCGCTTGCAGTACACGCAATGACGCCCGAGAGCAGCAATATCAGTAGCAAACGCCTCATGATCCAATCTCTATCAGTCAATAACATTCATTTCATTCTTGAAGCTCCACTACAAGCTGGCAATTGCGACAGCTCCAAACACCGACACCATCCGACAACTCGTTTCATGGACCTAATCGGGCACGCGATACGTCCATCGCGAGTGTCTTTTCTCGCCTCCTACTGCACCACCACCGCGTCGCCTTCACGGAAATGCGCCAACGCATCCTCATCGACTTCAACGCCAAGACCGGGCTTGCCCGGCACCTTCACATGACTGTCGGTCTGCGTGAAAACCGGATCCGTCAGCGCGTACCGGATCGGATGCGGCGTCTGGTCGAACTCCGTCACTGGCTCGTTCACGTAAGGTTCCTTCGGGTGCGCGGGCGGAGACTGCGAAATCGTCGCGAGCGTGTGAAGGATCGCTGAGAAGCTGATCGCGGTGTTCCAGAAGTGCGGTATGAAACGCACGTTGAACGCCTCGGCCATCGACGCCGACAGTTTCAATTCCGTTATGCCTCCAACATTAACAATCTCCGGCTGGATGATGTCGAAGATGCGCTTCTTGAGCAACCGAGCCACTTCCCGCCGTGTGCTCGCCGACTCGCCGCCTGATGTCGGAACTGGCGAGTGCAAAGTTACGAGCAGGGTGTCATCGTCCGCACGCGATGAGCACGGTTCTTCGAACCACGTAACGTCCGCGTCCGCGATACGATTAGCCACCTGAAGCGCAGTCATCGGATCGTACGCCTCGTTGGCATCCAGCATGATGCGGATATTGTCACCAACCTGCCGACGAAGAGCATGTACCCGATCCACATCTTCCTCCAACTTCAACCCGCCGACCTTCATCTTCATGCCCGAGAAACCCTGATCTACATAGCCCTGAGCCTCTTCGAGAAAATCCCCCCATGTAGGGTCTTCCAAATCGGATGGCACATAGTAGAGGCCTGTGGCATAGGTGCATATCCGGTCACGAACCTTGCCACCGAGGAGCTCATACACCGGCAACCCGCGTGAACGCCCCACAAGGTCGTGCAACGCCATGTCGATCGCGCTTGCGACGTTCGACGAAAATCCGGTGAAGCCGCCGCCTTGATACGTGGGATTCACGATCGACTGCCATATCGCGCCGATACGCTCGGGGTTTTCGCCGATCAACCTCGACGCGGCTCCAGCTAGAGCCTCAGTGCTCGTGCCAGTCTCGCCCCATCCGTATGAACCATCGTCCGCAACGATCTTAACGACGGTGGTTCTGCGCTCATCTGTCCACCGCTGCGACCAACCGAACGGCTCGTCCAGCTTACCCACTAGAGGATGGATTTCGACGCGTTCGATCTTCACGTCAACTGATGCCAATCATCGTCCAGCTCGGTAAAGCGGTCGTGCATGGCGTCAACGAACATGTTGTCAATGCTCAGTGCATCGTCGAGAGTCTCGATGTTCGATGCCATGTGCCGCGGGTTCTTGGTGCCGATGATCGCAACGTGAATCTCCGGATGCGCGAGCGTGAAGCCCATAGCCGCTACGATCGAGTCCTCAGGCTCGCCGGGCACATCGCCTTGCCGCTGAACTACTTGGCATCGCTGTAGGTAAGTGTTGTCGTACCCACGCCGCGAGCTTGACATGCCGGATTTCGCCATGCCCCAAGTCGCACCCGCGATCGGCCGCTTCACAATCACGCCAATGCCGTTTGCGGCACACTTCTCCAGCAGCCCAGTCGTGTACGCGCGCTGCTCAACGACATTGAAGCTGGTCTGCAATGTGGCGAAGACGCCCGAATCCACCGCCCAGTGCGCAGCCTCGTTGTCGCCCGAGTATCCGATCATGCGAGTCTTCCCGGCGTCGCGGGCGTCTTCGAGGGCTCGGATGATGTCGCCTCTTTCGAGATCGGGGATGCCGCAGGAGTGGAGTTGGACGAGGTCGACGTATTCGGTGTTCAACCTGCGAAGGCTACGGTCGATGGAGTCGCGGACGGTGTCGTATGTCCAGTCGCGCCCGTCTAAACCTCCGCCGCGGGCGTGGCCTGCTTTCGTGACGAGGACGTACTCCTCACGTCGGTCAGCGACGGTTCGACCGATCAGCTCTTCCGAGACGCCGTAACAGGCCGCGGTGTCGAGGAAGTTGATTCCCATATCAAGCGCATTATTGAGGACGTTTCCCGCTTGTTCGACGTCTCCGAGTTCTAACTCTTGGCCAATCTCGGCCAATCCGGCGCCGAGACGGGATATCTTGTAGCCGGTGTTTCCAAAATCAACCATCTGCATTTGGGGTTCCTCCGCGAAACTAGTCTCGCCTATTTTTGTCGATGGGTGCCGGGCCAGATGACCTTTGCGGTCCAAGCGCCGTCAAAGCTGGTTTGATCATCCAAGTCTGCGTCTCTGAGGACGCATCGATACATGTTTGTGTTGCTGAGATTTGCGCCCCGGAGGTCGGAACTGGCTAGGCTGGTCCGATACAAAGACGCCTTGCTGAGATCCGCGCCATTGAAGTTGGTTCTGCGTGCCCACGCTTCGGAAAGGTCTGCTCCGCGCAGGCAGGCATCGCTTAGGTCGGCGTTGTCGAGGATGGCGCGCGACAGGTTCCAGCCAGTGAAGTTCATTCCTGCGAGATTTGCGCCGGATAGGTCTAGCCGGTCGGCAGGGTTTTCAGTACGCCAATCATCAACGGCTGTTGCGCCCATCTTGATGGCTTGTAGATGATTCGGATTCACGATTAACTGGAACCGACTGAATGGTCAACTTAGGATCGGCCTACATTCACACTTGCGAAATGTTATCCGATGCACAGGAATACAAAGCATTAGGCGTCCGAATTGCATGGTGAAACAACTATGAAACATATCTTTATTACCTTGAATTCAATCGGCGCTTCACCGCGCCTTCAAAACCAGATCAGGTTCAGGAGAGACGAAAAATATGGCAACTGCCGATGATGTGATCAAGATGATGGAGGAGTCGGGTTCGCAGTGGTTGGATCTGCGCTTCACCGACGTTCCGGGCACTTGGCAGCACGTGTCCTTCCCTAAGCACGAAGTTACCGAAGACCTTTTCGCCGAAGGCACGGGTTTTGATGGTTCGAGTATCCGGGGATTCCAGACGATCGACGAATCTGACATGCTGCTGTTCCCTGACCCCGACACGGCGACCGTGGACCCGTTCATTCCGGGTACGGTGTCGATCATCGCCGACGTTAAAGATCCGATCACGGGAGCGGACTACGACCGCAGCCCTCGCCATGTCACGGCGAAAGCTGAGGCCTACTTGAGGTCGACCGGCATCGGTGACACCTCTTACTGGGGTGCCGAGGCTGAGTTCTTCATCTTCGATAGTGTCTCGTACGGCGGCGCTTCCAACTCTGCACACTACGAGGTCGACTCAGAAGAGGCGATCTGGAACACGGGCAACGCCACGGATCTTTCGGGCGAAGGACCAAACTTGGGTCACAAGCTCCGGCACAAGGGTGGGTACTTCCCTGCACCTCCTTCGGACACTCAGACGGTTATTCGGCACGAGGCTTGCGAGGCGATGGCCCGTTTCGGGATTGAGATCGAGAAGCACCACCACGAGGTAGCGACTGCTGGCCAAGGTGAGATCAACTGGCGTTTTTCACCGTTGAAGCAGGCGGCTGACCATGTGATGGCCTACAAGTATTGCCTCAAGAACACCGCGGCCAAGCACGGCAAGACGGCGACGTTCATGCCGAAGCCTCTGTTCGAGGACAACGGCACGGGCATGCACACGCACCAGTCGATCTGGAAAGACGGCAGCCCAATGTTCGCGGGTAGTGGCTACGCCGGCTTGAGCGACTTGGCGCTCAATTACATCGGTGGTTTGCTCAAGCACGGCGATGCGCTCATGGCGCTAGTCGCTCCGTCGAGCAACTCGTACAAGCGATTGGTACCGGGATTTGAGGCTCCGACGATCTTGGCGTTGTCGGCTCGTAACCGCTCGGCGGCGGCTCGCATACCGATGTACTCGAACTCGCCGAACGCGAAGCGTGTTGAGTTCCGACCTCCGGACCCCACTTGCAACCCGTACCTCGCCTTCTCAGCGATGTTGATGGCTGGTCTCGATGGCATCGCCACAGGCGCGAGCCCAGGTGAGCCTGTAGAAGAGGACCTTTACGAGGTTGACCCTGCGACGTTGAACCAGGTTCCAGGTAGCTTGGCAGAGGCGCTTGACGCCCTAGAAGCCGATCACGACTTCCTGCTCAAAGGCGGCGTGTTTACGCCTGACCTGCTCGAGGCCTACATCGACTTCAAACGCGAGAACGAGGTAGACGCCGTCCGCCTCCGCCCGCACCCATACGAGTTCTTCCTCAGCTACGACGCTTAGTCGTCTAAGATAAGAGTTCGCGAGACGCCCCGGCATCATGTCGGGGCGTTTCTGTTTGTTACGCCCTCAACCCCAAACCTCGCCAAATAACCGCAGCCAGTTGTCGCCCAGTATCTTCACCACATCGTCGTCCGAGTATCCGCGATCCAACAGAGCATCGGCCATCACCTGCAACTGATCCGGCGTCTTGAGACCCTCCGGATACTGTTCGTGCCAAAGCAAGGGCATCCCGCTATGGCCCGTGAACTTGGATGGGTACTTGGTGCCCTGCTGCCCGCCGATAAACTTCCAGAATTCTTCCGGTTGGTCTTGCGTGTGGTCGGTACCGATACCAACGTGATCGACGCCCACCATGTCTACTAGATGGTCGATGGCGTCTAGATAGTCGTCGATAGTGGAGTCGTAGGTATTGCGGAGGAATCCTTGGATGCAAGTCGCACCGATAACGCCACCCTTTTCGGCCATCGTTTTTATCGCCTTGTCCGTCTTGTTCCGACGATGGTCGAAATACGACTTGGCATTGGCATGAGTTATAGCGACCGGCTTTTCCGAGACCTCGATACTCTCCTGCGTCGTCGCGATCCCGACATGAGATAGGTCGAGGAGAATACCAAGCCGGTTCATCTCCTGCACTGCGTCGATGCCGAAGTTAGTAAGGCCTCCATCTTGACGCTCCATGCATCCGTCGCCTAGCAGATTGCGTTCGTGATAGGTGACTTGCATGATGCGGACACCGAGTTTGTGGAATAGTTCCAGTCGGTCGAGGTCGTTCTCGATGGGCGACGTGTTCTGCCACCCGAAGATGATGCCTGTCTTGCCCTCGCGCTTCGCCCGATGGATGTCTTCCACACTCTCGACCAGCAGTATCTGGCCCGGCCTCTCTCGGAACCGCACATACCACTTCGCTATCATGTCGAGCGTCTCTTCGTAGCCTTCCCATGTGGCCTGGGTGGCGTTAATAGCGGCCACGCCACCTGCGTTCAGGCTTTCGAACACAGCGTCACTGTCCCAGTTGCTTACATTCAACGCATCGATAACGATCGCCTCTTCGTACAGCCTTCGTGCGTGGTGAGGATCGGTGCTCATGAATTCCCCCAATACGGATTGCGCTCGGAATGTCTCGAAGTTTACGACGGCCGAAAGACTTCGGAGATTCCATTTAAACTTCAATCAAGCAATCAATGCGTCCCAGCCATTAGTTCCGAAATCATCGCGGAGAGTAAAGACATGCAGCAGACAGCACAATCCACCAACGGCGCACCAGACTCGGCGTTCATGCCGATGGGAGCAGCGGAGATGAACCGAGCAACGGCAGCTAGCCCTGCTGTATGGCTCGCCGGTGACCCCGAAGACCTGAAACCGTGGATGAGCCGCGGCGCTGCTGGCATCGTCACCAACACAGTCGTCCTGAACGAGATGGTCCAGAAATACGGTCAGATGACCGAAGTTATCCAGCGTTATCTCGACATCACCGACAAGAAGGTCGCGGTCGAGATCGACGGCCACTCGACGCAGGAACTCCTCGACGTTGGTGAAGTCTTCACCAAGATGTCCGACCAAGTCATCCTAAAGATTCCGTGCACTGTCAACGCCCTCGGCGCATTCGCAGAACTCAAAAAGGCGGGTGTCGAGACCTTCTGCACAACCGTATTCACCGTCAATCAAGCCGTCGCAGTCGCCCAAGCAGGCGTTGACCACGTCCTCCCCTTCTGTGAGCCCTACCGCGACGTCTCCGGGGACCCGACCGCTCTGGTACGCGACCTCCGAGACATCTTCGCCGACTGGGCGAACCGGCCCTACATCACCGCCGCGTTGGTGCGATCGAAAGACACCGCTGAAGCGGCCTTGCGCGACGGTGCCGACGGCATTATCGTCTTCTGGCCCATCTTCGAGGAGATGCTCCAAGCCAAATTCACCGACGAATGGAACACCACATTCCTCAACGAATGGAACGCGATGCACGACGCTGGGTTGTTGGAGGGAGTTCCGTATAGTCGGCACTGATCTCCTCCGTGAGGCAACCGTGGGGGTTGCCATTACCGCTTTTGTAAAGAGAACGTGCCGGCGGCATCACTCTGAATAGGGTTGTGAGATAGATGCTGGTAGCGTAATGGTGAATGTTGAACCTTGGTCAGGAACGCTGTCTGCTTTGATGTGACCGTGGTGGGCTTCGACTAGTCGCTTGACGATTGTCAGGCCGAGTCCGGCGCCGCCAGTTGAACGGGCGCGTGAAGCATCGACGCGGTAGAACTGGTCGAAGATGTGGTCGATGTCTTCGTTAGGGATCCCATCACCCTCGTCGGTGATGCTGATCCGCACGTGTTTCGCATCGTCGGTAACATAGATGCGGACTCTGACCTCGGCGTGGATGCGGGAATGCGCAATGGCATTTTCGACAAGGTTGTGTACCACTTGCGTCATGCGTGTGCGATCGAGATCAACGAGGGGTACGGTTTCGGGTATGTCGCAAATGATTCGGATGCCGGACTCGATGGTGCGTGGCTTGAAGGCTTGGGCAACGTTTTGCACTACGGTTTCTATGCTGTCCGGATGTTTGTCTAGTTTCAAGGCTCCGGCTTCGGCTACTGCGAGTATGCGCAGATCTTCTATCAGGGTTGAAAGGTGTAGCGTCTCTTGATGGAGGGTGTCGATGGTCTGGTCTTCGGGCACTACAATGCCGTCTTTTATAGCTTCTAGATATCCGCGGATGTTGGTTAGTGGAGTTCGAAGTTCGTGAGCGATGTCGGCGGTCAGTCGTCTTCGACGAGTCTCTGCGGATTCGAGTTCAGATGCCATGGCGTTGAAGGTCGTTGCCAACTGTCCTATCTCTCCGCGATGCCTGGTTTCTACTCGCTGATCCAATTCGCCCTTTCCGAGTCGTCGTGCGGCTACGGCGAGGTCTTGCATGGGGGCGAATGCGCGTCGCGTGAAGAACGCAATGATGAGGATGCCCGCGATGCCACCGGCGATGCCGCTGATAAGAAGCGACTTCTGGAACTCGTTCTGCAAAGCGCTAAGCTGCGGCTCTACTGATAGTTCGTTGACCGCTTCGCTAATCAAGACAACCGCGTCTTCGGCATCTTCGTCAAAACGGTCTTGGTCTGTGAGAGTTTCCGCGTACAGTTTTGATTCGTCGAGGACTACAAGCTTGGACTCAGGCACTGTTGTAGGTTGTGGCACATCCCTTGGATACGAAGGGAACTTGCCTTCAGCACTTATCCGAAGCCTCAAGGGTAGTCGATTGCTGTGGCTCTGCTCAGCGAAAATGACTTTGCCATCAAATTTCTTCCCAAGAGTGATCGGCACCGTCCTTAGTGCATTTGTCTTGTCGAATCGCTCTTCTTGTTTCTGATACTTGCCTTCGAGATTGGTTGGGAGCTCGTGCGAATCGGCAACTACAAAGCCGTTTGGATCTACGACCGCGACTCGCAGCTCCATGAGTCGTCCTATCTGTTGAACCGAGTTCTGAAGTTGGGCAAGATCTTCGCTGTAGTCGTAGACCTCTTGGAGGAGCTTGCGAGCTTTTTCTTCCTCGAATCTCTCGACGTTTTCCCCGTATTCCCTGATCGCGATTCGTGTACTGTAAGTTGCCCAAACGCTGACTGCGAATAGGCAGGTTGCGAGCAGGGCCGCAAATCCCAGTACCAGTCGTAACTGGATCGAATGAGCCCATTCAGGTAGCCTCAAAGCGGTACCCCACGCCGTAGATGGTCTTTAGATGCCGTTCGCCTTTTGTGGCTTTTTCGAGTTTTCTCCGCAGGTTCGATATGTGAGTGTCAATCGTGCGATCAAATCCATCGAATTCGTATCCGATAGCGTTCTCAATGATCTGATCTCTACTTACAGTACGACGATGAGCGTTGATGAAATACACCAACAACCTATACTCTGTGGGAGTGAGCGTTAGCTCGGCACCTGATACGTAGACGGTGCGCGCTTCCAAGTCGATTCGGTACTGACCAGCCGATAACTCGCCTTTATGGCGATGCTTCTCGTCCTCTTCATTTACAGATCGTCGCATCACGGCGCGGATTCGGGCCATCAGCTCGCGGGGGCTGAATGGTTTGGTCACATAATCGTCAGCGCCAATGTTCAATCCGTCTAGACGTTCCTCTTCATCGACGCGTGCAGTGACCATGATGATGGGCACATCGGATTCGATTCTGAGCAAGCGGCAGATTTCGATACCGTCTACACCGGGAAGATTGAGGTCGAGCAGGATCAGTGACGGCTCTTCAGAGCGTGCAAGTTGTAGACCAGTAGCGCTATCTTTAGCGGCAACTGCGCGGTATCCTTCGTGTGCGAGATATAGCCGCACCAATTGAGACACCGCTTCGTCGTCTTCGATGACGAGAATGGTCTGTTCCCAGTGATTCGCCTGGGTAGTCATGGTCGGTTGAATTTGTAAGCGTAGGTAGTAGTTTGTTCTTGTTCAATTATTGCCGCACGATATTTCAGAAATTGACAAGACGGAGCATCTTTACCCATGAGTCGATACGTGGGCATACCCTCGAACGGGCAATCACAAGGCTTGTCACTATGTGTCTGTTTGCGCTTCGCGGAGAGGCTTGGTATTGCGGCGATTTCTAGAGGGCGATGATTCCGTAGCCGGCGTCTACTGGTATGACGGCGCCGGTGACCCCGCTGGACATCTCGCTTAAGAGGAAGAGGGCGGTATCCCCTACTTCGCGGTGGGTGATGTTGCGTTTGAGTGGCGAGCGGTCGCGGTGGGCGCGGGTCATGTCGCGGAAGCCGGGGATGCTACGCGCGGCTAGCGTGGGCAGGGGACCGGCGGATATGGCGTTTACTCGGACGTTTCGGTCTCCGAATTCGGCAGCTAGTTGTCTAACTTCATTTTCGAGTGCGGCTTTTGCGGTGCCCATGATGTTGTAGCCGGGGTAGACGCGTTGGGATGCGTCGAAGGTCATGGTGAGGGCTGCGCCGCCGTCAGTCATTATTGGCACCGCGCGGGAAACCACGGGCATCAGAGTGTATGCGCTTGTCTCCAACGCTGTGCGGAAGCCTTGCCGCCCCGTCGTCGAGAAATCTCCACCCAAATCGTCTCTCTCGGCGTATGCCACCGAGTGAACCACGAAATCGATGCTGCCCCACTTGTCGCCAACCTGATCGTAGACCGACTGCACATCCCCGTCGTCTGTCGCATCACACTCGATCAAGAACGGGTCTTCCAAACCCGAAACCGTTTTCTGCACAGGTGCCAGAAGGCGATCGTTGAGGTACGTGAATGCCAGTTCGGCTCCAGCCTCGATCAGTCGTTCGGATATCGCCCATGCGATGCTGCGCTGGTTGGCGACGCCGAACACGACGCCCTTTTTGCCAGCAAGGTCGATTGCAACCGCCATTTGTTTCCTCTTGGCTTCTCAACGTCCGCTTTGTCAGCAAGCGGTCCGCTATTGATTCCTCATTCCTCGATTCAAGACTACACGCAATCATTGGGCGGCTGGTGTGACGGCAAGAATAACGCTTGACAGCGCTGCAATCTTCACACGATCTTCAAGATTTCCACAGAGGATATTCAATATTGAACTCTAGAAATGAATACGTGGCAGTCGAAAAGTGTTGGCCGCCATGACGCACTTAAGTCTGAAGACGTAGAAAGCAGGAAACAAAACATGAAGAAACGATTGAGCATCATCCTAGTCGGAACCGCAGTGACGGTCCTGGCGGCTGTGGGCGCGTTCGCTGGTATCGCCGCGGCGCAGTCAGCCGACGATGACAGCGGCAAGCGATCATTCGCCGAACGCGTCGCGTCCATTCTCGGACTCGAAACCTCGGATGTCGAGGACGCTTTTGCTCTAGCCAAAGACGAGATTAGCGATGAACGAACCGATGAATACCTAGTGAAATTGGTCGAAGACGGCACGTTGACGCAGGACGAATCGGATGCGATTCAAATCTGGCTAGACGCGAAACCAGACATCGAGTTCACGATGAACAGCAGACGCGGTTGGGGCGGCAAGGACTTCGGCGGATATCACGGTTCGCTGGTGCTTGCCGACGACAAGTTGGACTACCTCGTTGAGGAAGGGATGATCACGCAGGCTGACGCAGATGCGTTGTCCGGATGGTACGACGATCAACCTGACGCCGTCACCAAGCTGACACCTGACCGAAGCGGTTGGAAGAACGGTGGTCACCGTGGTTGGCGTGGCAAAATGGGACGTTGGGGTTCTGACAAGGGCGGCGACAAAGACACGAGACACGCTGAGGTGAGCGACGACGCATAACCGACGCGAACTTCGTCAAACTAAACGACTACCAACCTCACCTCTTGAAGCCGCTGGTTCCCTCCTAACCAGCGGCTTCTGCATTTTGTTTCCATCTCAATCTCGAACTTCGGATAGTGTGACTGGCCGATTCTCTCGTGCGGCAAGCTGGCTGGCACGTGCGAACTTGTAGGTCTTGCGGGAGTCTTCGGCGGTCATGTCGGGTTGGCGACCTTCTAGGATGCCGTTGACGAATTCGTTGACACATCGGACGAAGGAGTTGCCCCAATCGGCGTTGAGCTCGTCCTCCCCGAAACGCTGCATCTCGCCATCCACGTACGCGGTCAACGGCGGAGTGTCGTAGAGCAGCTTGGCGGTGCATCGGTTTACCCAGATGACGCCTCGTGTGCCACTGAGTTCGAACCACTCGTCACCGGAATAGTAGTCGGATCGGACGATCATCTCGGTGGTCGCTTGCTGCTCCCATGAGCCGTGTGTCTTTCCGCCTTCGTAGGACCAGGACACGAGGAGCGGAGAGTCGTTTTCCCAGCCTTCCGGGGTGTATGTGGTGCGGATCCAGGCAAAGACCTGTTCGGGCTCGCCGAGGAACCACCTGCCCATTGCGAAGATGTGGTATCCGTAGTCGAGGATGGCCTTTCCGCCCCCGTTAATCGCTTGATCGAAGCGCCATGCCAGACTCGACTCGGGTACGTCCCAGCCGTAACTGCGATCACCGATGATGGTCTTCATGCGCATCGATATCGGCTCGCCGATGACGCCTTCATCGAGCATCTGCTTAGCACGTGCCATGGGTTCGTAGTAGGCGAAGTTTTCGAAGACGCGGAAGAGTTTGCCGGACTTGTTGACGGCTTCGACGATTGCGTCGCACTCCCCCAAGGTAACCGCCATCGGCTTCTGCAAGCTAACGTGCTTTCCGGCATCGAGGGCGTCGATCACCATCTGCGCATGTAGCGAATGCGGCGTCAAGACTTCTACGGCGTCGACCGCGGGATCGTCCAGCATCGACCGGTAGTCCGTGTACGCCTTTTCTCCGCCCCACTCTGCGACGCGGGATTCGGCGACGCCGGGGCTGTTGTCGGCGACCGCGTAGATGCGGGCGTCGGGGTTGCTGAGGTAGCCGGGGGCGTGGAGGTCCGCTATCTTGCCTGCGCCGATGAATCCGATGTTTAGCATGGGGGTTACCTGTTCGTGTGTGACCCGTCCCGCCGGTGCAAATGCTGCGGTTCCCAGAACGTGAACGGTTCGCTCAACGATGCCTCGTCGACTTCGATGCCTAGGCCGGGTGCATCGGAAAGGATGACTTTGCCGGGTTCGAGTTTTGGTTGGACGGGGAATACGTCGTGATCGTAGAAGTTGAGGTTGGGTTCGCCGACAGAGTGTCGGATCTCGAGCCATGAGAAGTTGGGTATCGCGGTCGCGAGGTGCGAGGTCGCGGCGACGCAGATGGGGCCGAGTGGGTTGTGAGGCATCAGGTCGATGTAATGGGCTTCGGCCCATCCGGCGACCTTCATTGCCTCGGTAAAACCGCCGACGTTGCAGATGTCGAGACGGGCGTAGTTGGTGAGGCCGCGCTCGATGTAGGGGAGGAACTGCCACTTGGAGGCGAACTCCTCGCCGATGGCGAACGGTACTACGGTGAGTTTGCGGAGCATTTCGTAGGCTTCGGGGCACTCGTCTCGGATGGGCTCTTCAATGAAATCGAGAGTGTGGTCGGGCATCATCTGGCAGAAGGATGCGGCCTCGGCCACAGATAAGCGGTGGTGGTAGTCGATGCCGATGACGGGTTCGAGACCGAGGACCTCGCGCAGCCTGATGAGGGCCTCAGCGGTGGGGGCCATGGACTCTCGGGGTTCGAAGAGGTCGGGATCGCCGTTTTCGCCAGTGGTCTGGAGAATCAAGCGCATAGCCTTGAAGCCTTCGGCCCAGATCGCCTTGCCCATCTCAGCGACCTCTTCGGCGGTTGAGCCTCCGCCTGAGGCGAAGGTGGGAACCCAGTCTCGTTGCTTCCCGCCAAGGAGTTCGTAGACAGGTACGCCGAGTTTTTTGCCTACGATGTCGTGGAGGGCGATGTCGATGGCGGACATTGCTCCGGTGATGGCCCGTCCGCCTTCGAAATACTGGCCTCGATACATCTCCTGCCATATCCGACCACGACGCATCGGGGCCTGCCCGACGAGCCACTCCCGGAAGTGGTGGACCATTCCGGTGACGGCGAGTTCGCGGCTTGAAAATCCGGATTCTCCCCACCCGTAAATTCCCTCATCGGTCTCTACCTTCACGAGCATCTGGTTTCGATGCCCGATCCGTACCGGGTAGGTCTTGATGTCGGCAATTTTCATCGGGGGAGCGGCGCGGTTGGGCGTTGGGGTCCTGTCTCCGTCAGGACGACGTTCGGGTCTACCAATTCGTGTGCGACCCGTCGCGACGGTGCAGGTGCGGTGCCTCCCAGAACTGGAACGGTTCGGTCAGGCTCGCCTCGTCGACTTCGATGCCGAGGCCTGGCAGGTCGCTCAATACGACGCGACCAGGTTCGACCGTAGGTTGCACGGGGAAGACCTCGTCTTGGTAGAAATTGTTGTCTGGCTCGCCTACCGAGTGGCGGATCTCCAGCCATGAGAAGTTGGGGATCGCTGTTGCGAAGTGCGATGTCGCCGCGACGCAAATGGGACCCAATGGGTTGTGCGGCATCAGGTCGATGTAATGCGCTTCGGCCCATCCGGCGACCTTCATCGCCTCGGTGAAGCCGCCGACGTTGCAGATGTCGAGCCGCGCGTAGTTGGTTAAACCCTTCTCGATGTAGGGAAGGAACTGCCACTTGGATGCGAACTCCTCGCCGATGGCAAACGGGATTACAGTGAGTTTGCGTAGCTCTTCGTACGCTTCGGGCGTTTCATCGCGGATCGGCTCTTCGATGAAGTCGAGCGTGTGCATGGGCATCATCTGGCAGAACGAGGCTGCTTCGGCTACAGACAGACGATGGTGGTAGTCGATTCCGATAACCGGCTCAAGTCCCAAGAGCTCACGAGCCTTGATCAACGCCTCAGCAGTCGGCGCGATAGATTCCCGAGGTTCGAATAGATTGGGATCATTGATCTCGCCGATGGTTTGCAAGTTGAGACGCATGGCTTTGAAGCCTTGGTCCCAGATAGCCTTTCCCATCGCGGCAACTTCGTCCGCGGTCGATCCACCTCCACTCGCAAACGTCGGTACCCATTCCCGCTGCATGCCACCTAACAGTTGATACACGGGAACGCCGAGTTTCTTGCCGGCGATGTCGTGCAACGCGATGTCGATAGCAGACATCGCGCCGGTGATGCTGCGACCGCCTTCGAAGTACTGTCCCCGATACATCTCCTGCCAAATCCGACCGCGACGCATGGGGTCCTGCCCGATCAGCCACTCCCGGAAGTGGTCTACCATCCCGCTCACAGAGAGCTCGCGGCCGGAAAAACCAGACTCGCCCCATCCATATATCCCCTCGTCAGTTTCAACTTTGACGAGCATTTGATTGCGTTGCCCGACCCATACCGGGTAGTTCTTGATATCGGTAATCCTCATCGGTTTCTCCGTTTGCGCCGTTTACCGGCTCACATAGCCTTAATGCGCTTCAAAGTCTAGCACCGGAATTGTGCGACGGTGATAGATTAACCTTTGCCACAAAGCCACAATCGTCTACATCGAGGAGCATTCGATGCGCATCCCACTCCTAGGCATCTCCCACGAAACCAACACCTTCTCAAGCGTCCCCGCCGACTACGCAGCATTTGAAGCCACCGGCATCTTGAGAGGCGAAGAAATCTTCGACAAATTCCGCGACGCGCAGTACACGATCTCTGGATACCTTCAAGCCGCCGAAGAACTCGGCTTCGAATTGGTGCCGCTGATGTACGCCGTGACCGGCCCCATCGGCACGATCACCAAAGATGCTTACGACCGCCTTACCGAAGAGATGTTCGGGATGCTACGCGACCAAGGTCCGTGGGACGCGGTCTTGATCCCCAACCACGGCGCAGCGGTCAGCGAAGAGTTCCCAGACATGGACGGTGAGTTCTGCCGAGCAGTGCGCGAGATCGTCGGGCCCGACATGCGCGTGGGCATCACCCTTGACATGCACGGAAACGTCTCGAAACCAGTCGTGGAGCACACTGACGTTTGCATCGTCTGGAGAACAAACCCCCACCTCGATCCCAAAGTCCGAGGCCACAAAACCGCTGATCTCATCTACCGAGCAGCCAAAGGTGAAATCGATCCCGTGCAGTGGATCGAGATGCCGCCGATGTACGTCAACATCGTCAAGCAATTCACCGGCGAAGACCCGATGAAGTCTTTCGTTGCCGACGCCGTAGCTGCAAACGAGATTCCAGGCATCCTCGACACCTCCGTCGCCGAAGGATACCCATACTCCGACGTCGAAGAGATGGGAATGTCGTGGGTAGCCATCGCCGACGGTGATCTCGACCTCGCCAAATCCGTCGCCAAAGACATGGCCGCCAAAGCCTGGGAGCGAAGGGCGGAGTTGAACGTTGAAGTCGCTTCCATCTCGGACGCACTAGACATGGCTCTCGCCGAATATGTAGGGCCACGAGACCTGAACGAGGCCGACGAAGTCGCAACCGACGGCACTGCGCTCGCAATGCCAGACGATGCTGATGCTGCAAGAGAAGGGCCGATAGTCCTCATGGACGTCGGCGACAATATTGGAGGTGGATCCTCCGCTGATTCGACGCACATCCTCGAGCAAGTTGTCGAACGCGGCATCTCCGGTTTCCTCCAGACGCTTTACGATCCAGAGTCGGTAGAAGCGTGCGTCGAGGCGGGAGTAGGCGGGAGCGTCTCGTTGGATGTCGGCGGGAAGACTGACGATATGCACGGTAAACCAGTGCGTGTGACCGGAACCATCCGAGCGATAACTGACGGACAGTACGAAGAGTTAGGTGCCTCCCATGGAGGATTCCGCTTCTACGATTCCGGAGTCAGCGTACGCCTAGACACCGATGGCGGGCAAACCCTCCTCCTGACGTCAGTCCGCGCGGGCAACACTGTCCGAGCGCAGATGTACCACATCGGAATCATTCCCGAACGCTACAAAATCGTCGTGGCCAAAGGAGTCGTATCTCCCCGGCCCGCGTACCAGCCAATCGCCGGAAAAGTCATCCTTGTCAACACTCCCGGCGTAACCACCGCTGACATGTCCACCTTTACCTACCACCGCCGCCGCATCCCGCTCTACCCGATGGAACTAGATGCCGAATACGGAGACTGATCGGAGACCACCAACTACATCCAACCAAAACCTAGGAGAGCCCAGCTTGGCAACCTCGACCGGATCATCCCAGCAGACACCCCGCCCAAACGTAATCGTCATCATGGTCGATGATCTGGGTTTCTCCGACATCGGTTGTTACGGCGGGGATATCAACACCCCGAACCTCGACTCCCTCGGCAACAACGGCATTCGTTTCACGCAGATGTACAACGGTGCTCGATGTTGCCCGTCTCGTGCCGCTCTCCTGACGGGATTGAATCCCCATCAAGCCGGCATCGGACAGATGACCGCTGACTTAGGCGTACCAAGCTACCAAGGCTACTTGAATGACAACTGTGTCACCATCGCCGAGGTCGCCAAAGGCGCGGGATACCGAACTCTCATGTCCGGCAAGTGGCATGTTGGTGGTGGATACGATCGACGACGCCGTGACCAGTGGACACCCGGCGACGAGACGCATCCTCTGCCAACGCAACGCGGCTTCGACAAATACTTTGGTCTCCTAGAAGCAGCCGACTCGTTCTGGAACCCTAAAGCTCTGGTCCTCCAAGACACTCTCATCAACGTAGAGTCGAACGATTTCCATCTCACGGACGCCATCACCAACCACGCCGTATCTCAGATCGATGACGCAATGACCGATGGTGAACCGTTCTTCCAGTACATCGCCTTCACCGCGCCGCACTGGCCGTTACACGCGTGGGAAGACGATATCGCCAAGTACGAAGGCAAATACATGCGCGGTTGGGACGAGATCCGCGGCTCCCGCCACGAGCAGCAGAAGTCGCTCGGCATCGTCGATGAGAAATGGCCTATATCAGCGCGTGACGAGGACGCTCCGCCATGGACCGACGTGCAGAACAAGGAGTACGAAGACATCCGTATGGCCGTCTACTGCGCCATGATCGAGCAGGTCGACCGCGGTGTCGGACGTGTAATCGACACCTTGAAACGTCACGGACAGTTCGAGAACACCCTCATCATGTTCCTCTCTGACAATGGCGGTTGCGCCGAGCTATTCCAAGAGGACGACGATTGGCCCGACCCGTCGCAATGGGCGACTGAATCAACTCTCGACGGCCAGCCAGTGCGAGTCGGCGACATCCCCGAGTTACGACCCGGTCCCGATACCACGTTCCAGGCCGTCGAACTCCCGTGGGCGAACGTCTCTAACACACCGTTCCGATTCTTCAAACGGTGGATACACGAGGGCGGAATATCGACTCCCTTCATCGTCCACTGGCCATCCACTATCGCAGAAGCTGCAATCGTCGACAACGTCCCGATGCACATCACCGACATCTCAGCGACGATCTACGATGCTATTGGCGCCATCTACCCGACCGAGTATGACGGCAACGAGATCACACCTCTAGAAGGCGAGTCGATCGTACCGATATTGGAAGGTAAAGATTGGTCACGAGAGAAACCGGTCGCCGTCGAGCATGAAGGCAACCGAGGAATCCGTATCGGCGATTGGAAGCTGGTCGCCGAATGGGACAGTCCTTGGGAGCTCTATAACATCCCTGAGGACCGCACCGAGCAGCATGACTACGCGACGTCGGAACCACAACGAGTGGCGTCGATGATCGACGAATACGATGCTTGGGCTGAACGCGCTGGAGTGGTACTATGGCCCGTTCGCGAGGGGGTGTTGGCGAAGCGGTTCAAAGGCAAACGCGACCACATCTCTCAGCATCGCGGCCCGGGGAATGTTGGAGAACGTCGTTCCGGATAATCCTCAATTAACGGCGAAAGCGATCAGGATCGCGACGTTGATGACGACGGCAGCCAGCAACCCCGCCGCGAGGTCGTCCAGCATGATGCCCCAACCGTTCGGTATGGCTTCCAGCCGCCTGATCCCTAGCGGCTTCACGATGTCGAATAGGCGGAAAAGCAGAAACGCCGCGAGCATAGACCACCACTCGACCGGGGCCAATATCAGAAACGCTGCAAGCTGACCAGCAACTTCATCGATCACTACCTTGCTCGGATCCGGATCCTCTTCCGACTTCACACGCGCCGATACCGCCACGCCCACGAAAAATATGACCACGATAGCCGCGACAAGAACGAGGTTCAAACTGATGTCGCCCTCGCCCCGGGCGAACACGTAGTAAACAACCGCGGTAACCGCGCTCGCCAGCGTCGCCTTAGCAATGGGAGTCAGGTATGCGACACCCAAACCCGTAGCTAGGGCTAGAGACGCGAAATCCAAGAAGCGTTTAGTCATGAACCACCACAGCCAGATCTTCGAACTGAGCAACTCAATCTTATGTTGCCGTCTATCCACGCGATAATTGACGTTCATGTCCCCCGATGAAGATTCTATCGCCGCTGAAACCGGCATAATCGCACGTCTATCCGACGGTTTCAAGGTCGCTATCGAGATCGAAACCTCTCGCGGCCTCGCCATGGAAGAAGGTGCTCGCCACTCTGTAGATCTGGCAAAGGCAGCGGCGCAGGGCGGAAGAGTCGACGCGGTCTGTTTCACCGACAACCCAGGTGGCAATCCACACATCACGCCCGAAACGCTGGGCCGCGAACTGCTGGATGGCGATGCCGAGGTCGTAATCAACCTCTCCTGCAAGGACTACAACCGCAATGCTCTGGAGGGTCGACTTTGGTCGCTCTCTAGCCTCGGATTCCGCAACGTACTCTGCCTCTCCGGCGACTACCCGGTAGACGGCTTCTCAGGTCAAGCCCAACCCGTTTTCGACACCGACTCCGTCGGTCTCCTCGAACTGATACGACGCATGAACGAAGGTCTGCGTGTAACGCTTCCCGGGCGTCGCAACGCCGAAACTGAACTCGGACACACCGCGTTCCATCCCGGCGCCGCTGTGAACCCCTTCAAGCTCTACGAGGGCGAGTACCTGACACAGCTCTACAAGATGGACTTCAAGCTCCGAACCGGTGCCGAGTGGATCGTGTCGCAGATCGGCTACGACGCCCGCAAGCATCACGAGCTCATCCGCTACCTCAACCTGAAACACGGCGAAGCACCACCACCGGTCCTCGGCTCGATCTTCGTCTTGAGCGCGCCAGCCGCACGATTCTTCGGTCGATGGGGCATCCCCGGAGTCGCCGTCAACTCCGAACTCGTCGAAGTCGCAAATCGTGCCGCCAAATCTAAAGACCGCGGACGCGCATTCTTCAACGAATTCGCCGCCAAGCAGATCGCCGTCCTGCGCGGGACCGGCTACAGCGGCGTCTACCTCTCCGGCAGGCTCACATACAAACGCATCGAGCAGATACTTGACATCGCCGAAAGCATCACCGGCGACGGTTGGAAGGATGCCGCCGCCGAGATCGGATACTCGCAACCCGACGAATTCTACCTATTCGAGCCCGGTGACAGCCCCAACACCGCCTCTGACGAATTGAACACCGAATATGATGCCCGCCGAGGTCGCCCTGCGTCGTTTGTCAGGCGCGCGCTGCACCCCGACTTTGCGTATCGCATCGGCCGCTTCGGCAAGCACGCCATATTCGATCACGACGCGCCCGGCTTCAACGCCAGCGCGGCTATCTACCGCCAGATCGACAAAAGCAAAATCGCAACCAAAGTCGCCCACGCCGCCGAGCAGATGATGAAGGTACCGCTCTATGGCTGCCGAGACTGTGGCGACTGTTCACTGCCCGAAATCGCCGAACTCTGCCCCGAATCCCAGTGCGTCAAGAACCAGCGCAACGGACCCTGCGGTGGCACTCGAGCCGGCAAGTGCGAAATCCTCGACAAAGACTGCATCTACCTCCGCGCCTACAACACCCTCAAACTCTACGGCGAGGAACAAGAGATGCTCAACCACCCCGTAACCTTCACCGACGCCTCTCTCAAAGGCACCGCATCTTGGGCTAACACCTTCTTGAAGCGCGATCACTACGCGAAAGAATAATCGCCCTCATCCACTGATCTTTCGCGATATCCTGCTATCCACACCTGAACCTTGAACGGACGGAGATCCGATGCAATTCGACCTGCTAATCATCAACGGCACAGTTTACGACGGCACCGGCGCACCTGGCATCAGAGCCGATATCGGAATCGACGGCAAACGTGTCTCCGCAATCGGTGACCTCTCCGCGGCAAACGCCATACGCGTAATCGACGCCAACGGTCTGGCCGTAACTCCCGGCTTCATCGATGTCCACTCTCACGCCGATGCCGCGTTGCTTCGAGACGGGCAGCATGCTTGCGGCATCCGACAGGGCGTCACCACCGAGATCATCGCTCCTGATGGCCTCACTCTAGCTCCGCTCTCGCACGACAACTACCTGATGTACATGCACTACTTGAGCGGTGTCTTGGGCTACGCGTCGGAAGACCTCGATATGTCGGACTACGCAACGGCGATGTCGAACTACCACAACAAGACGTCGTGCAACGTCGCCATGTTCATCGGCCACGGCCCGGTGCGTCTGGAAGCGGTTGGCGGCATGATCGACGAGCCTTTGACTGGCGACAACTGGAAGCGTGCCGAGCGCATCCTCCGCGAGAGCTTCGAACAGGGCGCGTGCGGATTCTCGACCGGTCTCTCCTACTACCCCAACTCCTTCTCCGACACCGACGAACTCGTCAACATCATGAACGTCGTCAAGGAGTACGAGCGTCCGCTGTCCATCCACCTCCGAAACCACAACACCGACCGCGGCTTCGCTGGTGGCGGTGTCGAAGAGGCGATGGAGATCGGACGCCGCTCCGGCGCTCAGATACACCTCGAGCACTACCGCACACAACCCGACTCCGCAGGCGACCTCGAATCGATACTCGAACCGGTCGAACGAGCCAAGTCAGACGGCGTAGACGTGACGCTGGAGACCTATCCCTACCCCGTCGGCTCCAGCTTCCCGCAGACCTTCTTCCCCAGCTGGTTCCACGAGGGTGGGCCCGAATCGATGTTGAAACTCCTGGCTGACGGCGAAACCCGAGAAGACGTGATAGCCGGCATCCGTAGCGGGACCCGAGGCGGTGTGTCGGGCAACGTCTGGTCAAACATCGGCTCGGATGCGAACAAGCACCTTGAGGGTATGGACTTCGACGATGTCGCGGCGGAATGGAACGTATCCGTAGAGGAGATGATGTGCCGCGTCATGCTCGAAGAAGACCTCAACTGCGGTTTCCGCGGCGCACCGCCTGCAAGTACGCGTGTCTGGCAGCAGGTCGAGGCCGACATCATGGAACTGATGCAGCGGCCCGACTACATGGTCGGCTCCGATGCCATACCGACCGGCGGTATGATCCACCCGCGCGCCTACGGCTGCTTCCCGCGCATGATCGGACGACTCCGTAGACGTCACAACATCCCGCTAGAGTTGATGGTCCAGCGCCTGTCTCAAAACGCCGCCCTTCGCTTCGGACTCAAAGATCGCGGCGAGATCGCGAAAGGCAAGTTTGCAGATATCGTGGTCTTCGACGCCGAACGTATTACCGATCGTGCCACCTTTGAAGACCCTGAACAGTACCCAGAGGGCATCCCATTCGTAGTGGTCAATGGTCAAGTCGCTGTAGACCACGAGAGGCTGACCGGAGTCCTAGCAGGCGAAGCAGTTTAGACCTAGCCCCTAATAATCATCACCATCATCGCGTAGAGTTCTGCTCTCCGTCTGGAAGCCGATAATCCGAGCATTCGAACTCTCAATCTGATCCATCCGTGCCTCAAGCCGATCCAGACGTTCCACGATTTGGATGAGCACCTCTTGTATCCCGCGTATATCAGCTTGCATCGAACGCATCGTTTCTTCGATAGCCTCGAAACGCTTGTCGATCAACTCAAACGTGTGATGCATCCTCTCGAACTGAACCCGATAATCGCCGTTCAGAGTCGCTAGTTCTGCTTTCGTAGCCATGTGCTCGTAAGCACCTTCCAGATGCGACACGCGTTCCATGTCTTTAGTCGCCATGTCTTCATCCTACACGAACAACTAGCCCCTTTCGTGAAACGAAAGGGGCTGTGAATCAGAACGGCGTCCGTATCTCTACGGACGCCGTTCCTTTCAGCTTTATGCTGTTCGAGCCTAGCGAGTGCGGCTGCTCTCGCGGCGGCGGCCGATTACCAGCGCGCTGCCGAGACCTAGCACTGCGATACCGAGCATCAGGGCCCAGAGGACCATAGTGCTCGATGCCGGGGCCGTGCCACCCGTCTCGGGTGCCACTGGCGTGGGCTCTGGCGTCGGCGTCGGGATGGCTGCCGGAGCGCCTGCGCTACCTACCGCCACTGAGGCGGGCAGGTTGCTCAAGCCACCACATACCATCGTGCCAGCGTCGCTTATCCGAACTTGCGCGGACAGGATCGTCAGCGAACCATCGCCGTTGATCGCCACCACTGCCAACTCCGAGATGTTCTGACGCAGCTCGTCCGGTAGCGGCACACAGACCGTGGCCGGGTCGTCAAGCGCGTACGAGCTGACTGCCTGCGAAGAGCTGTCGACCGCGTGCACACCGTACATGTTGCCTCCGAGCGTGTACCGCTGGTGCGTCATGCCGGCGTTCGAGGCCGCTCCGTCGTCCGACATTCGAATTCCGATGAACTCGTTGTTCGGGACCGCGCCAGCAGCAGCGGTGATCGAGTAGCCTTCACCTGCGTCGAAGGTGCCGCCCTCTTCAGGCGTGAACACTGCGTACTGGTTGCCGCTGTCGTCTGCCAGGAGCTCAGGAATGTCGCCAGGCGGGTTGACCGGAGCCGGGTCAGGCTCTTGCTCTGCCGACGGACGGCGCACTCGGATCTCGAACGATGCCGAGCACTTCTCCATCTGCTCATCGCTGTCCGCGTGGTAACACTCGTTGGAGTCAAGCGATGCTGTGACCGTGTGAGTTCCGGGCGAATTCGGCGCGGTGTAGGTGATCGAGTATCCGGTGTCGGATGAAGCGGAGCCCCAATCGAACGTCACGTCGTCAGAAGTGTCTGCTTTTCCGTCAGGACCGTATGCCAACTTCTGGTCCATCACGTTTTGCAGACCGTATATGTTGACTTCGAGTGTGACCTTGTCACCGCCGGACACCGTAGCGCCACGGATCGAGGGCTCGATGCGCGAGATGATCGCCGCCGCCTGCTGTTGTTCAGGCGACTCCGTCGTGAGTGCGGCCACGATCGCCGCCGTCAAAGCATCGGTATCGGAGTCGGCAGCCTCGAGCGCGTCTTTCACTGCCAACAGAGCAGCCTTCTGCGCGTAAGCATGTTGGGTACTGCCCTTGGTGATGAGCTCTTGATAGGCGGTTTCCACCTCGGCTCGAGCGTCGGCGGTCAATCCATCCCGGTTGTTGTACGCCGCAATCAGCGCTTCCCTTGCTACCCTGACCTCATCGTCAAGAGCAGCAGCGGGTACGAGGTCGTTCAACGCGGCCTGCAAAGCCGCCATCGCTGAGAAGTCGTTGTATTCAAGCGTCGTTGAACGGTATGCTTCCGAAGCAGCGTTTGCGACAGCCATCTTACCCGTGGTAGCGGTGTCAAGCGTGTCTTCCAATGCTTGGCCTAGGGTAGCGAGACCCGCTCCTGGCTGGGTGTCATCCGTGCCGGGGTCAGTATCCACGCCAAGGAGTGCGACCATTGCGACCAATGTGGCATGGAAGTCGTCGGTGCTCATCTCGAAAGTGTCGTCGCCAGGGACGTCAGGCGTGTCTGCGCCTGCGGTCTGCGTACGCGTGAGCATCAGCGCTTCACCGAGCTCAGCAGTCGTAATTTCTGCGACACCTGTTGCCGGCGCCTCGGCCAGTGCGCTACTCAGAAGAGTGCCCGTTGCGAAGGCCGTGAATGCAGCGTTCGGATCAACGACGTCAGTCGTGCCCGTATCGTCTCTAACCAAAACACCGCTCAATGCTGTCGCCGCCGTCGCGACATCAGTCTCTAGACCGCTACCAACATCAGCGTTAGCAATCATATTCAGTGCCATTCTGTGGTCTACCACCGAATTTGCATCCACCGACGGATCGGTATCAACATGCTTGGCATCCAACGCCATCTTGAGGGCGTCCAACGCATCCAGAGCTGCCTTCAACCTGTCCGCGTCCTTCATCGTTAAAGCGGCGGCATCGTCGTCTGCTGCACCAGTAGTCATCACCGCTGCATCGACCTTGGTCAACACGTCATCTAAGGCCGCAATCGCTGACATCTGCGCGCTGGTTCCATCCAGATCGGAGAGTGCGCCGAGTGCCGCGATGATGTGGTTGAGCGAGTCATCTTGAAGGTTCATGATCTCACCGGCACCGATTTCGGGTTCACCGTCGGGTTCAGTGTCAGTAACGCCGAGGTTGGCGGTGTTGTCCTTCAGCAACGCGGTCTCTGCCGCATTCACCCTCTTCATCGTCACACCGCCCGAGGGGACACCGACACCCGTCAATGCTGTTCTCAGAGCGACCACCTCGTCTAGCGCGGTGAACTCTTCAGCGTTGCCGGCGTTCAGTCGACTTACCAGCCCCGCCAGCAGTGTCTTAGCGGTAGCCAGTTGCATGTCGTCTTCCGCTTTTTCTTCGGCCTCAATGGTTCTGGGTGAAACTGGTGTGTATATAGCCATGTCAATGGCGGGCAAGGTAGCGTCATCGACGGCCATCTTCACGGCCTCGAGGATTGCCTTCGCGCCAGCTAGATTTGTGCTCTCGGTAGTTCGAGCGGCTGTCAAATCGACTAGTGCGCCAGTGTCGGGATCAGGAGTGGGATTGAACAGCGCTTCAAGTTGGGACGCAAGCGTATTGTTACTAGCGTCCACAACACCTGTCGTCGGTAGAGCAGTGGCAGGGTCGTCCGGGTACCAGTTCGTGTCCGCTTTAAGCGCGTCTTCCACTGATGTCCTGAAAGCCGCTAGATCAGCAGGGGTTGCTGTTAGCAACCCGTTGTTCAACTCGTCCAAGGTTGACTTGGTGGCATCAGTCAGGACCAATGCCGGAGTAGTGCCACCGTCGCCATCGTGGTCCCACAACATTCCCTTCAAGGAAGTGAAGGCGGTATTCGCCGCCGCCAATTCAAAAGCCTCTGTCCCATCTTCATCCACTGGTCCCCGTGCGCCCGACAAGGCTGTTAGATACTCATTCAGCCCGTTGGTCTCGGCACTCCCACCGCCATCAGTTAGGGCTGCGCTTATGCTTATCTTTGCGCCGGTTTCCCCGCTACCGCCCTCGGCCGCCGCCGGGTTATCAACTTCGATCGCGAAGAGCGGATCATCGGTACCGACAACCGTCTGGTCTCTGGTGCCGTCATTGTTCGTGTCAGGAGCAATATCGGCAGAGATCGCAGCCACAGCAGCTTGCAGCTGAGTGATTATGCCTCCCGGGTACTCTGGGGTGACACCTGTGTTAGCTGCGGCGTTGAGGTCAGGATCCGGCAACGCATCTGCCAACGCATCCAACGCGCTCTGAACATTCTCTTGGTTCGTCATCATCTGCCCTAACGCCCTGTCGCCGGGCATGGAGATGGTGCTTATGACGACGGCGAAGACTGCCGACAGCGCCAGCATCACGCCCACCGCGTTCCTGAACCTGATCAGTGATGTAGGGGATTTCATCACGTTATCTTTCCTTTACAAGCTTGACTTGTCGCCAGTCTGTCGTTAGCAGTCTTAGTGCGCGTGAATCGAAACAAGCGCGTGCCATTTCGACTTACGCACAACATCATACCAGTGTACACAAAAGCGCGCAATACATCACCGCGCCTCTTTTCGCAGAGATTCTACAGGATTTCACGTCCTCTCCCCTGTATATCCCACTCGTCACGCCCGCGCCCCTTTTCGGGCTGTTTGCATAACCCCCGTCATTCCGGCGAAAGCCGGAATCCAGAGGAGCGGCCGAGGCGAGGGGCATCATAGCCCATCATCAAAAATCATCGAAATCACAGTTCAAAACAGGCGGCGCAGTGTCAAAGGGAGTGTCCAACCTAAGGGAGGCAAAACCCTCGGTGATAAACTTCCAAGCTATGACAACCGCCGAGAAATACCTCGCAACTTCATCCACTCTCTTTGATCAAGCGCATATCGAGCTTCAAGCCGGAGACCTCGTGCAAGCTTCCGAGAAGTTTTGGGGCGCCGCGGCGCAGGCGCTAAAAGCCACTGCGCAGCACCGTGGATGGGAACACAATTCGCATGCCCACTTCTTCGCGATCGTGCGAAACATCATCGACGAGACGGGCGATAAAGAGATACTCGACCTCTTCAACGCCGCCAACCTGCTACACGTCAACTTCTACGAAGGTATGCTGCGCGACGACGAGGTATTGGCAATGTCGCGCCGCGTCGGCGAACTAGTCAACCGTCTTGCCGAGGCAAACACCTCATAAAGGATCAGCTGTCCCACGAGGCGCGTTCATCCTTCAGCAGGGAATTCACGTCATCTGTCGTCTTGAATAGACGTTGCCCGGGCGCTTCGTTCAGAATATCGACCGCGGAGCGGCGCGCTGATGCTGAGGCGTGACGCACCACAACGTCAACCGCTTCTCCCACTGGGAGCTCTTCGTTTACGATCTCGATCTTGCCGCCAGGCAATACCTTCGTCGTGATGTGCAGCGTGTTTTGCATGATCCAATGCCCTTCGTACAGATTACACCAAATCCGGCCCGCCCCTCCCCTTTTTGCGTCAGCAAAAGGGGGACGCGACGAGCGCAGCGAGACGCAGGGGGTTCATTCACTCACACGTCGGCAACCCGCCCCACATCAATCGCCGAAATATCGGTCGATGTCCCCCCGTCCGTAATCAACTCGGCTATCGATTTGCCCGTCAACGGACCGTAGTGGACACCCTCTGACCAGTGCCCCGACGCGATGTAGACGTTCTCCCAACCGGGAGCCACACCCACGTAAGGCTTGCCGTCCGCAGGCATCGGCCGCAGACACGCCGTCTGATGCGAAACGACTGATCTGTCTATGCGATCAGACAGCCGCTGTACACGCGGAATTATGAACTCCCAAGCATAGTCCGAAGGTTCGCGGTCGTAACCCTTGCCGTCCTCTTTAGTCGCACCGAGAATCGTCGGCGAGAGCCGCCGCGGGAAGATAACCCCGCCATCATCCATGTTGTGCATCGTCATCGGAGGCTTCTGATGACCGTCCCCCGTGTACATATAAAGAAGCTCCCCCTTCTGCGGCTCCACAGGAATCTCGTAGCCCAACCAGCTATTAGCGTCTTTAGACCAAGGCCCCATAGCCAAAACCACCGCATCCGCCTCAATACTCGAACCATCAGCGAGAACCACCCCGCCTTGCATACCCCGCTCGCTTCGCTCGCGCCCCTTTCGTGGGACGAAAGGGGCTAATCCCACCACCTCACCATCCACCAACCTTGCGCCACCCATCTCAGCCGCCTTCAATACCGACTGCGTAAGCAGCCGCGAATCAACCGAAGGCTCGATAGCCGTAAGACACGCCCCCTCCACCTCATCGCTCAACCAATCGCACACCGACCGCGCCTCTTCACCAGTCAGCCACTCGGCATCAAGACCATCCGCTACACGATCATCCATGAACTGTCGAGCTTCGTTGTAGCCAGATTCCTCAAACGTGCACCGAAGATACGGCACCATATCGTAGCCATGATCGATCCCGGTAACCGCTGGCAACTCCTCAGCAAGTTCCGCATGGAGTTTTAACGATGCACCAGAAAGCGCCAGCAAGCCCGGATCATTAGAACCCGAATAAGGCGTCAGCATCCCCGCCGAATACCCACTAGCCCCCGAAGCAACCCCCTCACGCTCAACAACCACCACATCCGAAACCCCAGCCCGTGTCAGATAGTAAGCCGTCATGCACCCAATAATCCCGCCACCGACGATGACGACGCGGGATGTGGAGGTTGGTGAAGAAGACATTCTGCGTATGTTACAGCCCCTTTCGTGAGACGAAAGGGGCGCACACAAGCGAAGCGAGTGCGCGGGGTATGCCCGGGGCGGAGAGGGGCGCAGGGCACACGCGCGCAATCCGGCTCCGCGAACCACCACACCACCACCCGCATACCCCGCTCGCTGCGCTCGCGCCCCTTTCGTCCACACGAAAGGGGCAGGCGCAGGGGGCTGCCCAAGCCATCACGTCCTTGCACGTAGTGTCTCGCGGATCACGTGCAACACGCCGTCTACGTTGCTTGCCACATCGTTGTTCCAGAATCGAATCACCTTGTAGCCGGCGCTTCTAAGCCGTTCAGAACGCAATTCGTCGCGGGCGCGCCCTTCGTCATGCCGTCCTCCATCCAACTCAATCACAAGTTTGGCTTCGGGACAAGCGAAATCAACTATCGCACTATCGATCAAGTACTGGCGAACGAAGCGGTATCCATCCAGCCTTCTCGTCCTCAGATGCTGCCAAAGAATGTATTCGACATCAGTAGGGTTGTTTCGCATACCGCGGGCAAAACGTTTGAGCTCTGTTCTTGAATACGGCATGACCGAAGATGATAAAGGCCTGATAGGGACTCATTATTGCCACCTGGCAAAACTGCCCCTTTCGTGGGACGAAAGGGGCGCGAGCGCAGCGAGCGGGGTATGCGGGAGGGGGCGAGGGGTGGACGTTCGTGTGTTCGGACCGCGCAGCTGCCCATCCCCACCACACCCCGAGCATACCCCGCTCACATCGCTTCGCTCGTGCGCGCCCCTTTCGCTTTGCGAAAGGGGCAATCTAAACGCGTAGCATTGTAGCCATGACTCTGAACATCGCTCTGGTCGGTGCCGGTGGCATGGGTATGCGCCACGCCACCGGCTACATCGAGCTCCGCAAATACTTCGACGACGTGCGCATGGTCGCGGTCTGCGATCCGCACATCGACTCCGCGGAGGCTGTTGCCAGCGTCATCGCCGAATCGACGCCGGAATCCCCCGCGGTTTTCCCAAGCCTCGCAGACGCGGCCGACGCGGTCGCGCTCGATGCCGTCGACATCGTTACCAGCACCCCGGCGCATCACGTCTTGGCTATCGAGGCGATGCGTTCCGGACTTCACGTAATGGTCGAGAAGCCGATGGGCTTGACTCTCACAGCCTGTCGCATGATGCAGTCGGCCGAGCAAGAGACTGGCAAGGTGCTCTCGATCTCCGAGAACTTCCGGCGCGATCCGATGAACCGACTCGCCAAGTCGTTGATCGATTCGGGCGCGATCGGCAAACCCTACTTCGCGGTCGACTTCTCGATCAGCAGCGCGCATCGCGGCGTCATGCACAGCACCGTCTGGCGCGCGAAGAAGGATCAGGCGGGTGGAGTTGTCCTCGATGCCGGAGTGCACAATGCAGATCTCCTCCTTTATTTAATGGGGCCAGCCGTCCGCGTCTACGCCGAGACCGATGTCAACGACCCCGAGCGCGTCATGCGTCCGATGTCAGACCAAGCGCCGGGGCTCGCCGCGATGTACACCCATCGCAGAGAAGCTGGCGGTGAAGATATCGGTGACATTGTCGAGCACGACGCGATTGACACCGCATTCGCGACCATTCGCTTCGCATCCGGTGCCGCCGGTCAACTGATCATCTCCGACGCGTCGCACGGGTACAGCCTCGGCGACTCCGTAGTCGTCGGCAGCGAAGGTACGCTCTACCGTCCGCCGAGCAGACAGGGCACCAGCCCACGCATCGTCTTGGAAGATGGCACATCGGTTGAGGGCGACGCACTGTTAGATCTCGTTCCCGATTTCGAGATCGACGATGTTACATCCACGCTCTGGGACGGCGAACGTCGGATGTCGTCATACGAGATGGACTTCCGCAAGATCGACGCCAAGATACTCGCCATCGAGTACATGGATCTGGCGCGCTCGGTCGCAGATGGCAGATCGCCGGAGGTGGGTAGTACAGAAGGTATGGCAGCGCTGGCTTTGGCGTACGGCGTGATGGAGTCGGGCGAGGCCAATCAGGCGGTCAGCATTGACGATGTTTTGTCGGGCGCGGTGAGCGGATTCCAAGACGATATCGACCGAGCAGCCGGTATCGTCGAGTGCTGAGACGCACCGGCTTCGCGGTCTTCGGCTACCGCGAGTACCGACTCTTCTGGATCGCCGCCGCGTTCTCAAACGTCGGCATGTGGACCCTCGTCTACGGACGGCTATGGCTCATGCGCTCACTCACCGAGTCTGAGATTCTGCTCGGATCCGTAACCGCCGCGACGATGGCTCCAGTGATGATCTTCTCGGTCTGGGGAGGGGTAGTCGCAGACACCGTCAACCGCCTCCGACTGCTACGCTTCACCCGATTCCTATTCGCGATTGCAGGACTAGTCACCGCAGTTCTGATAGCCACCGACACCATCGAGGCGTGGCATCTATTAGCTATCTCCGCCGTCACCGGCGTCATGCTGGCATTTGACATCCCGACCCGCGGCGCAATGGTGGCATCGCTCGTACCAAGGGAGCAACTCCCCAGCGCCATATCCCTCTACTCCGTCGTCTTCGGCGGTGCCGCGATATTAGGGCCATCCCTCTTCCACCCCCTAGTATCCGCCGTCGGCATGGAAGGACTCTTCTTCATCGTCTCCGCCTCTTATGTACTTACAGTGCTCACACTGCTCCGCATGGATCACCAACCCCACTTCGCCGGCACTAAGCCCCTTTCGCAAAGCACCCAATCCCCCTCCCCCTCTCAGGGGGAGATTAAGAGGGGGTCCCAGCGAAGCGAAGTGAGCGGGGTATGCCCGGGGGAGGACGGGGGCGATCAGCAGCAACCTCCCCTCTCCCCTCCGTGGGAGAGGGCTAGGGTGAGGCGGAACCGCATATTAGCAAGTACTCGCGCACGCGTACGCGACATGGTCGAGGGCATCAAGTTCGTCCGGCGCGAATCAGCCATCGCCGTCATCATCGGCTACGGCGTGATCATCGGCATCGTCGCAACGCCGTTGGAAACATTGCTTCCAGTGGTTACCCAAGAGGTCTACAACGGCGACACCGCGACCTACGGCCGACTCCTCCTAGCCATCGGTATCGGCGGATTGGTCGGCACGTTCGGTATCACATTGATCGGCACACGATCCAAACCCCCGCTCTTTCTCGCGCTCGGCGGAGTCGCGGTCGGCATCTGCTACATCGCGTTCGGCGCGGTCGATCTGTTCATCTTCGCCCTCGCCATTGCTGGACTGCTAGGCGGACTATCAGTAGTGAAAGGCACCATGAGCACCACCGTAGTCCAGACTCTCACGTCCGACACCTTCCGAGGACGCGTGATGAGCCTCATGAACTTCACCTGGGGCGCGCAAGCAGTAGGCGCGCTAGTAATGGGCACCTTGGCGCAACTCTGGGGCGCACCCTTCGCCTTCATCGTCGCCGGCATCGCAGCCATCATCGCAACTCTAGCCGTCTGGCAGTTGGCGTTGCGGCGGTTGTGATCGCACCACCACGTCATTCCGGCGAAAGCCGGAATCCAGAGGGGCGGACGGGATGAGGGGCACCCACTTCGCCCGCAATTCGAACGTCAAACCACGATGTCCCCGTAAAGATCACGCCACGAAGGATTCCACTTCTCGATCAACTCGATTTTCCAAGCCCGTTTCCACTCTTTTATGTTCTTCTCTCGCTCAATGGCATCTTGGATTGTTTCGTGCTCTTCGTAATAGACCAAACTGTGCACACCGTATCGCTTCGTGAAGCCGTCAACAAAGTCATTCTTATGCTCCCAAACCCGCTTCACCAAATCAGAGGTGACACCGACATACAGCGTCCCGTTCCGTTTCGATGCCAGAATGTACACGTGACTCGATCGCATATCAATGATCACCATATTCTCGATACCACTGTCGCACAACCCCCTACGTCTTTCCCGCACCTTCTTTCGTCATTCCGGCACATTCCTCCGTCATTCCGGCGAAAGCCGGAATCCAGAGGGGCGGACGAGGGGGACGCAGGGGAGTCATACACGTCACTCCCGCGAGGCACAACCACCGCCCTCCTCTAGATTCCGGCTTTCGCCGGAATGACGGGGTGTAGCAGAGAACCACCGTCACTCCCGCGCAGGCGGGAATGGTGAAACACCCCCGCGACTTTCTCAAACTGTTTTGCAGTTGGGTGTAATCTCGCTTAAACTCATATGCGAGAAAATCGGCATTTGTCCGTCTGAGTTCACGACTCGGCGGAATGGGCTGACAAACCAACAGGGAAAAGGAGCGGGCTTTTGCATCCCTTTGCATATGAGGCGCCCACAACGATCAGCGACGCGGTAGCAGTGCTAGACAAGCACGGCGACCGGGCGCGACCAATCGCTGGTGGGACGGACGTACTGGTACAGGCGCGGGCTAACAGATGGGACCTCGACGCGATCGTCGACGTCAAGAACATACCTGAGCTGACACAGATCAGCCACTACCCGGATGGCAGCGTTTCAATCGGCGCTGCAACTCCGTGCTACCAGATCTACGAAGACCAGAAGATCAGGGACAGCTTCCCTGGCATCATCGACGCGGTCGAGATGATCGGCGGAATTCAGATCCAGTCCCGAGCGGCGCTGGGCGGCAACCTCTGCAACGCTTCACCGAGTGCGGACGGCATCTGCCCGTTGATCGCATACAACGCGGTCTGCCACATCGCAGGACCAGGCGGCGATGACAACCATCGCGATGTCGCCGTTGAAGATTTCTGCACCGGCCCCGGCTCCAACGTCCTCGGACGCGGCGAGATTCTGGTGAGCATGGTGCTTCCGGCACCTGGCGACAACTTCGGAGCCGCATACGAGCGCTTCATCCCACGCAACGAGATGGACATCGCGGTTGCGGGCGCTGGCGTATCGGTCAAACTAAGCAGCGATGGCAACACCTTCGAGGCGGCTCGCGTCGCATTGGCTGCGGTCGCTCCAGTACCGTTGCTGGTTCCAGCTGCCGCCGACGCACTGGTCGGCAACGCGGTCAGCGACGACGTTATCGAGGCCGCAGCACAAGCGGCTGGCGATGCCGCGTCACCGATCTCCGACATGCGCGGCACTATCGCACAGCGCAAGCACCTGTCGGCGGTCTTGACCCGACGAATGATCAACAAATCAGTAGAACGAGCGAGAGGCTGAAACTAGATGACGACTCAAATCACTCCCGGGCCAGCTCGGGTACACGTCCGAACCACGATCAACGGCAACGCGCACGAGTTCCTCGTGCCGCCGTACATGAGCCTCCTCGACACTCTCCGTGAAATCGTCGGACTCACCGGCACCAAAGAGGGTTGCTTGGACGGCAACTGCGGTGCATGCACTGTCTCGCTAGACGGCCGCATCGTCGACTCCTGCCTCGTCCTCGGCGCTGAGATCGACGGCAAATCGGTCGAAACCGTGGAGGGCATGGCGACGCCCGAAGGTCTGCACCCATTGCAGCAAGCGTTCCTGGAAGAAGCCGCGCTTCAGTGCGGCATCTGCACGCCGGGCTTCTTGGTAGCCGCTAAGGGCCTGCTCGATAATGAGCCTGCCCCAGACGAACACCGCATCCGCCACTGGCTGGCTGGCAACCTCTGCCGCTGCACCGGCTACGACAAGATCGTGCGCGCAGTGCAGAAAGCATCTGCCGAGATGTCGTAAAGACCAACTCAGGAGCGACACAAAACAAGGCGATCATCAACACATGTAAGGGGATCCGACCATGGTTGCAACATTTGAACCCAAGAGCGAATACAAGGTAATCGGTACCCGCCCGATCCGCCACGACGGTCTCGACAAAGTGACCGGCCGCGCGATCTACGGTGCCGACATCAAGCTGCCGAGCATGATCTGGGGCGCGGTCCTGCGAAGTCCGCACGCCCACGCTCGCATCAAGTCGATTGACACGTCCGCCGCCGAGGCGATGGACGGCGTCCACGCAGTCGTCACCAACGCAGACTTGCCACCCGCCGAAAACAAAATGGTGGATCTTGGCGAAGGTGCCACCAATCTCAAGTGGGCAGTCGACAACATCCTAGCCAGCGACAAGGCGCTCTACGCCGGACACGCCGTAGCAGGCGTCGCCGCGGTAGACCGCTACACCGCCGAAGAGGCCGCACGAGCCATCAAGGTCGAGTACGAAGTCTTGCGCTCCGCCACGAACGTCGATGACACCATCGACCCGGACATGCCAGCGATTCTCGAGGAGTTCGTAGATTCGCCGGGCGCGGAAGAGAGCGGGCACGCTAACCACGTCAAAGAGTTCACCCACGAGTTTGGCGACCCTGATGCCGCGCTCGCCGAGGCCGACCACGTCATCGAAGGTGAGTTCAGCCTTGAGATGGTGCACCAAGGCTACATCGAGCCGCACAACGCGACCGCGGTGTGGGACGAGGACGGTCGGCTGAAAATCTGGACCAGCACGCAGGGCGCGTTCACTGTTAGGCAGCAAGTTGCCGCTGTCATGCAGATGGATGAGTCGAAGATCCGCGTGACCCCGCTGGAGATCGGCGGCGGTTTCGGCGGCAAGATCCCGATCTATCTCGAGCCCGTGGCAGCAGCCCTCTCGAAGAAAGCCGGTAACGTACCTGTCAAGATCATCATGGAGCGACGCTCCGTGTTCGAAGGCAGCGGACCCGCAGCCGGCGGCAAGATCACTTTGAAGCTTGGCGCCACCAAGGACGGCAAGCTCGTAGCAGCCGACTCTGTGCTCCGCATGGAAGCTGGCGGATACCCCGGCTCGCTGGTCGGTGCCTCCGGCATGTGCATCTACGCCTGCTACAACATCCCGAACATGCGCATCGTTGGCTACGACGTTTTGGTCAACAAACCCAAGGTCGCGGCTTACCGCGCGCCTGGATCCCCACAAGTCGCGTTCGCGATTGAGACATTGATCGATGACCTCTGCGAGCAGGCCGGCTTCGACAAGTGGCAGTTCCGACGCGACAACGCTGCCAAAGAAGGCACCCGCCGCGGCGACGGTCCAATCTTCCCGCGCATCGGCATGGAAGAGGTGTTGGACGCCGCCAAGGAGACCGACCACTGGAACTCCGACATCGGCGAGGCTTCTCCGGGTCGAGTACGTGGCCGCGGCTTCGCAAGCGGCTACTGGTTCAACGTCGGTTTGCAGTCATCCGTCAACCTCTCGTTGAACGGCGACGGCACTGTAGAGCTGGTCGAGGGTTCAACCGACATCGGCGGCACCCGTGCATCGATCGCCATGCAGGCAGCCGAGACTCTCGGCATCTCTGCTGAAGACGTCAACCCAACAGTGGTAGACACCGACACCGTCGGCTTCACAGCCGTCACCGGTGGAAGCCGCGTCACCTACGCGACTGGCTACGCGGCATACAACGCCGCAATCGAGATGATCGACAAGCTCAAGGTCCGAGCATCGAGGCTCTGGAGCATTGACGAAGAGGACGTGCAATTCGAAGACGGCGTCTTCTCCTCCAAATCCGACTCCGAATTGAACATCGGGTTTAAGGACCTCGCTGGCAAGCTGGATGACACCGGCGGGCCAGTGACATCGACCGGCAGCGTCGACCTCGAAGCGGCCGGCGGAGCATATGGCACGCACATCTGCGACCTCGAGGTTGACCCCGAGACCGGCAAGACTGATGTTGTCCGCTACACGATCGTGCAAGACGCTGGTCGTGCGATTCACCCGTCGTACGTCGAAGGTCAGATGCAAGGCGGAGCAGCGCAAGGCATCGGCTGGGCGTTGAACGAGGAGTACTACATGAGCGATGACGGCGTGATGTCGAACTCCTCATACCTCGACTACCGAATGCCGACCTCGCTCGACCTTCCGAACATCGAGACGGTCATCGTGGAAGTCCCGAACCCGGTTCACCCGTACGGCGTTCGAGGCGTCGGCGAAGTCCCGATTGTTCCTCCGGTCCCGGCAGTTGGCAACGCCCTCAAGGACGCCATCGGCATCCGATTGCGGGAGACTCCGATGAACGCCGGACGCATCGTCGCGGCGCTCGATTCGTAGTCATCCGCCGCCATACGAATGGCAAACTCCCCCGGTGTTGAGCCGGGGGAGTTTTGTTTTTGGGTGTGGCGTGGATGTGTTATTGAGACGTTGTATAGCCGCGATCATGCCGCTTCATGCCGCTGGGATGCCGCTAGATGCCGCTGTAGCGGCAGGTTTAAGGGGGATTTTGCCGCTGGAGCGGCAATTTGGCGGCAAGATCAGTTTTTGAACAAGTTCAAAGAGTTATCCCGGACACAGTTGACATATATATCGTATAGCGATATAATGACTTCATGTATATCGACCTACGCTATATATCTTGGTTCTCTTGACTTCCGATTCAGGCACGTGACGATGCTCAACCAAACGCCCTCAGATCTGCTTCCCCTACCCGTCTCGCAGATGCACATCCTGCTCGCCCTCACAACTGGCGACAAACATGGCTACGCGATTATGAAGGAGGTCGAATTATTTACCGAGGGCGCGGTCATGATGGGGCCTGGGACACTGTATGGAGCCGTCAAGCAGATGTTGAAGGCTGGCTTGATTGACGAGAGTTCTGAACGACCGGACCCGGATTTAGACGATGAACGTCGTCGTTATTACCGTCTAACCGATTTGGGGTTACGCACTCTTGACGCCGAGGTATACCGCATCGAGCAACTTGCCCGCACCGCGAGGTCTAGGCGCACCGACGCAATGTCGCGGTTGGGAGTCTGACATGATCTCCGAGAGGGTCTACCGCGCGCTTCTCGTCGCATATCCGAGGGAGTTCCGGGGAGAATACGGCGAATTAATGGTTCAATTCTTCCGCGACAGGATGCGGTGCGACGGCAGGGGTGTTCGCGGGTTGATCGTATGGGTGCAGTTGATCTCCGATCTGGCGGTTTCCGCATTCAATGAACACGCAGGAGGATACGGAATGGGCAACGGAAAACCGGTCATCGAAACTGACGCGCTGTCGAAGATCTACGGCAGCATCGTCGCAGTAGACGACCTTTCGATGTCCGTCCCTCGGGGCCACGCCTTCGGTCTGCTCGGTCCCAACGGCTCCGGCAAAACTACGACGATGGGGATGTTGCTCGGACTTGTACAGCCGACTTCCGGCAACTTCAGTCTCTTTGGATCTACCGACGGTCTTCAAGAATCCCTGCGCCGTGTGGGAGCGATTGTCGAGTATCCATCCTTTTACCCCTATCTCACGGGGCGCGAGAATCTCCGCTACTTCCAAGGCATCTTTCAGCGGGGCGAACCTGAAGATATCGACGGCCTCCTCGAAAAAGTTGGTCTGACAGAGAGCGGAGACCGCCGCTTCAGTACGTACTCCCTCGGAATGAAACAGCGACTCGGACTGGCGTTTGTGCTTTTGGGCGATCCCGAACTCCTCTTGCTAGATGAGCCCACTAACGGGATGGATCCCGCAGGCATGGCTGAAGTTCGTCACCTTATCCGGCAACTGGCCGAGGACGGGAGAACCGTTCTTGTTGCCAGCCACCTATTGAATGAAGTCGAGCAGATGTGCGACAGCGTAGTCATCATGTCCGACGGAAACCTTATCGCCCAAGGTTCCGTGTCAGACATTCTCCGATCGGACGAACATGTCCGCCTCAAGACCACGGATAACGCGCAAGCTGTAACGATCCTTTCGGCGCTCGATTGGATTGCAGAGGTACGGATGGAAGATGGCGAGGTCGTCGTGTCTTCTACACGCGACGAGCTCGCTGAAATATCAACTGTTCTCGGACGATCGGAGGTTTACGTCATCGAGACTAGCTCCGGTCCCGGTTCGCTGGAGAGATACTTCCTCGAAGTCACCGGCGAAGAGGAAGCAAACGAGTAACGACTGATGCAACACACACTTCGGCTAACCAAATGGGAATGGTTCAAAGTCCGGCGTCTCAAGATGCCGTGGATACTCCTCGCAATTGCTCTGCTAGTCTCGCAACTCGGCATTTGGGTCAACTATCTGGCTTTCCACAACGACGATGTGAACATTCTGATGAGCGGTGGATTCGCGTCATACAGTGTGGCATGGGAGGAACCCACACCCGGTTCATATACGATTACCTGTTCTGATTTTGTGAACGATCGGATGCCACCGGGTCTCGATCAGATCCCCGAAGACCGACGCGCAGAGTTGTTAAAGGAGATGGACGCATGGCGCACCGAAGGAGTTTGTAACCGTTTCGCGTCCCGCAATCAGCTTCGCAGAGGTTTCACGCTTCCCAACAGCATCACTCAAAGCATTGCGATTATTTCTTCTTTCAGACCCATCGCGATAGGCCCCATCCTCATCATGATTCTCGCGGCCTCAATCGTGGGGTCTGAATATGGTTACGGCACCCTACGAACCGTTCTTGCCGGCGGCATCGGGCGATGGAAATTCCTATTCGCCAAGGTTCTGCTGCTCATAAGGATGAGTTCTGATGCGCTTGTCATCATTGCTCTCGTCGCCGTGGCTTCCAGTTTGGCAATCGCACTAATCTCCACTGACGAGGGCGGCAGTATCGCAGACTCCGGCAAATGGTCCGAAGTAGTCCTGATTTTCCTCAAAACCGTGTACGGACTACTGCCATTCATAGCTCTCGGAGTCCTCGCTACAGTGCTAACGACCTCACGCGGGGTAGGAATAGCTCTCTCAGTTGGATATTTCATCGTGGAGTCCATAATGGCGACGCTTCTCCGCCTCAACGACACGCTTGCGGATGTTGCGGATTATCTGCTCATTCAAGCCTTCCTATCTTGGACGACTATACCGTCGGAACTGAATTCTTCGGAGACATTCGGAGTATTCGTTGCGATCCTCGGTTACGCCGTCATATTGGTCGCGGCGACGGCTTGGGTATTCAAGCAACGGGACATTGGCGGAGCCGTAGGGGATTAAACCTGGCTCGATCGCGTTGCGGAGTGTGGTCAGCGGGGAGACATCTGGGGGGACTGCCCAACAGCGTTGTTGGATCGCAACGAGTTGATGTGTCGACCGTTTGTTGGGGTTGCGTTACATATAATTGCGTCTAAGGACTCGTTCCCGACCTATCGCATACGGATCTGAACTCCGACTGAAAACTCTCCCCTCGCATTTCTCGTATCCAGCTTCTGTTGGCGTGATCCAATACGCGATAATTTCCTAGATGTCCAACTCCCCACAAGCATCAGCTACCGACAAGGGTTCGGACGATTCGCTGATGTATCGCCCGCCCGAGCGCGACGAGGAGCCGGAGGTCACTTTCGGCGACATCATGCAGCGCATTCGCGAGGCGCTTGGCGGTATCCCCGGCATGGGTGGCGATGATGATGGATCTTCACGAGAATCTTCTGAACAAGGCGGTGGTGGATCGGGCAGAGCGGGCGCAGTAGCCCTTTTATTAATCCCAATAGCGGCCGTCGTATGGCTGGCGACGGGTGTTTACACGGTCGGGCCTGAAGAGCAGGCGGCATTGCGGACATTCGGTCGATTCGTAGCGATTGCCGATCAGGGGCTCCACTGGCACTGGCCAAGTCCGGTCGGTGTGCGCAATGTCGTGCCAGTCACAAACACCAGACGTCTTGAGCTTGGCTTCCGCAGCGCAGCGAACGGCTCAAGCACGACGCCGGTGCAAATCGAATCCGAGATGATAACCGGTGACGAGAACATCGTCGACGTGCAGATGGTTGTGCAGTATCGAATATCAAACCTGCGCGACTTCCTGTTCGAAGTCGATGATCCGGGCGACCCGGATCGGGATGTTTCGCCTGGAATGCCCGACGGTGAGACGTTGCGTGACATTGCGGAGACGGCGGTAAGGCAGGTGGTCGGCGCACGTAACATCGACGACGTGCTGACTACTGAGAAGGAGCAGGTGCAGGCGAGCATCTTGGACAAGATGCGGGAACTTGCCCGCGACTACAGCACCGGTATAGATGTGTTGCAGGTGTTGTTGCAGAACGTCAACCCGCCAGCCGAGGTGCAAGACGCGTTCGAGGACGTGGTCAGGGCGCGTGAGGACCGGGAGCGCGACATCAACTTGGCGGAGGCTTACAAGGCGTCTCAGATACCGCAAGCGACTGGTGCGGCGGCACAGATTGTAGAGGAAGCGGACGGATTCAAGCGCGGTCGTATCGAGCGAGCACGTGGTGAAGCGGAAGGTTTCGAAGCGATCCTGATCGGTTATGACATCTCGCCGAATGTGACCCGTACGCGGCTCTATCTGGAAGCGGTGGAACGTATTCTGGCTGGCAAATCGAAGATCGTCATCAACTCTGGCTCGAACGCGTTGCCGTTGCTGCCACTTGACAGCTTAGGTACGTTGTCTGGCAACTCTCTGACGAACCCATCTACTACCACAGGCGGAGGCCAGTAGCACAATGCCCCGCCTGATACTCACGATCATCATCATCGTCGTTGCGGCGTTCATACTCGTGCCGCAGGCGCTGTTCACTGTCGATGAGACGCAGCTGGCTATCGTTACCCGTTTCGGTGCCTTCCAGCGCGACTACCGAAGCCCCGGCCTCTACGTCAAACAGCCGTTCGTCGAGACAGTCGTCAAGATGGACAGCCGATTGTTGCGCGTAGACGCGCAACCAGCATCGCTGCTGACATCTGACAAGCGGAACTTGGTCATCGACGCGTACGCTCGATACCGGATTATCGACCCGCTCAAGTTCTTCCAGCGTCTGCGGACCGAGACTGAAGCGGTCTCCCGCGTGTCTGACATCGTGAACTCGCAGCTTCGTCGTGAAGTTGCTCTTGACACGCAGTCGGAAGTCATCTCGGAGACTCGCGAACAAGTGATGCGCCGCGTCGCCGAAGCTAGCAACCGGTCTGAGATATCGCGTCAGCAGGCATTGGATCTGTTCAATAACAATCTGCGCGACCCCAGGCTGACGATTCTGATGACTGATGAGCCGATCGATGGAGTCGCTACTCGTGCACGTCCGGCAACCAACGAGGAGTTAGACGCGCTGGCACGTGAGGAGCGGCCCGAGATCATCGGAAACGCGTCGGTCGCGTACTTGCGACCGCTGGTAGACGAGCTAGGTATCGAGATCATCGACGTTCGTATCAAGCGAGCGGACTTCCCGACCGAGATTGAGACATCAGTGTTCGCCCGTATGAGAGCCGAGCGTGCCCGTATCGCCGATGGACTGCGTGCAGAAGGTACGCAGAGGGATCGGGAGATCCGTGCCGAAGTAGACCGCGATGTCCAAATCATCTTGGAGACGGCAAACGGTACTGCGGCGAGACTGCGCGGTGAGGCTGAGCAAGAAGCGATCACCATCTTGGCCGAAGCTTTGGAGAAGGCGCCGGAGTTCTACGAGTTCCGACGGTCGTTAGAGGCCTACGAGAAGATCATCGACGGTCAATCGCTGGTCGTCTTGGAGATCGACTCTGAGCTGTTCAAGTATCTGCAATCTGCGGGTGTGCTTGAAGAGGGTGAGTAGTCCTAAGCTCGCGTTCCGCCATTCCCGCGTAGGCGTGAAGCTAGGATGCCGGGCTTATTTTCCCTAAAACGGCGGCTTGAAACCGTCTTTGCCTTTTCCTAGGGTGATGCCTTCTGCGGCAAGGCGGTCCCGGATGATCTGTTCGGTAGCGTTGTAGTCGCGCATGTAGGCATCAACGAAATCTTCGGTCTCGCAACCTAGCTTTTCAGCCATCAGACGCGTTGCTTCCTCACGGGTGTTAGCAACGAATTTGCCGCGTGTGAAATGGAACGGCTGGACGATGAACCTGCGGACATCGGTATCGAGCAATTCGTCCGCGAAAAGTTCAGGTTTGGACACTAACAACAGGGGTGTCATCGTGATGCAGGATTGAATGCCAGCGGCTTGAACTTTGGCTATGGCGCGGAGTCGCACGGTGTTGTTCGGGCAGGATGGCTCGAATGTGCGGCGGATGTCTTCGTCGTCGGTGGTAACCGTCATGTTTACTTGGACACGACCGCCGTTTTCTTCGATCTCTTGGAATAGATCGATGTCGCGAGTAACGTCAGGGCTGCGAGTTTGTACGACGAGTTTGGGACGATGGTGCGGTTCTGCCAAAACCTCGACGAGTTCGCGGGTGAGGTTTCGACGACGTTCGATCGGCTGGTAGGGATCGGTAACGCTGCTCATGTAGATGAGCTTGCCGTCTAGGGATGTACGCATATTTCGCAACTTGGAAACCGCATTCTCCTTGACGGTGACCCACTGTCCCCAAGTATCCCTCTTCTCAACGTCAGAGCTGAAGAAAGCGGCATAGCAGTAGGTGCATCCGAACGAACACCCACTGTAGGGGTTCAGCGTGTAATCGTACGCGTCCATGAAGCCCGTGGCTTTCGTCAGGATGGGGCCCGATGTGTCGGCGGAGGAAATGGATGCTGAGCCGATAGATATCGGAGTAGTGACACCTTGCGGAGTACACTCAACTAGCAACCGCCCCTGCAATCTCGTGTTAGAAACCTTCGGCATTACCGTTATGCACCTGTGAGATACGCGAAACTTGCTAGTCCATATGACCAAGGCACTTCTCGGTTCAAGTAATACAACTCCCAATTTGGCGAATTCGTTCCTATGAGTTGCCTCCGGAGCCACCTACGGAAACCAGTTAGTTGCTTTGCGTAATCATCAATGTAACGCGAATCTAAACAATCCATCGTCCCGATCGCTCGTGGTGACGCTCGTCGGATCAATAGCTCATTGCTCGATCCAATCACTGACATCACCATTACGTCAGGATCGTTTTCCTGCATCAGTGATGCCAATTCAGCCTTGACGATAGGGACGTTTTCATCGTACAAGCAATGCAATCCAGTCAGGCAACGGAACGTCTCGGATGGTCTCTGCGTGGTTTCACTGAACCGACGCCCCGGCCTCAACTCCCTCACTTTGTCGAATGATGAATGCGTTTGAGCCATCACTGCCCCTAGGTTCTTTAAGGCATGTTGTGATTGGACGCGTCTTTGCAGATCCACCCACAACTTCTTTCCCAAACGCATCATAGGACCACTGATGTCATAATTGTTAACACGAAATGTCTCAATTAAATCCACTGGCAACTGGCGTTCATGAGCCGCAATTGTCAAACCGAATAATCCTGCCAATGTACCGCATCCGTAGTCAAACACTTGGACCGAACGTCTTGATTTGAGCGCCTCGGTTTCCTTTGCACGGTCAAGTATTAGACCGAATACATCGCGAGCCAGCAGAATTTGACGCGGTTGGTACCAAAGCATGTAGAAGAGTGCAAGCCACTGATCGTTGACTGGATCATCGGTCACATAATCCGGCATCGAGGGTGCTGGGCCTTGCCCTATCACGTAGGTGCCCCCGCTTGACAGTCTTTGTAACTGACTTAACGCGTAATCGACCTTGGACCGAACTACTAAGTCGTCCATACCGTGACTTAGCCGTGTGAATTCAGTTCGCCCGACCTCAGCGATCGCTCGGTCTATGGTTACAGCTATGTTTTGACCAATCACCACTATTGACCATAAAATGCCTCATCTGATAGCTCTACACTTCCCCCATCACCCGTTCGGCTCTGCCGACGCCGCGCTCTTGCTGATACCTCAGCATCGCTTCCATCACTCTTAAGCCACCATCAACATCTCGCGCGTCAACCCGTAACCCTTCCAATCGCCCCCAATCCGGCGTGCGAGTTATGTGACGTAGCAGTTTGATGGTGTTTAGGGGAGCTGGAATTATGGGCGTGGTTTCGGGATGATTGAAGGCTATGGGATCGGGAGATGTGTTCGTATCCGCTTGGTCGGGGCGCTTTATCAATCCGCCTTCGGAGGGGGAGAACCAGTGGTCGCCCGGTGGGATTTCGGTGTTGGTGCGGACGCAACGATGGAGCTGGGGTTGAAGGCCTACTGCGATGAGCAGGGTGGTTTCGTGCCAGAGGCGGAGAAGGGGGAGAGTCGATTTTGGAGTGGATTCGGCGTGGCTCAAGGAATCTTGTAGGAGGGCGAACAGGCGCGGGTTGGCGGCGTTCTGTAGTGAGAAGCGTTCGGTGATTTCGGCGAAGTGGGAGGCCAGAGTCAGGCGGTCGAGGTCGTTGCGGAGTCGGAGGTAGGCGTTGACGGTCTCGACTTGGCTGACAACGTGAAGGTCGGATCGGCCTTCCGAGATGTGGGCGGTGATGTGTCGCAGCAGGTCGACGTGTCCGCCAGTTCGGGATGTGGTTCGTCTTGCGCCACGGGCCACGCATGAGATGAGACCGCGATTTGGGGTCAGCAGGATGACGATGCGGTCGGCCTCGCCGAGATCGCGGGCGCGGACGACGATGCCTTCGGCGTTGAAGTATCGTCGTCGAGGTGGCGACATGATGGGTTCACCCTCTCCCTTCAAGGGAGAGGGGATTCGTTTTGCGCAGGGTGGTCAGTTCTGGTGATTGGACGAGCCGTTCTCCAAGTACGGTAGCGGTTCGTCGAAGGTTTCGCCGCGCTGTTCGGCGGCTCGTCGGCGCTGGTCCCAATTCTTCATCTTCGCGATGACCTGTGCCCGGATTTCTGCGCGGCCTTCCTCACGGCGTCTTTCTATGCGTACGCGGTTTCTTTCCTTCGCGGGTTCGACGAGATTCTGGCGTATCCATTCGCTCATCAACATGGTGCTACTCAGTATTTCGATGACTGTAAAAGTGATGATCGCCGCGGCGATCCCGATTTGACCGGTACGGAGAATGATATCAAAGTACGCCTGTATCCAGTTCTCGAGAATCGTCGATGATAGCCCGTCGTAGGTAGCAATGCCGAAGCCGAGAACCACCTGAAACGTGAATAGCACGAAGTAGAGCGTTGACCAGCGCGGTCTAATCGCCCATGTCGCTTCACGATCCTCGTTTTCAGAAGGTTTTCCTTCGACGTTCCTCTTATCGCTCTCGGTCAAGACTCGCTCGATTGAATCATTCATCCGTTCGGTGCTTTACCAACCATATCGTTGGCACGGATGTTCATTCGAGTCGAGATGGCGAACCCGGCGAAATTCATGTGGGCGGGGGTGATACCTCCCCCTAACCCCCTCCTGAAGGAGGGGGAATCTAGTTGGGCTTCGTCAGCGGAGACCGACGCTGCCGTCTTCGCGGATTGGTGGCGGGATGCGGGCCGGGTCGAAGGGGTGCAGGTTCGGGGCTTGTTCGTTGAAGGTTACTCCGAGACCGGGTCGCTCGGGGAGAGTGAACCAGCCGTCTACGACCTCCATCGGCGCGTCTACCATGTCCGCCCGCGGTGGCTTGTCTTCGTCGACAGCCTCAAGCACGTCCCATGATGGTGACGAAATCCCAAGTTGTACACACGCGGCGGTGGCGATGGGCCCTTGGAAGTTGTGCGGTGCGATCAGGATGTGATGCGCTTCGGCGATGGCGGAAATCTTCTTCACCCCGGTTATGCCTCCGGCGACCGCGATGTCGGGTTTGAAGAATGAGCAGTTTGTCATCTGGGCGTATTCACGGAACTCCCAGATATGGGCGTTGCGCTCTCCGACGGCGAGTGGCAGTCGCATCTTGGTGGCTACTTCGGACATGGCGAGAACACCGTCAGGGACGATCGGGTCCTCAATGAAGTAGGGGTTAAATGGCATCGCCTTCTCGCAGAATACGACGGCTTCCGAGGGTCGCATGTTGCGATGGATCTCGATGCCGATGTCGAAGTCTTTGCCGACGGTCTCGCGAACTGCGGCGAGCATGTCGATGGCGTTGTCGACGAGGACGGGGTATTTTAACAATTGGAACTCGCGCGGCATGGGGGTGAACTTTAGGGCTGAGTAGCCCCGATCAACGGCGATCTTGGCGCGCTCGGCGACTTCGTCCGGAGTTTCTCCGCCAACTCCGAGGAAGATGCCTCGGATTTTCTTCCGGGCACGACCGCCAAGGAGGTCCCAAACGGGTGCGTCGAGCCGTTTGCCCTTGATGTCCCAGAGGGCCATGTCGATGCCTGATATTGCGGCGGCGATGCTGTTGCCGCGGAAGCTGCCGTTGTACCGGTGCATGTAGTTGTAGAGGTGTTCAGTGTCGGCAGGATCCATACCGACGATGGCATCGCCGAGAATCTTGACTGTCTCTTCAGCCGCGCGTGGGTACGCCCAGTAGCAAGATTCGCCGATGCCCTGTGTGCCGTCATCAGTAGTGATCCGGACGACAAGGAAGCGGTCAATTAAAAAGGTTTCGATTTGTTCGATTTTCATAGGGTTCCTCGGCGAGGCTCAGTCGCTTATTTCCGATCTGGATTCTAGTGAATGTGCCAGCGTTGCGTCGTCGGCGTACTCAATATCGGTCCCTGAAGGCAGACCTCTTGCCAGACGGGTCACTTTGATCCCAGCGGGCGCAATCGCTCGTTGAAGGTACATGGCGGTGGCTTCACCGTCTAGGTTGGTGTTGGTGGCGACGATGACTTCGTTGACTGTCTGATCGGTGGTGTCGTCTTGAAGGCGTTCGAGGAGCTCTTTGATTTTGAGGTCGGAGGCGGCGATGCCGGATGTTGGTGAGATAGCGCCGTGGAGGACATGGTAGAGGCCGTTGTAGGCGCGGGTGCGTTCGAGTGCAGTGACGTCGAGCGGCTCTTCGACTACGCAGACAACGGTACGGTCACGGCCAGTGTTTGAGCATATGCCGCATACTGGCTCTTCGGTGATGTCGGCGCAGATCTCGCAGAGTTTGATGCGTTGCTTGACGCCGGTGATGGCTTCGGAGAGTTCGGCGGCTTCAGCTTCGGGCATCCGTACGAGGTGGTACGCGAGGCGCTGCGCGGATTTGGGCCCGATGCCTGGGAGGCGTCGGAAGGCTTCGATGACCCGGGATACGGGAGCGGCTACACCGCGGGGCGCGTCGGATGGCGGTGCTGCCGGTGTGATTGATCTCGGCGGATCGGGGCGAAACGCGGCCATTTTTGACGATTACGGCAGGCTAGAAGCCCAGACCCGGCAGATTCAGTCCTCCGGTGATCGCCTGCATCTTCTTGGCGGCCACCTGCTGGGCGCTATCCATGGCTTCGTTGACGGCGGCCATCACGAGGTCTTGCAGCATCTCGACATCTTCGGGATCGACGACTTCGGGGTCGATTTCGATGCTCTCGACACGGGAACCTCCGACCACGACGGCCTTGACAGCGCCGCCGCCGACCGATGCCTCGGATGTCGCATTGGCGATCTCTTCCTGCACCTCCTGGATCTTCTTCTGCATCTGCTGAGCTTGCCTGAGCATGTTGCGATTCATCATGATGCGGTTGCCACCTGTCCTGTCATCGGTTGAAAGTCGGGAGTTGTTACGCTACGGGTTCAATGTTAACGCGCGGGAAGTTGAAGGGAGAGGAAGAACGACGAACAGACTAAGCTGGGCAATGGGCTGGCGGTTTCGCAAAGTAGAATCCATGCGATGTCTCTCCGCATGTTCGTCCTTCTAGCGCTGGTTTTGTTCGGCGCGTTTGCAGTGGTAGGATGCGGGCTGCGAGATGAGGGTAATGCGGCTAGTGAGAATGTGTTGACGGCGGAGTTGGTGGTGCCGCCAGCTTCGCAGGTGACCGTTGAACCTCCTACGGCTACAGTTGCGCCGACTTCTACGACCGAGGTGGTTGAGGAGGTTTCAAGGGAGTCGGGTGAGGAGGAAGCGTCTCGGGTGAATGTGGCTAACCGGGGGTACAACTCGTATGGGGATGCAGATGCGCCGATCACGATGTTCGATTTTTCGGACTTTTTGTGACCGCACTGCGGGACTTGGCACCGCGGGACGGTTGCTCAGATGCGTGAGACGTATATCGCCGACGGGCTGGTGAGGTCGATATATTTCCACTTTCCGATCTTGGCTGAGGAGTCGGCGCTGGCGGCGGAGTATTCGGACTGTGTTGGCGAGCAGGGGACGGACCAGTTTTGGGAGTTCGTGGACGGGGTGTACGAGCGTCAGGATGAGATAGGACTGCCGTTGCTCGCCGGGCTGGCGGCCCGTATGGGGTTAGACCGTGTGGCGCTGAACGAGTGTCTGCTGTCGGGCAGACACAACACGACTTGGCAGATCGATCGGGCGCGTGGCGAGGCGATGGGCGTACAATCAACCCCGACAATCTTCCTCGCGTATGTAGACAAGGACGGCGAGGAGGTGCGGTTGCAGTTCCGCGGCGCGCGGGATTTCGACAACATGTCGCAGATAATCGATGCGATCTTGAGGGATATCGAGAAGTAAAGATGAAGATAACGAAGATAACGCCCTATCTGGTGTCGGCTCCGGCGCCATTTTTGCCGACCTCGAACGCGAAGGCGAATAACCGAGAATACCTATTTGTAGAGGTGAATACCGACGAGGGCGTGACGGGATGGGGTGAGGTTACCTGTACTCGGGAGCAGGCCAATCGCGGGGTTGCATCGTTGATCCGGCATGTGTCGGATTTGCTAGAGGGCGATGATCCGAAGAACATCGAGAAGATCTGGCACAAGGTGTTCCGACATTTCACGTACATGGGTTCCCGAGGGGCGACGACGAGTGTGATCTCTGGTATCGACATCGCGCTGTGGGACATCAGGGGGAAGGTGTTGGGCGTGCCAGTGTACGAGCTGCTGGGTGGTCCGGTGAGAGACGCGGTCGATGTTTACTGTCATCCACAGGACGGAGCGACTCCAGAGAGCTTGGCGCAAGACTGCAAGGCGATTGTGGCGACAGGTCAGACATCGCTAAAAACGGATCCTTGGTACCCGCATCATCCAGACGAGATCGATGGCTACATGTCTGGCAAGTTGTCGGCGGAAGCTGAAAACCAAGGGGTTGAGCGGATTGCAGCGGCGCGAGAAGCTGTGGGTCCCGACATTGAGATATTGATCGACAACCATGCGCGGTTTGACGTACCTACGGCGATACGGCTGGCGAATTCGTTGGAGCCGTACGACATCTTCTGGTTCGAGGAGCCGGTGGGTGTGGAGTCGAACACTGCATTGAAGCAGGTGCGCGACGCGACCAACGTGCCGATCTGCGTGGGCGAGCGGATTCACACTCGGTGGGAGTTCGTGCCGATCTTGGAACAGGGCTTGGCAGACTTCATCATGCCGGACATCACATGGACAGGCGGTATATCGGAGTTGAAGAAGATCTGCACACAGGCGGAGACGTACTACATACCGGTGTCGCCGCACGACGCCAGCGGCCCGATAAACGTGATCGCGGGCGCGCAAGTGATGATCACGGTCCCGAACTGTTACCGCGTGGAGACGATGCGCGCCGACCTGCATGCGTACGACTGTCTGATGGATGTGCCGCTAGATATCCGAGGCGACAAGATTCATCTTGATCCGAAACGTCCAGGCATCGGCATCGAGATGGACCGCGAGTATTTGCAGGCGCATTTGGCAGATTGATGTGATGCCATCCAATTGCCCCCTCTGGATTCCGGCTTTCGCCGGAATGACGGAGACACCTACTCCACCGCGAAGAGATAAGCGTAGTGGGGTTGGTTGCCGCGGATGAACTGGATATCAACACGGTTGTAGTGGGTCAGTTCTTGAGTCAGGCGGGTTTCGGCGGCGCGGGCGGTGTCTTGCGAGACCTCTTCGCCGACGTAGACGGCAACGAGTGCGCCGTGGTGCATGACGGCGTTGACACCTGAGATGAGCATCGCAAGTTCATCATCGCCAGCGGCCACGGTCTCGCCGTCGACTAGCACCATGAATTGACCTTCGTTCACATGGACTCCGCCCATTGTGGCATCGCGTGAGGCGCGGAAGACGGAACCGACGTGAAGACCCTCAAGCATGTCGGCCATCTCTTCGACGTTTTCGTCGAGGTCGGTGTCAGGATCGAAGGCGCTCATTGCGGCGATGCCTTCTTGCATCGAGCGGGTTTCGATGACGCTGGATGACTTTTCGGTGAGTTCGGATGCCTGTTGAGCGGCGCCGATGATGTTTTTGTTGTTGGGCAGCAATATGACTTGGTCGGAAGGTGCGGCCTCGACGGCTTCGAGGAGATCGGCGACGCTGGGATTGAGGGTGTCGCCGCCTTCGACGATGAATGTCGAGCCCATGCCGGCTTGTCGGAAGTAGTTGGCCATACCGTCGCCGGCTACCACCGCAACGATGGCGATGTCTACAGGTTCAACAGGCTGTTCCGCGGTGGCGGCATCGGCGCGACGGTTCTCGGCCCACTCGGTGGTCTGAGCATCCATGTTCTGGATGGTGACGTTGAGGGTGAGAGCGCCGTTTCGGACGGCCAGGCTGACGGCTTCCCCGGGGTCTTCCATGTGGACGTGGATCTTGGCGATGGTCTCGTCGCCCGCGATGACGGTGGAGCGTCCGATCTTGTCGAACTCTTCGCGGAGATGCGGTATGTCGATGTTGGCGCCTTCGATGCCGATGTTGGTGCAGTATCCCCAAGCTTCCTCTTCCGCGATATCTAGGGACGATGTATCGACGATGACGCCGCTTTCGCCGACGAGGTTTTCGACGCCGGGGGCATCGACGTGAACTGAACCGTCGCCTTCGCCCTTGATGTACTGAGACATGCCCATGAGCATGATGGTCAGGCCAAAGCCTCCGGCGTCAACCACTCCTGCCTCTTTGAGGACTTCGAGCATGTCGGGGGTCCGCTCGGTGGTGTCTAGGGCTTGAGTGGCGGCGGTCTCTAGGACGACGTGTATGTGTGCGCCGTCGTTTGCGGATCGGGCGGCGGCTTCTGCGGCTTCGCGGATGACAGTGAGCATGGTGCCCTCCACGGGATTTGGCACCGCGCCGTAGGCCATCTCGGCGGCGAGGGTCAAACCGTGAGCGAAGTTTTCGGCGTGTACCTCATCGGCATCGGTCATGGCGTCGCGCCAGCCGTGGAATAGTTGGGCCATGATCAATCCACTGTTGCCTCTTGAAGCCAAGAGGGCTGCTCGGGCGATAGCGTCGGCGGCACTTGGCACATCGTCAGTAACAGAAGCTGCTGTTCTTTCGATAATGCCCTCCATAGTTCGGGCCATGTTGGTGCCAGTGTCGCCATCGGGCACCGGAAAGACATTGAGGGCGTTGAGCTGGTTCCGGTTCGTGACGATGGCGGCGAGTGCGGCTTTGGCGAGATCTCGCAGGAGGTAGCCGTTCCTAGTCGTAATCTCCGTCGTCATCGAGGTGCCCTTTGCTTGCTGATGGTGGTCAAGAGAGGCAGCGTTGATACCGCATCTCGCGCTTGCGAACTGACCGCGATGTTATTCTAGTTGGAAGCACCTAATTTTGACCGTATGCCCACGGTCAAGCACCGAAATCGAGTCTTAAAACCGAAACGACGCGCCATGTCCATGTCCGAACAGCAGATCCGAGCCGCCCTCAAACTTGGCCCGCGTCCGAAGCCGCAGTTCGGTCACAACCGCAGCCACGCGCTGAACGCCACCAAGCGTCAGTTCAAGCCGAACTTGCAGACGCGTCGTGTGCTAGTCAACGGTCAAGAGCAGAAGATCAAGCTGACGGCGCGCGAGATACGCACGTTGCTGAAGCGCGGGCGGATGTTGCTGGCGGAGTAGGTTCTCGCGAACTACTCGTCCCTAGTACCCCAACGCGAAGCCATCGCGGCGCGGATCAGCCGCACCGAGATACGTCCCGTGCGATGTCCGATGTATCGCGTGGGCGCCGCCTACTGCGTTGGTGAATGGGGGTAGGAGGTCGTAGGTGTAGCCGATATCGGCTAGCTGATCGAGCATGTCCGAGTCGAAGCGAGATTCGAACATGATTGCGCCGATATCGTAGTAGCGGAAGCGGGGCGCTTCGATGGCTTCTTGGATATTCTTTCCGCAGTCAAGGAACTGGTGGATCATCTGGATAGTGGTGTGAAGTATGCCGTAGCTGCCGGGTGTGCCAATGGAAGCGATGAAACTGGCGTCCTCGGCTGCGTAAATCTGCGATGGAGCGATGACGAAGTCTACGGCTCGGCCGCCTTTGATGTCGTTAGGGCTGCCCTGGTTCAGGTCGAACCACTTGCCCATGTTGTTTATGAAGACGCCGGTGCCTTTTGGTGCGAGGCATGAGCCGAAGCCGCCGCCTAGGGTCTGGGTAATCGTGACGACGTTGCCCCACTGGTCGGCGGTTGCGAAGTGAGTAGTCATCGGCGACTGCGCTGCGGATTGCGGGTTCCATGCGCCTGGCAACGACGCTTCGACGGCGGACCGGTTCCAGCGTTCGGGCGGGAAGCCACTGAACTTGTCGGTCGAGATGCCCGATCTGACCTCTTCTGCGTAATCTTTCGAGATTAGTCGATCAAGCGGAATATCTACGTGTTTGGGGTCTCCGGAGTAGAGAACCCGGTCGTCAGCAGCCTTGAGCACGGCTTCTACTAGCAAGTGTTCAGTCAAGGCGGTGCCCGGCTCGAGATCGTAGCCTTCGAGGATGTTCAGCGTCTCAAGCATCTGGAATGCAGAGGAGTTGGGCTTGGGGACGCGGACTTCGTAGTCGCGGTAGGTAGTTGAGATCGGCTCTTCCCAATACGGGCGATATGTGGCGAGTTCTTCGCGGTTGATTACACCGTCGAAGGTCTTTTGCCCGGCACAAATCTCGTCGCCGAGCGATCCTTCGTAGAACTCGGTGATACCACCTTCGACGACCCGGTTCATGCTCTCGGCGAGTTGCTGCTGACGCAGAAGCGCACCGGCTTCGACTGCTGAGTATTCGAGTGCCAGAGTTGCGCCGTCTTCGGTTAGTTCAGCGATCTTGTCGATAGTGTCAGCAACGGTGGTGGCGATTAGCGGAGTCATGGGGACGCCGTTTTCTGCCAGATCGATGGCGTACGCGAAGACTTGGGAGCGCGGCAACGTGCCGTACTTGTCGTGCATCGTTAGCCAGCCAGCGATATTGCCGGGAACGAGCATCGAGAGCGGTCCGTACTCCATGTCGTCGCGGGTCATCCCGGACGGATCGATGTCGTTGGGGGCGTGACCTGAGAAGTTGATGGTCCGTGTCTGGTCTTCCGATGCCATGTAGACGAGGCCGATGCCCACGCCGCCCATGCCGGACATGAAGGGTTCGGCGACGTTCAGACCGGCGGCGGCGGCGACCGCGGCATCGACCGCGTTGCCACCTGCTTGTAGGGCTTGCAATCCTGCGATAGTCGCGTGCTGCGACCCTGATGCGACCATGCCTCGACGACCGGTTGCTGGAGGGCGCGTTGAATCGCCGTGTGGTGTGCTGCCGGTCTGTGCTGCCAATGCCATGATTGGTTTCTCCCTTAGTTCACTAAAGACGCTAGATGTTGACGTGAGGCGATCTTTTCTTCCGGCGAGCCGTATGCCATCGAGTAGTGGCCGCGGTAGCCGCTGTCTTCAAGCCGGTTCAGGCATGAATTGAAATCAATGTTGCCCTCACCGGGGATCATGTGGACCTCGTAGTCGCCAGTGTTGTCGGCAAGTCGGACTTCTCCGATACGCTCGATGCCGAAAGCGTCGAGGAATCCGTCTACACCTTCCGGCACGAGGTTCGCATGGTTGACCGTGAAAGCCCACCCCAGCTTGCTTGGCGGTATAGCGTCAAATATCCGCGAACATTCTTCAACGGTGTGGGCGAGGTACTTGACTTCGGCGTGTTCGGGTTCGAAATTGAGGTTTTCGAGCAGGATTCGCTGACCGGTGTCTGCGGCGTAAGTGGAGATGCGGTCAAGTCTGGCGATCGCGGCGGCGAGTCGCGCCTCAGGATCTGACGTGAAATGGTAGCCGGCGTGGACGACTGTCCACTTGCAGTCGAGGCGGTTGGCGAGATCGATAGATGCCCGCATATAGTTTTCGACGCCGCGAGAGACGTATGGCGAGAGTTCGGCGACGTTGACCGCGCTCAAGGTGTGTAGACCAATGTTGATGCCTGTCATCTCGCACCGATCGCGGACTGCGGCAATGCGCTCCGCAGACCACGTCTCCATGTGATTCGGGCCTGTGTCGGCATTGAAGTCCAAGTAGTAAAAGCCGTTCTCCTCGGCAAAGTTCAAAGCGTCTTCAAGTCGGGTTGCTCCGGCATCTAAGCCAATGCGGTCGAAAATAGACATGGCGCAGGGATGGATCGGGGTTACACGTCGGGATGCGGTGATTCTACGCTGGCTGCGTTGTCAAAATGCCAGCTATCTGAATGTCAACACGGAACGCGCCGCTTCTCCGGCTGTCATATCCGCGAAAGCCTCATTGATCTCGTCCAAAGGCCGGTATCGCGTGATCATCTCATCGAGCTTGAGTTTGCCCTGCTTCTCCATCTCAAGCAGCCAGAGGAAATCGACTCTGGGACGTCCGTCGCCGTGCCAGTTTCCAAGTATTGTCCTGCCACGTAGCAGTTCCCATCCGTCGACGGCCATCTCTGCGCCGGTTGGGAAGACCCCGACCAGTACCGTCGTGCCCAGTGGACGCGTCGAGTTGAAGGCCTGTTTGGCGATTGCCGGAAGCCCTACCACTTCGAAGCCGTAGTCTGCGCCTCCACCTGTGATCTCGAGGATTCTGGCAACCGGGTCTTCCTTGGCGGCGTTGACGAAGTGAGTAGCGCCCATCTCAGCGGCTTTTTCGAGCTTGAAGTCGACGGTGTCTACGGCAATGATCTGAGCGGCGTTTGCGAGGCTCCCGCCTTGAACGACGCTGAGCCCTACGCCTCCGCAGCCAAATACCGCCATGGTCGATCCGGTCGGGACTTTGGCGCGATTGACTACGGCCCCGACACCAGTGATGATGCCGCATGAGATCAAACATGCCGCTTCAAGATTCGTGTCCTCAGGAACGAGGACGCATTTGTCCTCCAGTGCGATCGAATAATCGGTAAAGGTTGGAGTTCGATGGTTGATGCGCTCGCCGTTCTTGTGGAACCGAGTGGTTCCATCCGGCATCGAGGCACCGTAAGTGAAGTTCGTTTCGCAGAGCGATGGATGCCCATCTGTGCAGTTGCGACAGCGCCCACACATCGAATCGAGAGACAATATCACTTTGTCGCCAAGCTTCAACCAATCGACACCTTCGCCTACCTCCGCAACTGTGCCCGCGCCCTCGTGTCCCAGGATCATCGGCCCCACGAAGTTCTTGGTGTGTCCGTCGACGGCGTGATAGTCGGAGTGGCAGACACCAGCACCCACCATCTTGAGCAGGACCTCGCCGCGTTTCGGCGAGTCGATTTCGAGTGTTTCGACGGATACGGGTTGTTTTTGTGCTCGGAGTACGGCGGCTTGGGTTTGCATAGCTCAGTCTGGGTTGGAATGTTCCGATGCGTATGAATGTTAGCGCCTTGGGATGCTTTGCGTCACTGTGAGGCGAGAATAGAATGCTGGTATGGACTTGGGATCGGCAAATCAGGGCTGTTGCTCGCCAACTCGTACGGACAGCGCTTCACCCGTTCGGGAGAGTGCAGTTTTTCGGCACGAGAGTACACCCGCTGACTCGGTGAAGCAGGAGTTAATCGAACTGGACGATGCGGAGTTTCGGATGGGGACGGATGATCGGCGATTCCCTGCTGATGGAGAGGGGCCGATACGCGATGTGACCGTTGACGGGTTCGATATTTCGGCAGTGCCCGTCACGAATGTGGAGTTTGATGCCTTTGTGTCTGCCACTGGGCACGTGACGGACGCCGAGCGGTTTGGTTGGTCGTTCGTGTTCAAGGATTTCGTCACGCCGGAGGCCGAGCGAACAGTCTCTCAGGTTGTACAAGGCTCGGAGTGGTGGTGGCGAGTAGATGGTGCGTATTGGCGCATGCCGGAAGGTCCGGAATCGGATATCGATGATCGCGCTGATCATCCGGTGACGCACATCTCTTGGACGGATGCGATGGCGTATTGCGATTGGATCGGTGGACGTTTGCCGACGGAGGCAGAATGGGAATACGCGGCGCGTGGCGGTCTGGATCAGGCGCGGTTCGCCTGGGGCGACGAATTGGAGCCGGATGGTGAGCACATGTGCAACATCTGGCAAGGCGAGTTTCCGAACACGAATACGCTACAGGATGGATGGCATGGCACATCGCCAGTTGCGAGCTTTCCATCGAACGATTTCGGGCTGTACGACGTTGCGGGCAACGTGTGGGAGTGGTGTTCAGACTGGTTTTCGCCGACGTTCCATCGCAACGCGCGCCGAGTGACGCGAAATAATCCGAAAGGACCCCGCAACGGAGCCGCGAAAGTGATTCGGGGAGGCTCGTACCTATGTCACGATTCCTACTGCAATCGATACCGCGTCGGCGCTCGGACATCAAACACGCCAGATTCGAGCACGGGTAATCTGGGTTTCCGTATTGTCGCGGCTTAAGTGGCAACGCATATCACACGATGCGGTATCATCGCATCAGTTAACGAGTTGTCCTCTGAGAGGAGACGGAATCTATGCATTTGCTAGAAGTCCTTAACCCCGTTGCTCAGCAACGCGGGCTAATGAATTCATCGAAAATCAACGAACGCCCCGAGACGCTCAACGACGCCACCGTTGGCCTCATCTGGAGCGGCACGCACGGTGGGGATGTCGCATTGAAGCGAGCGGGTGAAATGCTTCAGGAGCGTTTCAAGAATGTGCAGGTTAACTTCTACACTGGCGGCAACTATCCAGCACCGCCGCCGATCGTGAGACAAGCGGGAGAGGAGTGTGACGTCGTTATCGGCGCCACCGCCGATTGAGGGACCTGCGCGTCGTGGATGGTCCACGACATGATCCAGATCGAGAAGATGGGGAAGCCTGCTATCCCCATAGTCTCTGGTCGCTTTGAAGAAGACGCGATTGCGAGTTCCCGGGCTCTCGGTATGCCGGACTTGCAGTTCGTCATCGTTCCTCGTATTTACCGCAATCTTCCGATCGATGAGTGTGTCTCGCAGACCGAGGCCGCAATCGATGACATCATCGATGTCTTAACGGTCGATCAGCAACACGGACGTCGTGAACGCGACGAGGTGGCAGAAGTCCAACGCTTCGAGGGTGAAGACCGTTGGGACGCCATTCTCAAAATGAACGAGCAATGGCTGATGCGCGACTGGGGCGACTCCTTCGTGCTCCATCCGCCGACCGCCGAAGCAGTTGACGAGTTGATCGCTGGCTCCAATTTGGACGCCGACGAGTTGATCTGCGACATGCCGCCCGGTTTCGGGCTTGCAACAGTAGAGAAGATCGCCATCAACGCTGCGATGGCCGGGGCGAAACCTGAGCACATGCCGGTGATAATCGCTGGCGTCAAAGCGCTCTCGCAGATGGGTTCGCATGGCGGAACTTCATTGCTGATGTCGACCAGTCCGCAAGCCCCGTTGCTCGTTGTCAATGGTCCAATAGCGAAGGAGCTTGGGATCAACGCGCGCTCCGCGCTCGGTCCAGGCCGCGACAACCAAGTGAACATCACCATCGGCCGTGCTTTCTCGCTCTGCCTTCGGAACATCGGCTACTGGTATCCCGGTCAGATGGACATGGACACCATCGGCACGACCCGGAAGTTCGTGCACTGCATCGCCGAGAACGAAGACATGAGCCCGTGGGAACCGTTTCACGTCAACCAAGGCTTCCGCGCAAGCGAGAGCACAGTTAGCGTCTTCATAACGAACGGCGAACTCGACGTTCAAGACCAAGGCAACACAAACGCCGAGGACCTGCTCAAGACGCTCGCGTACGGCTCAATCTTCGGCACCCGCGGCCTCGGAATGCACGGCGGTGGCCAGAGATTGATTCTCATGCCACCCGACGTCGCAGGACCCGTAGGCGACCAAGGCTTTACCAAGGACGATGCCCGCACCTTCATCCACCACCACGCCAAGAACAGCCTGGGCAAGATGATCCAGTACACGCCCATCAAAGGCGAAGCACGTATCGCCGCGGCGTGGCGATGGCTCGAAAACCTGACCGAACAGGAGATCCTCGACATCGAAGTTTCAGTCTTGGACAGTCCCGAAGACTGGAAAATCGTAGTAGTAGGCGCCGACCGCGCCAAGACATGCGTGATGCCCACAACCGACAACATCGCCACTGTAGGCATTGATCAGTACCGGACATAACATCCGTCATTCCCGCGCAGGCGGGAACCCAGAGGGGCCGGGAGGCCACGCCCCTTTCGCTTTGCGAAAGGGGCGCGAGCCAGCGAAGCGCCGCGAGCGGGGTATGCTCGGGGGCGGATGGGCAGCAGCAGCCCCGGCTTGAACCGGGGGTGAGAGGGACCCCGTAATCATGAACCGCTACGTAGCATTCTTGCGCGGCATGAACCTCGGTCGCCGACGCATCAAGAATCCGGAACTATGCGCCGCGTTCGAACAAATCGGCTTCACCAACGTCTCCGCGTTCTTAGCAAGCGGCAACGTCATCTTCGACTCCGATGAATCCGATTTAGTAGCGGTATCACGTTCGATTGAAGACGGATTAAGGGTCTCGCTAGGTTACGAAGTCCCGACGTTTTTGCGTAGCGCGGATGAGGTGCGTTCGATTGCCAGCCATAAACCATTCGCAGGCGTGACCGCCGAACGAACCGGCAAATTGCAGGTGGCCATCATCGGCCCCGAAGCAGATCAATCAGCCCGCGACTCGGTGCTTAAGCTATCGAACGATGCCGATCTGTTGGAGATAGCGGATCGAGAACTCTACTGGTGGCCAATAGGCAACTTCCTCGACACCCAATTAGACCTCAATGCCCTCGAGTCAATCCTCGGACCATTCACAATACGCACCAAAAACACAATCGAACGCCTAGCCGTCAGATTCCTGCCAGCCGCCTGATCGATTCTGTATGCTCGACGTAATGCCTGAAGGTATTGCCCGCCATCACCTCCCAAGGCGTCCACTCAGTCGGCATATGCTCGAAACATCCCGAGTCGCCGTAAGCCTCTTCTGGCAGCAGCTCCAGCTGTTCGATCAGCGCCGTAAAGACGCGATCAGCCACCTCGCGCACCTCGTCCAGAGTCATCTCATTAAGCTCACTATGGACAGCCGCGTTCCGCTCGTCCAGCGGCAACTCCCACAGATCCGAACCGATTAGCGCACGAGCCTTCAGCATCCCCAACATCTCCCGCTCGTACCACATCACATGCGCCAAGATATCCTTCGCCGACCACTCGCCCTCTTGACCAGGCTCAAGCATAAGGTCCGCATCAACCATCGACAAAAGTTCGGCCCACTCAGCACGTCCCGTCTTGACGCTATCTATGAACTCCGCCTTCTTCATCCGACACCCCATTCCAAAAGCTGGTCAGTAACAGTTCCTGTATCTTAACCAGAATTGACCCATCAGACATGCCTACCCTTACAGTCGCGAACAGCCTTTAGACCTCGGGCAACTGGATTTGTCTGGAACATCGGAAACAACCGTCAGCCGTTCCATATCCTCTCAAACGTCATTTGTCCCGATCCCGAATCGCCCAGCATAAATACATCCGCGTTGCTGAGCGATTTCCATCCCTCAAATCCGAACGTGCGATCCAGCGAGTGCAGGACCAACGCCAACAGGTTGCCATGTGTGACGACTAACGGCATTGCGTGATCGGCATCGAATATCTCATCCAGCGCAGCCCAACCACGAGCCAAAACTTCGCGAGCAGATTCGCCGCCCGGCGCTCGCAGGTCGTGAGCATCGAATGAGTTGCCGACGACATCTTGCCAGTTGTCGAGAGGCTCTGCGGAGAGGGTACGTTCCTTGAGGCGGGCATCCGTGTGGATTGTTAGATCGGATCGGCTTGCAAACGGTTCGATGCTCTGTCGAGTTCGCAGGTATTCGCTGGTTGTGATGTGATCGATGGGATAGCGCGACAGAAAATCAGCGAGTGTCTGCGCTTGCTGGGCACCTGCGTCGGTTAAAGGCGCGTCGGGATCTTGGCCAGTGGCCGCGCAATGGCGGATCAGCAGTACTGAGCGTCCAGTCATTTCGTCGCGAGTTGGTTCGGAGTTTCGCCGACTCTGAAGATATCGACGTTTCTCCGGAACGCCGCTTCTCGGTCTGGATACGAACCATCGCCGTTGTAGATAACGTTTTCGATGCCAAGTTTTGCCATGTCTTCGATGGAGAACGTCCAGCCTTCGAAGAAGTAAGCAGGGAGCCCTTCGTCTTCGTAATCGACGCCGATGAATCCGTAAATCAAGGCGTCTTCTTTGATGCCGATGGTTTCTAGGAAGCGACGTTCTTGTCTGATTTCATTTCTGATGAAGCCTGACAACCCTTGGATTTGCTCGTCTAATCTTTGTGCGTCGCCGTGTGAACTGATGACTAACTCTCCGCGATCTACACGGCGCTTCAAAGCTTCTTCGATCGACAGACCGAGTGCGCGGGCTTCGTATTCGTCTGCCTGTGGTGAACCGTACCAGCCAACCAGCGCGGATGCCTCTATGATTTTGTTTTCGCCCGCGGTGAAGATGTAGTTTGCGCAGGCCGAGAAGCAGGATTCGTCCACGATGACGTCGATTTCGTTATCGTGGACCCATAGCCCGATTAGGGTCGCTTCTTCCACGAAGCCGTCGTCAGACGTGATCCTCAGAGTGGTGATTTCGTCTTCCTTTCCTCGTATCGTGTTTAATAACCGGGGGTAAGCGTCGAAATCGATGAAGCCATCAATAGTGACAGTATCACCTTCGACAGATATCAATGCTGGCTCAGGGTCAATCCAAAATCCAGATTCAGAGTCTGGATCTGGTGTTGGTGTCGGCGTGCTTCCTGGAGGCGGAGTGGGTGTGGGTAACGGCGTTGGGATGACGGCGGGAGGGATGGTATCAGTAGGAACTTCAAAGACTGCTACAGGGAAGTTTTTCAAACCCTTTTCGCTCGGGTATTCTCCCTCTTCCTCATATGTCACGTTGTTGACGCCAAATTTCGCCATGTCCTCAATCGAGAAGGTCCAACCGCCGAATTCGGTTTGCTTGTTGTAGTAGTAGTCGAATTGATCCGGTAACATGCCGTAAACCATGAGATACAGGTGGACACCGATGGCGTCCAAGAATCTTTGTTCACCGCCGTCGTCTTCCGCGTCCATCTCCAACATGGTTGCAACGAAATCCTCTTTGGTTTCGCCGGACGGAAGTTCGCCCCATTCCTTCAGTTCTTCGTAGTTGCGGGCATGAAGTTCAGCCATCGTAATGCCATAACCAGCGGCGATAAACGGATCTTGCTGTTCCGAGCCGTGCCATCCAACTATGGCATCTTTCTCGATGATCTTGTTTTTGCCCGCGGTGAAGATGTAGTTGGCACAGGAGGAGAAGCAAAGTTCGTCAACGATGACGTCGAGTTCATGATCGAAAATCCATAAGCCGATTTTCATAGCCTCGTCCGTGATTCCTCCTCCGGAGTTGATTCGAATTGAATTTATCTGATCTTCTTTCCCATTCACAGCATCAAAGAAATCGCGATCCGTTTTTGGTCCGATACCGCCCTCGAAGATGATCATTGAACCTTCTACGGTTATCGTTGCCGAATCTTCGAACTCGTCGTACCAGATAATGCCGTCTTCGTCCGGGGTTGGGATTAGCTCGGGAGTTTCAGTCGGGATTGGGGTGGGCGTTGGCGTGCTAGTTGATGTAGGAGCGATGGTGGGCGTGGGAATTGGTGTCGGGATCGGGGTCGGTTCTGGAGTTGGTGTCGCGGCGGATTGAGTGCACGCGGCGACCACGAGAAACGTGCTGATACACGGAACAAGGACGTTGCGGGAGAAGATGATTTTCATTGTCGGCATTGAGTGAATTTACACGACAGGTCGTGACGACTTTGTGGGAATACGAACTGGATCGAAGAACAGATTTGGGCTGGGAAACGTACGATACGTAATCTCATTCTCAAATAGAATCGCCATTGGCGCGAATGAGAACGCGTTTAGACATCACGGGAGCTTGAAATATTGTCACAGAAGCAGGAAGAAAGTTCATCCTACGCGATGGGTTACAGCGACGAGTTCACGCAGATATTGCACCGTCGCAACGCTGAGACCCACGCCGCGCATCTTTTGCCGTATCTCCGGCCCGGATCACGAGTTCTAGATGTCGGTTGCGGGCCAGGATCGATATCAGTCGGGTTGGCCAAGGCTATTGAACCCGGCGAGCTGCACGGGATCGACATGGAGGAGTCGCAGATCATGATCGCCCGCGCTTCAGCGGCGGCCGGCGGGCACGACAACGCTACATTCCATGTAGGCGATGCGACGGATCTCCCGTTTGAGGATGATTCGTTCGACGCTGCCCACACGCACGCGGTGCTGATGCACGTACCTGACACCGAGAAAGCGCTCAGCGAGATCATGCGCGTCCTGAAGCCCGGAGGCATATTGGCTAGCCGAGAGGTTGTCACCTATGCGTCTTTCGTGGGCCCTGACGAAGCAGTTGACGACGAAGCGTGGAGCACCTTCGCACGACTCGTCAGCGCGAGCGGCGGACACCCCGACATGGGCAGGGATCTCAAGAACGCATTTGTCGATGCAGGCTTTGTCGATGTTGAATGGTCCGCATCGTTCGACGTGTTTTCGAGTCCCGAAGACATAGCATTCTTCCACGCATTCGTAAATGAGTGGTTCCTGTCGGACGAGGTGATCAGTCAAGCCACGCAAGCCAGTTTAGCAACTCGAGAGCAGTTCGAGAAGTGGCGCGCCGACATGGACAGGTGGGACGGACATCCAGGCGCGGTCAGCGGGTTGGCGTTCGGCGAGGCGATCGGGGTCAAACCACTCGTCATTCCTGCGTAGGCAGGAATCCAGAGGGGAGGGGACGCGCCAAACCCACGTCATTCCCGCAAAACCTCCGTCATTCCCGCGCACGCGGGAACCAGAGCTATGTCGGTAACAGCCCCTCTTGGGGAGTAGCCCACGGCAACTTTGTGGTAAACGCGAACTGAGGCGCACGCGGCATCTGCACGTGTTGCACAGGCACGTCGATCACTACTGGCGCATCTAAAGCCAACGCGTGGGGGATGAGCGTTCCCAATTCCGAGGGATGTTCTGCCCGAAATGCGACCGCGCCAAACGACTCCGCGAATTTGACAAAGTCAGGATTGCGCAAGTCGGTCTCGTAAGTCCCATCGAAAACCTCTTCCAGGTCACGTTCAACGTTGCCGTAGGCATCGTTGTTGAAGATCACCGTGACGACGTTGATTCCGTACTTGACTGCGGTGGAGAGTTCGGACGCGTTGAACATGAAGCCACCGTCGCCAATCATGCACAACACAGGCCGATCGGGTCTGGCGACCTTGGCGCCCAAAGCGGTTGGGAACGAAAATCCGAGGTTGAAGGAGTAGCCGGAATCGATGTAAGTCTTAGGGTGGTTGACTTGGTAGTGGGTGCGTGCGTACCAACCGAATTGAGTAACGTCCCAGACGATGAATGCGTCTTCGGGAATCGCTTGATTGATGGTCTCGATGATTTCGTAAGGCGGTTCTTTGAGCCGTATGTCATAGTAGGCGATCAGGTTTCGCGCCGCGGTTACGGCTTCAGCAGGAGATGGTCGATCACTCGCACCCGCATCGTTCAAGTAAGGAATAAGCGCTTCAATGGTGGCTTTAGCGTCGCCGTGCAGGGGGATGGTGTTGGATTGGATGCGGGTTAGGTCGCCGTCGTCGATGTTGATGTTTATGAGCGTGGAAGTTTCGCCGGCAGGATTGCCCAACGAGAAACGTGCGCCAATGCCGATGACTACGTCTGCGGACTGCATAACCTCGAAGAGTTGGTTCATAGATGGTTGCTCAGCCATGGGGCTGAAGCATGAGCCATATGAGAGCGGGTGATTGTCAGGAATGACTCCTTTGCCGCTGTTCGAAGTTACGACTGGTATGTTGGTAGCTTCAGCCAATCGGACGAGAGCTTCTTCAGCATCGGAAATCGCCACTCCGCCCCCTGCATATATCAGCGGCAAACGAGAGTTGGCGATGATTTGGGCCGCTTCACGCAGTTGGTCAGGACTAGGCACGATGCGGGAGATGCGAGCGGGCTCTCGGAGTACGACTTCCTCGCGCTCAACTCCCGTCTCTGGCGGGATTTCGATGACCACAGGACGCGGTCTACCGGTACGCATCTGCCTAAAGGCTTCAAAGACGGCATCCGGGACTTCGCGGGGTCTCATGACTCTCCGTTGCCATTTGGTGACCGGCTTCAACACGCCGATTTGATCTGCTACTTCGTGGATGCTTCCAATGTCTTTGTCGATTTGTGCACGGGGGATCTGTCCAGCAATCAGTAACACGGGTGAACAGCGTGCGTAGGCATTGGCGATGCCGGAAGCGGCGTTGTAGAGTCCAGTGCCGGGGACGACGAGTGCTACACCCGGGTTGCCGGAAGCTCGGGCGTATCCATCGGCCATGTATGTAGAGCCCTGTTCATGGCGAGTGGTGACCATGCGGATGCTCGGTTCATCTCTTAACGCAGCGACGATGCCGTAGATCTGGATACCGGGGATTCCAAAGACGACCTCAACACCCTCGTTAACGAGCGATTTTACGAGTGCTTCGCCGCCACTCAAATTCATTGAGTGATCCTTCCACAGCGCGCATTGTTGATACTAGCGATGGTTCTACTCGTCGTCGTCGTTCGCGCCGCCATACCAGTCCGTTCGCTGAGCTTCCGGTGCGTCGACATCGACTTTGTACTCCTCTAACGCTTCAGGGATCGGTTCGATGCCCAAACCCGGTCGTCCGTTGGGGTGGATGTGACCTCCGCGCACGTCAAACATCGGATCGATGAGTTTCTCGAACTCCGGGAACCAGTGGTGCACGCACTCTTCTCGATAGAGATTCGGCATCGTCATGCAGGTTTGGAAACTCGCCGCGATCGCGATTGGTCCCAACGCGTCGTGCGGACTGATGCGTATATGCGCGACTTCGGCCATCGCTGCGATCCGACGGATCTCGCTTATTCCACCGCACCACGCGATGTCGGGCATGATGTAGTCGACCAGGCGATCGTTCAGAATTTGCCAGTAGTCCCAACGCGTGAAGTGCCTTTCTCCGACACAGAGCGGGACGTTGACGTTTTCGCGTACGTGCTTCAAAGCGTTGTGATTTTCGACGTGGATCGGTTCTTCGAGCCAAACGAGGTTGATGTGTTCCATTGCTCGGCAGGCTTCGATGGCTGAAGCGACATCGAAACGTCCATGAGCGTCGATCATCAATTCGTAATCATCCCCAACAGCTTCGCGTAATCCCTCCATCCACTGCACTGATTCACGGATCGCGGCCGGTTCAAGCCTTTCAACCATGTACGCGCCCCGGAACTTGCCGTATTGGCGACGTGATGGGAAGGGGTCAGTCTTGATAGCTTCGAATCCCATCTCTTTGGTTCGCCGGGCATCCTCCATCATTCCGGCTAGATGGTCTTCGAAGGTGTCGCCTTGTGAAGTGTCACTGACATGTGTGTATAGGGGTACGGATGCGCGGACAGGTCCACCGAGGAGGTCGTAGATTGGTCGATCTAAAACCTTGCCTTTGATGTCCCATAGCGCGATGTCGATAGCGGAGATCAGGTGTGAGACGAACCCGCGCCCGTTGAGATCGGAATACATGTGAAAGATGCGCTGCCAGATCTCTTCGATGTGAGAGGCGTCGATGCCTATGACGAAGGGTTTGACCGCTTCGATACCTCGTACCAGTTGAGGATTAGCGATGTAGTCGGTGCATTCCCCCCAACCGGTTACGCCCTCGTCGGTCTCGACGCTGACGAAGACCCAAGGCATGGTGGATGGCATCTTAACGACGTGGGTTTTGACGTCGGTGATTTTCATGGTTGCCTACCTAAAGCACTCAAGGATGGTGATAGGGGTAGTTTACGCGTCCCTAGCACACAAAGTCGCGCACGACTATCGACACAGCGGCACGGTCACAAATCTGAGGTGGCGACCAGCGCGATCAGTGAATCTGCCTCAAACGAGGATCCAGATAGTCGCGCAGCCAGTCGCCGATGAAGTTAAAGGCGAAGACGGTGAGAAAGATCGCGGCTCCGGGCATCACGGGAACCCACCATGCCGTAGTGATGAACTCTCTTCCATCGGCAACCATGCTGCCCCACGCTGGCTGAGGTGCGGGGATGCCGACACCGAGATAAGATAGGACGGATTCGGTGAGGATGAGGGATCCGATCTGTAGGGTTGCTATTACGACGACGGTGTTGAAAACGCCAGGCATGATGTGCCGAAAAGCGATGCGGAACTGTGAGGCTGAGTTGACGCGAGCGCTTGCGACGTAATCCATGTTCTTGAGTTGGAGAGTAAGTCCGCGTGTCTGGCGGGCGAAGATCGGCCAAGAAAAGATAGTCAGGAGTGTAAGAACGAGCTGAAAGCTCGTGCCGAAGACCACCGCGGCTACGAGAGCGATAAGCAGGAATGGTGTGGCGTAGACGAGGTCTACGATTCTCATTGCGATTTCGTCCCATAATCCTCCCGCCATGCCGGAAGCAATGCCGATTGCGCTGCCGATTAAACTGCCGCAGATTATGACGATGAAGGCGACTGAGAGGGAGATGCGCGATCCGTGGATGATGCGGCTCAACAGGTCGCGTCCGATTTTGTCGGCACCGAGAATGTAGTCGAAGGTACCGCCTTCCATCCAAACCGGCGGGTGAGCAATGAAATCGAGGTCACTCTCCAATGGGTGCGCCGGAGCGACCCATGGAGCGAAGATCGCCATAATCGCAAGCCCAACAGCGATTATCACCGGTAGAACCGGATACCGCCGTATCCATCGGTATACCGTGCCTAGCACAGGTATTCGCAGATTCGAGCGTCCGGTCGCCGTGTCCGGCAGTGGCGTATCACGAATCATAGATACGGATCCTAGGATCGATATAGGCGTACAGCAGGTCCGCCAAGAGGCTCGAGATAAGGAACAACCCGGCAAAAATGACGGTGATTCCAGTGATTAATGGAAAGTCGTTGTTTTTTGTCGCGTCCACGGCGAGTCTGCCAAGACCCGGCCATGCGAAGACAGTTTCAACTACGACGGTGCCGGAAAGGAAACTGGCGAGGAGTATTGCGGCAACGGTAAGGGGAGCGATAAGCGCGTTTTTCAGGGCGTGTTTCAGGATCACCTTGTTGGTTGATACGCCTTTCGCCCGAGCCAATTTGATGTATTCGCTATCAAGGACTTCTAAGAGGGATGATCGGGTCAGTCTCGCGAGGCCAGCAGAACCCAGCCATGCCAGAGTTGTGGCTGGAAGAACGAAGTGCGTCCAATCGCCTCGACGGGAGGTGGGCAGGATGTCTAGGTAGACAGCGAAGAAGAAGATCAGAATGAGAGCGAGCCAGAATGGAGGTGCCGCTTGGCCAATTAGGGCGAAGGACCGCACCGCTATATCGACTAGTGTTCCGCGTGTGACGGCGGATATGGTGCCAAGAATTACACCAAGCGCGACGGCCATCAAGTAGGAGATGCCGGAAAGCTGGAGGGTGGCGGGTAGCTTTTCGATGATGATCCGCAGAGAATTTCGCTTGTGCCAAAGCGAGTCGCCAAAGTCGCCTTGAATGGCGTTCCCAGCCCACACAAGGTACTGCACAACCATTGGTTTATCGAGTCCGAGTTCGCGTCCTCTGGCATCCCACACTTCTTGCGACCAGCGCGTGCCTTGCGTCATGTAGAGCAGGCGCGGATCGCCGGTGAGCCGTGAGAGTCCGAAGACGATCATCGAGATGCCAACCATCACGGCGGCCATATAAAACACTCGGCGTATGAGGAATCTAGCCAAGGGGCGTTTCCAATCCAGACGTATCTACTAACCGCTATTTCACAGCGGAGATTAACCGAGCCAATTCGTACCCAAATCGTACATCAGGGGAGTATTCGCAAGCCCAATCACCCGCAGTCGGAACTTGCGAAGCCCGCCCCCGACGCCGGATCCACTCCCGTTCTCACGGGGCCGGCGTCGGGGCGGAGAGACATCCCTATAGTGATGCTTATTCGGAATCTGAGACGGCTAGCGACTCAGGCCGGTTGGGCAACACGTCTTGCGAGTTGTAGGGGTCCCATGCGGTCACCCTTGATGCAACAGCGAAGAGATTTGCACTGTGCTGGAACATCGGCAAGAAGAGCATCTGGTGCGACAGGTAGTCTTGCACCTCGATGTTGTTCGCTATGCGCTGGTTCAAGTCCCGCTCAGTAGCGTTCGAAAGCCCGACGTCACAAACTGCTTGCTCCATCGTGAAGCCTACGATGTGACCTGCGGCCGCGCAGATGTATCTGGCCGATGTCGCGCCCGGTATCCAGTTGATGCCGTGCGTGAATGGGACGTTGATCGTCTTATCGACGGTCTGCGGGCGTCGCGCGCCGTACTCGGTGCGGTCAATGGTGACGTTGATGCCGAGGTCGCTCCGCCACATCTCAGCGGTGGCTTCGGCAGCAGCTATCGTGCCTGGCGAGAATGTGCTCGGCACCCAGATCTCCATGTCGAAGCCGTCTGCTACGCCAGCGTCAGCCATGTACTGCTTCGCCATTGCGACATCGTAAGGAATGACCCACTCGGCTTTGTGGCTCGGGTCGTCCGGGAGAATGTTCTGCCATGCGTAGATAACACGGCCGAGTCCGTCAAGGACGTTCTCGATGATCGACTCGCGGTTGACGGCCATGGCCATCGCCCACCGGACCTTACGAGCGTTCTCCATAGACGTCGGATCCCCAGGATCCCCGATCCACGGGAAGCCTTCCGCCAGACCCTCTTCCCAGCCGGGACGCGGCATCGCACCGCCTTCACAGTCGGAACAGTCGGTGGACCAGTAGTTGCCAGCCATCTGGAAACCTTGCGGTCGAGCGATGCCGATCTCTTGCACTCGTCCTCCGATGTCGTCAACGACTTGGTTGATGACCTGCGGGCTGAGTTCGCCGATATCGATCTCGCCAGCGCGCAGCGCTGCTTCACGAGAGGCCGCTTCGGGCATGTGGACGATGTTGACAGTTCCGACAGATGGCTCAATGCCAGTCCAGTGGTCGCGCACCGAGTGGAGCACCACTTGGTCGTCTGCAGTCCATTCAGCCACCTGGTATTTCCCGGTGCCTACAGCCGTTGTTCCGAAGCCTTCGGCCCCTAGTTCGTCAAATGCTTTCTTGCTGACTACCACGATGCCGTTGAAGCCGGCGTTGCCTTGCAACCACGCCCATGTGGGGTCGAAACCGCCAGGCTCGATGTTCTGTCGCACTGTCAGATCGTCGATGACATCGAAACCGACCTTCATCTCAGGGCCGATCTCTTCGGCGCCATTGTTGACTGAATCGGCTGCGAAGGCTGAGTTGAAGGAAAAAGCCACATCTTCGGCGGTCAGATCGCCCCAATCACCGCCGTTGTTGTGCCACGCAACGTCTTCGCGGATCGTGAAAGTGATGCTGTTGAAGTCAGACGCTACTTCCCACGATTCGGCGAGGCCGAGGTCAGAGGGCGAGTACGCGGTGTGGTCCTGCGGCGGCGGCGTCGGCGGACTTACGTGCGGCGCACGGACAATGGTCTCGTAGATCGAGAGGTCTTTTCCGATGCCGCCGGTCGCTCGAATGTCTCGACGCGGCTCTTGAATCAACGGCGGGACTTCGCCGACCGCGATCGTCACCGTGCCTTCCGCCGCGGGACCCGAATCTTCGGTACACGCGATCGCGGCGAATGCCGCGAGGGGTATCAGCAGGGTACTCCCGAGGATCAACAGCAGAGTTCGAGGATCCCAAGCGTACGAATAGGGAAATATCTTTCGCATCAAATGCCTCCTTTCATGACGCATGGGCTCAATTGCCAAGCATCTAAAGCGAAAACCACGCGTCTCCAGATTGCGATTTTCGCAGTTCTTGGCTCGCGTGATGATGGAAACAGTTTATAGCACTGTCTCGCGCCTGCGCGCGTTGCGATGAGAGATGATTCGGCGGCAGAAATCGTCTGTGGGAAATTGCCTCTGCTGGGCTAAAATACGCTTGGGTAGTCAACGGGTTGGTAGTTAAGAAGGAGGTTGAGATGGATTTGGAGTTCACGATTTCAGGGCAACAGTGGATCGGCGTGGCGATCGGCGCGGTTTTATACATGGTGCTATCGATGATCTGGTACATGCCAAAGGTGTTCGGCAACCGGTGGATGGCGGGCGAAGGCTTGACTGAAGAGGACCTTCAAGGCACCGGAACGCCCATCATCTACGTGATCACTTTTGTGATGGCGCTCGTGTCGAACATCGTCATCGCGCTAGTGTTGAGCAACGTAGGAGGAGGTGTTGTAAACGGCCTCGTAGTAGGACTGCTTCTTGGGATTGGTGTTGCCGGCATGGCGATTGCGCCACACTACATGTTCGCCAACAAGAACAACTTGGTCTTGATCCAAGCCGGGCATGCCGCGGTTCTGATAACCGTTTCGGGCGCTGTGATCGGTGCGTTAACTTAAAAGAGCCTATACGGACCAACGATCGAAAGGTTTTGGCAATAGATGCTTGATTTCCCGGATGGAATTGACGAGTACGCCACAGCGCATACGACCGTTCCGGATAGCGTATTCGACGACATCGCGGTAGATGTGGAGTCGACCGGTGCTGCTGGCATGATGTCGGGGCGTACCGTCGGCTACTTCCTGAACACATTAGTCACCATCAGCAATGCCAAACGCGTGTTAGAAGTAGGAACCTTCGTCGGTTACAGCGCGTTGATGATGGCATCCGCTCTGCCCGAAGATGGCGAGTTGATCACCTGCGATGTGAGCGAAGAGTTCACTTCCATCGCCCGCAAGCATTGGGCCCGACATCCCGCGGGCGAGAAGATCGACCTCCGATTGGCACCCGCGACCGAGACGTTGGATACGCTCTCGCCACCGTTCGATCTGGTATTCATAGACGCCGATAAACAGAACTACCCGGTCTACTACGAGAAGGCGTTAGGGCTGTTGGCACCGCGCGGTGTGATAGTTGTCGACAACGTTCTGTGGGGCGGGCGCGTATTGGGCCCGGACGACCCAGAACAAGACGACGAACAAGGCGCGACGAAATCGATCAAAACGCTAAACGACATCGTTCAGGCTGATAGTCGAGTCGTAAACGTCATGCTCACGGTGCGCGATGGGATGATGCTGATACGCAAGCGTGACGCTCATTTGAGCTAGTTCGCCACCACGAGTGCGACCTGGGTCTGCGCGAGAGCTTCCAGCAACGCCGTAACTCCGAATTTGGCGTTCATCCGGACTACCACGTCGCAGATCGACGACAGTTTCGTCGGATTCGGATTGATCTCGATCAACTTTGCATCTGGCAAACGTGCCACACCGTTAGACTGATCACCCCTTGACCGGTGCTTCGCAACCCACAACAATCCGCTCGCCGGCCTGACCGTCGCCGACGTCCCGATCGCAATCACGCAGTCAGCACGATCGATTTGTTCCCGCGCCGCTGACATCACCTCCGGCACAATCGGCTCACCGAACATTACCGCATCAAACTTAACCGGCTCACCGCACTCGTCGCAAGGATCGGGCACGAACAGCGGCACAAAATCGTTCAGATCCGTACGCTTAGCACACCCGATGCAACGTAGGCGCGAACGATTGCCGTGAATCTCGATCAACGCATCACCCATCCCGGCTTTCAAGTCCAACCCATCGATGTTTTGCGTAATCACCGATTTGATATAGCCACGGCTGACTAGATCTACCAGCGCGAAGTGACCATCATGCGGTTTGGCGTTCCGCAGCGACTCTCTCAGCTCAAGAATGTGCTCATCAATCTGGGCATTAATCTGCCGATCCCAATAGGCTGCGGGATCGGCCCTGAATTGACGATACCCATCCATCGATGGAGTGCCGTACTTCGTCCACAGGCCGTTTGTTCCGCGAAACGGTGGAATGCCGCTCTCCACCGACATGCCAGCGCCGGTCATTACGACGACATACTTGGATTCGGCGATTATTTCGGCGGCGCGGTGTAGATTTTCAACCGCTGTGTCCGACGTGTCGGACTTGGACGAGTTCATACCGAGATAGTATGGCATGAACGCGGGATTTCGAGGATTCCGATGGTTGCTTAAGGCTGCGGCTACGCCGTAACGGTACAGTTACTCTTCTGTTTCTTCGTCAACCCGACCCAAGAACACATCCGTCAAGATATCCGTCTCGCGCACTGTCTGAGGTGTTCCATCGTGGGCAATCCGACCCTGATTGAGTACGTATGCGCGGTCGGCGATATCCAAGATGCCCTTGATGTTGTGCTCTACTACCATGATCGTGGTATTCAGCACCTGACTGATCTCCGAAACCTTCTCGAACACCTCTTTGACAATGATCGGGGCCAACCCTAATGTCGGCTCGTCGAGCAGTAACACGTCTGGCCCAGCCATCAATCCTCGTCCAATAGCCAGCATCTGCTGCTGGCCACCTGACATCGCGCTGGCGTAGTCGCGGCTTTTCGTCCGCAGGATCGGGAACAGGTCTAATACCGAGTCCAGTCTCCGCTCCTGCTCATGCCGATCGCTCACGTGCAAACACCCCATACGCAGGTTCTCCTCGATCGTGAGATGGGTAAAAACCCGTCTGCCCTGAGGCACGAACGCGATCCCTTGCTTCACGATCTGGTGCGTCGCGACGTCCAACGGCTCGCCGCGCAGGTACACGGTGCCACCAACCACTGGTGCCAGTCCCATGATCGCTTTGAGAACCGTCGATTTGCCAGCACCGTTAGGACCCATCACGGCAACCAACTCTCCTTCGTTCACCGCCAGCGACACGTTGTCTAGACCAATAACCGCGCCGTAGTGGACGGAGATGTCGACCAACTCCAAAAGATGGGCTGCATCCGTCGCACCGTTTCCATCCTCCCCCGTCGTAATGTCGTCTGTTTCAGTCATCTTTACTTGCACTGCGACACGCGCTTCATGCTCCGAGGTACGCCCTTATCACTTCCGGCCGGTTGAGCACGTCCTCGACTTCACCTGCCAAGAGGAATTTGCCGCTTTCCAGCACGATGATGTAGTCGGACAGCTCCCGAACGATGTCCATGTTGTGCGAGATGAATACGACAGTTCGTCCGCTGGCTCGTAGGTCCCGCAACAGGTCTTTCACTCGCTCAAGCATCTGCGGGAATAGACCTGCGAACGGCTCATCGAGGATGTAGACCTGCACTTCGAGCGCCATCGCGCGTCCGATTTCGAGCAACTTTCTTTGACCGTACGACAATTCTCCCGCCATCGATTCACGTTTCTCCCACATCCCTACCTGCTTGAGAATCTCCTCAGTCTTCTTACGATGCTCTGGCTTTGAGCGTTCGAAAACCGAGGGCAATAGACTTCGGTTGGTCAAGACCACCATCATGTTGTCCCAGACCGTCATCTGATCAAACAGTCGAACTTCTTGGAACGTCCGAGTGATCCCATGTTCCGGCGTCTCGTGAGCGTGAATCACTTTGAACGAGTTGGTCTCGATCTTCACGATGCCATCGTCGTACGGGAGCACACCAGTGACCAAGTTGACAAAGGTCGATTTTCCCGAGCCGTTGGGACCGACGATACTGGTGATACCAAACAACGGTATCGTCAGCGAAACATCGTCCAGCGCCTTAACGCCACCAAACTGCTTGGTGATACCGATGGTCTCGATTCCGTAGTATTCGCTGAGGTCGGTTTTTTGATCGACGTTTTGAGAAGTCACAACTTGTACCTCCCGGCCAATCCTTGCGGCCTGAAAAGCATTAGCAGCACAAGGAGCACACCCAGAACCACCTGTCGTGCCTGACCAATGAACTCGTCTGGCACGAAATCCAAGAACCGCATTCCTTCCTCAAGAAGCACGAAAGCCAACGCTCCGAGCAAAGACCCGCGGATCGAAGCCAAGCCGCCAAGTATCACTATGGATACGAGCAGCATCGATTCGAGAAGTATGAAGGAGTTGGGATCGACAAATTTGGTATAGCTGCCGAACAACCCGCCTGCCAGACCGGCCATCATCGCTGAGATCACCCATATCGCCAGTTTGTAGTAGGTGGTCTGGTAGCCAAACACCTGAGCTACCTGCTCGTCCTCTCGAATCGCCTTCAACACACGCCCGAATGACGAGGAGACGAGAAACCACGATATACCGACCGCGATGAGCAGAAATACTACGCAGAGGATCAAAAATTCTATGTCGCCAGTGAGCTGCCATCCACCGATGCTCGGACGCTGTACGTCGTGAATTCCGAATGCGCCTCTGGTCAATGCGCGCCAACTCAAGAACACGTTGAAAGCTATGATCGCGAACCCGAACGACACTAGAACGTAGATATCGTCCCTAAATCGGTTGAACACCGCGCCAACACCAAGGGCTACCACGCCAGCTGCCAACACGCAGACCGGTAGTGCCGCGAAAAAGGGCCAACCGAACTGCGGAATTGCTTCGGTTCTAAGCAGTTCGTACGAGGTGTCAGAGGTCAGGATCGCCATTCCGTAGGCACCGATCCCGAAGAAGCCTATGTGTCCGACCGACAGCAGCCCGGTGTAGCCAACGACCAGATTCAAACTCACGGACAATATGGCCCAGATGCAGAACACGGTCGCCAGCGTTATGGCGAAACCAGTGCCTTGCCATAACGTGAAAATCACGGCGATTCCGATGATGAATACGTTGGCGTAAAGCTCGAGGTCGCCTTTCTCCCTCAACGTGTGCAATCCTCGTTCAAGGACTGACGCGGGTGTTGCTGCGGGACTGTTGTTCATGCGATCGGTCCTACTTCCTAGGCAGAATGCCCGTCGGCCAGAACGACAGGAAGAGTATCAAGACGAGAAACGAAACTACGTCGCGCCACTCTCCGGCAAGATCCCATATGCCGAACTGCTCGAGCATTCCGAGGATAAACCCGCCAACGATGGCACCTTGCAGATTGCCTATGCCCCCGACCACGGATGCGATCCATCCCTTCAACAGCAACAGCAAACCCATACGCGGTTGGATCGCGGTATCGTGACCGCTGAGCAATCCGCCCAAAGCGGCGAATACGGCACCGATGAAAAAGACCATCGCCACGATGACCGTGGTATTGATGCCAACGACCTTCGCAACCTCTTCGTCATCCCCGATGGCTCGCACAGTCCTGCCGAAGGTGGTCATTTTCAGCAGCCACGTCAACCCGAGGAAACCGATGATGGCGATAGCAATCGTAAAGATGTTGAAGCCTTTGATGGTGGCTCCAAGGATGTTCATCGTTTCATTACCGAACGGTTCGGGCAATGGTCGCGGAGTAGGTTCGAAAACGATGACTATGAGAGCGCTGAATGCGAGTAATATGCCCAATGTGGCGACCAGCATCACTAGCGGGGAGCGCGCTCGTTCACGCATGTAGACGTACAGCCCGCGATACAGCGCTAGCGATACCACGCCAGCCAAAAAGCAGGATACTCCCCAGCTCAGGTAGAGTTTTGATCCAGGCGAATCGGCAAGCCAGACACCCAGAAACACTCCCAGTCCGATCCCGACAACTAACGTCACTATCGTCGGCAGCTTCAAGCCATCAGATCCCGCAAACCGCGTGTATGCGTTTCGGCAAATCAACACAACACCGATCGCCACCAACGCCGCGACTACGGGACTCAGCGTGATGTGCAGTTCCTTCGGATAGGTGAGCACGATGCCCGCGTACAAGCCGGTGATCGCGGCTACCACGCTTCCGGTTATTCGCAGGGTTCTATCGCTGAAACGGCTCCTCAGGCGGTAGTAGAACGCGGTGTGGAGCGCCCAAGCGACGACACCGGCAACCACCAGAGCGAAGATTCCGTTTACGACGGGATTGTTGATTTCGTACAACCCGCCCAAGGTCTCCGAAGATCTGAGATAGAAGACCCCATATGCTCCCAATGCCGCCGCCGCACCGTAGTACATGTCGAAGAACCAGACCGTGCTGTAGACGATCGTGAAACCCATCGCCACGAGCGCATAGACCGCACCCACGGACATCCCATTAAACGCGAATTGGAGCGCCTGATCAGGAGATTCGGTTATCTTCCAGCCAATATAGGCAACTACTAGCGCGGTCAACACAACCGCGAGGAGGTTGCTGCGACTAGAGAAGTAGCTACGAACGTCAGTCACTTGCGTTAGCTCGATTTCCGAAGATCATTTCAAGGTGATCTAGGACGACGCTTCCAGTATCCGCTAAACCTGCGACCAATGTCAGGACTGATCGCAGGTTTAATAATCAGACGCTGATTTCAACGCCCGTTTTTGGTCGGTAAGAACCTCTGGGTCTCGAGTCGCTGTGACCTGTGATGATCGGTCGTCTATTCCAGCGGTGCCGGGCCCAAGACTTTGTACCCCTGGTTATCCTCGTTTCGTTCACCTGTGGGCAGCACCTCGACTACCACGTTGGACAGGCCGACGACTTCACCGTTCGAATCGAAGCTGTAGCTGTTGCCGATCGCGCCGCTCCAAGTTATGCCGTACAGACAGTCTCTGAAGCCGTCCGCGTCTTGATCGTCTTCTGTCTGCTTCAAGCACTCGGCGGTGATGTAGACATCGTCGTATGCGGAACCCAGGTACCACGCCAAGGTGACGTAGTCGTATTTTTCCCTGAAGTTTGCCAGCACCTCTTGCGCCTTGTTGTTGGCGGGATCGAGGTCGGCGGTGACTGCTATTAGGCCGTTGGCGGCATCGCCAGCGATTTCCAACGCTGTAGCACCGATGGGCACAACTTCGGAATAGATGGGGCCATCGTAGCCGAGCTCACGTGCCTGCTTCACAATGGTTCCACCAGCGAACTCAGATTGCGCGGCGAGGTGGATCGCGTCGGGATTGGCGTTGATTAGTTTGGTCAACTGCGTTCGAAAGTCTGTCACATCGGACGCGTAACGCTCTTCAGCGACGACGGCACCTCCTCGATTCTCGAATTGTGCGACTGAAGTGCGGCGAACGCCCTCAGCATAGTCGGTAGATTCGGTAATCGTCGCTAGGTTCCGGATGCCGTCAGCCCACAATAGGTTTCCGGTATCCACACCCAACTGGGCGTCGCTCATCGACGTTCGGAAGATGTAGTCGCCAGCAGTTGCGATGTCAGGGTTTGTCGCCAAGCCAGAGAACAATATCGTTCCGTCCTCTTCCGCTAACGGTGCCGCACCCAGCATGGCACCGCTGCAGGAAGTGCCCAATATGATCTTGACTTCGTCGACGTCAGTCAGTTTGTTGTATGCGGTGATGGCGTCCTGCGCGCTGCACTTAGAGTCTTCGACGACAAGTTCGATCATGCGACCGTTGACACCGCCGGCTGCGTTGATCTCCTCAACCGCAAGCTGTTTGGCTTGGTTCGCCACCGTCCCATAGGTTTCTCCGGGGCCCGTCAGCGATTCCATGACACCGATGCGATACGGTTCGTCGTCATCCGAATCGCCGATGATACCGCAACCAACGGCTGATAAAGCGACAACCGTCAGAACTGCTAACAGAACACTTAATTTGTAAGTCATTTTGGCGCACCTCCGCTGCTTGTCAAAATAGCCGACTCCGAGTTGTGATTCGTTATACCACGTTGCAGGTTTTGCGGTGATTTTGCTGTTTGACCCGGGTTATATCCCCAAAATTCATGAATAGAGGTGACAATACGTCGTTGCCCCGATGTGGTTGAGCGAGTAATAAATATCCCGACAATTGAATTGCCGAACGCTATTACGGCAGTTGATCGGACGTTACCGGAGTTTCAAATCCGGGATGATCGGACCTATCGGGTTGGCCCTAACGTACGTAATTGGGCGCGTCTTTGGGATAGACGATCACATTTGCGCCACGCACGGCAGTAATTGTGACGGGTGCGCCGTCTGGCAGTGCTGTGCCGTACGAACGATTCCGTACGCGAAAAGTATCGCCAGAAGGCAAGCGTACGCTGAAGTCGGTGAAATCTCCATGAAATTCGCGGGATGCGATCCGAGCGACGCAACGACAGTCGACACCGCAAGGGGCGAACGGCTCGAGTGTCCAACCGTCTTCCTCGGATCCTCGGGTGTCGTGCCTCCGCAACCTAAGTTCTGAGGCGCGCATCAAGGCAGATACCTCTTCGCCATCGGCAAATTCGTAACCGTTCGCAGCGACTGCCGGAAACTCGCCGGCCTCGGTGAATACCCTTCCACCCCTGTATGTCCCCTCGATGAAGGACGACCGGCCGATAACGCGCGCGACGTGCGGAGAGGTTGGGTGCGCGTAGACTTCGTCAGCGGTCCCGATCTGTTCAATCCGCCCGCCGCGCATGACCGCCACGCGATCCGAGGTTAAGAAGGCAGTCTCGCGATCATGAGTCACCAATATCGCAGTTTTGTCGGCCTCATGGATGATTTCTTTGACCTGTCGCCGCAGTTCGACGACGAGGCTTGGATCGAGATTGCTGAACGGTTCGTCGAGTAACACGGCGACGGAATCTGGTGCGATGGCACGTGCAAGAGCGACGCGTTGCTGCTCACCTCCTGACAGTTCGTGAACGTCACGATCCGCGTATTCCAAGATGCCGCACATCTCCAATATCTCGAGCGATCGGCGACGTTTATCGGACTCGGCGGCGTCTTTGATTCCAAATTGAACATTCTGGACCACTGTGAGGTGGGGAAACAAGGCGTATGACTGAAACACTAAACCTAGGGCGCGCTCGTGCGGTGGTACGTGAATGAACGGCGATCCTACCAGCCGACCACTAAGTCGCACATAACCGTTGATCACCCGCTCGAAACCGGCGATAACGCGTAGGGCAGTTGTTTTGCCGACGCCACTGGGCCCAAGTAGGCATACGATCTCGCCGTCTTGGACCTGCAAGTTGAAGCCGCTGAGCACCGGCGGTTCGTCGGGATGGTAGCGCGTCTGCACCTGTTCAAGGTGTATTGCGCCAGTCCCGCTCGAACGGTTGACGCGCGCTTGGGCCATAGCGCGTTCTATTCTCGAGGGTCGTCGAAACAGTCTCATCTGTCGATAATGCTATTACTGCGAAGATCGGTGCCGCCGATCGAGGTGGGTGCATCAGCTAGGGCGAGAGTGTTCGCGCAAAACTAACCAAGCCGTTGGGATGCCAGCGGCGGCGACGAGAATCAAGGACGATGCGGCGGTTTGGGTGAAGAATGCTTCGGAAGATGCCGACCATATAGAAGTCGCCAAAGTATCGAAGCCAGTTGGCCCGAGTATCAGAGTTGCGGGCAGCTCCTTCATTGTCAGTAGAAACACCATCGCAGCACTGGCAAAAATGCTGGGCATCATTATCGGCAGGGTCACCCGAACGAAAGATTGCAACTGTGATTTGCCCAGCGATTGCGCGGCCTCTTCAAGCCCCGGATTGATCTGCATCAATCCCGATCTCACCGAACCCAAGGCGACTGGGAGGAACAAAACCGCGTATGCGAACACTAGAAGGAGCAACGTTTGGTACGCAACCAAAGCGAAGTTGACGGCAAAGAAGACTAAAGCCAGGGCTACTACGACCCCTGGCAGTCCGAAACCGATGTAGACCGCCTTGCCGAACAGATCGCTAAACCAGTTCCGGTATCGCACTGTGACGAATGCGACTGGCAACGCCATCAATACCGTTGCGATAGCTGCTAATCCCGATGCTTGTAACGAGTTCCAAAGCGGCGTGACAATTGGCGCGCCTTCAAGGCCCCTGGCGAAACCTCGCAACAGCCATTCCACTAATACCGCAACCGGAACCACGACGCCAGCGATGATGGGCAACAACACGAACACCAAAGCCGGCAACGTCCACCAACCCAGACGAATCTCGCGATGGGTACGACCTACGTTTCCAGAAGCGTCATCGTATCGCCTGCGCCCTCGCATCGTTGACTCGATGAACAGCAAAGCGACCGCGAACACCACCAGCATCATCGACATTGCGGCACCCGCCGTGCGATCGATCGATGTCTGGTAGTTGGTCATTATCGAGACGGTGAGCGTATTGTGTCTCATCAACGCGACACCGCCGAAGTCGCTCAGTGTGTAGAGCGCGGCCAATATGCCGCCGGATCCTATAGCTGGCATCAGCAGCGGCAAAGTCACCCGTCGGAAGGCGCCGAGAACGGTGTAACCCATGCTGCGTGATGCTTCGACTAACTCCGGGTTCAACCCTGCGATCGCCGCGCGAACCGTCAGGTAGACGTATGGGTACGTCATCAGGACCAAGACCAAGGTTGCGCCAGACAGACCGTAGATCGACGGGATTCGCTCCACTCCGAAGGGCTGGAGCAACTCTTGCAGCGAACCTTTGGGTCCTAACGCCTCGATCAGCGTTGTGGCCATAACGAAACTCGGCACGACCAAAGGCAGAGACAGTGCGACGGCCAAAACTCTGCGAAACGGCATGTTGGTCCGCATCGTCAACCACGCCGCTGGCACGGCTACAATGAGCGAAAACAGAGTGACCGTGAAGATGACGATTACGGTTCTCCAAATGACCTTCATCGATTGCGCGCGGGTCAAGAAATCCCAAGTGGTCTCCCCCCCATCGATGCCGCGTATGAAAAGGTAAACAACGGGCAGCATCGCAGCGACGACTACCGAGCCGGCTGCGATGGCTACCCAGACCGGGACCCCGCGCGCGCCGTATCGAACAGCGCGCCGGGACCCCAGCGCAGGTCTTGCTACTTCCGCTGTAGAGCGGGTCACGGAAGTGCTCCAACCTCCTGTAGTAGTTGTTGCGTGCCAGCCAAGTCATCGAGCAGACCGAGATCGATATCGAAACGTTCGCCGATGTCGCCTAGATCAGGCAGATGCTCAGACTGTTGCACGGCAGGATTGAACGGGTACTCGTGGGTCTTCGTCGCGAAGTACTGTTGGGCGGTTACGCCGAGCAGGAACTTCAAGAGCCGCTCCGCCTCTTCCTGGGCATCGGTCGATGCGAGGATACCCGCGCCGGCAGCCATTATGAGTGAGCCGGCATCGTTCGACGGGGTGTAGAAGTTGCGGGCGGCGAATCCTTCGCCTTCTTCCGCTAGGAAACGGTGCAAGTAGTAGTGGTTGACGAATCCAACATCAATTTCACCGGCGCCAGCGGCCGCGACAGTGGGTGTGTTTTTGGCGTAGAAGATCGGATCGTTCGCCATGATTCCTTCAAGCCACTGCTTGGTTTTCTCTTCGCCCCAATCCAATCTCATCGCCGTAACCATCACATGGAAAGATGCGTTGGTGGGTGGGAAGCCGATGCGGCCCTTCCACTCCGGATCGGTGAAGTCCCATATAGATTCCGGAAGTTCGTCTTCAGAGATGTTTTCAGTGCTGTAGACGATGACCCTGGCACGGCCGGAGATTCCGACCCACTTGTGATCAGGATCGCTCGCCCAGGCCGCAGATCGGTCGTAGATGTCTTCTGACAACGTAATGAATAACGGCTTAACAGTACCAAGCCCGCCCGGATCTTGGGCAAAGAACACGTCAGCGGGGGATTTGTCACCCTCTTCCAACAGGGTCGCAGCCATCTCGCCAGTGCTGGCATAGCGGACCTCGATCGGGATGCCGGTAAGCAGTTCAAATTCTTCCAATATCGGGTCTACCAGTGATTTGCTGCGTCCGGAGTACACGGTCAAAGTCTTTGGAGCTGCGAGAGGTTTGTCAATTTCGACGACGACCTGCTTCTCGACGATTACAGGCTTCTCCACCTCAACGACTCTCTCTACTTCGATAACGACTGGGGTTGCCGCGGCTTCCGTACCGCATGCGATCATGGCGACGCTCAATGTCAATAGAGCGAAGCTAAGAACGAACGCGCGTAGCGTTCTGTTGTTCGTCATTGACGCGTCGCTTGGAAACGCGACGGAGCGGGACGATCCGCGGCTTATCATTGTTATTACCTCTCTTGGTATTGGGCTAATTTGCTTGGTTGAATCCCCGCTCGAAATCACCAATCAATAATTATTACCAATCAAGTCAGGATTTGCAACCAATTTGCAGAAACTTTCTATGAATCGCCCGCGTGGTCGCGTCTCACCACATCGCAACATCCAGCCTCATTCTTGTAGCGTAGAAAGTTAGTGGCGCGCGCATTCAATCTAACGGGCCAAACCAGAAAATGAACCAACCTGACGATCAAAACAATTCCGGCCTCCGCGTCTCGGGTTACGGGGCGCGGATCAGGCAGACTTTGATCGTCGGCGTCATCCTCGCCGTAATCGTCGCCGCCATCGCGGCAGCCGCCATATGGTCGAACAGCCGCGAGCCAGAAGTCGGTGTGCAACCGACACCAAGGCCGACTCGAGCGCCCGAACCGACTGCGACCGTCGTGCCATCCGATACACCAACTTCCGAGCCAACTGAAGCGGCAGAGGTCATGGTTGCGGATACTGCTACCTCGGAACCTACAGAATCCCCTGCTACAGACACTCCGACTCCGACAGCCGAACTTCCAGATGAAAAGTCGTCAGCGACCGCGATTCCGCCAACAGCGACCGCTACTAAGACACCAGTTGCCGAGCTAGCACCTACTCCCCAACCGACTGCAACACCGACTGTTGAACCCACGGCGACCCAAGTTACGCCGACCGAAGAACCTACGGCTGTACCAACCGACACGCCGCTTCCCGAGCCTACCGCAACGCCGACAATTACACCGACCCCGCTACCGACTGCGACGCCTACATTCACGCCAACACCTGCTCCGATGGTCCCAACCATTCTCGAGATCAAAGCCCGCGGCAACTTGATCGACCAAGGTATTAATCAGGGCGATATAGCTATCCTCAGTCAGGTGGAGCACACTTGGCCAGATTTGACGCTTGGATGTGGAGCCATTGAAGGCGATAACCCCGCACGACCGATCGAAGGGTGGATATTGACGCTCGGCAATGAAGAGAAGGTTTACACATTCCACGTTGCGAGTAGAGAACAAGGCGACCCTAAAGAGCACCTCAAAGAGGACATAATCGCGGACTGCACCGATGTCGAGAATCGAGTGCAACCGACTATAAACCTAGTGCTTGAGTTGCGATTGCACGAAGCACGTCGCGCCGTCTTGTACCGCGGTCCTGCCGGCGGTGAAGAGACAGCGATCCAAGACATTAAAGACGGCGCTTTGATTGAGACTATCGTCGATGCGCTCGACCTCATCATTCCGATTGGTAACACCTCAACTTGCGAAACCATTTACAGATTGGACTTCGATGTTTTGCGCGGAGTAGAGACGATCCGGTTCTTCTGCCCAAACGATTGGTACCGGATCGGTGGTCCGCAAGAGATTTGGGACGGGACACAAGGCGCTTCAACGGATGCATTACTCAATTCGGTCGCTCCGTTCTTCGCAAACCAACCTATCCCGCAGATCCCAACTTTCACTCCAGACGAGTGATAACACCTCCCGCCAGGACGTGCGAAACTCAAACCCGAGGCGACGAAAGTTTGAGCGATATCCGTGTCACAAGAGAGACCCATACTCAAGAGCGGCAAGTTGCCGGGACATCTCTTGCAAGAATTAATCGACGGATTGCCGAAAGGGTTCGTGGATGAAAGGCTGTTGATCGGTCCAGGGCTGGGGGAAGATGCCGCTCATATTCTCTTCGGAGAAAGCACGCTACTCGCCAAGACTGATCCGATAACTTTCGCCACCGACCGTATCGGCTGGTACGCGGTGAACGTCAATGCCAACGACATCGCGGTTGCGGGTGGGACGCCTAAATGGTTTCTGGCGACGCTGATGATGCCGCCGGGTTCGACTGAGAACGAAATACGCGGCATCTTTACCCAGATCGGCGAGGCGGCGCAAGAGATTGGCGTCCAGCTTGCAGGCGGGCACACCGAAATCACGCCTGCGGTAACTCAACCAGTGATATGCGGTTTCATGCTTGGTGAAGCACCAACGGGGCGTACTGTCTCCGCATCTGGCGCAAAACTTGGGGACTCCGTGATCCTTACCAAAGGCATCGCCATCGAAGGCACGTCGATACTTGCCAACGAGTGTCCTGACGCGCTCGTACAAGCCAGTGTCCCGTCATCAGACATCGAAGCCGCTGCCGAGATGCTCGCTAATCCTGGCATTTCGGTTCTCGAGGACGCACAAACCGCGGTCTCGGCTGGCGGGATTACCGCGATGCACGATCCGACCGAGGGCGGATTGGCGACGGCGTTGCAGGAACTGGCGTTCGCTTCTAACGTCAACATCGTGATTGACAAATCCGCAGTGAATGTTCTGCCGTTGTGCCAATCGATCTGTGACGCGTTGGGTATTGACCCTTGGGGATTGATCTCGTCTGGTGCTCTGTTGGCAACCGTTCGGTCCGAATATGCAGACGCGGTAGTCACTGCACTACGAGACGCGGGCATCAATACAGACGTCATTGGCCGAGTCGAATCACATGCGGACGGCAAAACAGGATCATCGGTTCTTGTTCGAAGAGATCAGGCCTCTTCGCCGATGCCAATCACCTCATTCGAGCGTGACGAGTTGGCGCGATATTTCGAAAACGATCCATAACTCGTTTTTGGCATAGCTGAGGCGCGGATCCTGTATGCCGAGTAACGTGTTGTCAGGGTTTCCTGAATATGCGTTTCAGATTCACATATGCGTTGGCTGTGGTGCTGGTGATTAGCACCTTCGCCTACTCGCTCTTGATTGACGCGCAAAGCATCGATACTTGCGAATGCGGTGAATCGATCTCAACCGATGAACGTCTGAAAGAAGCTTCAGCGGTATTCCTCGGCAGAGTGACTAGAATGCACTTCGAGGATTGGCCTTTCGACATCGACTCGGCAGATGTCCCGCCTGATGAGCCTCTAACGGTTGAGTTCAGCGTCCACACAGTGTGGAAAGGCGAGGTTCCCCAGACCATGCGTCTGACCACCGCCAGATCGGCTGGGTGCGGATACCCGTTCGATAATCACGTGGATTACGTCGTCTACGCCGACGGCGAGCAGGGAGCGTTGGAAGTCGGGGCTTGCAGCGGTACCAAACTAGGGGCTGAAGCGAGAGAGGACCTAGATGCGCTCGGAGAAGGATATGCGCCCGAACCAGTTGAAAAAAGGGTCATCAAGCCTGCAACTCTCGGTAGTGGTTGCAACGCATACACCGAGACCGCACGCGCTCATTTTGTTTCTTGGCCGTTGGGGTTAATCGCCGGCATCGTCTGGATAGGCGTCCGCAAAAGGCGAAGCCAGCGCTAGCAGCGATCCCTAACGAATTACCGCGAAGTCCAATTTGAAGGTTCGCTTGAAGCGTGTCGCGAATCGCTTCGGTTCCCAAGCGTTCAACTCCGGTGCTCGAACTTCGAAACGACCATCGACCAAGTCCATTTTGATCTGCGAATATCTATTCGCGCCAAGCCTGCGTTCCATCTCATCGGATATCCGGAGGATACTGGTGGCTTGGCGGACCATGGCTCGATCGGATTTTTTAAGTTCTGGACGATACCTCGACATTGATGTGGAATAGCTGCCACCAAAGCGTAGTGCGGCCGACATCAAACCGATGTCGCGGTGTGAGAAGCCACCGATTTCGCCCTGTTCGATGATGTTGGCTGCGTGCATGTAGCGGTCATAGTAGTTGACGCTTCGTCCTGTGTCGATGAGGCGTGCGACGTGCGGGATGAGTTGCGTCATCTCGTCGTCCAGATGGTCAATGAGCAACGCGGCCATCTTTCTGGCGATTGCGGCACGTCGGTCTGCTCGGAGTCGATCCCAAGTGTCGAATCTTGCCCCCAGAGCGTATGTGGAACGCCGCCGTACTTCTTCGATCAAAGGTAGCTTCTCGATAACGCCCGACATCGCCAACCCCTCGCGTATGCCGCGACCAGATACAAGGATCGGCTTCTTGTCAAAGAACTTGGCGATTTCAGAGGCGACGATTGCTCCGCCGAGGATGCTGTCGACACGTTCGGGATTCAACCCAGGCATAAATGCCAGACTTGCTCTATCCAAGCCGCGCAACCCGTTTACGATCTTTTTCAACGAGCCGTATCGAACGACGGATCCATGCAGACGCCCGAAGGAGTGGTCCCGCGTCTCGCGATCGATCTTGGTCAAGTTTCGGATCGTTCCTCCAGCGCCGATCAGTTGTGCTTTTGCACCTATTGCGGGCATACCGGAGGCGCGCAACATCTTCTTGACGTGTCTCCTCAGGGCCAATACCGCTTCGTGCTCGGGCTCTTCCGAATTCAGGAAGTCATTGCTCACACGGAGTGCGCCGAGATCTAGGGTGTATGCCTTCTGGAGGGACCTGTTTTCAAAGAACGAGAACTCAACGCTGCCGCCGCCAATGTCGAAAAGGACGCCATCGTGGGCGGGCAATGTGAATACTGCGCCCAGGAACCCGAACTGCGCTTCCTGCGACCCGGAAATAATCTCAAGCTCGATGCCTGTTTCGTCAAGCACCCGCTCAACCACTTCATCTCCATTCGTGGCATCGCGCATGGCCGAGGTGGCGACGGCGCGGATCGCGTCGACTTCCGATGCTCTGGCGACGGTTGCGAAATCGTCGATGAGGCGTGACAACTCAGAGATGGCCGATGGAAGCAACCGACCATCCTTCGACTTGCGGCTCGCCAATCGCAACAGCGCTTTGACTTCCGACACGACCCGGAGATCGTAGTCGGTTGTCAGTTGCAGAACCTCCATGCGTGTGGAGTTGGATCCGACGTCGATGACGGCAACTAGGTGTGACTCAGATTCACCATTCTGTTGGGCGCGCTGAAAATCGTTGCTAGGCAAGACCTGCAAGATATTTGGGCGTACCTCTACTGTCATCGAGACTCCTTGGATGCCTCTGTAATCGCCGCCCATTTAGAATGATGGTGGCGGGTCAAAACCATATGCCCCTGTAGCTCAGAGGATAGAGCAACGGTTTCCTAAACCGTGTGCCACAGGTTCGAGTCCTGTCAGGGGCGCCATCTTCGAACTTGATCTCACCCACCACTCACACTTGCCTCTTCGGTGGCGGTCATCCGATTGTTGGCGGTGCGTCTCAGCGTCATCCCCAAAAATGCTATACCACCCAATACAACGACACTGAGCCACGATATCGCGCGGTCCAAAAGCGTAAGTGTGAAGGCATCGGTGTGGCTCAGCCCTACGAGAAGCAGGATGGTTATCAGCGCGGTTTCCACGAATCCGAGACCTCCCGGAACCGGGATGGTTGTCATGATGGCATTTGCGAGGGCCGCGAACATTGCGATGCTCATCGCCATGTCGAGCCCCATCGCCTGGGCTACGAAATAGAACCTCAGCACCTCCATCACCCATCCCAACACGCCAAGGACTATCAGTCTGGGCATGTCGCCGCCCTTGAAGCTGTCAAGAGTGCCGTCTTGGAAGTGCAGATAGTGTTGACGGAACCGCGCTGGCAGCCATCGGGCGAATCTATCTCCTGCTTTACCCATCACGTAGAGGACGAGCAATAGCAACAATACAAGGCCGGAGGCTACGGCTACGACGATCACCGCAACGTCGACGATCCGACCGGACGCGGCGAATCCATCCACCAGCAGCGCCCAAATTGCAGATACGACCACGAGCACAAGAACTACAACCATGTCTTGTACCCGTTCAGCGAACACTGTGCCGAGAGCCGTGGGCGTGTCGCTGGAAGTTCTATCGGCTAAAGCCCAAGCACGATAAGCGTCGCCGATGCGGAAAAACATCACAGAATTTATGAACCATCCCGACAGTATCAATCCCGCCATGGTCTGAACATTGGGCGCGGACGACCTCCTCATGTCAGCGTTGTCTGATCGAGTGGCGACCGAGTTGTATATGAGTTGCCAACGCCAGCCTCGGAACCAGAAGCTTACGTAGTAAAGCAACCCGGCCAATATGAATAGCCACCAGTTGATTCCGGTTAGGTGTTCGATGAATTCATCCCACTCGAAATCGAGCACACGCCACAGTAAAAATCCGATGATCGCCAACCCGAAAGCGACGCTCAATATGGTGGGCAGAGAAAACACCCGCCGCACCATAGCGCCGATGCTGTAAGCCTGACCGTTAGTGCCGCGGTTGGATTTGTTGGTCAAAAAGCGCACGAAGTCACCAAAACGTATCTTAAGCGACTACTAACGGTCGTTTCGAAGGAATGCCGACGCGCCGAGGGTAGCGGTCGGAGGTCGGACGTATTTTGAGCCAGTAGACCATGTGGTCGGTCGGTGATGCGCCTGGGTAGGCGACGGCTTGGATTATTGCGGGTGCCGCGCCCATCTCATCCGCGGCGTATGCAGCCTCTTCTGATTCTGATCCCACGGTTTTAGCGTCCGGACCTTTCGGTAATACTGCGACTCCTCCTTGTTTAAGGAACGGAAGGGTGTATTCAGCCAATACTGGGAGTTTCGCTACGACGCGTGCGGTGGCGAGATCGTAGCTTTCGCGGAGATTCTCGAAATGGGCGGCGATTTCGGCGCGCTCGTTGATGACTTCGACTCCATCCAAACCGAGGTCCGCGACAACATGCTCCATGAAATCGCATTTTTTGCGGTTGGCTTCGAGCAACGTGACACTGGCTTCGGGCAGTATCAGCTTCAACGGCAGGCCCGGTATGCCAGCACCCGAACCGATGTCGATGATGCGACGTCCGTCGAACCAGCCTGCTGTTGTCACGCTCCCGCCAGCCTGTACGGCGATCCTGAACGAACGGATGAAGAGTTGCTCGACGATAGCATCGGGGTCTTTTATCGCGGTCAGGTTGGTGCGACTGCCCCACTCGATCAGCAACTCGCGATAACGTCGGAAGCGCTCGGTTGTGGCGTTATCGACCTGTACCCCGACGGCACTTGCCGCCTCGATTAGCGATTCCAATACGTGTTCCCAATAGATAATCCGGGCAAATGCAGACAGGACTTTCTGCGCCGCATATGCGACTTAACATGATAACGATGGTTCGCTCTAACACTCAACGCGGGCTAGGAAGGTGCGTCAATTCATCATGAAGATTCTCATAACTGGAGCTAGCGGTTTAATCGGCAGGGTCTTGCGCACGCATCTCGGAGAGTTTGGTCGCTACACGATTTCAGGTGTGGATGCCAGACCGGTGAATGACGATTCGCTTGCCAGCTTCACGCTTGCGGATTGCTACGACTACGATGCCATGTCTCCCGCTTTTGAGGGTCAAGACGCGGTGGTACATCTCGCTGCCAACGCGCCAGTAGAAACACCTTGGCCGGATGTCCTTCGCAACAACATCGCCTCGACGCACAACGTCTACGAGGCGGCTAGAGAACATGGCCTCAAGCGGCTCGTGTTCGCGAGTTCAAACCACGCGGTCGGGAACTTCGAGTTGGATGAGCCGTACAAGAGCATCGGGCTAGGCGACTACTCGTTGATCGACAACGAACCGGCGAATATTGTGCAAGTCGACCACAATGTTCCGATTCGGCCGGATAGCGACTATGGAGTTAGCAAGGTTTTCGGGGAAGCGACGGGGCGATATTACAACGAACACTTCGGGCTTGAGGTTGCGTGTCTGCGGATCGGTAGCGTCGTGCCCAACAACCGTCCGATGAACATCCGCGCTTACGCAACATGGCTATCGCATCGCGATCTCGCGCACTTGGTGGATCGATGTCTCAGCGCGGATATCAGCTACGAGATCTTCTACGGTGTGTCGAACAACCGCTGGCGGTTCTGGGACATCGACTACGCGAGAGAGACTATCGGGTACGAACCGCAGGACCAGGCTGAGGACTGGAAGTGAGGGAGTTCTGGATCGAGTGACAATCGCCCGATGTTATTCTTAAGCGGTTGTGGGATGAGGTCCCTCGCCTGCGCGAGGGCAGGGTTGCGGCGTTCCCCGCCCCGTTGGTGCAGCGGCCTAGCACGTCGGCCTTTCAAGCCGGAGATCACGGGTTCGAATCCCGTACGGGGTACCAGCTCCTAAGCGATTGTCAAGCTTCCTCGATGTCCGACTCTTCGTCGATCGCCGGGTGTTTGACGGCGTTGTAGATGAGCCATATTGGTATCGCGACGATGGCGAGTCCGAGCACCACGATGAATGTCCACGGACCCCATCCTAGTAGGTCGTGGAGTAGGTCGTTTATCCACTGAGCCAGAGTTGGGTCGACCGACTCGCTATGGTGCATTAGCACCGAGTTGGAAGCATCTAACTCTAGGACGGGAGCGCGCATTGTCGGGTTAGGTCGCGGTGCCTCTCGCAGGGGCGTATCTGATCGAGTACTTCTTCTCTTGGATGGTCAGGATGACGATGCCGGCGACGAGCAGCCACAATGCCCCGGCCGCGAATGCCGGATCGTAGGTGCCCCACCGATCAAAGGTCAATCCGAAGAGTAGCACTGCTGCGCCTCCGCCCATCTGGTGCGAGAAGTTGATCAACCCGCCCAGCATTCCGACGTTTCTTACTCCGTAGACATCCGCGGTCAAACCTGTCGTAAGCGGCACGGTCGCGAGCCACGAGGCTCCGCCGATCAAGGCAAAAGCCCACATCGCCATGGCTCCCGGCAAGACAATCAACGAAACGAATGCTACTCCCCTGACTAGATACACGAGCGCCAAAAGATAGTGCCGTTGGATGTAGTCGGACAGCAATCCAATGAGAATGACACCGCCAGCGTTTATTCCCATTAGTATTCCGAATGCCCATGCCGCGTCGGCTTGCGATATGTCCTCGCTGATCGCCCAGCGCACGAAGTGGGTGGATATGCTCGCTGTGGTGATGCCGCAGACGAAGTATCCGATCGAGAGTTGCCACATGGGCCAAGATTTGAACGATTCGGTCCACCGTTCGGCGCCAAGCGGGCCACCCTGCATCAAAGCCTGAGCTCGCGATCGTTGTTCGGCCGAGACGCGTTTGTCGGTCGATCTGACCTCGCCATCGGGCAACTGCCCCATCTCGTCTGGACTGTTGCGAAGGATCAGCACGGATACTGGCACGCCCAAAGCGAGGACGATAATCCCGGAAACGATAAAGGTGGTCTGCCACGAGGTCGCCAGCATGAGTTGGGCAAGAAACGGCACCATCACGAGCCCGCCGAGGGAACCTCCAGCGGCGACGACGCTCATCGCAACGCCGCGTTTACGTTGGAACCACCGGGTTATGACTGCGCCTGACGTGCCTGGCGAGACGCCACCGGCGAAGAACGAGATGACGCCGCCGAACAGCACCGCCAACATCAGCACGCCTTCGATAAAGGCCATCAACAGGTAAGCAACACCGAGCACTAGCGTGCTTATAACAACGACTACCTTTCCTCCATATCGATCAACGATTTTGCCGAGAATCGGTTGCGAGACACCGTTGATGATCCACCCAATCGCGGCGGCGATCGATATATCGCCGGTGGTGACGCCCCACTCTTCCTCCCACGTGGCGACAAACACGCCGAAGCTCTGGCGGGTTCCTAGGACAAGAAACATGCCGAAGAACATGGCACCGACAACGTTCCAGCCGTAAAAACCTCGCCGGCGGCGGACGCCGACTCGAGCGCGACGGGCTAGGCGGTTGGGGCTAAGGGAAATTGACATGAGGATAAGGGTAAGGTCACCAGCGGTCGCGCGGTCGTGGTGAATGTTGCAAGTTTAACCGCGAGGTTGGGCAGGGGGAGAGGCGTGTTCGTATGTCCACTGGGTGTGGCTTTTCGCCGCCGGGCCTTCCGGTTGGAAGGCCCGGCGGCTAGGGTCTTCGGGCCCGTAGGAACTGGCCCTCGCCTCGAGCGTCGGTCTCAGCGCCGAGACCGATGCTCCTTCCCTCTCCATCGCCTCCGCCTTCTCAGGCGGGGGGCGACCCCGGGGAGGGGTCAGATGCTGCGCGGAGCGGTGTGGCAGACTGCTAGCGTCCGTTTTCCAGCCGCGGCCCGCGTCGCCAGACCGCGGGCATGGGGGACGGCGCGGCGACGGGGTCGCCGTTCGGAGTTCGCCGTCCTCCTTGGATCAGCTTTTCGGGCTTCTCTCGGGCTGTAGCCTCCCTCCTGCGGCGGGCAGGAGCAGACGTCTGTCGGCTCCACGTGAGGTCTCCCGGCCCTTGGCTGGGCGATCCGCCCTCGAGGACGGCAGCCGCAATGGCTGCCTCTCTGCGGGCGGGACGCCTGCTGGCTCGCTGTGCGACGCGGGACTGACGCGTCGCGCTCCGGGAACTCGGCCTCCCACGCTTCGGCACGGCCCTCCCGGCCTTGCACCGGATCTCCGATCCGATGAGGGACGCCGCCGGAGGATCCGGAGACGCCGCGGCTCGGCGCGATGGTCGATCGCGCTTTCGCTGCCGTTTTGCCTTCGTTTCCTCACGCATGTCTCCCTGCAGCCGTTCGGGACGGGGGTCTGCACACGTCTGCGCAGCACTGTTTCGATCCGTCGATCTGCCTGTTATGTTACTACATATGTTGCGGTTGTCAAGTGTGAACCGCTGATTTCGCTGATTTTCGTGATGGGCTGTGATCCGCCCCGCCCTTTTGCCCCGTCTCACCCTCACCCTGATCCTCTCCCGTCGATGGAGAGGGGATGTGCACCACATCCCTGCCACCCCATACATACCCCGCTCGCTTCGCTCGCGCCCCTTTCGTCGTACGAAAGGGGCTAGCGATGCCACTCATCGATCGTCTTCGAATCCTTGGCCGTCGAGAACGATGCGGAGACGATCGGAGGCGTTGTTTAGCGTTGCTAGTTCATCTGTTGGGAGATCGATTTCCAGCGCGCCGAGATTATCCTGCATCTGCTCGGGGGTGTCGGCGCCAGAGATCGAGATGGTGATCTCGGGGTGGGAGAGGACCCACGCCTGTGCGACCTGCGCAGGTGTTGCGCCGATGCGATTTGCTACGTCAGCGTTGGTGCGGATCACGTCAGCCGCGGCACCGCGGACGACGCGGTTGAAGGCATGGGATCGGCGGTTGCCCCATAGCGACATGTTGCTGGGCATTCGGTCTGGATCGTAATCGCCTGAGAGTAGTCCGACCGCGAGGGGGCTGTAGGCCATAATGCCTAAACCAGTCGTGCGAACCATCGGGAACATCTCGTCCTCGAGTTCGCGGTTCAACATGCTATATGGGTTCTGAATTGTGATCAGACTGCCGGCGTTGATCCGATCCTGGACGCGCAGCGTCTGGACGACTTGCCATGCTTGGTAGTTGCAGACGCCGGTGTAGCGGATCTTGCCGTCGCGGACAAGGTCTTCGAGTGCTCGTGTGCGCTCTTCGTAGCCTACGGTCTCATCGAAGCCGTGGATCAGGTAGACATCGATGCGGTCGGTCTGCAAGCGTTTGAGCGATCGTTCCACTTCGCGCATGATGTGCCAACGCGATGTGTTGCGGTCGTTGACTCCCGTAGCGACTGGGCTGGAGACTTTGGAGGTGATGACGATGTCGTCACGGTCTCCGCGGTCCTGTATGAGTTCGCCGAGGATGATTTCGGAGGTTCCGGCGTTGCGTCGGTTGTCGCCAAGGCCGTAGATGTTGGCGCAGTCGATGAGATTCAACCCTCCATCGAGAGCGGTGGAGATGGTCTTTTTAGCTTCGTCGGCATCGTGTTGGCCGCGGAATCCGAGACCCAGAGCCATGCGGGTGACCATGACACCGCCGTTGCCGAAGTTCACATACTCGCGTTGCATTAATTGGATGTCCTTATGGTTGTGGGTTTTGGTTTGCGAAAGTCGTTTTTAGCTGTTTGGATTGTTCCGCCTCGGCGGGCATACCCCGCTCGTTAGCGCTGCGGGCGCCAACTCGCGCCCCTTTCGCTGAAGCGAAAGGGGCGGAATAGTGGCTACGGCAGGCTAATCTCTACGCCTAGTTCTGCACCGATGGATTCGTACCATTCGATGACTTCTTGGTGATACGGGATGCCTTCTTCGAGTCGTTGTTCGGTCTCTTCGCCTTCGATTAGTCCGGGGTAGAGGACGCGTTCGTGGCCTGGTGCTGGTTTCGCGGATGCGAGGTGGGCTAGGGCGTCGTCCATGTTGTCTAGGAACTCGTCGTGGTCGCAGAAGGCCTCGATTTGGAACGCGGCGAAGAAGTGGTAGCCGCCCTGGTACTGGTTGCCGGAACCGCTGAGTCCGACGCCGGCGAGGGTTTGGCACATTATGGCGCATACGGCAGCGAATCCGTAACCTTTGTGGGAGCCGTTTTCACGGGTGCCTCCGAAGGGCAGCAGGAAGTACTCGTCGGGAGGATCCACTGGTTCGTTGAACGGATTGCCGTCAGTATCGGTTATCCAGCCCGGTTCCAACGGGACGCCGATGCGCCGCGCCAGGCCAACTTTGTTGTTGGCGATTTGAGTGCAGGCGACGTCGAACAGGAATGGATGTTCGTTGCGCGCCGGTGCCGCCCAAGCGATCGGGTTTGTTCCGAGCCGAGATTCCGCGGCGAAGGTCGGTAGCATTCCGCCGGAGGCGCGTGTGCCGTGTCCTCCGGTCATGCAGAGTCCGATCATGCCTTGTTGAGCGGCTTGCGCGGCGTAGTAACCGCATCCTCCAAGGTGCCCTGAGTCGAAGACGGTTACCGCGCCAGTTCCGTATTGTTTCGCCTTGTCGATGGCGATCTGCATCATGTCGCCGCCGATTTGGATGCCGAGAGCGCCATCGCCGTCAAAGTTTGCGGTGGTGGCGGTTTCCCGGACGATCTTGAGATCGGGGGTCGGGTTTAGGGTTCCAGCCATGTATGAGGCGACGTAGTTTCGCATCATGTTTGACACGCCGTGAGTTTCGACGGCGCGGAGGTCGTTGGTGAGTAGGACATCGGTTGAGGCTTTGGCACCGGCTTCGTCTACTCCGCATCGCATGAAAAGGGCTTCGGTGGCTGCTCTCATGCGATCGACGTCTACATAGACCCGATCTTCTACTGGGACGTGAAATTGTTCCAACACGACTTTGTCGCTCCTGTTCTTTCTCAGTCTGTGCGCAGTTTAACTTAGGAGTCCGAGCCAAGTAAAACGTTCGCCTGTTCCTCTGGATATCTGCCCCTGTATCGGAGTACGGGGCAGACTTTATCATTGGCGATGATGACTTCACCTGTTGATCAAACCGTTGCAAGCGGTGCCAGAGAATCGAGGTCGCTCGCTAGAGCTTTGCTAAGCGCGATGCGGCCTTTGCAGGCGCCTAAGAACGGTTTGGTGTTGGTGCCGCTGATCTTCTCGGTGAACATCTGGTTCGCAGTCGATGATGTCTCGGGGATGTTCCAGATCGTGTTGAGGGCAGTAGGAGCCACGATCGCGTTCACATTGCTGTCTGGAGCGGTCTACCTGATCAACGATTTGGCGGACATTGAGCGGGACCGTGCGCATCCAGTCAAACGGCGACGCGCGATAGCATCTGGCGATTTGCCTGAGCGGATCGCTTATGTTGCGGTGGCGGTTGCATTGATTCTCGCTGGTGCAATCTCGTTGGCGATCAGCGTGCCACAAGCTGTCGTGGCGGCCGGGTACTTGATACTGAACCTGGCGTACAGCTTCAAACTGAAGCATGTGGCGATTTTGGACGTGATGTCCGTTGCGTCAGGATTCGTTTTGCGCGCATATGCGGGTTATGTGGCGATTGGAGGGCCGGTGCCTTGGTTCGAGAACGGTCTGCCAGGTGTGGACATCGACGTTTCGCCGTGGTTCTACATAATGACTGCTTTGGGATCGCTCTTGATCGCACTTGGCAAGCGTCGTGCGGAGTTGACGACGGCTGGAGAATCGGCATCGAAGCAACGAAGTATTTTGGGTCAGTACACGGCGGAGTTCATTGACGCTCTGATTATGAGCACGGCAACATTGGCGATCTTCACGTATGCGCTTTACGCCATCGACTTGGGGGACACTGGGGCAAATGTCCCTGCCGACAACACGATGATGGTGACAATCCCCTTCGTGGCGTATGGGATATATCGATATCTGTATCTGTTGTATGTGAAGGGGGAAGGGGAAGCACCAGAGATCGTGCTTCTGCGTGACCGTCCGACGCTGATCAATGGTTTCTTGTGGCTCGCGGTGGCATCGGCGATACTATTGGTACACACGATTGGCACCGTCAATGGCGGTTGATGTTAGGAGGTATTGGGATGTCGAAATTGAGCGAAGGTGAAGTTGCGGAGTTGTTGTCTGCGCTGACGGATTGGGAACTGGAAACGGATTCGGGAGCGATCGTGCGGAATTTGGAGTTTCCGACGTTTGCGGATGCGATTGCCTTCATCAACCGGGTTGCGCAGGATGCCGATGAGCACGATCATCATCCGGATATCGACATACGGTACCGACGATTGAGAGTGGCGCTAATTTCGCATGATGTGGGTGGGTTGACGAAACGAGATAGCAGGATGGCTCGGCTGATTGATGAGCAGGCGAAGCGGTCGGGGATTTAGAACTAGGACGCGAAGGATGGTGAATGATTTGAAGGATGGGTTGTTCGGGGATTGACCACGGTTTCAAATTGTCGACGCTGACAAAAGAGCAACTGGAGCATTTTGAGCGTTTTGGATTTGTTGCCGTTGAGGGGGTGTTGGATCCGGAGACTGTGATTGATCCGGTCATCGAGGAGTATGCGGGGGTGCTGGACAATCTCGCCGACGAACTTTACGCGGATGGGAAGATCGGATCAAAATTCGAGGGGTTGGAGTTCGGAGATCGGGTGACGCGGATTTATGCGGATTCGGGTGAGGTGCACAACAAGTATTTCGATTTCACGTTGTCAGTAGCGAACGTGACGCATGACACTCCGTTTTGGGTGGGTCCGGCGGTGTTCAATGCTTTGACGGCGCCCGGTTTGTTGGATGCGGTGGAGTCTTTGATCGGGCCTGAGATCTATTCGAATCCGGTGCAGCATGTTCGGATCAAGGTGCCGGAGAGGGACGCCCCGCGGGACGATGAAGGGAATGTGATTTACGGTGCGGCACCTTGGCATCAGGACAGCGGTGTGGTGAATCCGGAAGCGGATGAGACGGATATGATCACGGTTTGGTTTCCGCTGATGGACACCGATGAGGAGAATGGGTGTCTGCAGGTGGTTCCGGGCTCGCATCGCGGGGAGGACATGTTGACGCATTGTCCCGGCGATAAGAGTGTGCAGGGCAATTTGGTTATACCGGAGTCAGAGTTTGAGGTCGGCAAAGCGGTTGCGGTGCCGTTGAAGAAGGGGGATGCGCTGTTCTTCTCGAAGTACACGGTGCACTCTTCTTTTCCGAACAATAGCGATCGGATCCGGTGGAGTTTCGATTTGCGATACCACCCGGTTGGTCAGCCGACAGGTCGATCGTTTCTACCGGGGTTTGTGGCGCGTAGTCGGAGCAATCCCGAAAGTGAGTTGCACGATCCAGTGAAGTGGCGGGAGATGTGGGAAGCGGCGCGGGCTGCGCTGGCGGAGAGTAACGAGCCGATTTTCTACCGGTGGGATGGTAGTGAGGCGGTTTGCGCGTAGGGGCGTGCGTTTGAACTATGATTGCCATGATTTTGGATGATTGCGATGATGGGCGGTTGTGGTTGTTGGGGTGCCCTGTTCATTGATCCGTCCCCCACCCCGTCACCCTCACCCTAACCCTCTCCCATCAAGGGAGAGGGGATTACATGGTGGTTTTGCAAGGTCTAGGAGGAGATATGGGCTGATGGGATGGATCGGTGACGCGGTATCATTCTTACCTATCAGTCGCGAACGATTCACGGAGCCGCAGAATCATGCCTGCAATGACGAAAGAGCAACTCGAACATTTTGAGCATTTCGGGTTTGTAACCGCCGATCAAGTCTTAGATCCTGAGGAGGTCATCGATCCGGTGATCGAGGAGTACGCTGGAGTGCTCGACAGTCTTGCGGACGAACTCTTTGAAAAGGGAAAGATTAGTTCGAAGTACGAGGACTTGGAGTTTGGTGAGAGGGTCACGCAAATCTACGCGGAGGCGGACGAGATCTACAACGGTTATTTCGACTTTTCGCTACCTCAGGGCGGGATAACAGAGGACACTCCGTTCTGGGCAGGTCCGGCGGTTTTCAATGCCTTGACCGCGCCGGGTCTGTTGGATGCGGTCGAGTCGTTTATCGGGCCGGAGGTCTACTCGAACCCGGTGCAGCACGTGCGCATCAAGGTGCCGGAGAGTAGAGCGCCTCGGGATGAGAAGGGGCATGTGAAGTTTGGGATCACGCCTTGGCACCAAGACCAAGGCGTCGTGAATCCTGATGCGGACGAGACGGAGATGTTGACGGTGTGGTTCCCGTTGATGGATGCTGACGTAGAGAACGGATGTTTGTCGGTAGTGCCGGGGTCGCATCGGAACGATCTGTTGACGCACTGTCCGGGTTTCGACAACGGGTTGCAATCAGGACTGCAAATACCGGAGACTGAATTCGAGGTAGGGAAGGCGGTGCCGATACCGCTCAAGAAGGGCGACGCGCTCTTCATGACGAAGTTCACCGTGCACTCGTCTTTGCCCAACAACAGCGACCGCATCCGCTGGAGTTTCGACCTGCGCTACAACCCGATCGGGCAATCGACGGGTCGGACGAGTTTCCCCGGCTTCGTGGCTCGAAGTCGGAGCAATCCCGAATCCGAGCTTCACGACCCGGCGATCTGGAACGAGCTTTGGACCGATGCGCGGGATTCCTTGGCTAAAGGCGAGCAACCGTCTTTCAATCGCTGGGACGGCAGCGAACCGGCCTGCGCGTAACCATGCCCACGATTACCAGCGAGCAGCTCGAACATTTCGAGCATTTCGGCTTCGTCACCGTTGAAAATCTGATCGATCCAGAAAGCGTGATCGATCCGGTTATCGACGAATACGCCGGTGTACTCGACAGCCTTGCCGACGAACTCTATGAAGACGGGACAATCAGCTCGAAATATGAAGAGTTGGAGTTTGGAGACCGAGTAACCCAGATCTATGCCGAGTCGGGCGAGGTCTACAACGGCTATTTCGACTTCTCGTTGCCGCAAGGAGGCATCGAGGAAGACACGCCGTTTTGGGCTGGCCCCGCAGTCTTCGAGGCACTCACAGCACCGGAACTACTAAATGCCGTCGAGTCTTTCATCGGCCCGGAGATCTACTCCAATCCTGTGCAACACGTCCGGATCAAGGTGCCGGAAAGTCGGGCACCACGCGACGACAACGGAATGGTGAAGTTCGGCGTGACGCCTTGGCATCAGGACGCTGGAGTAGTCAACCCTGACGCCGATGAATCGATGATCCTTACGGTGTGGTTCCCGCTGATGGATGCGGACGCCGAGAACGGCTGTTTGCAAGTGGTCCCTGGTTCACATCGAGGGGATTTGCTGACTCACTGCCCCGGAATGAAGAGCTCATCGCCTTCGGGATTGCAGATACCGGAGTCGCAGTTCGAGGTCGGCAAAGCGGTGCCGATCCCATTGAAGAAGGGCGACGTGCTTTTCATGACGAAGTTCACGATCCACTCGTCGTTGCCGAACAACAGCGATCGCATCCGGTGGAGCTTCGACTTGCGATACAACCCGGTCGGGCATTCGACGGGCCGAACGAGCTTCCCCGGATTTGTCGCCCGTAGCCGCAGCAATCCAGATAGCGAATTGCACGATCCACTGATTTGGAACGAATTGTGGACCGAGGCGCGGGACGCGCTGGCCAAAGGCAATGAACCGGCGTTTAACCGCTGGGATGGGACGGATCCGGTCTGCGCTTAGGCCCCCTTTGTCCTTCGGACATTTCCCCCGCGAGCGGAGGAAACCTTATCGTCTTGCTTCGTTATCATTCTTACCTGTCAGCACCACGCGTCGAAAGGAGCCGTTGAATCGTGCCTGCGATGACTAAAGAGCAACTTGAGCATTTTGAGCACTTCGGGTTTGTTACGGCTGAGGGGGTGATCGATCCTGAGGGCGTGATTGACCCGGTGGTTGACGAGTACGCTGGAGTGTTGGATAGCTTGGCGGAAGAGCTTTATGAGGAGGGGAAGATCAGTTCGAAGTACGAGGATCTCGAGTTTGGGGAGCGCGTGACTCAGGTCTACGAGGAGTCGGGTGAGGTGCACCAAGGGTATTTTGACTTCACGCTTCCGCAGAGAGGCGTCACGGAAGATACGCCGTTTTGGGCTGGGCCGGCAGTGTTCAATGCGATGACGTCGCCGGACCTGTTGGATGCGGTGGAGTCGTTCATCGGACCGGAGATCTACTCGAACCCGGTGCAGCACATTCGGATCAAGGTGCCGGAGAGCCGTTCGCCTCGCGATCATCTGGGTCGGGTGAAGTTCGGGGTTACGCCGTGGCATCAGGACATGGGGGTCGTGACGCCGGATGCAAATGAGTCGTTGATCCTCACGGTGTGGTACCCGCTGATGGATGCGGATGAGGAGAATGGGTGTTTGCAGGTCATTCCGAGGTCGCACCGCGACGAAGAATTGTTGACGCATTGCCCGGGTGGCAAGAAGGTGCTGGGCAGTTTGCACGTACCGGAGAGCGAGTTTGAGGTAGGGAAGGCGGTACCGGTGCCGGTGAAGAAGGGCGATGCGCTATTCATGACAAAGTACACGATCCACTCTTCTTTGCCGAACAACAGCGATCGGGTGAGGTTCAGTATGGATTTGAGGTACAACCCGATCGGGCAATCTACGGGTCGGACGAGTTTTCCGGGGTTTGTCGCGCGCAGTCGGAGCAATCCGGATAGTGAACTGCACGATCCGGTAGCTTGGAATCAGTCGTGGTTGGACGCGAGGAGTGCGTTGGCTAAGGGTGAGGAGCCTCCGTTTAACCGTTGGGATAGTGACCATCCGCTCTGCGCGTGAGGTCAACCCGCCTCGTTACAGTTGCAATCTCATGATGTGGCGGCGGGTGCCGGCCATAGCGATTTCTTTGAAGCCCAGACGCTCGAAAGTCCCGATGCGTCCCATGTAGCTGTAGCTGGGGGAATCGTAGTCGACGGGGTAGGCTTCGATGGTTTTCGCGCCGTTGTCGCGTGCATAGTCGATTGCGGCTTTGATGAGTTGGGTTGTCATGCCTTGGCGTCGGTACGCGCTGCGGATGTAGAAGCATGCGATAGACCACACGCCGTCGATGTCGTTGCCGTCTGAAACGTAGCTGCGAGTGCGGAGATTGGTGTAGGTTTCGAGGGGCGCGATAGAGCACCATGCGATGGGTTCGTCGCCGTCGTAAGCGAGGATGCCGACCGGAGTGTTGGCGGCGACAGTTTCGAACAGGGCCTGTTTTTTGGCGGGGGATCCAACACGTCGAAAGGCGGATGACATGGGTCGGAAAACCATGCACCAGCAGTGTTTGGGACCGCCGCGCGATTCGAAGAATCGCTCGAGGTCCGACCAACGGTCAGGAGTGACGGGCAGGAATTTCATCTTGGACGTAGTTCACTGGCAGTTCTAGTTATGGCTGCTCCGTATAGGAAGATCAACGAGGCGATATAAGCCCAGATCATGAGAACCACGACGGACGTGATGGGGCCGTAGATGTTGGCTTGGTAGGTGTCTTGGTTGTTGGCCCAGAAAAAGACGTGTTTGCCGATTTCAAAGAGAATGATGGCGACAATCGCACCGAATATCGCGTCGCGCTTCAGCACGCGGGTGTTAGGTATGCGGTAGTAGATGATGGCGAAGATGAAAGCCGTGATGATGGCGGGCAGAATAGTGGCAACAATGCCGAGAATAATCGTCGCTAAGGTGGACAAACCGTGGGTTACTGGTGCAGATGCCTGGCTTAATCCGATCAAGACTTGGATGACGCCAGATAGACCGACCGTGATCATAAACAAGGCCACGACGAAGGTGGCGAGGCTGACGCTTTTGATAGTCACCTGAACGACCTTCGTGTTTCGTATGCCGAACACGCGGTTTACGGCCCTGGTGGTAGCTGCGAAGAGTCTATTGGCTCCGATCATAAGGTTGATGACGGCGAGAATCCCGATGGTCAGCGAGCCACCTAGGAGGCTATTGATGGCATCGTCGATGAGGTCCCGCGACGCAGGGAACAGGTAGTGAAGTGCTTCGGTGAGGACTTCAACGACGCCGTCAGATGGACCGATTGCGATTAGGAGCATCGCCATCAGAGCGACCAGGGGCAGTTGGGATAAGACGGTGAAAAATGCGAGTGATGCCGCGAGGTCGGTGCCATTGGCATTTAGGAGCGTTCGAACAGCGCGGATAGGTGCAATTAAGGGCCAAAGGAAGGCGTATCTGGATGTGATGTCGGCTGAATCGATCATGCCCTACGTGTAATGATGATTGTGCACTGAATAAACATCAACGCGCCGCACCGGGGAACCGATGCGACGCGTTGACTTGGCTCTTGAAAACCGGGGTTCTAGCTGAAGCTAGAAGTCCATTCCGCCGCCAGGTGGCATTCCGCCGCCAGGCATCGGTGGCTCGGGCTGCTCAGAGATGAGCGCCGCGGTCGTCAGGATCATGCCTGCAACCGATACTGCGTTCTCAACGGCTGAGCGAGTGACCTTTGCCGGGTCAACAATGCCCATCTCCATCATGTCACCGTACTCGTCGGTCATGGCGTTGAAGCCAAAGTTCACGTCATCGCTGCCCGCTACGCGGTCGAGGATGACTGCGCCTTCAAAACCGCAGTTACCAGCGATGATGCGGATCGGCTCGCGCAGGGACTTCGAGAGTATCTGCACGCCCGTCTGCTCGTCTTCGTCTTCAAACTCCAGTGCGTCCAGCTTGTCCGCTGCCCGGATCAGGACTGAACCGCCACCGGGTACGATACCTTCTTCAACAGCCGCACGAGTCGCTTCCAAAGCGTCTTCGACACGTTGCTTTTTCTCCTTCATCTCGATCTCGGTGGCTGCGCCGACACGAAGGATGGCAACGCCCCCGGATAACTTGGCGAGACGCTCTTGCAGCTTCTCGCGGTCGTAATCGGAGGTCGTGTCCTCGACTTGGGCTTGAATTTCGGCCATGCGACCACGGATGCCGGATTGATCACCTGCACCGTCCACGAAGGTCGTGTCGTCTTTCTTGACAACGACCTGTCGACAGCGACCGAGGTCTTCGAGGGTGGCGGAGTCGAGCTTGCGCCCGATCTCGTCCGAGATGACTGTACCGCCGGTGAGGATCGCGATGTCTTGGAGCATCGCCTTGCGGCGGTCGCCAAAGCCGGGTGCCTTGACGGCTACGCAGTTGAGCGTGCCGCGGAGCTTGTTGACCACTAGGGTTGCGAGAGCTTCGCCCTCGACGTCCTCAGCAATGACGATAATGTTCTTGCTGGTCTGCAACACCTTCTCAAGCAACGGAAGCAGGTCGGACACAGCCGAGATCTTCTGCGAAGTGATCAGGATGTACGGGTCGTCAAGAACTGCCTCTTGGCGGTCCGGATTCGTCACGAAGTAGGGAGACAGGAAACCTCGGTCAATCTGCATGCCTTCGACAAAGTCGGTCTCGTACGAGAGGGACTTCGATTCGTCAACGGTGATGACGCCGTCTTTTCCGACCTTCTCCATCACTTCCGCGATCAGGGTGCCCATCTCGTCGTCGTGGGAAGAGAGGACTGCGACGTTGGCGATCTGCGAGGAGCTGTCAACCGGTGTGGATTGGCTCTTGATGGATTCGCGGATCGTGGCCATAGCCTTTTCCATGCCGCGCTTGATGGCCATGGGGTCAGCACCGGCGGCGACGTTCTTGAAGCCTTCGGCTACGATCGCCTGCGCCAAGACGGTCGACGTGGTCGTGCCGTCACCGGCGTCGTCGTTGGTCTTCTTGGACGCTTCCTTCAAAAGCTGGGCGCCCATGTTCTCGAACGGGTCCTCGAGATCGACTTCCTTGGCGATGGTTACGCCGTCGGAGTTGACCTGCGGGGGGCCGAACTTCTTGTCAACGATGACGTTTTGCCCGCGCGGGCCGAGGGTCTTCTTGACGGTGTTAGCGAGGACGTCGATGCCTTCCTTGAGCTTGGCTCGAGCCTCCTCTTCGAATAGCAAATCTTTTGCTGGCATTTGCTTGGTTTCTCCTTATAGTGTCGTTTCGTGCGACGAAATCCGTAATCGATACGGTATCGATCAGAGTTAACTGACGATCGCCAAGATGTCGGATTCTCGCAGGATCAGGTAGTCGTTGCCGTTCTGGCTGTACTCAGTACCGGCGTACTTCGAGTAGATTACGGTGTCGCCAACGCTCACACCCATCTCGATCAAAGTGCCTTCGTCGGTGGTCCGGCCTGGACCAACAGCGACGATCGCGCCTTGCTGCGGCTTCTCTTTGGCGGTGTCCGGGATGATGATCCCGCCCGGGCTGGTCGCCGCTTCCTCTTCGGCCGGCGAGACTACCACGCGGTCGCTTAGGGGTTTCAAGTTAACCGTCACTCGGTCTTTCCTCCTTGATGTTGAATATTTCGTTCCGTCTTGCAGCTAGGAACAATTGAGGCAAGAATCGCCTCAATCGAACCCGAACCGCTTGCGTCGAATTTCGTTAGCAGTCGACCATCGCGACTGCTAACACAAAATTATATTTCGACAACCCCGATTCGCAAACAAAACCCACCCACGCCCCTTTCGAGAATCGAAAGGGGCGCGAGCAAACGAAGTGACGCGAGCGGCGTATGCACGTCCCCTTCGCCCAAAAAAACTTGACGCAAATAAGGGGACGCGAACGAGCGAAGCAAAGTTCGCAGGGGATGCCCCCACACGTCATTCCCGCACAGGCGGGCGCTTCAGCGGACGGAACGTCCATCCAGAGAGGCGCGGGGAGGTGCTGTCCCCTCTCCCTTCTCCACAACCCCTCCCCCTCCTAGGGGGAGATTAAGAGGGGGGCCCGGGTGAGGGTGAGACGGGGGGACAAAAGGGCGGGGCAATCACAGCCCATCATCCCCAATCACAAAAATCACAGTTCAAAACACACCCCTAAGCCGTTAGCATCTAACACCAGATATGACATTGGAGATGGTCATAATCGCAGTCGCTCGCGTGGCGGGTTCGTTGCCCGTGCTTCGCTGGGCATTTTTCGGAGCGATTCTTGCGATACTGGTCGACTTCTCCGACCTGTTCATGATGAACCTGATCCAGCTTGGCGGGGTCACCAACTACCAAACCTTCGACAAATGGATCGATCAGGTCTACATGCTGACCTTCCTGTGGGTCGCGGTGCGACAGTGGGACGGCCCCGGACGAACCGTTGCCATCTGGTTGTTCGCGTTCCGCGCCATCGGCTTCGTCGCCTTCGAATTCACCGAATCGAGGTGGGTTCTGTTCTTATTCCCGAACGTCTTCGAATTCTGGTTCGTAGCCATCGCCGCGCAAAGACACTGGTGGCCCGACTACGAATTCACCGCGAAACGCATACTCATCTGGCTACTAGTCTGCACCGCACTAAAGCTGATGCAGGAATACATCCTCCACATCTGGCAAGTGCTCGACAACTACACCGCCGTCGGCGTAGTCGAGGCCTGGTGGGAGTTTCTGACCGGGTTGTTCTGACCTGCGGTTGCAACCCACCCTACGTCATACCCGCGACAACCCCCGTCATACCCGCGCAGGCGGGTATCCGTAGGGGCGGTTCGCGAACCGCCCCTACGGGGGATGGAGTGGGCGGCGTTATTATGAATGGCGTTGGAATGATCAAAGAATGACCACTACGAGGCGCGGGCGATTGAGCACAAAATCAGGGGATAACGGCGCGACTACCGGGTATGAGTCGCAACTTTGGCAGATGGCGGATGCGTTGCGGGGGAGTATGGATGCGGCGGAGTATAAGCATGTGGTTTTGGGGTTGCTGTTTTTGAAGTATGTGTCGGATGCGTTTGATGAGGTGAGGAGGGAGTTGGAAGCGGAAGTTGACGAGGGTGCGGATCCTGAAGAGTCGGATGAGTATGTCGCCAAGGGGGTGTTTTGGGTTCCGGAGGGGGCGCGTTGGGATTACTTGAGGTCGCAGGCGCGTGAGACGACGATTGGGTTGCTGGTGGACAATGCGATGAGGGAGATTGAGGGTGCCAACTCGTCTTTGAAGGATGTTCTGCCGAAGGACTACGGGTTGCCGTCTTTGGATAAGCGTCGGCTTGGGGATTTGATCGATTTGATTAGCGATATCGAGGTTGGGGATCGGGAGTCGCGGTCGAAGGATGTTCTTGGGCGTGTTTATGAGTATTTTCTGTCGCAGTTCGCGAGTGCTGAGGGTAAGCGGGGTGGGGAGTTTTACACGCCTCGGTGCATCGTGAATCTACTGGTTGAGATGCTGGAGCCGTATCGGGGTCGGGTTTACGATCCGTGTTGCGGTTCATCGGGGATGTTTGTTCAGTCGGTGCGGTTCATCGAGGAGCATGCGACGGGGAATGGGAACGGCGGAAAAGCTCAGGCCGACATTTCGATCTTTGGTCAGGAGTTGAATTACACGACGTGGCGGTTGGCGAAGATGAATTTAGCGATCAGGGGCATCGAGGGGCAGATCGAACAGGGCGACACGTTCCACAACGATCGGCATACCGATTTGCGTGCGGACTACGTGCTGGCCAATCCGCCGTTCAATGTTTCGGATTGGGGAGGTGAAATGCTGACTGATGATCAGCGTTGGCGGTATGGGACGCCGCCTCGTGGGAATGCGAACTTTGCTTGGGTGCAGCATATGGTTTATCACCTTTCGCCGAGGGGTGTTGCGGGGATTGTGCTGGCGAATGGGTCGATGTCTTCGAATCAGTCGAATGAGGGTGAGATACGGAAGAACTTGATTGAGAATGATCTGGTGGATTGCATGATCGCGTTGCCGGGTCAACTTTTCTACTCGACGCAGATACCGGCGTGTCTTTGGTTCTTGGCGCGGGACCGTCGAAGTGGTGGCGATTTGCGGGATCGTCGTGGAGAGATTCTGTTCATTGATGCTCGGAAGTTGGGGACGATGGTGGACCGAACACATCGGGAGTTGGGTGGTGATGATATTGCGCGGATTGCGGATACGTATCATGCTTGGCGGGGTGGTGGCGACGTTGCCCCTTCCTCCCCTGCCCCTCTGGATTCCGGCTTTCGCCGGAATGACGGTGGTTACGAGGATGTTGCTGGTTTCTGCAAGTCTGCTTCGCTTGAGGAGGTGCGGAAGCATGGGTATGTGTTGACGCCGGGGCGGTATGTGGGGGTCGAGGTGGCTGAGGATGATGGTGAGCCGTTTGAGGATAAGATGGCGCGGTTGACTTCGCAGTGGCGGGAACAGTCTGAAGAGGCGCGACGGTTGGATGAGGAGATAGAGAAGAATCTGGCTGGGTTGGGGTTTTGAACTAGGATTCGAAGGATGGGGAAGGATGGTTGTGAGAGAGGTGTGTTTCTGCGATGGCGTGGTAGGGGCGGTTCGCGAACCGCCCCTACGGGTATGGTGGGATACACGATTTTACGATAAAATCTAGACAGATAAGCTAGACAGGAATATGGTGTTGCGATGACTGATTGGCAATTGCAGGATGCGAAGAATCGATTCAGCGCGGTGGTAAATGCGGCTTTGGCCGGGGAGCCTCAGAGGGTGACCCGGCGGGGTAAGCCTGCGGTTGTGGTTTTGTCGGTGGAGGAGTATGAGCGTCTTTGCCAGTTTGAAAAGGCGGAGGCGCCGACTTTTGCGGAGTTGTTGCTTGCAATCCCGCAGGATGGTCTTGAGTTCGAACGAATGCCGCTACGGCCACGGTCGATCGAATTCTGATGTTCTTGATCGATACTGATGTGTTGTCGGCTCTGCGGAGAGGGGAACGCCACCCTGCGGCGGTGCGTTGGATTGAAGCACAGCGGACAACGGATCTTTACCTGAGTGTCGTGACGATTGGTGAAGTGGAGCGTGGCATCGTTCAGCAGCAACGTCGCAATCCACCGTTTGCTCGTGATCTGTCGGTGTGGCGAGACTTGGTGATTTCAATGTACGGTGATCGGATTCTAGGAGTCGATCTTCGGACTTCTCGGCGATGGGGACAGCTGTCTGGCGAGCTAGGGCACAATAACGACGATCTGATCCTTGCGGCCACTGCTCTGGAACATGGCTTGACTGTGGTTACTCGCAACGTTAGGCACTTCGAGCCTACGGGCGTTAGCGTGCTGAATCCCTTTGAGGAACGAGGCGCATAGGGGCGGGTAATAGACATGTAGACGTAGTAGGGGCGGTTCGCGAACCGCTCCTACGTCCGATGTAAAGGGGACGATAAGAGAATGAACGTAAAAGAATTGATTGAAGTGCTGGGCGAGTATCCGGCTGAGATGCGTGTCGTCGTGCAGGGTTACGAGGATGGGTACGATGATGTCAAATCTGGTTGTGTCAAGCAACGGCAAGTGAAGTTGAACGCAGGCAAGGAAGATTGGGTAGGCGACCACATGGACTTTGATCTCGCCTATGACCTCAAAGAAGATGGGGACGTGATCGAGGCCGTCGTGGCGATTCGACGACCGGGACGTTGAACTGAGTGGAGTGTGAGTTGATAGTGGTGGACAATGCAACACTTGCCGATGTGACCGACGTCACCATCAGCAACGTTGACAAAAAGACAAACCCCGGTGAAATCCCGGTGCGCCTTTGCAACTATACGGATGTTTATTACAACCAGTTCATTCGTTCCAACATGGACTTCATGACCGCGACTGCTACGAACCGTGAAATATCGAGATGCTCTCTGTTTGAGGGTGACGTCGTGATCACCAAAGATTCTGAGAAAGACGACGATATAGGTGTTCCCGCGTATGTTTCTGAGGATATTGATGACCTAGTGTGCGGTTACCATTTGGTGATTCTCCGTCCGAAACCAGACAAAATCGACGGCAAATACCTGTTTTACAGTCTCTGCGCCCGGGAAACCGAACACCAGTTCCACGCGAGGGCGAATGGGGTTACTAGGTTCGGGTTACGAAAGGCAGATATCGGTACCGTCACGGTACCGCTACCTCCCCTCCCCGAACAGCGGCGGATTGCGCACGTTCTTGGGGCGTTGGATGACAAGATCGAGTTGAACCGTCGGATGAATGAGACGCTGGAGGAGATGGCTCGGGCGGTGTTCAAGGACTGGTTCGTGGATTTCGGTCCGGTGCGGGCGAAGATGGAGGGTCGGGAAGCGTATCTGCCTGAGGAGGTTTGGCGGCTGTTTCCGGAACGGCTGGTGGAGTCGGAGCTGGGGTTGGTGCCGGAGGGGTGGGGGGTTAGGGCGCTTGATGATTTCGTCGACGTGTTTGGCGGTACTACTCCTAGCACCAAGGTTGATGAATACTGGGAAGGTGGCAATCATTGGTGGGCAACGCCAAAAGATTTGTCGACGCTCGGTTCGCCAGTGCTGTTGGAAACGAACCGAAAGATCACAGACGCTGGACTAGCAAAAATCGGATCGGGTTTGCATCCTCCAGGCACGGTTTTGCTATCGTCTCGCGCACCGATTGGGTACCTTGCCGTCACCGAAATACCTGTTGCGGTCAACCAAGGATTCATCGCGATGCAACCGCGCGACGGCGTGTCAAATCTGTTCATGCTGTTCTGGTGCGGGACTTTCGACGAGGAGATCGTCAATAATGCGAATGGATCTACGTTCCTTGAAATCAGTAAGCGGAATTTCAGGCAAATTCCAGCGGTGATGCCCGTCCAGACGGTGATGAACGTGTTTCACGAGCGTGTTAACCAAATCTACGAACGCATCGTTACGAACGTTCGCCAGACCCATGTGCTCGCGGACGAGCGGGACGCGTTGTTGCCGGGGTTGGTTTCGGGGGAGGTTGGGATTCAGAATGCAGACAAGGTAGTTGAACACGAATGACGATTGATCCGACGCAAGTATCGTTTTCGCAGGCGCAGGGCTACGAATCGTTGCCGCAACAGTTGAACTTGGAGGAGTTAAATCGCAGAGCGCGCATTGGGTTTTGGAACGCCTTTTACCAAAGTTTCATGAGCGTCGGAGATGGAGAGCCAGTGCGAGTAGTTTTTGATGCACACGTTGAGCGATTTGCTGGTGCCGTTGACGAGTTTCCGGAGGTTTACGGCAACAACGACCCCGATTTCGAATATTTTTGCATGGGTTACAAACAACACTTCCTAGAAGAGAGCTTCAATTTAGTTTTCGACACATTGACGTTCTTGTTGAGACATGACGGTTGCCCGAGCGATTTCCAAGCCAAAATAAACGATGTTTTTAGGCGTAGTCGACTTGCCTACGTGATCGACTTCACTGGTACACCAACGATCTATCCAGCTGTGACACCCGAGGAAGGTCAAGCGATCATTGACGCGTTGGGCGAACTCAATGAACCCGGATTAGATGGTGCGCGTAATCACTTGATGGACTCTGCGACATTTATTAATCAGGGCGAATGGCACCAGAGCGTGCGGGAAAGTATCACGGCGGTGGAATCGGTGGCGCGGCAGATTGCGCCCGGCACAAATTCGTTGAGAGCGGCTTTGAATCAGTTGAGGAGAGACGGCTTGTTGGAGCATCGGGCGTTGGAGCAAGGATTGGGCAATCTCTACGGATACACCAGCGATGAACAAGGTGTGAGGCACTCGCTGTTGGATCAGGGGGAGTCGAATGTTGGTCAGGATGAGGCGGTGTTCATGTTGGGGGCGTGTGCGTCGTTTGCGAGTTATTTGTGGCGTAAGCATTTGGCTATCAATCAGGATGCGCAGGATAAGTGACAGACTGTGAACCGCCAATGTGCATCTATAACATCCAATACTTTCGGAGCAACAAATGACGACTGGAGCTATGACTTGATGGCTAATGTCACTAATGAAAATTCCTGTCCTATATGGCCTGAACAAATTCTACCGGTCTGCGAATTCGAGATTCGGTCCGGGGAGGATGCACAAGGATACTGCCCGCGTGCTGGTGGTTGGTACCGAGTGACAAGCCAAGCCGCAGTGTTGCTACCGGAGTTGGACGATACGACAAGAGCACGCCTTTCTACGATCATGATCGACCAGCGATTGGAAGGTGATTCGGAGCCAATCATCACGGAAATGGAAATCAAATCCGCATATTTTCGTCCACAACTGTCTGTGCCGGAGCGATCGCAAAGGCTTTTGGAGTTCCTAAATCATTATTCGAAAGGCACGGGACAATATTATCGATTGATCGCCCCTTATTTGTCAGAGGCAAGAACTGGAAAAGATGTGTTAGGCGAGGATAATGTATTGTTCTTGATGGCTACGGCATGGACAGATTCGGTTTATTACGAAGAGACAAAATTTTTCATCAAACACTTAATTGATCAGGGTCTTATAGAACAGTATGAGAGATATCCGTTTGACATGAGGTTAACTTTCGCGGGATACGAACGTCTACAAGATCGGAACGAAACGATGGATACAGATCAATGTTTCGTCGCGATGTGGTTTGACGAATCCATGACGGGTGCTTTCAAAGCCGGGATCGTACCAGCGATCTTGGCATGTGGATATAGGCCTATGCGAATAGACCTAAAGCCTGATGTTCAAAAAATCGACGAAGAAATTTTAACAGAGATTCGACGATCGAGATTTATGATTGCTGACTTCACTCACGGTCACAATGGCGCTCGAGGAGGTGTTTACTACGAAGCCGGATTCGCTCACGGGTTAGGCATTCCGGTGATCTACTCATGCCGTGCTGACTTGATGGATGAACTCCATTTCGACACTCGCCAGATTTATCATGTGGTCTGGTCTGATCCTGAAGAATTGAGGGTTGGTCTGATGCAACGTATAGGAGCTTTGATCGGCCATGGTCCGTTGCTTTAAATTGGCCGTGTGTGTCGCTCGCGAGTCATTTGTGGCGGATGCATCTGGCAACCACGCCTAACACATAAGGGAAACCGATGACAAAGAAGCGAGTATTCATCAGCTTCGACTATCACAACGATCCCGACTTGCGTGACAACCTAGTCGGGCAAGCAGACAATCCTGATTCGCCGTTTGAAATCGAGGATGAATCGTTGCGCGAGCCGTACGAAAGCGTATGGAGACAGAGGGTTCGGGGAATCATCCAACGATGCGATCTGGTCATAGTGATATGCGGCAGGCACACTGACACCGCTGGAGGTGTCGCAGCCGAGGTGTCGTTCGCGCGCGAGGTAGGTACTCCCTACTTTCTCTTAAGAGGGCGTCCCGACTATATCTGTATCAAACCCGGGCAAGCACTCCGAGACGACGAGATACACACATGGAGTTGGGACAATCTCACAAGACTAATCACTGAGACGGCTAAGTCGTGACGAAACATGCGGACAAGCCTCTGTTCAATCATTCGGAAGAGTCCTATGGTGACTCTTTCAACGCGCACTTGTTGGAGCAGTACAAGCTCTACGTGCAGTCTGCGGAGAATGTCAGCGCGCGGCGGGTTGCTTCGAGCCGTTACCTGCTTGCCATCAACGCCGCTCTAATCGCGTTGTACGGGTTTCAGTCGGCGAGTTTCGGCGAGAGTTGGTGGATGCTCGGTGTGCCTATCGTGGGCATGGCTGTTTCGGTGCTTTGGTTACTGATCATCAAGTCTCATGCGGATTTGAATCGCGTCAAGTTTGAGGTCATTCACGAGTTGGAGCAGCTTTTGCCGGCTGCGATCTACAAGCATGAGTGGCGGCTGGCTGATGAGGGACGCGGAAAGGCGTATCGTGCGGTGACGAAGATTGAGCGTTGGATACCGACGGTGTTTGGTGTGTCACATGTGGGTTTGGGGGTTTGGATTGTTGTTGAGAATGTTGGTGTTGTGGGTTAGTGGGGTGAGTGGCAATCGACGATGGCGGATCGTGGAGTTAGCGAGTGATCATTTAGAATTATTGTTGTAACAATCGATTACAACGAAGTCGCTTCTCGGCGGATCATCAACATACGTGACGAGTTGGTGGCGACGTCAGGGTGTCTGTATCATCGGAGAGCAAGGAAGGGGGATATATGTGATCACAATCGTACGCGAACCTGAACCTCCGTCTTACGAAGGCATCTACGATGTTCCGGAGGTGGCACGGTATATCAAGGCGACCACTCATGCTGAGTTGACCCACTCGGTTAGTTCTGCGAAACTCATCCGGTGGATTCGGCGCGGAGTAGCATCGCCTGACCTGGTCGATGTGCCGGGGACCGAGCTTCTGATCGCGTTTGAAGATTTGATTTCGATGCGCGTGATCACCGCTCTTAGGTCGTCTGGCGTCAAATGGTCTGAGATCGATCGGACGGAGGAGTGGTTACGGGATGCGACGGGGCATGAACGGCCATTTGCGACTGAGTATCTTTGGACGGGTCAGGGAGATATCTTCGTCGATTGGACAGAAAGGTTGCTTTCAGCTAGTCGCGATGGGCAATTGGCGCTGGAATTGTTGAAGGATTACGTGATTCCGGTGCACGGGCTGGTCTTCAGCGAGAAGACAAAGGTGGCTACTTTATGGGAGCCGATAACAGGAGTTGTGCTTGAACCCCAGGTTCAGTTCGGTTCGCCTTGCTTAAAGGGAACGCGTATACCGACTAGAACCGTTGCGGGAATGGTAGAAGCAGGCGATTCGGTTGACTGGGTTGCGCAGTCTTACGGTCTATCGCGCAAAGAGGTTAAAGCGGCTTGTGATTGGGAAGCGCGAGTTCTCAGCAGATAACCCCCGGTTGTTGCTCGATGAATCGTTAGCGCCAGTGGTCGCGCAAGCTTTGGCATTGGTGGGGTACGAGATTGCAGATATAGAGACGGTGTTCGGGAAGAAGGGCGTCAAAGACCCGGAAATCATCGAATGGTGTCAAGAAAATGAGGCGGTTTGGATTCACGCGGACGACCGCGCCAGAAAACAACATGGAGCGTTGTTGCAAACCAGCGGAATCAGGACCGTGTGGGTCTACAGAAGACGGGGTGCAATGACAGGCAAGGAACAGTTGAGAGTATTGTCGTCCGCGTTACCGCGTCTAATCGATAACTGGAAGAACTCGCCGAGTGATCGGCATTATCGAGTTTCTGTAACCGACGAGTTGTCTAGACCTAGCGTTCGTGCGATCACCGTATAACAGAGGGATCAGATCGGCGGTGTGTAGCGAATTCGACATCTTCCAGTCTGGAACAACGTACTACTGTTGATGGTCTTCGCAAACAAAAACGACCTCCCCGACTACTCCGTTTTACGGAGAGAGCCCCTTGGGCTCTTGTCATCGGGGAGGTACCTTTGGTTGAATTGTAGCACATTGTTCCTATTATGGTGCTCAAAAGAGAGGTTTTTCTAACGCTTTCGATCGTACCGAGTTGACTCCTTAAATAGAACGGTGTGCGAAGACGAGGCATGCTCGAATGTCCTCAGGTTCGAGAATCGGATATTCACGAAGAATCGTTTCGGCGTCGTCTCCAGATGCCAACATTCCCAAGACGTGTTCCACAGCTACACGCATATCGCGGATGATCGGCTTTCCGCCGAAAATGTCTGGTCGGACAGTGATGCGGCTCAGCAGTTGTTCATCGTTTGACACCGATGTCCTCCTGTGCGAGGTAAGCGATGTTGTTTGTCGTTGCTTCCCGGAAACGATCGAGTTGGGGGGTGTTTTATCGAGGATATGCGTGTTCACTTGCACATGCGCGACTGACTTGATTCTACAGGTATGGACGGTTCGCGAACCACCCATACAATTGGCACGAGATGACCACCATTACGGAAGATGATGTTGAACAACTGGCTCTTGGCTGGCTGTTGGATGTTGGTTGGGAATCTGTCAATGGCGCGGATATCGCGCCGGAAACGGCGGGTGCGGAGCGGGACGATTTCGGGGATGTGATCCTTGAGCGTCGGTTGCGTGATGCGATTGATCGGCTTAACCCTGGGATTCGGTTCGACGCGCATGAGGATGCGTTTCGCAAGCTGACGAATCCGCAGGGGACCTCTTTGGCGGTGAAGAACGAGTCGTTTCACAGGATGTTGGTTGAGGGTGTGAATGTGGAGTATCGGGACATTGATGGGCGTATTCGGGGTGCGCAGGTTAAGGTGATTGATTTCGAGGATGTTGGGGCTAACGATTTCTTGGCGGTTAATCAGTTCGCGGTGGTCGAGAACAAGAACAGTCGGCGGCCGGATGTGGTGTTGTTCGTGAATGGGCTGCCGCTGGGGATCGTCGAGTTGAAGAATCCGACGGATGAGGATGCGACGATTTGGTCGGCGTGGCAGCAGTTGCAGACGTATAAATCGGAGTTGCCGACGCTGTTTTCGATGAATGAGTTGCTGGTGGTTTCGGACGGGCTGGAGGCGAGGGTCGGGACGTTGACGGCGGGCAGGGAGTGGTTCAAGCCTTGGCGGACGATTGCAGGCGATGATGTGGCGGATGCGACGATACCGCAGTTGGAAGTGACGATACGTGGGTTGTGTGAGCCGCGTAGGTTTTTGAAGATGGTGCGGGACTTTGTTGTGTTTGAGGGTGATGGCGGTGGTGTGCCGGTGAAGAAGATGGCGGGATATCACCAGTATCACGCGGTGGAGTTTGCGGTGGAGGAGACGGTGAGGGCGTCTCGCTTGGCAGTTGACGGTGATAAGGCAGCAGATGCTGGTGTCGATGCAGGGAGTGGTTATGAGACGGGACGTCAACCTGGGGGTGAACTGGGTGACAAGCGGATCGGTGTGGTTTGGCATACGCAGGGGGCGGGTAAGAGTTTGACGATGGCGTTCTATGCAGGCCGGATCGTGCGTGAACCTGCGATGAGCAATCCGACGATTGTGGTGTTGACGGACCGGAACGATCTGGACGATCAGTTGTTCGGGACGTTTTCGAGGTGCAGCGATTTGTTGCGTCAGACTCCGACGCAGGCGGAGAGTCGGGCGGATTTGAGGCGGAAGCTGTCGGTGGTGTCTGGCGGAGTAGTGTTTACGACTATCCAGAAGTTCTTCCCGGACGATAAGGGCGACCGGCATCCGATGCTGTCGGAGCGTCGGAATATCGTAGTGATTGCGGATGAGGCGCATCGGAGCCAGTATGACTTCGTGGATGGGTTTGCGGCGCACATGCGGGATGCGTTGCCGAATGCGTCGTTTATCGGGTTTACGGGGACGCCGATCGAGGCTGAGGACAGGAATACCAAACAGGTCTTCGGCGATTACATCAGCGTCTACGATATTCGTCGGTCGGTGGAAGACAAAGCGACGGTGCCGATACATTACGAGAGTCGGTTGGCGAAGCTGGAGTTGAACGAGGAAGAGCGTCCGCAGATCGATGTTGATTTCGAGGAGGCAACCGAAGGTGAAGAGGTTGAGCGTAGAGAGCGCCTGAAGACTAAATGGGCGCAGTTGGAAGCCGTTGTCGGAACCCCAAAGCGTTTGAAGCTGATCGCCGAAGACATCGTCGATCATTTCGAGTATCGATTGGACGTGATGGAGGGGAAGGCGATGGTGGTGTGCATGAGTCGTCGGATATGCGTGGATCTTTACGACGCATTGGTGGCGTTGAGGCCGGATTGGCACGATGAGGCCGACGATAAGGGGCAGATCAAGGTCGTGATGACAGGCTCGGCGTCGGATGGTCCGACATGGCAGCAGCATATTCGGAACAAGACACGGCGCGAAGAATTGGCGAAACGGTTCAGGGACAGTGAGGACGAGTTGAAGGTGGTGTTGGTGCGGGATATGTGGTTGACGGGCTTCGATGCGCCGAGTTTGCACACGATGTATGCGGATAAGCCGATGCGGGGGCACAATCTGATGCAGGCGATCGCGCGGGTGAACCGGGTGTTCAAGGACAAGCCGGGCGGTTTGATCGTGGACTATCTCGGGTTGGCCCCAGCGTTGCAGGTTGCGGTTCAGACCTATACGGAGAGTGGCGGAACGGGCAAGGCGGTCGAAGATCTGGATCAAGACACGGCGGTCGCGGTACTTCAAGAGCGGTACGAGATATGCCAAGAACTGTTCCACGGATTCGACTGGTCGACTTGGTCGACTGGTGCAGCAGCACAAATGAAACTCATACCGGCGGCTCAAGAGCATGTGTTGGCGTTGAAAGATGGAAGGGAGCGTTGTCTTGACGAAGTGAGGAAGTTGTCGCAGGCGTTTGTTTTGGCGACGCCGCGTGACGAGGCGATGGCGATAAGGAACGATGTTGCGTTTTTCCAAGCTGTGCGAGTGGCGTTGTTGAAACGCGCCGCGAGCGAAGGTACACCGAGTGAGGATTTGGATCAAGCGGTGAGACAGATAGTTGCGAATGCGGTTTCGCCGGACAGGGTTATCGATATATTCGAAGCGGCAGGATTGAAGAAGCCGGATATTTCGATACTGTCGGAAGAGTTCTTGGCCGAGGTGAAGACGATGGAGCGAAAGAACTTGGCGGTGGAATTATTGCGTAAGTTGTTGCAGGGGGAGATTACGAAGCGTCGGAAGCAGAATGTCGTTCAGGCTCGGTCGTTTGCAGAGATGCTTGAGGAGGCGTTGAGGAAGTATCGCAATCGGGCAATCGAGGCGGCACAGGTGATCGAAGAGTTGATCGAGTTGGCGCGAGAGATGCGGGAGGCGAATGCTCGCGGTGAAAGATTGGGTTTGGAGGAGGACGAGTTGGCTTTCTACGATGCACTAAGCGACAACGAAAGTGCGGTGGATGTCATGGGCAATGAAACGCTCAGCTTCCTCGCGCGGGAGTTGGTTCGGACAGTGCGAAATAACGTGACGATAGACTGGACGATCCGGGAGACGACACGGGCGAAGTTGCGAGTGCTGGTGAGGAGAATGTTGCGTAAGTACAAGTATCCGCCGGATATGCAGGAGAAGGCTACGCAGACGGTGTTGGAGCAGGCGGAGGTATTGTCGGCGGATTGGGCGTTGGCGGCGTAGCCTCCTTTGTCCCCGTACCGGGCTACGGGGCAGGCCACGCGGGAATGAGGGATTCAGACAACAACCTCCTCAAAAAATCCTGCCCATCCCTAAATCCCGAAAAATCTGCGGTTCAGACAACTTTTTGAACTTGTTCAAAAACTAATCTTGCCGCCAAATTGCCGCTCCCAGCGGCAATATCCCCCTTAAATTGCCGCCCACGCCGCGAAATTGCCGGAATCAGCGGCAATTTCGCGGCAAGAGCGGCAACTTCTCACCCCTCGAATCACCCCGAAAAATCGAACTCCTGCCCAATCCCATTCGCCACCGCCTCGCGGTAAACCAACGCCGCACACGAGATGTCCTGTATCGCCAACCCCACGCTCTTGAACAGCGTCACCTCGTCATCTGAAGTCCGTCCGGGGGTATCCCCGTTCACAACATCGCCCAGATTGCCAGCCACATCAGACCAGGCGTAGTCGCCGTCTTCTACCGGTATCTGAAGATCACCCGCTTCCGCCATGCACGCCTCCAACTGGTCGCAGATGATACGAGCGCGTTTGATCGTTGCCGTATCCAGTTCCCTCACGCCCGGCGCATGTGAACCAATCGCGTTGATGTGCGCCCCAGGTTTCCACCACTCTGAACTGACTATCGGGTTCGCCGCCGTAGTCGCAAGAGCCACGATGTCCGACTCGCGGCACAACTCTTCGCCGCTCGATGCCAGCCGCACGTCCAGCTCGGTCTGATCCGCAACCCAACCTGCAAACTCGCGGCGCGACGCGTCATCGTCGAGCGAGAACGTCAAGATCGTCTCCACGTTGCTGGCTTCGGCGATTGCGATCGCCTGTTGCCGCGCCTGCACACCCGCACCTAGAACGCCGCCAACCTTCGAGTCGCCACGCGCCATGTGCCGTGTCGCCACTCCCGAGACCGCGCCAGTCCGCACTGCAGTGAGATATCCACCATCCATCGCCGCCACTACTTCGCCGGTCTCGTTGTTTTGAACCAGAATCGTGCCGATGGTGGTCGGCAAATCGAACTTCGATGGGTTGTCCTTGTAGACCGTGACCGCCTTTGCTCCCAGCGCGCCGCCCGACTTCAGATACGCCGGCATGTACGCGATCCAACCGCCAACCGCGGAGTCGATCATCACCGTCCGCGGCGGCATCTCAGCGGTAGCGCTGGCAAGTTCGCCAAACGCTGCTTCGACGACATCGATGGCCTTTGACATGGTTAGCACTTGTTGGACATCGGATCGGTTCAGGAGGAGTGCCATGGGGTGTGAATCTTTCGGTTGAGGTCGGCTTGGGTTTAGGTCTGGTTTTTTGGTGAACGTGAGAAATCATACAACTGACCGGCGACTTCTAGGACCATCTTCTGTATGTAGAGGGGCAGTTCAGTGCTTCGCAGGTGCTCTAATGCTCGGCGTTGGGTCATTAGCGGGAAGTCGCTGGCGAAGAAGATGCGGGTGCTACCGACTAGATTTTCGACGGTTTCGTAGATGTCCGAATCGTAGAGAAAGGGCGCGGCGGCGGAGTCGTAGGCGACGTTTGAGAGGGCCTGACTGACTTCGGGCATACGCTCGTAGAAAGGAAGTCCGCCACCGAAGTGAGAGAAGATGAAGGAGTTGTCTGGGAATCTGGTGGCGAGTTGCAGGAGGCGGTCGGGTGTCATCGCGCCTTTACCGGGGTAGGAGTGTCCAAGGGGTTCGGATCCATGGATGACGACGAAAGCGATTTTGTTGCGATTGTCGACGTATTCGCGAGCGACGGACATTACGTCGTCAAGACAGTCGTATGGCGGCTCGCCCCATCCTTGCGTGTCGGCGTGTAGCTCACCGATGCCGCGGGCGCCGAAATTTAGGCAGCGTTCCGCTTCTTTGGGCGCGTCGTCCCCGGGCCAGAGGGGGTTCACGCTGCAAAGCGGTATCAGGATGTCGGGGTGTCTGGTTGCGGATTCCAGAAGGTAGTCGTTGGAGCGTTTAGCGAGGTCTAGATCGGTCCAACCAAAGCCGGCAATAACAGAGCGTTCGACCTCCGAGCGCTCCATCTCTTCAAGGAGATGCTCGGCTTGGGCGATGCGGGCTTTAGGGTCAGCGAAGAGTTCGGCGAAGGTTCGGTCGCGGGCGAGTGCCTCGTCGCGATGTTCGTTGAAGTAAGGGGGCAGTATGTGGGTTAAAGCATCGATGATCATTGCTGATCATCTTAAAATCGCCCGTCTTCGGATCACACCAGGGCCACATCGCGCAACTTGATCACTTCGCCGCCCTGTATCACCGTCGAAGCCCGATCCATGTCCCGAATATTCGCCGCTGGATCGCCGCCGAACGCGGCAAGATCGGCAACTTTGCCCGACTTGATCGAACCGACCTCATCGTCGATCCCCAACGCTTCGGCAGTGTCTATAGTCGCCATCCGCAACGCGCTCCACGTGTCCCAGCCGAGGTTTTCGACTGCTGACCATGCGTTTGCGGCGGAGCGGTCATGGGTGCCGTGGGGCATGCCCATGTCTAGTCCGTTGGTGAATCGGACGCCGATGTCGTGCATCTGGTTCAGTGTTTCGTAGTGGGCTTCATTGTCGACATCGGATGCTGCTACGGACCAGTGGATCGCGCGTGGCGGTGCCTCGCCTCTGTCGGTGGCCTCGGTTCCTAACATGCCATGCCCGATCGTGGGGTCTACCCACTGTCCTTGGTCCGCCATGCGCTTCGCAGTATCCAAGTCGAACTCCAGACCTTTGGACGGATCTTGCGAGTACCACCGAGCGTGGATCAGGTTATGCACGTTCGCCTCGACGCAGTTCTTGACACCATCGGCAGACAGGCAGTGCGCAGCGACAGTGATGCCCGATCGGGCAGCTTCACGCACCGCCACGGCCAGCGTTTCAGCCGGATACTGGGGCAATCGCGGGTTTGCGGTAGGCGTGAACATGCCGCCAGTGGACATGATCTTGATCGCGTCTGCGCCTTGTCGGACTTGATTCCGGACCGCCTTTGCAACGTCGTCAGCGGTATCCGCTTGTGTCCCAAAGAACCAGCAGTGTCCAGCGGTGATGGTGATTGGAGTACCCGCGACCAGCAACCTCGGACCCGGTATGGCGCCATCCTTGATGGCCTGTTTAATCGCGAACGCCACCTCGTTGCGAGATCCGATATCGCGCACGGTGGTCGTGCCGGCCAACACGGCTTTGCGCATCGCAGACACCGCGCGCATCGTCAGCCTTTGGATGTCGTCCTTTTCCGCCAATGCTAGGGCCTGCGCGTCCTTCGTCGCGCTGCAGTGCATGTGGCAGTGAGCATCCACCAATCCCGGCATCAACGAGACATCGCCAAGCCGCAACACCTCGGGTGTCTCCTCAACGTCGGAAGGCAAACTCGATGCAGGAAGAACGTCGCAAATCTTGCCGTCGACGATCTTTACCGCGCTGTCAGACAGCCAACCCGTCATGTCGGCATTCGACACGCGGTCTGCGATTACGTATTTCACTGAGCCGGGCACAAGGTTGCCTATCGCTTTTGGGCCTATCACTGTTGGTGGCGAGATTCGCTGAAAGCAGTTTACACACTACAGCGTTCAGCATGTGCCGCGCAAACCGAAAAGAGCGCAGCGAATCACTTCAACGGGCTAACATTCCCCCGGACGACCCTGAAATTCTGTGCACCAGCTAACCGATCACGGCCCACTAGCGCATCGTCCGTCGCGGTGAGCAACGTCTGCTCGTACTGCGATGCGCGTTCGAGAACCGTGCCTCGTCTCATGCTGTCCATCTCAGAGAGCACATCGTCAAACGCAATGATGGGATCGCGCCTCGCGAACTCCGATACCAAAGACGCTTCGGCCAGACGCAGCGACAACGCCGCGGTGCGCGCTTGACCGCGCGAAGCGAATCGTCTAGATGGCGCACCCGCGATATCGATGCGGAAGTCGTCCAAATGCGGTCCGATCACCATGTGCCCGGATGACTGCTCTTTGCGCTTCGACGCCATCAACGCTTCGTAGACGTGGTTGCGTAGCTCACTGCCCTCAAGTTCCGTAGACGCAGTAGCTCGTGCCGATGATCCGAGATTCGGTAGATATCGCAGACCAAGCGACTCGCCCTCGCTCAACTCGGCATGGATCGGTGCTGACCTAGTTTGTAAAAGCTCCATGACTTCGCGCCGTGTCTGGATGATTTTGACGCTCTCTTCGCAGAATCTCCCGTCCCAGAACGCGATCTCTTCCTCAAAGTCCTGCACGTCCATCGATCCCCGAAGCAAGGCGTTTCGACTCGCCCTCACACGGTTTAGGCGAACCAGAGTCTGCACGTATTCGGTATCGAACTGTCCGATGAGAATATCCAAGTACCGCCGTCGCACCGCCGCGGCCCCGAGCGACAAGTCGAGATCGCCCGCTTCGAATATGACCACATTAGCGCGGCCCACGAACTCTACCGGCTGGACCTTCACGCCGTTGATCCGCCACTCTTTGGTCTTTGAATTTAATCGACTGAAGTTCTCGGCAGAACTTGGGGCGACCTCCAAGTCAAACTGTGCGCGGACCGACTCTGTACCGCTGTTGAAAACGCCCAATGCCTGAACATGCCCGCCATCGCGCGCGATCGAATGGTTGACGATTTCACGATCGTTGCTCGCGCGCAGCGACTTGCCTACCGACAGCATGTGCACGGCTTCAAGCAATCCGCTCTTGCCGTGACCATTCGCGCCGGTGAAGACTACCAACCCAGTCGAAAGGTTGATGTCGGTGTCGACGTGGTTCCTGAACCCGCTTAATTTCAGGCGAGTGAGATGGATGACTCAAACCTCAAAAGCTGTATACCTGGCGGCGTTGAAATCCTAGCCGCCTCTGATATCCGTATCATAATCACAGCGGTGATCAAATCGTTACGTCCTCAACATCGAACGACAAACGCACGCTCAGCGTCCTAGAACATTCACCGGCCCCACACGACATGCGTAAATCTCAGATAGTCATCAGCGCACTCGTGTTGGTCTTGATTCTCACCGCCTGTGGATCGGAAACTGCCGAGCCGCCTACCGCCACTCCCGAATCGGATCCGCCTGTTCCTACAGCCACAAGCCCGCCGCAAGTCGAGGCTACTCAGCCGAACCCAACCCATCCGCCTGAACCGACTCCGATGCCAGCGGCCACTGAAACCCCGACACCCACTGAAGAACCCGTGGCTGCGACCGCTCCTGAACGTGATCTCGACATTGTGACCCTGCTGCCATTCGATGGGATACCGGCGATCGACAACCCCGGATTCTTCCCAGACCTCGAAACCGCCAACATGTTCTACAACGACGGCGAGCTGGTCCTCGGAGTTGAGATCGACGGCGACGCCCGGGCCTATTCTGTTCCTCTGCTCAGCAGTCACGAGATCGTGAACGACGTCGTGGGAGGCAAACCCATCGCGGTCACCTGGTGACCGCTCTGCTTCACTGGAATCGGGTATTCCAGAGAAGTGAACGGGGAGACGCTGACATTCGGCGTCTCGGGCAAACTCACCATGAACGCGCTCATCATGTACGACCGTCAGACGCGTTCACTTTGGAGCCACTTCCTCTCCGAAGGCATCGAAGGCGAATACAAGGGTGTCAAGCTGACCAACGTCCCTCTAGTTCTTACCACTTGGCAAGAGTGGCGAACGTCCTTCCCCGAAACAAAGGCCCTGCTCAAAGGCGAGTCCAGCTTCGACCCGTATACCAGCTACTACATGCGCGGCGACGCCGGAGTTATCGGAGAAACGAACCGCGATGAACGGCTCTACGGCAAGGAGATCGTGCTCGGGGCCGGCTTCGATAACGGAGCGATCGCGTTTCCGCATACGGCCTTGCAGGAAGAGCAGGTTATTAACACCGAGATCAACGGCGAACCTGTGGTGGTCTACTACGAATCGCAGACCAATACAGCTATTGCGTATTCAAGGACGGTCGACGAAGAGACGTTGGAGTTTTCGCTTGAGGTCGATGAAGAAGGCGAAGGCGTGACAAGGCGATGGATGGTCGATGCTTCCGGTTCAAGGTGGTTGCCGCTAAATGGCCAAGCATGGAATGGCGATTTCCAAGGCACGCGATTGGAGCCAGTCCACGCCGTTAACGTATTCTGGTTTGCATGGAGCGATTTCTATCCTGAAACGGAGATATACGGGCAATGAGCGTCGATCTAAGGGGCTGGATTCGCGATGTTCCAGACCATCCTAAACCGGGGATCCAATTCAAAGACCTGACCCCCATCTTCGCCGAACCCGCGGCTTTTCGCGCCGCCATCAACTGGTTCGACGATCAGGTGCTAAAACGCGATCCCGATGTCATTGCAGCGATTGATGCCCGCGGTTTCGTATTCGCGTCGCCTGTAGCCGATCGGCTGGGCATTCCGCTAGCACTGGTAAGGAAGAGCGGCAAGTTGCCACCGCCAGTCATCAGAAACCAATACTCTTTGGAATACGAAGACCTTTCGGCTATCGAAATCAGATCAGACGCCCTTACAGAAGGGCAACGCATCGTCATCGTCGACGATCTGCTAGCGACTGGTGGAACCGCGGTCGCGGCGGCCAAACTCGCCGAGGAACTTGGCGCCAATGTCGTAGCGCAGATTTTCTTGGTTGAATTAGCGTTCCTGGGTGGCCGAGAACGCATCACGTCGCGCGACCCCGAGTGCGAAGTCGTCTCCGATATCGTCTACGACTGATCGCCTGACAGTCGTATCTCCATCAATCGCGCCCCTACGTAGAGTCCAGCAAACTCAATCACCGTCAACAAGGCGATAAACAAGGTTGCCTCTAGGAAGAACCGTTCGGGGAAGAGCAGTAACAGGTAGTGTCGGAATGGATCTAGTTGCCAAAGATCATTGGCGAAACTCAGCAAGTGGAACTGCGTGAATATCCACGTGAAGTCGATTATCGCAATCACCACCACAGCTGCAATTATGAGTCCCCACACCAACGCGCACCATCGTAACCACCGCGACATCGATGCGAAGAACTCGCGGCGACGAATCGCGAGTCCTAACGCAGTGCAAAACACCAAACCGACGCCGCTCCACACCGAGACTGCAGCAACGTAACGCATCAAATCCTTCACATCGATCATGTGGAGGATTTCACGCTCATCGAAGAGACCGACGACGCCTCGCGACGTGTTTACCCGCACGTCCAATCTCTCAGCGTCATTAGCGAAGTAGTCTTTTATCTGATCCGCCGCAGAAGCCAGTTCTGACACCGGCAACCCCGTCCGCTCTGAGACCCCATTGCGCCACCAGTTATATGTGTAAAGCCAGTCCGAATCAGTTATGTAGACGACGTTAATGGCGATGAGGAATATCGGCAACAGCACTGCGAACACAACGCCGAGGGCCAACATACTCCATCCAGACGCGTCGAGATTTTGAAGTTTGGTCACGAGACTCAGCGTAAATCACCCGTGACCAAACACTCAGCAACTATCAGGACCGTATAGATGAGCCAGAACCCAGATTCATCGCGATTTGGTGAGCGATCTTGACGTTGTACTCGCTAGCCAACTTCTTGTGGTTCACCGCGTCGATGATCATGCCGATGTAGCACAAACCTAAAGTCAGTAGGAATAGTATCCCCATTCCGATGTGGCCGATGACGAATCGTTGAATACCGTTCACGCCAAGTAGCCCGATCAAGGTCAAAAGCAAGATCGTAGTCTCATCCTTGCGCTGACTGCGGTACGCCATCGCGAACATCTGCTCCGATTCTTCTGAGATGTTCTGCACAATTCCAGATATCGCCGCCTGCTCTCCCGGAGGTATCTCCGGCAGCAATTGCATCACATTCGCCATAGTCAACTACTCCTTATCGATTTGAACAGCCTCATTTCAAGTGTTACAACCCGCCACAAGATGATCGCAACAGCCGGTATACCCAGAATGTGCGTCTCGATCGCCGAGATCACGTCGCCACGGAAGAGATACGATATCGAGTGGCCTAGCCCGTAACCGGGACTTTTGATCCCCCACACGTAGTGGGGCCAGAATATCGTGAAGTGGAAATCGGAGTTCGGGTTGCCAAGCGCGAGCACAACCAGCGCCGCCACCCAGATAGCAGCCTCCCGATCAACATACCGAAGAAGCCCGCGCATCGTCTCCATACCCGAATCCATACATAGAGGTTACAACGCCAACACCTAGCAGCAACAAGGCGATCTTCAACAATGAGTCAACCGATTCCATCTGCCAAAAACGACCAAATCGGCTTCCAATTCCTGGTCGAGACCGTTCACACACTCCGAGACCCGGGTGGCTGCCCTTGGGACGCTGAGCAGACTCATCAGTCGTTGCGCCCAAACCTGCTCGAAGAAGCGTACGAAATGCTAGAAGCGATCGAGAATGCCGATACGAACGCCCTTGAAGAGGAACTCGGCGACGTGATGATACAGATCGTCTTCCATGCCGACATCGCACGTCGCAACGGCGATTTTGACATCGACTCCGTCTGCCGCAAAGTGGCCGAGAAACTGATCCGGCGCCATCCCCACGTGTTCGGCGACGACGAGAAACTCGAATCTGGAGACGACGTAGTCGATCGATGGGAGCGCATCAAACGCGAGGAAGCCGGTGGCGTCCGATCCATCGTCGCATCGATCCCCAAAGCGCTTCCCGCGCTCGCGCAATCAGCCGTGTTGCAACGCCGAACCATGCGCGCAGGATTGCCAATCGCAAATAACGCGGATAAAACCGCAATCTTCCCAGAAAGAAATCCAGAAGAATCCGACGATCAACTCGAAATCCGCGCCGGCCAATTCCTCGCCGCGGCCGTCCGTGTCGTTCAGGAACAAGGTGTCGATGCCGAAACTGCCCTGCAAAAAGTCAACTCCGCACTTCGAAACCGCGTACTGCGAGCCGAAGAACTTGCGGAGGGAACCGCTTTAGCCGAACTGGACGACCAAGATCGCGACCGTATCTGGGAACTCGCGGGCTAACCCGTAACTTCCACCGCGCTGCCAGTAAACGCCGTCACTTCACCAACAACCGTGCCGACTGTCCCGCGCCCACTGAGATCTGCCAGTAACCCGTCAACCGCGCCTTCCGTCACCGAGATCAGCAAACCGCCGGAAGTCTGAGGATCGCACATCAGCAACCGGTCTATTTCGCCGATATCCTCCGACCACGTCACGTTCTCGGCACAACTCTCCAAGTTCCGATGCGTGCCGCCGGGAGCAATCCCATCCTCCAAAAGCTCCACAACACCCGGCAAAACCGGCAATGCCGACCGCATCAACCGCCCCGTCGTACCGCTCGCCCGCATCATTGTCATCAAGTGACCAACAATCCCGAACCCGGTAACATCCGTCGCCGCATGAGCCCCAGCCGACACCATCGCCTCCGCTGCGTCGCGATTCAAGAGCAGCATCGATTCGACCGCAGCATCCAACACCTCGCCGAGCGCGTTACCGTTCTTGAGCGCTGTGGTTACAACACCTGTCCCCAAGGGCTTAGTCAAAACCAAAACATCGCCCGCCTTGGCCGTCGAATTCTGAACCTGCGCCCCCGGCTCCACGACTCCGACCACCGACAACCCATACTTTGGCTCCACATCATCCACCGTGTGCCCACCCACGATCATCGCCCCTGCCTCCGCGACCTTTGCGGCACCACCGCGCAGTATCTCAGCAGACACTTCGAACGGCAGCGACCTCGGAAACGCAGCCACGTTCAGCGCAGTTATCGGTCGACCTCCCACGGCGTAGACATCCGACATCGAGTTCGCCGCCGCAATCGCACCATACGTGAAAGGGTCGTCAACGATCGGCGCGAAGAAATCGACCGTCAGCACCAACGCGACACGTTCGTCCAAACGGTAGACAGCAGCGTCGTCACCGTGTTCAAAGCCGACCAACAAATCAGGGTGCGGAACGGCTCCATTCATCAGCCCGCCCAATACCTGGGCGAGTTCGCCTTGGCTAAGCTTTCCCGCTCAACCAGCGCAACTGGCGAGTTCCGTCAGTCGCGGGACCTTTTCGTTCATTGCTCCGTGCTCTCAACAATCAAACGAGACGTTACAAACAACCCCCGTCTCGCTTCACTCACAATGGTACCCCCGCAATATCCCGCGTCCGTCGTACCCAATCGACTTAAAATTGAGACACATCACCATCGCACTCACGAAGCCATTCGGATATCTCCGTTATGACCCAACTCCCTCTCGCTGAAGTCCTGCCGATTACTTCATCCGTCAACGAAGCCGGCCGCCTCGCAATCAACGGCCTGGACGTTCGCGACATAGTAGAAGAGTTCGGCAGCCCGCTTTACATCTACGACGAGACCACTATCCGTGAAATGTGTCGAGAATTCGTCGGCAACTTCAGGCGCTTCTATTCCGACACAGAGATCGCATACTCTGGCAAAGCCTTCTCCAACCCCGCGATACTGAAAATCATCGAGCAAGAGGGCCTACATATCGACATAGTCACTGGTGGCGAACTCGCCTTCGCCACTGCCGCCGGATTCCCAGTCGAGAAGATCAATTTCCACGGCAACAACAAAACTCGTGACGAACTCCGAGAAGCCGTCGAAGCCGGCATCGGCCGAATCACCATCGATTCTTTCCATGAAATCGAACTGTTGAACGATGTGGCACGCGCCGCCGGAAAAACTCAAGTAGTCAATCTGCGCCTCTCTCCCAGCATCAACCCGCACACGCATCGCCTTACTAGCACGGGCGTCTTGGACTCCAAATTCGGGTTCTCCATAGAGACCGGCGACGCCGAAAAGGCCGTCGCCGCCGCAATCGCACAACCCAACCTAGATGTAGAAGGGCTTCACTTCCATCTCGGCTCTCCACTCTTCGAGTTGGAACCTTACGAAGAAGCGGTTGAATACGTGGTCGCCTTTGCAGCTCGAATGACGTACGTCCACGGACTTAATATGCGAGAGTTCAGCCCAGGCGGAGGCATGGCTATCGGCTATCTGGCCTCTAAACTGCCACCGACCATCGCCGAGTATGCGAAAACCATTGTCGACTCGCTAGAATCCGCGTGTACTAAGTACGGCATTGATCGACCAAGACTCACCATCGAACCCGGCAGGTCGATAGTCGGTAGGGCCGGCGTCGCAGTCTACACCGTCGGAGGTATCAAACGAATTCCGAGCGTTCGAACCTTCGTCAGCGTCGACGGCGGAATGGGCGACAACATCCGGCCTGCTCTTTATGAAGCCGAATACGAGGTGATGTCGGTCGACGATCCCCTTGGAGAACCAACGCAGAAAGTAACCATAGCGGGTAAGTTCTGCGAGTCCGGAGATCTTCTCGCGAAGGATGTCGAACTTCCCGATGTCGAAACCGATGACCTTCTCGCACTGCCCGCATCCGGTGCCTACTGCGTTGCGATGGCCAGCAACTACAATCTCCAAACTCGCCCCGCCATCGTGCTCGTCACCGAACAGTCTGAAGCGAGACTCATCCGTAGGCGCGAGACCTACACCGACCTTCTCGCCACCGCGATATTCGAATAATGCTCACCGCATCGACAGATGTCGGATCGAGCGGCCAATGGCAGACCATCGGTAATCGAGCGGCGATAGCGCTGCTCAACGGCGCCATAAAGCAGCAGCGAGTATCCCACGCCTATCTCTTCACTGGCCCGAATCGAGTCGGCAAACGCACTCTGGCCATCGACTTTGCTAGAGCACTCAACTGCAACGCCCAAGACATAGCTGCACCGGGTTGGGGTGATCTGCAACCCGATCCGCCATGCGGTCAATGTTCAGCCTGCGACCGCATCGCACGCTCCAACTTCGCCGATGTGCAGATCATCACCACAACCACTCAATCCTCCAAAGACCCGGATGAAAGAGCCGCGCAACGGCGAGTAATGATCGGCATCGACTTGATCAAAGACCTTCAGTCCGATGCCATACTCGAACCCTATGAAGGGCGTGTCAAGGTCTTCATCATTGACGAAGCAAACCGCATGTCCCAAGACGCCTCCAACGCGCTCCTGAAGACGCTTGAAGAACCGCCCAGCAGCGTCCACATCATCCTCACGGCACCTTCAGCAGAATCGGTGCCTGAGACCATCGCTTCGCGGTGCCACTTGGTGAGACTGCGATCCGTACCGCCAGAGACAATCGCCAACGCACTGATCGAACGCCACGACGTATCGCAGGCTGAGGCGCACACCCTAGCGAAAATGTCGATGGGCGCACCCGGATGGGCAATCGCCGCATTAAACGACCCATCGCTCATTGACGCCCGAAAGCAGTCCGCGTCCCGCATCATCGACATCATCAGAGCCGATCTCCCTGACCGCTTCGACTACGCCTTCGAGATGACCCGCGAATTTCGCCGCGACCGCGCGTCAGCGCTCGAAGAAATCGCACGCTGGCTCGAGATACTCCGCGACATCGCCATGCTCCAGAACGAGCTGGATCAACACATCGTCTTCGGCGACCGTATCGAAGAGTTGGCTGAATTGGCCAAACAACTCACCACCGAAGACATCGCCCGCGCCACATCAGCCACCCAAAACACTCGCGACGCTCTGATGTCCAACGCCTACCCTCAACTCGCCTTCGACGCTATGATGCTTGAGACGCCGACAGTTGCGTGAGATCTATATTCAGACAGAGATAGAATGACAGCAACGGGATTTTCACAAAACGATACATACCTCTAAGAATGCTGGCCACCGATCACATCCAACTTGCAAAGCAATTCCTCGTAGACGCCGACAGGGAACTTGAGGATGGCGATGTGTTTCAAGCTTCAGAAAAGCTTTGGGGCGCGGCATCGCACGTCGTCATCGCAGAGATGCATCGCCGCGAAATCAAACAGAGCGGTCACCGGGCGATGGTTAGATCAGTCGGACACTTCGGTGAAGATTTCAATGACCCTGTGTTGCGTCCGCTATTCTCAAGTGCTGAGATATTGCACGCCAACTTCTATCACGGGTTTTTAGAGAATGAGGACGTTAAAGAGCATCGCGACAGTGTCAATGTGTTCGTCAATCGCATGATCGACTTGATCAACCGACGAAACGGTGCCGAAAACTAACCCGCCGCTGTCGGCAACGGCTGCTTCGCCAACCAAGGCATGAACGGCAGCCACGCCGGATCAACGCGGTCAGCGCTGAAACCCGCATACGGATTCGGACGCGGCTCACGCGGCTGAACCCTCAACGACATGCCCGCCTCGCGCGGAGTCGAACCCGCCTTCCTATGATTGCACCGCTGGCACGCCGTCACGACGTTCTCCCACGTATGCTGACCGCCCTTGCAACGCGGTATCACATGGTCTAGCGTCAACTGCGTGCTTCGCTTCCCACAGTACTGGCACGAATATCCATCGCGTTGAAAAACCTCCCGCCGGGAGAGCTTCCGACGATGCAGAGGCTTCCGAACCATATACACAAGGCGAATCACCTCGGGACGCTCGAACATGCGAGACACGGTGTGAATGTATTCGACACCGTGTTGAACCGTTTCGGCTTTGCCTTTGCCAAGTAGCGAAACGGCGCGGCGCACGTCGCAGATGTTAAGTGGCTGATAGTTCTGGTTCAGCACCAACACCCGAGAACGTATCAGCATTAACGCTTGATCACTCACAGTACTCATATTCTATAGCCGCAAAAGTCTACTTGAGCCAACAAACCATTACGCTCAACAGCCCGTCCGACCATTTGATCAATTCACCCGCGAGAAAAGAACATCCACCGCTACGCCGACCTCGTTTGGCGCAAACGGAACAATGATCCCCCGCAGTCCCGAAATAATCTCAACTACCAACGAGCCCGTCAACTGTTCGTCCAACCACGACCTCGGTGCATCGTAAAGATAGATCTGCGAATACGATACCGAGTACGATACTCCGCCGTACTCCAAAGCACCTTCAGGCACCACGTATGTGAACGCCGCCGCCGCTACGATCACAGCCGTGACCAGGACAATTCCCACAACTCCGCCTAACAATGCACCACCGATATCATTCACCCATCTCAATGGAGTAACGTTGATCATCGCTCGCACACTCGAAGACACCGATCGCGCCAGAATTCCGACCAACGCCGAAACGATGATATAGCCGACAGTCGTCGCGATCGACGTGTAGCTGGCCGGAAAACCAAGTAGTGGAACAACCCGCCCCGCCAGTTGAGCGCCCAGAACAATCGCCCCATACGCCGCCACTAACCAGATCGCAGTCCCCAATACCCCCACCTGAAAGCCCCAAAAGGCTAGCAGCAGGATCGTGAGGATGAATATTCCGTCAAGACCGTTCATTAGTTGGTTAGCGCGTCACGTAGCAACGCGAAGCCGTCCATACCCTTTCGATCTGTAACAATTCGCGCTCGAATTCCCACTCCATTGGCGCGTGGAAATCGACCGCAAAGCAAGCGTTCACAGTTGCTGTCTATAATCGAATACTAGTTTCGCGGAGGATCGAAAACCCTTCCCATCAACGCGTGTTGAAGCGCAATATCCGGTCCCCGAGGTGCCATAGGCGCTCCCTAGTCGATCATCAACCGATCATGAACTCCAACCAGAACGCCGCGCCCATCCAGATCGCATTGGATGGCCCGTCTGCTTCCGGAAAATCGACGGTGGGCGCTATGCTAGCCGAGCGGTTGGGCTCCAGTTTCCTCGACACCGGAATGATGTATCGTGCCGTTACCCACCTCACCATCAAAAACCGAATCTCCGCCAAAGACTTCGACGCAGTTCAAAACGTCGCCGCCAGCACCAGCTTCTCGGTGAATCAAGACGAAAGCGGCGATTGGCGACTGTTCGCTGACGGAAAAGACATCACCGACCTTCTCTACTCCGACGAAGTCAACTTCAATGTCTCGCCCATATCCGCAATCCCAACCGTACGACGCGCTCTCGTACGGCAGCAGCGCAATATCGCAAGCGCCGGACCAATCGTCATGGCCGGACGAGACATCGGCACTGTCGTTCTCGCCGATGCACCCATAAAGGTCTATCTCACAGCGTCGGCCTCGACACGCGCAGATCGTAGAACCAGTGATTCAGATGGCAATGCCGATCGCCAGTCATATCAACAAGTCCTCCAATCCATCCAACGCCGCGACGAGATCGACTCCAACCGCGCCGACTCGCCGTTGCGCCCAGCAGAAGACGCGATCATCATTCCCACCGACGATCTGACCGCCGAAGAAGTCGTCGAAGAAATCCTCGCTCTAATCCAGCCCGACGCCGACCAAGCCGCCGCTCCAATGATCGCAGGAGGGCAGACCGCTTGAAACCGAACCGACAATGGTTCTTCCCCTTCTGCAACACCGCCTTCCGCGGCACCTTGGCCATGTTCGCCGATATCGAGGTCCGGCACCGAGAACGCTTGAAGGTCGATGGTCCCGTCATCTACGTCAGCAATCACCTGGCAAATCTGGACCCGCCAATCGTCGCGTCCTTGCTCCCGCGCCGAGCACTGTTCCTAGCCAAGCGCGAACTCTTCAACAATCCGCTCTTCACATTCCTACTCAAAGGATGGGGCGCATATCCAGTCAGCCGATACTCCGCCGACCTTCACGCTCTACGTTGGGCAAGAGCCATGCTCGCTCATCGACGCGCCGTCGTGATGTTCCCGGAAGGTACTCGTAGCCGCAACCTCGAAGGATTGAAAAAGGCACACATCGGAACCGCACTTCTAGCCGCTCAATCCGGAGCAACGCTGGTACCGATGGGAATGTACGGAACCGACAATCTGCAAAATATCCTGAAAGTGTTGATGCCCATTGCCAAAATCCGAGTCTCGGTCGGAGAACCATTCAAGGTTTCCACCGACATATCCGATCGCGCCGCGCTCGACCGTGCCACCGAGGAGATCATGACAAGAGTGGCGATTAACCTGCCCCCCGAACGCCGTGGTATCTTCGCCGACAAAGTGTCCAACAGTTTCGAGTTGACAACTTCGATCGGGAACCATCAGCCGACAGCATCTGGACCACAAGCACGCACCGCCACCATCTAATCGCCAACAAGCAGAAGATCAGTCTAAAAACATGTGTGGAATCGTGGGTTACGCCGGCATCGGCGATGCAAAGACCTTCCTGCTCCGAGCGCTCAAAGACCTCGAATACAGAGGCTACGACAGCGCGGGGATCGCCGCTATAAACGGCGACGGGATAACTACGATCAAACGCGCAGGTCGAGTTTCCGCTCTGGAAGAGACGATCAATGGTCAGTTCGGACATGCGACGACGGGGATTGGGCATACTCGTTGGGCGACTCATGGCGCGCCGACAGATGCGAACGCCCATCCACATCTCAGTTATGACGGCAAGGTATCGATCGCGCACAACGGGATCATCGAAAACCACGCTAAATTGCGCCGCAGACTCGAGGCTGATGGAATCGAATTCGCATCCGAGACCGACTCCGAGGTAGTCGCGCATCTGATCGCTCGTCACATGGAAGCGGGCGATTCGTTGCTCGCCGCAACCAAGAAAACAAGCAGGCGCTTGAAGGGGCTGTCGGTGATCCTCGCTATCTCTGCAGATGAACCAGACGCAGTGGTGGGAGTCAGAATCGGATACGCCGGCAGTTTGATGATGGGCGAGTCTGGCGACGCTTGGATTCTTGCCAGCAACGCCGCAGCGATGCCTTCCGACGTAAGTGCGGTGACGCATGTAAGTGCGGTGACGCATATTGATCACTGCGAAGCGGTTCGCATCAGTCCCGATGGAGCCACCATTGTCGATGTGGCGGGCAAACTGGTCGAAAAAGAATCTGTGAAGTTGATAGCCGGAAACCGCATTTCTGAGATCAACGAACACGCTCACTTCATGCATAAGGAGATCTCCGAGCAGGCTGCGACTGTCCAAGGCGCTCTGCGCGGAAGAATCGACTTCAGCAACAAGCGGATCGACATTCCTGAACTTGATTTATTGCCGCCTGACTTGAATCGAATCGTATTAGCAGGTATGGGCACCTCGCATTTCGCGGCGATGACTGGCGCCCGGCGCATCGAGCGATTGGCTCGGATCCCCACATCGGTCGAATACGCCGGTGAGTTGGCCGATCGCGATCCAGTGATGGGCGAACGCGACCTGCTGGTGGCAGTTACTCAGTCAGGCGAAACTTACGACACGTTGACCGCCATTGAGAGGGCGAGGAGTGTAGGAAGCGCCGTCGCCGTCGTCACCGCCAACGTTCACAGCGAGGCGGCACGGATGGCCGATGTCGCCATCGATATCGGATCAGGTTTGGAAGTTGCCGTTCCCGCTACCAAGACGTTTATTAACACCATGCTGGTTCTATACATGATGGGACTGCAACTGGGGCGCGATGCCGGCCGACTGAGCCAGCCCGATTTTGATCGACACGTCCAATCAATAGCCTCTCTGCCCGGCGCGATAAACCGCACTCTGGGGCAGGAAAACGAAATCGAAGCTCTCGCCCATGATCGGTTCATCAACGTCGAAAACATGCTCATCCTAGGACGCGGCGATCTATTCCCAATCGCGATGGAAGGCGCCCTCAAGATGAAGGAGACCGCATACATCCATGCCGAGGGGTGCTCCGCTTCCGAAATGAAACACGGCATCAACGCACTCATCCAACCCAACACACCCGCCATCGTTCTCGTACCCGAAAACGGCGAACTCAGGTCCAAGATGCTTACGAGCATCTACGAGGTGCAGAGCCGCAGTGGCGAAGTCATCGCTCTCGCCCAGCATGGCGATATCGAAGTTCAAGCCCTAGCTGACGCATGGATTCCAATCCCCACCGACGATGACGAACACACGCCGTTCCTCATGACCATACCCCTCCAGCAACTCGCCTATCACACCGCCGTCGCACGCGGATACAACCCCGACCGACCGCGCAACCTGGCAAAGACGGTGACCGTCGCATGATCGAAGCCTCGGTAGCTGATCACTTACAGACAAGTCACTTGCGCGTCAGGCACCGCATCGAACAACGAGAAGCCGCGCTCTCACCCTTCGCATCAAAATCCGCCGACGCTACCCGCGACCGCGAAGAAGATCCCTCCTCCGTGCGCGCCGCTTTCCAACGCGACCGCGACCGAATTATCCACTCCAACTGCTTCCGACGACTCAAGCACAAGAGCCAAGTCCTCGTAAACCCGCAGGGCGACCACTACACCACGCGCCTGACCCATGTCTTGCAAGTCTCACAAGTCGGACGCACCATCGCCCGCGCGCTCAACCTCAACGAAGATCTTGTCGAAGCCGCAGCTCTGGCCCACGACGTCGGACACACCCCCTTCGGACACATCGGCGAACACGTACTCAACGAACGCCTGCCCGATGGCTTCACTCACGCCGCGCAAGGCGTCCGAACTCTCACCATCCTCGAAAAACACGGCGAAGGACTGAACCTAACGCATGACGTGATCGAGGCCGTCAAACGTCACTCCAAACCCGAGGGAAAGTTCATCACCTCCGAAGCCGTCGATGGAATGTCCTTAGAAGCACAGATCGTCCGCATCTCCGACGCCATTGCTTACCTCGCGCACGACCTCGCCGATGCTGAACGCGACGGCATCCTCAATACCACCGACGTCCCCATCCAAATCCGAGATGCACTAGGTGACGCACACTCCTCACGCCTAAACGCGATGGTTGTAGACGTCATCGACGCATCATGGGACTGCGCCGGAGAGAGCCCCGGAATCAACGCCAAGCCTTGGATCCGCATGTCCGGACCCATGCGCGACATAACCACCCAACTCCGAAACTTCATGTTCGAACGCGTATACCATCCCACATCTCAATCCCCCGAAGGACTCCGCGCCCGCGACGCCGTTCATCTCATGCACGAACACTACAGCAAACACCTCGACGACATCCCCGAATGGATGCGAGTCATCTCCATCGAACCCCAATACGCCGCCGCCGACTTCGTATCCGGCATGACCGACTCCTTCGCCATAATCGCCCTAGAACGAATCTCTCCCGGCAGTACCCAAGGACTATACCAAGGCCGAGTCCAAATCCCCCACTCATAACCACACCTCCCCGCCGCCCGGAACCATCCTTCCATCTTTAAAATCCGGGTTCAGACACGTACATTTGACATTGATGCAACGTATGTTGTATAACTGTAATCAAGCGCTACTGACGACGATGGTCGAACGAGGCGCCCAGAAGAATCGCCGCGTCGACAGGGGTTGCGCGCAAACCTTTTAAGACGTAGCAAGAACAATTGAATGAAGTACGGCAGCGGGCGGGGTAGCAGGGGTCGCCAACACACGACCCGCCGGCGATGTCCCGCCAAAAGCCACTGAAAGACGTCTTCCGTTCCGATGAATGGAGACGGGCGAAACGCTGCCACAACCCGGTTACGAAGACCGTTGTAGCTGTAGGGCTCGGATGCGGAGAGGTAATGCTGGCTCCGACGAAACCATAGCAAGCCAGACGGTCATCCCAAGCCGTGGGGGGCGCTCCAAACCCGCGTCGTTCCCGCGCCAACCACTCGTCATTCCTGCGCAGGCAGGAATCCAGAGGGGAGGGGCGCAGGAGGGACAGGGAGGGACAGCCCCCGCGCAACCGCCGAACCAAAGTCAGTACCGCGCAGGCGGGAACCCGGAGGGGAGGCACGCGGGCAGGAGCAGGTTAACTATCTGACCTCTCGCACGGGGATGCCCGTTCAAGGTCCGGGCGAACGGTCTCTCTACCCGGCACACGTCTTTCCGGAGCGCTGGACGGAAGAGGCTGCAGTGCTAGCGCGGGGTGCGAACCAAGCGATGACGGGGGCTGATCTTTCAGATCCACGCCTCCCGGAGGGCCGACGGTCTGGCGACGTCGGCGGTGCTGGACTATTGACGAACTTACAAACCAACTTTCGCACGCAACCCCAACACGCGGCGATCCTTCGACCACCAATCCGTCGAACAGAATCTCCCCGAAAGGGAGAATTAAACGCGCCTACCAACGTCCCCTTTCGGGACGAAAGGGGACGCGAGCGAGCGAAGCAAGCTCGCAGGGGTATGCACCCCGGCGGCGAAGCCGCCCCGCGTAAACCAACCCAAACAACCAACACCAACGATCCTTCCATCCTTAAAATCCTTCAAATCCGGGTTCAGACAACACACCGCAAACTACCTTTTCGACCCCAAAAGATGCCCTTGCTTTCAAGCAAACCTCGTTTATACTTCCTAACCCATAAGCGTGCTAGCACGCTTCGCGAACGTCAAGACACTACGTTTCGATCGTCGCAAACGGGCGATGGTCGTTGTGGGCAACCAGTTCGCCAATGGCGGGGAGAGCAGATGACCTTAGTTGACGAAGTCAAGGCAAGGCTGACAATCGTTGATGTCGTCTCGGATTACGTCGCTCTCGAGAACATATCCTCACGCACGCCCAAAGCACTCTGCCCGTTCCACGACGAACGAACACCTTCTTTCAGCATCTCGCTCGAACACGACTCTTGGCGTTGCTGGGGTGCATGCGGCGTCGGCGGCGGCATGTTCGACTTCGTCATGCGAGCCGACGGTATCGAGTTCAAAGAGGCACTAGAAAAACTCGCGCTCAAAGCCGGCATCGAACCGAACTTCAAAGACGAATACTCTGACAACCGCCGACGCAGCAGATCCGCACCACTCCACGAAGTCAACCAAATCGCCGAAGACTTCTTCACCCGCCAACTCGAAGGCGCACAAGGCCGAGAAGCCCTCGCCTACCTCGAAGCTCGCGGCATCGACGCCCAGACCGCACGTCGCCGCGGCATCGGATACGCGCCCGGTGGCGTCAACTCTCTTATTGCCTACCTAAAATCCATCGCCGCCGACAGCCAAGCAGTTGTCCAATCCGGTCTCGTCGTCAAGGGCAACGACGATGCTTGGCGCGACATGTTCACCAACCGCATCACCATCGCCATACGCGACCCTCGCGGCAACGTCATCGGCTTTGGTGCCCGCGCCATGGGCGACGCCCAACCCAAATACCTAAACACCCACGAGACCTCAATCTTCAATAAATCCAAAATCCTCTACGGCATGCACTGGGCTTCCGACGCAATCCGAGCATCCGGCCGAGCAATCGTCGTCGAAGGATACATGGACGTCATCGCCGCTCAAGAGCGCGGCTTCAAAAACGTCGTCGCCTGCATGGGTACCGCCGTAACATCCCAACAACTGCAGACCATCTCAACAGTCCTCCCCGACGATCCCGACAACCCTCCGTCGATCGTCCTATGCCTCGATGCCGACGAAGCTGGGCAGCAAGCTACACTTCGCGGCCTGCAAGTGGCCCTATCCGAATTCGGACGCCGTACGACGACGCAGACGAACAGCCGGCGCGCACCGATAGACATTCGCATCGCAAGCCCCGTCGTCTCCGAACACGGCGAAGCCAAAGACCCTGATGAAGCCATTCGAAACAACGGCGCCGAGTGGATCGCTTCAATCGACCAAGCCGATGAAGTCATCGACTTCGTCATCCGCACTAGCCTGAGCAGTCATAACACCGCGACCGAGAACGGACTCGACGCCGCTCTCAACGAAGTCGAGCCCTATTTCGAAAACATCCCCCCGCATACGATCCGCGAGCAAAGAAAACTCAATGGCCTCGGCGAGCAACTCGGCATCGCTGTAGACGACATGATCCATGTGCTGACCAGGAAGCGATCAGCACGCGAGACGGTGCAAAACGCCTCGAACCCCGACACCAACTCGCGCCGTAACCCAACTCGCAGAACTGGCACCACCCGACCTGCCATTCCGGTTGCAACTGCGGCAATCCAAGCCCGCTGGGAATCCGATCTCCTCGCTTGCATGTTGCAGTACGACTACGCTATCGACCACGCCGCTAATGTGGAGCCATACCACTTCACCGATCCGGTCAGGAGGCGGATATTCCAAGAACTTCGAATCGCCGGAAACCTAGAAGAATGCGTCGGAAGAATCGAGAGTGACATCGAAGCCCTCTCGCTCGTCAATCGTTTGAAAGAAGTTCCCCTGTCACCAACCGACGAAACAATCGAGGACCAAGCGGCGATAATACAGATCGCCGAAACATGCGCAAAGCGAACCCGCAGAGAATATCTCACACGAACAAAAAAGAAAGAGGTGCAACTGGCCAAAGAAAACGGAAATATGTTCCGTGAAGAGGACATGATCACCGCGGTTCAAACCAACCGAGAGATCAGAGAACTGGCGAATCCGCAACACGCGGCGCCAAGCCATTAGGAGACGCTCAAATTGTTTAACGAGAGCGACCAGCCAGAACACGTAACAGAGACCGATACCGGCGAAACGAGTGTGGAGGATGAACTCGACACCGATCCCAGCATTTCCGGAGCCGTGCCAAGCACCACCCGAATCTCAACTACCAACGGCGCAGCCATCGACGATGATGGCGAAGTTGATGAGGACGAAACCGTCGCATCCGTAGAGGAAGATGACGACTTAGAAGACGATGATGAGGACGACGACAGCGAAACCCTGACGTTCGGGATGTTGGGTGGCGACGACGAAATCGAAGCTGACCCTATCGAAGGCGAGAACCAACGCGCCAACATGCTCCTCTCAACGACCGGGCCCGCTGGCACCATGTCGGACCTCGACAGCTGGGATGGATCGGCAACCGGCGCGAAACAACGCGCCGAGGTTATAAACCTCGAAAATATCGCCGCCGACACCGATCTGACCGACGATCCCGTCAGAATGTACCTGCGCGAAATCGGGCGCGTCGAACTGCTCACAGCCCAAGAGGAACGTGAGTTAGCCCGAAACCTCGAGCTGCGTCGCATCGTCGCCGAGATCGAAACAGACTTCCTCGAAAAGCACGAAACCAAACCTTCCGCGACCGAGATAACCATCGAGGCGATGCTCCGACTCTCAAAGATGCAGTCCGCCGCCAAAGCAATGGTCATTTACTCCGGATTCTGTAACGAGCGAACTGGCGAAATCTTCGCAATCATCAGCAAAGCCCTCGAAAACCCATACCGCATCAGGGACGTCAAATACGTTTCCGACATCTTCAACTGCTCACAAGAGGAAGCAATCGAGAACATCAGAGACCTCACCCGGCTCCCTGAAGAGATCTTCTCCAAGGTGGCAAAACCCGAGGCGCGAGAAGCACTGGAGAATCTGCCCGAAAACGGCGTCGCCGCGGCGATCAAAGACGCGCTCACCTGCGACAACGCCACGGCCGCGATCCTTGAGCAGATACACGAGCGAAGCGATGGAGCATCGATCTCAGATGTTCTGACTCAACCGCGCCTGCTCGAAATCGTCGCCAGCCCATACCGGATAACCTCCGCAACACCGATCCGCAGAGAGTTGGGCGGTTCGCGCAACGAGGCTCTGGAAATCGTCAAAGAGCTCGCTCCGAACTTCGGTCATACCGAACTGCGACTCGACAATGACAAGATCTTCGATGTTTGGCAGGAGACATCGCACGAAGCTCGCGTCACTGCGATGCGAAACGGATTGCTGTGTTCCGAAAAACTCGCGGAGAAGCTGCTCGCCATACCCGACGACGTGGCGACGACTCACCTCTCAGACATGCTGATGGATCCGCAAATCCGCGATTGTCTCGACCAACCATACTCTGAGGAGAAGATCGAGTACCTCGCGAATCACCTCGGTTGCGACTCCGAAGAGTCGAAAACGACGATCCGAAACCTCTCGCTGCTCACTCTGCTGATCGCCAACGAGACGCCCGACGCCATCGAATCCAACCCGCAATTGTTCGAGCTTGCACAGTCCCTTGACAACGAGGCGATTCAAAGGCTCTTCTACTACGGACCGCTCCTCGACGCGCATCTGACCACGATACGCAACCGCGGCACCGCGTCAGACATCCACATCACCAAGGCGAACCTCCGGCTTGTCGTATCAGTGGCCAAGAAATACATGGGGCGTGGCATGAACCTCTTGGACCTCGTTCAAGAAGGCAACATCGGGCTGATAAGGGCGGTTGAGAAATTCGACTACCGACGCGGTTACAAATTCTCAACCTATGCGACATGGTGGATCCGCCAAGCGATTACCCGCTCTATCGCCGACCAGGCGCGCACCATCCGCATCCCAGTCCACATGGTCGAAACCATCAACAAGCTGTTACGAATCAGTAGGCGACTCGTCCAGGAATATGGTCGAGAACCGACCCCCGAAGAGATCGCCGTCCACATGGAGACGACACCGCAAAAGGTCCGAGACACCTTGAAGATCTCTCTCCAACCGGTCTCGCTCGAAACCCCGATTGGAGACGAAGAGGACTCGACCCTAGGTGACTTCATACCTGAAACCAACACCGATGGTCCGATAGAAAAAGCATCAACCAACTTGATGAAAGAAAGCGTAATGGAGATTCTCGAAACTCTGGACGTACGCGAGAAGCAGGTCATCGAGCATCGCTTCGGCATGAAGGACGGTCAATCCAAGACGCTAGAGGAGGTCGGCCGCTACTTCGGCGTTACCCGTGAGCGCGTCCGCCAAATCGAAGCCAAGGCGCTAAGGAAGCTCCGCCATCCAACCCGTAGCCGCCAACTCCGCGGCTTCGTGGATTAACTAGGCCGTCGCCTAGAATCAATCGAGGTCGTCTCACCAGAGTTGCGACGACCTCGAAATTCAGGACGCTGAAAACGCCTCTATCGTTCGGTTACTGAGCCGCCATTGATGTTGATCGCCTGCCCCGTTATGTACGCCGCCCGCGGGCTGCAAAGGAAGCCGATCAACTCCCCAACCTCAATGTCCTCAGCAGGTCTACCCAACGGCACCTGAGCCGCTCGCGTCCACCACTCGTCACTCCGCCCGATCGGGTCGAGACGAGCCGTCTCCGTCATACCGGGACATACACAGTTGGCGGTAATCTCATGCTCAGCCAACTCTTTCGATAACGCTTGAGTGAAACCGTCGACCGCGAAATTCGCCGCGTTGTAAGCAGCCATCCGCGCATTGCCGCGCTTGCCCGCCGTCGACGAGATGTTCACGATCCTACCGCCATCGCCTTGCTTGATCATCTGGATCGCCCCGGCCTTCGAGCACAGATACGTCCCCACAACCTTGACATCCAACACTGTCTTAAATACATGCTCCTCGACTTCCACCACCGGAACCCGATCTGCCCCATAAGGCGCAGCAGCGTTATTGATCAAGATATCCACCCGCCCCAACTCATCGACGGTTTGATCAATCAGCGCTTGCACATCATCCGCGCTCGTCACATCCATAATGACCGGCAAGGCTTTGACCCCAAACGCTCTAACCTCGTCAGCCGTTGAGTCAATATCCCGCCACCCAGCTTCTTTCTCATCGGGTGGAAACGTCGCAGGATCGCGCCCAGTCCCAGTTACAACGACATCCGCACCCATCCTCGCTAAGACGTTGGCTGTGGCTCTACCGATACCGCGCAAACGCCCTGCGCCGGTAACAATAGCCACTTTGCCGCTCAATTCACGCTCTGATCCAGTCATCATCAACACTCCCGATGTTGGTTAGGGTTTACGCGCAACCGCTACGCGGCAATTGTACGGAGACTTATGCCCCGGGTGAACCGAGGGTCACCGGAATTTCCATAATCACCGCGCTATCACCCGCACCGCGTATAGTCCTGACTATGACATCGGTGCCGTCCGGATGGGTACGAAGAAACTCGGTGAAATCCGTCTTGCCGCGAATCGGTGTGTCGTCGATTTTGACAATGATGTCGTCAATCATGAAACCCGCCGCAGCAGGCGATTCAGGATCAACATATCTCACACCGAACCCTTCGCTCACAGGCAGTGCCCGCTGAAACGCCACGTACGGCGTAACATCGACACCCCCCAAACCCAAGTATCCAGGTTGCTCACGCTCTCCCAACTCCACCAACTGGTTGGTGCCCTCAACGACCGTATTGATATCGATCGCGAAATTGGCGCCTTGTCCAACGTCGATCGTGCCGATGTTGATTCCAACAACTTCACCGTTCGAGTTCACGAGCGCGCCACCGCTGCTCCCCACGTTGATCACCGCGTCGGTCTGAATCAGACCTTCGAATATCGTGCCTGATCCGTCCGCGACTGTGCGATCCAATGCACTGACGACGCCGCGGCTGACGCTCGGCCCTCCGCTTAATCCGAAAGCGTGGCCAATAGATACAACATCCTCCCCTACTCGCAAGGCATCTGAGTCGCCGAACTTCGCAGGCACCAAGTCTTGAGCATTAACAGCCAAAACCGCGATATCCAGGGCGCTGTCTTCCCGCATCAACACGGCAGGAAGAGTCTCGCCCGAATAGAGGATTACGCTGATCTCGTTCGCCCCTTCGACAATGTGCCAATTGGTCACAATCGAACCTTCAGCGTTGAAAATGATGCCAGTGCCGCTCCCCACGCCATCGGCGCGTCGCACGGAAACTTGCACAATCGAAGGAGTGGTCGCCTCAACTACATCCGGAATCCAAGGATTGGGGCCGACAACGTCCGCGGGTTGAACATCGGTTACCGTTGAAGCGGTCTGGTCAACGATAGACGGCTCAGAGTTGCAGGCGGTGCCTAAAAGGGCAATGAGTGCCAAGCTGCCGATAACCAACGCCAAGCTTGATCGAATCCGATGTGCAAGTCTCACTTCATGCCTCCTGATCTGTCGGGCCGGCGGAAGAAAGATCCTGACTCGAATTATATCGTTTGGCGTCTAACCCTAAGTATTAGCCAAGTTGGTGGACCCACCGCTAAAGAGAAAATTCCGGGTGAAGTCACACCTTCTCTAGCGTTGCTAGCGCGAGAGGGTTGCCACTTCCACCTCTTAATAACAAGCGCTAAGCAAACCTTCCGACGTCTCTTTGCGTAGGAAGTGTAGCTAGCGCCCGCCAATGGAGTCTGAACGTTTGCAGGTTAGAATGATGTGTTGCGCCTCATTCGACATCCAAGCCGAATTCCGCAATAATTTGTGCGGCACGAGGACGTTGACGACCGAATTACGCCTCCCTTGACTCCATCAAGGACCCAAGGAAACTCGAGCTGAATATAGTCAGATTCACACTCCGCCGGATCTCAGGTGAGGCGACTCTCCTTATCGGCGCTTTTATTGGATCGCTGATCACTGCCACCGTTATCGCCGGAGCACCGGTTTATCTACGCACGCTCGAACGCGCTGGTGTCGAAGACACGATAGATGCAACCGCCAGCACTTACCGACACCTGCAAATATCGACCCGCTGGCTGCCGCTGGAACTCCAGAAATCGGTCGATGCCAACGAAGCTATCGACGCTGCAGTAGACGAACATCTCTCAGGTGCCGTAACTGGGGAAACCGCGCTCATCAAGACGCGACGCGCCAACTGGGGCAGAGAGGGTGAAGGGTTGCGTCGCCACCCCGAAGCTTCGCGCGCCATGTTCCTTTCGATGACCGACGTTGACAATCACATCGTCTACATCGTTGGACAAGCCCCTTCAAACCGTATTGTCATCTCAGACAACGTCGCGATCGTCGAAGCCGCACTGATCTGGGATCGCGCATCACAGTTCGATATCCGTGTGGGCGATGTGATCGAAACCGTGCCTGAGGTGAGAGGAATTGGTCTGGTCAAGGCACGAATAACCGGCATTTTCACGATACCCGACCAATCGGACGATTTCTGGGTAGGACTATCAGATCCGATAATGCGACCCCAAGCAATCGTCGAGGGCCGCGAGAACCCAATCGTCATGCTCGTCCATCCGAGTGTCATGTTGGAAACGATTGCCAAAGCCAACGCCGGTCTGCCAGCCAATTTCAGCTGGCACTTATTCGTCAACAGTGACTACTTCAAGGATCTGTCCCTAAACGAATCGATCACCAAGTTAGCCGATTTCGAGGATCGCATCAGCATCGACATCACGCGCGCCGACGTTCTGACGGTTCTAGAATCCCGACTGCAATCGTTGCAACGCAGGATGCTGTTCGCTCGCATCCCAATGTTGCTGCTGGCTGCCCTTGCCATCACCGCCATCGCGTACTACCTTTTCATGGTCGCAGGCATCATCGCCCGCCGTCGCGCTGGCGAGACTTCCATGCTCCGAAGCCGCGGCATCACTGTGGTCCAAGTCATACGCTCGTACGCCATCGAGAGCGTCGTCATTGCCGGAATACCCGCTGTGATTGCACCCCTAGTCGGCATGGGACTCGTCGCCGCTTTAGGGCTTCTTCCCGCCTATCGCAGCGTTACCGATTCACTTTTCCTAGACGTTGAATTCGTCTGGCAATCTTGGATCTGGTCAGTAACCGCCGGGTTGGCGGTATTTGCGATACTGCTGTTGCCGGCTATCCTAGGAGCGCGCCGCGGGGTTATCGACCAGTACCAGTCCGAAGCGCGTCCCGAGCAAGCGCCCTTTTTCCAGCGCTACTACCTCGACATCATCTTCCTCGCAATCGGTTCGCTCATCTGGTGGGAATTGACAACCCGAGGCACCGTCGTGGCATCAACCCGAGAAGGCGAGAACTCCGCAGACATCACTCTGCTCTTCTCCCCCGCAATATTCCTCCTCGTCGTCGCGCTCCTGTTCATGCGTTTGTTCCCGATAATGGCGCAAATCATCGCCGCGATCGGCTCTCGCATCACCTCTGCGGAAGTAACGCTAGGACTATGGAGATTGAGGCGAAGCCCGTACTGGTACGTGTGGCCGGTGCTGCTCCTCGTGCTCGTATCAGGCTTGGGTGTCGTGTCGGGCACATTGGCATCGACCCTGGCGAGAAGCACCGAGGAACAGATCTTTTACGAATCCGGTGCTGATTTCCGATTCTCTCCCACCACCCCGCCTTCTAACGAGAGCGTTGAAAACGTCAGAAACGTCGATGGCGTCATAAACGCAACACCCGCGTTCCGGGCCTCCGGTCGATTCGGCACGACATCTTTAGGATTCCCGTTCAACCTCTTGGCGGTCGACTCCCACCAATTCGCGGAGACCGCATGGTTCCGCGAAGATTTCTCTGAAACCGAGTTCCGAAAACTCACGTCGAAGATCGCGGTCGAAGTGAAACCAGAGCCGATCTACTTGCCATCCGACACAGTGGAACTCGGCGCATGGGCAAGAACCGAGCCGCGCGTCGAAAACCTCTTCTTGTGGTTCGTCATCAAGGACGCCAAAGGAAGGTCCCGCACCATCACGCTCGGTCAGATCGAGAACGAATGGGGACACCAAACAGCCGACGTATCAAGCCCGTTCCAAGAACCTGCCCAACTGGTTTCAGTTCAAACATTCATGCAGGCAGGACCTGACGGCGCAGTGCCCACAGTCGCGTACATTGACGACGTATACGCAGAAAACAGCCGCGGCGAACGAACAATACTCGTCGATTTCGACGAGTTCAGCGAGTGGACCGGAATGCCTACCTCAAACGGGCTCGACGTCGTATTCACCATCGCCGATGAACCACCCGACCTCACCATCGGGGTGCCCGGCGACCGAGGAGCATCCGTCGCCCGCATCGAGATGGATCGCGGCAACGATCAAGGCGTCCGAGGAATCTACCGCACCGCGACCGGCGAGCCGTTGCCAGTTATCGCCAGCGACGCGTTCATGTTCCAAACCAATACGACAATCGGTTCGCAATTCATCGTCCAGATCAACGGCGGCTACGTGCCCGTCGAAATTGCAGACAAAGTCAGATACTTCCCGACATTGGATCCAGGACGGGCCCCATTCCTAGTGGCAAACGTCGATTCGACCATCGATTTTCTTGAACTGCGCGGATTGACGGCCCAGCGTCCGAATGAACTCTTCGTCGATATCGACGAAGGTATGCACGCCTCGGTCCTACTCGAACTGCGCAAAATCCTTGGTTTCACTACCTATACCGACCGTGCGAGCCTGCTCGAAGAATCCTCCGTTGATCCTTTGGTGGTTGCGGGATGGCGAGGCATAAGCGTCGTGTCTATCGTGATGGCCGGCGTCGCTGCCGCGTTCGGTTACATGACATATCTAGCGGCACACGCGTTCAGGACTCGTCGGGAATCCGCTCTGTTGTCAAGCATGGGGATGAAGGCATCGGCGTTCGGACGGTTGGTGCTGATCGAACACGCGATGGTGGCAGTTCTCGGCATCGGCATCGGTATCGCGAGCGGAATTTACGTAAGCCGACTCGCCGTCAGCAGCCTCACCTTCACACAGACCGGCGGAGAACTCCTCCCGCCATTCGTCATGCAGACGAACTGGATACCCGTCGGAGTTCTGGCGGCGGTAATCTTCGGCGCCACCTTGGTTGCCGTGATCAGCATCATGCGACAGTTCCGCACTCTGCCTATTCACGAACTGACCCGCGACACGAACTAGAAACCGAGATGCGAAGCACGATACAACTCATGCTCAAGCGAACGATCGCCAACTGGCGATTGCTATCCGCCGTCATCATCGGTTCCATACTCGCCGGAACTATCATGTCCGCAACCGTCGTCTACTTCGAATCGCTGCGCGACATAGCGTTGCAGAAAGAACTGGCCGACCAGAATCCTGCCGATCTCGACATCCTTATCGAAGCCGATCAAACCCCGATAAACAACGAGACGCACGCCGAACTCACATCATCGATGGAGTCGCTCCTGCTTGCTCGCGTCGGCAAATTCACAACCGACTACGAACGAGCTATGCGTAGCTGGACCTTCTTCGTGGACGAACCGCCGGAATTGGTGCCGCTAGGGGAGTGCCCATGTCGACCGACCGTCGCAGAACCAGACTCGTTCGACCAAAACGACGAACCACTGATCGAGTGCGATTGTCGTCGCATCCAATGCATGACAGTCCCCGACAAACCACACATCATCGATATCGTCGCTGGACGAGAGCCAGAGATCAATGCCGAACCCTCTGCCGGGTCCGATCTGACCGTGGAAGCACTCCTCGACGAGGACACCGCCGAAGAGTTCGAATTGAAAATCGGCGACGTCATACCGGCCCGTCCGCACTGGGACGAAGAACGAATCAACGTCAACATCAGGCTCACTGGCCTCTACCAGCGAGCGCACCCCGACGCTCCAGAATGGCGAATCCTAGACCAAGCATTCGGATCTCGAAGTAGCACTCTACAGATCGCTCAGTTCGTACTGCCCCAGCAAACCATGTTGGAAGTGATGGGCGTCTACTTCCCCAATATGGGCGCAGAGTACGCGTGGTTCCTAGACGTTGAACCAACGTCTATCCACGCCACCGACACACAACTCATACGCCAGACGCTCGAGATCACCGAGAACGAACTCCGATCCCAAGTCGACGGATTCGTGCTAGACACCGAACTCGACAGGACACTACTCCGCTACGAGATCGAACTGTTCTTCAACCGACTTCCGATGTTCATCGTGCTGATCCTTATCGTCTTGGTCGTCATCTACTACACCGCCACACTCGCAGGACTGCTGATCGAAGCACAATCCGCCGATGTCGCTTTGTTGAGAGGTCGCGGCACGACCTCTAGACAACTGCTATTGATGTTCGCCGTCGAAACCGTCATCATCGCTGCTTTCGCAATCGTCTGCGGTCCATTCCTCGCGACATGGGGTGTTTCGTTCTTAGGCACATTGCCGTTCTTCGGAGAATTGAACGCCGGCGAAGCTCTCCCGGTCAACCTCACCCAAAACGTCTACATCATGGCCGCAATCGGGTCCGTGATGATCATGATCGCACTCATGATCCCAGCGATGCGCGTTACGCGCCAAGGTGTCATCGCCGAGCGCGCAGGTCGAGCGCGACCGCAAAGACTCGCATTCATCCAACGCTACTACTTAGACCTCGGTTTCTTGGGCGTAGTGCTGTTCCTATTCTGGCAATTGACACGTCAAGGTTCCTTCGTAGCCTCCGACATCTTCGGCGAAACCACCGTCAACCAAGTCATCCTCGCCGTCCCAGCACTGTTCCTCGTCGCCGCAGGCGTTGTGCTGCTGCGCGTCTTCCCGCTGGCGATGGACCTGTTGGGGAGATTCCTGACCACTGACATCGTGTCAAGGATCGTTTCTCCAGCCGTAGTCTTGGGAATTTGGCAAATGGCGCGCAACCCCGCACACTACTCCCGAGTCTCCCTACTTCTGATACTGACCGCCGGTCTCGGCGTATTCGCAGCCAGCTTCGCAGCCACGTTGGAACGGAGCGCCAGAGATCAAGTGTTATACGAGACTGGTGGCGATATTCGAGTCCCGGGAATATCGAACCGCCCCGGCGGACGTTCTTTCAACGTCGAAGAAGACCTGCAAGATGTGAGAGGGGTGGAAGAAGTCGCCACAATCTATCGGTTACGCGGTTCGATAACTGCGGGCTTCAACTTCGATCAATTCTCCGTATTAGCAGTCGATCCCGATGAAATCGGCGAAGTCGCATGGCATCGACGCGACTTCACCCGAGAAGGATACGAAGCAGAATTCCAAGCCATCGCGTTCGAGTCCGACGAAGGCATCCCGCTACCAAAGGACGCTCGATTCCTGACCGCACGGATAAAGCCATTGTTCCCAATGCCAAACGTAAGATTCGTCGCCCGTTTGAGTGATGCCAACAACCGCTTTTACAGCGTGGACTTGGGTGTGCTGCTTCCCGAATCTCGCTCAAGACAACGCTTCCCATGCGCGCTTGAATATGCCGATCCGGAAAACGACGAGTTCCCGCTGCCGTCGTGGTGTCGCATCGGGACGTCCCTACAGCCCGCACCCTTCGGTAGAGAACGCGTCCTTCTGCCAATCGGGCCCCTAAAGCTCCACTCGATCGGCGTCTCTACCTTCGACGGATCGCTGAACAGCGGCGCGGTCGACATCGACGACATCTCAACCGTCAGCAACGACGGCACCAAGATGTATCGTCTCGAATTCTTCGATGGCGAATCCAATTTCAACTGGAACCTGATGCGCCCCACCGCTGAAGCATACGCCGATACATTCGATCCTTCGCCTCTATCCGCCGACGAGGCCGAAAATCCCGGCATCATGAGACTGCGATGGGGTGCCGGACAGCTTAACGAGTTCCGCGGTATTTCGTCTGGTAGCACAATCGAACACATCCCTGTACTGGCAAGCGAATCGCTCCTCGACAAAATCGGGGCAAAAATAGGTGAGACGCTCGAAGTGGCTATCGACAACGAGCGAACATCCATCGATCTGGTAGGGACAATCGACTACTTCCCGACGCTCAATCCCGAGGAAAGCAGCTTCGTCATCATGGATATCGATGCTGCCCACAATCTCGTCAATGCTCGGCGCAACACTGGTGAACGCATCCCAAACGAGGTATGGATCAAGACCGAAGCCGGCACGCCCTCCATCGAGCAGTTGGAGATGATGAAAGACGAAGCCGAAGGCTCTAGGTTGCGATACTCCGCCACGTCGTCAGTGGAGCGGAATTTGGAACTGCTGCGACTCCGGTCTGGGCCGGTGAGCGACCGCTTGTCCCTGCTCGCTGGCGTTAGCGTAGACCCTCTCGTCTCGGAGGGATGGAGAGCATTGCTCGGCGTCGCGTTCGTCACCGTGCTGATCGTCAGCGCAATCGGATTCGTCGTACACACCCGAGTAGCGTTCCGCCGCCGTCTCACCGAGTTCGGACTCCTACGCACAATCGGCCTATCGATGCGCCAACTCCTGATGCTGATCCTGCTCGAGCAGCTCATCGTCATCGGCGTCGCCGTAGCCATCGGCATCTTCATGGGAACCCGCTTGGGCGATACCATCATCCCGTATCTCGCCCGATCCGGCCAAGATGCCAATGTAGTCCCGCCGATGACCCTTGAAATATACTGGACTGGGTTCGCGACAACCTTCGGACTACTCGCTATCGTATTCGCAGTGGTCATCGCAATCAGCCTCTTTTCCGTATACCGTATGGCCATACATCGCGTGATGCGCATGGGAGATGCGTAGTCAACATCACCACGTCCGCTCTATACATACACAGACCTTGGAGATACAGAACTTGGAAGCGAGCGTTCCTGAATACATAGTTTGCAGCGGCCTCTACAAAATCTATAAAGCCGCTGATTTGGAGGTAGTAGCACTCCGAGGACTCGAACTCACCGTCTACGAAGGCGAAATCATCGCCATCGTCGGAGCATCCGGCTCCGGCAAATCCACACTGCTCAACATATTGGCCGGTTACGACTCCCCATCCGCTGGCACCGCACGCGTAGGCGATTTCGACCTGTTGCACATGACCAGCAAGGAGGTCGTCGACTACCGGCGCCACGAAGTCGGGTTTATATGGCAAGAGACATCGCGCAACCTCTTCCCCTATCTCTCGTCCGCCGAAAACGTCGAACTGCCGATGGTACTCACAGGCGTTCCCCAAGCGGAGCGGACCGAAAGGGCGAAGGAACTCCTCGAAATCGTTGGGCTCGGACACCGCATCGGACACAAACCAGAGCAGCTGTCCGGTGGTGAGCAGCAACGCGTCGCGATCGCCGTGAGCCTCGCAAACCAACCTCCGTTGCTACTAGCCGACGAACCTACTGGCGAACTCGACGACTTGACAGGTCAGGAGATCCTCGACCTCTTCAACGAAGTCAACCAGCAACTAGGCACTACAATCGTCATCGTCACCCACGACCCAGCCGTGGCGACTAGCGTCGGGCGCGCCATCACCATACGCGATGGCAAAACCAGCACCGAGACCACACGCAAAATCTCGTTCCAGCGTCGGGTTGGTGGAACCTCATCCGACACTGAAGAGTTCTTGATCGTAGACTCGACCGGCGCCGTCCAGATACCAAGAGAAATGCTCGACGAACTCGATATCAACCGCAGGGTACGAGTCGCCGTTAACGAAGGGAGGGTCACTATTGAATCAGGAGAGTGAACGAAGCAACGGCGCGCCGACCATCGAAGCCATCGACGTAACCCGTACCTTTCAACTCGCCGGTGAAGACATCACCGCCGTAAAGCAACTCAGCTTCAACGTCCCGCGCGGGCAGTTCATCGCCCTCGTCGGACGTTCCGGTTCCGGCAAAACCACATTGCTGAATCTCCTCGCCGGACTCGATCATCCGACTACCGGAAAAGTACTGTTCGAGGGCCGCGATATGGCCCAGTTCAGCGAAGGCGACTTCATAAATCTACGACGCAACCGCATCGGCGTCGTATTCCAATCTTTCGCTCTCTTGCCCTTGCTGTCGGCATACGAAAACGTCGAACTGCCGATGCGAATCGCGGGCCTCTCCGCACGCGAACGCTCCGAACGAACCGACGATGCTCTAGAGATGGTGGCTCTCAGCCGACGCGCCCGACATCGCCCTTACGAGCTCTCAGGTGGTGAACAGCAACGAGTCTCCATCGCCCGCGCCATCGCTATGCGACCCGACATCGTCCTCGCCGACGAACCCACCGGCGAACTCGACTCCAACAATGCCCAGTCCATCTTCGGCCTCTTCCGAGAAATGGTCACCGACCAAGGCATGTCCGTAGTCGCCACCACTCACGACCACACCCTCCTAGACATGGCGGACCGCATCTACACCATGCAAGACGGCGAGATGCAACTCACGGAAGATCGATTGAACTAAGGACCTTAGACCGGAACGCAAAAAAACAGACACTTTGGCGTCTTCGGGGAGGGCCATTAGAATCTAGTGTCAATGTTGTGACAATGTGTGTGGGTATACGGACCTGATATGGCACCCACGGATTTGAGACGCCAAGTTTGACACAAATCGAAGATCTAATCGCCGAGAACGCGGCGTTGCGCGAGCGGCTGTCTAAATTCGCCGAAACCGGGATCCGGATCAACGAGAGTCTTGAATTCGATGCGGTTCTGCAAGGCGTATTGGACAGCGCCCGAGCCCTTACGGACGCGCGCTACGGAGCAATCGCGCTTGAGGACGGTGAAGATTCCAAGTTGGAATATCTTTCATCTGGACTGACGGCAGAAGAATCAAGAAGGCTCTGGGAGATACCCGACGGCGAGAAGGTCTTCAATCACCTGTCAGCGTTTCAAGCTCCTGCACGGATCAAGGATCTGCGTTCATACTTCGAATCTGTCGGCTTCGATCATTTCAATTTACCCGGTGCGGAAGGTCTTCCCCTCAGCTTTCTGGCGGTGCCTGTACGTCACATGGGCCGGCGCGTTGCGAGCATCTTCCTCGGAGTCAAAGAATCTGGCGGCGATTTCACACTGGATGACGAAAAGACTCTGGAGATGCTCGCATCCCAGGCCGCGTTGGTCATCGCCAACGCGCGCACCTATCGCGCCGAACGCCGGGCGAGGAATAGTTTAGAGGCCCTGATTAACACTTCTCCAGTCGGGGTTGTAGTTCTAGATGCCAAGACAGGCGCGCCGATTTCGTTCAACCGCGAGGCTGTGCGGATCCTCGAGAATCTTTTGTCTCCTGGTCAAGCACCGGAAGATCTGATGCGCACCGTTACTGTCGTGCGTTCCGATGGGCGGGAGATTTCGGTTAACGAGATTCCTCTGACAGAGGCGCTCAGTTCCGGAGAAATCGTGCATGTGGAGGAAATCGTGGTGAAGGTTCCGGACGGGCGCAGCGTCTCCACGCTCATCAACTCGACACCCACCCGCGCTGCTGACGGCACCATCGAATCATGCGTCGTGTCAATACAGGACCTGAGCCCCATACAAAATCTTGAACGTCTGCGCGCCGAGTTTCTCGGCATCGTGAGTCACGAACTGCGTGCACCTCTGACGGCGGTGAAGGGGTCGGCGACCACGCTCATCCAAGACATCGACGATCTGGAGCGTGCGGAGATGCTCCAATTCTTCAAGCTCATCGACGAGCAGACGGACCGAATGCGGGACCTCATCGGCGAGTTGTTGCAGGTTGCGCAGATCGAGGCCGGAACATTATCGGTACGTCCGGAACCGTTGGAGCCGGCTGATTTGATTGATGAGGCGAAGAAACGGTTCTTCAGCGGCGGCGGAAGAGACAACATTGCAATCGATCTGTCCCAGGGGTTGCCCAGAGTCATGGCCGACAGACGGCGCATCGTCCAAGTCTTGAACAATCTTCTCTCCAACGCGGAGAAATTCTCGCCCCAATCGTCGCCCATACAAATAACAGTGACGCGCAAGGAACTATACGTCGAGATATCGGTCCTCGATCACGGAGATGGTTTTTCTCCAGACGCACAACCCAACTTCTTCGGGAAGTTCGTACGCTACGCTGCAAGAGAAGATGGCCGAGAGGTGGAAGACTCCGGTCTCGGGCTGTCGATCTGCAAAGGGATAGTGGAGGCGCACGGCGGTCGGATCTGGGCAAGCAGCGAAGGGCCGGGTAAGGGGTCTAAATTCTCGTTCACACTCCCAGCTTTTCAGGGGGAAGTTGCGAACGATTCAGGCGTACCCGACGCATCGACTCCTGAGAGTGATGGATCGACGCAGAAGGAAGACCTGCCACGGATTCTGGTGGTGGACGACGATCCGCTGATTCTGAGGCAAGTCCGCAGGGTGCTCGACAAGGCGGGATACGCGCCGATCGTGACTGGCGAGCATGAAGAAGTGACGAAGCTGATTCTCGAAAACGAACCCGAACTCATCCTGCTGGACCTGCTGTTGCCGGGGATCGACGGAATGGAGTTGATGGAGCGGATCTCGGACACTGTGGAGGTGCCGATCATCTTCTTGTCTGCGTATCGGCAGGACGAGGTTGTGACGAAGGCTTTCGAACTGGGTGCGGCTGACTACATAGTGAAACCATTTGCGGAGTCGGAGCTGATTGCGCGGATCGGTGCTGCGTTGCGAAAGCGGACGTCGTGGCGGATGCCGGACCCGCCCGAGCCGTACTACAGGAAGGGGCTGTCGATCAAGTTCGCCGAACATGAGGTGACCCTTTTCGGCCGTCGGATCGAAATGACGGCTACGGAATCGAAAGTCCTGTTCGAGTTGGCTGCGAATGCGGGTCGAGTGGTGACGTACGACCATCTGCTGGATCGCATCTGGAGCGGCAACAAGAAGCGGGAGCGTGGTCTGGTGCGCACTGTGGTGAAGCGGATTCGAGAGAAACTAGGTGAGGGCGCGAGGGAATCGGAGCACATCTTCACTGCGTCGGGTGTTGGTTACAGGATGGTGAAGGCGCACGGCGACGACTGATCGTCGATGCTACCTGGGAGTTCTCCGCGTCGGGCATCCCCCTGCGTCTCGCTTCGCTTGCCGCGTCCCCCTTGCGCTTCGCGAAGGGTGGGTAGGTGGTGAGCCCCCTTTGTCCCCCGTATCGTGGTACGGGGCAGGCCCCGGACATTTCCCCCTTGGATTTCGTTCGTATTGGGCGGGGGAAAGCCGAGCTCCCGGCCCCTATGGGTTCCCGCGTGCGCGGGAATGACGGGGGGTCGCGGGAATGACGGGGTGGCTTCTCCGGGCATGCCCCTGCGTTCGCTCGTAGCCACTGTCGTTCTGGTGGAAATCGGTGTTTTTGCGTGTGCTGGGTGTCTCTCATTTAGACGTTTGTTCGTAGCGACATGTAATTAACACATTATTTCTTCTAGTTTGTCACGACATAGACACGATTATGCGTCATATATTTAGTCGCTTGTTGTGATGAACATCGCCTCAGCCGAACATCGTTCAAGCGATTGCTGGAGATGAATAAGGATTCGACCCATGCTTAACCGATATCGACAACTACTGGGAACCCTCAGCCTATTCATCATCGCCCTCGCTGTTGCCGGGGGATTGGTGTTCTCCAGCATCGGGTCGTCTCAGGACGAACCCCAGACGGACACGCCGCCCAGAATCATCGCGCCGTTCATAATCACCTCGGATTCGTTCAGGGTGGTCTGGCAGCCAGGCGGTGCGGGTTTGACGGAGCATTGGCTTTACACCGTCGAGACTGACGGCTCGAACGGCCGCTTCCAGAAGGCCGTGCCCGAGGAACTGCCCGGCAACATGCCCGTCAATGCGCCAGAGGGCGTGAACGTCTCCACGGTCTCAGGGCTTGAACCTGAAACTAGCTACCGCTTCGCAATAGCAGGCGCGCTTGCGCCGTCAGAAGAGTTGCCACAGGACTGGTTCGTGTGGAGCAACTGGTCGCAGATGAGCACCATCAGCGTGTTCCCGACCGCGACGCCCACGCCGACGCCCACGCCTGATCCTGCGACCTTGCCTGCCGCTATCGGGGGATTCCAGTTTGTGGTTTCTGGAGACCGTTCGATCACCATCAACTGGCAAGCGTCATCGGATGAAAACACCACTGGCTACGAGTATCGGATCAGAAACCAGACGGCGAACGGTTCATGGTCGGATTGGACTGCGATACCCGGCGACATCGACACTTCGTCGCACACGATCACCGATCTGCTGAATGGCATCTTCTACGAGGTCCAGGTCAGAGGAACTGGACCTGGAGGTAACGGGCCTGCGACCCGGACTTTCGGCGGATCCGCGATGGTACCCACGCCCACGCCAACTCCAACCCCTACACCCACCGCGACTTCAACGCCTACCCCCACCACAACGCCTAGTCCTACACCCACGTCATCAGCAGAAACTATCGCTTATAAGAACCTGTCATCGACTGTTTGGTCTGGCATGACCGTGTCAGGTTCCACGATCTACGGGCTCGATGGCGGCAATGACCGCATCGCGCGTTACGCATCCTGGATCGATACAACCCCTGACTACAAGAATTTACCAGAGGGTGGTTGGGAAGGTGTGAGTGTTTCAGGTTCGACGATCTACGCGATCGAATCAGCCCGCAACCGTGTTGCGCGCTACACATCATGGAGCGACACGACCCCCGATTACAAGGACTTGCCAGCAGGTACTTGGCCAGGCTTGAGTGTTTCAGGTTCAACTATCTACGTGATCCAGGGCACGTACAATTCCAACATCCAACGTTACACGCACCGCATTGCACGTTACACATCTTGGAGCGACACAACTCCTGACTACAAAGACCTTCCACTCAATTACGGATCTGGCCTCAGCGTTTCAGGTTCAACTATCTACGTGATCGGACACGCGAGCGACAGCGTCATACGTTACGCGTCTTGGAGCGACGAGACTCCTGACTACAGGGACGCGACCTCGTCGTCAAGCGATTGGTATAGCATCGGCGTTTCAGGCTCCACGGTTTACGCTATCGACAATGATAGTGACCGCATCATGCGCATCACGAACCCGCAGTTTAGTCCGTAGACAGGCCATTGGTTCACGTGGCTCTTAGAGAGAGTGCAGAACATCCGAATTCGAGAAGGCTGTTCGAGTATCGTCGTCGGTGCGTGTGATGATCGAAGTCTGACAATGCCAGGCAGTTTGACGCGTGCCAGTTTCAGAAGCCTTCTGTCGTCGTGTTGCTGTTTGAGCCAATAGGGCCTTACTGGTGATATCCCGAACTGGATCGGTGCCCAATCACACCGGTTTGATAGAGAAATGACTGCGGGATATCGCGTTGACTGACCGTAGTTTTAGCCGATCCGGAACATATGCACGCCCCTACGTCCCTGCGGGAGGGGCGACTTGTGGCAAATGAATGACATGGGTATCGATTTTTGTTGAAAATGATATGTAAATGACATACTAAAGCGTTTCAATGTGGGGTTTTCCGACGTAAATTCGTCATTATGGCGCTGATTTATATTGACTTTTGCTCTGTGTACGACATAGTCTCGTAATTCTGTGCGTAGGTTTTGATGGTGAAACCATGTAAAGCCACGCGCGACTGGATCGACCTACACATCCGGACACGCCTCTGCATATGACAGCGACGAGAGAATCTGACGTGGACGCGAGCCAGCTTCGAGCGGGGCGCGATCCGAATTGTGGTACAGCTGTACCCCCCCCCCCCCCCCCCCCGATTCTCGTTCGAGGCGCGATCCTTTAATGGCTCGTAAGTCAGTCTCCACCGCGCTCGGATCGTACTTAGTTCATAGTTCAATGGTTGCGCTGCTGACCGCGGTGTTGGCGGCAGCGATCATTCTGGGGGCGACAGATAGCGCCAAGGCCGTGCAGGCGCAAGATTCGCCGCACGCCGAGATCTGCGAGGCGCTGATCGTCACTGCTCCCAGCCCCGGCTCCGAACCAGAAACGTTGCGTTCGGAATGCGAGATATTGCTGGACGTCAAGGACACGCTTCGCGGCACGGCTTCGCTCAACTGGGGCGATGATGACGTCGCGTTCAGCGAATGGACCGGAATAACAACGCCCCAAAACGACCCTGCCAATCCGCAGTATTCCGCTGACACTCAGGTGTCCGAAATCGATTTGTCGGGGTTGGGTCTGAACGGTGAGATTCCACCGGAGTTGGGTAGTCTAACGGCGCTGAGTGTATTGAGCCTGTGGAACAACGATCTGACGGGCACGATTCCGGCCGAGTTGGGGAATCTGACAAGCGTGACTACGCTATCTCTCAGTGAAAATCAGTTGACTGGTGCGATTCCTTCGGAACTGGGCAGTCTGTCCAGTTTGGTGCAGCTGTCTCTCAGCCAAAACCAGCTGACGGGTACGATCCCATCCGAGTTGGGCAGTCTGTCGTCTCGCCTGACCCACCTGTATCTGAATGAAAACCAGCTTTCGGGCACGATTCCGTCTGAACTGGGCGATCTGACCGATATGGTCGTACTGAACCTCAGTCACAACCAACTGACGGGTGAGATTCCAACTGAACTAGGCGGACTGGGAAGGGGAAGGAACCCGAATGGCACGTATAACAATGAGTACAACTTGACTTATTTGAACCTTGGTCACAACAAGCTGTCGGGCTCTGTCCCCAACGAACTGACTACTCAGACCGTTCAGACCCATCTGTATCTCAATGACAACCAGCTGTCGGGCAATCTGGAGACCGATTTATCAGGGTTGTCAAATCTGATCGCCCTGACGCATCTTCATCTCGATCAAAACCAGTTTGAAGGCTATGTCCCTGCCGCGCTGGGCAATACTCTCATCAGCCTAAAAGAACTGACTCTCCACGGCAACGACTTCCTCCTCTTGACGTACGATCCCATCAGCCTTTTTCCAAATTTAGGGAATCTGACGGAACTGCAGTATCTGACCTTGGATGAGTACTTGATCCCGAACGGCGGCGATATCACATACCTTGAAACGACATTTGGGGAGCCCTATTTCGAAGTTACCATTCGTCCGTATCCGCTAGAGATAACGTTTAATACCACTGTCGGCACTAATTCTCGCGGCACAACCGTATTCCTGGAACTGCCGGACGATCCGACTCCGGCGTACGCTGATGCTGATGGCACCTATGTGAGTTGGCGGTACGACCCTGATGCCGAGTACCACGCCTCGGCCGCGGCGGCGACGTTGCCGTCTGGCGCGATGCTGGCCTCAGATCCGGTTTATTTTGAAGTGGCGGTCCACTTTTTGGACGACGCGGGCAGCCCGATCGTTGGCGGTCGGTTGTCGGAACCAGCAGTCGTCTGCATCCAAGACAACGAGGCCTTGGCGAGCCCGCAACTGTTCGGTCTCACCGAAGGGGGGTCGATGTGGAGACATCTTCCGACGGGGATTCCAGCGTTAAGTCCCTTGGCCCTGAACCCTGCCTGCGGCCAAACCCGCGATCTCGCGACTTTCGTCACCGGTGCGTCGACATCCGAAGCGCCCTCGCAGGAATCGGCAGTAGTCCAGCCGGCGAAGCGGGAAGTCTCATCTGACGGAGAAGTTTTCAGAGCGGTGGTTGAGGACCAGAGCATCGTGCTCTCCGTGCCGCCCGGCACCGTCGAGTCAGGGCAGTCGCTGGATTTCACCATCCAGAAGGCGGAAGGTCCGTCGCCGAGCGGCTTCACTGTTTCCGGCAGTTCTGAGATCATAGAGATCAATCTCCCTGACGGCGTTGAGCCGGGTGCAAACATCACGATCTGCATGGCCCGGGACGAGGGTCTGTCAGGGGAACAGTCCCTGTTGCACCTCGGTGACGGGCCCGACGCTAGGTGGACTCCGTTGCCCAAACCATTCATATACCCGGAGAACTACCCGGCATCGGGCTGGGTGTGCGGCTTTACGCGCGATTTCTCGAAATTCACGGTTGCCCTGGTGGATCCCGGGACCCTCGGCCCCCTCACGTATATCAAGAGCATCGAGCCGTCCATCCGCGGCGCCACGGTTTCTCAGGGCGACGTGATCCGGCTTCGTTTCGACATCTACGGTCGTCAGGGCATTCTCAACAACGATTTGGCGGAAGATCACGTGTTCGCATGGGATGACGGCGGTGCGGGAGGCAGATTCCGATCTACGGATCGTCCGAACACGATCATCTATACCGCTCCGATGAGCCCGGGAAGGCACACCGTGACAGTCGCGTCGCCAGATGGCGCGTGTCTGAGCGGCGATGATGCGGAGGATCGATGTTCTGCGACATTCACAATAACCGTCCGACGTCCCTCGGCGGTAACAGAGGAACGACCGGCACCGAAGAATCCTGTAGGGGAGATTCCTGCGGTGCTGGTCGACGCCGAGGGGCGTCAGTACGAGGTTTTGACGCCCGAGGATGGCGGCACGTTCCAAGGAGGCGACGTGACGCTGTCCGCCGGGCCTGGTGTAGTTCCGAATCTGGAGATCGTGGGAGTGCGCGCGGATGCTGCGGGATCGGCTTCGAACATCGGCAAGACGGGCCAGCGGTACACGCTGGCGGGGATGTGGCACGAGATCAGAGCGGTGGACGCGGACGAGTCGGCGGTGTCCGGGTACGTGCTTCAAGCGCCTATGGAAGTGTGCTTGCCGCTGCCTCCGGAATTGAGTTCAAACATCTCGGACGTTGCGATGGTGTCGTCAAACGCGGATGGTTCGTTGACGATACATTCGGGCAGCGTGCGTATCACGACGTCGGGGACCAGCGTGTGCGGCGGTCTCGGGACGTTGCCGGCGACGTTGGCGGTGGGAAGGACGGGTTCGCCAGCGGATCTTCCGACGGCTACGCCGGATCCGGAAGAGATTGCAGATCCGGATACTGGCAGTAAAGTGCCGTCTGCGGGTGTCTTGGTGTTGTTGATGGTTGTGGGGACTGCGGCGGTGGTGGTTGTTGGAATTAGGATGCGAAGGATCGGGGTGTGATTGGAAGGATGGGGGTGTATGAACCCCCTGCGTCTCGCTTCGCTTGACGCGTCCCCCTTTTGCTGACGCAAAAAGGGGAGGGTATGTCTTCAGTCCCGCGTCCCTCTGGATTCTGGCTTTCGCCGGAATGACGGGGAGAGTGCAGGAATGACGGATGATGTTGTAGGGGCAGGTTTCAAACCTGCCCGTACGAGGCCCATTCACCCCCTCTTCGCGCCCAACAACGCCACCAGCATCTCCCTCAAAGACCTCGGCGATGCAACTGCAACCTTAGCGGCTGAATTGCCCGAGCCGATCTTCACCGTGTGCACATTAGTGCCAACATGCACGAACAGATCCTCGTCGGTTCGGTCGTCTCCCGTCGCCAATTCGAAATCAAACGGCCCAAACCGGTCGATCACCAAGTCGTATGCACGCGCCTTGGTCAGCCCTTGCTGACGTATCTCCACTACCTTCGCTCCATGTAGCACCTGCACTGGTTGGCCGCGCAACGAGTTCTCCAAAACCGACACCAGCTCCAAGGCCTGCCAGTTGCCCAACGTCTCCTCCGTCTGACGGTAGTGCCACGCCAGCGCCGTCTCCTTTTCCTCGATCCGTGAACCAGGCGTGCGGCCCACGTAATCCTCCAACAACCCCAACACGTCAGATTTCCAACTTGTATCAAGCACTCCCAGCAACCGCCACTCCTTTTCCCCAGCACCCTTCATCCACGCACCATGCTCCGCGATAAGGTCGATGGGACAGTCGTCGAACCACTCGCCTAGCGTCTGGTGGTCACGACCACTATTGATGAACACCTTGACATCGCTGCGTTCACCGTAATCTCGAAGAATCTCGAGAATCTCATCCGTCGGCATCGCATCCTCATACCGATCGACGAACTCACGCAACGAACCATCGTAGTCCAGCATCACAAGCGACGCGCCAGCCGTCCTGAAGTCGTTCGCCAGCGACTCGGCTAACACAGAAGATTGCAGCATCGGTGGCGAGCCAGTCTGCACCGCCTCGGTCTCTTCAAGGGATGACATGAAATCCCTCACCCAGCGATGAACATCGTTCTGGATCACTCGACTGTGCATCGGCATCATCCGCTCGTTGCGCTCGCCCAGACTCATCTCCAGGGCGCGTTCCAACTGGTCCGCTGTGCCTTCGATATCCCAAGGATTAACCCGCAGTGCCTCACCCAATTCGCTAACCGCGCCCGCAAACTCGCTGATGACCAAAGTGCCCCCACCGTCGTCGCGGCAGACTACATACTCCTTTGCCACCAGGTTCAGTCCATCGCGCACCGGTGACACGAAGCAAACGTCGGCAACGCGATACAAAGCGCACAGTTCCTCCTGCGTCACGGTCTGATACAGATAGTTGATCGGACTCAACAGCGGCGAACCATAGATGCCGTTTATCTCGCTCACCCGTCGCTCAACCTCGCTCTTTAAGTCCTGGTACGTGTCGATACCTGCTCGGGTCGGAACCGCGAGCTGCATGAACAACACACGCTCTGCCCAGCGTGGCGACCGCTCCAAAAGGTGCTCAAACGCCTGCAACTTGAGCAGCAATCCTTTCGTGTAGTCGAGCCGATCGACGCCCAAGATGACTTGTCGATCGCCGATAGTGCGTTTGAGCTGCGTCAGAAAGCGTTCAGCATTTTGTGAATACGCCTTCTCCTGAAACTCAGCGGTATCGATCCCTAGCGGATGTGCCTCGACTCTCACGTTGTGGTCGCGCATCCTGACCGTGCCCGCTTGCGACTCGATGCCCAAGATTCGTCGCACGCTGCGAAGGTAGTTGTACGTGTAGTCGTACGTATGCATACCGATGAGATCGGCACCCAACAGCCCGCGCAGAATCTCAACCCGCTGCGGCAAAATCCGGAACGTCTCATCCGCCGGAAAAGGTATATGCAGAAAGAACCCGATGCGGACATCCAATCCGCGATCCCGCAGCATCCTGGGCAACAACATCAGGTGGTAGTCGTGGACCCACACCGCGTCACCCGGCTCGGCTAAGTCGCAGATCACGTCCGCAAAGCGCTGGTTCACCCGACGGTACGCCTCGAACTGCTCCGGAACGAAGGACCCGAACTCCGTGAAGTAGTGAAACAGCGGCCAAATCGCATCGTTCGAGTACCCCTCATAGTAGTCCTCATAGTCTTGTGGATCCAGCTGTACCGGCACGAGATTGTGCTCGGTCAACTGTCGCCTGACATCCTCGTCGGGTTCCGCACCAGGGTATCCGACCCACAACCCGCCGGAACTCTCATGTAGAGGTCGTAGCCCGGTCACCAAGCCACCAACGCTGTGAGTAAGAGTTTGTTGACCCGTATCAGGATCGACGCCGATGGTCACCGGCAGTCGGTTCGCCACTAGAATCGGGCGTCTCATCGTGCCCTCGTGTGCCTCAGCCATTCAATCAGCCGCCAGAAATTGCAGGCACGAAATGCACCTCAGTATCCGGTTCTAGCGGCTGCAGCAACCCTTGACGGGTGGCAGCGTAGCCTACTACGGCTGCAAGGCCCGGTTTCAAGCGACCGTCCTGCAAGAGATGGTCCGAAATCCCTGGATACGCGTCTTCGAGGTTATTGACCACTTCTCCTAAGGTCGCACCCGCAACATCCAACTCGCCTTTTCCGCCCGCGAACCGCCGCAATTCATACGGTAAAAACACCTTCGCCATGACTCGCGACTCTCCCGACTATGACTGACTTCACGTTTTGCAGCGATCACACCGGAGGCGGATGCGATCGAACTGCTCGCGTAATCAGCATACCACCGCCAAGTTACAGAACTGTTGCGGACGGGCGGGTTTGAAACCCGCCCCTACGGGGATGGCGAAGGTGGGGCAACAAACACGTAGGGGCAACCACAAGGGTTGCCCCTACAAGAAAACCGTCAGCAAGGGACGGGTTCTTTAGCCCCCGTTCTTCGCCGCTAAAGCCTCCAAAATCCGTCCCGGCTTCATCGGCTGCTCTTGCAATCGGACGCCGATCGCGTCGTTGATGGCGTTCGGAATGGCCCCCAGCGGAGGCGCAATCGGGACCTCGCCAACTCCGCGCACACCGAACGGGTGCATCGGGTTCGCAACTTCAACGATGTGCGTCTCAAGCATTGGCAGGTCGAGCGACGTCGGCATACGGTAGTCCAAGAAGCTGAAGTTGGCCATCGAGCCGTCTTCGTTCATGAAGTACTCCTCGTTGAGCGCCCATCCGATGCCTTGGGCAGCACCGCCCTGCATCTGGTTCTCGACGTACGACGGATGGATCGCCTTACCAGCATCTTGGAACACGCTGTATCGCACGATATCCGTCTTGCCCGTTTCAGGATCGATATCCAAGTCGCAGATGTGCAGTCCGAACGCGTTACCAGCCGCTGCAAGGTTCACCGACGAGGTAGTAGAGATCGGACCACCAGTGTCGCCTAACCTCGACGCGAGGTCTTTGAAGCCAAGGCTCAACTCAGGATCAGACTTGCTGCTGAACACTCCGTCCGAGAACTTAACATCGTCCTCGTCGATGCCCCAGAGCGTCGCGGCGCGCACCTTCATCTCGTCGACCATCTTCGTAGCAGCTTCCCACGCCGCAAATCCCGTAGCATAGGTCACTCGGCTACCGCCGGTCGTCCCGGTGTAACCGATCTCATCAGTGTTTGGAATGGTCGGGTGAACATCGTGAGCGCCCAGACCCAAAACCTCAGCCGCCTGCATCGCAATCGATGCTCGCGATCCGCCGATGTCCTGGGAACCTTCGTTCATCGCAACTGTGCCATCATCTTGCAGCATCAGGTCAACGGTTGACTTTCCGCCGCCGTTCATCCAGAATCCGACGCCAACACCCCGACCGCGTTTCCGGCCCGGTGCAGGTTCGCCAAGCGGCGAGTTCCAGTGGTCCGAATCCCGCGCCTGCTCCAGCATCTTGACTAGGCCGATGCGATTGAACATTACTCCGTTGCCGTTTCGAGTGCCTTCCTCCGACGCGTTGTCGAGCCTGAACTGCATCTTGTCCCAACCCATCGTGTCGCAGATCTCGTCTACAACCGTCTCGACCGCGAAACAGACCTGTGGCGAACCGGGAGCTCGGTAAGCCGCGGATTTAGGTTTGTTGACTACCACGTCGTATGCGTCGATACGGGAGTTCGCAACATCGTACGCAGCCCGCATGCAGTTGATACCCGCGGTAAACGACGAACCCGGGTAGCCGCCAGCCTCATATCGGAGCTTGCCGTCGAAAGCGTGAATCTTGCCATCTTTCGTCACGCCCATCTTGACACGGACTTTGCCGCCGGGGGCCGGGCCGCTCGCCATAAAGATCGCCGGACGATCCATGACCATCTTGACAGGTCGATGGTTCGCCTTCCTCGACAAAATCGCCGCTACCGGTGACAAGTAAGTCTTAGTCTTACCACCAAAACCGCCACCGATCTCCACTGACTCGGCGGTGACGTTTGAGTCTGGTAGCCCGACTAGAGCCGCGGTCTGCTCTTTGACCGCGAACATTCCCTGTGTGCTTTCCCATACGCGAACGTGATCGTTCTCGTCCCAGACAGCTGTCGCGTTGTGTGGCTCGATGTAGCCTTGGTGAACCGACTCGAGTGAGACCTCACGTTCCACCACTAGATCGCATTCGTCAAACGCCCCGTCGGGATCGCCAAACTCGTGACGAACCGCAATCGCCACGTTGGTATTCGGGACTTGCTCGCCAAAGTGGTTGCCTACCAGATCCTCGAGCAGAATCGGCGCATCGTCCGCCATCGCCTCATCCACATTCCGAACCGGAGGAAGCGTCTCGTAGTCAACCTTGATCCGCCTTACTGCCTCAGTCGCAGTATTCCTGTCGACCGCCGCAACCCCAGCAACTACGTGACCCCTGTAAAGAACCTTGTCCGAAGCCATTACATTGTCTTGTGTGCGCTTCATGTTCAGCACTTCTTCGCCGGTTTCGACTTCAACATCCGCTGCGATCGGAAAGTCCTTGTGCGTCACAACTGCGAAAACGCCCGGGAGCTTTTCAGCTTCCGACGTGTCGATGCTCAAGATGCGTGCGTGAACCTGATCCGTGCGCAATACATCGCCCCAGATCAAACCCGGCAACTTCACATCCGCGCCATAAACGGCACGCCCGGTCACCTTGTCCAAACCATCGTGCCGGATCGGACGTGTCCCGACTACCGAATAATCCGTCTTCTCTTCGAAAGTGGCTACCATTCAGATGGTCCTCCTGCTTTCATATTGATGTCGACTACGCCTACCTGACGCGACGACCCGTTCGCTATGTTTTGGATTCGTTGAACCTCCGAGCGCGGCTAACCCGCGATCGTCAGGCCAACGAACAATTGAATGTTAATGCAAATACCTGCGAAGTAAACCGACGACAAAGTAAACCGCCGTTTACGTCCGAGTCCGCGTCTCCGGAACGATACCAGCCGGCCGAACCAGTAACACCACTACGATCAGCAACCCGATAACCGCCAATCGCAAGTTCGGATCTGCCAAGAAGCCTGGTAAGAACTGCGAACTCGAAATCACTGCCCACAAAACAAACGCGCCTAATATAGCCCCTCGGTGGTTGCCGCTCCCTCCGAGTATCAGCATCGCCCAGATGATGAACGTCGCGAAAAACGGCTCAAACGCCTGTGGGGTGATCGAGTGTTTCGCAAACGCATACAACGCACCTCCGATCCCCATCAACGCCGCACCATACGCAAACGCCTGCAGCTTGAACTGAAACACGTTCTTACCCACCATCTCCGCCGTGTCTTCGTTCTCACGAATCGCCAGAATCACCCGCCCCCAAGGAGACGCCGCCAACCTTTGCGACAAGAAGTACACGATTACCAGCACTATCAACACCAGCGGCAGGAACACGAAGTCGTACCAATGCGGGTCCACAAGTCCATCCAATACCCGCGGTATTCCATTCAAACCGCGCGTCCCATCCGCCAACCAACCCTCATTTGTGAACACCAACCTGACAGCCTCGCCAAGACCAAGCGTGGTTATCGCCAAATAATCGCCGCGCAACCGGATCGTAATGCTGCCCACCAGATACGCCACCGCCGCACAAACCGCCGCCGCCGCAATCAAAACCAGCGGAAACCACAAATCAAACCCGATACGCTCAGATCCCAACGTAAACGCCAGATTCCCTCCCCACTCATACCGCTGATACAGATCAGGATTCGGCGGCGGCATCACCAAGATCGACGCCGTATACGCTCCCAGCGCAAAAAACGCCGCAATACCGATGTTGAATAGACCCGTGTGTCCATAGTGGACGTTCAACCCGACATTGATGATCGCGTAGATCCCGGCAATAACGAGGAAACTGCCGATGTGCAGAATTAGGCCTTCGAACTCAACCACTTCCCACTAACTCCTGCTCTGTCCAAACAACCCGTTCGGCCGCACCAGCAGCAACACGATGATCGCCGCAAAAAACACCGCCGGCTTATACGAAGGCTCCAACCACGCCGTCGAAACCTCGCCAACCACGCCCACGAAGATCGCTCCCGCGAAAGCTCCGTACGGATTCCCGATACCCCCAGCAACGACCGCGGCGAAAAGTGGAATCAGTATCTTCCAACCGGAGATCGTCAAAAGCTGTCCTTGACCCGTCGCGAAGAGAATTCCCGCTGCCGCCGCCATGCCTCCCCCAATCACCCACGTCAAAAGATTCGTCCGCTCGACATCTATCCCCGTCACCCGCGCCAGATCCTCATTGTCCGCCGCCGCACGCATCGCCTTGCCCCAGCGCGTCACGTTCAGGAACAAATACGTCGCCAACGTCAACACGATCGCCGCGATCGACACGAAGATCATGTCCGGTGGTATCCGCACCAGCACATCCTGCAGATGGAACAGATCGACGGTGTATATCAGGAACTTCTTCGACTCCCTCGGGAAATGCTCGACCTCGGTGCCCCAGATGTATTGGATGAAACCCCGCAGCGCGATCGCCACGCCCAGCGATGCCAGCGCCATCACCCCGGGTAGCGCGCCCCGTCGACGCATCGTCCGATAGACGAGCTGGTCGACCACCACCGCGAACACGGCAACTACCAGCACCCCGATAGGCAACGCGATGAACAGCGTGTAGCTGAACGTGAACGGCCCCACCGATCCCTCGTTCCAAGCTTGTGGCACGAGGCTGCCAAAAACAAACAGCGCGATGAACGCCCCTAGCGTCATATAGTCCCCGTGAGCGATATTCGGCAGATGCAGGTTGCCATAAACCAGCGACAATCCCACCGCGCCCAGCGCGTACACCGATCCCACCAGCAACCCGTTAACCGTCAGATCCAACTGCCAGATCAAGGCCCATAACGCAAGCCCACCAACCGCGAAAAGCGCGGCCCGCTCGATAACCATGAACCCGCGTTCACCGATGATCGACACCACCGCGTCGCGGATCGCATTTGTATTGATGACCATCTAAATCCCAAATCCGAGACGCGCCAGCTATCCCGATCCTCCCGATTCATCTCCGCTTCCGCCGCCCAATCCCAAGAAAACCCGACCGATATCAGGGTTCTTCAACAACCCCTCCGCCGTATCCTGCGCAAAGTTCCTGCCACGCGCCAAGACATACGCCCGGTCGCTGTGCCGAAGCGCCTTGATCGCATTCTGCTCGACTAGAAGGATCGAAACCCCGCTCTGATTTATCTCGCGGATCTGATCCAGAACTTGGTCCACAATCTGCGGTGCCAAACCCGCCGTCGGCTCGTCCAACAGCAGCATCGACGGCTCCGCCACCAAAGCGCGCGCCAGCGCCAGCATCTGACGCTGACCGCCCGAAAGCTGCCCCGCCTTCCCGTTCCACCGCTCCCTCAGCAGCGGAAACAGATCCTGCACCCGCTCCATATGCTGCCCGACATCGCCTCGCATCGTGAAAGCGCCCATCTCGACGTTCTCACGCACCGAGAGGGTAGGGAAGACGTTGCCAGCCTGCGGAACATAACCGATCCCCATCTCGATCAACCGATCCGCACGCTCACCCGTGATGTCCTCCCCGTGCAACCTGATCGTCCCCCCGGAAACATCCGCCAAACCGAAAATCGCCTTGATCGTCGTCGACTTCCCAGAGCCGTTCGGCCCGATGATCGTCACCATCTCACCGCTTCCTAAGATCATCGAAATCCCACGCGTAATGAGAGTAGGACCATATCCCGCCTCCAGATCCGTGATCTCTAGGGCAGGGGAGACCGCAGCCTCTGCAACCGCCTCGCTCACGCCGTCACCGACCCAAGATAAGCATCCAAAACCCGCGCATCGCTCCGCACCTCCTCCGGCGTCCCATTCGCAATTACCTTCCCCTCGGCCATCACAATCACCCGATCGCTCATCTCCATGATCAACGGAACATCATGCTCCACAATCACCCACGTGATTCCCTGCTCGTCCCGAAGATCCCGAATCGTCTGAACAATGTTCCGCATCAACGTCGGATTCACCCCCGCCGCAGGCTCGTCCAACAGCACCAGCTTCGGCGACGCCATCAACGCCCGTCCTATCTCCAGCAGCTTCTTCTGTCCCGTCGAAAGATTCGCCGCCAACTCATCCTCGAGATGCGTCAACTGCAACAGACCCAAAACCTCCCGCGCCTGCTCCCGTATCCGCTCTTCCTGTCGCCTAACCAACCGAGGCGCAAACACCGACGTGAACATCGCCTCGCCGATCTGTCCCTCAGGAACCACAGCGAGATTCTCCAACACCGTCATCCGACCCAACTCGCCCGGTATCTGAAAAGTCCGCGCCACACCCCTACGGGCCACCGAGTGGGGTGGTATCCCATCCAACCGATGCCCATCGAAAAAGATCCGACCGCTCTGCAAGGGCACCATGTCCGTGATCAGATTGAACATCGTCGACTTACCCGCACCATTTGGCCCAATCAACCCCGTGATCGTCCCCGCTTCAATATCGAACGAACAGTTGTCGACCGCGCGCAATCCCCCGAACGCACAAACCGCGTCCTCAACCTTCAGAATCGGCTCTGTCAATCCAGATTCACGCCTTCACGGGAGCTCCGTCATTCATAGCAGCTCCGTCATTCCGGCGAAAGCCGGAATCTACAAGCCCCGTCATACCCGCGCAGGCGGGTATCCAGAGGGGCAGAGCGGTGGGGATATGCAAAAACCCTTATCCAATGCATCTTCTATACTTTCGCAATCAGATTATACAGCCGCAAAACCGAACTGATACCTCATCGCAAATACGTCGCGATACCGCATTAACCCCCATCTCAACACCATCGAGAGCATCACGATGACCAGCAAAAACGGAAGCAACCAAACCTCCGATCTCACTCCGGAAGACGTACTCGGCACCGACCAAACCGCGGAACTGCGAGAAATCCGCACCAAAACCGACGGCCCCGCAGGAATCGTACCCTTCACCGCCGATTTTCTGACGAACAGCCCTAGTGGCGACCACTTCGGCATGTCACAAAACGCCGGAATGGGATGGAACCCCGCCGAGCTTATGCGCAAGCAGTTCATCATCCTCGCAACCGCCGGCGGACTGCGCGAAGAAGACGGCACACCAGTCGCCCTCGGCCTCCACACTGGCCACTTCGAACTCTCATCGATGGTCAAAGCCGCCGCCAACGAGTTCGACCGCCTCAACGGCCTACCCTTCGCAACCTTCTGCTCCGACCCGTGCGACGGACGCACCCAAGGCACCACCGGCATGATGGACTCCCTCCCATACCGCAACGACGCCGCACAAGTCTTCCGTCGCCAAGCCCGATCCCTACCTACCGCCCGAGGAGTAATGGGCATCGCATCCTGCGACAAAGGCCTACCCGCAATGATGATGGCCATCGCCGGGCTCCGCGAAAAACCCGTCGTCATTGTCCCCGGTGGCGTAACCCTAGCTCCAAAATCCGGCGAAGATGCCGGCATGATCCAATCCATCGGTGCCCGATTCGCACAAGGCGAAGTCACTCTCGAATACGCCCAAGATGTCGGATGCCGTGCCTGCGCATCCCCCGGCGGAGGCTGCCAGTTCCTCGGAACCGCTGGAACATCACAAGTCGTCTCCGAAGCACTCGGACTCGCCATCACACACGCCGCACTCTCCCCCAGCGGTACACCCGCGTGGTTCGATGTCGCCGTCCGATCTGCCCGTGCACTCGTTATGGCAGAAAACCGTGGCATCAAATCCAACGACATCCTCACCGACACCGCATTCGAAAACGCAATGGTCGTCCACGCCGCATGCGGAGGATCGACCAACCTCCTCCTCCACACGCCGGCCATCGCACACGCCGCCGGACGATACCGCATGAATGTCGACGACTGGCGACGCATAAACGACGACGTTCCCCGCATCGTCGATGTCCTCCCCAACGGCCCCATCGGGCACCCGACCGCGCAGCTCTACGCCGCCGGCGGCGTCCCCGAGGTCATGCTCCACCTCCGAAACCTCGGTCTCCTCGACACCTCCGTTCTCACCGCCACCGGGCAATCCCTTGACCAGAACCTCGACTGGTGGGAAGACTCCGAACGCCGACAAGACATGCGCAACTACCTCCGAAACGTCGACGGCGTTGACCCCGACAACGTCATAATGTCCGCCGACCGCGCAAAATCAAAAGGCCTCACCAGCACCGTCACTTTCCCCGGCGGAAACCTCGCACCACAAGGCTCCGTCATCAAGTCCACCGCCATCGACCCAACAGTCGTGGACGACGACGGTGTTTACCGCAACACTGGCAAAGCCCGCGTCTTCACATCCGAACGCGACGCTATTGCGGCAATCAAGACCCGCGACGAGGACTACAAGATAAAAGCCGGTGACATCATGATCGTCAACTGCGGCGGCCCTCTAGGCACTGGCATGGAAGAGCTATACCAAATCACCGCCGCCCTCAAACACCTCTCATACGGCAAACACGTCGCCCTCATCACCGACGCCCGATTCTCCGGCGTCTCCACCGGCGCATGCATCGGACACGTCGGACCCGAAGCCCTCGCCGGAGGACCCATCGGTCGCGTCCGAGAAGGCGACCTCGTCGAAATCATCATCGACCGCACCAACCTCACCGGCTCCATAAACCTCGTCGGCGAAAACGACACTTACCACGGCGAAGACTGGGGAACAAAAGAACTCGAAGCCAGACCAACCCCCGAAACCCTCGAACCCCATCCCCAACTACCCGACGACTCCAAACTCTGGGCCGCACTCCAAGCCGCATCAGGTGGCATCTGGGGCGGATGCGTCTACGACCCCGATTCCATCATTGAAACCCTAAACGCCGGCAAAGAAGCGCTACAAAAACAACGCGAACCCGTTACGTAATTCAACATGCCTCCCCTTTTTGCGAAGCGGAGCGGAGCAAAAGGGGGACGCGAGTGCAGCGCAGCGAAACTCGCAGGGGGTTTATACGAATCGCCCTCCATCATCACAAATGCAGGGCTGCCTTGCCTCCTCAACCCTGCGCCCGCGTCAAAACCCCAACCGCCTCTTCCACATGCGCAGGCGCGCCCACCAAAATCAACGCGTCTCCGCCTCGCAGAACAACATCGTCGGCAACGTCGATAATCCCTCCCGAATCCTCACGCCGCACCGCGACCACATCAGCTCTGCTCGCAGAAGCAACGCCACATTCTCCGATCGTCTTGCCGTCGTACCCGCCTCCGCGAACCACAACCACCTCTTCCGTAATCACCGCCAACCGTCCGCCCTCGACTTCGATCGCCGCGTTCCCAATCTCCATTGCCGCGTCCTGATCCAATATCTCCTCCACGATGCTCTTCGCCGCAATGTGATGCATCGACACCACGTTCGACGCACCCGCACGTAGCAGCTTCGACTCCGACTCCGGCAGCGTCGCCTTTGCAACGATCTCCAGATCCGGCGCTATCACGTGCGCCGTCAATACCGTCATCAACGCCGCCGAATCTGGCGACACCGTGCATACCAGACTCCTCGCACGTTCAATCCCCGCCTTCATCAACACCTCGTCCTGACCGCCATCACCGTGGATACCGATGTAACCATCCTCCGACGCGTTCCGAACCGCCTCGTCGTTGTTGTCGATAACCACCACTCGCGTTCCCTGCGTGGCATTCAACTCCGCCGCAACAATCGATCCCGTGTCACCGTAACCCACAACGATGTGATGCCCACGCAACCGCCGCATCATCGCCTCTGTCCCGCGTTGCCGCAAATTCGAAACTAGTTGACCTGATATCAATTGCTCCCCCAATGTCGCAAACGTGTACGCAAACGCTCCCACCCCGGTAATGATGATCACTATCGAAAACACCCGTCCCAACTCGCTCAGCGGCCTCACCTCTTCAAATCCCACCGTCGACATCGTGATCACCGACATATACGCCGCATCCATCCACGTCCAATCATCGCCCTCTATCACCTTGAACCCCACAACACCGATCGCCAGCACCGTCAACAGCGCCATTATCCCGCGGAACAAATTCCAACGACGCCGACGGATCAACCGCCGCGACTCCGAAGGCGCTGAAACTACAAATGCCGGCATGACTGCTCTTTCAAACCCTCACGCACGCGACGCCGCTTCACGCGCAGCGACCGCGACTGCTAACGCCTCATCTACCGTCTCACCCGTGACCGTTATATGCCCCATCTTACGACCAACACGATACCCAGACTTGCCATACAGATGCAGATGCGTCCGCGGCATCCCCAGCACCGCTCCCCAGTCCGGCAACCCACCAGTCGCCTCCCAGACATCCCCCAGCAAATTCACCATCACCGTCGGCGAACGCAATCCAACATCACCCATCGGCATCCCAACCATGATCCGCGCCAACTGCTCAAACTGCGAAGTCTCGCAACCCTCAATCGTCCAATGCCCCGAATTATGCGGACGCGGCGCCAACTCATTCACCAAAACCTCGCCATCCCGCGTCGCAAACATCTCCACCGCAATCAAACCCACAACATCCAGTCCCTCCGCTATCCGCATCGCCACTCGTTCAGCCTCCACCTTCACCTCATCCGAACACCGCGCCGGCACCATCGACGTGTCCAATATCCCATCCACATGCACATTCTCAGAAACCGGAAACGTCCGCATCTCACCCGACAAATCCCGAGCGCACACAACCGATACCTCCATCGCAAAATCCACAAACCCCTCCACAATCACCGGCGCATCCCTCGAGCCACCCAATCCCTTAAAAGCGCTAACCGCATCACTTGCATCCCGAACCACACTCTGCCCCTTACCGTCATACCCCCACCGAGTAGTCTTCATCACCACCGGCGACCCGATCGCCCTCACCGCATCAACCGCCTCATTCCCACTCCCGACAACCCGAAACTCCGGCACTCCAATCCCCAGCTCCCGCATCGTCGACTTCTCGATCTCCCGGTCCTGACAAACCCGCAACACCGACGACGAAGGATAGACCGGCTTCAACTGTGCAATCCGCTCAATCGCCGTAGCATCCACATTCTCAAACTCATACGTCACAACATCCGACCGATCCGCCAACTCCCGCGCCGCACCCAAATCGTCATACACCGCATCAACATGAAAATCCGTAACCTGCGAAGCCGGACAATCCTCCCCTGGATCCAACGATACCGACCGATAACCCATCACCCGAGCCGCCATCGCCAACATCCGCCCCAACTGGCCACCGCCAAATATCCCAATCGTCAAATCAGAATCCAACACATCAGCACTCCCCGTCATTCTGGCGAAAGCCGGAATCCAGAGGGGTGCTCAAGGGGTCGGGTTTCCCCCGCGAGCGGGGGAAATGCCGAAGGCAAAGGGGGCCTACGCCACGCTCGAATCCCATCTCCATCCCAACAATCAACCTATCAACCCCAACACCTACTCACCTAAGTCCTCTTCACCAACATACGTCCCTGCCAACACCTCCGCCTCCGCCTTGGCTCGCCTCATCACCAACCGCGCAAAAACCTCCTCATCAAACGCCCCGATAATCTGCGCCGCCAACAAACCAGCATTCACCGCCCCTGATCGCCCAATCGCCACCGTCGCCACCGGAACCCCGCGCGGCATCTGCACAATCGACAGCAACGAATCCAACCCGCTCAAAGCCGAACTCTCGACCGGCACTCCGATCACCGGCAAATTCGTGTTCGCCGCCACCATCCCCGGCAGATGCGCCGCTCCACCTGCACCCGCAATGATCACCTTCACCCCACGCCCCTTAGCCTCTTTTGCAAACTCCGACATCAAATCCGGAGTCCGGTGCGCCGAAATAACCCGAACCTCATGCGCAACACCCAATTCGCCCAAAACATCCGCCGCATGACGCATCGTCGGCAAGTCCGAATGACTCCCCATAATCACCGAAACCAATGGCCCATTCGCATTCTCACTCATTCCCAAAATCCTAAACCAAACATCGATACAACACCGTCCTTCTCTCGCGGAGCGAAGCGAACGCAGGGGGTGCCCGTACCCCGACACGGCGGAAAAGGGGGCACACCCCGTGATTAATCGCACCCAAAATTAACATTGATTCTCAGTACTATTACGATCCACCCTCAATCAACTCGCTTAACGACCCCATGACCACAGATTCTGAACCCGTCCCACCCGAACAAGAGCCTCACTCCAGAGCAATGGTCGTATTCGCACATCCCGACGATGCCGATTGGGGATGCTCCGGAACCGTCGCAAAATGGACCCGACTCGGATGGGAAGTCGTCTACGTGATGTGCACCGACGGCTCCAAAGGAACCGAAGACCGTTCACTCTCAGCCACCGAACTAAGCCGAATCCGCAAAGATGAGCAAACCGAAGCCGGACGCGTCCTCGGGCTCAAATCCATCGAATTCCTCGACTTCCCAGACGGTTACCTCGAACCAACCATCGCACTCCGACGCGAAATCGTCCGCGTCATCCGAAAACACCGCCCCCACATCCTCATCACCACCAACCCCACCCGCGACCTTTCCCACAGCAACTACATCGGTCACCCAGACCACTTCGCAGCCGGCGAAGCTGCACTCTCAGCCGTATTCCCCTCTGCGCGCGACCACCTCTGGGACGAAAGCCTGCTGGCACAAGGACTCGACTCCTGGAAAGTCCACGAAGTATGGGTCATGATGTTCGGTGAGGGCAGTTCTCACTGGAACCCACTGGAAGAAGAAGACGTCGACAAAGCCATCGGCGCCATCAAATCTCACGTCAGCCAGCTCGACCAACCCGAAAACGTCGACAAGTGGATGCGAAGATGGCGAGCCGAAAACGGCAAAACCATCGACGCACCATTCGCCGAAGGCTTCAAACGATTCCAGCTTGTCCCCGGATTCAATCCCGACGACGAGGAAGACCAAGACGAAGCAGAGGACTCCGACTAGAGCACCAGAACCTGCTATAACCAACTCATGTCTAGGGATCCCAAATCAGAATCTACCGCTGACAATCTCCCTCCAGCATCGCAAAGCAACCGTGCACGACAGACACGCTCGCGAAAAAACATCACTCACCCCATCGCCTTCGAAGACGAAAACCTAGAAAAAACCTACAACCGCAAACGAAACGTCTCTCAACGCGACCGCAAATCAGAACTCCGCCGCCTGCACTAACCATTCCCACTAATCAGAACCCATAGATCCTCTTAGCATTCTCTCCGAGCAGCATTCCACGCTCCTCTTCCGTCAACCAACCAAACCCCTGGCGTACCAACCGCAACTCGTCCGCCAGCGAAATCCAACCGTTTTTCTCGCGCAGGTAGCCCGGATATCCCGTCCCCCAGATGCACCGCTCAATCCCAAACGCATCAACCGCCATCATCACCACACTATGCATATCGCCAAACGGAAACCCTTCCCCTGACCGGTTGTGCACATCCGAAATCATCATCACCGCATTCGGATGCCGAGCCAGATCCAAAACCGGCAGATACGTCGTCCAACCGTCGCCCGCCATCCAAGGCTCCGGATACATCATGTGATCCACGATCCAAGTGATCCCCGGATACCGTCCCAAAATCCCCGCCATCTGCCCAACATTCCCGACCCGATTGTGAACCTTCACAATCCCACCCCGCTCCTCAATCTCCTTGAACATCTCCCCATTCCGATCCCCATCCAAAACCACATCATCCGGATAGTAATCGGGATGAAACCGAAAACCCGACATCCCAAACTCGTCCATCCAACGAGCCGCAACCGAAGCATTGTCAGGATCCATCGGATCCACCAAACCTATAGATCGGAACCTTCCCCGATCCGCGTTCGCCGACTCCGCGACGTAAGTGTTGTCCCAAGTCGATCCGCTTGACTGCACCAGCACCGCCGCATCAACACCATTCGCATCCATATCCGCAATCAGCAACTCCGTCGGACCAGCCTCCTCCGTAACCGCCGTCCACGTCGGAGCAGTCGGACCGACCGGCGCTATCGGAGGGAGCTCCCACACATGAACATGGCAATCGACTATCATTCCGTTCTCCATCAACTAAGTCGTTGCAAAACCAACTCTATTCTGCACCCAATCTCGAACCAATGAACTCTGGCCTGCCGTTGGCAAACGCGACAGCCGAAATCGCTCGCCGACCAGCCGCTTGAACCGTCACCAGCCTCACCGAAGACCCAGAACCCGCAGCAACGTAAACGCTGCCATCATCCGCTCGGAACACCGTACCCGCATCGAGACCCGAACCCGAAATCACACCATCACCAATTTCTACATCAACAACCTTCAACACCTCGCCACCCCAAAACGTGCTCGTCCCCGGCCAAGGGTGATAAGCACGGTTCATCCTCAAGATCCGATCCGCGGGGGCCTCCCAATCTATCTCTCCATCAACTTTAGTCAGCAATCTCGTTACCGTAGCTTCCGACTCGATCTGCGGTCGCGGAATAACTTTCCCGGCACAATAATTCTTCAAAACGTCGGGAAGCATACCAGCACCCATCTCGAAGAGCCGCTCTGTCAACGCGTCGCATCGGACATCGCTTGAAATACTCACCGGTTCGGATTGAGCCAAGATCGGACCAGTATCCATCCCCTCATCGAGCAGCATGATCGACACACCTGTTGCTTCGTCGTTTTCAAGAATGGCAGTTGCAACCGGACTCGGTCCGCGATGTCTCGGCAGTAGCGACGGGTGGATGTTCACAACCCCTAATCGCGGAGCCGACAAGAGTTCACCCGGAATGAATCTGCCATACGCGACTACGACATAAACATCCGCTTCAACCTGCCGGATTGTCGCTACAGTTTCGGGATCCAACGCCTGCGGAGTGATAACCGGGATTCCCGAATCGATTCCAAAAATCTCCACCGGGGTTGGCGATAGGACACGTCCCCGCCCGGCGCGCCGCGCGGGGCGTGTGCAGATCATCGGGACTTCGATCCGTGCGCCGAGAAGCGCGCGCAACGACGCGATTGCGGCGTTTGGAGTCCCGAAAAATATCGCTCTCATCCCAACACCTTTTGGCGTACTCAACGGCTGATACTCAATGTTGATGTTACGGCAATCGACGGAAGCGGCAGTTGTTGCCACGACAGCGGGGTTCACTCGATTTCTGCAGCCGAATCACCCTTCACAAAACCCGCTGATTCTCGATGTTAAACATCTGTTCAACCGCCAAAATTAAGTTCAAAAACCTCTCAAAAACGGCTTTTTTACGTTGCACGATTTCGCCAGTGGCGATATCTTGAATCTAGTTGACGATGTTCTCGGGCATCTGAGGAGGCGGCCCGAGAATCACACAATCGGTACCGCGCATGAAGTTGCTTGCCGCGTCTTCGCGCGCCGTTAAATTCTATTCGCTCACGAAAGGATGATCTGTGCCTGATGACCTGTCAGACAGCCGTGCTTGCGCGTTGCAAAAAAAGTGGAGGGTGGTGCTCGGGATGGTCGAGGTACAGATCGATAACCAAGCCGATTTCAACGCATACCTAGCCGATTCGAAAGCCACATCGTTCGTCGATGGCGTGTTGCGGATCACCGTGAAAAACGGTTTCGTAGCCGCTTGGATCCGCCAACGCGTGATGCGGAGCATCCGTCGATTCGCTTCCGAGGTTTTCGATCAAGATATAAAGATTGAACTCGACACCATCGCATACACAAGCAGCGACGTATTGGTGCGCGAAGGGCTCGCTGGCGACTACACCCAATGGGCCGATGTCCGTTTGACTCGCCACCGCGCAACTGTGGCCCGCGAAAACGCACGCTACTTCCCCGCCATCCCTAACTGCACCTTTGACACGTTCGAAAGTTCTGAATGCAACGCAAGGGCGATGAACGCTGCGCGTAGCGTCGCAGATAATCCCGGTGTTGAATTCAATCCGCTAACCATCGCGGCGGAAACTGGACAAGGCAAGACCCACCTGCTCAACGCCATCGCCAACGAGATGCGCAAAGCAAAGATGAACGTTATATGCCTTACCGGTGAGGAGTTCGTCGATAGTTTCGTGAAGTCATCGCAGAGCGGCAAGGTCGCTGCTGTCCGCGACCGCTACCGCGACGTTGACGCGTTGCTAGTCGATGGCATCGAACGACTTATCGGTAAAGCGGGCACTCAGGCGTTCTTCCTCAACATCGTTGAATACTTACTCTCAAATCAGAAACAGCTGGTCTTCACCTTCAACTCCACCTATCCGATACCCGAGTTGGGTGAGGAGATCACATCCCGACTCGCCGGTGGTCTGGAGATCACCATCAATCCCCCGAACCTCAAGTTGAAACGCTCCGTGTTGCGAAATTACGTCCAGGAACGCAGCCTTGAACTAGAGGATGACGCTCTGGACTATCTGTCGAACAGGATCACGAGAAACGTACGAGAAATCATCGGAGGGATTACTAGCGCCAATGCCCATAAGCGCCTAGTGCAGCCAACTCAGGCAGCGTCTGCGTCCACCATCACTCTTTCCGCAGCAGTCGAGGGAAATCGAGACAGGCTCAGTGCCCCAGCACCGACGTTGGTACCGCCGAATGATGTTGTCGATGCAGTTGCCAGCGTATTCTCCATCAGCAACGATCAACTGTGCCGATCCGGGAGAGGAAACCGGTCGGTCACATCAGCGCGCGACGTGGCGATCTATATGTTGCGAGAGAAGAGCGGACTTACGAGTTCCGAGACGGGCACAGTGATGGGTGGTCGACCGCACTCGACGATACTAGCCTCGCTCAGCCGTTACTCCGAACGCCGCAAGAGCGACCCCCAGCTAATCGAGGCCGAACGGCGAGTCAGCAGTCTTCTCAGATAACGTTCATGCGTCAGTCTTGCTGGAAACAACCTCTGGGGACTTGAAGAACTGTCGGCGATACCATCGCAACTCTTCTATGCTCTCCAGCACGTCGTCCAACGCACGATGCGACTTAGATTTCTCCGGCGGTTGTACTGCCTCGGGATGCCAGCGCGCAATGAGCTCTTTGATGCTGCTCACATCGACCACACGGTAGTGCAAGTACGATTCCAGCGTCGGCATCTCGCGCTTCAGAAATAGCCTGTCCACCCAGATCGAATTGCCGCACAACGGCGCTTCCCATCTACCCACCCAACTCTTGACAAAATCGAGTGTCTGACTTTCCGCTTCATTGATGCCGATCCGCGACGCTCTGACTTTGTCCATCAGCCCCGATTCGGTGTGTTGCCTCGCTGACCACGGATCGATATTGTTGAGGTCTTCGACCGAGCGATTGATGGCGATGTCCGGACCCTCGGCAAGGATTTCCAAATTCGCATCTGTGATAACCGTCGCCACCTCGATGATGACGTGCTGCTCCTCCAGACCCGTCATCTCAAGATCGAGCCAAACCATACGTCCATCACCCTTATTTTTCGATGCCATGAATTTCGAGGATACCAGCACCGACGAGGCTCAAATGCGCGATTCGGTGGCTGCGCTGGTATGCGAGAATCGTCGTTACACCAACCCCGTCATTCCGGCGAAAGCCGGAATCCAGATGGACGGGATAAAGGGGACGCATGATGAAGCCTGAGGAGGTTGATGCCGTGACTTTTTGCGACGAGATCGAAGTCGCTTCCAAACCCCAGCGCGAAGCGATGATGCGACACCCATTTGTGCTCGGAATCGGAGACGGGACTCTGTCGACTGAGCGCTTCAAGCACTTCATGACGCAGGACTACGTCTACCTCATCGACTACGCCAGATGCTTGGCGATGGGGACAGTGAAGGCCCCCGATCTAACCACGATGAGTTGGTTCGCTGGTGCGGTAGATCACATCCTCAACACCGAGATGGAACTCCACCGATCATACTGCTCCCAACTCGGAATCTCTGCACAAGAGCTCGAAGCAACCAAACACGCACCCACGACTTACTCCTACACCAGCTACCTGCTCCGTGTTGCCCAAATCGGCAGCTTCGGCGAATTGATTGCGGCTCTGGTGCCATGCATCTGGGGATATTGGAAAGTAGGCGAGATGCTCGCCGCAGACGGCGAACCGCAAAACGCACCCCATTACGCCGAGTGGATACGCATGTATGCCGGAGAAGATTCGCGTACCGCCGCCCTAGAAGCCCGCGCCATCTGCGACCGCGTCGCCGCAACCGCCGGAAGCCAGGAACTATCTGCCATGCGCGAAGCCTATATCACCTGTACCCGCTACGAACGCGACTTCTGGCAGATGGCCTGGAACCTTGAGGATTGGGCGGTTTGAAGCGGATTACTAATGGTTGAGATGCGTGTCGATCATGTTCTACGTTGACCAACCGAGCCGAGTCGCTATAATGACAACACGTCTTACCCGAGCGGGAGTAACTCAGTGGTAGAGTATCTGCTTCCCAAGCAGAAGGTCGCGGGTTCGAATCCCGTCTCCCGCTCCACTGTCTAACGTCCGCCGCTTCTCCATTAGCGGTCTTGTACCGAACCATCGAATCCGATCGGTGTGTCCAGCACCTTTGGATCTTCTCCGATCCTCGCCAACGTATCCTCGTTGAGTTCGATACCTAATCCGGGCCCCTCCGGCACCGTCAGATATCCGTCAATCAGCTCTAGCGGCTCGACCAATAGCTCCGACTTTGGTGGTTCCGATTCCCCCGTGTACTCCTGCAACGCAAAGTTCGGGATGCATGCGTCCAGCTGAACACACGCCGCGGTCGATACCGGTGACAACGGATTGTGCGGGATGACCTTCACATGTTGAGCTTCGGCCATCGCTGCAACTTTCTTGCATCCACTGAGACCACCGCATAGGCAAAGGTCAGGTCTGACATACGCACACCCGCCGTTTTCGAGCAGTTGCTGGTACTCGAAAATCGTCGTGAAACGCTCTCCCGTCGCGATCGGAATGTTGCACTGCGCTTGGACTTCCGCCATCCGTGCCGGGCTGTCTGGCAGCATCGGGTCTTCATAGAAGAACGGGTTGAACTGCTCCAACCGCCTGCCTAGCCAGATCGATTCCGCCGGGTTCATCTGGCGGTGAATCTCCACGCAGATGTCTACATCTGATCCAACAGCATCTTTTACCATGCCGACGCGCTCTACCGCCTCATCAGCCCACTCCGTGTACGACTTGTGCAGATAGTAGTCATTAGGGAACGGTGTGAATCGAACCGCGGTGAAACCTTGCTGTTTGGCGCGCAACGCGTCTTCCGCCAGTTCCTCGCCTGTATCGCCGCCGACGTGCATGTAACAGCGGACGCGGCCGCGCGTCTTGCCGCCCATCAAATCGTAAATCGGCACGCCCAACCGCTTGCCCTTCATGTCCCACAGCGCAATGTCGATCGCGCTGAGAGCGCCTTGGACGACCGAGCCCATAAAGTGTGACGAGCGATACAACCACTGGTAGTGATGCTCGATGAGATTAGGATCTTTGCCCACGAGGTAATCGGTCATCACTTCGATCATCGTCTTCGTGGGACGTTGCCAACCGTGGACGCCGCCCTCGCCAATCCCGACAAAACCGTCCTCGGAGTGAATCTTTATCAAGAGCCATCGGCTCCAGAGGAAGGTTTCGACTTTTTCGATCTTGGTCATCGGTGTTTCCTGTTAGTGATCTAAATGGCGGTCAGAGGCCGCCTCAGCGATTGCAGTTTACCCGAAACCCGTCTATTCTTTCTCCGAACACTAAACAATCTGAGGATTCGTCAATGCGAATACTGATCACAGGCATCACGGGACGCGTAGGCGCAAACGTGGCGAAACGATTCGTCGACTTGGGACACGATGTCACAGGTTTCGTCGTGCCCGGAGACCCCCAATCCGAAAAAGTAGCCCAAATCGGCGCCCACATCGTTGAGGGAGACCTCGCTTCAAATGCCGATGTCAGATCCGTCGCCAAAGGAGCGGAAGCAATATTCCATCTGGGCGCCGCATTTCAGGCCGGCGGCCCCTTTACACCTGAGCAGTACTTCGACATCAACGTCAAAGGCACCTTCAACATCCTTGAGGCCGCACTGGCATCGGATCGCATTCAACACGTAATCCACACAAGCACTGACGGCACAATGGAAAAATACCCGCCCGAAGGCATCGAGGATCCCATACGTGAAGACTCTCTGCCACTAGCAGCCACTGGCTGGTATGGCTACACAAAAGTCCTGACTGAGCATCTGGTCAACCGTTACGTTAGTGCTGAAGTCCTGCCGGCGACAGTGTTTCGATTTGCCAACGCTTGGGGCGCAGGAGAAGCGTTGGACTTCGGGCAGTTCCACATGCGGACATTCATGGATCAGCTACAAGGTTCAACCGGCCCCGAATGCCGTGAAGCTTACGAACTCATGTCGAAAGCCTACGACGGCGACCCCCATCTCATCATCGCCGCCGACCGTAACGGCCGTCCATGGAAAAAACACTTCGTCGAAGTCCGAGACATCATCCACGCATACGAAAACGCTCTGGGCAACCCCGCGACATTCGGCAACACCTACCAACTCGCATCCCGCGAACCCTTCCGTTGGGAAAACATGATCCCATACCTCGCCGAAAAACTCAACGCACCCTACACCAAGGTCAACCTCCCGATCACACCGACCTACTACGAGTACGATCTTTCGGCGTCGAAGCGGGATTTCGGCTATGATCCGCCGTTGTCGCTGCGCGACATGATCGACGAAGCGATCGCACATCGGCAATCCGGCGAAGGCGCGATCATCCCAACTAAGGTTTGAATCGCTGCATCGCGTAGTAAGTCCCAAACCCGAACCCGATCAACCCTGGCAGGTGCACCACAATCCCTGGCCCTATCAGCAGTTCCGTGAACATGCCAGCCATGATTTCGATCGCCATTACCTGGGTCAGATAAAACAGCAACGCCAAACCGGCAGCCATGATTCGCAAACTCGTCGAGTATTTTGTTCCCGCAACCAACTGCATCGCATAAGTAACACCCATAACACCTAGGAACTCGGCCACTCCTACAACGATCAACCAGATGCTCGAATTCACCCCCGCCAAAATATCCAGCGACCAAAGCGCCACCAACGTGACCGCTGAAGCAATCCCAATGCCCAACGCCGCTAATCCCGCCACTATCCCGATCCGAATCAGATCATTCTGAGTCACCTTGAACATCACCGGCCCACCAATCGAAGCACAATCCGGACACTTAGACCCAACCGGCGCATAGACCATGCACCGTGGGCATATCGGATCGCCGCATTGCCCGCACCGGAGATTGGTCTCAACCCCTTGGTCGCGAGGGCAATCCGTCATATTCAGTTCTAATTCGGTAGCGTTCTCGCTCATCAGATCAGTTTAGTTGCTTGGCTTCGGGCGACTGTGCACCCAAGTGTCACGCGAAGCGATGTCGCGATCATAGACCATGCGGTTCCATACAAGTCGTATCGGTGTTAATTCCTCATAACTTAACAACGAATCTTTGAATCCGCCGGATGTAACTCGACGGACAATCGTGATAACCGCGAATCCAACCCCGTAGACAGCCACCCAAGCGTCGTATCCAGCCCAGAGTGCCCAAACAGGTAGCAGGACCGTCGCCATCAACCACGAAACCGCCGAATCTCGCCACGGCGTAAGCGTGAAAAGCACACCGGGTATCGTCGCCCACAAAACGAAAAGAGGCACCCCATACGCGACCATCGAACCGAGTCCCACTGAAATCCCGCGTCCGCCTGAGAACTTCAGAAATATCGGCCAGTTGTGCCCGCACATCGCTGCTAACGCAGCGATAGCCTGCGCGGTTGGTCCGAGATCCAGCAGTGCGGAGCCGCCAATGTAGACGGGAAGAAAACCTTTAACGAAAACATCGAAAATAGCAATCGGTGCCACCCATTTCTTGCCGACGTGGACAGATACATTGGAAGCCCCAACGTTTCCGCTCCCGTATTCCCGGATGTCGATACCGGCAATCAACCGCCCGATCAGATAGGACGTCGGAACCGATCCGACCAGATACGCCGTGACAACGAGGGCGATGGATGGCAGCGCGTCCGACATCTATTCGGTTACTACAATTTCGACTCGTCGAGACAATACCCAACCCCAACGATGCCGTGCATCTCCAATGCTCGTTCGTACAGTTTCCGTACGGTGCCGGGTGGTGGGCCATTCATTCCCGGCACGATCTCGTTGACGGTGCCGTTCGCATGATAGTCGGAGCCACCGGACTTGACGAGGTCAAATCGGTCGGCGAGGACTGAGTATCGGTCAATCATATCCGTGCCGTATTTCTCGGCGTAAACTTCAATGCCCGCCAATCCGTGGGGTTTGAGAGTCGACAATACTTCTTCCACATTAGACACGGTTCGCGGGTGTGCGACTGTCGCCACACCACCTGCATCATGCACCAGCTGCAAGGCACGTACCCCGCCAAGTTTACGCCGTGAGATGTAAGCGGGCCGACCGGGTGATAAGTAACGAGTGAACGCGTCGGATACCGAACTCACGTAACCCCGAGCCAGCATTGCACGCGCGATATGTGGTCTGCCGATCGCTCCATCGGCATTGGCTACGACATCTTCCCAATCGACTGGCAGACCGATCTCTCTGAGTCGGGCGACGATCTGCTCCGCTTTCGACTCGCGGTCTTGCATCAAAGCCAACAATTCAGATTGCATTTCAGAATTATGCCGATCGATGAAGTGGCAAGTGAGATGGATCTCCGTTCCATCGACTTCGGCGCTCAATTCGATCCCTGGGATGAAGGTAATACCGGAGTGTTGGATGCTCGCGGCTTCTGCTTCATCTAAACCTGATGTCGTGTCGTGATCCGTAATTGCGAATAGGGTCAGCGATGTCGAGCTAACCAAATTGACCAACTCGGTCGGAGACAGGACACCATCAGACGCGTTCGTATGCAGGTGCAGATCCTCTCGGACCTGCCAAGGCGGAGCGATCGCAAGTTGCGCGCTCGGATCATGCCTCGCACCGGAACTAGACGCCGACATTTGACCTCAAGGCAAAAACAGACACCAAGAATCGGCTACGTCTGCGCGTCACCAACCCAGATCAGCTGGCCACCGCTTCCGCGCGTGATTCGCGGATCACAATAACCTTGATCAGACCGGGGTATTGCAACCGTTGCTCGATCGCTTTGGCGATGTCGTTCGAAAGAACGCTCGCATCAGCGTCGGTGATCTTCTGCGGATCGACCAGAACGCGCACCTCTCGCCCGGCCTGAATGGCGAACACTCGTCGAACACCGTCGAAACCCCGTGCCACGCTCTCCAGTTCATTGAGGCGCTTTAGGTAGTTTTCGTTGGTATCGCTGCGAGCTCCGGGACGGGCGGCGCTGATCGCGTCGGCGGCCGCGACCAAAAACGAAACTGGCGTCGTCATTTCTCGGTCATGGTGTTCTCGGATCGCGACGACGATGTTGTCGCGCACGCCGTATTGAGCCGCAAGGTCGGCACCGATCTCGGCGTGTGGCCCTTCAACTTCGTGAGTCAGTGCTTTGCCGATGTCATGTAGGAAACCCGCCGTCTTCGCAGTTTGGGCGTTGGCACCGATCTGAGATGCCAGCATGCCCGAGATGTGTCCGACTTCCGTGCAGTGCAGTAGGACGTTTTCGCCGTAGGAGTAGCGGTATTTGAGCCGACCCATCATCTTGGTGAGTTCCGGATGGAGCCCCCTGATGCCCACGTCGAGGACGGCATCTTCGCCCGCCTTTCGCACCGCGACATCAACCTCCCGTTGTGACTTCCGGACGGCATCCTCGATGCGCGCGGGTTGGATACGGCCGTCCTTGATGAGGCGAACCAATGCCACACGGGCAACTTCTCTACGGATGGGATCGAAACAGGAAATCGCTACCGTATCAGGCGTATCGTCAACCAACAGGTCGACACCAGTGTTGGCTTCGATCGCCCGGATGTTTCGCCCCTCGCGTCCGATCAAGCGCCCTTTGACATCTTCCGACGGTATCGGAATACTGGTCACCGAAGCTTCTCCGACTACGTCGGAAGCCAGGCGCTGCAAAGATGCCGCCAAGATTTCGCGCGCTCGTTCGTCGGCCTCGTCTTGGTAACGGAGTTCGGCTTCGCGGAAGCGACGCTTGAACTCGTAGGCATTTTCGTCTTCCGCACGCTTGAACAGAAGGTCCTTGGCAGAATCCTTCGACATGCCGGAGACGCGTTCGAGCTCAGTTGCGGTGCGTTCGCGCAACTCTTCGTCCTCTTTTTGCAATCGCTCTTCGAAAGCCCTCAAGTCGGTTTGTTGCGTGCGTAACTCCTCGGCGGACCTATCTATCCGTCGTTGGATGCGTTGTAGATCGCGCCGTTCGCGTCGGGTTTGCCTTGCCGAGTTTGTCCTTTCTGTTTCGATCTCTTTTCGAAATTCTTCTGCTCTGAGTTGTGATTCTTTGAGAATCTCGTTGCTTCGAGTCCGCGCCTGTTCAATCTGTTGCGTCAGTGCATCTTCAGTTGCCTTGATGGCCCTTGAATTAAGGCGTGCATTGCCCCAATAGCCGAGTGCCACTCCGACAATCAGAAACACCAACGCAGACACGCTTGCGAGGCCGGCTACTAAGGCAGGATTCATGGAGTGACTCCTTGTTGTAGCCGCAGTTACCTGCGTCGGAATCGCGTCGGAACAGATCCACTCGGAACGCTCGTTCGCCCATATTCCCTAGATCTGGGTGTTTTAAATGCGTCGGCATTTACATAAATGCCCTGCCATATGGGTTCAATCGTTCGATCGAAGAACTCTGTCGATTCAACGCGATTCACATTGTTGCTTCTCGTTAAATCTTACGCAATACGCGACGAGGTACGCAACAAGCGGCCAATAGGGTGAGTCAGTTTGCATCAACACTGACCGCGTTCCGTCAGCGACCAGAACGCGCAACCTGATCTTGCTGACGGGCGAAATGCGCCGAGTAAGACTACTCTTCGGCTTCTTCGGGTTCGCCCTCGGCTTCCCCTTCGCCTTCTTCGCCCTCTTCGCCTTCTAGTTCCTCTTCGTCGATGAGGTCCTCTTCGATGACCCGAGGTGGTTGTATCCAAGCGATGCGCTCTTCCGGATCTCCGGCTAGAACTGCTCCTTCCGGCAATTCCAAAACGGAGGCCAAGATCGCGTCGTCAAAAGATTCCAACACGATGCAGTCGGCTTCGAGCGATTGCGGAATATTGCCCGGCCGAGCCTCCAACACGATTTCGTACACGCCTTGAGTGACGAAGCCAGCGCCGCCGCGAGTGCCGGGCGCGATGTCTTGGTTGAAGAGAATCACAGGCACCGGTGCCTCTACCGTTTGATTCGGGTCAACTCGCAAGAAATCAACATGCAGGACGTCTCCCGACACTGGATGCGTAGCGATTTCTCTGACCAGAGTGACATCGGTGCTGCCATCGTTGGTTTCTACGATCACTGGAGATGTGCGTCCCGCTTCGCGCACAACACTAATTAGTCGGCGACCTTCAGCTTGTAGCGATTGCGGAGCATCGTCGAGCCCGTATACGTGGATGGGAATGATGCCACTTGCTCTCAAAGCGCGGTTCTTCTTGCCCATCGCAGTGCGAGGATCGGCTTTAAGCACCAGGTCGGCCATTTCGAATTTGCTCCCGTATTTGGGGTAGTGATCGGTGTTAGATGCGCTCGAGTTGCTAATGAGGGCGCATCGCGATGTTCAGCAACCCTCGATTCTAATCTGCGAATGCACACATTCCAACTTAGTCGCAGAATTGAATGATTAGCCATGCCTCGTTGGTATACTTTGGGCAATCGCAACTCAACGCTCGTCAAATCATACCGATCCGGACAAATTGGCGGCGAGCCATCCAAGTGACGAAGCCTACGCTTCGCGCGATCAATCGTCATGTTGATACCGATGAGAGTGGACTATGCGGTCCGCATACTTGTATTTCTGGCTATGCAACCAGAAGGAAGGTATACGCCTACGTCCAACATCGCGAAGCAGCAGCACATCCCAGAACCCTATCTGTTGCGCATATCCGCCGACTTGGTGAGGTCCGGGCTAGTCGAATCCCGACGCGGGCCTGGCGGTGGAATAAGATTGGCGAAATCTCCAGCGGACATCACCGTCGGCAAGGTCGTCGACTGTGTTGACCACACCTTCTCGGCGATCGACTGTCTCTCAGAACCAGATGCTTGTCTCATTTCCGGAGCGTGTTCTCAACGCGAGCTGTGGGGCGACGTTGAGCAGATGCTCCTCGACTACCTTTTCCAAATCAAAATCGATGATCTGGTGAAAAAGCAGCAGAAGCTCGAAGGTGTTCAAGATTTGCAGCTGAACGTCGGTGCTCCGGTATAGCTCTCGTCAGCGACTAGGCGCACGCTCATGAGGGCAGAACCGTGTTCTTTGTCCCGCAGTTTGATGGGATAGAATCACGCTTACTCGTCGAAAGAAATCGTAGCCGCCACTACTTGGTCTGTGGTTGAAACTTCAGTTGCAGGCAGAATGCCGATCGAAGGTCGATCCAATGCAAAGCACAAATGGTTCCGTAAACGGTAGCGTAGCAGCCGCACCAGCGCTTACTCCGGCACAAGTTCAACGCTACAGCCGACACCTGATAATGCCCAATGTGGGTAGCGCTGGTCAGCGCGCACTCGTCGGAGCCAAGGTTCTGGTCGTCGGTGCTGGCGGTCTCGGTTCTCCGGTATCTCTCTACTTGGCACTAGCGGGCGTCGGCACGATTGGGATTGTCGATTTCGACACCGTGGACGTGAGCAACTTGCAGCGTCAGATTTTGCACACGGACGCTGACGTTGGTCGACGCAAAGTCATCTCCGCCAAGGAGACTCTCGAGGCTCATAACCCCGAAGTCAACGTCATCACGCACGAGGAGCCCATCAACGCCGCCAACGCGATGGACATCATCCCGAACTACGACATCGTGGTCAACGGTGCTGACAACTTTGCGACGCGTTACCTCGTCAACGACGCCGCCTACCTCACCGGCAAGCCGCTCGTAGACGGTGCCATCCTAGTGTTCGACGGCCAAGCTGCTACGTATCTTCCCGGCAAAGGTTGCTACCGATGCTTGTTCCCGGACCCGCCGCCGCCCGGCGAGGTCCCCAACTGCGCTGAAGCGGGGGTGATCGGAGCACTGCCCGGGCTCGTAGGCTCGATTCAAGCCCTCGAAACCATCAAGATCGCGATGGGGATCGGTGAGCCGCTTTCTGGCCGCATGTTGATCATCGACGCACTCACGATGGAGTTCCGAGAAATCAAAGTTCGGCGCAACCCCGACTGCAAACTCTGCGGCGATGAACCGGAAGTTACCGAGTTGATCGACTACGAGATCTTCTGCGGCATCGCTCCGCCACAAGCCGTGGCCTGAGTACATCGTCTGGATACGACGGTGGAATAAACGCCAAGTTCTACGCGGGCTATAGTGTTGCGTATTGCAGTGGGATCAATCCGAAGGTCGAGGAAGGCCCCTAATTCATGAGCATCGCGGAACTCGGTTATGTGGCCGGTGATGTATCTGACAAGATCGGCAACACGCCGGTTGTTGACATCTCTAGGTTCAGCCCGAGCCCGCAGGTTCGCCTCCTAGCAAAACTGGAATCTCAAAACCCGACCGGCAGCGTCAAAGACCGCGTCGCGTTGTCGCTCATTGATCAGGCAGAGCAGGATGGATTGCTGGTTCGAGGCAGTGGCGGCGTCATTCTAGAGCCCACGAGCGGGAACACCGGGATCGGTCTTGCGATGATCGGTCGCCTCCGCGGCTATCAGGTCAAAGTCGTCATGCCCGAGAGTGTCAGCGCCGAACGTATCCAGCTACTTGAGGGTTTCGGTGCTGAGATCATCTTTTCCGCCGCCGAAAAAGGCACTAACGAGTCGATAAACGTCGCCAAAGAACTCGCACAAGAAAACCCGTCTTGGTTCATGCCTTATCAATACGGCAACCAGGCTAATCCGAACGCGCATTACTTGACCACAGGACCCGAAATAGCCCGAGATGTACCCGATGTCGATATGTTCGTGGCGGGATTGGGCACCGGCGGAACCCTCATGGGCGTGGGCAGAGCGTTACGCGAACACAACCCCGACGTAAAGATCGTCGCGGCCGCGCCACACCCAGATGACAAGGTTCAAGGTTTGCGCTCCATCGAACACGGCTTCATTCCCCCAGTTCTCGATCTCGATGCGCTCGATGCCCGGATCATGGTCGAAGCTGAAGAATCGTTCTTCTGGACCAAAAAACTCCTGACCGATGCTGGCGTATTCGTAGGTGTATCCTCCGGCGCGGTACTCGCCAGCGCGATTCGGGCAGCGCAACGTTTGGAGAACGGCACGATCGTTATGCTGTTCGCTGACGGTGGTTGGAAGTACCTGTCCACCGGCATCTACACCCGCGATTGGAGCGACATCCAAAACGAGGTGGAGGGACAGACCTGGTGGTAAACGACGTTCCAAACGACGCGACAGAACTCCGTTTCTCGACGGCAACAGATATCGCTCGGTGGATCCGGACCGGAGACATCTCAGCCCGCGATGTCATGGCGGCGCACCTCGAACAAATCGAGCGCGTCAACCCCACGGTAAACGCGATCGTCACGTTACTCGACGGCGACACCTTGATGGAATCTGCCTTGTCGGCAGACGAAACGCTTGCGAAGTCAGGAGAGGATAGCGTAGGCCCGTTGCACGGGCTACCGGTCGGCATCAAAGACCTCCAACCCACCGCGGGCATCCGGACCACCTACGGGTCACCCATATTCAAAGACTTCGTCCCAACCGAAGATTCGTTAACTGTCCAGCGATACAAAGATGCTGGCGCAATCGTTATCGGCAAAACAAACACGCCGGAGTTCGGCGCCGGATCGCAGACATTCAATCAGGTCTTCGGAACGACCCTCAATCCATACGATTTGACCAAAACGTGCGGTGGAAGCAGCGGCGGCGCAACAGTCGCGTTGGCCTGTGGCATGATGCCGATCGCTCAAGGCTCTGACTTCGGCGGGTCGTTGCGCAACCCTGCCGCGTGGTCAAACGTAGTCGGAATGCGCAACAGCATCGGCACGGTTCCGGTCCACCCGGTGCCGCTCGGATACACCTCAGAATCGGTTACCGGCGGCATGGGACGAACTATCTCGGATGTCGCATTGCAGTTAGTTGCGTTGGCAGGGCCCGACCCTCGAGTCCCGAGTTCATTGATGCAACCCTCGTCTGTGTTCGCCCAACCCCTTGAATGCGACTTCTCTGGAACTCGCATTGCTTGGAGCCGGAACGTTGGAGGCGCTCCGATCGATCCCGCCATCAACAAGACGCTTGACGCGCAACGGCACGTCTTGGAAGACTTGGGATGCATCGTAGAAGATGCCGAACCGCCATTGCAAGACGCTGGCGAGATATTCCACGTTCTGCGAGCTGCGATCTTCGCTCACCAGCACGAAGCCAACATCAGAGATCATCGCGACTTAGTCAAAGAGACGATCATTTGGAACGCCGAAGAAGGCAACCGATTGACAGCACTCGACGTCAAAAAGGCTGAGGAGCGCCGGAGCGTTCTTTATGCACGTATGGCGGAGTTCATGTCTGGTTACGACTACCTGATGTTGCCAGTCACGTCGGTACCACCGTTCTCGGCAGATTTGGAGTACCCGACGACGGTCGCCGGACAACCTTTGACCAACTACCTCGAATGGATGTCGCCTTGCTCGAACATCACGGTAACTGGATTGCCTGCGATCTCGGTTCCAGCCGGGTTCGACCAGAACGGCCTGCCCGCCGGATTGCAGATAGTCGGACGCCAACGTGCAGACTTCCCCGTGTTGCAGATGGCGTACGCATTCGAACAGGCTACTGAGTTCTGGAGGGTGCGACCAGCGTTAGTGGCGTAACCTTTCGCGGACGTGATCAACTCGGGAGGGAAATGACATGGATCTGGAACTTGAAGGAAAACTGGCAGTCGTTACCGGCGGCAGTAGAGGTATCGGTAAAGCGATCGCGTGGGAATTAGCCCGCGAGGGATGTGATGTCGCCATATGCGCACGGAACGCCGATGCCCTAGAACTCGTAAGTCGAGAGATTGGGGCGGATACAGGTCGAGACATCTATCCGATTGAGTGCGATACTACCGATACCGATTCGGTCAACAGTATGGTCGCACGGGCGAATTTCCAACTGGGCGGCATCGACATTCTCGTCAACAACGCCGCGCGCCCACTTGGCCAAGCACCTGTTCCGGGAATTGAAGGCGTAACCGACGAGGCCTTCAACGAGGACATCAATACCAAAGTGCTCGGATACCTCCGTTGTGCCCGCGCAGTCGCTCCGATCATGAAGGATCGCGGCTGGGGACGCATCATCAACATCAGCGGATTGGCCTCGCGATCCAGCGGCTCCGCGGTTGGATCCATTCGCAACGTTGGAGTTTCCGCTCTCACGAAAAACCTCGCGGATGAACTTGGTCCGTACGGCATCAACGCCGTAGTGATACACCCTGGCGGTACCCGGACCGAAGCCACGCCTGGCGTTGCCGCTGCACGAGCAGAAGAACGTGGCGTATCAGTTGACGCGATCCTTGACGAGATGGCCAGCGCAAACGCGGTCCGAAAACTGATCGACGCGCGTGAGATCGCCTACATCGCAGCATTCGTTGCCTCACCCAAGGCAGTTGCCATCAACGGCGACGGCATCGCGGCTGGTGGAGGCGTCGGTAACGCCATCCACTATTAGCCCAACATCTGCGTCCGCAGCAGTTGCAAGTTGGACACAAACATACTCTAGAATCTAGGAGTCTGAGCGACGCTGTATTGGTGCAGTTAGCTATCAGACTGAATATCCTGATTTTGGCTACGAATCAAGCACGAAAAGATCTCAGAACACCTAACCTGCACTGATGTCAGAAAACGAAATCATCGTACGAGGCGCAAGCGAGCATAACCTCAAGAACATCGATGTCCGCATCCCGCGCGACAAACTAGTTGTCGTTACAGGTGTCTCAGGATCTGGCAAGAGCAGTCTGGCATTTGACACTATCTACGCCGAAGGGCAGCGACGTTACGTTGAAAGCCTGTCCGCTTATGCTCGCCAGTTCCTAGGCCGAATGGAGAAACCTGAGGTCGATCACATCGAAGGTCTGAGCCCGTCGATCTCCATCGACCAAAAAGGCGTGTCGCGCAACCCTCGCTCCACCGTAGGCACTGTAACTGAGATCTACGACTATTTGCGTCTGCTGTTTGCCCGTGCCGGACGGCCGCACTGCCGGAACTGTGGCAAGCCGGTCCAACGCCAGACGGTTCAGCAAATCGTCGACTCAATCCTGCGTTTGGACGAAGACTCCCGCCTGCTGATCCTAGCCCCCGTCATCAAACACAAAAAAGGTGAGCATACGGCGATTTTTGATGATGCTCGTAGAGCAGGCTTTGTCCGTGTACGTGTAGACGGCGAAGTGGTTGAACTTAGCGAAGAGATCAACCTGAACAAGAATCAATGGCACAACATCGAGATCGTGGTCGATCGCGTCATTGTCAGAAACACCACCGAGCGAGAGCGCCTCACACAATCCGTTGAGACGGCTCTAAAGGCTTCCGATGGCACTCTAACAGTCTCCGTTCTCAACCCCAGCGAACGCCTCGTCGAGGAATTGACCAGTGGTGCACGTAGTACAGTTGCCGCCGGCACCATCAACAAGCAGCGTCAACGCTCCAAGAGCGGACTACAGCCTCAAGACCTCTCTTATTCCGAGCAATTCTCCTGCCCAGACTGCGACATCTCGATGTCAGAACTGGAGCCGCGTAACTTCTCGTTCAACACTCCCTTCGGGGCTTGCAGCGATTGTTCTGGCATCGGGTTCCGATTGGAGATTGATCCAGATCTAGTCCTGCCAAACAAAAATGCATCTTTATCCGACGGAGCAGTGGCGCCGTGGAGCCGGGACGGCAAGAACTCCCAGTGGGCATGGGGACCGCTACGCGCATTGAACGAACATTTCGAAGTGCCGCTTGACGAACCAGTATCCGAACTAGAAGCCGAGCATCTGAAGCTAGTTCTTTACGGTTCGGGGCGAAAACGCGTTCAACTCCGACATGAAACATCCGGTGGTGCAGTTTACACATGGAAGGGAAGGATCGAAGGCGTAATCCCCAATCTGGAGCGACGCCACGCAAACACCGAATCAGAAAACGTCCGTAACGATATCGAGCGCTACATGTCGCAGCGCACGTGCAACGCGTGCAACGGCGACCGCCTGAAACCAGATGCTTTGGCCGTCACACTTCTCGGTATGAACATCATGGAGGTCACGCGCCAATCCGTCGAAATCGCCCTGCAATGGGTCGAAGCATGCAGAAACGGTGCTTGGGATTCACAGGATCGAGGAGTGGTTGAGGAACCGTTGACGACGCGCGAGTTGTCGATTGCGGATCAGATCTTCAAAGAGATCGAATCTCGGCTTGGCTTCCTATCTCGTGTCGGGCTTAACTACCTGACCCTCGACCGTTCTGCTGGGACGTTGTCCGGCGGCGAGGGACAAAGGATCCGACTCGCCACGCAGATCGGTTCGGGGTTAATGGGCGTCTTGTACGTCTGCGACGAACCTTCAGTGGGTCTGCATCCCCACGATGGTGACCGCTTGATCGCGACGCTGAAGAGCTTGCGCGACGTAGGAAACACAGTCCTAATCGTCGAGCACGACGAAGCAGTGATGCGCGCTGCGGACCACATCGTCGACCTAGGCCCCGGAGCAGGCGAACACGGAGGGCACGTCGTCGCGCAGGGCGAAATAGATGCAATCATCGACGCAACTGACTCGATCACTGGCGACTACTTGAGTGGTCGAAAAGAGATCGCGTCACCCAAGAACAGACGCGAGATCGGCGAGAACTCGATTTCCATCGTCGGAGCGCGAGCCAACAATCTCAAGAATGTCGACATAGATATCCCATTGGGCGTGTTCGTATGCGTAACTGGCGTATCAGGCTCAGGCAAAAGCACGCTGGTCAATGAAATCATCCTCAAGAGTCTGTCTCAACACTTCTATAGAGCTAAAGACCGTCCCGGCCCCCACGACGAGATAACCGGTCTAGACCACATTGACAAAGTAATCAACATCGACCAATCGCCGATAGGCAGAACTCCGCGCTCCAACCCTGCGACATACACAGGTGTCTTCACGCCGATCCGAGAACTATACGCCACCGTTCCTGAAGCTCGGGCGCGCGGGTACACACCAGGGCGCTTCTCATTCAATGTCCGAGGCGGCCGGTGCGAATCGTGTTCGGGCGCGGGATACACCCAGATTGAGATGCAGTTCTTGCCCGACGTGACTGTACCTTGCGAGGTCTGCGACGGTGCTCGATACAACCGTGAAGCTCTGGAGATCCTATTCAAGGAAGCATCGATCTCCGATGTCTTGAGCATGACCGTCACTGAGGCGCACGCTCTCTTTGAGAACATCCCGAAAATCGCCTCGAAACTCGTGACCTTGATGGATGTTGGTCTCGGCTACATACGTCTCGGACAACCGGCAACTACGCTGTCGGGCGGTGAAGCGCAACGTATCAAGTTGGCTTCGGAGCTATCGAAACGCAGCACGGGCCAAACCCTGTACATCCTTGATGAACCAACCACTGGACTTTCGTTCGACGATGCGGCAAAGCTGCTGACTGTGTTGCATCGCTTGGTTGACAACGGCAACACGGTTCTCTTGATCGAGCATCATCTGGATTTGATCAAGAACGCAGACTGGATCATCGATCTCGGACCGTTCGCTGGTGACGACGGCGGCGAACTAGTCGCGGTCGGTACTCCTGAATTCATCGCCGCGGTCGACGATTCCTTCACCGGTAACTACCTACGAGACTTTTCTGGCATCATCCCTGACGAAGGTGCCCACGGTAGCAATAAGTTCCAACAGAACGGTCAACACGATACGGCTCTGAAAAACGGAGCGGCCGAAATTAAGATCGCGGACATTTTGAGCGATCAGGACATGGCAGCGGCACGTTCGAAGGCGTCTCGCAACGGAGCCACCCGAGGTCGTCGCCGCCGTCGTCGCAGAAGAGCCGTGAGCCGTAGCAGTTGACGCGGATAGAAGACCAATCGCGAAGGTTGTCTTCACCTCCGCAGTTCGTCCAAGACGGGCTGTTCGGTAACTCCTGTCACGGTTGTGGAGCTTGGAACGAGCGTGGACTGAATATCAAATCCAGTTGGGAAGGCGATCTGTCGGTTTGTCGATTCACACCTCAACCGCACCACGCCGCAATGCCGTACGACATCGTAAACGGCGGCATCATCGCATCAGTAATCGACTGTCACAGCGTTTGCACCGCAATCGCCGACGCGTATCGTCGCGCAGGCAGATACGCCGGTGATGGCGAGCGACCATTATTGTGGTACGCCACCGCATCGCTGCATGTGAACTATCTCAAGCCGACGCCGCTTTCGATGTCCTTCACTGTAACTTCACGAGTAATCGAGGTGGACCGGAGACGAACGACTTTGACGGCGGAGTTGATCAGCGAAGACGGTACGTTAACCTGCACCGGAGAAGTCGTTGCGGCACAGGTCTCAGATCGATGGGCACGGGATGTTGGTTACTACGGTGTAAGGGGCTAATCGACGTCACCAACTTCTACTGGCAGACGGGCTTCTTGTCGCTAGAGGATTCCAATTACCATTTTGAGCACTATGCTCACTCGAGAAGAACTTACCGCCCGCATCGACGCGTTCCCTCGCGTCGATATCGCACACACACCTACTCCGTTGGACGAGATGCTTGGCCTACGTGAACAGCTGTCCGACGAATGTGACGCCGAAATCCCCCGGATCTTCGTGAAACGCGAGGATATGACTGGGTTGGCGTTTGGCGGCAACAAGGCGCGTCACTACGAGTTCGAGATGCCGCATGTCGTAAACGAGGGTTACGACACGCTCATCAACATCATGGACTACCACTCGAACAATGCCCGGATGACGGCGGCCGCGGCGAACAAGGCTGGATTACGCTACGTCCTGATTCTCAAGAATGCCGCCCATCGAAAGGTGCAAGGCAACCTGCTAGTCGACAAACTGTTGGGCGCAGAGTTACATCTGCTCGACCAGTTTCAGTCTGAAAAGGCGGATGAATACGCAACAGATTTGAAGGCTGAATTGGAAGCAGAGGGAGCAAACGTCTACTTATTGCAGGACCACCTATTCCCGCGCGTGGTCGGCATGGTTGGATTCGTGCGATGCGGGCTCGAAATGCTCGACCAGATCGAGGAGCTTGGACTCACGAACGTCCACATTTACGGTGTAGCCGGCCGGTCGCTTTGTGGATTGATCCTCGCTGCGAAGAATCTGGGGTTGGATTGGCGATTCACCGGTGTTGAAGTGAACTATGACATGGCGTTGGGAGACTACATCTTCCAACACTCGCAAGACATTCGCGAACTGTTAGACCTCCCGATCACGTTTGAAGAGTCGGACATGAGAGTCTTGAACCAGTTCATCGGCGAGGGTTACGGCATCATGACGCAGGAAGTAGCAGATGCGATAAGGATTTCCGCACAGACGGATGCGATCATGCTAGACCCCAACTACACGGGCACTGTAATGGCAGCGATGCTAGATGACGTTCGCGAAGGCAACACTTCACCGGATGAAACGTTGATTTTCCTGCATACAGGCGGGCTTCCGGCGCTGTTCACGTTCGCAAACGAGTTGGCGAGCTAACGTCGACGATCAGCTCGGACGTCGAAGAACGGGCCAGACTGATGCTCGAATTCCTCTAGCGTACGAACGAAATTAGACCAGCATCTGGCATCGGGGTCGACAGATGCCGATGGCTCCATGGCTATGTGAGCCATTATCCATCAGCTCACAATGACGGCAGGAACGTCAATCGGTCGGAAGCGTCTATACGACGCAGGTTATCTATCAGCATTCGATTCTGCCGCTGTTGATCTCGAATGCGAAGATGATTAGACCATTTCGCAGACAGCATCGCGCCCGCCAACAGGATGATCGCTTCAACGTAAATGAAGAAGAAAAACATCATCACAGTGCTGATACTTCCGTAAATCGAGGTGATCAGGCCCCCCGAATTTCTTAGAAAGAAGATAAAGACGTATTTCGCGATTTCGAAGGCGATCGTGGCTAGGAGCGCGACGCCGAGGATTTCCAACAATCGGACTTGGGTGTTAGGCAACCACCAATAAACGACGGTGAACACGAAGTAGGTGATCACCGAAGGAATCGTGAAACCTGCCACTATAAGGAACCATTGATCGAACGGTGTGGCATCAGTTGCCAACAGTTCGGTGATCTCGCTGATGAATGAGAAGAAGGTTGACAGTAGCAGCGCCAGAAACAGCAGTAACGAAGCAACAGTCATCATAGCGAAGTCGATGGCTCGCTCGGTGAGAAACGGACGAGGGCGCTGGATACCCCAGATAACATTGACACTCTTGCGAATCGAACCAAACACTCCCATTCCTGCGATAAACAGTCCTAACCCGGTCAAGCTGGATGTCAACGCGGGCTGGTTGCTTACGTTATGGATGAAGCCTTCCACGAATGACGGCCCTTCGGTTTCCGCGAGCACAGGGATTTGCGCCACTATGCCGGTGATAAGCCGGTCCTCAAAGCCTTCAATCCCAACTGACAATCTCCACAAGGTGATCAACGCGATGGAAAGCGGGAATATCGATAAAAAGCTGTAAAACGCGATAGCCGCCGCGAAGTAGTGACCGTTCACCGACATGAAGTCGTTGACGTTGTGGTACACGAACCAAAACGCCTGACCGACCCAGCTGAAACTGCGGCGAACCGGATTGGATCTTCGTGCGATGGTCAAAGGATGCCGCCTCCTGAAATCCTCTTCGGACTTCGAAGCGAGAAAAGATCGGTCGAACCGGGTTTAGTCGAGTTCGCCGTTGCGGAAAGCGGTGATGTAGTTCATGGCGAAATCGTCTCTGCCTTCCAGGAGATCAATCGCATACTGGACGCGCGGGGTGTCCATGTCAAGATTCATGGCGCGATCTATCTTCACTTGGATAGGGTCGATGATACCCGAATCTGCGCCAGCATCGACCGCCAATCTCACAAAAGCTTCATTTACCAAGGCGCGCTTGGGCAAACCGAACGATACGTTGCTCATGCCACCAGTGATGTGTACATCGTCTCCAAAGCGCTCGCGGAGTTTCGAGATCGCGCCCAATGCATGCGGCCCATATGCCTTGTCGACCGATACAGGGAAAAACAGAGGATCAATGAACATGTCTTGATATTCGATGCCGCGGTCGCTCGCCGCATCGACGACTCGGGTTGCGTTTTCCAACCGTTCGTCCGCATCTTCTGGCATCCCGCTCTCAGACGCGGCGGAGATGATGCACGTCGCATCGTGCTCGGCGATGAGGTCTAGTGTCTCCAAGCGCTCCAACGCTACCGAGTTGACCATCGGACGCCCTGACGACCGATCGTATGCCTCGAGCCCAGCTTGTATGATCTCCGAGTTCGACGAATCGATGCTCGGCGGAATCTCGGCGACGGATTGAACATATTCGACGAGCCACCTCATCGCTTCGATCTGTTCCGGCACACGGTGCGAGAGTTCGTCAACATTCAGGTCGAGGTAAGCCGCACCGGCCTTTGTCTGCCGATCAACCTCGTAGTTGATGTACGCCTCACCTTCCGCTGCTTCCTCTCCGTTGCAGTTGACGCCCTTCCAAACAGCGATCATGAAGTGTTTGAGGTTGCCTTGTTGGTAGGGTTGAGTCGCTTCGAAGTGTTTTGGCACTCGGACGAAATTCAACTCCCCGCCTACCCGATACTTAACAGCTTCTGAACCATCGTCGAAGATGTGACCGCGTATGCCTCCGCGTTTGACTACTCGAGTGCAGTGGATGTTCTCGCCGATGATCGTGAAATTGCTTGTAGTCATGTGATTGATTCTGGTGTTGTTTTTGTCAGGCATCGCATGATGCCGGAACGAATCTATTCTCGTTTGAACAGACCAATGCCTGCAAATGCTCGCGTCAGTCAGTGGGAACTTAGTTCAACGTCCCCTTAATCGCAGCAAAGTTAAGCGCCAAAACGCCTCAATCGCGATCTGAAGCGACATCTTGGATTTCCCGGCGGTGCGCTCCATAAATGTGTACGGATGCTCCGAGACAGTCAATCCGCATTTCTGAACTCGGTACGCAACCTCTGCTTGGAAACCGAATCCAGCGACAGTCAGACTTTCAGGATTAATCGTCTTAAGAGCATTGTTACGATACGCCTTGAAACCGCCAGTAGCATCATGGACCCTCAATCCCAAGATCATCCGGATTCCGAAGTTGGCCCATTTGCTCAGCAGAACACGCGACGTCTTCCAATTCGGATCCACGTCACCGCCGCCACTGTATCGCGTACCGACAACGACGTCGGAGTGTTCGAGAGCATCTAGTATCGCGGGAACTTCGGTTGGTGGGTGCGACAGATCGCAATCCATCTGTACCACCCGTTGAACATCGTTGTCGAGCGCGATCTTGAAGCCAGCGATGTACGCGGTTCCGAGTCCCAGCTTGCCAGCCCGATGCGCGATTAGGATGCGACCCGGGTGTAGATCAGCTAACTCGTCGGCAATCTCGCCGGTCCCGTCTGGCGAAGAGTCATCAACGAACAATACGCCGAGTTTTTCAACATTGAGGGCGAAGAGTTGTCGGACGATGTTTTCGATATTACCGGCTTCGTTGAAGGTCGGGATCACGACTGCAACCGTCACATCGCGGTCGAAACCGCCAACGATTTTGGTCGCCATGGCTTGCTCGGTTGCCATCTGATGGATTGAATACCGCTAAACTACCTCAAGCTCGAATTCAGAGTGTATCGCCTTGGCTGCCGTGCCCACGTTCTTCTCATCGACGATGCACGTGATCCGGATCTCAGAAGTAGTGATCATCTCGATGTTCACGTTGGCGTTGGCCAAAGATCGGAACATGCGCGCCGCGTATCCGGGAGAGTTAGTCATACCCGTCCCGACGACACTGACTTTCGCGAGCCCGTCGCGTGTTGCCAGATCGGTGTATTCCACACCATCGTTAGCCGAAGTTATCTCCGTTACCCGTTGCAAGTACTCTTGCCCAACCGTGAACGACAAGTCAGTCAGGCCGTCTGTCGAGACGTTTTGGACGATGACATCGACGCTGATTCCCGCGTCGGCGAGAGGGGTCATGATCGCGGCTGCGACTCCAGGCCGATCGGCGACACCAATCAGGGTTACCCTCGACACCGCTCGTTCGGTCGCGATGCTGGTGATGCTTTTTCGTATCTCCATGTTGTTGCTGCCCTCGAAATTACCGATTCTGGTTCCTTTTGCGTTTGGGTTGAAAGATGAAGTGATGAGCATCGGAACTTTATGAACCGCCGCCATCTCAATCGACCGAGGATTCATCTTCGCGCCTAGAGACGCCATCTCAAGCATCTCCTCATACCCGATATGCGGTATTACTTGCGCGTCGGGCACAAGCCTAGGATCAGCGGTGTAGATGCCATCGACGTCGGTGTAGATCTCGCAGATGTCAGCCTTAATCGACGCGGCGATAGCAACGGCGGTCAAATCCGATGCGCCCCTACCGAGAGTGGTGGTGTCATCGGTCGGCGTCAGGCCTTGGAAACCCGCCACAACTACGATTCTGCCGCGATCAAGCTCGCCCAATATCCGTTTCGGATCGATGTTCGCGATTCGCGCGGAACCGTATGTTTCGTCGGTTCGGATTCCCGCTTGCCTTCCGCTCAAACTGATCGCGTCGTGACCTAGGCCGCGGATCGCTATTCCCATCAGCGAAGCACTGACGAGTTCTCCAGTCGAGATCAACGCGTCTGTCTCACGCGGGCTCGGAGATTTATCACCGGACAATCGATTCGCGAGGCTAAGAAGCTCGTCAGTCGTGTCGCCCATCGCGGATACGCATACAACCAGATCCGAACCATCCTCACGACATTCGCAAACCCGAGCCGCGACGTTACGCAAAAGTTCTTCGCTAGCAAGCGAACTACCGCCAAATTTCTGAACTACTAGTTGGTTTTTTTCGGGCATCTCAGGAAGTTCTAGGTTGAAGCAGATGCTTGAACTTGCACACCGCGGTTCGACAGATCCAGAATCAACGCTTTCCCTTCGACCTGCGCTTTACGAGCGTTTTCGGACATTTCGTAGCAGATCGTCATGAATCGGTCGGTTGCCAAAGCCATTATTGCCGGCCCTGCGCCCGATAGGAATACGCCATGCGCGCCGGCATCGAGAGCACCGCGCGCGATCGGCCGGAATCTCGGGAACAATTTGGCGATCCGTTGCGGTTGATGCAACCGGTCATCAGTAGCATGACGAAGCAAATGCCATTGACGAGTCTCGACGGCATGCACGAGCATCGCTGCACGTCCGACGTTGAACACGGCATCCGATCGTGAAACCACGTCAGGCAAGATACCCCGGGCTTCTACAGTCTTCATAGAGAAGTTAGGCACGAAAATGACCGCCTTCAATTCGTTCGGAATCTCGATTCGGCTGTTGATCCACCCGCCGTTATCTGATGAGCCATTCGCAAAAACTCCGATTTGGCAACCGCCGAAGACCGCCGGAGCGGCGTTGTCAGGATGGCATTCGATGTCAGCAGCGATGGCAAAGATCCGGTTGAGGATTTCTGGGTTATCGAGATCATAGCCCGCGAAAACAAAGGCAGCGACGATACCTGTGACAGTAGCGGCGGATGATGAGCCAAGACCGCGGGCAAGCGGTATCTTGTTTCTGCAATCGAATCCCAACTCGATCTCATCGACGCCGATTTCCCGGAAGGCGTGTCGGGCGCTCTGTGCAATGAGGTTTTGGTCGTCGGCTGGCAGAGAATCTTCGCCTTCGCCTCGGATCACGAACGAGTTCGTGCTTCGTGTGACGATGGTTTCATTCCACAGATCGACTGCGATGCCTAGACAGTCAAATCCTGGACCGAGATTCGCGCTGGTGGCGGGCACTCGGATCGTGGCGCGTTCGAGTTTAGATTCGGGCATTTGCGAGGATACGTGCGGCGATAAATCCCGTGTGGGAGAACAACCGATTTATCGTTTTGCCATTGCGCTAGGAGACGGATCAATGCCACAGATGTGCGCCTAGAAATTAGTATAATTCGCTACTTGCGGTCGCAAGCGTCTGCCGAATGAGGCGCATTGCAAGTCCGCAGAAGTTGAACAACGAGAAAGTCGAGAGTTGTAAAGATGCCCATAGCGGTTCTTCTGGGGCCAAAGTCTGATGCTCGAGTGTCATTGCGGAATGCGGAGTTAAGCGAAGAAGCGAAGAAATATCCCGAGTTGGAGCTCAAGTTAGTCGACTCAGAGCAACCCCTCGACGACATGTTGCAGGAGTGCCAAGATGCAGTGGCTTTGATTCCCGCGGGTCACCGAACTTTCGATACGGAGTTCATCTCGAAACTCGGGAACCTCCGCTTGATCCAGACTTTCAGCGCCGGAACTGATTGGATGGACAAGGCCGCATTGGCGGAACTCGGCGTTTCAGTGTCAAACAATGGTGGAGCCAATGCCGTCGCCGTCGCCGAACACGCCGTGATCTTGATGCTCTCGGTTGAACGCAAGATCGATCGTCAGATCGAGTCGGTCAAAAACGGCACTTGGATGGCAGGTGTGGGTGGCGACCGAACTGAGTTCCACACGCCAGTCGGGAAACGGATCGGGATCGTTGGTCTCGGCAGAATCGGTTCGCGGGTGGCGAAACGTCTTCAGGGTTGGGAGTGCGAAGTGGTTTACTACGATGTCGTCGACTACGACGATGAATACATCGAGGCGGCGAACGCGAAGTTCGTCGAACTCGACGAGTTGCTTGAAACCTCCGACATCGTTAGCCTGCATGTCCCGCTGGAGCGAACGACGCATCACATGATTTCCGACCGCGAGTTCGCGTTGATGAAGAGTTCCGCCATCCTCGTAAACACATGCCGAGGTCCGGTCGTCGATGAAGCTGCGTTGAAGCGCGCGTTGAAGGATGGCCAGATTTTTGGCGCGGGTCTGGACGTCACAGAAGTAGAGCCGATCGAGCCGGACAACGATTTGCCAAACTTTCCCAACGTTGTGGTGACGCCACATTTGGCCACTAAGGCGCTGGAATCCGAGCACAACGCGACTGCGAATGCAGTTGCCAACGTAGCGAGGGTGGCGCGTGGCGAGATGCCCGAGTGGGTCGTTCCACCGGTCTAGGTTCTGCTCCTATCGCTATGCGCGAATCGTGAATAGCAATTAACATTTAGATTGCACGTGCACGGACGAAGTCGGGAAAATGAACGTTGCGCCACGTTGCGACTGCGCCGGACTTGCGTGATCCACTGAAACCCGAGACCGAAATCGTTGCTGTCGGCAACGAAAAGCCGCGAGAAGCTTGCGGCATATTCGGTGCATACATCCCGGGACACGAAGCAGCACGCGCCGCGTTCTTCGGAATCTTCGCTCTCCAACACCGGGGGCAAGAGAGCGCTGGCATCGCCGCGTCGAATGGTTTGGCACTGAGTCTGACCGCTGAAGTGGGGCTCGTTTCCCAAGTCTTCCAGGAGAACGACCTCACCGGTCTGCAAGGGCACTTGGCGATCGCTCACACCCGCTATTCCACTACCGGTTCAAACCGGCGTCACAACGCTCAACCACTATTGGCGTATGGGCCGAGGGGGGCGATTGCACTAGGTCACAACGGCAATGTCATTAATGCCTTGCCGCTTCGCGAGTTTTGCCGGGAAGAATACGGCAGCGTCTTCACCGGGAGTTCTGACAGCGAAGTAATCGCTGAGCTCTACGCCAAAACCCCTGGCGATGACTGGTTCGAAGTTTCGGACCAAGTTATGGAGCTATTGAGTGGAGCTTACTCGCTCATCATGATGACCAAGCACGAGTTGATCGCGGTTCGCGACCCCCTCGGCGTTCGCCCGTTGTGCATCGGCAAGCTGGATGGCGGTTGGGTCTTCGCATCTGAGACCGCAGCGCTGGACAATCTTGGAGCGGAATTCGAACGCGAGATGGAACCGGGTGAAGTCGTCGTAGTCAATCGCGACGGAATCTCGAGTCGTGTATGGCCAAAAACGCCCATCGCACACAAGATGTGCATATTTGAGCAGATCTACTTCGCCAGACCTGACAGCGTCTTAGACGGAAGTTTGGCTTACGAGAACCGTATGCGGATGGGTGCGATCGCGTACCGCGAGAATCCGACTGAGGCCGATCTCGTTATCGGCATTCCTGACTCCTCAACCCCACATGCCGCAGGATACTCCGCAGAGGCGAACATCCCTTATGCCGAGGGACTTGTGAAGAACCGTTACGTGGGTAGGACATTTATTCAGCCAGACCAGTACATGCGGGACATCGGGGTGCGGACGAAGTTCAATGCCATGCGGCAAGTCATAAATGGGAAACGTATCGTGGTGGTCGACGACACAATAGTGCGAAGCACTACCGTCAGGCACGTCGTCCGAATGTTGCGGGACGCTGGAGCTAAAGAAGTGCACGTCAGAGTCGCAGCGCCGCCGATAAAATCCACTTGCCACTTTGGCGTAGACATGGCCACGCTCGATCAGCTTATCGCGGCCAACTACTCGATCGACGAAATCTGCGAAATCATCGGCGCAGACACCTTGAGCTATCTGAGTCTGGAGGGTCTGGAAGAGGCGGTTTCGGCTGGCCGCAACGAGTATTGTCGCGGTTGCTTCACTGGAAAATATCCGATCGATGTGCAACTCGAGATGGACAAGCTTCGCATGGATAAGCTAGTCGCCGAACCAGTTGGCGCATCTTAAGCGCAGAGTGCGGATGACAGAAGTATCTGCTAAGGCGTACGCGGCTGCAGGGGTTGATCTGGACGCTGCGGCTCGCGTTAAACTCCGCATCAGCGATATCGCGAGGTCGACATATTCCGGCGGTGTCGTGTCGGCTCCTGGAGGCTTCGGTGGCGTGTTTGACGCTGATCCCGACAGTGAATATCTCATGGTCGCGAGCACTGATTCGGTCGGCACGAAGTTGCGCATAGCTCAAGCGATGCAGAAACACGACACCATCGGAATTGACATCGTCAATCACTGCGTCAACGACATTCTCCCAGCCGGAGCTGAGCCGCTTTTCTTTTTGGATTACATCGGTCTTGACGGTTACGATGATGATCTGATTGCCGAGATACTCACCGGGGTGGCAGTAGGTTGCATAGAAAACGGATGTGCGTTGATCGGAGGCGAAACCGCATCGCTCCCTGGCATTTACCAAGGTGAAGACTACGATTTGGTCGGCTTCATCGTCGGTCGTGTAAGGCGCGACGAGATGCTTCGACCAGACCAGACGAGCGCGGGTGATGTACTGATTGCATTACCTTCGAGCGGGTTGCACACGAACGGTTACTCGCTTGTCCGATCGATCTTCAATTCGGACGAAGACCCAAGCGCTTTAGATGTCGAGGTGCCGGAAGACGGGCGATCTTTGGGCGAAGCACTTCTGGCTCCACACAAGTCGTATTTGGAGCAGATTAGACCGGTGTTGAAGCGCATCAAAAGTCTGGCACACATCACTGGCGGTAGTTTCGAGAAGAACGTTCCGCGCGGGTTGGCTGCTGGCCTGGGCGCGCAAATCGACTTGAAATCTTGGGTGCCATCGCCGTTGTTCAACTACATACAAGAACAAGGGGACATCGCGACCGAGGAGATGTACAACGTCTTCAACATGGGTGTCGGGATGATCGTGTGTGTAGATCCGAGTGATGTTGACCATCTTCTCAACGAACTGGAGGATGCGTGGATCATCGGTGAAGCAAAGTTGTACGACGGCGCTGGTCCGAAGGTTGAATTGCAAAATCTTTGACTTGGAAATTCGAGTTCTGAAGTGGTGAAAAATACTAAAAAGCTGGCGTTGATGAGTGCGTATGATCGGCGTGGCTTGGTTGAGTTCGCGAAGCTTGTCGCCGAGTGTGGATACGACATCGTGTCAACTGGCGGCACCGCAGCAGAGTTAAAAGCCAACGGCATCGACGTGGTCGAGGTTTCGGAACTCACGGGTGCCCCAGAGATATTGGATGGTCGCGTCAAAACTCTCCACCCGAAAATTCACGGCGGGTTGCTGGCACTTCGCGACGACGAGGCTCACCAACGGCAGTTAGAGCGTCTTGGCATTCGCGAGGTCGACTTAGTCGTCAACAACCTGTACCCGTTTGTTGAAACCGTTAGCAACCCCGAAATGTCGTTGCGTGATGCGCTGGAGAACATCGACATAGGCGGTCCGGCGATGACCCGCGCTGCGGCAAAAAACCACCCCAATGTGGTGATCGTGGTGGATCCTGCGGATTACGAACGAGTGGGGAGGATGATCCGTGATGGCGAGGTTACCCAGTCTGAACGTCGGAGATTGGCAGCTAAGGCTTTTCAGCACGTTGCCGCGTATGACACCGCTATCGCAACCTATCTGCGAGAAGACACTGACACAGGATCGGGCGAGGATAGAGAGGGAGACCTGCCAGCGGAGTTGACGTTCGGGTATTCGCTTGTCGCCAGTCCTCGCTACGGCGAAAACCCTCATCAAAGTGCCGGAATCTACTCGTTACCGGGCGAGGACGGTGGCGTTGTCAACGCCGAACAGCTTCACGGCATCGACATGTCTTACCTGAACTACTTCGATGCCGATGCGGCTTGGGCAGTCGCTCGTTCGTTCTCTGGATTTGGTCCTCATGCCGCCGTAGTTGTCAAACACGCGAATCCGTGTGGACTGGCCGTCCGGGAAGACCAGACCGATGCTTGGGAGGCTGCACGTTCCGGCGACCCCGTTTCTGCGTTTGGTGGAATCGTCGCCTTCAGCGAGTGTTTGTCTGCCGAAACCGCGGAGAAAATGCACGGTTTGCTGTTAGACGTCGTTGTTGCCCCGGATTACGACGATGAAGCATTGGAGATACTACGCAAACGCCGTCGAACCCGTGTCTTGAGAGTGCGTAAACATCGCGAGGCACGTTTGGAGGTTCGATCGGTTTCTGGTGGCGCACTTGTGCAGGAGCCCGACGAACTTGCAGATGATGGCTTCCAAACCATGCGTGTCGTTACGGAGCGCCAACCGAGTGACAGCGAGCAAGTCGATCTATGGTTCGCTTGGCGTGCGTGCAGGTTCGTCAAATCCAATGCAATTGTGTTTGCCAAGGATCGGACGCTGGTCGGTATGGGAGCAGGACAGCCGAACCGCGTGACGAGTGTGTACCTGTCAGCGCGGGTCGCAGGCGATCGATCAGAAGGTGCGGTGATGGCGTCTGATGCCTTTATCCCATTCCCGGACGCGGTGGAGGTTGCTGCGGAATCAGGCGTGAAAGCGGTAGTTCAACCGGGCGGTTCGGTGAATGATGATGCCGTCATAGCCGCGGCAAACGAATTGGGTGTTGCGATGGTCTTCACTGGGAAGCGACATTTCTATCATTGATACATCGGGTATTAACGAAACCGAAGTGTCCAAACTTTCAGTAGACATCATCATTCCAGTGCTCAACGAAGAGCACTCGTTGCCGCATTGCATCGCAACGTTGACCAAACACTTGTCGGAAGGCGTAGATGCCGATTGGGACTGGAAAATCACCATAGCTGACAACGGTTCCGAGGATGCAACACCGGAGGTCGGTCGGCAATTGTCGGATGACTATCCGAATGTGAGATTGACTCGACTGGAGCAACGCGGACGTGGACGAGCGTTGAAGAAGGCGTGGCTGGAAAGCGATGCCGACGTTCGATGCTTCATGGATGTAGATCTGTCGACGCAGCTCGATTCGCTTGAACCACTCGTTGACGCTATTGGACGGGATGGTTATGACGTATCTATCGGTTCGCGGCTGTTGCCAGATTCGCGGGTTGAACGTCGGACATTAAAGCGCGAAGTAGTCTCTAGGTCTTACAACGCGCTGATTCGGTTGATGTTTCCGAGGAAGACCTTCCGCGACGCCCAATGTGGATTCAAAGCTGTCTCACGCGAAGTTGCGGACAGAGTGGTTCCGCATGTTGAAAACACGGGATGGTTTTTTGACACGGAGCTCTTGTTGCTGAGCTTGCGTACTGGTTACCGGATCAAAGAGATTCCGGTTCATTGGGTCGATGATCCGGATACCCGAGTTCGGGTGGTATCAACCGCAATCGAGGATATAAAGGGATTGCTGCGAGTTCGTTTCTCGCCGGCTAACGTGCCGCGGACCGAAAGTTGACGTTGGCTGGAAGCCTGATCGTGCAAAGTCGAACCCTAGGCGTAATATAACCTGTCTCGGAGAGTTCGAACGGACAGTGGATTGAATCGATGCTCACACCATCAGAAGAACTAGAGCTTTCTTCGCCGACGTTGCGCGGCGCGACGGTGTCGATCGATTACCACAACGCGCAAACGATCCTACGAACCGAACAGCGCAACCCGAGCGTTGTCTTTGAGGTCTACGCCGGAACAGATGGGCTTTTGTCTGGAGTGAACGAGGTATTGCCCTTCTTGCGAACCCGCCTGCCGGTTTCAAACTCGCAAGTGTTTTCTCTCTCGGATGGCGATACCATCAGCGAGGGCGAGACCATTCTACGAATCATTGGACCGTACGCCGCCTTCGGCATGTACCGGGACGTCATTACCGGCATATTTGCGTCCAGCATCGGATGGGCTACGGCCGCGAACGAGTGCGTCCAAGCAGCTGGTAACACGCGCGTCATAGTAAGTGGTTCGCCTTATATCCACCCGGACGTAGTTGATTCGATGGAGTACTCTGCCTATATAGGCGGATGTGCTGCGGTTTCCACCCAAAAGGGCGGTGATCGCACAGCGACCGTCCCGCAAGGATCCATGCCGCACGACTTCGTGTTGATTTGGGGCGCTGCTGACCGCGCCATGACGGTATACGACAGGCATAGTCGAGTAGGCGCACAACGGGTGATGCCGATCCCCACGACCGGAGATGCGATCCAAGAAGCATTGGACGCCGCATACGCGCTGAGTGGTGGCACCACCAACCCTCTACGGGCTGTGAAAGTTGACGTTCCGGAAAATCTGGGCGGCGGAACACCCGCATTGGCGACTGAATTAAAGGCTCGGCTGTCCGACGCGGGCTTCGGTTCGGTTGATGTTTATATTGCTGGCGAATTGACGCCAGACTTGATTGCTGAGTACGAAGCGTCGGAGGCTGAAGTAGGGCTGTACATAGTCGGCCGGTACGTCGCAGCTGCGCATCCGGCTCCGGTTACGGGAGCGATCAAAGAGATCGATGGCAGGGCCGTTGCACCGCGCGGGATGGCGCCCGGCCGGGTTCAAAACCATCGTATGTTGCAACGTGAACTCAACTGATGTCCCGATCGCGTTGACGCTCAGCTCCTCGGGTGATCGCGTTCAATCTTTAAGTGCAACGCGGATTGGTGGGCAGGTAACAATTTTGCCCATTCAGCTGGTCTGAGGCCTGGCAACCAAGCGATTCGACCGTTATCTGTCAACGTGACCAACGGAATGCGGTCGCGCCAAGACGCGGCTACCTTCGCTTTGATTAGGAAATCTGAAAGGTCGACATCTTGATTCATTCCCAAAGGGTTGAAGCGATCTGACGGTCTGCGATTTCTCACTTCTAATCTGTCGTTCACCACAATCTCGGGGTTTAGCCACGCTTCATCGGGTGATGCGTTCGGGATTCCTGCATCGCGTGGCACGAGCGACGATTTAATGGTGAACCCACTTCCTAGCTCCAACTCTCCAGGTATCGCCAACTTGGTCGTCTGGCCTAAGGGTTGCGGGTAAGGGACGACATCGCTCGAAACTGAATCGGTGTCTTCCATGCGAATGTGCATGTGGTCGGTCTTGAACACAACTCGGCCTGGCAAATCGTAGCTTGACGACTTGCCAGTTGCGATCATGTCGATCAATCTGGTCAGGTGTACCTCATCAAGCTGCGAATCTGCGTCAGCAACCGCGTTGTGCATTTCGGTCAATACTGCTGCAGATACGACAGGGTGTAGTTGGGCGATTTGAGAGCGCAGATAGACGTTGGTCGTATCGGTCGCGGATTCGTTCATCGCATCACGCACCAGCACATCGACCAAGTCACTGTTCGATTCCATGATCGAGGCGAATCTGGCGATCGCGTCGATCGCGTCGGGATTCACTGCTTGAAGTTCTGGGATAACACGATGCCGGATTCGGTTTCGGGAGTAACGTTCCCAATCGTCGTTGGAGCTGTCCTGTCTCGCCGTTATCTGGAGGGAATCGAGAAAGATTGAAGCGTCTTGGTGTGTGGTGCGAAGCATGGGGCGAACGATATTCACTTCTCGGTTCGCGGGTGTGCGCATGCGTCGGACAATCCGCATACCGCCAGCACCTCTCAATCCCGCGCCGCGGGCGATGCGTAGCAATACCGTCTCGGCCTGGTCTTCGACGGTGTGCGCCACAAGGATGGCTTCTGCCCGGACTTCGTCACTGATCTTTGCAAGGAAAGCGTAACGTTCTTGACGTGCCGAGTTCTCGTCGAGGTTTTCGGGCGGATGTTTCGACTGGCCGACGTGTAATGCAATGCCTTCATCGACGCACAGATTGCGAACGAACTCTTCGTCCGCGTCGGATTCTTCGCCGCGGGTCCGGTGGTTGTAGTGGGCCGCGGTCAAGTTGCGGTATCGATGTTGCAACCGTTTGCATCCCAACAGGAGAGCGGTCGAATCAAATCCGCCCGAAACCGCACAGACGATGGAGTGTTCGGGCAATACGCCCGCAGTTGAGAGTCCCTCGTCCAGATTCAGCAGGAACGTGTGGTCGTCTGTTTTAGCTCGCATTTGAGCGTCATGGGGAGGACTGTCTCTGCCCGATTGGTTCGGAAACCTCATCCGTAGCGATGTTTTTGATCTTGAGACGTTCGATGCGATTGCCGTCCATTTCGAGGACTTCCATGTAGATAGCGTCATCGTAAGTAGTCGTTTGACCGACTTCTGGCATCCGCTGAGCCCGGTCAATGAAGAAACCGGCGATAGTTTCATAGCGCTCGTTTTGGGGCACTTCGATACCCGTTTCGTCTCGCGTTCTTTCAACCGAGAGCGCACCGGGTAAGACATAGGTGTCTTCTTCGAGTTGCTGAACGGCTTTCTCCTCGATGACTAACGTGTCATCGTCGTCTCCCCGCATCATCTCCAGTAAGCCATTCAATGTGACCAGACCGTTAATCTGGTTTTCTTCATTGTGCGCGACGGCTAGGTGTTGTTCAGTTCGGATCATTTCGGTAAAGAGATCATCGAGCTTGGTAGTGTCCGCCAAAACCAAGATGTCGGTTCGCATTAGTTCGGTGACTGGGGTGTCCAATTCGTCATCTCCCCCTTCGGCGATGAATTTGATGACGTCGTTGGTGTAAACCGCTCCGGCTAATTGATCGAGTTCGTACCAATAGCCGATGCGGAGGGGTTCTCCGCGTTGAACCACGAAACCCGGTTGAGACCGGTGCGACTCTTCCGTCGCGTTTATGTCTTCGACGTGTTCACGGTATTTTTCCAAGAAGGTGTTGAGGGTGTCGCGTTCGTTCAGCCACACGATCTGACTGGTGTGCACTCGAACCCGGTGGTCTCGGAGATCGCGGGCCCCAAAATCGATCAGGTTGTCCAACATCTCGCCGTGAGTGTCGTCAAACAGTCCCTGTTCTTGGCTCTGGTCGATGATCAGACTCAATTCGCCTTGCGTGTAGCCGGGGCGGGTGTCGATTTCGGAGATGCCAAACAATCTGAGCAACCCACGCGGTAGGAGGGTGAACACCCAGACTATGGGCTTGGAAACGGTCATGATGGCGAGGATTATGTGGGCGACCGCCAACGACCACGTTTCCGGGGCTATAGCTCCGAGCGTCTTGGGCGTGAGTTCGCCGACGATATAGACCATCACGGTCGCGGCGGCGGTCGAAATGATCGTAGTCATAACGGTGTTCTCGCCACCGCCGATCGAGTTGATGATCAAGCTGGTCGAAGCTGTAGCGACGAGGACGTTGAACAGGTTCCCGACGAGAAGAATCGTCGCGAAGAAGTTTTCGTATCGCTCGAGGACGCGCATCACAGCGTGAGCTCGGCGATCGCCGTTCTCAGCGAGGTGCTGGATGTGTGACGGTCGAGCGCTTAACAGCGCGGATTCGGCAGCGGAAATGAAAGCGCTACCAAGGAGTGCGCATACGATCAATAGCGCGTTGATAACCATGTGCTAATCATAAACGTGAGGAATCCTCGCACGTCGGCGTAGGGATTCATTCACATCCCGTTATCGCGGTTTCGAATAACTGTCCTGAGACCTGGTTAGCTTGTTGGTTAATGTACCGCTAAAGGGCATAGCTATCGCCAGTAGCTACGATTAGTTGGATTTCTATTTGGACTTCTAGTCGGACTTCTACTGGGGCAAGGTGATGCTGCGGACCTGCGCATCGACCTCATCTCGCATCTCGGGGTGTTCTTTGAGGAAGATTCGAGAGGCTTCGCGGCCTTGCCCAAGCCTTGTTTCGCCGTACGAATAGAAGGAACCGCGTTTTTGCACGATGCCGTGCTCAACACCGAGTTCCAAGAGGTCACCTTCCATGCTGATGCCTTCGTTGAAGATGATGTCGACTTCGGCTTGTCGGAATGGGGGCGCGACTTTGTTTTTCACGACTCGCACACGTACGCGATTGCCGGTGATTTCTTTGCCGTTCTTGAGCGATTCCTTTCGACGCATGTCGAGACGGACGCTTGAATAGAACTTGAGAGCTCGGCCGCCGGGTGTAACTTCTGGACTTCCGTATACGACGCCGACTTTTTCGCGGAGCTGGTTGATGAAGATACAGACGGTTTTGGTTTTGTTGATGGTAGCGGTGAGTTTTCGGAGCGCTTGGGACATGAGCCGGGCTTGTGCACCGACTTGGAACTCTCCCATTTCGCCTCGTATCTCGGATGCGGGAACCAAAGCTGCGACGCTGTCAAGCACCACCATGTCGAGGGCTGAAGAGCGAACCAAGTGTTCGACGATCTCAAGGGCCTGTTCAGCGGAGTCGGGCTGCGATATCAGGAGTGAATCGATGTCTACGCCGTTGGCTTCTGCGTATACGGGGTCCATGGCGTGTTCGACGTCAACGTATGCGCACACACCGCCGGCCTTTTGCGCCTGTGCGACAGTGGACATTGCAAGTGTGGATTTGCCGGCTGACTCCGCGCCGTAGATCTCGATGATCCTGCCTCGAGGGAGGCCACCGATGCCGAGAGCGATGTCTAGCGAAAGAGATCCAGTTGATATGGCTTCGACGTTGCGAAAGCTGTCGTTCTCGCTCATGCGCATAACTGCGCCACGCCCGAAGTTGCGTTCGATTTGTGCGATCGCCTCTTCCAAGGCTTGTTCTCGGGAGCTTTTCCGCTTGGTTGTTGCCATTTGCTTTCCGGTCTCTGTAGATTCGGTTTCGATACTCTCTAGAATTTCTTGTTCCAGAGTTGCAGTGCTCTTGCTAGCCATGCTGATATTCCTTAATGTTATGCCTTCGACGCTGCGGCATGCGCCACATATGTGTTAGCACAAGAGTAACACAACGAATCGCTGTTGTGGAACAAATATCCGAAAATTTCGCGGATTTTATGAATGGATCGGATTTTGGGTGTAGGGTGTAGGTTGTCGTGTTGCCATGGGATTGGGCGTGTTGGTTGTCAGTTGTGAATAGGCTGCAAACCGTGTAAGTTTGTAGCCAAGGGTGTGGCGGCATGCGTAGACTGTGTAGCAAGAGACGCGACGAAGCGACGAGGTGACCATGAAAAACTTGATATTGGTTGCAATTCTGGTGTTGGCGGCTACGATGCTGGCATGTGGAGGCGGAGATGAACCGACCGCAACGCCGGTGCCAACGGTGGCTCAGAGTTCCGGTGCGTCGACTTCGGCGGGAGGTGGGGGCGATTCTGAACCCACGATCTTGGGAGTGTGCAGCAACGGCGTGGTGATGCAGCCGGGTGAAGGTTGTAGCTTCGAGGGCGATGAGGGTAGGCCGGCGGACGTGGATATTTGGGTGGGAGCCGACGGCTCGATATGCCGTGGAAAAGGGTCAGTGATGATGTCAGGTTTCATGGTTGGGGTGAATGAGGTCTGTGGCGAAGAGTACGAAGTGATTGACGTGTTCGAGGCAGAGATCACCTTCGAGCCGAACGGTGATGGAAGCTGGACAATTACGACTAATTAGTGATTGGGCCTCCTCGCCCCCTGCCGCCCCGGGCATCCCCCGCTCGCTTCACTTCGTTTGCTCGCGCCCCCTTACGCTTTGCGAAGGGGGCGGTTGCCCTCTGCCCCTCTGGGTTCCCGCGTGCGCGGGAATGACGTGGGTTTGGACGCGTTTAATTCTCCCTTTCGGGGAGATTTTGTTCGACGGGTGGTTGTCGAAGGATCGCCGCGTGTTGGGGTTGCGTGCGAAAGTTGGTTTGTAAGTTCGTCAATAGTCCAGCACCGCCGACGTCGCCAGACCGTCGGCCCTCCGGGAGGCGTGGATCTGAAAGATCAGCCCCCGTCATCGCTTGGTTCGCACCCCGCGCTAGTGCTGCAGCCTCTTCCGTCCAGCGCTCCGGAAAGACGTGTGCCGGGTAGAGAGACCGTTCGCCCGGACCTTGAACGGGCATCCCCGTGCGAGAGGTCAGATAGTTAACCTGCTCCTGCCCGCGTGCCTCCCCTCCGGGTTCCCGCCTGCGCGGTACTGACTTTGGTTCGGCGGTTGCGCGGGGGCTGTCCCTCCCTGTCCCTCCTGCGCCCCTCCCCTCTGGATTCCTGCCTGCGCAGGAATGACGAGTGGTTGGCGCGGGAACGACGCGGGTTTGGAGCGCCCCCCACGGCTTGGGATGACCGTCTGGCTTGCTATGGTTTCGTCGGAGCCAGCATTACCTCTCCGCATCCGAGCCCTACAGCTACAACGGTCTTCGTAACCGGGTTTTTCGGCAGCGTTTCGCCCGTCTCCATTCATCGGAACGGAAGACGTCTTTCAGTGGCTTTTGGCGGGACATCGCCGGCGGGTCGTGTGTTGGCGACCCCTGCTACCCCGCCCGCTGCCGTACTTCATTCAATTGTTCTTGCTACGTCTTAAAAGGTTTGCGCGCAACCCCTGTCGACGCGGCGATTCTTCGTGTCAGGGGCGTCCCGTTTGACGCCCTGGTTGTTGTTATACAACAAATGTTGTGTGAATGTCAAATGTCTGAACCCGGATTGTAAGGATGGAAGGAATGATGGGGGTGTTGGGTGTATGACCCCCCTGCGTCTCGCTGCGCTTGCCGCGTCCCCCTTTTGCTGACGCAAAAAGGGGGGGATGGCGTTGGGATGCCCCCTTTGTCCTTCGGACATTCCCCCGCACAGCGGGGAAACCCTACCACCTGTCCGCCCCGTTCACCCTCACCTTAGCCCTCTCCCATCGAGGGAGAGGGGAATATTCTGCTCCGCCGCCCCGGGCATACCCCGCTCGCTTCGCCTTGCTTGCTCGCGCCCCTTTCGCTTTGCGAAATGGGCTAGTGGTGCGGTGCCTCGTTTGGGGCGAAGGGGCTTTCAGTTGAAGCGATCGCCCCAGGAGCCGAGTGTGAGGCTGATGGGGACGGTGTCGCCGTCGCGCAGTACTTCGATCACGATCTCGTCTCCGGGGGATGTGTTGAGCATGATGTAGCTTCGGAGGTCGTAAAGGTTGTCGATCTTTACGTTGTCGATTCGGATGATGATGTCGCCGTCGCCTTTGGGGTTGTAGCGACTGAAGCTCTGGAATCCGGATGATGAAGAGGTAAAGGTTCCGGTATCGGCACGAATGCCGGCTTCATCGGCTGGTCCATCTGGTGAGACGGCGGTTACAAGTAGTCCGCGTTGGTCTTCGTCGAGATCAAGTTCCTCCGCCCATGCACGGGTTATGACGCGTGACGAGATTCCGATCAAGGGGTATTCGTGTACTCCTTCTTCAATGATGCTGTTTACGACGCGTCTGACGAGGTTGATGGGTGTTGCGAAGCCTACTCCGCTGTTAGTGCTGGTGAGGCTGCGGATCTGGGTGTTGACGCCGATAACTTCGCCAGCGCTGTTGAGCAAGGGGCCGCCAGAATTTCCGGGGTTCATGTCGGCGTCAGTTTGGATGACGGCGGGAATCGGCATCGTGCTAGTGTCGGCGAGTATGGATCGAGAGAGACCGCTGATGATGCCGTGGGTCATCGAGAATGCTTGGTCGATTCCAAACGGGTGCCCCAGTGCGATGGCGGTCATTCCGGGTTTAAGGTCGGCGCTGTCGCCGATAGGAAGAGCGTCTGATACGTTTGCTCCAGCGTCGATTTTGAGGACTGCGATGTCGGAGACCGGGTCGCCGCCGACGAGTTCGGCTTCGAATTGCTCGCCGTCGAAGGTCTCCACGATGATGGTAGTCGGAGTGACGAAACTGGTTGTGGGGCGGACGACGTGGTAGTTGGTGACGATGTGTCCCTCGTCGTCCCAGAACCAACCTGCGCCGGTGCCGCTGTCGGGCAGTAGGGTGTTGCCCAAGTTGATGAGAACGACGCCGGAGATTGAATCTTCCCAGATCTCCGTCAGCCGATGTTCCCAATCAGCCCGTTCCATTGAGGCGAGGACTTCGATCGCTTCGCGGTTTTCTTCATCGTTAACCAGATCGCTGATTGGCACTCCGTCGATGTTGTCCTCATCGGTGTGGAGTATCGTCAGTGCGTCGCCTGCGGCGAGTGCGTCGGACGGGGCAATTTCTATGCCCTCAGCGTCGTCGGATTGCGGAATGATGTTGGCCATACCGACGGCTTCGTTGCTGGTTGCCTCGGCGGTCTTTAAGAAAGCAGTTTCCGAGGCAGGTTCGGTCGATTCAGAAACGTTGGTAGCTTCCGAGGATGTGCAAGCGATCGCGACTACCGTGAGTGCAAAGGCAGGAATCAAAGCCAAGGTTTTGTGAGGTGTGTTTTTCATAGCGCGTGTAAATTTTCTGTTTGTTGCTGATTAAAACATCGGCAACGATTCGTCGTTTGGGAGTTGAGGGACACAGTGACGCCACTTCTGGCGCGTGCTGGGTTTCCTCTTGTGAGGGATTACGCAGACACCAAACGAAACGGATTTACTTGCAGTACAGCCCGGTTACAAAGAGTATCGCATTGGGTCAGGACGGTCCGCCTCCCTAACCCCTCCTGAAGGAAGGGGGATTTGCGGCGGCATGTCGCTTTCCTGAGGGAGGGGAACCCTAGGGGCATGCCAGTCTGGAGAAGGCTTTGGGATCGGTGGGATTTGCCCCTCCCTTTTGTCCCATCTCACCCTCACCCTGACCCTCTCCCATCAAGGGAGAGGGGATTGCCGTTCACACCGCTACCCCGGGCATACTCTGCAGAGCGAAGGAAGACGTGGTGGCTGTTTTACGAAGGAAGCCAACGGGAAGCGATCGGCATACGACGGTCGCGTCCGAAAGCGAGACCGGTGATCTTCACTCCGGGAGGCGCCTGCCGACGTTTGTACTCGTTGCGATCGACCATCTGGATGATGCGAGAGGCTGTTTCCGGGTTGATATCAGATTCAGCGAGGATCTCTTCGCTGGAAAGACGATCCTCGACGTATGCCTTCAGAAGCGGATCCAACTCCTCGTATTCGGGGAGGGAATCAGCATCGAGTTGATCGGGCCGTAGTTCGGCGCTGGGCGGTTTGTCGATCACCGATTGCGGGATGGGTGGAGTATCGTCGATGCTGTTGCGGTACCGAGCAAGTTCGTAGACCATCTGTTTGGGGACGTCTTTGATCACTGCAAAGCCGCCAGCCATGTCGCCATAAAGCGTTGCGTAGCCGGTAGCCATCTCCGATTTGTTGCCAGTGGTGAGGACTATCCACCCGAATTTGTTGGCTATAGTCATCATGACGTTGCCTCGGATGCGAGACTGGACGTTTTCCTCGGCTGTGTTGGCAGCAGTACCTTGGAATGCATCGGAGAGCATGTCTTCAAACGCGGTGTGCGCTGGTTCGATTGGGACGCGCCAAAGGGGGATGCCCAAGCGATCCGCGAGTTCCTGGGCATCTAGAAGGCTGCCTTCAGAGGAGTATCGAGATGGCATCGCCACGCCGACGATGTTTTCTGGTCCGATAGCATCGGCGGCGATGCAGGCGACGATGGAAGAATCGATACCGCCGGACAAGGCGATCGCGACCTTTTCGAAACCCGTTTTGCGGATGTAATCGCGCGTTCCTAGTGTCAGAGCGGAATAGACCTCGGAGATATCGTCTTTCACGTTTGTGTTAGGTGGTGGAATATCGGTTTTGGTCTTAGGAGTGAAGGTTGGGGTGATGATTTTAATGGGGGCTGTGTTCCCCGCTGCCTCTCCGCTCTGGATCCCGGCTTTCGCCGGAATGACTGAGGGGGTTTCGATATCAATCGCAGTGACAGCTTCTTTGAATCTTGGTGCGATGGCCAGAGTCTCGCCACGCGGTCCCGCGAAGATGCTCGATCCGTCAAAAACTAACTCGTCTTGCCCGCCGACTTGGTTTGTGTAGACGGCGTATGCGCCGTGTCTAGCGGCGAGGCCGGCAACTAAGTCGATTCGAGTCTGTAGTTTCCCGACCTCGTATGGCGATGAGTTGAGCGTCAGGATCAGTTTCGCCCCAGCGACACATTGCGCGTCGCCGGGTCCAGGGTTTACCCAGATGTCTTCGCAGATGTTTACGCCGACTGGGACTCCGTTTACGTCGACGATTTGGCATTTGGTACCCGGTGTGAAGTACCGTAGTTCGTCGAAGACGCCGTAGTTGGGAAGTTGGTTCTTGTGGTATACGGCAATTAACTTGCGATCCACGACGATCGCGGCAGCGTTGTAGATGTGCTTGATGTTGCCGTTGCGGTCTTCGTCGAAATCGACGATGCCGATCATGGCGGCGATGCCGGCACATCTATCGACGAGGTCGTCCAATGCGCGGCGATTCGTGCGTACGAAGTGTTGCGAAAGCAGCAGATCTTCCGGGGGGTATCCGGTGATGGAGAGTTCCGGGAACGCGACGATATCTGTTCCGATGCTTCTAGCTTCATCGATGGCATCAGCGATCAGACCGCAGTTTCCGGAGATATCTCCAACGGTGGTATTGATCTGGGCAGAGGCGACTCTGATCGAGTTCATTTCCGCGTTGTCACCTCGTAATGGTGCGGATTTGGGCGGTCGCCACGTAGTGGTGCGCGACCGTCAGGTTAGGCGTAGGTAGGGATCGCGGGACGAGCATATCCGCGCACGGTGGGTAGTGACGATTTCCCTGATAGGTAAAGATCAACATCTCGGGCACATTGCCTACCATTTGCGATGGCGTGGACGACGAGCGATTGTCCGCGTTGCATGTCACCACACGCAAAGACCTTGTCGACGCTGCTCTCCAAGTTAGCACCTGTTTTGACGTTGCCAAAGGCATCGTATTCGACCTCAAGGTCGTCGAGCAAGCCTTCATGCTGTGGATGGACAAAGCCCATCGCGAGGAACACGATGTCGGCGGGAATCGTGAACTCCGAACCCGGAATCTCGATCATGCGTGGACGTTGTCCGTCTTCGAACACCCAATCGACACGCACACATTCCAAATGTGTAACGTTCCCTCCGGAACCTACGAAGCGCTTGGTCATGATGTTGTAGTCGCGCTTCCCACCCTCTTCGTGTGCCGACGAGGTGCGGAAAATCTGGGACCAATCGGGCCAAGGGTTGGTTCGGGAGCGACGTTCAGGTGGCCGAGGTAGCAGTTCGAGTTGGACGATGTTCTTGGCGAACTGTCGATGCGCGGTGCCCAAACAATCAGCACCGGTGTCGCCGCCACCGATTATCACGACGTGTTTGTCTTCGGTGGTTAGGGTCTCGGACGGCGAGAACTCCTGACCTCGCAGGCGTCGGTTCTGTTGCGTGAGGTAGTCCATCGCGAAATGGATGCCGTCGAGATCGCGGCCTTCAATCGGGAAGTCTCGCGGGACCGTCGAACCACCTGCCAAAACGATGGCGTCGTTAGCTTCAAGCAGATCGGACGCTGTAATATCCACGCCGACGTCGGTGCTGGTTTGGAATGTGACGCCTTCATCGCGCATCTGCTGCAAGCGGCGTTCGACCACGGATTTTTCGAGTTTGAATTCAGGAATTCCGAGTGCCAGCAGTCCGCCGAGATATTCGCTTCGCTCGTAGACAGTAACAGTGTGTCCGGCGCGGTTCAATTGTTGCGCGGCCGCTAGACCGGCAGGCCCGGAACCGACGACAGCCACTGTTTTTCCGGTGCGGTGGTCGGGCAGTTCCGGTACTATCCAACCCTCTTGCCAAGCTCGCTCGGAGATCTGTTTCTCGATCATCTCGATCGTTACAGGCTCCATATTTATGGAAAGCGTGCAAGCCGCTTCGCAAGGCGCGGGGCAGATACGGCCGGTGAATTCTGGGAAGTTGTTGGTAGCGTGAAGGCGCGAGATAGCTTCTTGCCAATCGCCGAGGTAGACGAGATCGTTCCATTCTGGGATCAAGTTTCCGAGCGGGCAGCCGTCATTGCAGAACGGGACGCCGCAGTCCATGCACCGTGCGGCTTGCTGACGCGATGCGGTTTCGTCCCACTTGAGGTAGATCTCTCGCCAGTCGTTCAGCCGCTCGCGTTGATCGCGGCGCGGCATGGGTACGCGTTCGAACTCTTTGAAACCGCTGGTGCTGCCCATGTCCGGTTAAACCGTTCTGCCGGCCAAGACTGGTTCAGAAACTGCTCCACCGTTGCGCGAAAACTCGACCTCATCTGTGACGAGCGCAAGATTTGCCTCTTCCCGTTCGCGCAGAACGCGGGCGTAGTCGCGGGGCATGACCTTCTTGAATTGATGGACAGTGACATCCCAATTCGCCAACACTTCGGCGGCAACGGAACTACCTGTCCATTTCAGGTGATTCTCGATCATTGCCTTCATTTCTTCGGCATCTTCTGAAGCGGGCTGAACGGGCAACAAATCGGCCATACCGTCGTTGAAACGATGTTCAAATGTGTTGTCTCGGTCCCATACGTACGCGACGCCGCCGCTCATCCCTGCGCCAAAGTTCCTGCCGGTTTCGCCTAGGACTACCACACGACCTCCGGTCATGTATTCGCAACCGTGGTCGCCGATTCCTTCGACTACGGCGTGCGCGGCGCTGTTTCGGACGCAGAAGCGTTCGCCAGCTAGTCCTCTGATGTATGCCTCACCGCCGGTTGAGCCATAGAGCGCCACGTTGCCGATGATGATGTTCTCTTCGGGGACGAATTTGGCGTCTTCAGGCGGAACGATCACAAGCCGACCGCCGGAGAGACCTTTTCCGAAGTAGTCGTTGGCATCACCGAATACTTTGAAGGTGACGCCTTTGACGACCCATGCGCCGAAACTCTGACCGGTGGATCCGTTGAACGTGATGTTGATCGAGCCGTCAGGCAACCCTTTGCGACCGTGTTTCATGGAGATGCGACCGCTCATCATCGCGCCTACGGTCCGGTTGCGGTTGCGAATCTCCAACGTCTCGTCGACGGCTGTGGCACCGCCGTCTTCGATGGTTTGTTCGGTTAACTCGATCAGTTTGTGATCGAGCGCAAGTTCGAGCGCGTGGTCTTGCTCGGTGCACTGGTAGGCGTGGTCACCTTCCAGTGGGTGTGAGTTGACCAAGATGCGGGAGAGATCTAACGACTTCGCCTTGAAGTGGTCTACGTCGTCGCGTTGCTTGAGCATGTCTGCGCGACCAATCATCTCGTTAACCGTTCGGAATCCCATCTCCGCCATGCGGTTTCGCAACTCTTCAGCAAGCATCGTGAAGTAGTTGACGACGGCCTCGGGAGTCCCGGCAAACTTGGCTCGTAATTCAGGGTCTTGTGTGGCGACGCCGACGGAGCACGTGTTCAGGTGGCACTTTCGCAACATGATGCAACCCATCGTGATCAGGGCAGCCGTCGCCACGCCCCATTCGTCCGCGCCGAGAAGCGCGGCGATCGCGACGTCGCGGCTGGTCTTGATCTGACCATCCGTCTGCACCACGATCCGGTCTCGCAGGCCGTTTGCAACGAGCACCTGTTGGGTTTCGCTTACCCCAAGCTCCCACGGTATGCCCGCATGCTTGATGGACGACAGCGGGGAAGCGCCAGTTCCACCTGAGTCGCCAGAGATGAGCACTACATCGCCTTTGCCTTTGGAAATTCCAGCGGCGATGATTCCTACTCCCGATCTGGCAACGAGTTTCACATGTACGCGCGCGTCGGGATTGACGTTTTTGAGGTCGTGAATTAGCTGCGCGATGTCCTCGATGGAGTAGATGTCGTGATGCGGCGGAGGCGAGATCAGCTCTACGCCTGGGGTGGTTCGCCGTATCGACGCGATGTATTCGCTGATCTTGTGGCCCGGTATCTCGCCGCCTTCACCTGGCTTGGCTCCCTGCGCCATCTTGATCTGGAGATCTTTGGCGTTCACCATGTATTCAGTGGTGACACCGAACCTGCCTGATGCGACCTGCTTAACCGCAGAATTGCGAGAATCGGGGACGTCGAACGGCACATAGCGCGTGTCGTCTTCACCACCCTCGCCGGTGTTACTTCGTGCTCCGATCCGGTTCATCGCAACAGCAAGCGTTTCGTGTGCCTCGCGGGATATTGACCCTAACGAGATTGCGCCAGTGGCGAACCGAGGCAATATGCTTTCTACCGATTCGACTTCGTCCAACGGTATCGAATCGAATTTGCTCTCATCAAAGTCGAGCATCTGCCTGAGGGCGATGTAGCCTTCTGGTTCTTCATCAGCGGCATCTTCAAACTGCTTGTAGATCGTTTTGCTGTTGAGCGTCGAGGCGGTCTGAATGAGTGATATGGTCCTCGGATTCCACATGTGCGGTTCGCCAGTCGCACGCCACATGTAGTATCCGCCGAGATCCAAGCGAAGATTCGAAGGTATTTCGTGCTGGGGATAAGCCCTAGAGTGGTTGGCAATCACGTCGTCGGCGATCTCGTTGATGCCGATGCCGCCGATCCGAGAGTTGGTCCAAGTGAAGTACTCGTCGATCAGGTCTTGAGATAATCCCAAGGCCTCGAAAATCTGCGCTCCTAGATACCCCTGCAAAGTTGAAATGCCCATCTTGGACATCGTCTTGAGCACGCCTTCTTCCGAAGCTTTCCGGTAGTTTTCCTCGGCAAGGTCCTGCTGAGGCATCGTGCCGTCGCTTGCGACCGATTCACGGATGGATGCTAACGATTCGAGCGCTAAATACGGGTTGATCCCGCTCGCTCCGTAGCCGTAAAGCAAGGCGAAATGGTGGACTTCACGCGGTTCACCTGATTCGACCATAATGTCGGCTTGAGTACGCGTCTTTTCGCGAATCAGGTGATGGTGGACAGCAGCAGTTGCGAGCAACGATGGGATGAAAGAGTTTTCCGAGTCGATTCCCCGGTCAGACAGGATGAGAACGGTATAGCCACTCTCGATTGCATCAGAGGCTTCGCGACGAATTCGGTCGAGCGCCCATTTAAGTCCTTGAGCCCCCTCACTAACCGGGAAAAGTGTCGAGATAGTGATCGCGCGGACACTAGGGTTGGTAGATTCCTTGATCCGCGCTAGATCCGCGTTGCGAAGTATCGGGTGGTCGACGCGGAGGAGGCGAGCGTGTTCCTCGGTTTCGTCGAAGAGGTTGGGACGCCTGCCCACGGGTACCGCCATCTGGGTGACGAGTTCTTCTCGGATCGCGTCGAGAGGCGGGTTCGAGACTTGTGCAAAGTCTTGCTTGAAATAGGCGAAAAGGCTTTGCGGTTTATCGGACAACGCAGCCAAAGGTGCGTCGTTGCCCATTGAACCCTGTGGTTGATGCGCAGTAACGCCCATCGGACCGATCAGCATCCGCATATCCTCTTGGGAGTATCCGAACACCATCTGGCGGAGATTGACCGTTTCTAGGTCAACATTGGGAACGTTGGTGGCTGGTTCTAGGTCGTCGAGAGTCAAGCGGCGATTGGACAGCCACTCGCCGTACGGCTGGCTGGATGCAAGATTGTCGGCGACTTCCTCAGGTTCGATGATGCGCTTCTGTTCAAAGTCGACGAGGAACATCCTGCCGGGCCGAAGTCGCGACCGGTAGCGGATCTGATCCGCAGGAATGTCCAGTACCCCTGTCTCAGAAGCCATCACCAGGACGTTATCCGTTGTCACCGAGTAGCGGAACGGTCGCAATCCATTGCGGTCCAGAACCGCGCCGAGCATGTGGCCGTCAGTGAAGGTGATCATCGCCGGGCCATCCCACGGCTCCATTATTCCGCCGTGATACTCGTAAAAGTCCTTGACGTTTTGTGGCATCGACTCATGGCCGTACCAAGCGGCCGGCATCATCATCGCCGCGGTATGCGACACTGAGCGGCCACCCATGTACACGGCCTCAAACGCGTTATCTAATGACGCAGTGTCAGATGGTTCGTCGGTTTCGCAGATGGGGAGGATATCTCGGATGTAATCGCCGAAAAGATCGGATTCGAGTGTCAACTCTCGCGCTGACATCCAGTTCCGGTTGCCACGCACGGTGTTGATCTCGCCGTTGTGCGCCAGCATCCGGTAGGGGTGTGCGAGCTTCCATGATCCCAATGTGTTGGTGCTGAAACGGGAGTGCACCATCGCAAAGTGTGACTCGAAATCGGGGTCGGTCAAGTCCTTGTAGAACGCATCGGTCTGCTCAGACATGAGCATGCCCTTGTAGACGATCGTTCGAGCCGAAAGCGAGGGAACGTACCACTCGTTTAGCAGTGCGTTGACGATCTCGGATTGCTGTTCAGTTAAGGGTTTGGCTCCAGCCTGCGATTCGATCTCGTCGATGCGCTCGCGGACAACCTTCTCCGTCGATTTTCGTATGACGTATAGGCGGCGCTCCAGCAAGGTTTCACCTATGCCTTCGGGCGCGTTTAGGAAGAGTTGCTCGATTTTCGGCATCCGAGCACGGGCCCAAACACCGATGGAACTAGGATCAACCGGAACTTCCCGCCAACCAAGAGGTTCGACACCGTGTTCCCGTGCAGAACTTTCAAGAGCATCCTTGCAGAACGAGCGCAGACCCTCGTTTTGCGGTAGGAAGCACATCGCGACTGCATATCGCAATGCTTCAGGCAGCTCGATCCCGCACTCGGACGCTACCTTCACCATGAAGCGGTGGGGCATCTGCACAAGTACCCCGGCACCATCTCCCGTCTCGGGGTCGCAGCCGCAAGCACCTCTGTGCCCTAAGTTGCGTAGGACTTCTAGACCTTGTTGGATGATCTGGTGTGATCGATGACCGTCGATATTCGCAACAACGCCGACACCGCAAGCGTCGTGTTCGTGGGATTTAGAGTACAGTCCCTCGTTCTCGAGACGGCGAAATTCAGCGTCGCGCTCGGATGCGCGGCGCCGCATTTCACCAACTGTGTATTGCAACGTCATCGACCCTCGTTTCAGGCAAGGTCAAACTTGAATCTTAATATCGCGACCGTTTCCGCGTAGAAGAGTGTTTCCAACCGTTAAAGGATGTCGAGATATCGGTTGGTTTCGAAGTCGGTTACCGATCGATTGAACTCGTCCCATTCCAGGTATTTGTTTTGGCAAAAGCTATCAACTGCTCGATCGCCAATGTGCTTTCTCAAGAGTTCGCTTTTCTCGGCGATCGCGACTGCTTCCTGCAACGATCTTGGCAACCTGGGCAATGAATGAGCATCGCCGTTGCCGCCGTCTTCGATCGGGTTGGACAAAGGGTAATCCTTGTCGATGCCTTCCAAACCGGCCGCCAACATCGCGGTAAAGGCGAGATATGGGTTGCAAGCCGCGTCTGGGGCACGATACTCTACTCGCATGCTTGCTTCCTGACCTGGCCGATACGCGGGTACTCGGATCAGATCGTTCATGTTTCCTGATGTCCACGACGCGAAAATCGGGGCTTCTGAGCCGGGTACCAGGCGTTTGTAGCTGTTGACCCATTGGTTCGTGATCGCGGTTATTTCAGGTGCATGACGAACGAGACCAGCGATGAATCGCCGACCAATGTCGGAGAGATGGAATTCGTCTTCTTCGGCAGCGTAAAAAGCGTTGTCATCGCCGCTGAACAGCGACATGTGAGTGTGCATACCGGAACCCGGACGGTCCGAGAACGGCTGCGGCATAAAAGTCGCGTGCCCCCCTTTTCGCGCCGCCAGTTCTTTGACGACCACGCGGTAGGTGACTACGGAATCTGCCATAGTGAGGGCGTTCGTGTGGCGTAGGTCGATCTCATGCTGTCCTTGGCCAACCTCATGATGGCTATGCTTGACGGGTATTCCCATCTTTTCCAATGCCAACACAACCTCGCGGCGCAGTTCGGCGCCACCAATATCCGGCGAAGTTTGATCAAAGTAGCGATTTACGCGATTGAGACGAACCGTCAGATCTGAGGCAGAGGAGTTTCCGCTGACCGTCGCGTCGGCTCGTCCGCCGAAATTGTTGCGATATTCGCTGATATCGTCGGCGTAAAAGAACTCGAGTTCTGGAGCGACGTAAAAGTTATAGCCGAGTTCGCGTGCTCGACGAATAACGCTTCTTAATATGTGCCTGCCGTCCGTGGCGAGTGGTTGACGATCTGGTGTGCTGAGGTCGCAAAACATGCTCGCGACAGCGTCCTGGCTTGGACGCCAAGGAAGGATCTGCCACGTAGTCGGGTCCGGAACAGCCACGGTGTCGGTCTCGTCGCTGCGCGCCAAACCGTCGATCACAGCACCGTCGAAACTGGCGCCGGAATTTAAAACGTGCTCGAGCTCATCAATGGTTACCGCAAACCCTTTGACCGTGCCCAGAATGTCAGTGAACCACAATCGAACGAAGCGAACGTCCTGTTGATTCGCAGACCGCAGGACGAACTCTTTTGCCTCATCGTCGGCAGACGAAGTGGTTGCCGCAGGGGTTGAAGTGATTTGGGCCATTTGATGTCAGATGCTGATCCAATATTTCCAACTGATACGCGAGTGAATGTTCTGGTTCAATTCTTGAGGTTTTGGTCTTCCCAGTAGCGAACACTCAGCGCTCAATTGCCCTAAACCGCATCGATCAGAAGACACCAATTTTACCAGATTGGTCAGGCTACAGAAACTGGTTCTCGAGCGCCGCCGTTGTTCGTATTCACGTGTACATCCGGAGTGCTGAAGCGGTACCCGACGCGCCACATCGTTTCGATCACACTGTGGCTCACGTCGTCCAATTTGCTCCGCAATCTGCGAACATGCACGTCGACGGTGCGGGTACCGCCAAAATAGTCGTCTCCCCATATGCGATTCAAAATGTCTTCGCGCCGGAATACACGTCCTGGATTCGATGCAAACAGCTTCAGGAGCTCGTACTCCTTGTAAGTGAGTTCTATGTTTCGACCGTTAAGAGAAACAGCAAAACTGTTCACGTCGATAGTCAGGTCACCGTGCACGATCTTGGGTGCTGATTGGATTGTGGCCCGTGCTTTGACCGTTTTGATGCGCGCTCTCACCTCGTGCACAGTTGGAGGATTGAAACACAGTTCGATGTATCCCGAATTGAATTCGAATAGTTCTGCTATCGAATCGTCGGCGATTGCCACAACCGGCGTGCCCTTGGAGGCGATGTCGTTCGACAGCGCTACCGGGAACGAGATTGAGGATCCTAAACACCAGACTAGGGCTACCTCGTCACGTCGAGGCGAGGTCATGGCATCATTCAACGCTGGTTCGGCATGGAAGAATTCCAGCGAATGATCTTCGTAACGCAATTCGTCGATCAGCGCCATTGCGTGTGGATCTGAAAACCCGAAAAGGACGAGGGCTGTCATGCCGTGTTGGTGAAGTTTACGTTGCGCGCGGCAAACTCATTGTGATTGATTGATGCGTTCAGGATATTACAGGCGGGTTGGTACTCGAAATTCAGTGCTCAACATGGCGCTGAGAAGGTTGACGATGAACGCTAGGATTTGTATGATTTATCGTTTAGCAGTTGTAGCGCAACGGCGGTTCGCATAGTCGCGCGGACTGGGAAATACGTTACGTTGCAAATCTGATAATTGGAGATTGCGTTGCCGACGCTCAATCAACTGGTAAGAAACCCGCGGAAGCGGACTCGCAAAAAGCCGAAGACACCGGCGTTGCGAGCGATCCGCAACTCGTTCACGGGACGGACCCGCGAACTACAGAAGGGTTCGCCTCAAAAAGCTGGCGTCTGCTTGCAAGTTCGCACGGTCACCCCGAAGAAGCCGAACTCTGCGCTTCGAAAAGTGGCTCGAGTGCGCCTCTCCAACAACGTCGAAGTCACGGCCTACATCCCCGGCGAAGGGCACAACCTGCAAGAGCACTCGGTGGTTCTGATCCGAGGCGGTAGAGTACGGGACTTGCCCGGTGTCCGATACCACGTCATTCGTGGAACAAAGGACACGGAGGGAGTAGAAGGCCGACGGCGCGGTCGCAGCAAATACGGGACTCCGCGTGGAGTGTAATCGGGGTGGTGGGTATATAATTTGTTGCTGAATTCGTAGCAGCTTGGTCAAACGGAGCGTGTGCGAATCTCTGATTCGTCGAAATCCGTAACATCCGATTTGCTGACAAAACCCTCGATCACGAAACAACGTCAAAACGCGACGATTTCGAGACCGACCCGAATTCGCATCGACGCCTGGACTGGATAAACATCGTTTCACTGACACGTATCGCAACAACCGCGAAGCGAACTGAATATGGCAAGAAGACGCAGAGCCGAACGGCGACCCACGCAACCAGACCCTCGCTATGGCAGCGAAGAGCTTGCGCGGTTCATTAACCGTGTGATGATCGGCGGCAAAAAGAGCACTGCGCGCCGCGCAGTGTACGATGCCCTTCATATGCTTGGCGACCGATTGAACATGAACTCTTTGGAGGCTTTCGAACAAGCGATGGCGAACGCCACCCCTTTATTGGAAGTTCGGCCAAGGCGAGTCGGCGGTGCGACATATCAGGTGCCGAATGAGGTTCGCCCCGAACGACGCGAAGCATTGGCACAGCGCTGGTTGGTGGCCGCCGCGCGTGCGCGCAGAGGCCAACCGATAGCGCGTAAATTGTTCACGGAATTGTTGGACGCCGCCAACAACACTGGTGCGGCAGTTCGGCGAAAAGACGAGTTACAGAGAATGGCTGAAGCTAACCGGGCATACGCCCACTTCAGGTGGTAAATGGAGATTGCTGGCGCCGATCGCATAGATTGGCGAGTAACAGACGGATAGGAAATCAAGACGAGTCGCTCGGATACGCGAAAGCTCGTGAGTTTTGAGTTTGAACGTCGGCGACTGTTGGCCCTGAAATCTGGCATCGAGAGGCAATGACCACGAAATTGAAAAATCCAGCCACTTCTGAAACCGCTGCGCACTCCGGCGGAGATGACCTCCGAAAACTGCGCAACACCGGTTTTATAGCGCACGTCGATGCTGGAAAGACGACTGTGAGCGAAAGCGTCCTCTACTTCACAGGCGAAACCTACAAGATTGGACGCGTGGACGATGGCACCGCGCTCTTGGACTACATGCCTCAAGAACGCGAACGCGGCATCACCATCACAGCGGCCGCCCAGAATGTCTTGTGGCAGGACCATCAGATAAACATCATTGATACCCCCGGACACGTCGATTTCACTGCCGAGGTAGAGCGTAGCCTTCGAGTATTGGACGGCGTGACCGTCGTGCTCGACTCTGTCGCTGGCGTCCAAGCTCAGTCGTTGACTGTTTGGCGGCAGGCTGACAAGCACCACGTCCCAAGGATCGTGTTCGTCAACAAGATGGATCGCATCGGTGCGAATTTCGAATACGCGGTGTCGACGCTGACCAACCGGCTATACGCGAACGCAGTTCCGATACAGATACCGATCGGGCAAGAAGCCGATTTCCAAGGCGTGATCGACCTGGTTGAGATGCGGGCCTACTATTACGAGTGGACTGATCCTTCTGCAGAGGTCGACAGAAGCGGACGGCTCGAACCTCGCGAGGCCGATATCCCCGCTGACTTCCTTGAACAAGCCAACGCCGCCCGTGAAGAACTCGTGGCGAAGGTTGCCGAATTCGACGACGATCTTGCTGAGCTATATTTGATGGGCGAAGAAGTGCCCGCGGAGATGCTCAAAGCATCGATCCGGAAGGCGACGATCGAATTGGATATCTTCCCGGTTCTAGCAGGAGCTGCGCTTCGACACCGCGGAACGCATCAACTTCTAGACGCGGTGTTGGACTACCTACCGTCGCCAATGGATTTGCCGCCGGCAGTCGGTTTCGAACCGCTACATCCTGACAAGCAAATCGAGCGCCAGCCCAACAACGATGAACCACTCAGCGCACTCGCGTTCAAGGTCATATCTGATGAACACGCAGGACGGTTGATTTTTTTGCGTGTCTACTCCGGCGTCCTAAAGCGAGGAATGTCGGTCTATAACCCGTCAACTCGCGGTCGTGAACGTATCGGTCGCCTCCTCCGAATGCGCGCCGATGTTCGTGAGCCGGTCGACGAGGCAGGAGCGGGTGAAATCGTAGCCGCGATCGGCCTGAAATCTACCAAGACTGGTCACACGTTATGTGCCGTCAACGCGCCGGTAGCGATGGCACAGATCGATTTCCCCGAACCGGTGTTGTCGATCTCGATAGAACCCGAAAGCCGCAATGACAAGGACAAGTTGACAGCGACGCTGATGAAGTTGGTCGACGAAGATCCGACGTTGATTCTCTCCACTGATGACGAGAGCGGCCAACTCCTCCTTGCAGGTATGGGTGAGCTGCATCTCGAGATCATCCTAGATCGCATGAAGCTCGAGTACGGCGTTTCCTGCAACCGGGGGCGACCAAGAGTGGCGTATCGCGAAACGATCGGAACAACTGCCGAAGCGGAAGGCCGATTTGTTCGCCAGACCGGTGGACGCGGTCAGTACGGTGTCTGTTCATTGCGTATCGAACCGCTGCCGCGTGGTTCGGGTCTCGAATTTGAGAGCGAGATTACTGGCGCCACTCTTAGCACCGAGTGGTACTCCGCAATCGAAAAGGGTTTCCGCGAAGCCGCCGCTTCGGGTGTAGTTGCTGGATATCCGGTAGTTGACGTCAAAGCGGTTCTCACAGACGGTGCCCAACACGATACCGACTCGTCCGAACTGGCATTCCAGATCGCCGGTTCGTTGGCATTCAAGGCCGCGATGCACAAAGCCTCGCCGCAGCTTCTCGAACCGATCATGCGGCAGGAAGTTGTAATGCCGGCTGAAATGCTAGGAACCGTTATCGGTGACCTGAACTCTCGCCGCGCCAAGATCCAATCGATGGAGACCGTGGAGCCCAAACCTGGACAGGCGGGAATCGGAAGCGTCATGGCCTACGTTCCGCTGTCCGAGACTTTTAATTACTCTACGGATCTTCGTTCGCTGACGTCAGGCTTCGGCGATTTCAACATGGAGTTGGATCACTACGGCGTAATGCCTAAGCATGTTTTGGAATCTTTGGAGAGATAGGCAAAATTACTATGGCGACTGGCAAGATGCGAATCATGTTGCGGGGCTACGATGCTCCGTTGTTGGAGCAGGCCACGGAGCAGATCCTAGACGCTGCAACTCGGACAGGCGCGCAAATTTCAGGTCCGGTCCCGATGCCTACCCGCCGCCGCCGTTTCACGGTGATCCGATCGCCGCACATCACCAAAGATTCACGAGAACATTTCGAACTCTGGCTCCACAAGCGACTAGTCGACATCGTAGAACCAAGCTCGAAGACGATGGACGTGCTCCAACGATTGAACGTGCCAAACGGCGTGGAGGTCAGCGTAAAAGTAATTCAATAGAGCCGCAGCGACCCAAATGGGGCGCTCGGCTTTTTGATCTGAACGGCTAGAGATGGCGACGCAAGAACAAGAATTAGTTGACGGAGAGTCGGAAATCGCGGACGCTATCGCCGTTCCCGAAGCGCCTCAGACCATGCCTGGATTGCTCGGTCGAAAGATCGGCATGACGACCGTTTACAACGACGATGGCCACGCCAGCGCGGTTACGATGGTCGAGGTCGGTCCATGCGTCGTTACGCAGGTCAAAACCGAGCAGCGCGATGGCTACCAGGCCGTGCAGGTCGGCTTCCTGCGATCCAAAAAGACCAACATGCCGATGCGCGGACATTTCGAACGAGCAAACGGTAGTTACCGACACGTACAGGAATTTAAGGTCTCGGATTTGGGTGAATACGAAGTTGGTCAGGAAATACGTGCCAACGTGTTCTCCGAAGGTGATGCCATCAAGGTTACCGGCACCTCGAAGGGTAAAGGTTTCCAAGGCGGGGTGAAGCGTCACGGCTTCGCAGGTGGACCGAAGACTCACGGTCAGTCTGATCGGCATCGAGCACCTGGCTCCGTAGGAGCGGGAACCTTCCCCGGGCGTGTGTGGCCCGGCACACGCATGGCTGGGCACATGGGCGACCGCACTGTGACGACGCGTGGATTGGAAGTGGCTGGCGTGGACGCGGGCGAGAATTACATATTGGTCCGGGGTGCAGTTCCGGGAGCTCGCAACAGCCTCGTACGGATCGAAAAGCAGGGTTGAGGCAGATTTGACGATGGAACTATCAGTTAAGAACAGGAACGGCGACGTTGTCGGAAGCGTCGATGTCAGCGACCGCGTTTGGTCCGCTCCGTCGAACGACGTTCTGTTGCAGCAGGTCGTGGTTGCCCAACTCGCCAACAGGCGACAAGGGACCCACGAAACCAAGACGCGCGGACAAGTTTCGTACTCTACCCGCAAACTGCGCGCTCAAAAACACAGTGGTCGAGCGCGCTTGGGTAGCCGCAGATCCCCAACATTGGTCGGTGGTGGCGTCATATTCGGTCCCCACGCGCGAAGCTACCGACAACGGATACCAAAAAAGATGCGGCAACAAGCGCTGAGAATCGCATTGAGCGACAAGGTCCGCGAGGACCGGTTGACCGTAATCGAAGAATTTGACTTGGACGCACCGAGGACGAAAGACGTTGTCAACCTGATCGATGCGCTCTCGCTAAGAGGTACAACGCTCTTGGTTGTTGAAGACAACGATCCTGACGTGGTACTGTCGGCCCGCGGTGCCGAGCGCGTCGACGTCATCTTTGCGGATGGCCTTAACGCGACCAACACGGCGGCGGCGCGAAACATCGTAGCTACGCGTAGCGCAGTTGAGCGCATCGATAGCCTATGGAACGACCCTAAAGTGCCGGCGGAGGCGGTGTGATGAAGATCGCTAGGACTCTCCAACGACCGGTAATCACGGAAAAGTCAACGCTGCTCAATGAGCAGAACCGCTACGTGTTCGACGTTGACACCAAAGCGACGAAGTACGACATCGCTCGCGCAGTAGAGTGGGCGTTCGACGTGAAGGTTGTTTCGGTTAGCACTTATCGCCGGCGAGGCAAGATGAAGCGACGCGGCTTCCGGGAGAAGAAGCGTCCCGACGTCAAGCGTGCAATCGTCACATTGGCTCCCGGCGACACGATCGTATTGTTCGAAGGCGCATAGTTTACGGATCCGCAGATATGCCATTGAAAGAACATAAACCCACATCTCCGGGTCGTCGAAACAATGTTGTTGACGACTTTTCGGATATCACCAAGAAACGTCCCGAAAAATCGTTGCTCGCACCGATGGTGAAGAAGGGCGGACGTAACAACAAGGGGCGTATCACGGTGCGTCGCCGCGGTGGTGGCCACAAGCGCCGGTACCGCATGATCGATTTCAAGCGTAATCGATCCGGAGTAGCTGAAGTTTTGGGGATCGAGTACGATCCCAACCGCAGCGCACGCATCGCCTTGATCCAATATGAAGACGGAGAGAAAGCCTACATCGTAGCGCCGCAAGGGCTCACAGTCGGCCGCAAGGTCGAAGCGGGGCCCGACGCTCCAGACCTGCCTGGCAACGCCAAGCCGTTGATGAACATCCCGCAGGGAACCATGGTTCACAATATCGAGATGACTCCTGGAAGTGGCGGTCAATTAGCCAAAGGTGCCGGAACCGGGGCGCAGGTTATGGCGCATGAAGGATCGTTCATTCTGTTGCGTCTGCCTTCAGGTGAGATGCGTCAAGTCCGGCAAGAGTGCAGAGCCACAATCGGTGTTGTATCCAACCCGGACCACAAGAACATCAAACTCGGGAAGGCCGGACGTTCCCGACACCGTGGGAAGCGTCCGAGCGTGCGAGGAACCGCGATGGCTCCCGACGCTCACCCGCACGGTGGTGGCGAAGGTCGTTCGGGCATCGGTTTCTCGAAACCGAAGACCCCGTGGGGCAAACCGACCCTCGGTTACCGGACGCGACGAAACAAGCGTACAGACAAGTTCATCCGACGCCGGCGATACGAACGCTGATCTAACGGACGTAAACGATTTTGAATCGATAGTCGAGTTAACAGAACATGAGCAGATCGGTAAAAAAGGGTCCATTCGTGGACCCCAAGCTGATGAAAAAGGTCGTCCAAGCGCGACGTGATCGGGCTCGAGGTGCGATCCGTACATGGGCGCGCGCATCGACAATCATGCCGGACATGGTAGGTCTGACGTTTGCCGTGCACAACGGGCGGACATTCATACCGGTTCTGGTCACGGAAAACATGGTTGGTCACCGATTGGGTGAATTCGCGGCGACCCGCGTATTCCGGTCCCACTCGGGGAACCGCTGAGGAATCGAAGCGATGGCGATCGCGAGAGCCAAGAATGTAGGTGTATCAGTCCACAAGTTGCGACTTGTGATGGACGAGCTGCGCGGCATGAAGGTCGATGACGCGTTGGCCTACCTTCGTTACATGACGACCCCGAGCGCAAACATCATTTACAAAGTTCTGCATTCGGCTGCTGCGAACGCAGAGAACAACGATTTGCAAGATCGTGAGTCTTTGGTAGTAAAGAGAATCGTTGCGGATAAATCGATAACGATGCGCCGTTTCCGACCCAAGGCTCGAGGTCGCGCAGGCGCGTTCAACCGGCCGACATCGCACATCACAATCGAGGTAGACGAAGAATAAACGCAGCTTAGGCATAGTTGCTATCTCTTGACGATCGGACAATAAATGGGACAGAAGACACATCCGATAGGTTTCCGCCTCGGCGTATCAGCCGAATGGCGTTCTAACTGGTTCGCCGGCAAACCCGAGGGTTACCGCGAGTTGGTCCAAGAGGACTACAGGATCCGACAAATCGTCGCTGAAGAGTACCAAGGAGAGGGCGCGATATCACGCGTTGACATCGACCGCGGCGGTGGCGACATGAGCATCAACGTCTACACCAGCCGCCCCGGCATCGTCATCGGTAGAAACGGACAGCGGATTGACCGGTTGCGCCACGTCATCGAACGCTCCACCGGACGCCGCGTCAGGATTTCCGCGGACGAGATCAAGGTTCCCGAACTCGATGCCAAGCTCGTTGGGCAAAGCCTCGCCGAACAATTGGAGCGACGTATCCCATACCGACGTGCAGTGCGCATGGCCATGCAGCGAACGATGGACTCTGGCGCCGAAGGCATCAAAGTCGTGGTGTCTGGACGCCTAGGCGGCGCGGAGATAGCACGAGTTGACAAGCAGATGGAAGGCCGAGTGCCGCTGCACACGCTCCGTGCCAAGATCGACTTCGCGATCTCGGAAGCCCACACCACGTTCGGTGTTATCGGGATCAAGGTCTGGATCTTCACCGGAGACATGCCGACAGATGGCCGAGCGCAGCGAACTACAGGCAATACCGGAGTTTCGCCGATTGGTCTGGGTCGCGCTGAAAGGCACCGAAGATAGACGAGGTTCGATCGCCCCGGAGCAATCGGTTAGTTGAGGTCCACGAGAGATGCTACAGCCAAGAAGGACAAAATTCCGTAAACAGCAACGCGGCAAGATGAGTGGCGTTGCGAATCGTGGCAGCAAGCTCGCTTTCGGAGACTTCGGCCTCAAAGCAATGGAGGCGAGTTGGATCACCTCGAGACAAATCGAGTCCGGACGACGCGCCATCACTGGTTATGTCCAGCGTGGCGGCCAAGTATGGATTCGGATATTCCCAGACAAGCCAGTGTCGTCAAGACCAGCCGAAACCCGTATGGGTGGTGGCAAGGGGGCGATTGAGCATTGGGTGGCGCCGGTTCGCCGCGGTCGAATCATGTATGAGATTGCTGACGTGTCAGAAGACGCCGCTCGGGAGGCTTTGCGTCGCGCGGGTGCCAAATTGCCGATACCGGTGAAGATAGTTTCGCGAGCTGACGAACTCTAAGTCATACGGGAATTTTTAACCCCCCAAGGTATTCATCTAATGCACATCTCAGAGGTCAGAGAGCTTAACAACAACGAGCTTTGGCGCGAGCTGCAAGAACAGGAACGCTCATTGATGAATTTGCGCTTCCAGAAAACGACGCGCCAATTGACGAATACGAACGCGCTGCGCGACACGCGTCGCAACATCGCTCGTATCCACACCGTGATTAGAGAACGGCAAATTGTAGAACAGTTGGGCCTCGGCGAAGAGGGCTCATCGTAATCAAATCCTAATGCGAGATTTGTCGCATTTTTGAGGACATCAAATAGATGGCAGGACAACGCAAGACGCGCACCGGCACGGTGATCCGTGACAAAAACGACAAAACTATAGTCGTCGCTTACTCATGGTCGCAACGTCACCGCGTGTACAAGCGAAGCCGTCGCCGCATCACGAAGTTCGTGGCGCATGACGAACACAACGAGGCTTCCATTGGCGACCGCGTGATCATTGAAGAGCACCGACCGTTGTCCAAGACGAAGCGCTGGCGTCTGCGACAGGTTATTGAGCGGGTAGAAGTCGTTGATCCAATTGATTCGCCCGAAGAGATTGATCAGCAGGACGCCGCAATTGGAGACGGGCAATGATACAGCGAGAATCACGCCTGCGGGTTGCCGATAACTCAGGTGCACGCGAGGTGCTTTGCATAAACATGACTGGCGCGAGCAACCGCCGCTACGCAGGTTTAGGCGACATCATAACGTGTTCGGTTAAAGATGCTCAACCCGGCGGTGCTGTGGGGATGCACGAAGTAGTCAAGGCCGTCATCGTCCGCACTACCAAGGAGTACCGCCGCTTCGATGGCTCTTACATAAAGTTCGACGACAACGCCTGCGTTATCGTCGCCGAAGACGGCAACCCACGCGGCACACGCATATTTGGGCCCGTTGCACGCGAGTTGCGAGAGCGCGAATTCAACCGTATCGTCTCGTTGGCTCCGGAAGTTCTGTAATCGAAAGAAAATGCCAAACAAGATCAAAAGAGGGGACACCGTTCTTGTGGTGTCCGGGAAAGACAAGGGTGCTCGGGGCGAAGTGATTCACGTCGATCTAAAGAAACAGCGCCTGTTCGTTGAAGGCGTAAACATAGTCAAACGCCACATGGGACGTCGTCGGGGCGTGATACAAACAGGCATCGTCGAAGGCGAGGCCTCGATTCACATCTCCAATGTTGTTCTTGTCGACGCTGACACTGGCGAGGTTGGACGCGTGCGATGGCGGGAGCTCGAGGACGGTACCCGGGTCCGGACTGTAAGAGGTGGACGCAATGTCTGAATCTAACGGCAGCACGACGGTGACCATGCCGCGGTTGCTTTCACTTTACCGTTCGGATGCAGTGCCGGTCTTGACGCGCGAGTTCGGATATACGAACCCGTTGCAGCTCCCGAATCTGGAAAAGATCATCGTCAATATCGGACTTGGCGAGGCGATCGACAACTCCAACGCCATCGATGCTGCGACCGGTGACTTGGCAACCATCACTGGTCAAAAGCCGATCGTGAACCGCGCCAAAAAATCGATCGCGAACTTCAAGTTGCGCGAAGGTATGCCTGTCGGCGCGTCGGTAACGTTGCGGTCTCATCGCATGTGGCAGTTCTACGACCGACTAGTCAATGTTGCACTGCCTCGCGTAAGAGACTTCCGTGGCACCAGTCGCAACTCCTTCGATGGCAACGGTAACTACAGCATGGGGCTGACTGAGCAAGTTGTGTTCCCTGAGATTGACTACAATCGAATAGACCGGTTGCGCGGGCTTCAAGTGGTGATTGTCACAACCGCTCGCACCGATGAGGAAGGTCGCAGGTTGCTCGAATTGCTGGGTATGCCTTTTGCGACGAGACGCTGATCTGACCCCGAAACGTGAAATCCGAACGCAGAATCAACGCGGATAGAAGAGACCGAAACATATGGCTCGCAAGGCGATAATCGAACGAGAAAAGAAACGTGCACTTCTTGTTGAGAAGCACGCCCAACAGCGCGCAGAACTTAAACGTATGGCAAACGATCCTCAACGACCGTTTGAAGAACAGATGGAAGCTCGGCGCCGATTGCACTTGTTGCCGAAAAACTCCAGCCACGTCCGCCAACGAAACCGGTGTTTCGCCACTGGCCGTCCGCGAGGATACATCAGATTCTTTGGGATGTGCAGAATAGTGTTCCGCGAGCAGGCGTTACTCGGGAATCTGCCAGGCATACGCAAAGCCAGCCTGTAGACGCCGAACTCAACTCGGAAAAGAGATCCAACAGACCGAAAAATGCCAGTTACCGACCCCATTTCAGACATGCTGACACGCATCCGCAACGCGGTGATGTCGCATCACGAGACTGTGAAAATCCCTCACTCGCAGATGAAACGATCGTTGCTCCGATTGATGCGTGACGAAGGATTCATCTCCAACGTGCAGACGCACCGCGACGGCGTCAAGGCCGACTTTGAAGTCACGTTGCGCTACTACGACGACAACGACGAATCGGTCATAACCGGTTTGAAACGAGTCAGCAAGCCTGGTCGTCGGATCTACGTGGGCAAGAACGAGATCCCGCGCTACTTCGGCGGCCGTGGAGTTGCATTCATGTCCACATCGAGAGGCGTGATGACCTCGGACCAGGCACGACGCTCAGGTGTCGGTGGCGAGTTGTTGTTCTACGTCTGGTGATTTGAGCAGACCAGGTAACCCTAAACGGAAAAGATCGACGTGTCTAGAGTAGGTAATAGTCCGATTACGTTGCCAAGCGGAGTTGATGTCAAAGTCAACGGCAACACGGTGACGGTCAAAGGCAAGTTAGGCGAATTGAGTCAGAAGCTGCACACCGGCATCAAAGCCGAAGTGAACGGTTCTGAGGTCGTGATCACACGTTCCAACGAAACCAGTGAGCAGAAGTCGTTGCACGGATTGTCGCGCAGCCTAATCAACAATATGGTCCTCGGCGTAAACGAAGGTTTCAGTAAACGCTTGATCATGTACGGAACCGGTTACCGAGCATCGCAGAAGGGCAAGGGCTTGGAACTTCTCGCCGGTTACTCGCACCCAGTAGACATTGAACCGATAGGCAATAACGTGCTCGGCGTCGAAGGCAACAACATAATCACCGTCACTGGTCCTGACAAGCAAGAAGTCGGTCAACAGGCGGCGAACATACGTTCCGTTCGCAAACCCAGCCGCTTCCAGAGCAAGGCTGGGCGAATTCCTTTGTTCGGGATCGCCTATGAAGGCGAGCAGCTAAGGTTGCGCGTCGGTAAAACCGTCGCAGGTGTGGGAGCTTAACCCGAAAATGGCTAACAGGAAATTTGACCAACGACCTCGTTGGATCCGACACCGTCGAGTACGCCGTCGTGTTATCGGTGGTGGCGATAGGCCGCGACTTTCGGTGTTCCGAAGCAACAAACAGATCTACGCTCAGATCATTGATGACGCTGCTGGCCACACGCTGGTCAGCGCATCGTCCATCGAAACCCAATCCGATGGCGGAAAGACCGACGCCGCGAAGAGTGTCGGTGCCACTGTTGCCAAACGCGCCTTGGAACAAGGTGTGCACAAAGTAGTGTTCGACCGAGGCGGGTACCAGTATCACGGACGCGTGAAGGCGTTGGCTGATGCTGCCCGCGCGGAGGGTCTTAATTTCTAACCATGGTTACTCAAACCGAAACATCGCGCGAATCGCGCTCCGATGGGAACCGCCGCGGCAGGCCGCGGCGCCGACCACGCCGAGAAGAAGCGTCTGACAGACCCGAGCTTTTCGAGCGAGCGGTCAAAATCCGCCGCGTATCGAAAGTCGTCAAGGGCGGTCGAAACCTATCTTTCAGCGCCATGATGGTTGTTGGCGATTTCAACGGAAGCGTCGGAGCCGCCCTCGGCAAGGCTGCATCCGTGCCGGATGCCGTGCGCAAGGGACGACAAAACGCCGAACGAGCGATGCAACCAATAGTCACTAAAGAAGGCACGATCCCGCACGAAGTCTTTGCGAAGTATGGAAGCGCCAAAGTTCTGCTGTTGCCAGCTGCTCCCGGAACCGGCGTTATCGCTGGCGGCGGAGTGCGGGCAGTTATCGAAGCCGCAGGTATTCAAGACGTGCTTTCCAAGACGTACGGCGGCAACAACCCGGTCAACTCTGTCCGAGCGACCCTCAAAGCTCTGTCGATGCTTCGAGACCCGCAGGCCGAGCGCGCTCGACGCTTAGGACTGACAGGAGTCCACACGCCGAGTCCTAGCTCTGTCGCCGAGGAAGCGGAAACTGAGAACTCGGAAAATGGTTCACCAGTCGAAGAGCAATCAGTAGAAGATGCCTCGAACGTCGAATCTTCATCCGATGTTGCGACCGAAACTCCCGAAACCGAAGACTCAAAAAGTGAACAAGACTGATGAGTGAGATACGCATCAAACAAGTTCGCAGCGAGATCGGATCGATCCCCAAGCACCGGGCCACTTTGAAGGCTCTCGGTCTGAAGCGTATCAACCACGTCGTAACCCAACGTGACACGGCGCAAATTCGCGGAATGATAAAGAAGGTCTCTCACCTAGTCGAGATCATTGCCTGAGGAACTGACGAGTTAGCGAAATGCCAGGATTGCATCAACTGAAACCCGCCGCTGGTTCTCGACGGAAGCGAAAGCGCGTCGGTCGCGGCGATGGCAGCAACCGCGGTTCATACTCGGGTCGCGGCAGCAAAGGACAACTCCAAACCGGTAAGGTTCCATTCCTCTTCGAGGGCGGTCAACTTCGCTTGGTCAAACGATTGCCGTTCATGCGCGGTTTCACCAACAACTTCCGCGTCGACTATACGCCAGTGAATGTGGGTAGCTTAAACGCGTTCGACGATGGCGCGCAGATCGGCCCCGACGAACTCGTGGCTGCCCGGCTGGTTCGCCACGCCGACGCTCGAATCAAGTTCCTCGGAGATGGCGAGATCGAGAAGAGCATCCATGTTTCAGTACATGCCTGCTCAGCTAGCGCGCGTGCCAAGGTCGAGGCGGCAGGCGGTAGCGTCACAGTCCTCGATGCAGCTGACGTGGTCGAAGAAGACGGTTCGAGCGAATAGCCAGAACCGGACGACGGTATCTTAGACAATGCAGACCACCGGGGCTCAGACAGGACGCCAATCCGCACTGCCAGCGCTGTTCCGCGCAGTGGTCGATTCATGGCGGGTCCCTGATCTCCGCTTCCGCATCCTATTCACCTTGGGCATCTTAGTCGCTTTCCGGTTCTTGGCTCACGTCCCGAACCCGGGTGTTGATCTGGAACTGCTCGAGCGGGCTTTTGAGGCCAATCCAGTGTTCGGGGTCCTAGACCTCTTCAGTGGTGGCGCTCTGAGCCAGCTCAGCATCGCGGCTATGGGTGTCTACCCGTACATCACCGCCTCAATTATTTTGCAAGTACTCACTCCCGTCATCCCCCAACTACGCGAGCTTTCGCGTGAAGGCGGAGAAGCTGGACGCCGAACCCTCAACCGGTATACCCACTACCTCACTGTGCCGTTGGCCATCCTTCAGGGTTGGGCGCTTCTCAACACACTCGAGTTGCAAGGTGCAATCACCGGCATCGGTTTGGGCGGCGACGAGGCGATGAACACCGTGACCATCATCCTCTGCATGACCGCCACGACGATGCTTTTGGTGTGGATGGGTGAGATCGTAACCGAAAAAGGCATCGGCAACGGAATATCGCTGATCATCTTCGCAGGCATCGTGGCATCCCTGCCACAAACCGCGGGCCAAATGTGGGCGCTAAGAGATCAGGCATTCCAAGTCTCAATGCTTCTCGCAATGATGCTGATCATCATCTTCGTGGTGGTCATCTTCAACGAAGCCCAGCGTCGTGTTCCTGTACAGTATGGTCGCAGTGTTTTCCGCGGTGGTCAGATGTACCGGCAAACTGGCGCATCGTTCATTCCGTTGCGTGTCAACGCCGCCGGCATGATCCCGTTGATCTTTGCATTCTCAATTGTGACACTGCCCGCAACTATCGCGACTTACCTCGCAGATCCCGGTAGCAGTAGCTTCACAGCCCAAGCCGCGGCCTGGGTTACACGGACACTTACCTTCACCAGCGACCCATACTGGCTGCTCATCTTCGTTCTCACTGTAGGCTTCACATTCTTCTACGCGCTAGTTGTGCACAACCAGCAGAACCTCGCGGAGAATCTTCAGAGAAACGGCGGGTTCGTCCCCGGAATACGCCCGGGACAACCGACGCGAGACTATTTGATGCGCATAGTTTTGCGCATCACTTGGGGTGGTGCGATATTCCTCGGCGTAATCGCCATCACGCCGTGGATTGCAAATCTTGTCACTAACCTCGAGGCATCTCTTACCCTCATCCAGAGTACGAGCATGATCATCATGGTCGGTGTCGCACTTGACACGATGCGCCAACTCGAAGCGCAGTTGATGATGCGCAACTACGAGGGATTCGTCAGGTCATGACGTTCGATGACGGGCAAGTTGATACCGCTGAGAGGTATTGAAATGCGGATCGTATTTCTTGGACCTCCCGGCGCCGGCAAGGGTACGCAAGCTGGAATGTTGACCAGTGAACTCGGATACGTCCACCTGTCCACTGGCGACATGATCCGCGATGAAATGGGTCGCGGCACGGAGCTCGGCAAGTTCGCCCAGACCTTTTACGACAAAGGCGATCTGGTGCCGGACGAGACGGTCATCGACATGATTAAAGAGCGCTTGGCAGGTGCCGAGAACGTCATCCTCGACGGCTTCCCGCGCACTGTGCCTCAAGCCGCTTCGCTTGATGACCAGCTGTACCGGATCGGTGTTTCACTCGACAAGGTCATCTACTTCAGCGTCGATGTAGATGAGTTGATCGACCGTTTGGAAAAACGTCGCGACATTGAAGGGCGTGTGGATGACGAACCGGAAGCGATTAGGCACCGTATGGATGTGTACGATCGCGAAACCGCGCCCGTCGTTGACTACTACCGCGATGGTGACCGCGTCATCCAAATCGACGCGCTGGGAACTATCGATGAAGTCCGTGATCGGTTGATAGGCGCTCTGAAATAAGACACGGGCCCATGACGATCCGAAGAGGCGACCCGACGAAAAGAACCCTTTCGGTTACAATTGCGATTGAAGTTGCGTTTTGAAAGATAGTCTTACGAGCAACCAGGATACGGCTCGCCGTATCGCGCTCAAAAGCAAGCGCGAACTCGATGCAATGCGATCCGCGGGCCAAGTTGTCGCGGTAGCGTTGGATGCTGTGTTCGTCGCTTTGGAGCCGGGAATAACTACCGCTGAACTTGACGATATCGCTCGTCGCACCATTCGCGCCGAAGGAGCGAAACCAGCGTTTTTGGGCCTTTACGGTTTTCCTGCGGTAGCCTGCATCTCGATCAATGCTGAGATCGTCCACGGCATCCCAGGTGAGAGAATAGTGTCCGATGGCGATCTGGTAAGCGTAGACTGCGGTGCGATTGTCGATGGTTTCTATAGCGATCACGCGCGGACAGCCGTCGCCGGCGATAACGCCGATGATGAGCGGTTAAGACTGGTCGATGTTTGCCGAGAATCTTTGGTGCAAGGCATCGAGCAGTGCGTACCGCACAATCGAGTTGGCGATATATCCAACGCGGTTGAGCAGTTTGTTCGTGATGCTGGTTTCGAACTGGTACGCGAGTACGTCGGACACGGCGTCGGACGTGAATTGCACGAGGCGCCGCCAGTGCCGAACGTTGGCAACGCAGGGACTGGCCCCTTGCTGATGGAAGGTATGACAATAGCTATCGAACCGATGATAATGTCGGGTTCTTGGGAGACCAAAGTTCTCGACGATGGCTGGACTGTCGTTACCGCGGACGGCTCGCTATCTGCGCACTTTGAACATACCGTGGCGATCACCGCCGATGGGCCAGAGGTCCTGACCTCCGCCCGAAACGGTTGATCCCAATACGCTGGATTGTTGCAAACATGCCCAAAAAAGAAGCAATAGAAGTACAGGGAACCGTTACGGAAGCGCATCCCAACGCTTACTTTCGCGTGCGACTCCCTAACGACCACGTGGTCCTCGCCCACGCATCTGGGAGGATCCGCAAGAACTATATCCGTATCTTGCCTGGCGACAACGTCATGGTGGAACTCTCACCATACGACTTGACGCGTGGGAGGATCACCTATCGGTTCCGCTAAAACGCGAACGAGGTAACGAAATGAAGGTCAGAGCTTCAGTAAAAGCGAAACAACCTGGCAGCCGCGTCGTGCGCCGTAAAGGGCGTGTGTACGTCATCAACAAGCAGAACCCACGCTTCAAGCAGCGTCAAGGTTAAGAACCTTAGGAGCATTGCAATGGCAATCATCGCAGGAGTGAACATCCCAGACAACCTTCGGGTGGTCATCGGTCTCACATCGATCTACGGAATCGGAAGTCAACGCGCGGCCGACATAACCGCGAACCTAGGCATCGAAGCCAGCAGGCGGATGCGCGACCTGAGCGACGAGGACTTGGCAAGCATCAGAACCAGCATCGACCGTGCAGGCATCGCGATCGAAGGTGACCTTCGACGTGAAAATCAGATGAATGTCCGCCGATTGGTAGATATCCAGAGCTACCGAGGCCAGCGTCACCGGCGCGGCTTGCCGGTGCGAGGCCAACGAACAAAGACGAACGCTCGAACCAAGCGCGGACGTCGGCAGACCGTCGCTGGCAAGCGCCGGGCACCTTCCCACTAGACCCATCGATGGCCGTTTGGTCGCCGTCACGTTAATAGGAGCAACAATCTAGGCTATGCCCAGAACTCGACGAAGAAGCAGAGAGCGCAAATTCGTGCCGCAAGGTCGCGTGTACATCATCGCGACTTTCAACAACACTTTGATCACATTCACCGATCCGAACGGCGACGTGGTTTCGCAAAGCAGTTCTGGTGCAATGGGATTCCGCGGTTCTCGCAAGAAAACCGCGTTTGCCGCGCAACGAGCTGGTGAATCGGCTGCTCGAGCGGCGATCACTCACGGAATGCGCACCGTGGACGTAATGGTCAAGGGACCCGGCAATGGCCGAGAATCCGCCATCCGCGCGATCGCGGGCGCCGGCATCCGCGTGAACTCCATCAGCGATCAAACTCCGATACCGCACAACGGATGCAGGCCACCGAAGAGGCGACGCGTCTAAGGCGACTGATTATCCGAAAACACTGTTGTAGCGAACCCCGACCACAAGAATCGTCGGGTTTGCTTGCAGATTAGCGTCAAAACGGTCATCGCAGGTAAAGGCTGAATTTAGAATCAAGAGGTTAGCGCGTAACCGGGCATCGCTGGTTCGCCGTTGGCATCGTGCTTAAGCATCACTCGGCTCTCCACGAAAAACAGGGACGGTAATGGCAAGAAACACAAATCCGGTTTGCAAGATATGCAAATCACAGGGAGAAAAGCTCTTTTTGAAGGGCGAGCGTTGCTACACGCCCAAGTGTGCTGTCGATCGTTCCCGCGACAGTTCCGGACGCCGAGCTCCTGGCGGCCCCGCCGGTGCCCAACGCCGTCGCCGTCGACTCTCGGATCATGGCATCCAGCTTCAGCAGAAGCAGAAAGCCCGACACATATACGGCATCTACGAAAGACAATTCCGAGGCGTGTTCGACGAAGCCGCCCGACAAACAGGCGTCACTGGTTCCAACCTCCTAAAACTATTGGAACGCAGGCTCGACAATGTCGTATACCGAGCTGGCTTTGCGACCTCGCGCCCGCAAGCTCGCCAGACTGTCAACCATGGTCACATCGTGGTCAACGGCAAAAAAGTTGATATTCCTTCCTTCATCGTGAAACCCGGCGACGTCGTGGGATGGCGTGAAAAGTCTAAAAGCTCCGGTCTTTTCAAAGCTGCTAGCGACAACGTTGGCCGGCGCCGTCAAGCCACCAACTGGATCACCGTCGACTCCGACAACTTGACTGCGGCCATCGACGCGGTCCCTGCTGAGGATGACATCGACACGACCATCGACACCAGAATGATCGTCGAGTACTACTCAAGGAGATAGACGAGGAATATGATCAGCGGCATCCGCTCGCCAATCGCAACCACCGTCCAATTCGCGGACGAAGCAGAAGAGTACGTCCCTCAACTCGAGGTAGTCGAATCCACCGAAACGTACGGTAAGTTCCAGATCGCAGGTTTGGAGCGAGGCTGGGGCACCACCTTGGGCAACGGTCTGCGGAGAGTTCTCCTCGGCTCAATGCCAGGCACTGCAATTACCTCCGCACGCATCGTCGGACAGCAACACGAATACGGCTCCGTGCCCCACATGCGCGAGGGCATCGGCGAATTTCTCATCAACGCCAAAGGCATTCGAATACGTGCCCGTGCTGAGACGACTCAGAAAGTTTTGACGCTTTACGCTTCCGGCGAAGGTGAAGTTGTCGCTGGCGACATCAAACCGCACAGCGTCTTCGAAATCGTAAATCCCGAACATCACTTAGCAACACTAGACGCTGACGATGGTGAACTGGTAGTGACATTTGGCGTCGAAAAGGGCGAGGGTTATCGCTCGTTCGATCACGAAGAAACCGCTGGGCACGGCATCTTGCCGGTTGACGCAATCTTCACCCCGGTCTTGAAGGCCAACTACGAAGTTGAAGGCATGTCCGGACGACTGTCCGGCAGAGACTTGCTGACAATCGAAATCTGGACCGATCGTACGATCGAGCCAATCGATGCTCTCCGCACGGCGGCCGATATCTTCAAGTCCAAGCTAGACATAATTACCGCGCAACCCGAATCCGACGATCAACCAGCTTCGGACGCAATGTCGGAACTCTTGGAGACCGAGATTAAAGACTTGGGTGACCAACTGAGTTCTCGTATCATCAACGCGCTTTCGCGTTATCCGATCAGAACTCTGGGTGAGCTGATGCGGTTCACTCCAGAGACGCTCAAGCAAGAAGTTCGCAACTTCGGTGAAGTATCGTTCCGAGAGCTGCGTGATTTCATGGTCGAAAAAGAACTGTGGCCCGCGGAGGAGGAAGAACAGCCCGAGTAGCCACTCGCGACCGTCGAACAAGCTGGGGAGTATCTGGACAAAATGCGACATCGTCGATCAGGACGTAAATTCGGCAGGGCAACTGCCCAACGAAAGGCCATGTTCCGTTTAATGGTCACCGATCTGCTTCGTCACGAAGTGATCAAGACCACGCACGCTAAATCCAAGGCAGTGGCCCCGTTGGCAGAAAAGATGCTCACTCACGCCAAGCGTGGCGACCTCCACAACCGACGTCAAGCCGCCGCTTTCATCACTGACAAAGAAGTGCTGTCCAAGGCGTTCGACGAATTGGCTGATCGGTATCGGGATCGAGATGGTGGATACACCCGCATCATCAAACTCGGAAAGCGCCAAGGCGATTCCGCCGAAATGGCACTCATCGAACTAGTCGACTAATTTCAATCCTTGCCTTGCGTCGTTGAGGGACGTTACCCACAATGCGAATAGCGTTGATTGTCGAGTACGATGGCGCTGATTTCAGTGGGTCCCAGTTCCAGCTAAACACCCGAACAGTTCAGGGCGAATTGGAAACCGCGGCCGCGACGATCTTCGGGGAGAAAAGCGGTCGCATCAGCCTCGCAAGCCGCACCGACTCCGGCGTCCACGCATTTGGCCAGGTCGCTTCACTCGACGTAGAAACGCGATTGTCGAATGAAGAAATGCGCCATGCTATGAACGGCAATCTGTCATCGGATCTCTGCGTGAAGCTCGTCAAGCTTGTCCCAGCCAATTTCGATCCGCGACGCAACGCCGTTGCGCGTGAATACAGATACGCGATCAATGACAGCCCGACACATTCGCCGATCCGCAGGCGGCGTGAATACCACGTTAACCGGCGCTTGGATGTTACGGCTATGGCAGACGCGGCACGAAACTTTACCGGCGTTCACGACTTCGCGTCCTTCGCTGCGAGTACAGCACATCCTGTTTCAACAGTGCGACACGTGGAATCCGCAACTGTGACCCGCGATACCGAGGATCGAATCGCTTTCGATATCCGCGCAAACGCGTTCGTTCGTCAACAGATCCGCCGCATGGTCGCAGCTCTGATCGCGGTGGGAAACGGGTCAAAAAACGAGGATTGGATCGTGTCGTTGATCAATCATCCAAGGCGAGACTCTGCTTCACAAAACGCCCCGCCTCACGGCTTAACGTTGATGCGCGTCGTGTATCCTACAGACCTTTCGCTGACATTCAATCCTGTTGTGGCTTGAGTAACGATCGCGAAATCAGGGTGAAACTTGGGCTGACGCAAATTAGAATCGATATGTTATGCCAACCAAATTGAAGCACTACAACCCCAGCGCGTCAGAGTTGAACAACCGATGGCGCGTGTTCGACGCTGATGGCAAGGTGCTTGGCCGACTAGCCAGCGAGATCGCCATGGTATTGATGGGAAAGCATAAAGCCGATTACGTCCCGCACATGGCATCGGGAGACTTTGTCATCGTCGTCAACGCAGACAAAGTCGAGTTGACTGGTCACAAGGATGAACAGAAGTTTTACCGACGTCACAGCCAGTACCCCGGCAATCTGAAAGAGATTCCGTACTCCCGGATGTCAGAACGCACTCCTGGGCGGGTCATCGAACTGGCTGTCAGAGGCATGTTGCCCAAGAACAAGCTTGGACGAAAGATGTTGACCCGATTGAAAGTCTACGCTGGCCCAGAGCATCCCCACTCGGCGCAAGTTATCGGTTCTGAGCGCGCCGAGATGCGAGAAGCGGGCGAGCAATAGACCCCATTCGTCGGACAATTTCGTGGGAACCCAGCAGATAGTCCATTCTTCAGGTCCGCGAACGCGAGACTATCTGTGCGTTGATACAACCGATTGAGGAGCGCAACTTGACCACCGAAACCGAGGACACCAACTACTACTACGGCACTGGTCGGCGTAAGACCTCCGTCGCCCGGGTACGGGTTTACAACCGAGCAGGTGGCGTAACCGTCAACGGAAAACCGTTGAATGAGGCCATCTCCGTGGATCAATGGTTGTCGGACGCACTGAAGCCATTGGCTGTTACCGAACTCGCCGGCAAAGTTTCCGTCGTGGCAAAGACGCAAGGCGGCGGTGCCCACGGACAAGCCGTCGCTCTCTCTCACGGCTTGGCGCGAGCCTTGATCGCCTTCGATCCGCAATTGAGGCCCGTATTGAAAAGCCACAAACTCTTGACTCGCGATCCCAGAATGCGTGAATCGAAGAAGTACGGTCTTAAACGGGCACGTAAAGCTCCGCAGTACACCAAACGTTAAATTCCGCTTCTACGTATGTCGTTTTGACGCGCGACTGCTCGATGCACATGCCGCGCTGGAATTGAACAATCTTGCATCGGAAACGTAGCATTTCAGCTATGCGGAATCGCACAATCCTCAGTAGGAAGCTATGTATGCCTGTACCCGCGCGCCCAATCATGAGGCGTCTCAGTCTTTGGGGCGTCGTCTTAACTTTGTCGGCATTGATAGCCGTCGGCATTGTTGGAATGGAAAATCGCGACCGTCGATCAGTCGATGCACAAGCTATTGTCCCTCCAGTCTTTCCAGCCATAGTGTTTAACGGAAACGTGACCATTAACGGAGAACAACCAGCCTACACAGGTTTTGAGATTACGGCCCGGATAGGCGACAAATGGGAATCCCCGGCCGTCGTGGTCGGAGGTTTACCCGACAGACCCTCGCAATATGCACACCTCATCGTGGCGCCTCCCGAAACCTTGGACTTGATCGGTTCTCAGATCGAGTTTTGGCTCGAAGGACAAGTGCTTTCGACCACCACGAATTGGTACGCCGTGATCAATGAATTTTCTGGTGAGGTCTGCGGAGGATGCACTTGGACATTCCCGATCCTCCGAGAAGTCGATCTAGACTTCCCGAACCTTCCCGAAGCAACCCCCACGGTCACACCTACGTACACCCCTTCGCCTGAGATCCTCAGACCCGCCTTCTTCACGGGCAAGGCGAGAACGCCAAAAGGTCCATTGCCCGAGGGATCAGAAATCTACGCCGTTGTCGGCTCAGATTTCCGCTCGGCAAACATCCAAGTATTCGGCGGTGAGTACTTCATCACTATCGATGTCGTAGACAAGAAGTATCGAGACGCATCAGTCGTGTTCTATCTCATCGATCGAAACGACCCGACAGGCGCACCACGCTTCCTAGAGGCATTGTCACCCCCAGGAGCGTTTGTTGGAGGAGAACAATTCGAAAACTTCTCGTTGGTCTTCCCCGACCTGTTGCCTACGTTCACACCAACACCGACGCCGACGGATACACCAACCATTACACCGACGCCGACAGATACCGCGACTCCAACAGAAACCCCTACGCCGGCTCCAACCGCAACGCATACGCCGACACTGACGCCTACAGAGACGTACACGCCGACACCGACCAACACTCCGACAGCCGCACCAACCAACACTCCAACACTGACGCCAACGATCGCGCCGACTGTAGTGCCCTCCCCGACGCCAACTGACGTACCTACGGCAACACCGACGCCCGAGCCAACGCGTACTCCGCGCCCAACGACGGCTCCCGGAGAGCCGACTAGTGTGGTGGCGACGATTGTGAGGCCGACGCAATTCGTTCCGGAAGTTAATGTAAACGCGACCCAGACGCCCCCCGACGAAAACGGGGGATCCGGGTTCTGCAACGCAACACCCAACCAAAACAGCAGTATCGAAGCAACGTTGCCGTTTGGGATCGTGGCGCTTCTAAGTGTCTTCGCTTGGCGCATAGCTGCCACGCGCAAAAAAGAAGACCGCGACTTTAACGCCAAAAATGAGTCTGTCCTGAAACAGACCTAGTGAGGTAAGCCGAATGTACTACTCGACTGAGCGCAACAACACCGAGAATCAGAGTCCCATTGACACTTCTGGGAAGGTTGGATTCCGGAACTGGTTGCCGGCGAGAAGCACTCAAGTTTGGACACTCACGTTCGGCTTCCTGTTGATAACAGCCATCGCGATGGCTGCCACGATGCTTGGCGTACGCGACGACGCTCAAGCACAGTCGTCCCAGTTGCCTCCGCAACTTGCTGCAGTGATTTTTGACGGTCGAGTGACAGTCGCTGGTTCGCCTTTCGACTTAGAGGGATTGACCCTATACGCGAAGGTCGGCGATTGGATCTCGGACCCCGTAACACTCGGCGACGGCACTCCTGATCTCAACGGCTTTGAAGACCTCACCGTCAGTCCTCCTGCTGAACTCCTCGGCCAAGAGGTGAAATTCCTGCTAGGGGGCACGGTCGAATCCACGACGACCGACTACTACGCCATCATCGCTCCCGACGGAAGTATCTTGATAAATGAACCGATCGGTCTCCCGATATTCAGGACCGTACAACTCGATTTCCCATCCCTCCCCGAAGCGACCGCGCCGACACCTGTTCCATCGGACGGGCAACCTGGTACCGCTCAACCTGGCGGCCCTGCGGTGACGATCTTCTCAGGTCAAGCATTTACTCAGGGTGTCCCCGTGCCCGACGGATATCAAGTCTTTGCAGTTATCGGCAATATGCCCACTGACAAAGTCACGGTTATTGGTGGAACCTACAATCTCGCCATTAACACTAGCGACAACAGTTTGAACGGCTCCCTGATCGAGTTCTTCTTGGTCGATAAGGGCGATCCGACCAACCCGAACAAGACCCTTAAAGCCGAGACGCCCAGCGTGTTCACTGCCGGTCAATCGGCGGAAGTCCGTCTTGTCTTCCCCGCGCTCGCACCCACCCCGACGCCGGAACCAACCGCGACGCACACCCCGGAGCCAACAGCCACTCCCGAACCAACAGCTACACCTGAACCGACGGCGACTCCGGTCCCGCCGACCGCGACACCGGAACCCACGGCGACTCCGGTACCTCCCACGGCAACCCCGGTCCCGCCGACCGCGACACCGGAACCCACGGCGACTCCGGTACCTCCCACGGCAACCCCGGTCCCGCCGACCGCGACACCGGAACCCACGGCGACTCCGGTACCTCCCACGGCAACCCCGGTCCCGCCGACCGCGACACCGGAACCCACGGCGACTCCGGTACCTCCCACGGCAACCCCGGTCCCGCCGACCGCGACACCAGTCCCGCCGACCGAGGTCCCCCCGACAGTGGCACCAGAACCGAGAGATACTGGTGGCGGATTCAACGCAACCCTGCCGCTAGCGATCATCCTCGTGCTCGTACTGCTCGGAGTCGCCGGATACTTCGGATGGCAATACACCCGGAAGTCCAGTGAGGACGCATAATCGGATAACCCGATAACAAACCAGTCCCTAAACAGAGCGACCGCCGAGATGACCTCCCGGCGGTCGCTTCATTTAGGAGCTAACTAATCTTACGCCCGCGGACGCAGCACCACGAGTTGGCGGTCTGCCGGCAAAGAGCTCCTCGTCACGCTGACTCGCAACTGCGGCTCATTGCTCATCTGATCGCTGCCGGTCTCCCCAAGCAACGACTTAAGTTTTTCACCGGGTTCGCTACTACCTGCCACGAGACCATTCACAAATACGTACGACGGATCCAACGCTCCGATGATTGAAGATAACTCCTTGACATCCATCTGTAATCTGGCAACGTCCAGTAGCAGCACATCAACACTACCGATGCGCTGCGCGGTCCGCGCATCCGGCGACGATTTCGCCAATCCCAGCATGTAAACCGCCAATCCCTCGGCGTCGATCCGGAACGAGGTAATCGTCTTCTTCGATTCCGACTCGGGGTCTGCGGGTAATGCGATGCCGCGCAATCCCAAATCGCCAATCTCGTATTCGCCCGGATGCGAAATCGTATCCTTACCGCCTACCTGATTGCGAAACGAAGATGCGCGGGGTTTACTCTGCAAAATCGCAGTGATCACGGTGTCGTCAGCGGCGGAAGAGGGCACGAACGTCGCTTCTGCCTCGTCAGTGGGGTCGCAGATAACCGAACCAGAGGCAGTTTTCACCAGAAACGCGTTCTGTCCGTTGATAGATATCTCCATAGAATCGTTGGGTCTCCATTGAAGCGTGAGAATCTTAACTACGGTATTGAGTGTACTTCGCACGTAACCGCACTGTTGCGACTTACAACCATGCGACTCCTCAACCGCACAAAAAACCATTACTAGGGCATGAACAAAACCGTTCCCACCATCTACACAATCGGTCACAGTAATCACACTTGGGAACGTTTCGTCGAGTTGCTCGCCCCGTATGAGATCGATTTGCTGGTCGATGTTAGATCGTATCCTCGATCACGCTTTGCGCCTTGGTCGAACCGCGATCGGATTGAATGCAACCTTACGAGGATCGGCGTGGAATACCTGTGGAAGGGCGATTCTCTGGGCGGTATGCCGAGGGCGTCAAACAGGTCCATGGATTCCGAAACTACGTCCGTTGGCGAATGGTACGAACAAAGAGCCAGAGAGCCTGATTTCGAAGCCGGGATTACAGAAGTTTCCCGACTGGCAAGAGGGAAACGACTAGCGGTTATGTGTTCCGAAGGGGATGCATCGCGGTGTCATCGTTCGCTACTCCTAGCACCGAAATTCATCCGCGAAGGTTGCGAACTCCTACACATCAATCCGAAGGGCTTCGGAGCTTCCGCCCAATTGTTGATGGAGTAAAACGGTGGCGAGCAAGGCGCACCAATGGCGCATTAGGGCGTGCGGTGTTAGATTCTGTAAATATGGAGCGTGGCTCCTATCTGGCGAACAATTGCGCACACCATCCAACGCTTTGATGGTTGAACCAGCGCTGTGGTTACCTTCACTTTCTCGATATGGCTCTGCCTGAACGAAGAAACACAATCCTAACCTTCATCGTTGACGACTACATCTCGACAGCGATACCGGTTTCTTCCAACGCGGTCGCCAATTCTGGCGGCTTCAACGTCAGCAGCGCAACTATCCGCAACGAGATGGGTGTTCTCATCGACGAAGGCTACCTGTTACGACCGCATCCGTCATCGGGCGCGGTTCCGTCTGAAAAAGGCTATCGACATTTCGTCGGAGAACTGGATAAATCATCACAACCTCCCGACAACTTGGTGACGCTGCTACAGCATCAGACAGAAGTCGAGCCAGATGACGTCGATGCATGGGTTCAGGTAACCGCATCAGTGATCGCCGATCTGATCGGCGCGCTAGCGTTCATCACCGCACCGCGCGCACAAATGCCTAATGTCAAGCAGATCGAACTCTTGAAACTGCACGACATGTTGATCATGTTGGTGCTCGTTTTGCAAGAGGCCCGGGTTTACCGACAACTCATCGAGCTCGAGCAGGCTATTCCTGATCCGATGCTCGAACGAACTCGAAACAAAGTATCCGCAGAAGTTTCAGGCAAACGCGTAGAAGAGCTTGTCGCAACTCGCGATCGTGAAGACATCCAGGACGATTTCGAACGGCAAGTTTGGCAAGCAACCATCGAAGCACTCGTACATGCCGAATCCGTCCCTGGCGTGAGATACATGAGCGGCTTCCGTCACTTCATGTCAGACCCCGAGTTGGCTGCGCAACCCGAGAAGGGGGCGCTGGCTCTCTCGGCTCTCGAAAATGACGACGCATTCGCCGACTTGACTTCCGGAGTGACATACGGCGCCCAGCCGGTCGTAGCAATCGGCTCCGATAATGCCCGTCCTGAACTGTGCGACCACAGCTTAATAATGTGCGGTTACGGGGGCGCGGTAAACTCCAGAGGCGTCGTCGGATTGATTTCCCCAATGCGCACCGCATATGATCGCGCAATCCCGACTGTCAGCTTCGCCGCCGAAACCTTAGACGCCATGGTCAATCGTGGCGCCCCTAAACTTGATTGACGAACCGCCGCATCAAGTACATCGAACCGAAACAACGACACCTACTTCATGAGCGACAAACGCGACTACTACCAAGTGCTGGAGATTCCTCGTACCGCAAACGAGGAGGACATCAAAAAGGCATTCCGGCGCAAAGCTTTGGAGTACCATCCCGACCGAAACCGCGAAGAGGGTGCGACCGAGCGTTTCAAGGAGATCAACGAGGCTTATCAGATCCTCATCGATCCTGAGAGCCGCAACCGATACGATCGATTTGGGCATCAGGGTGTGAACGGCCAGGCGAGTCGAGGATTCGAAGGTTTCAACGATTTCGGCGGATTCGGCGACATCTTCGAATCATTCTTCGGTGGCGCGGCCGGAACTCGCAACCGAAGAGGTAGAGACGTCGAGCTGGCGCTGAGCGTGTCTTTCCGTGATGCCATTTTCGGCACCAGCCGCGAGACCGACGTGATGCGACGGGAAATTTGTTCGCGATGCAGTGGCACCCGCGGCGAACCCGGCAGCGCAACCCACACGTGCCCGACTTGTAACGGCAGCGGCAACGTGCGACGCGCACAACGGACCCTGTTCGGCAACTTCGAGCAAATCAGCGAATGCTCCACATGCCGCGGTTCTGGTACCAAAGTCGAACGCCCATGTTCGCAATGCAACGCTACCGGCGTATCCAACCACCGCCGCAAAATCTCCATCGACATCCCGCCGGGCGTTGACGACGGCACGCGTATCGTTATGCGTGGACAAGGTGACGTGGGTGAATATGGCGGACACGCCGGCGATCTATACGTCCGTGTGCACGTCGAGCCGGACCGCGTTTTCACTCGAAGCGGCAACGACGTCTTGATCCGCGCAGAACTGAACGTCGTATCCGCCATGCTAGGCGGCATAATCACCGTGCCGACGTTGGAAGGCGACAAAGAAATAAGAATCCAGCCCGGGGTCCAGACTGGTCACCACGAAGTCATTCGCGGTTTAGGTGTCCCCCGTTTGCGAAACGACGGGCCACGCGGCGACCAGATCGTGCAGATCGCCGTCATCACACCGCGATCCTTGACACAAAAGCAAAAGAAACTCGTCCGAGAACTTGGCGAAACCATGCGCGAAACTGACGAACGTGCGTTGGATCCGATCATTGTCCAGAACGAGATATCATACGGCAGTCAAGGTAACGACGACTCGATTTGGAGTTGGTTAAAGGGCGCCTTCACGGGTTAGTTGAACATGCAGCGACGCGCAGCGATCCAAGGTGCGTGACCCAAACGCCGAGAGTTGGTTGGAGATCAGCGTAAAACTCCCCGCCGAATACGCTGAACCAGTCACTCACCTCTTCACTACCTATGGTGACGGCCGAGTCTTCGTATCGCAATCCGGCGATTGGGATGCAGATGATGTTGGTGGTCACGCCGATCCGAGCGACGACGTCGCCGTGTTCTGCTATCTCAAAAACGACGGTACGGTAGAAAACCGCAAGGGCATGATCGATATAGGCCTGAGGTTGATGTCGGAACTGACCGACATGGAGCTGCATCGTGAGCGTGTCGTCACTGCTGAAGAATGGGCGCACCAATCCTTTCCGACGATTCGGGTAGCCGATCGCATTACGATCTCGCCGTGGTCCCTAGAAGACGGCGTTCCATCGGGCCCAAAAAACGACGATGTGCAAGTGTACCTGTCCCCAGGTTTGGCTTTCGGCACTGGGAACCATCCAACTACTCGGCTCTGCTTGAAAGCCATCGTCGAAGATGCCGATGCAGGTAAATTGACCGGAACCCGAGTCTTGGACGTAGGCTGCGGATCGGGAGTTCTCACGATCGTAGCCCTGAAAATGGGCGCCACTGATGCGTGGTGCTTAGATATCGACGATACCGCTGTGCGGGCAGTCCAAGACAATCTCGTGATGTCCAGTGTCTCTGAACGAGCTCATGTCCTGAGTGGTTCCGTACCTCATGAAGAGTTGCCAGACATCAAATTCGATTACGTGTTGGCGAACATCACCTCTCGCGTCCTCATTGATCTAGCCGAAGCACTCGTCGATCAAGCCAGCCCCGGTGGCACCATATTGGCATCGGGCATATTGTCGGAACAATCAGAGGCGGTCCGCGAAGCATTTGTCAACACGAGACGGATAACAATTTCAGAATCACGCCAAGACGGCGATTGGGTCATGCTGCGCATCGTCAAGTCGAGTGACGAGACGAAATCCTAGCCATGCACCGATTTCACGTTGAACCGTCATTCGCACCATCGCTCCAAATCGGTGGCGAAGTATCGTTGCCCGAGAACACTTCGCATCAAATACGCAACGTTCTGCGTTTACATGCGGGCGAGAAGATTGCAATGTTCACTGGTGACGGACGCGAGTGGACAGCCCAGTTAAAAGCCATCGAACGCGATTCACCATCAGTGACCGTGAGACTGTTGGAGGTCACCGAACCCAAAGTCGAAATGAAGACGCAGGTCGCCTTGGTGATGGCATTAACACGTCCTCAGCGCTACGAGTTGGCATTGGCGAAATGCACCGAACTCGGCGCTAGCGAATTCCTACCCATCATTACTGATCACGTACTCAAGTCTGATTCAACGATCAGCGCTAATCGAATGGCGAGGTGGAATCGCATCGTGAAAGAGGCTGCTGAGTTGTCTGGAAGGGTGCGTGTACCGCAAATCACCGATCCGGCACCAATGAGTTCGGTGTTGGCACGATTTCGAGATGAAGGAGCGACCCCAATAGTGCTGTGGGAAGGTGCACGCGAACCGATGTTGGCTGATCTCTTCGCATCACTATGCGATGAGTCTCATCCGCCCGTCAAACTTGCCCTATTTTTCGGTCCCGTTGGTGGGTTCTCATCCGAAGAGGCTCAGCGCGCAATGGAAACCGGTGCGGTCATAGCGAGCTTGGGACGCCGAATTCTCCGAACCGAAACGGCGGCGATCGCCGCGATGTCGATAACCGCACAAATGCTGTGTTAAATCGTTGACTATCGTCGGCAACGCAGGCCGACGATAGATAATCCATTGCTGCGAGTGCGCCACGCAGCGAATCGTGCTACCATGCATCCGCGCTACGGTATTGGAGTCGCGATACGCATCAGGTAGTTAACTCAATGAACCTTCGCCCAGGTCCCGCCAAGAAAGCCATCTTGATTGGCACCAACGGTACCGTCTATGAAGCGCTTGAGAATCCGAACTGGTACCTCAAGCCGTAATAGGTTAACCTGTTTGAGAACTTGGCAATGCCAATCAAATAGAACCACATCAAACGGAATCACGCAGAATCGCTCCTAGGAGGGGAAATCATGCGAAGAATTTGGTTATCAACGTCAGGCGCAGCCTTGGCTCTAGCACTCGTGCTATCGGCTATTGTGTTCGCGTGCGGCAGTGAAACGATCGTCGTTCAGACCGTCGAGGTCGAAAAGGTCGTTGAACGCGCCGTCCCACAGACGGTCGTCGTAGAGAAAGAGGTCGAGGTGGCCGGCGAGACGGTAATTCAGACGGTCGTCGTAGAAAAAGAGGTCGAGGTGGCCGGCGAGACGGTAATTCAGACGGTCGTCGTAGAAAAAGAGGTCGAAGTGGCCGGCGAGACAGTGATCCAGACGGTCATCGTCGAGAAGGAAGTTGAAATCGCTGGCGAGACAGTGATCCAAACGGTCGTCGTAGAAAAAGAGGTCGAGAAAGTCGTCGAGAAAGAGGTTGAAGTTGAAGTCGAGGTCATCCGCGAAGTTGAAGTGGTAGTAACTGCTACCGCCGAGGCCTACGGTGCCGGTGCCGGTGCCGAAGTCCAAGCCGCCGCGACCGCAGTCGTCGAAGCCCCCGTTGCACAATCCGGAAAACTAGTCGTCGTATCGCCCGATATCGGAGCTGGTTGGTTTACCAGTTCGCCATATGACGACTACACCAGCGACAACATCGGTGTGGCAGACGCCATCATCTACGCCGACCCAGCGCCGATTCCTCAACGCGGAGCATTCAACCCAGCCATCAGTATCGCCAATGGTTGGAAGGTCGCCGAAGATGGAAGATCAATCACCTTCAACATCCGTGACGGTGTGCAGTTCCACCACGGTTGGGGAGAGCTGACCGCCGAAGATGTCGCTTGGTCCTTCAACGATGCCCTGCGCGAAGGCAACACAAACGGACGATCCGGATTCGTCGGCGAGTACCAAGGCTCGTGGGAAGCTGTTGACGACAACACCGTCATCATGCACGTCAAAGAAGGTGCCACCCTCAGCCCGGTATGGCTCCTTGAGACATCCAACGTCTGGCGCAACACTCTGACCGCAACCTCGAAACGCGCGATCGATGAACTTGGCAAGGAAACTGGCGGCAGAAAGATCGGACAAGGTCCGTTCATGATGAATGAAGGCGAAGCCGACAACTTCATTGAATTCGAAGCAGTTACCGAGCACTATCGAAAAGTACCGTCGATTGAAGCAATCCGGATGGTTGCCATCCCCGAACCCGCGACGCGAGTTGCCGCTTTCGTTAACGGCGAGGTCCACATTTCAGTCATGTCGGCCCAATTCGTCCTTGAAGCAACCTCGCAAGTCGAAGGTTCACGCGTCCAACCACTCGGCGAAGGTCAGACTTTGCACATCTACATGGGCGGCAACTTCTGGCAGACCTCAGACCCGGTAGACCCTTCGACCGAGTTCCCGAGGGAAGGCTGGAAACCCGACGCTGATCATCCTTGGATTAGCGACCCCAATGACCCGGCGTCAATGGAACGCGGCAACAAGTTCCGACGCGCTCTCAGTATGGCTGTCGACCGTGTTGCGATTAACGAAGTAATCGGACAAGGTCTATACCCGCCTCACTTCACTTTTACCGGATTCACGAGCAATGATCCGCTATGGAAATCCGAATGGGAAGTCCCATTCGACCCTGAAGCCGCACGCGCACTCATGGCTGAGGCAGGCGTTGAAGAAGGCTTCACGATGCCGGTGTGGCTGACTCCCGACTCTGGTTCGCTCCCGTTCGACATCGCGGAAGCTGCGGTGTTGCAGTGGGCCGCCAACCTCAACCTGAACGTGGAGATCGAAGCGACTGCGTACTCGGGTCGTCGCCCCACCCTCATTGGACGGACGATCGACATACCGTTGTATCACCACATGAACTTGGGCTACTTCGACGAACCCAAAGGACGTCTGATGACGGCCGCCAAGGGAGGTGCGAACCGCGGAATCGAACTGCCAAACGAGATCCTCGAGAAAACCTATTGGGCGAACTTGGTTGAGACCGACGCGCAGAAACGCATCGAGAACAACATCTTCCTCACCGACTGGCTCGCAGAGACTTCGTTGGTGATGTCGATGGTGCGACAAAGCCAGCTGTACGCTGTTTCGCCCGACATCGTTGAATGGATGCCGTACACCGAAACGTTCGGCGGATTCAATTCACCCGAGACGATCGTTCTCAGATAGTGACAAAAATAATGTCGGCCGGTTAATTGCTGGCCGACATGCGGTGGCCATCCTTCATCGGGTTTCGGGTTCCAGAAATGGGTGGCCACCACAGGTTGTAACTGTCGAACCCGGTTGTGCCGAACCACCTGAACTGCGAGTATGTGGCGAATCATCGTTAACCGCCTAGCCTTTGGGGTAGCGATCGTGTTGCTGATCACGATCGTCGTCTTTGGCCTGTCCCGCGCCGCCGGCGATCCTCGCAACATCTATCTCGATGAGTACGCCACTCCTGAAGCCTGGGACGCTTGGGGCGAAAGGATGGGCCTTAACAAGCCGCTCTATATCCAATACGCGGTGTGGCTATGGGATGCCCTACGAGGCGACTTCGGAGAGTCGTTGTACTACGACGTCCCCAGCATTCGGCTTGTCCGTGAACGAGTTCCCAACACCGTGCAACTCGGAGGCGTCGCCTTTGGCGTCGCTATCCTCATAGGGGTTCCTATGGGCGTCATATCCGCGGTAAGGCGCGGGTCGATCGTCGACTACGCCGTCAGAGGGTTCGCACTTTTAGGTCAGTCGGTCCCGGTATTCTGGATCGCGTTGATGATGATACTCATCTTCTCATTGCAATTGGGATGGTTACCTTCTAGTCGCAACGAAGGGTGGAATCATTTCATAATGCCCGCAATCGCCTTGGGTTGGCTTCCCGCGGCCGGATTGATGCGGATCACACGCGGAGCGATGCTCAATATTTTGGACAGCGAGTACATCAAGCTCGCTAGGGCGAAAGGTGTCACTTCGGGAAGAATCGTTTGGGTTCACGGGTTCCGTAATGCAATCATCCCACCACTCACCGTCGCCGCACTCATCTTTGCCGCGTTCCTAACTGGAACCGTGGTGATCGAAACCGTCTTCGCATGGCCCGGGGTCGGAAGACTGGCGGTCCAATCGATTAAGAACAACGACTTCCCGGTGCTCAGTGCCATCGTCATTCTGTTCTCGTCGTTCTACATAATTCTCAATCTTGTGGTCGACCTGCTGTACGCCGTGTTCGACCCGCGGATACGTCTCGACTGACCCCTTGAATCCAGATGACCATCGAAGCGACATACGTTCCCTCGCCGCTTGACGACACGCTGCCTCGTAATCCGGTGTTGCGCGCGCTTCGCATCGGTTGGTCATGGTTGCGTAGATACCCTGTAATTCCCTTCGCTGTCCTCGTTTTGATGATCGTCTGCGCCATCTTTGCCGAGCAACTTTCACCACACGATCCATTGAGAGGCAACTTGCGCGCGGCCTTCACTCCGCCGATATTCATGGATGGCGGCACATGGGAATACCCTCTCGGCACCGATCACCAAGGCCGGGACATCCTCAGCAGGTTGATCCATGGTGCGAGAGTTTCGACCATAATCTCCACTGCAGTCATTCTCGCCGGAGGAATCGGCGGCACCGTCATTGGGCTCGTCGCCGGATATCGCGGCGGATGGGCCGACCAAATCGCCATGCGAGCCGTGGACTTCACCCTCGCAATGCCGTTCCTCCTCGTCGCCCTCGTCGTCGTCGTGGTCTTCGGACAGAGCCTCGAACTCATCATCGTCCTGCTCATTCTCTTCGGATGGGACAACTTCGCCCGTGTCGTCCGCGCCGAAACTCTGACTCTCCGAGAGTCCGACTACGTGAGCTACGCCCGCATCCAAGGCGCATCGCAAGCCCGTATCCTCTTCCGACACATTCTCCCCGGCGTCGTCGGCTCCGTCCTTGTAATTGGCAGCCTGCGCGTGGGCTCCCTCATTCTTACCGAATCGACGCTCAGTTTCCTCGGCGTCGGAGTGCCGCCTGACACTCCCGCATGGGGCATCATGGCCTCCGACGGCCGTCAGCACCTCTCTCGCGCCTGGTGGATAGCCACCCTGCCTGGCGTCGCCATCTTCCTCGTAGTAATGGGCTTCAACTTCCTCGGCGACTGGCTCCGCGATTGGTTCGATCCGAGACTGCGGCAGTTGCGCGTGCATTAGCGCCGATCTATCCACCCTTCAGAACGAGTCTTCGCTCTTGCGGCTACTCCCTCTGCAACTCCCGCCGCATCAAATCCCCCATCGCTTCCGTCGGCGGAACACCCTCGAACATAACCTTGTGCGCCGTCTCTGTGATCGGCATCTCAACCCCCAACTGCCGCGCGATTCGCAGCGTCGCTTGAGTAGTTGGCACCCCCTCCGCGGTCTGACCCAGATACTCCAACGCCTCCTCGACACTATCGCCTTCTGCCAGCCGAGTCCCCAGCCGATAGTTCCTGCTCAACGGGCTGTAGCAAGTCGCGAGCATATCGCCGATTCCGCTCAACCCGGCAAATGTCGACGGCTTCGCACCGAGTGCCAATCCCAACTGCGTTATCTCGTGCAATCCTCTGGTTACATACGCCGCCTTCAGGTTTGAACCTAGCCCCGACGCATCGATGAATCCCGCACCAATTGCGATGATGTTCTTCAGCGTTCCACCCAACTCGACACCGATGATGTCGTCCGACGCGTAGACGCGTAGACGCTCCCCGCTAGTCATCATCTGAACCCGCTCAGCCGTATCCATCGAGACCGAAGCCGCCGTCGCAAGCGCCGGTAATCCAATCGCCATCTCAACCGAAAGATTAGGCCCCGACAACGCGCAGATATTACCCATCGCGCCATCCACCGACACTCCATGACGAACCGAAATGTTCTCAGCGATAACCTCACTCATCCGCTTCCCACTCTCGATCTCAAGCCCCTTGGTGGCACTCACTACGGTCGTGTCTGGCGCGATCTCACCAACATGAGCCTCAATGACTTCCCTCATCGCAACTGATGGAACCGCGATGATCACGCAATCAATACCCGACAACGCAAGCCGCGGTTCATGATGCACAGACATCGCGTCAGGGAACGTCATTCCTTCGAGATACCGTTTGTTCTCACGATCAGCTTCTAACTCAGCCGCTCTATTGGCATTCCGTGCCAACAACCGCGTCTCGTTGCCTTGCACTGCCAAAAGTACGGCCAGAGCTGTGCCCCAAGAACCAGCACCTATGACCCCGATCGCCGAAATCGGATCAGGCTCCTCGGTTGCCAGATGCCGAAGGATCTTCGGCGGCGTTGATGTCCAACCGATTCTCGGTGCCCTTTTGCAGCCGCATCATATTCTCACGGTGGCTGTAGAGGATGAGCACTACTGCTGGCACAGCGAAGGCAAGATATTCAATCGGCGCATTCACCACGTCCACCGGCACATCGATCACCGCCAGCACGATCAGCGCCAATACTCCAAGTGCCGCACCGATCATCGACCCCAGCGACACATACCGCGTGATCACCGCCACCAGCAGCCCCACCAGCGTCACCGCCGCAGCGACTGGCGACAGCACCAAAATAGCACCCCATCCAGGGGAGATACCCTTTCCGCCTTTGAAGCCCGCGAACACCGGCCAGGTATGGCCAACGATCACGAACGTCCCCGTCAACGCATGAAGCAGCTTCGTATCAGGAGCCAGAAGCAGAGACAATCCGATCATCAATGCCCCCTTGCCGAAATCCAACACGAACACTAGCACAGCCGCTTTTTTGCCCACCGTACGCAACACGTTCGTCGCACCCATCGACCCGCTGCCATGCTCACGCGGATCCACGCTCCCGAACATCTTCGATACGATAATGCCCACCGGTATCGACCCGACGAGGTATGCTGCAGGCGCAATTAGCACCCACGCCAACAGTTCGTTCATTTCACCTCAATTGCCGCCGCGATAAAAGATCCTGATGGGCGAACCCTTGAATCCAAACGATTCCCGTAGCCTGTTTTCCAAGTACCGTTTGTACGAGAAATGCAACGATTCAGGGTTTTTGCAGGTTATCACGAATGTCGGAGGGCGTACCGAAACTTGCTCGATCCCCGATATCCGCGGCCGACGACGTCCCTTAGCAGGCAACGGTCGATCACCCAGCGCCGCGTAAAGCGTCCGGGAAAGTTCACCCTCGTCAACCTGCTTGACGAATTGGGAAAAAGTCCGCCTAACCGCGTCCGGAATCGCCCTGATACCGCGTCCAGTCAACGCCGACGTGAAAAGCATCGGCGCATCCGGAATGAACTTGAACCGATCGCGAATCTCTACAACCGCCTCTTCAAACGTCACTTCCGCCTCGCCCCGTAAATCCCACTTGTTCACAACCACCACTCCCGCTTTGTATGCATCCTGAGCGAACCCGCCGATATGCGTATCCTGCGCGGTAACAAACTCCGTCGCGTCAAGAACGATAACGGTCACATCAGATCGTTCAATCGCACCTATCGTCCGGATCGCACTGAACTTTTCGATGCCCTGCTCAGCCTTGCCGCGCCGACGTAGACCCGCCGTGTCCAAGAACATCATGTGGCTGTCTTTGTACTCGTACACCGCATCCACCGTATCCCGAGTCGTCCCCGGCAACGCACTCACGATCGAGCGTTCCTCACCCGTCAACGCGTTGAATATCGCCGATTTGCCGACATTCGGTCGCCCTGCAATCGCAACTCGAATGACATCATCCGGTGTCTCGTCCTCGAACTGATCATCAACGTGCGCCAGAACCGTATCCATCAACTCGGTAATCCCGATGTCGTGGTACGCGCTTATCGGTATCGCCTCCCCCATGCCTAACGTCGCGAACGTGTACAGCTCCGCCATCCGCGTCGTATTGTCCGTCTTGTTGGCGGCAAGAGCATATGGCTTTTGCGCCCGTCGGAGCAGATCCGCGGCGTCAAAGTCCGACGCCGTAATCCCATCCGCAGAATCCACCAGCAAAATCACCGCATCCGCTGTCTCGATCGCCCGTTCGGTCTGAACACGCACCTCGTCCCACAGCTGAACCTCGGCCGACGGCTGATCCTCGATACCAGCCGTATCGATCAACATGAATCGACGACCGAACCACTCGGCATCTACCGACACCCGATCCCTAGTTGTCCCTGGTGTCTCGCTGACGATCGCAATCCGGCTGCCCGCAATCCGATTGAACAGCGTCGACTTCCCAACATTCGGGCGCCCAACTATGGCTATTACAGGTAGCGACATCGTTATTGTCAAAATTCTTGGGTTTCCCCCATTCGCGGGGGAATGTCCGCAGGACAGAGGGGGCATGCCCGTTCCATTTCCCCTCTCACGCTTGGCGGGAGAGGGTTAGGGTGAGGGCGCCCCGCTAACTCTCGACTATCTTTTCCATCAAAGCCATCTGCGCCCACATGCGATTCTCGGCCTGTTGGTACACAACCGATGACGGATGCGACAACATATCCTCCGAGACCTCCTCGCCCGGGTGCGCTGGCATGTCGTGCATGAAACGAGCCTGCGGTCTCGCCAACTCCATCAACTCAGGATTCACTTGATAACCATGGAAATCCTTCAGCCGCTGCGCCGTCTCAGCCTCCTGACCCATGCTCGTCCACACGTCCGTGTAGACGAAATCAGCATGGCGCGTCGCCTCGACCGGGTCACGCATCTGAATGACGCTCGCCATCGTCACGGAGCCGGATGTGTACTCCGCGGCGTCGTATCGCGTACCGTACGGCAACTCGTAGTCCATCGGCGACGCGACTACGAACGTACCACCTGAGCCAGCTACTGCGTACGCCAAGCTCGCGGCGACGTTATTACCATCCCCGATGAACGCCACGCGCACACCGTCAAGATATCCACGTATCTCCAGCATCGTCATCACATCCGCCAACGCCTGACAAGGATGTTCCTCGTCCGTCAACGCATTGATTACCGGAACTTCGCTGTTCTCACCGAATTCGTCCAACGTCGACTGCGCGAAAGTACGCACTACGGCCATATCGGCCATACTCGCGAGCACCTTCGCAACATCAGAAACCGGCTCACGTTTGCCCAGTCCGACCTCTTCCGGAGAGAAGTAAACCGGTTTCGCACCAAGCTTCTCCGCACCGATCCAGAACGACAACTTCGTCCTCAGGGACGGCTTCTCGAACAACAACGCCACCGACATCCCCTCCAACGCTCGACTCTCGGCACCACTCTTGAGCTCAATCGCCCGGTACAGCAACGGAGAAATCTCCGCCGGTGGGAGGTCTTTGAACCTTAAGAAGTGCCTGTTCATCTCGATGTCCTCACATCACGCACAGCAAACCAAAAGCCGCGCAACATACCTAAATTGTGCAATACGCGTTTCACTTCACTGCTCCCTTTCGGGATGTTTGCAAAACCACCGTCATACCCGCGTAGGCGGGTATCCAGAGGGGCGGGCATGGGGAGAATCCCCTCTCCCTTGATGGGAGAGGGCTAGGGTGAGGGTGACAGGGCGGATGTGGGGACGCGCCACCAGCGTCACGACTCAATCGCACAAGTTGTGCAAAGAACCTTTGGCAGAAGGGGCTAGAGTGAATACATCTACGCCGGCGTGAAATTCGGTAAAGTGCATTCGTCGCTGATCTTCGTGAACACGACCCTCAGCGCCATCCCGATGCTCAAATTCTCCGGCTCCGGATCCACACCTACGATGTTCGCCGCCATCTTCGGTCCCTCTTCCAACTCCACAATCGCAGTGATATAGGGAACCTCACCCATAAACGCAGGATGAGGGGGCACGTGCACAATCCCAAACGTGTGCAACGTCGCATTGCCCGACGCCTTCACCCATTCCAACTTGCCCCCCGGCGTCGCCAAACTGAAAGCCCGCGGGTAGAACTGATACTCGCCCGTAACCTTGTCACGCTGCAACCAAAGCTCCCCATTCCGAGCCCCTTCCCAATAGCGATCAGATTCCGGCTGCGATACAGGCTCAGGTCGTGTAGGCGCATCAGTCGTCATCGTGTATTCCCTTCGCGGAGATGGTTGCTTTCACATGTTGCGATTTCGTGTGTAGATTGTAACCGCCCAATGCTTTTCATGGTGTAGGGCATCACGGAGATGGTGTCGGCGTCACGAACCCCCATACCCGCATATCGGAATCATTGAGGAGTCGCCCGCGGTACTCCATCTTCGCGTTGTATCCGGTCAGACGATCAGTGCCTTCGTACTGCTCCCGACATTCCTCAGAAATTTCGAAGGTCGCTTCGATTTCAGCCTCTTGCTTCTCTTCGAATGCCTTGATGCAAACGTTTAACTCGGTCTGGCTCCCATACCAAATAAAATCGCTCTTGCCATCGTTTTCCACCCCCCGTATCCATTCGCCCATGTGGTCCAGACATTCATTAGGCAATGTGTATGTCGATCGGTCAGGGCAGATCTCGGAACGTAAGTATGACTGCCCTGCTTCAACCCTAATGCCAATCGCAACGTATATGTAGAACAACGCGACCGGCATAACAACGACCGCGAGCATCACCGCGACAATTCGTCCTATTGGTCTTGACCAGTCGATCATCTAATTGCTTTCAGAGGCAGCAGATGGAGCCGTGAAATACGCCGAAAACTTGATCTAGCTTTCGCGGTGTCGCCGTGGGTGTCACCAACTGAATTTCGTGAGGTTTCATATCCTCGATCAATTCCTCGTCGAATTTCAATCTTCCCACAAAACCGTGCTCGTCCAAGTTGTCGGAGTAATTGTTGAAACACCGAGGCCACTCGTCGGGATTCATGTATCTGAACGCTGTTCTAGTCTGGCCCATAGACCATAACTCGTCGCGGCATATATCGGCTTCAGCCTCCGTCCCGCGCCAAATGAAATCTTTCCCGCTTTCGATCCCGTTGCCCGTTACACGATCACCGAGATGGGTCCGACACTCTTCTGGAAATCTCCACACTGTCGGATCGTCGCAAGCTTCGACGCCAACGCCGAACGTGATCATATTGAGGCCGATCAGAAAGCCCGCGTACATCACGAACATACCTACAGGCAATACGACAACCGCCAAAACCACACCTGTAAACCTACCTATGGATTTAGACCAAAACACGAAACCGATTCTACGCTGGCACACCATACGGAATCGGCAGAGAAAGTCCGATGCCAGTATCCATGAAGATGCACCGCCCGCCGTCAACGGTCAATGCACCGAGAGAACCTTCTACGGCGCTGCCAGTATCACCGTCCCCGTCGAAGACAGCTGACCACCAGTTCCATGCGCAATCGCTAAGTTGCAATCGTCCAACTGCCGCTCGCCAGTCTCACCACGCAACTGCCGGACCGCCTCCACAACGGTGAAGATCCCGTACATCCCCGGGTGCGTGTACGACAATCCGCCACCCGACGTGTTCACTGGAAAATTTCCGCCCGGAGCCGTCCGCTGGTTCGCCACCAAGTCCGGTCCTTCGCCAGGTCCGCAGAACCCGAGGTTCTCCAACGAGACCAAGACGGTGTACGTGAACGAGTCGTAAATCATCATCAGGTCGAGATCAGAGTGCGAAACGCCCGCCATATCCAACGCCTGCTGACCCGTGTTCCGACCAAACGCCCGCGTCAAATCCGGCATCTGCGAAATCATCGAGTGGTCGTGACCCTCGGCCGCGCCCAAGACACCAACGCCGCCCTTCGCACAGTCCTTTGCCCGTTCTGCCGTCGTCACAACAATCGCCGCACCCGCATCAGTAACCAAGCAGCAGTCCAACAGATGGAACGGCCACGAGATCCATCGTGACTCGTGATAGTCGTCGAACGTCGCCGGGCGGTCGTAGAAGTAAGCCTTCTCGTTCATGTTCGCCCATTTCCGAGTCGACACCGCAATGTTCGCCATCGCCTCCCGAGTCCGATCCTCACCGTACTGGTGCATATACCGCCGACACGCCATCGAATACGAGACCGGTGGGCCTATGATCCCGTACGGAGTCTCATACTGGCTCTGCGGCGTGCCCAAGTTAGCGCCCGCCCTAGCCCGATCGCTCCGACCAGCCTGACCGTGCGTGATCAGCGCCACCTCGCAGTACCCCGCCTGAATAGCCGCAATCGCGTGCGCAATATGGATCACAAACGATGAGCCACCGACCGAAGTGCTGTCCGTAAACCGCGGATGTATCCCCAGATACTCCCCAACGTCCAGCGTCGACCATCCGGCCGTCATCAATCCATCGACATCCGAAAGCGACAGCCCCGCATCGTCCAGAGCGTTGATAGCCGCCTCCGCATGAAGCGCCAACGGCGACTTGTCCGGCACATTCCCGATCTCATCAGATTCGGCCACCCCCACAATCGCGGATTGTCCTGAAAGCGCTTTCAGTCTATTGATGTTCGGCATGATGGATATCCAACTCCGTTCGCGGCTTTATCTAGCGGCATGTGCGCAACAAGCATTTTATGCGCGCAGACACAAATGTAAACTTGAAACGCCTGCCAAAACCAACCCGAAAAACCTAATCAGCCAGAAAGTTCTCGCATAATGCCCGATGAAAAAGGCGCTCCGCCCCAAGTACAAGTCCAATCCCTCGACGACTACCTCGAGGTAATGTCCAAAGCCGTATTCCAGAGCGGAATGTCTTGGCAGGTCGTCAACGCCAAATGGCCCGACACCAATGAGGCATTCCACGGCTTCGAGATCGGAAGAGTCGCCGCCTTAACCCAAGAGGAGCTGGACGAACTTGCTCAAGACAAACGCGTCATCCGAAACCGACGCAAACTCGCCGCCATCGCCCACAACGCTCAGCGCATCATCGAACTCGACGCCGAACACGGCTGCTTCATCGATTACCTCCGCTCCCACGGCGACTTCTACGACGTCGTCAAAGATCTGAAAAAACAGTTCAAATTCCTCGGTGACACCGGATGTTACTTCTTCCTATACGTCGTAGGCGAGCCAGTACCACCCCACGATGAATGGATGTGCGCACAAGAACGCGCCAAGCGACGGTGAATTTCCCTCTCCCTTAATGGGAGAGGGCTAGGGTGAGGGTGAACCGACGCGCTAACCGTCATTCCCGCGAAGGCGGGAACCTACAGAGGTGTAGTGGTGAGAACGTCCGCCCCTTTCGCTCAACGAAAGGGGCGCGAGCAAGCGAAGCGAGGCTCGCGGGGCATGCCCGGGGTGGACGGGCTGGATGTAACCCGCCCCGGACTCGGTCCCGGTCGCAATAGGTGCTAAATTACCTACCAACTCAACCAATCCTTTCAACCATAGGAACCCCCGCCGTGAAAGTACTAATGACCCCCATGCCCGGCGGCGTCGCACCTGGAGAAGCCGACGATGCCGTCCTACGCGACCTCGAAGCAACCTTTCCCGACGTCAACTTCGTCTGGTGCGAAACCGAAGAGGACCAACTCATCGCCATCGAAGATGCCGACGCCTACTGCGGTTGGCCCACCCGCAAAGTCTTCCTCGCAGCCAAAAACCTCAAGTGGATACACTGCGCCGGAACCGGCATCGACGGCATCATGAAGATACCCGAACTCATCGAGTCCGACATCCCCGTCACCAACTCCCGCGACTCCCACGTCAGCCCCATGGCTACCCACGTCTTCGCCCTCATCACATCGCTCGCCCAGCGACTTAACGAGATGTTGCCGCAACAAATGAATAGAGAGTGGAGACCCGAAGACTACGCATGGCGACAGATCGAACTCGAAGGCGCAACCCTCGGCATCTATGGCTTCGGCAACATCGGACGCCGCGTCGCCAAACGCGCCTCCGGTTTCGACATGAACGTCTACGCTGTCGACAAACACCCAAGACCATCCGAACACGCCGAAGAGGTCTGGGGCCTAGACAAACTCGACGACCTCATCGTCATGTCCGATTGGTTCGTAGTCGCCTGCCCCTACACCAACGAATCGATGAACTCCATCGACAAACGTCGCATCGCGCTGATGAAACCAACCACCCACATCATCATCATCTCCCGAGGCGGCATCGTCGAAGAACAAGCCATGTGCGAAGCCATCCTCGCCGGAAAACTAGCTGGCGCCGGCCTCGACGCCATGGAACCCGAACCCCCAGACCCCGACAGCCTCCTCTGGACCACCCCCAACATCATCTTCTCACCCCACGCCTCAGCCCTAGTACCCGACATGTACCTAGGCCGTCGAGAAGTCTTTAAAGAAAACCTCCGCCGTTACCTAAACAACCAACCCTTCATCTACGAATGCGACAAAGTGGCGGGGTATTGAGTAGGATTTCCCCTGCTCTGCGGGGGAAACGTTCGAAGGACAAAGGCGGCGCGCTACTGAATCGGCGAGTAATCCGTCGGCATCAATATCCGGTTCTCGATGTTCTTCACCAAGATTCCATCCTCGTGCGACTTCTCGAAAACCGCCTGCCACTCCGGATCCGCCCGGAAACTCGCCCAAGCCTCCGCACGTTGATTCGCGTCCTCGAAAGCAACCAGATACACCAGCTGGTTGCTGTTCGGCCCAACATCATGCGTCCAGTAGCCGACATTCCTGATCCCATGCTTCTCGAAAAGTTCCATCGTGTGGTTCCTGAACCGAGCGTTCAAGTCAGGCAACTTCCCGGCGAAGCACTCATAGATTCGCAACTCATAAATCATTCCGTCAACTCCTTAGCTTCGATCTGTTCAGAGACTAGCGTTATCGTATCGCGCTTTCACCCATCCCTCAATCCCGTCCTCATGTCATATCGACTACACATGTCATTCCGAGCGTAGCGAAGAATCTATCCCCTCTCCCTCGATGGGAGAGGGCTAGGGTGAGGGTGAGATGGGACAAAAAGGCGGGGCCCATCGTTCGAGATTCTCGGCATCTCGGTTCACACTTGCATTCTTATCATACATATGTAATACTATTACTCATAAGGCAAACGTCGCGCACGGGCATGATGCTGCGTGAGCGCGAACCATTCCGAAGGGTTCGGCGATCTCCCCGGACCCTGCTGTGCGGTGAGGCGAGCGGAGGCACTACGTCCTCTGACAGTACACCTCGTGGATCCAAGCGCGGAACTCGACGTGCGTTGCGTGAGTTTGACAGGAATCAGAACCTCGGCCTGAGTGGATGCGAGGTCGATGACGCGGAACGGGCAAACCTCAGCCGGGGCGTTCGTGAGATGGGGCATGGTTGCTTGTGCCCTGCGCGGTATCGGTCTCAGGCTGGCGGAAGCCGGGTCGAGCGGTAACTACCGGTAGCGACCACATCGGCAGGTCGGGCGCAAGACGCTGCAATGTCTGAAGCCCGGCTCGAAGATGCAAAGGATGTAATAAACAGAAAAAACGCCATTCCTCCCCCTTTTGCGAAGCAAAAGGGGGACGCGGCGAGCAAAGCAAGACGCAGGGGGGCATACACCTCATCCAATCTAAACCACCTTCAACTCCCGCGCTACTCGCGTTATTCCAGCATAGGCGGGCGCTTCAGCGGACAGAACGTCCATCCAGAGGGAACGGGAGAGGCAAAGCCAGCACGTAGGGCTGCCTATCGGCATGCTCCGACTAATCGCGCCTGCTAAAGCGCAGCGCAATCTGCGGTTCATACCTACCTCGAATAGTGCGACTCTCGATCCCCGGGAAACTTCCCCTCCTCCACATCCTCAACATACCTCTTAACCGCATCCCGAATCACCCCCGCAAGATCCCCATACCGACCCGCATGACGCGGCCTGAAAGTCGGATCCAACCCCAGCATGTCGTGCAATACCTGTATCTGACCATCGCAATGCGGACCCGCACCGATCCCAATCGTCGGAATACCCAAACGTCCCGTAATCTCCTTCGACAACTCCGACGGCATCAGCTCCAGCACGATCGAATACGCTCCCGCACGCTCCACAGCCAAAGCGTCCTCAATCACCCGCTCCGCATTCTCACCACGCCCTTGCACACGATACCCTCCGAACGAATGTATCGACTGCGGCGTAAAACCAACATGCCCCATCACCGGAATCCCCGCAGCCACCAACGCCCGAATCGTCTCCTCAACACTCACCCCACCTTCCAACTTCACCGACTGCGCCCCACCTTCCTTCATCAACCGCGCCGCGTTCTTAATAGCCGTCGGTACATCCGACTGATAGCTCCCGAACGGCATATCCGCAACCACAAACGCCTTCTTCGCACCCCGCGTAACCGCCGCCGTAGCACGCACCATATCCTCAACCGTCACCGGAACTGTCGAGTCGTAACCCAGCACCACATTGCCCAAACTATCCCCGACCAAAATCGCCGGAATCCCCGCACTGTCGACCAACAACCCATGGTTATAGTCATAAGCCGTAACCATCGGGATCAACTCGCCACGAGCCTTCGCATCCCCAAAGTAACGAACCGTCAAACGCTGTGGTGCCGCACACATACCCCAATTATCCACAATTGAACCATTACACTTCACTCGAACAAATCTCGAACAAGGCCAATGACTATGACTGACCTCTCCAACATCAAAGCACTCACATGGGACGTTGGCGGAACCGTATTCGACTGGAGAGGCACCATCGAAGACGAGGTCCGCCGTCTAGCATCCGAACAGGAAGCCGATGTCGATGTCGAACAATTCGCCACCGATTGGCGCGTATGGTCATTCGCAATGCTCGCCCGCGTCAACACATTCGAACTTCCATGGACAAACCTCGACCACATACACCGCCAAGTCCTCGACGACGTCCTCCTAAAACACTCCACGCTAACCCTCTCGACATCCGAGCGAGACGACCTCGCCGAAATCTGGCACCGCCTCCGAGCTTGGCCCGGCGCCGCCGACGCGATCCACCGCCTAAAATCCCGCTACACCGTCACCGTCCTCACCGTCCTCAGCTACGCCATCGCCGTCGACTGCTCAAAACACAACGGCATCAACTGGGACGGCATCCTCGCCTGCGAATTCCTCGGTGCATACAAAGGCCCGCCCAACGCATACAACCAAGCCATCCGCCTCCTCCGCCGAAAACCATCCGAAACCATGATGGTCGCCGCCCACATCAACGACCTCAAAAACTCCACAGCCGCCGGAATGGCCACCGCGTACATCCACCGTGAAGGCGAATCAAACGTCACCCCCGGATACTCCGACATCTCAACCGCAACCGCCGACCCCAAAATCGACATCGTCGCATCAGACTTCCCCGACCTAGCCAACAAACTCTTGGCTTAATCAGTCCCTTTCGCGGAGCGAAGGGGACGCGGTGCTAAGCGAACGCAGGGGATGCCTGAATCCAACTCAGCAACGATTAAACTTCACGCAGAACGCAACCCTTCGCCTCAGAGACCAACAAATGAAAATCGCAACCCGAGAAACCCTTTACTACGAACACTCCGCCGCCAACCCCGTAACCCTCCACGTCCAACCCGGCGAATGGTTCGAAGTTCAGACCCAGATGAACCGCGGCCCCGATGCCGAACTCGTCCCTGACGACATCCGAGATCTCTACAACACCTATCGCTCCGACTCACAACCAATCGATCGCGGCAATGCATCGTCCGGCTGCACCTACGTCGAAGGTGCCGAACCCGGACACATGCTCACCGTCCACATCGGCGAAATCAAAACCCACCCCGTCGGATGGACACGATACGGCGGCTCCACCGGAGCGATGCCCGGATATCTTGGACCATCCAACATCGGTCCCCAGTTCCGTATCTGCCGCATCGACCTCGAAAACCGTCAGATCATCTGGAACGACAAACTCTCCTTTCCCGTCGAACCCATGCTCGGAGTCGTCGGCGTCGCACCACTCCGCGAAGCCCGACACAACGGATGGGCAGGGGAGTGGGGTGGAAACTTCGACATCCAAGAAGTCACTACCGGAGCGCGTCTCCACCTACCCGTCTACCATCCAGGAGCCCTCCTGCACGTCGGCGACATGCACGCCCGACAAGGCGATGGCGAAATCTGTGGCGGCGGCGGCATCGAAACCGGCGGCTCCGTCATGATGAAGGTCGAACTTTCCCCCAAACCCGAAGGAATGACGTGGCCTCGTATCGAGAACGACACCCACATCATGACCACCGGCATCGAGAAACCCGCCGAAGACGCATTCCGAATCGCCCTCTCAGAGATGATCCTATGGCTTGAAGCCGACTACGGCATGTCGCAAGGCGAAGCCTTCATCTTTCTCGCCCAATGCCTCGAAGCCCGTGTCACCCAGTTCGTAAATCCCACTTACTCTTACGTGTGCAAAGTCAACCGTAAGTACCTGGTCTAAGTCCTAGGTTCGCTGCTCACGAGCTCGCATTATTCGGAGAAATCGATGCCAATAGTTGATTACGCGGCCGGCAACACGCAAGAGTACCGCGCCGTGATGCTCGAAAAAATTCGCCGCAGGAAGGCCGCTAATCCAAACTACACCGTCGTCGACATAGGCGGACGCCACAACCCGTGGGCCGACGACGTTGTCGACGTTTACGTCGATGTCTTTCCCTTCGAAACCGACAAGCGCCTATACGTGGGTGACGTGAACAGCGAAGACATCTGGCGAGAACTCGGAACCGATGGACCATTCGATTTCGTCATAATCTCCCATGTCTTGGAAGACATCCGTGATCCGATCACCGGCCTCAATTGGCTCCCCCGAATCGCGCATGGCGGCTTTCTCGGTCTACCCGTAAAACACCGTGAAGTGGCAAACTCCAAGTCTGGATACTGGCTCGGACAGTCCCATCACTACTGGATATTCGGTGTTAAAAACGACGACAACGGCGATCCAATCCTGATGGTCGTGCCCAAATGGCACTGCGTCAACTACTTCAACACCAATACGCCCCACTGCGAACCGATGGGCGAAGAGGATTCAAACCTAGGATCGAGAACCTTGGAATGGTTCGACCCTGACAAGGCTGGATACGATCGAGAACTCGGCGTCATCTGGCAAAACACCTTGCCGTTCTGGGTCCCGGACTACACGTTGATGGTGCCCGAACAAATCGAACTATTAAGGACGGTTTTCAAAGATGGTGTCTAACTTCGACTTCTGGGGACTAACCATGGACGCTAACGATGTCGAATCGTTGGCGGATTTCTGGTGCGAAGCGGCCGACTACACCGTCGCCGATTCGCACTACCCCATACTCGCCGTTCTCAATTCCGAGAAACCAAACTACCCGCGTCTCTTGATCCTCCAAGTCCCAGAAACCAAGAGCGCCAAGAACCGCCTCCACATGGAGTTCAGTACTGACGACCTCAAATCTGAAGCTGAGCGAATCGTCGAGTTAGGCGCAACTCTCATTGAAGAACGCGAATTCGGTGATACCCAATGGATCGTCATGCAAGACCCCGAAGGCAACGAATTCTGCCTCGTAAACCCTGAGCACTAGGATCACTAACCCATGTCAGCGCAACAACCAAACCGACAACGGTCTCGCGAACTCATGGAACGCGCACGACGCGTTGTCGCTGGAGGTATCTCCTCTCAGATAAGACTTAACGAACCTGGAGGCGAACCATTGTTCTTCGATCGTTCGGAAGGCGCGTTGATGTGGGACGCCGATGGCAACCAGTACATCGACTACATCCAAGGCATGGGCCCCAACATCTTCGGCCATGCTCCCGAATTCGTCTCCAGACAGGTCTCCGAAGACATGCGCAAGGGCTACGTCTTCGCCGCACAGTTCGAGCGCGAACTAGAAGTCGCCGAGATAGCCGCCGAAGCCGTTCCCATCGAAGACTGCACCGTCCGCTTCGCCAGTTCCGGCACCGAGATCGACCAACTGGTGCTGCGGCTCGCCCGGGGATTCACCGGGAGAACCAAGTACATAAGGTTCGAAGGACACTACCACGGCTGGATGGACAGCGTCAACCACTCAGTTCATCCGCCACTCGACGAAGCAGGCGACACAGATTCACCAAACGTCGTCGGCGAATCAGCAGGCATGGACCCAGGTGCGGCGTCCCAAGTCATCCCTTGCCAATGGAACGACGTCGATCTCCTTGAAGCCGCTTTCGACCGCAACCCCGGGCAAGTCGCAGCCGTCATTATGGAGCCCATCAACGCCAACACCAACTGCATCATGCCCGAACCCGGCTACCTCGAAGCCGTCAATGAGATTGCCCATCGCCACGGTGCGCTCGTCATCTTCGACGAGGTCATCACCGGCTTCCGAGTCGCCTACGGCGGAGCCCAGGAACTCCTCGGCATCAAACCCGATCTCGCAACCTACGCCAAATCCATCGCCGCTGGCTTCCCCATCGCAATGCTAGCGGGCCGCCGCGACATCATGGACATCCTCGGCAGCGGCGAGGTCTACCACGGCGGCAGCTTCAACTCCAACGTCATGTCCATATCGGCCGCATACGCAACATTGACCCACCTCAAATCCGAAGGCGACGCATTCTATGCCGACCTAAATCGCCGAGGTCAAAGGCTGATCAACGGTCTCCGCCGTGTCGCCATGGATACGGAAACCGATATCCACGTACAAGGCCTCGGCAGCGTTTTCGGCGTATCGTTCAACCGCAGCGGCGACACGATCCGCAACTACCGTGATCATGCCACGAAGTGCGACGACGGTAGATACGCCCAGTTCGCGGCCGAGATGATGCGTGAGGGAGTGCGCTTGTCGTCCAACGGACGAGTGCACATGTCGTCCGCCCATACCGACGAGCAGATCGACGAAACGGTGGAAGCCGCGGGTCGAGCGCTCTCGCGCCTCTGATCCACAATCTCTTGAGATTGGGGTCGAGTCGCATTCCTCCATATTGTTTCGACTCGCCGCGATTTGCCACAATCACAATCACGCATCACGACGAGTACCGTGTCGGGCTCAAGGGTTGAGTGGTGCAAAACGAACTCAGGATTTCGGAGAAGGACGCTTCATGCAGGCAGAGTTTCAGTGGGGCTCGAATTCCAATACGGCTGCACCATCAAACCCTGTACGAGTTCCCCGGGATAGCGGCCCGCGCTCGCGGAGATTCGCTGCTGCGGTCTGCGACAACTACGACGACAACAACGAAGTCGAGGCGATGTGCCACGAGATCAAGTCGGACCTGGATGACCAATCGCCCGATCTAGCCATGGTGTTCGCGTCGTCGCCCAAGTACGCTGATTTCGAACACATCTTGCCGGCGATCCACCGCAATCTCGGCCCCGACGTAGTAATCGGTTGCTCCGGTTCCGGCGTGATCGGATCGGGCCGCGAGCTCGAAACGGGACCTGGCCTATCGGTCCTGGCTGCAACCTGCGACACAGGCGGGATCCAACCGTTCGCGTTCAGCGATAAGCAAGCGAGCGGCAAAGAAGCGACTCCAGAATCGCTTGTAGACGCCATCGGTGCCGATCCCGCCGAATTCGAAAACGGGCTGATGCTGGTATTCATCGATCCTTTGACCGTTTCGACCGAATACTCACTCTCGATGCTCGATTCGGTTTTTCCATCAGTGATGAAATTCGGCGCGCTCGTAAGCGGCGGGCACGAATACGGAGAAAATCGACTGTTTTTCGGAGATGAACTCCGTCATCATGGCGCCGTTGGTCTGCTTATGAAACAGAACTTCGATGCCGACACCATCGTTTCCGGAAGCGAGGAGCCTGTCGGTCCGAGCATGGTCATCACCAAATCGAGTCGCAACGAGATACATCGGTTGGATGATCGCAACCCGATGGCGGTATTAGAGGACATTTTCTTGAACGCCGATCCCCTGAGCCAGATCCGGATGAAACGGACGCTGGTCGTCGGGTTGGAATCAAGCGGAGTTTTGATGGATCCCGACTACGTGATGCGCAACATCATGGATATCGACCAAGAGACCGGTTCGATGATGATCGGAGATCTAGTCGAAGAAGGTCAGGCGCTCCAGTTCCACGTTCGTGACGGTGAACTTGCATCGCAACGTCTCACCCAGAACCTCGACAACTACGTGTCCCACGTGGTCGAGCGAGGCAAGAGCATCGATGCGATGCTGTGTTTCAACTCGGTCGCTCGGGGCTATCGAATGTTCGAGGAAGATGACCACGACGCTAAGATCATCGCCGAGCGTTTTGCCGACATCCCCATGGCCGGTTTCTTCTCGAACGGCGAGATCGCATCGCGTCGTGGAGGTTTCTCGCTTCTTGACGACGAAGAGGAATTCTCAACGCGAGTGATGGGATACTCCGACACCCTCGTCATGTTGCGCGACCTTTCCAGGCAGCGAATCAACGGATTGGCGAGTAGCGGAGCCTCCTCCGCGATGAGTTGACCTTCACTAGCCCAGCAGTTCCAAAGTTTCAAAGCTGGTCGAGCGGTCGCACAACATCAATCACCGACGACACTCGTCTCAACGATGAGTTCAAGGACTTCGCATCGACATCCGTTGGACAACTCGTCGTCGCGCAGATCACATAGTTCGCGAACGTCCCCAAAAGCGCGAGCATTATGTCGCGCCGAAACGATGAGAATGGGTAGTCGGATCGGATGTCGTCCCACAATGCCGAGTAGTAATCTGCGAGCAGCCTGTCGAAGTAGCGCCGGGCATTCTCGGGTGACATAGTCGTCGAAAGAAACTTCGCCACATCGCTGCTTGCCCCGCTGTATACTGCGTCTTGCCAGTCGATCAACACAGGAGCGGGAGGATCGTCAGCCCTGCGCAGCATCATATTGGCAGTATGCAGGTCGCCGTGTGTAAGGGTTCGTGGCCGATCATCTAGTTCTTTAAGAACCTCCACGATGTTGTCGGCAAGACAATCAGCTACCTCGTTCACAGCGAGGGTGTCGCATGGATGCAGGACTGTCGAGTTAGTCAGTATTTTCCAATTAGGCGCGAACAGTTCGACGTCGTCGTCGAAAATATCCGCCCGGTATCCGTCGCGCATCCACCAGTTGGTACCCAGCGACTCATCGCCCCAATAGCGTGAGTGCACCTCAGCGAGATCTGACAGCGCACGGCTAATGGTCTCTAGGGTGAACTCTTCGCGTTTAGGCAATTCGCCTAGATCTTCCACTAACAGTGCGGTCGTCTGAGATTCCGGATCGTAGAGTGCAGCGAGAATACGAGGCTGAAACCCGCCTTGCATGCCCCGAAGTAGGTTGTATACCTCCAATTCACGCACGTACACTCCGCTGGCGGCCTCCTCATCGCGGTCCGTGGGCAATTTGGATGGGACCTTAACGATGGCACGGGACAATGTATCGCCACTGCCGGCAATCTCGACTCGGAATACTTGCGACTTCTGTGGGTTTCCACCAACGAGAGGGTCGTAGGACTTGATGGTTGCGCGCATGAAACCAGCAATAGTCAACAGCTCTTCGCCGACCGATGTCGGGTCTCGGCTCTCTGCGGCATGCTGAATGAGCGAGGTGAATTGTGCTTGTGACATGTCGATATCGTGCGTCAAGGGTTCCCGCCGACGCTCAATGGTGTGGCTATATCATCACACGCAAGCAAATTACTTGGAGGTAAATGTTCGATGGCAAGATTCGACGGGAAAGCCGCATTGATCACAGGCGGAGCATTGGGCATCGGAGGAGCCACAGCGTGGCGGTTAGCTGCAGAGGGCGCAAGCGTGCTTATAGCCGACATCGACGACGATGCTGCTGCCGCAAACGTGGAACGCATCGCCGATGCTGGCGGTACCGCCGTCGCTTCACACATCGATGTATCTTCGTCCGACGACTGTCTACGAATGGTCAACGATACGATCGACGCCTTCGGTCGCGTAGACATCTTGGTTCAGAACGCGTTCAGCGTCATCTCTGGCGAATCTCGCATTCATGGCGACGCGCTGAGCGTCGAAGAAGAGGACTGGGACTACGGCATCGATGTGCTCGTGAAGGCGTTGTACCTCGGTGCTAAACATGCGGTCCCGCACATGCGAGCTGTAGGTGGAGGATCGATAATCAATCTTGCGTCCGTACATTCTTACCTTCAGGAAACAGGGATGCTGGTGTACGAGACGGGAAAGGCTGCTGTTGTTGGTCTAACCCGCCAGTTGGCGGTTCAGTACGGCCCGGACGGGATCCGCGCAAACGCCATCGGTCCCGGTCACATCGTTGGCGAAGGTCTTGCCGAGATGTGGGCGCAAAACCCCACCGGTCATGCGTTTTTCGCCGATCAATACCCATTGAGACGGACCGGCAAACCCGAAGAGATCGCTGCAGGCATCGCCTTCCTATGCTCGGATGACGCTTCTTTCATCACCGGGCACACGTTGATGATCGACGGGGGATTGACCGTGCAACTCCAAGAGAAGTTCGGATTGCGGCAAGCCCACTATGCTCTCCAGAATCCTGATGACAACTTCACATTTAGTGCGCTGGATTAACCTAACGCCATAATACCTTTGTGCGCGATTTCGCTGATCGGCTTCCGGTCGTTTGGGGATTCTCGTTCCTGCAACTCCTCGGGCAGTGCTTCGCGGGATCCAATCCTGCCGGCGACAAAACCGCACATCGCAGTGTAGTACTCGTCGGATACCCCCAGCTTTTCGTTCACGGCATCATAGTCGATTCCGGCCATGCCGTGCGTATAGATGCCTAATGTTCGAGCAGAGAGCGCTAGTGCCATCCACGCAGCACCGGCGTCGAACTGCGAAGTTCTAGGTCTCCGACCTTCTTGCGTTTTGGTTTCCGAAAATATGAAACCGATTAGCGGAGCTTTGGTTGCCCACAGTTGGTTTCCGGGCATAAGTATCGAGTCGAAAACCTCGCGATCCGGTCCGTCGGTTTCGTATACGAACAACCACGGTTGTCGGTTGAACGATGAGGGCGACCATCGCGCACCTTCGAATATCGAAGCTATCTCGGCGTCGGTGAGCGGCTCATCGGAGAAAGAACGTGGGGACCAACGGTTGATGAACAGCGGATCCACATCAGCACTAGCGATGCGCGGGTTTTCAATTTCGGTCAATTCGTGAGTCCTATCGCTTACAGGTAGGTATTTTCAGATCGAATTTCGATTGTAAGTCGGATGCATCAGTCGGAGGTTTGAAAACTCCGAAGCTGCGTCGAAGAAATCGGGTCCGAAAATTTCTCCTCTGGAATCTCGATTAGCAGTCCCTCAAATCCGGGAGGAATAAACATATCGTGTACGGTGTTGAACGTGCCATCAGCGCCATGTCGACCGCCGACGATGAAGCGCGAGCCCAAGTCGCTCAACTCGCTCATTGCGTCCAAACTTGGCGTAAGAGAATCAGTATCAGCGTAGAAACGGTCGTCGAAAAGCCTGACCGCGGTGTCATAACCGATTACAAAGGTTGTTCCAGGCATCAACCGCGCCTTTTCCAAGAACGTTGCTGCGCGAGTGACGATGACGATGTCTCCCGGTTCTTGGAACTGTTCCACCCTTTCATCTAAGTCGGAGGTTGCGATTTCGGGTTTCTCAACGTTTAGAACCGAGATCTCGAAGCATGGTGTCAATGCCTTTCCAGCTACAGCCAAACCCGTTTCAAGCAACGCTCGATGCGCCCTATGCAATGGCCTGAAAGATCCGGCGAGCATGATGGGATCATTTGGCGTCGTGTCCGACCAGCCGTGATTGACGCGATAGACGGCGAGGGATCGTTTTCCGGATATGACCGCTTCAATGTACGACGCGTTCGACATTTTCACCGGGAAGCAGTTGTAGCTTGAGCCGATCTTCGATTCCAAATGCTTCGGCGAGCGCGTTTAAGACGATGGCTGAACACACAGCCTCCTCTCTGGCTCGGTCGCGTTCGCCTTTGTTCATGACTAACGAGTAAATAGTGCCTCGCCGTCCGTCGTGCCACGCAACATGGACACGGTTTTGGCCCCTGCGATGACGGTCGGTGGCGATTGCAGCCGTGCACGAAAGGCCAATCAGGCGAGTAGACGGAGGTTCTGGACCCGAGAGTTGAACCGAGTGTTCATACGCCTTGATAGCCATAATTTTGGCTTCGTCTTTGGAGACGTGTTGTTCCGCTTGAGCACCGACGTAGACGTTCAATGCGGTGCGTGAATACGGTATTTGGGCATCAATCACCGTTCTTGATGCTCCTGCGACGGAGAAAAGCGCAGAGATCGCGCTTGTTCCTGCACCCGTGATGACTAAGCACGATCTGGCGTCGGCATCGTGGATTTGCTTAATCAACCTGAACTGGTCATCGCCATTCATGACGCGAGTAATCCTCCGTCAATGCCGACCATCTGTCCAGTCACATAAGAACTTCTGTCAGATAGAAGCCACGCCACGAGTTCGCCGACTTCGTGCGGTTGTCCGTAGCGCGCAAGCGGCACAGCCGATTCGATCCTGCGCCGCATCTCGGCGTCGCCGCGATCTACCGCTAGCATCATGTCGGTGTCGATTGGACCGGGGCAGATGCCATTCACGCGAATGTCCATCCTCGCGTAGTCAAGCGCGGCGGCTTTGGTCAAACCAGTGACCGCATGTTTGGTCGCGGTATATGCAGGCCGTTTGATGTCGGCTCGCAATCCATTGCGGGACGAGTCGTTAACGATTGAACCGCCGGTTCCCTGGTCCACCATGGCTGCAAGTTCCGCTTTCATGCAGAGCCAGACTCCTAGAACGTTGACCTCCCAGGAGCGTCGGAGCACGTCCGCGTTCATTTCGTGGATTCGGCCAGTGTCCAATAAAACGCCGGCGTTGTTGAATGCGCAGTCGATTTTTCCGTATGTGTCCAAGGTGTGGCCGAGCATGCGCTGGACGTCGGAATTTTCAGTGACATCGGTTTGGACCCAAGTCGCTTCTCCGCCGTCATTCCGAATATCTTCAGCAACTTCTGCACACAAATCGGCTCTTCGCGCCGCGATGACCACATTCGCTCCATGCTGGGAAAGGACTTTAGCGGTTGCCCTGCCGATGCCGGAACTGGCACCAGTGACAAGTGCTGTTTTACCTTTCAACATTTGAGGCATGGAATGGTCGATGTTTAGGGTTGGATTCGATGTCATCAGGCTCCTGCAGAGTTCGAGATTCAGTTGGATTCGGTTGACAAACTGTGATTGTGATGCTAGATTTACCCGCGTATTGTAAGTCGCGACGCGTCGTGTATGCTGTATACTCTGCGGAGTTGCAGGCATCCATGACGTGATCATGGCACTGTGAACGACCGGTGGAGCAAGACGCGGCGGATCCGTGTCTAGAACCATCTCTACCGGCACAATACAGGAGGTTCATTAATGAAACTAAGCTATCTACTCAGGCGGTGGGGATTCCTGCCCTTGACGGTTGCTGTTGCAACAGCGGCGTTCGTTCTAGCCTGTGGTAGCCCGGATGCGCCTGAGCAACCAGCTCCTGCGGCAACCGCCAGACCAGCCGCCACAGCCGCGCCTGCCGCAAAGGCAGCAGCAGCCGCGACTGCACGACCGGCCGAAAAGGCCGCCGCTGCAGCCACTGCCGCCCCTGCGATGAAGGGTGAGGCCGCTGCAGAGGCAGCTCCGGCAGCTACTGCGGCCCCGGCAGCTACGGCAGCCCCGGCCATGGCCCCCGAGGCTATGGCAGAGGAGGTCGAGGTTGTGTTCGCCACGCGAGGCGTTGGCGCCGTCATTGGTCTTCCAACTGTCGGTCCGTACCGTGGAACTCCGACGCACGGAGGCGGCGTGGAAGAATACTTCTTCGTATTCGAAAACGGCGATCCGATGACTCCAGAACTCGTTGATTCTTGGGACATCGACCCGGCGGGAACCCGCGTCCGCATGAGCATGAAACAAGGTCCCGACGGACAAGGCATTCCGTTCATCCCACCAGTAGGTTTTGAAGACCAGGACTTTGGAATCGTTGACGCTGATGAAGTAGTCCGCTACTTCAACGAGTCGAACGCCACCACCAACCCAGACACCACTTACGGTAACTCTGGCGACTTGGCGGCAATCTTCTTGGAAGCCAAGAAGATCGACGACTTTACGGTCGAAATCGGTCTAGTATCTCCGGTCTACTTCTGTCTTCCGATCTCGCAGTTCGGTTGCTTGAGCGCAGCACGCGGTCTCTACTACCTCAGTCACCAAGACTCCATGGGAGTTGAGTGGGCACGTGAGCACCACGTCGGCACCGGCGCGTTCCGACAGGGCCACTGCGTACCTGGCGACCGTTGCACGACCGAGGCCGTTGCCGACCACTGGCGCGTACAGCCCGGTATCGACAAGTACACCCAGATCCAGGTTGCAGAGAACAACACTCGTATCGCTATGCTCCGCAACGGCGAAGCAGACTTGGCGCTGTTGGACTTCAAACTGGTCCCAGGCGTTGTGCAAGAGGGCTACCGCTTCCTCGAGACGATGCCCGGCGGCTTCGTTGGTCAGTCCATCATGTACCCAGGGCTTCTCTGGGAGCACTCGCACGCCCGCACTGGCGAACCGCTAGAGCCGTGGAACTGCGAAAACCGTAGCGCCGAAGCAATCGACAACGCTTGTGGCGACGGCCCGAACGAGGGTCCGTATACCGAGGACTTCCCGTGGATTGGTAACCCTTGGGGCACGATCGACAGCCCGTGCTCGGATGGTGACGGTCCTGGTCTCGAGCGATGCGGCAACGCACCGTACGAGGATGTCGACAACCCTCCGGGGATCAGTGACATGGAACAGGCTCGCCTAGTCCGTCTCGCCCAGTCGATCGCAATCGACCGCAACGAGATCAACAGCGTATTCCTGGATGACAAGGGCGCAGGCATCTACTCCGAGTACATGGGCCCGCACTTCCCAGGCTGGGACCCCGACCGAAACACCGGTTGCTGGGACTGGCTAGGGAACCGCATTGACTGCGATCCTCGTGCCGCTGGCACCATCTTTGAGAATGGTGTCCCGTGGACGTTGCCTGATGGTGACCTCGAACTCGCCGACGCGCTGCTTGCAGCAGCTGGCTACCCGCTGGTTGGCGGTAAGCGTCAAGGCATCGAGAGCATGGTGCTCCAGGCCTACGTTGCTGAGATCGGTGAAGTCAGCCTCGAAATCGCTGACTACATCACTTCGCAGTGGGAACAGCTCGGCATCGAGATCGAGCAGCTGATCGAGGACTACGGTGGAGTTATCTCGCAGAGGATGCGACGCCGTGTGCAATACTTGCCAGTCTTCAAGAACGGCGACGTTCACTCGAACGTCTACCCGCTTGACTGGCCGTTGCCGACGGTTGACACGTCATCCAGCCGACCCGGTTGGGGCGTAGGCTTCGAGTCGCAGCCAGGCGCGAAGTGGCTGTTCGAGATCCTCGGTGAGCAGGACAAGGCCGTGCGTGAGCAGAAACACCTCGAATGGGTGGACTGGTCAATGTACTGGGTACAGTACGCCGGTGTTGTCGAAGTGCCGAAGGGCCTAGTTGCCGGTCCGAGAATTGCATCTTGGAACGGTCGCCAGCAGCACTACAGCAACTGGTCGAGCAACCCTGAGTTCATCGTAATCAGGTAGTTCTCAGAAGAGAATGTGGATTGGAGCCCGGAAATCCTTGGGGTGATCGGGCCCCAACCGCAAAGGTGATGGCGGTTTGCGCGACACTTCGTCCCGCGGGCCGTCATCATCGCGCAAGATGTGCCGATTGGTCATGCGGCACTCCGTGCGATCCGAAGAATACAAACTTGACACCGGCAGGCGTCGGTGGAGGATGATTACGCCCTCGAGATGGCCTAATTTCGATAAGCCCACATGAGGACGCAAGGGATCGTTTGGATATAGCCCCGGGAGCCATCAATGTTTCGTTTCTTGGCAGGTCGCATATTAACTTCACTGATCTCCGTGTTCGGTGCCACTCTCGCGATATTTATCCTCGTCCACGTCAACCCCAAAGACCCGCGTGAGATCTTCGTGCCCCAAAGCGGGTATGGTCTAACGCAGGAGAGTTGGAACCGTCTCGGCGACCGTCTTGGGTTCGATAAACCGGCACCGGTTCAGTACGTTGAGTGGCTGGGGCGCGTATTCCGACTTGATTTTGGCGTTTCGTTGGGTTTGCAGATTGATGTTTGGGACATCATCAAAGGTCGATTAGGTGCGACCGTGCAGTTAGGTATAGGGGGTTGGTTGATCGCTGTTCTGATGGGCATACCTACAGGAGTGGTCGCAGCCGTGTGGAGGGGAGGTATTTTCGACTACCTTGCCAGATTTGTGGCTTTGGTTGGACAGGCAGCACCAGCATTCGTTACTGGAATTGTGATGATCTGGCTTTTTTCTGTCAATTTGACGGCGATTTCTGAAGACAGCCCGTTTGCCTTTTTAAGGATTTTTGCCATGCCAGCAGGAGGGCGGACTCCGGACGAGCTGAGGTGGAAAGAATATGTTTTGCCGTGTCTCGCACTGGGTTGGGGGTCGGCCGCGGGGTTGATGCGTTTGACTCGGTCGTCAATGTTGGAGATTCTCGATTCAGAGTTTGTGAAGATGGCGAGGGCGAAGGGCGTTGGAAACACGACGGTGATCTTCAAACATGCACTTCGCAACGCGTTGATTGCACCGATTACTTCAATGCTTTTGTTGTTCGCCGGCTTTTTGAATGGCGCATTGGTGGTCGAGATCGTGTTCTCATGGCCGGGTATCGGTCAAGTGGCGTTGCAGGAAGCGGTGCAGAACAACGACTTCCCGTTGCTGCTTGGGACTGTGATCATCTTCCTAATGTATTTCTTGGTGTTTGCCACCCTTGCAGACATCCTCTACACCGTCATCGACCCACGCGTCCGGCTTAGGTAGAGGTTAAGCTTCAACACGCAACTTAGATTCTTGGGGTAACTGCGAATGGCAACAGAAGCTGACAGGACGGAAACAACAACGGGTTCTGCTACCGAGGAAACCACTCAGAATGTCACTTATTCAGAGCGGGGTTCAAACCCGTTCAGTTTGGTTTGGTACTATCTTCGTCGGTACCCGATCATTCCGATATTCATTCTGTCGCTGCTGTTGATCGCCGCGATCATCGGCCCTTATGTAGCGCCATTTCCGCGTGACAAAGGCTTTTCTCACGACCGCAACCTTGGGTTGTGGGAGCGATCCCGCGCCGCATACATTCCGCTTGGCGGCACAACAATCGCCGAGTTGAGCTATCGATCGTGCGATTTCATCGACCCTAACGGCGGTACTCAGTCGGAAAACATCGCGCAGTGTGGGAAACTGCATATCCTCGGTGCCGACCACACAGGTCGAGACATCTTCAGTCGATTGCTTCACGGCTCAAGAATTTCGATCGCGGTAGTCACGTTCTCACTGACATCCGGTATGATTTTGGGCACCGCTGTCGCATTGTTCAGTGGTTACTACGGCGGGTTCTTCGACGAGATTGTGACGCGCTTTGTCGATATATGGAACGCGTTGCCGTTCCTGATGGTGGCAATCGTGGTGACGCAACTGTTCGGGGCAAAGATCGAGGTGTTGCTCTGGAAAGTCGATATGTTGTTGTTCGTCTTGATGTTGGTCGCTTGGGTCGGATTCGTCCGAGTGATTCGCGCGCAAGTCTTCGTGTTGCGCGAATTAGATTACGTAGCAGCCGCTAGAGTCGCAGGTGCCTCAGACATCCGCATCATTTGGAAGCATCTGGTGCCCGGCATCATGAATACAGTCATCGTTGTCGCCAGCCTAAACACCAGCGGTCTGATCCTCGCCGAGTCGACCTTGAGTTTCGTTGGCGCAGGTATCCAACCACCAACCCCAGCGTGGGGTGTGATGACCAACGAGGGACGCGACTATATCTTGGAGGCGCCGCACCTTACGCTGGTTCCCGGTACTGCCATCTTCCTTGTGGTGTTGTCAATGAACTTCTTCGGTGATTGGCTGCGAGACCGCCTCGACCCGCGACTGCGACAGGTCGCCTAAGACCTAATAGGAGGTGCAGATGAAAAATTACGCACTTGCACTCTTAATTGGCGTGTGGGGGTTGTCAACGTTGACAGTGGCCGCATTGGCGTGCGGAGAAGTGACTTCGCAGTTCGAGACAATCCAAACCTTTGAAGCAGAACAAAAAGTAATCAATGCCACCGCAACTGCTGAAGCTGTTATCGCCGAGGGCGGTGATCCAGATGCCGGCATTCAGGTTGGAGCGAACACTATCGCTGCGCAGATTCAAGCCACGGCACAAGCCAGAGCGACGGCCGACGCAGAAACGGGTAGCGAGACCGGAGGAAGAGCAGTTGGCACTGACGCAGGTTCCGAACAAGCCCAAGTGGAAGGTGCCGAAGCCGAAGAGATTGAAGTCCCTGAAGGTCCTGCGCTAGAAGGCGAGGCAACCGTCATCATGGCTGATCCTTCGAGGTTCGAGCCGGAGATAATCAAGGTCAAAGTTGGAACGACCGTAACTTGGGAGAACCCCCGTGGTAGCCCTACTAGTGCCACCGCATTTGATGATGCCGCAGAACAGTTCGACACCGGCGAATTGTGGAAATCTTCGTTCAACCCAGAAGTCGGAAGCGCATTTCACACCTTCGAAGTCGTAGGTTGCCACCGCTACCGATCTGAATTCTCAGGCGACACCGCTATCGGTGCTGTCTGCGTCGTTGAATAGAGATTGAGAACAGACTGGAATTGAAACGCCCACACGCGATACGAGATGGGGCGTTTTATTCAGGGTTATCCGCCACCGACGGGCCGGACGATCTCCAAGGTATCCCCATCGTTAATGATGGCCTCTGCATAATCATCGCGCGGCACAACATCGCCGTTATGTGCTACGGCCAGACGACGTCCTGCTAATTCTCGCTCCTCAATGTAGCGCGCGAGCGAAATCGGTTCGGGGAGTTCGAGGTCCCGACCATTAATTGTTACGCGTATCGGCATCTGGATCCGGGCCGACGGAGATCGAAATAGTGGTTCAGAGGCGAATAGTGTGGTGTCAGGCGGCTTCGGAAATCGCTATGTCTTCCGGATCGATCGAATTGCCTTGACCATCGACGATCGTCGGGTTTCCATGCTCAAAGATCGTGTCTTTGGTGACAATGCATTTTGTGGCGTCTGGACAGGACGGCAGGGCGTACATAGCGTCCATAAGCACATCTTCTACGATCGCTCGCAATCCGCGCGCTCCCATGCCACGGGCTTGCGCGTATTCAGCGATTGCTACTAAAGCATCTTCAGTGAACTCGAGATCTACGTCGTCCAAACCGAACAGCTTCTCGTACTGCGACACGATAGAGTTCTTTGGTTCCACGAGCACTTTGACCATCTGGTCTAGTGTCAGGTCTGACAATCCGACCACGACCGGAACGCGTCCGATGAATTCCGGAATGAAACCGTAGTTTCGCAGATCCTCTGGCGTAACGTCGGTCAAATCACGACCGTCACTCTGCGGTCGCTGGGGTAGTGACGCATACGCATCAACAATGGCGTTAGTGCGGAACCCCATCCCATTGCCTTCGCGGGACCGTCGCTCGCGTTTGCGGATTATCTGGTCGATCCCATCGAAAGCACCGCCGAGGATGAACAGGATGTTTTCGGTGTTGATCTGGATGAACTCTTGGTGCGGATGCTTGCGACCACCATGGGGCGGAACATTAACCACATTGCCTTCGAGGATCTTCAAGAGCGCTTGTTGAACGCCTTCGCCAGATACATCTCGGGTAATAGAAGGATTCACATCTTTGCGCGCGATCTTGTCGATCTCATCGATATAGATGATGCCTCGTTCGGCCCTGGCGACATCCCCGCCGGCAGCTTGTAAAAGCCTGAGGAGGATGTTCTCGACGTCTTCGCCGACGTAACCCGCTTCTGTTATCGACGTGGCGTCAACGATCGCGAACGGGACTTTCAGCACCTGGGCCATAATTTGGGCAAGATAGGTCTTGCCACAACCCGGAGGTCCGACCAACATGATGTTGGTCTTCTGCAACTCGATGCCGTCGTCCGTTTCGCTCTGTTGACTGGCTAGAACCCGTTTGTAGTGGTTGTAGACGCCAACGCTGAGGACCTTTTTTGCCTGCTCCTGACCGATTACGAACTGCTGCAGCTGTTCATAGATATCGATCGGCTTGGTTGGGTAGACGTTTGTAGGTTTGGTTTCGGCTTCGGTTTTGGATTTTGGAGTTTGAGTGGCTTGGCGTATGATGCCCCGGCAACGCTCGACACATTCATCACAGATAAAGATACTGTTGGGCCCGGCGATCAGCATCCGAATCTCTTGCTGCTGCTTTTTGCAGAACGAGCATCTTTTTTGCACCCGTCCTCTCTGGATAGAGGTTCTATCGCCGCTGCCGTTCATTTGGTCGATCCGATTTCGATTGGCCGGTTTCCTAAGTGCGAAGGCTGGTGATGGTTAGATTATGCGGCTCCCGCTTGTAGAATTCTAGCGTCTCTCGGATTTTCTGTAGCATCGTGAACTTGGTCGACTAGTCCGTATTCGACGGCTTGTTCAGCAGTCATCCAGAAATCGCGATCGCTGTCTCGAGCGACCTGTTCGTAGGGTTGCCCGGTATGATCGGCGATTAGCTGACGCATCTTGTCTTGAATGCGTAAAGTTTCGCGGGCATGGATCTCGATGTCAGCTGCTTGACCTTGCGTGCCACTCCAAGGTTGGTGCATCATGATCGCTGAGTTGGGCAACGCGTATCGTTTCCCTCTCGTTCCCGCGGTCAACAAAATAGTTCCCATACTGGCGCACAGACCTACCGCGATTGTTGAAACGTCGCACGAGACGAGTTGCATCGTGTCATAGATCGCCATGCCGTCGTAAACCGAGCCGCCTGGCGAGTTGATGTACATGTTGATGTCGCGCTCCGGGTCGTCAGCCGCTAAGTAGAGAAGCTGCGCCACGATGGTGTTTGCAACGGCCGAGTTTATCGGCGTCCCAAGAAAAATAATCCGCTCCTTCAACAGCAACGAATAGATATCGTAGGCTCGCTCGCCGCGCGTGCCGGTCTCGATGACCATCGGGATCAAGCTTTGAGGGGTTTCAATCTGTGCCATGTGAATGTTCTCTCCGTCTGGGACTGGGTTGAATTTGCGGGTATCTTCGTTTAGTCCGAGCTACTCATCGTCTTTTTCTGGCTGATCTCCATCTGAAATGCCACGCGCTATCTCGATCACCTTATCGATTGTTCGCTGGCGTTTAAGGAAACGCATGACCGACTCACGCGTCTGTTCGTTGTCTTCTAATCGCTGATCATCAGATGCGGCGTTCTCATTGGCTGTCGCGATTTCAGCGGCAATGTCGTCATCCGGAATTTCAAGGTCTTCGGCTTCGACCAAACTCTCGATGACCAGAGCGTTTTTGATGTCGCGTTCCGCCATTTCGTTGGCACTGGTCACATCCTCTTCCGTCAGATCGTCCGCGGTGAATTGCTGACCGGCTCGAGCCGCCATCGATTGACGTTGCTGGATGTAACGCTCCAAGACGTGCCGCCCTTCGTGTTCCACCACTATCGGCGAGATCGTGAAGTCACTCGCTTCAATGACATCGTCGAATAGCTTGGTGCGAATGTTGCCCAGCATGGCCTGCTCGGCGCGCTGCTCAAGTTGGTCCCTGATGTGTTGCGTGAGTTGCTCAACAGTTTCAACCTCAGGGACACCCGCCGACGTTGCCAAGGCGTCGTCTAACTCTGGAAGCACCTCTTCGTGCACATCCTTCAACGCGACCGTTACGTTCGCGGTTTTCCCTGCGAATTGAGGCGAATCGGCTTCGTCGGAGACCTCGAATGAGAACTCCTTGTCGTCCCCGGCAGACATGCCGATGATCCCTTTGTGCAGGCCGACGAAGACTTCGCCGTAAGTCTGAAGATCCAGATTTAGTTGGAACTGCCGATCGGTGAAGTCCCATACCACCCGGTCATCCGCCAACATCTTTAGGTCGATGGTGACTAAATCATTTTCTTGAGCCTCACGTTCGGCAGGTACCGAGTACGCTTGAGACCGACGCAGTTGCATCAGTAACGCGTCTACCGCTTCGTCAGACACTTCTTCGGGCTCATCATCGTAACGGATCGACTTGTAGTCGCTCAAAACGACACTGGGCTGGAGCGGAACAGTGGCGACGATCGTAACGGAAGGCTCGGTCTGCTCCACGTTTACGCGCGGTGGCGCGAATGGACTAAGTTCTTGGTCCCTGACCGCGTCGCCAACTGCTTCCGGAACGAGAGATTCCATCGCCTCTTCGACGAGATAATCTTTTCCGACGTAGTTCTGCAGGATCGCCCGCGGTGCTTTTCCTTTACGAAAACCCGGAATGTTGACCCGCTGGGCAACACGCCTGGCGGCGGCGTTCATGTGCTTGCCGACGCGTTCCTGCTCGACTTCTAGTCTAAGAACAACCTCCCCGTTTTCCGAGCTTTCTCGTGATACGTTCAAACCCAACTCTTTCGTGTCGCAGTGCTCTAGATGCGAACCCGTACTGGAAAAGACGCGCGAATCTGGGATTTTGCGCGCGGTTGCTACGTAGCAACTCCTTGCGATTCTAACTTATCGCCGATTTTCCAAACCCGCGAAGCGTGGCTACTCTTCGAGGTCAAGCTCGATGTGAAGCTCTCCAAGCTGCTCCTCGGCGATCAACGATGGCGCGTCAAATAGAGGGTCCCAAGCGGACTGCGTTTTTGGGAACGCGATGACTTCGCGGATGTTGGACTGGCCGGCTAACATCGCCGTGATGCGATCCAATCCCAGTCCCATACCGCCATGTGGAGGGGCACCGTATCGGAAAGCCTTCAATAAGTGGCCGAACCGCTCCTCGATCTCGTGGTCCGGGTAGCCGATCACGTTGAACACCTTCATCTGCACATCCGGATCGTGGATTCTGATACTCCCGCTACCCAGCTCGACTCCGTTGCATGTCAGGTCGAAGAGGTCGGCGTAGACGTTTCCCGGATCGCTCTCGATCAACGGGATATGTTCCTGTTTCGGCGAAGAGAATACGTGATGGGCTGGAGTCCAAGTTGCAGTTTCATCATCCCAATCGAAGAGCGGAAAATCGAAGACCCATGCGAACTTGAATTCGTTGTCGTCGATCAATTCCAATCTTTCCGCCATCTCCGTACGTAGCGCGGAAAGAGCGTTGTTCGCCACCGTCTTGGTTCCTGCCACGATCAACACCAAGTCGCCAGGTGAGGCTTCTACTACGTGAGTGATCTCCTTGACGATTTCCACCGACATGTAGTTCTTCAATGGTGATCGGATGTGGTCAGCATCGAGTTCGTCGATAGAAGGTGCCGAATTGTCGATGGCGATGTACACCAATCCCTGTGCACCGGCTGCCTTGGCGACATCGATAAGTTGATCCGTTTGACGACGCGTGTAGTCGGCGCATCTGGGCGCTGCGAATGCTCTGATGGTGCCTCCGGATGCTGCGACAGCTTGGAACACTCGCGCGTCGGACTGAGCGACGATATCGGTGATAGTCGACATTTCAAGTCCGTAACGTGTGTCCGGTTTGTCAGATCCGTATCGTTCAACCGCCTCGTCGTATGAGAGCCTGGCGAATGGAGTTTCGAGTTGCGCGCTCGGACGGGACTCGCGCACGATCCTCGTGTACAAGCCTTCGACTAGTGCCATCACGTCCTCTTGATGCACAAAACTCATCTCAAGGTCCAACTGCGTGTGCTCTGGTTGACGGTCGGCGCGCAGATCTTCGTCGCGGAAACACCTAGCGATCTGAAAATATCGTTCGACTCCGGAAACCATCAACATCTGCTTCATCTGTTGCGGTGATTGCGGCAACGCGTAGAATGTGCCCGGACGCACACGAGACGGAACCACGTAGTCACGGGCGCCCTCCGGAGTCGACTTAATCAATATTGGCGTCTCAACTTGCGTGAATCCGTTCTCCGTGAGGTGGTCCCAAATCAAGTGTGTAACTCGGTGCCGCAGTTGCAATCGCCCCAGCATCTCAGGACGGCGGATGTCGATAAAACGGTTGGCCATCCGGGTAGATTCATCCGCGTCGGTGTCATCCTCGACCTCAAACGGCGGTGTCAGGGAGCGGTTCAATACCTGCGAATCGCTAACGACGAGCTCCACTTCGCCAGTAGCGAGGTTAGGGTTCGCCGCGCCGGGGAGCCTTGCTCTGATGTTTCCGCGTGCTTGTATCACCCACTCGCTTCTCATCCCTTCTGCGAGCTGATGGGCATCTGGAGCGAGTTCCGGGTTGAACACGACCTGCAACAATCCAGTCCGGTCGCGTAGGTCCACGAAGATCAGGTTGCCATGGTCGCGACGGCGGTGCACCCAACCCGCGACTGTTATCTCGCGGCCGATGTCAGAAGATCGAGGCGCACCACAATCTGTGTTTTTGTACATGAGAGTTCCTAAAGTGTGTTGGTGGTCATGGGCGACAGAGCCGAACTGCGTGTTGGAGAAACCCCGTTCATTGCAACTTTGACGCCGTCGCTACGGGTGCAGACTTCGTCTGAACAGAAACATCGAGATCAAACGTCTCGGGGTTCCCGCCCAGACCGTAGATTATCCGCAAACTTCCAGAGGCCGGTAACCAACACCGACGCTGCGATAACTTTCAGGAAGTCGCCGGGCAAGTAGATGTACATACCGTCCATCAGCAACTTGCCGTCAGCCGGCCATCCGAAGTCACCGACTGCCAACCAAATGATCGCTGGTATGTATACAGCGATGCCGCCTAGAGCGTTCGCCCATAGCGAGTTGGAACGGTCAAAGCCGTATTGGCTCAGTGTTCCGACGACGGCAGTAGCGAGGAGAAACCCGAGAAGGTAACCGCCGGTCACTCCCGTGACGTATGCCCAACCATCAGCTGGCGTCGTAAAACCCCAAGGCTGGTTGGCGAACGCCAAGAAGCCTAACGCTCCGATGACTAGGTATCCAAATACGGAAATCAAACCCCACCGGAAACCCATCACGCCACCAGCGGTCAATATCGCCAATGTTTGCAGCGTTATCGGCGTCGGATTGTCCGGTAGATAAAACCGGATCTTGCTACAGACAATGATTAGTGCGATAAACGCGATGCTTGCCGCGATGCGGTGTCGAGTATCGGCTCCCGGTACCAACCAATCGAAGAGTGATAGTCCCCACGTTAGCGAAAACGACCTTTTGAGACCAGAAGGATGGGCTATGGTCGGAGTGTTCATTCCGGGTCAGACAATCCAAACTGAGCTGGTTGACGGTATTCTGCTCAAACCTCTAGCGGCAGACTGTATGAACGTTTTCGCACACCTAAAGAAACGAACGTCTCGGTGCGTTGCACGCCGGGTGTCTTACCGACATGATCGCGGATGAATTCGCCGAGGCTCTCGGCGTTGGGCAAAGTTGCCCAAGCGAAAACGTCGTAAGTGCCCGTCGTAATGCTGACCAAAGTAGTGTACTTGAACTCCGCCATTCGAGAGGCGACCTCTTCGAGCATGTCGGGTTCGACTTGCATGCCGATTAGGACTTCTGACTGATAACCCATCTTCTGCGGGTCCTGAACAGTCACGATATTGATCGTCTTGTCGCCGGTGAGTTTTTTGAGGCGTCTACGGACTGTGCCTTCACTCACTTTGACCTTTTTGGCGATTTTCGCGTTTGCGGCACGCCCGTCTTCGTTCAATGCAGCGATTATTTGACGATCGATTGAGTCCATTCAGTATTTTCTCCTAGTTAGGTAGCTTGTCCTTCCGACACTTTTGCGCGTCGCAACGTTGGCTGGTCAACTGCCTGTAGTGAATCACATCCGCGCCCTTGAGTGACAGATGTCGAAATCAGGACTGCGAATGCATACGATTACGTTGCACAAACCCTGATTATATTGTAGGAAAGCGTAAAAATCAACACCAAAATTGATCGCCGGGAAGGGGCCTTAGGTGATGCGAACCGAATAGCGTCGGGATCGTACCAACGTAGCGGTTGCATTACAATTTTAATCGCGAGGTGCGCTGGTTCACAACTTGATTGGACTAGGATCATGTGATGGTGTCCCGCGATAGCGAATTCCCAACGGATTGACCGTAACGGAGAGTAGGAAAATGTTGAACGAGCAACAAGCCGCGATTGTGTCATTTACCCCAGCGGCACTTGACAAGCTGGTGGAGGTGATGGCCGAACAGGACGCGACTGACTCGTACCTGCGGATCTCTGCGGCGGCAACTCCTCAAGGCGGCGTCGAGTATGCCTTCGGTCTCGAAGACGAGCCGGCTGACGATGACACCTCTTTGCAGGACGGTATGGTCAAGGCGCTCGTTGATGAACAGAGCATTCCGCTAATCGCTGGTTCAAGTATCGACTACGTGGAAGGCTTCCAACGTTCAGGATTTGTGATCTCGAACCCCAACTTCGCTGGCGGTTGCGCGTGTGGTGGTGGCGGATGTGGCTGCGGCGGATAATATATAACGTCGAACCCAAAGACATTGTTGCGGTGACTGCAACCACGCCGCTTCAGTAACCGGAGCAAATAGACGGTGACCTACATAATCTCGAAAGCCTGCGTTGACGTAATGGACGGCTCGTGCGTCGACGTGTGCCCTGTCGATTGCATCTACTCGAAACCCGGCGACAGGATGCTGTACATCAGCCCTGACGAATGCATAGACTGTGCCGCGTGCGAACCAGTTTGCCCCGAGAATGCGATCTTCCCAGAGGACCAGGTCCCGGACGACGAGCAAGAGTACATCGCTCTCAACTACGACTACGATTACGACAGTTCCGAGCCCGGTAAGAACACCTAGTCGTTCGGTCCCGAGAGGCGCATGATCACGCCTCTTCGTCTAGAGCCATTCGCGAGTGTTGCTAGATTCCTCGCTACGCTCGGAATGACATAGTTTTGGCGCGCTTCAACCGATTGCCTGCAATGCTTCGGTTAACGACATCCGGATAGTGGTGAATATAGGCGTCTCCGAAGCGGTGAATTGTGCCCCTGGCACTTCTCGCAAATCCATCACTAGAGACACGAACTCTGAAGGGTCGTCAGTCTCAAATGCGACCACGAACTCCGGGTCGTCGATCCCGAATGAGTGTGTCGTATTTATCGTCACCCCCGGATAACCGTGGCCGATTCGGAAATGGTCGTTCATCATCCCTTGGCGTTCTTCCATCGACAAGCCGTACCAAGGTCGAGTCTTGGTCATCGGGTAGACGATGAAGTAGCGTTTGTCCTTGCGTTCAACCTCGGGGTTCCCGCCGCCGTGCTTGTAGCGTGTCTTGCGTCGGAGTGAAAGATAGGAGTGAGGTTGGTCGAAGTGTGCGGCAGCCTCCGTACGATTGATCGCTGCGGCCGTTGCGTGAAAGGCCTCGACGCTTGGCGCGCTCTGGAACAGGAGCAGATCAACATCCGCACGAGTACCGACCGCGCTGAAACTAGATATCGGAGAACCTACGTCGTCGCTGGCCTCTTGGATTGTCGCAACGAGTTCTTCCCGCAGCTGAGTCTTGCGGCTCGGTTCAAGTAACCTCCAAGACGGTCGCGCTTTGAAGAACGAAAACTTCACGTAGTCACCGTATTCGATGTTGGGCATGGTGCTTCAGGTGCTCCGGATCGGTAATCTCGCGTGGATGTCAAATGGTCTAGACGGACGAATCAAGACCCTGCAAAGTATAGAAAACAGTCGTTTTCTCAAGCGACAGCCACGAATGTGCATAGTCTCCGAGAGGCTATGTTTGGATAATTGTCTACTTGAAGGCCATCGAAGCCGCGCAACACCAAAGGAACTCAAATGCCCACTCTAGCCGTCACATCACTTATCCGCGATGAAGACCCACTCAACAGAATGATCGATTTCGCGATCGGAAACGGTTTCAAGGCGGTCGAGCTGAATGGTAGGCACCACTGTGCGGAAAAACTTTCGCAAGAAGATCTCAACTACCTCCGCGGTGTGGCAGATGCGCACGGCATCACGATTAATCTCCACTATAACCACGGCGCCATGCCGGGCTCGCACAGCGCGAGCGTGTGGCAGGAGACTTTGGAGAGTTTGAAACGCAATCTCGAGATGACGAAGAATCTAGGGGGCAAAGTGGTCGTATTACACCCTGGCAAAATCGACGTTCCGACCTTGGCATCTCCCGAAGACGGTTCCGAGTTAATACGTCGCGAAGCGATACGAAACCTAAAGCGGTTCGTAGGCGAAGTTGCTCCAGTCGCCGAGGAACTGGGCATCAACGTCTGTATCGAAAACCTGTTTCACGATCCAGGTTACGTCCTGCAGTCATACGAGGAACTTGCGTCCGTGGTCGACGCTACAGATAGCCCGAATGTCGGTGCAACCGTTGATGTTGGTCACTGCAACAGAGGCGATGGGATTCCCGACGCGATAAGAGTCCTAGGCACGCGTGTGCGCCACCTGCACCTCAACGATGTCATCGATGGTGTCGACCATCACGAAATTGGGACAGGCATCCTCGACTTGAATGAGATGGCGCCGTTGGTCTCGCCTGACCTTGGTGTCAAGTTCGCGACGCTTGAAGTCGGGGCTCGGTCGCCCAATGGCGAGCAGATAATCCTGAGAAGCCGCGACGTTCTACGGAAACGCTACGGAGCGGCCGTGGACTAGGTAGTCAGATCTGTGGACCGTGCGTTAGACGGCACACTCGCCTTCGCCGCGTTCGAGTTTGTAGATGACAGTTTTGCCCCAGTCCATGTAGGTCTGGATGTGCTCTCTGTCGAGCGGGCCGATCTCGGCCTTCCAAGGGGCGAACATGTCTTCGTAGGGCTGGATGCCAACTCGGTCGACGAACTTGTTGAACTCTTCGCCTTCGTTGCGGTTCGACTTGTAGTGATCGATGATCATCTCCAACGCTTCTCCGGCTCGTTTGGCGGGAACTCTGGCTCGTACTCGATTGCCTACGCGTACCGGCCCGTCGGTAGATTCGCCAGCGATGAACAACTCATAGGCCGGAACCTGACCGCCGCCGCCCTTCATCACTGCACCGTGGAAGCCGATGTTCGCGACGTGGTGCTGCCCGCAGGAGTTCGGGCATCCGCTTGCCTTGATGTGGATCTTGGAAACGAGTGGATCGGAAACGTCCAACGTGTCTAACTTCTCGCCGAGGGCTTTGTTCAAACCCATCGACGATGTAATACCCAACTTGCAGGAGTCGGTGCCGGGACAAGTCACGATGTCACGGATTGTCTCGCGACCACTTGTCGCCATGCCGATCTCTTTGAGCGCGAGATAAACGTCGTACAACGACTCTGTTCGCACCCATCGGAACACGATGTTCTGCTGCTGGTCGATTCGAGCGCGCCCACCGGCGTATTCGCGAGCGATGTCGGCTAGGGGTTGCCACTGCTCCGCGTAGATGTCGCCGCGTTCGACGCGGACGTAGACGACGTTGAAGCCGTCTTGCCGCTGCTCTTCAACTGAAGATGCCTTCCAGAGGTTGTAGTCCGTATCGTCGGTCGGTTCTGCTGTGGGATTCGAGGGTGGTGCAGGCGCGTCTGCTTCTTCGTCTTCGATGAAGAGTAGGGTGTCGAGATCGATCTCCTTGTTGGCCCAGTCTCCCTTGAGCTCTTCGTCGACCATTTCACGGAACTTCTCGATGCCAAGGCGTTTGATGGTGTACTTAATACGAGCGCGCATCAAGTTCTTTCGCTCTTCGTCCTGGCGGTTGAAGATCCTCAACGCGGCTTCAGCGTGCCGGATGTAGTCCTCGACGGGCACGAATTCGTTCAATGTTTCCGCCATCTGCGGCATGATTGACAAACCGCCACCGACGACGATTTTGAAACCGCGTTTGCCGTCGCGCTCGCGGGCGATGAAGCCCATGTCGTGGAACGGCGTCATGGCTTCGTCTTTTTCCGAGCCGGAGAAGGCCGTTTTCGACTTGCGCGGCATGTTCTGCGTCGTAGGGTGTCGCAGGAAATATCGCGCATACGCGGCGGCGTATGGGGAAACATCGAACACTTCGTCTTTAGACACGCCGGCCGTGGGGTGTGCGACGACGTTGCGAACCGTGTTCCCACACGCCTCTCGTGTCGTCAGCCCGACATCGCCGATCATGCGCATCAAATCTGGAGTTTCGTCCAACGGGACATGGTGGATCTGCACGTTCTCACGAGTGGTGAGGTGGCCCTTTTTCAGCGGCGCGTACTTCTCACAAACTTCACCGAGGACCTCTAGTTGCCGTGCAGTTAAGCCGCCGAAAGGCGCTTTGATGCGAACCATTTGTCGGTCGGGTTGTCGTTGTCCGTAGACGCCTTGTCGCAACCGGAATCGCATGAAGGCCGTCTCTTCGAAATCGCCGGCTTTGAAACGTTCCTTCTGCGCTTCGAAATTTGCGATCTCTTCGCCGCTGATCAGCATCACCCGTTCTCCTGCGGCATCGGGTGTCCATTCTGTTTGTTTGGGGGTTACGCTCGTGGTCACGGTTTGTTCGCTCTTACAAATGCCTGCGCACCGGCGCCTCTTTATTTACGCCGATTTAGCTTAGTGGTAATCATACACCGATGGTCGAATCCCTTTGGAATGATATTGCTTGACCGATCGTCGGGAATCGCAGCCGCATTCGCTTCTGTAGACTCGTTGGCAACTGAGAATAGTTCTTAGGCGCAGGATGGTTAAAAATGGATGCGATGCGGTTCGATGGGATCCACTTCATGATGCCGACGCCGTTCGGACCTGACGGTTCGGTCGACACGAGTTCGATCGCCCGCTTGGTTGAAACGGCGGCTGGTGCGGGTTGCACTGGGGTCGTCACACTTGGCGTGATGGGCGAGGCTCATCGCCTTAACGATGCCGAACGCGCTCCGATAATCGATGCGGTAGTAGCAGCGTGTGACAGTCGATTGACGGTAACGGTTGGGGTTAGTGGCCAGAGCGGGGCACAAGCAGCCGACCGCGTTCGGGAAGCACAAAGCATCGGTGCGACTGCGGCGATGGCATCGCCGCCCAATTTGGCTAAACCGAACGATAATGCGGTGTTTGCGTACTACAGGGCAATCGACGATGCGACCGAGATTCCGATTGTGGTGCAGGATCTTCCGGAGCAGACCGGTGTGCATATGTCTCCAGATTTCATCGCTAAGTTGAATTCGGAGCTTGCGAACGCTAAGTATCTCAAGCTGGAGGATCCTCCTACGCCACCGAAAATCTCGACTGTTCGAGTTGCGACGAATGACAACATCGGTATCTTCGGGGGACTCGGCGGTGCGTTTCTGTTCGAAGAGCTGCAACGCGGGGCGGTAGGGACGATGACAGGTTTCGCGTATCCTGAGGCGTTAGTTAAGATCCATCGGCAGTTCACAGGTGGGGATGTTGAAGGTGCGCGCCAAACCTTCTATGGTTGGCTTCCGTTGATCAGATATGAGAACACTGCGGGGCTGAGTTTGTCGATTCGCAAGCACATCATGGCGAAGCGTGGCATGCTCGACTCGCCAGCGGTCAGGCCTCCGACGCCGGCGATCGACTCTCTGAGTGTCGCTGAGTTGGACGACATAATGGGCGCGATGTCTTCGTTCATCGCCCGGGAAATTGGTGCTGCGGTTGCGGCGTAATTGTCTGAACCGGGATTTGAAGGTGGCCCCCCTCCTGCGTTCGCTTCGCTGACCCCCTCTTAATCTCCCCCTGAGAGGGGAGGGAAGAGTGGCGAGTCCGAGGGGATAGCCGTTAACGCCATCTCCCCGGGCATACCCCGCTCGCGTCACTTCGTTTGCTCGCGCCCCTTTCGCCTAGCGAAAGGGGCGTGGACTCCCCTCTGGATACCCGCCTGCGTGGGTATGACAGCTGCGTGGGTATGACGGCTGCGTGGGTATGACGGCAGGTGTGGGTTCTAGGGTGGGTTTTGCGATGGGCTTGGGGGTGGAGAAACATCATCGGTTCAGAAAAGGGATAAGATAGGCACTAAACGCGGATCGCTTATGTGTGTTTCTAGCGATCACTCACGGTAGCGCACGGTTTCACTTCGATGTCGAATTCGACACAAGACGGCAACCCCGACAACGGCTCGAAAACGATCTATTGCATGCACTGTGGGACGGCGGCGTCTGTTGACGCCTATGCATGTGACCGGTGTGGGGAACGCGTGTACGTTCCAGACCCATCTCGTGTGCCACCTTTAGGTTTCACGAGCTGTCAAGCGTGTTCGTCAGTAAACGAGGCACATGCTTCCTACTGTGCGGTGTGTGCGGTTGAGATTGACCAATCGGCTCGCATCTCTCCAGATGGGGCTGCCGGTACCCGGAGCGAGGGTGTTGGGTCATTGGGCAGCCGATCAGGTGGCGATAATGCAAGATCGGATAGTGGTCGCGGCGGGGGTTACAGAATCGGCACAGGTTCCTTCCGTCCGAGCCAATGGGGATTGCCGCGGCGCGCCAAACCCTCGAGAAGTGAAGAAGATCAGACCCCTGAGGAGATCCAGCGATGGAACTGGTCAGCGTTCATTCTTGGGCCGATTTGGGGGTTGGTACACGGCATCTGGTGGTCGGCGCTGGGTTTTTTGCCATTTCTGCCTTTGTCACCGGTGTTCCGTTCAATCGGCTTCGTCGTTCTGGTCGGGGTGATGCTGATCCTTGGCCTGAAGGGCAATGAGATGGCATGGCGAGCGCGCCAGTGGGATTCAGCGGAAAAGTTCCTAGCGGTTCAGCAACGTTGGGCGACTTGGAGCATCGTATTTGCGATCGGTGCCTTAGTTGCTTTTATCTTGTTCCTACTCGGTCAAGGCTAGATAAGGCTTTGGATCGAACTGCAATTTGGTCTTGCCTCGAATGCTGAGGTAGCCCTTCCACCGGCGTATCAAAGATCGCTTGTACTCCAAGTTTGAGAAGGCTGGTGTGGACATGATGATTGCGTCTTCTCGATTGTCGTGGTAGTAGCGATGGCGTATGCCAACGTCGTTGAACCCGTACTTGCGATACAGGGACCGCGCCGCGTTATTGGATTTTCGAACTTCCAAAGTTGCGTTCGCGGCACCGGTTTTCAATGCCTCAACGATGGTGGCAATCACGAGCAACTCGCCGATCCCGCGCCTACGCTCATTGGGATGAGTCGCAATCACAACGATGTGGGCTTGGTCCAAAGCGGTCCAAATGCCGACCAGTCCGACCACGTTGTTCATAGTTTTCCGTGGCCCTAAGTTCCCGGAAGAAAACAACGATTTGATCCGACTTCGCCACCCGGTGTTGTTCGTCGGTGTGTATGTGTCGTCAGCAATCGGCTTCGCAGATGGAGACCTTGTCACGACGACGTATGTTGTTTTGTTGCGCTTGATGTCTCTGGCTACCGACGATCTGGGTGCTGAGTTTCCGAATGCGGCATGAACGATGTGGTCGATCGCGTGTGCGTCGGCGAGGGAGGCGTAGCGTGCGGAGTAGGGGTTTTCACGAGTTGCGGCGACCGTGGAGAGAGGTACCGCTTCGGGGGCCCTAGTGGTGATGGATGGGTTTGCCATAGTGCTGAATATGCCGACGTGTTTGCGGTTGGTGATGCGCTCGCGGTTGGCGCAACTGCGAAAAGGCCTTGTCGTTGCTCGACTTAACTGCATATACGACTCTAGCGCAACTCTGCCCACTAATCAGAACTGTTGAGTTCGCGCATTGGGATGCATAGTTTTCGTGAGAAACGATTCGCTACAATGCGTAAGGATTCGAAAAAGGCGGCTTGTCTGATGAAAGAAGTCGTAGAATCGGATACTTATGGTTTTCTTACCTAGCCTGCTGACGCGACTGACTTCGAGGTCAGTGGCGTCAGCCACAGCAACCGCTGCGCCGAAGAGTTCCGATACTGGAGCAGAAGCGTCGAGCGGCAGTTTTCACGTGCTGATGCGGATAGTGCGGATGGCGTTTGACTACCCCGGACTTCTCGCTATCGGACTCGTCTTCATCATTGGCGCATCGGTCTTTCAACTCTTCATCCCGCTCTTGATCGGTGATGGTGTTGACACGGTAGAGGAAGTTTTTACATCGCCGGACGCGGATACTGACGCACTTCGTCGAACACTATTGATGACGGCTGCGTTCCTTCTTGGTTCGGCGATTCTGCGGGGACTGTTCACGTTCGGGCACATGTACATCAGTGAAAACGTTGCGCAACGGCTTGGTTACCGCTTGAGGATGCTTTACTACGAGAAGCTTCAGCGTCTAAGTTTTGCGTACCACGACCGGGTACACACTGGCGATCTTCTTACTCGGGGCCTCTTGGACATTGAAGGCATCCGCGCTTTCGCGAGCCGGGGGCTCTTGCGTGTCGTCTACCTCGCGATATTCGTCAGCACGGGTACCTTCCTGATGATGAGAGTCGATTGGGAGCTTGCTCTCATCAGTCTCAGCTTCGTCCCGGTCGCGGCTTGGCGCTCGATCGTTGCACGGTTGCAAACGTCCCGCGGATGGCGCTTGTATCAGGAGGAGATGGGACGCCTGACTAAGGTGATGGACGAGAACTTGAAGGGTATCCGCGTGGTCCGATCGTTCTCGGCTGAACCCTACGAGATGGTGAAGTACGACAAGTCTTCCAACGAGGCTTTCAACAGGGCGTTCCATTTGGTCGGGGTTCGTGCGAAGAACCTCTCGATAATCACCTTGGCGTTCCTAGGCGTCATGTCCGTCGTCCTCCTAGTTGGCGGCATGAAAGTTCTCGACGAAAACGATCCGTTCTCCCTCGGACAACTCGCACAGTTCCTGGCTTTCATGTCCATCATGCAGAATCCAGTGCGGCAGCTGGGCATGGTCGTCGCTGGATGGGCGCAAGGTGCGACTTCCGGGAAACGACTTTTCGAGGTCCTAGACCAAGTCCCGGAGATCGATGACAAACCGGGTGCAAAAGACCTCGTCCTAACGGACGGCGCACTCCGTTTTGAAAGCGTCGATTTCGCGTATATGGACGAGTACGGCGACGAACAGGTGCTATCCGACGTGTCGTTCGAAGCTCGCCCGGGGCACACCATCGGCATCGTCGGCCCCCCAGGGTCTGGCAAGTCGACTCTGGCGCACTTGATTCCGCGCTTCTATGATCCCATCGATGGACGCATTCTCATCGACGGTCAAGACATCTCGGATGTCACACTGTCATCCCTGCGCCGAACTGTGGGCGTGGTGGAACAGGACACGTTCCTGTTCACGACGACGGTTGACAACAACGTTGCGTACGGTGACCCTTGGGCTGAACACCGCAACATTGAAAGCGCGACCTCCCACGCTCAGATGAGCGAGTATGTTGAGCGACTTCCGAGCGGGTACGGCACTCTCGTGGGTGAACGTGGCGTATCGCTGTCCGGCGGTCAAAGGCAACGGTTATCGATTGCCCGCAGCATCATGCTGCACCCGCAGATCATTGTTTTCGACGACTCCACCGCGGCAATTGATGCCGCTACGGAGCAACGCATCCGTGCCGCTCTCCAAGAAGTAACCGCGGACCGGGCCACGATAATCATTTCCCATCGCCTGAGCTCTTTGATGCACGCGAACGAAATCCTCTTCCTCGAAGGCGGCAAGATCGTTGAGCGCGGCACCCACGCAGAACTTCTGGAACTGGGTGGAAAGTATCGAGACCTTTACGAACTGCAAATCCGCCCCGAAGACGACGTCCAATCCGGAGACGGCATCTAAAGATGGCATCAACCGACGCAACACAGGGTCGCCCGGCCGACAACAAATCATCTCGACCACGCTGGGTCGACGAGCGCAGCGCGAATCAAGCCGACTTAGATCAGCAGATCTTCAGCGCCGGTTACAACGGCGATGTCGTCAGGCGATTCTTGGGATTTGTGGGCCCGTATCGCAATGTCCTAATCATCGGGATCGTCGCGGTTGTCATCTTCGCGCTTTCGGTTCTGGCGCTGCCTTGGATCATCCGCACGACGGTCAACGATGTCTTAGATATCACTCAACGCGATGCTTTGGACGCTCGCAACATTTTGTTCATCATGGTTGGACTCTTCTTCGGCGCGGTCGTCCTGCACGTGATCGTCGGATACATCCAAAACATCATCGTCGGACGCATCGCCGAACACATCCTCATCGATCTTCGACGTGCGATGTACGAACACCTGCAACGCGTCTCGATGTCCTTCATGGACAAGACCGAGGTCGGGCGCATGATGTCTCGACTTCAGGGCGATGTCGCGGCACTGCAAGAGTTCCTGGAAACCGCGGTCGTCAGCATCGGCGATTTCTTGCTGCTTTTCGGTATCGTCATCGCGATGCTCATCATGGACTGGCGATTGGCTCTGTTGACGTTTGCAGTAGTGTCCACTCTCGCAATCGCACGTGCCGTCTGGCTGCCGATAGCGCGCCGGGCTTTCATCTACTCGCGTCAGACCGCTTCCATCACCAGCGGAGCACTAGCCGAGAACATCAATGGCGTGCGAGTAGTGCAGGGCATGAGCCGAGAGCATGTGAACCTGGATCTCTTTAAGGAGAAGGCCGACGAGCAACTTCGGGCTTCCAAACGTGCCGCACGGATCGGTCTTGTGATGATCGCAATGGTCGACACCCTTTCCGGGTCTGCAATGGCGATCATCATCGTAGTCGGTGGATCTTGGGTCATCGGCAACTCCCTCGAAATTGGTTCCATGATCGCCTTCGTTCTTTACGTCCAACTCTTTTTCGACCCGATCCGCTCCATCACCATGCACTACGCCGTTTTCCAACGCGCGATGGCGTCCGGTGAACGCATCTTCGAGGTCCTAGACGTCCCGATCGACATCCAAGACAAAGAGGATGCCAAACCTCTAGTGGATAACGACGGTTCCGTGGAATTCAAGAACGTAACTTTTGGATACCTAGAAGACGAACCGATCCTAAGGGACATCAACTTCCGGGTTGAACCGGGTGAGACTGTGGCGCTTGTTGGCCCGACTGGATCTGGGAAGACCAGCATCACGTCGTTGCTGCACCGCTTCTACGACATCTGGGAGGGCGAAATCCTAATCTCCGGCAAGGATGTACGCGATGTAGAGCTCAGCACCCTCGGAAACAATATTGGGATGGTCCTTCAAGAGCCGTACTTATTCTCCTCAACCGTCTACGAAAATATTCGCTACAACAAACTCGATGCCACCCGCGAGGAAGTTGTCGCGGCCGCTCGTGCCGTCGGTGCACACGAATTCATAATGCGCTTGCCTAACGGCTATGACACCGAACTCGAGCAACGCGGTGGGAACCTGTCACTGGGTCAACGACAACTGATCTCTTTTGCCAGAGCGATCGTCGCTGATACCAAGATCCTGATCCTCGATGAGGCAACCGCATCGATCGACAGCTACACCGAGTTGTTGATCCAGCAAGCACTCGCGCGTCTGCTTGAAGGCCGGACCGGTATCGTGATTGCGCATCGGCTCGCGACGATTAGAGGCGCGGACCGCATCATAGTGCTGCAGAACGGCGAGATAATCGAGACTGGCAACCATGAGGAGCTCATGGCTCACGGCGGGCTCTACGCACGGCTCTACTCGATGAACTACGCTTCGTTCGACGACATCCCGGACGAGTTAATCGCCGAGGCGATGGAGTATTCGCGAACGGCCGCGACTTAGCAACGCTCTACAACAGAGAGCGTTGTCCAGCGTCGGACGCACCTGTCTCATTTACAGGCACTCCGACATGTGCCATTCCTCGCGGTGTGGCCTTTCGTCCCTGGGGTGTGCGGAGAATGAAGCCGATCTTCAACAAGAAGGGTTCGACCACGTCTTCTAGGGTCTGAACCTCTTCGTTCGCGGATGCCGCCAAGGCATTGATGCCCGCGGGTCCACCGCCATACTGTCTGCACAGGGTCTCCAGATACAACCGATCCAAGCGGTCCAAGCCCAGCTCGTCTACACCCTCGACACGTAACGCCTCGGCGGCAACGCCAGAATCAATCTTCCCGTCTCCTCTGACCTGGGCAAAATCTCTTACGCGTCGTAGAAGATTGTTGGCTATCCGCGGGGTTCCGCGCGATCTTTTCGCGATGACCTCGGCACCAGCTTCATCGATCGGAACCGACAAAATCATCGCTGATCGTTTTACCACTTGGGTGATCTCTTCGTCCGAGTAAAAATCGAGGTGGTAGGTCAATGCGAAGCGTTCACGCAGGGGTGGGCTGAGCATTCCGGCTCGCGTCGTGGAGCCTATCAGCGTGAATTTCTGTAACGGTAAGTTGATCGTTTTGGCGAATGCGCCGGTGCCGGTGATGAAATCGACGCGGAAATCCTCCATCGCGGAGTACAGGTACTCCTCCACCGCGTGAGACAGACGGTGTATCTCGTCGATGAACAATACGTCGCCGTGTTTCTGGTTGGAGAGTATTCCGACGACATCGGCCGGGCGTTCCAACGCCGGGCCTGACGTATGCACCAGTGTTGTGTCCATCTCTCGGGCGATGATCTGCGAAATCGTGGTCTTTCCCAATCCTGGAGGGCCGTGAAACAGCGCGTGGTCGAGTGTGTCGCCGCGGTGCTTGGCGGCCTCGACAGCGATCTGGATGCTGTTGACGACGTCGCGCTGTCCGATATAGTCGGCGAAACGGCGAGGGCGGAGATCGTTCATGCCCGGCGAGTTCGAGTTGCGTTGCGCTCGGTCGCGCAGCAATTCCGCTGCTCTTTGTTCGGAGTTTGACTCGGCGTGGTCAGAGCCGGTCACAATGCGCTCTCTCGCAGATTCTGCCATCAGATGACCATGCTTACTGGGTCACTGCTGGCGTTGCAGGATGGTTACGGAATACATCTCTGAGCAAGGCTTGAGGGTCTTCGATGAGTTCTGGGTTACGCCTAATTGCGTCGTCAACCATCGTGACCGCATCGTTGTTCCGATAGCCGAGATTCACCAACACGGCAACGACGTCGGCTCGCGTGTCGGGCACCCGAGCCCTGTGTGCAGCGGTCTCAATGGGACGGCTTGCAGATTCCGAGACTTTTCCTTTCAACGTAGCGATGATCTTGTGGGCGCCGCGTTGACCGATGCCCGGCATCAGCGTCAGCGTCACCAAATCCTCGGTTTCAATCGCGTATGCCAACGTTGGAACTGGCATGGTCAGTGCTGAAGCCGCGCGCGCCGGGCCGATGCCTTCGACCTGAACGAACTGCTCGAAGAATTCTCGGTCACCAGCTTCCTCGAACCCCACTAGGGTTGGCATTGGTTGACGCTCCGATACGGAATAGTAGATGTGCAATCCGAGTTCTTGACCCTCGTACGGTTGGAGCGCTTCTTCAACGAATACTGGCAATGTCACGGTGTAACCGACTCCGCTCGCGGTCAGGATTGCTACCCGTGGAGGATTCTGCTGTACCTGGATAACTTCGCCTTTTAGGTAGGAAATCATTGTTGGTCTGCCGATCAGTTGGTTTGCGGAGCCCCGGTTACATGGACGTGACAAATGGCAATGCCGACCGCATCTGCGACATCGTCTTTGGTGATCTCGGTCGCCAATCCGAGGCGTATGGAGACTGCTCGCTTCATCTGTTCTTTGTCAGCACGGCCGCTGCCGGCGACTATGCTCTTGACCCGCGCTGGTTGATAGTGATGCACCGGTATGTCGGCACTTCCCGCGGCCAATATCGCCACGCCACGCGCGTGTCCCATAATGATCGCCGTTTTTAGATTTCGGTAGCGCGCATGAAGGTCCTCAATCGCGACCTCGTCGGGTTCGAACTCTTCAATCACCTCGGACAGCGTCGAATTTATCGTCTTCAAGCGCTGTTCCAAAGAGTCGCTGGATTTTGTCCGGATGAGGCCGCCTTCGAGCAACGAGACACTACCCCGAGAATCGGCGGTAACTACCGCATATCCTGTGGTCGTCAATGCAGGGTCGATGCCCAGTATCGTACGAATTCCTGTCATGCGTCCCGATTATGGGAATTGAAAGATGGAGCGATAAGCAGATTTTAACGCCCAATCTGACTATGCAACCCTTATATCAACTCTGATGATCCATATTTCCGACACTTAGAATTACACCAACTCGTGCCACGAAGTAGCTTTCCAAACTAGACCGTCACTATGCAACCCTTCTACAACGAGCAACAGCAGATGCTTGCGGCGACTGTCCGCGAATTCGCCGAGAACGACCTCGCACCGCTCGCCGACGATGTCGACACGAACGAGGAGTTTCCGAAAGAGCAGTTCGCGGCGCTGGCGGAAATGGGCCTGACCGGATTACTCACTTCGTCAGAGCTTGGCGGCGCGGGTATGGGCTATCGCGACTTCATGGTGGTTCTCGAAGAGATCGGGGCTGTTTGTGGGAGCACCAGCACTGTACTTATTACGCATACTTCGTTGGGGTCAGAGACGATTAATCGGTTCGGGTCAGATGAGCAACGCTCACGTTGGATGCCGAGTCTGGCAGCGGGAGAGAAGATCGCGGCTTTTGCTTTGACTGAGCCGCAGACGGGGTCTGATGCTTTGGGATTGCAGACGACGATCGTTGATGAAGGCGAGTTTTACGCGCTGAATGGCAGCAAGTTGTTCATTACCAACGCTTCGGTGGCGGATGTCTTTGCGGTTTTTGTTACGGCGGATCGATCTGCGGGTTATCGGGGTATTTCGGCGATTGTGGTTGAGCGGGGTACGCCGGGGTTCGAGATCAACGAGCAGCACGGGAAGATGGGGATGCGCGGATCCGGGACTGCCGAGTTGGTGTTCTCGGATTGCAAAGTTCCCAAATCGCATTTGCTGGGAAATGTGGGAGATGGTTACAGCATCGCGTTGAAGATTCTCGATTCGTCGCGCATCACGGTGGCGGCTCAGTGCCTCGGGCTGGCGAAAGGTGCTCTGGACCAGTCCGTCGCGTACGCCAAGCAACGCAACGCTTTCGGGCGTCCCATAGCGACTAAACAGGCGATTCAGTTCATGCTGGCAGATATGTCTACGGAACTCGACGCTGCTCGTCTGATGGTCTACCGCGCCGCATCGCTATATGACGAGGGTTTCCCATACGGGACTGAGTCGGCTAAGGCGAAGCTTTACGCGTCGGAGGTTGCTGGTCGGAACGTGGATAAGGCGGTGCAGATTCACGGAGGGATCGGGTATTTCAAACCTACTCCGGTTGAGCGGATGTATCGAGATCAACGTGTAACGGAGATTTACGAGGGGACTTCTGAGATTCAACGGTTGGTTATATCTCGGGATCTGATCGGGGAGATTTAAAGGGGTAGAAGTTGCCGCTGAATTGCCGCTCTTGCCGCTGTTTCCGGCAATTTTCGGGGGATCTTGCCGCTTGGAGCGGCAATTTGGCGGCAAGATTAGTTTTTGAACAAGTTCAAAAAATAGGGGTAGGGTTCAAACCTGCCCTACCGCGTTGTCCGGGTGTCGAGCCGTCGGTGGACGGGGTTGGGAGGGTGTGTAAAGGTGCCAATTGCCGGGTATATTGACAAGATTCGTTTGGTGGATTTAACATTGACTGGGTTGCGTAATTCATCCGCGCCTCGGCGCGCGTATTCGGATTCGAATGCCATGCTGTTCAACGTGTCGGGTCTTTTGACCGGTTCGGTGGGCGATGAGCTTCGGTTCCATTTCGCGAACGAGACTTTGGAGAGCGACGGGCTGTTGTTCCACGAGGTCGAGGCACGAGGCAAACTGATGCGCACAGATCGGACGGTCTTTGCCGATGTAAAGGTTGAAGCCCGGTTTGATACCGAGTGCTCGAGGTGTCTGGTAGACACCGCGATGTCGCTCTGTCTGGACTTCGCTGAGGAGTTCAGACCGTCGAACGCTGATCTGATGGCGAGTCATCGGGGATGGTTTGAAGAGTACGGAACAGATGAAAACGATGAGGCGTTGACAATCGATTCAGCGAACGTGCTAGACATATCGACCGCGCTTTGGCAGGGCCTGAGCGCTGCGTTGCCGATGAATCCGCTGTGCGATCCGGCATGTAAGGGAATGTGCTCTGGCTGTTCAACCGATCTAAATATCGGAAGTTGCAGGTGCCAGTCTGGATAAACTGGCGCAGAAGCATCGGAATCGAACGTTCAACCCTCAAACATTGAGTGGTAGGTGACATGCCCCCGCTTCCCAAGAAAAAGCACACTCGAGCCCGCAAAGGCAATCGGGCCGCACATCATGCGATCGGCTTGCCGACTCTGGTGCGTTGCTCGCGTTGCGACGTTAGAATTCCGCCGCATCGGGTATGCCCGGAATGCGGAAACTACAAAGGGCGAACGGTGAAGGGCAACTGGCCGAACTCGGACGCCTTCGAGATCGAAACCACTGAAGAAAGTTGATACCATAGTCGCAACTGAAGACCAGTTGCGTCGTCAACCGAGGGATTGGCAGTCTGAAAAGACCATTTTGGAGAGCGAAATGACCACAGAGCTCGCAGAATCAAGATCTACCGCATTCGTATTCCCCGGACAGGGTTCGCAAGCGGTGGGAATGGGCAAGGACCTGTATCTGAACTCAAGCTCGGCGCGCGAGGTATTCGACGAAGTTGACGATGTTCTGGGTCGAGAGCTTAGCGAGATCATGTTCAATGGTCCCGCGGATGAGCTGACTCGTACCGAGAACGCCCAACCCGCGATTTTGACTACGTCGATCGCGGCTTGGCGGGCACTTGAAGAGACGACCGAGTCGGTCGCGATACCGGACATGACTGCCGGGCATAGCCTCGGTGAGTACTCCGCGTTAGTCGTTGCCGGCGTGCTTTCGGTGTCAGATGCGGTAAGTTTGGTCTGCGAACGTGGACGACTGATGCAGCTGGCGTGTGATGAGCGTCCAGGCGGGATGGCTGCGCTGATCGGTATTGACGAAGTGACCGTCGCCGAGATCTGTCGAGAGGCTGGTGTTGACATGTCGACCGTCAACACGCCCGAGCAGATCATCATCGCTGGCGAACACCGCGGACTGGCGGTGGCCCTTGACATGGCGTCGGCTCGTGGCGCGAAGAAGGCGATCCCGTTGAGTGTAGGCGGTGCGTTCCACTCTGGCTTGATGTCTCCAGCACAGAGCGGCTTGAACGAAGCGATAGACGCTACGGAATTTAACGACCCTCTGGTCCCGATCATCGGCAATGTCGATGCGAAGCCATTGGAGACGGCGGATGAGGTCAAGAGCGAGCTTCGTCGTCAGTTGACGTCGTGTGTCCAGTGGAGCAACGGCATCCGGCACATGTTGGACAATGGTGTCGACGAGTTCGTCGAGATGGGGAACGGCAAGATACTCAGCGGTATGATCAAGCGCATCGACCGCCGGGCAAAGATCGTCAACATTAGTGAGTACGACGCGGCGTGCGAATTCGCGGCGGCATAGTCCCTGCTCGTTCCAACTGATTAACGCGCGTATAATGGGGGTAGCCGACGTTCAGAAATGAACGGGCTTGGGGGCGAAGGGTGTGACGCACGATGCATAGAGATGCGCCACAAATTACGCTTGCTAGGCAACCTTCGCCCCGTCTCTATTCTAGGGTTCGCCAACCGCGATTAAGGTCGATGGTTAATGTGCGGCGCGCTCTAATTAAGTAACATCCGATGACCTCGGCTTGCACCAATGAAACTAGCAATTGGCTGTCGGCCGTCTCTGACGAGCGCGCACGTGCGTGGATGGGCGACTTGGATGTTGACGCTCCTGATTTCGAAGCGATTCCGCGCGACAAAACTGGTGCCCGGGCGGCGGCGGTTCTTTCCCTATACGAATCTGATCTCACGAATCGTCCGGTGACTCAGTGCGTCGATTGGGTGGTGTCGGAGATGGGGTTGAATAAGAAATCAAGGCAATTTGTTTCTTCGCTTACGACTGAGGTTGAGGAACGGCGGACAGAGCTGGATCGTCGGCTGAATCGATACTCGAAGAATCGGACGATGCAGGAAGCGTCGCCGGTGGTTCGGAATGTTCTTCGCACGGCGTTGGTCGAGTTGGAAATGTATCCGAAGACTCGAACCGCGGTGATCATCAACGAGGCGGTCAAGCTGTCGCAGATGTTCGACGCTGAAGGCTCTGGGAGGTTCGTAAATGGTGTTCTCGGCGCGATTGTGAGAGACACCGGTAGGGATGACGGATCAGGGTGAAGGGTGAATGTTGAGGGGCATCCCCCTGCGTATCGCTTCGCCCCGCGTCCCCCTTACGCTTCGCGAAGGGGGAGGTTTACCAGATTGAGCGGGTAGAGTAATGTTAGCGCGGGTATATAATTGCGGTTGCGTCGCCACGTAACGGCGTAGACGATAATCAGCGGTTAATCAAGCTCGGGAGAGCGAATAACGATGTCATCAATCTTGGATCGAGTGCGGGCAATTACAGCCGAAAAATTGAGCGTGGACGAAGACGAGATCTCGCCCGAATCGTCGTTTACCGAGGATCTCGATGCGGATTCATTGGATGTCGTTGAGCTGATTATGGCTTTCGAAGAGGAGTTCAGCACCGACGATAACCCGGTAGAGATTTCGGACGACGAAGCCGAGACTATTGAGACGGTGCAGAACGCGGTTGACTACCTTGAGGGTAAGGGAGTCACGGGTTAATTGATCTGCGGGTAAGTTTCGCATTTTATGGAGTGGCGGGAAAGCTACTCCAAGCGAGGTGAATCTGGAGCGGCACGGAAATCCGTTGCCGCTCTATGTTTTGTTGCAATCCGTCGTTACCGACGGTGGTAGCCTTGAATTCTGAGATGGTTGAGGGAGATTCCAAGTCGCACGAATCGGCATCTGAAAAGCTTGAAGCGATCGCCGAAGTCGTATCGAAATGTCGGAAGTGCCCGTTGGCGGAGACACGTACCAACACCGTTCCCGGCGAAGGATCGCCAACCGCGGAGATCATGTTCGTCGGCGAGGGGCCTGGGCGAGATGAAGACCTGTCAGGACGACCGTTCGTGGGCAGGGCAGGCAAATTCCTGGATGAGTTGATCGAGTCGCTTCCGATGCGACGTGAGGATGTCTACATCGCCAATGTCGTCAAGTGTCGCCCGCCCGGAAATCGGGATCCCGAACGCTCAGAAGTCGATCAATGCTCGGGCTATTTGCGACAACAAATTGCGGCTATCGACCCGTTAGTTATTGTTCCTCTTGGCAGACACGCGCTGGGTTGGTTCAATCAGAGCCTTCGCATCACGGCGAGCAATGGCAAGATTTTCCGTCATGAAGACCGGGTATTGATGCCTCTCTTGCATCCGTCGGCGGGTCTTCGCAACCCGTCCAACGCCGAGATGCTGCGCGAAGGTATACACAACCTTCGCGAAGCGATTTTGGAGGGCATCCGCGTCAATCGAGAGGCGATTGAAGAGCCTGTGAGGCACTCCGTCGAAGAAACTGATCCGCGAAGGACTGAAACAAAGCCTGCCTCGTCTGTGCTTGAGGAAGCAGGAAAAATCGCGTCGGATGAAGTTGCTGAAACGGACACCGGCGAGACACCGGTTGGGCTTTTCGAACGAGCGCAGACGCCGGAAGAGGTGCAAGAGGAGATGCGAAAGCAGCGCGCGATCGAGGCGGCGGCGGAAGCGGCTGAGAATGAAGAGCCGGAAGTTGTGGTGGATGACCGGCAGTCTTCGTTTTTCTAATCATGAGCGATTTTGGCGATCCAAATGACACTCTATCTTGAACATGGAACCACGCATGAATGATGACAGTTTGGAATACGGCGAATCGGCAGTTCGAATAATTCCCCTTGGCGGTTTGGGCGAGGTCGGGATGAACATGATGGTCGTCGAGACGGACGATGATTTGCTGGTGATCGACTGCGGGGTGCAGTTCCCGGAGTACAACACTCCGGGCATCGAGCGGGTGATTCCTAATATGGATTATGTCCGTCAGAACCGCGATCGGGTTCGCGCGGTGCTCGTCACGCATGGTCATCTCGACCATATCGGCGGGTTACCCCATTTGATGCGCATCATCGACGCGCCGATTTACGCTCCTCGTTTGGCCGCCGAGATGATAAGGCGAGAGTTGAAGAAATCTGGAGGACGTCGGTTTTCGGGCGTACAGGTGAACTCTGTACGACTGGAACGCGACTACCGTTTCGGGGAATTCGGAGTGCAGTGGATCAGCGTATGCCACAGCATCCCGGACTCATGCAGTATCTACTTGGACACGCCGCAAGGCGGCATCTTGCATACCGGTGATTTCAAGTTTGATAACGAACCAATGCTCGGTTTGCCGACCGACTACCAAGCGCTGAGCGAGATCGGACAGCGTGGTGTGCGGTTGCTACTGTCCGATTCGACGAATGCGGAGGACGATGGATCTGCCCGCTCAGACCGTATCGCCGCTGAAGCGATTTACAGGGCGATAGCCGAGTCTAAGGGACGGGTGATAATCGCCAGTTTTTCGACGCAGATAGCGCGGGTGCAGATGGTTGTTGACGCGGCACAGGAGATCGGGCGTCGGGTGGCGGTCATTGGGAGAAGCATGATCGAAAATACCCGTCTCGCGGAAGAGGTCGGGCACTTGCATATCCCGCCGGGGATTCGGATCAACATCAATGAGGCGAACAGCTTGCCAGACGATGAAGTGGTGATTATGACCACGGGCAGCCAGGGAGAGTTCGAGGCTGGAATATCTCGGATGGCACGTGGGGACCACCGCGAGGTGAAGTTGGTGGATGATGACACTTTGATATTGTCTGCACGGACGATTCCGGGCAACGAAATCGCGGTCAACGAGGTTATGAACAACCTCGCTCGGCGCAACGTACGGGTGATTACTGCGAGTTCGCGGCAGGTTCACGTTTCCGGACACGCGAAGCGAGACGAGTTGAAGACAATGTTCAGCATTCTACGGCCGGAGCATTTCACGCCGATTCATGGCGAGTATCGGATGCTCAAGGCGCACACTGAGATCGCGGTCGATATGGGAGTGCCGGAAGACAACGTGAAGCTGATCAGTGACGGTGATGTTTTGGAACTCGACGAACGGGGAATATCAGTAGTAGACAGGGTGCCTGCGGGTTACGTTTTGATTCAGGGTCAAGGCGAATGGGACATCGATTCGAGCGTTATGGAGGAGCGCAAATCGTTGGCGAGCGACGGCATCGTGTTTGTGACCATGGCGCGTGACGAAGGAGTATTGGTTGGTCGTCCGCAACTGGTGACGTCGGGATTTGTGGACGCTGCAGATGAGCCTCGATTGATGAAAGATGCTTCGGAAGCGTTGAGCCAAGCTATTGAACCGGTGGTTGCCGATCTCGTAGATTGGAACGAGATGGACCGACTAGTTCGGGCTTGCTTGGGTCGATTCTTTTACCGCAGGACCAAGCGCAGACCGTTGATCGTGGTGACCGAAATTGAGCTACAACCTGGACGCGCTGAATGAAGAGAACGGACTGGCAGACGAAGAGGCTGTCAGTTCGTCGAAACGTGGCAATAAGACGGAAAAATCTGAGAGCGAACTCGAAATAACTTCCGAGAACGGCGGGACGTCTAATCTCTCGCCGTTTCGCCACATCGTCTTTTTCGTGCTGTTCACAGCCGCTGGTGTCGCGGGATTTCTTTTCCGCGAGGATGTCATAGCGAACGTCGGTTACGGGGCACTCCCGATTGGCTTGTGGGGGGTGTTGTTTGTATACCTTGCGCTGACTCAGACGCGATGGTTGATAAGCCGTTATCGTGAGACGATTTCCTCGTTGATTATTGTCCTCGGCGGGGTTACAGTCTTGGGCATATTCGAAGCACCACTCGGCTCTGCAACTGGTGCGACAATGGGAGGGCGTTTCGGCGAGATTCTGGCCCGTGAACCCTACGACTGGCATCGTTATGACCTTGTGCTATGGCAACAGGCATTGGCTTGGGTGCGCGCCGGGGCGCTATTTGCGATCGGGGCAGCGTTCCAATTTCCGGCGGCATTCGGCATGGGTCTCAAAGTGTTATGGATCGGCGCGTTGATGGCAATGTCGGCATCGGTGAGTCTGTTCATGATGGCTGGAGGAGTGGCGTCCACCATCGCGAGCAAACGCCACCGAGACAAGTCTGGTGTTTGGGTCGAAGGTGCTGAAGGAGACGACGATGGGACTAACGGCGCGACATCTATGCCTATGAGTGCGTTAGACGACATGACGGAGCCGAATCGCAGAGAATCGGCACCAGAGATCAGAGGTGATGTGTTCGATTCCTCTAACGAATTTGTGGTGGATGTTGGCAATACCATCCTGGTTGATGACGAGGAGCAATTAGATGTCGATGACCAGTTGGAGTCCGATGAGGGTTGGAAGTCTGTAATCCAGGACGATGCTTCGGTCGTCTCGCACTCATCGATCGCGGCGCAGGACGACTTGCCTGAGTTTGTCGCGGTAGGGGATCACATCGGAGACGATGTTACTGAGACCGATGCGTATGACGGTGCCGAAGAGTTTTTCGAGGCCGAGATCGATGCGTTTGTTCCGGAAGACCAAGACGATATTGCGGACAATGGCATCAGCGAAGCCACTGAAGAAGCGTTAGAGACGATCACGTCGGGAGCGGCGATTGAAGCCGCGATGAACGCATTTCCGTGGAGCCTGCCATCGGTGGAGAACCTATCGAAACCGCCCAAGGGTGGTGTTGCAACGACGGAGATCAAGGCGACGAGCGACCTTATCGAAGAGACATTGGATGACCACGGGATCGCAGTGACTGTTGACCAGGTGCGAGTGGGTCCAACAGTGACCATGTACGGCCTTAAGCCCGGGTGGAAAGGCGGAGGTACGAACTCGAAGGCTCAGCGACAACGAGTCCGCGTCGACACTATTCTCAATCGTGAAAAGGATATTGCGCTGGCGTTGTCGTCACCCAACATCAGGTTTGAATCGGTGGTTCCGGGATCGTCGGTAGTAGGGATTGAAGTGCCCAACGCGCGGCCAACTCCAGTCAACCTGAGGACGGTTATGGATACGCCTGAGTGGGCGGAATTTGCCGAGGATGCTGCTTTGCCGGTGCCATTGGGCATGGGCAGCGGCGGTGATCCGGTGATGGCTGATTTCGCGAAGATGCCGCACACGCTGGTGGCGGGTGCAACAGGTTCGGGCAAGAGCGTTTGCATGAACACGATAGTGACGGGGTTGCTGATGACTCGTACGCCGCTGGATCTCAGAATGGTGATGATCGATCCGAAGCGCGTCGAGTTGACGCCGTATCAGGGTATTCCACATCTTTATGCACCCGTGATCGTTGAGCCAGAGCGAGCGGTGAAGGCGTTGAAGGCTTTGGTCAAGGAGATGATGGATCGTTTCTCGACGCTCGAAGCTTCTGGTGTCAAGAACATCACGTCCTACAACGAGAAAAGCGCGTTCAAGATGCCGTATCTGTTGATACTGGTTGACGAACTCGCCGACTTGATGCTGACCTCCTCCAGCGAGGTTGAGCAACTGTTGGTGAGATTGGCGCAGCTCGGAAGGGCCACTGGAGTTCATCTTGTAGTTGCCACGCAACGCCCGTCGGTCGATGTTGTGACAGGGTTGATCAAGGCTAATTTCCCATCGCGCATCAGTTTCGCGGTCGGCTCGCAGGTTGACAGTCGGACGATTTTGGACGCCACTGGAGCTGACCGTCTGTTGGGTAAGGGAGACATGCTTTACAAGCCGATCGATCTTAGCCAACCAGTGCGAGTCCAAGGCGCGTTCCTAGGCGAAGAAGAGATCGAGACCATTGTGGAGTTTTGGAAGCACGTCGGTGCGCCGCCGTTGCCACAGCTGGATGTTGATGAGGCTGGCGATGACGAAGAGTTCAGCATGCCTGGGTTCTCCGAAGACTCCGGTGACGCTTTGTTCATGCAGGCTTCAACGATGGCAAAGAGCCAGAAGACATTGTCGACTTCATTGCTGCAAAGGCGATTGCGTATCGGCTATCCGCGAGCGGCTCGTCTGATGGACGAGTTAGAGGATGCGGGCATCGTCGGTCCTGGTGAGCCGGGCAAACCGCGGCAAGTCATCGGCAATTTGTCGTAGTTTCGTCGTCTGAACGGCGTGTAGATATTTCTCCACGCCGCTGTTCCATGTCGGGTGTGTGGCATCGATGTTGATGCCAATTGACGAGAGCGGCTTTACAATGCTGGATAGACCCCAACGGGGTCGGTCGGTTCCGTGCATTGCATTCCATCTCGTGACGATTAAACCCCTATATCCCGAATTCGACGACGCGTTTGACGCCGGCGACGATCCAGAGCTTGCACCGCTTGACTTGGAGCAGGAGCTTTCGGTCTGTTTGGTGTGTGGCACTGAGTTGGGTAGTTCGGATCTGTTCCAAAGAATTCGGGTTTGCCCGCAATGCGGCTTTCACTACAACATCTCGGCGCGTTCGCGCATTGCGGCATTGGTGGACCCGGGAACGTTCGAGGAATCGCACCGTTGGATCACTTCGATCGATCCGCTGGTGTTTTCACCTAGAGTGTCATACCAAGTGCGCGTTTTGAACGATCAGGAGCGCACAGGGCTTTCCGAGGCGGCAGTGACTGGTATCGCCCGCATCGGCGGTGCTCGATGCGCGATCATCGCCATCGACTTTGGTTTTCTCGGTGGGAGCATGGGGCTGGTTGTTGGCGAGAAGGTTGCGCGGATGTTCGAGCTTGCAGCGCGCCATCGGTTGCCGGTGATCACATTCGCTACGAGCGGCGGTGCGAGATTGCAAGAAGGTGTGCTGTCTCTGACCCAGATGGCCAAGACGGTGGTGGCGGCGCGAACGCTTCGAGAGCGTGGCATCCCGTTGATTTCTGTGTTGGCGAATCCGTCGTCGGGACAAATACTTTCCAGCTTCGCTTCGATGTCGGATATCCGTATCGGCGAACCGGGGGCGCACGTAGCGTTCGCATCATTGGGAGCGTTGCGAGAGATCGAGGAGTCGGAGGACGTTGGTGATCGCGCGAACGCCGAGGCGATGCTGAACTACGGCCACCTCGACATGGTTGTGAGCAGGGATAAGCAACGCGATCAACTCTCACTGCTTTTGGGATTGTTCGACCGTCATGTCAAGGATGACGCTAGAACCCGGCGGCGCGGGTCGAGATATCGACCTGATCGCCAAGATGCGTGGGAGTCGGTGCGTTTGAGCCGACGGGCCGACCGTCCAACGGCGTCGGCGTATATTCCGCGTCTATTTCGCAACTTTGTGGAATTGCACGGCGACAGGTCTGGGGCGGACGATGAGGGAGTGAAGATAGGACTCGGGTATTTGGGTGTCTATCCCGTCATGGTGGTCGCTCAAGAGCGGATAAGAAGCGATGAAGAAGCATCGCAGGAGGATGATGGGTCTATAGAGTCATTCACTGAGAGGTTTGGTTACGCGGAGTTAGGCCGTGGCGGCATTGGAGTTACGGGTTTCCGTAAGGCACGCCGAGCTGCTGTTATGGCCAACGACTTCCGTCTGCCTTTAGTGGTTCTGGTTGATACTCCGGGGCCGAAATTAGGTATCGGCCAAGAATTGAACGGTCTGGCAAGCGAGATAGCCGAAACGATCAACGTGATGCTCGGCATTGAGACACCGGTAGTGTCTGTAGTAATCGGCGAAGGTGGTTCAGAGGCGGCATTGGCGTTTAGCGTCGCAGACCGAATGATGATGATGGAGAACAGCATCTACACGCCGATCTCACCCGAAGCCGGTGCGGCGACGGAGTTGCGGGACAGAGCCCGCGCGCCGGAAGTTGCAAGATCGTTGCGTCTTACTTCGTATGATGCGTTGGAGATGGGTATCGCGGATCTAATCATTGCGGAGCCTGACGGCGGAGCAAATGCGGATCCGGCGAGGGCGGCGAGAATGTTGAAACGCGAATTGATATCCGAGGTGTCACAGTTGCGCAGACGTCATAGGCGAGTCTTAGCGCGTCATCGTCGGAAACGTTTCCGCCACATCGGGGAGTATGGACCAGAGTTCCGCGCTGCGGTTCGATCGGAGCTGAATACTTGGGGTTCTGCCGTTCGTGCGCAGATGCGCCGCGTGTTTGGCAGTGGAGACGGGATTGGCGACGAGGAACGTGATGGCGGGCGTTCCGGCGAGGTTTGATCAGTCCCGGCAACGCTCACTTGTTCCCGGTAACGAAGCCTGAACGCCGCGAGGTGCTTGGATAGGGGTATGGGGCAGTGATAAGATAACCATCATCTTCCGAGAGCAAGGTTGCCGTGTATCGCGCCTTAAGTATGCTCTTGGTTCCGACGTTTCCAACGTTGAATGTCTAGCGATAGCGAAGAGCCTGGCGATAGTAGGAGCGACAGAACTTGTCGCTGCGGCGAGGGTCGCGCGCAAGACGCGGTGGTGATCGCCGCGCTTGATGCTGGAGTCGAATTTCAGGACCCGACCTCGGTTTATATCGACGCTCAGGCGGAGATAGAGCGCGGGGCGTGGGTAGGTGCCGGAAGCCACATTCTCGGACGTTCTAGGATCGAGAGCAAAGCGCGTATCGGTCCGAATGCAATCATCGACGATTCGAGGATCGGTAGCGGCGCTACGGTGCAGCCGTTCTCGAGTGTGACGGACGTGTCGGACGTTCGTTGCGGCGCTTTGATCAAAAACCGATCTGAGGTACGGGGAAGCGTTGTTGAGCAGGGTGCTGAGATAGGCCCCAATGCATTGGTCGAAGATTCTCAAGTTGCTGCAAAAGCGAAGATAGGTCCTTTCTGCAGGGTGCGCGCTGGATCTGAGGTAGGTGTGGATGCGTATATCGGAACGCAGGCAGAGGTCAAATCTAGCCGGATAGGAGATGGTTCCAAAGTTGGACATTTCTCGTTTGTCGGTGATGCAGAGCTTGGACGGATGGTCAACATCGGTGCGGGCTCAGTGACTGCTAATTTCGACGGTCACAGCGTCCAGAAGACGGTAATAGAGGACGACGTGTCGGTTGGGGCGGGTTGCGTGCTGATCGCGCCGTTGCGATTGGGCGCTGGAGCACGGACCGGCGCAGGCGCGGTAGTGACGCGGGATGTTGCCGATGGCGAGTTGGTACTAGGCGTGCCAGCCCGGGTTCATGGCAACGGGTTGGTGCGGAACTGACCCTTCGATGAAAACGAAATTGAGTGCCGCGGTTGCGACGGCACAGAGTAGATTGGCAGGATATGAAATGAAAGACGCGGACGATCCTTTAGGTAGCAGATACCTAGGGATTTCAACAGTTTTATTCGGGGGATGCCATGATGGCTGAAGACTGGCTCCCTTGGTTAGTTCTAGCGTTGTCGGCGTTCGTCTACGGGATTATGACGCTTACACTAAGCGTGTTGCAGCCGCAAGGTCTTGCAGCGATGCTTGGCATGGCATCGACGGAATCATCGGATCTCAATCCTGGGAGTGCGGGCGATTACCGTGCGACTCGGATCGTGGTGACGACGGTGCGTAGCGCCTCTTTCATCGCGATCGTTATCTCGTCGTACCGTGCCGCGCAAACGACGTTTGCACCGGAAAACGAAATATGGCTGGTATCGGGCGTTGCGGCGGCTGTGTTGATCAGCGTCATTGCGATGCGGATGGTTTTGAACCGTATGGCGAGCGGTTGCTACGAGGAGGTCAAGATTTGGCTCGCTCCTGTGATCTGGCCATCCCGCTTCATCGGACGCCGGTTGCACCTGAATCGCGTAGCGAGTTACATGAACGACGTAGAAAGTCAGGGTGACGCGAATGACGAGCCGGTGGAGAACGTCTTGAATGTTCTCCAAAACCTGTCATCCAAAGACTTGCGAGCCGATGATTTCATGGTGCCCATATCGGACACGGTGGCGGTGCACGCCAATACGGCTCTAGAAGACGTTGTTCTTATGATGGACCAACTATCGATCGACAACGTGGTTGTCTATGACAAGACGGTTGACGAGGTGTTGGGGACGATACACAAGGCTGAGGCTCTGCAAGGGTTGAGGCAGAGCGATGGCGGTTCGCCAATCTGCCGAGATTGGATCAGCGCGTCGATCTTCCCGGTGCCTGTGACACAGCAAGTGGCGACGTTGTTTGACGATTTCCGGGACCGGATGCACGAGACGGCGGTGATGCTCGACGAAGAGGGCAAAGTGGCCGGGATCCTGACTTTTGGCCTCCTGATGGAGCAGCTTCTCAGGGACGCCAGCTTAGTGGCGAACGAAGCGCAAGAGGCTTAGCCTGAACCGCAGGACTACGCTGATTGTGTAGACGGGCTGTGTGACGTCCCTTGCCGCTCTCTGAGCGAGAGAGGATTTTGCACCTCAGCCATCCTCCTCCAGAGAGAGAAGTTCTGTCCGTTGAAGCGCCTGGCATCGACCCGAATGAAGGGGTTGCAAAATATCTGATTAGAGGAGGATGGGATTTACGCTGTGCGGTCTAGGCTCTAGTCGCTTCGCTCCGTATTCCTCTCGCCGCGTGAAAAGGGGACTTCTTCAGACGCGCAAAAGCACTTCAGAGACCGGTGCCTCTGAAGTGCTTTGACTGGGTGGAGATTTGAGCGTGAAGCCGAAATTTGATGTCGGCTTCACGCTACAAGTTCCTATTGGCCGGGTGCGTCGCCCTTGGCGTTGACAATGATCAACGCTGCGGAAGCTCGCGAACCCTGGTCGCCGGTAGCGACTAGAGTGCTAACGCTGCCAGCAGTATAAGTAGCTGAATCCAAGGTGACTCTCACAGAGAATGCACCACTGTCGTTGGCGGTTGCGCTACCTATCGAGTCGTTGACGGATGCTCCAGAGACCGTCAACGAAACTGCCTCGCCGGCCTCAAAACCTGATCCAACGATATCGGCCATAGTACCGGTTGCATCGTAGATGACTGTTGGTATGGCGTACGTCACGTCAAGCGACTGGATGTTGGCGTAGTTGTCGGCACCATCGGCACCTGCTGGACCTGGTGCGCCAGGGGGACCTGGGTCACCCGGTGCGCCTTGTGCACCAGGAGCGCCATCGGCTCCAGCCTTGCCTTGCGGTCCTGGAACTCCGGCAAGTCCGGGGATTCCTTGCGGACCTTGCAATCCCGGTTCGCCTGGTGCTCCCGCCTCGCCTGGTGCTCCCGGCTCACCCGGTGCTCCCGGCTTGCCCGGGTCTCCCGGCAATCCTGGCTCACCTGGCTCACCCGGTGATCCTGCTTCACCTGGCGCTCCCGGCTCGCCCGGTGCTCCCGGCTCGCCCGGTGCTCCCGGCTCGCCCGGTGATCCCGGCTCACCTGGTGCGCCTGGCAGACCTGGTTCACCTTGCGGACCAGCGCCAGCTAGGCCGATGATCGAGATGATGATTGCGATTACCGACAATATGGCGACTACCGCCATAATTGGGTTTTCTCGCAAAGAATCCATCGGGCTACGCGATTCATTCATGAGGACCCGTCCTCCAATCTGATGCTTTCAGATTACTAGCTTGTCTTAAGCAACAATTACCGTGATCGTTCGGCACGAGGTTCTCTCAATCGCCGTAGTCCACGATGTAGGCATCGAAGCACGGAGCTCAGCCATACTTCGCTAGTCTCACCGTTCGATGCACACTGAATAATCTTATGCCCGCTTTAGCGCACGTGTCAAGACGACTCATGCAAGCAACATGCTTATTCGGACGCAACGACCAGCGATCCTTGCCACGATAGAAGAATGTTACACGATGTTGCGACAATCGCGCTTTACATTTGCGTGAAATAGCGTCTTTTGGCAGATTTTGGGAAGCCGAAAGCGCTTGGAATCGCCCCGTGACGTTGCGATGTTGCAGCGATGGTCGAGATTTTAGATGCGGCGATGGTATCCTATTAGGTTGAGCTAAAAGAATTAGCGGAAGCATCAAAAGAGATTCAAAGCGCTGGCAGGGCGGAGTAGCGGCAGATCGTCTTCAAACCCCACTTGCGAACAGCGCTTGCATGAAAGAGAAGAGATTGGAAGCCAGAGCGAAGACGCAGACGATCGAGAAGTTTCGCAAGCACGAGAAGGATACCGGTTCTACTGAGGTCCAAATCGCAATCCTTACGGACCGGATCAGGGAACTTACAGAGCATTTCAAGGTTCACAAGCACGACGCCGCGGGTAGACGCGGCCTGCAAATGATCGTCGGGAAACGCCGGCGATTGCTCCGATACCTCGCGAAAGAGGATGTTCTCAGATACCGAACGCTGATTGAAGCGTTGGGACTCCGTGGTTGAACGGTTCGCTGTCGCTGGCCGAGATTACAGGCCGGGCGACGGTGCTGCTTCATTCACAAATCCCTTAGAACTTTCAATCGACCGCGCACGACATCTACCTAGGCGCGTACCACGACAGCAGCTATGAAGCTGGCAATCCCGAATCAACATTAAGGTGTATTTCACGCGTTTACCGACTACAGGCTTACGCAATCACCACGCTCACAACCAATCCAAGAATTGCCACCCGATGAACGGGTAGACAAAACAGAAACCAAGAAAGAAAGAAAAATGATTCGAACATTCGAAATAGAAGTCGGCGGCCGAATGATGTCGTTCGAGACAGGCAGGCTAGCGAAACAGGCTGGCGGCGCAGTGACGATCCGGTACGGCGATTTGGTATTGCTGTCTACTGCGACGGCGAGCAAGGAACCGCGTCAAGGGGTCGATTTTCTACCGCTGACGGTGGATGTTGCCGAAAAGGCGTATGCAGCTGGCAAAATGCCCGGAGGGTTCTTCAAGCGAGAAGGTAGGCCTAATTCCGAGGCGATACTGGCCGCGCGATTGTGCGACCGTCCGTTGCGCCCGCTGTTTCCCAAGAACTACCACAACGAGACGCAGCTGATCATCACGATCCTAGCCGCTGACGAGGTAAATCCTCACGCGCCGTTGGGTATCGTCGGAGCTTCGGCGGCACTGGCGATCTCGGATATCCCGTTTGACGACCCGGTGGGGGCCTGCAACATCGGCTATATCGATGGCGAGCTCGTAGTCAATCCGACGTATGAGGAGCTTGAGACATCTGCCCTTGAACTGACCGTTGCGGGCACGGCTGATGCCATCATGATGGTTGAAGCTGGTGCGAACTTCGTTTCTGAGGAGGTAATCCTCGAGGCGTTGAAGTTGGCTCAGGAAGTGAACGGTGAAATCGTTTCCCACATCCGCGAGATACAGGCGGAGGTCGGGAAAACCAAGTGGGCCGCGCCAGAGGCTTCTGAAGCGGAACTTGAAGCCAAAGCGGCTACGCGGGAACACGTAGGCGACGCGATCAAGGAAGCATTGAAGCTTGGTGGCGGCAAGGAAGCGCGTGAGGATGCGATTCGAGAGATCATGTCCGAGGCGAAATCGGAGTTGACGTCTGGCGACGATGCTCACGACTCGCTGCATGTGCAGACCGAACTATATTCCTTGGAGAAGGAAGCGGTACGAGAGAGCATCCTGTCTGAGGATCGACGCCCTGATGGTCGCATCTTGCACGAGTTACGAGACCTCGATTCGATGGTTGGTTACCTTCCACGGGTGCATGGCTCTGGGATATTCCAACGTGGTGAGACGCAGGTTCTGGGTGTGTTGACATTGGCTTCGGCCGCGGATGCGCAGCGTCTTGACAACCTTTCGCCGATCACGACGAAGCGGTTTATGCATCACTACAACTTCCCGCCGTACTCGACGGGCGAAGCCGGAAGATTTGGCTTTACCGGTCGGCGCGAGGTAGGACATGGCATGTTAGCCGAACGTGCGCTGCGCCCGGTCGTTCCGTCAGAAGAGGATTTCCCATACTCGCTGCGGTTGGTTTCAGAAGTGATGGAATCTAACGGCTCTTCCTCGATGGCCAGCGTTTGCGCAGGAACTCTTGCGCTTATGGACGGTGGCGTGCCGATATCAGCACCGGTCGCGGGTATCGCGATGGGATTGATTACCGGCGAGAACGGAGATGCGAAGGTCTTGACGGACATCCAGGGTGCCGAAGATCATGCGGGCGATATGGACTTCAAGGTTGCCGGGACGCGTGACGGCATCACTGCTTTGCAGATGGACATCAAGGTCAAAGGCATCACCTTCGAGATCATGTCAGAAGCGCTTGAGCAGGCAAGAAACGCCCGCCTCGAGATCCTCGAGCACATGGAGCAGACGATCTCATCGCCACGAACCGAGTTGCGCGATGGCGCGCCACGCATGACGACGATCAAGGTTCCGACCGACAAGATCGGCATGGTGATAGGTCCAGGTGGCGCCAACGTACGGGGCATTCAAGAAGAGTTCGGTGTAAGCGTCAACATTGAGGACGATGGCAGTGTGACGATAGGAGGCACGGAGGCGGACAAGGTCCAAGGCGCTATCGACAACATTCGCACGATGACTAAGGACATTGAAGTCGGGGAAAACTACACCGGCAAGGTCGTCAAGATCATGGACTTTGGTTGCTTCGTCAACCTAATTCCTGGCAAAGACGGCATGGTCCACATCAGCGAACTGTCCGACACTCGAGTTCCCGACGTTCAGTCGGTTGCCAACGAAGGCGACGAGTTAGATGTCATGGTGGTGAACGTCGACCAGAACGGCCGTGTTGACCTCTCGGTCCGCGCAAGGATCGAAGAGAACAGCCACGGCGATCACGGTCGTGCACTGGAAGAAGCAGTAGGACGACGACGGCCCAATAACCGCGGCGGTGGTCGCGGTGGAGACCGTGGTGGTCGCGGCGGCGGTCGATTCGATCGCGGCGGCGGCCGTGGCGGTTTCGACCGCGGTGGAGACCGTGGTGGCAGACGAGATGACTTTGATCGCGGTGGCCGGCGTGATCGACGCGACGACTATGGCCGCGGCGACAGGCGCGATAACTACGACCGAGGTGGTCGCCGGAACAACCGACGTGACGATTTCGATGATGGAGACGGCCGTGAGCGCCGCCCCCGTCGCCGAATGATCACTCGCGATCGACGCGACCGATAGCCTAGAATCGAATGAACCGAGACGGTTAACCTCGACGACAGAAAAGTAAACAGTATCCGAAGTAGACATGTCCGAAATAACTGTTGCAGTTAACGGAGTGTTGGGACGAATGGGTTCCACCGTGTTGAACGCGGTGGAACAAGAGCCGGGAATGGTTCCGGTTGGAGGTGCCGATCTGTTCGCTGGTGCTAATACGACGGTTGAAACCGCTAGCGGAAACGAACTCCCGCTGGCCAAGGACCTTGAGGCACTCTTCATGACCGTGAAGCCTGACGTAGTAGTCGACTTCACGAACGCGGAAGGCGGTACGACCGCGATGCGGACGTGCATCGCAAGCGCTGTTCGATGCGTTTCAGGTTCGACTGGCATTGCGCCGGACGAGTTGGATGCTATTGGCGCGAGTGCGTCGGAGGCTGGTGTCGGTGTGATATCGGCGTCGAACTTCGCGCTCGGATGCGTGGTCTTGATCCACTTAGCGCGCATTGCGTCGCGTTACTTCGACTATGCGGATGTTATCGAGAGTCACCACGAGATGAAGATCGATGCGCCATCCGGCACCGCGCTGTCGATCGTTCAAGCAATGCTTGAAGGTAAAGGCAGCGATTTCGATCAGAACATCGTAGAGAAAGAGTTACTTGCTGGAACGCGTGGAGGCTCGATGGGCGGCATCAATGTCCATAGCGCACGAATGCCGGGTCGCGTAGCTCGTCACGAAGTCGTGTTCGGTGCGTTGGGGCAAACGCTGACTCTGCTGCACGATTCTGTTGATCGCCAGAGCTTCATGCCTGGAGTGATGCTCGCAGTACGCCGCGTAGTAAACGAAAAATCCATGATCATTGGCCTCGACAAAGTACTTGGCCTGTCGGGGTGAAAGACGTTGCTCGAAAACTAAACGAACCGGGAATAGGTTCGATCCGAAGCCTCAGGAGATATAGATGCAGGCGGCAGTTTTAGAAATCGCTATCGTAGGTGCAACGGGTGCGGTCGGTGCCGTTGCGCTTGAGTTGTTGGCCGAGCGTGGCCACCCGGCCGAAAAATTGCGTCTTCTGGCATCTAAGCGGTCTCACGGCAAGCAGATCGAATATGCCGGTCAACTGTTGACTGTGGAGGAGGCGACGCCTGAATCCTTTAACGGTGTTGACGTAGCGTTTATTTCCGCGTCATCCGAAGTAAGTTTGGCGCTGGCACCGGAAGCGGTCAAGCGCGGAGTGTTGGTGATCGACGACGGGTCAGCGTATCGAATGGATCCGGCTGTTCCCCTCGTAGTTCCAGAAGTCAACGGTGCCGATGTCGAGTGGCACTCTGGCATCATCTCGATACCCAACTGCACGACGACACCCTTGGTTATGGCATTAGCCGCGCTCAGAGGCTTGGCTGAGATCAGTTCCGTTACGGTTTCAACCTATCAGTCTGTAACTGGAACCGGTGCGGCAGCGAGGGCGGAACTCTTGAATCAGTCACGTGAGATGTTGGGAGGAAAAGAGATGTCGTCGCCGAGGGAGTATCCTCATCCGATCGGGTTCAATCTCCTTCCGCAAGTCGACGACTTCATTGATGAGGGATACACGAAGGAAGAGTGGAAGATGGTCAACGAGTCTCGCAAGATTCTCGGCGATCCGGAGTTACGCCTAGCGTCCACCTGTGTTCGTGTCCCAGTTGAAGTATCCCACTGCGAAGCGGTAACGGTCGAGTTCGATGACCCGATATCGGTCGATGAGGCGCGAGTGTCAATCGCTGAATTCCCCGGTATAACGCTCTTGGATCGACCGCATGAATCGATCTATCCGATGCCTTCGAACTCGGCGGGCGAAGACGAAGTGATGGTCGGTCGGATTCGACGAGACCTTGCGCACGAGAACGGCGTCGTCTTCTGGCTAGCGGCTGACAACCTGCGCAAAGGTGCAGCGCTCAACGCGTTGCAGATCATGGACGAGTGTGTAAAGCGAAACTGCGTCCGACCACATGTTGCATCCGCAGCCTGACCCAGCACAACCCTTCCGACATCGACGGCCTATCTCGAACCGCGTCTGAACTCACGACGTGATGTAAGATTTGGTGCGTAAGGGAGTTTGAAATGGCAGAGATCGGACGAGTTCTAACAGCAATGGTCACCCCGTTTACCGAAGAGGGTGAAGTCAACTATTCCCAAGCTCGCAAACTGGCAAAGTCGTTATTGGCATCGGGTTCGGATGGACTAGTGATCGGCGGCACGACAGGCGAAGCCCCTGCGATGTCGGACGAGGAACGTTTGAATCTGTTTGCAGAAGTTAAGGATGCGGTCGGAGATTCTGGCGCAGTCGTAGCTGGCACTACAGACAACAACACGTACCGCTCCATCGAGCTCTCCAAAGAGGCCGAAGCCGCGGGTGTTGACGCGATCTTGATGACAGTGCCGGCGTATAACAAGCCAACAATGGGCGGACTGGTCAAACACTTCATCGCCATCGCTGAAGCCGTATCGATCCCTGGGATTCTCTACAACGTCCCCACCCGCACCGCACTCAACATGACCGCGGCAACGACGTTGAAATTGGCAGAAGTTCCAAACATCGTCGGCGTCAAAGAAGCCAGTAGCGATGCCGACCAGATCGCGTACGTCATCAAAGGCTCGCCGGAAGGCTTCAACGTCTGGTCGGGCAATGACAATGAGACGTTCTCGATAGTTTCGACTGGGGGCTACGGCGTCGTTAGCGTCGCGAGCAACATCATTGGTAATCAGGTCAGAGGGTTGATCGGTGCGGTCTTGGAGGGCGATATAGAGCGTGCGGCAGCCGAACACCTTCGATTGCTGCCGATCTTCAACGCGTTGTTCTTCATCACCAACCCGATACCGGTTCGTTACGCGATGAACCGTTCCGGGTTCAACGTAGGACCTGCGCGTCACCCGATGCAAGCCGACGAGGGCGAGATGGCGGCCTTTGCGGCGCAGTTCGATCCGATCATGGATCAATACAAGATCGACCTGCCCAACGGCTGATGTTGCCATGACGGACGTGTCGCCGGAAAAAGTTATCGAAGATCTCGGCGACGGGTTGATTATGCGTTCCGCGGTTCGCGAGGAGGCGGACGCGCTCGCTGAATTCTGCGCCAGGGTCTTCATCGACGAAGAATCGGGCACGGAAGCGTATTGGATCGCAGAGTGGATTCGCGATCTCGTCGGCAAGCCGCATCCGACCCTGAATCTTGACGACGTCATCATTGTCGAAGATGTCGAAAAAGGACGTTACGCGTCAACGACGACGTACCTTACGCAGACGTGGAGCTATGACGGTATCGAATTCGAGATCGGACGCCCTGAGATCGTCGGTACCCACAACGATTACAGGGATCGGGGTCTAATAAGAAAACAGTTCGACGTCATGCATCGATGGTCATCGGAACGCGGGCACCATGTTCAGATCGTACTCGGCATTCCGGGTTACTACCGCCAGTTTGGGTACGAATACGCCTTGCATGCTGAGGGTGGGCGTCAAACGTCGATACACACATTTCCCCGTTGGGGCGATAAAGAGGAGAGGAAATTCCGACTACGCGAACCGACCGTTGGCGATGTTCCGTTCATCACCAAGCTCCTGAACGAATCGGCAAAGCGATCGCTCGTATCGCCCGTATTTCGCGAGGATGAGGTTCGTTACCTGACATTTGATCGCACCGACCGGAGCGCGGTGTGCCATCGTACCACCATACTGTGCAAGTCGGAAAAGGATGTTTTCGGAGAACCGATAGGCGTGATGATGTATGCCATGGTGACTCCGATAGACCTCGGCGGTATATTGCGTTTGGAGATGTCGGAGCCGCGGTATTGGCGTGAGGCGTTACGTTCGACATTGTGCGAGTTCGTTGAGTTGGCGGATAAGGCTTCCAACCAGGACCCCGATCCTGAGCGGGCTATCAAATCAGTTCGCCAGGATATGCAACCCGATCATCCCGCTTACGTCTTCGACGATGGGGCATTGGGGCAGCCGCCAGAGCGTCAGTACGGGTGGTATGTAAGGGTCCCCGACGTTGCCGCGTTCTTGCGAAAGATATCTCCAGCATTGGAGAGGAGGCTTGAGAAGTCGTTGCACGCGGGATTTACCGGACATTTGGTACTCCGATTCGATCGCGACACCGTCAATATCGCCTTCAAAGAAGGCCGAGTAACTGATGTCGTTACACACTCCGCGGCACATCGTAATGCGGCATCCAGCGGCTGGCATACTGCAACAGCGAGATTTCCGGGTACGTCATTTCTGCCCGTGCTGTTCGGAATGCGTTCGGTAGGTGAAACACTCCTCGCTCATACAGATGCCAACGCCGGGTCTAAGTCGGATCGCCATCTCATAGAGACGCTCTTTCCAAAGCGATCATCCGACTTAATGCTTACTCTTACCTAGATGAATGTCGATTCCTCTGATCGTGTGCGGGTAGTAACGATCGGCGGCGGTACCGGTTCGTCGGTGTTGCTGCGCGGATTGAAGCGTTATGCCGATCGGATCGACATAACAGCGATTGTCACAACCTTTGACGACGGTGGTTCTTCGGGCAGGTTGCGTGACGAGTTCGAAGTTCCGGCGCTGGGGGATCTCCGACGATGCATCGCGGCGTTGCTTCCGGAAGATGCGGAATATTCCGTGATTGATGGGATGCTCGAGCACCGCTTCGGTTCGGTCGGATCGTTGGACGGGCATTCTCTGGGAAATCTGATGTTGCTCGGAATGTGGCAGAGATATGGAAGTCTGAGCGATGCGATCGCTTCGATAGGGAGTTCGCTGCGTCTAGCGGGACGCGTTGTCCCGGTAAGTGATGAACCGTCACATCTACGCGCGGAGTTGAAGGACGGCACACTGATACAAGGCGAATCTGCCGTTGGCGATCATAACGAGGAGCTTTTCGACGCTTCGAGAATCTATCTTGAACCTCCAGTGAGCGCGAATCCAAACGCTCTGACGGCTATTCGTAATGCGGACGTGGTTGTTTTAGGTCCCGGCGATCTTTTTGCGAGCGTTATTCCGAACCTGTTGCCTGATGGAGTGATTGAAGCGATCAGTCAGAGCTCGTGCCGGATCCTTCAGGTTTGCAACATCGCTATGAAAGCGGGTGAGGCAGGGGAATACGCAACGTCGGACTTCGTTAGATCGGTCAATCGATATTTGGGGAGGAGCGACAAACAGGTCGACGCAATTTTGGTGAATAAAGCCGAGTCGGGGACGACTCAAGACATCCGACCTGTCGAGTGCGACGACGAAGTTCATATCTTGGTCAACGACGTTTTGGCGCGACGAGTGTCTGACGAGATTGCACCGCGCCGCCACGATTCAGATAAGCTCGCGGCGGCAGTGATGGAGTACGTAGAGGCGGCTATCGAGAGCCGTTGACGACCAACGTGTCGTCGCGGTGCGGTCCGGTCGAAATCTCGGATGCCGGGATGCCGAGCAGCTCTTCCAACTTCCGAACATATCGCTGGGCCCCATCGCAAAGATCATCCCAATCCATCACTCTCGAAGTCGACTCCGTCCAGCCGGGTAGTTCTTCGTAGATAGGTTCGCAACGCGCCAATCTACCGCGTTCGATGGGGAAGTCTTCGATGATCTCGCCATCGAGTGAGTACGCTGTGCAGATTTTGATGCGTTCCCAGTTGTCGAGCGTGTCGAGTCGGGTTAGGACCATGGATGTGAAGCCGTTTACGCGGGTGGTGTATCGAGCGGCGACGGCATCGAACCATCCAACTCTGCGTGCGCGCCCTGTTGTGGCGCCGAACTCGCCGGCCATCTCGCGGATGCGGTCTCCCTCTGCACCGTGGATCTCGGTTGGGAATGGTCCAGCGCCGACACGTGTTGCATAGGCTTTGAAAACGCCGATGATGCGTTTGAAGGAGCTCGGCCCGATGCCTGTTCCCGTAAGTGCGCCGCCGATCGTTGGGCTGGAAGATGTCACGAAGGGGTAGGTTCCGTGATCGATGTCGAGTAACGCGCCTTGTGCGCCTTCCATGATGACGTTTTGGCCTGAGGCGATGGCGTTGGTGAGGATCTCGTCGGCGGATCTGATGTATGGGCCGATCTGAACTGCCCACTCTTTGGTTTGTTCCAGTATCTGGTTGGTGTCGAGTGGTTCGCCACCGTAGATTTTGGTGATGAGTTCGTTTTTGAACTCGATGATCGGTGGCAAGGCGATTGTGAGTTCTTCGAGGTCGAGGAGTTCCCCGGCTCGGATGCCCATGCGTGCGACTTTATCGACGTAGGCGGGTCCGATTCCTCTGCCGGTTGTTCCGATGGCGGCGGCTCCGCGTCGTTCCTCTTCCAATCGGTCGAGCAGGACGTGGTAGGGCATGATGAGGTGGGCGCGGTCCGAGATGGCGATTTCGCCGGGCAAGCCGTTCGATTTGACCATTTCGATCTCTTCGATGAGGGCTTCTGGCGAGATTACGACGCCGTTGCCGATGACGTTGACGGTGCCTTCGTGACAGATTCCACAGGGAATGAGGTGGAAAACGAGCTTTCCGTAATCGTTTACGACGGTATGACCGGCGTTGTTGCCGCCGGAGAATCTAACGACTACTGATGCGTCGGCGGCTAGGAAGTCGATGATCTTCCCTTTGCCTTCGTCGCCCCATAACCCACCGAGGACGGCGGTCGTCGGCATTCGGATTTCCCCTTCGCGCACGTATTCAACCGAGGTTGAACACCAGCACGCGCGTTTTGAGTGTGCTTAACAAACGAATTATATCGCGGTGTTGGGGCAATGAATTTGTCGGGGATCCAGTGATTCGGCGGGTCAGAAAAGTTGCCGCGAAGTTGCCGCTCTCGCCGCGAAATTGCCGCTGACTCCGGCAGTTTCGCGGCGAGAGCGGCAATTTAAGGGAGATCTTGCCGCTAGGAGCGGCAATTTCGCGGCAAGAATATTTTTTGAACAAGTTCAAAAAGTGGTTGGGCGGTTTTGATTGCGTTCGCAAAGCCGTTTGAGTATCCCGCGTCCGATCGGTTGGGGTACTATGGGCGCAGGACAATTTTGCCAGTCTGTATCGGAGCGAGGATTAGAGGGATGTCGGAACAAGGAACTGCCAACGAAATCTCTGCCGAAATCGATGACAGGGTGAAGCAGTATCTTTTCTGGACCGCGATGTGGATTTCGGCGGTTACGGTAGTCGGGATACCGTTGATCCCGATAATCGCCATCATCTACTGGGTTTGGTACGCGCCGCGTTACCGGGAGTTCCACACTTTGGAACTTGATGGAATCAATGTGAAGTCGAAGCGCGGGGTTGTGTTCCGCAGTGAGACGAACGTTCCGCTTGAACGCATCACCGACGTTTCCGTGCATCAGGGGCCGCTGATGCGCAACTTCGGGGTCTACAAAGTCAGTGTTGAGAGCGCGGGACAGACCCAAGTGGAAGGCGCGGCGACGATTATCGGAGTGGCCGATCCTTATGTTTTTCGGGACGCAGTCCTGGAGAATGTTGAGATGATCAAGCAGCGGTCTGGCGGTGATGGATCAACCGCGGCAGATGTGTCGGTAGCCGCGAGTTCGAACGCCCAGACGGAGCTGTTGACGGAGATAAGAGACATCCTCAAACGCATTGACGCGAAATCGTGATGACATGGTGCGAGAGAAAAAGGGGCTGATAACCCGATTGAGGTTGCGTATGGGTGGTTGACGGGTTGTTTGGGAGGGGTTATACTTTGGGGTTACCCGCTGAGAGAATCACGTGTTTCTGCTTGGTTTGAATTGGTGGGTGCACCTTTAAAGTTGAATATCGATTCCGCATTCTCCGAGAACCGGAGCAAGCCGATTCATGAAGATGGATCAAGCTACTAAGGGCACACGGGGGATGCCTTGGCGCTAGAAGCCGAACAAGGGCGTAGTGAGACTGCGATAAGCCACGGTCAGCCGTCTGGCAGGCTAAGCCGTGGATTCCCGAGTGGGGAAACCCGGGGCCGCGCGTTCGCGCGCGGTTCCATCTCTTATGAGAGGGTAAGCGGGGGAACTGAAACATCTAAGTACCCCGAGGAAAGGAAATCAACCGAGACTCCCTTAGTAGCGGCGAGCGAAAAGGGAAGAGCCCAAACCGGGTGTGACTAAACGGCTCAGGAGCTTACGTCACACGGGTGTTGTAGGGCTTGATCTGGGGGCTACCTGAGGCTCCCGGGGAGTTACAAAGCGCGACGATAGCTGAGCAGCACTGGAAAGTCTGGTCACAGAGGGTGATAGCCCCGTAGGCGAAATTGTCGAGCCTCCCTGATCGAGTACCTGAGTACGGCGGGACACGTGAAATCCTGTCGGAATCTGGGGAGACCACTCTCCAAGGCTAAGTACTTCTAGCGACCGATAGCGAACCAGTACCGTGAGGGAAAGGTGAAAAGCACCCCAAGCAGGGGAGTGAAAGAGAACTGAAACCGTGTGCCTACAAACCGTTGGAGTCTGCCTACGGGCGGATGACAGCGTGCCTATTGAAGAATGAGCCAGCGAGTTACTTTGCGTGGCGAGGTTAAGGCGTTCAGCGCCGTAGCCGAAGCGAAAGCGAGTCTGAACAGGGCGTTCAGTCGCGTTGAGTAGACCCGAAACCGTGTGAGCTACCCATGGCCAGGCTGAAGCGAAAGTAACATTTCGTGAAGGGCCGAACCCGTTTACGTTGCAAAGTGATGGGATGAGCTGTGGGTAGGGGTAAAATGCCAAACGAACACGGAGATAGCTGGTTCTCCCCGAAATGCATTTAGGTGCAGCGTCAGGATTTACTTCGCGGAGGTAGGGCTCTGATTGGGCTAGGGGGTGAAGAACTTACCAAACCCTGTCAAACTTCGAATACCGCGAAGGGTACCCTGGCAGTGAGACAGTGAAGGATAAGCTCCATTGTCGAAAGGGAAACAGCCCAGATCGCAAGCTAAGGCCCCTAAGTGAGTGCTAAGTGTTAAACGAGGTGGGGGCGCCCAGACAGCCAGGAGGTTGGCTTAGAAGCAGCCATCCTTTAAAGAGTTCGTAACAGATCACTGGTCGAGGGCTCCCGCACGGAAAATAAACGGGGCTCAAGCACTTCGCCGAAGCTGCGAAAGGCGCGTTCGCGCGCCTTGGTAGGGGAGCGTTCCCAGCCGCGTCGAAGCGTGCCCGTGAGGTCACGTGGAGTGCTGGGAAGTGAGAATGCTGGCATGAGTAGCGTCAATGCCGGTGAGAATCCGGCACGCCGAAAGTCCAAGGTTTCCTACGCAACGTTGATCGACGTAGGGTAAGGCGGCCCTAAGGAGTAGCCGAACGGCGAATCCGATGGATAGCTGGTTGAAATTCCAGCCCCGCCCCAGGACCGATTGAGACGCAGGAGGGACGCGGATTGGTAAGCGATGCATACCAGTGGATATGGTGTGTCGCCACCCGTAGGCCAGGGCCGTGAGTTAAAATGCGCGGTTCGTTACGAGCAGAGGGGTGGTGGGACCTTAAGGTACGCCTCGAGGAACGTCGCTGAGCCTATGCCGCCAAGAAAATCTCCGATGTCGAGGTTCTGCGGCGACCGTACCGCAAACCGACACTGGTGGACAGGGGTAAAAGCCCCAAGGCGTTCGAGATAACCATCGTTAAGGAACTCGGCAAATTAACCCCGTAACTTCGGGATAAGGGGTGCCGATGATGTATACGCGTTAACCGCGAAAAGCGTTGTCGGCCGCAGAGAACCGGCTCAAGCGACTGTTTACCAAAAACACAGGTCTGTGCCAAAGCGAAAGCTGATGTATACAGGCTGACGCCTGCCCAGTGCTGGTAGGTTAAGGAAGGGGGTGAGAGCCTCCGACCGAAGCCCCGGTAAACGGCGGCCGTAACTATAACGGTCCTAAGGTAGCGAAGTCCCTTGTCGGGTAAGTTCCGACCCGCACGAATGGCGTAACGACTTGAGCACTGTCTCAACGATGGACTCGGTGAAATTGCAGGACCCGTAAAGATGCGGGTTACGCGCGGCAGGACAAATAGACCCCGTGGAGCTTTACTGCAGCTTGACATTGGTTTGAGCTCAGGGATGTGTAGTAATAGGCGGGAGACTTCGAAGCGCAGGCGCCAGCCTGCGTGGAGTCACCAATGAAAGACCGCCCTTTTCTGCGTTTGAATCTAACCGTTTCTGGAACAGTGTCTGGTAGGCAGTTTGACTGGGGCGGTCGCCTCCTAAAAGGTAACGGAGGCGCACAAAGGTCACCTCAGGCTGGATGGAAATCAGCCTCAGAGTGTATTGGCATAAGGTGGCTTGACTGCGAGACCAACAAGTCGAGCAGGGACGAAAGTCGGTCAAAGTGATCCTACGGTTCCGTGTGGAAGGGCCGTAGCTTAACGGATAAAAGCTACCCCGGGGATAACAGGCTAATCTCCCCCAAGAGATCGTATCGACGGGGAGCTTTGGCACCTCGATGTCGGCTCGTCGCATCCTGGGGCTGAAGAAGGTCCCAAGGGTCGGGCTGTCCGCCCGTTAAAGCGGCACGCGAGCTGGGTTCAGAGCGTCGTGAGACAGCTCGGTCTCTATCCGCCGTGCGCGCAGGACATTTGAAGGGAGCTGACCCTAGTACGAGAGGACCGGGTTGGACGAACCACTGGTGTGCCGGTTGTAGCGCCCGCTGCATCGCCGGGTAGCCACGTTCGGAAGGGATAAGCGCTGAAAGCATCTAAGCACGAAGCCCACCCTGAGATGAGATGTCCCATCCTTTGGAGTAAGACCACCGGGAGACTACCGGGTAGATAGGCCGTAGGTGTAAGCGCAGCAATGCGCTCAGCTGAACGGTACTAATCGGTCGAGGGCTTGACCATTAAATATCTTCATGTATCGGCTTGCGCCGGTCAGTGAGAATGCGGAATCGGTTTCAATGGCATGTTCGACAGGCGTGTCTTGGATCAACATATGCGTTGCGGGGTGGAGCAGTGGTAGCTCGTCGGGCTCATAACCCGAAGGTCGCAGGTTCGAATCCTGCCCCCGCTACCAGCACCAGCGCCCGAATCCAGAGCGAGTCGTCGGTCGAGACATAACCAAATATCGCAAAGCCCTTTGGTGATAAGAGCGCGATGGAACCACCCGTTCCCATCCCGAACACGGAAGTGAAACGTCGTAGCGCTAACGATACTGCACTGTGAGGTGTGGGAAAATAGGTCGTTGCCAGGGGGCTTTTACAATTGTTAGAGCGATTTGTAGATCAAAATGACGGGGAGAGGTGGCTGAGTGGTTGAAAGCGCCGGTTTCGAAAACCGGTATCTCGGGTAACCGGGATCGCGGGTTCGAATCCCGCCCTCTCCGCCACATTTTCTCATAGACAATTCTCGAATTTAAATCGCGGAGAGGTGCCGGAGCGGCTTAACGGGCACGCCTGGAAAGCGTGTGTGGGCTTACACTCACCGCAGGTTCGAATCCTGTCCTCTCCGCCAGCCTGCGATTTTCACCGCGCTCTCTGACGCCGCGTTGCCCCTCCTCCCTTCCACCCCTCTGGATTCCTGCCTACGCAGGAATGACGAAAGAATGACGCGACAACTACGTGATTTGTGCCATGGGGATCGAATGACTCTTGGAGCGTGTAGTAACGTGTATCGCGGCTGGATGACTAGTGTTCGCCGGTCGCGAAATTTGAAGACAAAGGCACGAGTGTAGTAGTTGCAGTTCAACATTTTTACAGGCAAGACACGATATGGATGATTTGAAATACTGGGTCGCGTTCCACGGTATTGATGGAATGGGACCGCAACGTTTTAACCGCATTGAGACTTACTTTGGCAGCCTAGAGGATGCTTGGCAGGCTAGGCGAGGGGAGTTGCGCGACGCGGGTATCGGGCCGGCACTCGTGGAAGACATCGATGCTAGGAGAAACCGCATAGATCCCGATGATGAGATGGACAAACTGATCAGGAGCGGCATCCGGCCGATACATTTGCGCTCCGAAGAGTACCCAGATCAACTCGCGGAATCTGACGATGCACCCGCGGTCATCTACGTCTGCGGCGATCTTGTTCCGCATGACAGTAACGCAGTCGCCGTTGTAGGAACTCGAAACGCCACTTCTTATGGAATGGAGATGGCCAGCATCATTTCGGGAGAGCTTGCTCGGATGGGTGTCACTATAGTCAGCGGTTTAGCCATGGGCATCGACACCGCGGCTCACCGTGCGGCGTTGAATGCTGGTGGTCGCACTGTCGCGGTCCTGGCCGGCGGTTTAGATTCGATCTACCCGCAACAGAACCGTGGGTTGGCACGCCAGATCGTAGAGAGCGGATGTTTGATCTCGGAATACCAACTCGGTACAAGATCCAAGCGTGACCACTTCCCGCGGCGGAATCGAATAATCAGCGGTTTGAGCCGTGGCGTACTTGTCGTAGAAGCCGCGAAGAAGAGCGGAGCGACGTGGACGGTTAAGTGGGCGTTGGAGCAGAATCGGGAGGTCTTCGCGGTTCCGGGCAACGCGACATCGCCGCAGAGCGAAGGTACGAACTGGCTGATTCAGCAAGGCGCTAAACTCACGACTTGCGCCGATCACGTGCTAGAAGAGTTGAGCGCGTTTTTCGGCGACCTCGAGCGCGACCAGGAGACCGTGCGACGCCAATCATCGGGCCACATTTCGTCTACGGTGACTGCAAGAAACGAACTGCCTAGCGCTTCTGCGCCAAGACCACGAAAACCGCGCGTTGAAGAGATCGAGACTTTCAACGAGCAAGAACATGCAATCGCCAAGTCTCTCAGTGACGCTGAAGGTCCTATACACGTTGACGAAGTAGCGCGTTCGATGGATGCTTCTGTAAACGATGTGATGTCGGCGCTTACTATGATGGAAGTGAGAGGTGTGGTGCGGTGCACAGAAGGCGCGTTGTACGAGTTGACGAACAAACGCGCCGAAATTGGCGCGCCCAGACTGCTCGACCAGGGACAACCTGCATAATTACAAATTCCGGCGAAACGGAATCTCTCATCGGAAGTGGTGACGAATTGGCACGGAGCCGAAAGAAACCTAACGGCAATCTTGTGATTGTCGAATCTGCCGCCAAAGCGCGCACAATCGAGCGCTACTTGGGCGAAGAGTTCCAAGTTAAGGCCTCAGTTGGTCACGTACGCGACTTGCAAAAAACCAAGATGGGCGTCGATGTCGAAAACGATTTCGAGCCCAAGTACAGCATCGTTACCGACCGCCGAAAGGTCGTAAACGAGCTGAAAGCCGCGGCCAAAAATGCCGCCGGTGTTTATTTGGCGACGGACCCGGACCGTGAGGGCGAAGCGATTTCTTGGCACCTCAGCCAGATTTTGAACATCCCTGAAGACGATGCACGGCGGGTGGTATTCCACGAAATCACCAAGGGTGCGGTGATGGAGGCGTTCAAGGATCCGCGTCCCATCGACTATCAGCTAGTTGAAGCACAACAAGCACGCCGGATTCTCGATCGCCTTGTCGGATTCAAACTCAGTCCATTCATCCGAAACAAGGTTGCAGGCGCGCAGTCAGCGGGGCGAGTGCAGTCGGTCGCACTACGGTTGGTGGTTGACCGAGAGGCCGAGATCGAAGCCTTTGTGCCCAAAGAGTACTGGCTGGTTTCAGTCGATCTGGACAAAGAGGTTTCCGACATTCCGGTCAACGCTCGGTTGTACCGTCTACATGGCGAAAAGAAGGACCCGAATAAACCCGAGAACGGCCTGGTCCCGAACAAAGAAACGGCGACATCGATTGTCGAAGAACTCAAAGGCGCCGAGTATTCGGTGGTCAGCGTCACCAAACGGGAAGTCAAGGTTCGACCTCGTCCTCCGTTCATAACCAGCACGTTGCAACAACAGGCGGCTCGAAGTCTGCGGTTCAGCGCTCAACGAACGATGTCGGCGGCCCAGAGTCTTTACGAAGGGGTAGTGCTTGGAGACGGCGAACCCGTGGGTTTGATCACCTACATGCGAACCGACTCGACCAACTTGGCGACATCGGCACTTGCTCAGGCTCAAGCTTTCATACAAAGCGAATTAGGAGAAAAGTATGCGGTCGGTCATCGCGTCTATCAGACGAGTTCCCGAAACGCGCAGGAAGCGCACGAGGCGATCCGCCCGACTTCGATAGCTAATACACCGGCACGGGTATCTCGATATCTCAACGATGATCAGCGCAGGTTGTACGACCTGATCTGGAAACGCACGGTTGCAAGCCAGATGGCTGACGGTATTGACGAGCGAACGCGCGCTGACATCGATGCCAAATTGGCTGATGGAAAAACCCATAAGATGCGCGCCACCGGCTCGGTCATGGTGTTCGACGGCTTCCGCGCTCTATATATCGAGACCAGAGACGAAGACTCTGAATCCGAAGACGCCAAGCGGTTGCCACCGCTGGTTGAAGGTGAATCTTTGAACCTGCTCAAGGTCAACAGCGATCAGAAGTTCACTCAACCACCGCCGCGCTACACCGAAGCTAACCTCATCCGCACATTGGAGGAACTTGGCATCGGAAGACCTAGCACCTACGCCACGATAGTTGGCAGAATTGTCGATAGGAACTACGTAACGCGCGAGCGAAACCGGTTTCACCCGACAAAGAGCGGGACAGCTGTGTGCGCCATGTTGAAGCAGTTTTTCCCTGACATCGTGGATGTCGGGTTCACCGCCGGCATGGAGACGAAGCTCGACGACATCGCGAACGGCGATATGGAACGCGTCGAGATGCTCCGTGAGTTTTACGGTCCGTTCGATGCCGCTTTGGATCACGCCTTCCAAAACGCGCAGCGAGTGCGGCGCTCAGAGTTTGATGTTGCGAGCGGGATCAAATGTGAAGGCGGGACAGAGCTAGTCGTACGCAACGGACGTCGAGGCGATTTCTTGGCGTGCCCGGAGTATCCGGCGTGCAAGTTTGCGATGGATCTGCGACCCAGTGACGAGTCAGACGGCGAAAAGATCGAAGAGTGGCAAGGCGAGTTTACTCGCCGGATGTCACAGTGCCATGCCGCGCACCCGGACGGTGTACCGGAACTTGAGAAGCGTGTCGAAGTCGGCTCTGGAGTTGTCTGCGATGGCGGCGTCGAACTCGTTGTTCGCAACGGGCGCCGCGGCGAGTTCTTGGCATGCCCTGAATTTCCTAAGTGCCGTGTGGCTCTTGACCTCAAACCCTCTGACGAATCAGAAATTCCAGAGTGGGACGAGAAAAAGAATCAACGCATGCAACGTTGCTTTAAGGAGCATCCTGAAGCAGCAAAGCGACGCACTACTAGGTCCTCGCGCTCGAGATCCCGAACCAGTACGCGACGCACACGTACATCGCGATAAAGGTCTGCATTTCTTCACGCGGACCCGCGGTTTCTCAAACGGACGGAGCGCGTGATGGCAAACCCTGAGCCACGGGTTGCTCGTGTCAGCGTTCCAGGCCTATGGAACACTGTGCGCGGTACGGACTGGGTGCCGATCCTTAAGGAGTACGAGCAACACCTGCTCGCAATTCGACAACTCGCGAATCCGACGGTCCGCAACTACATGAACGATCTGGCAGCGTTCATGGAATTCTTGGCTGAAAACGGCCATATCGAAAAAGTCTTGTCGCCTGATCGTCGTCGACTTCGAAGCTATTTGGCTTGGTTGGCAAACCGCAAATACGCGAAGGCTTCGGTCAGCCGCAAACTTACCGCACTTCGCACCTTCTTCGGTTGGATGCAAGAAACTGGACGTGTTGAATCGAACGAAACCGATATGGTTTCAGCGCCTAAGCAACCTAGGACATTGCCGTACGTTGTTTCGGAATCTGAAATCGAACGACTTTTGGACGCGCCGGATACCTCGACTACTCTGGGTCTGCGCGATCGGGCGCTTCTAGAAATGATCTACGCTTCCGGCGTTCGCGTTTCTGAGGTGAATGCCATGGATCTTGCCGATGTAGAGTCTCAGTCGCGAGAGTGCCGAGTATTCGGCAAGGGATCCAAGCAACGCATCGTATTGCTTGGCAGCTCGGCTGTGCATTGGTTGACCAATTACGTCGCTCACTCGCGCCCGAAGCTCGCTACTCGACAATCCGGCGACGCGATGTTTCTGAACAATCTAGGCGGCCGTTTGAGCGAGCGCGGAATTCAGAGCGTCGTCAAGAAACATGCGTTGGCAGCAGGGTTGGATTCCGTGTTCCACACCCACAACCTCCGGCACAGCTTCGCTACACATCTCCTGAATGGCGGTGCTGATCTACGTGTAGTTCAAGATCTGTTGGGCCACGAATCGCCGTCTACGACTCAGGTCTACACCCATGTTTCTGCCGAACAGGCGCGCAAGGTGTACCTGAACGCGCACCCTGGAGCCGGACGAAGACGCGACCACAAAAGCCGCAAATTGACCGACGCGTTATAGCCTTGAGTATTGTGCGTAAGACGATTTTGGTCGTCGTAACGCGCCAAGCCTATCGTTGACTTACAGCCCCGACTGATGGATCGAATCCTGATAATCAACGGCCCGAATTTGAACAATTTGGGCAAACGCGACGCCGATCATTACGGTTCAATCACGCTCGCAGACATAGAGGAGCGTGTAGCAGCGCGCGCTGAAGAACTAGGCGTTCAAGTCACCTTTTACCAATCGAATCACGAGGGTGCGATAGTTGATTGGATACAAGCCGAATCGCGCAACGCAACCGGCATCATCATTAACGGTGGAGCCCTCACACAGGTCGGCTACTCGATACTTGATGCATTACTGGACAGCAAACTTCCCGTCGTCGAGGTTCACATATCTAACATCCACGCACGTGAAGAGTTCCGTCGCCACTCTGTGATTGCTCCCTATGCAGTGGGACAGATAGCCGGTCTGGGATACCGTGGCTACATCTACGCCTTGGAGAGCCTGTTGGCACACGTAGAGGAAGCATCCGCATGAGCGAAAACGGTTTCCGGCACCCGAATCGCGTAGCCGCTCTCCGCTCGTTGATCCAAGAACAAGAGATCGACGCCATGTTGATCTCGGATCCGCATAATCGTCGCTACTTGTCTGGGTTCATTGGCACCGCTGGGTACCTCTTTGTCACGGGAGAAGAAGCGGTACTCGCTACCGATTTCCGTTACACCGAACAAGCAGGGGTTCAGGCGACAGGTTTCGAGATTTCGCAAATCCAAGGCCGATTGTCGGAGTGGTTCCCCAAACTACTTGGCGATCTGAGTGTCACCAATCTCGGCTTTGAAGCTGACAACTTGACTGTATCGGCACTCAAGATGTTTGAAGACGCGGTTGCCGAGAGCGATGTCGAAGTGGCGTTCGAACCTAAATCCGGCGACGCCGCCAAGTTGCGCGCCATCAAAGATGCTGGTGAAATCGAACTACTTCAAAAAGCAGTCGACATCGGAGACGCAGCCTTTGAGGAAACTGCGGCCAAGCTGACCGAGGGCATGACCGAAAAGGAAGCCGCGTGGGAATTCGAGAAAGCGATTCGCGAACGCGGCGCTGAGAGTCTGTCATTCGATACGATCGTCGCCAACGGCCCAAATGCGGCGCGCCCGCATCACCAAACAGGTGACTCCGAACTCCAAGAAGGCGAAACCATAGTCTTCGATTGCGGCGCGACGTATCAAGGCTACTGCTCTGATCTCACTCGAACGGTCGTACTCGGCGATGCAGACGACGAAGTGGCTAGGATCTACAACATCGTCCTAGAAGCTCAAGAAGCCGCTATCGAGCAAGTCGAAGCGGGGCTAACTGGCGGTGAAGCAGATGGCATCGCTCGCAAAATCATTGCTGATGCCGGATACGGAGATATGTTCGGTCACAGCCTCGGCCATGGACTGGGTCTTGAGGTGCATGAAGAACCGAACGTCGGACCACGTGGCACAACACCACTGGAGGATGGTATGCCGTTCACCATCGAGCCAGGTATCTACATTCCCGGATGGGGCGGTGTCAGAATCGAAGATGTAGTGGTTCTCGAAAACGGACGTGCACGCGTCTTGAGTCACGCAGAGAAGATGCGGTTTTAGAGTCCGCGACAACCAACCAACAACACGAACAGCAACGAAAGCACCCTCGCATGACCATCTCCTCGTCCGAAATCCGCCGGAACATGACCATCTTGCTCGATGGTGACGTCTACCAGATTATGGAGTGGCAGCACAGGCAGGCACCTAAAGCTCCGCCGACCTTAACCCTGAAGGTCAGGCAACTAAGCACCGGCAGTGTGTTTGAACGCAAATTAAACGGCAACCACAAGCTGACGGTGGCCCAGACCGAACGTCGTAACGCACAGTACCTCTATAAGGAAGGCGAATTCTACATCTTCATGGATATGGAGACCTATGAGCAACATCTTCTGGGGGACAACCTCCTAGGCGATGCGACCTATTTCCTGCCCGAAGGCGGGGAGTTGGTTCTATTGATGTACGAAGAGAAGCCGATCCTCGTCGAGTTGCCGTCTGCCGTAAACCTTTCGATCGCCCACACCGAAGTCGGATTGAGAGGCGACACCCAAAGCGGCGCGACAAAACCTGCCACCACTGAAACTGGCTTGACCCTGCAGGTGCCGCTGTTCGTCAACGAAGGCGACACGATTAGCGTCAACACGACCACGAAAGAGTACATCGGCCGCGCCGACTAATTCGTCTGGAGAAAAACGCCGATAATGGGGACAACACGATGTACAGCTCCGTAGAATCCCCCGTTACATCTACCGACAAGCCTGGTCCAAGCTCAGTCTCCGAGGTTTCGCAACTGATCCAAGGGTTGCTCAAAAGCGATCCGCAGCTTGCGAATATCAGCATAATCGGCGAAGTTTCCGGGCACTCACAACCCGCGTCTGGACACAGCTACTTCTCGCTGCGCGACCGCGAGGCATCACTCAGATGCGTCATGTTCCGCTACGGTCGTGGCCATCAATACTTGGAAGACGGGGCATTGGTAGTCTGTGAAGGATCAGCTGGCATCTACGCGCCGCGCGGCGATCTCCAAATCATCGTCACATCCGCCGAACCCGCTGGCGTGGGCGATCAGCAGGCCCAACTCGAAGAATTGAAACGCAAGCTTCGTGCCGAAGGCCTCTTCGACCCTTCCCGCAAACGCACAATTCCGCAATTTCCCCAACGGATCGCTGTCATTACCTCCGAACAAGGCGCAGTATGGCACGACATCGCAAATGTGGTGCGACGTCGATACCCGTTGATGGAACTGCTCTTGGTCCCGTCAGCGGTACAGGGCGAATTGGCACCAGTCTCCATCATTGAAGCCTTCGCCGACCTTCACGCATATGCCGAAACCGAAACCGTCGATGGCGTCATCTTGGCCAGAGGCGGGGGATCCGCCGAGGACTTGATGCCCTACAACGACGAGATGGTTGCAAGAACAATATTCGCCAGCCGTATACCCGTCATAAGCGCGGTCGGCCACGAAACCGATTTCACAATCGCAGATGATGTCGCCGATCTTCGCGCTCCCACGCCTTCAGCCGCAGCCGAGTTGGTATCGCCTGACATCGCTGGACTAACCTTCGAGACGGCAGATTTCACGCAAAGGTTGATGCGCGGATTATCGGGACGAGTGACACTAGCGAGACAACGCTTGGAATTGACTCACGACCGACTAGCCGAAAACGCTCCTGACACTCAACGTTTCCGCGATCGCGTCGATGAACTGAAAGTACGAGCCCAAGAATCGTGGTCGCGATACATCACGATTAAGCGCGAAGGCATGAAGCGCGTCGAGGCGGAACTCAGAGCTCTAGGACCACACAACATTCTGGAACGCGGCTACGCCATGGTGCGCGGTACCGACGGGCGCGTCATCTCAAGCGCCACCAATATCAAACCAAAGGAAAACCTCGAACTAACCTTCGCGGATGGCACTGTCGAAGCCGAGGCTAAAGCCGTATCGACCAACAACTAACTCCAATCTAAACCATGACCGACTCAGAGCAATCCCAACCTGAACCGCCAGCATCTTTCGAGGACGCCTTTACGAGACTCGAATCGGTGGTACGTCGATTGGAGAGCGGGCAAATGTCTTTGGATCAATCGACTGCTCTCTTTGAAGAGGGGATGCAACTCGCGAAGATCTGCACCGAATTACTAAACGGCGCCGAACTCAAGATTCAGCGATTGCAGCAAGGTCTAGCCGAGCAACTCAATCTAGTCTCGGACGAGTAAACGTGGGCGGCGATTCTCGCAACCCCAAACGTCGACCACTCCGCATCGGTTGGTTGACAACCGCCAACGGACCAGGGTCGCGCGGAATGTTCACCGCGGTATTGAATGCGATCCAGTCGAGTCACCTGAATGCCGAGTTCGAGTTCGTTTTCGTCAGTCGCGAACGCGGTCAAAGCGCCCCCACCGACAGCTTCCTCGACCTTGTTGAGTCAAACCACATCGAAACAGTAACGCTGTCTTCCCAACGTTTCCGGCGCAATAACAATGGCGCACCTTGGTCAAAACTCCGTGAAGCCTACGACAAAGCCGCCTTGTCAGCACTCGAACGATTTTCACCTGACGTTTCCGTCATGGCCGGCTACATGCTCTACGCCCCTGAGATCAGCCGACGCATGTTGATCCTCAACCAACATCCCGCCCTTCCCGGCGGAACCATCGGAAAGTGGCAAGACGCAGTCTGGGGCGTCATCGAAAATCAGGATGATCGGCACGGCGCAATGATGCACATCGCCACCCCCGAACTCGACCGAGGTCCCGTTGCGACGTATTGCAGCTTCTCGATCCGCGGTCCAGAGTTCGATCCGTATTGGGAAGACGCGAAGGCAATCGACATTGATCAGATGAGACGCGCGAGCGATGAGAGTCTGCCACTCTTCGCCGCAATCCGCGAAGTTGGACTTAAGCGTGAGCGACCCTTAGTTGTCGCGACGCTGAAAGCAGTCGCAGACGGCGAAATCGATCTGAAGGCGATCGCCGCTGGTACGCGGCCCCATCCTATGGATATGACCGAAGCCGTTGAGACCGCAGTAATGCTGAATCAATCCTGATCCGCAATCGCGTTCAGCATCGCATCAATCAATTCCCGCGTCGCAGTCGCGGGGTCCGATGCTCCGAGTATCGACCTCACCACTGCGACCCCGCGCGCTCCAGCGGCCATCACATCACCCGCGTTCTCAACACTTATGCCACCAATGCCGATAACTGGCAACTTGGTTTTATTTGTGACTCGTCTGACCCTGTCTATACCTTGGACGTCTCCACCTGGGTGAGTCGCCGACGGAAAGACTGTGCCGAATATCGCGAAGTCCGCGCCAGCCGCGCCAGCTTGACGAGCACCAGCCAAACTATGCACGGAACGTCCGACCAACGTACTAACACCATGGATCCTGCGAACTCCGTAAATCGACACGAGTGCATTCTCCGGCAGTTGAACTCCATCAACATCGGGATATGGCAATAAGCGACGTGACGATGGATTGACGATTGTCAGGACACGTCCCGCGACCGTCTGAACTATCTCCTCAACCAATCGACCGAACTCATCCTCGCCCAAATGTGGAGCACGAATTTGGACCATGTTGACGCCGTTTTCAACGGCAACGGAAACTCGCTCACTCAATCGACCCACATCACATCCAACCACGCCGAGATCGGTTACCAGACAGAGCGTAAGGCTTGGAAGACGCGAGCGCGCCGTTTCGAACATGACGTTCGCCGGACTGCCTCAGGCGGTAACGGCCAGCGACTCCTGTGGACTGCTCGGTGAGGCTTCGGAGACAGGTATTCGCCCTGCAAGATACGCTTTGCGTCCAGCTTCGACGCCGAGTTTGAATGCCTCACCCATCAGGGCAGGATTCTCAGCCTGCGCAATGGCGGTATTAACGAGAACGGCATCAGCCCCCATCTCGATGACCTTCGAGGCATCAGAAGGAACGCCCAATCCAGCGTCGACAACCACGGGAACACTCGATTGGTCAATAATGATTGCGATCTCCTCTGCCGTGTGGACGCCACGCCCCGAACCAATCGGTGATCCGAGGGGCATGACGGTAGCGCACCCCAAGTCCTCGAGTTTCTTTGCCAGCACCGGGTCAGCATGGATGTAAGGCAGAACCGTGAATCCTTCAGCCAGCAACATCTTTGCCGCTTCATGCGAACCCACTGGATCGGGGAGCAGGTGCGCGGGCTCCGGTATCACTTCTAGCTTCACCCAGTCAGAACCGGTAACTTCGCGCGCCAGTCGAGCAATACCGACTGCCTGCTCGGCGGTGCGCGCTCCAGCCGTGTTCGGCAGGATCTGATACTTCCCCCAGTCCAAGACGTCTAGCAACGTCTCTTCATTCGGGTCGTCAAGGTTCAATCGCCCTATCGCAACCGTAATTATCTCGGTCCCGGATGCGACAACCGAATCCAGCAGCTCTTGTGCTGATCGATGCTTCCCGGTTCCAGTCATCAACCGTGAGCTAAAGGATTTACCGGCAATTACTAGGTCGTCTTTCATTTCTCGAATTCTCGGCGGACGTGTGATGCCGCTTAGAAGAGGTTGTGCGATTGCCCACCATCTACGTTGATGCACGCACCTGTAATCAGGTCTGCATGCTTGGATGCCAAGAACGCTACGGTTGCACCGACCGGCTCGGGCCAGCCGAACTTGCCCATCGGCAAATTGCGGGCTACGAACTCGTCTACAAACTCTTCTGAATTGACCTCGTGGAATCGTTCCCAAGTTCCACCCGGGAAAAGGATGGAACCCGGAGCCACGGAGTTCACTGTCACGCCGGTTGGTGCACTCGACAACGCGGCGTGCTTAGAAAGCGCGATCATCCCCGCTTTCGCCACCATATACGGAGCTGTTCCACCAGCTTCGCGCCCGTAGATGCTAGAGATATTGATGATCCGCCCCCAGCCGCGCTCCTGCATTCCCGGAAGCGTCAGCTTAATCAACCTAATCGCCGAAAACAGGTTTAGGTCGGTGACCATTGCGAAATCTTCCACGGAAGAATTGATCACGTCGCTGGTGCCCATGCTCCCGCCCACATTGTTGACGACGATATCGGGGTCTCCCAGATCGGCTTTCATCTGCTCTACAACCTGAGCCGGTGCATCGGCATCACCCATATCGAGCGCGTATCCAACTGCGTTAACGCCGACGGCCGAAATCTCGCCAACTGTCGCATCCAGAGTCTCTTTGCCACGAGCACATATCGCCACGTCGACACCTTCGTTCGCCAAAGCCAGCGCAGATTGACGTCCGAGCCCCCTGCTGCCGCCGGTAATGAGCGCTCGCTTGCCTTTGATTCCTAGATCCATCGTCAAGATTCTCCAGTATCCGCCTGACTTGCAGTGCTATGCAGAACTAGTCAAGTTTCGAATTAGTAAGTTCTGGAATCAAGAATACTGCAACCGACGAACGTAGATTCCTAGAATCAGATTCTGATACGTTGTCCCAAATCGGGCAATGAGCACGCCATGTGGTTAAAATCGGTTGACACAACCATTAATAAACGGACATCAAATTCCTAACCACGATGCAGTTTCCGAAACAAGGCGGAAACCAAAGGTGCTTATAATTAGGGCGTACAGTCCAATGGGACTGTTCGGATACACCCTCAAGGATTACTAATTGACGACCACAGAGACGGAGCAGGCGGCGAACCCGGGAAACGTCGCAGTAATTACTAACGAGCCCGACGGAGCTGATGCGCCAGATCCAGATGTAGTGCAGGATGTGGTAGTTGCGTCCAACGGCGAAGAAGCGAGTACCGAGCCTGAAGAGCTCGATCTGGTATTCCAGTACCTGCCGAAGGAAGGGCTGCGGCGCGGCGACATCATCGACGGCATCGTGCTCGATTCCGCACGCGACGGCCTGCTGGTCGACATTCAACAGAAATCTGAAGGCTGGGTACCGATCCGCGAGACGCGGCTGTTGACAGACGAAGAGGGTGAAGACGCTCTCCCTAAGATCGGTGACGAAGTGATCCTCTATGTATCACGTCCCGAAGGTCCTGAAGGCTATCCGCTGCTTTCGATAGACCGCGCGCGTGGCGAGCACGGCTGGCGAGACCTCGAAAAAGCTCGCGAAGCCGAAGAGACGGTCAAGGGGCGAATTATCGGCTCTAACCGTGGCGGTGCCGTAATCCAGGTCAAAGGCGTGCAAGGTTTCGTCCCACTATCTCAACTCGTAGGACCAGCACGCGATCTCTACGTTGGAGATGGCGCACCTCCCAAGCCCGGATTTATCGGGATGGAGATCGACTGCAAAATCCTTGAGCTTAACCGACGACGGAACCGAGCTATCTTCTCCGAGCGCGCCGCTCTAGAAGCGATCAATCACATGCAGAAAATGCGCCTCGTACAGGAGTTGGAGGAAGGCGATATCCGACGCGGACGCGTCGCTGGGATATCCAGTTTCGGCGCTTTCATCGACCTTGGTGGCGCCGACGGCTTGGTTCACATCTCAGAAATGTCGTGGTCATCAGTAAATCGACCTGACGATGTCGTGAAACTTGGCGAAGACCTCGATGTCTTGGTATTGAAAGTCGATCGCGAGACTTTGAAGATCGCGTTAAGCATGAAACGTTTGATGCCCGAACCTTGGGAAAACATCGAGAACCAACTCAGCGTAGGTCAAGTTGTTGAAGGCAAAGTGACCAAACTGGCGCATTTCGGCGCATTTGCTAGGGTTGGAGAAGGTATCGAAGGCCTCGTACACATCTCCGAACTTACTAACCGACACATCAAGAGCCCCGCGGAAGTGGTAAAAGAGGGTGACGTGAGGAACTTCCGTGTGATACGAATCGAACCAGAACGTCGGCGACTCGGTCTGAGCCTCAAACAGGTGGAAGACTCTCAAAGCGGACAAGACGACGCGGTGGCATCTTCCGGTGAAGCCTCGACCGGCATCGCCGACGGTGGTTTCGAAGATCTTTTTGACGATTGATATTTGCGGGCGCGTAGGGCGTCCGTGACAACCTGACTGAAGGGAGCGTTGAGCAATGCCCGACAGCAGTGAACGTGGTTTCAACATGTTCTCAGCACCCGCGCGGCGGGTGTTCGAGACGGCTCAGGAGGAAGCCAAGCGATTCAATCAGCGGTACATCACCGCTGAGCACCTTCTGCTTGCTTTGCTGGGCGAGAAAGAGGGTGTAGTCGCCCAGGTCTTTACCAACCTCAAGGTCGATGTGCGCGAGATGCGCACGGCCCTTGAGTTTTCCATCAACCGCGAAGCAACCCCCGGCGACCGTCCGCCGAGCCTCGGTCCGAGAGCCAAGAAAGCGATTCGACTCGCTGTCGACGAGGCTCGCTTAACCGAACTCAACCGAGTCGGTACTGAACATCTCCTGATTGGTCTACTGCGCGACGGCGAAGGAACCGCCGCAGAACTGCTCAACTCCAACCAAGTTACCCTTGACCGAGTTCGCGACGAGACACAGAAGCTTGAAACCGGTACGAAACGCTCACGTCGCAAAGGCGGAGCCGACGACAAAAAGAAGCGCACACCGATGCTCGACAGCATGGGCGTCGATCTCACCGAACTCGCGTCTGACGGCAAACTAGACCCGGTAATCGGTCGCGACACCGAACTCGAGCGAGTGATTCAGATACTGAGTCGCCGCACCAAGAACAATCCCGTACTTGTCGGTGACCCTGGAGTTGGAAAAACCGCAATCGTTGAAAAACTCGCCACAACCATCGTTGACGGCGCGGTTCCAGACATGCTCAAAGGACGCCGTGTCGTGGCGCTGGACATGGGTTCTCTCATCGCCGGCACCAAGTACCGCGGCGAATTCGAAGAGCGAATGACAAAAATCATCGCCGAGTTGAAGGCAAACCGTGAGTGCATCCTCTTCATCGAAGAGATCCACACGTTGGTGGGTGCTGGCGCCGCAGAGGGCGCAGTTGACGCTGCCAATATCCTCAAACCCGCGCTGGTTAGAGGAGAGTTGCAAGTCGTCGGTGCAACAACACACGATGACTACCGCAAACACATCGAGCGGGACGCGGCCCTTGAGCGCCGTTTCCGCCCGGTCAAGGTGGAACCGCCCGACGTCGAAGAGACCGTAAAGATCCTGCACGGCGTCAAGAAGCAATACGAAGACCACCACCAGCTGACTATTGCCGACGAGGCCATCGAGATCGCAGCGCAACTGGCCGATCGATACATTGTCGATCGCCACCTGCCAGACAAAGCGATAGATCTGGTCGACGAGGCAGTGTCACGTGTCCGCGTCAAGAACACAATGCCCCCACCAGAAGTCCGCGACGCCATACGCGTCCTCAATGACATCCTACGGGAGAAAAACGAGGCGGTCACGCGTCAGGACTACGATGCGGCGTCAGAGCTGTTCGAACGCGAGACGAACCAGAAGGCATTGATTGCCCGGGTCGAAAAGCGTTTCGAGCAAACGCACAAGGACAAGATCAAGACCGAGGTTTCCGCGGACGACGTCACCGAGGTCGTTTCGATGTGGACCAGCATCCCGGTGACGCGACTCGACGTCGTCGAGGTTGAACGCCTCCGCAACATGGAAATCGAGCTCCAGAAACGCGTCCTCGGACAGCAGGAACCGATCGAGATCGTCTCCAAGGCAGTCCGACGTGCCCGCGCAGGGTTCAAAGACCCGAAGAGACCGATTGGCGCTTTCCTATTCCTCGGCCCGACCGGTGTCGGCAAGACGTATTTGGTCAAGCAACTCGCAGAGTACCTATTCGGGGACGAGCGACTGATGATACGCCTCGACATGTCCGAGTACATGGAGAAGCACACCGTTTCACGCCTCATCGGTTCACCACCCGGCTACGTCGGTTACGGCGACGGTGGCCAGTTGACCGAAGAGGTGCGCAAACACCCCTACAGCGTCATCCTGCTCGACGAAATCGAGAAAGCGCACCCAGACGTGTTCAACGCCCTGCTTCAGGTATTTGAAGATGGCGTGCTGACAGACGGTCAGGGACGCAAAGTAGATTTCAAGAACACGATCATCGTGATGACGTCGAACTTGGGTTCCAACTTGATCGCCACCGGTAACAAGATCGGTTTCGGCACCGCCGAATCTGGCGATGGAACATCTGAAGACGACTACATGCGCATGAAAGATCGAGTGCTTGAGGAACTCAAGAACCCGCGCAACGGGTTCAAACCCGAATTCCTCAACCGCATCGATGGCGTTGTCGTGTTCCACGCGCTGACCCGCCAAGACGTCCTCAACATCGTCGACTTGATGATGAGTGAGGTGCGAGAACGCGCCATGGAGCACGAGATGGAGTTGCGGGTTACCAACGCCGCCAAGGAATACCTTGCCGATGTCGGTTTCGACCCCAAGATGGGTGCCAGGCCACTGCGCCGCACGATCCAAGACGAGGTTGAAGACGTGATCTCCGAGATGTTCCTCACCAAAGAGATCTCCGAAGGCGACATCGTCCTCATCGACGCCACTGAAGGCGAAGACCGCGATGCGCAGTCGATCGTGATCAAACGCGATGACGAACGCCGAACAATACTGGAAGAGACCGCTTCCGTCGCAACAGCCGACGATGCGCCCCTCCCTGTATCGACCGGGTGAATCAAAGGCTAATCGCCGACAAAAGGGGGATTCGCGGTCCGCGAATCCCCCTTTTGCGTAGTTGCGAACCGACCGATCTATGACCGAAAAGACGCTGGCAGAAAAGACTCAGTTGCTACGCGAAACGATCGCTTCGTTCGGTTCGGCCATCGTCGCATACTCCGGTGGCGTAGACTCCGCACTCGTCAGTCACCTGACACACGACACCCTCGGCCCTGACAACGCGCTAATCGTTACTGCAGTTTCGGACAGCTTGGCGGAGTACGAACTGCAGGATGCACGCCGTCTGGCTGAGGATCGAGGTTGGAACTTCCAACCTATCGCAACCTCCGAGATGGAAGATGAACGCTACTTGCGCAACGACGGAGCCCGTTGTTTTTTCTGCAAATCCGAGTTGTACGATCGCCTCGAACAATTGGCGAAATCGGCAGGATACAACGTCATTGCCAACGGCGCAAACCGCGACGACCTCGGCGATTATCGACCCGGAATGAAAGCGGCCAATAATTTCTCCGTGCGCTCCCCACTCTTGGAGGTCGGCATGGACAAACAGGAAGTCCGCGCCCTTGCACATCAAGTGGGATTACCGAACTGGAATAAGCCTGCGCAACCATGTTTGTCTTCGCGCATCCCGTACGGAACGCATGTCACGATCGACGCTCTGAAGATGATTTCAAACGCCGAAAAACACCTCCGCAACCTTGGCTTCTCCGAATGCAGAGTTCGTCATTACGGCGAGACCGCGCGCGTTGAGTTGCCGTTAGATATGTTGCCCATATACAACGAATCTTCGATGCGGTCTCAGGCTGATGCGGGGATCATTGCCGCCGGATACCGCCGAGTCGAGATTGACCCCAAAGGACTGAGATCGGGCAATCTCAACGAAGCACTAAAATCCAGTAGGTAACCCCTTCACAGTCGCGAAAACCTGTCTGCCGGTCTTCGTCGGAACATCGAACCTGTCATGCCCGACATCGCATATCTAGACATCATCGGCGGTGTCAGCGGCGACATGCTGATATCTGCCATGCTCGACGCCGGGCTCGACAAGTCTGAACTTGAACGCGAACTCGCCAAAATCGTTCCCGGCCGATTTCACCTCGATGCAACGAACACGACTCGCGGCTCCATCTCCGCCACGCACGTAGACGTAGTTTTCGGAGATGGTGCGGACCAACGTATGGGCTGGCAAGAATTCGAGGATTGTATCGAAGCGAGCAACTTACCCGATACCGATCGCGCTAAAATCCGCTCAGTGTTCGCATGTCTGCGCGCTGCCGAAGCCCAAGCTCACGGGACCCCGGAAGGAAAATCGCACCTCCACGAACTCGGCACACTCGACACATTGATCGACATCGCTGGGGCAGTAATCGGCATGAGAATCCTTGGCATAGATACGCTTCACGCATCGTCACTCCCAGCTTCCACTGGAATGTCATCCAGCAGCCACGGCAAGAACGCATCGATAGCACCAGCGACGATGGCCATCATCCAGAACGCAAGCATTCCGTTACGCATCTCCGGACACATCCAACCCGTGGGTGAGGCGATCACGCCGACAGGCGCTGCAATCATCGCGACATTGGCAAAATTCAGTCCCTCCAACATGTCGATCGAAACAATCGGATACGGTGCCGGCACCCGAAATACCGACACTCCGCCCAACGTACTCGGTCTGTGGCTAGGTCAGTCGACTGGCGAATCATCGCTCGACGAAACCGCAGAATATATCGGCGTGAGCGTGCAGTCCGACGTTTTTCTGATTGAAACCAACATTGACGACATGACTGGCGAGGAAATCGGTTATGCCATGCAAGCCCTATTCGACACTGGTGCCTTAGATGTTTGGGCGACACCCATCCAGATGAAGAAATCTCGCCCCGGTACGACTCTCTCAGTCATCGCAGCCCAAAACAATTTAGGCCCCATCGCCGCAGTGTTATTCACCCACACATCCACTCTAGGCGTCCGAATCAGGCAACTCGAACGATTGGTTGCGGACAGACAAAGCGTACAAGTTGAAACCGAATATGGTCCCGTAAGAGTCAAACTACGCAAAATCGGCAACCAGGTCACACAGATCGCACCCGAGTACGACGACTGCGCCAAGATCGCAACAGAACTCGGTGTGCCGCTCAGCCAAGTCATGCAATCCGCCAAATCAGCTGCATTGAAATATCTCGAATAATTGCGTTTCGGCTGTGATCCCAAGCAAAAAAGACGTTTCACCGAGACACCGAATTTTTGACGTGTCCCCCAACAAGCCCGACAAGCCCGAAATAGGCTCTCGCATCTGTATATACGGCCAGGGCGGCAAGACCTCACTTAGTCGCGCCCTCGGTACCCTCACAGGGCTCCCGGTCATAGAGCTCGATGCCATATTCTGGCTGCCAAACTGGATCGAACGAGACCCCGAAGAAATGTTAGAGATCGTCAATGACCGAGTCGCACAAGCCACCGACGGTTGGATCGTCGACGGAAACTACAGCAAGATCCGATCTCACGTGCTGCCTTTGGCCGATACTGTCATTTGGTTGAACCTGCCGCGAATACCAACGACCCTGCGCGTTGCAAAACGGACTCTCTTGAACGCCATCAACAGAACCCGAATCTGCGGCGACAACTACGAGACACTCAAAACCGCGTTTTCGCCAGACTCGATCATCTGGTACAGAGCGATCCACGGACAAAAATCTCAACAAGGAATCGCTGTTGATTTGGCAGGTTCCCAAAACCATGCAACCATCTACGAAATCCGTTCCTACCGGCAGCTCCGCGCCTTTTACCGATCACTAGGCCTTGAACCGCATCACTATTTGACGTGAAGGATCGCCATTCCTGTTAGTCGCCTTGACAGCACCGATCGCACAACCGCCCCGATTAGAATCAAATACGTGGCCTTTCGGCTACTTTCTCTATTCAGCCCCAGTGGCGCAATGGCAGCGCAGCCGATTTGTAATTGGCAGGTTGGTGGGTTCGAATCCCCCCTGGGGCTCCAAAAATATGCGGGCCGACAGAAGCCATGTTTTGGCGTTCGCAACGGTTACGAATCTCGTAACTTGACAAGGCGGAATTCCCAACTGTGTTAATATGAAAGTTTGTGCAGGGATTGGGGAGCGGTCAAACCCAGCAGACTGTAAATCTGCCGCCTTGTGCTTCGTAGGTTCGAATCCTACTCCCTGCACCAAACAGGGAGCAAAGGAACAATTCGAACCAAGGAGTGCCGAGCCCACATAGCTCAGTGGTAGAGCACATTCTTGGTAAGAATGAGGTCCCGAGTTCAAGTCTCGGTGTGGGCTCCACAAACGCTGGAACCACGGTCGAGACCTCCCTGCAGAGCCGGTAAAACGGCAAAAATTGTCATAGGTTAGGACCCTTTAAGAAAGGGCAGGCAAAGAGGAAAATGGCGAAGCAAGTCTTTGACAGGACCAAGCCGCACGTTAACGTCGGCACGATCGGGCACGTCGACCACGGGAAGACGACCCTCACAGCGGCGATCACCCAGGTTTTGGCTAACAACCCCGATTTGGACGTTACGGCCAAAAACTTCGATGACATCGACAACGCTCCCGAAGAGCGCGAGCGAGGTGTCACGATCGCTACCACCCATACCGAATACGAGACCGCTAACCGGCACTACGCTCACGTTGACTGCCCCGGCCACGCGGACTACATCAAGAACATGATCACTGGTGCCGCCCAGATGGATGGCGCTATTTTGGTCGTGTCCGCCGCCGACGGCCCCATGCCTCAGACGCGCGAGCACATCCTGCTCGCTCGCCAGGTGAACGTCCCGGCACTCGTCGTCGCCCTCAACAAATGCGACATGATGGACGACGAGGAACTGCTCGAACTCGTAGAGCTCGAAGTCCGTGAACTGCTTTCGTCTTACGACTTCCCCGGTGACGACCTACCCGTTGTGCAGGTCAGCGCTCTTGAGGCGCTTGAGAACGCCGACGACTCCGGCAACAAATGGGTCCAGCAGATCTACGAACTCATGGAAGCCGTTGACGATTACATCCCGATCCCGGATCGGCCCGTCGACCTGCCCTTCATCATGCCGATCGAAGATGTCTTTGGCATCAAGGGCCGTGGCACCGTAGTCACCGGACGAATCGAACGCGGCAAGGTAGAGACTGGCGAACAAGTAGAGATCGTCGGATTCGGAAAGACCCAGTCCACCGTCGTTACTGGCGTCGAGATGTTCCAAAAGACTCTCAACGAGGGCATCACCGGCGATGCCGTGGGGTGCCTTCTCCGAGGTATCGACCGCGAGGAAGTGTCGCGCGGTGCTGTCCTCGCCAAGCCTGGCACCATCACGCCGTACACCAAGGGCAAGGCACAGGTCTACGTCTTGACCGCCGAAGAGGGCGGACGTCGAACTCCGTTCTTCTCCGGATACAAGCCGCAGTTCTACATCCGGACCACTGACGTCACTGGCGAGATCAAATTGCCGGACGGCATCGAGATGGTCATGCCTGGCGACAACACCGAGATGGAGATCGAGCTGATCTACCCGGTCGCCCTCGAAGAGAACCTCCGCTTCGCCATCCGAGAGGGCGGCCGAACCGTTGGCTCCGGCGTCTTCACCGAAGTAACCTCGTAAACACGACCAACGGTGATCGCCTGCGGCGTCCGCGGCAAAATCCGCGTAGACCGCAGGCGATCTGCCCATTAAATCGAATCTCTGATTCATCTGGATACCAACATCCGCCAAGGAGGAGTTGATATGGCAAGGAAAAACGCAGTCAGAACGCTTGTCGAACTCACCTGCGAGTGCGGATCGCACACGTATCATACAGAGAAAAACAGACGTAACACGCCTGACCGAATCACTCTCAAGAAATACTGCCCGGCGTGCCGCTCTCACAACGAATTTCGAGAACGTCGCCGCTAAACACTGAGTTGGAAAACGATCCAAAATGGCACAGAACCGAGTCAGACCTGATGTTCGATTAACGCCTTCACGGCGTTTTTCGGTCTTCGGCTTCTTCGGAGACGTCTTCGGAGAACTGCGGAAAGTTACTTGGCCTACACGCCAAGAAGCCACTCGATTGACAATGCTCGTCATCGCTCTCGCCGCAGTGATGGGTGTGTTCCTCGGTGCTTTCGATTGGCTGTTCGCACGAATCTTCTCATTGCTGGCAGGAACTTAAATCGTGACTACCGCATCTTCACCAACTCGTTCGATACCCAACACCGCCCGGTGGTACGTGGTTCACACCTACTCCGGACGTGAGGACCGCACCTGCGAAAACCTAAAGCAGCGCATCGTTTCGATGGACTTCGAAGACCAGATCTTCGATGCCGTGGTACCCAAGCAGACCGTCGTCCAGATGACCGACGGCGAAACCAAGAACGTCGAGAAGACGATGTACCCCGGATATCTCCTCGTCCAGATGGTCATGAACGACGACAGCTGGTACGTGGTCCGAAACACCCCCGGCGTCACCAACTTCATCTCCGTCGAAGAAGGCGTAGAGGGCAGAGCCAAGCCGACTCCGTTGACAGACGAAGAAGCGCAACACATGATCCAAGGCCCTTCTGGCGACAGCCCACAGGTCAACTTCGGATTCGAACGCGGCGACGTCGTCGTCATCAAAGACGGCCCGTTCTCAGAGTTCAGCGGAACCGTCGACGAAGTTATGGGACAGCGCGGTACTCTCCGCGTCACCGTCTCCTTCTTCGGACAAGACACCCCGGTCGAACTACCGTTCCTGTCCGTCGAGAAGGCATAATCACTCCGTTAGACAATACCGTCTGACGAATCACCACGAAAACCCCGGAAGTAGATCGAAGTGGCAAGGAAAGTAGTCGCAAAGATAAATCTCCAACTCGCCGCTGGCGAAGCCACTCCGGCACCGCCGGTCGGCCCCGCGCTTGGACAGCACGGCATCAACATCCCGCTCTTCATCAAAGAGTTCAACGAGCGTTCATCGTCGCAACGGGGCATGATCGTCCGTGCCGCCATCGACGTCTACGCCGACCGTTCATTCACCTTCGTCGTAAAATCGCCACCCGCGTCAGCGCTTTTGAAGCAAGCCGCAGCCGTCGAAGCCGGCTCCCAAACTCCCGGCACCGTCGTCGCCGGCCAGGTCTCACGTGACCAGCTCAAGCAGATCGCCGAAACCAAGATCGAAGAGTTGAACGCCAACGACATCGAAGCCGCAATGAAGGTCATCGAAGGCACCGCCCGAAGCATGGGCATCATGGTCGCCGATTAAACGTAACTCTGAGATTCACACGATATGCCAAAGCAGAAACACAGCAAACGATACCGACAAGCCGTTGCAAACCTACCAGCGGACCTCCTCGACGCCAACGAAGCTGTAAAGCTCACCCGCGAGTCCGCAACCGCAAAGTTCGACGAGAGTATCGAGATCCACCTCGCCACTCACGCTGACCCTCGCCACGCCGACCAGCAGCTGCGCGAAGTCGTATCGCTTCCTCACTCCTTGGGCGACGTCGTCCGAATCCTCGTGTTCGCCGAAGGTGATGCTGCACGCATCGCCACCGAAGCCGGTGCCGACTACGTCGTCGACGACGAGATGCTCGACCGCATACAAGGCGGATGGACCGATTGGGAAGTCTCTCTCGCCACACCCGACCAGATGCCAAAAGTTGGACGTTTGGGACGTGTGCTCGGGCCCCGTGGATTGATGCCCAACCCGCGCAACAACACCGTGGTACTGCCCAACAACCTCGAGTCCGCAATCAACAGCGCCCGCCAAGGCCGCCTCGAGATCCGCATGGATCGACACGCAAACCTTCACGCCCGAATCGGCAAGCGATCATTCACCGAAGAACAACTGCTCAACAACCTCGCCGCCGTCTACGAGACCATCACCCGCGCCAAACCCGAAGGCGTCAAAGGGCAATTCGTCAAGACCGCATCCCTCTGCTCCGCCATGGGCCCAAGCTTCAAAGTAAACCTGCCCAGTTTGGAAAGCCTCACCGTCTCCGATTAAACTAAATTAGAATCGAATCTGGCGAAAGCCGAAAATCACAAACGAAGGACATCGACAACTAGAACTACCCCTGAAACAACCGATCGCTGGCTGCAGACAGCGGGTGCTCCTCAATAGCTAAACGCTCGAGGACCAATGACACTAAACGTCGCCCGCCGAGGCTGATACCAACTACAGCAGAAACACCGTACCGCCGTAGTCGAAATCCCCAAACCGCCTCGTGGCGAACTGCATCCCACCGTTACCTAAGCAGTCAGCCCGAGGCTTTTTTCATGCCTCAGCCCCTTTCGAGAAGCCCAAAAAAGTCCGAAAACAGAGCGCGACTTTCTCTCCCTCCCCCTTATAGGGGGAGATTCAGAGGGGGACGCGGGGATGTCCCAGAAACACAAACTTAAGAGACCACCAACATGCCATCAAAACGCAACGAAGAAATCCTCGCCAGCATCCTCGACCGGATTCAGGACAAACCCCTCATCGTCACCGCACGATACTCCAACGTCAACGCCGCTCAGATGAACGACCTCCGCCGCGACATCACCAACGGCGGCGGCAGAATCTTCATCGCCAAAAACAACCTCGTCAAGATCGCCGCCGACCAGATCGGAATCCAAGACATCGACAAGATCATCGACGGCCCAACCGCATACATCGTCGCCGATGACGACATCGCCGGCATGGTCAAAGCATTGACCACATCCATCAAAGACCAGAGCCTCGAAGTCCAGATCCTCGGCGGAATCATGGAGAGCGAAATGATCGACGCCAACCGCGTCGAGCAGATCGCCGACCTCCCCTCACGCGACCAGCTCATCGGAATGCTCGCATCCGCCCTCAGCAGCCCGCTAACATCCTTCGCCCGAGTCCTAAACGCACCCGTCCAGAACCTCGCCAGCACCCTAGAACAAATCGCCGAACAACGCCGCACAGCCGAAGAAGCATAACCAAATCCCGTCCCCTCAGTTTCCCCCGTTAACGGGGGAAATGTCCGAAGGACAAAGGGGGCTCAACCAAAAACAACAGCCAATAAAACTCCAGAGGAGGAGATAAATGACCCTGACAAAAGAACAATTCATCGACGAAATCAAGTCGATGTCCGTTCTCGACCTCGCCGACATCGTTAAGGCGATCGAGGAAGAGTTCGGCGTATCAGCCGCTCCCATGCCCGTCGCCATGGCTCCCGGCGCTGTCGCAGTTGCCGAAGCTGCCGTCGAAGAAGAGCAGACCGAATTCGACGTCAAAATCACCGACATCGGCGCCAAGAAGATCAACGTCATCAAGGCCGTACGAGAGGTCACACCCCTCGGACTTAAAGAAGCCAAAGACCTCGTCGAGTCCGCTCCCGTCCTCGTCCTCGAGCAGATCGGCAAAGAAGCCGCCGACGAAGCAAAAGAAAAACTCGAAGCCGCCGGCGCCTCCGTCGAACTCGCCTGATCCAAACCCGCTACCAAACATCCCCCTCCCTCGATAGGAGAGGGCCAGACTAAGGATGAACAACGCGCATCCCCTCTCCCTTGATGGGAGAGGGTCAGGGTGAGGGTGAACGGACTCCCTAGACGTGCGATAGAATCAAACCTACCCCCACCCTTCGGATCGTCGCCAATCCGACTCATCCGACGAGCCGCGCCCCAAGCACGCCGCCAAACCCATCCATAACTTCAGTCAGCCACAAAACTAGGCACCCGCAAGATGACCACCAAGAAAGCCAGCCCTCGCAATAAAAACGCCAACGCGAAGGTTGAAGAAGAAGAAACTGAAGAAGAGGAACTCACCCCCTGCCAGCTCGAAGGCTCTAACTGCCACTGGCGTATCGAATCCCCCAACGGACCCGAATCCACCGGCATCTGCCGAAAATGCGGGACCCAGCGACAGTTCCGAAACTCCTTCGAATACTCCTCTTGGTACGGCGCTAAAGCCGCCGGCGGCCGCGGCCGAGGACGCCCCCGCAAAACGTCTTAACGCAACAAGCGACAAGACAAGAACTCGCGTGTCCTAGTCATCGGCATCAATCCGAACATCTAGACCGCTTTAGTAGCGCGATAACAACTGTTCAAGATCGCCTCTAATCCGAAGACCGATTTATAATTCCCGAAAAATCGGGTTTTCAGATCGATTGTCCTGTCACTCGCGCTTAGTCGAGTCTGGACAATCATTATCAAAAGCAATAGTTGAATTCGCAGCTTTGGCAAGGGTTTAGTCGCTTCTCCATCCTCCTGTTTGTTGGGTCTATTCTCGTTGCGTTAACAGCCTCCGTTTATCACTGGGCTCAAGAGTCCCAAGACTCCTTCTCTGTCGCCGCGGCCTATTTCGTTGTCATCCCCCATGACTTACCAGTAGCAACGGTGTCCGAATTTGAGAGTTCAACTAACCCTGACGAAATGGTCGCCTCAGTTGATACATCGAATTTCGAAGTCGACGTTGTCAGAGCTATGAGAGTCCTAGACACTCATATCGGCAATTGGGATGTCAAGCTGTCCAACAAGAGCAGTTTAGATGCAACCCTCTTGATCACCGCCGTCTCCAGCATCGGCACAACGATCACCGAAACAACGGACACCTGCTCCGCTGTTGCCTCCGGATGGGAATGTGACATTCTCGCAAACGACGACCTAGAAATAACTCTTTCGACATCCCTCGAACACATCTGTGAGGGCAATCGAGTGCGAGTCACTGTAGGCGCATCTGTTGACGGCCAAGACATCACGGTATCTAATCGCCGTCGCCTCATTAGACATCGAGAACTCGGATGCCCCAGCGTCGCTCTCAAGGACCCGTCGTATAACACGGCAAGTTCGTCCGCGTCATGGTCGGTTGAGGTTGAACGACGACTCCTTGAAACGGACCCCGGCATCGCAATCACCTTCGACGACGGCGTATCTTTCAGCGAACTGCCCAACGATTGTGCTGCTACCCAAAGCGTTGTCACTTGTCACGTGGCATCGTTCGATAATTCCAACGAGACCTTCAAAGCGACTCAAACCATAGGCCAGACATGCAACTCGATGCAGCACACCATTACCGCTGATGCACGATTCGCAGACGACAACGCCATTGTGCCAGTATCCCCATCCGCGGGTCTCAACATCGATATACCTGCACTCAACCCTTGTGTTACACCCACCCCTACTCCTACCTACACACCGACTCCCCTACCTACGCCGACCTCGACATCCACGCCGTCACCGACACCCACGTCCACCAACACCCCGACACCAACTGATACGCCGACCCTTACGCCTACAGCCACTGACACACCTACAGCCACCCCGACTCACACACCTACGCATACACCGACTCCTACAGCCACGTCCACTAACACGCCTACACTCACTCCAACTTCCACGCCGACGTTCACACCCACTCCTTCACCTACACCAACGTCCACACCGACTCACACACTAACGCCAAGTCCAACTCCAACACAAATCCCCGCGACACTGACGGTCATGTTTGAAAAGTTGGTTGAGGATGATCTGACAGTGAGTTGGATGTTTGATCAAACAGGCGTTCCTGAACCAACCAGCTACAAAGTCGGTTGGAAAGACACGAGCCTCGCGACCGAAGAGACAATAGTGACGTTACTAGGGACAGCCAATAAGTACACGATCGCTGACATCTCGGCAGATGTGAGGTATGAGATTCGCGTGGTCGCGATCTACGGCAGCGAGGAACGATACGTTGGAAAGATCGCGTTGCAATTGAACGTCCCCAGAAAGCCAAAGGACGAATCGATCGAGACAGCAGAAACTAGTATCAGGTTGCGTTGGAAAGATCCGATCCTAAATACCGGATTTAGACATTGGTCGGTTGACGGATACGAGCTGTCGTGGGGCAAGAGTGAAGTCGGAGCTACCCGGACAACAGTTGCCTTGGGTGGAGATGTCCGTGAGTATCGCATTGATGGGTTGTTGTCGGGAACTAGCTACGATGTGTCGCTGTTCGCGAAAAACGGACTGGGCAACGGTGAAGCATTCAGCACCACGGTAGAGACCGATGGTGTCGCCCCAACTCCGACACCTACGTCCACGCCAACAGCAACGCCCACAGCCACACCGACCCCTCCTCCAACCTTGCGCTACTCAGGACTGACATCGGAGGGCGTCGTTATTGCATTGAAAGCTCGAATAATTGACGGGGCTCAACCGATTCGTTTCCATCTGTCTTGGTATTGGTCTACAGAGCCCAATGGACCTCAAGAGAAGTCGGTCTCCCTACCGGCTTCTACATCCTCTTACGTGATACCAGACATCGAAGCGACCTCATATAGATTCGAAATATCGACAGAATACGACAACGGGCAAACAGTGACTGAATCTGACATTTTCGTCTTTCAAGCCCCTAAGAAACCAAAGACTAAAGTCGATGTGACGCACAACAGCATCAGGCTAACGTGGGATGCTCTAGATGATGACTCCGTGGTTAAAGCCCCCGTCGATTCGTATGAACTCACATGGCGTCGCACCTCAGAGGGTTCGAAACAGGATATGGTCGAAAAATTGAGTGGAACTGTCACGTCGCATACGATCAAGGATCTTTTAGGATCGACTCAATACACAATCTCACTTCAACCAAAGAACTCTATTGGCAATGGCGTCACTTGGAGCGATACAGTGGAAACCGCCCCGGATCCGCTGACTTCGACAAGTACACCGACACCAACAGTCCCGGTCATCTACCCAGATTCGTCGTCTAGAGAACCACGGAACAATCGCGACTACGATCCCGATCCGCCGGAAGAACTTGATGCTGAACAGGGCAAAAATGGCGTAGTGGTCTACTGGGATGATCCTCGATGGGATGGCGGTTCCGAGATTCTTGCCTACGCTGTCGATTGGCACCCAGAATCGCCCCCTTTCCCACTGTTTCTTTCCCCAACCGAACGATCCACATGGATCTACGGCCTGAAACCAGATATCAATTATCGTATGCGCGTAAGAGCTTTCAACCACAAAGAAGACAGCTTGCCAGCTACTCTGAGGGTAAAACTGACAGATACTTTAGTCAGATACCGGAGTTTTGCCCCATTCACCGGTTCAGTATCAAATGGCCGTTCAACAGTCCTGAAAAACAATTCAGAACTGCCGGGCTTTGAAATCCAAGCCGACTCAAAAACGCTCTTCTGGGGTGACCAGATGGCGTTCTCAATACAAAGATATCCGCCAGAAGCGGAGTTGATCACCGAAATGACGTCCCGGCAATTTGCCACCGTCTCTGACATCTTCACCGTCGTCGCTTCGCCACATTCACGCAGATCGCGCTTCGACAATGATGCGACTTCCTACCAATTCGTAACGCCAGTAGTAATCTGCATCACGCCAGATCCTTTCGATTCAATTCCAATCCACAGCTACTCAATCGTCCAAATCTTCTCACCGGCAAATATCCGAGTGTTCGATAGCGCACCGGTCCAAGACGACGACGAAATCAAGATCTGCGCTCAGATCCGCGAAATCGATGTGAACAGGAACGTAGCGTTCGCCATCACATTAAATCAACTCGCTCTGCAAACTAATGCAGATCCAACACGGCACGAAGGAGGCGCGACTGGCAATGTGGCCATTGCCCTTGTGTTGTTCATAGTAGGGCCGACTTTAATACTCGGGGGAATAAAAGTGTTGCGTCAGTCACCTCCACAACCGGCACAGCCCCTTTAATCCACCATCACCCGAGGCGGCGGATTCAACACCGGATGAATCGCCAGCAACTTGCTCGGACGGCTCGACGGATTATTCGTCGCATGACGAATCGTCGGCTCACACAGAAACACATCCCCCGCCGGCAAAGGCAAACCCTCATCAGCCCCATACACCGCCGTCATCTCACCCTCGATGCAAAACATCGTCTCCTCATGCGCCGGATGGTAATGGTTCGGCGTGTGCGCCCCCGGCGAAAAACTCAACTCCGAAAAATACGAACTCGTCGCTCCCCGCGCATCGTCAACCATATCCACCCGCATCACCCCTGGCGCAAACTCGAACGCCTCATACTCCGCCCGAATCAACACATTCCCACCCGGCGAACCATCAACCACCTCCGGCACCGCCATCTCCTCTCGAACCACCGACGGATCCGGACTCATCGTCACGATCCGCGCCGCCTCGGAACCCACATTCTCCACCGACATCCCAACCCCCTTCGCCACCAATACACAGTCCCCCGAAGTCAACGAATACCGCCTCGAACCCTCGACGAAACTCACATCCCCCGAATAGATGAACCAAGACTCCTCATGCGAAACATTCGCCTGATACGGCGTCGACCCACCCGGCTCCAACCTCACCTCCAACACCGTCATCATCTCCGACCCCGTCGAACTATCCGACATCACCCGAATCTCAACATCCGCACAAGGCGATTCAACAACCTGCGCATCCCGCCTATTGATACCCATTTCCAACCTTCCTTTCCAACTACGAAACAGCAACAATCTTAAAACCCACAATGCCCCTTTCGCACCGCGAAAGGGGCGCGAGCAAGTGAAACGACGCTAGCGGGGTATGCTCGAGGCGCACTGCGGGACTTCCGACATCCATCCCCTCTCCCTCGATGGGAGAGGGCTAGGGTGAGGGTGAATGGGGACTAAAGGGAGGGGCATCACAGCCCATCCCCACAATCAGCGTAATCAGCGGTTCAGACTCCACCTACTAACCCCTCAAATGCCCAACATCATTCAACAAATCCAACCCGAAACTCGGCTCCCCACCGACCGTCTCGTGCGAAACAACCGTGATCCCCGTATTGCTCTGCGCGAAATTCCGCACCGCATTGATGTGCAGCTTCAAAAACACCGAAAGCAACGCCCGAATCGTGCCTCCATGCGAAACCAGACAAACGTCTCCCTCAACCTCCAAAATCCCCGACACCGCAACGAAATTCCCTGCCCGCGCCGCCAAATCCAGCCACGACTCACCATCCGGCGCCCTTCCAATATCGCGCTCCCAATGGTCCACAACATCCGGAAAACGCTCCTGAATGTCATCAATCAACAGACCCGCGAACGCACCCGTATTGATCTCCCGCAACATCGGATCCGTCGAATACTCCAAACCCAAACGGTCCGCCGTCATCGTGCACCTCGACGAATCGCTCGAAATCACCCGCTCGAACTCGTAATGCGCCCGAACATGCTCACCCACCAGCTCCGCCTGTCGTATTCCCTTTTCATTCAACGGCGGATCCATCCAACCCTGCGACCTCCGCTCCGCATTCCAAGCCGTCTCACCATGACGGATCATCACAATTCTGCTCATGTGGTTACCTGTCCCTTTCGCGCAGCGAAGGGGACGCGGGAAGCGAAGCGACCCGCAGGGGATGCCCCTGTCGCAAAATTAAATCCCCCCTCGTTTCAAATCAGGACGCACTCGATGATAATTCCGCGTATCTATGATCCGCTTCGCCACTCCAAGATCATCCAAAGTATCAACATCGAACAAGCTCAACAACCGCGGATCGATCCGCTCCGCCTCATCCTCAGTCATGATCTGAAGCGGATGAATCCCCTCATCCATCACCCGGTGCAACAGGGCAGTAGGGGACCGCAGCCCCTCGCTCAGCGCAACCGCCGTCAACTCCCGCCAACTATCCACCGGGTACACCGCATGAAGCGGATTCAATCGATTCGCATACCGCACAAACACCGCCGAACTCCGACCTCCGCTTCCCGAACCCCCAAAACCAGCCAGCCGAGTCATCTCGATGATCAATGCCCGCGATAGAAACGGATAGTCCGCCCCCACTACAAACGCCAACGGAGTGGTCGCAGCTGCCAACCCCGCCGATATCGCCGACAGCGGTCCCTCGGAACCCTCAACATCCGTCACCACGTGCATCCCCAGCGCAATCCCCAAATCCGGAACATCATCCCCCTGACCCCGACGCACCACCAGAATCTGCTCCGCACACAACGACTTCAACGTGTCCGCAACCCGTGCCAGAAGCAGCTTGCCGCCAAGTCCGATCAGCGGCTTCGACAAAGCCATCCCCAACCGCTGCGAATGCCCGCCAGCAAGCACGATGCCCGTCAGAGATCCCGGATTGAACATTTTTCAACTACCCAAGTAACCATCCATGTAAACGCCCAAGCATCCGAAGGTCTCAGAAGTTATCGGCACGAAAGTGCCCTCAATGCACCAGTTCAACATCCCCGTGGAACTTCGACCATGCAAACCAGAACGACAACCGACCATCCAACACCCGTAACCTAGCACCTTCCATCTCGCCCTCTACGCACACACCGCTAACCGCATGCCACAGACTGCCCGTCTGCTCATCCCGCAAAATCCACGGATCATACTCCGAGTGCGGCATAGCCTCATCATCCAGCTCCTCGCGCTGGCCTCGCTCCACCACACGGTTGGGCCTAAACGAATTCTTCGTCTCGCCCGCAAACGTCAACTCCCGACCATCCACAAGCCGCTCGAATGCAACATACGACGCCGACGATCGTTCGCTCAAAACCAACACCGGCATCCCAGCCAGTTCCGTATTCAGCAACGGTTCCTGCTGCAACATGTGAGCCGAGTACGCCTTCACCGGTGCAGCCATCGGCATATCCGAGTCAGGATCCGACACCGCCAAAATCACATCCTTATCCGGCAAGCGCTTGTCCCGAGACCCTTGCGGGAAAAGACCCGCCCGTGTCGATGCGTAGTAGCTCTCGAAAACATCCGAATCCGGTGTCTCCTCCGGGGACAACATCTCCGTATCCGGCCACGCATGACGCCAAGCACCCCAAGTCGTGTTCAGACAAGGCAACCGCTGCAACTGATGACCCGCGCCCGCCCCCATGATCGCCTCGCCCGTGAACTGCAAATACAAACTCCCGTTCTCAGCCTCCAACAACGGACTATTCAAAACCATCTGCTCGGTCGGTGCTAGAGTGAACGTTTCACCGTCTGGACCTCGACTCACAAACACGCGAGCTGCATAGGTAATCGGCGACCAAGTAACCGAGATCGGCAACTCTCCAAACTCTTCGTTCGCGACCTCCCGCAACGCCATCGCTGACAGCGGATACGCGATCGCGTCACCATCGATCTCCAAACCGATCACGCGGTCGTCACGCGCGAGAATCCCATCGGTCTCGCCCCCAGCCAGATAAGAAACCTCATCCCAATTCTTGAACCGCACACCGCCTTGTATCTTGCGAATCTTCTCCGGATACGGTTTGCGCTGTCCCGGCAACATCAGCGACACCCGATTCGAGAAATATCCCGACCGGAACAGGAAATACATCGCGAACGCCCCCAGCCACGCCGACCACAAGATCCCCCACAACGGACCGTAGATCTGGACAACTAACGGGTACAGAACGATCATCACCCCTAGGAAAATAACCGCCGCGCGAACCCGCGGCTCCAACCTGACGAGTCGCAGATTGAACCAATCGATGATTTGCTTCAGCGGGTTGAAGACGGCAGACATATCAGCAGGGGATTTCAATTAGCCGGGACTAACTTGATTCTAGTTGTTCCACTGACCCCGATCGCTCCAGCGTTGGTTTCGACCCGCACTCCTCGGTTTATACTTTGAAACCGATTTTAGGCATCCTACAAGCGAGAACCCGAACAAATGGCAGAACCCATGGCGAAAGTCTCTGACGAACTGTTGGAACGATTTCGATCGATTTCCAACGCAACCGTTCTGGGACAGCTCCTCCGTCGCGGCTACGACAAGGTCTACATGCTCGGCGTCGAATCCCTAGCTAAAGGCCGACGCCTATGCGGCCGCGCCGTCACCCTCCAATACCTCCCTTCGCGTCCCGATCTCGCATCCATTATCGCTACCGGCCAACACGGCGAAGGCTTCAACGAAACCCCAAGATGGCAAGCTCTCGAAACGCTCCGCAAAGGCGATGTCCTAGTCGCAGATGCCATGGGTCTCGGCAAGACCTCAACCGGCGGCGATGTCGTATTTTCGAGGATCTTGACCCAAGACGCTGAGGGTCTCGTGACCGACGGCGGAGTCCGCGACGGTCACAAAGTCATCCGCTACGGCTACCCCGTCTTCGCCGGAGGCAGCACTCCGACGGTCGGCGAGCCGAACATTCTGCCATACCAAGTCAACGAACCGATCCAATGCGGCGGCGTTCTAGTCTGGCCCGGAGACATCATCCTTGGCGACGACGATGGCATAGTCGTACTCCCATCCCATCTAGCCGCCGAAATCGTCGACGAGTGCGAACACCACGACGAAGTTGAGCAAGCAGTGATCGAGTACACACAGCGCGAGCGAGTATCCCCCAAACACTTCTACCCCTTCAACGAAGAAACCGAACGCATCTACCAAGAGTGGAAGGCTCGCCAATCGTCATGACGCAAATCCGCATCACCGCTGGCGACGTCTCCCTAACCGCAACCCTTAACGACTCCCCAACCGCGCGATTAATCGCCGACGCGCTACCGATAACCGGTCGTGTCCAAACCTGGGGCGACGAAATCTACTTCCCGATACCAGTATCCGCCTCGAACGACGAAACCGCCGCAGAGGTGGTGGAAAAGGGCGCCGTCGCTTACTGGCCGCCGGGAAATGCGCTCTGCCTGTTCTGGGGTCCTACTCCCGCGAGCAGTGGAGAGGAGATCCGCCCCGCTAGTGCCGTCAACATATGCGGGATGATCGACGGCGACCCCACGGAACTGGCAAACGCGCCTTACGGCGGCGAAATCCTAATCGAATCCGCCTAACCGCCAAGCGATCTATTCGTACCGCAGCGCTTCCGCCGGGTAGACCTGCGATGCCTGCCGTGCCGGCACGTAAGTAGTGATGAGCGCGGCGATCACGGTTATCGCGACGACCACGAGAATCGAGCCCCAAGGGATATCGAACGTCAGACCTTGGTTGGCACCCGAAATGTCATCTAGGAACGACCACGAGATCAGTGCACCTAGTCCCATTCCGAGGCCGGTCCCAATCACCGTGATGAAGATCGATTCCATGATGAACTGAATCCGGATCATTCGAGCGCGGTAGCCGATGCAACGCATGATTGCAATCTGCATCCGCCGTTCATTGACGGCTCGCAGCGAGAGCACGCCGAGTGCAGCCACTCCGACAACGAGGCCGAGACCCATGAAGCCTTGGAACAATAAGCTGAACTGCTCGTTCTGCGCGACCGCGGTGCTAAGCTCCTCTTCCGTATCAACCGCCAGCATGCTGTTGTCCAAGAACACAGTTTGAAGGGTTGATGCCACTTTCGTAGGATCGATACCCTCTGCGACGTTCATGCGATAAATGGTGAATGGCACTGGTTCGTCAGAAAGTTCTGAGAAAATCTGATGATCCGTGTAGATGCCCTGTAAACCGGGCGCTGGGCCGCCATCCGATTCGCCTTCTAAGCTTTCGGCAAGATCGTCAATTACCGCAATCACGGTACGCTTCACAGTCATCGACCCATCCCCGTCATCTCCGCTGACTATTTCGATCTCCTTAGCTTGGAACTCGTATCCACTCTCACCGAAGTCGACATCTTCCAGCTTCATCAACCCTTCGGTGGGGTCCGGGCCGATGACTTCGAAATCGATGGCGTGTTCGCTAGAAATAGCGACTAAGTTGGGGTCTTCAGCCAACGCGTCCCAAACTGCTCGTGCTCGCTCATCTTCATCTGAGAGGTCCGTGTTGTCTGGCAGGTAAGCGGCATCGGCCGCCGTTATCTTCAACTTGGTCGCACGGAAATACTCAGGTTCCGTCCCGCGCACGCGCAACTCTAAGAATCGAGCCTCTTCCCCGTCCACTTGCCGCCCCGCCAACTCGATGTCCGACTGTCCGACGATTAGTTCGAAATCGCCTAATTCCAGATCCGGCGATGCATCGATATCCGCTTTGATGTCCTCAATCGGAAGATCGTCGTCGATGTTTGCCCGCACGTCGAAACCGCCGGTGACATTCTCAGGCGTCTGCAACAGCCCGCTGAAGCTCTGGTTCAGTATCGAGAAAGACATCAAGACGAAGATCACGAGCGCGAACATCGAAACCGTCAGCCCGGTTCGGAATCGATTGGCCACTGCATACGCGACCGCCGGCTTCATGATCGGACGCACCGCGGTGAACCGTCCCAGCGTCGCCTGCAACCCGCGGACGATTACGTCGGAGTTGTACATGATGATCCAAACGGACGATGCGACCATGAAGAACCCGGCAAAGATGAACATCTCCACGTTGGCATTCAAGTTTTCAGTTATGAAGTCCGTGTAACGCTGTGGGAGTGCCCACATCACCAAGATCAGCACCCCTGCTACCGTGTAACAAATCCGTGAAGCTATCGCTTCCCGTACTCCGACCCTGGCCATAATCGCGAGCGCAAGCATGGTGAACCCATACACTGCGACGCTTGCTCCGATGTACGCCTGCCACGCGCTCTCGTTCAGGAATCCAAGCGCAGTCAAAGCCACGCCGATCAAAGCGTACGGCCAGCCTTGCTTGAAGTACGGCGCAAATATACGGAAGAACGCCGCGATAAAGCCGATCGCCCAACCGATCACCAGCAGCGTAGATACCAGCTTGAGGATGGCTACCCCAACGTCCTCGTGACGCCGCATCGCTTGAATCAAACCAACGAGAGCGTATACAGGACCAAATATCCAGAACACGAACTCCAAGATTCGTCGCAGGATCGGTTTAGTGGTAGAGGCAACAAATTCCTCTGGCAAGTTCCTGATCGCGACGACGATGTTTAGCTTGCTGACGCGATACGCGGAAAAGATGACAGTTGCCAATGTGAGTATCAAGCCGATCGAGAATGCGGTCAGCACCGAGTAACCGGTCACCGTGAACTGGATCGAGAAGGTCTCATCGTCCGCTGTTCCGAACGCGTTAGCCATAATCACCACCAAGACGCGGCTGACCGCTATACCAATCGCGGTTCCGACGGCAGCCGCTCCAATCGCATATGCCAGACCCTCAAACGTAAACATCTGCACGAGGTGCCCACGCTTGGTACCAACGGCGCGTGCGATCCCCATCTCCTGTTGCCGCTCAGACGCGAGAAGCACGAATATCAGGAATATCAGTAGCAGTCCAACGATCACCGAGAACGACCCGAAGAAAGTGAAGAAAGTGAAGAACAAGTTTCCGACCTGCTCTGCAATGCCTGTCAGGAATACCTTGAAATCCGAGACAGACAACCTCTCAAGTTGCCCGATGGCAAATGCCAGTTGAGGCAATCCTTCGGCAACTACACCTAGTTCGGCTTCGCTAAGGATGCCGAAGAATAGACCTACGAACGCATCCCTAGCGAGTAGAACACGGAATCGTTCAGTAGGCTCGTCGCGCTCAAGTTCAGCAATGAACTCGTTGAGGTCATCTTCTTGCCCAGAGCTGAGTTCGTTGGTGCCGCTCTTGTCGTCGATGTAACTGCGGATCTCAGAGACGATGGTGTCTCTGAACGGCTTCATGCCGGTATGAAGCTCAGCCGCCAATTCGGCGTCGGTGAATTCCAACGACAGATCATCAACGATGTCATCCGATGCGGTTTCGAGGTCATAGTTGTCGAGATCCAACGAAATTTCAACTAACTCCGCGGTACCCGGCTCGTTTTCGTAGATCCGGTCGAACGACGACAGCGGCAACAGGACACGCATGTCATTGGCTGCCATACCACCCTTTTGCATCACGGCTCGAAGACGGAAGTCTTGTCGACCTGACGGAGTGACGATCGTCAAAACATCCCCGGGCTGCGCCTCCAGATTGTTGCCCAAATTTTCGTTAATCAGAACTTCGTCGTCAGCCAGCGACGCCAAATCAATCTCGTCGCCATTGACCGAAGGCTTGAGTTCGAACGGCGATAGCCTGCTGTCGACGCCCGGTCCGCCTTGGGCTTGCGGTTTGAAGTTCCCTAATGCGCCGTTTACGTTATAGCCACGGACGACAGCGCGAGCCTCTGTCAGGCGAGTGCGTTGATTGAGAACCGGAGCGGTTTCGGTGCTGATCGGCATGATGCCGTCAACACGTGGATCGGAATACAGCTTGACCGCGATCTCTTCGATCTCTTCTGCCGTGATCTTCGGATCGTCCAACACCCCGAAAGCCGGTTTGCTGATCCTGATATCTGTGTCGCCGATGCCTTCCAAGACCGCGTTTCGGATGCTCCCCGTGATCGTGTCGCCAATCGCTAGAGATGCCGCAACGATCGTCGATGAGAGCATCAGACCGACAATGATTAGGATGCTCTGAGTTCGGCGGCGCGGGATGTTACGCAACGAAAGCTTGATGAGGAATCGGTTGCGGATTGCGATGATCGCGATCGCCAGTATCAGTATTAAGAGCGTCGCCGTGAGTCCAGCGGCGATGTACTGCATTTGAAGTCCGAATAGCGTTTCCATAAATGTGACCTTGAATTGTCTGAATGATCAGGCGATAGAAAACCTAACTACCCAGCGCTCTCGCCTGTCCGTGCCGTTGCGAGGTCAGATTGTCGGATCGCGTCTTGATGACCGTCATCCGTGATCTTGCCGTCAAACATTCGGATCGTGCGGTCCGTGAGCCCCCCAACGTGTTGAGAGTGGGTGACAATCACGAAAGTCTGCTGCTGCTCCAGATTCAGCCGCCTCAGCAATTCCATAATCTCGTCTTCGTTTGAAGAGTCGAGGTTGCCTGTGGGTTCATCTGCCCACACAAGCGCCGGGTCGTTAGCCAACGCCCGTGCGATAGTTACCCGTTGCTGCTGACCGCCCGAGAGTTCCGAAGGCGTGTGGTCCGCACGGTCCGCAAGACCCACTAGCTCCAGCTTTTCCATCGCCTTTTTGGATGCCTTAGTTTGTCTCACGCCAGTCAGAACGAGCGGCAGTTCCACATTTTCTTGAGCGGTAAGAACCGGTAGAAGGTTGTACGACTGAAAGATGAAACCCATCGTGCTGGCGCGGTACTCACTGAGGTCGTTGTCTGACATCTCGGCGATAACGTTGCCAGCTACCTTGACCTCGCCGCTCTCAACCGTATCGAGTCCAGATAGACAGTTGAGCAGCGTGGTCTTACCGGATCCACTCGGCCCCATAACCGAAACCATCTCGCCCTTTTCAACGCTGATATCGACACCATCCAACGCTCGCACTTCGACGTCACGCGTACGGTAGACCTTCGTGACGCCGTGCGCCTCAATAATGGGTTGCGTTTCCATGGGAGGACTCCTAGAGAAATCGATGTCGCAGAAATTGATATGGGTTGGATGCTTTAACTTTCCAACGCTAGTTACGACGCAAATTACAGTTCAGATTGGGAAGTTCGAACGGAATCGTCGACTATCCCAAGTATAAATCCGCCAACACATCGTCAATCGAAACGAGTGCGGTCCTCGCAGCGCAAAATGCTACGCGTTAGCGTGATGCCGAGCTAGGATTTGACGGCTCGACAGGTGAAGACCGGCCAATGGAATTCAAAGTCGTCAACATCGATGCTGGAGATCCCGTATTCGGTCTTGACCGCATCCGAGGCGTTGTCGAAATCGAGGTGCAGTCTTTTAACAACGTCATCTGAACTGCCGGAGCGTTTCACCCAGTCCCAAAACGTCATGTCTACCTGCGTTGGAGTCGAATGAGTGGCCTCGAACCCCGCCTCCGCGATTAGCGTTCTCCATTCTGACGGAGCTGGCGCTGTGACGTGAGACGGATCGCGAAGCGCTTCGACTCTCTGGTGCCATTCAGCGAGTTGGGCATCCTCAGAAGTCGTAGTGTCGCAAAGCAGAAATACACCCTTACGATTCAGAACTCGATGCACTTCTGACAAGAATTTGCCGATGTCGCGGAAGTGATGAGGCGCAGTTCGACAGGTTACGAGATCTATCGATTCATCGGGGTACGGGATATCGTGCGCGTCGATAGCCTCGAACCGCACGTTTTGCAGTCCGCGTTCGGCAGCGATTGCCCGTGCCTGGTCAAGCATTCCATCGGCTATGTCTGATGCGACCACCGTATCGCAGAACTCGGCGATCGCGAACGCTGTGAACCCAGGACCAGTTGCGATATCGAGCCCCAATTCGTAGCGTTCGAGGGACGCCCATTCAGTAAGAATTCGCAGACTGTCTCCGCGGGAATGCGGGACGCTAACCGCATAGCTCGCGGCTTGGCGATTGAACTGTTCTTGAGCGTCCGAAGATCCGATAGTCACGATAAGTGCTTCATCATGAATTCAACCGTTCGATCCATCGATGTTGTCGCAGCTGCTTCGTTATAAACCTCCGGACGGTCGTCATTGCAGAAAGCGTGTTCGGTGCCGTCGTAGATGAAGAACTCGTTTTCGACACCGGCTGCGGTGAGTCCATCTCGCAATCCGGGAACTGCGTCAGTGGCATCGTCGTGTTCGGCAAAGTGTCCTTGGATAGGGCATTGAATCGTATCCGGGTCAGGTAGTCCACTCGGCAGGACTCCGTAGAAAGGCGCACCGGCTTCGATAGCTCCTTTGGAAGCTAGAAGGAGCGTCATGCCGCCACCCATGCAGTAGCCGAGACATCCGACTTTTCCACTTGAGTTTGCGTCGTGAGCTCTCAGGTACTCTGCGGCCCCGATTAGAACTTTGGAAGCATGTGGAATCTCTAGCTCGTGCATGAGCGTCATTGCGTGCTCTGGTTCAGTCGCCGCTTCGCCTTCGTAAAGATCGGGAGCAAGCGTCACAAATCCGCGTGCGGCGTACCGATCTGCCATGTTCTTGATGTGTTGGACAAGACCCCACCATTCTTGAATCACGAGCAGTCCCGGTCCAGAGCCTGACGGTGGTAACGAGAGATAGCCCTTGGTCTCACTGCCATTGCTTGGGAAAGTGATCATCGTGCCTGTCATGGTTCGTATGCCTCCGAGCGCGCTTAATCTATTGACCGATTTTTGGACGATTCCTTATGGAATAAGGTTTAGCACATGGAGAAGCTGCTAAGCGTTGCTATCGGTGGTGCCGCAGGAGCGTTGGCGCGCTACGGTACTGTGGTCGCGTATCAGCGGTTCGCACCGTCAACCTTTCCCTTGGCGATCTTGACAGTTAACGTGCTCGGTTCGCTACTTTTCGGACTGATATGGGCGTACGCAGAGGATCGTGATTGGATCTCCGAGAACATGCGGTTGCTGATATTGACAGGCTTCTTGGGATCATTCACCACGTTCTCGACATTTGCCTTCGACGAAGCCATGTTCATCCGTAGCGGTAGCTGGGCCATATTCGTAGCCAACCTGCTCATCAGCAATGCCGCGGCGCTGGCCGCGGTGTTTATCGGTTTCCGCGTCGGCAAACTGATATAGACCCGCTCTGAAAGACTTCATCTCTGAATCTGCGCCCCGAATCTGTACGATGACCGGCAATATCTTCGACCTGCCAGAACCTTTACCGGATGAAGAGGTCTTCAACGATCTCATACCTGCCAAAGGTGTGAAGATCGAACGCATCATCTCTAATGGCCAAACGACGCCGGATGGGGAGTGGTACGACCAAGATCTTCATGAGTGGGTGGTATTGATCCAAGGTGAGGCGGAATTGGAGTACGAGAACGGCCAGACACTGCGATTGATAGCCGGAGACCACGTGTTAATTCCCGCACACGTTCGCCACCGCGTCGTTTTCACCAGCAAAGATCCACCCTGCATTTGGATAGCCGTGTTCGGCGACCTGATTTAAGGTCTGGGAAGGTGGCTCCCGAGACAGGATTCGAACCTGTGACCCGCTGATTAACAGTCAGCTGCTCTACCGCTGAGCTACTCGGGAACAGTGAGAGAATGGACTTGAGATCCAACACTTGATTCTAACCCAACGCCGTCCTCACATGAAACTGATAGTTCGCGATGAACAGCACACTGACCTTGTCGCTATAGCTGACGTAGTCCGTGCCGCATTTGGACATGACGATGAAGCGGAGTTGGTAGATCAGCTGCGGGATGCTGGAGCCCTAGCGGTGTCGACCGTGCTTGTCTGCGATGAACGGCTAATCGCACACGCTTCCGCAAGTCCGATGACTTGGGTTGATGGTTCGACGCATTTCGTTACTTGGGCGTTGGCACCAGTGAGCGTTACTCCGACGGAGCAGAGGCGCGGCTACGGAACTAAAGTCGTGTTGGCAACCATCGAACGGTGTCGGCAACTTGGAGCCGACATCCTTACGGTGTTGGGCAATCCCGCGTACTACCAACGTTTTGGTTTTGAGCCGGCATCACAACATGGGATGGCGATCGACCGCAAGGAATTCGGAGACGCGTTCATGGTGATGGAACTTACTAAAGGCGCCCTACACGAAGCACACGGCCTGTTAAGGTGGCATCCAGCTTTCGACGATTTGGACGAGGGTTGATATGGCGACCAACACCTTCAAGTTGTGGGCGGCGAGTGATGCGCACGTGGGAACTGATCTAGAGCGTGGAAATCGTCGGAGTTTGGCTGAGGCAATATTGCAGTCAGAGCGTGGCGGAGATGAGGGAGGCCCGCCGTTCGATTGGGACATAATGCTCAACGCCGGGGACTATTCTGGTTCTCAGACGCCGCCAGATGACGAGGAAGGGATGGAGGTAGTTCGGCAGTACGGAGTGTCGACGAAGCATGGACGTGAAGATTTTTACGATTTGGTCGGGAACCACGACGCCAGTGGCGCGAACGAGGAGATGCAATGGTGGTTCCGCAAGTGGGTGGATCCCACGGGCGAGAACAGCGAGTATTCGGGTGTTCATGCGGACAGGAGACCGTATCCAATATCGGGAACTTGGGAACGGTATTCATTCGAGGTCGGGAACATACTATTCCTGGTCATGGGCGACCGGAACGATGGTGGCCCCCCGATAGGCCGCGGCGATTACGGCGGATACCCCGCAGGTGCAGTGACCCGCGAGACGTTTGAGTGGTGGCGAGAGAATGTCGAAGCGAATCAGGACAAGATCATCATTTCGGCGCATCATCACATGCTCAAAGAGACCACGGTGGCGTCAGGCCCGTGGGAAGGTGTTGACGGCGGTTATCACGGCAGATTTGAGGACGGCGCGCCGATCGGAGCTTCCTACCTGTATTTCGTCGGAGGACAGCCAGACGCAGGAGCATTCGAATCGTATCTGGCAGAGCATCCTGGTGCCATAGACATTTGGATCGGCGGCCACACCCACACGAACCCGGATGACACGCACGGCGGAAGATCACATATCGAGCAGAAATGGGGTGTAACATTCGTCAACGTCGCGGCTTTGTCCCGATATCACGGTCAGAAGAACATCGCCATGAGTCGGCTGTTCACATTCGCTGAGGGTGCAAGCGAGGCGAACGTGAAGTGCTACATGCACATGAGCGATTACGCGCCCCAAGGCTGGTACGACAAGGCGGAGCGGACCATCGGGTTGAGAAAAGTGTTTTCTCTTGAAAATTAATCGAGAAATGAGAGCAATTCGCGAGCAACGACTACGATGCTTGAGATGGTGATTATGGTGACGACGGCACGACGGAAGATGGTTTCGTTCATACGGCCCGTCAATCGCGTAGCGATCCAAAACGCTAAGGCGACACCAGGCGCGGCAGCGGCGATGAGGATCAACCGGTCCGTGTTGAAGAGCCCTTGTGTGGCGTATCCGATGGCGGCCGCGATGTACATGATGGTGAAGAAGTAAGCCATCGATGCCCGGAGTTCCTGCCGTTGCATGCCGCAACCGAGAAAGAACAGGACGAGTATTGGTCCACCGATTGTGAGGCCGGTAGTCATTGCGGCCGAGACGAAACCCAGGATCGGCCCGGTGAATTGCGGATATGGCACTCGCCATTCCGACTTGAATACAACCAAACCCGTCAGGGCTAGGATGAGAATCCCGATGGCGATGCGAAGAATGGAGGCGTCGAGTTGGCTCAGGGCGAATACGCCGATCGGGGTTCCGATGGCACCAGCGATAGCCAAGAGTGTTTGTTCTCGGAACTTCGCGTGCTCACGAGTCTCTACGAGCACTAGAGCGAAGGCGATGATGGCTACCGCGTTGACGACTACGACGACGGTCTGAGGGTCTAGGAATAAAAGAAGAGTTGGTGAGGTTGTCAGCCCGAATCCGAAACCAACTGCCCCGATTATGAAGCCAGCGATGGCTAGAACAGCCGCTGTGGCGAGTATCTGGAAAGTATCGGGCATCAAATGGACATGTTGGGCGAAAGACGCGTTTTTGGTATAGCGTAACGAACGATGATGGATAGTGCGTAGACAGTTGAGCGTCGGTAACAACGATCAGCTCAGGAGCAACACATAGTGAATACTCGATACGAAGGCTCGCCGATCGCGTATGACGTAACGATCAAGAAGAACGTGATGGTGTCGATGCGCGACGGGGTTCGGCTTGCCTCAGACATCTACTTGCCGTCGAACGGCGATCAGATTGCCGAAGGTCGGTTCCCAGTCATCTTGGAGCGCACACCCTACGACAAAACTGCGCCCCGTCAAGTCACGAATATGAAGTACTACGCCCGGCGCGGATACGTTGGAGTTATTCAGGACGTTCGCGGGCGGTTCGCGTCGGAAGGGGAGTGGTACGCGTTTGCGAAGGAGGCGCCGGACGGCTTCGACACAGTGCAGTGGCTTGGCGTACAACCTTGGAGCGACGGCCACGTCGGAACGATGGGCGGATCTTACGCAGGTAGTGACCAATCGGCCTTGGCAACGATGAATCCGTCACACCTGTCGACGATGATCGTGGCGGTCGGTGCCTCGAACTATTACCACGGTTCTATGCGCCAAAACGGTGCGCTCGAGCAACGCTTCATGGTCTACGCGTTCAGAATGGCGATGACCAGCAAGGAAGCGATCGCGGACGGAGGTTTGCAGGCAGAGATAAGAAAAGCGTTCATGGACGATATGCCAGAAATCGTGCGCCAACTTCCGCTGAAAGAAGGCGCGACGGTGCTGCGCAGATTACCTTCATACGAACGTTGGGCGATCGACATCCTGACGCACGGCGAGTTCGACGATTACTGGAAGCAGCGCGGTTACGCGATCGACGAGTACTACGACGAGCACGCCGACGTTCCTTCGCTCTATCTCGGCGGTTGGTACGACTCATACGCTCGCAACACGCCGCAAAGCTATGTGAAACTGAGCGCGATCAAGAAGTCGCAACAGGTTTTGCTGATGGGGCCGTGGATACACGGAGCGTTCGAAGTCACTAATTCAGGGGATGTCGATTTCGGAACTGAAGCCCATATCAATATGAACGATCTTCGATTGGCATGGTTCGACCACTACATGAAAGGGATGCACACAGAGTTCGCCGATTGGTCGCCGGTTCGCATCTTCACGATGGGCACGGGTAGTCAGCGCATGAATAAGCACGACCATGATCGCTTTCTCGACCATGGCGGTTATTGGCGATCGGAACCAGATTGGCCCTTGCCGGGAACTACTGAAACGCCGTTCTATTTGCACGCTGGTGGCGGGTTATCTCAGGATGAACCTTCAGCGGACGAGTCGCCGTCGACTGGCTACACGTTCGATCCCAAAAATCCCGTACCCACAATGGGAGGTGGAATTTCGGCCGCCGAATCGATTATTAGGGCAGGAGCTTTCGACCAGCGGGGGCGCCCTGATTTCTTCGGGTGCGTCGATACTCAACCCTTGAACTTGCGTCACGACATCCTTACGTTCCAGACGCCAGAACTTGAGGAAGATACTGAGGTCACGGGAGAGATCGTGATGCACCTATGGGCATCTTCGTCGGCTGTTGACACTGATTTCACGGCTAAGCTAATTGATGTCCACCCTCCGTCCGCCGATTACCCGGACGGCTTCGCAATGAACATCACCGATTCGATCATCCGGGCACGTTACCGTAACGATTGGACAAAGCCGGAACTGTTGGAACCGGGAACTCCGTACGAATTCACGTTCCACCTATATCCGACATCCAACGTGTTCAGAAAGGGACATCGCATCCGTTTGGATATCAGCAGCAGCAACTGGCCCCGCTTCGATGTGAACCCTAACACTGGCGGTCCTTTGGGGTTGGAGCGTCGGTATAAGGTGGCGCATCAAACCATCTGGCATAGCAGCGACCGAGCATCGCATATTGTCTTGCCGCTGCAGAAGAGGGACTAGGAAATGATTGCAGATCTGACAGGCAAGAACGCCTTGGTTACTGGTGGCGGTCAAGGCATCGGCCGAGGTATCGCTTTGAAGCTTGCTGAGCAGGGGGCAGATGTGGCGATAGCGGACATCAATGACGCAGGCGCGGCGGCGGTCGTAGATGAGATCAAGGCATTAGGTCGGAAGAGTTTCTCGGTTCGGATTAACGTTACGGACAACGCTTCGGTGTCGTCGGCCATTAGCAGCGTGATTACGGAGTTCGGACATCTGGACATCCTCATCAACAATGCGGGTATCGGCAGAGTCGAGGGCAAGGCTGGTGGTGGCTTGGATGAAGATTGGGAGGAGAACTGGAACACAGTCATGGATATCAACGTTCAAGGAGTGATGCGTTGCACCAAGGCGGTTGTAGGACACTTCATGGAGAGGAAGTACGGCAAGATAATCAACACAGCTTCAGGTGCTGGGCGAGGTCCGATATGGTGGGGGCCACCCTCTGGAGCGCCCGGTTACGCAAACGCGTACGGACCTTCCAAGGCGGCGGTCATTAACTACACGCAGTACTGCGCGTCGACATTGGGTCCGCACAACATCAACGTGAACGCGATCTGTCCGGGTAGAGTTTGGACCAAGTTCCACGATGTCGCAATCTCGGAGCGCATGAGGAGCGACTCATCGCTGGCAGGCTCCGATCCTGTCGATGTCTTTAACGATGATGTTGCAAACCTTATCCCGCTCGCAAGGTCCCAGACTCCCGAAGAGATTGGCATATTGGTAGCGTTTCTTGTATCGGATGATGCCAGTTCGATAACTGGACAGTCGATACATATCGACGGTGGCCAGCGGATGGCATGATGCTGGTTGCCAGGACGAATCGGAGAAGAACAGAATGAAAATCACGGATGTAACGCTGACGATGTTCAAGTGGGAAGGGCTTCCTTCGGCACTGCCCAAGAAGCACTCCGTGCAACCCGGCAACTCCAGCCAAATCGGACTGCTGACGATAAGCACCGACGAGGGTGTGGACGGACACGCGTTTCTAGGCACATCTAATCGAAGTGCCGAGCTCGATGCGCTGTCTCTCATGACGTATCTCAAACCGGTTGTGATGGGGGAGAACCCATTGGCGCGGGAGAAGCTACACGAGACGATGATCTTCCTCCAAAACAACACCACTATGAGGGCCATAGGTGCTGTCGACGTTGCCCTTTGGGACATCGGCGGAAAAGTTGCCGGATTGCCTATCTACCAAATGCTCGGGTCGTATCGAGAGAGCATTCCGGCATATGTGAGTTCGCCTCGCTTGGCGACAGTGGAAGATTACGCCGCGGAAGCCGCAGAGATGCAAGCCGCAGGATGGGCGGCCTACAAAATCCATCCGCCCGCCGAGGACATATACGAGGATATCGAGGTATGCAAAGCCGTTCGAGCCGCGGTCGGCGAAGATTACCAACTTATGCTGGATTCGATCTGGGCGTATGACTATCCGGGAGCGTTGAGAGTCGGACAAGCGATTCAGGAACTTGGTTATCACTGGTACGAAGACCCGCTCGCTGGCGACGATATCTTCAACTACGTGAAGTTGCGCCAGCAACTCCACATACCTCTAATGGCTACCGAGCACTCACCCGGCGGCTTCACTGCGTACGCGCCGTGGCTGGTGCACCAAGCGACCGACTACCTACGTGGCGATGTCGCAGTGAAAGGCGGCATCACGGCGGTGATGAAGACCGCTCACTTGGCAGAGGCGTTTCACGTCAACTACGAGATCCACCATGGCGGAAACTCGTTGATGAACGTAGCGAACCTTCACTGCGCCATGGCGATCAAGAACACCGAGATGTTTGAGGTGTTGCTACCGTCAGAGTTGCAGAAGTACGGTCTGGTGGAAGATATCGAACACGATCAGAACGGCCATGTGCACGCGATCAAGGAACCCGGCTTAGGCGCGCAGATCGACTTCGATCTGATCGAATCCAACAAAGTGGCTGTCATGTCCTGACTTTGGTTCCACCGGTGCGGGTGCGGAGCAAATTCCAAGTGGAAAACTTAGTCGACACAGACGTTCTGGTGGTAGGTGCAGGCAACGCGGCGATGGCGGCCGCGGTTGCGGCTCGCGAACAGGGAGCCGACGTTGTAGTGCTGGAAAAGGCGCCCAAATCTCAGCGGGGCGGTAACAGCGCGCTGACGGTTCACATGCGCTTTCCGTACCAAGGCGTGGAAGACCTCGTGCCGCTACTCTCGGATATCAGTGAAGAAGAGACGCGGTCATTGGCGGAGCGAGTTCACGCCTACACAGAGTCGGACTACTACGCCGACATCATGGAGGTAACTGATGGGCAGAGCGACCCCACTCTAGCGAACATTCTCGTCTCGGACGCCTACGAAACAGTCCTTTGGATGCGGTCGTACGGACACGCATGGATTCCGTCTCACGAAAGCCCGACGTCGGCAAATGTCGTCTCATTCGATGGCGGCGGATTTGCCATGCAGGATCGCTGGTTTAGCGCCGCCGCACGTTTAGGCATCCCGGTGCATTACGAAACTCGGGCTCTAGAGCTGCTGCAGGATCGCACGGATAGAGTGACGGGCGTAAGGGCTCGAACAGGGGATAGGGATGTCCGTTACAAATCGCGAGCCGTGATCCTAGCTTGCGGCAGCTTCGAGTCGAGCCCGGAGATGCGAGCCCAATATCTAGGACCCGGTTGGGACAAGATAAAGCTCCGGGGCGTACCTTTCAATACCGGCGACGGCCTCAACATGGCATTAATGTTGGGTGCTCAGACATATGGAAGTTGGTCAACCTGTCACGCATCCCCACAGGACTCGAGGCGACCCGACTACGATGTCCCCGGTCCAGGCGTGAGCGGAGTGTACTGGAGCCGCTACTCCTATCCCTTCGGGATCATGGTGAATGTCGACGGGCGTCGGTTCGTCGATGAAGGCGAGACATGGCGTGGGCTAACTTACGCAAAGACCGGGCGCGCTATTCTTTCACAGACAGGCGGACTCGCTTTTCAGATCTTCGATGCCGAGCAGAGACGCAGGGGGCTTATTCGGGGATACAAAAACGCGACAGTTTTCAAATCAAACACCCTAGAGGCGCTTGCAAAAGATCTCGTGACCATTGATGTGAGTGTGTTCCTTGAAACGGTCCGTCAGTTCAACGACTCCACCCAAGACGGCGAATTCAATCCGTTCCGTCTCGATGGAAAATCGACTTCAGGGATAACTCCACCCAAGAGCAACTGGGCCCTACCCATAGCCACACCGCCCTTCGAGGCGTACCCAACAATCTGTGGCATGACGTTTACTTACGGAGGCCTGAAAATCACCCCATCAGCCGAAGTCCTGCACGAAAGCGATCGTATCATTCCCGGTCTTTACGCCGCAGGCGAGATGGTAGGAGGATTGTGGCACGACAACTACCCGTCGGGCGGCGGCATGATGGCCGGAGCCGTGTTCGGTCGTATCGCCGGAACTAAAGCGGCACAAGCGGTGAAAACCAGAGGCTGAGAGGTTTCGGATCTGAGCCTCAACCGCCCTTACGCGCGTTCGCCAACAGAGCCTCCAGCGTACCGCCTTGGATCGCCTCACGGTCTTCATCAGAGATGAAGGTGAGATGTGAACGAAAAGCCTCTAACGACTGCAAATGCGTCATCGCCTTTTTCACGACCGGAAAGTCCGAACCCCAGCACAGGCGTGTGCCAAACGCCTTGTAGCACTCCTCGTAGACCCAGTGTGTCTCGTGGTACGGGAAGTCCCATGTGCGGTCGGGTTGGCATAGGTAGTGGAAGCCCGAAAGCTTTAGGTGCATGTTGGGCAGCTTTGCAGACTCAGTTACGTTCTTCACCATTGCCCATGCATCTTCGCCGTAGGACTTCAACGCTGACATGTGGTGGCACAGAATAGGGACTTCGGGAAATGCCTCAGCAACTTTTCGGATCTCGTTTTGATGGTGCGGGGCCATCGCGATCGATGCGATTAGCCCGACGTCACGAGCGACCGAGAAGAAGTCCTTGCCTTCTTGGGTGTTGAACCATCGTCCATCGTCTTCGCTGGCGACGTATTGCGTGAAAGCTTTCATTGGCCACTTCTCCGCCGCCTGCTCCAACCGTTTCGCAGCCCCCGGCGTGTGATACGTGTCCGACCAGAACGAGTCGACATCGGCGAACTGGTTCAACTGGTCTGGATACTTTCGCACCGCCGCGGCGACGTAGTCGTTGTTGTCCCGGTTGCGGTGGATCTGAGCACATACGATTGTGGCGCTGTCTACTCCGTTGACATCCATCTGATTGAGCAGCGTCTCGACAGAACCGTGATGCTCAGGGTCGGGAACTTCCGGCAGATACGGCCAATAGGCCCATGAGTGGCAGTGGGAGTCGATGATCGGCATTGCTCGGAAATCCTGTCTCCGGTAGTTTTCGGACATTACGGACCTTCCACAGGAATCGTCCGTGAAGGCGCAAAGTGAATTTTAACTGTGACCGTAACTGGACATCCGACGAATTTCGTCGGATGTCTCCATGATTAACTTCGGCGTAACACTAGCGAAACATCGTCGAAACATTACGGGCGTATCTTCCAAATCATTGCGTAATCACCCGTTTGGGAGGAAGACAAAATATGGATACTGGCTCGATAGCCTGGATGCTGACGGCAACTCTGTTGGTGCTGTTCATGACGCCGGGCCTTGCGTTTTTCTATGGAGGACTCGTGCGCGGTCGCAACGTCGTCAGCACATTGATGTATTCCTTCATCGCCATGGGAGTGGCGAGCATCGTCTGGGTGCTATGGGGTTACAGCCTAGCGTTCAACGACATTGGGAACGGTGTAGTCGGTGGACTTGACTTCATCGGTTTAGCAGGTGTTAGCCACACAGAAGGTGATGGTATTCCAGACCTGCTGTTCGCCGCGTTCCAGATGACTTTCGCGATCATCACCCCAGCGCTGATCACCGGCGCGTTTGTCGAACGCTTCAAGTTCACGACGTACTTGATCTTCCTCGTGCTCTGGGTGACGCTGGTCTACGCCCCGGTCTGCCACTGGGTATGGGGTGGTGGTTGGATCGGCGGCCTCGAGGGTGGAGCGCTTGACTTCGCCGGCGGAACGGTCGTCCACATCAACGCCGGTATAGCCGCGGTTGCAGCTGCATATCTAGTTGGCAAGCGCCGCAGCCCCGGTATTGAACCTCACCACGTCCCGTTTGTAGTGCTCGGAGCTGCCATACTTTGGATTGGCTGGTTCGGCTTCAACGCTGGCTCCCAGCTAGCCGCTGACGGCGTCGCGGTCCAAGCATTTGTCAACACCAACACCGCGGCAGCAGTCGCAGCAGTTGTATGGGCCTTGCTCTCCTACATCCACACCGGACGCATCAGCGCGGTAGGCGTGGCCACCGGTGTAGTAGCTGGTTTGGTTGCCGTTACACCGGCGGCTGGCTGGGTCGGCACCATGGGCTCGTTTGCTATCGGTCTTGGCGCTGGCATCATCTGCCACTACGCAGTCCACTTCGAGATCTTGCACAAGATTGGAATCGACGATTCGCTTGAAGTCTTTGCAGTCCACGGACTTGGAGGTATCTGGGGTGCGTTGGCTACCGGTATCTTCGCTTGGGGCGCGCTAACCGATAGCGCTGGCGGTTTGGTGAACGGCAACGCCGGACACTTCGTCGCTAACGTAATCGCAGTAGTCGCTACACTCGCCTACTCCGGCATCGTGTCCTTCATCATCCTGTTCGTGCTGGACAAGATACCAGGTCTCGGCCTCCGGATCGCGGAATCTGACGAGGACATCGGCATCGACATCACTGCGCACGGCGAACGCGGTTACGTAGCCGACGGCGCTGACTAACCGGAAAACGAACTAACTGTTGGCGAGGGGGTAGCATGTTGGCTACGCCCTCCCAGCAGAACACAAGAGAACCACGAAAGGAATTACCAATGCTAAAGATCGAAGCAGTGGTTCGCCCGGAACGGACGTCCACGGTGCTCGAAGCTCTGACCGCAGCCGGTGTCAAGGGCTACTCATACTGGAACATCACTGGTAAGGGTCAACAAGAAGGCGTAGAAGTCTTCACCGGACGAGGCGGACACCTCTCCCACCGGGTGGCTCTGCCCAAGACGATGATCATGACTGTCATTCCAGAAGGAATGAAAGATGCAGTCATCAGCAGCATCGTCGAGTCCGCCCGAACCGGCGAAGAAGGCGCCATAGGTGACGGCAAGATATTCGTCTCCCAGATCGACGATGCCACCCGCGTGAGCACCGGAGAGACGGGCGAAGCAACGGTCATGTGACCCATCGTTTCGTAAGCGGATTACGAACCCAACAGCCGGTGCCACCGATCATTTGGCACCGGCTGTTTGATTCCCGATGTCCCTCCCCTTTTTGCGTAGCAAAGGGGGACGCGAACCGTAGGGGCAGGTTTCAAACCTGCCCGCTCGCAGGGGGTTCATACACACGCCCCTGTCATTCCGAGCGTAGCCGAGGAATCCTCTGATCGCCGCCTCGCCCCATCACGTTTCCGCACCCATGTAAAATCAACAACATGGCACAGGAGCGTAGCTCAGTTGGCTAGAGCGTTGGTCTCCAAAACCAAAGGTCGCGGGTTCGAATCCTGCCGCTCCTGCCACAACTCCTCTGATTCAGGGGCGAGTGAGCTGTAAAACCTGATCCCGCCGGGATGCTGAAATTGGTAGACAGGCTACGTTGAGGGCGTAGTGCTCGAAAGGGCGTGTGGGTTCGAGTCCCACTCTCGGCACCAACACCGTCGGAGATTTCCGACGAGACGGGCGGCGGAAATATACTCGTAACTTCAGGGGCGACGTAGCCAAGCGGCCTAAGGCGGGGGTTTGCAAAACCTCTATTCGGCGGTTCGAATCCGCCCGTCGCCTCCAATCATCCCTCCCTTGCGTTCAGATATTGAATCTGACGTTCGTCAACTCCTCCGATCGTTCCCAAAGCCCCCGCGCATTCTCCTCATCGTGAGATTCGGTAGACGATGAAACGATCACCGGATAGCCCTTCCGCTCGTTCTTGCCATCAGGTCCGTAGTACTGTCCACCAGTCGCTTGCGGATCGGTCGCCGCACGCAATATCGGCAGTGCTCCCATCCGAGCGCTTTGGAAGAATAGTCCAGCGATCGGCATCGATATCTTGCCTATCCAACCAAGCCCTTGTGCGATGTTGGTCCTTGAAACGCCGGGGTGAGCAGCAATCGATTTAACGTGCTGGATACCGGCGCGTTGAAAACGACGATGAAGTTCGTAGGTAAACAACAGATTGGCGAGTTTCGATCGTCCATAAGCGCGCCAACGGTTGTAGTTCTCCCGAGTGAACTGAATCGCATCAGAGTCAATGCTTTCTTCCCGGTGTGCCAGACTGCTCACGTTTACGATCCGCGAGGCTGGACTCTTTATGAGCAGCGGCAGCAACTTGCCGGTCAGCGCAAAATGACCTAGATGGTTGGTCCCAAATTGCGACTCGAATCCACTGGCAGTGGTGCGATACGGAGTCGCCATGACCCCCGCATTGTTGATGAGCAGATCGAGCTTGTCATGGGTTGCGCATAACTGAGCGAAGAACCTATCGACGGATGCCAAATCGCCCAAGTCAAGTTGCACTAAATCGACTGTCGCACTTGGAGAGTCATTCTTGATGCGGCGCAGTGCGGATTCGCCACGAGAAGTGGATCGACACGCCAGAACGACATCGGCTCCATGACGCACCAATTCGAGGGCTGTCTCGTACCCGACACCGCTGTTGGAGCCCGTTATCGCCGCGGTCAGGCCGCTGAGATCAGGAACGTCGTTGGCTGTCCAGCGTTGCAATTCTTTCATCGTGTTTTACCGATGTACGTGCCGTCGTTCTAGTCGCCATCGGTTCCGCCAGCAATCCTAAATTGCGTTGTCCGACATGACTTTGACGACCTGTACGAAAAACGACTCGAAAGGTGCTATATTTTGCCTTACTCGCAACTTGAATCGTTGCGACTGACGAATCACATTCAGAATCTGAGGTGTTGAAATGCGAAAAACGATACATGGTGCCCTTTCGGCGCGCAGGTCGTGGATTGCGGTTGGGTTGACAGTCTTGGCAACGGTGATGGCAGTTGCCGTCGCTTGCGGAGGAACTGAGACCGTTATCCAAACCGTCGTAGTCGAAAAATCGGTACCCGGCGAGACCGTCATCCAAACTGTCGTAGTTGAAAAGGAGGTGCAGGTCGAAGGCCAGACTGTCATTCAGACCGTGGTGGTCGAGAAGGAAGTCCAAGTCGCGGGTGAGACGGTTGTGCAGACCGTGGTGGTCGAGAAAGAAGTCCAAGTCGCAGGGCAGACAGTGATCCAAACTGTGGTTGTCGAGAAAGAGGTGGAGATCGCTGGTGAGACGGTCGTCCAGACGGTAGTAGTGGAGAAGGAAGTTGAAGTTGAGGTCGAGAAAGAGGTCGAGGTCATCAAGGAGGTTGAAAAGGAAGTTCAGGTCGTCGTAACAGCCACGCCGGAACCGGCAATGATGATGGAGAAACCTGCGTTCAAAGGCAACTTGCGATTAGGTGAAATCCTCGTCGATCCGCCCGTCTTCCTGCCCAGCAAGCAAGGTACTGGCAACATGCAGCTGCTCATCTTCTGGGGCTTCTTCGAACCTCTGATGTGGGCGCAGCACTCCGCACCACCGAAGCTCAACCTAGATGCCCCTACATATACGGAAGGTATCGCAGAGTCTTGGGAAGTCGCGGACGACACGAGCGCGGTAACCTTCAAAATCCGCGACGGCGTCAAGTTCCACACAGACTGGAATGGCAACGACTGGGGCGAAGTTTCGGCCCACGACGTTCAGTGGAGTTTCGACTCTGCGCTGGGCGAAGGCAGCATCAACCAGAGAGCGCAAGGCGTTCAGCGGTTTGTGAGCGGTTTCGAAGCGATTGATGACAACACGGTGCGGATGAACATCAAGGACAACAGTCTCGATCCGCGTTGGTACCACATCATCTCGAATACCACGTTGGGTGCACCAGTCATTGTGCCGAAGCGTCTCTACGACGAGATGGGCGAAGAAGCCGCCAACTTGACACCAGTTGGAACCGGGACGTTCCGCATCACCGAGTGGGTCACTGACAGTAACGTGAGAGCCGAACCGGTTGAGGGACACTACCGCCAGCAACCAAGCGTTGCCTCGTACGAAGTCATCCTGATGCCGGAGCCGCTGGCGCGAATCGCCGCACTCCAAACAGGTTTGATACACGTTGCGCGGGTCCCACTCAAGCTGATCAAGAACACGGTAAACAACATCGATGGTGCAAGGCCGCAGGTTGTCGGCCCGCCGATCAACCAAGTCGTGATGATGGCCGGTAACTACTGGGCTCAGACAGACCAGAACGGTGAAAACATCTATCGCACTAGAGAAGGGTTCTTGCCCGACTCTGATCACCCATGGATCGGTGATCCCGACGATCCAGCATCGATGGAAAATGCAAACAAAGTGCGACGGGCCCTTAGACTAGGCATCGACCGCCAGACGATCGTAGACGAGATTCAGTCGGGCGTGGGTAGTCCATTGACGAATGCCATTAACGCGTTCCCAGGAGACCCGCACTGGCGCGACGAATTTGACGTGCCATACGACCCAGATCAGGCAAAGGCACTGCTTGCAGAAGCCGGGTATCCTGACTGCTTCCCCTTCAAGTACCACGTTGCTCCCGGCAAGGAGTGGGACGCTGAAGTTGGCGGCGCGGTTGCCCAATTCTGGCGCGAGCTTGGTTGCGAGGTCACGGTTGACGCTACGGATTACGGCGCAGCTCGACCGCGACTGGTCAATCGGCAGAAGCAGATCCCTTGGATGATCCAGGCCGGCACCAACGCTCCGCCTGACGCGTTCTTTGGCTCGGTCTATCGACCATCTGGAGGATTCAACTACGGCATCGAGTTGCCGGATGACATCACCGCGATCTCGGTACGCAACCTTGACTTGGCATCGACCACGTTTGAGGAACGCGTCGCGAACACTGTTGAGTGGTGGTCATACGTCAACGAGTGGAACTTGGTGGCATCGGTCAGCACCCTACCGACATCGGTGGTGTTGCGACCCGAGATCACCTCATACGATCCGTACATGAACACCGGTCCCGAGTTTGTGGCGCCCGAAACTGTCGTCATGAGCGACGAATGACGTAATAACAGATACGTCATTGGACGTGTCACACGGTTAGCACATGGAGACGGCGTCGCCTAGATAAAATCTGGGCACGCCGTCTCATGTCGTCATCGTTTCTACGCCAGAACTGTTGAGTTCGTGAATTGAAAAAGCTGCTGATCCGCAGATTATTTGCGGCCATCATCGTGCTGCTTCTCGCCAGCGTCTTGGTGTTCGCGCTTTCGAGGATGAGCGGAGACCCACGCCACCTCTTTTTGAGCGAGTACACAACTGACGAGCAATGGGAACAGTGGGGACGCGATTTCGGGCTGGACAAGCCATACTACGAGCAATACTTCCGGTGGCTGTCGGGTGCCGTCCTATTGGACTTTGACATCTCGGTGAAGGAGCAGATCCCAGCCACTACGGTAGTTATTCGCAAGATTCCGAACACGTTGCAACTGGCAGCCGGTGCCTATGTGTTCGCTCTCTTGGTCGGGATACCGTTGGGAATCTTATCGTCGATACTGCGAGGAACATTTTTGGACCTGTTCGCCCGGGGATTTGCTTTGCTTGGACAGGCAATGCCGGGATTCTGGCTTGGCATAATGCTCATTCTGATGTTCGCCGTACGCCTTGAATGGTTGCCTGCCGGCGGAAAAGACGACCTGCGAAGCCTTATCCTCCCTTCGATAACGCTTGGATGGTTCGCTGCTGCTGCGTTGTTGAGGCTGACCCGTTCAGCGATGCTAGAGATACTCGACAGCGAGTTCGTGAAACTGGCGCGCGCTAAAGGCGCTTCGCAGATGACGGTGATCATTAAACACGCGTTTAGGAACGCCATCATCGTGCCGTTAACGTTTGCAGGCGTATTTCTGTCCGCATTGCTGACCGGCGCAGTGGTGACAGAAACCGTGTTCGGATGGCCCGGCCTCGGAAGATTGGCTCTCCAATCGGTTTTCGGAACCGACTTCCCAGTCATCAGCGCCATCGTGATGTTCGCAACAGCCGGATATCTTGGCATGAATCTGCTGGTAGACATCCTTTACGGAGTGCTCGACCCGCGCATCAGGCAGAGTTGACGTGGCAACGAATACCGACACGACATTGGACACCGTGAACGCTCCACGCGTAGTGCGCGAGAGCACGAATCCGTTGCGACTGGCATGGCACATCTTGCGCCGTTACCCGATATTGCCGGCTTTCATCGTCACTGTGTTGATAATCGCCGCAGTGTTCGCTCCATGGTTGGCACGACACGATCCATTAGTAGGCAAATTGAGGGACCAAGACCGTCCGCCCATCTGGCAGGAATCATCGCCAATCAGCGGGAAGGAGCCCTTGTGGGAATACCCGCTAGGCACTGATCCCTTGGGCAGAGACATGCTGAGCCGGATCATCTGGGGTGCGCGATATTCGATGCTGATCGCTTCGGTAGTTCTGATATCTGGTGCCATTGGCGGGACGATACTCGGATTGATCGCAGGATATTTCGGCGGAATATACGACGAGATTTTGATGCGGATGGTGGACCTCACGCTCGGAGTCCCGTTCATCCTCGTTGCTCTGGCCACCGTCGTAGTTTTCGGTTCGAGCATGGTATTGATAATCGCGCTTCTCATATTGTTCAGTTGGAGCGGTTTCGCGCGCCAAGTCAGGGCAGAAACGCTCCGCCTCAAAGCATCTGACTACGTGGCATTGGCAGTCGTAGCGGGAGCATCCGCCAGACGCATCATCTCGAAACACGTGTTACCCGGTGTTGTCAATACTGTGCTCGTCATCGCCAGTCTCAATATCGGACAGTTGATTCTGACTGAAGCGACGCTCAGCTTCCTCGGCGTCGGAATCCCGAAACCACGTCCGGCGTGGGGCTCGATGGTAGCGGAAGGACGTGACTACATCGACACTTCATATTGGATGGCCTTGTTCCCAGGATTGGCCATCTTCGCCGTAGTCTTCGCGATGAACTTCCTCGGCGACTGGATACGGGATCGGCTCGACCCGCGGCTGCGGCAGCTTTAGCCGGTCCAACCCTCATTCTTCAAAACGCGCCCTGCAACGGCGTCGAGTTTGCGGACAATCTCGGGATCGCGATACGCGGGTGCTGTCGCGATCGCGTGCTCAAGCGAAGTATGTACTCCAGAAGGAAACGGTGCGTCAAGTGCGCCAACTATCGGTATCGCTGCGGCCACGAGTTTTCGAGCGTTTTCGGAGTTCTGGTGCAAAAATTCCATCACCATAGATGTCGTTACGTCGCCATGTTCCTCGAACCAACAGTCGTAGTCGGTAACCATAGCGATCGTGGCGTAAGCCATCTCCGCTTCACGCGCCAGCTTCGCTTCGGGCATGTTCGTCATACCAACTAGGTCACAGTTCCAGGAGCGATGCATGAACGACTCGGCGCGGGTCGAAAAGGGTAGCCCGTTCATCACCAGATAAGTGCCTCCACGAACAATGTCGATGTCAGCCGCATTCGCTGCATCTTCGATCGCATCGCCCATCGTGCTACAAACCGGGTCTGCCATGCTCACGTGTGCGACGAATCCGTTACCAAAGAATGAACTCTCTCGTCCACTCGTCTTGTCGATATATTGATCGACGATTACGAACATGCCAGGTTCGAGATCATGCTTCAATGATCCCACCGCGCTGAACGACAAAATGCGATCGGCTCCGACCCGCTTCAATGCGTCGATGTTGGCTCGATAGTTCAAGTGCTGTGGAGAAACGCGATGACCGCGACCGTGACGTGGTAGAAATGCGACGCGATGCCCCTCGAAAGTTCCGATCAAGATATCGTCCGATGGTTCGCCAAAAGGAGACTGAACCGATACCCATTGGGCGTTCTCAAACCCCTCAAGGTCGTACAAACCTGTGCCGCCGATAATGCCGACAGTCTTCTCAATGCCTTGTGCCAATCTCTTGCTCCTTTGCCGAATCGCGAGTTGCATCTAGCTTCATAGTTAGAATCTTAAGCGTGGCAGATGTTGCTGGCGGCGGAATCTGCCGAGATGGCGGAACGGTAGACGCAGCGGGCTTAAACCCCGCGGCCCGTAAAACGGCGTGTGGGTTCGAGTCCCACTCTCGGCACCAATCAAAAGACGTGCAACCCTCGCAGTGTTAAACTCGGCTTCAATTCCGCAAACTCACTTCTAATCGGGAACCTCAAATGTCCGACGTCAACCAACGCCACGTCTCCTACGCCGAAATTGTTGAAGACCTCCGCACAAAAGCAGCTATAACTGCGGCAGGCGACGCCGAAAAACAAGAGGAATTTTCCAATCATTTCGGCGCAGAATTCAAGTCGAACCGGATCCTCATTCAAGACAGCCGAAACCGTGCCACCGTCATCACATCACCAGGAGGTGCCCCCGGTGATCCCCACATCCATCCAGACTTCAACGAGTGGTTTATGGCATTCGGTGGAGTCATGGGTTTCCTTGTTGGTGAATACACACCGTTTAGAGCCACATTCGGAGACATAACCGTCGCACCGTGCGGCTACCGACACACGCCGTTACCGTGGTACGGCGACATGTGCATGAGGTTGGTCTGCACCAAACCGGGTTCTAACCACGACATCAAGGGCATCGAGCCTTCGCGAAACGTTCGATTGGATCCCGATTGGGAACCGCCGAACCGTATATTGACCCCCTTGCCGTACATGATTGAACGCCACGGATTGGACACCAATTGGCAAGAATCGGTCTTGCTGGACCAGCGGAATCGTGTCGAGATGTTTAACGTGTTACCCGGCAGATCCGCGGAATCGGTTAACGGCGATACAGAGTCGTGGTGGGTTGTGTTGAAGGGTAATGTCAGGTTCGAAATCGCCGGAGACGTGGTCGACGCCAGCAAAGGCAGCGTGGTCTACTCCAGCGACGGCGAGTTCAGCGCGATTACCGCCAAAGGACCAGGACCCGCGATATTCGTCGAAGTCGCGGATCCAGAGACCTGCTGACCGGTTGTTAAACTGCTACGAGTGCAGATTTCGTCTTGAGACCTGAACTCGAAAGCAAACAATCTAACGGAAGTTGAGATGTCTGAGATCAACGCTCGCCATGTGACTTACGAAGAGATCGTCGATTCGCTTCGGCCTGACGCCCCCGATGTTGAGGGACCAGTGCTGGACGAGATAGCGCGGTCGGGTGGCGGATACGCGGCGGTTACCAAGTCGCGCGTCATGGTCATGGACTCTCGGAATCGGATGGCGGTTATCTCTTCGCCCGGGGGATCGCCCGGCGATCCTCATCTCCACGACGACTTCAACGAGTGGTGGGTGGCTTATGGCGGTGAGATGCGATACCGAGTTGGCGAATATGAGCCATTCAAAGCGCATTTCGGAGACATTATCGTAGCTCCGAGCGGTTATCGTCACGATCCTCGGGCATGGAAGGGTGAGATGTGCATGAGGATGGTGACTGGGAAGCCGGGATCAAATCATGACTTGAAGGGGCTTGAGCCGGCGCGAACGATTCCGTTGGAAGATCACTGGGAGCCGCCGAATCGCATCTTTACGCCGCTCGAATACATGGTGAATCGTCACGGATTGGACGAAGATTGGCGGGAGACGGTGATCCTCGACCAGCGGAATCGCGTGGATATGTGGCATGTGTTGCCGGGTGGGCCGATGGCGTCTATGCCTGGTGAGTTGGAGGCTTGGTGGGTGGTTTTGCGGGGGAGTGTGAGTTTCCATCTTGGTGGGGATGTGGTTCGCGCTGGCAAGGGTGATGTGGTGTATTCGGGAGAGGGTGAGATGAGCAGTATTTCGGTGAATGGCGACGAATCGGCGATATTCATCGAGGTTATGGAGCCGTAGTTGGTCGTTGGCTGAATGTACGGTGATGTGATTCGATAGGAGGGTTAGTAATGGGATCGACGCAGATCGTAGTTGGTGATTACGAGATTTCGGTGGTTGATGACCATATCGGTCTAAGACGGAATCCGTCGGATGTGTTTGTGGATGTGACGGAAGCTGAGTGGGATGCGCATCGGGATTACGCTTTGACGGCGGATGGTTACTGGGAGGCGCAGTGGCGAGGGCATTTGATCAGGCGTATAGATGGGACGGGTGAGAGCGTGTTGGTGGATACTGGTGCGGGTCCGGGTCCTTACGAGCATGGGCCTCCGCAGGGGGATCTGCTTACGAATCTCGGCAGTCTGGGTGTCGGAGTGGAGGATATCGACAATGTGGTGACGACGCACTGCCATTGGGACCACATCGGATGGAATTTGCAGCGTGAGGGGGATTCGTTTTCGACCACGTTTCCGAACGCGATCTATCACGTCGCGAGGGATGACTGGGCGTATTACAGCGATCCTGCTAACGATAACGACGAATTCAATGCATATGTGGCGCCTTTGGAGGGGACTGGTCAGTTGAAGCTGGTTTTGGGTGAGTTGGAGTTGATGGATGGAGTGAATTTGTTGCCGACGAATGGTCATACACCGGGTCATCAGTGCGTTTTGGTGCGATCTGGGGGTGAAACGGCGGTTTTGACGAGTGATTTGTTCCACAATGTGGCGCAGGTACGGGAGCAGCATTGGTGTCCGGTTTTCGACTGGCGGCAAGACCTTTCGACGGCTTCACGGAGGTGGTTGCTGTGGCGCGCGCAGTCGGAGGGTTGGACGGTGGTGTCGGGTCATCTTCCGACGGGGATGAGTATGGGGAAGATTGTTGATCAAGGAGGAGGTCCGAGCTGGGTGGCGGTTTGAGTTTTTGAGACGTTGTATAGCCGCGATCTTGCCGCTTCATGCCGCTGGGATGCCGCTTCATGCCGCTGTAGCGGCATGATCGCTGTCGGGGTGTTTTGTGGCGTTATTCGGGATGAGATGTGAGGGATGAGGTGGGTATCGGCGTTTATGGGTTGGAGATGGTGGTTTTCGTAGGAATTGCGGGTCTGATTGGAAGGGGTTTTTAGAACAAAATCGGCATTTTAGCGGCAAAACTCCGGCATGATGGATTTTTGACGAAGTATAAAACTTGTTCAAAGAGTTGTCTGAACTAGGATGTGAAGGATTGGGAATGATGTGAAGGATTTTGTTGGTGGGGTGTTGAGGAGTGAGCGTGTTATAAGTGGGGGTAGAAGAGTTGGTTGGAGAAAGAGTTTGGAGTCGGCATGGAGTTGACGCCGGTATCTGTCAAGACGCTTGATGGGTTCAAGATTTGGATCGAGTTCAACGATGGTGTGAACGGCGAGATTGACTTGTCGCGGTTTGCTGAGCAGGTGTGGTTTGAGCCGTGGAAGGATCGCGGTGTTTTTGAGAGTGTTCGAATTATTCCGTATGAGGCTGTGGTTTGGGGTGATGATGACGAGACGGATATGGGGCTTTGCGTGGATGCGCTTTATCTGGAGTTGACGGGTAAGAGTTGGGAAGAGGTTGCGGGGGATCCCGAGCGTCAAGTAGTTAATGCCTGAAATTTGCCGTTTCGACGGGATCCGCGTTTACATCTATCCCGGCGACCATGACCCGCCTCATTTTCATGCGCGGCGGGCGGATTTCAGGGTGACGGTGGATATTGCAACTATTGCCGTGATGAAGGGACGGATGCCTTCAAGTGTTGAGAGAAGATTGTTGGCCTGGGCAGGAGAGCATCAAGCGGAATTGATGGAGGCTTGGCGACGCGTCAGGGCTGGGCAGGTGCCAGATCGGATTGCGGCGCCGAGGGGGCGGTGATCGGTGAACACCAGCTTAGCGGAGTTGGGTTTGTTATTTGTTGGGTTCGTCGGAGTAGTTGGTTGATGGTTCGGCATGTGTGGCGTTAGTTAGCATGATCGTGGACCTCAGATATAGGCGTGGATCAATCGGGTGATCGGTGGAATGCATGTCTGATTATCAGGAAGAGCATGAGGATGTAGCCGCCGAAGAATAGGAAGTAGGACCACCATTGGTCGTAGGGTAGGTCTGCTGCGGCTTGGAGGTACCCAATTGTGTAGGCTAACCAGACCAAGATGTGGAACACGTAGTCGAGAGTGCCGCTCATCTTGAATGCCCATGGTTGTATTTTCTTGACAACACTGGCGAGGGCTAGGAAGAAGGCGAGTATGAAGAGAATCGAGATCGTCGCCACAGTTGCCCATTCCGGGGTTCGCGGGAGTTCAATGCCCCACAGGATTTCTCTAGAGATGTCGGGAGAACGGAACGACTGTCCTAGCAACAAGGCTCCTACGAAGGCGACTACGGCGTTGTTTACAAGCCAGTCGGTTTTGAGTTTTGAATCTTCCATAGGGGTTTTGATTCTAAAAGGGTAGTTGGGTGCCCCCTTTGTCCTTCGGACATTTCCTCCACCGAGCGGGGGAACCTTGCCCGTGCATCCCCTGCGATCTCGCTGCGCTCGCTCGCGTCCCCTTGCGCTTCGCGAAGGGGAGGGAAAGTGGTGTGCTAAACCGCGAGGTGCGTTCGGAGATCGTTTAGGATTGCGTCTCGTAGCTGTTCGGTTTGGGCTTCGGCGTAGATGCGTAGTAGGGGTTCGGTGCCGGATAGGCGGGTTACGGCCCAGGCGTTGTTTTGGAGGTTTAGGCGGAGGCCGTCGCGTCGGTCTTCAGTAACTACTTCAACGCCGCCTAAACTGGTTGGGGCTTTGCCGTTGACGGCGGAAGCGATGCGGTCGCGTTGGTCGGGGGTGAATTGGATGTCGATGCGGCGGAAGGTGTGCGGGCCGGTGATTTGATGGATTTCGTCGAGGAGTTGGGTGGGGGATTTTCCGGACATTGCCATGCTCTCTAGGAAGAAGAGCGCGCTTAAGGGGCCGTCGCGTTCGGGGACGTGTCCGGCGAAGGCGTAGCCGCCACTCTCTTCGCCGCCGAGGACGCAGGCGTTGTCGATCATGGCGGGTCCGACGAACTTGAAGCCGACGGGGGTTCGGTAGAGGTCAGTGGAATGATGCTCGGCGAGTCGGTCCATCATGCTGGACATGGTGATGGTGCATGCTGCGCCGCCGGGCAGGTTGCGTCGGGATTTGAGGTGGTGGAAGAGCATGGAGAAGACTTCGAGGGTGGTGATGTAGGTGCCGTTTTCGGCAACTACGCCTAGGCGGTCGGCGTCGCCGTCGGTGGCTAGGCCGACGTCGAAGTCTTGGTTGTTGATGAGGTCGATGAGGGGGTGGAGGTTGTCGTCGACCGGCTCGGGTTGCTTCATGCCGGGGAATGCGGGGTTGATTTCGCTTCGGATTTCGGTGATTTGGGTTTTGCCGGCTTCGAGGAGGGTTGCGACGATGCCAGCGCCGGAGCCGTGCATGGAGTCGACTGCGACACGGATGCCGGCGGATTTGATGGCATTAATGTCGACTAATGATGTTAGTTGGTCTAGGTATGGGGAGAGCATGTTGGTGCTTGCGATTTGGGCCCCCATTGTCCTTCGGACATTTCCCCCACGAGTGGGGGAAACCCCGCCCCCGTCCCCGGGCATACCCCGCTCGCTTCGCTCGCGCCCCTTTCGTTCTGCGAAAGGGGCTAGGTGGGATTCGATGCGTTCTATTTGTTCGGGTGGTGCGCTGCCGCCGGCTTGGGATTTGACTTTGAATCCGTTGTATTCGGGTGGGTTGTGGCTTGCGGTGATCATTACTCCGCAGGCGGCGTTGTGGGTTGTTACTGCGTAGCTGAGGGCAGGGGTTGGTAGGGGGAGATCGGAGAGGTGGACGGGGATGCCGTAACTAGCGATGACTTCGGCGGTGGTTTGGGCGAAGTTTTCGGATTGGAAGCGGGTGTCGTATCCGATGGCTACCCCGCGTTGTTGGTGACCCGTCGCTAGAACGTCTAATGCCACGGCGGTGGCGCAGGCGCGGACGTTTTCGAAGGTGTAGTCGTCACCGATGATGGCGCGCCAGCCGTCGGTTCCGAAGGAGATGTTGGGGAGGGGGGGCATGGTGTTGTTTGAACTGTGATTTGTGTGATTTTAGTGATGGGCTTTGATGGATGTTAGTTGTTGCGCCGCCCGTCTGCCCCGTCACCCTCACCCTAGCCCTCTCCCATCGAGGGAGAGGGGATGCCTCCTTTGGATTTCGTTCGGATTGGGCGGGGGAACCTGGCCACCCGGCCCCGTCACCCTCACCCTAACCCTCTCCCATCAAGGGAGAGGGGATTTTCGTCTTTCCTTCGCTCTCTGGCAGGGGACAACCTAGATTCCTGCGGCGTTGCGGAGGGTATTGGCTTTGTCGGTTTGTTCCCAGGGGAGGTCTAGGTCTTGGCGGCCGAAGTGGCCGAATGCGGCTACTGGTCGGTAGATGGGACGTCGGAGGTTTAGGGATTGGATGATTCCGCTGGGTCGGAGGTCGAAGGTTTTGTTTACGAGGTCGGCGATGGTGGTGTTTGGGAGTTTGCCGGTGCCTCGGGTCTCGACCATCAGGGATACGGGTTCGGCTTTTCCGATGGCGTATGCGATCTGGACTTCGGCGCGTTTAGCGAGGCCTGCGGCGACGATGTTTTTGGCGACGTATCGGGCGGCGTAGGCTCCTGAGCGGTCGACTTTTGAGGGGTCTTTTCCGGAGAATGCGCCTCCGCCGTGTCGGGCTGAGCCGCCATAGGTGTCGACGATGATTTTGCGTCCGGTGAGTCCAGCGTCACCGTGGGGACCGCCGGTTACGAAGCGGCCGGAGGGGTTGATGAGGTACTTGGTGTCGTCGTCGCGCATGTCGCTTGGAACTAGCGGGTCGATGACCTGTGCAATGAGGTCCCGCTCGATTGTGGATTGATCGGCGTCTGGTGCGTGCCATGTGGATAGGACGATGGTGTCGATGCGCTGGGGTTCATGGTCTTCGTTGTATTCGACGGTTACTTGGCTCTTGGCGTCGGGACGCAGGTAGGGGATGTCGCCGCGTCGTCGGGCGTCGCTCATGCTCTTCGTCAAGCGGTGGGCGAGGGAGATGGGGAGCGGCATGAGTTCGGGTGTTTCGTCTACGGCGTAGCCGATCATCATGCCTTGATCGCCCGCGCCTTGCTGGGCGTTGTCGGATTCCGATGCGCCGCGATCTTCCAATGCCGTACTCACAGCCGCGTCGATGTCTGGTGACTGAGCGTGGAGATAGACGTTGATCTCGCAGGTCTCGTGGTCGAACTGGTACTCGGGATCGTCGTAGCCGATCTCGTGGATGGTTTTTCTGGCGACGGCTTCGAAATCGATATTCGAGCTGGTGGTGATCTCGCCGAACATCCACAACCGATTGGTGGTGCAGGAGGTTTCACATGCGACGCGAGAACTGGGATCGCCCGCGAGCGCGGCGTCCAAGATGGCGTCGGAGACCTGATCGCAGATCTTGTCCGGGTGTCCGTCGGAGACGGATTCTGATGTTAGGAGGAAGTTTGAGTTGCGTTTGGTCATCATGTGCTTCCTAGTGGTGAGCGGATGTTTGAACTATGATGGGCATGATTTTGAATGATTGCCGTGATGGGTAGTTGGTTGGTGTGGGCGTGGGCATCCCCCGCTCGCGTCGCTCCGCTTGCTCGCGCCCCCTTACGCTTCGCGAAGGGGGCGGTGCCATTTTGTCATGTTCCGGATTCCCAGGAGTTGAGGTATTTTTCCTGTTCTGCGGTAAGGGTGTCGAAGGTCATGCCCATGGATTGCAGTTTTAGGGATGCGATCTCGGTGTCGATCTCGCCGGGTAGGACGTGGACGCCGGGTTCTAGGGATGCGTGGTTGGCGGCGATGTATTCGCTGGCGAGGGCTTGGTTGGCGAAGCTCATGTCCATGACGCTGGGAGGGTGTCCTTCGGCGGCAGCGAGGTTGACGAGTCTGCCTTCGGCGAGGAGGTTTATGCGGCGTCCGTCTTCGAGGGTGTGTTCCTCGACGAAGGGGCGGATGTATCGCCGGGTTTCGGACATCTCACGCAAAGCGTCCACGTTGATTTCGACGTTGAAGTGGCCAGAGTTGGCTACGACAGCGCCGGACTTCATGTTCTCGAAATGGTGTTTATCGATGGCGTGGAGACCGCCGGTAACTGTCAAGAAGATGTCGCCGATTTTCGAGGCTTCGTCGAGGGACATGACGCGGTGTCCGTCCATCACGCCTTCGAGTGCGCGAACCGGGTCGACTTCGCAGACGATGGTGTGGGCTCCGAGGCCGCGTGCGCGGTCGGCGAAGCCGCGTCCGCACCAGCCGTATCCGATGATTACGACGCTCTTGCCGGTGATGAGCATGTTGGTCGCTCGAATGATGCCGTCCAGCGTGCTTTGGCCGGTGCCGTAACGGTTGTCGAACATGTGCTTGGTCATGGCATCGTTAACGGCGATGATGGGATATGCGAGCTTGCCTTCGGCGTGGAGGGCTTTGAGACGAATGACGCCGGTGGTGGTCTCTTCCATTCCGCCGAGGGTGCTATCAAGCAGCTCGCGGCGTTCGGAGTGGAGCATTGCCACCAGATCGGCTCCGTCGTCGATGGTCAGATGGGGCTTGGTGTCCACTGCGTCTGAAATGTGCTGGTAGTAAGTGTCGGAATCCTCGCCGTTGCGAGCGAACACCGATATGCCTTCATCGACGAGGTGGGCGGCGATGTCGTCTTGCGTAGAGAGGGGATTGGATGCGCACAACGCGACTTCGGCACCGCCTGCGACCAGTGTCTTTGCGAGGTTTGAGGTTTCAGATGTCACATGTAGACACGCGGCGATGCGAATGCCTTCTAAAGGTCGGGTTTCCGCGAAGCGCTGTCGGATGCCTTGAAGCACCGGCATCTGCTGGTCAGCCCATTCCGATTTCAGCGCGCCTTCGCGCGCGAGATTTATATCGGTGATGTCGTAGTTCATTGATGCTCCGATTTGGGCTCCGATTTGACGGCGGTTAATCTGCTGTTTCGCGTAGGGGAAGCCGAATTGCGGTGTCAAAGGTTGTCAGGTCTTCGAATTCGAAGAATCTATCGGTGATTTCGTCGTTGGTGAGGTTAGCGAGGCGGTCGAGGCCGAAGCCTTCGACGGTGAATGAGGCGATTACGGATCCAGCGATTACGGCTTGGCGGTAGGACTCAGGGTCGTGCTTGGCAGTTGCGGCGATGTAGCCCATGAAGCCACCGGCGAAGGAGTCGCCAGCACCGGTTGGATCGACGATGTTTTGTACGGGATATGCGGGGACGATGAATCGTTGGTTGTCGTTGTATAGGACGGCGCCGTATTCGCCTCGTTTGATGATGACGTTGTCGGGGCCTTCATCGAGGATTCCTTCGGCGACGTCGACGAGGTTGGATTTTTCGGTGTACATCCGAGCTTCGGCCTCGTTGATGACGGAGAAGTCGAGTTGAGTCATCAAGCGATCCAGTGGTGCGCGTTTTTCAACGATCCAGTGGTTCATCGTGTCGCCGGCGACGAGTTGGAGATCGTCGGTCATTTGGTTGAGGACTGACTGCTGAGTCTCGGGGTCGCAGTTGGCGAGGAATAGGTAGGGTATTGAACGGTGGGCGTCAGGGACAGTCGGATTGAAATTTGCGAAGACGTTGAGGTCGGTAGCGACGGTTTCAGCGTCGTTGAGGTCTCTGATGTAGGAACCGGACCAGTGGAAGGTTTGCCCGTGGGCTACTTCGATGCCGGAGGTGTCGATGCCGCGGTTGGTCAAGATGTCGCGGTGTTCGGGTTGGAAGTCTTTTCCTACGATTCCGATGATGGCGACATCGGTGAAGTAGCTTGCGGCGACGGAGAAGTACGTGACAGATCCGCCGAGTTGATTGGTTCTAGTACCTGCAGGCGTCTCGACATCGTCGTACGCCATTGATCCGACGACAAGGAGATTCACGTTGGGATTCCCGTGAAGTTTGTGGGGGCTACTCCGAGGTATCGCTGGTTACGCGCGTCCTCGGAGCTATGCATGTTGCCGATCGTCAACTTACGAGTTACGCGCCGGTGGCGTGGGGGAGTCCGCTGGCGATCCAAGCCGGGGTACCGTCTTCGATGTTGTAGAGCCGGGACGTGTCAGCGCCCATAGCGGCTGCGTACTCGGCGGCGAGTCCGCTTCGCGCTCCGACTTCGCAGATGAAGAGCAGGTTGCCTTCGACGGGGAGTTCGTCGAAGCGGGGTATGATGTCGTCGACTGGGATCCAGAGAGCGCCGTCGACGTGGCCGGCTTCCCATTCGTCAGGGTTGCGTACATCGACGACTGTAGAGTCGCCGTTTTGGACCATTTCGTGGGCTTCTTGAGATGTGATTCGGGCGTATGGTTCGCCGGGGACTTGCCTTGCCATTTGATACCTGATTCTATGGGTCGAAACCAGATTCGATTGTACTTGATTGGCGGCTTAGCCTACGTCTCGCAATGAACCGAGCTTCACAACTGCTCACCAGTCAGGAATGAGGTGAAGTCCGTAACCAGCGAGAACGGTCCGAGTGCCAGCAGAACGAGTGGGATGAGGGCGATGATCGCGGCAACTACGTAATAGATGACAGAAGATGGAATCGTGCGAGACGAGGTTTCTGCGAACGCAGACCGCAGGGAGGCAACGTAAGTTCCGATTGCGATCATGAGGAACAACACGGTGCCCGTTACGCCTGCACTGAGGACTTTGACCATAAAGATGTAGCCGTCCAGGAATGATCCGAGCAAGGTTTCCACGAAGGCTGAGATCCAAAGACCTGGCCGCAGTCCCTCGAAGAAGTCCACGAAGATCAGGATCGTCAACGGGAGTAGGAATCCGATCAGCAATGGTGTTCCGAGCGCGTACACGATCCCTGCGATTAGCCACCGGATCGGGCTGCTGGCTTCGGAGCGAGTAGTGAAGAGAACGTAAGACAATCCGCCACCAATAATGCCGCCGCCGAGTATGTACGCCGTAATGATGCGCAGGAAACTTTCGACGAAATTCGGTCGGTAGAACTGGAATCCGAATTCGCCGATGCCGTTGTCAACAATCGTGATTAGAGTGCCTAGATATCCGACCGTTAGTCCGACAGCGGCACCGACGACGATGCCGAGCCACATAAGTCGCCTTCTGACGACTCTTTCAACGTCAAGCCGCTGGTTTTCGGCTTCGCGGATACGGTTGAGTGCTTCGGTACGCGTCTCGGAAGTTGTGGTCTGATTGGGAGTTTCGCTGTTTATTGAAGTAGAAGAATCTGAATTTGTCATACCTTCAATTGTGCATGACGCATCCCGGTTTGCCCCGCCCCTCTGGATACCCGCCTACGCGGGTATGACGGTGGTTGGGTAAACATCGCTATTAGGGATCGTCGATATCCAATCTTCTGTCAGGCGGATTCGACAAGACATCGTAAGCTTGCCGTGATGAAATTGACGAATTCAATTGTCCGTGCTACAGTTCGCACAGACTCGCCGTTAATCGCGGCAGACGTAGTTGGACTCGACTCAAAATGGAGGCTTCAGATGAAACGAATTAGTTTGGCAGTTGTGATCTCCGCCGTGTTGGCCTTCGCCATTGCGTGTGGAGGGACGGAGACCGTCGTCGAGACCGTCGTCGTTGAACGCGTCATAACACAGGCACCCGAACGCGTCGTAGAAACCGTCGAGGTTGAAAAGGTCGTGGAACGCGAGGTGGTGCAAACCGTCGAGGTCGAACGTGAGGTTGTTGTCGAAGTCGAGAAGGAAGTCGTCCAGACAGTCGAGGTCGAAGTCGAGAAGGTCGTCGAGGTCGAGAAACAGGTTGTCGAAGTCATCGAGGTCGAGAAGGTCGTCGAAGTCGAAAAGGTCGTTGAGGTTGAGAAGGTGGTTGAGGTCGAGGTGACGGCCATGGTTGAGGACGATGCGATGATGATGGACGACGGCGTGATCCCGCGGGAACGCCAGTTCATCATGCTCTGGGGCGGCTCTGGTGGTGTCGGATCTGCCGGTCAGTACACAAACCACGACATCTGGAATGTCTATTCGGGCGTGAGTCACCAAGACGGCCCACAGCTGATTTTTGAACCGCTAGCGTTCTATTCAGCTTTCAACGACACCGAGTATCCGTGGCTCGCCGAGTCGTGGAGTTACAGCGCTGACTTTACCGAGTTGACGATCAATACCCGCCAAGGTGTCAACTGGAGCGACGGCGAACCGTTCGGTGCGCACGACGTCGCGTACACGATTGAACACCTTCGCACAACGCCGGGCCTTCCGCACTCAGGTCAGATTCAAGCCGACGTCGAATCGGTTGAACAGATCGACGATCACACGGTATTGGTGAAGTTCAAGGGTCCGCGACCGAAGTTCCTCTACTTCATGACCTACAAGTTCGACATCGGTGTGTACATCGTTCCCAAGCACATATACGAGCAGCACGACTGGTTCGAGTTCACGAACTACGATCAGGCCAAGGGCTGGCCTGTAACGACCGGACCGTGGGAAGTAGTGCAGACCTCTACGCAGTCGAAGATTCTTAACCGCCGTGATTCTTGGTGGGCCGTCGAACAAGGCTTAGTCGACAAGATGCCAGAAGTACTTCAGATCGTCTACATCCCAAACCCGGGCGAGACGCAGATGGCGCAGGAGATGATCGCCAACCGTGCTGATGCTTCGTTGTCGCTACAGACAGGCACAATGCGTGAAGTGTTGGCTCGTAACAGCGCCATCATCACGCACTCAGGTTTCAACCCTCCGTACGGTTACGTCGACTGGTGGCCGATCGGTCTGTTGTTCAACGCGAGTCAACCGCCATACGATGACAAACGCGTCCGCTGGGCGGTTTCAAACTACCTCAACCGTGAGCAGTTGATTGAGATCGGTTTCGGCGGTGCAGGAACACTCTCGTATCTGCCGATACCTACGTACGCGCCGTTGCAGCGCTACTTCGACGTGGTCGAGGACAAGTTGACCACCACGCACGACACAACCAAGTACGATCCGGCGCGAGGTGACGAGCTGATGATGGAGGCTGGTTACTCGAAGAACGCCGACGGATACTGGGAAAGGGACGGAAATGTGGTCGTCTGCGACATCCTCAGTTTCGGCATCTTCAACCACTACGGACCGATCGTGGCGCGACAGTTGGACAACCACGGCATCAAGTCGTCTTACAGCACACCGCCAGATGCATGGTCAAGGCAGTCGGCTGGTGAGGCTTCGTGTGGTCTACGAGGGCACGGCGGTTCTGTGCGTGACCCGTACTTCACGTTGCGGCTCTACACCGGCGGCGATCCTAAGACCTACGACCCTGACGCAGCGCCAGGGCCGGACAACCAGCCGCCGAACGCGTATCACTGGTACAACGAAGAATTCAACGCGATCACCGACGAGGTCTTCGCGACCGCCATCGACGACATCGCTAGGCTTGAAGAGCTTTGGGACCAGGCGATGGATATCTGGTTGGAAGAGTTGCCCGACGTTCAGGTTCTCGAGTTCTATCACCGCATCCCGATGAACACGACTTACTGGACGAACTGGCCGACCCACGACAACCCGTACGTCAACGGAGCGTTCTGGCACCTCACGTTCCAGTTGGTGCTGAACGAACTTGAGCCGGTACAGTAACACTTAGTGTTAATGGTCGACGTCGAACCTCGATGTCGAAAGAGTGGGTTTCGTCAACAATAGTTGGCGAGGCCCACTCAAGCGATTCTCCGGCTGATGTAGACCGAGAAGGAATAAGGTTCTCAACGCCGAATGCCTTGGCGATACATATCGGGCAGACTACTGATGTTCGTCATCACGATTTGGGTGGCGAGCACGATTGTCTTTTTTCTACCGCGTGTATCGGGTCAAAACCCCTTAGCAGAAAAGATCTACCAAGACGCGCAACGTGGCGGTTATCAAGATCCTGCCGTACAAGAACGCGTTCGGGTTTTCGAGCAGAAATACGGTTTCGACAAGCCCCTTTGGCAGCAATACGTCAAATTTGTTTACGACGTGGTTAAATTCGATCTGGGTCGATCGATCTACTTATGGCCCAAATCGGTCAACGAGATTCTTGCCGAGGGGATCATTTGGACTCTCTCGTTGGGCTTGCTAACGTTACTACTTGCGTTCTTAGTCGGTTCTACTATGGGCGCGTTGCTCGAATGGAGGCGGAACAACTGGGGACTGATGGTCGCTATGGCACCGATCTTGGCGCTGTCAGCCATACCGTTCTTCATATTTGGACTGGTGCTGCAGTTGCTCGTGTTCAATATCGACCGCGAGTACCCATTGGTTTATGGATACCAGCAAGGCGTCTTGGGATGGCCTGACTGGTCGGATTGGAGCTTCATCCTTAGCGTCTTGAAACACGGATTGCTACCCGCGTTGTCAATAACCATGGTTTCTCTCGGCGGATGGGCAATGGGCATGCGCGGCATGATGGTGACGACCAAAGGCGAGGACTACATGGTTCAAGCCGAGGCCAAAGGTTTGCCTGAACGGATAATGCTGACGAAATATGCGGTAAGGAATTCGTTGCTCCCGCAGGTAACCGGCCTCACGCTGGCGCTGGGCCTCATCGTCTCGGGCGTAGTTCTTGTCGAGATCGTATTCGGTTATCCGGGAGTGGGAGGTCAGCTGGTGCAAGCCGTAAGCCGGAGCGACTATCCCACCATTCAGGGGATCGTATTCCTGCTGGCGTTCGGCACCGCGGCCGCGACTTTGGTGTTGGACCTAACCTACCCGCTATTGGACCCGCGCATCAAATCACTCTCTAACTGATAAGACGTTTATGGAGCAGGTACAGACAGATACGCCCACAATGTCGTGGTGGGATTCACTCGCCGCACGGTCAGAGTTCACGCGCGATCGGGTAGTTCCGATACTGCGTTACATGCGTCGGAACCGATTGATCGTGTTCGGGTTGGGCGCATTCGTGGCGTTAACCCTATTCGTTACCATCTCCTATCTCTTTTACGAGCAAGAGGATTTGCTGCAGGAGAGGCACGGTGTCAACGGCCTCGTCAAGGCTGCCTCTGTACAAGCCAACCAGAAGCCTTCGTGGAATCCATGGAGCGGTTACCCGTTGGGGACCGATGTCCAAGGCAGAGACATCTATGCCGCCGTGGTCGTCGGCATACCGCTGTCATTGAGGATCGGTCTCATTGCAGCAGCGATCGGCGTCGGTGTCGGTATGGTTTTGGCCTTCGTAGCCGCCTATGTCGGAGGAGTTGTAGACGCGGTTATTCGGACCATCGTCGACAGCCTCATCCCGATACCGGGACTGCTCGTTTTGGTCTTGGTTGCTACATCCCTAAATCCCGGCCAAGGGCTCACTGTCGATCAGTTGGCCTTCGTCATAGCCGTATTGGCTTGGCCAGGACCGGCGCGGGTGATCCGTTCACAGGTGTTGGTGATAAGAGAACGCGGATACGTTGAGATGGCGAGGATGTCGGGAACCAGCGCGCTTGGCATCATATTCAAGGAGATGATGCCGAATCTCGCCCCGTACGCATTGGCGAGCTTTGTGGCGGCGGTTTCCGGCTCGATACTCGCATCTATCGGCCTCGAATCCTTAGGCCTAGGCCCACTTGACTCGCCCACTCTCGGCAGCATGATCTACTGGAACATCTTCACGAGCTCGGTGCTACTCGGATTGTGGTACTGGCTGCTGCCGCCGATTATCGTCCTAGTCGTCCTTTTCGTCGGCCTGTTCATGATCTCAGCCGGCCTAGACGAAGTGGCGAACCCTAGGTTGCGGCGTCGGGTTTAAACTCTACCCGGGAACTCTTGTCCTGGAAATGGGCGGCATCTTTCGGACATGTCAAATGACGCATCGCGGAGCGCGATCCATTGTGCGTTCGAACTCAGGCCTGTTGACTGGCGTAATCGAATCACCATTCTCTGACGGTATCAATCTAAGAACGCGCAGATCGTCTTCGATAGGTTCTATAGCTCCGGTTGGATAGCAAAAGAAAAGGGCTCGACCAGCGAACTGGTCGAGCCCTTTATCGCGTCGAGTGAACTCGATTACGAGGTTGCCCTGAGGTTGTTCAGGATCAACTGGAACGTAAGGTGCCAGAACGCACCGTTGGTGTACGGGTTGTCGTGGGTCGGCCAGTTCGTCCAGTAAGTCGTGTTCATCGGGATGCGGTGGTACCACTCGAGGACCTGCACGTCGGGCAGTTCATCGAGCCAGATTTCCATCGCCTCAGACCAAAGCTCTTCCAGCTTGGCAACGTCGTTGATGCCCGTGGCAGAGACTTCGTCAGTCAGTTCGTTGAACCGTGGGTCTGACCAGAAGTACGCGTTGGTCTGGTGACCTTCGCCAGCTTCTTCGGCATCAGTGCCGTAGTACAGGTTCATGGTGAAGTACGGGTCACGAACCGAACCGCCATGGCCTCGGAGTCCGCAAGACGCTTCGCCGGCGCTCTGCTGCGCCCAAGCATCAGGCGGGTTGTTGTACGAGGACTTGATACCGTGGTTGTCCAACTGTCGGGCCAGGATCGGACCGAAGTCGTTGAAGATGCCGAAACCGAGGATGTCGCAGATAACTTCGTTGCCATCCTTCTCCCAGTATCCACCGCTGTTCTTAGCGTAACCGGCATCCATCATCAACCCATCTGCCTTCGCCGGGTTGTACTCAGTAGTGTTGTGAGTTGTGGCGAGTTTGTCTTCGACTGCGTCGTAGTAGCGTTGAAGGGGTGCGTACGATGGGATCGGAAGTTGCGATGGGGTTCCTGCGCCGTCATATGCAACGTCGATCAGCTGATCTCGGTTGATGTAGTACGACAACGCCCAGCGAACACGCTTGTCGTCATAAGGCGGCTTGCTTGCGTTGAAGAGCAGTCCGATAGGCCACCAGTCGACGTAGCCATAGGGCTTCTCAAAACCGGAGTGGGTGACCACTGCGGGGTTTCGAGCAAGAACTTCGGCCATCGTGGTCGGGCGTAGGTCAAGGGTGGCGTCAGCACGGTTGGCGATGACGGCCTGTGCCATTTGGGTCTCACCAGGGTTGGGGACGTAGACGATCTGAAGGACATCAGGCAGTTGCTCGACCAGGCCTTGGTCGACAGCCCACCAAGAGTCCCGGCGGTTAATGATCTTCTGCTCGGGCGAAGTCTGGACAACGTGCCACGGACCCGTCGTTACCGGCCAGCCCTTGTCGATATCGAAGTGAGTGAACTCGAGCCAGTCGTTACCGTCGAAGACATGCTTCGGAACGATGTAAAGTCCGATGTCGAACTTGTACATCATGAAGTACATGAACTTCGGTCGCGGCCCTTGGAAGTTGACCTTGACTGTTAAATCGTCGACCTGTTCTACCGATTCAATGTCGCGCTGTACCTGCGCGCTCCGACGTACGCCAGAGTTGTTGAGGAGGTAGTCCAATGTGTAAGCTACATCGTCAGCGCCGAATGCAACGCCGTCACTCCAAGTGATGCCATCACGCAAGTTGATGGTCAACTCCGTGAAGTCTGCATTGTATTCCCAAGACTCAGCCAACCACGGGTAGACTGTGTCGTTGAATGCAGAGTAGAAAGCCAAAGGCTCGTAAAGGAGACCGGGGCCGTTCTGGTGGCTGGTGCCACCGTTGTAGATGTTCCAGATGTCGTGGTCGGTGTACCGTCCCGCGGCACCAACTCCTCCGGAGCCACCCCAGAGGAGAATCAACTGGCGTTCGCGCGGAATCCCCTCGTCCATCATCATCGAGTCGTCAGCCATAGCGGTGACCTCGACCTCGACGACCTTCTCGACCTCGACGACCTTCTCGACCTCGACGACCTTCTCGACCTCGACAGTCTGAACGACTTGCTTCTCAACCTCGACGACCTTTTCGACCTCGATCTCGACGGTCTGCACGACTTCTTTCTCCACCTCGACGACGACTTCTCGTTCGACCTCGACGGTCTGAACGACCTCGCGTTCGACGACCTTTTCGACCTCGACGGTCTCTACAACACGTTCAGGAGCCTGTGTGATGACACGCTCCACAACGACGGTTTCGACAACGGTCTCGGTGCCACCGCAAGCGATAACACCAACTGCGAGAGCCGCTGCCAATACCAGAGATGCTGTCAATGTCGTTACATATTTGCGCATTGACTTCCTCCTGTTTTCTCGATTAGCAGTAGTTGTGTCTAAATTAGACACGTAAACAAACAGTCGAATTCTACTTGCTTTGTCAATCGGAGTCAATCGCCTCGGTAATTGACAAACATAATCGCACACACTACAATCGATTCGCCTCACTCACGCCTGCATCTAGTCTGCGTGGCACTGCAAGCGATAACGGGATGATGGATCCCACACGAAAATCGAAGCCAACATGGTTCTAAAGTACATAGTCAGCCGATTGGCGATGTTCTTCATCACCATCTTCGTGGCTAGTACCATCATCTTTTTCCTACCTCGACTGACCGGACAAAACCCGTTAGAGGAAAAGTTCTACCAAGAAGCGCAGCGCGGCGGGTTCCTTGAAGATGTCGACGAAATCGTCGCTGCATTCGAAGAGAAGTACGGATTCGACAAACCGCTGTGGCAACAGTACTTCACTTTCTTGGGCAACTTGACACGATTCGATCTCGGCAGGTCGATCTTCAGCTGGCCCAAAACTGTAAACCAACTGTTGGCCGAAACGATTATGTGGACATTGTCTCTGTCACTCTTGACCGCATTCATAGCGTTCGCGATTGGTACCGTCATGGGTGCATTGATGGAATGGAAACGAAACAATACGTTACTCATGGTGTCGTTCTTTCCGTTCATGATTTGGGCGGCTGTACCGTACTTCATTTTTGGGTTGGTTCTCTTGACAATCTTCTCCTTCGCGTGGCCAATTTTCCCAGGGTACGGCGGATATCAAACTGGAATCGTCGGTTGGCCCAAATGGTCTGAGTGGGACTTCTTGATGAGCGTGTTAAAACACGGAACTCTACCAGCGTTGTCGATCATTCTTGTGTCCCTTGCAGGTTGGGCGATGGGAATGCGCGGAATGATGGTCACGACCAAGGGTGAAGACTACATGTTGCTTGCCGAAGCCAAGGGATTGCCGGGCCGCGTCCAGTTCTACCGATATGCCGTCAGGAACTCTACGTTACCCCAGCTAACTGGATTGGCCTTGCAGTTGGGCTTGATCGTCTCAGGTTTACTGCTCGTCGAAGTAGTGTTCGCATATCCGGGTGTTGGCGGGATGTTGTATTCGGCCATACGGATCAGCGACCACGCGATTATCCAAGGTACCGTGTTTGTGTTGGCTTTCGGAACAGCGCTAGCGACATTGATTTTAGACATGCTCTACCCCTTGATCGATCCACGGATCAAGTACGGAGCAACATAAATATGGAATCCACAGTCCATCCCGATCCTTCGACGGTACCGGCAGGAGCCGAGACCGAATCTTTGGCCCAACGCGTCGCCACGGTGTACGAGGAACGGATATTGCCGACGCTCCGGTACCTGCGACGAAACCGATTGATGGTCGTGGGGATGGCTATTCTGGGTGGGCTGACACTCACCATCTTGTTGTCTTATGGGTTCTACAGGCAGACCGACCTGTATGGAGAGGAACAAAACGTCAATGGTCTCTCCACTGCTTTGTCTGTACCGGCGCGACTCAAACCCACCTGGAACCCATGGGGTGAATTCCCATTAGGTACCGACGAACAAGGTCGTGACATACTGGCCCACCTGACGGTTGGCACTCCGTTAACTCTTCGGATTGGTCTTCTAGCTGCGGCTATTGGTATCGGCGTCGGAATGGTCCTTGCATTTGTCGCCGCGTATGCTGGCGGATGGATCGATGCCGTCATCAGGGTTTTGGTTGACAGTCTCATTCCGATCCCAGGATTGGCTATTTTAATAATCATCGCGACGGCGCTGACGCCAGGAAAAGGACTCAGCGTCGACCAGTTGGCGCTTGCAATAGCTGTGTTAGCTTGGCCTGGCCCCGCCAGAGTCATAAGATCTCAGGTCCTAGTAATGAGGGAACGTGGATACGTCCAAATGGCCAGGATGTCTGGTACCGGAAGTTTGGGGGTCATATTCAAAGAGATGATGCCTAATCTGGCCCCATATATTCTCGCGAGCTATGTTGCAGCGGTAACTGGCGCAATCCTCGCCACCATCGGAATTGAAACGCTGGGACTGGGCGATATCGATGCTCCTACACTGGGCGCCATGCTGTACTGGATCATCGAACTTGGAGCGTTGCTCAAAGGGCAATGGTGGTGGTTGCTGTCTCCAATCGTTGTCATCGTGCTTCTATTCGTCGGCCTATTCATGATCTCCGCTGGCCTCGACGAGGTCGCGAACCCGAGGCTCCGAAGACGCGTATAGCCAACAACACGCCGCCGCAATCCCAATCGAACTATCGATCACAGGTAATCAGATGACAACCGCCGCCGTCAACGTGGACATTCACTCGGAGAATGTCTTGGAGGTCGAGAACCTCAAGGTCTACTACGACACCGATGCCGGTCAGGTTAAAGCGGTCGACGACGTTTCGTTCATCCTGAAAAGGGGCGAGCGAATGGGGCTGGTCGGTGAATCGGGTTCAGGCAAGACCACCATGGCGATGGCGCTGATGCGTCTTCACAAACCACCGGCGATCATCGCTGGCGGAACCGTGCGACTCGACGGACTAAGCCTGCTCGACCTGAACGAAGAGCAGATGCGGCAAACTAGGCTCAGGGATATCGCCCTCGTTCCTCAAGGCGCGATGAACTCGCTCAACCCGGTCTATCGCGTCCGCGACCAGATCATCGATGGCATCAAGCATCACACCTCAGGCGATGAGATGCCGAACAAAACAGTGTTGAGCGAACGCGTAGTTGAGTTGCTCAACAGCGTCGGTTTGGATGGCAACGTCGCCGACATGTACCCGCACGAGTTGAGCGGTGGTATGAAGCAGCGCGTCGCACTGGCCATCGCTACATCTTTGCGACCCAAGATGATTCTCGCTGACGAACCCACCAGTGCATTAGACGTGGTGGTGCAACGCCAGATCATGCTCACCCTAGAACAGCTTCAACAAGAGATGCAGGCATCTGTTCTCCTAGTTGGACACGATATGGGATTGATGGCCCAGTTCGCCGACGTCCTCGGTGTGATGTACGCCGGACACCTCGTAGAATTTGCTCCCATCCAAGAAATCTTCGAAGATCCCAAACACCCCTACACCAAGAAGCTCATCAGCAGCCTTCCCGACATTGAAGTCAAGGGCCAATTCACCGGGATCGAAGGTCTGCCTCCAACCCTTGTCGTGCCACCGTCAGGTTGTAGATTCCACCCTAGATGCCCCATCTACAACGACGACGAAGATTTCCGAGGCGAATTCACAGATCTCAGGGGCCGGCTCAACCCTGACCTATGTACAACCGTAGATCCGCACCTCAACGAGATCGAACCGCGCCGATGGGTGGCTTGCCACATGTACGAAGGGAGCGCGTAGTTGGCTACTCAAATCGCTGAAACTTCGACTCCAGCATCGACAAACGGCACCGACAACGTCCTCGAACTCGACAACGTCACTAAAGTATTCGGTGGCGGTTTGCTTCGACGCAACATCACCATTGCGGTCGATGGTGTCAGTTTGGGCATTCCGCGAGAGAACCCCGGCATCATTGCCGTCGCCGGCGAGAGCGGGAGTGGGAAGACAACACTCGCGCGCTTGATGCTAGGCATCATTCCGCCCACCGAGGGCGCAATCTACTTCAACGGTAGTGACATCGCTGCGCTCAACCGAACCGATCGCCGTGAGTTCCGCCGTGAAGTCCAACCAATCATGCAAGACCCGTTCGAGGTCTACAACCCGTTTTACAAAGTCGACCACGTCCTCATGTCGCCGGTCCAAAATTTCGGTTTGGCACGCTCGAAGAGCGAGGCGCGCGATCTGGTTATCGAATCTCTAGAAACCGTCGGCTTGCGCCACCAAGAAACGCTTGGTCGATTCCCTCACCAGCTGAGCGGCGGTCAGCGACAGCGCATCATGGTCGCTAGAGCTCTGTTGTTGAAACCGCGCATCATCGTCGCCGACGAACCAGTGTCTATGGTCGACGCGTCCTTGCGAGCAACGATCCTCGGCAGTATTGACCTGCTCAACAAAGAACTCGGCATCGCGGTGATATACATCACGCACGACTTGACGACCGCGTTCCAGATCAGCGACAACATCATCGTCATGTATCAGGGCTCGGTAGTCGAGACCGGACGCGTTGAGGACGTGATCCAAAGCCCGCAACATCCATACACCCAGCTACTCGTCGAGTCGATCCCGCGTCCAAACCCGAGCGAACGTTGGGGCAGAGACATGGCGTCGCAGGAAACTGGTGGTGACATGACCAATACTGGCTGTAGGTTTGCACCTAGGTGCCCATACGCGATGGCGGAATGTACCACGGAAATGCCTCCGCTATACCGCGTGGGTGACACGCAAGCGGCGCAATGCTATCTGCACCGCGACGGCTCACTCGGCAATGTGCAGAGCATCTCGGACGTATTCAAGTCCGGCAACTGAACTAGCGGGGATTCTCGCTATCGCACTAGGTCGCGCAGGAATTCAGTCGGCCCGACCAAAGCGAACACCATAATCGGTATACCTAGGCCCATAGCGACTATCCAAGGGCCCCACATCGAAACCGTTTCCGACTTCATCGCGTTCAAACGGTCGACCATGAACCCGATGATCGCTAAAAAACCACCCGACAAGAGTCCTGCGTAGACATTTGGAGCGCCTTGGATGAACATGTCGTACGGGAAGATGATCACCGCGTCTAACAATAACGAAGGTAAAGAGCCCACGCCGTAAACGCCCTCAGCGAGTCCCGCGAAAGCGCCGCTGGTTCGGGTTAGTCCGCCCGTCAATATGGGAGTGACAACGCCGAATCCGAATCCCATGAACAGCCAAGTGATAGGTTTTGCAGGAATTTGGGCCATATCTCGGAGGTGAAAAACCGCGATCGGCACCACGATCAGTGCCGAGATCGCCGCTCCAATCGAAAAGAAAACGGCACCCCAGCCCTCTACACGGACTGCGTCCTCGAAATACTCAAACCTACCTAGCACCGCGACGTGGAACGCCGCGATTGATAGCAAGACCCCGAGCACAGAGATTGCTGCGGTTAAACGTCGTCGTCGCGTCGCATCGGGCTGCAGAGCCTCAAGCCTCGACAACCGATTAATGTCGATGGTTCCTATGGCGTAAAAAATCCGAATTTACTCTCATTCTGTATTAGAGAGAGAATCGAAGAGGGGGTCAGTGTAAATCAATTGGCCGTAAGTTCGATCTCGTCGGCGCGATGGCAGCTGACGTAACGACCATCCTTAGATTTTACCAGCGGCGGAACCTCGACTTTGCATTGATCCGTAGCAAATGGACAGCGCGGATGGAAGTAGCATCCAGTCGGTGGATTGGCAGGGTTCGCAACCTCACCTTCCAGCACGTAGCGCTTGGTACGCTGGCTCGGATGTGGTTTCGGCACCGAACTCATCAACGCCGCGGTGTACGGGTGCTTAGGAGAATCAAACAACTCTTGCGGGGTCCCGATCTCCGCGATCCTACCCACGTACATCACGACTACGCGGTTCGATATCTGCTTCACGACGCTGAGATCGTGAGAGACGAAGAGGTACGTCAATCCCAGCGAGTCCTGCAAGTCCATCATCAGATTGATGACCTGCGCCTGAACCGAAACGTCAAGCCCAGATACCGGTTCGTCCGCAAGGATGAGTCGAGGGTTAAGGGCGAGTGCGCGGGCGATACCGATGCGCTGACGTTGACCGCCACTGAAAGCGTGCGGGTACCGACGCATGTATTCAGGACGCAGCCGAACCACGCGCAGCAACTCTGCCACCCGGTCCTCGCGTTCGCTGTTCGTACCGATGCCATGCACCAGCAGAGGCTCGCTGATGATCTCGTAAATGTTCATCCTCGGGTTCAGCGACGAGAATGGATCTTGGAAGATCATCTGCAACTGACGCCTAATCGGCCGCATCTCGATCAAAGAAAGTTTCGCTAAATCTATCGATTCGCCGTCTTCGGTTTTGAATAATATCTCGCCAGCAGTCGGCTCGTACGCACGAATAATGGACCGTGCCGTCGTGCTTTTGCCGCAACCACTTTCACCAACCAGGCTCAACGTCTCGCCTTCGCGGATGTCGAAGCTGATGTCGTCGACAGCCTTGACCGTGCCCACCGTCCTGCGGAAGAAGCCGCGTTTGATCGGGAAATACTTTACCAAGCCACGAACGTCTAGAAGCGTTGCGGACCCATTGCCGTTATCTGTGGTTTCTACCGCCATCTACTGTCCCTCGTATAGGAAACAGCTTACTTCCTGTTCCTCATTCACGCTCGCTAGTTCAGGTTCCCTGACATCACACGTGCCCTCCATAAACGACTGACATCTTGGGTGAAACGCACAACCCGAAGGGCGATTCTGAGGATGCGGTATCGAACCTGAGATTGATGGGAGACGTTCACGAGATGAAGTAAACATACTCGGTATCGAAGTTTGCAACGCCCGCGAGTAAGGATGCTTCGGCTCGTCGAAGAAGCTGAAAACCGGCCCTGATTCAACTACCTTGCCCAGATACATTACCGTGACTTCATCGGCGATCTCAGAGATGACTCCGAGATCGTGCGTGATGAACAAGATCGCCATGTCGTTCTCTTCCTGCATCCGTTGCAACAAGTCGAGAATCTGAGCTTGGGTCGTAACGTCCAACGCGGTAGTGGGTTCATCCGCGATCAAAACTCGCGGATTGGTGCACATCGCCATCGCGATCATCGCCCGTTGCAACTGCCCACCGCTGAACCGGAACGGGTATTCGTGCATCCTCTGAACAGGGTTTGGAATCCCTACCCGTGCCAGCCAATCGACGGCGAGATCGAAACGCTCTTGTTTCGCGAGATTGGTATGCAGACGCAACGCCTCATCGATCTGATTGCCAAACGTGTGCAGACCGCTGAACGACGTCATCGGTTCTTGGAAGATCATCGAGATGTCACCGCCGCGGATGGCGCGCATGTTCCCGCTGCCGGCTTCGTAGTCGAGTAGGTTGACCGTTTCTCCCGATTTGCGCCTGTAGTTGATCTCTCCATTGACGATCCGACCCGGTGCCTCCACTATTTGGAGTATCGATTTGGCGGTGATGCTCTTCCCACAACCGCTTTCACCCACAATGCCCATTGTGGTGCCCGGATGGACATCGAAGTTGACGCCGTCGACGGCACGGACGATACCTTCATCCGTGAAGAAGTGCGTCTCGAGATCGCGCACGGAAATCACCGGTTCTGCATTGAGACCGGCAGGTTTCTCGCTCATCGAGGTAGGAGTTGTCACTGTTTCCGTCGTCATAGGTTTTGGATCTCGGATCAACTCCCGTACGGGTCCGCCGCGTCCCGTATTCCGTCACCCATGAAATTCAGCGACAGCACCAAGACCACGACGAAAATACCAGGGATCAGCAACCAAGGAGCAAGAGCGACAGTCTGAATGTTTTGGGCAGTAAACAGAAGTGTGCCGTATGATATCGCAGGCGGAAGGAGACCTAGACCCAGGAAGCTCAGAGTCGTCTCGCTGATCACCATGAATGCCAAGTTGAGCGTGCTCGCGGCGATGATGTGGCTGTAGAACGAAGGCAACATGTGACGGAAGATGATACGGCGCTGGCTCGCTCCTGCCGTGATTGCCGCGGTGACGAAGTCCTCTTGCCGCATGGCCAAGTAGCGCCCACGCACGACACGCGCCAACTCTGTCCATGCGAATAGCGAAACGACGATCGTTATGGCGAAGAATCTGCGCTCGACCGACCAATCGGCTGGGAAGGCGGCGGCAAGGCCTAGGTAAAGCGGAACCGTCGGAATGGATCGGATAATCTCAATGCTCCGTTGGATCAAATTGTCGACGAAGCCCCCGTAGAAGCCCGATACCGCACCCAACGACGTCCCCACTACTAACGAGATGAAGATGCCGGTCAGACCAATAAGCAACGACAACCGAGTTCCGCGCATCAAGCGCGAATACAGGTCTCTCCCTTGGACATCAGTGCCCAGGATGAAAATGGCATCTTCAGCCGTGACTTCTGGATCATTGACACCGAACAGGTGTCGGTCAAGCTTTAGCCCGAATAATGAGTACTCATAGCCTTTGGCGAATATCTGGACGTCGACCTTTTGGTCGCAATCCGGTTCGTAGACCTTGCGCAAGAACTCGTCGCGCTTGCCGACCAACTTGCAGACGTGCAAATCGGGTTTCAATCCGTCGAACAGGCGTAGCCACTGCGGAGGTGTGTACTGGCGGGCTGCTTCGATGTCTTCCGGATCATTGGTCGCCAAGAAGTCAGAGAAGATGACGATCAAGTAAAAAAGTGCCACGACTACGGTCGCAGCCATCGCAAGGCGGTGCCTTCTGAAGCGACGCCAGATGAGTTGGCGTTGCGACATTACCTCGATCTCGCCCTCGGCTTCGATGTCGTCAACAAGGGTGCCCGGAGTGTCGGCTTGCGGTCCAGTTTGCGATCCGGCAACCATCTGGCTAGTCTTCCTCCAAGCGGATACGCGGATCCACCCATGCGAGGAGCAGATCGGATCCAAAAGTGCCGATAATCGTCAACCAACCAGAGAATAAGATGACGGCTCCCGAGAGATAGATATCTTGTGCTGTCAGAGCGCGTAGAAAGTCCCTACCGATAGTCGGTAGATCGAGGACGTAGGACAATACGACGCTACCAGAGATGATGAAGGGCAGGATATAGGCCGTGAGCGAGATCACAGGGTTCAAAGCGTAACGCACGGGATACTTCATGATGATCTGCCACTCAGTCAGTCCCTTGGCGCGCGCCGTAGTGACATAAGGCTTCTTCAACTCGTCGAGCAGATTGGCGCGCGTAATCCTGACTAACGTGGCCGTTCCCGCTGTCCCTAGGATGACTACGGGCAAAACCAAATGTTTAGCGAGATCCCAGATCTTCGCAAGTGACCAAGGTGCCGTTCTGTATCCGGCCGAGTACAAATCGGTGGCAAGAAAGCCAGTCGTATCAAATATGACCCACGCCATGACAAGCGCTATCAGAAAGTCCGGAATCCCAAGGCCCAAAAACCCGAAAAACGTCGCGATGTAGTCGCCCGGCGAATACTGCTTGACGGCAGAATATATGCCGATAGGTATTGCCACAGTCCATATGAACAAGACTGCACCCGCTCCAAGCAGCACCGTGTTCAATAAGTTCATCCCAAGCACCGTTCTGACGGGCGCCTCGAACTCAAACGAGAATCCCAGTTCGCCTCGGAGTATGCGCGTCATCCATTTTGTGTACTGGACGTAGACCGGGTCATTCAACCCGTAGAACTCGCGCAAGCTCTCAGCCTCGTCTTCTAAGATGAGATTTCCAGTGGCAAGCTGCGTCGCTATGTACGTTGTGACAAAATCACCGGCGGGAAGGTTGATGATGACGAACGAAATGACCGACACCGCCCACATCGCGATGATCGCGTAGATGACTCTTCTTACAAAGAAGGCAAGCATATTCGTTCGTCAGGCGTTAGTCTGGTCCCAGTGATTGGGACTCTATAGAAGTAGCACCATCCGCCCCCGATCAAGTCGGGGGCGGATGTCTTAGTTGCGTCAAACCTGGATTCCAGGTTCAGTGGACAGTAGCGAACTACTTGCCCATCATCGCGTTCTCGTCGTCGATCCACCACTGCTCAGGGTGTCCGTTTCCGGATGTCTGGTTGTGGTATGAGAAAGGCAACGGGTTCGGGATGTTACGAACGTTGTTCTTGATGATCGCGACGTATGTCGGTTTGTTCATTACTGTCGTGATCGGGTTGACGTTCAAGCAGTTGAGCGTAACGACGCGCTGGAGAATCTCCGCGGCGCGGTCCGCAGTAGCGGTGGATTGCGACTCGTCGAACAGTTCCATCTGCTCCCGGAGGTACGGGTTCGTGGGTTCAATACCTCGCTCTCCGCCCGACATGTGCCAGTCGCCGTAAAGCCGACCGGTGTTACCACCGCCGCCAACGGGCAACAGGTGCTGCGGAGTGATCAGCGTGGTCGATCGCGGTGAAGACTCCCAGTTGAAGAGCATCAGCTCATTCAACGCACGTCGGTCTGCTTCCAAGCTACGCTCGAGTGACTGAACTTCGGCATGGACACCGATGTTGACTGCCCACTGGCGGGCGATCATCTCGTTGATGCCAGGGTAGTCTTCGAACGCTGCCACAACAGCAGGCATCTGAACCGTCAAGCGCTCGCCGCTAGGCATCAGACGGAAACCGTCTCCGTCTTTCGCGCTAAGCCCGATCTCGTCCAAGATAGCGTTCGCCGCATCTGGATTGAACTGGACGTCGTCCTCGCCAACGTACTTACCGGGGTTGTCAGGATCAGCGTAACCCTGGCACAAACCCGAGGTCTGGCCGACGCCGAGGAAGAACACCTCGTTGATCTGATCCCGTTCGATACCCATGGAGAGCGCTCGGCGGAACTCAACGTTCTGGAGGTAGCTCTGAATCTCGGCGTTACCGTCCCAAGTCTCGTTGATGTAAAGGTTGGCGATACCTGACTGCGGCTGGCGCCAGAACTGGATGCGGTAGCCAACTGACTCCGCGTTCTCGAGGAACAGCGGCAGCTTAGCGAGGTTGATGTGACGGCCCATGACCGTGTAGTTACCCGCCAGCGCGCTGAGGTTCAATACCTCATTGTTCTGCGCAAGCGTAAGAACCACGTGGTCGATGTACGGGAGTTGGTTACCCTCGGTGTCAACCGCGAAGTAGTACGGATTGCGCGTGAACGACCACTCATTGGTGGTGATGCTGCCAGTAAGCCGCCATGCGGTCAGCATCGGCGCATCGACGTTCTGGTTCGTGTTGTTCCGCTGCAGGAAGTACGTATTCCAGTTCTCGTGACCGGCTTCCGCGGCGATTGCATTCGCCTCTTCTACGCCACCCTCCAAGAATTCCGGATGGAACTGCGACAGGTAGTGCTTCGGTGCAATCAATCCACCTCCGCGTTCACCACTAGTCGCTTGACCGTTGACGATGACCGAGGCCATAAGAGTAACGAAGAAGCCGTACGGTTCTTCGGAAGTCACCTTGAAAGTCTGGTCGTCAATCTTCTCAAATTGCAGTAGCTTGCCGCCCGGTCGTGTCCAAGCCGGCTTGCTTGGCACCAACTCATCGTTCTTAAGTATGTGCTCGTACCAGAACATGATGTCGTCGGTGGTGAACGGTGCGCCATCAGACCACTTGTGTCCCTTGCGCAGGGTGAACGTGAACTCGGTCGAGTCTTCGTTCACTGTCCAAGACTCGGCTACGTTCGGCTGTACGGTTGCCCCGGAGACGTCGTAGAACAGGAAATGGTCGTGGAGCGGACGCTCCATGTTCTGCCCGTCGGCCGGGCCCGTGAAACCGCGGTACCAGGTGCCGCCGTACTTGCCGATGCTCTCTGTGGGCTTCAGAACCAGCGGGTTCTCAGGCAAACGCTCTTCAACCGGAGGCAGTTCACCAGCGGCCACGCGGGCTGCGAGCAGTGGTGCCTCTTGGAATGAATCAGGTTTCGGGAACAGGTTGCCGCTCGCATCGTAGATGGTAGGCCAGACGTTTTCTGCCGGGTCAGCCGTGATGTGAGGCGAGTCCACACGAACGGGTTCGGGTGTCGGGATTACGACCACCTCGACCTCTTTCTCGACGATCTTCTCGACTTCGACTTCTTTGACGACTTCGACCTCGACCTCTTTAACGACTTCCTTCTCGACCTCGACCTCGACGACCTCGATCTTTGTTTCGCCCGCTACCTCAACGACCTTCTCGACCTCGACGACCTCGACGACGGTTTCACCCGCCACCTCGACGATCTTCTCGACCTCGACGACCTCGACGACGGTTTCACCCGCCACCTCGACGACCTTCTCGACCTCGACGACCTCGACGACGGTTTCACCCTCGACCTCGACGATCTTCTCGACCTCGACTTCCTTGACCACCTCTTTTTCGACCTCGACGATCTTCTCGACCTCAACGGTCTGGATAACCGTTGTTTCACCGCCTCCACAGGCGATAGCGGTCGTAAGAGCGGCAGCCGCAACGGTCAGCATGAAGGCGAGAAGCGATCGCTTGGCAAGCAATGCTCCATATTTCGTGCTTCGCATCTCAACACCTTTCGTGTTTCAATTGCCAGACTAGCGAGCCGACAAATTGTGCGACTCGTCATATATCGCCAACGCGAACCGCAGAATTCCAAATTGCCAGTTTGTGGCAACGGCAGGTTCCTGTAAATGTCGCGATGACGCAACTAGCAAGTTAATTCATGGGAAAGCAAAAGTCAAACCGCGTATACTGAATCGAGCACTGGTAATTCAACTAATTCCGACGCGTACTTGGCGCGAAATCGTTTTTCTTATTGACCGGTGCATCAGTCCCACGCCGCAATCACTGCCCGAGCCAGCCTCAGATTCCTCGGACTCGGCGTTCAACCGTCCACCCCAAGTTGGGGCAACATCTTCACCTTTGCACAACACCCGAAACAAACATGACCACAAACACCCTCCCCAACGTCATATTCATCATCGCCGACCAACTCAAAGCGACTGCTCTTCAGATGTACTCCGAAATCGGCATCCCAACGCCATCCCTCGAGAGAATGGCTAACGAAGGTGTCATGTACCGCCACGCCGTCACACCTCACGCCCTCTGTGTGCCGGCACGCGTCTCGATGATGACTTCTCGGTACGCTCACTCAACTGGAAGCCGCCGCAACGAGACCTTGATGCCATCGGGCGAACTGCACGCGTTCCGCATCTGGAAGGAACTCGGCTACACTACCGGATTGATTGGCAAAAACCATTGTTTCATCGAGGAAGATGACCTCGACCTCATCGATGTTCGGTGCGAACTGTCGCACGGTGGCATGCCGCGCACGAACTACATAGGTGACAACCCCGGGAACAAGGGAATGGAATGGGTCGTTCCAGAAGACGTCATTCTCGAAGCACATTCAACCCGCAACAACATGCCGGAGCAAAGCCCGAGCTTCGGCTACGCAGTGACGGACCACCCGATCGACGGCTACTCAAATTCCGCGCTCTCGACCCAGACCAAAGCGTTCATCGACCGCTTCGGAAGCGATCCCTCCACGGCAGACCACAAGCCGTTCGCATTGGTTCTTTCCTATCCCGATCCCCATCATCCACTCGAAGCTCCGCGTAAATACGCCGAGATGATTCCACCGGAAAGCGTAGTCATGCCGCCGCAAAGATCGGACGAGTACACCGATGGTAAGATACCGGTCCGCAACCGCCAGCTCCACGACATGCTCGGCGTGAGCGATGACGATCCCGACGATGTCCGGAACGCAATGGCCGTCTACTTGGCGATGACTCGTCATCTTGACGACGGGATCGGCGAGGTTCTCGACCACCTCGACGCAACAGGGCTAAGAGAAAACACCATCGTCGTCTTCACCGCCGATCACGGCGACTTCAACGGCGAGCACGACATGTTGGGCAAGGGGGGAGTTTTCTGGGACGCGCTGGTACGAGTTCCGATGTTGGTCTCTTGGCCGGCGGGAGGCGTCCCATGCGGCGTAGTCGATGACTCGATGGCGAATACGATCGATCTGCTACCGACGATTCTCCAACTCTCACGAGTCGCGGATTTCAACGCCGTACCAGCCGGCGAAGAAGGCGAGGAAGTGGAAAGACCAGGACCGCTGGTAAATCGCGACATAGCTTCAGATTTACTCTCCTCCGAAACTCTCCGTCGGATTCAGGGGCGACCGCTCTCATCAGCGACCGATTCACTTCCCCGAGCGGCCGCGTTCAGCGAATACGGGACTGGCGGTGCTCCGTTGACCGACGATACGTTGCACGATCTCATGGATCAAGGTTACGCAGGTCGCAATTTGCTGATGGAAACCCTATGGATCCGCGAAGCCGAAGGCCGACGCCGAATGGTGCGCACCAAAGACTGGAAATACGTTACCGACCCCGACGACAACCGCGGTTCTGGCCCGAACGGCTCCGACGAGTTGTATGACCTCGTTTCGGACCCTTGGGAGTTACAGAACATCGCCAGTGATCCAGCCAACTTGTCGATCATTTCCGAGATGCAAGCTTTGCTCCTCAAATGGGCAACAGATACCGAAGACTACGACCCCGTGCCCCTGCCGACGACGTTCGGACGGCGCGTATACATCCCATCTGAAGGACGATGGGGAACCCAACGCGGATAACTCGAATTGCCCCTTCTCGAAGTCGAAAACCTCAAAACCTACTTCTGTGGCGATGACACCATAGTCAAGGCCGTCGACGGCATCAGCTACAACATCGAAGAAGGCGAAACCGTCGCACTGGTAGGGGAGAGCGGATGCGGAAAATCTGTCAGTTCCCTCAGCATCCTCGGCCTCATCCCATCGCCACCCGGACGCATCGTCGATGGCGAGGTTCGCTTCCGCGGCACCGACCTCATACAACTCCCTCCGTCCGACATGCGCAAATACCGCAGCCGACGCATCGCCATGGTCTTCCAAGAGCCCATGTCGTCCCTCAACCCCGTCATCAACATCGAAACCCAGCTGACCGAAGGCATGATGACACAACTCGGTATCACAAACCGCCAAGACAAACCGCCAAGCCAAGGGCCGCGCACTTGAACTCCTCGAAACCGTCGGCATCTCAGACCCCGAACGAAGACTCGCTCAGTTCCCACACGAGTTCTCCGGCGGCATGAGACAAAGAGTCATGATCGCCATTGCACTAAGTTGCGAACCCGACCTCATCATCGCCGACGAGCCAACAACATCCCTCGACGTCACTATCCAAGCCCAAATCCTCGACCTGATGCAGACCCTGACCCGCGACCGCAACATGGCCCTGCTCCTCATCACCCACAACCTCGGCGTCGTCGCACGATACGTTGAACGCATCAACATCATGTACGCCGGACGCATCATCGAGCACGGATCATCAACCGACATCTTCGAGAAACCGTCTCACCCCTACACCGTAGGACTCCTCAACTCTATCCCCCGCATCGACCGCGACACCCGCTCGAGCCTCGATCCCATTCCCGGTCAACCGCCAGACCTCGCCCGACTACCCGACGGCTGCCACTTCGCCGAACGATGCCGCAACAGAATCGACCGTTGCACACGCGAATTCCCGCAAGTCGTACCACACCACACCGCCACATGCTGGGTAGCCAACGAAATCCACAGCAACTACACCCAACAGCCGGTTCATGCCTAACCACAGTGGACAAGAAACCGTCGGCAATCCCGCCCCACCGGTCCTCATCGAAGTCGACAACCTCAGCGTCGAGTTCCCCGTCAGTTCCGGCACCCTATTCTCCCGCAACCGAGCCATAATCCACGCCGTAGACAACGTCTCCTTGACCATCCACAAAGGCGAGAGCCTCGGATTGGTAGGGGAGAGCGGCAGCGGCAAAACCACATTGGGACGCGCCATCCTACATCTGCAAAAGGCGACCAGCGGCCGAGTCCTATTCGAAGACCAACCAATCAACGAGATGCGCGGCCGCGAACTTCGCAACCTCCGACGCAGAATGCAGATCATCTTCCAAGACCCTTACAGCTCCCTTGACCCCCGGATGTCCGCCGGCTCCATCATCGGCGAGGGCATCACGATCCACAACCTAGCATCCACCCGCGCCGAATACAACCGCCGAGTTGCCGAGCTACTCGAGATGGTCGGACTCAACGCTGAAATGGCCAGACGCTTCCCCCACGAATTCAGCGGCGGACAACGCCAGCGCATCGGCATCGCACGCGCCCTAGCCGTCGAGCCCGACTTCATAATCTGCGACGAACCCGTCTCCGCACTCGACGTCTCAATCCAAGCCCAGATCCTCTCCCTCCTCGACAACCTCCAATCCGAACTCGGACTCACCTACCTCTTCGTCGTCCATGACCTCTCCGTCGTCCGCCATATCAGCGACCGCGTCGCAGTCATGTACCTCGGAAGAATCGTCGAAGTCGCAACCAGCGCCGACCTCTATAGCAACCCCCAACACCCCTACACCTACGCCCTCATCTCCGGCATACCGGTTCCCGACTCCCGCATCGAAGCCCGACGCCAAAGAGTCGTCCTAGGCGGCGAACCCGCCAACCCCGCCGACCCACCAACCGGCTGCCACTTCCACCCCCGCTGCCCCTTCGCAACCGAACAATGCACCACCGAGAAACCCGAACTACGCCAAATCAACACCAACCGCCTAGTATCCTGCCACCTCTCCGAAGAATTGGCTCTAGAAGGCGTCTAAGAACTTCCGTCCCTTTGCGAAGCGAACGCAGGGGATGCCCACCGCCATCTCGTTCCCACGCTATGCGGGGGAAATGTCCGAAGGACAAAGGGGGCGCGAAGAAAATCGAAAACCCTACCCCAACTGCCGCAACCGCGGATCCAACCTATCCCGCAACCAATCCCCAAAGAAGTTCAAAGACATCACCGTCAAAAACAGCGCCGTGCCCGGAATCACCGATGTCCACCAAGCCGTCTGCAAATAGTCACGCCCCTCAGCGACCATGTTCCCCCAAGACGGAGTCGGGGCCGGAATCCCCGCCCCCAAGAAACTCAACGTGGCCTCGTACAAAATGAGATTTCCGACGCTCAATGAAGCGATCACCGTAATCGTCCCGATCGTGCCGGGCAGTATGTGACGCACCAAGATCCGCGTCGTCGAAGCTCCCGAAATCTTCGCCAATGCCACATAACCGCTCTCTTTGATCACCAACACGTCAGCTCTAACGTTGCGGACGAACGATACCCAAGCCACCAAAATCATCAAAACCATGATCGTTTGGAAACTCGCCCCAACAATGATCGCAGCGACCAGTGCGAGCAACAGGAATGGGAAGCCCATCCATATATCCACGATCCGCGTGATTAATTCGTCCACTACACCGCCAGCATAACCAGCCAACAGACCAAGTCCTGTGCCAATCAACATCCCCGCAGACAGGGCCACGCCCATCACAGATAGTGATACTCTCGCGCCGTGTATCACCCGACTCAGAACATCGCGACCAACATGGTCGCCACCGAACAGATATGGGCTGCCATCTCGGTACAGCGGGCTAGCATTTCGATCTGGTAACGACTGATCGATCGGATCGTTCGGCGCTATCCAATCCGCACCGACACCCATCGTCACCAGCAAAGTGAGCAAGGCTACCGGAAGGATCGGCCATCGCCTCACGATGTACCACAACGTCAAACGCTGTTGAACTGCCGGGGAAGATCGCGCCGCGAAGCCTGCCGTTTGCTCGACCGTCATCTAGTCATACCTGATAACGGGATTCATGACCCCGTACAGAATGTCGGCCAAAAAATTCATCGCAACAAAAACGGCCGTGAACACCAACACCGTACTGGTCAAAGTCGGGAAATCATTGTTCCAGACCGCGTCGGTCATCAGTTGCCCCACACCCGGCCACGCGAATATGCGCTCGATGACCACAGCACCAGTAACGAAACTGGCTAACACGATCGCCGAAGTGGTCAAAGGTTGGAGAATTGCGTTGCGGAACGCGTGTTTCCACAACACAGCGGTAGTGTTCGCTCCCTTGGCGCGTGCCATCGTTACGTACTCCGAATCCAGAACCTCCAACATCGAAGACCGCGTCAACCGTAGCAACGCCGCCGCCGGACCCCAACCAAGCGCGAACGCCGGCATGATCAGATACTTGAACTTCGTCCAGGTCCAGAACGACACATGGTCCGGGCCCGAAGTCCCCACCGGCAACCAATCAAGCGTCACCGCGAACAAAAGTATCGCCATGATCGCCACCCAAAATATCGGCGCGGCTTGACCAATCAAAGCAAACGTTCGGCTCGCGTAATCCGACAACGTGCCCCGTTTGACGGCAGAAACAACACCTAACGGCACACCCATCAACACCGACAAAATGAACGACACGATCGCCAACTGCAACGTCGGTGCAGCACGTTCCCACATCAATTTGCCGACCGACGTCTCAGATACGATTGTTTCGCCAAAATCGCCCGTCAGAACGCGTCCCAACCAAACTAGATACTGCACCACCAACGGTTTGTCGAGTCCCAGCTTCTTGCTAAGCTGCTCAACCCGCTCCGGACTCATCCCGTACCCGCCAGGTTTAGCAAAGAGCAACAACGGATCGCCCGCCAAACGCGACAAGCCGAACATGAACATCGTCGCCACAAGCAGCGTGATTATGGCGAATATCAGCTTCCTGATGAGGTAGCGACGCATGTTGAATCCATTGTCGTCTCAGACGGACGATCTCGATTGAAACCTTTGCCTCCCACGGATCCACGAGCCGCAGACCCGCAGGAGGCGCAACACCGAGGTCTTACCTCAGGACGATGTTCTCGGGCGAGTTGTAGCTGTTGCCGACATGCATCGGCCATTCGGCGATGTAGTTCGGGTTGGCGTAGTACGCCTGAGGTACCGTAACGTAGCCGGGGAACAGCGCCCAGTTGTGCATGTATGCAAGGTACTCCTTGTTAATGCGTATACGTTCGCTGCGGTCTGGCTCCGAAGCTGCCGCCTCATACCACGCCAAGATATCAGGCGATTCGAAACCGCAACTGAAGCCGCCGCGCGTCAACGTCGTCTGGACCAATCCCTTGGGCCAGTCGAATGGATACGACTCTTTACCGTCGTCACATGAGGTCAACATTGGTACCACAGTCGAACGGCTCACCAAACCGGGGCGGAATACACCATAGGCATACTTGAGCACTTCTACTCGAATGCCGACGTCCTCCCAGAAGCCGGCAATGGCATCGCCGATCTCACCAGCGGGCCCCTCACCGCCGCCCAGTTCTGGGCCGACGAACAGCGGGATCTGGAATCGTGTGCCGTTATCGTCAGCTGGATATCCGGCTTGATCGAGCATGCGGCCCGCCTCATCTGGGTTGTAGGGGTACTCGTACTGCGACTCCCAGTTGGGGTTGAAGGTGCTGAAGTAGGTGACGTGCACTGGTTGACCGACACCGCCCAGCACGTGCTCCACGATCGCCTCACGATCCACAGACCGAGCCAACGCTTGTCGAACCAATCGTGCCTGCTCCATGTCATCGATGCCCGAAGGGTTGTCCGCATCTTCGGGATTGTGAGGGTTGCCGACCCACGGGATCTCCCGAACGAACACGCCGTGCGAAGGGAAATCGATCGCTTCGCCGGTTAACGCGTTGGTGGTCTCCCAGAGGTTGCCTGGGAACATGACGCCTTCTTGGATACCTGCGCCAGCTCCCACTTCCAAGAAACCAGACTGCTTCATGCGAGCCAAGTCTTTAGGATCAATGAACGATACGTCCGATTCACCGTTTTGGAGTAGGGCAACGCGAGTGAACTCTTCGGGAACCGCCAATACTCTGATGGACTCAATCGCCGGATTCTTACGCCAGTGGTCGTAACCTACCTTTGTCATCGTCGCGCTGGTGCCAGACTTGAAATCGGTCACCGCGAACGGACCAGTGCCGACGAAGTTGTCCTTGAGCCAGTCACGTCCGTTCTCATCGAATGCACGTTTCGACGTCGCGATGGTGGTCAGACCACCTGAAGCCTCTTGGTTCAGGAAGTTGCTCGCCCAGCGGACGTCAAAGTTGTTGAACTGCGCGCTTATCGTGTAGTCGTCAATCGCTTCTACCGGAACGTCACCGAACAACGCCGTTAGGTTCGCGGCACTCGCCGCAATCGATTCGGGGTTGATTGCCGGGTTCGTGCGGTTCATCACCCACGCGATGTCTTCGGCCTTCAACTCACCCCAATCGCCATGGAATTGGACCCCTTGCCGGATCGTGATCGTCACGGAACTCAGGTCATCAGCCAGGTCCCAAGACTCTGCCAACATTGGGATGTCCCAGTCGGCGTCACCCGGAGTGAAGAGACTTTCACCAGCGCCCCAATTCCGTGCACCACCCAACGGCGCGTCAGGTAAGCTCCCACCGTTTCCGGTGATGGCTCCAAGCGCAGAACCTACATCCGCGAAGATCACGTGTCCGGGTTGGCTCTTGGATTGCGGCAGGTCGATCAGTTCGACAGTCTCCTCCATCATCGCCTCGGGGGTCGCTGTCACTACGACTTCGACTTCGACCTCTTTTTCAACTTCCTCAACCACTACTACCTCGACCGGCACTTCCTTCTCAACAACTACGGTCTGCACGACGGTCTCGCCGGCAACTTCCACTTCCCTTTCGACCACGACAGTCTGGATCACAGTTTCACCGGCGACCTGAACCTCCTTCTCGACCACAACGGTCTGGACCACGGTCTCTCCCGCGACCTGAACCTCCTTCTCCACGACGACGGTTTGAATCACCGTTTCGCCGGGTACCTGTTCTTTGACCACCACGGTCTGGATTACTGTCTCTGTTCCGCCACACGCAACAGCAAACACTGCGACGACAGCCAAGATAGAGAGCAGCCCAGCGGTTACAGTCTTGCGTTTGAACTTATCGGTCAGAATTTTCATCACCTACACTCCTGTGTGCTGAGGTTCTCTTTTCACCGATTTAATCGCCACTCGACCTTCAGGACTAGCGCGCGTGCGTCTACGAACCGCGGGACGACAAGGCGTGAAGCAACCTTACACCAATTACGACATTGACGCGCGCGTGATCTGCGAGATTCGTAAAGAAACAAATTCGTAACGTCGAAACCCAGATGCCATCTCTACGCAACCCGCAACGCGGACTGAGATCGCGAACTGAGATTACAGCTGTCGCAGCGTCGGGTCGACCCGGTCTCGGAACCAGTCGCCGAGGAAGTTGCCAGACATCACGACCATCGCGATCACCAAACCCGGGAACAACGAAGTCCACCAAGCAGCGTCGATGTATTGACGTTCCTCGCTGATCATCCGTCCCCAAGATGGCTCAGGCGGAGGAATACCAGCGCCGAGGTAGCTCAGAGACGCTTCGAGAAGGATGATGTTCCCAGTTCCCAACGTCGCCGTCACGATCACGATGTTCACGACACCAGGTAGTATGTGCCGGATCATGATCCGCGTATTCGAAGCACCTGCGACACGCGCAAGTGCAACATATTCACGGTTTTTAAGCGACAAAGTCTCTGCTCTCACCAACCGGACAGCGCCCGGCCACGAAACAATCGCTAAAACAATGATCAGAGTCTCAAGACTCTGTTCTAAAACCAAGACGATGACCAAGATGATGAGCAACCCGGGAAGGATGTTCCAAGCATCGACGAACCGCATGACGATGTCATCTACAATCCCCCCGAAATAACCCGCGACCAAGCCAATAGTCGTGCCTACGATGACGCCTGTTCCCACCGCCGCGACGACCACTAACACGGTAATGCGCGCGCCGGCAATGATCTTGCTTAAGATGTCACGCCCTAGCGCGTCGGTTCCCAGGAAGTAAGAGATGGAAGCATTTTCATCTTCCATCCAAAACGGAGGGGTATGGCGAACCCTAAGATCCGCTCTTTCGGGATTGTGCGGGAGAATCCACGCCTCCGCGACTGCTGTGAAGAGGAGCAGCGCGATGATGAATGCCGGTATGACCGGATAGCGACGCAGAAACTCGAGCGGCGATAGACGTCGACTTTGGACAGTTACTGCGCCAGAAACCTGGCTGTCAGTCCCGCTATCTGTTACCGCAGTAGTGATACAGGTTCTCCTAGTTGTACTTGATTCGTGGGTCCAACAAAGCGTAGACGATGTCCAGCGACAAGATCATGACCACGAACGCTGCGCCGTAGATGATCGCCAACCCGGCAAGCAACGGGTAATCCGTTGCCCACAGCGCATCGATCGCGAGCCGGCCTAGCCCTGGCCACGCAAACACCGTCTCGATGATGATGGTGCCGTTCAACAATCCGAACAACACGAAGACCGACAGGGTCAACGGTGGGATGATCGCGTTACGGAAGGCATGTTTCCAACGCACCGGAGCCTGTGCGACTCCTTTGGCGCGCGCAAATTTGACGAACTCTGAATCCAGTATCTCCAGCATCGCGGTACGAGTGATCCGGAGATAAGATGCCGCCGGGAACCACGCCAGCGCCACGGCAGGCATCACGAAATTCCTCATCGCGAGACCTTCTCCCTTGGTTCCGCTAGGTAACCATCCGAGATTCACCGCGAATACGAAGATCATCACCAACGCTAACCAGAATATCGGTACCGACTGCCCGAATAGGGCGAAACCGCGTAACACGTAATCTAGAAAATTCCCGCGATTTGTCGCAGAAAACACTCCGAGCGGCACGCCCACCAAAGTTCCCAGAAGCCACGCGATGATTCCCAGTTGAATCGTGTTCGGAGCCTTCTCTCTGATAATCTCCAAAACCCCACGTTGCGTCGTCACGCTGTCGCCGAAATCGCCCGTCAATATATCCCCCATCCAGAGCGCGAACTGAATCGGCACAGGCTTGTCGAGATTCAGCCTTCGTCCCCACTCTTCCCAGACCGCAGGATCTATGCCCAATGAGTCTTCACCTATGAAGAAATACCTCGGGTCGCCCTTGACCCGCGACAGTGAAAACACGATCAACATCGCGAGCATCAGAGCAATGATCCCTAGGACCACACGTCTGGCGATAAATTGTCCCATGGTTCGGTAAGCCGTCCGCCGTTTGCTATCTCGACGTTCACCACGAAAGAGCCTAACCTGCTTGGCAACAAGCTAGGCTCTTCCGTTATTGGGGCTTTTAACCCTACTTGATGATTATGTCCTCAAGTGGGTAGATCATGTTGACCGGCGCGGTGTGCATCGCGGCCTTCTTGGGATCCCAACTTATAAGGTCACCGTTGTAGATCGTGTAGACGGGGAATTCGACCGTTGACGGGTCCCAGTGCCAGAACGCTTCGTGGTTGCCGAATTGGACCGCCATCTCGTTGCGCTTCTGGATGTCCTCCTCGCCTAGCATGTCGCCGTAGATCCGCTGGTAGAACGGAATACCTCCGCTCCACATGATGCCACCCGCGAACCACGCTTGGGCTTCACGACCTTTAGCGAAGTGGGCAGGCATTCCACCCTGTTCTCCGTCGTGCACCAAGTGGATGAACGAACGGTCGACGAACGTCGGGTGCCAAGTCGTGAACGGACCGAGGTGGAACTCCACGTCGACGTTCAACGTGTCTTTCCACATCGAAGCTATCGCCTGGTGAGCCTCGCTTGGTTCGTTGCCAGCCCACCATCCGATCGTGAATCCATCGACACCGGCCTCTGACATTAGGGCCGCCGCTCCTTCCGGATCGTATGGCACACACCATGCATCGTCATGGAGTTGGTCGTTGGCTGAGATCGCCCAGTTGCAGCCTGGCCAGGCAAGACCGTCGTAGATGCTGTCTGCCAACGCCTGCTTGTCGATCGCTTTCGCCATCGCAAGACGGACTTTACGCCCGTTCTCCATCTCAGGACAGATCGAACCCGGGTCTGAGGGAACTTCCTCTAGAAGCACATCCCAGTCACAATCCGAACCAGGGAGGTCGTAGAAGCTGACCCAAGGGAAATCCTCCGGGTTCTTCTTCGCTTCATCGTAGCCCGGGTTGCCGAGCGGCTCACCAGTCTTCGGGTTGGTCAGCTCCAAGAAGTTCGGGTTCATTCCAACGTGCAGGATTACTGTCTGGAGCAACCGCCTTACGCCGCCGGCCGCTTCCAGTCTAGGAGTGTTCGGCAGCGTCACGTGGGTTATCATCGCTTCGCCGCTCTCAAACATCGCGATCCTAGAAGCCTCTTCAGGTACCTCGATTATCCGGGCCGACGCGATGTGTGCGGCCTGGTTGTAGTGCTCGGGCAGAGCATCAAGGAGGATTTTGTCGTTGTCCAGCCACTCTCGGATCTCAAACGGGCCGGTGCCGACGAAGATGTCGCGCATGCCTTCGGGACCGAACTCGTCGTAGATGGTTTTACTGGCGATGCTGTAAGCGTCTCGGAGGTTCGAGAACAGCCAACCTGGAAGCCGGCTGTCGTACTTGATGATCTCCATCTCCGCGGTGTACTTGTCAACCGCAACCGTCTCCCCGTAGCAGCAGGTCAAGTCTCCTCCGACGTCGTGCAAGGTCTCTGGGTTCACGTTTGGGTTGACCGTGTTGGTGCTCCATGCGAAGTCTTCAGCGGTTACCTCGCCCCACCCTTTGTGGAACTGGATGCCGGGGCGCACATGCCAAGTGAAGCTCGTGTAGTCCGGAGCAAGCTCCCACCGCTCGGCGACGGCCGGGATAACCCTGCCATCCGCAGACCATTGAACTGGGGTATCCCAGACGCTGTAGTAGTACTGTTCGTTCGAACACGTAGGCACGCAAAGCTCTGGTGTGCCGACAGGCAAACCGACGGTCTGCAAAGCCGCTACAAATTCGCCGGACTGTTCAGACGGCATCATCATCGTGTCGGATGCCGCAGTCGTAGCCGTTACGACGACCTCGACCTCGACTTCCTTCTCGACGACCTTCTCGACCTCAACCTCAACTTCCTTCTCGACCTCTACCACCTTCTCAACTTCGACAATCACCGTTTCTTTCACGACCCTCGTGACTTCTACGGTTTCCGTCCCCCCACACGCGATCGCGAATACCGCAATCGCAGCGCCGACAGCCGTCAGCAATGCTGCGACCGACTTGCGCTTGGTTATTAATGGAACGAATTTCATTTGCGACACTCCCGTATTCTTGTTTTCCGATACGTTGTCGGGCCCTGATCATTACGTTGAGCGGATTCCCGCGCACAGGAACGACCCCTCAGAAACAGGGCGTGCAAGTACCATACACCGAATCTCCAAGCTTGCGCGACCTCTTTGCGCGATTCGTGAAAACTTAAAGTGTTCGTGTCGAATACGCTTTACATGCGCCGCTAAGAGCGTCCCAAGTTGTTAATTTGAATGAACATCGTCAGGCGTCCAGACAGCCGGATTCACTGCCCATGCACTCAAGCCGCCCAAACGGTAACATTGCCTTCGTATCCGGTGCTCGAATGAGACGAGAGGAACACCATGTCTAAACTTCGCTTTGGCGCCTTCTTAGCGCCCCACCATCCCATCGGCGAAAACCCGCTCCTTCAGTTCCAGAGCAATCTCGAGTTTGTCCAACTTCTCGACCGACTCGGATATGACGAGTTCTGGTGTGGGGAACACCATTCGACTGGATGGGAGATGATCGCATCCCCCGAACTCTTCCTCGCCGCCGTCGCAGAACGCACCAACCGAATAATGCTCGGCACTGGCGTCGTATCCCTCCCATATCACCACCCCTTCATGGTCGCACAGCGGATCGTACAGCTTGACTGGCAATCCCGCGGCCGCGTCATCTTCGGGTCCGGCCCCGGTGCCCTCCCGTCCGATGCGCATGTGCTGGGCATGGACCCTATGGTTCAAAGAGACCGCCAAGATGAGGCGTTGGGTGTTATTCGTCAACTCTTCCAAGGGTACGAGCGGATCACCTACGAGTCCGACTGGTTCACGCTGCGAGACGCAAAGCTCCAACTACGGCCTCTTCAAGAAGATATGGAGTTCGCCGTCGCGTCGATGGTTAGCCCCTCCGGCATGACTCTCGCCGGAAAGCACCGCACAGGAGTTCTATCCATCGGATCGATGACTAAAGCAGGGATGCGTTCATTGCCGATGCAGTGGAGCTTCGCCGAGGAATCCGCTGCCAAACACGGGAACAACGTCGATCGCAAGAATTGGCGCATCGTCATGAGCTGGCACATCGCAGAGACCAGGGAAGAAGCCAAAGAACAAGCCAAACTCGGACTTTTCCGTCACAACAACCTCTACACCGTAGGAACCCTGGCCGCCGGCGAAGGAACCATTTACAAAACCCCCGAGGAAGCCGTGGACGATGTCGCGTTCTCCGAAACCAGCACTGCTGTGATTGGAACACCTGACGACCTCGTTGCCAGGATCCGCGAGATGATGGAACTCACGGGCGGATTCGGATGCGTCATCGGATTCGTCCACGACTGGGCAAACCGCGAAAACACGTTGCGTAGCTGGGACATGGTCGCCAGATATGTCGTCCCCGAAGTCAATAACCTGCTCCAGGACTACCGCGAATCCTACAGATGGGTCAACGAAAGTCGCGAAACATGGAACCGCGCACAGGATGCAGTTCGAACCAAGATCGAACAGCACGAACGCGCCGCCGAAGTGATGCGCACCCAGGGTTTAGCAGGCGAGAAACAAGGCGACGAGATCGCTCCCGAACCGATAGCCCCGCTAACCAAGGAAACCAAACCAGATTAGCGCACCGCGTCCGAGTACCAACCTCCCCAAACCGATTTCCAGCGACGAAACATCGCGATGAATAGGGGATTGGTCCAGATCAGCGTTTTCCATAACGGCCACTTGTCGAAACGACGAGTAGACGGCACCACGCGCGGCTCCCTTATAACGTGCGCAAATCCGCCTTTGCGCCTTGCATGTCTCTTTAGCGCCCAATAGAAATCTACATCTTCGCCTATCCAGGCTTTCTCGTCGTACCTACCAACTGCATCAAACACCTCTCTGCGGCAAAACTGCGTCGAACCCTGAACCATATCCGTCAGGCGACCTAACACCCGCCATAGACCCAAATAGATGCGCATCGAACGGCGTTCCGGCCGGTATTCCACATCAACGCCTCCGCCAACACACTCAGCATCGCTCATCACCGAATTGATCTTCGTAAGCAAATCCTTAGGACTCAAAACGTCCGCGTCGACAAAAACGAGGACTTCACCATTTGCATGACGCGCCCCAGTATTGCGAGCTCGCGAAATCCCCTGAACACCCTCCTCGATCACCTTCACTCCCTTACTTCGAGCTATCTCAGCCGTACCGTCGACGCTGTTGTTGTCGACAACGATCGTTTCAACGTCCACGTCGGATTCTTCGACGAGTTTCCTAGTTGCCAGCTGGATAGCATCGAGCGTCGCGGAAAGATAGTCCTTTTCGTTGTATGCGGGGATGATGATCGAGAAGTCCACGATACACGCAACCTTATCCAATTAACCTATTCAGTCAGACATCACGCAACCAGTCGACAGACGCCATGAAAATCACCCAAATCGAAACCATCCGCATAGCAGAGCAGCACCACAACCTATGGGTGCAGATCCACACCGATGAAGGGATAGTAGGACTAGGCGAAACTTTCTACGCCGCACCTGTAGTCGAAGCCGCAGTCCACGACCACTTTGGTCCGTTGCTCATCGGCCGTGATCCGTTCCCGATCGAACGCCACTGGGAGGCGATGTTCCGACTCTCTGACCACGCTGGTTACGGCGGTGCCGAGATGCGCGCCATCTCCGCGCTTGACATCGCACTATGGGACATCAAAGGACAAGCATTAGGAGTGCCGGTCTACGAACTCCTCGGCGGGGCAGTGCGTACCAAGATCCGCGTCTACGCCACCTCATTGCAATTCCACGGCGCCGGCGAACAAGCCAAAGGCCTCCTTGACGAAGGCATCACCGCCATGAAGGGCGGACCAACCATCGGACTCTCCCAAGCCTCCGACGGTCAGTTCCTCTCGCCCAATGAACTAGACATGGCTCTAAAACCCATCCGCGACATCCGCGACGCCGTCGGTATGGACATGCAGATAGCCAACGACGGTCACGGCAAATGGACACTCCCTGTAGCCATCCGTATCGCTCAAGCGATGGAACCCTACGAGATGATGTGGCAGGAAGATCTCATGCCGCTCCTGAATCCGGACGCCCTCGCACGTCTGCAAGCGGCGACCAAGACACCCGTCTGTATCTCCGAACGCCTCCTCTCACGCTGGCAACTCCGACAATTCATCGAAAACGGTTCGGCCCGTATCGTAATGCCAGACCTCATCTGGACTGGTGGCGTATCCGAAACTCACAAAGTCGCCATCCTCGCCTCCGCACACCAAGTCCCATTCGCTCCGCACGACGCCACCGGCCCAGTCAACATCTTTGCCTGTTCGCAGATCTGTATGAGCTCGCCGAACGCGATGATCCAAGAGCACGTGCCCGCCTACCACAAAGGCTGGTACAACGACATCGTAGACCCGAACCTAGACATTCGCGACGGCTACCTACGCGCCCCCCAACGCCCCGGCATTGGCACCCGCTTGAAATCCAGCGTCCGCGAACGCTCCGATGCCACAATCCGCGTTAGCAACGAGCCCGGCAAGAGCCTGATCGATAGCTGGGGGCCTCATCCCGCACGAACACCTGAAAGCCAAGCAAGAGTCAACGAACTCGAAATCGAGCGCGGGCCGCAAGCCTAGACGACCGATCAATCATCATCCCACTCGCCCGCGACATGAGGGCGAAAATCGTATCTTCTGCGATCATGCAGGTACCGCTTGTTGATATCGTTGGATATTTCCAAGCGCGCATTATCCTTGCCTTTTTTGAGTACAACCCGAAACTGTTGCGTAGGTTCGGAAATGGAGCGCGCCTTGATCCACAACCAGATAAAGCCGCGTTCTTTAATCAATAGGAGATGCAAGTCTCGCTTGAAACGTTCAAGCGGTACATCGAGCCACCAAACTCGCGCGCCTGAATTCATCTTGGCGCAATTGGTGTTTGACTTCCTGAGCATTTGGCAGCCGTTGAGGTCGTTGACTGTTCGCGTCATGCGTTCTTCAAGATGTTTGCAATCTCGCATTGATTCACCCTTTGCTTTTGTTGATCCTGTCCTAACATGCTTGTCACCGACTATCCGGGAAACGCCTACTCATATATATAACTTTTGTGGTAACGCGGTCCGGAGAAGAATCTAGTACGATCGACTAAGTATGCCGCGTTTCCTACCACTCCTATGAATTTTCCACTTTCTCCATCCAACGTAAACAAGCTATCCTGATAGCAGACATGTTTGACGTTTTCGCCGAACGTATGTCCAATATCAGTAACAATGTCGTCGCAGTTGGGAGAATGAGGGTTGTGTTCGATCCAGCCTACGCCGTCAACCCAGATCATATTTCCCAGCATAGGGGGCGTCCATGTGTAACTCTCGTTGCCGTCCGTGTATTCCCTAAAGATCGTGAACATGAGATGTATGTCGTTCAACATGAGCTCTTGCGCGCCCGTCGATTCAAACGATTCTGTATCGGCGAAATAGTAGAAAAAACTCAGTTGTCCAACTAACAGAGGCAAGAACTCTTGTTGGTACCACGTTCTCTCACTTTTTCCGACCCAGACTTCGTATTGGTCAAACCCCGTGCCTTCGGGGTATCCATATCCAAGACCTTCTGAGCTGGCCCAACCTCGAGCTTGTTCTAGTCGGCGCGGCTCTTCAGGTGTGAAAAAGACGTCTGGATATGCTTCCCAGACATTGCGCCACCAAAAATCCGCAATCGTCTTGCCTCGCTCGTACGGGTCTGAACTCAACACCTCTTGTGCTTCATCGTCCAATGGTTCTTGTCCATCTGTGCTCGACGGCTGCGGTTGAGTGTCTATTACCGCGTAAATCTTTGGGAAGCATTCCTTAGTCTCCCAACATGGGTTCTCCTTTAAGGCAAGGGTGTCTATACTCGCTGGATCGTCGGGATCGCTTTCGTATATCAACACAAAACCACTGTCCGTGCTGCTTACTTCAAAGACTTCATCGAAGACAAACGAGCCTCCGCCAAACACTTCTTGGCCTGTTGTGTCGTTCTCGACCACTACGGGCGCTGGACTGTAAACGGTCGCTTCATTTCCAACGACCCGAACTTCGATATCAAACCAATCAAGAGTTGTATCAATGTGTCCCAAGAACGTGACTTCGAATCTCAACCAAAGATATTCAAAACCGTCGGCAGGGTCGTCGTTGTAGGGATTGACTTCTTGGTACGTATCCCAAGGATGTTCTACCGCTAACACCCGCAATTCAGTTAGTGCATCACTGATTAGAGATCCTGCGGGAAGAGGATTCGTACGCGAGCGCCCTATGGTTACGACTGGTGCAGGTACAGGAGTGGCGGTAATAACCACTTGGATCTCTCGTGTCACTTCAACTTCGACCTCGCGTGTTACCTCGATTTCCACTGGCACTTCAACCACTCGCGTCACTTCGACAGGCACTTGGATTTCACGCGTAGCCTCTACCTCGACTGGCGGTCCAGCCCTAACCGCCACCTCAACCTCTCTGGTCGCTTGGACCTCTCTTGTAACCTCTACCGGCACTACAATCTCACGCGTGACTTCAGCATGCACCTCGATCTCACGCGTCACTTCCACCTCGATTGGCAGTACATCCTCGCTCGAAACTGTAACCTCACGCGTTACTTCTACTGGTACTTCGATCACGCGCGTTACTTCCACCTGCGTTTCGATTTCACGCGTTACTTCCAATTCGACGACTCGTGTGACTTCGATTTCCGGCGTAGCACACGCAAATACGCTCAACATCACGGTCGCCAAAACCGCCACCGTCACGGCTGTTCGCATGTAGTTTTTCAGATCCTGATACATGTCATTTAGGCAGTTATTGGACACCGTGCTAGCGACGGCATTCTACACGGCACGTACAGATCACTACGTCACCAAGCAAATGAATGTCGAGATGAGTTCCCACGACTTCTGTCGTCTTTACCGCCGCCATAGGATGTGACGAGTTGCGTCTCAGATATTTTGATCCGGCAATTCAGACCACCCATCCCCCCGCCGGACCGCATCAACCGCTTCCTGAAACACCCAACCATCCTTGAACGTCTGATACCCGCAATATCCCTCTCCGCGAATATCATTAACCAACTCACCCATCAAAACAGTCCAATTCCGCTGCGTATCATCCTCGATATCCGGCAGACTGTCTGTGAGACTCGACGGCACCTCAACGCGTTCCCAATCTGAGTCGCGCTTCTTGACGTGCAACGGCCCCTGCGCGTACGCACCTCCGATGTGAATCGATCCTTCGTCTCCATAGAAGGCGACGTAGTCTTCTTCGAAGCGGGGTTGCATTCCACCGTGCCGGAAAATCGACGAGACGGGTTGTCTCGTCTCAATCGCCGGATCTACGTGTGCCATCACCGAGTAAGCCCACTCTGAATCGACATCCCGCCACTCAACACCATCCAGCTCATCCTCACTCGGAGCAAAATCTCCACGCTCTCGGAAATCATGCACCCCCTCAACTACTGGCGCCCGATGCATGTCATTCCGCGCCTCTCCATTGATCTCAACCAAAGTCGCATCCAACGCATGAAGCACGATCGACAGCTTGTGCGTGAAGTTGTTGCTCAACCTACCACCGCCAAGCTCGATCAAATGCGACCAACCCCAAGGGATCAGGGGATTCAATTCGTAGTGCGAGATGCACTCCGTCTCAAACGGCTCACCGATAGCACCCTCAGCGATCAGCTTCTTCGCCAATAGCGCATGAGGTTGGTAACGGAACGAAGCGGCATACGCCGTCTTCACCCCCTCCTCTACAGATTTCACGTATAGCTGCTTCGACGTTTCAGCGGAAGTGGTCAGCGGTTTGTCGCAAAACACATGGCAACCCCGATCCAACGCCTCCATGATCTGCTCGAAATGAGCTCCGCCCGGCGTACCAATGGCCACAATATCTGGGTTCAGAGCGTCAAGGGCCGTGACCCAATCCGTTGAGGAATAAGGTATCCCCATATCGGCAGCAACTCGCTCCACCACCTCGGCAGTACGACTCACCATACCGACGACCTCAATCCCACAAGATCGCATCGCCTCGGCGTGACCCTGTCCAGCGAATCCCGAACCTAAAACGAGGCCCTTTAACTGCCCACTCATCATCCCCTCCTTATTGGTTGATGGCTACGCGGCTAGGAAGCCGACCTTTTCGTAGTCGCGGTCCATGACCTCACGAGCATCGACCTCGAGCCAGTCCTCCATAATCTCGGTGTAGAGCGAGCGGAAATCGAGGTTAAACGCCAAGTCGCCTTCCACTAGATCCTTCGCATCCATCGACGGATACTCGCCGTACTGTCCGCCTTGTACACCATCACCGATCAGGAACGCGACTCCACCTGATCCGTGGTCCGTCCCATTACCGTTGTCTTTCACCCTGCGGCCGAACTCCGAGAACGCCAAGATCAGGATGTCCTCGTTCTGGTCATGCTCCTTCATGTCAGAGTAGAAGTCGTGGATGCCACCCGAGACGTCACGTAGCAGCTTCTCTTGAAGCGCGATACCGTTGGTGTGGGCGTCGAAACTGCCGTGCTGCGTGTAGCAGATACGAGTTCCGATATCCGCCTGCAATACCTGTGCTGCACTCTTCATCGACTTGGAGAAGGCGTTCGGATCGTACTCAATTTCCGAGTCATACGTCAGCGTGCACTGACTCAACATGTCCGATCCCCGCAACGCATCTAACCCCGTCTGGCTCATCAAGTCCATTGTCGGACCGCTTCCGAGTCCCATCGAGTAGATCCACTTGAACATCTCCAGCACTTCGGATCTCTCGGTTTCTGCCCCCAAGTGCCCCATCAAACCGTACGTCTCAAGGTCGGTCACCGAGGCGACCGGCGCTCCTTTTGCAATCAACGCCCTCGGCAATCCGCCGCCAAAGTTGACGGCAGCGACAACGTTGTCGCCTTCAGGATGCATCTGCCTTACTGCGTTACCTAGCCAACCTTCATTCGTTATGTGCCTCGGTTCGGCGGTGTGCCAGATGTCCATAGAACGGAAGTGCGATCGGTTCGGCTCCGGGTATCCCACGCCGTGGATGACCGCGACCTTGCCTTGGTCGAACAGCTCTTTGATCGGCTGCATCCCGGGATTGAACCCGTACTTGCCGTCCATCGGCAAAACCCGGTCTTCCGTAATCCGTACGTTGGGTCGGTTATCGACGTATCGCGGGTCATCGTAAGGGACAACGCAATTAAGGTAGTCGTTGCCTCCTGACATCTGAACAACGACCAGTTTGCGCTCCTTATTGCCGTTCTGAGCACTCATTGACTCTCTCCTAACGCAATCTGCGTTTACGGGTCACGCAACCCTTTCGTAGATTTGGAATCGGTGCCGGCCAGTCTCCAGCACGTAAGATCTGTCTTCTTTGTCGACGACGACGGTTACAGGGTCCCAGAAGTAGGGTTCGATCCGTGCCGCAATCTCGTTCTTGTCCTCGGTGTCGACCTCGAAATATGGCTCGAAGGTCGATCGCGCCCGGAACTCGTCTTGCTGTGAATCCAGGTACTCCGTCGCCCACTTGCCGAGCGTCGCCTCTCCCTTTAACTTCACGAGGAAATTCCCGTCGGCGTCGAGTACTTGTACCCGCTGGTTGCCCCAGTCCGCAACATAGATGTTGCCATCGGAGTCGATGCCAACACGACTCGGACGATTGAACTCTCCGTCGCCATCGCCGCTACTCCCGTACGATGCCAAAAACTCACCGTCCGGCGTCAATCGCTGGATACGATCGTTCCGCCAGTCCGCCACGCAGACATTCCCATCCGGGTCTAACGCAATACCCCATGGCAAATTGAATTCACCATCCCCGCTGCCAAACGATCCAAACTTGTCGATGAACTCCCCATCCTTCGTCAGTTTCTGAACACGGTGATTCTTGTGGTCGACCAGCAGCATGTTGTCGTCGGCGTCAAAAACCATATCCGAAGGTCCGTCAAACTCGCCGTCACCATCACCAACAGTGCCCCACATTGACCGAGGGTCGCCGTCCCGGTTGTAGACCGTGATCCGCTGCAAGACCTCGTCAGCCAAATAGAGGTTGTCTTCCGCATCTAGCGCTAGGGCAGTAGGGCCAATCATGTCACCCATATCCCGCCCATAACCGCCGATCTGTCCTAGAAACTCATGGTCCAGCCTAGACATCTGAATGCCGACGATGTTCAGCGCCACAGTGTTGCTGCGGCTCACCACGAAGATGACACCATCGTCTCGGATCACCATGTCCGTAGGAAGATGGAACCCACGCCCGCCCTGATCGGCGTTGAAACCTATGGTGTCGAGATACCGTATTCCGAACTTAGTCTTAGTGACCATCAGCCCACCTAAACCGTCTGATACTCCTGTGTTGCGACGATCAATCCAGCGACCGAGACTATCGCCTTCTCAGCGTTTTCGATCGATTTGCCGTCACCGAAACTGATATCACCATGTTTTGAGGCGAAGTTGATTAACCCCTGTCTCGTCGAACACGAGACCTCCAGCGGACCCAGTATCGCCAACAGACGATCAACTAGCTCCTCAGGCGTTAATTCGCCTCTGCCCACCGACATCTTCACCCGATCAATGATCGCCCTGACACCCGGTTTGTCGGGATCATCAAGCGTCGCACTCGCGAAATTGACTCGCTGGACGTACGCACCCGTGTTGATCCACTCCTCGCCGCCTTGCCAACCCTCAACACTCGGCGGGTTTAACAACGCTTGGCCCATGTTCGCGCATGTCGCTGCTGCCGCATAGGCATCGTAGGAAGGTACCTCCAAGCCTCCCGCCAACCGCAATGTACCTACGACCATCTCCGCTGGGCTCTTGATCCGCGCATACCTAGCCGATTCATCTTTGAAGAAATCGGAGGTAAATAGGGTTCGCAGCATCGCCGTGATGCTGTAGTCCGACTCGAAATACGCATCGACCATCGCTTGGATCGCTTCGGGATCGCGCGGCGCAACGTGCGGCCACTGCGGAACTCCCGGCTCGTCTGCAACGAAGAAGTGGTAGAGATGACGAGCGATGAATCGCGGCGTCGCTTCGTTGCGGCAGATGATATCCACGGCATCCTCGCCGTTCCAATCACCCGTCTCACCGAGCAACGTCTTCTCGCTGTGATCGTGGTCATCGTCGTCATACTCGAACTGCCACGAAATGTAGCCGTAAGGACGCGCCGTGTTGTTGCGCATCTTGATCGACATATAGTCCGGATTGACAACCCGCCATCCCGTGAACGCCCGCGCACATTCCTTGATGTCCTCTTCGGTGTAGTTGCCAACCCCCATCGCGAACAGTTCCAAGATCTCACGCCCATAGTTCTCGTTGATCGAGTGCGCGTGATTGTCCTGGTTATCAAGCCACATCAACATCGATGGGTCTTTCGACAGCTGCAATAACAACTCGTCGAACCGCCCCATCCCGTATTTCCGGAACATCTCAATCTGGTTCAGCACCACTCTTCCCTGAATCAACTTAGACGCCCCAGTGGCGAACACTCGGTGCCAGAAAAGGCACATCTTCTCACGCAACGGAGTTCTGGTGTGCACCAGCTGATACATCCAGTGTGCCGCACATGCCTGTTGATTCCTCAAGTCGGATTGGTCGACAAAATACCGCCTTATCAAGTCCAGCGGCAACTCAACATCATCAACCGGATTCAGCAGCTTTTCGAGCGTCGCGTCGTAACCCACCTCAACCGCAGCATCCAACTCATCTGGCGTCGCACCAAAACCCGCACGCCGTAACAGATGCGCAATCAGAGCCACATCCTGCTTAGATTTCGTAAGCGTCATGATCTCAGCCTCTCCTATGCATCACGAGACCATCCAAACTTAGGCATAAAGTGTAACCGCACCGAACTGCGAGTGCAGGAATGCGCAATCGATTAATCCGCCTGTTGTCTCAACCGCGGATCCGTGAAGTCCCGTATCCAATCACCCATGAAGTTGAGCGACATCACAACCAAAAAGATCGCCAAACCCGGGAAGAACGACGACCACCAAGCCGTCGTCAAATACTCGCGGCCTTCCGACACCATCAACCCCCAAGATGGCGTCGGCGCAGGTATACCAGCACCCAAGAAACTCAAAGTCGCCTCCGTCAATATCAACCCACCAACCGCCAACGTCGCGATCACCATGATCGTAGGTACTACGCCCGGCAATATATGCCGCACGATGACCCGCGCCGGAGACGCTCCACAGACACGCGCCATCAACACATACTCCCGCTCCCGTAGCGTCAAAACATCGGCCCTCACATTGCGTACGAACCCAGCCCAAGAAACCATGGCTAAAACCCCCATCAAAACCGTCAAACTCCCTCCAAACAACGTCACCACCACGATTGCAACCAACAAGAAGGGCAGCGCGTGCCATATGTCCACCGCGCGAGCGATCACTTCATCGATGACACCCCCATACCAAGCTGCAACCAACCCCAACGTCACGCCGACCAACAACCCGCTCAATAAGGCAACTCCAGCAACGGCCAAAGATATCCGTGCGCCGTGAATAATCCGACTCAACACATCGCGACCCACCTGATCCGCGCCGAGCAAGTAGTTCTGCGTCCACTTCCCTTCCTCGTCAGCCATCCAGATCGGCGGAGCATTTCGATCTCGCAACGCTTGAACGTTAGGCGCTTGAGGAGCTATCCAGGGCGCGAATATCGCTGAGAACACCAACGCGGCCAACACGATGCCCGGCAGTATCGGCCAGCGGCGCAAAAACGCATAGCCTGTACCGAAAATCGAACGTGGACGAAACGCCGATTCCGCTTCACCCGACACGTAAGTGCTTGAAATCTCAGACATCTCCTAACCCTACGTGTACCTGATCCGCGGATCGATAACTATGTAGAGCAGATCAGCGATCAAGCTGAACACCACATAGATGATCACAAACACCAGCACACCACCCGTCAAAACAGGAAAGTCGTTGTTATTCACCGCCTCCAGCATCGTCCGTCCCAGACCCGGCCAAGCGAATACCGCCTCGGCAACCAATGTTCCGTTCAACAATCCTGCCAATAGCAGTGTCGAAAGCGTTATCGGTTGAATCAACGAATTCCTCAACGCATGCTTCCAAATCACCGCTGTTGGACTCGCCCCCTTGCCTCGCGCCAACCTGATGAACTCCGAATCCAGTATCTCCAGCATCGAAGACCGCGTGATCCGCAAATAACCTGCCATCGAACTCGTCCCAACCACAATCGCTGGCATGATGAAATATCTAATGTCGAACCCTTCTCCACGCAACCCGCTCGGCAACCACTCCTGCCACACCGAAAACAACAGCACCATCACGATACCCAACCAAAAATTCGGTATCGCCTGCCCGAACAAAGCCACAAACCGCCCGACGTAGTCCAACATCGTCCCCCGGTAAACCGCAGAGATTATCCCTATCGGCACCCCGACAAACGTCGCTAGCGCCCAGCCCACGATCGCCAACTGGGTGGTCGCACCAACCTTCTCCAAAATCACCTTCGAAACCCGACGCTCGCCAGCCAACGACTGACCCAAGTCCCCCTGCATCGTGTTCTTCACCCAAACCAGGTACTGGATGATGAACGGCTTGTCGAGCCCCAGATGCTTCTCAAGCGCCCGGATCTGCTCTGGTGTACGACCGTACCCCTCAGGTTGCGCGTAGAGCAACAGCGGGTCGCCAGCAACCCGAGATAGTGCAAACACCACGAACGTGGCCCCGATTATCGTCACCACCGAGGCCAACAAACGCCGTATCAGATACCGTCTCATGGGGTAGTCATTATCATCCCAGCGATCCCGAAGTGAACGCGCATCGGCCTACTCCCCAAATCCGACTTGACGGACTCGGGAAGCAGACCGATACGATCTTCTGTCCACAGAATCTACTGGGCAGGTTTGATCAAGTCCAGCGAGACAATGTGCGTGCCAGCGGCATTAGCCCTCATCTCCCATGACTCAATCGAGTTCGGGTTCCAAACCAACGGTTCCGGAATCGCCGCGATACCCGAGTTCAACCGCCAGTAGCGGTAGTACTCGAGCAACTCGGTGTTGTTCGCTATACGTTGCGCTTTGTCCAATTCACCCGCTGTCTTCAGGTAGTTCTCTAGCACGAACGGAATCTCCATCGCACAGCTAAAGCCGCCTCGTGACAGCGTCGTGAATACAACGCCCTTGGGGAAGTCCCAGGGGACCGAATCACGAGCGTCCGTGCCTCCACAAGCACTCAGGAACGGTTGGTTCTGCGAACGGTCGACAACTGTCGGTCGCCAAACTGGGTAACCGTGTCTCACCAAGCTGGTGCGAATACCCAAGCTGTCCCACATCGCACCTACCGCCGCTTGAATCTCTCCGGCAGTACCGGTTGCACCTCCAACGTGGGGCGTGACGTACATGTCGACTTGGAAGCGAATCCCGCGCGACGCAACTGGATAGCCAGCTTCGTCAAGCATCTGAGCAGCCGCGGCGGGATCGTACTCGATGTTCCACTTGTCGTCCCATTCCGGCGACCTGATCGAGAAGGCGTTCACGTGAACTAGCCATCCTAGACCGTCGACGATCACATCGTTGATCGTCTCTTTGTCAATCGCAATCGACATCGCGGTTCGCACCATACGGGCGCGTTCCATGCTTTCGTCATTGCCGTACTCGCCGATCCAGGGGAACTGCTCTGTGGGTTGGTAACCCTCGCGGCTCACCTCGACCTGTTGCGGTTCGCCCACGGTTATGTCTGGACACGAAACCGAACTCGATCCCTGCGAGCAGTTGTAGTCATACTGCTCCCAGTAGTTTCCAGCGAAGAAGATGCCTTCCTGCGCGGCTTTACCGCTGTCAGACATCTTGAAGCCTTCTTCGAGCAGACCACGGATCGCCTTCAACGAAACGTCGGCTATATCCGCCTGACCGTTCCGCAGCATCGCGATACGAGTCGACTCTTCTGGCACCTCATTCACGTTCAAGAACGGCATGTACGCCGGCTGAATGTGATGCTCGGGGTTCGACTCCAAACGCACGATGTTCTGCGGGATGAACTCTTTCAGCATGTACGGGCCAGTTCCGATGATGTTCTCGTTCGCCCACTCTCGACCGTTCTCATCGAACGCCGTCTTGCTGAACGTTCCGTTCGTACCCGCAAACGTGTTGAAGTAGGCCTGGTTCCAAACCACGGTGAACTGCTTGATCGGAATCTCAACCGTATAGTCGTCGACCTTCACCATCGGTTCAACAATCGCCGCATAGTCTCCGGACTGGTTGTGCACACTCTCAGGAGCGATCAGGTCGTTGAAACTCCATACCAAGTCATCCGCCGTCAATTCGCCCCAACCGCGGTGGAACTGAACGCCTTCCTTCACCTTCACGGTGATCTTGCTGAGGTCCTCAGCAACCGACCATGTCTCCGCCAACACCGGATCTACGATGTTCGAACCTACTGGTCCCCCGGGCTGGAAGAACCCTTCTGCAATGCTCCAAGGCCCGTCCGGCGCACCGGTGCTGTTCAAGCCCGTCATCGTCAGACCAACGCGGTTCTGGACTGCCATCTCCGCAGTGTCTGCGGAGCTCTGCGGCGCAGGAGCTTCCATCATCGCCATAGCGATCGGTGTCGCCGTCGCAACTACGATCTTCTCCACCTCAACCTCTTTCTCGACCTCCTTCACCACCTCTACTTCCTTTACCACTTCCACTTCTTTCTCGACAACAACGGTCTGAACCACGGTTTCACCCGAGACTTGGACCTCCTTCTCCACGACGACAGTCTGGATCACGGTTTCACCAGCGACCTGGACCTCCTTCTCCACGACGACGGTCTGAATCACGGTTTCACCAGCGACCTCGACCTCCCGCTCCACCACCACGGTCTGGATAACCGTCTCGCCAGGCACTGCCTTCTCAACGAGCACGGTTTGGACAACTGGCGCTCCCTGAACCTGGACTTCTCTTTCGACGACGACGGTCTGGATCACAGTCTCACCGCCGCCACAGGCAATCGCGATCGCCGACAGTGCCACGCCGAGCGTAAGCATCACGGAAATCAGCGTCCGATCCCGCATATACCGAAGGTGTCTATTCATCACGTTGCCTCCTACATCTTTTTCTTTGTGCTACAAGCAGACACGGTCATCTCTGCGTGACAAGCATTTGGCTAAGTCACGCGGATGGTTCATTTCCGCAACGCGATCACTGATCTAAGTACGAAAATGCCTATGCTTTCGTAGCAGTCTACACTCGTACCGTTAAATTTGGGATGACATTCACGAAATTCGTCAATAGATGACTTTCATGTGAATCGCAGGGCATAAGATCCAGAAATGTGTGACGCAAGTCGAGAGAACTCAACGACATCGCGCCAGAAGAATCAAGCTGCCTTGCACAGCGTCGATGAATGCCTTACAATAAGCGGTTACCGAGAAACGGAATCTCACCCGGAGACGGGCTTCAGGGAGCCGATTTTCGGCAAGCATCTTGACAACTGAAGAGCGGAAAGAACAGACGTCAGTTCAAATAAGAGTTTGATCCTGGCTCAGGATGAACGCTGGCGGCGTGCCTAATGCATGCAAGTCGAACGAGGTCGCTCCTTCGGGGGCTAAACCTAGTGGCAGACGGCTGAGTAACGCGTGGGTGACCTGCCCCCGAGAACGGGATAACTGCGGGAAACTGCAGCTAATACCGTATACATTCCCGTGCTTCAAGGCGCGGGAAGAAATGATTTATCGCTTGGGGATGGGCCCGCGTCCTATCAGGTAGTTGGTGCGGTAACGGCGTACCAAGCCTTAAACGGGTATCTGGTGTGAGAGCATGACCAGACAGAGGGGGACTGAGACACGGCCCCCACTCCTCCGGGAGGCAGCAGCAAGGGATCGTGCACAATGGGCGAAAGCCTGATGCCGCGACGCCGCGTGAGGGATGACGGCTTTCGAGTTGTAAACCTCTTTTCTCAGGGAAGAGAGAGGACGTCACCTGAGGAATAAGTCATGGCTAACTACGTGCCAGCAGCAGCGGTAATACGTAGGTGGCAAGCGTTGTCCGGAATTACTGGGCGTAAAGGGTCCGTAGGCGGTTCGGTCAGTCTTCTGTGAAAGCTCCAGGCTCAACTTGGAGTCGTCGGGAGAAACTGCCGAACTAGAGACTGTCAGAGGCAGGTGGAATTCCCGGTGTAGTGGTGAAATACGTAGATATCGGGAGGAACACCAGTGGCGAAAGCGGCCTGCTGGGGCAGTTCTGACGCTAAGGGACTAAAGCGTGGGGAGCGAACCGGATTAGATACCCGGGTAGTCCACGCCCTAAACGATGAATGCTAGGTCTCCGGGGTGTTAATTCCCTGTGGGCCAAAGGTAACCCATTAAGCATTCCGCCTGGGGACTACGGCCGCAAGGCTAAAACTCAAAGGAATTGACGGGTCCCCGCACAAGCAGCGGAGCGTGTGGTTTAATTCGATGATAAGCGAAGAACCTTACCTAGGCTTGACATGTTTGGTGGTACCGAACCGAAAGGGGAGGGACCCTTCGGGGAGCCTTACACAGGTGTTGCATGGCCGTCGTCAGCTCGTGCCGTGAGGTGTTGGGTTAAGTCCCGCAACGAGCGCAACCCCTATCGTCTGTTACTCTCTCTGACGAGACAGTCCTTAAACGGAAGGAAGGTGGGGACGACGTCAGGTCATCATGACCCTTACGCCTAGGGCTACACACACGCTACAATGGCCGGTACAGACGGCTGCGAAACCGTAAGGTAGAGCCAATCCGACAAAGCCGGTCTCAGTTGGGATTGAAGGCTGAAACCCGCCTTCATGAACGTGGAGTTGCTAGTAACCGCAGGTCAGCATACTGCGGTGAATACGTTCCCGGGGATTGTACACACTGCCCGTCAAGTCATGGAAGTTGGAGACACTTGAAGTCGCTGGGCCAACCCTTAGGGGAGGCAGGTGCCGAGGGTGGAGCCAATGACTGGGACTAAGTCGTAACAAGGTAGCTGTACCGGAAGGTGCGGCTGGATCACCTCCTTTCTAAGGAGTGCTAGCCCACTTTTCAATACGACAGGAAAGTGGCAACAGTACTACCCAAATTAACCGCACAACCGCATCCGAACCCAATTTCCGGTTCGAGCGAGATTCCCAATCCCGAATCGCAGCATCCGACTCCGGTCCGATCCTGACAAAACGATACGGGGGAGTGGCAAGGGGCTCATCGGAAACGGCGACGATGCCTAGAAAAGGTTGCGCGTTCCAAAAGGCCTTTACGGATCAGGCCTCAAAAACAATCCGTAACCAAACCAAGGACCAAGACGTCTGTTCGATCCGCTCTTCAGCTGTCAAGCTCAAAACGTGGGCCGACTGGCTCACGTTTTTTCATTTAACCCACTAGAACTAATACGCACACCTTCAGTATGTGGACATATTAGGTGTCTAGACGCTTATAATGACCACTACAGGAGGTTCCAAGCATGAAGACAATCGGAGCGGCCAAATTCAAAGAGCAGTGCTTGGCCCTGATGGATCAACTAGACCACGAAGGCCTGGTGATCACTAAACGCGGAAAACCTATCGCGCGACTGATCCGCTACGAAAACAATTGCGGACATCTCATCGGCAGCATGAAAGGCGAAATTGAGATCTTGGGCGATATATTCAGTACCGGCATTCGGTGGGAAGCCGAGGGCGATGGTTGGGGCGCTAACGACGATGATCAATCTTGACACGCACGTCGTCATATTCGCGCTTGAAGACAACTTGAACTTGGCCGAACGAGAAGCGATGCAAACCGAGGATTGGGCCATTTCACCTATCGTTTTGTGGGAGATCGCGAAACTAGTCGAGAGACGACGCCTCAACTTGAACCTCGATGGGCATCGCTTCAATCAGTTTTTGAACAGCGTCGATGTGATCCCGATAGACATCAACATTGCGCGTACTTGCGCAAGGCTCGATTTCCGTAGTGACCCAGCAGATCAATTAATCGCCGCTACCAGCATCGTCTATGGCATACCGCTCGTAACACGAGATAGGGTTATCCGGCAATCAAAGCTAGTGCATTTTGCAACATGAAGACTTTGCGTGGCATACCCGCAACGCGGTTCATCGCTCTCTTGATCATGTGCATCTGGGCAAGCACGATCCTGTTCGCCGGATGCAACACTAACGACGAACCCCCAGCCACGCAACCACCCGCGAAAATCGACCGCGCCACGACCGTCTACGACGGCGAGGAATCATTCCAAAATCGCTGTGCCGTCTGTCACGGACAACAAGCCGACGGCACTGCAACCGGGCCGCCCTTAGTCAACCGTCTCTACGAAATCGGACACCACCCCAACTTCTCCTTCCACAACGCCGTCAACAAAGGCGTGACCGCGCACCACTGGAACTTCGGGGACATGCCGCCGATCCCCAACGTCAAATCCGCCGAGATCGACGCCATCATCTGCCACGTCCGCGACCTACAGCGCGCCGAAGGAATCGCCGCCGGCGAACCCTGTTAACGCGCCGAACCACGGCGTTTCTGCTTTAGCGGTCATTTTCTTTATCGTCGCGATCAGGTTCGATACCCGGTTCATCAGGCTTGATGATCGGTATCGAAACCACCATCTCCGTATACTCGCTGGGTTGAGACTTCGACTCGATCGTTCCACCATGCTCACGAATGATCTCGTTAGCGAGACTCAGACCCAGCCCAGTCCCTTTATCCGTCGGCTTCGTGGTGAAGAAGGGATTGAAAATCTTACCCATGATGTCCGGTTCGATACCTGTTCCGTTATCCCTCACACGTATCTCGAAACAGTCTTGTTTCCGTTCAGTCTGCAACCAGACCATCGGAAGATAGTCCTCGTACCCATCGCCGGCCGCAAGCCGCTTCTCATCGGTAGCGTAGCAAGAATTGTTGACCATATTCAAAACCACGCGCCCGATATCCTCGGCGATGGCGGTTATCTTGCCAGCATTGGGATCCAGATCTTCTTGAATCACTAGCTCCAAGTCCGGGTGCATCGCTTTCGAACCATTGTTGGCGAGCGATGCGAATAAGCTGACAATCTCGTTGATGTCGGTCGACTCGAACTTGCCCCCACTCCCGCCGAGACTGAGCATGTCGTTCACGATACGATCCGCTCGCAGGCCATGTGCTTCGATTCGCATCAGATTCGCGGCTATGTCGTCGACTATCTGCCCGACAGCCTTACGATCTTCATCGTCGAGTTCCTCAATAGCCTCTTTGAGCTCGACAAGCAACTCATCAGTCGCCTCCGAAAAGTTGCGCATGAAATTCAGTGGATTCTTGATCTCGTGTGCGACTCCAGCCGTCAATTCACCTAACTCGGCGAGCTTCTGACGCGTCACTATTTGATCCTGCGCCTGGTGAAGCTGCGCCAGCACCTCTTCAAGTTCATCGTTCTTGGCTTGCAGATCACTCGCCAATTTCTCGACCAGATTGAGGCGCACAACACGTATAGAGCGTTGTCTTAGCTCCTCGAGCGAATCGGCGATCGCCGTAATCTCGTCTTCGCCTTCCATCGGTACCTTGTAGTCCAAATCTCCTTCCCCCATGCGGCGGATCCAGACCTCCATTGCGATTGCGCGAATCCCGGTCGTAATCGCACGAAGTATCGTCAGAACTCCTACAACCGTTGCCAACCCGCCGACCGCAAGCAGGATGTTTCGCCAAGTTGCTGACCCCTCCGCTGCCTCACCGCGGACATCGTTAAACGCGAAAAAGACCAGCACAGTGAACAATGCCGCGAGCAACGTCCCAGCGATGATTCCTAAATTGAGTTGGTTGCCCTGTCGCCGAGGGCTGAAGAGCCCAAGTTTGAGGAAATCCGACTCTATCTTCATGTTTTTGTCTTGGCTAGTCGCGTAGCTTTGGGGAGGAACGATGTTTTGTCCATGCTTATCCAGGTGCTTCCTGGCATGCAAAGAGCATCGCTGTGGCTGTTAACAATTATCCGATAGATTGAGTCCGTTGTAGGATTCTGATCGTCACACTAGCAAGCCCGACGGATAGGAATCGATACGCTACGTCGCCATTTGGATAACAAGTATTGAGCGCTGAACAACAACCGCAGAAACCGCATGTGAGACAGTCAATGGGTCAACACCCCAGGCGGCTCACGGACATCCGCGAAGCGTCTGGCCGCCATGCCGTAGAGGTAGGTCAAGTTACTGGCGGTGGTTACCTCACCGATATGCAAGGCTTCGCATTGCCTCTGATTTTCGTGATGATCGTTTTGATGGTGACAGCGTTCAAGTTATTCTTACCTGATCCCTTCCCCTCCCCGTTGGCGGTGATCGGCCTGTTAGCTGCAATTGGCGCTCTTGGCAGCGGAGTGTTTCTGTCTTACCTTGGTCTACGCAGCGCCCAAACGGTCGACTACATCGATGCGCCAAGACTGAAACGAACTTCGATGTTCATTCACATCGTTGAAGCAGTGTTGATCGTCGTTTGGTTGAACTGGCTAATCGAGATCATAGCGGTGACCGGGGCAATTTCGGGTCCAGTATTCTTGATCGCCCTGGTCATGATCATCGCACTTAGGATTCGCCGTGGCCGACTAACACGCCGGCGGCAGCTTTGGGAACGTTAGAAAGGAACCCATATGGTAACGACAACTGATCATTGGGACCTATACATGAACGGCGTTTATCGCTCGGTTATGGAGGAAATCCTCGGTGTTCAAAAGCATCTGCCCAACCAGATCTTCTACATGCAGCCACATGGCCCCGGACAGATAACTAGGTTACGCGACGATCCACCGACTATCGATAAGCCCACAAAGATGTGGATTTCAACCGGCGACGACCTCCAACACGTCAGCTATGTCGCCGAGATCGTCGGGTGGGAAGACAAGACAGGGATGTCAGATGAGAGGCACAAACTCATCGATTCGATCATCAAACTGCTCCAACCGAAAGAAACAGGCTTATACAACATGGTTGATGATCCGCAAGAGTCTAGCGTCAACTTGCTCCATGTTCGTCGGATGTTGAAAGTCCCACAACCGATTCCGGTATCCCAGTTGGTCAAGATCAGCGATGGGCAGCCATTGGCGATGAACCGAACACGGGGTGGCGGTCATTCGTATGTGAGGATGGGCCGCTCAGCACGGAAAGTCCTAGATACGCAGTCGGAACCATGTGAGGGAGTGGGCATATAAAGGGGTTGTTGGATTGATATTGGGGTCAGTATCCGATCCCCGATTTCCTAGTCGAACATCGCCCGCCACTCGGAGTCGTCATGGCCGCGCTTGCTGGGGTAGTCGAAGAAGTAGTACTGCTGACGTGACGGCACAGTGGGATCCGGCGCAAACCGATGCCGCCACTTCGGCAGTTCGTTCGCGTACCGCTCCTCCGCACGAGACATCGCGTCCTCATTTATCTCCACGCCCAATCCCGGTCCCGAAGGCGGCGTTAACGCGCCATCTTCGTAAACAAACGGTTCGGTGATGATGTCTTCGGATGGTGGGAGGAGTTTGGTGTAGGCGGAATCTACAGGCCAGATGAAGTTCGGCGTGGCGGTTACGAGGTGGAGTTGCGCGGCGGTGGCGATGCCAGTCTCGCCGGGTGAGGAGTGGCAAGAGACCTTTAGGCCCCCGGCTTCGGCGATGGCGGCGCATCGCTGGGTTTCGAGAAAGCCGCCGTTTATGACGACATCTAGGTGGATAGCATCGCAGGCGCGGTGCATTATCAGTTCGAGTATCTGCTCCTTGGTAGTCCGGGCAGGTCCGTCGCAGAGAATGGGTATGTCGGTGTGTCGGCTGACTTCAGCCAAGGCTCGGACGCTGGTCGAATCGACCGGCTCTTCGACGTGCGAAGGGTCGTACGGTTCCATTTTTCGGAGCATTCGGATGGCTTCGAGTTGGGAGTATGAGCCGTTGCAGTCGTAGCCGAGTTCAATGCGTGGCCCGGCTGCTTCGCGGGCTGCAGCGACGCACTCGATATCGAACTCCGGGTTCAGTCCGATCTTGATCTTGAACGACTTGAATCCTTCGGCAACCGCACGATTGACCTCATCTGCACACTTGTCAGGCGGTTTCGCGCCCATCCAGTAGCGCGCTTCGACGCGATCACGATACTTGCCGCCGATGAGGTTATAGATCGGCTGGTTGGCGGCTTTTCCGACAATGTCCCAAAGGGCTTGATCAATGGATCCGGTGATGTTGAGTGCAGATGATGCGCTGGTGTCTAGTAGATGTCCGATCTTGGTAGTGACTTGGCCTGTCAGGTTCATGCTGCGCTCGATCGAGTTGATGTCGTGCGGGTCGCGACCGATCAGGCGTGATTTGATCTGCTCGAATAGGCGTTGATCGCCACCTGCTCCGATGCTGGTCTCTCCGAGTCCGGTGATGCCTTCATCTGTGTCGATGAAGATGATGGTTTTGATGGCGGCGAAGCGCGAGCCGTACCACATGGTCACTGGCTCGTGTTTACCCAGCGTCGATAGGGGGATGCAGATGTTGCGGGTGCGGATGTCGGTGATCTTCAAAGGGAGTATTCCCATGGATTGATGACTTCGATGCCGCATTCTTGGAAGTCGCGGATATTTCGGGTCACAACTGCGGCTCCTGCAGATTTGGCGATTGCTGCGATCATACGATCGGGCTCTTTGACCTGTACTCCAGCGCGTTGTTGGGCTTGGCGAATCAGCGCGTAATCTTTAGTCGCTGTCCGATTGAAAGGCAGAATCCGTTCGTTGAAATCCAGCAGAATCTTTTCTAGTGCGGTGGCGAATGCATCTTTGCGTCGCCCCTTGGGCATGTTTTCGAAGCCGAATCGCAATTCGGCCTCTGTAATGGTGGTCAGATAGAGAAGATTTTCATCAGACTGTGCGAGCCATTCGTCGACAGAAGGATCTAAGTCAGTGCTCAATATCTCCGAGACAACGTTTGTATCCAGGATGAAAATCGATACGCCTCACTCGAATTTCGGCGGTTCTCGACCCGGACCTCTGGGAGGCAGTTCGAGATCGATGCCACCCACAGGATCTACGATTTCTCGAATGCGCCTAACTAGATCGCTTTTGTATTGACGGGGTGATTCGGCAGTTTCTGTTGCTTGAGCCAGGGCCTGGCAAAGGATTTCGGTTGCCTCAGCTTCTATGGTGCGACCATTTGCTGAGGCACGGTCGCTTAGTTGTTTTTCGACTTTTTCATCTGCAATACGGAGAGTGACTGTGACCACGGCGACACCTCCTATCTGAATAACTTGATCTGTGTTTATCAGGCTATCACTTGGCTTGGAAATGCGGCATTACGTCTTCGGCGAAGCGGTGCATCTGCTCTAGGGTGGCGGATTCGGGCATGCCCATGCCGGTGATGCCGATGTTGACTTCTTCGAGGCCGGGGTAGCGGTCTTGGATCGCTAGGAGTTTTTCGGCTACGAGATCGGCAGGGCCGGCGAAGAAACCACCACTTTCTACGTCGCCTTCGATGGTTGGGAGGTCTGATGCTACCAACTGTGCAGGATCGTTGGAGTTGATGGCGGCTACTTGGGCATCGGAAAGACCGCGGACGAAGCCGAGGGGACCGAACATTTTTACCCGTTCTTCGGCCCAGAGTCGGGATTCCTCAATGGCCTGTTCGGGGGTGTCGGCGATGTAGACGGAGAAGGAGATTATGAGGTCGCCGCCGAGTTCGAGTTCGCGGCCGTGTTCGGCTTGGACTTCTTGCCATTTGTGGACTACGACGTCGGATGCTCCGCCGGGCGCGGCGCCGCCTCCGATCATGCCTTTGATGCCGTATTTGGCCATGAAGTTGAGGCCGCGTTCGGATGCGGAGACGACGGGTTGCCACCACTCGACGGGGTGTTTCGGTCGTGGGACTAGGGTGATTTCTTCGAGTTCGTAACCTCGGTAGGGGACTCGTGGCGGGATTTCGTAATGCTTGCCGTGGTGCGAAAAGGCGGGTTCGTTGAAGGCTTTCCACATGACCTCGACTTGCTCTTCGAAGAGTTCGCGGTTGGCGTCTTGGTCGATGATGGGGTTTCCGAAGACCTCGACTTCTCGGGAGTGGTATCCGCGACCGATTCCGAAGCGTACGCGGCCATTTGTGACGATATCGGCAGTGGCGTAGTCTTCGGCGAGGCGGAGGGGGTGCCACATGGGGTTGATGTTGAACCCGCAGCCGAATCGGAGGTCTTTGGTGAGATGTGCGAGGTGGACGAAGAGCATCAAAAGGTTCGGAATGCACTCGTATCCTTCGCGTTGGAAGTGGTGTTCAGCGCCCCAGAAGGTGTCAAAACCTAGGTTGTCCATGGTTTTGGCGAACGATTCCGACTTTTTGAAGACGCTCGCCAGTTGGTCGTCTGGCAGCCATCGTTCGTTTGCGGGTGTGCCGGCGTAGCCGATGTCGTCCATGTCGACACAGCCAGCGTATAGGACTCCGAATTTGTTGATCATGATGGTGGGATTATCGCATAGGGGCGCGATTGGGGTGTGATGGCGAGGTTTGTTATTGAGACGTTGTATAGCCGCGATTCTGCCGCTCCATGCCGCTCCATGCCGCTGTGATGCCGCTAGATGCCGCTGTAGCGGCATGTTCGATGTAGGGGTGTTTTGTGGTGATATTCGGGGTGAGGTGCGGAAGATGGTGCGGGTGTCGGCGTTTGCGGTTTGAGGGATGCTGGTTTTCGTAGGATTTGGGGCTTTGGATGGAAGGCGAATTTAGAACAAACTTGCCGCTGGAGCGGCAAAACTCCGGCATGATGAGTTTTTGACGAAGTTCAAAACAAGTTCAAAGAGTTGTCTGAGCCGGGGTGGTCGGGACTGAAGGATGGGGTTGTGGTTTTTGGTGCGGGTGGGATGTAGGATGGGGGCAATGTTATGACGACGAAATCTAAATCGAAATTGAGTCGGGAGGATGTCTTGGAGCTTCTTCGGAGCCACAAGGGGGTTCTGAGGGAGCGGTTCGGTGTGACTGAGATTTCGCTGTTCGGGTCGTTTGCGCGGGATGAGGCGACAGAGGATAGCGACGTTGATGTGGTCGTGGAATTCGACGAAATTCCGAGTTGGCATGTCTTCTTCGGTGCTCAGCGCTATATCGAAAATATCTCAGGTCGGTCCGTGGATCTAGTGCGCCCAGGCAATATCCGAAAAGAGATTCGACCATACATTGAGGTAGATTTGACCAGGGTTTGAGGTGGATATGCGAGACCGAGAGTGGAGATTGTTCCTCGCTGACATGGTGGAGTTTTGCGAAAAGGTGATCGCCTACACAGAGGACCGCGATTTTGATGTCTTCATCAGCGACCAACCAATGTACGAAGCGACGATGTGGAATTTGCGGTTGATCGGTGAGGCGGCAACGCATGTTCCGCGAACCGTGCGGGACGCGAATCCGCGAATCGAGTGGCAAGACATTGTAGGGTTGCGCCACCACTTGACTCACGCGTATCAGACGATCGACAACGAAATCATCTGGAAAACGATCCAAACCGATATACCTCAACTTTTAGTCGATCTGCGCGAATTGTTAAAGCGTATCGATGAGGATAATGCCTAGTGGCGTTGCGAGGGGACGGGGGCGTAGTTGCTGTGGTTTTTGGTGTGGGTGGGTGTATGATCAGGGACTGGATTCTGAGAGTTGGTTCAGTGATGGAGGTAACGCATGTCTGATCGGCGGGAAGTGAATGTGGAACGGCCGGGGCATAGCTGGATACCGTTTTATCGGGAGTTGGCTGAGAAGTTGGTAGATCCAGAGGAGAACTGGAGGGGGAGACAGGTGGAGTTGGTTGGTTTAATGCGCGAGATGGCGAGTGACGAAAATGTCGGCGTACCAGCAGAATTGGCAGAACTGCAGGATCCATTCCTAGATCCTTTTTCACTTTATGCATCGTTCAACAACTCAGCCAGAGGTCAGAAGAAATTGTTGGCGGTTAGACGGATCAAGGAATTCTTTGGACTGGAATCGGAGATACTGCACGCCGATTATTACACACCTGAAGTCATGTCAGTGTGGATGACATTTTTCGGCGAAACCGAGGGATACGGCCGCGAGATGGAAATCCATTGGGACACCTTCGAATTCGTTTATCGCAACGATCCGTTCGCAAAATCAACTGATCGAGACCAATTGCAAAGGCTGTTGGAAGGTAGTTTAAGCGTGTACGGTGTTGCGATCTCGTCGCTGTCTGCGGCGTGTTATTGGGTGAATCCCGAGAAGTATCTCCATCACGCAACGATTAACGGCATTGTCGGCCAGGAAGTCATAAAGGAAACCGATGGGGCTGCAACTTATTTGAAGGAGTTTGAGCGCGCTTTCGTGATGGATCCCCGGCCATTGCCCGAAATTAACGATGAAATTTATCTACGCGATCGTGAGCCGTTACCACATCCCAAGGTATGGCTCGTGCGCGGTGGTCGTGGCGAACATGCCGTCGATGAATTCCTAGCTCAGAGTCGCGTCGGTATTGGGTTTGGGTTACAAGATGACGACCTGTCAGATCAAAAGACCCGCAACGGGATCCGATCTATCTACAAAGATCGCAACCCATCGGCGAACAATCAGCGTGTAGGACAGAATGCAGGTCAAGTTGCGAACTTTATTCTAGAGATGCAAGTGGGCGATCATGTGATCATGCCTGACGGTGATTTACTCCGCTGTGGTGCGGTAATTTCGAAGCCTTATCGCAAACCGGGAGTTGCATACGAAAACAGCCGCGATATCGCATGGAAGGAAGACACTGTGCCTCGGACCGATTTACCGGGATTGCCTCCACGTCGAACGGTGGCCGAGGTCACTGGAAGCGTCAAGGACAGTTTCTTGGCCATGATTGGACACCCTTATTCCAAGGCGACGGGCTATAAGATGCCGGAAGATAGCTGGGTGCCGTTTAATTTGGAGGTTGCGGAGAAGTTGGTGGAGGGTGAGTGGTGGTTGCCGGAGAAACGTGAAGCGTTGGATGACATGATCGAAAAAGTGCGTTGGTCTGATCCAGAAGAGGTAAGCGACAATTACGAGCACATCCGGTGGACGCCGGACCCTTATTCGTTTTACTTGTCGTTCAACATGCGCACAGACGGGGCGAAGCGCCTACCAGGGTATCGAAAGATCCAAGAGCTATTGGATGTTGGTGCTAACGTTCCGGATGCAGACCATCGAGTTAGAGGGTTGGGGACGCACTACCGATTTACGAACGCACCGAGCGATGATGATATTGATGCTCTTTGGGATTTCTTTAGATTCGCCATAGGATTTGAGCCTGCCGAAGACGAAGGAGCTGCTGAATTCGTTGAAAAGTATGATCGCGTGATTGAGGTCAATGGGTTTGTGGGGCAATGGGACATCACGTTGTCTTATTGGTTGTATTGGATCGATCCAAGGAAGTATCTTCTGACGCGTCGCCTTCATAGTCAAGAATTGGGTCTGGCCGAGGAACTCCGCTTGCCAGAACACATCAGCGGCGGCCAACAGTATCTGGAAGCACTACGTGCCACTCGTAGTTTCGCTGAGTCAAGGCGCAGGAGTTTGTTGGACATCAATCGCGATTCGACGACACGGGAGATGTTAGGTTTGTTGCCGCTCACAGGTACTGACAGCTACACAATCGATAACGTGCTCGATGATGGAGTTTTCTTGGAACGGGCTGAGTTGGAGCGGATGGTTAGGATTCTGCTGTCGAAGAAGAACTTGATTTTGCAGGGGCCGCCGGGCGTCGGAAAGACTTTTATTGCGAAGAAGCTGGCTTATGTGTTGATGGATAGCGAATCGGACGAACGGATCACGAGCGTGCAGTTCCATCAGTCTTATTCGTATGAAGATTTCGTCGGAGGTTTCCGTCCGAGTGTCGGCAACAATGACCAGATGGTATTCAAACCGAAGGATGGACCGTTTTTGGAGGTTTGCAGGAAGGCAAGGGATAACGACGACAAAAAATACGTCGTGCTTATTGATGAGATCAACCGGGGTAATCTGAGCCGGGTGTTTGGGGAGTTGTTGATGCTGATCGAAGCGGATAAGCGGGAACCGAAGCACGGCGTGACCTTGCAGCACCGGCCAGAACATTACCATTCGTTTTTCGTGCCGAAGAACGTTTACATCATCGGGACGATGAATCTAGCCGACAAGTCATTAACAGGGATGAATGTGGCGATGCGGCGTCGGTTCGGGTTCTATGATCTGAAACCGCAGTTTGGCGAACCGGTGTTCAAGGACTGGCTAAGCAAAACTGAGATGCCGTCAGAAATGCAGGATCGCATCAATGCGAAGATGAGCGAGTTGAACACGAAGATCTCGAAAGATGATTCACTTGATTTCAACTACGCAGTCGGTCATTCTTTTTTCTGTCCGCCGGAAAACGAACCGGTCGAGGATTGGGATGAGTGGTACGAGACGGTCGTCGATTACGAAATCAGACCGTTGTTGAGAGAGTATTGGTTCGATGATCCGGATCGAGCGAACCAAGAAGCAGACAGTCTAAAGAACTCCGGATAACTTTCGATGGTGGCGGAGACCGAAACGACCGAAATCGCAGAATCGGAATCAGACGCTTCTGCGAGTGACGGTGACGACGACGGCTCGAAGATTCCGGTACGCAACTGGTGGCACATGCTGCTGTACGCGTGGGGTCTGGCAGACCTAGAGGGAATTTTCCAATCGAAGTGGGAAGATGCTCCGGATCTGCATGAGTTGCTGACACAGATTCTCGTTGATCGCACTAATCGGCAGGTCAGACGCGGACTGCGCGGCGACTATGTGGATCGTTCGGAGGCGCTTAAGACGGTACGAGGGCGGATAGATTTCAACCGAACGTTGGGGGATCTGTTGCTCTACAAAGGTCAATTGCATTGCGAATATCAGGAGTATTCGGTCAATGTTCCTCGTAATCAGATCATTGCTACAACGTTGCAGCGTCAATATCGCAGAGGTTTTTCAGGGGCAAGCGCAGCGAAGATCGAGGAATTGAGGTCCGACGTGGGGAGATTGGTGCGCACTTTGGATGAGATTGATCAGATTCGGTTGGATCGATCCGTGATGGCGAACGAGCTGCGTCAATTGGGGCGGAACGAACGCGAGTACAAGCTGTTGCTGAAGGTGTGTGAGATGCTTTATCGTCCGACGATGCCTTTGGATTCTGAGGAGGATAACGGCGAGGAATTCAGGAATTGGATGGAGGATCGCAAACACCGAATCTACGAAGAATTCGTAGCGAGTTTCTATCGGATCAAGTTGCTGCGGAATGAATTGATTGTTTCGCCACAGACGACGTTGCGTTGGAACGAGAGGACGCAGGTAAAAGAGGATGTAACTCGTCTGCCAACTATGAGACCGGATATCGTGGTGACTCACAAGGATTCAGGCAAGATCGTGGTGATCGACACGAAGTGGTACAGCAAGGTCGTCACTGATCGCTTTGACCAGTTGACAGTTCATTCGAACAATCTCTATCAGATGTACGCCTACATGGCCTCGCAGGACTACCAAGGCGGACGCTATCGAGATTCAACGGGCATCTTGCTATATGCACAGACCAAGAAGGACGATGTGGACTTCCGCACCGAGATCGATGATCACCCGTTCCGCGTCTACACGCTGGATTTGTATCAGGGGTGGGAGAAAATAGAAGCGGATTTAGTGGAGTTAGTTGAGGAGACGGTGGTTGATGAGTAGGTTGGCCCCGCCCATTTGTCCCCGGTTCCCCCTCACCCTAGCCCTCTCCCACGGCGGGGAGAGGGGACAATGCGTGATCAGGAGGATGGCGCGTGGCTAGGACGTTGATATTGGGCGGCGCGCGGTCGGGGAAGAGTCGGTATGCGTTGGAGTTGGGGGAGTCGGTGAGTGATGATCGGGTTTTTGTGGCTACTGGTGTAGGGTTTGATGAGGGGATGCGGGAGCGGATTGAGCGGCATCGGAAGGATCGGGATGTGTCTTGGCGGACGGTGGAGGAGTCGGTGAGGGTTTGGGATGTGATCCGCGAGGAGTGTGGTGAGGGGCGGGTGGTTGTTTTGGACTGTCTGACGCTTTGGTTGAATAATCTGATGCTGGAGGAGCGGGATGTGGAGTCGGATTTGGAGCGATTGGTGGAGTCGTTGGAGGGTGTGGAGGGGGACGTGATTTTGGTGTCGAATGAGATTGGGTTGGGGCTGGTGCCGGATACGGAGCTGGGTCGGGAGTTTCGGGATCTGCATGGTCGGATGAATCAGCGTGTGGCGTCGGTTTGCGATCGGGTGTTGTTTATGGTGGCGGGGTTGGGGGTTGTTGTGAAGGGGTGATGGGAGGATTGGGTGTGCCCCGTCTTCGCCTCCCCGGGCATACCCCGCGCGCTCGCTTCGCTTGTGCGCGCCCCTTTCGTTGCACGAAAGGGGCGTTCCCATCCCCTGCGTTCGCTTCGCTCCGCGTCCCCTTGCGGTGCGCGAAGGGGAGGTAGGGGCGGTTCGCGAACCGCCCCTACAGGGTTGCTAGGGCGATGTAGGTTGATAGTTCGGTGATTTGTTGGGTGGCGCCTAGGGTGTCGCCGGTGTGGCCTTTTAGTCGGGGTTGGAAGTAGAGACGGATTAGGATGTGTCCGGTGATGGCGCCGGCGGTGGCTAGGAGGGCGTGGGTCGGGGTGAGGATTAGGGCTAGGGCGGTGATAGTTAGAAGTGCGGTTGTAATGGCGATGATGGTGTTGATGGGTCGGAGGGTGATGTCTTGGGGTCCGGCGATGCCGTCTTCGCGGGCGTAGGTGGAGGTTGCTTTGACGATGACGGTGGAGGTGCGGGAGATGATGTGTGCGGCGATTAGGGCGGCGATGATGGTTGTGGTGTCGCCGAGGGTCCAAAGGGCGGCGACTTTGAGTCCGATGACGAGGATGAGGGCTAGTGCTCCGAAGGTGCCGATGCGGGAGTCGTGCATGATTTCGAGGGATCGGGCTCGGTCGTAGGCACCGCTGATGCCGTCGAAGGTGTCGGCGAGTCCGTCTTCGTGGAATGCGCCGGTGAGGAGCGCGGTCGCGGCGGTGGCGATGATGACGGCGATGAGGGTGGGTAGTGCGAGGCTGGCGATGAAGAATGCGAGTGCGGCGACGGTGCCGATGATTGCGCCCACTAGGGGGTAGTAGCGGTTGGCGTCGGTTAGGCGCTCGGGGGAGTAGTCGATGTCGAAGGGTGTGGGTATGCGGGTGAGAAAGTGGAGCGCGAGGTTGAAGGTTTTGAATTCGTTGCGGATGGCGGGGGGCATGAGTGTATTTTGAACTATGATTGCGATGATTTTTGATGATGTGCTGTGATTTTGGTGGTGGTTGGTTTTTGAACTAGGATGGGAATGATTTTGAATGATGGGCAGGATTGGGGTTGTGTGTTGTGCCCCCTGCCACGCATCCCCCCGGGCATCCCCTGCGAGCTCGCTGCGCTTGCTCGCGTCCCCTTACGTTTCACGAAGGGGACGTTTGCACCGCGTCCGCCCGGGCATACCCCGCACACTCGCTTCGCTTGTGCGCGCCCCTTTCGTGCAACGAAAGGGGCTAGAGTTCCCGCCTGCGCGGGAATGACGTGCATGGGCGCGGGCATCCCCCGCTCGCATCGCTGCGCTTGCTCGCGCCCCCTTACGCTGCGCGAAGGGGGCGTACGCGGCATCATAGCTTGCCGCTGACGTTGGCGGATTGGAAGGTTGCCATGTTGTTTAGGATGGCGGTGGCGGCTTTGATGATGGGCCAGGCTAGGAGTGCGCCGGTGCCTTCGCCTAGTCGCATGTCGAGGTCTAGGAGTGGTTTGGCGTTTAGGACATTCAGCATTGCGTCGTGGCCGCGTTCGCCGGAGCGGTGGGAGAAGAGTAGGGCGTTGGTGATGGATGGGTCGGAGTTGATGGCGGCGATTGCGGCGGCGGTTGCGATGAATCCGTCGATGATGACTAGTTGTTTGGCGTTGGCGGCTGTGATGATTGCGGCGGTCATCATGGTGATTTCGAAGCCGCCATATTGGGTAAGTGTGGTTTGTGCGTCGAGTGTCGTTGGAGTGCGGTCTGCGGATCGGGTTAGGACTGCTAGTTTGTGTTGGATGCCAGTTTGGTCTAGGCCGGTTCCGGGGCCTACTAGGTCGGGGAGTGGGATGTTTAGGATTTTGTGGGCGATGATGGAGGCTGATGCGGTGTTTGCGATTCCGATTTCGCCGAAGCAGATGGCGTCGGATCTGTGAACCCCCTGCGTCTCGCTACGCTCGCCGCGTCCCCCTTTTGCTGCGCAAAAAGGGGAGGCATCGCGGTTACGCACAGTCTCCTGAGAGGGGAAAGTGAAAAGGTTTGTGCCGTGTTGAGAGGCGAGGTTGTATTGGTCTGAGGTCATAGCCGGGCCAGTGCTGAAATCTGCGGTGCCAGGTGCGATGCGGCGGTTGATTAGGTTTGGATGGTCGATGGGTTCGCCTTTGATGCCGGCGTCGACGATTTGGACGGGGATGTCGAGGGATTTGGCGATGACGTTTGCGGCGGCACCTCCTGAGAGGAGGTTCAGGACCATTTGTCGGGTGACTTCGCTGGGGTATGCGGAGACGTTCTGTGCGGTGATGCCGTGATCTGCGCCGAAGATGATGAGTTGGCATGTGGACATGCTCGGTGTGAGCGTGCCTTGGAGGGTTGCGATCTGGGCGGCAAGTTGCTCGAGGCGGCCGAGTGAGCCGATGGGTTTGGTTTTGGAGTCGAGGGCTCGTTGGATGTCGGCGGGGAGCATGGTTAGATCATAGTTTGGGGGTGGCGGCGACGCGCATCCCCCGCTCGACGGCGTTGCGAGCGCCGTCTCGCGCCCCCCTTGCGCTGCGCGAAGGGGGGCGGGTCACCCTCACCCTAGCCCTCTCCCATCAAGGGAGAGGGGATTTAGATTCCTCGGCTGCTCTCGGAATGATCGGAATGACATGGGGGCGGGCATACCCCGCGCACTCGCTTCGCTTACCCCCTCTGAATCTCCCCCTAAAGGGGGAGGGGTGAAGGCGGTTGCACTTATGGGTTGATGAGGTCGGTGATGGGGATGTCTAGGGCTTGAGCGATTTTTAGGATTGCGGCGATGGTTAGGTTTTGTTTTCCGTGTTCGACTAGGCTGATGTAGGTGCGGTCGAGGCCGGAGGCGTCTGCCAGTTGTTGCTGGGTGAGTTGCCGGTGGTTGCGGGCGGTTCGGATGTTTTGTCCGATGGCGGCGAGTTGCTGGTCTAGGGATGGTTTGGTGTCGATATGGCCGACGAGTTGTCGGGCTTGTTGGGCGGCGTGGGCGACGTCGGTGACGATGGCGTCGCCTCCGAGGTTGTTGGGGTCGAAATCGGCGTGGGTGATCGCTGATCCGCCGAGGAGGATCTTGGGTCGCGAGGGATCGAGTTTGCGGATGGTGTCGGTGGTCTCAGCGACGTTGGGTAGGAATTCGGGCATGGTCACCGATATAGCGAGGAGATCGATGCGTCGGAGTTGGATGTATTCAGCGAGGTCTTTGTCGGGTGTGGCGTTCCAGAAGAAGTCGACGTCCCATCCGTCCATGATTAGGAGGTCGGCGATCATGCGTGCGCCGACGAAGTGTTGGTCGTCTTTGACGGGGGTGACGAGAGCTCGGAGGCCGAGTGGGGTTCGTGGTTTTGCGGCTTGTCGCTGGCGGTCCATCATCTGCATAGTGATGGCGGTTGCGAGGTGTTCTTGAGCGATGTTGATTTCGCCGCGGTGCCACATATCGCCGAGTTTGACTTGTGCGGGCGCCAAAACGGAGAGGTAGATTTCGGCTGGTGTTGCGCCGTTCGCGATCGCGTCGTCGATGATCGATTGGGCGACAGTGGTTTGGCCGCGAGCGACAGCGTCGGCGTAGCGGTCTCTGGTTTGGGCTAGGAGATTGTTTGTGGACATCGGTGATGTTGAAGATAGTCAACAGAAAGAATCACTATGTTATTAATATACAACATACTAGGTTAGCTCTCAAGGAGGAGTTGAGATGGAGATCATTCAGGTTATCGCGATAGTTCTTGCGGTTGTGGGTGCGTTGAACTGGGGACTGGTTGGCTTGTTCAAGTGGGACTTGGTTGCGTTTATCGGCGGGAAGTTGAAGTTCGGCGAGGTGAACGGCTTCACACGGTTGGTGTACGTGCTGGTGGCGATCGCTGGTGTGATAAGTTTGACGGCGATCGGGGAACTGATTTAGCGGAGCACTCCTTACGTGGCGGACGGGTAGCGTCGGCCTCCTGATCGCGCTCGTCCTGCCGGTTTCGCTCTGCGCCCCCTCTCGATCTCCCTTTTGAGTCCTGGGAGCGAGAGGGGGCTTTGCTGTTTTTGAACTGTGATTGCGATGATTTTTGATGATGTGCTGTGATTTTTTGGTTTGATGTTCGATGGGCTCTGGATTCCCGCCTACGCGGGAATGACGGAAAAGATGCGAGAAATGACGTAACGGAGTGTGGGCATCCCCCGCGAGCGTCGCTTTGCTCGCTCGCGCCCCCTTCGCTTCGCGAAAGGGGCTATATAATCCCGTTGAAACGTTGATGGATCAGTAACGGGGTTTGATATGAACAAGGTACAAGCGGTGGTTTCGGCGGCGAATGGTGCGCCGGTTTCGTTGGAGACGATTTTGGTGCCGGATCCGGGGCCTGGCGAGGCGTTGATTCGGGTTCAGGCTTGTGGGGTTTGCCATACGGATCTGCACTATCGAGAGGGTGCGATCGGGGATGAGTTTCCTTATTTCTTGGGGCATGAGGCGGCTGGTGTCGTGGAGAAGATTGGGGATGATGTGGATAATGTTGCGCCGGGTGATTTCGTAATCGTCGCTTGGCGTGCGCCTTGCACGACTTGTCGGTCATGCGAGCGTGGTCGTCCGTGGTACTGCTTCGACAGTCGGAACGCGGCGTAGCCGATGACGTTGGAGGACGGGACGCCGTTGTCGCCGGCTTTGGGTATCGGCGCTTTCGCGGAATTGACGCTGGTTGCGGCTGGTCAAGCGGTGAAGGTTGACCCGAAGGCGGATGCGAAGGCTGCGGGGTTGATCGGGTGCGGAATTATGGCTGGTCTTGGTGCGGCGATTAATACTGGCGGTGTTTCCAGGGGCGACTCGGTTGCAGTGTTTGGATGCGGTGGTGTTGGTGATGCTGCGATTGCGGGATCGAAGTTGGCGGGTGCGCACACGATTATTGCGGTGGATATCGATGATCGGAAGTTGGAGTGGGCGAAGGGTTTTGGTGCGACGCATACGGTGAACTCGCGTGAGGTCGATGCGGTGGAGGCGATACAGGGGATAACGGGTGGGAATGGTGCGGATGTGTGTATCGAGGCTGTGGGTTTGCCGCAGACGTATGAGCAGGCGTTCTTCGCGCGGGACTTGGCGGGGACGGTTGTGTTGGTGGGTGTGCCGAGTCCGGAGATGAAGATTACGTTGCCGATGATCGAGGTTTTCGGACGTGGCGGATCGTTGAAGTCGTCTTGGTACGGGGACTGTCTGCCGACTCGGGACTTTCCGATGTATATCGACCTGTACATGCAGGGGCGGTTGGACTTGGATGGGTTCGTGTCGGAATCGATCGGGATCGGAGATGTTGAGGAGGCGTTCCACAAGATGGAGCGTGGTGAGGTGTTGCGGTCGGTTGTTGTTATGAACTAGGATGTGAAGGATGATGAAGGATGGGAAGGATAGGGATGGTGGCCATAGCCATCCTCTTTGTGTGATCACGAAGAGTGATGGGTTAGAGGTTGAGATTGCTAGCGGGGCGATGACTCGGCTGGCGGGGGTGTCGGAGGCTTTGTCGGGGTCGACGGGGATACATCTGGCGATCGCGACGGTGCCGCCGGGTCGGTGTTCTACGGCGCATTATCATGTGAACTGCGAGTCGGCGATCTATGTGGTGAGTGGCGAGGGGTTGTTTCTGCACGGGGAGGAGTTGGAGGTAGAGGAGGCGATCGGGCCTGGGGATTTCATCTATGTGCCGCCGGATTCGAATCATCAGCCGGTGAATACTTCTGATGATGAGGATCTGGTGTTGATAGTGGCGCGGAATGCGCCGGTGGAGATAGTTGTGGATTTGGAGGAGGCGGGGCGGCAGGATTGTCGGTGAGCTTTGATTTTGGGACCGCCGCAGGAGGAAAACAGTAGTCTGACAGAGTGGCGAGATTACGAGTATGCCTCCGTTCGTAGTCGGTTGCTGGCGGGAATTGTTGATTGGGTTGTGGCGTTTGTTTGGGGAGCGGCGGCGTGGGCAGTAGTTTGGGGGCCGAATTTGCTGTGGAAATATCCCTTCGGCGAACATTTCTTGGCTGATTTGGTCTATTACTTCGGAGGGTCGGTTGTGAACGGGGTATTGATCTTGCGGTTTATGTTTAACGCGATCAGCATCAGTTCGGGTGGTGACACGTTTGGGCACCGACTTTTTGGGTTGCGAGTAGCGATGGTCGAGGGAAGACGTATTGGTTGGCGGCGCGCATTGACGAGACAGTTTCTGGGTAGTCCATTGCTGTTTGCGTATTTTTTGCCGATGTCGATAGGGTTCCTTATTGGTGCATGGGAAACAGTGTATTGGCTCACTTGGGGACTTATTGTTGCCGCGGGTGTAGCGATGGGGAACCATTTTTGGATGGCATTGGATGATCAGGGGCGAGGATGGCATGACACGATCGCGGGAACCGTGGTGGTGAGAGAAATAAGGCAGGACTATCGGTGAGGGACGGGTTGAGATGGAGGACGCTGATCTGATCGATCAAAACTGAGATAATGCCAACAATGAGTTTGGAGTCATCGCAGTAAGGGGAGTTGATTCGTGATTGAGTGGCTTGGGATTAGTCATCTTTTCGAGCTTTCGGGGATGGAGGCGGTTGCGGGGTTTTTCACGCCGCTGGCTGTCTTCGCGGTGTTCTTTGTGGCGCATGTGATTTTGCCGGCGATACGGGTTCCTGGGTATGTGATCAATCCGGAGACGGGGGAGCCTCGGAACTATCGGTTGAATGGGATTTTGGTCTATGTGATTGCGTTAGTGGTTTGGTGGTTCGAACTGACGGGGATGCCGCGGGAGTGGTTTTACGAGTCGTCGCTTTACGCGGTGGCTGGTGGGACGGTTTTCACGTTGATATTTTCGGTGATTGCGGTTTTCAGTCAGCCGGAGAGGGAGGGTAGGAACTGGTCGATGGCGCTTTGGGATGGACGGGCGCGGGAGATTTCGTTGTTCAAGGAGCGGATCGATTTGAAGATGTGGTTCTATGTGGTGGGTGGGACGATGTTGTCGTTGAATGCTTTGTCGGGTGCTTGGTACAACTATGAGCGGTTTGGGGACGATTTCAATCCGGGTGTTTGGATGTTTGCGATGTTCATGACGATTTACGTGGTTGATTACTACATCTTTGAGCGAGTGCAGCTGTACACCTATGACGTGATCCATGAGAATCTCGGCTTCAAGATGTTTTGGGGCGGGATGATCGTGTTTGGTTGGCTGTTTATTCTGCCGCTGTGGGGAATGGCCGCACATCCGCATCCGGGGTGGTCGTCGTTGTGGATGAACGTTTTGCTCGTCGGCACTGCGGTGATGTACCTGACAGGTTGGGTTATCTCGCGTGGTACCAACATGCAGAAGTATGTGTTTAAGCGTTGGCCTGATCGGAAGTTTCTGGGGTTGATTGAGCCGAAATACATTGAGGCTGGAGATCGGAAGATCCTTTACAGCGGCATGTGGGGGCTCGCAAGGCACCTCAACTACTTGGGCGAGGGGTTTTACTCTCTGGCCGGAGCGCTTGCGTTCGGGTATTTCTTGAATCCTTGGGCTTGGATCTACTTCATCTACGTGCTCGCTCTGTTCACTTGGCGGCAGAGGGACGATGATCGGCTGTGCGCCGAGAAGTACGGTGCTGAGAAGTGGACGGAGTATCAGAGCAAAGTGAAGTATCGGATTATTCCGGGGATTTATTGAACTAGGATGGGCATGATGTGGAATGATTTGAAGGATGAGTTTGTTGGCTTCGCTGCCGAAGAAAGGGGAATTGAGTCGTGATTGAATGGCTTGGGATCAGCCACCTTTTCGAGCTTTCGGGGACAGAGGCGATTGCGGGGTTTTTCACTCCGCTGGCAGTGTTCGCCGCGTTCTTCGTGGCACAGTTCGTGTTGCCGGCTAGGCGTGTGCCAGGCTATGTGATTGATGCTGCGACGGGGGAACCGCGTGATTATCGGTTGAATGGGCTGTTGGTGTTCGCGATCGCGCTGGCATTGTGGGCTATCGCGCCGTTTGGATTTGAGCGCGACTGGTTTTATCGATCATCGGTCTATGCGGTGGCTGGTGGGACGGTGTTCAGCGCCATCATCGCGGCTTGGGCGTTTTTGAGCCAACCGCAAGGACACGAGAAGAACTGGTTTTTGGCTTGGTGGCATGGACGGGCGCTGGAGCACTGGGTGTTCGGCAATCGCGTCGACTTGAAGATGTATCTGTACGTGGTTGGTGGGACGATGTTGGTGTTGAATGCGCTTTCGGGTGCTTACTACCATCACGAGCTATTTGGAGACGATGCCAATCCCGGCATATATGTCTATGCCGCGTTCTTCACGTTCTACATCTTTGACTACTTCATCTTCGAGCGCGTGCAGCTGTACACCTATGATCTGATCCATGAGAATCTCGGATTCAAGCTGATCTGGGGTGGGTTGATCATCTACGGGTGGCTGTACATCCTGCCGTTGTGGGGGATGGCGGTTCATCCTGATCCCGGATTCTCACCGGCAGTTACGAATATCTGGCTTGGCGCAATGGTTGTGCTGTTCCTGTTCGGCTGGGGGATTTCGCGTGCCGGCAACTTGCAGAAGTACTGGTTCAAGCGATGGCCTGATCGGAAGTTCCTCGGGTTCGTGGAGCAGAGGTACATCGAAGCTGGTGACCGCAAGATCCTATACAGCGGTATATGGGGTGTGGCTCGGCACTTCAACTACATGGGCGAAGGGTTCCTCGCGCTATCTGTAGCCTTGGTGTTCCTCCATCCCCTAAATCTTTGGGCTTGGACGTACATGATCTTTATCGTGTCGTTGTTCACTTGGCGTCAGTTTGACGATGACAAGGTTTGTGAAGAGAAGTACGGGGCTGAGAAGTGGGGTGAGTATAAGTCGCGGGTGAAGTACCGGCTGTTTCCGGGGGTGTTTTGAGCTACATCCCTCCCCCTTGATGGTCAAGGGGGAATAGAAGGGGGTTAGGTCATCCGCCGGGCACCCCCTGCGTTCTCGCTTTGCGAAGGGGAGGTCAGGTCTGTTCAATGGCGTCGAGGTCGGAGGATTCGCGGGTTACTTTGACGGTTCGGAGTACTAGGAGGCCTAGGACTAGGAAGACTGCGAGGGTTGCGAGGGCGATGCGGTAGGCTAAGTCGCCGGTTTCGGATAGGGCCCAGATTGTCAGGCCCCAGAGTGCGGGGCCGATTACTGCTGATAGGCGGCCGGACATTTGGAAGAGTCCGAAGAACTCTCCGATTTGTCCGTTGGGAGAGAGGTAGGTCAGGAGTACCCGATCGGAGATCTGGGGGGATGCCCAGAAGAAGCCCATTGTGATGGCGATGGCCCAGAATGCCCATGTGGTGTCAGCGACGACGGCGGCGACGGCGAGGATGGTCCAGCCGGTCAGTCCGACTATGAGGACGCGCTTTGGTCCGTACCGTGAGACGAGGAACCCGGTAGCCCATGATGAGAAGATTGCGATGATGACAACGAGGATGATCATGGTTTGGGCTTCGGTGTCCTCGAAGCCACCGACGTTGATGAGGTAAAGGACGTAGAAAGATACGACGGTGTTGATGGCTTCCATGTACATGAAGCGTCCGATGAGGAATCGGAAGAGGTTGCTGTGTTGTCGAGCGCGGTGGAAGGTTTCGTAGAGCTGCTTATAGGAGTTTTGGAAGAGGGTTTTGTCGACGCGGCCTCGTTCGCCCGGGTCTCTGACGATCAGTAGGAGCGGGAGTGCGAAGAGGATGAAGAGTCCGGCAGTTGGTAGGAAGGCGGCTTGGTTTCCTTGCGCATCGACAATGGGTCGCATGATCAGGAATGCGGCGATGAGGCCGATGTATCCGGCGCCGACGCCAATGCCGGAGACGATGCCGCGTCGGCTTTCGTCGCTAACGTTGATGATGAGTGAGTTGTAGAAGATGAGTCCGGTCTGGTAGAGGAAGTTAGCGGCGATGAAGAAAAGTAGCCCGGTGGTGAGTCCGCCGAATGTTCCGATAAGGGCGGTGAAGACAGCACAGGAGACGACGCTGAGTGCGAGGAGGGGGACACGTCGATTGAGTCGGTCGGAGAGGGTGCCGAGGAAGGGACCGGTGAGCGCGACGATGAGCATGGATGCGGAGAGTGCGATGCCGAGATGGGTGTCGGTTCCGCCTTTGTCGTCGGTTACCCAGAGCGGGAAGTAGAAGGTGAGGATTGAAGCGGAGAAGATGGTGTCGGAGAAGTCGTAGAGAGCCCAGGAGCCGGTGGATAGTAGGGCGCGGGGGTTGCGTGAAGACATGAGGGATAGGTTACATGGGGGGATTGGTAGGCGGAGTAGGTGGCTGGAACATCGATTAGAATTGGGATATTGCGACGCGCACCACTCTCGGCGCGTCGCTCTCCGGGCCCGTAGCTCAGTCGGTTAGAGCGCTACTCTGATAAAGTAGAGGTCGATGGTTCGAATCCGTCCGGGCCCACCATCGTCTCGGCGTGGCGCTTTTCCTTCATACAATTCAACGGACGCATGTTGCTATTTTGTCTCAATCGAATCGAGAGGTGAGATCTTGCGCTCGTTGATCATCCTAGTTTCGATATCGGCGTTCACGCTGTTGGCAATTGCCTGCCAAGGTGAGGCCGGGCCGGCGGGACCGCAAGGTCCTGCAGGCCCACAAGGGCAGGCAGGCCCCGCCGGTCCGCCTGGTCCCGCTGGTCCGGTCGGTCCTCCGGGTCCCGCCGGAGATTCCCTCGCAATCGATGACGCGATGATCGCGGCGTTCATGGATGAAATCGCGAGAGGGAGACTGGAAGGTACCGCGGACCCTGTTCCACCCAAATGGGAACCTGAGGAATACACCAAACACTTCGTGCGGTCGGCGATCCGCAGATATGAATCAGATGGTTTGGATGCTACCGTCGCCCACTACAACACCAAGGAGAGTGTCGACGGGCAGTGGTACGTGTTCATCTTGGACGAGGACGACGTGATGCTCGCACACGCTCCGAACCCTGACTTCGTCGGACGTCCACCGCCGGAGGTCACCGGCCCCAACAACTACCCGGCCGGAGAAGCCGTCGCATCGGTCGCCGAAGAGGATGGAGCGTGGTTCAGCTACACCTTCCCTAACCCAGCAACCGGCGTAATTGAAGCCAAGCACTCTTGGATCGTCGAGTACGATGGTCTGACTTTTGGATCCGGTTGGTACGAGCGCGGCACGCAGAGATCGGACGCCCCCGGTTACACGAAGCAGCTCGTAACAAGAGCCATCGATCTATACGATTCCGTAGGCCGAGAGCGAACCGTGGAGTACTACAACTCAACAGATAGTATCGACGGTCAGTGGTACGTGTTCATCTTGGACCGAGACGACGTGATGCTTGCACACGCTCCGACCCCCGACTTCGTCGGACGCCCACCCTCAGAGGTCACCGGCCCCAACAACTTCCCGGTCGGAGAAGCTGTCGCATCGGTCGCCGAAGAAGATGGCGCATGGTACAGCTACACGTTGGCTAACCCTGCGACAGGCATAGCTGAGGCCAAGCATTCTTGGATAGTCAAGCACGATGGTCTAACTTTTGGATCGGGGTGGTACGAGCGCGGTACGCAGAAGTCGGACGCCCCAGGGTATACGAAGCAGTTCGTAACCAGAGCCATCGATCTTTACGATGTCGTAGGCCGAGAGCGGACCGTGGAGTACTACAACTCAACGGACAGTATCGACGGTCAGTGGTACGTGTTCATCATCGACGCTGAAAGCGGTTTCACGATATCCCACAGCAACCCGAAGTTCATCGGCCGCGACCCCAGTCTACGGTTCGATGCCACCGGACATTTTTACGGCCATGATTTGCTATCGCCTACCGAAGCTGGACGCTGGGTCGACTACGTGATTAGGAACCCTGAAACCGGTACTCCCCAGCAGAAACACACATGGGCTGTGCTTCATGACGGGTTGATTTTCGCATCGGGCTGGTACGAGTAGCGCCGAACGTGGGTCGCGGCGATTTGTCGGAATGGATGGTGGATGACGCAGCTCATTGAACAGGTTGGGGGTTGGATCGAGGAGTTGATCGCTGCGATCGGTTATCCGGGGATCGTATTGGTGATGGCGATCGAGAACATCTTCCCGCCGATTCCGTCGGAGGCGGTGTTACCGTTTGCCGGGTCACTGTCGGCTAAGGGTGAATTGGATTTCTGGGGCGCTGTAGCAGCGGGGACTGCTGGCTCGCTACTTGGTGCGGTGGTGTTGTATGCAATCGGGTATTTCGCGCGGGAGGCGGGAGTTCGTCGGTTGGTTGAGAACTACGGAAGGTACGTGTTCATTTCGGAGAAGGACCTTGATCGTGGTGCAGCATGGTTCGAGCGGTATGGTGAAGCAGTTATCTTCTTCGGTCGGTTGATTCCACTGATTCGGAGCATCGTGTCGGTGCCTGCTGGATATACGCGGATGCACTTCGGGCGCTTCATATTGTTCACCACGTTGGGGACGGCGCTTTGGAGTCTGGTTCTGACGTATGTAGGCCGGTTGCTGGGCGAGAACTGGGAGGAGATCAAGAGCTTCTTGGAGCCGTATCAGAACGGGACGTTGGTGGTGCTTGTGGTGGTGGTCGTGGCGTTTTTTGGATGGCGGGTGATCAAGTGGCGACGCGAGCAGGGTGTTTCGTAGATTCCCGCGCGTGAATGACGCGTGATTTTTTAGGAGTAAAGGATGGGATGGTTAGGGGTGCTAGGGTTTCGGGCAAATTGGTAGATACGGCTTAGAATCGATAGTTGGTTTCGAGTTGTTCCTTGTATTCGAGATCGCTCTGAGACCGCGGTATCGGTTGAAATGACTTGCAGTTAGAAAGGTAGAGTCAATGCCAAAGTATTTGTTCCAAGCGTCGTATTCGCGTGAAGGTGTTAACGGACTTCTGGAGGTTGGGGGATCAGCTCGAGGGAAAGCACTTCGAGAGTCGGTGAGCAGTGTGGGTGGAAGTGTAGAGGCGTTCTATTACGCGTTCGGCGAAGACGATCTAATAGTGATTGCAGAACTTCCGGACGATGCGGCGGCAACGGCGCTATCGCTGAGAATTTCGGCTGTTGGTGCGGTCGCGGTCAAGACGACAGTCTTGTTGGATCCGACGGTGATCGATGAGGCGGTTAAGCGGGGCGTCAGCTACTCGCCTCCTCCTGGCAATTAAGTTAGGCTATGCAAGTCCCGCGTTTTCGAGGAATGCGATGAGCATTTCTCTTGATTGGGCTTCGTAGATCGGGGAGTATGAGGTGAATTCTCTGAGGTTCGCTTCGGCTTCGAATTTGGGGTCGAATAGCGGCCCCATCAGTTCGTAGTCGCCCGCCAATTCTCGGTCCCAGATTTTCAATTCGTCGAGTGTAAGTTGGGGTTCGAATTGGAAGGCGTAGGAGTTGCCGTGTCGGAATGCGAGGCTCTGACGCCTGAATGTTCCGTCACGGCAAAGCATGTAGCCGAAAGCGAGTTCGCTCGCGCTGGGTGGGACGCTGAAGCACTCGCCATGAAGAGTTGGGACTAGCGGGACGCGGAGTTTGCTGAATACAGGATCGTTGGCGCCTTCTTTGGTGATCCAGATCTTGCGGAGTCCGAACTCGTATCCGCCGGTTGGCTCAACAATGCCGCCGAGGGCACGAGCCATAATTTGTGCGCCGAGGCACACGCCAAAAACGGGTATGTCGGCGGATATGGCATCGGCGAAGAAATTGCGTTCAGCGTGGATTGCCGGAAGATCGTCGTTGGCTGAGTAGGCACCGCCAAGGGCGATGATGAGGTCTAGGTCTTTGGGCGGTGGAGGGTCGAAATCGGCGAAGTTGGGTTCGCCTCCGAAGACGTTGAGGGGGAGAAGGTCGAAGCCGCGATCGTTAAGAACGGAAGTGTAGTTCGCGCCTAGGGTCTCATGCTTGTTGTGGCGGATAATAAGTGCCCGTTTTGGCATGGCAAAGTCGTGTTTCGTAGACTGATTGCGGTGGTGTGTGGGATTGTACGAATGAGGTATGCCTGAGGGCTAGGTTTGCGAAGATGGAGGATATTGAACAATGCGTGTAGTGGTTCTGGTCAAGGCGACTAAGGATAGCGAGGCGGGGGTGATGCCGCCTACAGAATTGATCGATGCGATGGGTCAGTACAACGCTGAGTTGGTGAAAGCGGGGATTATGTTGGCAGGTGAAGGGTTGCACCCGACATCGAACGGAAAGCGAGTGGTTTTTGATGGCGATAGCCGGGAGGTTATCGACGGCCCGTTCGGGGTGACGAACGAGTTGGTGGCGGGATTCTGGATGTGGGAAGTGACTGATATGGACGAGGCGGTGGAGTGGGTGAAGAGGTGTCCGAATCCGATGCTGAGCCGGGGCGAAGTGGAGATTCGTCAGGTTTATGAATATGAGGATTTCGGAGACGCGATGACGCCGGAGCAGGTCGAGCGGGAGGAGCAGTTGCGAGAGGAGATTTCGGGGCGGTGATAATGAGGGCGTAGTCTGCGAAAATGCAGGCGCGGTCCCGCAACCCCGCACCTCTGGATTCCGGCTTCCGCCGGAATGACGGATGGGTGTGCAAAGGCTACCTAAAGGAGATGGGATTTAGGACGGTGACCAGTTGTAGATTTTTTGCAGGGCCCCGCCCATGAGGGTTGAGCGCTCGGAGTCGGTGAGTTGGTCGGTGACGCGGAATGCTTCGACGCCTTGCTCGTAGGTTAGTAGGTTGACGGCGCGAGTCCAGTCGGTACCCCACATACAGCGGTCTAGGGTATAGGCGTTAAAGATTTGGGTCAGCGGTTCCCAAATGTCAGGGTAGGGGAAGGGTTCGTGCGCGAGGGTTCCGGCGCCGGATATTTTGATAGCTACATTGTCGAACTCGGCGAGTTGGAGGACTGCGGGTAGGTCGTCCCAAGCGTCAGACGGCGCAGGCGGTTCGTAGGGTTGTGCGAGGCCTAGGTGGTCAATGATGAGTTGGGTGTTAGGGTGTTTGCGCGCCATTTCTCGGAAGATGGAGAGTTTGCCCGAGCACATGACGTTGATCGGTATGTTGGCTTTGGCTCCGGCGGCAAGGATTTGGTTGACGCCAGGATTGTCGGCTTCGATCTCGATGCGTGCGAGCATGATGCGTCCACCAACTACGCCCGGGCTGGATGTCCACTCTTCCATCTGCTGCTCGATATTTTCGGAATCGGGGTCGAACGGTCTGACCAGGCCGAAGCTGCTGGGGTGTTGGTCGTAGACCTCAAGCGCGTAACTGGCGTCGTATTGATACATCGAGAACGGCGAGACTAAGATTGCGCCGTCGACACCTACCCCACCCATAGCGGCGACCATGTCGTCGCCGGTAACTTCAGGTGGCCCTTCCAAGTGGCCGTGCCAAGGACGTCCGGGATGGTTGCGTTCGTAGGCGTGGACTTGGACATCGATTACTGGAGTTGAGGTGGTCATGGATAGGCCTTGTTATCTGAACTGTGATTGATGTGATTGTAATGATGGGTATTGAACTAGGATGCGACACGGCGATGAAATTCGGTGTATATCGCCCTTACGCCACCCCCTCTGGATTCCGGCTTTCGCCGGAATGACAGTGGATAGAGGTGGTGTTATGGTTTTCGGGGGAGAACCGCTATGTCAGATAAACGACCAAACGTAATCATGATCATGTCCGACGACCTCGGGTACGAGTGCATCGGGGTTAACGGGGGGACGTCTTACACGACACCGCGGTTGGACGAGATGGCGGCGAATGGGATGCGGTTCGATGAGGGGCATGTGTTGCCGCTCTGCACGCCGACGCGAGTGGCGTTGATGACAGGCAAGCACAACTTCAGGAACTACATCGGCTTTGGATTGATTGCGCCGGATGAAGTGACGTTCGGTCACCTGTTTTCGGATGCGGGCTACAACACTTGTATTTCTGGCAAGTGGCAGCTGTATTCGTACAACCCGCCGGATGAGATGCCTGAGATGCGGAACAAGGGCCAGAAGATTGAGGATGCGGGTTTCGACGAGTTCTGTGTGTGGCATGCGCACCAGACCGAGGACAAGGGATCACGGTATAAGGACCCGATCATCTACCAGAACGGGAAGTATCGCGACGACACGATGGGCAAGTATGGCGATGAAGAGTTTTGCAACTACATCATTGACTTCATTGATCGTAAGAAGGATGACGACAATCCCTTCTTCGTGTATTGGCCGATGGCGCTGACGCACAAGCCGCATGAGCCTTCGCCCGATAGTCCGGAGTTTGCCGATTTCGATCCGCCGACGAACAGGACTCGTGGTGGCCGCACTTGGGCAGAGTTAGAGGATGGTGCCTTCGCGGACGATCCTCGGTTCTACAAGGACATGGTTGAGTATCACGACAAGGTGATCGGCCGGTTGTTGGACTATCTCGCAGAGCAGGGCCTGAGCGAGGACACGCTGGTGATCTACACGGGTGACAATGGGTCACCGCACGACGTTTGCACGATGTACCATCAGCACAACGAGATCTGTGGTGGCAAGGGCAAGACGAACGACCGCGGGACGCACGTGCCGCTGATCGTTCAGCAGCCGGGGACGGTGCCTGCTGGTTCGGTGAATGATGACTTGATCGATGTCACCGATTTCTTGCCGACGATGCTGGAGGCCGCGGGTGTTGATACGCCTGAAGGTTACGTGATCGACGGAGAGTCGTTCTATCCGCAGTTGAAAGGCGAGACAGGTAATCCGAAAGACTGGATCTTCTTCCACTTCGAGCCGATGAGCGCGAGGAACGCGGCGAGATGCATCCGTTTCGTGCGCGATCGCAACTGGAAGCTGTACGAAACAGGTGAGTTGTACGACATGAATTCGGACTTGGACGAGGAGTTGCCGATATTCGAGTCGGAGGACGGCCCGGAAGCCGCGGCAGCCCGCGCGAATCTGAAACCGATTTTCTCCGAGATGGTGGCATGAATTAGGGCGACTGTTCGCGCTGCTAATTCCTTTGCCGTAGAAGCGGCTGGCCGCTGCGGTACGTAGCGACGCGCCAGAGCCATTCTGCCGGTCCAAACAGGAAGCGGTTCAGCCACACCTGCGACCACCAGATTTGCAGCACCCAGACCGCAAGAACAAACACCAAGACTAGGCTGCGGTTCACAAAGTCGGCGTTGGCGAGGAGAGTTGTCAACACTAGGACGCCGAGGACTGTCTGCGTCAGATAGTTGGTCAGTGCCATCCGACCGACTGCGCGCAATCGTTGCTTTAACCAATGTTCGGCGCGGTTGTTCCATAGAATGATCAGGCTCATGTATCCGAGCGACGCGGGAATCGTCCCAAGCGTGTTGGGGATCTGACCGACAAAGGCGATCTCTCGCGAGTAGTCGTTCTGTGCGGTGATGATGACGCCGGCTGTGGCGAGCGGCAAGCCGATGACGAGGCCGATGATTGCGATTTGCCGGTATGCTTTGGCAGGCATTTCGCCGTTCATAAAGCCGGCGCGATACAGACCGGCTCCGATAAGGATCATTCCTAGTGCACGTAGGAAAAAGCCCAGTGCCACAAGAGCATCGAAATACTCCTGTTCATCGACCGTAACCACTCCGGGCGCCCAGCTGCGCGACAACGACACTACCGTCTCGTCGGCGATGTACTGCGCCAGTAGCGAAACTCCGACCGACAGCCCGAACACCACGACTCCAAAGGAAATCAAGCCCCAGTTCGGCAGCTTACGCAAGGCGATTAGGAATACCGACGATATTGCGTAGGCCATCAGCACGTCGCCATCCCACAACATGAAGTGGACGATACCGATTAGCAGGAGGAGTCCATTCCTCCAGAGGTTTAGCAACACCGCCCGTCTTCCTCTGGCACTGGCGCGGTCGATGAAGAGGATCATGCCTGCGCCGAAGAGCAGGGAAAACAACCCCATGAACTTCTGGTCGACAAAGATCTCGCCGAAGATGCCGACGGCCCAATCGAGCCAAGATTCAGATCCGCCCGCGCTCAGGTTGAAGTACGGCGCGTCACCGAACTTGAAGGAGACCGCGTTCATCATCAGGATCCCGAGCACGGCGACACCGCGTATCAGGTCGAGACTGGTGATCCGCGCGTTCTCGGGAACTGGGCCAGAGTCTGTCGTTTGAGAAATCGTTGACAACGCGTCGAATTACTTGCGCGGGATGGTGAGAGTGTCGGAAGTTTCCGAATACAGCATGTGATGGAAGCGAATTCTAAACCTAGCGATGGTTGTCTAGATTTTGAGGGCGGTTCAAGGTCTCGCACTGAGTGGTATGGTTTGACGCGGGAGAGAAAGCTATGTCAGAGAAGCGACCAAACATCATCATGATCATGTCCGATGACCTCGGATACGAGTGCATCGGAGTCAATGGAGGGACATCTTACGCGACGCCGCGGTTGGACGAGATGGCGGCGAACGGGATGCGGTTCGATGAGGGGCATGTGTTGCCGTTGTGCACTCCAACGCGTGTGGCTTTGATGACGGGGAAGCACAACTTCAGGAACTACATCGGTTTCGGGTTGATGAGGCCGGATGAGGTGACGTTCGGGCACATTTTCTCTGATGCGGGTTACAAAACATGCATCTCGGGTAAGTGGCAGCTGTATTCCTACAACCCGCCCGAACAGTTCCCTGAGATGCGGAACAAGGGCCAGCGAATCGAGGACGCGGGTTTTGACGAGTACCACGTCTGGCACGCACATCACACCGAACAAAAAGGCTCCCGATACAAGGACCCGATCATCTATGCGAACGGCAAGTATCGGGATGACACGAAGGGCGAATACGGCGACGATCTGTTCCTCGACTACATCATCGACTTCGTCGAACGGAAAAAGGACGACGACAATCCCTTCTTCGTCTACTGGCCGATGGCCTTGACGCACGGGCCGTTCGAGCCGACTCCTGACAGTCCCGAATGGGATGGTTTCCAGCCGAACTCCAATAAGACGCTGGGCGTGGGAACGTGGGCTGAGATGAATGATGACGGCGGAGATGCCCACCCCAGGTTCTACAAAGACATGGTGGAGTATCACGACAAGGCGATCGGTAGGTTGTTGGACTACCTCGCCGAGCAAGGGTTGAGCGAGGATACGCTCGTCATCTACACGGGCGACAACGGTTCGCCACAGGAAGTCTGCTCGATTGTTCACCGCCACACCGAAATCTGCGGCGGCAAAAGCACGACCGATGACCACGGCACCCACGTCCCTTGGATCGTCCAGATGCCAGGGACGGTTCCGGCTGGCGTCGTGAATAACGACTTGGTCGACGTGACGGATTTCCTACCCACGATGCTGGAAGCGGCCGGCATCGAAGCCCCGAACGATTACGTGATTGATGGGACATCTTTCTACCCGCAGTTGAAGGGCGAGACGGGCAACCCTAAAGACTGGCTCTTCTTCCACTACGACCCAATGACCCCCAACAGACCCGACCTAACCAGCATCCGATTCGTGCGCGATCGACATTGGAAGCTGTACGAAACAGGCGAACTGTACGACCTCAATGCGGATATCGACGAGGAGCTACCGATATTCGAGTCGGAAGACGGAGAGGCGTCGGCAGCGGCTCGAGCGAAGTTGAAGCTAGTGTTTGCAGAGATGGTGTGAGGCAGTAATTCAGCTGACGCTGTTGACTACCATTCGTCCAGATTCAACCTCGCCACCGCTATTCGAGTTAGCGAGTGAAGGTTTATCGTCGACCGTTGAATCGGCTTCGTCAGCGCGAAGTCCTTTCACCAGCAGGAACAAGGCGTAGGCCAACGTGAAAGTGGGAATGATGCTGAAGATGAGCGGTGTCATCCAATCCCCACTGATCGCCTTAGTGGCTATCAATCTAGCAAGGACAACGACGGCGAAGATGTTAACCAAAAGGATCGCTGCGACGAAGAACGTCAATAATGGACGCGGCTTGGAGATGAACATTAAGACGACGGTGGAAACGGCGACGAAGGGCTGAATTACAGCAAGGATTAGGCGCGCTCGGTAGTCTCCGACTTCGGCCATCATACTGACTTGCGTGGCCACCATCGCGAAGAGCAAGTTGGCAAACGCGAAGACGAACATGGCTATGCTGAATGCGTGCATGGGTGCGATTTTAAAAATCTGGCTATGCCCGATTCCAGACATCTTGGTGTATAAGATTCGCAATTGAGATGTCTTCTCATCCCCGCAGAACACAATCGCATCATCCGGATCTGCCGGCACTTTCGCCGATTGGCGGAGGGCATCACAAGTGTGTGGAGTGCGACCGAGTGATCTATTCGGATCCTAAAGTTGCGGTCGCGGCGATCATTCCGATGGATGGTGGGATCGTATTGCTGAAGCGGGCGATAGAGCCGCAATTCGGCGAGTGGAGCTTTCCCTCGGGTTACGTGGATCGTGGCGAGAAGCTCGAAAAGGCTTTGGAGCGCGAGGTGTTGGAGGAGTGCGGATTGGTCGTAGACGTTGTGGGGTTAGTCGGGGTTTACAGCGACGAGGGTCAGGCGGTTGTGCTGGTTGTATATCACGCCGATGTAGTTGATGGCGAGTTGATCGCCGGGGACGAGACATCTGATGCGCGAGTGTTCGCAGTCGATGCGATGCCGGAACTGGCGTTCGAGCACGATGATCGGATCGTGCGGGATTGGCGTGAGGGGTTGGAAATGAGGAAGTTCGACTAGGGACTTTAAGTGTGTATTAGTGGTGGTTTACTAGAGGCGGAAGTTGCGTTGGAGTTCGGATTCGTAATGGCGACCGAGGTTGTGCGCGTTTTCGTTTAGCCAGTCGTTGAATCGAGTCGTACCGGTTGGCGAGGCTTTGGATGTCAGAAGACCGGCCATTAGACCGTCGACCTCGTCGCGGGTCAAGACGATGTCACGGACCACTAGACCAACGATACTGGTCAATGCCAAACTTACGGAGGGTGGCATGTGGATGAATCTCGCGCGTATTCCCATTGCTGAGGCGAGCAGGCCGATCAACTCTTCGAATGAGAACGTATCTGGTCCTGCCGCGTCGGCGACGAAGTTTTCAGATACCGTTGCCGCGGCTACTGCTTGTTCTGCGACGTCTTCGGCATAGATGGGTTGGACAGGGTAGTCGCCGTTGCCGTACATCGGGAAGACAGGGAATCGTCTGAGGGCCCAAGCGATATTGTTAAGCAGGAGGTCGTCTGGACCGAAAACGAGAGTTGGTCGGATTATTGCGTACGGGATGCCGATGTTTTTCAGTGCTTCTTCGACTTGCCATTTGCCTTTGAAGTAGGGGAGGCGCGATTTGAGGGACGGGTTTGAGACGGAGATATGGACTATCTTTCGGATGCCGGCGTTCTTTGCGGCGTTGAAGAGTATCTCGGAGTTTTCGACTGCGCCGCCAAATGTCGTCTGGCCTCGTTCGAACCGTATCCAGTAGGTGTTGTAGAAGACGCTGGCACCTTTCATCGAGCGTGAGAGGGCGTCGACGTCGGAGAAGTCAAGGGGAGCGCATTTAATTGCGCCGCCGAAGGAGTCGCGTGTGTCTGGATGGCGAGTAAGAGTTGTTACACCAACATCCTGTCGAAGTAGATGTCGGGCGATATATCCGCCGGTGTAGCTGAATGCACCGGTGACGATCGCATGGTCGGCGCACGTCATCGGAGCGGGATACCGTCCTTAATAGGGACTCGGTCGAGCAGTTGCTATCCGACTCCAGAGCCGCGGGTTTGATCCAAGTAGTTGCGCGCTTCGGCAAGTAGGAAGCGGGAGGCGCCGCTGACTATCCATTGGACGCCGCGCTCGTGCCAGAACTGGGTCTGCTCGACGGTTACACCTAGGGTGCCGGAGATTTTGCCAGCGTCGTGGGTTTTCTTGACAAGCGTTTCGATTTCACTGACGACTTCGGGATGGGTGATCTGTCCGGGATAGCCCATGTTAAGAGAGAGATCGCCGGGGCCGAAGAAGATGCAGTCGGCGTTTTCGACGGCGATGATTTCGTCAGCGTTCTCGATGCTCTCGGGCGTCTCGATCTGAAGGCAGACGAAGGTCTCTTCGTTGGCCTGTTTGACGTATTCGGCTTGGTCTTGGATTCCGAACATTGCGCTACGTCCGGAAAACCCGCCGCGTTTGCCGACGGGCGGGTATTTGACGGCGTCGACGACGGCGCGGCCTTGTTCGTCGTTGTTGATGAGCGGGATCATCACGCCTTGCGCGCCGCCTTCAAGGTAGCGCTGGATGTGTTGCTGGTCGTTCATGCCGATGCGGACGATAGGCGTGGTGCCGGAGAGTTCGGCGGCGCGAATCATGTTTTCGGCCGTCTCGTAGTCCATGATGCCGTGTTCGCAGTCGATGACGACGAAGTCGAAGCCAGCCCAACCCATGAGTTCGACCAATGCGGGAGCGGGCCATCCGACGAACGGACCGAGGGTGGTTCCGCCATCGAGCATCTTTCGCTTCATGGTGTTGTTTCGCATCAGTAGTCTCTTTCTCACAAGGGTTGGTCGGAATTCAATCGCGATGTTTCAGGTTAATTCAAATCGAAGAATTCGGAGACGTGACGCCAGACATCTTCGGCGACTACATTAGGATTTCGGGCGGCGTCAATCTCGATCCATCGACTGGGTTCGCGATTGGCGAGTTCGCGGTAGCCGCGGCGGACGCTGCGGTGGAAACGCAACGGTAGTTCCTCGAAACGGCGTTGGGTTTCGCCAGTTGAATCGTCTTCGGCATCGCGTCGGCCAAGCCCGGTTTCAGGTGTGACGTCAAGCAGAATCGTCAGGTCGGGGGCGACTTCGTTGGTGGCGAGTTCGTTGGCGTGGCGGAGGCGGTCGAGATTGAGGTTGCCGCCGTAGCCTTGGTAGGCGATCGTGGAGTCGGAGAAACGGTCGCCGATTACTGTGGTGCCTTTGTTCAATTCAGGGATAATCACATCGTGCATGAGTTGTGCGCGGGCGGCCATGAAAAGCAGAGCGTCGGCGGCCGGAACGTTGTTGCTCTCCGATTTGATGATGTCGCGGACCTGCTCCCCGAGTCGGGTCGTGCCGGGTTCACGGACCACCAAGACCGGCAGGTTCAAGCTCTCGAGGCGCTGTCTGAGCAGCTCTACCTGTGTGGTTTTACCTGCGCCTTCGCCGCCTTCGAAGGATATGAATGGCGCTTTGTGAACCGACCTGCGCGGCATGGTGAGGATACCGAGTCTATGCCGTCTTTGTCAGGATCATCGTCGCCTGCGACGGATGATGACATGGCGATTTGGTTCGTGTCCAGTGCTGGCGGAGCCGACGTTGTAACGCGCGGCCAAAGCATGTTGCAGTCGGCGGATGTGAGCGGATTGTGCCGAGAGGTTGATCTTGCGATCGCCACTCAAGACGCGTTCGACGGCGCGTTCCGCTTCTTCGAGCGCTTCTTCTACGATGTATTCGTCTTCCGGTGTCCCGCCAGATTTGCCGTTGGCAAATCCCGGGCGCTCAATTTCGAATCGGCTCAAGAACTGTTCAATCTGTTCGCGAGTGCTTCGCCGAAGGACGTAGACAGGAACGCCGTCGCGTTCGGCGCGTTTGACGGCTGGCGGTCGTCTGCCGTACTGAAGTTTGGTTGTGACGAGCACGTCGGCATCGGCGGCGGACTCCGAGAGTGCGACGGGTACGCCCATCGCTCGGATGCCAGATCTCAAGGTTTCACGAGGGACTCCGAACGGATGCACGCGGATGGGAGGGTGATCGGGTAAAGCGTCTTCACTGTCGGGTGCAGATTTATTCCGCTTAACGCCGTTCCCGTTGCGATTCTCGGGGCCATCCGGGTCGTACGAACGGCGCGGCGAACGGACGGAGTTGAGATCGAAGGCAGCGGTTTCGAAGCCGTCTTCGGATTCCATGGCGTCTTCCACCTGAGATTCGACGGAACCATCTTCCTTGAGTCGGCGCATTTCTAACGGGACTTGGAGACCGCGGAGCATTCGGTCTACTGCTCTGCCGACATCGTTGTGGACGCCTAAGTAGTAACGCTCTCGCATCTCGACGACGACATCGAAAGTCGGGGTGTGTTTGCGTTCGAGAACGGTTTTCTGCGTTCGCCGCCGCCGCGCTTCGATGTCGCCGAGAGTTACGGCCTGGGTGCCGCCTACGAGGTCGGACAGAGTCGGGTTGCTAATGACGTTGCCCAAAGTGTTGCCATGTGCGGTGGCGACTAACTGGACGCCGCGTTCGGCGATGGTACGTGCAGCGATGGCTTCCAACTCGGTTCCGATTTCGTCGATAACGACGACTTCGGGCATGTGGTTCTCGACAGCTTCGATCATTATTCGGTGCTGCAACTCAGTGTTGGGCACTTGCATTCTGCGCGCTCGTCCAATTGCAGGATGTGCAACCGCGCCGTCGCCACCGATCTCGTTGGAAGTGTCGACGATTACGACGCGTCGCGAGGCATCGTCGGCCAGAACCCGAGCGACTTCTCGCAGGATGGTGGTTTTGCCGACGCCGGGTCGACCAAGTATGAGAACGCTCCGGCCCGATTCGATGAGGTCTTGTATCAAGCGAACGGTGCCGAATACAGCGCGACCGACGCGGCAGGTCAAACCGACAGGATTGCCTTCGCGATCGCGTATGACGGAGAAGCGATGCAGGGTCCGTTCGATGCCAGCGCGGTTATCGTCACCGAAACGTCCGAGTCCTGCAATGACGCCAGCGATATCTTCCCTGGTTACCTCATCGTTGCTCAGCACGATCGAGCCATCAATGAAACGTGCTTCTGGAACGCGGCCGAGATCTACGATGACTTCGAGGAGACCGGACATGTCGTGTCGTTCGCCTATGTTTTCGTCGAGGCCCGCGCAGAATGATTCGGGCAAGACGTTGAGGAACGCGTCCATGTCGTCGACCACGTGACGTTGGTTCAGATTTGAGGCTGTGTTCAGGGTCCCGTTGGTTTGGATTGTTTCTATTTGTTCGTTGGTGCTGATATCAACCATGATATGCGCGGCTGCACCGCGGCCGAAGTTTCCTCGTGCCACGTCCTAGGTCGGAGACTCGGGATTGGGAAATCGTCACTGCCGACTTGGCGTTGGTTGCGTAGTTGTTGGTCTTCAGAGTCAAATCTAGAGGGATGCGGCGATTAGCGCTGTCACGTCCGCGGTGCGGCTCGAGTAACCCCACTCGTTGTCGTACCATCCGACAACCTTGACGAAAGTCCCGGAGCCGGAACCATCCTCGGCGACCACAGCGGTCGATAGTGCGTCGATAGTGCAGGAGTGTGGATCGCCGATGTAGTCAGAGGATACGAGCGGTTCGTCGGATACGTGCATCACGCCGTTGAGGTCGCCGGATTCGCTGGCTCTGAAGGCATCGTTTACTTCTTCTGCGGTGACCGATTTTGCAAGTCGTACGGTCAGATCGGTGACCGAACCGGTGATGACCGGTACGCGGTATGCCATACCGTCGATCTTTCCAGCCAGCTCGGGTATTGCCAGAGTTACCGCCTTCGCCGCACCGGTTGTCGTCGGTATGATGCTATTGGCGGCCGCACGTGCGCGTCGTAGGTCGCTGTGGACTTGGTCGAGAATGGCCTGATCGTTGGTGTAGGCGTGAATTGTTGACATCAACGCGTGTTCGATGCCGAACGCGTCGTTGAGAACCTTAGCCATCGGGGCAACGCAGTTGGTGGTGCAAGACGCGTTCGAGATGACGTTGTGCTTCGACGAGTCGTATTGGTCTTCGTTGACGCCGAGGACGATGGTGATGTCTTCGTTGGTTGCGGGTGCGGAGATGATCACCTTCTTGACACCGAATGATAGGTGGCTGGAGGCTTGTCTCGCATCGGTGAAGAAGCCGGTCGATTCGATGACGATTTCGACATCGGCATCGTCCCACGGGATTTTAGCCGGGTCGCGTTCTGAGAAGACGGTGATTGTCTCTCCGTTGATGACCAAAGATCCGTCAGCTATTTCGACGTCGCCGTCGTATCTGCCGTAGGTCGAGTCATACTTGAGGAGGTGCGCTTGCTGTTGCGGGTTTGCGAGGTCGTTAATTGCGACTACTTGCAACTTGTCGGGATGTCGTTGGCTGATGGTTCGGAAGACTTGCCGTCCGATCCTGCCGAAGCCGTTGATACCGATCTTGGTTCTGCTCATATTGTTAGTTCTGTCCCTCGCTGATTGTAGGTAGTTTCGTTGAGGTGCTGAACTGATCTTTCGCTAGTTGCAGATTACACCTCGCGGCGAAATCTCGTCATGCGGTTTTTATCACGCTCATACCGGCGTATCGACCTTTGTCGCCCGCCCAATCTTCGATGCGAAGGAGGCGGTTGTATTTGGCGACACGCTCGCTACGTGCGGGTGCGCCGGCTTTGATTTGACCGCATGCTGATCCGACCGAGATGTCGGCGATGGTGGTGTCTTCAGTCTCGCCGGAACGGTGGCTGACGACGACTCCGAAGTCGGCTTCGCGGGCTCTACGGATGGTGTCGAGCGTCTCGGTAACGGTTCCGACTTGGTTGGGTTTGATCAAGATCGCGTTTGCGGCTTTTTCGTTGATGCCGCGTTCGAGGAAGGCGGTTTGGGTTACGAAGAGGTCGTCTCCGACGAGTTGGACGCGGTCACCGAGGGCTTCGGTGAGTATCTGCCAACCCTCCCAATCGTTTTCGGCGAGACCGTCTTCGACACTGCATATGGGGTATTCGGCGCAGAAGGCGTCGTATTCATTAGCCATCATCTGCGCGTTGAGCCTGAGCCCCTCTCGTTTCATGCTGTAGCGTTTGACCTCGGGCACGTAGAACTCGCTGGCTGCCGGGTCTAAGGCGATGAAGATCTCTTCGCCGGGCAGGTATCCCGCGGATTCGATGGCGTGGGTCACGTAGCCGAGGGCTTGACGGTTGGTGAGACCGACGGGTGCGAAACCACCCTCGAAGCCGACGGATGTAGATAGTCCTTCAGACTGGAGAAGTTTTCCGAGTGCTTGGTAGATCTCGGAACCTGCTCGGAGTGCTTCGGAGAGCGATTCGACACCCGCGGGCATGACCATGAACTCTTGGAACTCGGTCGATCCCGCCGCGTGTGCCCCGCCGTTGAAGATGTTGAGCATCGGTACCGGGAGGATGTATTTGTCCTCGTTTCCGATGTGGTCAGCTACGAGATCGTAGAGCCATTCCCCTTGGCTGCGGCTCGAGGCCCGAAGGACAGCCATTGAGATGGCGAGCATAGCGTTTGCGCCGTAACGCGACTTGTTGCCGGTCGCGTCGGCATCGATCATCGCGGCGTCGATGGCGCGTTGGTCGTTAGCGTCGAGACCTACGACGGCATCGTTCAACGGTCCATTGATGTTGGCAACAGCTTGGAGCACGCCTTTGCCGTTGAAGCGTTTCGGGTCGCCGTCACGCAGCTCCCATGCCTCGTTTTCACCAGTGCTTGCGCCAGAGGGTACGGATGCGCCGTTTCGTGTACCGTCCTCGAGAAGTACCTCGGCATAGACCGTGGGGTTGCCCCGGGAGTCGAGTATCTCTTTTCCGCGTACGAATTTGATGTTGCTCATTCTCAACAAGTTTGCAATATGAATGCGCGATTCTGTTAACGCGCTTGCGGGATTAGAGGTGACGGAGACCTGATACGGATCAGGCTCGGTTTTGACGAGCAAGCTGGATCGCTGTAGTTACGGCTTCCGCGGCGTCGCGGGCGTACGTAACTTCCGTGAACCGCGATTTACCCCCGTCGTCGCGTAGATTAGCTTCCCATCCTTCGAGAGCGACTACGGGTACGCCTGCGATCATGGCGAAGCTCAGTTCGTTGGATGTGCCCCATTTTCCGGGGAGCGCGATAACGGCATCGCTGGCGTTGGCAACGAGAACGTTCCTGACGAAACCGAGTGGTGTTGGGATGGCGTAGTCGATGTACGGGTTGGCTTGATTGCGTTCGGTGGTCGAGAGGATGCCGATGGTTGTTCCGCCCGCGGATTTGGCACCTTTGGCGGCGCGTTCCATAGTGCCGCCCGTGCCGCCGTTGACAAGGATGCAGCCAACTTCGGCGATGTGGCGACCGACTTCCTCTGCGAGTTTGAGGCCTTCGGGTGTCGTATGGTCGCGATCGCCACCTATGACGGAGATGTAGATGGGATGTTGAGACACGGTATTTCTTGTGTTTGTGTGCGACTAAACACTCGCTACGAATCGGCGCAGATTAAGACAAAGCGTTGGACTGTGCCTGTTTCATTTGGTCACACCCGATGCGCGCCAAATCGAGCATCTCTTGCAACTGGTCAGCAGTGAAAGGCTTGCCCTCAGCGGTTCCCTGAACCTCTACGTAATCGCCAGAGCCCGTCATCACGATATTCATGTCGACTTCTGCGTGGGAGTCTTCCTCGTACGGCAAGTCCAGCAGACATTTACCGTCGACGATCCCGACGGATATCGCTGAGACGCTGTCGATGAGGATACGGGTATCATCTCCGCGTTGAGTTTGGGGGGATTTGATCGCTTGCGCCAAGGCGACGTAACCGCCGGTGATCGAAGCGGTACGAGTGCCGCCATCGGCACGAAGCACGTCACAATCCACCGTTATTGCACATTCACCTAGCGCGGACATATCAGTTACAGCTCGCAAGGAACGACCGATCAGACGCTCGATTTCTCTGCTGCGCCCACTGGAAGCCGCACGACGACGATCGATTCTTTCGTCGGTCGATCTTGGAAGCATTCCGTATTCAGCTGTGACCCACCCGGTTCCGCGACCGCGCATCCAACGCGGGACATCGGTAGAAACGGTGGCGGTACAGATGACATGCGTATCGCCGAGTTTCACCAGTGCCGATCCTTCGGCGTTCGGCATGAAACCTGGTTCGATCGTTATTGGTCGACACTCGTCGTATCTTCGACCGTCTGATCGTTCACTTGAGGATGACATTCGCGCGATTTTAATCGAATAAACCGAACTGCCTTTGGCGTTGGTGATGCGAGTGTTTCGGCTGAGGTATTGAAGCGCGGCTTTGGCATAATCGATGCATCGGATCCGAATCAACGAACCGACAATAGTGAGGACACTTCACGATGAGAATCGTCATCATGGGAGCGGGAGCAGTTGGAGCGTACTATGGAGGCGCGTTGGCAAGGAATGGTGCAGATGTCGTGTTAATTGCTCGGGGTGACCATGCGGAGGCTATGCGGCTGGAAGGATTGCGCGTCGAATCGCATTGGGGCGACTACGTGGTGCATCCCAAAGTGGCGCTGACGCCCGAAGAGGCTGGAGTCGCGGATTTGGTGCTTCATTGCGTGAAGCTTTACTCGAATGCCGAGACGATACCGACGATGCACCCGCTGATAGGTGATGGGACCGTAGTCCTCACAGTGCAGAACGGGATTACTGGTGGGGATTCGCTGGCTAGCGAGTTTGGCTGGGAGAAGGTTTTGGAGGGTGCGACCTACATCGAGACTTCTATCGCAGGGACTGGGCACATTATTCAGACCGGCAGTGCCGCACGCATAGAGTTCGGCGAGCGGGATGGTTCCGTAACTCAACGGGTCGAAGGGATAAGAGACGTGTTGTCAGTACCCGGAATACAAGTCGATGTGAGTTCCGATATCCAAGCATCGCTCTGGTCAAAAATGGTGGCGATTGGTGCGCTGGGTACGATCGTGACGGCGGCGAGGGCTTCGTTGCCGGAGGTGCTGGAGATGGATGGCGGTTTGGACACGATCCGTACCGTCATGGAAGAGATAGTCGCCAGCGGCAAGGCGAATGGTGTGAAGTTTCCGAGTGGGATCGTCGACGCGAAACTTGCGGATGCGATTGCAGAGGCGGACGAGTTTCAGTCGTCGTTGCAGTCAGACTTCAATCGCGGAGGGAAGTTGGAGTTGGATGACATCTTGGGTGCGGCGGTGGGAATGGGGCGCACTTCAGGAATACCGATGCCGGCGAGTACGGCGTTGGTGATGACGTTGCAGAACTTTAAGGATGGTGCCTAGCTGCGGGGACGATCGGTTGCGCGGCGAGTTTGGGATTGCCAAGCGCGGCCAGATTTGCCATCTGGTTTATGATTGCGCATAAATTGAAAACCTGCGTTAACACGTTGGTTGGCATCGGGTTAGGACGAAATACCTAAATGGTTAGTCCCGCGTAACAGCGCGATCCCCATTTCCCACATCGCCAACTCGACGGATTCGACAAAGATAGGAGAAGAGAGTAGATGGCGGCACTGGCTACGTCTCAGATCAGGAACATCGTTCTAGCGGCACACAGCGGAGCAGGTAAGACGACGCTGGCCGACGCCATGTACTACAAGACGGGAGCGGTTAACCGGCGTGGCCGCGTAGACGAACAGACGAGCCTATCCGATTACGAACCAGAGGAGCAGGAGCGAGGCTCCAGCGTTCAGATGGCGATCCTGCCGTGCACGTGGCGGGATCACAAGATCAACGTGCTCGATACACCGGGCTACCCTGACTTCCGTGGCGACATGCTGTCGGCGATGCGGGTTGCGGACGCGGCGGTGATGTTGATATCTGCGCCGTCAGGCATCGAGGTTGGCTCGATACAGGCGTGGCAAGCCGCTGAAGAAGCCGAGTTGCCGCGAGTGATCGTAGTCAACAAACTAGATCGACCAGAAACAGACTTTGACGAGGTAGTGAGTGTGATTCAGGACGCTTGGGGTCGGATTTGCGTGCCGGTTCAAGCTCCTGAGGGTAGTGGAGAGGGATTGACCGCGATAACTGATTTACTGGATGGCGCGGTTGAAGACATGCCCGAAGAGTTGGTCGAGGCGATTGCGGAGTCGGACGATGACTTGATGATGATGTATCTCGAGGGTGAGGAGTTGAGTGCCGAAGATCTTATGAATGGCCTTCGATCTGCGATTCGATCTGGCACCGTAGTCCCAATATTCGCAATGGCGGCTGACAAGGTAATAGGGGTTGAGCAGTTCATGAATGCGGTCGTTGATTTGCTTCCTGCGCCGGACGATGAGTTGCCTGAGGGCGTAACCGAAGATACCCCTGCCAACCTGATCTTTAAGACTTCCGCTGACCCGTTCGTCGGCAAGGTCTCGTACATGCGTGTATACGGCGCTTCATTGTTGCCGAACTCGCAACTGGTTACTGGATCGAAGGGTGACAGCGAGCGTGTGGCGCAGGTGTATTCACCAGTCGGCAAAGAGTTGACGGTCGTGGATGAAGCGGTACGCGGCGACATTGCAGCAGTCACCAAGTTGCAGGAAGCGTCGACGTACGACACGTTGTGTTCGCGAGACAACATGGTCGAATTGGAAGGCGCAGAGTTGCCCGCTCCTATCTTTGCGCTGGCGATCAGCCCGGAATCGCAGGCCGACCTTGACAAGATGGCTACATCGCTGACGCGCATCACTGAGGAAGATCCGACGTTGCACTTGGAGCGAAACGCCGAGACAGGTCAACTGGTGCTGCACGGTCTCGGCGACATTCACGTTGAGATGGCGATCCAACGCATCGCGCGCAAGTTTGAAGTCTCGCTAACGACCTCGTTGCCGAAGATCGCGTACCGCGAAACGATCGTGTCTAATGCCGATGTGGACTACAAGCACAAAAAGCAGTCGGGGGGAAGCGGCCAGTATGGTCACGTCCTGATGCGCGTCGCACCGTCGCAACCAGATTCCGGAATCGAGTTTTCGAGTTCGGTCGTCGGCGGTAACGTGCCTCGCGAGTACATTCCTTCAGTCGAAAAGGGTGTGCGGAATGCTGCTGCGCAGGGCGTTTTGGCTGGGTTCCCAGTCGTGGGGATAAATGTCGAACTTTATGACGGAAGCTCGCACTCGGTCGACTCATCCGGCGTCGCATTCGAGATCGCGGGCAGCATGGGATTCCGCCAAGCGATGCGGGATGCACGGCCTCAACTCTTGGAGCCAGTGTTGAAGGTCGACGTCATGGTGCCGGATGAAACCGCTGGCGACGTGATGGGAGATCTGAACCGCAAGCGGGCTAGGATCAGTGGCATGGAGCCGTTGGGCAACGGATTCACAGTAGTCAAAGCTGAAGCCCCGACATCGACGATGCAGCGATACGCGGCTGACTTGCGCTCGCTGACTCAAGCGCGAGGTTCATTCAGCGTCCAGGTCGATCACTACGAGCCGGTACCGGCACAAGACACCGACCGTGTAATCGCGCAGTACGCCGAAGAGAATCGCCGCTAGTATCAGCGGACCATCCATAGACGTTGACCGTCGGTTCGGAGTTCAACTGTACCGAGTTGATCGGTCCTTAAAACGCGTTCTTGACCAACGTTGGCGTTGTATCGTTCGATCACTTCTGGGTGAGGATGACCGTAGCGATTTGCCGTCCCCGCAGCAACAACGACTGCTGCTGGTTCGACGGCGCTAATCAGCGTTGCGGTCGAGGATGTGTTGCTTCCGTGGTGTGGAGCCTTGAGGATCGTTGCGCGCAGATTCGGAATCGACGTTGCCAGTCTGATTTCAGCCGAACGCTCGATGTCGCCAGTCAGCAGGAACGAAACGTCTCGGTGACGGATCATCGTCACTATAGATGCGTCGTTGTTGTCAACGCATTTGAAATCGGCATCGCCACATCCGCCTGACAACACTTCGATGGTAGTGTCGTGATCTAGTCCGATCTGCATGCCGGGCCACACGACGACGATATTGTCGTGGTTTTCGACAGCGGCGGTCCACGACGCGAAGGCGTTGCTAGTCGAGTTTTGACCAGAATGCAATACGGTGCCTACGGGAAAGCGACGTAATACTTCGGGCAGTCCTCCAACGTGGTCGGTGTCGGGATGGGTCAGGAGCACGATGTCGATCTCGCGGTCCCAAAATGGAAGCATCGAACCCAAAGTGTTAGCGACCTGTGAGGCATCTCCGCCGCCATCGACCAGCATTCGATTGCCGTGCGGGGTTTCAATAAATATCGATTCGCCGTGATTGGTTTGCAGGAATCGAACGCTGAGTTGAGATTCTTGAGTATTACGCGCCAGCGCAAGACCCCAAGTCATAGTCGCCACGATGAGCAAGACCGCAGAGAGCATAGTTGCAAACGTCACGTTTCTGGACAAAGTGGTATTGACCCGCTCGATCGGGCCGGATTGCGGAGGTCTGATCCGCGTACTGAAGTTTTTCAGGCGCGGCCACAGCAAGATAGCGCCCGCGATCGCAGCATAGTAGAAAACCGACATCCAAACCGACCATGAACCAGTTTGGATTGGTCTAGGCGGCAGATTGGAGAAAATATCTGCGATGAATTCCAGATAATTCGTCGTAGCTATTACAGGAAGCGCGAAGATCTCCGGCAAGACAGAGATTGGCAAATGGGCAGCGACAACAGCGGTTGCCGAAAAGATGATGAGGATCGGGACTGCTGGGACAGCGAGCAGCGTCGCCAACGCGCTCCAAATGGGAACGGCGTCGAAATGCAAAGCCACTAGCGGCAATGTTCCGAGGCTTGCCGCAATTGAAACGACTAGCGAGCCGACGACGAATCTCATGACGCGCTCCGCGAAAGCGTGACTTTCGAGTGTCGCCCTTCTAGAGGCAGAGATTTCGGTTGCGCTTTCAAGCACAGGTGACGCGAAAGATATGCCCAGCATCGCGGCAAAACTAAGCTGGAACGAAAGCGATGCCAATATTGCGGGTTCTAACGCGACCATCAACATGGCTGCGAGGGCTAACGCTGCCAACGTGTGCGATCCGCGCCCCAACACTCTGCCAAGGATGAAAACCCCGAACATAATGGCGGCGCGCGTTACGGGCGGCGCGAATCCTGCTAATGCGGCGTAACCGAAAACGATTACCAAGGGTAGCAATAGATAGATTCCCCGTCGTCTTCCGAACACGAATACTGAGGCCGCCATTGCCAGACCACCGATCAACCCGACATGTAACCCGCTGATCGCCAGCAAGTGAGCCATCCCTGCTGAACGGAAGCTGGCGACGGTGCCGGTGTCGAGATACGACCTGTCTCCGGTCAACAATGCGATTGACAGACCTGCTTTGGACGCGCTGATCGTTTGGATAAGTGCATCTCCGATATCCTGCCGGAGACGATTAAGCGTGCCGCCTTGGGCGGACTCGACAGCTGCGACAGAATCCGATACCGTTGCGTATCGATCATCGATCCTTTCGAGATCGACAATTGCGTCGCCGCCTCGCCAGCATCCGATCAGAAACACTAAGGCGAGCAGGGCATACGCTGCGCGCCTACGAGAGACGACCAGCGCGAAGGCTGCGAGCACAACAGCGGATGAAAAGAGGAGGAACGCGACTGTGGGGATCGCGAAACCGGGTGCGAACCTGAAAACGATCGCAGCTCCGATGCCGGCGACGAAGAATGTCGATACCCAGGCGATCCTCATTCGACGACAACGATCGGCCGTATGGCTTCCAATGTTTTCTCGCCGATGCCGTGGATCTCGAGCAACTGCTCGATAGTCGAGAACCGTCCGACCGCGGTTCGTAACGCGATGATTTGGTCGGCTCTAGTTTCGCCGATGCCAGGTAGCGACTTGAGCTGATCGACGGTAGCCGAGTTGAGATTGATCGGTTCGATGAATGGGCTGGTATTTTGTCTGCCAGGCAGAGTTGGTTTCGATTCGGTGATGCCGTCCGAAGCGACGGTATCTAGAAGGTTCGTCTCAGACTCGGCCAAAAGTGAAGGGCTTGGCGGCAGCGAAGGCACGTGTATGAGGGAGCCATCGGTGATGGTCGCGGCGAGATTTAGACGCTCTATGTCGGCTCTGTCGGTCATTCCCCCTGCGGCTTCAATCGCTGCGAGCACACGATCCTCGCGATTTAGTTCATAGACGCCCGGTGCGCGGACCTCACCTGTGATCTGCAAGACGGCTGGCGCAGGTGTCGGGATCAGGATTTCGACCTCGGTGACACTTGCGTTGCTTGCGCCAAGGAAGTACGCACCAGCCAATGCTAAGACGAGAGCACTGATTGCCAGTAGCCACGTAGCAACCGACTTGAAGTTGGTTTTGTCGGTGGACGGCCTGGCGGTCTTGAAATGGGGTGGACTTTCTTTGCTCACAGGATTGATGAGATAGTTTCGATACGTTGGACATATTACCGCGCGAACAGAAAGCGCGACTGAAAAAATCCAATCTTAGTTCGTCAAGACGTACATAAAAGTACCGAATCTACCGAGTCGGAACTTATCAACGGACGATGCAGTAAGATCATGTAGATGTGAATCACTGGGCCACGAGCCTCGACGACAAAGTCGACGAATCAATCTTGATCGAGAGCGTGGCACAGTAGTAAACAGCAAGGAAAACGGAGAAAAGATTGAACATAGGCCCAAATGACGCCTTGGTAGTCGTGGACGTGCAAAACGATTTTTGTCCCGGTGGAACCGCGGCGGTTGAGGATGGTGACTCGGTAGCGAGGAAGTTGTCAGATTTAGCTCTTAACTTCCGAACTAAGGAGGGTCGGGTTTTCGCGACCCAAGATTGGCATCCGACATCGCACAAGAGTTTCGCCGAGAACGGTGGAATTTGGCCATCTCACTGCGTGCGCGGAACCGAAGGTGCCGGTTTCCATGAGGATCTGAAACTCCCTATCGGCAGCAGTATCGTTCGCAAAGGTCAAGAGCCTCAATCAGAGGCTTATTCTGGATTTGATGGGACGACTCTAGACTCGCATCTCAAGCGATTGGAGATCAAGCGGATATTCGTCGGGGGTCTATCAACCGAATACGCTGTGCAACATACGGTGTACGATGCGCTTCAAAGGGGTTACAGCGCCTTCGTCATCACGGACGCGGTTTCAGCTATCAATGCGAACCCTGACGACGATAAGCGGGCCCTAGATTCGATGCTAGGGAGCGGCGCTAAGGCAGTTACGACTACCGAGTTAATGGCTTAGCCTAGCCCCTGATTGCAACTTCTGTAAACGCGCAGAGCGGCGGAATGATCCGCCGCTCTTTGCTTTGTTGCTGGGTTAAGGCCAGCAGCTGGAGTTCGGTTGCTGATCAGATGAACAGCGGGCCGAAGATCAGCGACACGACCGCCATAAGCTTAAGCAGGATGTTGATCGCGGGACCAGAGGTGTCCTTAAAGGGGTCGCCGACGGTGTCGCCGGTAACGGCTGCTGCGTGCGGATCAGATCCTTTGCCACCGAAGTTTCCGAGTTCGATGTATTTCTTGGCATTGTCCCACGCGCCGCCTGCATTGGCCATGAAGATAGCGAGCAGGAAGCCCGCAATAATCGAGCCTGCGAGCATACCGCCAAGGGCGTGAGCGCCGACGAAAAGACCTACGAGAATTGGCGCGGTGATTGCGATCAGCCCGGGTAGGATCATCGCTTTCAGCGAGCCTCTTGTGCTGATGTCTACTGCACGAGCCGCATCAGGTCGGACGCCTGGAGCGCCTTCGCGCAACCCGGGGATTTCGCGGAACTGCCTTCGAACCTCTTCGATCATGTGACCTGCGGCGGTGCCGACTGCTTGCATGGTCAAACCCGCGAAGAGGAATGGCAATAGCGCGCCGACGAGGGCACCTATGAGTACCTTGGGTTGCAGGAGGTCGAAACTGTCGATGTCGATTACCTGACCGTACGCAGCCATCAGTGCCATGGCTGTAAGGACGGCGGAGCCGATGGCGAAACCCTTACCGGTTGCGGCGGTTGTGTTTCCGAGGGCATCCAACGAGTCCGTGCGCTCGCGAACCTCAGGGTCAAGGCCAGCTTGTTCGGCGATACCACCCGCGTTGTCAGCGACCGGGCCGTAAGCGTCCGTTGCCAAGGTGATACCGAGGGTGGATAGCATACCGACCGCGGCAAGACCGATACCGTATAGACCTGCGAGTTCATAGGCGATCCAAATGCCTGCTGCAATCGCGATGGTTGGGATCACAGTGCTGTAGAGACCGATTGCGATACCCGCGATGATTGTCGAAGGGTGTCCGGTCTGCGATTGTTGGGCTATCCACTTCACGGGTGCAAATTCGTACGACGTGAAGTACTCGGTAGCCGTGCCTATCACTTGCCCGACGACAAGACCGACGAGTATCACCCAGAACAGGTCGAAGCTGAGCGATTCATTCATCAAGATGTAGATGCCGGTGCCGATGAGGGCGAGTATTCCGGCGCCGAAGATGCCGAAGCGAAGGCTCCACAGGAGGTTGCCCATAGTGGCATCGTCTTTGGTTCGGACGATCGAAGTGCCGATGATCGAGGCGAAGATGCCGATGCCAGCGAGCATCATGGGCAACACGATTTTCGGGGCTTCGATATCTTGGACAGCGTTAGCGGCGGTCCAGGCAAGGGCGATAGTGGCGATGATGGACCCAGCGTAGGACTCGAACAGGTCGGCCCCCATGCCAGCGACGTCGCCGACATTGTCGCCGACGTTGTCAGCGATGACGGCGGGGTTGCGCGGGTCGTCTTCGGGTAGCCCGGCCTCGACCTTGCCAACCAAGTCCGCTCCGACATCCGCGGCTTTGGTGTAGATGCCTCCGCCGACACGGGCGAATAGAGCGATTGACGACGCTCCGAAACCGAAGCCCGCGATGACGTTTGGGTTGCCGAAGATCAGCCACAGAACAGTCACGCCTACGATGCCGATGCCGACGACTGTGAGGCCCATGACCGCGCCGCTGTTGAAGGCGACGCGGAGAGCGGGGTTCAGTCCGGATTCGGCGGCGGTGGCAGTGCGGGTGTTGCCGCGCACCGCGATGTTCATACCGATGTAACCGGCGAGCGCAGAACCGATGGCTCCGGCCAGATATGCAATGGCTGTCCAAGGTCCGGTTACCGATAGGTTTCCGTCGCTGATCAGGTTTTCGATCGTCGAGTTGCCGGTCACGTTGAAGTCGATCAAAACCGCGAGGACGATGAAGATAATGACTACGAAACCAGCTAGGATCGTGTATTCCCGGCGGAGGAACGCCATCGCGCCTTCCTGGATGAGAGCACCTATCTCCTGCACAGCATGGCCGCCGGAGGGTCGACTGGAGACCACTCTGAAGAGGAATGCCGCAACCAAGAGTGCGAGCACTCCAGCGCCGATGGCTATATATAACTCGGTCATTTATTCACGCGTCCTTACTAACGCCCCACGACGGATTTCGACACAGGACGCTCGACGATCCGTCAACAGCCAATGCCGAGACGCCCAAGTTACGATTCTAAGCGAATCGAGTGATAGGAGGAACTGAGTTTGGGTTCGGCGTTGGCAATGGGCGGCGTCGGTGTTCAACGCTGGGAAATCGTGTCAATTCAAGCTAGGTAACGGCGCGCGTCGCCGAACCGCTCAATCAACTCGCGTGTTGCGGCAGCCGGGTTTTGAGCCATAGTCACCGCCGTAGCCACACACGCGCTGTCCGCGCCGGCTTGGGCGACTGCAGCGATGTTGGAGGCGTTGATGCCTCCAATGGCGACGATAGGTGCAGTCACACGATCAGCAACAACGCGTAGGGTTGAGAGTCCAGCTGGGCGCGTATCGGATTTGGTAGTAGTGGTGTAGATCGAGCCTACCGCGATGTAGTCCGCACCTTCATTGAACGAGGTGATAGCTTCATCGAGCAGCGCGTTGGATTTGCCGACGATCTGATGGGGTTGAAGAATGGTCCGACATTCGGCAATGGGAAGATCCCCTTGCCCTACATGTACGCCGTCAGCTCCGACTTCAGCTGCAATGAAGGGCGAGTCGTTGACGATGAAGAGGGTGTCGTTGGCGCGGCAGATCTGGGCGATGGTACGGGCTTCGTCGGTTACAACCGCTTCAAGTGCGTGCTTGTGCCTGAGTTGAATGACGGCTGCGCCAGAGGACGCGGTTGCTTCAGCAATCGTGAAAATGTCGCGACCGCCGCAATGCTCCGGATCGACAATTACGTATATGCCGCCGCCGATTCTTGTGGTGGCGGTTCGAGGGCTCATGATGCTGGGAGGCTCAGGCTTCCGACGCCAACACGCCGCCTTCGGCCCAATTGGACCGCTTAGTGTCGTGGATGACGACAGTGGTCGCGGAGTCTGGAATGCCGGCGGCTTCAGATATCGCTTTGGTAACGCCTTTAACTATCGCAGACTTCTGGTCGTCGGTGCGGCCTTCGAACATGTGAATGTGGACTACAGGCATGTTTTGATCGCGCTCCTGAGTGGTTGAATTCGTCGCTGAATTATAACGCGCGGATTGCTACTGGCTTTCGATCATCGACCTACGGACAGCCTGAACGCCAACGTTGATGGCAGATGGGCATCAAGGATCAAGTCCTGAGCCTGCGCGACATCGTACTCGGCGCGGTGAAACTGTATTCGCGGCGCTACGTTGTCGGCAATTTGTAGCAACGCGTATGATGCCCTTGGATCGCCGTCCCGTGGTTGCCCAACGCTACCGGGATTGACGAACCACCGCTCGTAATCGAGTTGGAAGACATCGGCATCGCGCGCTTGGATCACTCGCCAACTCGCCGATGTGTCTTGACCGAAAACCGAGGGTATGTGGGTATGTCCGTGAATGCATCCGACAGTGTCAAAATGGTTGAGGTTAAGGTCGGCGGTCTGAGAAGTGAACATGTATTCCCAGATCGGATTGCGCGGCGTGCCGTGGCAGAGCGTGATACTTGCTTGAACTGTTGTCAATGGTAGCGAGGCTATGAAATCTCGAGTTTCCGCGGTCAGAGCATCCGCTGTCCACGCCGCGGATGCTGCAGCTGAAGGATTGAAGTTCGCGATCGAGATTTCGCCGATCGCGGCAGCTTCATGGTTGCCTTTGACCATCGCTAGGTCAGGCAGCGAGCGCAGGCGCTTGACGACTTCGTTAGGTTGTGCGCCGTAACCTACGCTATCGCCCATTACCCAAACCGAAGCGATGTCGGCTCGTTGAGACGCGTCTTCGAGTGTCTTTTTCAAGGCTGGCAGGTTGCCGTGAATGTCTGACAGCAGTAGGACGGTAGTCATAATGAGGCGGCGCTCAAAGGAGGGTCGGAGAATAGCCCAAATATAATCTTTCGTATGCAATCCGACGAGCGTTCTGCCCATGCGCCGATCAGCGAATCGGATCTTGTGGAGATCATCAAACAACGTGTCAATTCGGGTGGTGGATCGGACGAAGGCGAGGTCGGAGTCGGCGACGACGCGGCGGTGATGCGTTTCGACGCAGGGCACATCGTCCTAACGGCTGACGCAATGGTCGACGGCGTCCACTTCCTATCGCAGTCGATGTCATGGCACGACATGGGGTGGAAGTGCATCGTTTCCAATCAGAGCGACATTGCAGCGATGGGAGCCATCCCGGAACATGCGGTTCTGACGTTGGCGATCCCGGCGACGACGCGTGTCGGAGACTTGGATAAGTTGCTTTCAGGGGTGATCGGGGCGTTGGACGAATTCGGAGGAAAGTTGGTTGGAGGCGACACTGTTTCGTCCGACAACATCATCTTGAGTGTTGCATTGACTGGTCGGCTTTACGACGCGGGTCGAACGTTGACCAGGGATGCCGCGCGCCCCGGTCAGTTGGTCGCGGTCACCGGCCCTCTCGGCGGATCAGCCGGCGGGTTGGCCGTGCTAAAGCAGAGGCGCACAGATTCTACGGGATGCGCGAGCGACGATATTATCGAGCGGCTGTTAAACGCTCATTTCCAACCCAGTCCTAGAGTCGATCTTGCCGCCACTATGGTGGATGCAGGAGTGAAGTGCGCGATGGATGTGAGCGACGGACTGTTGATCGATTTAGAACGTATCTGTTCTGCGAGCGACGTGGATGCAGTGATCTATGCCGATCGAGTTCCGGTCGATTCAGATTTGCGGTCTCAATTTCCGGACCGGGCATTGGAGTTGGCACTGACGGGAGGAGAAGATTACGAACTGGTTTACGTCGGGGACGCAGAAGCGATCGGCCAAGTGAATAAGGCACAACCAGAGGGTGTTGCTTCCGATTTCGGAGTCGTCGGCGAGATAGTACCTCGAAAAAACGGCAAGGGAGAGGTGACCGTGTTGGATGAGAATGGCACTCCGATCGAGTTTGAAGCTAAAGGTTGGGACCATTTTGCGAGGTAGATGGTGAATTGATGGGCGACAACGCATTGAGTATTGGCAGCGCTTCCGAAAACCAGACCGAGGCGATTGGACTGGAGATCGGATCGGCGCTGAGCATCGGTGATGCCGTGCTTCTATTCGGCGAGATGGGCGCGGGTAAGACGTGCATGGCACGCGGGATCGCGATTGGTGCAGAGTCGGAGGTTTCGGCCCGAAGCCCGACGTTCATCATTGTGGCTGAGTATCCGGGGCGGGTGAGAGTTTTTCATTGCGATCTGTATCGAATTACAGGCGCGACTGAGGTGATCGATCTAGCCTTGGACGAATCGTTGGATCGCGGAGCATTGGTCGTCGAGTGGCCGGAGAACGCTGAAGGCGCGTTGCCGGAAGATGCGCTAGAGATACGAATCGAGCTTGGTCAATCATCAGAGCAAAGATCAATTTCGATGTCATCGACGGGACCAAAGTCGCGGTCTCTGTTGGATGCGATCGCCCATAGACTGTCGGTGGCGATGAGAGCATGAAAATTCTAGGAATCGACACGTCAACCGCTTTCGCCGGGGTGGGCCTCTACGTCGATGGCGATGTATCAACCCGTTCGTGGCAGTCGCGGCACAATCACGGGCGTGAAGTGATGCCAGCAGTGATGGAGTTGCTTGATGCCGCCGGATTGAAAGCGAGTGATCTCGACGCGGTAGCAGCAGCCCTCGGTCCCGGAGGGTTCAGCGCGGTCAGGGTTGGGATTGCGACAGCCCATGGACTCGTCGCGCCGACAGAGGCGAAATTGATCGGAGTGCCGACGCATCTCTTGCAGGCGTACACGCACCGGGCCATGACCACTAAACATGTGGTGTCCTTGATCCCGGTGGGGCGGAAGCAACTTTCATATAGCGTGTTTGCTCATCCGATCTCAGCTTCATCAGAAGCTGTCGAATTCGGGATATGCGAAGAGGGTGAAGTCGCTTCGCGATTTGACGATAAAGATCATGTGCTGTGCGGAGAAGGAACCGAAATGCATACCGACTCCGGCAATGGTGTCGTCCGGCCGCCCGAACACTTGCTCGACATAGCGCTTGAACGTCTCGAACGGAGTGAGGTATCCGAAGGCTTTTTGGAACCGATCTACTCCCGTCCACCAACAATAACGGCTCCGCGAGCAACGTAAACCGGCGCGCGAAGGGCATTGTGCACAATTGTTATTTGGCGATCGTTTTTCTCGCCGAATGAATCTCATTGAGGACGCGAACAGATGGAACTAGAGCGAACATTGGTCTTGGTGAAGCCCGACGGAGTGCAGCGCGGATTGGTTGGGACGATCATCGGTCGATTTGAAGCGACGGGCATGAAGATCGTGGGCTTAAAGCTGATGCAGGTCAGCCAAAACTTGGCGCAACGCCACTACGCCGAACACGAGGGCAAACCGTTCTACGAAGGTCTCGTCAACTACATCACTGCCGCACCGGTCGTGGCACTGTGCTTGGAAGGTCCCGATGCCATCGCGATCACTCGAAAGCTCATGGGCGCGACGAACCCGAGTGATGCACCCCCAGGCACGATCAGAGGAGATTTCGGCGTCGAGATCAGCCGCAATCTGGTGCACGGTTCGGCGAATTCAGACGATGCCGAGCGTGAGGTTGGTCTGTTCTTCAGCGACGTAGAATTGATCGATTACGCGCGTTCGAACGACATGTGGATTGCCTCGGACGATGGATAGCCGCCCCGGTTATTGCAATCGGACGACTTCGTTCGCCTGGGACCAGAGCCCTTCGAGATCGTAGTAGGCTCTGGTTTCACGATTGAAGAGGTGGACTATGAAACCGGGGAAGTCGATGAGCAGCCATCCGCCGGAACCGGAACCTTCGCGATTGTTGCGCCGCATGCCCAACTCTCGAATCTTCCGCTCGATACGGTCAGCCATCATCTCTAAGTGACGCTCCGTCTCGCCGCTTGCGATCACGAAGAAGTCAGTGAAATCGCTGACGTTGCGAGTGTCTAGTAGAACGACATCGGAGCCTAGGTTGGATGAGGCCTCTTCGAGTGCCGCCCGCGCTAGCTCTTCAATCGAAAGTTTGACCGTAGTTTCGGATGTGGATGTTGTCATGTGTTCTCGGATTATATCGGTACAAGATACGACCATGAATCGTCGTGTGGTTCAGTCGCATTCCTGAAACTAGCGATTTTATTCTGGAAAGAAGGACTTCGTCGATGGCACGGTCAACAGACTCCGCAATGATGCCCGAATCGACGAAAACTCATAAATCCTCATGCTGAATTCGAAAAAGCGCGCGCTAGTGGCGATGAGTGGGGGTGTCGACTCCTCCGTCGCGGCGGCTCTCTTGGCTCGAGAGGGCTACGACGTCATCGGTGTAACGATGCGGTTGTTCAACGCGCCTTTTGAAGGGGCTGGGAAACTCTCGAAGTCCTGCTGTTCGCTCGAAGATGTTGAGGATGCGCGGGCGACGTGCCGAATCATTGGCGCGAAGCACTACTACATGAACTTCGAGAAGGAGTTCCAGCAGCACGTCATCGACTACTTCGTCAGCGAGTACCGACAGGGGAGGACGCCCCATCCCTGCTTGGCATGCAACGACCGGTTGAAGTTCAGTTTCCTAATGGACAGGGCGGAACTGATGGACGCGGAGATCGTTGCGACGGGTCATTACGCTCAGATTGCCACGGAAGAAGACGGTCGCAGGTCGCTGCTGCGCGGCGCAGATGTCATGAAGGATCAGTCGTATGTGCTTTACAACTTGCGGCAGGATCAGTTGAAGCGATTGGCGTTTCCCGTAGGCGGATACACCAAGGATGAGATCCGCGAGATTGCTCGAAACGAAGGGTTGCCAGTAGCCGACAAGCCTGATTCGCAAGACATTTGCTTCATCCCAACTGGTACATATCGCGAGTTCGTCGAGGAACGGCTTGAAGAACCGACACCTGGTGTCGTTGTCGACGTTGAAGGCAACGTGTTAGCCGAGCATGACGGAATTCACAACTTCACCATCGGGCAGCGTAAGGGGCTACCTATGATGGGTGGCACGAAGGGGCCGATCTACGTGACCTCGATCAACTCTAAGTCGGGCAAGGTGACCGTGGGATCAGTGCAAGAACTCCTACGTGACGAGGTATACGCGTCGGCGGTCAACTGGATCGACAAGGCCCCGCCAGCGAATGCTGAGATAACTGCGAAGATCCGATACAGTAGCCCGGAAGACCCAGCATCGATTGAGATGTTAAGCGCAGAAGTTGGGAAAATCAGGTTCTCAAAGCCGATGCGAGCTTGTACCCCTGGTCAGGCTATCGTCTTCTACGAGGGCGATCGAGTCCTCGGGGGAGGCTTTATTGAACTTGAATCTCCCCTTTCGGACGTCTCGACCGCGACTGATCTAGCCGTCCCGGCGTAACCCTTCGCCATCTCAAGTCGAGTCAACGGCGCGATTGGCGTATCCTGAACGCGTCATGCAAACGGCGCAAAAAAGGGAAACAGGCCCGACTTTCGCGTTCGAGACGGAATGCAGACGATCTGGTTATCGAGTGATCGCCGGAATCGACGAAGCCGGTCGCGGCGCACTTGCAGGACCTGTCGTTGCTGCCGCCGTAGTGCTTCCAGCCGACATGTCGGAAGAACACATCGGGCTCATCGACGACTCGAAGAAGCTAACTATCAACCAACGCGAGTACGCGTTCGATATGATCCGCACCTACGGGAGTGCACACGGTGTCGCTATCGTGCCTGCTGACCAGATCGACGAACTTGGCATCGTTCCTGCCACTAAACTCGCGATGCGCGACGCTATCCGTGCCATCAGATGGCGGATCGACTTCCTGCTGATCGACGCCGTCACGAACATCGGCATCGCCACGCCATCCAAATCGATAATCCGCGGCGATTCGAAATCCCTCTCAATCGCGGCAGCGTCAATCATCGCCAAAGTGACGCGCGACCGCATCATGTCAGATGATCTGGAAGCACAATACCCGGGCTACGGATTCGCACAACACAAGGGCTACGGCACAGCTGCCCATATGGACGCGCTCGAAAGCCTCGGCCCTACCCCAGTCCATCGTCGCTCATTCAAACCCGTCGCACAACTCATCGCCGATAAATCGTGGGCGGTTTTATCTGCCACATCAGCGTCAAACATCGCCGGTCGCAGCGAAATGAGTCTTCCCGATGGACTAGGTTTGAATGTCGAAGACGCTGCCGCCAACCACCTCCGGCAACTCGGCTACCGAATTATCGACCGCAACTACAAAACCCGACACGGCGAAGTCGACATCATCGCCAAGGTCGGGCCAGAGTGGGTGTTCGTCGAGGTCAAGGGGCGCAACTCGACGAAATTCGGACGACCCGTTGAAGCATTAACGCCTGCGAAACTTAACCGCATAGAGAACGTCGCGCTAGGCTACTTAGCGGCCGAAGTTGGTTCCAAAGTCGTAGATTGGCGCATCGACTTCGTGGGCGTGACAAGATCACCCGATGGCCGATCCCTAGACTTCGAAATCGTCCGCAACGCCCATTTCTGATCAACAGATCGGACGTTCCCATATCCCTCCCCCTTGATGCTCAAGGGGGAATTGAAGGGGGTTTAATGCCTCAGAAAACAGCAATCGGATTGACAGGCGATCCGGTAACCGAAGGCAACCTGAGCGGCAGGATGTTGATGAGGAATTCCCATCTTCCGCGTTCGGCGCAAGCCGCCGCGATGTCGTCAAGCCAGGTGTTGTCTAGAATCCACAATCCCATACCGACAATCCCGACTTGGTGGACGGGGTTGCTGAAACGGTCGTAGCCTGTCGGCTGGACATCATTGCCAGTGTCCGAACCCATCACCGCTACACCGCGTTCGTGCATGAACGGCAGAATCTCAGGCAACGGTCCAGATGACCCAGCGACGTATGCATCGACGGGCCCGAGTTCCTCGCGCATACCAAGCTGTCCAGTTCGTAGAAGCAGGACATCGCCCTCACGGACCTTGAATCCGCACCGTTCCTCAGCGGCATTGATATCGTCCATGCCGACACCATCCCCGCGTTCGATGTAGCGAACCCCGCGGAGCATCGGAGCGTCCACTAGAACGCCGCGCGTCACGATGCCGCCAACCGCCGCAGTTACGTCAAGTTCGGTCGCACCATCGGCCACTGTCACGACAGAAGCGGGCCGTCCATTGTAAGCCTTGCCATCCCAGAAGAAGTGGGCGAGGGAGTCGATATGAGTAACGGTGTGCCCGTGGAAAACTAATCCGAAGTAATCAATGGCGACTTGGCGATCCGGCCCCTCCCCGGTTCGGTAAACGTCTCCAGAGCCGATCATGTAGTGCTGTGGCGGGCGCGGCACATCAACCGCGGCCTCGAATCCCACGGCTCTTGCACACGATATAGTCGCACCTTCTTGGACTAACGATAGAGCGTCCAACGTCGTCTGGTTGCTGAGGTGGTTCAGCGTGCCGCGTTCGTCATCTTCTCCCCACCGGCCCCAATTATTGAGGTCGTCATGGAGCCATCGTAGGAGATCGTCTTGGGAAGGTCGTGTTGAAGGCATGTTTAGGTTCCAATCGTTGCAATTCATCGCCGATTATAGCCGTAGTGAATCAACACTCCAGTCGTCGGTTGCACTCAAGTTAGAATCGCAAATGGCGCGCTAGCTCAATTGGCAGAGCAAGTGACTCTTAATCACTAGGTTCGGGGTTCGAGTCCCCGGCGCGTCACCATCCTCGGTCAAACGTGGCGGCCTCCACGGCGAGTGATGGGGACAAGGTCACTTTCCTATTGCAATCCCACAACTTTGGCGTCAGGGTGTACGCTGTGAGTGGTTGAACCCAACGGATCCTTCCCACGACTTCACATAAAGGAGGTTCAAACATGGGCACAATATCTGTGAATCGGCTCGCGGGGCTGTCCCTAATATTCGGTCCGATAATCGCCTTCGTCTTCTTTCTCATAGAGCCGGGCGGACTATTGATAGACAGCGCCGACCCTTCAGACGCCGTCGGGAACATAACCGCCAAAGGTGCCAACGCCGCTCTGACCAACGTCACCAACATAGCGATAATCCTTGGCCTAGCGCTAATCCTATCGGGCCTCTATGCGCTGATGCGGAACGTGACCTTGGAGGGCAATGGCAAGGCGTTTGCTCAGATGGGGTTCTTCATGATCTTCGTCGGACTGACCGGTTGGATCTTTACCGGCGGCGTGGACTTCATCCTGGCCGATGCCCAAACCAGCGAGCAGATCAGCGGAAGCGTTCCCGTCTACTACGCCGGCTCCGCTCTCTTCTACGCCGGTGGGATTACGCTCGGGTTCGGCGGTTGCATCTTCGCGTTGGGCCTCTCCACGAGAGACGATTTCAACCGGATAGTCTCCCTGTTGGCGGCCCTTGTCAGCCTAGCCGTGATGATCTTTTTCATGATGGCCGTACTCGACAACGGTGGCCGCGACACATTTATAAGCCTGGCCCGTGCTTGCTACGTGCTACTGGTTATCTGGTACGGATATCTGGGCGTAGGACTGATGAAGCGACCCGATCCCGATCTTTGGCAATAGACAGAGATTAGGACTTTACGGCGATCAACAGCACGAGTGCGGGCCACTTCGGCATGGAGTGTTGTCTTCGGTTCAACCCGTGAACTGGTCGCACCTCCGATGGACCGAACGTGCGCGGGCAATTTCCACTCGACAGCTGTAGGCACTAAAGTGGGATAGACGATGCGTTTGACGGAGAATCAACTCGGCGGCTGGTCACTGTTAATCGGGACCGCGACGGTGGCGGTGGGTTACGCGCTCTCGCCGGGACGCGGAGTGGTGGACTATGTGTCGACGACCAGCCTCGAAAACCTCACGATGGCGATGGCACGCAACTCGGAACTGTCCTACGCCATGCCCGTTGTGATTATCTGCGGCGCCTTGTTGATGCTCCATGGCATATTGACCGTGCGGCGGTTCGCAGGGCCCATACCGCGGCTTGGTCTTCTCGGAATGGCTTTGGCCCTCGTGCTGCAAATGGTGATGCGGGGTCTCGACTACATGATCGTTGGCATGGGAGTGGCAGCGCTGGAGAGCGAAGGGATGCAGTCGGAGGAATGGCTCCAATCTGCCATTGAGATGCAGCGGATGGTCTTCGCGTTGCACTTCACCTCCAGCGTGGCAGGCTACGTCGGGATAGCGATCATGGCTTTGGGACTCGCCTTACGACCCGAGCCGGTGCGTATGCCGCCCGTGTTTCACGGGATCGTTGCGATACTGGCTGTTGCATCACTGGCCGTGTTCATCAGCGCCTGGCATTCGAACAGTCTAGAGCTGGCTTTCGCTCCTGTTTTTGCAGCAATGTCTTTAGCTGGTCTCGTCTATATGGTTCTATTGGGGTGGGGGTTGGCGTCATCACAAGGCAACTCAGCAAGCGAACCCAAAACTGACATCGCCTGAATGCGGCCCGACCCGCGTCGGTAGCGCAATATGCCGTCGCGTTGATTGGACGCAATTCCCTGTTTCGATGCGTTTCCACCAGAGTGAATGATGGTTCACCAACGATTGTCAGACGCTGCATTTTCCGCTACCCCTTTGGGAGGGTTTTCTATACTCCCGCGCCTCCCGCTCTTATCACCGTAGTAGCGTGCTGGCTGCGAACCCAGAAGAATATCCAAGTGACTGACGCGATCAACGCAGCACCGACGATTCCCAACAGAATCCCCAGCATCTGAGTACCAACAACGGCGACCATCGGCGGCGCAAGCGTTGATGCGTCCTTTCCGGCGAGATAGGGCAGTAGCACCGCGCTGAGCATCAATCCGATCCCTGCGCCGATGGCGAGCGATATCGATGCGATCACGATCTGTTCCAAGCCGATCATCAACAGCATCTGACGCATCGACATACCCATCGATTTCAGCACCGCCAACTCGAGTCGGCGCAGTCGATATGTGGTCCAACCGGTGATGATGAATGCGAGGATCGAGACCGTAGTGACGGCCGCGAAACCAAAGCCAAGATAACCGTTCCACCCTGCGGCCGTGAGCGCATCGGTACGCGATCGGGTGATCTCAGAACCGGCGTGTTGCATCAGGCGCGCCGAGAGGTTGTTGAAAGAGAATAGGTCTTCGATATCTGCGAGGTCGTCGATCTTTGCTTCAGGCGCCGATATCCAGAGTTCGTTGGTGGCATCAGCGCCTCGGGTCTGATCGATCGACATGATGCGTTGAACCTCACGCAGATCAGCTACCAGATAAGGAGATGATGCCGAAGGGAAGGTAGGGAAGAAATCTGCGAACGCGACGAACTCAACCGTCGTGCTGCGGTTGCCCAGGAACAGACGTGTAGTGTCCCCGACTTCGAGCTCCAACTCCTTCTTGAACCAGTTGCTGCCGATTACCCGGAGCACGTCGTCAGAGGTGCCTACTCGGACCCCCTTGAGTTGCCCGTATCGCGGTTGAGACCAAGTCAAGACCGCGCCATCGCTCGGTGTCTCGGAGAACGGATCGATGCGCGCTCCCAGATCGCCGAATCCAGCTGCTGTGGTCCGTCGACTGACGATGTCGCCGAAGTCGGTCAACAGCGAAAGTTCACCAGCGGCGTTTGCGGTAGAGATGTCTTTGATGCGTACCGATCCAGTCGTCGGTTGGGGCGCGTTTTCGATCGGACGTCTTGAAATCCCAATGAACTCCAACCAGAACTGTTCTGTGTCGGACGTGTCTCTTCGGAGCGGGGATAACGGGATACCGATTCTGCACCAGTCAGGAGGTTCGAAGCCTTCCTCATCTTCGAGCGGTACGGGTTTTTCGCAACCGTATGGGGTACCTACTGTGACGGATCGCGGTTCTAGATTTCCGATTGTCACGGAGTGATATAGCCCCGATTCATCTCGGATGCGTGCAACTAGCCCTGTGTCATTTCGCTGAGTGTCTGGTTTGATCAGCGCGGTGAGCCACTCGGCATCGGCAGGGATCGGATATCCATCCGTATCGCGCGATTTGATGAGAGATGTCAGATGCTCTGGCGATGCGCTCGCCAAGTCCGAGCGCCACCACGCAGCCTCCGGGAAATGATCCGCATCAACACCCACCGCGGTCACTGGTTCGTTTCCGCTAGGCGCGGAAACGGTTCCGGCCGCACGTACGACTGGCGAAATAGCGTCGTATCCGAATTCCGCCGTCATGTGATCAATTACGCGATGAAGATTGCTTCGATTACGGACGATCATGCCGGATAATCGGATGTCTGCACCGACACGGTACCGCGCATCATCTTCGGCGTATTGATCGATCGATGGGGACAAGATCGAGAGCAAAACGGCGATTGTCGCCGCAAGCATTATCAGCAGCATCAGCCCCATGCTGGAACGCGGGTTACGGGCCAAAGACCAAAGAGCCAACGGAATCGCTGGAGAAAGCCTGAACATCGAAGGCAGGCGTGCCAATACTTCAGCGATCCCGCCAAGCAGGAACGGCAGGAAACGCAGCAACACGATCGCTCCTCCGGCCGCGGTGGCGGCGGGCATCGCCAATGCGAGCCGATTGCTGAAGCCTTCTCCCAACGCGCTGCTAGAGATGTAGAGGTCTTCTTGCGACAGTTGCCAAAGCGCGGCTACGCCGATACACAACAGGACGACGTCGAGATAGTAGCGTTGCGCCACATTACGAATCGGCGGGCGGGCCAATCGGCTAGTGAGTTCGTCGACTGTCGACGCGTTTCGCCTCAAGGATGGCATCAGCAGGGCGACGAGTCCGATAACAGCAGCGACGACCGCCGCCACAGCAGACTGCACCGAAAGACTAGCGGGGAGGAATTCTCCGCCAGTCAGTTCGCTCAACACCGGAAGTCTTCCAGCCAACGACACGCCGAGAAGCGCGATTGCAACGCCTGCAACCAACGACAGCGCGGCGATCAGCAACGTCTCGCCAGTCATAAGAGCGATCTCTTGCGAAGCCGTCGCGCCCCGTGCTCGAACCATCCCACTCTCGCTGAATCGAATATCGCGGGCTTGGCTGGCAATCAAAGCGGAAAAAGCGAGCGATGCCAACGCGATCACTGCTCCAACAGACATCATTAAGCCGCGTGAAATCTCTGAACTTGTCAGAAACGCAGCCAACGCATCGTCTAGCGTACTGATCCGTTGAAATCCCTGAAGTTCCTGTTTGAGAATCGCCTCTTGGGAGTCCAAGTCGGCTAAGATCTTCTCAGCGTCGCGTGAATGAATCCTGCCCACATTGGTTTCGAAGACCCAGTAATAACGGACCTCCGTATCTGGCATGTGATTCGCTACGGCATCGATCAGCATAGGTTCGCTGACGATAAACGGTGCAAACCGGAACGATGTGCTGTTAGCACCGAGTCCAGTGTCCAAAGCTTCCCATTGAAGCGCATCTGGATCGTCGCGCGAGTAGATGCCGGTGACGCGTACAGTGACTCGGATTTCTTCGGAAGTTGGAGAGCTCAGATGCGCGGTTTGTCCGACACCGAAACCCAAGTATTGTGCATCTTCCGACGAAATCGCGACCTCAAGCGTCTGAGTAGAGTTGCCCGATGAAGGCCATGCACCTTGGAGCAAGGTCGCCTCGTCCTCTATGCCATCGACGTGGGCCAAGAAGCTTCGCGTTGTCTCCCAAGGCACCAGATCGCGCTCGAACACGAGTGTCACCGACTTCGCCGCCACGGTCGGGGACGCGAGCACCTTGGTCAGTTCCTTCGATCGCGTGTCGTTGACAGTAGTCAACAGCGCCTGATGGGCTTGGTGCGTAACTGAATCGTTTCGGGCTCTGACAGCGACATTCAGGTCTTGTTGAAGATGCCCCTCTAGGCTCTGCGAAAGCGCCGATTGACCCAGGGCGTCAAGGTAGATGAACACTCCGGCAGAAACCGCTACCGCGATCGTCAATCCGATAAGCCGCAAGCCCACGAACGTTTTCTCTGAAAAAGCACGTCTCAGCACCAATCGGGGCAAAGCCGCAATTGCCGCGCGTCGTGATGACCCTAGAGAGTGTTTCACGCCACCGAAGAGGTCCTGATTCTGCCGGCGACTGAATCCTTTGGCCGCATCAGGCTCCACGCCACAGGTATCAACGTCGCGCCAATCAAGAGGACCATGGCTCCAATCACCGGTAGCCAGTCAACTTGTAACAGCATCGGCGGCAGAGCTGCTTCTCCAGTCGCTGTGCGAGTCATTCTGTCGGCGATGAATCGAACCCCGTACATTCCTCCGACAGCCCCAAGCCCAAACCCGAGACCTAGTGACATCAGAGTTCTAGTCGATGCCTCCAGAACAATACCGATGCGGCTGCCACCCATAGATTCCACGAGGGCGCTGTCGAGGCGGTTCAGGTCCTGATTGTGAATAGTTATCGCAGCAGCAGTGACCACAGTTATCACAACCACTGACACGGCGATCAGCGATCCAACGATCCGCCAGCCTGCGGCATTCCCTAAACGCGCGGAAGACGTTGCGCTCAACGCCTCGCCATCTGAGACGCGTAATGACGGATCTAACTGCTTTATCGTCGCGATACGGTCTTGGAAGACGAACGTCTCGTCCACGTCGAGGAACAACTCCGCCGAATCGGAGAGGAACGGCTCGCTTACCGGCGTCAAGTACGCGAGCAGGGCATCGGCGTTGGTAACCGCGAACGATTGTCCTTCGTCGATCATCGTCGGGAACAGGTCGAATGTGCCACGGATTTCAAACGGCACGATGCGGCCGTATGCATACCCTGAGAGACTCTCGCCAACGTCAAGCCCCGTACTGTCTAGGAACTGAGAATTCACCAACAAAGGGACGGATATCGGACCGTTTTCAGAGTAGTAAACGCCGCGTACACCGTCGTCAGTGCCACGACCCATAGCGAATTCCAGTGATCGTCTGTCTTCGCTTCCTTCCCCGCCGTCGTCGGTTATCGATAGGCGAGAATCATCGGCAATCGAGGTTGCCATAGGGTGCCACACATCGATGTCGGCAAAATCAGTTACCACGACCGATGCGCCAGAATCGTTTACGGCGCTCAAGGAGTCGATCGTAAGTGTCGCCGCGCTGCCGATAGGTGAAGTCGGAGGTTCATAGACTTCCAAAGCCATAAAACTTACCGGACGTTGAATTTCGGGCTTGACCGTGCCTGACAACCGTTGCCAATCTTCTCCAGGCTGATTAGATCCATTAGCGGTCATCCGAATCGTGTGTGTAGTACCACCAGCATCGAGCAACCTCGACCAAACATCGATGCGACCCCTGCCGCTTCGTTGCAACTTCGCCACCGCTTCGAGTTCGACGACATCATCAGGCAGGAAAAGCGCCCCCGTAGGGACAAAATCAGCTATCTTGCCCATCAAAACTGAAAGCGATTCGTCCGCGAAGTCGGACCGGAATGTTGCCACATCAACGAACTCTCGCGGCCGCACGGCGAGCATTGTGAACGACGATGCAGATTCCGAACTGCCAGTCCTAGCCTCGGTACGGGTACCCCAAGTGTGGTCGGTCACCCAGTCCCGTTCAACAATCGCTCTGACGGTCTCGTTGTTCGACGTTTTGAATCCATCGATTCCCGAAATTCGCATGTCCGAAGCTGTTGTGAAATCGATACGATCATTCGTATTTTTCTCCAACGTGGCGGACAATCCAGTGGCGTTGATGACCACTATCATCGTCCCCGCTGCCAAAAGCATCAGCACCGCATGGCTCATCGCCGAACGCGAAAATACCTTCAACGCGAGCGCAAACATCGAGTGGACGTTGATCTGTGCCAGCCTTTCGAACACGACGCCTGCGAAGCGGAAAAGGCGCAGAGCCACCAACGATGCCGCAACCGATGCGACGATCGGCAGGGAGGTCGCCAACATGCTCAAGTCAGAAAGACCGTCGTCGCGTTCCACAAACAACGAACCTCGTCCATTCAGTTCAAAGATCACCGCTGCTGCCGCGACCACTATGCCGATGTCGAGGTTCGCACGCCAAAACCAAGGCGACCGCGAGCCACGAATCCGTGTGAGATGACGGACGATCGGCCCGGGACGAGCGAGTACGACCGGTGCCGTGTAAAGGACGAACAGAATCAATCCAAGTATCGCCGACCAGATGAACTGCTCCGGGAGAATCCGATATGGGAACGGTTGACCACCTGTCAACTCTTGAAACGAACCTAGAAGACCCAGAAGCGGCACGATCAACGATGCAATGAACGGTCCGACGACAGCAGGTATGACGAACAGAATGGTCGCGTAGAAAGCGATCGCTGTGAAGAGTTGGTTTCGGTTGGCGCCCCTCGTTTTTAGCGTCGTCTCCTCCGCGAGCCATCGTCTGGCGATGACGCTTGCGTTTAGCGCCAGCACGAACACCGCAAAAGCGGCAAACAATGCCCCGCTGATGATCGTCGTCGTGTTAGTGAAGGTCAACTGCCGTTGCAGGGTCCGCAACGCCGATTCGACTCCAGAGAACGAGGATGACGAGGGCAACAGCCTTGCAGCATCGGTACGGAACCGGTTGATGACCTCGAGATATTCGCCCACGCCGACGCGATTCAGTTCCTCTAAATCGACGTAGAACATCATCCACAGCTGACCGATGTCGGCAATGCCCCGGCTGGCAACTCGATCCATCATGCCGTTCGACGTATAGGCGATGATCGCCGGTCGCCCACCGGTAGGCCCTTGCTCCGGATCGAAGAGAGTCGAAGATAGTCCTTGCCAAGACTCGTGATTGGGATCATCGATGCTGAAGATGCCGGTCACCCGAGGCATAGTGTGCACGATGTTCGTCGGTGGGACGTGGAGCCTCAATACATCGCCGACTCGGATGCCGTACCCGTTCGCGACACTTTCGAGGATGGCGATTTCGACCTCGCCATCGGCGATGGATTCGGACGGAAATCTCCCGGCGACCAGAGAGATCGGTGCGGCTTCTCCTTGCACAGTCTGGTAAACGAGCACTGATCCCGGCGGCGCGAAACGATCGTTGACTTGGTTGAGATTCAAGATCCCCGAACGCACGAACGCCGAGGTGCTGCGAAGCACATCGCCAAAATGTTGGCCGGTCTGTTCCGCGGTATCAGTGGTCGATTTAATCGTCGCGGAGTTGAACGTCATATCGGCGACGTGCAGCCACGCGCCCATCTGAGCGAGTTCGAATCGTTCGAGTGTTCGACGCAGTCCGAGCCGCTCGATCGCGTCGAAATAAAGCGGAGCGGCAGAGATGACAGTGACAGACAGCAAAGCGCTCAATGAAGCGATTATCAGGAAGAGCGATTCGCCGCGGCTCTTCCGAACGGAAATACCTTGAACGTTCACAACCGATTAGCGTACATCAGGTTCATATAATTGCCGCAGAAACGGAAACCCCCAGAAACGGACGTCTTACCAAAAACATGAAGATCGAAAAACTTGAAACCTTCGTCGCCGTCAACTGGATGATGGTAAGAATCACCACCGACAACGGCATCCAGGGAGTCGGCGAGTCCACGTTCTTCGGTTGGCCAGGAGCCTCTAGAGACGTAGTGCTGTCATTCGAACCGTATCTGATCGGACAAGACCCGCTACGGACCGAGCACCACTGGAACTACATGTACCGCGCAAAGTCAATGCGCGGCGGCGCGATCGGCGGTGGCATCAGTGCCATCGATCAGGCGCTCTGGGACATTAAAGGCAAGTATTTCGAGGCTCCGGTCTGGCAGTTGCTAGGCGGCAAGGCACGAGATGCTGTGCGTGCCATGCTCGTCCTACCAACGGGAACGCTCGAAGAGGTGGCGAACGCGGCCGCGGATGCAAAGGCCGACGGCTTCACGGCAGTCAAGTGTCTGCTCTACCAACATGATCACGCACCGATGCGCCACAGCGAACGCATTCAAGATCTTGTTGACCGCATGGCCGCTGTGCGAGACGCAGTCGGATGGGACATGGATGTCGGAGTCGAAATCCACCGCAACATGATCCCCGGCGAAGCCATCGTTTTGGCCCAAGAAATCGAGAAGTTCAGACCCTACTTCTTCGAGGACCCGGTAGCGCCAGACTCGATACTCTCCTTCGGCGAAGTATCCGAAAAGACTCGGATCCCGATGGCCGCGGGTGAGCGCAACCTCACGATCTGGGAGTTCCGCGAATACGTCGAATCCGCGGGAGTGCATCACGTCCGACCAGACATCGGAGTCGCTGGAGGTTTCACCCACTGCAAGAAGATCTGTGCAATCGCCGAATCTCATCACCAAGGCATCATCCCACACGCGGTACCGTCTGGACCCGTAGCGACCGCGGCCCATGTCCAACTCGGTGCCTGCGTTCCCAACTATGAAGTTCAGGAGCACTTGTACGAGGAGAGACCCCCGTACTCGGACGTGGTCAAAGAGATCATCAAACTCGACAATGGGTGGCTACAGATACCTGAAGTTCCAGGCATCGGTGTCGAATTAGACGAAGAAGGCATCGCAAAGCATCCATACGAATACGGCCCCATCGCCCACGCGCTCCGTGATGATGGTTCGGTCGCCCTCAGATGAACCTCGGTTGCGCTCGTTGACGGGAGAAATGCCCGAAACCCCAAGCTGCCGCCTTTGCCTTGGCATTCGACGAGAGAGGTCAATCGATTCTATCGCCCCAATGTTCAACCGCTAAGCCGTCCTCGAATCGAACTATCTCGCGGGTTCGCTTTTGGTATAGGTTTACTGAATCAGAAACACGGGCTGGACCAAGTTCGTACCAAAAAAGCTCCGTCTCGACAGTGTCGCCATGAACGGCGAGTTTGTCGATGTCCACACGCAGATTTGGGTGGGCCTTACGAGAAATCATCACAACCTCGACAAACCCCATTGGACCTTCCATTGCCGCGCCGCCGATTCCCTGGTGGTCAACGTAACGAACCGAGATAAAGGATCCGACTTCCGAAACGTCTCCGTCGTTAAACGCTTTCACCATGCGACGCATGAGCCCACCATTGAGAATTTCTACCTCATCCATTCGTAAGCCGTGTGCTCTCAAGTATTAAGCGCAGCGCCAAGTAGGTTGAATGTTACGAGGAAAGCCGATGGATCGCCAATCTGAAATTTTGGTTTGCGTCTTTGTGTCGGCGGTCACGTCGCTTGAGGCTGACGCCATGAATGATGGGATCAATTGATGTGATAGTTTTGCACAAGTCTTGTGAAAGGAACTAACAATTGACCCTCAACTTGGGATTAGTCGGATGCGGCGGCATGGGTATGCGCCATGCCCATGGATACATCGAACTGCGCGAACACTTCGATACGTTCACCTTGTCGGCGGTCTGTGATCGCCACGAGGAGGCGGCGAACGGCGTGGCCTCGGCGGTCGAGGATGCTACCGGCCACCGTCCACAGATCTTCACCGACTACCAGGATATGCTCGCATCTGGTGTAGACGCCGTAGACATCGTCACCGATACACGGATGCACCACATCTTCGCGTTGCAAGCTTTCGACGCCGGTGTTCACATCCTGACCGAGAAGCCGATGGCGCTCACAATGAAGGCGTGCCGCCTGATGCGGGATGCCGCCGAAGCGAAAGGCCTGGTGCTGTCCATAGGCGAGCAGTACCGCCGCGACCCGATGAACCGTCTTGCCAAAGCACTTCTGGACGCTGGCGCGATCGGCGATCCAGGCTTCGCGATGAAGGTGTCCCTCGGAGGCGGTTCCGGACTCATGCACGACACTGGCTGGCGCGCACTGAAGTCGCGTGCGGGCAGCGTCATCATCGAGCAGGGCGTACACGAAGCTGACTTGCTCATCTACTTCTTGGGCGACATTGAATCTTTGTCGGCCCAAACGGGATTATTCGCACCCACGCGAGTAAGAGAGGGAATGTCTGGCCAAATCGCTCAGTTCTATTCACACCGGGTGGAAGACGCGTTCGCAAACCAAGAGACGGTAGAAATCGACCAAGAAGATACCGCAATCGGATTGCTGAAGTTCGCGTCAGGCGCGATAGGTCAACTTACCATCACAAACGCATCGATCGGCTACGGCGCGGGCATCAACACGATCCACGGCAGCGCGGGCACCATGCAGATGCCACCAACCCGCACAGGCATCCCTCCCAGCATCTACCTCGAAACGCAATCTGAGCCACTTAGCGAACAGGAGATGCTCGATTTAGTTCCTGACTGGGAAGTCGACGAAACCACTGCGACATTCTTCGGCGGAGCGACGAGAATGGGCTCATACGACGTTGGATTCGAGGCGATAGACCGCATCTTGGTTGCCATCGAGATGCAGGAGTTGGCATCGGCAATAGAATCAGGAGATAGGAATGTCGAGGTCGATGCCGAAGTCGGGATGAAAGCCTTAGCGGTTTCCTACGGAATACTAGAGTCAGGCAACTCCGGACAATCGGTATCGCTCGCCGACATCATGGACGGTTCCGTTGCCGAATATCAATCCGAGATCGACCGCGAAGCGGGAATCTGAACCAAGCTCGCGCCGTCAACTTGCAAAGATCGCAGTTGCATTCCTTATCGTCTTTGCGTTGACGTGGGGAGTCGCTTGCGCTTCTTACGCTTTGGAAGACAACACCGACTACGAGGAAAAGGTCTGCAATCGCGTCGACGATATCAGCGACGGGATGCTGCGCGAGCAACTTTCGGTCGAGGATATCGAAGCCCAGATCGAACTGCTTGAAGCTGAACTCGATTCGGTGCGCGGTGAGTTGGTGGATGCCACAGAGCGCTTCATCTTGGCTCTCAAAGACATCCTCGCGGGCGGTTACTACGACTATCCGACCTTGCAAGTGCTCAACTACCTCGACACTTACGAGCACATGGATCAGCACGTCGAGGGATACGAAGCACTGGAAAATGTCCGATCCGAGTGCCACTATATCGGTAAGGAGTGGATCGGCGACGCTCCCGCGATTGAAGTTCACTTCAGTCAATCGAGTATCGAAGCCGGCAAGTACACCCTTGAGGAGTTGATCGAACACGGAGAGAAACTCTTCACCGCGTCCTTCAATTCCCTAGATGGCGCTGGACGACCCACCCGAACCGGCGACGCCAGATTCCGGGACCGGCGCGAAGGTTTCGAAAGCTTCAATCGCATTTCAGGTCCCGATTCCAACGCTTGCAGCGGATGCCACAATATCCCCGCACCCGGCGGCGGCGGCGACAACGTAGCAAACGTATTCGTCCTCGGACAGCGATTCGAATTTGTAGATTTCCAAGACCAGATGGAGTTCGACTTCCGAAACGATTTGGAAGACCGATTGCAGTACGAACAGGAGGATGAGGATCCTCTGAGCCTGCAGAACGTAGGCAACGAACGTAACACCGTCGGTATGTTCGGCTCCGGTTTCGTCGAGCTCCTAGCGCGCGAGATGACTCGCGAGTTACTCGCTCAGGAAGAAGCGACGATCGCGGACGCTAAGAAATCGGGCTGGCCGGTGCGTCGGGAGATCAGCGCAAAAGGCATCGACTTTGGTGCCATCACCGCGCACCCGAACGGCTTTGTATACACGAGCGAGGTTGAAGGTGTAGACGGCGACCTTATCGTCAGACCGTTCAGCCAAAAGGGTGTGTTCAGAAGTCTGCGCGAATTCAACAACGATGCGATGTTGCACCATCACGGCATCGAGAACTACGAGCGCGTAGGCTCTTTCATCGACCGCGACGGCGATGGTGTGGTTAACGAGATGACACCGGGTGATGCTACTGCGCTCGTGGCGTTCTTGGTCAGCCTTCCGGCACCGATACCTCAAATGCCCGAAGACCCAGATCAACGAGAAATCGTCGAGATGGGCAAACAGAAATTTGAGGCCATCGGTTGCGCCTTATGCCACATTCCGGAACTGCCTCTTGAATCGCTGGTTTTCACCGAGCCCAACGAATTCAACGTAGGTAAGGACTTGAGACCAGACGCCGTAGATGCCGTTTTGGAGATAGACCTGAGTGCATTCGCAAGTGAACTCAAACAAGATGAGAATGGCCACTACCTCATACCCGTTTTCTCCGATCTACGTCGCCACGATATGGGCGAAGACGGCCCGCTCGACAACGAGGAGATTATCCAAGGGGGCGTGCCTACAGAACAATGGATGACTCGAAGGTTGTGGGGATTCGCCTCGGAGCCCCCATTTCTGCATCACGGACGCGCAACGCTCATCTCAGACGCAATCAAGGCACACGGTGGATCAGCCAATGGTGCTAGGAATCGTTTCCTAGGCTTGTCGCAAGATGAACAAGATGCCTTAATAGCCTTCCTCAGAACGCTAACCATTCCGGTCGAATAGACGTGGTCGCCGATGCGCGGATTTAGATCATTGCTGGCGATATCGGTCGCACTCTTCATAGGGATCGCGCTGATCGCGTGCAACAACGATACGTCTCAATCAACCCCAACAGTCGCGGATGAGGTTGCATTAGCGGAAACCGACGTTTCACCTGAAATTGCGGTCCTCGCGCATCGTCTAGTCTTTGCCTACATGTCCGACAAAACGTGGGGCTTCTTCGGCGCTACATGCGAGAGATGGATCGAAATGGACTACGAGTGGGACAAGTCGAGCAGCGAGCAGTACGACGATGGGCGGATCAGGGTTACATACGCCCGGCAACCCGACAGACTATTGGGGCCGGATGAACTGGTTTTCTACGTCGATATAGATTCCGGTCACGTGCAAGGCGATAACGAATCAGAGACTGGTAGGAGCGGTATCGCCGAGGGCTGTGATCAGTGGTAGTGAACACCGTTTCGTTAAACTTATCTGGTGTTGAATTCAAGCATGATACGTGACGAATCGATGAGTCACGAAAGCTAGTAAGACAGGACCAACACGATATGCCCCTGCGCCCAATCACCGATGTCGCTCAAGACCTCGGATTCTCCCCGGCAGATATCGAAACCTACGGAAACGACAAAGCCAAAATCCCGCTTAAGTCGTTCCCGAGCCGTGAAACACCGGGCAAATTGGTAGTTGTCACCGCCATCACACCTACACCCGCCGGAGAGGGCAAATCGACAACCGCAGTTGGGTTGACGCAAGGGCTATCCAAGATCGGCAAAAACGTCGCTCTAACGATCCGACAACCTTCGTTGGGTCCAGTATTTGGTCACAAGGGTGGCGGGACCGGCGGCGGCATGTCGACGGTCCAGCCGGCAAACGAGATCAACCTCCACTTCACTGGCGACTTCCACGCCATGGAGTCGGCGCATAACCTCCTGGCTGCTATGACTGACAACGCCGTATACCGAGGCGCAATCCCCGGATTGCAGCCAGACGGTGTAACTTGGCGCCGAGTCACCGACGCGGAAGACCGCGCGCTACGTCAAGTCGTGACCGGTGTCGGCGGACGTCTAAACGCCCCGATGCGCGAAGCAGGCTTCGACATCAACGCCGCTTCCGAAATCATGGCCATACTAGCACTCACGAATGGCTACTATGACCTCAGAGAGCGAATCGGCAACATCGTAGTCGGATGGACCACAGACCGCAAGCCCGTCACAGCCCGCGAAATCGGAGGCATCGGCTCCATGATGGCGTTGCTCCGCGATGCCGTAAAGCCGAACCTCGCTCAGACGCTGGAAGGACAGCCCGCAATCGTCCACATGGGACCATTCGGAAACATCGCCCACGGTTGCAGCTCGATCCTCGCTGACATCCTCGCTATCAACACAGCGGATATCACCGTGACCGAAGCCGGTTTCGGCGCCGATCTCGGTTTCCAGAAATTCATGGACATCAAAGTTCGCCAAGGCGGCCCTGAACCATCAGCCGCCGTCGTTGTAGCTACGATACGCGGCCTTAAATGGCACGGTGGCGTAAAACGCGACGCGCTTGAAACCTCAAATGTCGATGCCGTGAAAACTGGTGCCGAGAACTTGGCAAACGCGATCCGAATCGTCAAGATGTACGGCCTCCCACCCGTCGTTGCAATCAATAAGTTCCCGTCGGACACAGCTGAAGAGATCTCAGCAGCCAAGAGCGCAGCCATCGAAGCAGGCGCAGTAGGAGTTGCCGAATCGCGTGGTTTCGCAGAAGGTGGGGTGGGGACGACGGAACTCGCCGAGGCGGTCTGGGATGCAGCCCACTCCGGCACCGCAGACGTCAAACTACTCTACGAAGACAGTCTCTCAACCGTTGACAAAGTCGAGCGCATCTCCAGCGAACTCTTCAACGCCGGCGGCGTAGAGTGGGCACCGCTCACGAAAACCACCGCCCGCCGCTTCGAGTCGAATGGTTGGGACTTCCCGATCTGTATGGCCAAGACGCACCTCTCCGTCTCGGCAAACCCGCGCCTCCTAAACGTCCCGCGAGGCCACACAATCCCGATCCGAGAACTCCGCGTCCTCGCAGGAGCCAAGCAGATCGTGACTCTAGCCGGCAACATCATCACCCTGCCGGGTCTCCCTTCGAACCCCAACGCGTGGGACATCGACCTCAACGACGAAACAGGCGAAATCACCGGCATACTCAGCACGTAAAACAACGGCCTGCCCATCGCGGAAGGCAACCGAAACGACCAACAAAAATCAGAGCCCATCATTCAAATCAGCGTAATCAGCGGTTCAGACAACCGCCAACACAACAAGCGAGCAAAAACCCCATGTCCGACCCCAAAATAACCAAGATGGAAGTAATCGAGTTCGAGTACTTCGTCGAAAACATGGAAGGCTCCGGCCGGATCCAACTACCTGGATACGCTCCCGGAACCAACATCCGTAACACCGCCCGCATGGTCGTGATTCACACCGACGAAGGCGTTACCGGCGAATACGTCGGCGGTTCAGCCACCGAACACTCCGCCATCGGACTCTTCGCCAACGCCGTCATCGGCGAGAGCGCCTTCGCCCGCGAGCGCATCTACAACGATGCGAAACAGGCCACTCGCCAGCACGCGCGTATGGGAATGTCGCAAGTCGATATGGCGCTATGGGATCTCGCCGGCAAGCTCCTAGACCAACCCATCTACCGATTGTTGGGCGAGCAAAGAAAGTCATTCCCGGCATACGCGTCTACATATATCGGCGATAACTACCCGGGTGGCCTTAACAGCCCCGAAGCATACGCCGATTTTGCTGAAGAGTGCTACGACATAGGCTACAAGGCCTTCAAAATCCACCCATGGCAGGAAGCACCCATCGAGCAGCACGTCCGACTCGTCGAGGTAGTCGGTGAACGTGTCGGCGACAAGATGGATCTCATGCTCGACCCGTTCTGCGCCATCCTCACCTTCGGCGACGCCCTCAAGATCGGTCGCGCCTGCGAAGCCTACAACTACTACTGGTGGGAAGACGTCTTCAAAGACGGCGGCGAGTCCGCATTCGCACACCGCAAGCTGAGAGAACTGATACGCGTTCCCCTCCTCCAGCTCGAACACGTTCGTGGTCTGGAAAAACACGTCGACTTCATCGTCGCCGACGGTACAGACTTCGTACGCATCGACCACGACTACGACGGCGGCATCACCGGCGTGATGAAGATCGCCCACGCCTCCGAAGGCTTCGGACTCGACGTTGAGCCGCACGGCCCCGGCCCAAGTCGTCGCCAGACCATGGCCGCAATGCGCAACTCCAACTACTACGAACTCGGCCTAGTCCACCCTAAACTCCAACCCTCATACCCGCCCGTATACCTCGATGGCTACAGCGACATGCTCGACGCCATCGACGAGAATGGTCACATCCACGTCACCGACCTGCCCGGCATGGGCGTCACCCACGACTGGGACTTCATCAATAAGCACACAGTCGGTAAGACGGTTTACGACTAAGGAGCACATGCCCCTTTCGCAAAGCGAAAGGGGCGCGAGCGAGCGAAGCGACGCAAGCGGGGTATGCCCGGAGTAGACTGGTACAGGATTTCCCCGTTCACGGTGAAACGTCCAGAGATCCCGACCAACCTGCAATCCCTTACACAAGCCAATCACAAAATGTCCAACTGGTACAAAGGCAACATCCACACTCACACTACGGAATCGGACGGCGATGCCGATCCCGACTTCGTCACCCGCTGGTACCGTGACCATGGCTACCACTTCCTAGTCCTCAGCGACCACAACCACCGCACCATCCTCGAACACGAAATCGAGAACGGCCCGCTCATGATTCCCGGCGAGGAGGTCTCATCGCGCATATTCGGCGGCACCATTCCGATCCACCTCAACGCCATCGGCATCCGGCAAGTCGTCGAACCAACCGACCTCGACGACATCGTTGCCACTTTACAAGCCAACGTCAACGCCATCATCAACGCCGGGGGCATCGCGCAGTTGAACCATCCCAACTTCGAGTGGGCATTCAACCACGAGCACATCAAGCAAGTCGAAGGCGCGAGCCTTATGGAGATCCACAATGCCCACCCCGCCGTCAACGGCTACGGCGCACCCGGCAAACCAAGCGTCGAAGAGATGTGGGACCTCGTCCTCTCCGCCGGACGCGTCATCTTCGGAACCGCTACTGACGACTCCCACAACTATCACGACTACACCCCCGACGCCTCAAACCCGGGCAGGGGATGGGTAGTTGTAAACGCCCCCGAACTCACCGTCGACTCCATCGTCGAAGGCCTAGCCACCGGCAACTTCTACTCCTCCAACGGCATCACCCTAACCAACCTCACAATCACTGAAGAATCGATCGAACTCGAAATCGAGCCTAATCGCTCGATGATCTACGTCACCAGTTTCTCAGGACTCGACGGTGAGACGCTCTCGGAAGTCGAAGGCCATGCCGCCACCTACCAAATCAAAGGCGACGAAGGCTACATCCGCACCACTATCCGCTCCTCCGGCGGCACCAGCGCCTGGATCCAACCGGTCTTCACCAAGAGCTAACGCGCCAATTCATCCCTTAACCACCTCAACCTGCTCGCCAAAGTATCCCGCAACCGAGTAGTATGTTTTTGCGCCATCGATCGGATACGCATCCAAGATCGCTGTAACCTCGTCGCGCTCCTCAGTCGTTAGCTGCCAATTCGAAGCCGCCGCATTCTGAGCAATCTGCTCTGGTGAACTCGCCCCTGCGATCACAGTGCCGACGATTGGATCCGCCAGCAACCAAGCGAACGCCAAGTTCAATAACGTCTTCCCGCGCTCGGATGCCCAACTCTGCAACGCCGCAATCGCCCGTAAATTCTTCTCCGTAATCCATCGCCCCGATTGATTGGCATCGAGCGCCAACCGCGTCCCCTCCGGCGGCACACCTGACACATCCACCTTGCCCGTCAAAAATCCCGCCGCCAACGGAAGATAGGGCATAACCCCAACTCCGTGCTTCCGACAGGCCGGCAACATCTCTGCCTCGCTGCCACGATGCAGCATCGAATACTCGAACTGCGATGAGACGATCGGACTCATTCCAACATGCTTACTGGTCCAGACGGCATCGACCATTCGCCATGCCTCAAAGTTGCAGACCCCTATGTAGAGCGCCTTTCCCTGCCGCACGATGTCATCCATCGCCCGCAAAGTTTCCTCCAGCGGTACCCGCGTATCCGGTCGATGGATCATGTACACGTCGATATAGTCCGTCCGCAACCGTCTCAGACTATCCTCCACAGCATCCATCACGAACTTCCGACCACCCCCGAACAGGTTCGGCCCATGATCGCGCTTGGACCCGAACTTCGTCCCGATCAGAGTCTCGTGCCGCCGACCCTCCAACGCCCGCCCTATGTACTCCTCCGACACCCCCTGCGCATACACATTCGAAGTGTCGATAAAGTTGATGCCGTGGTCAATGGCGGCATAGATTATCGACTTCGACTCCGCATAATCCCGTCGCCCCGGCTCCCCGAAACTGTTCGCCCCAAGCCCCGTCTCCGAGACTTCGAGACCGGAGTTTCCTAGATGGCGGTAACGCACGTCAATCTCGCTACGAAGGACGATTCAGGGTTATCAACCTGGCAAATCCAAGTCCGTGTTCGGCGTCTCCGTCCAATCCTCCTTCGACCGACCATCGTAGTCGAACCGAATCGCTCCGCCCTTTATTGTTACTTGATTGATCAGTCGCCCAGGTGCCGGCATGATCCGATAACCCGTAGGTCCACTGTCGCTCAACCCGCAAGGACGCTCGACGTACTCCAGCACCGTCACATCAGCCGTAGCTCCTGGAGTCAGTGTCCCAAGTTCGGGATGGTTGATCTGCTGTGCAGGTGTCCAAGTCGACTTTTCGACGACATCATACATCGACATGCCGATGGCGAGGAACTTGCTCATCACTTCCGTCTGCGTCGCACGAGATGTGTGCAGGCTCATGCGATGCAGGTCGGTCGATATCGTATCTGGTGGGAACCCCTGCTCGATCGCCGGAACCGCCATTGAGAACGAGAAGCTGTTATTGCCGTGTCCGACATCCATGATGATGCCCTTTTCACGTGCCTCCCAGTAGTGCGGCTTCACTTTCCCGTCGTTGCCGATCATAGGCTTGCCGTAGCCGTAGCAGTGCGTCACACCGTCGCCAGGATTCATGTGCTCCAGCATCATCTCCCCGAAGGGTCGAGACGCGCGCGCGTTCTGGTCTACTAGGCAGAACACACCAGCTTCAGCCGCGGCCGCTACCCCACGATCCACCGACTCCCAACCTACGCCACCGAAGTGGGCCACCTTCACACCCACGATCACGTCAGACCGCTGCCGGATCTTTGCCGCGGTCAGTTCCACATCCATGTCATCGACGTCTTGCTCGCCATCACCACACATGCCGTGACCAACGATGTTCAGCAGGGCGAAAACCCGCGGGCCCGCTTTACGGATGACGGTCTCGTTGAAGTGGTCGAACGTCCGCCAACCCGATCCGCCGCAGTCGACCATTGTGGTCACCCCGTACGGGAAGCACAACTCGTCCGGGAACATCGCACCGCCATACAGGAAACAGTGAGCATGCAAGTCGATCAAACCAGGCGTCACGTAGCAGTCCGAGGCATCCACAACTTTCCGGCCCTGCGTCTCGGGAATATCAGGTTGGACCGCGGCGATTGACGATGCAGAAATGCCAACGTCCCGCTTCTCGTCAACCCCATTCTTCGGATCGATCACATGGCCGCCTTTGATTAGGAGGTCGTACATCTTTGAAGGCCTTTCGTTTGCTCTATCCGATCTGCCGCAATCTTGGATCAGTCTTGTCTCTCACCCAGTCGCCGATGAAGTTGAATGACATCACGACTAGGAATATGCAAAAACCGGGGAAGAATGACACCCACCAGGCGGTGTCGAGGAACTCCCGTCCATCACTGATCATATTGCCCCAAGACGGGTAGCGTGACGGGACACCGATCCCCAAATAACTCAACGAAGCTTCAGCCAGAATCAACCCGCCAATGCGCAAACTCGCCAACACCATCAGTAGATTGACCACACCCGGCAATATATGCCGGTACATGATCCTAAAGTCACCGCCCCCGGCAACTCGAGCCGCTGCAACATAATCACGCGTCTTCAGCGATAACACCTCGGCGCGAATGTTCCTCACCAACCCCACCCAAGTCGCCATCACTAACAATCCGATTAGTACCAACAACCCTGTTCCGATCGTTATCGACACAACCAATGCGACGAGGAGGAAAGGCAACCCGTTCCAAACATCAACGAAACGCGTCATTATCTCGTCGAACCATCCGCCAAACCAACCCGACGCGATCCCGGCCCAAAGCCCCAACGTCATACCGATAACCGCCGCCGCAAATGCCACAGTGATCGATATCCGCGTTCCATGCACCACGCGCGAATAGATGTCGCGACCGTGTTGGTCAGCACCAAGCACGTACCGACGATCCAAACGCGTGTTCTTCTCGTAATACTCGTCGCTCCACATCGGAGCCGCAAAACTGGCCCGCAAATTCTGGTCGTTAGGATCATCCGTGGCAAACTGCTCCGTGAAGATCGCCGTGAGGCCGAACAACACGATCACGAAGCCAGGGAGGACCGGCCAACGCCGGATGAAATCCCAAGCAAATAAAGGCGAACGTACAACAATCTGAGCCGTGGAAAGCTGTCGCTCTTGTGCTGTGTCTGCGGTTGCCATCACTCAAGCCTGATCCGGGGGTCTATCACCACGTATAGTAGATCAGCTACGAAGCTCATCGCCAAGTAGAGTATCGTGAACAGGAACACTATGCCGGTTAGGAGTGTGAAGTCGTTGTCGTTAACGGCGGCAACGGCGATCTGCCCGACGCCGGGCCATACAAAAACGTTTTCTACCAAGACCGCGCCATCCATAAAACCGGCTAACAGGAGCGCCGACACGGTTAATGGCTGGATCAACGCGTTGCGAAATGCATGTTTGGTCACAACATGCGCATAGCCCATTCCTTTGGCACGTGCCAGTTTGATGTACTCCGAATCGAGAACCTCCAGCATGGCGGAGCGCGTGATGCGAAGATATCCAGCGATCGGCCCCCAGGCCAACACCAATACTGGCATTAGGTAGTACTGGAACTGCCCCCAGAAACTAGCGTCCGCTCTGCCATAAAAAGTAGGCACCGGCAACCACCCTAAGTGCACCGCGAATACCCAGATACCCACGATCCCAACCCAAAACGCGGGAACGGATTGACCTGATAAAGCGAAAGCCCGAAGGAAATAGTCGAGTATTGAGGCCCGACGCATCGCCGAAAGGATTCCGAGCGGTATACCGACAAACGTTCCAACTACCCAAGCTCCTACTGCCAACTGCATAGTCGCAGGCCAACGCTCACGAAGAATGTCCGTTACCTTACGGTTGTTTCCTACGCTCCTACCAAGATCAACACGAGCGATGTTACTGAGCCACGTCAGATATTGCAGAACTATCGGTCTATCAAGACCCCATTTCTTGCGCAACGCTATGATCTGCTCCGGCCCGATCGCGTAACCCTCGGCGCGGATGAAAACGTTGATCGGGTCATCCTTTGCATGTGCCAGCCCGAACACCACGATGGTCGCTCCAATCAGCGAGATCGCCATTGTGCCGACGCGTCTTAACAGGAATCGAAGCATTGCTATCTATCTCGACAATAGCGACATACGAGGAGCGTCATTGAAATTTCGGGCGATGCAAGGACCCGATATGTCAAGCGCAGTGGCGCGACCCGGATGGATCGCGCCACGCTTTCAGTTCGGGTGATGCCGACTGATCACCGCACCGTCACGAGGAACTCGGGATGGTGCAGTGCTGCCTCTCGCACTGACAGCGGCATGTTCCAAGATGCGACCTTCTTGGGGTTCACAAGCGCCACGTTCGGACGGGCAACCGTGCCGATCGCCGGGTTCCACTCGTGCAAGTAGTCGGCCATCAGGTTGCGAATCTCGATACGCGCCGCCTTGTCTTGCTCTTGGTTCATCGCAGTTCCCCATTCACAGAGCTCGCGAATCTCGATCCCGATGTTGAAACCAGGTCGACCGCCAGAACACTCGGAGTTGCTCACCACCGGCCAGTCCCATGGAGCCTGCGGGCTCTCAGCACCCGCAGAGTGGATCCAAGGAGCCGTCGCCGTCCGCCCGATCAAGCTCGGACGATAGGTCTGGTATTGAGCCTTCCAGTCCTGCATGTCGATGCCGATTTCGCGCCACATGCCAACCACAGCGGTGCCGATCTCCTCGTCACCTCGACCGAGTCGGATGAAGAAGGGCATGTCGAAACGGATACCAGCGTCGTTTCGCGGATATCCAGCTTGGTCAAGCAGTTGTTCGGCTAGTTCAGGGTCGTATTCAACGTTCCACTTGTCTTGCCAGTTCGGGTTGTTGATGTCGTGGCCGTAGATGTAGTTCACCCAAGCCGCGTTCGAGAACAGGACTTCAGCGATCAACGCACGGTCGATGGCGTGTGACAACGCCCTGCGCACGAGTGCCGCGCGTTCCATGCTCGTCATGTTCTCCGGCGGAACTCCGAGCCTACGGACAGTGAAACTGAATTCAGGCCGCTGGGGGTCGCCGATCCATGGAATCGCGTGGACGTAGGTGGGACGGAATGTGATCGGTTCTTCCTCGTCGTCAACAGCAGGCGTGTAGATCGTATCCTGCCAGTAGTTACCCGAGAACGAGATCGAGTGGAACGAACCCGCGCCTGCACCCACAATCTCGAAACCCTCGCTCGTCAACGTCGGGTAGTTTCGCAGGTCCACTACCGCAACATCAATCGTTCCGGTTCGGAGCGCAGCTTCAGCGACCGCGTCTTCGCCGATCGGCTCGTAGATGATCCTGTCGACGTCTGGCGTGATCCGGTGGTGATTTTGAACCGCCTTCAACTGCAACGTCGCATCCTGGGCGTACTCGTCGACCATGTAAGGACCTGTGCCCACAACGTTTTCTCGTACCCAGTCATCACCCATTTCGTCGTAGGCTCGTTTGCTCGTTATGCTCAAGCCAAGACCAGACTGCCCGAAGCCGAGAGTGTCCCATCGGACATCGAACCCCGCCACTGGTACGCGAGCCGTCATGTCGTCGACCTTTGTTACCGGTTGGTTGCCGATCAACGTGACCCAGTAAGAGCCGCCGTCGGTAACAGAATCCGGGTTGTAAGCCGGGTTACCCGTGTTGTACGCCCAAACAACGTCATCCGCGCTGAGATTACCGAAATCACCCCATTGGTTGTGGAACGGGACATTCGGCTTGATGTTGAAGATGAAGGCCTGTCCGCCGATCGCGTCAGCATCATTGACAAGCTCCCAGTTTGTGATCACTTGGTTGACCGCGTTGCCACCTTCGTCAGTCAAGAAGAATTTCTCGGTGACGCTGGAACCAGTAAACATACCGCCTGACGCACCGTCAGGGTGACCACTGCCTTGGATCGTGAGTCCGGTTCGGATCACGACAGTGTCGGGTCCGGTCTGCGGCTCGGGTGGCTCGCTGATGGTCGGTGCAGCCATCGGAATGGGAAGTCCGTAGAACGTCTCTGGGGCCGGTGTAGAAGTAGCAATAACTACCTTCTCGACCTCTTTGACGATTTCGACCGGGACTTCTTTCTGAACTTCCTTCACGACCTCGCGCTCGACGACGACGGTCTCAACGACGGTTCTACCTTCGACGACTCGCTCGCGTTCAACCACCACAGTCTCAACGACTTTGACTTCAACCACCCTTTCAACCGGTACTTCTACCTCTTGAATGATGGTTTCGCCCGCGACCTGCACCTCTTTCTCGACCACAACGGTCTCGACGACACGCACTTCGACTTGCCGTTCCACTGGTACTTCGACCGTTTGAATGACAGTCTCACCAGCGCAAGCGAACAATGCCATCGCCGCAATCGCCGCGGAAATCGGTACGACCACTAACTTGAATATCTTGCTTCGTAACATGGTTTCCTCCCACGTATGTTTAAGCGCTTGACATCAAACTCCGCGCCTGAAACCAGACGTTACCCGAGCCCGAGCTAAACGATGCAAAAGAATGTTATCGCATAAAAACAATCGCGCGCAACCGTCCCTCACTTTTTGACCAGCAAAGGAGAACTAAAGCGGGACATACCACGCCATTCCGAGCGCAACGAGGAATTTTACCCCCATCACAGCCCATCAACAAAATCGGCGTAATCCGCGGTTCAAATCTCCCGTCGACTGACCAGCCTCGCCGCAAATATCAGAGACGGGGTGTTGCAGGCGATAGCGGCACCGAAAAAACCAGCACCTGAAATGTCTCGGTTGAGCACGTATACGTCGCTGTGCTCGAAGAACGCACCAGCGACGGTTAGCGCGAGCCAAGACCCGACGCCCCCCGCCAATGCTGACATCGCGACCAGAGATACCGATTGCCTTACTGTCTCCGAGGTGCCAAACCACCCCACGCGCGAAGCAACGGCGCTACACGTTGCGATAAACGCAAGCCGCGAAACGCTGACCCACAACTCGGAACTATCCGCAGTCGAGAATAGCATCGCGATCACGAGAGCGCCGAAAAACGCACCGATCGCGGCGCAAATCAGCCCCGCAAGCGTGCGGACAGTCAATTGCAGAACAGCTTCACTCAAGCGAGGAATGTCCCGTTAACCAATGCAGAAGACTGCAACGCAAGTTGTGCTTTATGCTCAACTCGAAATACGGACGGACTACTAACTCGGCATCAATGCGCCGCATGGTAGTGCGACGCCAACAGGTCTTCCCCGAAGTCGTGAGTGTAGTCGCGGAGAACCGAGTGGATGTGGTTGGCGCCATTTTGTGTGTTGTCGTACTCGATGACGAAGCGGTCATGGCGGATGTTGTAGTAGTGACCCTGCCAGCGCTCCAATGGACCGGCCCACGCGAAGTGAATGCTGTCCCAACCCTCGCGCTCAAGCTGCTTCCAGTAGTTAATCGCCATCTCGTCCGCCGCTCGGAACACGTAGTGACGGATCAGCTTCACCACTGTCTCACGTTGCCTGTCGTAGAGATCGCCGATTGAGATGCCCTGTGGTGTGGTACCAGGATCTACAACTCGAACCGTAGTAGTCAAAATATCAGCCGGCGCAATCGGGTCGACAATCGCTACCGACTTCTGATCGTCAGTCATCCCGGTCACGAGTGACCGCGCCCAATCCTCCTCCTCCGCTAAAGTCCTCATTCCCTTTTGCCCACCATGCTTGACCTCAGCAGGATTTGAACCGAAAAAGAGCGGATGTATTGAAACCTCGCTATTGCCAACAACAGACGCGACAATGCCGATGTGATGCCCGCCGACTCGCCAACCCCACGGCGCGTCGCTGCCCGGTTCGCCGAAAACGCTGAACCAGTATCGCTCCTCGAGACGCTGCCAACTCGAAACATTGTTCGTCATCGCCTCGTACTCGCCGAGAATCGTCTCAAGGCGAATAATCTGCCGCGCCATCTGATATCCGCTCGCGCTGTACCCGGTCTCCATCATCTTGAACGCCAGATCGATCTGATCTCCGCTCATCTCAGAAATCAGCAAACCGTTACGGTCAACTGGTGTGTAGTGCCAGTCGTAACGCTCATCCCCTTCGAACGGAAAGGTAGCCTTGGCGAGTTCCGCCTTGCCGAGTGACGCCAAGAACGCTGACGCTGCGTCTGCCATTCGTTTAATCGTGTCCGGTGCTTTTGAAGGCACAACCGCCGCATGGCCGTTTGAGTGATGTGACATAGTAAGACGCTCCGTTCGTTACACGCGTCAGTTCAATTCCGATTGAACGTGATGATACCGCATCCGTCCAACTCGTCCGCGCAAACGTGAACCGACAACTTAATCAAACCCCATCACATAAATCAGCGTAATCCGTGGTTCAGACAACAACCCCAAGTGCTAATCTTGCGCATGTGAAACTTCGACACCACTTCCACACGATGGAGGCCCAAACCAGATGATCAAACTCAGCCTGCAATCTCTTTGCTACCGCGACACCTTCAACGCTGGCGAGATCGACCTTTTCGGCATGATCGACAAAGCAAAGGATTACCGACTCGATGGCATCGACATCCACTTCGCTCACTTCGCATCAACCGACCGCGACTACCTAGAGGAAGTCCGTATGGCGACCTTACGCGCAGGACTCCACATCTGCTATATCGGCGTCTCCAACAACTTCGGCATGACTGGCGACGAGCAGCGCGCGCAGATCGACGATATGAAGAAGTGGATCGATGTGGCGCATGTAATGGGCATACAGATAGTGAGATCGTTCGGAGGATGGATAACGGAGGGGGAGACGGAGGAGACCGTCTGGCCACGCGTCGTATCCGCCACCAAAGAGGTCGCCGAATACGGCGCTTCGAAGGGTGTAATGGTCGGTTTGCACAACCATAACCACGGTTGCGCTCCCGCCACTGGCGAGCAGGTGATCCGAATTCTGGACGAAGTCGACAACCCGTATTACACGCATATCCTCGATACTGGGCAGTATCGAGGTTCGCCTGGGGCTTCGAAGGGGGAGCGCGGAGTGGAAGATGTCGAGCACAACTTCTACGGATCGATCGAGACCTCGGCACCGAGAGCGGTGCATGTCAGAGCCAAAATCTACCGCATCGCCTCAGGCTCCGAAGCCTGGCTAGACTACGACCGCATCATGAAAATCATCAAATCCGTAGGCTTCAACGGCTGGATGTCCGTAGTCTTCGAAGGGCAGGACGAATTGGACGAGCCGACAGCCGTGCCATTGGCGGCAGCATTCCTACGCCGGAAGCTGGATGAATACGGGATGTGAAGATCGGACGTTAGACCTACAACTAGGCGGATTGTTTGACCGTGTTGACATCGCCTCGTTCCACTCCGTTGGCGAGCGAGAACCCCTCATCCAACCATCCCGCCACACCCCCGATCATCTCCTTCACAGGTCTCCCCAACCTCGCCAACCGAACAGCTGCCTTGTTAGCCCCGTTGCAGTGCGGACCAGCACAGTAAACGACGAACAACGTGCTCTCATCCCAAACCGTCAAGTTCCGTTCAACGATCCTGGCATGGGGCAAGTTAATCGCACCCGGTATATGCCCAGCCCCATAAAGTTCGGGGCTCCGCACGTCCAGCAGAACGAAATCCTCCGCGCCGCGAGACAGGGCGTCATGAACATCCCAGCAGTCAGTCTCGAACGTGAGCCGACGCTCAAAATGTGCCAGCGCATCCTCAGATGAAGCCGCCGGTACGGCAGTAACGTTGTTCGGCATCGTGCAAATCCTCCCGCCAACTAAGAGATGAAACACCTGTCTAGTTCAAGATGCAGATTTTAAAATCGCCGAGATCAATCACCGCTATGAGCATCACTCTTCACTACAACTCCACCTGCGGCGACTGCGCTCGAAAGGCTCAACAGACCGCCAAACTCGACTGGCTGAGCCGCGTCCGTATCTCGACCGAAGATTCGCCAATCGGCGAAGTCCCAAGAGGCGTTATCGTCGTTGTTGAAGACGAAACTCAGAAAGTCTATACGGGCGTTTACGCGACGCGGATGATCTGCATGCAGGTACCCGCCTACTTCCTTTACGGATTGATGCTCTTCATCCCACCTATCCGAAACATCGCCGACAAAGGCAGGCAGGGATGCAACGGTGATGCATGTGAAATCCCAGAATCATATGGATAGGCTAATAAAACCCTACGCGCCTCGGAATCTGGGCCGCCGCTTCGCCTTGAATGCCTCGACTCCCTCCCGAAAATCGGCCGAATCAAACACCCGGAACTGCAAGTCGAAATCCTCTTCGCTCAGCTTCTCCGTGTCGGGTTGCACAGACAGCCTGCGCATCATGATCTTGTGATCACGCGCGGCTAGGGGAGCACCACTTGCGATCTGAGACGCGAGTTTTTCGATTTCAGCGTCGAAATCCTCATCTGCACCTACCGCAGTAACTAAACCGAATCTCACCGCATCATCAATGTCGATTATGCGACCCGATAGCAGAAGATACTTAACCGCCGGTAGCCCAGCCACCGCAATCATCCTTCGCAGCTCGTCCCAACCAGCCGTCAACCCCAACCGGTTGACCGGCACCCCAAATCTGGAACCCTTCGTCGCAATCCGAATATCCGTAGCTGCCGCCAGCTCTAACCCGCCGCCAACACAGAATCCTTGGATCGCAGAAATGGTAGGGCAGCGCAACCGCTCAACTCGATCCAAAGCCGACTCGAACGCTTTAGCGTATCGTGCCGCAGACGCTGAGTCATATCGATGCTCATCAAAATCCTTGATGTCCGCACCCGCTGAAAAAGCTTCACGTCCCGCGCCTCGGAAAACTACACAACGCACCGACGCATCGTCATCGAGCACTTCCATGATCTGTCGCAGCGATTGCCACATCTCATACGAAATCGCGTTCCGCTGCTTCGGACGATTGAACGTAATGGTGGCAATCGAATCTGAGCGGTCTACAAGTATCGCTTCGTTCATCGTTTCGCCTCGAATATCTCCAAAAATCCTAGTCCATCATCAAAATCAGCGTAATCAGCGGTTCAAACGCGAATCGAGGGCGCTATCTGAACAAGATAGCGCCCTCGATAACCGCCGTCATTCTGGCGAAAACGAGCCAACCCTAGGTTTCCCCCACGAGTGGGGGAAATGTCCGAAGGACAAGGGGGCACGTTCTAGACCAAACTACTGCGCTTTCGAGACGTTCAAGATCTCGAGCAGGAAGCCAGCCCACAAGCTGTACGGCGCGACGTACGGGTTGCTGTTCGTCGCAAAACCACGCCAGTAGGTGTTGTTGAACGTGACAACGTGCCGCTCCTCGGCAAGAGTGATCTCGATCACGTCGTCCAAGAAGATGTCCAACGCCCGGTTGGCAAGGTCCATGTACTGCGGGTCGTCCGTCGAAGGCAGAACCGAGTCCATCTCGTCGATGATGGCGTCGAACTCAGGGTTGTTGTACTGGCTGTTCGCCCAGATGTAAGAGTTCTGTTCGCCAAGCGTCGGCGAGCTGAACTTGCTGTGGTAGTGCTGCATCGTGCCGTGCGGCTCGCGTGAACTACCGCAGTGAACCAAAATCCACATGTCAGCCAAACCGGTCCGGACCTCGGCCCATAGCGGAGCAGTGTCAGGATCGTGGAGCACGAACGTTACGTCGAAGCCAGCATCCTGCATCTGCTTCTCGACGACCGGACCCATCGGCTTCAGCCAACCGGGAACGTGCAGGTCCATGGCGAGTTCCTCGCCGTCCTTCTCCCAGTAACCGCCGCTGCCCATCGAGTAACCGGCTTCCGCCATGTACTGCTCAACCTCGGCTTGACCCTGACTTTCCCAGTCGTACTTGGCGATGATGTCAGCTTGCGCATCTTCGTAAGCCTTCAATCCGCCATACGTTGAGTACGGGACTGCTCGCGTGACTGTCGAGTTCTCATACGCCAGCGCCACTAGCTGATCGCGGTCCACCGCGGCCTGCACTGCGCGTCGAGCGTTGACATCAGACATCGGGCCGTACTGCGTGTTCACACCGAGCGTGTACATACAGGCGTCGGCTGCGCCGTAAGACGGGCCGTCCGTGTCCCAAGAGATGATGTTCTTGTTGCGGTTGTGCGCCGTGACGAACACACCCGGCTGCATGATCGAGCCAGTGTCGAACTCGTTGTTGATCATGCGAGCAACCATAGTGTCAGCAGATCCCGGTGGGATATATGCCACACGGAGCGGCTCCGGAAGCTCTTTGAAGCCAACCTTAGCTGCCCACCAATTGTCGTTACGGTCGAAGATCTGACCTTGGCTGTCGGCTCGAGTCGCGACGAACGGACCAGTTCCAACCGGCCAACCCTTGTCGAGGTCGAAGTTCGGGAACTCAAGCGGGTCTTCGCCTTCCCAGATGTGCTTTGGCAAGATCGGAAGGTGAATCTCCGAGTTCTCCTGGAAGTAGAAGTAGAAGAACCGAGCGTTCGGCTTGTTGTAGTTGATGCGGAAGTTGCGGTCGTCGATGATCTCAACATCCTTCACCCACTCTTGGATGTCGCCCGCGAACACCATGTCCGGGTTCGCCATCAGAAGTTCGATCGTGAACTTCACATCTTCCGAGGTAAACGGCATGCCGTCCGACCACTCGATGCCGTCACGCAAAGTAACGTTCACACCCATGAAGTCATCATCGACCTCGCTGCTCTCAGCGAGCCATGGAATCACTTCGCCTTCGTTGTGGTTGTACAGATACAGGAACTCGTAGATCGTCTTGTTGAGGATTCCACGAACTCGGCCTAGACCACCGAGCGAGTAGGGGTTCATGTTGTCAGGATCGCGCCATTCAGTTGCACCCGGTCCGAAACCGGTTATCACGAACGTGTCTTCTCGCTCGATCGGACCTCGTGGAGCGGCCGTGGCCGTAACTTCGACCTGGACCTCTTTCTCGACGACCCTCTCAACTTCCACCGTCTGGACAACCGTCTCGCCTTGTACGACAACCTCTTTAACGGTTTCAACGGTGACTTGAACCTCAACCGGAACTTCCTTCTCGACAACGACCGTCTGTACGACCGTCTCGGTGCCACCGCACGCCACCGCAGTCATCGCAGCGGCGACGAGTGAACCCACCACCACTAACCACAACGCGGAGCGCATATCGCGTATCTTTTGCATTCTCATTCTGCTCCTAGAGATAGATTTCAACTTATGTCGGCGCTCGCTTAAGCGTGAACCGATAACCACGAATCATACTGAGCCAAGCGCGAAGACATCTTGCGGAAAAGTCCGCACGAATGCGCATAATCTATATCAATTTCAAAGGCGAGTCAATTTGCCGAAAACAGCTTGCCACCATGCCGGAACGCCTCCCAATCTCGCCCTGTGGAAACTAAGCATGCGTTCATGTAACATTTTCAACGTCTTGAAGCACATCCGACTTGCAGAAGTCCGAGTCGTTGCATCAATCACGAATAGATGAGCGGAACAAACCAGCATGACAGTTGATTACGTCCTAAAACGGGCGGGAATGTTCGTGCTGATCATCTTCGTCGCTGGAACCCTTAACTTCGCTGTCCCACGTCTGCGCCCAACCAACCCCGTAGAAGAGCGTATGAACCAACTGCTCCAACAAGCGGGCGGAGTTCACATCTCCAACGTTGAAGAAATGATCGCGCGCTACGAAGAGCGCTTCGGTTTGAACAACCCTCTCTGGCTACAGTACGTCAATTATTGGATTTCGCTCTCTCGACTCGACTTCGGCCAGTCCATCGCATACTTTCCGGCCAAGGTTACAGAGGAGATCAGGCAGTCCATGCCTTGGACCATCGGCCTCGTCGGAGTCACGACTGTCATGGCAGCCGTCATCGGCTCATTCTTCGGCGCGTGGCTCGGATGGACACGGACGCCATTAGCCATCTCCTTTGTGGTTCCACTGCTTCTTATCGTTACTGCAGTGCCGTTCTACCTCTTAGGGTTGTTGATGATGTGGGTTTTCACCGTATGGTGGCCGTTGTTGCCTGGAGGCGGTGCTTACGATTTCGCGATCCCACCGTCGTTCACCCTCGCATCTATCCTCGATATCATCGAACACGCAATCCTCCCAGCGACCGCAATCATTCTTTCGAGCATCGGATTCTGGGGTTTGGGAATGCGCGGAATGATGGTTACCACCATGGGTGATGATTTCATAAAACTCGCCGAATTCAAAGGCTTGAAGGAACGTCGCATCTTCCTCCGTTACGCGGTACGCAACGCATTGCTTCCTCAAGTGACCGGCTTGGCAATCAACCTCGGCTTTGTCGTCTCAGGCTCCGTACTCGTCGAGGTCCTATTCGCATACCCCGGCATCGGAAACCTCCTATACACCGCGATCACCAGCAACGACTATTTCCTAATTCAAGGCGTCCTGATGTACGTCATCTTCGCCATTGGATTGATGCTGTTCATCGTCGACATGATCTATCCGTTAATCGATCCACGCATCAGGTACCGGTCGGCGTAATGGCAAACAACGCAACTACTCCACTAGACCCAAATGTTCAGAGCGGCCACGACGTGACCGTCTTTGAATCCGAAACCATTGCCTCACGCATCGGCTGGACTATCGGACGAAACAAGCTACTCTTCGGTGGCCTGTTCCTGATACTCTTCATCGTTCTATTCGCAGTTCTCGGTTCCATCTTTATCGATGAGGAACGAACCGAGGTAGGGTATGCGATGGCTCCACAGGAAACCGCCGATGGATCCATCAAAGAGACGGTAGCGCCACGGCTACGACCTTCAAGAGAGTTCTGGTTTGGGTCAGACCAGTTCGCAGTCGATATATTCGCATACGTCGCTTATGGCACCTTGGGAACGCTATGGATGGGCTTCATCGCCGGTTCCATCGGTATTGGAATCGGCACCTTACTCGGATTCGTGGCAGGTTATTTCGGAGGCAAAATCGACGCCGTCGTCGTCATCCTTAGCGACGCATTGATTACCATCCCCGGTCTGATCCTATTGATAACCGTCAGCGCCTACTTGGACCAACTCTCCGTGGAGCAATTGGGAATACTGATCGGAGTCATTTCATGGATGGGCACCGCACGCGTCGTCAGAGCACAAGTGCTGACTCTAAAGAACAGAGCCTACGTTGAGGTCTCTAAATTCAACGGACAGAGCGATATCGAAATCGTTGTCGCCGAGTTGATACCTAACCTCGCCCCATTCATTGCCGCCGCATTCGTTGGAGCAGTTGCCGGCGCTATCCTTCTATCCATCGGTCTCTCCGCTCTAGGGCTCGGACCCCAGAACGAACCTAACCTCGGTCTCATGGCGTTCTGGTTCATCCGATTCGGAGCCGTCCCCCAAGGACTGTGGTGGTGGTTCGGACCGCCTATCGTCGTCATCGCTATCTTCGTCGTCGGTCTCTTCATGGTCACAGCAGGACTTGACCAGATCGCCAACCCGCGGCTGCGAACATCGGTATGACAACCGAGACGACAGTCCAGACCCCATTGGTCGTCAAAGACCTCAAGGTCTACTACCACACACGCCGCGGTCCGGTCAAAGCCGTCGATGGCGTCTCGTTCGAACTAAACCGGGGAGAACGGCTAGGACTGGTCGGAGAGTCGGGTTCCGGCAAGTCGACCATCGCCCTAGCCTTAATGATGGCGCATAAAGAGCCCGCCCGCATCGAAGGCGGCAGTATCATCCTCAACGGTTCCAACCTCCTCGATGACAACAACGAGCGCGTACGACTGCGACGACTCTCCGAGATCGCCATGGTCCCGCAAGGTGCCCTCAATTCACTCAACCCCGTGATGCGCATCCGCGACCAAGTCATCGACGGCCTGAAAGACCACAACGTCAGCATGAGTGCCGGTGAGTTCAACGGGCGCGTAGCCGAACTACTGACCAGCGTAGGACTACACCCTGATGTCGCGTCACGCTTCCCTCACGAACTCAGTGGCGGTATGAAACAGCGCGTGTCTATCGCCATTGCAATCTCAATGAACCCGTCAGTCATCGTCGCCGATGAACCGACTAGCGCTCTCGATGTAGTAGTTCAGAAGCAGGTCGTTCAAACCCTTCGAGACGTGCAAGAACGGATTGGAGCAGCCGCCATAATGATCGGCCACGACATGGGCCTCATGGCGCAGTTCGCTTCCCGCATCGGAATCATGTACGGAGGCAAAATCATCGAGATCGGACCCGTCGCCAACATCTTCCAGAACCCACGACATCCATACACCAGACTTCTAATCTCCAGTCTGCCCGACACCCGCAGCAAACGTCGACTCGAAGGCATCCCCGGTCTACCTCCATCTCTGTTGCGTCCCCCGCCCGGTTGCGTCTTCCACACCCGATGCCCCGACGCGATGGACATCTGTACGCAAGACATCCCGATAACCCGCGAACTCGATCCCGACAGGTTCGTAGCCTGTCACCTCTACGGCGACGAAGACGGCAAAGAGGTGGTGTTATGACAACCGAAACTGTCCAAAACTCCGCCTCCACCAACGGCTCCGAACTCCTGCTCCGAGCCGACAACATCAGCAAGACTTTCGTCGCCGGAACCTTCCGCAAGCACTATACCCACGCCTTAGACACGGTTACCTTCAGTGTCCCAGAGTCGCCACCGACCATCACCGCAATCGCTGGCGAAAGCGGTAGCGGCAAGACGACCCTCGCCCGCACCGTCCTCGGACTGGTCGAACCCACATCCGGCGAAGTCATCTACCGAGGCAACAACGTCGCTGAAATGTCGCGGGCTCAACACGCCGAATTCCGACGTGAAGTCCAAGTCATATTCCAAGACCCGTTCGAGTCCTACAACCCCTTTTACAAGGTCGATCACGTTCTCCGAACCCCCATCCGACGCTACAACCTAGCGTCATCCAAATCCGAGGCCGATGGCATCGTCGAAGAAGCTCTGCGAACCGTAGGACTCCGCCCCGAAGAAACCCTCGGACGCCACCCGCACCAGCTCAGCGGCGGCCAACGACAGCGCGTCATGGTTGCCCGCGCCGTCATGCTCAAACCCAAGATCATCGTCGCTGACGAACCGGTATCTATGGTCGACGCATCCCTCCGAGCCACCATCCTCGAGACCCTGCGCGCAATGAACCAAGACCTCGGCATCTCGATCCTCTACATCACTCACGACCTCACAACCGCATTCCAGATCGCCGAAAACATCATCGTCCTATACAAGGGCCGCGTCGCCGAAGCCGGAAGCGTCGAATCCGTCATTAACGACCCGACACACCCCTACACCCAGCTCCTGGTCTCCTCCATCCCGCAACCCGATCCCGAAACCCAGTGGGGCAGGGAACAGGAAACCCGAGACGAAGACGGAATCCCCCTCACCGGCTGCAACTTCTACGACCGTTGCCCCCTCCGCATGGATGAATGCACCAACGCCGACCCGCCCCTCTACCACACCGCCCAAAACCGCATCACCCGCTGCTACCGCTACGCCGACTCCCCTGTCCACCTAGCCCCAGACCTCCGCTCGGTGTTTGCCGAAGCCAACCCTAACTAGCTCTCACCGCCCCACCAGCCGATGGAAAACCGCATGTCAAACCGTCCTACCAAACCCAACCTCCTCTTCATATTCTCCGACCAGCAGCGCGCCGACACCATGGCCGCCTACGGAAACCACTGGGTCGAGACGCCCGGCATGAACCGCCTCGCCGATACCGGCTCCGTCATTGAGAACTGCTACGTCTCATCCCCCATCTGCACACCGTCACGCTCAACCATCATGACCGGCACCTGGCCCCACACCAACGGCGCCTACAAAAACAACGTCCCCCTGCCCGACGAGGTCGACACCATCGTCGACCACATCCCCGACGATTACCACAAGGCTTACTTTGGCAAGTGGCACCTCGGCGACGAGATCGGCAAACGCCGCGGCTTCGACGAGTGGCACCCCATCGAAGACCTATACCGCGTCTGGAGCGACAACCCCGACATCGAAAACGTGTTCAGCCCGTACCACGACTACCTCATCTCGCAAGGCTACGAACCCGACGCCGAAGTCGGCGGACTCCGCGTCTTCAGCCGTCCCTTCGCCCACGACCTCCCCGAAGAGCACACCAAAGCCTCCTACCTCGGCCGAGAAGTCAGCAGCTTCCTCGAACGCAACAAAGACAACCCATTTGCTCTCTACGTCAACTTCCTCGAACCTCACTTCCCATACACCGGCCCACTAAACGACTACTACGACCCTGACTCCATCCCGCAATCTCCCGTCTTCATGGAAGACCCACCGGACACCGCATCCCTCATGCACCAACTCATGGCGCAGCTCTACAAAACCGGCGAGGACCGGGCTGCACCAACAGCTGCCAGAGAACTCAGCGGCGAAGCCATCTCCAAACCGGGCGAAGAAGAAGCCGACCTCCGACAGATCCAAGCCCGATACGCCGGACTTGTAACCCTCCTAGACCGCGCCATCGAAAAGATACTCAACAAGCTCGACGAACTCGGACTCGCCGAAAACACCATCGTCGTTTTCACCAGCGAACACGGCGACCAGCTCGGCGACCACTATATCCTCCACAAAATGGTCATGTATGAAGACACCGTCCGCGTACCCATGCTCATCCGCGTCCCCTGGCTAGAAGGCCGACGCATACCCGGACGATACTCCCACATCGATACCGTCCCCACTCTCCTCGACCTCATGGGATTCGAAATCCCCGACATGCTTCAAGGCGAATCCAAAGCCGATGTCATCGCCGGAAACTCCACCCTCGACGGCAACGACGTAATAATTGCCTGGCACGGTCGCGGCCTCGACGGACTCACGCTGCCCATGTCTCCTCTCGAACTCCAGCGAGACATCCCCCACCGCGTCATCATCACCTCCGACGGCTGGAAACTCAACCTCGCAGTCGGCGATTTCTGCGAACTCTACAACCTCAACGAAGACCCCTACGAGACCACCAACCTCTTCTACGACGAGCAACACGGCGAAATCGCCCTAGACCTAGCCCGCCGAATCCGAACCTGGCAACACCAAAACAACGACCGCCTAGCCCTCCCCGACATCTACCCCGGCATCGGCTACGTAGCCGGAATGCGCTAGTGAATGTCCCCTCTCCCTTGATGGGAGAGGGTTAGGGTGAGGGTGAACAGGGCGGCAAGTGAGAGCAACGCACATCTCCAAATTGCTCGAACTGGGATAAGCAGTTCAGTCCCATCTACCCCAGCAGTCTCATAGACTATGAGCGATGTTTCCGGTTTTCAGATGGTCGCCAGCGGTGGTCGTCCTGGCCATACTCCCCGTCGCAGCGATAGCCGCCTGCACTGACGATGCTCAAACCGACGCAACTACTGTCGAGTCGACATTCACAGCCACTCCGACGGTTCTACTCAGGCCTCCGAGACCTACCTACACTCCCACACTCACTCCTTCTCCGACCTTCGCACCAACCGACACTCCTGAGCCCGAGCCGACATTGACGCCTACCTCTTCGCCTACCGCGACACCGATGTATACCGCGACTCTTTCACCAACTGCGACGCCTACCGATACACCAACTCCTTCGCCAACTCCGACTCCCACACCGACGGCCACCTTGACTCCTACCGCAACACCCACCGATACACCGACTCCTTTACCAACTCCGACTCCCGCGCCGACGCCCACTCTGGTTCCCACCGCAACGCCTACTGATACGCCGACTCCTTCGCCAACTCCGACGTCAACACCCACAGAAACTCCCGCAGCAACTCCGACCGTTACCTCAACATCTGAACCTACAGCAACGTTCAGCCCAACACCATCACCAACTCCAACGGCTACCCCGACGCCATCAGGCGATGTCAATCGTCCCACCTATATCGCCGCAACCACCGGCGGCGATGGTGAGATCCACGTCTCGTGGATCCCGCCCACAGGAGATGTCGATTTGGATATCTCGGTCGTCAATCAAACCGTGCGATGGAGAATCGCCGGAAGGACTGACGAACTCGCCGTCAAAACCCTCCCTGCAGACGTAGATTCATACACCGTATCCCGTCTGCAACCGGGAACCGACTACGATCTGACAGTCGCCGCCGTGACATCAGCCGGACGCTACAACGCTCTCGATCCCGACACCGGCGATCAATGGTGGCAAACAATCACATCCGGAGGCGAGCCTCCAACCCCAACACCGATCACCACGCCGACCCCCACCATCACGCCCACCTCTACCGGCACCCCCACTAGGACGCCCACCGTTACACCTACCAAGACTCCCACCAAAACCCCCACAATAACCCCGACAAAGCCACCAGCCACACCAGTCCCTGCGCACGCCAAAGAAAAGTACGCGACTCGACTCTCCGCTACCGGCGGCGACGGCCAGATCATCATCTCCTGGACCCCGGCAAAAGGATCGAGCACATCAACCATAAACGGGCAGAGCGTATTCTGGAACTGTGGGCAGAAAGGCTCTTCAGTCATCCCTCTCTCTTCATCGGTGAATTCTTACACCATTACTGGACTGATGCCCAACGAGAGATGTAGAGCGACGGTCCGCACGGTAGTAAACAACACCTCCCACATAGCGCTTGATGAGCGCGACGGCAGTGAATTGTTCGTAACAGAAAACGCCGAATAGCCAACCCGATTCCCCAGTGCGCTAGAAAGGCTTGTGCCCCTTTCGTGAAACGAAAGGGGCGCGCACGAGCGTAGCAAGTGAGCGGGGTATGCCCAGGGACGTGGTAGGGCTAACAACGTCACAGCCCATCACAGCCCCTCGTCCCAATCAGCGATTCAATCTCCCGCGCGCCGCCAACCGCCGCCTAACCTCAGGCGCCATCGGCCGCGTCGCAAACAACACCGTAAGGCTAGCCGCCACGCAGAACCCCGCTAAAACGTAAAGCGACCAGTCGTACGTCTTCCAGACATCGTGCGACCATCCCACGATCACTGGCGTCAGCATCATCCCAATCGACATTGGAAAACTCGATAAGGCGAATATCGTCGCAAAATGTCGCCGCCCGAAATACTCGCCTCTCATCGCCAGCAAGATTGGCGTCCGAGCACCGAATCCCACCCCCCAAATCAGCGCAAACACGGCAGCCATTACGAACGATTCCGCCGACGCAAGTACTAATAGCGATGCGCCCTGCATCAACGCCAAAAACGGCACCAAGAGCCGTTTGTCCCAAATATCGCCCACAACACCACCTACCAACTGCGACACGAACGCAGTCGCCACCATTATCGGCACCACCGCCGAAGCCGTCGCGTCATCCAATCCCACGCCGTTGGCGTCGCTGAGATGCAGAAACAGGTGCGCCGATATCCCTCCAGTGGATAAGTTCACCAACATGTGTGTAAACGAAATCGACCAAAACGCTCGCGTCTGCAACGCCTCTTTGACCGTGAAATCATGCGACGATTCCCGAACACGCCGACGCCTTCCTTCGCCGACCGGCACAACCTGAGTAGCTAACTGCTCCGCAGTCGGCCGCTTCCCGACAACCCAAGCGATCAATGGCCCGACCAAGATCGCAACGATCCCCATCACCAAGACCGTCGGCCGCCATCCGAATTCGCCGATGCCCCAAACCACCAACGGGACTAACAACCCGCCGATACTCACGCCACCTTCCACGATCGACATCCCCAACGCCCGACGCCTGATCATCCAAGCGTTCGCAGCCGTCAACGAGGGCACAAACCCACCCGAACTGAAACCCAGCGACAACAACAAGAACGCTAGATAACACTGCACCGGCCCGTTGATCTGCGAAAAGAAAATCAAACCCGCGCCACCCAGCGTGAACCCGATCAACACCATTTTCCCGGACCCAAACGTGTCCACCAACCAACCCTCCAACGGCCCAAGCAACGTCGTACCCAACCTGCCAAACGTTGCCACGCCTGAGATCAACGTCCGCGACCACCCAAACTCATCCTCGATCGCCTTGAAAAGCACGCTCGTCGCCTGAAACGTCGGCCCGGCGCTGAAGACCATATTGAACGCACCCGCAACCGAAACCCACCAACCAAAATAGACCCGCCGCGGCGAGAGAGACTTAACACCTATGAATCGAAAGACCTTCATCGACAAACCGAGACTACCAAAGCCCCTTTCGTGAAACGAAAGGGGCGCGCACGAGCATAGCGAGTGAGCGGGGTATGCCAGGGGAGGAGCAGGGTCTTCATCCCCCTCTCTCTTGATATGAGAGGGCTATGGTGAGGGTGAACGCCATTGCAGAGGGAGAGCATCACAGCCCATCATTCCAATCTGCGTAATCAGCGGTTCAAACGCCGCGCCGCCCGCGCCTGCATTCGATGGCGCACTCCTGGCGGTATCGGACGCGCCGCAAATAGTATCGTTACGCTCGCCAGCACACAAGTCCCCGCAAGCACATACAGACTCCACTCATATGTGTCTTGAATGTCGTGAACCCAACCCATGACAAATGGCGCCAACGTTATCCCTATCGACATCGGAAAACTCGACAGCCCGAGAATCGTCCCAAAGTGTCGCCGTCCGAAATATTCGCCCCGCATCGCGTGTAGCAGGGGAGTGCGCGCTCCGAATCCGACGCCCCAAACCACGGCGAACACAGCGGCCAAAAAGAAGCTGTCGGCAATCGCCAAGATCACCAGCGCCGCCCCTTGGATCAACAGCAGGAACGGCACCAAGACCCGCTTGCTGATCCGGTCTCCCATGATCCCGCCCCCCAACTGGAACACAAACGAGGTCACCACCAGAATCGGCAACACTCCCGATGCCGTCGCGTCGTCTAGATTGACCCCGTTGCTGTCGGTCAATTGAAGGAACAGGTGCCCGGATATCGCCCCCGTTGAGAGGTTCACCAGCATGTGCGTCATCGAGATCGACCAGAACGCTGGCGTGCGCAACGCCTCTTTTGGCGTGAAGTCGTACAGCCGCGCCTGACGAGACCGTCGTCCCGGCTCGGAAGTCGAACGCGTCTGCTCCTCGATCTGCTCCGGAGTCGGCCGCTTACCTAGAAGCCTCGCAACTAAAGGCCCCAACGCCAACGCGATGACACCGATGACAAAAACGGTCGGTCGCCAGCCATACGTGTTGATGCTCCAAACCATCGGCGGCACCAGCAACCCCGCAAGACTGCTCCCCCCGATCACGATCGACATCCCCGTCGCACGATTTCTCACCATCCAGGCATTCACCGCCGTGATCGAAGGCACGAACCCACCAACGCTGAAACCCAGCGATAACAGGAAAAACGCGAAGTAGTACTGCAACGCCCCTTGGATGAAGGAAAACAAGATCAGACCTGTTCCACCCATCATGAACCCCACCAGCACCATCTTCCCCGATCCGAACCGGTCCGTCAGAAACCCTTCGACCGGCCCCAGCATCGCACCCCCGAATCGCCCAAAAGAAGCCACGCCCGAAATCAACGCCCGAGACCATCCGAACTCATCCTCAATCGCCTTGAAAAGCACGCTCGACGCCTGATAAGTCGGCCCCGAACTCAGCACCATGTTGAATGCCCCGGCCAGCGAGACCCACCACCCGCGATACACACGCCGAGTCGTCCGCGCGCGAACCGCCGAAATGCGCTCTTGAATCATCGACAAAGCGTGGGCACCCGTGATCGCCAGATAAGGAGATCACGCCGATGGTGTATGGATAAGCCAATTATCCGCAATACAGACCGCGAATACGTGGGATGCAGCGACGTTTTGCGCGTGAACGAACTGGAATTAAACTGGAAGATTAGGATTTAAACCCTGTTTCTGATGCACGTTCGAAACTTGCAAAGGTAATTTATGGACAACGCAATCGAAGTCCGCCAGATTTCCAAGTCTTACGGCAAAGTCGTCGCCCTCGAAAACGTCGATCTCAACGTCCGTCGTGGCTCCGTTATGGGCCTACTCGGACCCAATGGCGCGGGCAAAACCACACTAGTTCGTATCCTCACAACCCTCCTCCGTCCGTCGTCGGGCAATGCCACCGTTCTCGGCTACGACGTCGTTCGCCACGCCCGCCATCTCCGCTCATACATTGGACTGGCAGGGCAGAGCGCGGCCGTCGACGACCTGCTGACTGGCCGCGAGAACATCCGCATGGCCGGACGCCTGTACCACATGCCCAAACGTCAGGTCGAAAAACGAGCCCAAGAACTCCTCGAACAGTTCGATCTCGTCGATGCCGCCGACCGCTCAGTCAAAGGCTACTCCGGCGGTATGCGACGCCGACTCGACCTCGCCGCGAGCCTCGTCGCAAATCCGCCCATGATATTTCTTGACGAGCCAACAACCGGACTCGACCCGCGCAGCCGCCTCGAACTCTGGGACGTCATCCGAACCCTCGTCAGCGAAGGCACTACTGTCTTACTCACAACCCAATACCTCGAAGAAGCCGACCAGCTTGCCGATGAAATAACCGTCATCGACCTCGGCAAAGTCATCGCTCAAGGCACCGCCGACGAACTCAAACACCAAGCCGGTTCCGAGTTCATCGTGATCACCGTCCGCGACGCCGAAGACACCAAACGCGCCGCTTCCGTCCTAAATAAATTTGCCGAAAATGACGAGTGCGACATCGATGAAGAGAGCCACACCGCCTCAATCATGGTCAACGACGGCGCATCCATCATGGTCCAAGTCGTCCGAGCCCTCGACACCGAGAACGTCCCCGTCAGCAACATGGCGTTGAGACAACCAACCCTCGACGATGTCTTCCTAGCCCTAACCGGCCGCACCGCCGAAGAAGCCGCCACCGAATCCGAGCAGGACAGCAATTGAACCTGCGAAGCACACCCGTCATTCCGGCGAAAGCCGGAATCCAGAGGGAACGGGCGAGGGTGAACCCATGATCACCCAAACCCTCCAACCTCAAGCGTCCCCCCTCCGCGAAGCCATCGGCTCAGTCCTTTACGAGTTCCGATGGCTCGCGGCAGACACCGCGATGATGACGTGGCGGAATCTGATGCACTACCGCCGTAACCCGGAGACGTTGGCATCGACGATCGCCGGACCCGTCATGTTCCTGCTGCTCTTCAACTACGTCTTCGGCGGCGCAATCGGCGCAGGCAGAGACTTCAACTACATCGACTACCTCGTGCCCGGCATCCTTATCCAAAACAACCTCTTCACAGTCATGAACACCGGCATCGGCATCGCCCAAGACCTGCAAAAAGGCTTCGTCGACCGATACCGATCACTGCCTATGGCACGGTCAGCTGTCTTGGGTGGCCGAGTCTGCGCGACAACCTTGGTCAGCTTCGCCAGCGTCTATTGGACACTCGCCATCGCTCTGATCTTCGGCATGAGATTCCACGGCGGTCTAGTGCCAGCACTGATCCTCCCGCTCGTTGTCGCCGCCTTCTGCTTCGCCTTCGCATGGGTATCCGCACTCGTCGGCGTCTCGGTACGCAACGCAGAAACCGCCAGCTCATCGACATTCTTCGTAGCCATTCCGCTAACCTTTCTCAGTTCCACATTCGTCCCCATCGAAACCATGCCCGGTTGGCTACAAGCCTTCGCAGAGGTAAACCCCATAACCCACGTCGTCAACCTATGTCGCAACCTCGCACAAGGCGGACCCCTCGCATCCTACGCATGGATAACCACCTTCTGGATCGCCCTAATGGTCATCGGCGTAGGAACCCTAGCCACCTGGCGCTACAGGCGAATCTCGTAACCAATGAACCTCCCCGCCCAAATCCAAGACCGCTCCGCCTTAGGCGAACTCGCATCCGCCATCGCCGTCGAATCGCGCTGGATCGTCTCCGACACCGCCGTCATGACATGGCGAAACCTCATCCGCTACCGACGTTCACCCGAACTCCTCCTCTTCTCGACCCTGTCACCGGTCATGTTCATCTTCCTCTTCAACTACGTCTTCGGCGGTGCCATCCCCACCGGAGACCTCAACTACATCGACTTCCTCATGCCCGGCATCCTGGTACAAACAACCCTCTTCAGCGCCACTCAGACCGGCGTCGGACTCGCCGAAGACCTGCAAAAAGGCATGGTCGACCGCTATCGATCCCTACCGATGGCCCGTTCCGCCGTACTAGGAGGCCGCGTCGCTGCCGAAACGCTTGTCAGCCTATTCGTCGCCTGCCTAATGCTCGCCGTCGGATACATCATCGGAATGCGCTTCCACGGAGGCTTCTGGCCCGGCTTCGCGGTGCCATTCATGGTCGCCGGATTCGCCTTCGGCTTCTCTTGGGTAGCCGCATTCATCGGAGCATCCGTCCGCAACGCCGAAGGCGCCGGATCCCTCATGTTCTTCGTCGTCTTCCCCTTCACCTTCCTAAGCTCTGCCTTCGTCCCCGTCGAAACCATGCCCGGCTGGCTCCAACCCTTTACATCCATCAACCCAGTAACCTACGCCGTAGACCTAGGCCGCGCCCTCTCCCAAGGCGGCCCCATCCTAACCAACGCCTGGCCCACCCTCCTCTGGACCCTAGTCTTCACCCTCATCATCGGCCCAATAGCCGTCTGGCGCTACCGCAAGGTCTAACCACAAACGTCCTCCTCCCTTAATGGGAGAAGTCTAGGTGTGGCGTCGCAAATAATCCTCGAATTCCCTTGCCAATCCAGTGTGTTCCAAAAACTTGAGTGCATTGGCTTCGCGTTCATGCCTAAGGGATGGTTCGGCCGCGTGGTTCAACATCTCGCGGTGATATTCGATGAGCCCCATACATTTTTTGCAGGTAGCGCGGCTTTCATCGACCTCACTGACGATTCTTTCGTTTGGCACATTCGCGTGACCGCAATATGGGTCCCCCGACGTGTCAGGAGAAGGAACGAAAGGTTTGCCGACTTTGGGGAACAACCAAGAACGGCTGATGTGAATTTTCAATGATGGCAGGCCTTTGTACTCCCAGTGCGGATCGGAAGCTGTGGGGCACAGCGAAGCATGGATATCCAAATCCTACAATTCCACGATTGACCGCACTCACCAATCTCTCGCGCTGACCCATCCATATAAAATCCAACACCACACCAACCTTGAGGAACGCTGATCTCCATGAAAATCACCGACGTAACAACGACCCTCATTCACAACCCCGACGCCGACGCCATCCAAGACGCTACCATCCCGCCGCTCAAACCCGGCACCCGTGGCCGCACAACCGTCTTCATCCACATCCACACCGACGAAGGCACCCAGGGCTTCAGCTACCTAAACTCCCCCGCCGCCATCCGGTTGCTCATCAACGACAACCTCAAAGACATCCTCATCGGCAAAACGCCCTTCGAGACCGAACGTATCTGGACCGAGATGTTCTGGCGAGTGCGCGGCTACGGTCGCAAAGGCTTCGCATTCCAAGCCATCTCCGGACTCGACGTCGCACTCTGGGACCTAAAAGGCAAAGCCCTCGGCGTTCCCCTCTACAAACTTCTCGGACAAGCCCACGAAACCGTCCCCTGCTACGGCAGCGGCGGATGGACCAACTACACCGTTGACGAGTTGGTCGCGGAGCAGACCGGATACGTCGACATGGGTTTTCCACGCATCAAGATGAAGGTCGGCATGAACTTCGGCACCGACGAGCGCGCCGACATCGAACGCCTCGAAGCCGTCCGAAAGGCGGTGGGCGACGACGTCGAGATATTGGTCGATGCCAACAACGGCTACTACGCCAAGCAAGCCATCCGCATGTCCCGCAAGTTCGAGGACTACGACGTCGGATGGTTCGAAGAACCCGTACTCGCCGACGACATCCAAGGCCTCGCCGAGATCTCCAAAGCCACCAACATCCCCGTCGCAACCGGCGAGCACGAATACACCAAATACGGCTTCAAAGAGCTCATCGCCCAAGGCGGCGCCGACATCGTCCAGCCCGACATCGGCAGGGTAGGCGGCGTCACCGAGTGGATGAAGGTTACCCACCTCGCCGACTCCTACAACCTACCCATCGCCCCCCACGCCTACTCCCTCCTCCACCTCCACTGCACTATGGCCACACCCAACCTGCGAGTAGTGGAAGTCCTCGGCGGCGAAATGAAAAGCTGGCCCATCCTATTCACCGAAGTCCCATGGCCCGAAAACGGCCAGTGGAAAGCATTCGAAGACCGACCCGGTCTAGGCCTAGAACCAAACCCCGACACCATCAAAAACATGTCCGTCGACTCCAACGGACCCGCACCCGCCCAGAGAGGCTTCTAACCAACCTCCTCCCCTTCGCGCGAAGCGCACCCCTATCCCTCCCCTCTTTGAGGGGGAATACAAGGGGGTGCATGCGCAGCGAACGCAGGGTGCCCCTACCACTCCCGCAATCCTACCGTCATTCCCGCGCAGGTGGGCCGCTTGCGGGACGGAACGTCCATCCGGAGGCGAAAGTGAGTGGGAGAAGCGCTGGGGGAGATGGGGATTCAGAGCATTCCCAGCAACCAACACTCCAATTAGCGGATTTCGTCAGATGACGCGAATGAACTCAATGAGCATAACGCACGGCCGTCTCAAACGAATGTGAACGGTCATCAATTTCGGCTACTATATTGGGTTCCATCCGCCTGAAAGTTCGGTACTCGTCAGGTTTCACATACCTCCAAGATTGCGGCACCACGAAATTACGGAACCTGCGCTTCAGCGCATCAAGCGTCAGAGGATTCTCATATTCCAGAGGTTCAATAATCTCAAACGCGTAAGCTACATCCCGACCGGCATAGTAGGCATCGAAATCCGGTTTTTCAACTCCTGCCTTGTCGGAAACCAAAGACCATACCTCTTCAGGAGTACCTGCCCATACTTCCCCGACCTTGAATCGACCTCGCAACATCCGTACAGGAGTTGTTGAATAGACGAACACATCGCGCCCTCGCATCTGTTTAGGGGAACGCCGCCTTAATTCAACCTTTTTTTGCCCGCCGAACACCAGATCCGCGTAATGAGGCTTCAGAGACAACAGCAACGGTGTAGACGATGTGATCATGGTCGCTCCGGGTACCCTGCTTCAAATAGTTTGCGGTACGCGGTCGATGGTAACCTTCTTGGCCCTTGCAAAGACCACCCTATGCCGCATTCTTCAAACACTTTCCTCACCTCGGATAGTGGGACTGACCTGTTGAAGGGAAAGGTGTGTGAGAATTCCAACACCATCAGGTCGCGTGAGATGTCGCCTTCACGCATTTCGTAGAGATCTTGCCATTCTAGAGTTCCGTATCTGCTGAACCGACGGAATAACTCCTTCGGATTGTCGATCACGACTTTGTCGAGATGCGATGAACCCACGATTTGCCCTTGATCTCCGCTCACGTCCCAAAGAATTCTCCCTGGCGTCGTTAACGCCAAATGATGAGTCACTCGCCGGTAATAGACGTTGCTCCACCGCATCAATAACGCGGGTTCACCACCAAAAAGATCGTGCGCTGACTGTTGCCTGTCAAAAAGGTTGAGGGCGTATCCGGGACGGATCGGTATTAGAAAGTGATTCTGGAGGGGATCTGAAATTAGAGGCGAGCAAGAACGTTCGAGTTCGAGCGCGTCCATGTCGCGATAGTTGGAGAAAGCGTCTGGGCGTAAGGCCTTGATCGACGACAATACTTGGTCTTTTCCCATGTGACGAATAAAACAAAATCTTAGGAAATTTTCGCCGATTTTCGTGAATCCCATCCCAGAGATTCCCTGTATGAGACTCGCTGGAAGAGCGGGTTCCTCAAAGTCAACTATCTCGATACCCCGTTGGATCGCCCGGCAGATCGTATCTGATACCAGAAATCGACCGAGCAACGTTCTATCTCTGGAAGCGGCAACCCTACCAAGCGTTATCGTGAGCGTGCCTTGGGTGTTGTTCGTTAAGCAGCGGAGAGCAACCGGTTCATCCCCAGACCAGAGGATTTCAAACTCGTGAGAACTCGCGTTGATGAGATATGAATTCACCCGCTCCTTAAATCTGCCTAACCTTTCGCTCGGTTCGAGGAAACGGTCAAATGGAAATGTAGAAAGTTCGTCCGAACTCAATCGGTGCCATCGAAGGTTTAGCCCGGAAACACGGTTAGGCTCATTCGCCCGTGATCCAGACAACTCGTTCAGTCTCAGGATCAATTCTGTCGGGGACAGTACCTGCACACCCGCCAGACCCTCAATCTCATCAGCCTTGTTCAATAAACGCTGATCCCTGGTCACGAAGAACCCGATCTCAGAAGATGCTACTTTCGCGAGATGGTTGACATCTGATCGCTGACTCTCAGTCGCGCTCGGAAGAATCACCTTGAGGGAATCTACGAGAATCTCAACTGTTCCTGGGTCGTGTTCCACTTCCCAGAATTCTCGTACTCTACGCCGCCCTTCGTTCCGTTCATCAGCATCCCGGTTGCGGTTGATTTCACTCAATAATTCATCGGTGTACCAAAGATTCACTGAATCCGCTAAAAAGTCCGATATGAGAACCTTCGAAGGCCGATTCGTCTCACTTTCGGGTTCGTCAAAGTCGAAGAAGACTTGGGCATCAACGGCGACATCAATAGTCGATTCCGACATGTTTGCCCTGAAAAGAGCCAGTTGGTCGTCACGAGCCAAAATGAGACGCCAAAGAGTCAGCGGAAGCCCCTCCTTGGATCGACCAGGCTTTTCATCGATCGGCACAAATCCCAACCTCGACCACATGTAGTGTGCCGGGAAATCGTTACGACAACTTAGAGTAATTACTTTCTGGGACGTAGCTGAGACCTTCAATGCGTCAAGCAACTTCCTAGCCAAGCCCTGCCCCCTGAAGAGCTCAGCAACACATAGTTGAACAACACGGAAACGATCTTGATTAGCCCAGTACAACAAATAGGCAATCAGATGATTACTCTCTGAGAATGCGCCGATCACGAATCCCTTCGCAAGATGATCTCTCAGTGCTTCCAGCGGGAGAAATCCGACCGTGCCGGAGTTGCGCTTCATCAACTCATCGACGGCGTCGAGATCAGCAATAGATAGTTTTGAGATCGTTGTAGTCATTTCCTCAAACACAGATACTAATACATATGTTTGATATCGTCAATGCCTCAGCATCCCAATCCCAAAAATCCCAGTCCAGAAAACAACACCCCCACCCTTTACAATCGCTCCTAGCCAAAACCAATGAATCCAAAAGGTCCTTCCTCAATGACCACACCAAGACTCCAAGGCAAAGTAGCAATCGTAACCGGCGGAGCGTCAGGCATCGGCGAAGCATGCTCCCGAATCTTCGTACGCGAAGGCGCAAAAGTCATCATCTCCGACATTGACGCGACCAAAGGCAGCGCACTCGAAGCCGAACTAACCCCCGAAGCCGTCTTCTTCAACCACGACGTCACCCAAGAAGCCGCATGGGAAGAGGCCGTCGAAATAGCCGAATCCAAATGGGGACGCCTCGACATCGTAGTAAACAACGCCGGAATGTCAGGACCCAAAGGCCGCACCATCGTTGAAGATGTCGTCCTCGACGACTGGAACGACGTCTTCGCCGTAAACTCCACCGCCATCATGCTCGGCACCCGCGCCGGCATCAAAGCCATGAAAAAAGTCGGCGGAGGATCCGTCATCAACGTCTCCTCCATCTTCGGCATCGTCGGATCCAAAGCCGGTGCACCCTACCACGCATCCAAAGGCGCCGCCCTAGTCTTCTCCAAAGCCGCCGCCGTCCAGTACGGCCCCGACAACATCCGCGTCAACGCCGTATGCCCCGGCTTCACCGACACCCCCATGACCACCGACATCCACGGCGTCAAGGAGATCCGAGACTACCGCGAAAGCATGACCCCCATGGGCCGCCTAGGCCTCCCCGACGACATCGCCTACGGCTGCCTATACCTAGCCTCCGACGAATCCGCCTGGGTAACCGGCACCGAACTAGTAATAGACGGCGGCGAAACCGCTTGGTAGGAACAACGCCCCTTTCGCAAAGCGAAAGGGGCGCGAACAAGCGAAGTGAAGTGAGCGGGGTATGCCGGAGTGGGGTAGGGCATCACAGCCCATCATTCAAATCACAAAAACATGTCCCGGGCTTGAACCGGGATCAGCGGTTCAGATAATCGACTTCCCCACAAACTCCTCCCCCAATCCCCCTCGAAACACCCCCACAATCTCCGCAATCTCCCGCGCATCGATTCCGACCAACCGCGCCAAAGTATGCGAAATATCGAACAGATTCGCCGAGTACGCCCCCTCCAAATCCCGCGGCTCTACACTACCCGCAGCCGGCAACACCGTCGTTAACACCGGATTGACGGTATGCGTCGGCGCATCGTTCTCGATATTCCCGTGATCCGACGTCACCACCATCGAATACCCGTTCGCCCGCGCCACACCGCTCAACTCCGCCAGCGTCGCCGCAGTCGCCCGATACGCCTCCGCCGCCGCATCGAAACGCGTCGGCAGTAGATGCCCGACCATGTCCGGAGCAGCCAAATTGCACGCGATCAACCGATACTCTCCAGTTCCCATCGCCTCAGACACCAACTGCGCGATCTCACGCATCTTCATCACCGGCCTCACGTAGAAATCCGAGTCCGAATGAACACCCTCATTCGCACCATCCGACGGCACAACCCAGCGATCCTCGCGCTTCGAACCCTGCTCAGCCTCGCGCCGACCACGCACGAAATAACCCATGTGCGACGCCTTCACGCTCTCCGCAACCAGCAGATAGAGATCATCATCGTCCGTCAAGCGATCCCAATGACTGAACAGATTCAACTGATGCGGAGTGATCGGAAACGCAACCTTCACCCCGTACCGCGCCTCGAACTCCGCATCATACTCCGCCATCGCGCACATCCGCAGATTTAGGTCGTCCCGCAACCATTCGAATCCCCAATCCCGTCCGCGAGACTTAGCTTCCCGATCCAGATACTCACGCGCCCCACACAGCGACGCCGTCTTCGAACGCTGCCGGTCCGACCTGAAGTTCAGATTGATGAACGCATCACCCGGCACAATTTTTGCCGCGCCGTTTCCATAGTCAAGCGCAATCGCCGGCACATCAGCATCCGTCGACCCGCCTTCATGCGTCGACGACACGATCGCTCTCACGTCATCAATGCTCGTGACGACCTCACCTTCACCCTCAGTCATCAACAAGTAGTCGCACCGAGCATTCTCCTCCCGATAGTCCCTGTCCATCGACAACGACCGACCAATCACCCACGCCAAAGACTCAATCGCATCGTATCGCTTCAACAGCCGCTCCAACTCTCCCAGATAACCCCCTTCCACTCCATCAATCTCCATCGAACCTCGCGCCGGTGCGTCCCGCCCATCCAATATCGCCTGCATCCTCACCCGATCTGGCGAGACACCGAGACGCTCAAACACCAACTCACAAAACGCCTCAAGATGATTCCACGCCGAATGAACCCGACCATCCGATCCTCGAATCCCCGAAAGCAGGAAAGAAAAGTTGACATTCTTTCCCTCAGCCACCGCGCCTTCAATCGCCTCCAGCATCATGCGGTTCTCAAAGAACGAACCATCCGTTATCGACTGCGTAATCTGCAACGGTATCTGCGGCGCTAATGCCAGATTCCCGATCTGCTGATGCCCCGTCTCCGAGTTCCCCTGAACCGGCGGATCAACATCCTCATATCCAACCCAGACACCCGAAGCCTGTGTCGGAACCGTCAGATTCAGATTCACAATCTCAGACCATGTCGGATCCTCCGCAAACCACGGAATGTATCGTTTCTCCAACGCGATCCGCCTTCGGATCGAACCGATCTCTGCCAACTGCCGACGTTCCCGCAATCCGTCTCTGACTAACCGGACTCGTCTCAGAGTTTCATCGGCCTTCTCCCAAGTCAGGCCGGGATTCAGACCCTCCGCGGTGATGGGCAGCACCGCCAGACGCGTGATAGCCAACATCTCGTAGCTTCCCGGCGACGCTTCAAGCGCCAAATCTAAAAGCGACCGGCGAGTGCGAGGACTCAGCTCATCTATCACCCGACTCGAAAGCCGCATGATCGTATCAGGATCGAATCCCAACCCATCGGTCACCACCAGCAGGGCGCGCCCCTTCGATCCTCGTTCCGGCAGACCGTTAGATGAATACCCATTCACCAACTAAACAAGACTCCTTCGAGATTCTCGAGATCCAATCCGATGCTCGCCAGCCAACCAGCCGGCAATTCAAGCGCATACAACCCCTCGCCTCCCGATCCATACGGAATAGATGCCGTTGAACACGCGCTGCGCCAAGAACTGTCATCCGCAGCTTCTGGACGCGGACAAGGCTCCATCCGAACCGCGCGCAGGACACGCTTGTCATCATCCAAGTAAACGATATCCAACGGCACATAAGTGTTGAACATCCAGAAATTTAAAGTCCGCGCAGATTCAAACACAAACAACATCCCGCTGCCATTCGGAACCGTTGCACGGCACATCAGTCCCTGCCGCCGTTCATGCCCTTCATCCGCGACCTCCACAACCACCAAGTGCGATGCATCCCCATGCTCGATCACCAACTCCATCGTCGGCAACAACTCGCGGCTTATACCGTCCCCACAATCCTCGTTATCCACAAACCGGACACCATCCAACGGATTCGGCGTCCGTGAAGGCGTGGGCGTATCGGTCGGTGCAGGCGTTTTGGTCGGCGATGGAGTAGGCGTCGCAGAAGGGGTTGAAGTCGATGTCTGTGGGACACGCCTAGTAGCCGTTGGAGTAGATGACGCCACTGGTGTATCTGTTGGCACTAACGTCGCACTCGGAGTCATCGTCGGAGCAAGCGTTGAAACCACTACCGCCATCGGCGTCGACGTGGGAACCTCAGTCGCAGTTGGCTGCAATGTAGGCATCGGAGTTACTGTCGCCGTCGCCGTAGCAACTGGGGTTGGAGATGGTAGGACGATGGTCGGAGAGGACGGCGAGGTCGCAATCAACATCGGCGTCGGAGTGCTGCGATCTCTGACACAACCCGCGATCAGTGTCGTCGCCACCATCCCCGAAACCACGGCTACTGCAACGCGCGACAATCCAGACGTCACTCCAGCATCGAGCCGTCGTACGTGTAACCAGCCTCTTCAGCAGTCGCCCGCAATTTCGAGGGCAGCTTGAAGCTGATACCTTCCTCGCCCGAACCGATATTCACCAACTCGTCATGTTCGATCGCTTCGATGACCGCCCGAACCATCTTCTCCGGCGTCGAAGCACCAGACGTAACGCCGATCCGTTGCTTGCCAACTAACCACTGTGGGTCCAGTTCATCCGGACCGTTAATCAAGTGCGCCTCAACCCCCCGCTTGGTCACAACCTCTCGCAATCGGTTGCAGTTCGAACTGTTCTCTGCCCCAATCACCAGCACCAAATCACACTGCTCCGCCAACTCAGTAGCTGAAGCCTGCCTATTAGTCGTTGCGTAGCAGATGTCGTTGCGGATCAGCGTGTTGTCAAACTTGGACTGAATCTTCTCCACCGCCTCTGCAGTGTCAGCTACTGACAACGTCGTCTGAGTCAGCACCACTACTTCCTCGTCATTCTCCCACTCCGGCAAGTCGTTGTCCTCGCGCTCGTCGTACAGCGCCATATCCGTCTGCCCAGTCGTGCCGATAACCTCTTGATGCCCGCGGTGCCCGACCAAAATCACGCGCTTACCCTCACCCGAGTACTTCTTCGCCTCGTGATGCACCTTCGTAACCAACGGACACGTCGCATCCAACACCGTGAGATTGCGTTCCTTCGCCTTTTCGTAGTCCGACGGCGGCGAACCGTGCGCCGAAAACACCACCACCGCGCCTTCCGGTACCTCATCGACCTGTTCAACCGTAACCGCGCCGATCGCCTCAACATCCGCCACAACCTGCGGATTGTGAACTATCTGATGTTTCACATAGACCGGTGAACCGTACCGCTTAACCGCCAACTCCACAATCCCAATCGCCAAATCCACACCCGCGCAAAACCCCCGAGGACTCGCCAAAACCACAGATCTGCCATCAGTAGCCGGACCGCTCTTTTCCGTTTGCGTCGCCATGATTCTTGATGGTACAGGAAACTTAGGCGACACACGCGGTCAATCGTTCCTCACAACCAACCAAAACACCACTCCCGACACCAGAAAAGCCAAACCCGCCGATCCCAGCAAAACCCCATATCCCAAGTAATCGATGCCCCAATCCAAACCACGCTCGTTCAATCCCCCGATAAAGAACCCGCTAGACCTACCCGCTATCGCTCCAATCAACCCTGAGATGCTCGTCAAACCCAAATCCCCGGCCGCCCTCGACCGTCTCACAAGATCGTTCGCAACCGCCCAGGCTACCGATAGATAGATCCCTACCGATATCCCGATACCGATAACCCCAGGTATAACCTCCAACAGCGAGTCGGCGTCCAGCAGCAACAGCGAAACCACTCCGACAGCACCCATTATCCCCGACATCAACAGCAACACTCCACGTCCGATGTGATCCGAAAGCTTACCGGCAGGGTAGACCACTACACCCGCCGAACCCACCAGCGCCAAAAGAATGTAGTTCCCACCTCGCGCCGGATTCTCCAAGCCGATAACGTCCTGCACGAAAAACACCGCGTTCGTCTGCGTCGCTGACATCGCCGCAATCAAAATCGCCATCCCCAACAGGAAAAAGTAGTACCGTACACGATCCCACTCTTCCGCAATCCCACCATCCATCCCGCGTAGTTCTTCGTCATCCCACCGCAACCCGTCATCCCGCTGCAACCCGTCATTCCCGCGAAGGCGTGAATCCAGAGGGGCAGGGGAATCGGGAACGGAGTTAGTTCCACTCCGACCACGCGGCACCCGCAACGCCAAGAGCGTGTAAAACGTCGTCGCAAGCAACACCGCAACCATCACGATCACCGAGTACCACAGCCACTGCGGAGCATCCTCAACATCGTAGTTCGACATCAGAAACACCACGATCATTGCCACTAACCCCGATCCAATCAACCGCATCAGATTCAGATACCCCGAAGCCCGACCACGCTCCCGATCATCCACATGATCGATGATCAACGCATTCGCCGGTCCCTGCGCCGTGTTACCCGTAACCTGCATCGCCACAGTCACCAGCAGCAACGCCAAAAAACTGTTCACAAAACCGAACATCAGCGTCGAAACCGCCAGCCCCAACATCCCCAAGATGATGAACGGATAACGCCGCAACGACACCATCCCAACCTTGCGGTCGCTCAGCACCCCCACCAGCGGCTGTACAACTGCCGCTATACCCAACCCGATCAACGAGATGAACGCCGCCAGAGCCGTCTTATCCAGCGTCCAACCGACCATACTCACCCCATCTCCAGCCGCTATCTCCGTCGCCTTGAACTGCAACAAAATGCTCCCATAGCCCGTCCAAACACCCGACATCCCAAACGTGTAAACACTGATATTGAACAGACTCCCAGAACCGCGCCGAAACCGTGCCACAGGATTAGCGTTGCGACCAAAAGTCACAACACGTTCAAGCGCAACCCTGGAAGAGGTCATCGAGTCAATGTCGAGTCAACAGAAGATATCCGCCTAGAATATCCCAACCCACCAGCACCGGGTTTCCCCCGTTCACGGGGGAAATGTCCGCAGGACAAAGGGGGCGCGTTCTTCAGCGGTAGAAATGTCCCAGCCCTCCTGCCCAAACCGCAAGCCAATCCCGCAAACAACTAACAACGAAATCCCAGCCCATCCCTCAATCCCATAAATCTGCGGTTCAGACAACTACCATTAAATCCCATCAATCCCCGTAATCCCCGGTTCAGACCATGACAACTCAACCACACTACTACACCTGGCGAAGCTGCTCAACCTGCCGTAACGCCCAAAAATCTCTCGACCAACTAGGCATCCAAGTCCAAGAACGCGACTTCTTCGCAAACCCTCTATCCCGCGACGAACTGAGCGATCTAATCGACGCAATCGGCATCGAAAACCTCTTCTCATGGCGCAGCCCCAGCGCAAAACCATACCGCGACCGCCGCGACGCAATTACAGATGACGAACTCATCGACGCCATGCTCGCCGAACCACGCCTAATCCGTCGCCCCATAGTCATATCCCCCGGCTCCGATCCCATCGTCGGCTTCAACAAAGCCGCCTACGCACAACTCTGATCCCTCCTACGTAGATTGGAGGAGCCACAAAACGAGGTCTGCCCCTTTCGTCTAACGAAAGGGGCGCGCACGAGCGAAGCAAGTGAGCGGGGTATGCCCGTTATCCCCTCTCCCTCGATGGGAGAGGGCTAGGGTGAGGGTTATACGAAACAACACCAAATCCAACCAATCCCTAAATCCCCGCAATCCCCGGTTCAGACAACCGCGCAGTGCTAGAATCGAAGTTCGTCACCCAATTCAACTGACATCACCCGGTTGCGATCACCCATCGATGTACCCCATTAACGGAGGCCCAGTAGTCTTGTCCGGGACGGCCCACGAAGGCTTGTCCCAGAAAATCTGCAACTACCTCGGCATCGATATCGGCAACGCCGACGTCTTCAAGTTCTCCAACGACAACACCTTCGTAAAAATCCTCGAAAACGTACGCGCCCGCGACGTCTTCATCGTTCAACCCACCGCCGAACCGGTCAACGATCACATCATGGAGATGCTGATCATGATCGACGCCGCACACCGCGCATCCGCGGGCCGAATCACCGCCGTAGTTCCTTACTACAGCTACGCACGAACCGACAAAAAAGACCAACCGCGCGTACCCATCACCGGACGTCTCATCGCCGACCTCCTCGAAACCGCCGGCGCCGACCGATTCCTTACCGTCGACCTCCATGCCGGTCAGGTGCAAGGATTCTTCAAAGTACCCGTCGACGAACTCACCGCCATGCCCATGCTCTCGAAGTTCTTCAAAGAGAAAGAACTCGAAGCTCCCGTCGTCGTATCTCCTGATATCGGTAGTGTCAAGCGCGCCCGAGACTTTGCACACTTCATGGAAGCACCTCTCGCAATCGTCGAGAAACGACGCACCGGCAACAACGACAGCGTCGAAACTCACAACGTCATCGGTGAAGTAGACGGCCGCAACGCCATCCTAATCGACGACGAAATCGCCACCGGCGGCACCATGGCCGCCGCCGCACAGGGCCTCAGAGAAAACGGCGCCCGCGACGTGTTCGTAGCCGCCGCACACGGAGTATTCCCCGGAGAAGCCGCCACCAACCTCGCAGAAATGCCCGAAATCTCCGAAATCGTCATCACTGACACCGTCCCGCTACCAAAACACAAACACCACGAAAAAATCCGCGTCCTCTCCATCGCACCCCTAATCGGCGAAGCCATCACCCGAATCCACCACGGCCGCTCCGTAGGCGCCCTTTTCCCCGACTAAGCTAACTGAGTGCGAGCTCGACCGCTCACGCTCAACATATTCCAAGAGCCGAGCAATGATCGGAAAACTACTAGGAAAATTAGTAGGCGATCCGAACGAGAAGCAGCTCAAACAGCTGCAACCGATCGTCGACGACATCAACGCACACGAAGATGAGATGCGCGGTCTAATGGACGACGACCTCGCCGCGCTCACCTACGAGTTCAAATCCCGTCTAAACAGCGGCGAATCGATCGACGACATTCTCCCTGAAGCCTTCGCAGCCGTCCGAGAAGCATCCACACGCGTCCTCGGCATGAGGCACTTCGACGTCCAGATGATCGGAGGAATCGTCCTACACGAAGGCAAGATCGCTGAGATGCGCACCGGCGAAGGCAAGACCCTCGTCGCAACCCTCGCCGCATACCTCAACGCTCTCACCGGAGACCCCGTCCACGTCGTAACCGTCAACGATTACCTCGCAAAGCGCGACGCCGAGTGGATGGGCCCCGTCTACCAATTCATGGGCCTCTCCGTAGGCTGTCTGCAACAGAACAGCCAGTCCTTCGTATTCGACGAGAACTACCAGGAAGAAGGCCAAACCGCAGAACGCGAAGACGCCTCCGCAAAGTTCGCAACCGTCGTCGGAACCCACCTGCGACCATCCAGCAAAGTCGACGCCTACGCCTGCGACATCCTCTACGCCACCAACAACGAACTCGGCTTCGACTACCTGCGCGACCACATGGTCGGCAGCCCCGGAGACCGCGCCCAAAACGGACTCTTCTACGGCATCGTCGACGAGGTCGACAACATCCTCATCGACGAAGCCCGAACCCCGCTCCTCATCAGCGGACCCGGCATCGAAACCGACCGTAACTACTCCCGCTTCGCATCCATCGCTACCCGACTCAAACCCGAAATCGACTTCGAAGTAGACCTAAAACGCCGCAACATCTCGCTAACCGAGGTCGGTAGCGAAAAAGCCGAACGAATGCTCGGAGTCCAAACCCTCTACAGCGAATCCGGCGAAGATCACGAACTCCCACACCTCGTCGAGAACGCCATCCGAGCCGAACATGTCTACGCACGAGACCGCGAATACGTCGTCCGCGACGGCGAGATCATCCTCGTCGATGAATTCACCGGACGCCTCATGGAAGGCCGACGCTTCTCCGACGGCCTGCACCAAGCGCTAGAAGCGAAAGAACGCGTCCAAGTCCGCGCCGAATCCGCCACCTACGCAACCATCACGCTCCAAAACTACTTCCGCATGTACAAAAAGCTCAGCGGAATGACCGGTACCGCCGTCACCGAAGCCGAGGAATTCTCCAAAATCTACGGCCTCGACGTCCTAGAAATCCCAACCAACCAAGAAGACAAGCGCATCGACCACCAAGACTTCATCTACATGACCGAGGATGCTAAGTGGAAGGCTGCCGCCGCCAAGATCGAAGACTTAACTAAGCAGGGCAGACCCGTCCTAGTCGGCACCACTACCATCGAGAAATCTCAGATCATCGCCAATCTTCTCAAGAAACGCAACATCAACCACCGCGTACTTAACGCCAAAGAACACGAATCCGAGTCCCACGTCATCGCCGAAGCCGGTATCCCCGGCGGCGTAACCGTCGCCACCAACATGGCCGGTCGCGGTACCGACATCATCCTCGGCGGAAACCCCGAAAGCGTAACGACCGACACCGCAAAAAAGAAGGACTCCAAGCGCAATGGCCAACAGTCAGATAACGGCCACGAACCCACTGACCCCATGCAGGTCTGGCAACAGCAGCACGACGGCGTTGTCGACAAAGGCGGTCTCTTCGTCCTCGGTACCGAACGCCACGAATCCCGACGCATCGACAACCAACTAAGAGGTCGTTGCGCACGACAAGGCGACCCCGGAGAAACCCAATTCTTCCTATCCGTCGAAGACGAACTCGTTCGACGCTTCGGCGGCGACCGCATCAAAGGCACCCTCGAAATGTTCAAGTGGGACGAGGATGTCCCCGTGGAGAACTCCGTACTCGTCAAGTCCGTCGAAAACGCACAGCAAAAAGTCGAAGGTATCAACTTCGAAATCCGCAAGCAACTCGTCGACTATGACGACGTAGCCAACACCCAACGCGACGTTATATACAAACTCCGCGACCGCATCGTTGACGGCGGCGACTTCCGCGAAGAGATCGCCGACTACATCAAAAGCGCGCTGACACGAGCCGTCGAAACCTTCCTTGAAGGCGACGCAACAATCTGGGACACCCAAGGATTCCAACGCGAAATCCGCCGCTACTTCCCCATCCTCGAAGTCCTCGCATCCGAAGACGACCTCATCGGAAAATCCCAGCCCGAAATCGAAAAAGAACTCCACGACTACGTAGACACCGTCTACTCCCAACGAGAACTCCTCTTCGGCGACGAAAACCTCCAGATGATCGAACACAGCGTACTGCTACGAGTACTCGATCGCCACTGGGTAGGGCACCTCACCCGCATGGAAAACATGCGCCAGTCCATCGGCCTCCAAGCCATCGGACAACGAGACCCCCTCGTCCAATACCGCACCATGTCGTATCAGATGTTCAACGAGATGAACGAAGAGATACGCAACGAAGTCGCCCGCACCATCTTCCACCTCGCTCCCAACATCCCGCAACCAACCTCCCAACTCGCATCCAGCCGATCCACCCCGCTCAAATCCGACGCTCTAGCCGCCGCGCAACGCATCGCACTCGCCCAAGCCGGACAGCAAACCATAATGTCCTCCGCCAACCAACCACGCCAAGGCACTGGCAGCAACACCACCATCGCAACCGTTGACGCCCCTACCCACGCCGCCGACGGTCGCCGCCTATCCCGCCGAGAACGTCGAGCCATCGAACGTCGCAACAAAAAGAAGCAACGCTCTAAAGCCGCAAGGTAATCATCGCATGAGCGTCACGTTGCAAAGCGAAACCAACGGCAAAGTCGATATCGAAACGAATCGACAACAGCTGGTCATCGATCTCCAGAAAAACATCGAAGACCACGCTGACAACTGGCAAACCGCCTTCCTCGAAACCGTCGCCGCCTGGCCCATCGAAAACGAGCGCGTCTACGACGAAACATTCCACTACTTCATCGGCGGCGAAGCCTTCAACTGGAAACGACTCGCCGAGCGCATCGCAACCCAACTCGCCGAAGAAGAATCCACCACCCTCCCGGCTGAAAAGGTCTTCGAATGGATCGAATCCTCCGGCGTATTCGGCGGAATCCCCGAAGACGAATTCCGACGAATCCTAGGCGTCGACGGCTGGAGAGCACACCTAAACCACTTCTACGGCGTTCACATCGAGCAGTGCCTCATCGCCGCTATCCAAGCCCGCAACCATAAACGGCGCTATTCCGCCGGTCTCCCTCCTTCCGACGACGCCTCCGACAAGGCCTACCTCGGACTCTACGAGGAAACCGAGCAAGACCTGTGGAAACTCTTCACCACTGAAAACGCCGACCGACTCTCCGATCTCATCGCCGAATCACCCGACGAAACCCGCACCATCGCACTCGACGAAGAGTTCACCTACTGGCTCTTCAAACGCCGCATCGAATACACCCTGGCACCCCAAGTAGCCGCCGAAACCCAACGCGGCCTAGACATGATGTCCCGAATGGACACCGCCCACGAACGCCGAACCCGCATGCTAAAAGACCAAGACGGCAACACCCTCCTAGAATTCGGACTAGTAAAAACCAACCGCCCCTTTCGCAAAGCGAAGGGGCGCGAACGAAGTGAAGTGAGCGGGGTATGCCCAGGGTAGCGTGGTCGGGTTTCACCCGTTAACAGGGGAAATGTCCGAAGGACAAAGGGGGGCACCCATCCCGAACATAGCGCACCGCATCCCATGTCATTCTGAACGTAGCGCAGCGAAGTGAAGAATCTCAACACGCCATCCCTCCCCTTCGCGCAGCGAGGGGGGCGCGAGCAAGCGAAGCGAGCTCGCAGGGGGTGCCCATCACCAACATCACCTAAAAATCCCACTCATCCTTAAATCCCCGTAATCCCCGGTTCAGACATGACCCTCAACCAATCAATATTCGACGACTGGCTCTCCGACCAACCTCCCGATTCCCACCAACTCCTCACCGACATCCGAAATGCCATCATCGCCTCCGGGCACAACTTCACCGAAGGCATCAAATGGGGCTCCCCCTGCTACTGGCTACCAGAAATCTCGCGACGAACCATCACTTGGATACAGCCACACAACAACTACGTCCGATTAGGATTCTTCAACGGCGCAACAATGTCCGACCCTCAAAACCTCCTCGAAGGCACCGGCAAAAAACTCCGCCACATCAAAATCCACAACCTAACCAACCCCACCGACTCCCAAACCGTAACCACCTACGTCCAAGCCTCAACCAACCTCGCAATAGCAGACCCCGACTCCCTTTCCGGATAAACCGATCAGTCCCTCAGACTGTTGCTACCATACAACAATTGTGGTATCTTATTAGTGCATGAGGTTGTCAATGCCACGCGAGCAATCGATAAAGAGCGAACCCAGCAGAGAGTCAAAGCATGGCCACAATCAAAGATCTTGAACGTAGAGTAGAGGCGTTAGAGATGGACATGCCCACACGCAGGGGGATCGTTGCACATCTCCATGACCTAGACAACAAATTCCAACGCCTAGACGAGGGACAACAGCGCATCGAAAATCGACTAGGTGGAGTCGAGCAACGCGTGGAGCGAGTAGAGCAAGGAGTGCAACTCCTCGATCAACGCACTCAGCGTCTCGAGAATAAGGTCGATGAGGGATTCCAACGGATCGACGACAAATTCGATGCCGTCTTCACCTACTTCAAAATCAACTTCGAATAAAACCCCATTCCTGATTTAGAATCAACCCCCAGAACAACCCAACAAAACGCCCCGAAGGGGAGTAGTACCGGACCCCTGACGCTCAACTAGAGAGCCGACAACCGCTGAAACGTCGGAAGCGTCAACCCGAGAAGTCGCCCCAGAGCTACTGCGCCTAAACCAACACAAACACAACGGCAACTAAGCGCAGTCGGAAAACGCCCGTTACCAAGCGTCATCGAGAGGCACCGCACACAAAAGCGGTGGCAACAAAGGTGGTACCGCGAGGCACACCCAAGCCCCGTCCTTTGATAGGACGGGCTTTTTTGTATCCGTCCAATAACCAACACCAAATCAAAGCCCATCAAAAACATCAGCGTAATCCCCGGTTCAGACAAGAGGCACAACCCAGTGACAACCAACAACAAAGTCATCTCCATCAACCCCCGCGACCTCCCTCGCCGCTTCGACGTCAAAGAGCGCGAAGCATACTGGCGAACCCAGTGGGACAGCCTCGAAATCTCCAAGCACGACAAATCCGCGTCGCGCGAACAGAGCTTCGTCATCGACTCGCCCCCACCAACCGCCAGCGGATCGCTTCACCCCGGACACGTATTCTCGTACACCCACCAAGACGTCATCGCCCGATACCGCCGCATGACCGGATGGAACGTCGTCTACCCCATGGGCTGGGACGACAACGGCCTGCCCACCGAGCGTCGCGTCCAGAACTACTTCGGCGTCCGAGCCGAACCAAACGTCCCCTACATCCCTGACCTCAACGTCCGAAAACGCCGCAAAGAACTTGGAATCGACAAAGACGAGCAGCTAATCGTCTCCCGGGAAAACTTCATCGAACTCTGCCACATCGTCACCGCCGAAGACGAAAAGACATACAAAGAGCTATTCAACCGCCTCGGCTTCTCCATCGACTGGACCGAAGAATACGCCACCATCGACGACCGCTGCCGCGCCATCGCACAGCGCTCATTCCTCGACCTCGACGAGCGCGGACACGTATACACCGCCGAACTACCAACCATGTGGGACGTCGACTTCCAGACCGCCGTCGCACAAGCCGAAGTCGAAGACCGACCAACACTCGGCGCATACCACGACATCGAATTCGGCGTCTACGAATCCCTCATCGAAGGCGAGGAGGGCGTACCCGAATCCTTCGTCATCTCAACCACGCGCCCCGAGATGATACCCGCCTGCGTCGCGGTAACTGCACACCCCGACGATGAACGCTTCAAACCCCTCTTCGGCAAGCACGCCATCACCCCCGGCTTCTTCGCCAAAGTCCCCATATTCCCCAGCGAAAAAGCCGACCCTGAAAAGGGCACCGGCATCCTCATGCTCTGCACCTTCGGAGACGACGCCGACGTCGAATGGTGGCGAACCCACGACCTCGAACTCCGACCCATGGTCGCCCGCAACGGCGAAGCCGCACCACGAACCTTCGTCCCCTACGGCTCTGACGAACCCGACTGGGGCTCCTTAGACCCGCATCGCGCCCAATTCTTCTACGACCAACTACTCGGAATGCCCCTCGACGACGTCCGAACCAAGATCGTCGAGCAACTGAGCTGCCCCGGCACAGCCGCAAAAACAATGCAGGGTCCCGAAGACGAAGTCGAAACGCGCAACCCTCTCCGATCTCCGCCACGCCCCATCGAACACGTCGTCCGCTACTACGAGAAGGGCAGCACACCCATCGAATACATCCCATCCCGACAGTGGTTCGTCCGCCTCTTGGACAAGAAACCCTACCTCCAAGAAGTCGGCGCCAAAGTCCAATGGCTTCCCGAATTCATGCAGAAGCGATACGCCGACTGGACCGACGGCCTCGGCCACGACTGGGCCATCTCCCGACAACGCTACTTCGGCGTCGCCATACCCGTCTGGTACCCCATCGACGACGAAGGAAACATCCAGTACGACCAATACATCGTCGCCACCGACGACATGCTCCCCGTCGATCCCACGCTCACGCCCGCGCCCGGCTACGATGAGTCCCAGCGAAACCAACCCAACGGCTTCGTCGGCGAGCAAGACGTCTTCGACACCTGGTTCACCTCATCCATGACTCCCCAGATCCTCGCCCGCTGGGGTGAAGATGGCGACCGCATGTCCAACCTCTACCCAGCCGACCTGCGCCCGCAAGCCCACGACATCATCCGCACCTGGGCCTTCTACACCATCGTCAAGTCCGCACTCCACAACGACGACGTCCCCTGGCACAAAGCCATGATCTCCGGCTTCATCGTCGACCCCGACCGCAAGAAGATGTCCAAGTCCCGCGGTGCCCCCGTCACCCCCATGCCCCTCGTCAACCAATACGGCGCCGACGCCGTCCGATACTGGGCATCCAACGGACGACCCGGTATGGACATGGCCTTCGACGAAACCGTCTTCACCATCGGCGGCAAACTCGTCACCAAGCTCTACAACGCCGGAAAATTCGTCCTCATGCAAGAAGCCGAACACGGCGAAATCACCACCGAACTTGACCGCGCCTTCATCAATGACCTCCGAGACACCGTCCAGCGCGCCACCAACGCCTTCGAAAACTTCGAGTTCGCACACGCCCTACAGATCACCGAAACCTTCTTCTGGGACTCCTTCGCCGACAACTACATCGAACTAGTAAAACGCCGCGCCCGCAGCGAAACCGACGAACAGGGCAGAGCTTCAGCAGTAGCCACTCTACGCCTAGCCCTAAACACCCTCCTCCGCCTATTCGCCCCCTTCGTCCCCGCAATCACCGACGAAATCTGGTCCTGGACCTACGCCCAAGAAACCGGCTACAAATCCATCCACCAAACCCCGTGGCCAACTACCGTCATTCCTGCGGACTCTTCCGTCATTCCCGCGCAGGCGGGAATCCAGAGGAGTGGGGAAGCCGGGCTCCCCTCTCCCTTGATGGGAGAAGGCCAGGGTGAGGGTGAACGGGGCGAGGCCGGGTTTCCCCCGCGAGCGGGGGAAATGTCCGAAGGACAAAGGGGGCGCGTAGGCACCATCCCCCCACGCTACCAACTCCCACCCGTACCCAAACCCAAATCTCCCACCTCCTTCCAAACTGCCTGCCGAGCCATAGCCGCCGTCCGAAAAGCAAAACACGAAGCACAAATCGGACTAGGAAAACCCCTAGCCAAACTGGAGATGTCCGCCCCTCAAGACCTCCTCGACTCCCTCCAACCCGTTCAATCCGACGTAGCCGAAGCCGGCGGCGCCCCCCAAATCACCTACAACCCAACCCAAACCGAAGACGGCTACATCGCCACCGTCCAAGCTCCTGAATAATCCCCCTCCTTCAGGAGGGGGCTAGGGGGAGGCGAACGCAGGCGACGCCCACCTGCAAACATCCCCACCAACAAAATCACAGCCCATCACAAAAATCAGCGTAATCAGCGGTTCAGACACCATAATCCCTTTCCTTCAGGAGCGGGCAAAGGGTGCCACCCCATCGCCGAAAATGCCCCGCATACGCCCAAGTTAGAATCTCATCACCGCCACTTGCTGAAGACGACGCCGTGAATCACGAACGGCGTCCCAGAGCGATAGTCTCGACAGAGTGGTGAATGAGAGGTTTTCAGATGAAAAATTGGATCGACGTTGCTACAACCGAACAGCACCCGGAGGATTTGTCTCTACACACGATATGGCACGAATGCCAACACTCCGACTGGCAGATCAACCCACATCTCAGACGAGAGATTTCAACCCGCTCTCCCGTTTCTAAAGACACGACGATCCGTATCAAACACGCCGATTACTTCGGAGATCACTACGAAAACGCGGTCGTCGTACCAGCTGGCGAATTGTGTTCGGTCGAAATCACAGACCCCAGCGCATCACAATCCGTCAGCGAAGAGGTCATCGAAACCACTACCCGAAGGATCGACACCACCACAGGCGAAGCAAGCTCACCCTCAACCACCCTCCACATCATCGTAAACATCCCCATAGGCATCACCGCCGTCTTGCAGGTCCAAGACGCGTAAATCCGCTCTCCCTCGACTCTTTCCCTCCCCCTAATAGGGGGAGATCAAGATGGGGTTACGGGCTAGAGTGATTGTCCCTTTCGCGAAGCCCAAGAAGACCGACGACAGGACGCGGAGCACAGCGAACGCAGGGGATGCATTAGCAACCATAGACTCTCATCACTATGCCCCAATTCACAACCACAACCACTCAACGCAACCAAGCCCCTATCTCCGGAACCGAGTTCTCCCTGGAAACCGCCTACGGCTCAGTCAAACCATCGCCCGATGACCGGGACCTAAACGACATCATCCGCGACGCCAAAGACGAAAAGGCTGAACAGACCGCCCAGAAACTTGGCAAACCATGAAATTCCTTGACACCAACGTCATCATCAGACACCTCATCAACTCACTCTTCTTCGTCAACCTCGGCGCGCATCATCCGAGCTTCGGAAACTACCAAGTCGTACCTCTTGATGAACGTTAGCAGCTTATCACTATTCCCGGAATATGAGCCAACCCACCGCACAATCCCCTTAGGGAAAACGTCGGCCAAAAATCTTGCCATATGAAAGAAACCATGATCGGCCGTCGAACTAATAGGGAAATTCTGAGCTGCAGGATGAAGTACAGGAATCAACCGCTTTACTCGGCCCTTCTGGACTTGACGCGAATCGAGATTACTCATATGCAACAAAGAATTTCTTAGTTCCCAGAACTCTTCAGTCGTTGCATCCATGGTCGTGAAGTCGCAATATGTATCAAGCCATTTAACAAATACGTTTCCACTGTCACCGAATTCGATGTAGCCCAGTGTATCGACAAATGAACATGTCAATTTCAGCGATGAAATGTATTTTTTATTATTCCAAAGGATTTTGATCGCTGAATAGTAGTCATCTTCGATTAACTCGGTGAAATCAAATCCTTGAGGTTTCCAATACATATTTAAGTAGTCAGGCATAGCGTCGTGAGGCGGTGCATGTACTACTTGATCCGCGCGCAGAACTCCATTGATGACATGTGTAACGCAACATATGGAATCACCAACGACGGCTACCAATGTCGGCGCGGCATGCTGTGTTGATCCCAAACGCCACGCGAATTCGAAAACAGATCGCTGAATGGGTGCATCAATCTCGATGTTTTTGGCGACCTTGATGTCGGATTCCACGTTGCTCCGCAGGAAATCCGTTAATTCGGAGTAAGCTCCCGAAACTCGATGTTCGCGGACACTCATGGAGGTGATGTGCTCATCATCGCCATATGCGAAAACGTTATAGATGGATTCATTGTCTCGGTTAATCATAGTTATATATTGTACCAACAATTATTAATGCCAATCGTAGTTTGGATACGCACGGTTCGAACTGCGAGATGCAATTAATGCTCGCTACCCCTCTCCCACATACCCCAACGCCCCCCGCACCAAATACCCCGACCGCGTCTCCCCATCCCACCAATCACAGCCCATCACAATCATCAGCGTAATCAGCGGTTCAGACTATCCCAGTTCACACAACCTCGAAACATCAGCATCCACAAGCGCCCAAACGCCGTCAGCATGATCCTCCTTCGCCTGATGCTCCTCCAACGACTTCAGCTTCGGAACAGACTCGCCATCCATCAGCAGAACCTCGATGTGGCTCAATATCGCCTCTTCCGATGCCGCCAACGCCTCTTCCAAACTCTCGCCACCAGAAAAACACCCCGGAAGATCGGGCACCGTAACCCCGTATGAACTCCCCTCATCCTTGTGGATCACAATCGGATACCGCATCGATCACTTCTCCCCGTAAAACGCAACTCGCAACGATTGATCGAACGTCATCAAGTCCGCGATTCGTCGACGTTTACTCACGGCCAAATGGCACAGATCTCGCGCGCTCAATCTTGGATATCGGTCGTGCAATTCCCGTGCCAGTTCCAAATCACCCATTTCCAATGGCAGGACCTCAATACCGTAGGTGGTCAGAATCCCCAGCGCGGCATCGAACTCGTCAATCCTTCCGCCCCCTATAAACACATGCAACAGTTCTTGCATCACCTCGATTGAAGTGTAGAGCCGAACGCGTCTTTGCAAGGCTTGCCAGAAAAACAGTCTCGAATAGTTCTGGTTCGGATGCGGCCGTCCAACCGCGTATACGAAGACGTTGGTGTCTACAAAGATCAAACGTCTGGCAACCCACGCATACGCGACTCGTTAATCGCTTTCAAATGCTCTTCCCAATCAAGCTCCCGCCCCGGCCCGGCGATCTCATCGCACTTCCGCCAAAAAGCTTCGTTCTCTTCGGCGCTCATCGGTCGCGCGGGCTCATGAGGCTTGAGCGTCACTTCGTCACCCCGCTCATCACCATCCCACAACCCCGAAATATCGACCACGAAGTCAAGCCACGTAACCTCCTGGTCGTCCGAACCCAAATCCGACGCCCGGCGCCGCCATTCCTTGTCCGATTTCGAGAACTGTTCTATAGCCATCTCGCACCTCAATCGAATGAGTTGCACTAACCCAAATCTTACACACCGCCACCAACAAAATCCCACCAATCCCTAAATCCCCGTAATCCCCGGTTCAGACATCTGTGCTAATATAACCATTAGATAGCACTGATGTGCTATCGCAACAGACGACGAAGCAGCAGCTGTGAGGTGAACCCAAGTGCAATCCCCCGATCCGACTACACACGAATCGACCCACAATCGACCCCAACAAGAGACACCCCAAGAAAAATCCCACCAATCCATAAATCCCCGTAATCCCCGGTTCAGACAACACACATCCACAAAACCATTCCAAGACCCCGTAACGTTCGCCATCGACTGGCTGAACGAAAAACCCTGGCAGAAGCAGCGTCAGATACTCCGCGCCCTCAAACTCAACCGCCAAGTGGCGGTCCGATCCTGCAACGCATCCGGCAAGACATACACCGCCGCGCTCGCCGTCATCTGGTGGCTCATGGCACACGAAGAGGCGCTCGTCATCACGACCGCGCCTTCCGAACGCCAAGTCAAAAACACCCTCTGGCGAGAAATCCGAGAAATCTGGGAGCGCAACAAAGACCTCATCGGTGGAAAACTCAACCAGACCAGCCTCGAACTCTCGAACAAGCGTTTCGCTTACGGATTCTCCACAAACACCGCCGAACGCTTCCAAGGCTTCCACAGCGAGAACGTCCTCATCATCGTCGACGAAGCATCCGGCGTCCGAGAGTTCGTCTATGACGCCATCCTCGGCCTCATGACATCCCGCAACGCCAAAATCCTCCTCATCGGAAACCCATCATCCCTAGCCGGAACCTTCTACGACGCATTCCACAAAAACCGCAAACACAGGAAAACAATCCACATCCCCGCATCCGAAACTCCTAATTTTCGTCATTCCCGCGAAGGCGGGAATCCAGAGGGGCTAGGCGGGGTTTCCCCCGTTAACGTTGGAAATGTCCGAAGGACAAAGGGGGCACACCCCGATCCCTCCCCTTTTTACGAAGCAAAAGGGGGACGCGACAAGCGAAGCGAGACGCAGGGGGTTCATACCTTCGGAGAGAGTGAGGGTGAACCCGCATACATCCCCGGCCTAGCCACTCCCGAATGGGCCGATTCCATCCTCGAAGTCAAAGGCGAAGAATCCGCTTCATACCAGATCCGAGTCCTCGGCGAATTCCCTGACGCAGCCGACGACACCCTCATACCGCTCAAGCACATCGAAAACGCCGTCGAGAGAATCTTCCAAGACATCGACAACCAGCAGGAAGCCGTCATGGGGCTCGATGTCGCCCGATTCGGCGATGACCAGACCGTCGCTATCGTCCGCCGCGGCAACTCCGTAATCGATCTCGTATCCCACCGCAAGTCCGATCTCATGCAAACCACCGGCAAAACCATCGAGATCGCCAGAAACCACAACGTCAACACCATCAACGTCGACGAAGTCGGTCTCGGCTCCGCCGTCGTAGATCGCATCCAAGAACTCAGCCGTTCCAAAGAGATCACCGGCATCAAACCCGTCGGAGTGAACGGCGGCAACAAAGCGCAGGACACCGAGAAGTTCTTCAACCTCCGAACCCAGATGTTCGATGGTCTGCGCCAACGCTTCGCCGACGGAGAAATCAGCATCCCCAACGACCCCGAACTCATCTCCCAGCTCGCATCCATCACCTACATCTACAACTCCCGAGGACAGCTACAGATCGAAACCAAACAGCAGATCCGAGAATCCGGCCGCCAATCCCCCGACAAAGCCGACGCCCTAGCCCTAGCATTCACCACCCCCAAACCACCCGAATTCAAAATGTGGATCCTAGGCGACCCAATCCCCGAATAATCCTCCGCCCCCGTCATTCCGGCGAAAGCCGGAATCCATCCCCCAACGAGGGGATTAAACGCGCCTAAGAACCTCCCCTTTTTGCGTCAGCAAAAGGGGGACGCGGCAAGCGAAGCGAGACGCAGGGGGTGCCCATCGCCTAAAATCGAACGAACCGAATTGAATTACCTTGTCTGACACCATGCCCTCTGACCTAACCGGAAAACGCATCATCATCACCGGCGCCGCCACCGGCATCGGACGATCAACCGCCATCATGGCCGCCGACTGCAACGCCGAAGCCATTGCAATCTTCGATGTCGCCGACACCGAAGCCCAAGAAACCACCAACACCATCAACGCAAACACAGGCACCACCACCGCAAGATGTTGGCACGTAGACATCGCCGACCGCGCCAGCGTCGAAGGCGGAGTCGCCGCCGCCGTCCAGTGGATGGAAGGCATCGACGTCCTCCTCCACTTCGCAGGCATCATGGACGGCGCGTACACCCCCATCGAATCCTTCGAGGAAGCCACCTGGGACCGCGTCATCGACATCAACCTGCGCGGCACCTACCTCATCGCCAAAGAGTGCGTAACCTACATGAACCGACAACCTGATGGCGGCGTCATCATCAACACCGCATCCGGCGCCGGCGTAAGCGGAGGATCATCCTCCTACGCCTACGGAGCATCCAAAGGCGCCGTCCACGGCTTCACCATGGTCATGCAGCGCCACATCGACATGTCCAGAATCCGCGTCCAGGACATCCTCCCCGGCCGCGTCCGAACACCGCTAGTCACAGAAAACCTCCGCCAGCAACTAGAAAAAACCGGCGATCAAGCCCACTACGATGCCGAAATCGCCTCCCTAACCGATCCCGAAGACGTAGCCAGAATCGCCACCTTCATGGCCAGCGACGCCGCAAAAGTAATGCGCGGCCCCGTCATCACCCGCTAACACAGCCACGTCATACCCGCGCAGGGGGTATCCAGAGGGGTAGGGCAGGAGTGAACTCTCTACACCCCATCCGCTTTATACGCCTCCCAATCCTCCAACGTGAAACCCGGTTTCGAGAAGTAGGCGAAGGTTTTGCCTTCGCGTTCACGGACCTCATGCGCCTGCTTCAAGACATCCTCCGCAACATCAACCGGTACTCGAGTAACCCCATCCCCATCGCAAACCAAGATGTCGCCGGGCAGGATGCGCAATCCGGCGACGTGGACCGGGATGCCGTGGTCGATCATGTTGAATGGTCCGTGCCCGGGAACTCGACCCGTTGCCCAGAGAGCCAGTCCGGCCTTCTTGATGCCCGGCACGTCGCGGGCGTTGCCGTCTGTTACCGCACCGACTGCGCCGAGGGCCACCATTTGGTACGCCATACCGTCGCCGATGATGGCGCCGCGTCGTGCAGGCATGTCAATATCCTGCTGCACGATGATCGTTGGGGCGTTTGCATACGCGATCGAATCCATGTAGTCGTGCCGACCCGTCACCTCAGGCACCGGCTCGTGGAGCGGGGTCCAAGTCGAGGTCATCGCATAGCCCACCGTCGCCTTGCCAGAACCGTCGAGATCGTATAGATATGGGTTCAGATCCGGTCCCGAGTAGTCGTTGAGCTCGGAAATGTACCCCCCGTACACAATCGCCGCTGCATTCTGTACAGTAGCCGAGTCGAACTCAGCGAGACCTTCGAGTATTTCAGGTGCGGCAGTTTTCAGGGACATAGAGGACCTCTTTCCTTCAGCGCGACCATTGATCGGTCGCTAGACGCTGAATATAGCAGATCACGTGGAGGCGTACGACGTAGTGAAGCGATGCCGGCCCGGAAGCTTGAAAGGGGATTGGCACGAGCAAGTGTGGTTAGTGCGTGTAAACAGTCCATATCCCATCAACAAATCATCATCAAAACGTACCGAAAATCGTAAAACCGCATACATCCAGTTTGAAACAATGTGATCAGAGGACGATCCGTTGTCGAATAGTACGCGCCGAACAGCGAGTGCTACAGGTCGTCAAGCCGCGATTTAGTCGCAAAACCGAGCATCGAACATCAATCAGCGATGAGTAATCCGACCCTACTGAGAAGCGCATTCCTGGCCGTTGCGGCGATCGGAGTAGTAGCCCTCCTGACCGTAATGAGTTTCTTCACACGGGACGCTCTGGCCCAAACGGAACCGACGGTTGAATCGGTCGTGGTCACTACCGTAACCGACAGCACCGCAGACATCACTGTCACCATTACTAATCCGGATTCCTCGGCCCAGACGGTCAATCTCCGCTACCGCACTCCCAGGGGGACTGGGGATTGGGTGACAGCAACCCCCCTTACAACCGGAACAACAACCAGAGATTTCACTCTTGGGTCTTTGACGACGAACTCGAGCTATGAAGTCCAAGCATCGGTCAACGACCCAGATTTCGGAACTGGATCGCGCTACGCGGTTTTCAGGACCCACGGTCCACCTAGCAACCTTAGGCTCAACGTGGCCCCAGCGAACCGGCAGTTGACGCTGAGCTGGACAGTCAGTCTCAATGGAGGGACAGTTAGTTCGCAAACCGTGGAGTGGAAGTTGTCAACAGAAACCAGCTTCTCCGGCACGGCAACTCCGGCAAATAACGCGCGTAGTCACACCATTCAAAACCTGACCAATGACACCGCATATACCGTTAAGGTGACAGTCACTACAAACTATGGTTCCGACGACGTAGAGGTATCTGGCCGAGAACCAGTTTCGGGGCCCTCTCTCAGCGATCTTACGTTCCCGACAATTGCTCGCACATCGGCGACTGCCAGGGTGTCGGTGAACAACGCGTCAAGTGCAACGACCGTCAAACTTCGCCATCGTGTGAAAGGCACGACCGATTGGAGCGCCACTGCGACTCGGACGGTCAATGGTGGCATCGCGTCGTTCCCGTTGTCTGGTCTTACTGGGTACACCAGGTACGAGGTTGAAGCGTCGCTATCGGCTGATTTTCAGGCTAGCTTGGTTCGCGACCTGCTCACTGCCAAATCGACGCCTGGTCCACCCGAATCCGTCACAATCAGCGACGGCGACTCCATGCTTGATCTCAGTTGGGCGCCTCCGACTAACGATGGTGGTGAGCCGATCAGCGGGTACGTAGTCCAGTGGAAATCCGATGGTCAAAGCTACGACACCGCACGTCGGATCCAGATCGGATCGAATGTCCTTCCTGAAGCACAAATCACTGGCCTAACGAACGGTACAGAGTATACCGTCCGCATATTTGCCACTAACCGGCTCGGGAGCGGGATTGGAGTTGAGGTCGAGGGCACTCCGGGCACCATTCCGGAAAGTCCGCCTACAAGCGTGACCGCTGCCGCATGTGACGTGGCGTTGCACCTCAGTTGGCGCCCACCTGCTAACGATGGCGGAAGTCCGGTCACGTCGTACGTCATTCAATGGAAATCTGGTACCCAGGCCTACGACCCGAGTACGCGGGAAGAGCAGCGGCCGACGGCAGATACATCCTTCACGTTGACCAGTTTGCAGACCACCACCGAGTACACCGTCAGAGTCGCCGAGTTGAACGACAAGGTTGATACCACGAGTACTGACTATAGGGATTTGTTGCAGTGGGGTGAACTTTCGGCGACGACGCGATCTGGCACATGCTTGACAGGGCTCAGTTTCGGAAATCCTGAGGCTGTGAGTGTTCCCGCGTACGTGGCCGTAGAAGATGCTGTAGCAGATACGGTTATCTACCTCAGATACCGGCCTGATGGTGCGAGTTCTTGGATCTCGACGTTAACCGCGACACCTGGTGCCGGATCGTCTACCGTGACGTTCGACATCACCGATTTAACGTCGTCGACCAGATATGAAGTCGAGACCTCACTCGACAGCGCTTTTTCGATCAACGGCTCGACTATCCGTGGGTTCTTCACGACAGACGTAGCGTGGTTGATTCCAACAGGGCCTGGCGACGGGTCGTTGGCGGGTATCCTACGCATCGAACCAGGGATTGGTCATGTAACCCTCAAAACTGGAGATGACGCGTTGCTTTGGGTGGATGTATACGGTCGCCAGGATGTCTTGGACAACACGCTTGCGGATCGTGCTCCGTCGGACGATCGCCCCGTCTTTACTTGGACCTCCAGTGGTGGTGGTTCGTTCGAGGAGGCGGACATTGATCCTGCGTGGCGAAACTCGGAACCTGACGATCGTCAGGTTCTCTTCAGAGCACCGAGTAGTCCGGGGACACTTACTGTTGAGACGCAGCTACGGTCAGATAGTGATTGTGTAGCGCAGCAAAGCGACGAAACGGCAGAAGAGGCGGAGGCAAGGTGCACCGCAGTTTTGATTGTCCGCGTCACTCGCAAGACAATCGACGACCCTACGCGGCCTGTCCAACCTACTCCCCCTGTCGATCCGTACAACCCCGCGCCTCCGCTCGAGCCGGTCAATCCCACGCCGTTCGATATTTCCAATCCGGAAGATGGCGGGACGATATTCAGCGAAGGCGCTTCGGTGGAAATCGATCGGGGTGCCTTGTCGAGAGGGGACTTCATCTGGATCAGAATAACGCCCATCGGTCCCGCATCTAACGAGGGCAAAACTTGGCATCGGTACACGCTGTACGGGACAGAGTATGAGGTAACGGTGGTGGACGCAAGTGGCGTAGCGTATCCCAGTTTCACTTTCCGAAAACCGGTGACGATCTGCATCCCTATGTACGATGATTTTAGGAGCGACTTTCCGGACGTGGCATTGATCGCAATCGACGACGAAGGCGAACTCACGTCTTTGGCGAGTATCGTGAGGATCAACAATGAGGGCATTCACCTCTGCGGTGCGAAGTCTGAATTCCCTACAAACGTCGCGGCGGGTGGCGAAGGTTCGCCGCCTCCTTCCGAACCGTTGGTCGAGGAGGAGTACCCGGACACTGGAGGAAGCGCTCCACCTCAGGTGATCATCATCATCACAATGCTTCTCGGCATCACCGCGACGATAGGCGGTTTGACGCTCTGGCGCAGGTTGCGAGGGCGGTCCGTAACCGGAAGGTCGATCTAACTCACTCGTCCGATTTTCGGATCTCTTGATCTTTAAGAGCTCCGGGATTTGTAATCTTCCCAGTGCTGAAGCATGAAGCCGGGATCGGCGAAATACGCGAAGGTTTTGACCTCCCGTTCGCGGAGGGGAGGAGATTAGCCGGTAACCGCTCCTGTGCTGGCGGGTTGGACTAGTTTTATGTATTTGGAGAGGGAGCCGCGGGTGTAGGGTGGGGGTTTGGGTTGCCATTGGGAGAGGCGGGTTTGGAGTTGTTCGGGGGAGATTTTGATGTTTAGTTCGAAGTCGTTGAGGTTGATTTCGATGGTGTCTCCGTCTTGGACGGCGGCGATGGGGCCGCCGACTGCGGCTTCGGGTCCGACGTGTCCGATGATGGAGCCGTGTGAGCCGCCGGAGAAGCGTCCGTCGGTGATGAGGTATACCTTTTCGCCGAGGCCTTGTCCGACGAGGGCGCCGGTGACGGCGAGCATCTCTCTCATTCCGGGTCCGCCTTTGGGTCCTTCGTAGCGGATGACGACGACGTCGCCGGCTTGGATTTCGCGTCGTTGGAGGGCGGCCATGACTTGCTCTTCTTGGTCGAAGACTTTGGCGGGTCCAGAGAAGCGAGCGCCGAACTGGTGTCCAGCGACCTTTAACACGCAGCCATCGGGGGCGAGGTTGCCATGGAGGATGACTAGTCCGCCGTTCTCGGAAAGCGGATCTTCTACTAGGCGCACGACATCATTTTCGGACGGGTTGGGGTCTACATCGGCGAGGTTTTCGGCCATGGTTTGTCCGGTGACGGTCATGCAGTCGCCGTGGATGAGTCCGGCGTCGAGTAGGCGCTTGGTGACGAGGGGTACGCCTCCGACGCGGTCGAGGTCGAACATGACGTACTTGCCGCCAGGCTTCATGTCGGCGATGAGCGGGGTGCGCATCGAGATTGCATGGATGTCGTCGAGGGTTAGGTCGATGCCTGCTTCGTGGGCGATGGCGGGCAGGTGGAGGGCCGTGTTGGTGGAGCCGCCCATTGCGACGACGAGGGTTACGGCGTTTTCGAAGGCTTCGCGGGAGAGTATGTCGCGCGGATAGATGCCTTTTCGCAGAAGGTTCATTACGGCGATGCCGGCATGTCGGGAAGATGCGCGCTTGCGTTGGTCGACGTTTGGCTCGGATGCCGCGCCGGGGATGGAGAGTCCGAGGGCTTCGCCGATGGAGGACATGGTGTTGGCGGTGAACATTCCGCCGCATGAGCCTGGTCCGGGGCAGGCGTTTGTCTCGATGCCGTATAGTTCGTCTTCGTCCATCTGGCCGGCTTGGATCTGTCCGACGGCTTCGAAGACGGTCTGGATCTGGATGTCCTCGCCTTTCCAGTGACCGGGGAGGATCGATCCGCCGTAGACGAAGACGGACGGGATGTCGAGTCGGGCCATGGCCATCATTGCGCCGGGGAGGGACTTGTCGCAACCGGCGGCGGCGACTAGTCCGTCGTAACGCTCGGCGAAGCAGACGGTCTCGATAGAGTCGGCGATGATCTCGCGGCTGATGAGGGAGCCCCTCATGCCTTCGGTGCCCATGGATATGGCGTCGGAGACTGTGATGGTGCCGAATTCGAAGGGGGAGCCGCCGGATGCGCGCACACCGACCTTGATCTCGTCGACGAGGGGCTTGATGCCGGCGTTGCAGGGGGTGACCTCGTTATGGGTGGAAGCGACACCTACGAACGGGGCGTCGATGTCGGCGTCGGACATGCCCATGGCTCGCATCATGGAGCGGTGGGGCGCACGGATCACGCCCTCGGTGGTTTCCCAAGATCGCCACTTGCCCGGTGCGCGTCCGTTACGCTTTGCGCCAGCGCGTCGAGTTGATTGCGTTGCCATGAATCCTGTCCCGCTCTCTCAGTGAAGTACAGTCGAATCGATGTATCCATTTTAAGAATGTCTGAACCGGGGATTACGGGGATTTGAGGATTGGTGGGATTGCCCCGCCCTTTTGTCCCATTTCACCCTCACCCTAGCCCTCTCCCGCTGTTTTCTCTTTTGGGGGAGAGGGGATTACTCTTTGTCTGTCGGACATTTCCCCTGTTAACGGGGGAAACCGTTGGTTGTTGCTGGAAAGGAGATTCAGATGGCACCGAGTTACATAGTGCCTGCGGCGCGGGCGGTGATTTTTGATGATCGTGGGCGGATTTTGTTGATACGACGGGGGGATAACAAGCAGTGGGCGTTGCCGGCGGGTGGGATGGAGCCGGGGGAGTCGGTTACGGAGTGTATGGCGCGGGAGGTTTGGGAAGAGACGGGGTTGGTGGTTGAGTCGTCGGTGGCGTTCGCGATTTACTCGGAGCCTCGGTTTACTGCGCCTACTCGGCCTGACGCGCAGCTGCTAACAGTGGCATATCGGGTAGGTGAATGGAGCGGGGAGTTGCAGACAACCACGAATGAGACGGACGATGCTCGGTGGTTTTCGGTGGATGAGGTGAGGGGATTGGATGATTTGATGGGGATGTATCTGGAGACGATTGGGGACTGTTTGGAGGTAGGGGAAAGCGGTGGGTTTGTGGTGAAGTAGATGTTGTAAGAAGCTACGCCGCCGCGTGTATTCCCTCTAGACCCAAAGTCACTACATCTTCTGGTGGTGGTTCGCTTATCCCGTCTGGGTTGGTCGCTGCGCGGCCGTTTGAGAGGTCATTGGCGGTGAACCATATCCAGCCGTCTGGTGCGTCGGGACGGGGGCCGGGGATGTGGGTGAAGTAGATGAGGTCGATGTGTTGGTGTTTGCCGACTTTTTGGTCGTATACGTCTTCGATTTGAATGGTTCGGGGTGCGGCGACTTGGTCGAGGTTGGAGGTTTCGGGTGTTGGTTGTGTTGGGATGATTTGGACGTCTAGGCCGGTTTCTTCTTTGACTTCACGGAGGACGGCTTGGACAGGGTCTTCGTTGGGTTCGATGTGTCCGCCGGGTGGGAGCCAGGCTTGTACGCGGTGGTGCCAGTGGAGGAGGGTGGCATCGCCGTGTACGACGTAGCCTGAGGCAGTGAAGTGGCGGATCATTGTCTGGACCGGGGATTACGGGGATTTAGGGATTGGGGGGATTGGGTGTTGGTTGTTTTAATGATCGCAGACTGTTGCCGGCACTCGGGGTGGGCTCACCCTCACCCCCGGATCGAGTTCGGGCGGCTCTAGCTCTCTCCCATTGAGGGATAGGGGACAAGGTGTGTTGCGGAAGCATCAACCCCCTGCGCTCGCTTCGCTTGCGCGTCCCCCTTTTGCTTCGCAAAAAGGGGAGGATTAAGCGGCGAACTTTGCTAGGGCGGCTTCGTTTAGGTCGATGCCTAGGCCGGGTTTGTCGGTTAGGGTGATCGTGCCGTTGTGGGGGATTATGTGTTCGCCGTATAGTTCTGCGATGTCATCTAGCGGTGGTGCGAATTCGGTGGAGAATTCGTGTGGACGGATGGCGTTCTTGATGGAGGAGTAGCAGTGGATGGATGCGATGCTGTTTATTCCGGCGTTAGGGGAGTGGGGCATTATGGGTTTGTTGTGGGTGGTGGCGAGTTCGTAGATCTTGAGGATTTCGGATGGGCCGCCGGCGTTGAGGATGTCGGGCTGGAGGATGTCGGGGTTGCCGATCTGGATGATGTCGCGGAATCGCCATCGGTCCCAGTCCTGTTCGCCGGTGGAGATGGCCACATCGAGAGCGTCGGTGACTTGGCGTAGGCCGGGTAGGTCGTATTGAGGTAGCGGCTCCTCAAAGTGGTCGATGCGTCCATAGTCTTCTAAAGCGCGGCCTTGCTGGATGGCGGTCGGTACGGAGTAGCCGTTGTTGGCGTCGAAGCCGAGGTAGATGTTATTAGGCAGGAAGTCGCGGACCAGCTTGAATATGGCGAGGTCGTTGGCGGGGTTGGCGTCTTGGCGGTAGTTCTTCCAGTCCATGCGGATCTTGTAGGACTTGTAGCCTTGGTCCCAGCCGTCCATGACATCGTCGAGCATCTGGTCGGGGGTTTTGCGCCAACCGCTTCCGACGCTCCAGTAGAGGGGTATTTCGCGTCTGGCTGCGCCGCCCATGAGGGCATGGCAAGGGAGGCCTGCGTCTTTGCCGAGGATGTCCCACAGGGCGATGTCGACGGCGCCGACGATCTGGGGTCGGAGCTTGGATTCGCGGGGGACCTGTTTCTGAGAGCCTAGGTAGAGGGTTTCCCAGTGACGGTCGATTTGGCGCGGGTCTTCACCTAAGAGGAGGGGGCTAATGGTGGATTCGAGAAAGGCCCCGAAGATTTGCCCGTCTGCCTCGGCCACGCCGGTGATGCCTTTGTCGGTGCGGATCTGTAGTATCGATCTGCCACGTTTCATGTGGGTGATGTCGAATGCGGTTATTTTCATGTGAGTATTTCCTGTGCTCGCGGCCCCCTTTGTCCTTCGGACATTTCCCCCGCTAGCGGGGGAACCCCTAAGTCCCGACTTCGCGGGAATGACGGAGGCATGAACCCCCTGCGCTCGCTTCGCTTGCGCGTCCCCCTTTTGCTGCGCAAAAAGGGGAGGGAGGGTTACTCCGCGTATTTGGCCAGGGCGGCTTCGTTTAGGTCGATGCCTAGGCCGGGTTTATCGGTTAGGGTTATGGTGCCGTTGTGGGGGATTATGTGTTCGCCGTAGAGTTCGGCGATTTGGTCGAGGGGTGGTGCGAATTCGATGGAGAACTCGTGAGGTCGGATGGCGTTTTTGATTGTGGAGTAGCACTGGATGGATGCGATGCTGTTGATGCCGGCGCTGGGGGAGTGCGGCATTATGGGTTTGTTGTGTGTGGTTGCCAGGGTGTAGATTTTCAGGATTTCGGAGGGGCCGGATGCGCCGAGGATGTCGGGTTGGAGGATGTCGGGATTTCCGAGCATGATGACGTCTCGGAAGCGCCAGCGGTCCCAGTCCTGCTCGCCGGTGGATACGGCGACGTCGAGGGCGTCGGCGACTTGTCGGAGTCCGGGGAGGTCGTACTGCGGCAGGGGTTCCTCGAAGTGGTCTATGCGACCGTAATCTTCGAAGGCGCGGCCCTGCTGGATAGCGGTGGGTACGGAGTAGCCGTTGTTGGCGTCGAAGCCGAGGTAGATGTTGTTGGGCAGGAAGTCTCGGACCAGCTTGAACATCTGGAGATCTTTGGCGGGGTTGGAGTCCTGCCTGTATGATCGCCAGTCCATGCGGATCTTGAAGGCTTTGTATCCCTGCTCCCAGCCGTCCATGACGTCGTCGAGCATCTGGTCAGGCGTTTTGATCCAGCCGAGGCCTACGCTCCAGTAGAGGGGAATGTCGAGGCGGGCTGCTCCACCCATGAGTGCGTGGCAAGGCATACCGGCGTCTTTACCGAGGATGTCCCAGAGTGCGATGTCGATGACTCCGACGACGTGTGGCGGGAGTTTTGTAATGCGCTCTTCGTCGCCGAGGTAGAGGGTTTCCCAGTGGCGGTCGATCTTGCGGGGGTCTTCGCCGATGAGTAGAGGTTTGACAGTCGATTCGAGATAGGCCTCGAAAGCGCCGGAGCGTCGGGAGAGTTCGGCGACGCCGGTGATGCCTTTGTCGGTTCGGACCTGGAGGATGGCTCTGCCTAGCTTTAGCGGGGTTATGTCGAAACCGGTGATTTTCATGGATGGCTTTCCGTGGGGTTGTGTGAATGTGGTACTGGGATTTTAGCGCAGACTCGGGGTTAGACGCGCGCCTAGACGAGGCTAGAAGAGGGAGATTCCTCGGCTACGCGCGGAATGACATGATGGGGCGCTTGGTGCATGCCCCCCTGCGTCTCGCTACGCTCGTCGCGTCCCCCTTTGTCCCCGTATCGGGGTGTGACAGGCTCCGGACGTTTCCGCCGTTAACAGGTGAACCCGTCTCCGTCCTCTGGATTCCCGCCTTCGCGGGAATGACGGTATGAACCCCTGCAAGCGGCGCTTCGCTTGCTCGCGTCCCCCTTTTGCGAAGCAGAAGGGGGAGGGAGGGTCAGGCGGACTGTTTGGCTAGGGCGGCTTCGTTCATGTCGATGCCTAGGCCGGGTTTGTCGGTGAGGGTCATGACGCCGTTTTTGGGTAGGACGTGTTCGCCGTAGAGTTCGGCTACTTCGTCGAGTGGCGGTGCGAATTCGGTCGAGTATTCGTGGGGCCGGGTGGCGTTCCCTACGGTGGCGTAGCAGTGGAGGGACGACATGGACTTGATGCCAGCGCTGGGGCAGTGGGGCATTAAGGGTTTGTTGTGGGTGGTGGCGAGGGCGAAGATCTTGAGGACCTCGGATGGGCCGCTGGCGTTGAGGACGTCGGGTTGGAGGATGTCGGGGTTGCCGATCTGGATGATGTCTCGGAAGCGCCATCGGTCGTGCTCCTGTTCGCCGGTGGCGATGGCGACATCTAGGGCATCGACGACTTGGCGGAGTCCGGGGAGGTCGTAGTGAGGGAGCGGCTCCTCGAAGTGGTCGATGCGTCCGTAGTTCTCCATGGCGCGTCCGATCTGGATGGCTGTGGGTACGGAGTATCCGTTGTTGGCGTCGAATCCGAGGTAGATGTCGTCGGGCAGGAAGTCTCGTACGAGTTTGAATATGGCGAGGTCGTTTGCGGGATTGGCGTCTTGCCGGAAATTCTTCCAGTCCATGCGGAGCTTGTATGCCTTGTATCCCTGGTCCCATCCGTCCATGACGTCGTCGAGCATCTGGTCGGGAGTCTTCTGCCATCCCCATCCGACGCTCCAGTAGAGGGGGATTTCGAGGCGTGCTGCGCCGCCCATAAGGGTGTAGCAGGGAAGCCCGGTTTCTTTTCCGAGGATGTCCCAGAGTGCGGTGTCGATGGCACCAACGGTATGTGGCGGAACCTTGGTGACGCGGTCTCCGTAGCCGAGGTACAGGGTCTCCCAGTGTCGGTTGATTTGCAGTGGGTCTTGACCGACGAGGAGTGGTTTGATGGTCGATTCGAGGTATCCCTCGAAGGAGTCTGAGTGTCGTGGGAGTTCGGCGTAGCCAGTGATGTCTTTGTCGGTGCGGACTTGGATTATGACTCTGCCGTTTAACAGTGGGGTGTATTCGACGTCGGTGATTTTCATGGATGGTTTTCCGTGAGTCTGAGGGGTGAATCTACAGGTGGGATTTTAGCGCAGACGCGGGGTTAGACGAGGTTATAAGAGAGATTCCTAGGCTACGCGCGGAATGACATGATGGGGTGCTTGGTGCATGGACCCCCTGCGTCTCGCTGCGCTCGTCGCGTCCCCCTTTTGCTGCGCAAAAAGGGGAGGGGCCGGGGTTAGACGTTCAGTTCGGCTCGGCGGTCTTGGAAGATTGAGGCTAGGTCGGGGTCTTCCATTTCGCTGGCTTCGTCTTGGTAGAGGTAGCACTGGGCTTGACGGTGCTGCTCTAGGCGGTAGCCGGGAGGTTGCTCTTCGTTGCAGATATCCATGACGTGTGGGCAACGGTCGGCGAACTTGCAGCCGAACATGGATGAGAAGTCTTCGAAGCGCGGCGTGGGTGGTTCGTCGCCCCACTTGTTGTCGGGATCGGGTTGCGGGATCGACTCTATGAGTAGCTGGGTGTAAGGGTGTTTCGGCTCTAGGATTACGCGTTCGACGGCGCCCGATTCGACTACCGAGCCTCGGTACATGACGAGGATGTTGTCGCTGATTTGGAGCGCGGTTGTGAGGTCGTGGGTGATGTAGATGACGGAGATGCCGATCTCGCGGTTTAGGCGGCGGATGGAGTCGAGGATTGTGGCTCGGAGGGAGGCGTCAACCATCGAGACGGGCTCGTCGGCCAAGATTAGTCGCGGCTTGATCAATAGGGCGCGGGCGACCATAATGCGTTGGCGCTGTCCACCGCTGAGCTGGTGTGGGAAACGTCCCAAGGTGTCGCCGGGCTGGAGACCTACCATCGCCAAGGCTTCTTCGATCATGGCGGTCTTAGCGGTTCTCGATGTCGCAAGCTTGAAGCGGTTGATGGGAGTTTCGAGAACGTGATCGACTTTGTAGAAGGGGTTGTAGGAACCGAATGGGTCTTGATAGATGGATTGGACTTCTTGTTTGAACTTCCACGAATCTCCGCGGGACAGCTTGGAGAAGTCGTTGCCGCGGTAGTACATCGTGCCGAAGGTGGGTTTGATGGTTCCCATGAGCAATCGCGCCAAGGTCGTCTTGCCGGAGCCACTTTCGCCGGCGATGGTAGTGATCTTGGGTTCGTCCTCGTCGATCGAGAGGGACACATCGTCGACCGCGACGATTGGCGGTTTGGTTGAAAAGGCTCCGCCACCGAATGTTCGAGTGACGTGGTCGAGTCGCATGAATTCGCTCAATTGGTCACCTCATCGTCCCTCTGGATTCCCGCCTTCGCGGGAATGATGGTTTCATCGTATAGGTGGCACGCCACGCCACGGCCGTCGATGGGTAGGAATGCCGGAACTTCTCGGAAGCAACGCTCGTGGACGGATGGGCAACGCGGGTTAAAGGAACAGCCGGGGGGCAGGTTCAGGAGGGCGGGTTGCATACCCGGTATGCCGACGAACTGTCGGCTGATGTCGAACGACGGCAGGCTCTCGATTAGGAGTTGAGTGTAGGGATGTTTGGGGTCTTTGAACACGTCCGGTACGGAACCGACTTCGACGAGTTTTCCGGCGTACATGACACCGATGGTGTCGGCGAATTGCGCGACCAGCCCCATGTCGTGACCTACGAGGAGAACCGCCGCTTCCAAGCCTTCTTGCAAACGTCCGAGGGTCTGCATGATTTGTCTTTGGACGACGACGTCGAGCGCGCTTGTGGGTTCGTCTGCGACGATGATATTGGGGTCTAGGGAGATGGCGATGGCCATTGCGACGCGCTGCTTCATACCGCCGCTGAGTTCGTGGGGGTGCAGGCGAGCGACGTTCGGATCGAGTCCGACGCGGATCAGCAATTCGTGGATACGCTCGTCGAGTTCGGACTTGGTGGGCGGGCTCTCGCCGGTCATGACGTGGTCCAAAATGCCGTCGATGATCTGGTCGCCGACTCGCATTACGGGGTTCAAGGAGTTCATTGCGCCTTGGGGAACGAGCGCCATTTCGCGGAGGCGGATTGATCGTATCTCCCTCTCCGGCATATCAACGACGTCGCGGCCGTTGAGGTAGATGTGTCCGCCGGCGATATGGCCCGGCTCGCGCGTCAATCGCATGATTGCCATGGCGAGTGTGCTCTTGCCGCTGCCGGATTCGCCTACGAGCGCGAAGCGTTCGCCTTGTTTCAAATTGAACGAGACACCATCGACAGCCTTTACGGTGCCGCGGGGCGTACCGTAGTAGACCTTGAGGTCCTCGACACGGAGCGCGAATTCTTCGTCTCCAGACGCACTGGAGGAACGCGTTTCTTGTTCGGTAGTAACCATTCTGGAGTTTTATCGCTGAGGCTTATACCTGTCTGCGTAGTCTGGGGTTGGACCATTCGTCCAAACCGGCTGAGATCAGGAAGAGGCTGACGAAGATGATGACGATGAATGCCAACGGGAATAACCACCACCACCACATGCCGAGTGTGATCGCGCCGAACTGGATCACCCAGTAGACGGTCATTCCAAGGGACGGCGATGAAAAGTCTCCGAGGCCGAGGGCTTCAAGACCGATGGATGCGAGGATGGAGCCGGCGACGGAGGCGACGAAGCTGGCGGTGATGTAGGGAATCAAGTTGGGCATCATTTCGCGGAAGATGATCGCTAGACCGGACATGCCTGACTGTCGTGCGATCTCGACGTAGGGCTGTTCTCGCAATACCAGAACTTGAGAGCGTACGGTTCGTGATGAGAAGACCCATCCAACGGCCGCGAGACCTGCGCCCAACTGCCACCAAAGCAGTTCAGTGCCAAGCTGGATCCTGATGATTATGAGAATCAAGAGCCCGGGTATGGAGATACCGACATCGGTCAACAATCTAATAGCGACGTCGGGCACGCCGCGATAGTAAGCGGCAACGAAAGCTGTGACGGTACCAATGCCAACAGACAATAGCCCTGCGATGAGTCCGGTGCCGAGTGTCAGGGGGATGCCTCTGAGGTTGGTTGCAAATAGATCACGCGCCTGAGTGTCGGTGCCCATGGGGTACTGGAAAATCGTCGGCTTCTTATCGTCTTCAAGCTCCGCAATGTCTTCACACCACGTGCACCAGGATGGTGGGAGACGCTTGTCCCTGACTGGGGCACCGCCGCTTACGTAGGCATCCAGTCGTGTGTCCTGCGATGGATCGTTGGTGTGAGGTTCCAGTTGAGCGTAACCGAACAGGCCGATGACGGTGAATAACAGGAGGGTACCAAGCATGGCGAGCCCTACGATCAACGAAGGGTTGCGCCGCCCGTATAGAAAAATCGGTTCGATGCGCTCCTGATAGAACACTCCCCAACGTCGCCGGGCTAGACGCGCGCGCGTTCTCACAGTTAAGTTTCTTGTATCGGCCGCTCTTGCCATATCAGTTCTGGGTATATTTGACCCGAGGATCGATCAGTGGATAGATCAAGTCGACGATCATCGTGGCCATAGCCAGCGAAATGATGATGGTCATGACGATCCCGGTTATCTGGAAGAAATCGGACACTCTAATGGCATAGAAGAGAGTGTTCCCGAGACCGGGGTACTGGAATAGCACCTCTACGAGAACGGCGCCGGTGAGCAGCGTGCCGAACGAGATTGCTAAACCAGTGACCTGTGGCAATAGGGCGTTGCGGATGGCGTAGCGGACAAATATCCGAGTGCCGTTGAGGCCTTTGGCATCGGCTTGGATCATGAAGTCCTCGCCTTGCGTGTTGACCATCATGCCTCTCATGCCGATGGCCCAAAAGCCGACCGCGGAAAAGAGGATCGCGAGTGCTGGCAAGATTGCATGCCTCAAAACATCGAGGACGAAGCCCAGGCTCCATTCCGGTAGATTGCCAGGACTGTAAGCGCCGAAGAAGGGCAACCAGTTAAGGATGATTGCGAAGAGGAACATCAGCACTAGTCCGAGCATGTACTGGGGTATCGCGGACAATGTGAGCAGAGGCATAAAGGCGTAGCTCAACCATCCGGGCGAACGTGACCAACCCAAAAGTGCGCCGGCGCCAGTGCCCAGGACGAAGGCCAAAAAGAGCGTAACGGTCATCAATCCGATCGACCAGACGATGGAATCCAAGATGATTTCATTGACGGTTCTTGGGAAGTATGCGATGGAGTAACCGAAATCTAATCGGGCGAGGTCAGTTATGTAGTTGATGTACTGCTCTTGGATAGGCAGATCGAGACCGAGTCTGGCAGAGTACTCCTGCGCCATTTCGTTCATGCCTGCCTGAACAGATCCACCGCGCTGCGCTTCAAGTAGCAGCTTTTCTTTCACCGGGTCTTGTCCGGTTAGACGTGGGAGAATGAAAATGACCGTCGCAGCGACCCAAACGGTTAGCAGGAAAAGCAGGAATCTCTGAACGATGAAGTTGCCGAAGAACGCCGATATAAACGTCAAAACGGGGTTTTGACGTCCAGTCAGCGCGGGGTTTCGCCGCGAGTTCGAGCTAGTTGCCAAAGAATCGTCGCCCAAAGTTCGTGAGGGTGGTTGAAATGCCGACGGCGAGCCATAACGTGGAGCACCAAACCAACATCTCAAGCGATTGTATCTAGTTGGAAGGATATCTGCAAGTTTCGGGCACCTCCTTCGTTCTCGCTTCGCGAAGGGATGGTTCTGATGGAAAATCGATAGTTAAGAAAGGTTGACAATTGTCAACCTAGAGTACAGAATGAAGTGTTGATCGTTGTCAAGCGCTTCGGGATTCTTCGCGCGGTTTGATCGTGCATCAGAATCACCGGCACTATTTTCGCTTGACGTGCAGGTTAATAGAGATGAGGAAGATAGAACAATGAATCTCCCCGTTAAATTCGGGCGGTATGGTTTGTTGGCAATCCTTGCGAGCGTGATGGTGCTTGGCATCGTCATCGCTTGTGGTGAGGAAGAGCCCACCGCCACACCCGTCCCGCCGACCGCGACTTCAGTTCCGGCTACCGCGACTGCAGTCCCGCCGACCGCGACACCGGAGCCTCCGCCGCCGTCTGAGGCCATGGGCATGGTCTTTGATCCAGGCGATGTGGCTGCTGAAGACACCCTGACACTGTTCCACGGCGGTTCAGAGGGACGCTTCATTGACCACGAACTTTGGAACCCATACGCCATTGGTGCAAACCACCAGCAGGGTCCAAACCTGATCTTCGAGCCGCTCGCATTCTTCTCGGCGTTCGCCGACGAGGAGATCATGTGGCTGGCCGAGGACTACAGCTACAACGACGACTTCACCGAGCTGACTATTAACTGCCGCGAGGGTATCTCCTGGAGCGACGGCGAAGACTTCGACTGTGAAGACGTTGTCTACACCTTGAACACCTTGAAGGAACTCAAGGAACAGGTCCGCTGGGGTAAAGACGTTGATGCCGCGATGGACAACGCCGAGCTGGTCGACAAGTACACCGCCCAGGTGAATCTGCTACGCCCGGACCCGCGCTTCTTCTTCCTCCTCACCTACAAGTTCGACATCGGTGTCTACATCGTTCCCGAGCACCACTACAACGGTCGCGACTGGACCACCTTTGGTGACTACAACCGCGACAATGGCTGGCCGCTCTCGACCGGTCCGTGGCAGGTAACGACCTCGACCGAGCAGAAAATCTTCGACCGCCGCGATGCGTGGTGGGGTGACGGTGTTGCTGACTTGGGCGAATACGGTCGTCTGCCGCGTGTCAAGCGGATCATCTACATCCCTGGCGTCCCGCAGGAACAGCGTGCCCAGGCCTTGATCAACGACCAGGTTGACGGTGCTGCGATGACGACACCGTCGCTGATCGCCGAGACTCTTGACCAGAACGAAGACCTCATTACGCACTCCGGTCGCGGTGAGCCTTACGGCTACGTCGACTGGTGGCCCGTATCTATCGCGTTCAACACGAGCGGTAAGTTCGGCCCGTACGACAACCCTGATGTTCGCTGGGCGATCTCGTTCTACCTAGACCGAGCAGAGCTCCGTGAACTCGCATATGACGGAGCCGCGGCGTTCAACCCGTTGACCATGCCGCAGTATCCGCCGTTGCAGCCGTACTTCGACATCGCAACCGAAGTCATGGAAGAGATTGGGCGCTCCACGCTCGACTACGATCCTGACCGCGGTGACGAGTTGATGGAAGGCGCGGGCTTCACGAAGAACTCCGACGGCATGTGGGAAGACTCTGGTGGCAACACGGTCAACTGTGAAATCGTTGGTTTCAACCCTTGGGTTGACCTTGGTCCCGCCGTTGCTCAGCAATTGGTCAACCACGGCATCCAGGCTGACTACGGTCAACCTACCGACGCCTCCAGCCGAATGGCTGAGGGTAACTTCGAGTGCCTGATGTTCGGACACGGTGGTTCTGTCCGTGACCCGTACTTCACAATGAAGCTCTACCAGTCATCGTCCGTGAACATTCCGGGCGGTCACCAGGTGAACTTCTACCACTGGGAAAACGAAGAGTGGGACGAGCTGACGGACGAGGTCGCGAAGACTTCGCCTGACAACACGGCCGAGATGTACGATCTCTGGCGCCAGGCAGCCAGGATCTGGCTGACCGAGCTGCCGGACGTACCGATCCTCGAGTTCTACCACCGGATCATCATGAACGAGGCGCGATGGACGAACTGGCCGCAAGGCGATGCTTCCCAAGGCGCCCTCGACGTGACCGGTTACGTGAACGAGGCGTGGTGGCACTTGACCTGGTCACTGGTCATCCACCAGCTCGAAAAGAGCTAACCAACCTGAGTTGAATAGGTCGTCAAAGTCCTAATGGCACTGGCGACTTAGCAACGCAAGTCGATAAGAAGCGGTCGGGTCTGGGAAACCAGGCCTGACCGCTTCGGCGCGTCATCGTAGTTTTGAACTGTGATTTGAATGATGATGGGCTGTGATTTTGGTGGTGATGCGCTACGATAGCTTTAATCTACCTGCGCCGGATCGGAGCCGGATCATGTTAATCAATGCAAAATCGATCTTCGTTTCACTGTTGGTTTTGGCGGCCGCCATTTTCGTGATCGGTTGTGGCAGTGCAAGTGATGAACTGGGGGATGGGGGAGACAGCGAAGCTGCGGTTGCTGCTGTGGATGAAAACGCGGTTGTGACGATCGGGGATAGGGCAGAGCTACGTGCTTCTACGAGGCCGGGCAGCGTGTTCACGGTCGATGATTTCATCGAAGCAGGCTGGAAGAAGAACAAGGAGTGGCCGCTGGATACACTTCCGGAGGCGACTGGCGCCTACTTTGGCTTCTATAACCGCAAGGACATCGAGATACGGGTTTATCCATCGCACGACGTAGCTATGGCTGCCGGTAGGGATTCGGCGGAGACGGCGATCGAGACTGAAAAGCTGTCGGGCAGAGGTGCGGGATTTTCGAGTGTGACTTTGTATGGTGCGTACGTGATAGCAGGGAACACGGTGATGCTGTGTGAGATCTCAGTTACTGACTGCACCGATCTTCTGGACCAGATCGCGCAATGAAGCGCTTCTTCGGATTTCTCGTGAAACGGGCTTGGTTTGCGGTTGTTGTCCCAATCGTAGTTGCATTTGTGGTCGGATGCGGTAGCGATGTGTCTGATGACAGTGGGTCTGACATTACAGAGGAGGTTGACGAGACGGGGATTAATGCGATCGGTGATCGGCCAGAGATAAGTGCTTGGACGCGGCCGAACCGGGAGTTTGGCTATGAGGAGTTCATTGAGGTCGGTTGGAAGCAGCATCAGATCTATGAGGTCGACACATTGCCGAACGCTCTTGAGGCTCGCTACGGTTTCTACAATCGACGGGATGTGGAGATTCGCCGATATCCATCACATGAAGCCGCGATGGGTGACGGAACGGCTTCTGCGGAAGAGGCGTTGGACCGTACGGTTCACGACGGTTCGGGGTTCGCAAGTCGTCGGGTGTACGGGGGATATCTGGTGGCTGGGAACCTCGTCATGATGTGCGAAGTATCGACCGACGATTGCATCGAGTTGATCGAGGCGACCGAATCCGGGGAATGAGGGCTGGATTCCCTGCCCCTGGGGATGGACGTTCCGTCCGCTGGAGCGTCCGCCTGCGCGGGAATGACGGATGTTTTGTAAAGCGTTTCCTCGTATCAGACGTTGTCAATATCGTGAAGTGACACAATAGCCTGAACCGAATAGGCGTGAATCGAGGTCCCCGATGCAGTTTTCAGGTCGTCTCGTCATCATCACCGCCTTGGCGGTGTCGGTGCTGATCATTTCGAACATAGTGGCGATCAAGCCGGTGTCGCTGTTCGAGATGCCGTTTGAATTTTTGGGGAGCAACCTCTACGTGGTCTCGGCCTCGGTGATTTGTTTTCCGCTGGGGTACATCATCTCGGACGTATTGACGGAAGTCTACGGGTTTCGAGTGGCTAGGGGAGTGATATGGCTGGGTTTCGCGTGCAACTTGATGGTTGTGATCATCATTGCGCTGGTGGGTGCGATTCCGAGCGCGGTGTTCTGGGAAGATCAGTCGCAATACGAGACGATTTTGGGTGCGACGTCTTGGATCCTTCTCGGGAGCTTCGTTGCTTACCTGTTCGGAGAGTTTTCGAACGCGGTGGTGATGGTGGTTCTGAAAAATCGTACGGAGGGTAGGATGCTGTGGCTCCGAACGATCTCATCTACCGTGGTGGGGCAAGGCGTCGACTCGATCTTGTTCTACTCCATTGCGTTCGGCGTATCGGGTATCTGGGGCTGGGAAGGCGCGATCAACGGTGCGATTTTGGCGTGGATCGCCAAGACAGTGTATGAGATCGCGGCGACGCCGTTGACCTACGTAGTGGTCAATTGGCTCAAGCGAACCGAGAAGATGGACATCTACGATGCGCCTAGGTCGTTGAACCCGTTCGGTGTGTTCGGCGATCCGGAACAGACGAGCTACAACGCGGCGGGTGCTTAGCAGCGTCGACTCAGCCTATACTCCGGCAACTGATCACGGCAGTTGTTCGAGGAGGTTGTCGCAGTTGTCGATGGACTGTTTGCTTTCGAGGCCTTCGCACATGAGGATCATGTTGCCGATGACTACATAGTCCCAGTAGCGAGGGGAGTAGGAGCAGCCGGAGTGTGGGGTGTCGGCGTCTCGGCTACAGCGTCTGCGGTCTTTGGCGCCTTCTTCCCAGATCACATCGTCTCCGATGACTACTGCGTCATCACCGGTGACATGTTCGACGTATGGTATGCCTTCGTCCAAGAGCGTCTGATGGTCGGGATAGAAGCGGACCTCGTAATCGAGGCGGTTATAGATGACCCGCCAAGCAGCGTCGGCTCCGGGCAGGTCTTCGACGTCGTAGTCCTTGTTTGCCTTGACGCCCGCGGTCTTCAGGTCATCGATCGAGTAGGTACCTTCGGTGCTTCGTATGCGAGGATCCCCGCCGCTACCTTCTGCCGGCGCGCCGCCGTTATCGCCAGTGTCGGAACCACAAGCAGTGGCAGTAGCGATGACCATCGTGACGGCCAAAGAAAGCAGGATCGCCAAAGCGTAGATTGAGCGAAGTGATGTTGCGTTCCTTGTCATACCGTCCTCGATGTCGGTCGATATCAGTTCTGCAGGGCGGCGTGAAGTGCTTCGCAGTTTTGCAAAGCGGTTTCGGAGTCCCTGCCTTGGCATAGTAGCACCAAATTGCCAGCGATCACGTAGTCGCCGTATTTTGCGATGTTGCATCTGCCGGAGTGGTGTGAACCGCGGGTGTTCGCGGCACATGCGCGTCTTTGGGTCAACCCTTCATCCCATCTCTGCGTCGAGCTGGCTAGTACCGCGTCTGGTCCGGTGGCTTCGTTTGCGAAATCGACGCCCACTGTTATCGCGGTGCTGTGGTCAGGGTAGAACCGGACTTCGTACTCTTGACGATCGTATGGGTCAGAGCCGAAGAATCCGTAGATGGCACTATCGGCGCTTTCCAAACCTTCAACGTCATATCTCTTGCTGAGTTTGAAATTGGTCAGCGATTCGAAATCGTCGACTGAGTATTCGCCAACGTCTGCGAGTATCAGAGGTTGACGCTCCGTGGTGGGTTCGTGTTCCTCGGCGACTGATGCTGGCGTTGGAGTCGAAGGTATCGATGTCGCTTTGGCTACGATTTCGTAGTCGCCGGAACCGAAGGAATCGGCTGAATCGACGTTGCCGCATGCAACGAAGAACAGGGAGGATGCGATGAGAAGCAACGATAACCCCCTGCGTCTCGCTGTGCTCAACGCGTCCCCCTTTTGCTGCGCAAAAAGGGAGGGTTATGGGTTATGCAAAGGTCCTGCTGCTGCGACCCGTTGAGCCTCACTGCGATTGCAGGGCTTCCATCAATGCGTTGCAGTTGGCGAGGGAAATCTCGGAATTTTTGCCTTGGCAGAGCAGCACCATGTTGCCGGCGATGACGTAGTCGCCATACTTGGCGTTGTCGCATTTGCCGGAGTGGTGGGAGCCACGGGTGTTGCCGGAGCATGCACGCCGCTGGACGAGTCCCTCATCCCACCGCTGAATGTCTTTGGCGATCACTGCGTCTGGGCCGGTTGCCTCGTCGGCGAAGTCGACACCGACAGTGATGGCGGTTTCGTGATCGGGATAGAAGCGGGCTTCGAACTCCTGACGATCGTATGGGTCGGGGCCGAAGAAGCCGTATACGGCGTCGGTCGCTTCGTCCAATCCTTCGACTTTGTAGTTCTTGCTCTTCTTGTAGTTGGGGGTGTTGATGAGGTCGTCGACCGTGTATACGGCATCGGTCGAAATTATCTCGACGCCGGGCGGACCGCTTGAGACATCTTCAACCGCGGCGGCGACACCGCCACCATCGCCGCTACCGGCATTGCCGTCCTCAACGTTGCTTTCGGCGCTACCGCAAGCCATCGCGAAGGCTATAACGGACAACATCGCAATCAGCCCGAATTTCCGCAATCCGAGCATCTGTACTCTTTTTAGCATCATCTCTTCGTGCTCCTGAACATAGGGGGCTACCGCAATCGGGGCTTCGCGGTATTTTGACGCATGTGGGTATGTTTCTAAATATGTTATCAACTCGCGATGCGAACTTTGCGACGGAGAGTCCACTAGCCTTCCGACGAGTCCAAAGCCTCAACGAGTTTGGCGCATCGCTGCGAACCTTGCTCTGCGTCTCGTCCTTCGCAAAGGGCGATCACGTTGCCGTAGATGACGAAATCCCCGTATCTTGGCGTTGGCGAGCCACGGGTATGAACGATCGTTCGGCGGTCTCGCAATCCTTCGGTGTAGCGTGCGAAATCCGGGTCAATGATCGCCTCGGGTCCAGCTCCCTCAATGGCATACGACGTTCCGGCTGAAACAGCTTCATCGTGCGAGGTGTAAAATCTGACTTCGTATTGCACCGGAGTCCCATTGATCTTCCAGAAGAACAGTGACACACGAGTAACTGCGGGCAGGCCTTCGGTCTTGTAATCCTTAGAGTATTTCAAGCCTGCTGCCTCAAAGTCATCTATCGCGAATATGCGATCAGAAGGCTTGACGAGTTGGGATTGCGGGCCTACGTCCTCGGGTTGGACTAACTCCTCTGCCGCTGGTTGACTGCCGCACGCGAACAACAACATCACTGCGATTGCGAGCAGGACGGTTAAAGCGGCTGCTGATCTCATCGATTGTCTAGTGCTTCGATAAGCGCGGTGCAACGATCCCAAGCTTCGGCATCGTCGCGGCCCTCGCAGAGGACGACCATGTTTGCGTAGATAGCGTAGGTGCCGTATCTCGGTCTTGGTGTGCCTCGGAAGTCGAATACCGTTCGGCGGTCTCTGACACCTTCTTTGTACACCGCGTCATCGGCATCGAGAATTGCGTCTTCGCCGCTACCTTCTTCGGCCGGTTCAGGTCCAAGCTCTGTTGCGGAGGCATGGGATTCATAGAACCGGGCTTCGTATTGAATGGGAACATCGTTGACACGCCAGAAGAAGACGCGATTGGCGACGGCTCCGGGAAGGTCTGTAACGTCGTAGTTCTTGCCGGATTTCAAGCCGAGGGAGAGCAGATCGTCACCTGACAGCGTTACATCACGGTCCAATATTCTGGTATTGGCTTCAACCTGCGAAGTGTCCGCGACACCATCGCCGCCCCCGTCACCATCGCTGGATCCACAAGCTATTGACAACGCGGTCACTAGCAGTGCAATGAAAGCGAGAGTCTTTAATATGCCGATCAATTTGCCGTCGGTGTGCATTCGACTTTTATCGATTATCGAGTGCCTCAATCAGCGCGGAACATCGATTCCATCCCTCGGCATCGTCCTTGCCTTCGCACAGAACGACCATGTTGCCGTATATCCCGTATGCGCCGTACTTCGGTTTCAACACTGAATTTGGGTATTTGAAAACTTTCCTGCGGTCCCGGATCCCCTCCTTGTATACCGCGATATCTTCATCGATAATCGCATCTTCGCCGCTTCCCTCTTCTGCAGGAGTGGTGCCTTGCGTCACTGCGTCTTGATGAGTCTCGTAAAAGCGAGCTTCGTACTCGACGGCGATGTTGTTTACACGCCAGTAGAGGAGACGCGCCTCAACGCCACCGGGCAACGTTGAGACATCATACCTCTTACCGGATTTCATGCCTAGTGATACCAGATCGTCGCCTGATAGCGTCGTCTCGCGATCGAAGATTCTGGTATCGGTCTCTGGTTCGGAACTGGTTGAGCTATCGCCCGTGTTCCCGTCGCTTGATCCACAAGCGATCGCCAGCGCGGTCAACAGCAGCGCAGTGAAAGCGAGGCGTTTGAAGATGGTGCTCAATTGTCTGTCGATTCGCTTAGCGCGGTCGCCAATTCTTCGCACCGCTCAAGCGCCTGTTCGCCTGCTGCTCCGGCGCACAGCATGACGATGTTTCCGTAGATGGCGTACCCGCCGTAACGGGGACCGGTGCCGCTGCGGGCACCGCCGCCGATGCCGGAGCCCACGATCATGCGACGATCTTTGACGCCTTCTTTGTAGGTTGCTTCGTCCTCATCGAGGACCGCATCGGCACCAGAGCCTTCTTCCGCGAGGGCAGTGCCAAGTGCCACTGCATCGGGGTGATTGGCGTAGAAGCGCACTTCGTAGTCGATGGGGTCTCCAGACGCGATGCGCCAGAAGCCGAATATCGCGTCGCTGGCTCCGGGCAGGCCGTCGAGATCGTAGCTGCGCGCTTTTTTGAAGCCGATCGCGCTCAGATCGTCTGGCTCGAACGTCTCACCGATGTCCATGACCTGTTGGAAGCCCTGTTGGGCGGTACTGTCTCCTGCATTGTCGGCGGAGCCGCAGGCGATCAACAACGCGGACGCGAACATGACTCCTAAGACGGCGGAGACAAGGCGGAATTTGTAGCTGACGACGTGCATCTTTTGGTTTGGATTTTGTCTGTGTGAATGATAACCAATATCGGATGGTTAGAGCATCCCCCGCTCACTTCGCTTCGCGAAAGGGGCGGTATAAACTTGAACTGTGGGGCTGTAGCTCAGTGGGAGAGCGCCTGCTTTGCAAGCAGGAAGTCACGGGTTCGAATCCCGTCAGCTCCACCAGACTTGATGAAATCAAGAACTTTCTGCTTTACGTTCACGCTGGCCCTGTAGAGAGTGTCCAAACACGCGGTCATGGTCCGGGTGTTAGGCGCAGCGGCGAGGCCAGCCTACCGACCTTCCTGCATAGGGTCTACTCTCGTGAAGCAACGGACGGGACGTCCATTCAGAAGAGAAGTCCTGCCCCTTTGCCAGAACGAGAGGCATGCTCGAGCGACGCGAGTTGGTCATGCCCGCGCCGGACTCGATCGGGCGCTCGAGTGGACGGTAGATGGCACCGTCATCGAGTTGCGGCTTGGTGGACTGTGAGACGCGGCTTCCCACTCAGCGCGCTACGACTTACTACCACGTTAGGCGGAACCACCATCTTCGAATTGCGGCCGTGCGGCCTCTGGATACTTCGAGCACTCGCGATTCATGTAGCGTGATGCTTGGGATTTTCAGTCACTGCTGGGGAGAACCGATGTCAAGACACCACGGCTCGTCGTCCCCTGTCGCTATCCCCCGGTACTAGGCGTAAATGTGATAAGGATCCAGTCATCAGCGCCTTCTTGACGGCGAGAGGATCGGCGAGACGAGCGGTCTCGATGTGAGTTCTGACGCGCCCTATAGGAACCCGCACGCCTTCCATGTCCAGCCACATGTCTTGTTCCATCAGGAAGGCGCGCGCACGTCCGTTTACTAGTTCCCCCAGCGCCGCGCCCCAATGATCCAAGCCCAGGTTCAACGAGTTCCATGTAAATTCAATGCTCTCCCCCTTCAACAGGGTCACGGCCGTCACGATCTGCCGTCCTTCCTCGGAAGTAAGTGAAGGGACAAACTCCCAATAGGCGCCCCTGTGGTCCTGTAACCAGGCAAGCGCCCCAACCACCCTGGCTAGGCCTTCGTCGAATAAGAAGGGCATCTGAATCTCAGTACCCGGGGCAATCCCTCCCGGCCAACGGAACGCAAGGCGATGCGGTGGCTGGCAGGCGCCCAACCATCGAAAAAGTGGAATCAACGCAGCTGGCATAGCCGGTCTTGGGTCCAACCAAAATTCGGCCTCAAGCTTCCCAAGCTCGATGTCAATCCTCAAGCGAGTCTGAAGCCATCCGGTGTTGTCGGCTCCGGTCAAGATGGACCCTTTGGAGCCTCTTGTGCGTTCAGTGATATTGACCGGCCAACTGGCCACCAGTCTGTCTTCCTCCATGATGTCGAGAGCGAGACTGATCGGCTCATCAAGCGCACTGTCGAGTGGGAGCAAGCTGATCTCCGCTTCGGTGAAGCTCCCTCCGAGACCAGAGGGTGCATCTAGCGTTACGCTCCTGACCATGCTAGGCGGGATGGTCGCCCCAAGCCCATAGTCCAATGTGTCCTGCACCATTTCGTCATTCTGTCCGACGGCGACCTTGACCTTGATGATGACAGGTCGATCGTCGACGGCACCCAAGTATTTGGGATAAACGTCAATTCTTCCATCGCCGAAGCTCACGGAGAGTACGACATCGGTTGGCCTATGATTCGCCGCGGTTGCACCTGTGGACACCTCGTAGCGATAGTGGGGATCAATTTCGTTCAGGCGAGCATGTAGATCCCTGACCCGCTTCACCGCGTCATGGACTTCGGTGATTCTCGCCTGTTCTTCCCGGATTTCGCGGAGCAGTTGGAACACCTCGTCTTTCGCCCCTTCAAGGAAGTAGCGCCGAATGTCCGGGAACGCTGACATCTTCTCGTCCAGCCATGTTCTACCTAGCCATTTGATTGGAAAGCTGCAACCTTTTCCGAGCCGACGAAACCAGTCCGTCTCGTTAGGAGTAGGATCGATGGGAACCACAAGCGACCATCGAGCTGGGCGGAGGCCAGCCGCCCGTTTAAGGGATCGGGACGTCTGCGTGCGTCGGCTTGGAGTCATTCTGCCAGCGAAGGACTTCAACTCGAAAGCTTCGATGATCCGGTCGTCCACTCCGTCGACAATTTGCACATCTCGTCCACCATCCCCTCCCTTGCCATCGATCCTATGGGCGTCTGGGTGCAGCCTGTTGAGCAGAACCGAGACCATATCCTCGTATTTTTGCGGCTCGATTTCCTCCCACCGAATTTGCATCAGCTCACCTGGCCTCCGAGATTCAGTGTGACGATCCTATCTGGTATCGGGACAAAGCGTCGGGTGGCGTATCTCTCCACCAACCCCTCCAAGCTGAGTCGTCCAATGAGTTCTTGCATGTCCACCAAGTGGCGATCATCAATCACGTCATCGTCGTCAATTGAGCGGTCATCATCAACTTGGCTGCGGCTTCTCGGAGTTAACGAAGAGAAGAACTCGAATGCCCTCATCCTTCTTGTGAGCATACTCTCTTCTTGGAACCAGCTTGAATCGTTGTGAATCCCGGCCGGCGTGCAGGAAGGATGAAAGAGGCATCGCCACGGTACGGCATCAGGGTGCCAGTGGACTGAATCGAAGCGCTTCGGGCCTCTCCCGTCATGCACTGGCCTCACAACCTCCAGTGGAGCGACCGTGCATCCCATTTGTGGTGGGTCTGGTGGTTGCTGTATGCCACAATTCCAATGCTGTGCTGCCGTATGGTCGTCTACGTGGTTGTAAAAGCAATACAGCGGGATCGCGCCAATACGATCTGCGAAACCCTCAAGAGCGTCGATTTGGTACATCGAACCGGCCAGATACCTCAGCCTGCCGTACGAATACGTCGATGTTTGGTCTAGTTTGAGTTTCTTGGCCTGGACTACGTAGAGCATAGGGGGCATGCCCGGAATAGAGATCACCCATAGCCAGTCGAAGCCAACTAGCCGCTCATCCCGTTTGGAAACTCTGAAGACACCCACTTCCTTTGGTACTGTCCGTGCAATCTCCAGCATGGCCAAGTCCGAAATCGTATCTTCGGAAAACCCGAGACTCAGACGCCTTGCGTCGCGCAACCACCCCCAAGTCAGGTTCGCCAAAGACTCGAACAGCCTGAGGGCGTCCGAGTTTTTGTATGGCCTGTGCGTTTGAATGGTGCTCATCAGTCTTGGTCGTCTCCGAGGCCACCGTCAAAGTCGTCTTCGTACCCGTTCTCCACCCTTCGGTCGACCATTCAATCCCAGCTTGCTTCGTAAGGGACGATGCCCTGTCGCCATTTGCCTGATGTGGTCATAGCCGATCTCAAAGCCGGGAGTGGGCGTAATTGTGCCAGTGCTTCAAGTTTGGAGTGCAGTCGCAGCAGCTCTCCAGCGTCGGTCACTGCTTTGTTCCTTGATGCCTTCGTCATACGTGAATCAGATAGTTCCGTGTAACAACCACTCGGCCAGTAAACGATGCGCGTGAGGATTCCGTCCCGAGCTGGTCACTGAATGGGCGACCATCTCCTTGATCCTACACTGATGCTCATTTCGGTCGAGATAGTTTCCTGAAACAGGCCTGGGTTCATTCCAAGTCCCATGTGAAATCCAATGCTGAGATCGTCTGGGAGTTGGAAAGTGGTCGACTCGGGCTGGCCTTAAGTAATCGATATTCGACCTGTGGAGACCATATCGTGTGACAAAGAGCGGTGATGGAAGACGAACCACTCGTCTAGCCCCTCGACCGCGAAAGTCATACCCGAGAAACAGACCTCCTCGGCATCAAGACGCGCGCCCCAGAAGGCGAAGTAAACATGCAGGTTCGATCTGGCTGATGATCCAACGTTGACCATGTTAGCCTGCTGAGCGACTATGCAATCAATCAGAGTCACGGGGTCAGCCTTGTCCGTCACTCCCAGAGTGTGTAATCTTTCACCTGTCAGGCGCTCGATAGGTCCGTTGTGGGGCGAATCGAAGGCGCCAAACACCCCTAGGGACGGCTCTCCTCTCCCATCGATACGAAGTACTCCTGCCAGTCTGTTGTCGAGTTGTCTGCCAGCCGGAAGAGGCCATATGGTTCTTTAGACTCTGGAAGTTGCACTAGATTCCCCGGTGATTATGCATTTGACTCAAGCATACATGGTGGGTAGCATCGAGAGATGTGAAGCACCTGCGAAAAGTCGTCGTCCTTGTCGGTTCAGAACTGTCGCTAGTAGTGGTTGTGGAGGTAATCGTGCCTGAGCGTTTCGTCACAACAATCGCCTCAGCCGTATCGCTTGAGCCGACGCAACTGTTGATCGCGGTGCTGGCCGTGCTCTTCGTCTTCTTCTTGACGTGGGCGATTTGGGAAGACCGCGCAAAACTGCTGGCCATTGCCGGTGGTTTCAAGTCACGCAGACGCGAGCAACGCAGGCGCGCCAGCATGAGCGATTACGAGCGGAGACGGCAAAAATTCAACAGTAGCAACGCTAGAGAGCTGTTTGAGAGTTGTCTGCGCATGTTGAACGCTTACCCGTCGAGCGCTGTCGACGAAGATGAACTCGAAGAATGCCTGAATGACGCGCTGGAATTTTTGAGCGAAGTGCGCATACATGAGCCAGTGCGTAACTTCAAAAACCTCTATTACCTGAATGAATTGCGCAATTTCATGAATCAGATGCGAGGGTTCTCACAACTTTCTGATTTCGAATCTGCTGCCAGATACGCGGAGAGACACGGAGCGCATCAGCACGACGTGTCATAGAGTTCCGTCTGTCACGAATGTTTTGTCATTGTCGGGTTCTTCAAGTCACGACGGAGTTGGAGCGTATCGCGCCCCCTGAGCGGCCCGACAGAGACTCGTGACAAAGGCTCCGTTCGTCGTGCAAGGGGGCTCTGGGTATGGATGAGTCGGAACGTGATGATGTGAGGATTGTGGGCGTCGATATTCCGTTCGACGAAATGGTCGGTCTGGCATTCAAGGTGTTTGGGGCGTGGCTTGTGGTCAACGTGGCGGTGGTCCTCCCGCTTACGCTGTTAATCATCCTCGTCGTAAACGCGAATACGTAGGCGGTGGGATATGTGCACCTGTAGCAGAGAGGATTGGCAGTGCTACAAGATCAAGATTGCCCTTGTCGTCTTGGCGATCCCGATTTTGAGGCTCATAGCGTGAATACGAGGGTTGGATTGATTCATGCGCGAATTCGACAAAAACAAACACATGGTAAAGAACCGCGAAGCATACCTGAAAGCCGCTAACGAGGGTATCCCTGCCGATAAGGTTTGGGCCAGAGTTGTCGCCAACAGGTTGATATGCGGGGCGGTCGGGATTGCTCTGATAGCCATCCCCATCATCGCCGCACTTACCGACTAAAATGAAAGAGCCTACGCTGTTTGCGTAGGCTCTAACACACGAGGCCCCAGTTGGCGCTGGGGCAAATCACAGGAGGCCATCCTATGGCCCATGTTATACGCGTTCATCGCGTAAATGGCGTTGAGCATTACGAAATCGAAGAAATTCGTTTCGTGAAACCTCGACCCAGGATCACCACAACACTATTCAGCAATGGCAGACCGGTTCAAGATAGACATGCCGTTGGGGCACACGTTGCGAAGCAAGGTGTTCAAGCATGAGTGAACAGTTCGAAATCTTGATTCATCACGAGGAGCGCCTCGTAACCGACGTGGAGATAGATAGGGGCCGATGCGGCACATGTCTCCATTGGCGGCCAAGCACTGGGGTGATGCGGAACATCATCAGAGATAATGGCACTATTCATCCCGAAGGATCCGGAGACTGCGTGGCCATGCCGCCATCTGTGCCACCATCACCGGGAGATTACGACCAGTCTTGGCACTTCCCAATGACTTTGAGCGGTCAAGGTTGTGGGATGTGGCGAGTGCGCGAACACAACGGCAAGCTTACTCGGCTCAAGTATTGACCGTGGCTATTCGATCAGGCCTGCGTACCTGAGCCGCCTCGCCTTCGCCGCCGTCATCGTCCCTAGCGTTTCGGTTTGTCGATGAGGTCGCGGTATGTGAGGTTGCCGGTGTTGACTATCCGGCGCAGAGTATCGACGAAGATGTGACCGTTCTCGGGGTTGCCGTAGCGCCACTCAAGCTCTTCGAGGTAGCGCGGCAGATGCTTTGCGGAAACCTTGTGGAACGATCCGGCTATCGACCGCTTGAACAGCGCCCGCACGCCCTCGATGGAGTTGGTGTGGACGTCGCCCACGACCCATTCGTCCGCGGAGTGGTTGACCGTCTCGTGTCTGGTGTCGTCGTCGCCTATGCCGATGTAGCCGCCCCATTCCTCCGTATAGATGGCTTCCGCCTCGTCTCTGACGTTTCGGTCGACAAACGCGTGCAACGTGTCTCTGCGGGTGTCAGGGATGATTTCGAGACGCAACCCGCCGCCGCGCTGAACCGCGCCTGCCACCCAGGTCTTGTTGCCCCTGTATCCCCTGCCCCTGCCTTCCACCTTGCCGTCTATCACCGCCTCGTCGACTTCGACTATTCCGAACAGCGTGGGGCCGTCGAACGGGTCGTTGCCCATAGCCTCGCGTATCCGGTGGGAGAGATACCACGCGGTGCGGTAGGCCACGCCCAGGGTGCGTTCGAGCTGTTTGGCGGATATGCCCTTCTTGGACTCGCACATGAGGTATATCGCCATAAACCACTTGCGCATGGGGAGGTGGGAGTCGTGCATGATCGTGCCAGCTGTGACGCTGAACTGGTAGCGGCACTCGTTACAATCGAACACGGGACGCTTGACGACTTCGCTGATGCTCTGCGAAGCGCACTTGGGACACGACACGCCGTCCGGCCAGCGCAGATCCTCTAAGAGTTCCCGACACTTCGCATCGGTGTTAAAGTCGTCCATCAAAGTCAGGAGATTGGTCGCCATGTCTAAGCCCCGTCGCAGACTCCCCCGGAACATAGCCCAGAGGTCTGATTCAGAGGTTGCGGAAAAGCTGTTCGGGAAGCGTGCCAAACGTGAACTCGACCGCATCGCCATCGCATCCCGCAAGCCTATGAAACGAGTTTAGCAACCATTGCGTCTTGTGTCAAATGCATAATTACCGATTCCCCAAACTATATGCTTGGCGACGAGGATGATGCACGAATTGGTCAGTCGCTTGCGTGATGCTGCCTCCAATGCCGCCGCCAGAGCGCTGAGAACGATCCAGCGACGCTCTCGTCCTGCGACGACCGTTGGAATCTAAATGCGGGGCAAGTCGCGTACCAGCCTTTCCACCGCATCAGCGCCGGTGTACGTTCCGTCGATCTCATATGAGCGACCCAGTCTCTCTTGATACCAATCGACCGCCGCGGTATCTGCATTGACCACATACATGGTCTTTGGCTGGGCGGTGGAACCGTCCTCGCCGCTCTCCCTTAGAGTAGCCGCAAGGTATTCTTGAATCTCGCTGTCCCAGTGCAAGAGTTGCTGGGACGCCGTATCAGCAGAAGAGAGGGAGTAGCCGATCGCAAAAACGCGCGTTGCTTCGCGGAGGCTCGACCGGGCGCGATTCCATGTTTCGGTGACGGCCTCATGCTGAAACCTCGGAGACTTGTTCATGACAGGAGCGATGATGAGCGAAGCCTTGCCGGCGGCGGACTCGTATCCATGACCTCTTGTCGATGAGCGATGCACGTGATTCGCGGTAGTCCACCCCATCACGGGAATCTGGTACAGAGTTTCACCGGCGTAATCGTCTGCCCCGGAGTAGTACCAGTTGACGGATCCATGCAGCTTGTACACGCTCGTCCCACAATAAGGCGGATCTTGAGGGATGACGCAATCAGGGCAAGGCCGTTCGGCATAACCTCCCGGATACCCTGGGCGTGTCGCGTCCGTGAAGAAGGAGAACAAATGCGCGCTTGTGCACGGATGAGACATTCTCTTGAAGTATTCCGTAATGGCTCGTTCCACCAACGTGTCGTAGTTGAACATGATGATTGATGACAGCCAACGATCAGGAAGCTGGGGTCTAGGCGGTCATACGCGCTGGTGTTTTGGAGCGGCGCGATTTTTCAGTTCCGTCTTTGATGGTATCCGTTACGGCTACAGCGGCACTTATCCCGTCGTGTTCTGGGCTATCACGGCATACGCGCTGTGGATGCTTCGTCGGAGGCGTTTGGCTGTTTCCATGGGGATTCGTCGTCGGAATCGACCATTGCGTAGCGGCAAGTTGTGCGAGGTCCAAACACTGATCTCTACTCTGTGTGCGAGCCTATCACCGCTAGCATCAAGAGCGCTATCAGAGCCAGATACGGCAGTCCCCACCGGATCACCCACCAGAACCGGGCCAGCAATCGCAACAGAAGCGGCGCGGTCTGGTCTACCGTGAACTCCAGACGCAAGCACATGCTACGCGTCGCCGACCACGAGTATCAGCCCGGCTACTATGACGACGATCAAGACGAGCAGGACGGCGACTCGCACGTAGAACATCAATTCTTTAGCAACAGCGTCGTGTCGATGTTGTCGATGTTCTTTTCGATGCTTTCGAGCTTGGAGTTGATGTCCTTGAGTTCGTCGATGATCGTCGTGAGGAGTTCCACGACTTCGCTTTGATCCGCCATCTCAATTCACCTCCAAATCTTGATAGTCGTCAACCTATGCGGTGATACGCGCCGGGGCGTCAGGTCGACGCGCTCGGAATTCATCCCGCGCACGACGTCGAGGTTGTCGCCCTCGAATATGGTCCGGTTGGCTACGTTCATCACTCGCAACAGATTGTCACTTGCAGATAGCGCCCTTTGTGTGTGGGACGCAACCGCAATGTCCACATGGTCCCCAGCCTTGCACAATGTCCACGCCGCAACCTGCCAGGCGTTGTGCGATCTGGTCGTAGGCATGGCCCGCATCGACATACGCCTGCACGATCATCTCGTGGGAATCGTCGGATTCAAGGGCGCGCTTAAAATCGTGCGCCACATCGGCGATGGCCTTGTAGACGGCGGGGAACGGCGCAGGCGGGGTCGTGGATGCGATGGTTGCGGCGGCGGCGGAGATGACAAGCAGCTCCTTGGCTACCGTCGCCTTCGTCGATAGTTTGTCCGGTGCTTCGACGAGCCAGTAATCTATCTGCTCGGCTGAACGTATCAGCGTCTCGATCTCTCCCGCCATGTCCACCAGGTAATCGACTGTTGCCGGCGAGCATGTGCCGCTGGAATCCGGCGTCGCGCTGGGAAGCGGTTCGGGTTCTAAAGCAGGCGTTGCGGTGGGGAAGGCGGGAACCCACCCATCGTCTGCTGTCGGTGCAGGCTCCGGCTCGGCGGTGCAAGCGTACATCGCCAGCAGCATTATCGCCGACAGAAGGGCGATCCCTATCCCTGCGTGGGCAAGACGGCGTTTTCCAGTGGTCATTGGTTGGATGCGCCTTCATACGAAATGTTGACGACGACAGTGTTGTCATCGTCCTCGTCATCCCAGTCGTCCGGGCGCCCGTCCTCGCCTCTGCTCTGGTAATACGCGTCGTTGTTGGGGTTCATCTGGTTCGCGTGGTTGTCAAGATCTGATTGTCTGCCCATGTCATTCACTCCGATAGCCCGCGGTCACGGGCCATCCGTCTTACTAAATCACCTTTGCCTGCCGCTCGCTTCCAAGTGTTATTGTCCTGTTCGAGCAACCCTTCATGTTCGAGTTCGTGCAACAACGCTGAGAGCATGTTTCTCATGTCCCAGTTGTCAGGCAGCCCCAGAGCTTTGACTACCCCGCCGATCAGAGATTCGTGCCCCGTGACAAACAGATCCAGAAGCGACGCCCTTAGTAGCGACACGCCCGTCTGAGCACAGTGTTTTCTGTATTTATTCCGGGAATATGCCATCTCATTTCTCCTTAAGTAACCAATCGCTTGCGCCGACTCCATCACGGGCGGTTGTTCGCTATAAGGGGCTGTTGCGCGTTCGCCCTTTCCCTGAGAGGTGGAGGAGGGCAGGGGCGGTTCAAGAACCGCCCCTACGGTTTTTGGTTACGGCGCGATGCTGATGGCGAACGTCCCGCCGGAGGTGCCTACTGCTTCGGCGGTGTAGGTCACGCCCGCTTTGAGGTTCAGGGTGACCGTGTTGCCGTCGTTTGTGGCGGTGGCGGCGGCGGGGCCGTCGTGGAGGAGCTTGCCGTTGGTGGTGCGGACGTTGATGCGGTGCTCGTAGCCCGGCCCTGGCACCTTGCCCCATCCGTTGTTGGGCTTGTCTTTGGAGACGTAGAGCGTCCCTTCGGAGAGGCTGATGGTCACGGTGGCGTCTGCCGAGAGGGTGAACTCGAAGTAGCGCGCCCGGCCGTCCTGGTGGTGCGCCTTGCACTCCGCGTCGTCCCACTTGCCCGCGTACAGCGCCCTCGCCGTGAGTGCGCCCAGATCGGTCGTGCAGGCGGTTACGGCCGTCTCGGCGACGTCGGTCAGGTTGACGGTCACGTCGATGCTGTCCGTCAGCTTGCCGTCGGAAGCCGTCACCGTGAGCGAGTACGACGACTTGGTCTCGAAGTCGTAGTTGACGCCGGTCTTGGTGGTGATCTGTCCGGTGGAACTGCCGATGTCGAATGACGCGGCGTCCGTTCCCGTCAGGGAGTAGATGAGCGTGGCGTTGGCGTCCGGGTCGGTTGCGGTGATGGGGTCGCCGACGTTGGTTCCCGCCGCGCTGTGCTCTGCGACCTTGCGGGTGGCGGAAGCCTCGGCGAATTCCGGGGCCTCGTTCACGTCGGTCAGGTTGACGGTCACGTCGATGCTGTCCCTCAGTTTGCCGTCGGACACGTTCACCGTGAGCGAGTACGACGACTTGGCCTCGAAGTCGTAGTTGACGCCGGTCTTGGCGGTGATCTGCCCTGTCGAACTGCCGATGTCGAAGGACGCGGCGTCCGTTCCCGTCAGGGAGTAGGTGAGCGTGGCGTTGGCGTCCGGGTCGGTGGCCGTGATGGGGTCGCCGACGTTGGTTCCCGCCGCGCTATGCTCTGCGACCTTGCGGGTGGCGGAAGCCTCGGCGAATTCCGGGGCCTCGTTCACGTTGTTGAGGCTCACTGTGACGTCGATGCTGTCTGACAGCTTGCCGTCGGAGGCATCCACCGCGAAGGAGTAGGACGACTTTGTCTCGTAGTCGTATGTCACGCCGGTCTTGGTGGTGATCTGTCCGGTGGAACTGCCGATCTCGAAGGACGCGGCGTCCGTTCCCGTCAGGGAGTAGGTCACCGTATCGCCCTCGTCCGGGTCGGTTGCGGTGATGGCTGAGCCGACGTTGGTTCCCGCCGCGCTGTTCTCGTCAACCTTCAGCGCGGTCACTACGCCGGAGACGAAGCTCGGGGCGGTGTTGGCTGGCTCGGTCTTGGACTCCTGCGGGGCGTTGCCGTCGCCGGTGGCCTGTCCGCTGGGGGCGACCACGATCTTCAGCTTGTCGCGTTCGCGGAAGGCGTCGGCGGCGGCGTTGCGGTTGTCGTCGCCGTCATGCACCACGTAGTTCAACTGCCACGTTCCCTCGGCCTCGGGCGTGCCGCTGAGCGTCCGCGTGGCGGCGTCGAAGCTCAGGCCGTTGACGGCCTCGGTCGCGAAGTTCTTGCCCTCGCCCTTGTGCCAGAGGATGTAGGTGTACGGCCCGCCGTCGCCGCTGTGCGCGTCCGCCGCGGGCAGGGTCAGCGTGAACTTGCTGCCCACCGTGGCGTAGTGGGTCTTGAACGCCGTGGTGTCCGACACCGTGGGCGCCTCGGCCACGTCGTTGAGGCTCACCGTGGCGGCGATGGTGTCCGACAGTTCGCCGTCGGAGGCTTTCACCGTCAGCGAGTAGCTGGACTTGGCCTCGTGGTTGTAGGTCACGCCGGCCTTGGTGGCGATCTGCCCGGTGGAACTGCCGATGTCGAATGACGCGGCGTCCGTTCCCGTCAGGGAGTAGGTCACCGTGTCGCCTTCGTCCGGGTCGGTCGCGGTGATGGCCGCGCCGACGTTGGTTCCCGCCGCGCTGTTCTCGTCAACCTTCAGCGCGGTAACTACGCCGGAGGCGAAGGACGGGGCGGTGTTGGCCGGCTCGGTCGTGTCGGAATCGGTCGAGGTGTCCGGAGCGTTCTCGGGCTGTTGCGGCGCGACGTCCTCTTCCTCCTCCGCTTCGGTGAAGGTGATGATGACGGTGATGCCCGTGAGGTAGCCCTCGGCGGTGTCCTTCTCCATCACGATCAGCATGAGGTCGTACGAGGGCTCGCTGTAGGTCACGCCGTCCTTGGTGGTGATCTGTCCGGTGTCGGAATCGAGGTTGAACAGCGCGCCGCCGTTGACGTCGAATCCGATGTATTCCAGCGTGTCGCCGTTGGCGTCGAAAGCCGTGACGGGCTTTCCGACGTTGGTGTCCGCGGGGCTGCCCTCCGCCACTTCGCGGGTGGTGGATGTTCCCTCGTGGAACTCCGGCGGCAGGTTCTGGACGGGGTCGTCGTCCACGTCGGTGAGCGTTACCGTCACGGGGATGGCCGCCCCGCTGCCGCTGCCGTCGGACACGTTCACCGTGAGCGAGTATGCCGGTTCGGGCAGGTATGAGCGCCGCTCGTAGTCGTAGGCGACGCCCGCTATGGTGGTGACCTGTCCCGCGCTGTCGATGGCGAACTTCGCCGCGTCCTCGCCCGTGAGCGAGTAGGTCAGCGTGTCGCCTTCGTCCGGGTCGGTGGCTGCTATCGGCGCGCCGACGTTGGTTCCGGCGGGGCTGTTCTCCGCCACCGTCAGCGCGGTGTCCAGACCTGGGTCGAAGTTAGGCATGGTGTTGGGCGGCGGCAGTACTTTGCGGAGCGGTTGCGGCCCGCTGTCGCCGTTGGCGACGGCCGCGGAGACCACGATCTGCAGGTGCGTCATCTCCAGGAACGAGTCGGAACCCTTGAAGTTGCGGTCGCCGTCGTGGATCCGGTATGCGAGCAGGTGCGTTCCCTCGGCCGCGGGCGTGCCCGCGAGCGTCCGCGTCGAGGCGTTGAAGCTCAGGCCGTTCTCGCCGAAGGCGCTGAGATACATGATGTTGCCGTTGACGTTGCGCTTCCACAGGCTGTACTGGTACGGCCCGCCGTTGCCGCTGCCGGGGACGGCGGCGGGCAGGACGAGGGCGAAGGCCTCGCCGACCGTCGCCTCGTGCGTCTTGAACTGCGACTTGTCGGTGACCCGCGGCGGGGAATCGACCGCGCCGCCCGGCGGCGTGTAGAGCGCCGAGTTGAAGGTGTTGTAGTTCAGCGTGAACTGGATCGGGTAGCGGAAGTTGCGCGTGCCGATGGGGACGAAGTTGCCGACATCGTTCAACTGCTCCGGGTGGAGCAGGGCGCGGATGGTGTGGGCGCCGTTCGGGACCCGCAGGAGGGTGAGGCTGGCGTCGCGGTCCGAGCGGATGCCTCCTGCATCCGTGCGCACGCTGGACTCCGTTCCGCCGCCGGCCTTGTCGAAGTGCAGGTCGGTGGAGTAGCCCGCGGGCGAGGTGATGGAGACCTTCACGTTGCCGCTGATGGTGAGGGGCACGCGCACGACATCGCTGCCGCTGTTCCACTGCCCGTAGACCTCGACGCCCTCTACGACCTTGAGCGTGAATGCGCCTGTCGCCTCCCGGTTCTTGGGCGCGACGTAGATGCGGTAGCGGCCCCAGTCCAAGTTCCCCGCGATCCGCGAGCGCGACGTGGATCCGCCGTCGTCGTCGTTGGTGGCGACGAAGGTCTGGGATCCGTCCGCGGCGAAGCGGTAGAGGCTCAGCACCGGGTCGGCGTCGCTGGAGGTGAGCACGATGGTCTTCAGTCCTCCGAGCCGTCCGACCTCCAGATCGTAGTAGCGGTGGTATCGGGGCTGCTGGTCGGGCGTTCTCGCCGCCTCGCAGCCGTGGTCCCATCTGCCCTGTATGGCGTGCGGAGCGGTGAAGGACTGGTAGGTCTCGGCGCAGGCGAGGGCGTTGTCGGTCCCCAGCCCGGCGACGGTCAGCGAGAAGCCGCCCGTCTCCTCCGCGTTCTTCGTCCTGGCCTCGACGCGGTAGCGGCCCGGGGTCAGGTTGCGGGTGATGCGCGACTGGGACTTCGAGCGCCGGTAGTCGTCGTTGCTCGCCAGCGCGCTGAGCGACGCGGAGCCGTTCGCGTCGTAGCTGATGCGGGAGAGGTTCAGGAACGGGTCGGCGTCGGTGGAGTCGAGTGTCAGCGTGACCTGGCCGCGCTCCCGCACGAGCAGGTCGTAGTAGCGCCGGTGGGTGGGCGTCGCCTGCCCGTCGGAGCAGCCGGTGTCCCATTTGCCGGTGATGGTGCGGTCGCCGGTGATGGTGAGGTAGGACTGCTCGCAGTTCTCCACCGGCGGCGGCGCTTCCATGGCGATGTCCAGCGTGAAGACGCCGTTGGCGTGCCCCGAGTTGTCCAGTATCAGGCCGTACTGTCCCGCCTCCAGCGTGCGGCTGATGCGCGAGACCCCGCCCGTGCCCTGGTTCTGCTCGATCTGCGCTGGCGGAACGCCGGTGGACAGGCGCAGGCGCGGGTCTGGATTTGCGTTCGGGTTCGCCGAGCGCGCCTCGATCGTCACCACCTGCGGCTGGGAGAGCATAAGTCGGTACTCGCGGTAGGGCTGGTTCCCGCCGCAGCCCGCGTCCCATCGGCCCTTGACGTTGCCGGAGCCGGTGAATGTCCAGGAGGTCTCCGCGCAGGACAGATTCGCTGGTCCCGCGCCCATGCCCGACATGGTGATCCTGAAATCGCCCGAGCTGCCGCGCTTAAAGCCGTGCTCGACCTCGAGGTAGTGCGCGCCCGACCGCAGGAAGCGGGCGTGCATCGGGTCGTCCGCGTCGCCGATGGCCACGTGGTTCTTCGTCCACTCCGGCCACAGTCGCATCTTCGCCCGCGGCCCGCCGCCCTCAAGCGTGAAGTTGATGGTGCTCTGCCCCTCGGGCAGCACGACCTTGTAGAAGCGCGACACCGACTTGGCCGACACCGGCGACGGGCAGTCGGGGTCGTCGTCCCAGCGGCCGTTGAACGTCCCGTCCGCCACCAGCGCAACCGGCTCGCACGACCCCGCCAGGAACTTGAAGGGCCGCGTCCCGGTCGTCGGATCGCCCGTCGACGGGGGCCGCACCCTGGGCGTGGTGGCGACCACCGTGGGCGTGCCCGTGGTCTCGCTCTCGGCAATCCCGTTCGACGAAGGAAAGGTCAGCGATGTGGCGTAGGCCTTGATCCGCACCGTATACGTCCTGCCCGCCGTCAGCCCGGTGATGGTGTGGGTGCGCCCGGTGGTATGGCTCGCCATCCGAGTCGTGGCGCTGTATGCCTGGCCGCCCGACTTCCACTGGATAAGATAGCTCGAAGCGCCCTGAGTCGTGTTCCAGTTGACCACCAGGGCGTTCCCGGCGTCGTTGGACGTGACGGTCAGCCCAGGGACCTCGGGGCCCCCGGTCCTCACCGTCACCTCGGACCGAGCAACGTGTACGGTTTGTCCGGGCTCAACAGCGTCAACCAGCACCATGTACTCGGTAAACGGCGTCAAGGCCACCCTACCCTCCTCGGTAAGATTGACGGGGAGGCGGGAGCGCCCGTTGCCGGTCGATTCCCACTGGGACCGGGGGCTAACAATGAATAGGCCATCGCCTAAGTCTTCGTACGCCTGCTGCCCCGACTTCCACCTTATGTTCAAAAGGCCATTCTCCGTGACGGGGGCACTCACGTTCCAGGTGAGGACTAGGCCGGTGCCGGCGGCGTTGGACGTGGCCGTCAGGCCCGGGATCTCGGGGAGGGGGATCGTGGCGGTGGCCTCGCTCTCGGAGATCTTCTCCCCGGAGCTGAGCGCCGTCAGCCGCACCGTGTACTCCGTGCCCACCGTCAGACTGGGGATCGTGAAGGTGCGGAATCTCGCGGGCAACTGGCGGCGGCGCACGCTATCGGTATCGCTGTATTCTTCCTGGCCCGACTTCCACTGCACGAGATAGACAATAGAGTCCCCCGAGACCGCGTTCCAGTTGACCACCAGGCCGTCCTTGGCGGCGTTGGAGGCGACGCTGAAGCCCGGCACCGCCGGCAAGGCGGGCGTGGCGGTGTACTCGGTCAGGGCGCGTTCGATGCCGCTGGAGCTGCGCGCCGTGATCTGGATCGTGTATTCGGTGCCCTTGGTCAGGGCGACCTGGCTGGAGACGCCGCTCTTGGGGATCGTGAAGGTCCGCACGGTACTGGTCACGAAGCTGCCCCGGGCATTGTCGCCCCAGCCGCCGGGCCAGGCGAGGTAGTCCTCGCCGCCCGACTTCCACCTGATGCCGTAATAGGCAATGCTGCCCACCCCGGTGGGCGCCGTCCAGTTGATGGTCAGGGCGGTCGCGTCGCTGTTGGAGGTGGTGGACACCACGGGGACCTCGGGCAGCGCCATGGGCGTGCCGGTGACCTCGCTCTCGGCGTCTACCTCTGGCCCCCCAGGAATTGCCGCCTGCACCCTCACCGTGTACGTCGTGCCCGCTGTCAGATTGGGGATGGTGGCGGTGGTGGGGAGGGGGGAACTGGTCAACGGGATTCTTCGCTCCCGGGTGTAGCTCTGGCCGCCCGATTTCCAATGCACCGCATAGGAAACCGCCCCCGTGACCGCGCCCCAGTTGACCACCAGGGCGTTGCCGAGGCTGTTGGACGTGACCGTCAGGTTGGGGACCTCGGGGATTATCATGAACTCCGACCGGTAATAGACAGTGCTTCCCGGGTCATCTCCCGACCGGTTGTAGAACGTCACCCGAACCGTGTACGCGGTGGACGCATCCGGGCGAAGTGAAGGCCCCGGTACGGTGGTGGTGCCGGATGCCATTTGGTTTCTCAGTCGCCAGGTTCGGGCGGAAGCATAGTCCTCGGTCCCCGACTTCCACTGGACATCCAGAATGTTGCTGGCCGGAATTGCATCAGCGTTCGCCCAGTTGACGGTCAGCCTGCGGTCGGAAGTGAGGGACCAGCTCAAACCCGGGACCTCGGGAAGGGCGGTGCCGAGTGCCACCCCGTTGACGGCGATTCTGTACGAATCGGTGTCGGTCGCCCATCGGACGGGGCCTAGTCGGCGGTGGCTGTTGTTGTCGATGCTCCAGCCTTGTGCTGAGCCGCTGTCCTCGGCGTCGGATTCGATGGTGTGCGCCGTCAGGCAGATGGAAGAGCCCGCGCCGGTGGGGCAGGAGACGACCAGGAAGTATCTGGTGTTGGCGGCGAGCACTGTGCCCAGCGGGGCGGTGAAGGCCTGCACCCCGCTCGAGGACGCCGTCAGCGTCGGGCTGGCCAAATCGGCGATCTTGGCCGACGGGTTTGCCCCCGACGCCGACCACAGCTGCACTATGGGCGTTCTCGTGTCGTGGGCGCTTCCGAGGGACAGCCCGATGCTGACGAGCCCGTATCCGTTGGTGTTGGGGCCGGTCACGAACCCCTGCGCGCGCCGGCTCGAGCCTACCGAGGAAGGGCCCCTCGAAGTGCTCTCGGCGGTGTTGGACACCAGCTTTGCCACGGGGCGCACGTGGTCCTGCGGCGTGGCGATGGCCTCGGAATGGGGGCTGGGCTGCTGCCCGGACCTGACCGCTCTGACGCTCACCGTGTAGACCGTGCCCGCCGTCAGGCCGGTGATGGTGGTCGACGTCGTGGTGATGCCAGTCGTGACGCGCGACGAATGGTAGTCCTCCCCCGGCCCCTTCCAGAGGACGTTGTAGCTCTGGGCGCCGGGCGCCGCGTCCCACAATACGTCCAGCGCGTTGGCGGTGGTGAGCGACGGCGCCGCCGTCACGCCCAAGACCCGGAACTCGGCCGTGGCGGCGGTGGTCTCGGTCCGGGCGCGCTCCCTGCCGTGGAAGCCGCGCGCCGTGATCTCGATCGTGTGCTCGGTGCCCGGGGTCAACGCGACCTGGCTGGAGACGCCGGGCTTGGGGATCGTGAAGGTCCTCGCGGTGCTGGCCACGAAGCTGCCCCGCGCGTTGTCGCCCCAGCCGCCGGGCCAGGCGAGGTACTCCTCGCTGCCCGACTTCCATCTGATGCCGTAGTAGGCGACGCTGCCCCGCCCGGTCACCTCATCCCAGGTCACCGTCAGGGCGGTGCCGTCGTCGCTGGAGGTGACGTTCACGCCGGGGATCGGGTGCAGCGGCGCGCCGGTCGCCTCGGCGGAGTCAAAACTGGTACCGCTAAGTTGTACCGTCAGCTTCACCGTGTAGGTGGTGCCCGCCGTCAACCCGGTGATCCGGTAACTGGTTGCGCCGGACAGCGCACCGGACGTACGGTCGCCGGTAATGAGGCCCGAGTAGTCCTGCCCGCCGGACTTCCAGCGCACTGTGTAGCTAAGGGCGTTCTGCACCTGCGTCCAGGAGACATCCAACGCCTCCTGAGCAGGCGTGACGGTGATCGTGTACTGCTGCTGCGCCTGCGCCGGGGGGGGGGAGCCGCTCGCGAAAAGGGTCAGGGCGAGGGCCGCCAGGGCGACGAGTGCCAGAACGGGGAGGGTCGGGAACCCCCGCTTCGTGAAACGGGTCAGCGGTGTGGTGATCGGTGTCTTCATGTTTGTGTTTTCCCTTACGACTACGATTCGCAGGAACTACGACTCGGAATGGAAAAGACCCGCGACGCTGGCGAGTTCGCCCGGGCGCGGGTCATGCATTGCGGGAATAGGGATGCGGGAAGAGGGACGAAGCGCCGCTCCGAGTGGAGACCACTCGGATAGGAAAATCGGGGGGGGGGGGGGTAGAATGTATGCGCCGTTATCGGCGGGGGAAACGCCGGAGTTCTCGAACGCGGCAACGGACGCCGGCGGGAACGTCGCCGATGCGACCAGTCAGGGGCGGGGCGGTTCAAGGGACAAGCCAGCCCCTCCCGCTTATCGGCAGACTCGTGCGGCATCACAGCGAACAATAGTAACGAACCGTCTATTTCCGTTTGTCTACTATTGGGAATGTTTTCGGTAACTTATTGTTACCATCAGCCGAATGATGGATAATTGGCCCAAAAGACGCCGATTCCTGCCGAGGTGATGAGTTGGAGCGACCGGAGGGGTTACGGATTTTGAAGGATTGGAAGGATGGGTTGTGGTTGTTTGGGGAGGTGGACTGGGAGGTTAAGGATTTGAGGGATGTGTTGCCCGCTTAGCGAAGCGTAAGGGGGCGTCGAGTCGATGGTCGTCACCTTCCGGGACATGGTCGACGTGGAGGAGCTGCAGCGTATGCGGGGCGAGTTCCTGGCGATGGTCAGTCCCTTGCGTGATACCGCTCACCTCCATCATGGGGTCGGCCGTCGCGATCATGGACTCAGGGACGGACCTGGATCCCGCCGTGGTCACCGCAGTTCGGTGTAGATGGCATAGTCCTCCAGTTCGGCCTCCGTCATCCAGTGAATCCCCTCCGGCGGCGCGGCTTGGAGCGTGAACCAGTAGAAGTCTTCCGGGATGCCCATCTCACGGTAGTAGTCCAGGTAGATCTGATGCGCGCGGTCGTCCCGCGGAAGCTCGTCGCCGTCGGTTCCATCGCCGTCGGCCCAACTATGCACACCCACCATAGCGCCCCGCTCCATGATGCGTTGCGCACCGGAGAGAAAAAGGTCCGTGCCGCCCGAAGCGACCAGTGCCTGAGCGGGCAGGTAGGTGGTCATCCCCGCGTTGCGCAGCATCCTGCCCAACTCCAAGTTGCCCTCGTCGTCTGCCGAGCCGGGGACGCTGGTCAGCACCAACACGCGGACGTTGGGAGCGTCTTTCAGCGCGTCATAGACTTGGTCGCGGCTGCCGCCGTCCACGACGCCCCGGACGAAGAGCAGGCCGTCCCGCAGGTCCAATATCAGCCCCTCGTCCTCCGGCTCCACCAGGTCGGCATCCGTCAGGTTCGCGGCAACGGCCTCCGCCAGTTCCGCCGCAGAGATTTGCCCGGCATCCCGCGTCGGCAAAGGGTCGGCGGTGCCGCAGGCTATCAGGGCGGCGGCCAATGGCAGAACGAGGGCCACGGCGGTCAGAAGGGCGAGGCGCGGGAACCCCAGCTTCAGGAAGCGACCTGTCGGTGTATTCAATGCGGTGATCCTCCGTTACGACTCGGAATAGAAAAGACCCGCGACGCTGGCGAGATCGCCGGAGCGCGGGTCATGGATTGCGGGACGACGGGAATAAGCGCCGCTCCCGCGGCATCACAGCGAACAATCGTAACGAACCGTCTATTCCCGTTTGTCCACTATTGGTGATATTTTCGGCAACTTATTGTTACCATCCGTCGAATGACGGATAATTGGCCCAAAAGACGCCGATTCCTGCCGAGGTGACGAGTTGGACCGACCAGACGAGTTGATGCAAGAGAACCAAGCACTGAGAGAACGGCTCTCCAGACTGAGCTATGCCGGCCTCCGCATCAACGAGAGTCTGGACTTCGACACGGTGTTGCAGGAGGTGGTGGACAGCGCACGGTCGCTCACGTCCTCGCGCTACGGGGCGATCACCGTCTTTGGAGACGACAAGCGATCGTCTGACTTCATCGTTTCCGGCCTGACCAGAGAGGAGCACCAGGGGTTCTGGGACATGCCGGAGGGATGGGGCTTCTTCGAGTATCTCAGCGGGTTGGAGGAACCCCTGCGAGTTGCGGACATAGCCGGCCACCTGAGAGCGCTGGGCATGCCTAGGTTCCTGCCTGCCGTGGCGTTGACCTCCCTGCTGGTGGCCCCGATTCGCCACCAAGGAGTCGGGGTCGGCACGATCTACTTGGCCCATGAGGCCGGAGGCCGGGAGTTCACGCAGGAGGACGAGGAGACGCTGGTGCTCCTCGCCTCTCAGGCGGCGATGGCCATCGGCAACGCCCGCAGGCACCGGGAGGAGCAGCGCGCCAGGGCCGACCTTGAGACGCTGGTCGACATCTCGCCGGTGGGCGTCGTGGTCTTCGATGCCGGGTCGGGAGCCCCTAAGTCCTTCAACCGCGAGGCCATGAGGATCGTAAACAGCCTGCGCAACCCCGGCCAGTCGCCCCGGGACCTTCTCGCCGTGGTGAGCTTCAGGCGGACCGACGGGCAGGAGGTCTCGCTGCGGGAGTTCCCCATGGCGCAGGCCCTAAGCGCGGGGGAGACGGTGCGGGCCGAGGAGGTGGTCATCAGCGTCCCGGATGGACGCAGCGTAACCACCCTGATCAATGCCACCCCTATCCGCTCGGAGGAAGGGGATGTCGAGTCGATGGTCGTCACCTTCCAAGACATGGCCGACGTCGAGGAGCTGCAACGGATGCGGGCCGAATTCCTGGCGACGGTCAGCCACGAGCTCAGGATGCCGCTCACCTCCATCATGGGGTCGGCCACCGCGATCCTGGACTCTGGGACGGATCTCGACCCCGCCGTGGTGCGCCAGTTCGTCCGCATCATCGGGGATCAGGCCAAAGACATCAACGCCCTGGTCGCCGACCTGCTGGACGTTGCCCGCATCGAGACGGGCACTCTGCTGGTCAGCCCCGAACCGGCGGACGCGGCCGTGCTCGTGGACCGGGCGAGGAACGCCTTCAGGAGCGCGGGAGGCAGGAACAACCTGGCCGTGGACGTCGAGCCGAACCTGCCGCTGGTTATGGCGGACAGGCGGCGCATCGTACAGGTGCTGGGCAACCTTCTGTCCAACGCCGCACGGCACTCCCCGGAGTCATCGACTATCAGGGTGAGCGCCGAGAGAGGGGACGTGCACGTCTCGGTCTCTGTGGCCGATGGGGGACGGGGCATCTCGGCCGAGAGCTTCCCCGGCCTGTTCCGCAAGTTCTCCAAGGTGCAGTCCGAGGAGCAGGGCGGTAATACGGGGCTGGGCCTCGCCATCTGCAAGGGCATTGTGGAGTCGCACGGCGGCCGCATGTGGGCCGAGAGCGACGGGCCGGGCCTGGGCGCCCGCTTCACCTTCACCCTGCCGACGGTGGAGGGAACCGGGAAGGGCGAGGGGATTTCGCCCCAGCCCCTCTCGGCCGGGACCCGGGGGCGTGGACATGGGGACTCGGAGGAACGGGTGCGCATCCTGGCGGTGGACGACGACCCCAACGATCTTCGCTACGTCCGTGACACCCTCGCCAAGTCGGGCTACGAGCCGGTGGTGACCGGAGACCCGGAGGAGGCTGTCCGTCTTATGGGTGAAGCCAGGCCCGAGCTGGTTCTCCTGGACCTGATGCTCCCGGAGACCGACGGGATTGAGTTGATGAGGGGCATCCTGGACGTTGCTGATGTTCCGGTAATCTTCCTGTCCGCCTACGGACGGGAGGAGGTAGTCGCCAGAGCTTTCGAGATGGGGGCCGTAGACTACGTGGTCAAGCCGTTCTCTTCCACGGAGCTCTCGGCGAGGATCAAGGCGGCCCTGCGCAGGCGGGTGACCGTAGAGCCTTCGGATCCCTACGTGATGGGCGATCTGACCATCGACTACGCCCAGCGCAGGGTGACCCTTGCCGGCCGCCGGGTGCGGTTGACCCCGACGGAGTACGGGATGCTGGCGGAGCTATCGACCCACGGCGGGCGGGTGCTGACCCACGAGCACCTGCTGGAACAGGTCTGGAGGGAGAGGGGCGAAGGCAGCGTGCGGCCCATGCACACCATGGTCAGCAAGCTCCGTCGCAAGCTGGGCGACGACGCCGGCGACCCCACCTACATCTTCACCGAGCCCCGCGTCGGATTTCGGATGCCGAGGGGAGAGGAGGATGCGGAAGAGTCATCCGCGACTTCCTGAGCGTGGAGCACTAGTTCATTCTCTTATTCGGGCTCTGCGAGGTTTAATCGAGACGGGGGCGGGGATCAGCGGGAGCGCGACGCGGCGCTGCCCTGGCTGTGATGTGTCCAGTTGATTACGTAACTACGCTGAAAAATCTCGGACTCATGGTGTGAAGTTTACATCTAGAGTCGTATCATTCACGTATTTGTCCTCGCTATTTGCGTATCATTGTCATGCCATAATCGTATTCTTTTGATATAATCAGGTTTCGCAAGCTGGAGCAGAGACGTGCTTCGGCACGATTTCCTTCGCCTGCGGAACGCCGGCACTTCCGAGTTCCAAGGGCTTGCAGGGGGCATTGATGATCAGTTACGACGAGCTGGAACGGGAGAACCAGACGCTGCGAGACCAGCTTTCCCGGCTGAGCGAAGCGAGCCTCCGGATCAACCAGAACCTCGATCTCGACACGGTGCTGCAAGGCGTGCTGGACTCCGCCCGCTCCCTTACCGGCGCCCGGTACGGGGTGATCACCCTAAACGACGAAGGGGAACGGGTACAGGACTTCCTCTCCTCCGGCATGAGCGCAGAGGAGGCTCGGAGGATCTGGGACACTCCCGATGGAATGCGCATATTCCAGTACCTCGACAACCTCTCGGAACCGCTCAGGTTCCCGGATCTGCTAGGAAGTCTGCGGTCCCTGGGCCTTCCCGAGCTCTCCCCGCCGGCGTCGGTGGGCGAAACCCTGTCCTGCCTGGCCGCTCCTGTCCTCCACCGGGGAGAGCGCGTCGGGAACGTATTCGTCGCCGACAAGAAGGCTGGCAGCGAGTTCTCACAGGAAGACGAGGAGACCCTGGTCAGGTTCGCGTCCCAAGCGGCGCTGGTCATAGCCAACGCCCGCCGCTACAACCGGGAGCAGCGGGCAAGAATCGATCTGGAGACTCTGATAAACACTTCGCCGGTAGGCGTCGTGATCTTCGACGCGATGACTTGCGCACCGGTATCCGTCAACCAGGAGGCGAGACGTCTCGTCGAAGGCCTTAGAGACCGCGACCAGTCCGTTGATCTGATGGAGATCATCACCGTGGAGCGGGAGGACGGACGAGATGTGGCTCTGGACGAGCTGTCTTTGGCGCAGGTGCTGGGCGAGGCGGAAACTGTGCGTGCCGAGGAGGTCGTCATGCGCGTTCCCGACGGTCGGAGCGTCACCGTGCTGGTCAACGCCACGCCCATCCTTAACGGGGACGGCTGCGTCGAGTCCTTTGTCGTGACACTGCAGGACATGACCCACGTGGAGGAGATGGGACGGATGCGCGCCGAATTCCTGGCCATGGTCAGCCACGAACTGCGCATGCCTCTGGCCACCATCAAAGGTTCCGCCGCCACGGTGCTGGGCGCCCCCGCCTCGATGGGATGGTCCGAGATCGTCCAGTTTTTCAAGATCATCGACCAGCAGGCCGATCGCGTGCACGACCTCATAGGCGGCCTGCTGGACATAGGGCGCATCAAGTCGGGAACATTGTCGGTCAACCCCGAACCCACGGATCTGGCCCTCCTGGCTGATGGTGCAAAGAAGGCGTTCGTGAGCGCGGGCGGCAGGAACAGCCTGGAGATCGAGCTGCCTGCCGACCTGCCGTGGGTTATGGCAGACCGGGGCCGGATCGTCCAAGTGATGAGCAATCTGCTCTCCGACGCGGCCAGACGCTCGCGCGAAGATCTCCCCATACGCGTTGCCGCCGTCCGGGAAGACCTTTTCGTCGCGGTCTCCGTGTCGGACGGAAGCGATGAATTGCCGACACGCCTCGTGCCGCAACTGTTCAAGAATTTCCCCCGTGTCGATGACGGGAACGGGGAAGGCGGTATCGGAGGGTCGAGTCTGGTTCTCGCCATCTGCAAGGGGATCGTGAAGGCGCACGGGGGACGCATCAGCGTCGAAAACGACGGACCTGCGTCGCGGTGCACTTTCACACTGCCTGCCGCGGAGGTGCAAGAGGTCGGCGAGACCCCTCCTTCCGGTGTCCAGTTGCGTCCGTCGTCGCAGGAGCAAGTGCGTATACTCGTCGTGGGTGGCGATCCCGAGACGCTCAGGTTCGTGCGCGACACCCTGACGAGGGCGGGATACTCTCTGACCGTAACGGGAGATTCGAACGAGGTGCCACGCCTCATGGAGGAGCGGAAACCTCACTTGGTGCTGTCGGACATGTTGCGGCCGGGGGCCGGAGGAATTGAGTTTATGGACACGATTCTGTCGACGCTCGATGTGCCGGTGATTTTCCTGTCGGCGTACGGGGAAGAGGGACTGATCGCCCGGGCCTTCGACATGGGAGCCGCCGACTATATCGACAAGCCCTTCTCACCGACGGAGCTTTTGGCGAGGATCAGGGTAGCCCTGAGGAGCCAGTCGACGCCCACTTGGGCCATATCACCCCCTCCTTACTCAATCGGAGATCTGACCATCGACTACGCAGAGCGCCGGGTAACGGTTGCCGGGCGTCTCGTGCAGCTCACCGCCACCGAGTACGAGGTGCTCCAGCTGCTCTCGACGATGTCCGGGCGGGTATTGACCCACGACCAACTGTTGCAACGGGTGTGGAGCCCGGACAGGAAGGGCGAACCCTGGCTGGTGCGCAACGTGGTGAAGAGGTTGCGGCGCAAGCTCGGCGACGACGCGGGCAACCCCATCTACATCTTCACCGAGCCACGCGTCGGCTACCGCATCGGCAAGAGCGAGGAATCGGGAGAGACGAGGCCGTGAAACACTTGACGCAGCTCGCGGATCTGGGCGGGCGGCCACTCTCGTCACCGTGAACAGACTTGCAACGCGGGGAAGGTGCATGGATGCGATACCGTCGCCCTAGCGCGTTAATCGGGTAGACGCTTCACGACAGCCCACCAGCCCCTTTGGTCTGGACTGCTCGGATGAGGAGATCGGTGCAGCGACAAACGGCCTAAGACGGTTCGGAGGCATTCGGGCATCGCGTTCCGCCCGACCGGACCACTCTGCAACGGCGGCCGGAACGTGGAGTAGGTTCCAGCCGTCTGCCCTCGGATAGAGCCGGGTTCCATAGGTGCGCAAACGCATGACCTCTCCGTCGGGACGGCGCAGACGCTTTCGGGAGACATATTTCTTGCGACGCCAGGTCACGATGCAGTATCGGAAATCCTGACCCGATCGCGCATTGAAGCGATGCGGGCCCGAAGCGTGATGGTGCACAAAACGTCGCTGGACGGCATTGCGAGTCGCTTTACGTTCCTCGAGCCATCCCGATCTGACTGGTCGCGTTCCTCGCCGCTGCAACTCTGGCGGGGTGCATCAACGCCTCGGTAGGTCGCGCAATCAATCTCCGTTCGCTGCACGATACGTTCTTGACATGCTGGCGTCTCATTTTTATATCTTCAACATCATGAACAGGTCTGCTTGTTTCAATCGTCGTCACGGCAACAGGCGCACGAAAATCGTGGTCCGAAGCGCTTGTCCCCTCGATCGCCGCGGCAACGGCGGCCGCCTCGCGACCAAGCTGTCCGGCAAGCGGCTGAGAGCGTTGCAATGTTGGCCTGCATCGGCGGACGCACACCGAACGCCCAGAAGCAGAAGATCGCATTGAAGTTGGACAAGCTCGAACGCGCAGGTTGGCGACACGCCGGCGGAGATGACGGAAACCCGTCGGCGCGGTTCCGGCGCTATGGTTGCGCCGCACGCACGTGCCGTGGCGTCTCCTCCTGCCGTGCCGACTTTTCGCTGGTCGATGTCGTCGAAGAAGCCACGGCAGCATCGTCAGCGTCCTCAGCGACGGGCATCATGTGATTGAGCAGGTCCATGCGCGCCGCTAGTTCGAAGAGAGCGTACAAGTGTCCGGAGCCAGGTTTCGTTCCGTTGCGCCAACGGTTAACGCTTCGGACGTTGACGCGCAGCTCCCTGGCCAGGCCGCGCCAGGACAGTCCGGCTGCGGTCTTCAAGCTCTCGAGCATTTCGGGAAACTCCGTTGGAAACGATGACGGTTCGACACGGTACACCCACTGCTGGCGTCGTCCCACTCCTCATCTCCGTCGCCGCCGGAGCAGGGCCGGTTCATCCTCGAGCAGCAGGTCCAGCCCTCCGGGAACGTGCCGCGCCAAACGGACGAGCGACAGCATCGCGCCTCCGTTCGGCGCGCCGCCTTTGCGCCACCTGTGCAGCTGACGGCTGTCCACTCCCATGCACACGGCCATGCCCTCCCAAGAAAGTCCGGTCATCTCCTTGAGGACGTCTAGCCTTTCGACGAAATCCTGCGGGATCAATGCGACCCCGAAGGGTATGGGGAACGGGTCGGCCACTCGTCTACGCCGGTTCATCCACATTCTCCAATACGAAAAGGTCTTCGAAATCCGAGACGCCCAGCGCCCTCATCAATCGTCTGCGGGTGTCCGGCGAGGGACATCGTGTGCCGGTCATGAGCTGCGACAGGTAGCCCGAAGAGATCCCGGACATGCGCGCCAGCTCGTTTTGCGCGATGTTCAGACGGTTGAGAAGCACCCACACTTTGTAGGGATCCAGTCTCGATCTGCACGAGGGTTTTCTGCGTGTCACTCGACGCTCTCCTTGGGCTCGGTCGACGAGCCGCGCCTGGTTGGAAAAGCTCGGCTCGTTCCTGATCGGTCTCCAAAACTGCAGGGATCGGCCAAGAGTCGGCGCGCGATGATTCGAGCCAGTATCCGGAGGCCGTGCAGCCGCATCTCGTCCTGTTCGGGCGTGAGACCCGAGGGCTCGTTGGACAACCCGTTCAGTTCGGTTTCGTCTTCTGGTACGCGTAGCGACATGCTAGAAGGAAAGGTCGTGTCGAATCTGTGTCGTGCCACAAATCGTAACACTTTGAATGTTGTTCGCAATGATTGCATCTGCATTATTGACAAAGTGTTTGCTGATATGTAACAATAAAATCGCGCTTGGATACCAAAACCTGCATTGAGTTATTTCGGGCTTGCAGCATATCGATGGACGGACTGGACGAAAACCTTCAACTCGAAATCGGGCCCTTGCTCCGAAGGCTTCGAGGCGACCTGACCCTGCGCGACGTCAATCGGCGGGCCGGCGTCTCCAGCTCGTATCTCTCGTCCATCGAGCGCGGCGAGCGGCGTCCCGGAAGAAACATCATCCGGAGGCTGGCGGCGGCGTACGGGGTCGACCCTGCCCCCCTGCTCGAACGCGCCGGGCACGTAGGCGCCAGACCCGTCGCCGACAACGAAGATCCGAATGTCGAGCGCGCCTACCAGTACGTTCTTTCAGACCCGAAGTTCCGATTCGGGACCCGGCCGGAAGGCCCGCTCTCCACAAGCGCGAAGCAGTTCATCGTCGAAATGTACGAGAGTCTCACGGGTAAAAGATTTTTGTGACGGGCTACTTGTTGCATGACTTTTGCCGCGAACTGCTCGCGGACCGGTCATTCGACGGGACGCTGGAGCCGGAGGGACTGGCCGCCAAGTTCGTCGACCGGTTCCGCGTTTCACGGCGTCCCTCGCTCGAAGAGTTGAAACGTCTGATGCATCAGGCAGGGTTCGGCAGAGTCGAATCCCGCGCGATGGACGCCGCGCTCCGGGGCGCTCATTTCGCGGTCTCGGGTAGCAGCTACCTCATCTGCTATCGCGAAGGCCTGTGGCGCGGCGCGGCCGAGCACACGGTGCTCCACGAAGCGTTCGAGATCGTCTATGAAACTCTGCTCGACATGCAGGACCGACCGCCTGAGCCCCCGACCAAGGCGACCTGCAGGAGAGCGGACCGATTCGCGGCGGCGGTGCTGATGCAGCCCGAAGTCTTCGCGGCCCGTGCGAAAGGCTGCGGATTCGATGTGATCGCGCTGCATCGTGAGTTCGGCCGTTCGTTCGCGTCGATCACGATGCGCCTGGCGGAGGTTTTGGACGCCCCGGCGTTCATGGCCGTCCTGTACGAGACCAGATACGGTCGGCTCCACAGGGACCGGAAGGAGCGGCGGGGCGACGGCGCGCTGCGCGCTTCGGTGGTCTGTCGCAAGCCGGAGTTCGAAGATCGGGCATCGCATTCGTCGCAACTCCTGCGCGCATGCGGGTCGATGCGGGGCATGACGCCCAGGAACGGCTCGTTGGCGGCGAGGGCCGCGCGAACCGGCAGGTCGCTGTACGCCGAGTCGGAACGGAGCGCCTCCGATGAAAACGGCTTCGCAGCAGTCGCGCTCCCGGTGATCTGGCGAAGAAGGCTCACCAAGGTCATCGTAGTAGCAGTGCCGTACGAGCAACGCGAATGTCTCGCGCCCCAGCTGTCGGCTTCCAGATTCGAGCGACTGCGAATCGGGTTGGCCCGTTCGGACTCACGTGGCGGACGTCGATGCCGTCCTCGGCGGTGGGACGAGACGTTCATCGTCGGCGCATTGCGCGAGTCCGTGCTTCCGTCCAAGCGCCTCACAGATCCGGCCGGGCGAGGCGGCCGACGGACTCCCGCACGCCGAGCGTCCCTCTCTTCGCCAGTCGAAACCGCTCAATGGGCGATTGGTGCTAATCTGTAGCGACATCCCTCCCGATGGGAGCAATTGCAGACGACTGGGGCGCCTGCGCGATGTGCGGACGTTTCGGACTTTACACAGACTTGGCGGAGCTTGTTGAGATCCTCGGCTTCGAGCTGCCTATGCCGATGGAAGTTTACGGTCCGCGCTGGAACATCGCGCCGACATCCGACGTGCTGACCATCATCGATGGCGACGGTGCGCGTGAAGGAGCGATGATGCGCTGGGGTTTGGTACCCGTCTGGGCGAAACCCGAGACTGCTTTCAAGCGTCCCATGTTCAACGCTCGATCGGAGACCGTCGCAGAACGCCCCATGTTCCGCAGCTCGTTCAACCGGCATCGCTGCCTGGTTCCCGCCAACGGTTTCTTCGAGTGGCGACGTGAAGAAACAGGCGGCAAGACGCCGATGTGGATCTACGACGCCGAGACGCCCGTCGTCACTTTCGCAGCGATATCGAGCACCTGGCAGGGCCCCGACGGCGTTGTGAAGTCCTGCGCGATCCTGACGACGTCGCCGAACTCGTTGATGTCTCCCATCCATGAACGAATGCCGGTGATACTGGACCGCGAATGGGCGGATGTATGGCTGGACGATGCCGCCGACAAAGCGGTGCTGATGGAAGCTCTGAAGCCGCGCGAGTGGGAATCGATGCGAGCCCTCGAGGTCGATCCGGCGGTCGGTTCGACGCGGAACGACGGGCCGCATCTCATCAGACCACGGGCGTCGCTGCTTTAGCAACAAGCCTGCCAAGTTGCATTTTAGCATTTTTATGCTATATTAGACGCGCATAGAACCATGTCCATCGCTTGCATCAAGATTCCGCATCTGCCGATTCAGTGCGAAGCTGCCAGATCTCCCGATCTGCGCGGAAAGACCGTGATCGTCTATCACGGCGAGGAATCGCGCCCAGTCGTTCTCGACGCCTCTTCGAAGGCGAATATCCGACGCGGAACATCTCTCGTCAGAGCGATGTCTCAGATTCCCGATGCGGCGGTCATCCGTGCCGATAAAGATCTTTACGACGCGAGCTGGAACGAAGTTGTCAAAAGCCTGCTCGACATCAGCGATCGCGTCGAAGACGCGGCGCGGGGCACCGCGTTCGTAGCCATCGACGGGCTGTACGACCTTTACGGCGGTCAAGACCAGACCTTGGATACGATTTCCAAAGCGATGACCGAACACGGTTTGGACCCTCTGATCGGCGTCGCTCCCGGGCGGTTTCCCGCGTACTGCGCCGCGATCAAAGCACGCCCCTCCGAGCCGCTTAGACTGCCCGGAAGCCGAAGCGAGGTCAAGGAGTTCCTGGCCCCGATGCCGGTCGATCTCCTGCCGCTCGAGAGCAGCGCCATCGACCTTTTGCACGACTTCGCGCTGGACACCATGGGAGATCTGGCGATGCAGTCCGTTTCGGCTTTGCAGGCGCAGCTCGGACCCGACGGACGGCGCGCCTGGGAACTGGTGAACGGCATCGACCGGACAAGGCTCGACACCATCGAAAGATCGGAGAAGGTGGTCGATTCGTTCGAGTTCGCCTGGCCTGCCTCCAGCATGGACGCCATTTCGTTCGGCGTGCGAACGCTCCTCGACCGTGCTTTCGCCTCCGTGGAAAGCATCGGCAAGGCCGCCGGCCGAATGGACCTCACCTGCGAGATGTCCGACTCCGAGCGGTGGAGCTACGCCCACACCTTCAAAGAACCTACCGATTCCGCCACGCTCGCCCACAGCGTCGTGATGACACGCGTGGAAACGATAACGCAGAGCGATGCGTCCCCGATACGAAGCCCTGTAGAGAACATCTCGGTCGAATTGTCACGTCTCGGGCAGGCACGAGCCGAGCAGTCCGGACTTTGGAGAGAACACAGATCGGGCGATCTGGACACCGCTTTCCGTCAATTGACGGCGAAGACGGGGTCGTCCCCGATCAAGAAGATAGTGGAGGTGGAACCATGGTCACGAATACCAGAAAGACGCTTGGCGTTCGCGGAAGTTACGAGCCCCTGAACCTGCCGGTGCCGGTGCAGGTCGTCGCCACGCTGGACGGAAAACTGGCAAGGATCGTCGAAACGCGCAAAGGCCGCCCTGTTCGGTCGCGGGTGGACGGCGTCATGGAGATATGGGAGCTGGACGACGAGTGGTGGCGGGCGAGACCGATCAAACGACGCTACTGCAAACTGCTCATGGACTCCGGGCGTGTCCTGACGGTCTTCAAAGACCTGATCAGCGACGAATGGTTCCGTCAAGAATACTGAGCCGTGACGCGATACGTCGAACTGCGAGCCATGAGCTGGTACTCGTTCATGGAGGGAGCGTCGTCCACCGACGAGATGCTCGCACGCGCCCATGAACTCGGCTACGACGCGCTGGCCCTGGTCGACCGCAGCAATGTCACCGGCGCTCTCGAGTTCGCGGAAGCCGCAGACGAGCTGGGCATCAAGCCCATCGTCGGCGTGACCTTGAAGCTGCGCGACGAAGACGACGATGAGACTCTGCCCGTCACGTTGCTGGCTGAGAACCGCGAAGGGTACGCCAACATGTGCAACCTGATCTCCTTCGCACATATCGGGTCAGGTCGCGTCGATCCCGTGCTTTCTTCTCGCCACTTGCAGAACCGCACCGACGGTCTGATCGCCCTGATCGGAGAACCAGGGAGCCGCATCGCGGGTCTCGCCGTCGACGGCGAGATGTCCCCTGCCGGCGGAATCGTCCAACGCTTCGTCGCTTGGTTCGGCCAAGAAAACCTTTTCATCGAGTTGCAGCGCCATTGGGTGCACGGCGACTTGGAACGCAACCGCGCACTCGCTGAACTCGCAAAGCGCAACGATGTCGGCGTAGTCGCCACCGGCGGAGTCTGCTACCACGAACGCGCTCGGAGCCGCCTGCACGACGTCTTGACCGCCATCCGTCACAACCTCACGCTCGAAACTTCCCATCGCCATCGCAAGGCCAACTCTCATTACGAACTCAAGTCACCCGAACGCATGGAGAAGATTTTCCGGGAGTGGCCCGAGGCGGTCGAGAATTCGCGCCGCATAGCCGACCGTTGCCAGGCGTTCAGCGTCAAACAGATAAACTACCGGTTCCCCCGCGAATCCGTTCCAGACGAATTCGCTGATGAGCAGGAGTACCTCGAACACGTCTGCAACGAGGCCGCTAGACGCCGCTACGGACGCATCACCGACAAGGTTCGGGAACGCTTGGACCGCGAGTTCAGCCTCATCGAAAGGCACGGTCTGGCCGGATTCTTCCTGCTCTACAGACGCGTCATCTCGCTGGCGCAAGACGTGGCGGTCGAACTCGGACACTCTTCGGTCGAGATCCCCATCGAAGAACAACCGCCGGGACGCGGGCGAGGGTCGTCCGTCGCCATGCTGGTCGGAACCCTCATCGGACTCTCCCACATCGACCCCCTCGAATACGACCTTCCGCTGGAACGCTTCATCTCCGACGACGAGCTGGTGAACGCGCCGGACATCGACCTGGATTTCCCGCGCGACATCCGCGAAGCGCTGATACTCCGCGTCTTCGAAGAGTTCGGCTGGGACCACGCGGCCCTGACCGCCATGCTCCCCACCTACAGGCTGAAAGGCGCGGTGCGCGACGTCGGCAAAGTTCTCGGGCTCCCTCCCCTCGAACTCGACATGCTGGCCAAAAGAGCGGAATCGCGCGACGCCGCCGATCTCGCCTCCGAGATGGAACGCATACCAGAGCTTGAAGACAAGATCAATCTGCCGGGATGGCGCGACCTCGTCGAGATCGGAGCGCAGCTGCAAGGCTTTCCCAAAGGCCTGGCTCAACATCCCGGCGGCATGATCATAAGCTCGACGCCGCTCATCGACATCACGCCGGTGCTGCCGAGCGCCAAAGAGGGACGATACATCTGCCAGTGGGACAAGCACGGAGCCGACAGCGCCGGATTCCTCAAGATCGACTTCCTGTCGCTGGGCGCTCTGTCGCAGATGCAGGAATGCCTGCAACTCATCGAGAAGCGCACCGGATCGCACATCGATCTCACCCGCATCGACTTGGACGACGATGGGGTCTACGACGATCTTTGTCGCGGAGACACGGTCGGCGTGTTCCAAGTCGAGTCTGCCGCTCAGATGCAGACCATCACACGTCTGCAGCCGCGCAACCTCTACGACTTGGCGTTGGAAGTCGCGGCTGTGCGTCCGGGCGTTGGCGCCAACGGCGGGGTGTCGGAATTCATCCGCAGACGCAACGGCAAAGATTGGGAATACGATCATCCGCTCGAAAAGCGCGCGCTCGAAAAGTCCCTTGGCATCATCCTGTTCCAAGACCAGGTGGTGACTCTGGGCATCGACGTCGGAGGCATGACAGCGTCGGAATCCGACCAGATGCGGCGCGCGTTCCAGCGCCGGAACAACGAAGCCCTGATAGGGCGCTACTGGGATCGTTTCCGAGACGGCGCGGCCGAACGCGGGGTGCCGGAGAACATCGCCGACAAGATCTTCCTCAAGTTCAATCCCCACTACATGTTCCCGGAGGGTCACGCGCTCGCGTTCGGCGTAACCGCCTACCACATGGCATGGCTTCGACTTCACTATCCCACCGAGTTCTACACAGCGATCTTCAACGCGCAGCCCATGGGATTCTGGCCGCCGGAGACGCTAAAGCAGGACGCGAAGCGCAGAGGCGTCGCCATATTCAACCCGGACGTGAATCTCAGCCAGGACAAATGCACCCCTCTGGGAGAAAACGCCTTCAGACTCGGCCTGACATCCGTACGTGGCATCAACGAACAATCCGCGAGAACCATCATCAAAAACCGCGAATGGAACGGGCTGTACGAGTCCTTCTCCGATCTCGTTTCGCGCTCAGGCATGGAGCGCAAGGCACTCCAAAACCTCGTCAAAGCAGGAGCATGCGACGATTTGCAGGGAATCGACGAAAGAAGATTCGCTCTGTGGGAAGTCGGACTCCGCTACCAGCCCAGCGGTTCGCAGGGACGGCTCCAACTCGATGTCAGCCAAGACATGGCTGCTCTCAAACCCGCTGGTCCAATCGATCTCATGACGTACGAATACGAAACCCTGGGCCTGTGGACGAAGGGACACATCATGTCTACCATGCGCGCCATGCTGGCCGAACACCAGATCTTGAGCAGCAAGCAGCTGGACGACAAATCGGATGGGGAGCGCGTAGCCGTAGCCGGAAAGGTGCTCAGACGCCAGCAACCTCTCGGCAGGATGGTCTTCATGACACTCGAAGACGAGTTCGACATGATACCCCTCGCCGTACCACCCGCAACTTGGAAGAAACACCGCGACGCTCTGCTGATGCCCATCATCATCGCCGAGGGCGAAGTATCACGCAAAGACGGCACCATGAACATCACGGTCCACCGAGCATCGCCACTCATACCTCCCTATGCCTCACGCGCCGAAATACCAGACATCAGCCACAACTTCAGGTGACTCGGCATATTCGGATCAGATCCTGATCTGAGACACGTGAGAATCATTCGACGCATACGGATGGTTGGTTCATATAGACGGAAACGCGTCAACCTGCACGCTGAACCATTGGCAGAACGCGCAACGCGTGAACCTGTGGTTATGCCGGACCACGAACAACTCGTCCAGCACGGTCGAAAGGAGGGTTTGACAACGGCCTGTAGACGTCGATGATTTCATCATCGAACTCGTGCCGTTCCAACAGCGCGTCGATCGCGACTTGGGCGATCAGCGCCGCGCACGCAGCCACCGAAGCAGGGGGCGCGTTGTTCGCCGGTGCTGAACATCCGAGATGAGGTTCTGCAAACTCCTCAGCATCGTTTCCGGCTGGAATGAGAGGATAACGATCCGAAGGTTCGCGCTGGTTGATCGGCACGTCCGACGACAAGTCTTGACGTTGGACGCGAGCAATGGATCCGCCTCGATAGAGCGCTCCGGAGACATACGGGAACTTCGAATGAACCGCCAGTTGCGAGATGGAGTAAACCAGAGCTTCGTTGCCTGTCGTGTCGACGACGATGTCTGAGTCAGCGATGGGCTGGAGAATCTCATCTGGAGTGCGGCACAGCATAGCGGAGGCTTTGACAAGACACCATGGCGCGTGATTTGCGACCTCGGACTTGACCGCTTCCGCCTTGAGGGCGCCCACCTGATCGTGACCGGCTACGTGCCTCACGACGTTTTCAGGCAGCAAGACGTCTGGGTCGACGATGTGGAGGGACCCGACACCGCTCTCCGCGAGCAGAGTCGAAGTGTGCCCGCCCAAAGCGCCCGCACCGAAAACGACCGCCTTGGATCGGCGAAGCGCGCGGGCGTCCGGTCCAGCACGCATGATGAGGCTTTTTTCGTCTTTCGGTCCCGGTTGCAAAGCGACCGCCTCCATTCCGTTGGGTGTGTCCTGAAACGCCAAGACGAGAAGGTGTGTTCGGTTGCGACGCTGCCAGCCGAAGAGCACAAGGTCCAAACCGCCGCTCGGCGCCAGCGAACCAGTCGATTTTCGTTTGGACAGCTCGCGTTTCAGCGTTCTGCGTGAAGGTCTGGGCAAAAGATTCTCGACTTCGTCTAGGTTGCGCGGCGGTGTTCTGCTGAGACTACCCACGTGGAACCACATTCCTCGGAGCTGATCCGACGACCGTCTGCGGCCGGCCTCGATGTCCACCCGCTGGCGGTCGAGGGGGATCGAACCGTAGAATTCGCCTCGACCGCCGCTCCGGATCCCGAGCGAATCCAGATCGAAAGTGGCCACGATCCGGCTTCGCCGCTGGAAGTTCAACAGTGCGTCCTGTGCCAGATCGTCGTTCCTCCATCGGTTGATCGCCTCGTCGCACCATTCTTGAATCCTCCGGTTCAACCCGTCGAGCGTCGTCCATTCCAGAGAGAAGTCTCCATCCTGCCACAAACAGACGAAACCGTCCGCCGTCGAATGGCTCGTGTCGAGACCCGGCACCAGCAGCACCGGCGGTTGGAACGGCCAACCGGGCTGGATGACGATGAGCATCGTGTCCGCATCGGTCAACGACTCGAAGGCGGGGTGGATCCTGCCGATCCAACGGTGAGGCCGGGAATCAGGTACGAACGTGAACCCGGCCTGCGCCAGTTCGGAGGTGAAGCTCTGGAAGGAATCCAGATCAAAGTGTTCGCTTTGCGACACGGCTAACCGAATCTTCTAGCCTCGTTGCGACGCGCTGCCGGAACCGCTGCCGCGGAGACACCTTTGCGTGCCAGACCCGAGAATCTCGTGGTCGAAACATCGGCGCCCGGGACAGGTGATCTTCCGTCGGAACTGTTTTCGGTGTCGATCCCTTTGCCGAACTTATCGCCAAACAGTTCTCTCCACGTTTTTACCGATTTTCCGGTAGACGATTCATCTTTGGCTTTCGCGGCGGTCTGCGCGTGCGAGTGGACTCTGTTCCTGAAATTCGCATACTTGGTCTGGTCCCAATGACGGTTGAAAGTTTCGGTCGACAGGACCGGGTTCCTGATCTCCGGCATGTCCGGATGCTCCTGGAGGTATTCGTCCATTCGAGTCAAGACGGTCACCAAGGTGTCCGCAACTGTTCGGACGGCCTCTGTCCCTTCGTCTTCAGGTTCGATGGCGTTACCAGCCAGCGTGGTCAGCAGAATCGACTTGACCGAGTAATTGTTCTTGTGGTCCCGCAGATATTTGAGCAGTCTGACGACGCGCCTGAGGTTGCCGTCGGTGATCCGGTTCTTCTCGTTGAACCATTCACGGTATCCCGTCCCGTCCGTTTCTTCGAATTCGTTTTCGATCCGATTGCAGACGTGGTGCTGACCATCCTCCGTGACACGCGGCACCACGTCGAGGTGAAAGTCGCCTGCGTAGTCCACTGTCGCGCAGCGGGTTTTCCGCCTCACTTTGTCGGCGTAGGTGTCGTTGTCCTTGAGCGTGCCGTGAACCTCGTTGACGTAGTCTTTCGGGTCCCAGTCGTCGTTGGGATTCATCACGATCTGTATGTCGGCGTCGTATTCGTCGTTGTCGTCCACCGGCTTGATCAGCGTTCCCAGGGCGTACGAGCCTTGGGGCTCCATCTTTTGATAGCCGGTCAGGTTGTCCCCGAGGTACTTGTCAACCGCTCCGACGCTCGTCTTCAAACGCTCGCGTCGGTCTTTGTTCAGGTTGACCTCTTCTCTGAGGAAGTCTTTGAACTCTTGTATGTTCTTTGTCAATGCTTGCTCCTTGCGAAGTCGTGTAATTTGTTCATCGTCGGTCTGCGATGTTTCGGTCTCCAACTGGCACTTATTCCGTCCTTCGGACGCTGTTCATGATGTCCGCGCCATGCAGCGCGAAGTCCCTCATCGCCATCGCTTTGAGGTTTTCCAGGTGCGTAACATCGTCCAGATCCCAAGCCTCGATCTCGGGGTCCATGCGCAGAAACCGCTCGCCCAGCAGCAGCTTGGCGATGTTGGAAGCAGATTGAGATTGAAGGCTCAGGAAGTACGAGACCAGCTTCCGCCGGCCCCATCCGGTCAGCAGCCCCCAGGACCTGCGGCTCGAATACAAGGTCGCGGATCGTCCCGTGCCTATCGAAAGGACCGAGATCCGGTCGATGGGAATTCGAAACTTTGAAACCGCCTCGGTTATGGCGATTGCGGACGGATTGTTCGCCCACAGACCGCCGTCGGCGAGAGTGAAATCGCCGACCGTCACAGGATCGAAGAACGTCGGCGCCGCGCACGACGCGAGAATCGCGTCTGCCAAGGCAACGCCCGAGTCCCTGACGTAAGGCTCGCCCAAATCCTTCAGGTAGCCGGATTTGAACACATGGACGCCGCCGGTGGTGATGTCCGAACTCGTGATCATCAGCGGCGTCGGGACCTCTCCCATCGCAACATCGCCGACGCACCCCCGGATCACTTCTGCCAGAGGTCCCGTGGGATACTTGCTCCTGACATGCAACCAGCTGAAAGACCTCCTGCGGAAGATCAGAGGGGAATCGGTAGTGAAAAGTTCAGCTAAATCGGCCATGGGCACGTCGGCCGCCGCGGCTCCCGCTATGATGGATCCGGCGCTGGTGCCGGCAATCAGGTCGAAATGCTCCTTCAGCAGCGCGCCGCTCTCTCGCTCTACCAAAGCGAGGAGCTGCGCCGTGTAAACGCCTCTGGCCCCGCCTCCGTCCAGGCTGAGAATCTTGAATGTCGCTTCTGACTTCATGGTCGTTTCGATAACGAATCGTTGTCCGATATGCGTTGAAATTCAACTCAACATGTGACTCTATCACACGAAATTTACTCGATGCGCAGCTGACCCTCGTACTCCTCCCTAGACGGATACAATTCCCGGTCCTCGGTGACGTGCAGGAGTCCCAGTCTCTCCAACCTCACCGTTAGCGCGGTTATAGTCACTTGAAATTCGTCCCGCAAACGGTACAGGGTGGGCCAATTAGTCAGATCTTTGCCGCGAACCGATTGAAGGAGCATGGCTGTCGGCATCAGCAGGAACCCCATGAATCGATGGGCTTGGCGTTCGCGGAGACTCTGTCCGGGACCCGATCCTCTGAACAGGCAGTTCGCGCCGGGGTCCAGATGCGGCAGGTGCCGTTGAGTTTGCATACCCGGGTCGACGTGAAGCTCCCAGTGTCCCGCTTCGTGAGCGAGAACTGTGTGGTAGAGGCCACGCGTGTCTGTAATAAGTTCGCGTCGGGATTCGTTGAACACCACCATCTTCGCACTCGGATGCAGAGCCGCCAGGATGGATTGGCCTTCAGGCTCGGGTACTGAATCCCACAATATGGAAAGATCGAGAACATCCTCCAAGATGCGTTCCACAGGGATCGGGGGGTCGGTGAGCGCGCCGTACCCCGCCTCGTAGCGGCCGAGCAATAGGCTCGCAGCGCGCTCAAGCGACTTGTCCGTGCGAAACCGCGTCGTCATCTCGGGTTCGACCGCCTGCCGCGCATGAGCCGGCGCCACTCGTCGGGAGATCTCACATCGTCCCCGATGGATCTCAAAAACCGGACCGCATCGGGGTTTCTAGACAACGTCTCCGCGAGATCCGATGGAACCTTCCCGGCCATCGTTATCAGTTCGTCGGCCAGTTCAGTTTCGTCCCGCCCCAACGCCCTCGCCAACTCGGCAGACATCTTCTTCAAGACCCCTTCGCTCGGAGGTTCGACCCTCCTGTTCTCGATCTTGCTGAGATACGTGAAATCCACACCGATGGCCTCGGCCAGTTCGCGCTGGCTCAACCGGGCCTCTTTCCGCAGGGAACGTAGACGATCAGAAAAATCCATGGCTGCTCCTGTTTGGCACCTTACTTGAAATTGAGTTGAATTTCAACACCAACATGAGATGAGGCCGTTGCCGCAGGAGTGTGTTCGAGGACCTGTCGAGGACGATGACAAACGAGACTTTTCGAAGAATCTGCGCTGTCCGGGGTCCTGTTGGCGTTAGGCGCGTTTGGATCCGAAGTGGATTTCTCGCAGTCTCGCTGGTTTCCGGTTCGAACGCGATTTTCGGCGGTCAATCGGCCCTTAGCAACCGTTGTCGCGTCTAATGAGTTTGACAATCCTATACGAACCTGTACGAGAACGGAACTTCGACGACGAGCCAGTGAACCAAGGCGACTCGATCAGGTCTCGAACCGACAATGATACTTTCTATGTCAGAATATATAATATATTTCTGACGCCAAGGAGAGTAAAATGTCCAGCATACCGGAACGGATAATGGAGCGCGCCGGAGAGATGGCAGAAGGCGCGCCGTTGTGTCCGAACGCGTTCCTAGACTTGGGAAATCGAGCGGCCATCGACCAGGCTTTCTCACGGCTCGCCCGCGCGGGAAGGTTGATGAGGATTTGCCAGGGGGTTTATGTGCGTCCTGTCCATACCCGTTTCGGCGACCGTCCCCCGTCGCTGCAAAAGGTCGTTGATTCGTGGATCGTGCTTTTCGAGGAAACGATAGTGCCGTCTGGCGGCTCGGCCGCGAACGCCTTCGGATTGACGACCCAGGTGCCGGTCAAACAGATTTATCTCACTTCTGGACCGAACCGGGAGCTGTCGCTGGGCGAATTGAAGGTGACGCTGCGCCACGCCCCGCGTTGGCAGCTGACGGCGCCGCGACGACCGGCCGGCGACGCCGTGCGAGCAATGTCGTGGATCGGACGGGCCGAGGCGAGCGAAGCCCTCGAAAAGATCGCGAAACGACTCTCGCGCGAAGATTTGAGCGAACTGGCCGACAAGCGCGCCGTGATGCCCGACTGGATGGCGGAAACGGTGAGCGAGATGATCGCCCGTGCATGAAGCTCCGTACCAGTCGCTGTCCATCGACGATCGTCGCGAAGCCCTCGAAGTCGCATCCGCCCGAACAGGTCGACGCGTGCAGCTGCTCGAGAAAGACGTGTGGGTCGTCGCTACGCTGGAAGCACTGTTCGGCGGCCACTCCGGCGTACATCTCACGTTCAAGGGAGGCACTTCGCTGTCCAAGGCGTACAACGCCATAAACCGGTTCTCGGAAGACCTCGACATCACGTACGACATACGTCGCATCGTCCATGATTTCGCAGGGATCGACGCTCCGGAAGCATTGCCCGTCAGTCGAAGCCAAGAAAACAGATGGACCAGCGTTATTAGGAGACGTATCGCCGAATGGGTCGAAAACTGCGCTAGCGGTGCTGTCGAAACGAAATTGACGGAGCTGGACCAACCTGTGCAGGTGCGTTCCACTCGAGCGAACATGTTCGTGGAATACGAGCCGCTGTTCGACGGTTACGATTATGTCCGGCCTCATGTGCTGGTGGAATTCGGGGCGCGTGCCACGGGAGAGCCCCGGAAGGAGTTTCAGCTTGAGTGCGATGCGGCGCAAGCCTTGCCCGAAGTCGGTTTCCCGACGGCTCGCGCGTGGGTCATGACGGCCGAGCGCACGTTCTGGGAAAAGGCCACGGCCATGCACGTCCACTGCCTCCAGCATCGGGACAGAGGCGAGCGATTTGTACCGGCGCAGTTGACTTCAACGGCGGTTGTTTGGCAGGACGATCCGTGGGTCGAGGGTAGGTAGGATTTGAGCGCTAATTGCGAACATGGTCAGGTTCCGAAATTCGAAATCGGCCCACTCGGTACTAGGTTGGCACAGGGCATCGTTTCGGTGGGCACCGGTTAGTGGAAACGACCCGGCAGATGGGATCATGGGACGGCGACGTAGTTAACGATCTCGCCGAAACTGTCGGTGATAATTGCTTAGTTAGACATCGTGCGCTACGAAGACAGCATCCGTAAGGTAACAAGGTGAATTGGCACGAAATTCGAGCAATCAACGGTTCGCAACACTCTGGTTTTGAAGAAATCTGCGCGCAGCTGGCGCGAAGTGAATGCCCCCCGAATGCTGAGTTCGTGCGAAAAGGCTCGCCCGATGCTGGAGTCGAGTGTTTCTGCGTTATGCCGAACGGAGATGAATGGGGTTGGCAAGCGAAATACGTGTTCAAATTGGGGGAAAGTCAGTGGAACCAAATCGACGAATCCGTTAAAACTGCGCTGGACAAGCACCGGCGTTTGGTTCGGTACTACGTATGCGTCCCAAATGATCCGGCCGATGGTAGGAGATCTGCCCAAACCTCAGCATTAGATCGCTGGAACGAACGCAAAGAAACAAAGTGGAAGAACTGGGCTGAGGAACACGGGATGGCCGTCGAGTTCGTTTGGTGGGGAGCGTCCGAACTTACGAACCGTTTATCCAATGATGAACAGAGGGGTGGAAGGTTTTTCTGGTTCGGTCAACATGGATTCGATCAAGATTGGTTCAAGGCACGCTGGCGAGTCGCTCGGCGAGGTGCGGGCCCACGGTACACCCCGGAGGCAAACGTCGAATTACCAATCGTAGGACTGGTGAACCACTTCGAGAGGAACCCAAATTCATACGACGAAATAAAGGGCTCTGCAAAGGAACTAAACGGTTATTTTGAGGATGCGGTGCGTTGCGTCTCTTTCGTTGATGGTTGGGACACTACTGCTGACTTGGAAAGTTTGCGTGACGCACACTTGAGGATATTTGACGAGTACGGAAGCGTTTCGTCCAATCCGGAGCGCCCGTTGTCACTCGATGGGCTACGAGGCGGAGCTGCGGCTGCAATCAACACGATCGAGAAAATCGAAGCCCGCGCTGCGGTGTTCGAGGATTCTCAATCCAATCATTCGACGACGAATGAACCATGGGACAGCACATCCCCAATTGACAAGTGCATAAACAGTCTGAGCCTATTACGTAGGCGAATCGGAAGCGTAATCCATCAAAACGAATCGGTAGTCCGTTACTTAAATTCTGACGTGTTCTTACTGACTGGCGAAGCCGGAACCGGTAAAACCCACCTGATTTGCGACATCGCTAAAAATCGGCTATCAGAAGGATTGCCGACATTGCTGCTCTTGGGCCAATGGTTCACCTCAGGTAACAATCCCTGGTCGCAGATTTCCGATCAGTTGGGTTTGGGCAACGCGTCTGAAACCGAAATCATAGGAGCTCTAGAATCTGCTGCGCAGGCGTCGAATTGCAGAGCGCTTGTTATGATCGACGCGCTCAACGAAGGTGACGGCGTCGATTTCTGGCGCAATCACTTGGGAGCGTTCGTTGAGAGCTTGAAGGCTTCACCATGGGTGGGTCTGGTGCTGTCGGTGAGAACGGGATACGGCCGTCGTCTGGATCTTGATTTGTCGGGACACGATCTGATTGAGGTTGAACACACGGGGTTCGCCGGTCATGAATACGATGCGACAAAGTCTTATTGTGAGCATTACGGCTTCGAATTCCCTTCGGTCCCTCTACTCAATCCAGAGTTCAGCAATCCACTAGTGCTGAAGATGATCTTTGAAGGGCTTGAACGGCAGGGGATCCGGGAATTGCCTCGCGGGTTTTCGGGTATCACCGCCATAACGGAGAGTTATCTTGACAGCGCTAATGATGTGCTCGCAGATAAGCTGGACTTCGACGCACAAGACAAACTCGTGCAAAACGCGTTGATGAAACTGGGCGGCTTGCTAGCCAATGATCGATCTCATCTGTCCAGGGACGATGCGAAACAGATCGTCGACTGCCAACTTCCTAACCGAGAGTTTTCTAGATCGTTGTTCAAAGGAATGTTAGACGAAGGATTACTAATTGAATTGCCGCGTTTCAGTATTGATGGCGAAGAAGAAACCAGCGTGACCTTGGGTTACGAACGTTTTTCGGACTACATCGTCGCCGAACATCTTTTCGAGTTGCACATCGATCCCGGTCCGTCAAAATCTGCATTCGCCAAAAGAAGCGCTCTTTGGTTTCTGAACCGGGGAAAACGCTTTATTCCTAACACCCTGGTTGAGGCATCAAGCGTCTTCTGCGCGGAGCTCGCATTCGCCCGGGGCGGTGGTCTTTCGTTTCTGACGCGAAGAAATGGCTTTATCCGTCCCGGTCTAGTTGAAGCGTTGAGCGTCTTTTGCGCAGAGAGACTGGGCGTTGAACTGCTGGATCTAGTACCGCGATTAGGTGAGAATCCATGGGCAACCCAAGGATTCGTCCAAAGCGTGATTTGGCGCAGCGGGGAGTCAATCACCGATCGTACGCTTCCGCTTCTCAAGTCTGTTCGCCAAAGGTTCCCCCACATCGACGACACGTTGAGAGTGATCCTCAACTTTTCCACTGATGCATCTCACCCTCTGAACGCTAAGTGGTTTGACACCAGGTTGCGAAATCTGCCAATGCCCGATCGCGATGCATCTTGGAGCATTTTCCTGCACGAAACGTACGAAACCAAAGGTGCTTTGGATCGTCTGATCGCTTGGGCTTCGCACATCCAACCAGACGACGAAATCGACGAACGGGTAGTTGATCTAGCGTCAATCACGTTGGGATGGATGTTGACGACATCGCATAGGTTCGTGCGAGACAAAGCGACGAAAGCCTTGGTTGCCCTTCTGACCGAAAGATTTGGGGCGACACGACGCTTCGTGCGCCGATTCGCGGACGTCGAAGATCCTTATGTCACCGAACGTGTACAAGCAGTTGCATACGGCGTGGCGATGCGTTCCAACGATGTGAAAGAGGTCGGCTCCTTGGCGCAGGAGGTTTACGACATGATTTTCGTTTCAGGCGAACCACCACCTCATATCCTGCTGCGAGATTACGCTCGAGGAGTGATCGAACGGGCGTTGCGGTTGGGTGCTGAAACAGACGCCGACATCAATAAAACCAGACCGCCTTACAAGAGCAGTTGGCCATCGATCCCAGACAACGACCTTATTGAGGGCCTCGAACATGAAGATGATGCCCGAGAAATCGGGCGGCACAGGATTTTTTCGTCGGTCAACGGTATGGATTTCGGGCTTTACATCATCGGGACCAACTCTGGTCGCACACAATGGCTCAAATCGCATATCGATGAGCCGCCGTGGCAATTGCCAAGCGAGTTCTTGAGTGAATGGGAAGAGTCGTTGCCGATCGATTCGAAGGAAGCGTGGAACAGGTTCAAGGAAATCGATCGATACGTTAAGAATATCGAATATCTGCACAACAACTACGATTGGGCCAAAACCCTTCATGAAAGATCGAACAGGAAGGCGAGCAGTTTCCCTGCTTCACCGCCTTCCCGTGACGATGTCGAAAACGCAATCAATGCGCGCGAAAGCGTTCTAGGAAAATCCAAAGCACTCATCGCATCGGACGACGTGGATCGCTTCGAACAGGCGCTGGCGGCGTACGAACATGGTGACTATGGCTCACCCGACTGGTTCGATCTTTCGGAAATCCAACGATTCGTCATTTGGCGCGTCTTCGACTTGGGATGGACCAGTGAACGATTCGATCTTTTCGATGAACGTGTCAATCGTTGGGAAGGACGCGGTACCGCTAAGGCCGAAAGATACGGGAAGAAATATCAATGGATCGCCTACCACGAGATGCTCGCCTTCCTGACAGACAATCGCCAGTTCCATGACGGTTACGATGGTGGGGATCGCGCGTATTTGGGTCCTTGGCAGTTACGCGAAAGGGACATTGACCCGTCTTTAACGATAAGGCGGACATCCGATAGTTCCGGGTACTTTGATTTTGAGCCCTCGTGGTGGACGCCCACTTCTTATGACGGTTGGGACCTCGAAGAAAATGTCACCGATTGGCTGATGCGAAACGACGATTTGCCCGATATAGCCGATTGCTGGCTTGTGTCCGACGCTAATGGTCGAACGCGTTGGGCCAACCTGAAAGTATTTCTGAATTGGTCCCAAGAGGTAGCTGCACATTTAGATCCTTTTGATGTCGGACGGCGTACAGTTTGGACGGCATCCACGGCTGTCTTGATGAAGGAGACTGACTTGCCGGAATTCAGGCGTTGGTGGTTTGAGGAGGAGGCAAGAACAATCAGTTGGTCCCAAGGCCAAGATTTCCATGCCAGCGACGTGTTTCTGGGCGAGTACGGTTGGTCACCATCTTCCGAATACTTTTTCCGATATGAAGATATAGAAAAGGGTTGGATACGACCCGAACGTGACGTGCCTGTGCCTCTTCGGTTCGCTGCGGTGACATATAACGCCGAGGCGAACAATTACGATTGTTCTATCGACGAGACAATATCTGTTGAGTTGCCCAACCGACATATCCTCAAGCAAACTGGCATGAGGTGGAATGGTGAAGACGGCGGGTTTGTAAACACTAATGCTGAGACACTGGCGTTCGACCCATCCGCGCTAGAAACAGGACCATCATCATTGTTGATTCGCGAGGATGTCCTTAGCGAATATCTCGCGAGCGAGAAATTGTCGTTGGTCTGGGTCGTTCAAGGTCGAAAAGAGTATTTTCCGGGGCTCGAGAACCGCAGGGACTACAAAGGTCAACTCAAGATATCAGGGTTGGGCATTTTCGGAAGCGACGAAATTGATAGCCGTATCGAAACTAGATTTGAGCAGCATCCAGTCGATTAGGTTGCCTTTGTTATGGAGTGCGGGCCGTTGCCGGAAGACTCAGGCGCGTTAGTCGACCGGGGATTGATTGGGGCCGGCTCTTTTTGTTGCCGGGGTTCAGTCCATGGCCTAGGCAGGGGATGTTCAGGATATTGAAAAAGCCGTTGCGGATGCTCAGGGGCGGGTTTAAAGTGATGTTCGGTTTAGCGGATGCTCTCGGCGCAATCACGATGGGGATGCGGTTCGCGTTCCCTGAAGCTGTTTCTCCCGAGCAACTCGTAGCGGAGAATTCCAACACATGCTTGGCCGCCATTACCGTGGCCACCCGCCGCACGCCGCGGACGAGATCCGGTTTGCTCTCACGCTAAGGCCTAACGATCCCGCGCGATGCCCCATACCAGGCCGGGGCTATCGCCGCGGACGCCGCGCTCCGAATCGGACGCGCTCTCGGAACCACGCCTGAATTCTGGCTCAACCTACAGCGGATGTACGACCTCGATGTTGCACATTCCACAACCGATGTCGGCAACATTGAGCCGTTGGTGGGGACGGGGGCGTAAAGCCTAATCCGATTTTCGAACTAGGAGATGGTGGGTGGTGGAAAACCAGCGCAACACTCTCTTGAATGAAGTGGTGCGTTGACCAGGCGACAGCATTCAAAGATTCTCTCGCTTCATTTGATATACACTTGAATAATACAGATGAAGAATTCATTTTTCATCATGAGGATACAGACATGAGACTGACAGTTTCTGAATTAGCGAGAGCCGTCAACAAGAACGAAGCGTACGTGCGCCAACACATGAGACGCGGACATGTCAAAACCGTCAAAGTAGGTCGGAACGTGTTCGTTGAATCCGAAGATGCGGCACGATGGGCGGTAGATCGAGGACTACCGTTTGACTTACCGAATCGCCCGACATTCTCAGTGGGCAGTTCTAGCGATCGAATCGCGAGGATCGCAGTGCTCTCTTGGCATCCCAAAGATGGTCAGACCTTCAACCTCTTTACGCACATCCGACATCGACGGAAAGATGCGTTGGGGCCGTGGGCAAAAGAGCCGGATGGGAAATGGACAACTGCTGCGATAACAGCGACGGATGATGCTGATTCCGACGAAGTCAGATTGCATTGCATGGATGCAGCATTTGAACAGTGTGAGGAGTTGATTGAGCGTGTACTTGCCGAAGGCGTTCTCAATGCCAATGGCATTGATATTCGCTATGGACTCTTGGGAACCCCTCGACATCACTGGGCTTCTCGGGATGAGCGCGGAGAATTCGAAGCCACGATCACGAGTCCCTTTTACAACCACAGCGCCGAAGTCGTCGAATTTTGGAGTTTCTCGGAGGAAGCACGCGAACTTTGGCTTGAGGTTGTCGCATCGCATCAAAACGCCTTGCAGCCTCTCTTGAAGCAATTGCGTTTTCCGCTCGACCGCCTCTGCGATCGTGTCGGCAATTTCGTAATCTCCGGGGCTTTGGACTGGGTCAATTGTGATTTGGCGGTTCGACGCAACAGGGCGTTGGTACTCACTACCGACGGTGAAGAGTTGACACCTGGTACTTACACAGCGGAAATATGGGCTTGCCATAGCGGCGATGACGTGTTGAGACGGATGGTACCGATTGACGAGACAGAGACAGTCCTAAAACTGAATTCAGATGTCGATCGAGTCGGTTTCACCTTGCATCGAAATCGCGATGGTCTGTGCGTTGATCGGTTGGACTCGAATTTGATTATGGAGTCCTCAATCGCGATGAATTTTAGCGGTGGCCCGACCATTCAACTACATGACAATGACAATTCCTCGATCACTACGATCTCTGGATTTTCCGAACGATCGATGATCAATGTCGCAGCAGACAGAGATAGTCCTGAATTGGACAAAGCAATTCGACGCGAAGTTCTTTACCGTCGATTAAAGGAGCGCGAATCGGCTGCAAGCGACGACAGGAACTTTAAGCGATTCGAACCGACCCAATTCAGCGAAGCTGTCGAGTATTTCAATAGTCTTCTACATCGACACAGCTACACGAACGATCCCATATACCTTGCGGATCCCTATTTCATGCAGCGGGAATCTGGGAAAACGGAAGACAAACTCTATCTGGGGATTTTCGCGACGACCAGAGGGCAATCCCTCCGGATACTATGTGGCGGGGACAATCAACGCGCCTGGTGGTCAAACTACCCATCTTTTGTGAAAAACCACGTGGAGATTAAGGCCTGTACAGCATGGAACGCCAACCAGCACAAGTACGAACCGGCGTTCCACGATCGTTACCTCGTAACGCGAGAAGACGAGTTCGTAATCACTAACTCACTAAATGGATGGTCGAAACACGGAGTTACTTTCGTGAAGATCCCGCACGGTGTGTATCGTGCCGATGCCGAACGATTTTGGGCAATGGGCAATGGCACATCAAGTATGGGGATTCAGATCACGGAGGTCAAGTGATGGAGTTCGATGTCACAGACAACGACGCAACCTTGTCTTTACCATTAGCCGGAAGGTCCGTTATCTGGAGAATCTTCGGTCAAGGAGAGTCGCCTTTCATTGAGAGGACAACCTTTGAATTGATTGAACCGATCGTCCGTAAGCGCATACGTGAAGATGATCAAGATCTGCTCATTTCCGAGATCGCAGATTGCTTCGAAATCCAAGGCGAGCAGCGATGGTTGAAAAAAGACATGCGTGTCCCAGTTGCCGCCCTGATTTTGGATGGGGTTCGAGATGCAGTCTGGTACTTGGACGAAATCGCCGGTCAAGAAACGGTGTTTTGGGCTGTTGGCTCCGTAGACCCAGAGATTGCAGTCCCTATCATTCGATCCGTTTGGTCTCTCGAAGAGATTGAGGCGTTTGCAGGATACGCACTCGACATCCTGAAGACGCTGTCCGAAGGCGATAAGGTCATCGACGCTAATCGCATTGTCCGAATCGATTCTGACAAGATTAAGGTTTCGATCAAAGAAGTCGTCCGCAAAGATAGGTTGGACACGCTGCGGCGTATAGATCATAGTTCTTTCTATCTTTATTCAGGCGTTGCTAACGTCATCGGACTGCTGGTGGAACTGGACGTAGCGAATTTCTACGCGCTTGTTGAGCGGCTTGAACATCTGTTTCTGCAAGCATCCGCCGCTGATCGCATGACTTACTGGTCCGGAACTCCGTACAACCCTCCGCCGGTTCAATGGATCACTGAAACTGCGTCTGACGACTTGATAGCGTTGGCGACCGTTCACGCCATTGAGCAAGTGAACCAGTCAGACGATGAAGCCGCCAGACGGAGAATAGCGGCGTTACAGGAGAGTGATGACGAAACCGTCGGAGATTGTTTACTCGAAGCTCTTGTGAATCGGATTAGTTTGATCGAACCGATTCGGTGCACCGCAAGGATTTTCGATTTGTTCGATTACGGTAGACATGCGTTGAGGGTAGAAAATCGAAGTATCAAACCGCCTCGCGTCCAGCAACTAGATCGGTTGTGTGTAGATCGCATTGTTCGTCTAGTTAAAGAATCCTGGTCTGGTGGATTATTGACCGAATTCGCCTCTGGTTTACGGCTGAATGATCTTTCTCCATCGACCTTTCTGCTGGCCGAAGTCGCTTGGGAACTGCGGGATTCACACCCCGAACGGGTTAGCGAAATATGCGATCTGACCCTTGAGATACTCGATGAGAAGATTGATCGCGCCATATCAGAAGAGGGAGGGTTTTACTTCTTTGCAAATGACTGGCACGGCCGCGATCCGATACTTGGTTTCGCAGTTGCCCTCGCGATTTCTGACCCGGGTCTCAATTACCTTGAATGGCTATCCGAGAATTGTGGAGCGTTGCCGTTGAACGTTTGGGATCGTGAGGAGGACTACCAGAGTTTCCTTAATGCTGATCGCATCGCCCACTTTCACTTCCTCATCGCGCTCTACGCCATACAAGTAAGAAAGGAAATGGGTGCTGACGTTGACTCGGATGTGGTTCTCAGCATCGCCGAAAAATTGTGGGAGCATTGCCATTTCGCTGATTCCGACGCAGTGAGAAGTCCTGAAGACTTCAACACAGCCGAGTACGCTGGACGGATAGCATTGATTTTCGGCGAACCTAGTGACAAATGGATCATCAAACAAGCCAAGAGCCCTGATGTGCATTTGCGGACGATATTTGGGTTGGTTGACGGTCTGATGTCCGATCAAAACAAAGGGGATGGATTGAAGACAAGGGTTAGCGAGGGATTAGTTAGTGCCCTTTCAGAAGCCATCAGCGATCGTTTCGTCCACACCTACAGTCTGAATTTGCCTGAACTTGCGTGGTTAGGGCGGATATGGCTATCCCTTAATGTGAAGCATCAAGCCGCTAGAACTGCCAAGGCGATACTCACGTTTGATGGTCAAGGCGTCGAAAGAGCGGACAAGATTCTAGCTTTGAAGTTGCTTGCGTTCGCTACTGACGACGTAAACCAAGACTCTTCGCAGATTAACGAGATACACAAGTTATACCCGGAGCTTTGGCCTACAACCTATACGCCCGCCCATGAACAGGCAGACCGTCGCGAGGTGGATACGTATTTGGGACGATAAGCGTATCGATGCTGCCTGTCGACGTTCAGCGTGGCTCATCATCCCAATAATTGCTGGACGGCGGTTTCGATCTGCTGGGCGATGGGGCTGTTGGGTTGCCATTGGTGACGGAGGGTGGAGCGGGCTTTGGTGACGGACGGGGGTGGAGTACCCAAGTTGGCGATCACGGTTTGGGCTTCGACGGCAGCGCGTCTGCCTAGGCGGGAGAGGTTGATGTGGTCGGTGTCTTTGGGATCGTATTCGGGGATTGGTAGCTTCCAGAGGTGTTTGTGGAGGTGGCGTGCGCCGAACAGTCCCTTGGGCATGAATTGATTCACCGCCGTTGCAAGCGTGTCGCTGTTAATAATGGCCAACAGGTAGTATGCCTCGTCGGTATTGCGGCTAGTTACTTGATAAAGCGTCTCGTCCAAAACGGCTCGGTCGTCGCTAATCAGAGTTGCAGTAGGTGTGCCGCTGGTGGTGTACGCAATGCGAATCGGACGATCTCTGGGATTGCGCATCCATTCCAGTTGGCTGGTCAATATGTTGTGGTAATTCAGTCGCTGATAGAGCGACATTTTGTCGTTTTTGCCTTTGTTGGCATCCCACAGGGCTGACATCGTCTTCCAACGCGATTGCATCCGCGTATCTAACTTGGCGACATCTATTTCACGTGCGTTGCGCCTGACGACGCTGGATTTGGTATTAGCAGGGTGCTGGCTAGAGACGAGTGGCAGCGTCATGGATGGTTTGTCTACCGGCAGCGCGGCTTTCAGCGGCGTAAGCGTCACGTACGGCGCGATGCTTTCGCCGAGATAGGCATCAAACAGGTTGTCGTCGTGTATGACGTTGCCATGCAACACAGCGACGTCATATCTCTTTTTGTCTTGACCAGACGTGCGTGGGTAGGTGATGAATGTGTTGAGCGCGGCCATCTGCGTTGTGTTCGGTTCAGTTGTTACGAAAAAAAGCCTACGGTCTCTGATGCTCGGGCCTTCCCTCGCAATACCAGCGTAAGGTGAATGGAACTCACCGTCGTCGTGGTGCAAGGTTTCGGCTTTACGGGTAACTTGAGGGGTATCGGTAGGTCCGAGCCAAATCTCGACCTGTCCAGGTGCGAGTGCGCAGGCTTGTCGTTTGATCTTGTCGAAATCGTTGCCACTTTCGCGCGCTCTGGCGAAGACGACTGCGCTGGCGATAGGGAAGAAGTCGTTAGGCTCTAGGCTGTCTAGGTCGTACGGTGTCTTGGTGGTGAAATCGACGGCGACGGCACGTTTGTTTTTGGAATCTCGTGACTGCCAGTAGCCGCTGCGCCACTTGAGATGCTGTCCAGAGCGTAGGACGCTGTGGGGGAGGACCATGCCGATCTTGCCGTCTGGTTTCAGGTAGAGATCGGTGACGCGACCGAAGAAGAGCGTGGCGATGTCTTGGTTTGACGCTTGTCGTCCGCCGACCCAAATACCGTAGGTGTTCTTGCTGAGGGATTCCAACTCCTCTCTCACGATGTCGGCGCTCTTGTTGTATGTGAGCCACGGCGGATTTCCGACGATGGCATCGACGCCCTTCTCGGCGATGACGGCGGGACGCACCATGTTGCGGAGGTAGTATGCCCAGACGTGGTTTCGGTCGATGGCTTGCAGTTTGCGCATCTGATCTGCGGTCTGCTGCATCGAGGTCCGCGCCGACGCATCGGTGACTTGGTGTTGGTCCAGCACTTGATCGGTGTCATGGTCGTTGACGACGGCTTGTGCAAGATCGAGCATCAACCGGTCGAAGCTCTCACTGTCTCGTGCAAGAGACATGGGAATCTGGAAGCGGACAGTATCGGTTTCGCCGGGCAGTTGCTCCGTGGTCCGAAGGGCGATGTGACCGCCCAACGTCGTGATGTTTTGCTCGTATCGGAGTTGGAGGGAATCGCCAAGGTAAATGGGTGGCGCGATGTCGTCCTCGTGTCCGGCGTATCGTGCACCGTTGATGACTTCGTGGGAGTTGAGCACCCAAGTCGCTTTTGCTAGTTGGACAGCGACCGGATGGAGGTCGATGCCGATGACGTTGGTTTGCAGCTTTCGGAGGGTGTCGATGGGGTGTTGTGTATCCGCATGGTCGATGATGTTCTGGATAAGGCACTCGATGAAGGTTCCGGATCCACAAGACGGGTCCATTGCGACGGTGTTTTGCGGGGCGGTGATCAGTTCTTTGACGATGGTCTGCGCGAGCCAACGGGGAGTGTAGTACTCGCCCATCTTGCGGCGTTCTTCGGGCGTGATGGTGTTCTGGTAGAGGATTGCGGCTAGTTCGTCGGGGCGTTTGGACCAGTCGAATTGGGCGACTTTTCGTGCGATGTTGCGAATGTACTGAGTCGCTCCGATCTCGGCTGGCCACTGGAAAAGGTCGGATTCGATGACACCTTTGAGATTGGTATGCGCGTAGAGTGTGTTGCCGTTAAGGAGATCTATGGGATTTTGTTCCGCTACGCGTTCGATTTTGATGCCGAAGTGTTTTTGGAGGATTAGAGCGATAAGGGTAGTGAGGTAGGTGTGGCGGATGAATAGCCAATCGGCGGTGTCGGGATCGCCGGTGGAGTCTTGGCCGAGTGCAACTTCGAGTAGGTCTTGCCACAGTTTTCGCTTGACGGCGACAGTCGGATTGTCTCGGTTCGCGTCGTGCGCGTCCTTCAAAAGCGCCGTGGCTTGTTTGAGCAGGTCGCTACCACCCGCAAGGTGCTTGGTGAGAGTTTCATGCTCGGGCGCGATGTTCTGCGCGTCGGTGGTGATTATGTCGTAGAGGAAGTTGCGGAGGTTGGGTCCTTGCGTCGATCTGTCAAATGTGCGTGGCGTGTTATGCGCGATCGGCAAAATCCCTTCGCCGATGTTGCGCTTTAGGTAGTGCTGACCATCGGTGAGGATTCCGTTTTCGATGCCCCAACCGGCTTTGACAGACTCCAGCAGATATCCGTCCAGTTGCTCGATGTAGCTGGGTTCGATACGCCCGTTGACGATGAGGTTCCGTTTGAACTCGACGTAGGTGTTGCGCGTGTACATATCGACGCGCCTTGTGCTGTCGGTTGCGGGAGGAACCTCGGTTTTGATCTCGCGTTCGTCGCCGATGATTCCGGTGTGTAAGGCGAAGTCTCGAAACGCGTCTCGGATGTCGTTTTCGGAATCGCCGTCGTTGTGGCGCTCCAAGATTTTGTCGAGGAACTCGATCGCCGCGTTGTTGCGGCGATCGAGTTCGGTAGGGGTTGGTTGGACCGGTGGCATCTCAATGATTGATGTTAATGCGAGTTGGTTTGCCAACTCATCAAACGATTGACACGGGCTACCTTCGCATGTTGGTGCCACAAGTGACGATCAACATGTCGTCATCGAATTCCGTCCGGGCAAGTCGTCTGGCAGCGTAAACGATGAATCGCTTGTGGCGACGATTGCGTGGTCGAACTTGCCATTCCAACGCCTTGATTGGATTCCTTACACGAGGGTCGCTCAATCTTCGGAATTTTCGCAGGGCATTGTTTCGAGACTACTCGTCCTGGCGATTCGGACACTGGTTCGGGGTCGATTCGCAGTTCTGGTCGAATCTTCAGTCGCAGTATGATCCGGTTGTCGCGGAGCGGGAGCGGGTTACGCGGTGCGCGAGTTGCCGACGGCAGCTGTTATTGGGGGATGGGGATTCTTGGGATTTAGGGATGGATGGTATTTTGTTGTTGGTTTTTGGGAGTTTTGGTGAGATGTGGACCGCCAAGGTGAGTGGGTTTATGTGACCGTGATGAGGCTCGGGCACGGGCGGAATGGAGTGAGCGGGAAGAGGGGTTCCTGAGCACGACGATGCATAATGTCGGGATTGATGTAGAGGCGAAATGACGAAGCGATGGTGACTGATTCTGACAACGAACGCCTCCCTGTTCGGTGGCACGAAACGCGACGGCGAACCGAATACGACGCCGAATACGTGACGATCGGTTCGATGCCCGGGCTGATCAAGGATTCATTAGAGGTCGAAGGTGATGATACAGTCCGTAAATTGCTGTGCGATTCATTGGTGCTAAGTCGTCGGAGCAGGGAAATGAAGGAGGTTGACGAATACTCGCGCTTCGTTTCCGCTCTATTTTTGAAACTCCTCCAACGCGGCCGGATGCCCTTGCCTACATTGGAGATCGAACGGGCAGCGATCAATGCTTTCGACCGAGACCAACGCACCCGCGACCTGAGCGAGACCGATGGCGGTGAACTGGGATGGGAATCGAAGTCAGGTCGGCGATACAAAATCGATCCAAGCAAATTCATTTCTCGATTGTCCCAACGGAGTAAATTCGAACTTGAAGATGGATTCGTACAGGATTCGCCTTACGAACTCCTGTTCATCACTCAATGGGTGTCGCGAAACCTTGGAGAAGACGCTGGACATTGGATAACTCCCCAAGCTCCGTTAGAAAAGCTTCTTGACTCATCTACCAATGAAACCCGGATTGATGCCGTAGACCAAAGAGTCGATTTTTTAGTTCATAGACCATGCCGCGATCCATTCGTCGTTGAGATCGATGGCCCTGAACACCGGCACACCCGCAAAGTCGATCAACAGCGCGATAGTTCGCTGAAACGATCTACCGGGATCGACGTAATTCGGGTAACCCACCAAGAATTTACACCTGGACCGAGTACAAAACTAGACGAGATAAAGGGGCGTTTCAGAGACGTTGATGATCCCAACGATACATCCGGTCACGAACGAATCGTCGACTTCGCGCAAGCTTGCTCGATCGCGTCCAAAATTCAGTTCATCATTGCGCGGGCTGTATCCCGAGGATGGTTAAGCGGCGACGAGTGGAACCTCGATATTTCTGTTGCAGGGCCGGCTGTTCCTGGCGCGGTGTTAGCAGGCGCGGTGTTAGATGGTTTGCGGACGTACTCGGCGTATGACTTGCTATATGGAGGTAAATCTAGACCGGATAGATGTAGTCTCCGAACGGAAGAAGGGGATGTCCGAGCTTGGCAGTGGGAGGAAAAGGGGTGGAGCGAGATTGAAGGTGCTGAATTCGCGGAGCCGTGTCTGAGCATCCTTGTTGAACCTAATTCCAGCCCCTACGATGAACTGGTTCCGCGAGATGTGGATTTCATCGTACGCCCGGCATTCCTACCAGTTGAGTTCAGGGTTGACCTACAATCCGATTTCCCGCGTAAATCGATAGAGGCTGAAACTCCTGAGGTCGCGGAACCGGCATTAAAGTTCTTCTTGCAAAACGTCTTCAGAAAGCGCAACTTCAGACAGGGTCAATCGGTTGCGATCTGGAGGACGTTGCGGCAAGAAGACACCATTGTATTGCTGCCAACCGGAGGTGGCAAAAGCATCATTTATCAGTTGTCTGGATTGTTGATGCCCGGCATCACAATGGTGATCGACCCGATCGTCGCATTGATCGAAGACCAAGTCGAGGTTTTGCATCGCTACGGCATAGACCGTGTCACAGGTATATCGTCGGCACTGGGGCAAACTGAGCGACAAACGGTCCTGAGGCGTGCTGAAAGCGGTGATTTTCAATTCATGTTGATGGCGCCAGAGAGATTGCAATCACCGGAATTCCGTGCCACAGTTCGTACTTTACGCTCGAGTTCGTTGATCAATCTTGCTGTCATTGATGAGGCTCATTGCGTCTCTGAATGGGGGCATGATTTTCGCCCTGCTTACCTGCGCCTCGCAGACACCTTAAGGGCAATTTGCATAGACAAAAGTGACGAAGCCCCTCCATTGTTGGCGTTAACTGGGACGGCTTCACGCACTGTGTTGCGTGACATGATGATCGAACTAGACATTGATCAATCGCAAAGCGATGCCGTAGTTCGTCCAGATTCTTTCGATAGGGAGGAACTGAGGTTCGAGATTCTTAGCGCACAGACATCGAAAGAAGGTATGGATACTCTTAAAGGAGTTGTAAAGGCTTTACCACAGAAATTTCGCGAGCCATCAACGTGGTTTTTCCAACCGCGCAGACGCGATACATCATCCGGCATCGTGTTTATTCGAACAGTCAAACCACAAGATTGGGGATTGAAGGCCACACGTGATGCAGTTTCTAACGCCACAGGAGCCAAAGTTGTCATCTATTCCGGTGGAACCGTCCCCCAGGGCCAAAAGGACTGGGAACAGGTCAAGCGACAAAATGCTCGGAAGTTTAAGAACAACGAAGTTCCGATCTTGGTGGCGACCAAGGCCTTTGGCATGGGTATCGACAAACCCAACATTCGATTTGTAATCCATAACGGAATGCCTGGGTCCATAGAGAGTTTCTACCAAGAAGCAGGACGTGCAGGCCGCGATGGGAAAATCGCTAGGTGCATTGTTGTTTTTGCTGAATTCGACCGTCGACGATCCGACCGGATGTTGAACCCTAGTGCTGAACTAGAGCAGGTTAAACGCATTTACGAAAGTGAAGGTGGCGACTGGGACTGTATGGACGACGTTACAAGCGCGATCTATTTTCACACGCAGTCGTTCGTTGGAGTGGCGTTGGAGATTGACCAGATCAAAGATGTGGTTGAGAAACTGGGGACCCTCGCCGAAAAAAGTCGCGTGAAGATTCCTTGGGGAGGCGAAAAGGATCAGCGTTCTGTCGAATATGCAATTGTTCGTCTCGTGCGCGTTGGAGTGATTGCTGGTTATGCAGTCGATTGGAACCGAAATGAGTTCATCGTTGATGTTTCTGAGTTCAATTTTCGAAGGTGCAAAGACAAAGTGATCGAGTATGCACGATTAGCGCAACCCCAAACTAGTCGTCCGTTTGTAGGCTCCATCAACTCCATGGTCCAACGAAGTCCGCGCGGAGACGCGCTGAGACTAGCCGAGAAGTTGACCGAATTCATCTACGATAGCGTCGAGAAATCACGACGACGTGCAATCCAAGAAGCCGTTCTGCTTGCCCGTGCCGAAAATAAAGATGTAGGCATTCGGCGTCGCATACTCGACTACCTACAAGATGGCGTACATGCCGAGCGAATCAAGGAATTGGTAGATAACACGAGGGAGAACCTTGAAGATTGGTATGAAGTGATCGAAAAAATGCAGACTGGGAATGACGCGGGTGGATTGCGCGGGGATTTGATCCCAGAGTTGATGGACCACTCCGAAGATCCAGGTTTGCTCTTTGCCCGGGCCGCTTCTGAAACGATGTGCTCCAACCGTGATGACCGCGCCAGTTGGACCGGTTTTGCCGACGCTATTCAAGCAGCGATAAAGAATAAAACCAATGAAAAAGGGATTACCGACATGATCCGAAACCTCTACGAATTTGGTGAAACTCGAACTCAGGCTCAGGTACTTCGTCCGTTGTTGACGATGGGTCTGCTCGAACTCGATTCGACCGCTGAAGAGTACAGGCTGTTCCGATTGCAGGCGTACGAATATGCTAGGAATTCTCAACATCCAGAAACTACCATTGCGGCGTCAACGTTTGCCTTGAACGAAGCTGTAGAACGGGCTGCCGATATGGTGAATGGATGGCGAGTTCGATACAGCAATAAATGTCTACAACTGCTAGGAGTTACTAAGGGGTAGCGAATGCTTGAAGAACTCCAGTCCAAGATTGAAGCCGCGCAAGGACGGCTCTCTGGACTATCAGATGACATCGAACGAATGCGTTCTATCGAAGATGCGTTGATCGAAACTGACAAGAGCATTGCCGCCTCGGGCAACGATCTGAAATCGTTCGTTGATGCTGCGAGTAGCACTCATCAGTCCCTCATTGACGCGGCGGATGCCTTCAAGGATGCCGCAAATGCTCTTGGGATGATCGATGCTGTCAAACTTTCCGAAGCGATCAGTGCGGGCAATGATCACATTCGCGCCGAAATTCTTCGAACAGAAGCTAAATCACATGAGGAATTGGATAACGCGGCAAGGCGAATCGTGGGTGCAGTTACCGAGACAATCAACGAAACCAATGCTGAAATTGGTAGGAGTCAGGAGAGTGCACGACAAGATCTGAAAACCGTCGAAAAACGGTTAATAGACTCAGTCGTAGCTAGCGGTGAAGCAACACTCCAACAAATGGACTCAAGCACCGCCGAGTTGAACAAAGCATCACAGCGGGCGTTATTCCCCCTGAAATTGATTGGGGGTGCGACGCTTTTAGTCGCCATAGGCGCTCTTGTCATTGCTGCGTTGATACTCGTGAATGGGTAGATTAATCGCCTGCGCGTATCGACCTCTTTGCCATCTCATCGAACGACACGATCTCGGCATCGTTCGTCATTGCGTCACTCCTCTGGATTCCCGCGTTCGTGGGAATGACGATAGGGAGGATGGTGTGGAGTTTGCGGTTTGGGTTAATGGTAGATTGGGGTTTCCCGCCTTTGCGGCTATCCTCCGCTCGCACCCCCTCGTATTCACCCCTCAGTGGGGGCGCGTCAATCTCATCCCGCTTCCGCCTCTCCTTTGCTTGCAGCCATAAACCGAACTAGACGCGGCCGTCGCGAATCGACGTTTCTTCCGGCATTAAGGCGGTACGCGCAAATGCGTCGTTGCTGAGAATCGGCTAAACATCGCGCCACCACGAACCGTCCCCCTAACCATCCCTGCAGTGCCAACCTTCAATTTTTCCAACTGCCTAGCAGGCATCGCTTTGGCTACGGAGGTAACGATTACTTTACGGCGTATGCGGCAGTTGTGCCCGTTTTCGAACTTGGGGACCAACCAGTCCCCATCGTGCTTTACATGAGATGCCTCGAAGCCGGTGGCGGTTCGCCGTAGGCGACATCCCCTGCGACTTCATGCGCGCCGGCGCGTGGTCCGGTATATCCGACGACCTGCACGACGCCATCTTGCGATACGGAGTTCCCTCAGCTGCTTAGGAGGCCGTTTCACCCCAGCCCTATGAACCCCGCAGCCAACAGCACCGCCGCGAGAAGGAAAACGGCAATATACCGATGTTCGGGACGCGTCTCCTGCATGGCGCTGGCTCTGGGGTCTTCTAGGAGGAAGTGCAGCGACGCGCAGACGCGCTCTGCAGATAGTGCTGCTCCGAGTATCACAACAGAGACGCGATCGCCGTCCCCAGGCACCTACGGGCGATCGGCCGACATCCATCCCCAGCTGTCTATTGACAGGCGACAGGCTACACTGTAGACTGATCCTGTGATCCTGTCGTTCAAGCACCGAGGGCTGAGGATGCTCTACGACGGTCGTGGCGGGAGACGAGTGGATCCGGAGCACGTCCGCAAACTGAGGCGCATACTCGCGGTGCTCGACCGAAGCAACGCGCCTCGGGACATGGACCTCCCGGGGCTTCGACTGCATCCGCTGAAGGGTCGTCTCAGCGGTCACTACGCGGTTTCGGTTTCGGGGAACTGGCGCGTGACGTTCAGGTTCGAGGACGGTGACGTGGTCGACGTTGATTACGCGGACTACCATTGAGGAGGCGACATCGATGAGCATGCACAACCCGCCCCATCCGGGCGAGATCGTGAGGCACGAATGCCTCGAACCGTTGGGATTGACGGTGACGCGGGCGGCGCAGGGGCTGGGGGTGACCCGTCGGGCGCTGTCTGACATTGTGAACGAGAAAGCGGGCGTATCGGTAGAGATGTCCATCCGCCTGTCCCGGGCGTTCGGCTCCACGCCGGAGACGTGGCTCGGGATGCAGACGGCCTACGACCTTTGGCAGGTTCGAGGACGGGCCAGGGAAATCGAGGTTGAAGACTTCAAGGACGCCGCCGTGGCGTAGGGCGCGGACGTCGTCTCGTTGAACCGCGATTCGTTGCGACCAGATGCGCCGAGCGGCCTCCGCCGTCGGTCTACCGAACGCCGGACAGCTCCAGACGCTGTGTCTTGACATCTGGGCTGCTTGACGCCTGCAGGCGCAGGGATCTGCCTTCCGGCGTTTTCGACGTGTCCATCGGCCTTGCCGACTCTCTCGACCCGAATCGCTTGCTCCGATGCAGCGGGAATGTAGCTGAAGCGGGTTCTCCCGGCCCGGTTCTAGCCTAGACTCCATTGACGGCGGGTAATGGGTGAAGGATGATTGTAGTAAGACTGAGTATTACAACAACTGAGAAAAAGAGAGACCGTGACCGTCAAGCCCAGGAACACCGCCACCATCACCTTCTCGCTTCCGCCGGAGATGGCCATGGAGCTGCGGCGGGTGGCGAAGGAGGATGACAGCACGGTTAGCGAACTCCTCCGCGAGGGCTTCCGCCTGTACGTGGAGGAGCGGGAGTGGCGCACACGGGAGCGAAGCGAGCGGCTGCGATCCCGGCCCGGCGCCTGACAGGAAGAGACGAAGGAGGAGCAACCATGAAGAAGAACAAGCACCCGAAGCCGCTGACGCCGGCGGCGCTGTACGCGAGGGTGTCCAGCGACCGACAGAACGTCGACCTGTCCGTGTCCGCCCAGCTCAGGGCGCTGCGCGATTACGCTGATAGGAACGGCTACTCGGTGGCCCGCGAGTACGTGGACGAGGCCGAGAGCGGCCGCGTGGCGGACCGGCCGCAGTTCAGGGAGATGATCGAGCAGGGCGGCAGGCCTAAGGCTCCGTTCGACGTGATCCTCGTTTGGAAGTTCTCGCGGTTCACCCGCAAGCGCGAGCACGCCGTGGCCTTCAAGTCGATGCTCAGACGCAAGGGCATCCGGGTGGTGTCGATCACCGAGCAGGCCGAGGACAGCGCCACCGGCAGATTGCTGGAGGGGATCATCGAGAGCGTGGACGAGTTCTACAGCGAGAACCTGGCGCAGGAGGTCGTGCGGGGGATGCGGGAGGCCGCCTCGCGGGGCTACTTCCTCGCCTCGAGAGCCCCTTTCGGCTACCGGAGGATCAAGGTCGCCGACGGTGCAAAGGAGCGGCCAACCCTAGAGGTCGATCCGGCCGCGGCCCCGGTGGTGAAGGAGATGTTCGAGAAGTCGCTCCGCGGCACCGGCCTCAAGGACCAGTGCAAGGACCTGAACGAACGGGGGGTCACCAACCGGGGCAGGCGCTGGAGCACGCGCGGTGTCCACTACGTGTTGACCAACGAGGCGTACACCGGAACCGCGGTGTGGGGCAGGAAGTCGAAGGGGGAGAAGGCGCAGGACCCGGTGAGGGTGGAGGGTGCGTGGCCTGCGCTGGTCTCGCGGGATGTCTTCGACGCGGTTCAGGAAGCAATGCGCAAGCGCGCCCCGAAGGCGCAGAGGCCGGCGCGGGTTGGAAGCCCCTACCTGCTGAGCGGTCTGCTGACGTGCGGGGTGTGCGGCAGGCCCTACACGGCGCAGGGAGCCAAGAGCGGCAAGTTCGCCTACTACATCTGCGGAACGCTCTTCAGGGAAGGCGCGGGCACTTGCAGCGCCCGCTACCTGAACGTCCCCAGAGTCGAGGCGTTCGTGGTCGACAAGATCAGGGAGCGGATACTCGACGAGGAGACGATCGTGGAGCTTGTGCAGCTTGTGGCCGAGGAGATCGACGCCATGGCTGGCGAGTTGTCGGGCAGGTTGGCGACGGTGGAAGCGGAACTGGAGGACGTGCGGAAGCGTCTCGAAAGGCTCTACGAGGCGATAGAGACCAGCGAGCTGACCCTCGAGATCCTGTCGCCCCGCATCATGTCCCTCAGGGAACGCGAGGAGCAGCTGGAGGTTGCAAGGGACGACGCCGAACGCCTGTTGGAGCAGCGCAGAGTCTCCCTCCCGGAGGCCGAAGAGATCGCGGGGTACGTGGCGGACTTCCGCGAGTTCCTGCAGGAGGGGACCATCCCCGAGCGCAAGGCGCTGATCCGCAACTTCGTGAAAGGCGTCGAAGTGATGGGAGACGAGGCGACGCTGACGTACACGGTCCCCATGCCCAGCGACGGCGCGACCCGGGAATCGGTGCCGGTTCTTGATTTCGTCAAGTCCGGCCCACCACTCTTCCTACGGCGCGTAGATGCTGATCCTGTGGTGGCGTCCGTCATCGTAGTCGCCACGTTCATCGACATCTTTGGATTCTTGCTCTACTGATCATCGCCGGTGCGATGATGAGATTGATTGTTTAAGCGGGGACGATGCTGAGCGAATGCAGCAATAGCAATATAATCCGACAAAATCGGTGCCTCTCTGCGTGGCACACTCAGGGAACCATGGGACAAAGAGAGACCGAGCGTTTCGATTTGCGAGACTCTGTGACTAACCGATTTCTTGCTTCTCGCTCGCCATGATTCCTGATCTTCCGATGACACTCTTAGCTGCCGGTCTATCGGAGAGCAGCGCTTCTCTGTTGAGGGATTTCGCCGTTGCCTTGGTTGTTGCAGCCGTGGGCCTGTCCTTGGCCAGGTTGGTGCGGCAGCCGCCGGTCTTGGGCTATCTGCTGGCCGGGATGGTGATCGGGCCGTTCACGTTGCCTACGCCTTTGATCAGCAATCAGGACACGATCGGGTTGCTGGCCGAACTGGGACTCATCCTGCTGCTCTTCGGGATTGGGCTGGAGCTGGGCTGGCGGCGAATTCGGGGCATCGGGGTGCAGGTGCTGGTGATTGGCGTGGTTGAAATCAGTGTATTGACCCTTCTAGGAATCTGGGTCGTCAGCATCCTGCCCGGTATCGACGCGGGCCTTGCCCCCTACTTGGGTGGAGCGCTGGCCATCAGCAGTTCCGCGATCCTGCTTAAAGGGTTGCGGGACGGGGGAAATCTCAACACGCGCTGGGGCCAGACGATCGTCGGGATCCTGCTGGTGGAGGATTTTGCCGCGGTAATCCTGTTGACCGTTCTTGCGGGCCTGGCGTCCACTGGTGCGGCAAATCTGACGGAAGCCGGATTATTGGTTCTGAAGTTGGGGGTCTTCTGCATCGTGGTGCTGGTGATTGGCACCCTTCTGGCACCCAAGCTCATGCGGGTTTTATCGCGGTTCCAGTGGGACGAAACACTGTTATTGGCCAGCCTCGGCATGTGTTTCCTGATGGCGCTGTGCGCTACCTTACTGGGACTCTCTCCCGCCGCGGGTGCCTTCATGATCGGTGTTGTGATTGGCGATACCGAGGCCTCGGAGCGGATTACGCGAATGGTTTCTCCGGTCCGGGATATGTTCAGCGCTTTGTTCTTCCTTTCGATAGGGATGCTGATTGACTACCGCACCTTGGACGATTACATAGTGCCTGCACTGGTGGTAGTGGGTGTGTTCATGACGGGTAAGATCATCGCCAACACGGTCGGCTCCATTCTGGCTGGTCGCAGCCCGGAGGACTCCTTGAAGGTGGGTATGACCATGCCGCAGATGGGTGAATTTTCTCTAGCGATAGGCCGACTCAGTCCGTCGGACATTGTTGGTAGCGCGGCTCTCGGACCGATACTATCCATCAGCACGGTCATAACCACGACTCTAGCGCCCCTGACCAGCCGCGCGGTATCGCCGTTATCGGCGTGGATCGGTCGGCGCGCTCCCGATGCATTGAATCAAATAATGCTGTCCATCAGGCTTGGAGTGGACATCTTCTGGTCGGCGCTGTCTCTTCCGGCAAGAACCGGAGAGCAGTTTCGTAGAGCCATACGGAGAATCCTGATCAACATCAGCATCATAGGCATTCTCAGCGCCACTGGAACAGGGGTGTTGTCCCTTGCTCCGGAAACATTAAGAGAACTGCTTCGCCTGCCTTCGGGCGTGATCGGGCTGGGTGTAGCCGGGGTGGTCGTAGGGCTGAGTGTTCCATCGGCGGTCCGGATTTGGCGTTCACTGAATGCTCTTGCCCAGCTGGCAATCAACACTCCCGGGTACTGGCCTGTGGGGTCGTGGCGGGTCGTACGCCGGCGCGTCTTGCGGACTCTGGTGGAATACGGTCTGGCCTTGGTGCTGGTTGTGCTCCTGTTCCTTGTGGTCCTTCCGTTGGTTATCCGGCTGCTCACCCTGGGCAGTTCTTCGATCCTGGTTTCTCTAATCTTGCTCATAATGCCGGCGCTGGCGGTGGGGATTTTCAGCTTCCGCATCCATCGCATGCTGGAACTGGCAGTCAGGGACACGTTCATGGACGAACCAGAGGATTCTCCAAGCCCCGGAGATATTGATGTACCGGAATCCGGTTCAATTGATGAAGATGGACTGCCTTCACGCGCCCACCCGGAACACGCCGATGACTCACTCGAGTCTCTGGTCAATCCCCTAATTATCTCGGCCATAGAGCAGATGCCGGAGCGGGATGAACTGTCAGAACTGATGGAGGAACTTGATTCTAGTGAAGAAAACGATGGGGCGTCTTCTGAATACGAAAACCAGAGTAACTCGGAAGACAATCGATAAGTCGTGCGTGCTTCAAATCGAGAGTGGGGCCTTTTCCTCCGCCCCGAGACCGTTGGTCTGTCCTGCTGACTTTTCCCTGCTAGCGGGACGGAATGTCAATCTAGAGGCGCGAGAAATGGTAGCGTCTTACGATCACGACATAGCATTTCGACGCAAAACAATAGCCAGCCCTAAACCAGCAATGGCGGCGCTGAATCCGCCAATTAGAGCCAGCGCCCAGAGAGACGGACTGTAGCCGCCGGTTCTTGGAGTACTTGGAGACTCCACCGACGCCGGGCTTAAGGTGTAAGCGATGCGATCGTAATACAGCCTGCTCAGGCCCTCGAAGCCGGAGTCGGTTCCCGCGATCAGCCAGAGCGCTCCTTCGCTACGAAGTTTGCATCCGACGCAGGGGGTGATGCACGGGCCGGTCGTATACAAAGACGATGTTTTGGGGTGGCTCAAAGACGGGAGGACGGCCACCGATTATCTGTTCCGCGCAGTGTTCACGAAGCACAGCACGCACAGGGACCAGAGAGAGTACAGGTTCTTCGTCCAGTCGGAGAAAGACATGAGGCAGAAATGCTATCTGCTGGACGTGTCACCAGAGCTGTTATCGGCTACTGCTACGCAGGCGGGCGGACCCATCGCCGCCCATGTTCTACCAGACGAAGCAATTAGGCGACGGCAGTGCCATAGACGAGGGGACGCCAAATCCGTTGCGGGTGCTCCTTTCCTTAACCCATCCGTGCCAGTGAGGGTCGGCAGTCCCGATGCTACTTCTGGTTCAAAGGCGGGGCTCATTAGTCGGATCTTACCGGGCAACTTGATCCAGCAGCCACTCTAAGCTGCATAATCGATTCGAAAACGGTTCTGTCTGTAGTCAGTTGTGGCTCACCCAAGAAGGCTCGAACCAGCATCCGAGGCTGATCGGTGGGGCGTTCATGAATTTACAGCGAAATCAACACGACAAATTTTCGCAGTTTCACACCGTTAGGCCCACCAGCGGGTGGGTGTTGTTTGAACTAGGATGGGAATGATTCGGAAGGGGTTGTGTGTCTACCCTTTGTGTCTCGCTTCACTCGTCGCGTCTCCCTTTTGCTTGCGCTAAAAGGGGAGGGAAAATCAAACTCGATAAGGCGGTATCTTGTAGTCTGTTTGCAAACAATCATCTCCAGAGGGCTTCTCGTGTAGAGGACGATTGGGTGATTGGTTAGAGATTGACTGCCATGAAGGCCGACGAGTCCGTTAGATTTGAGCCTGATGAGCCTTGTCCGCCGTCGATCGCATTGGTGGTGGGAGTCCAGGGCGCGATGCTCGTGCTCGCGCCGATGGTACTGAATGTGGCGATTGCGGTTCGCTCGTCTGGGCTTGGGGACAGATATCTGACGTGGGGCGTCTTCGCAGCGATGCTGATCTGTGCTGGGATTACGGCGTTGCAGGCGTTCCAACTGCGGCGATTCGGCGCCGGGCACATTGTGCTCGCTTGGCCTGCGGCGATGTTCATAGCGATCATGGTGTTGACGGTGTCGTCGGCTGGACTGGCGACGTTTGTGAGTCTGATGATCGTTTGCAGTTTGGTTCAAGTGGGGCTTGCCTGGTGGTTGCCGACGCTACGGCGGATCGTTACGCCGGTCGTTTCGGGAACGGTGACGATGCTGATCGCGGTTAGCGTGCTGCCCATTGCGTTCAACACTCTAGATGATTTGCCGGCGGATAGTCCGATAGTCGCAGGACCGGTGATCGCCAGTGTCACGCTGCTGGTTTCAGTCATCGTGGCGCTGCGTGCCAGCGGGCGTTGGCGGTTGGTAGCGCCGTTCATCAGCATCCTAGCAGGATGTGCAGTCGCGGCGGCATTCGGTGTGCTCGAAGGAGAACGAATCGCGAATGCCAGCTGGTTTGGCATTCCAGAGGTGCCGGATTTGAGTTTAGACCTTACGCCCGGCGCTGAGTTCTGGGTGCTTTTGCCCTCGTTCGCGATTCTGACGCTGGTGCTCGGACTGAAAACTATCAGCGACGGTGTTGTGATACAGCAGGCCTCTCGCCGCCGTCCACGAGCGATCGATTTCCGTCAGATTCAGGGTATGGTGAGTGTCAACGGCATTGGCATGTTGCTGGCTGGTATTGCTGGCACGCTACCGCCGATGGCTAACTCCTCATACAGTCAGTCGCTGATCAGCCTTACCGGAGTTGCCGCTCGTCGCGTCGGAGTTGGTGTGGCGATTGTTATTGTGGCGCTGGCCCTCTTCTCCAAGTTTGCCGCCCTGTTGCTGGCGATTCCGGGCCCGGTGTTGGGTGCGTACCTGATGCTCGCGATGGGTATGCTCTTCGTCAGCGGCTGGCAGACGATCCTGCGTGACGGACTTGACGCGAGGCGTGTGCTGATAGTCGCGCTGGCGAGCGCGTTGGGCTTGGGCCTGCATGGCCATCCGGTCACTAAAGACATTTTTGGCGATGAGCTGGGCAGTCTTCTCAGCAATGGTGTCACGATAGGCGCGGTGGTGGCGATAGGTATGACGCTGTTGCTGGAGGCGATGAGCAGTCGGCGGGTGCGCCTCGAGGTCACGTTGGAGATGGGTTCGCTGCCGGGGATCGATGAGTTTCTCGTCCGGATTGCATCCGACCTAGCTTGGGATGAAGCCTCCGCTTCGCGCCTTCGCTCGGTGGGTGAAGAAACGCTAGCGAGCCTGCTAACGCAGGAGGAAGATGTTGGAGGCTCAAGTCGTCCGCGCCTGATCGTAGTCGCCAGGCCGCAGGAAGAGATGGTGGAACTCGAGTTCGTCGCGACGACGCGTCAGGAGAACATTGAGGATCAGTTGACGTTTCTGACTGACGAAGCTGCCGTGCCGACTGTCGATGATCTTTCGCTGCGGTTGTTGCAGCACCACGCCTCCGCCATTCGTCACCAGAAGTTCCACGGTGTGGATATCATCACGGTTCAGGTGGAGGGGGTTAGGATCACGACATAGCACGCCGACGCAGAACAACAACCAGCCCCAAACCTGCAAGGGCCGCGCTGAATCCCCCTATTAGAGCCAACGCCCAGACAGGCGGGCTGTAGCCGCCGGTTCTTGGAGTATTTGGAGACGCCATCGGCGGCGGGCTCAAGGTGTAAGCGATGCGATCGTAATACAGCCTGCTCAGACCCTCGAAGCCGGAGTCGGTTCCCGCGATCAGCCAGACCGCTCCTTCGCTGTCCGTATTCACGCTCAGTGGCAGGTTGGTATCGTTGAGAGTCTTTACCCGGTACTCATTGTTTGCCACCTCGGGATGAGCGACATTGCCCAGTACCACCATGGATTCGCCGCCTCTGGACTGGTTGCCCTTATCGATGTTCATCCTGAGATATCGGTTGCTGTCCTCCTCGGCCAACGGCTCGACGGTAGAGGCCCCCGCTTTCACGAAGACGCTCTCGCCGGGCGAGCCGCCTATACCGATCAACCCGGCCGACACGTTGGTAGCTAGGTCAATGGACACAGAGACCGCGTATGTTGTGTTCGGCTTCAGCCCATCAACGCGTCTCTTTAGGAACATGAACAGGTCGTCGCTGCGGTTATGTCCCTGGATGTAGATGCCACTGCCTTCAAGACCATCGGGAAGCGTGCGATGCTCGTGGTCCAGATCGTAGATCGAGTTGTCGTAGTCGGCGGGCAGATCTGCGAACCCGACCATCCATCCCTGAGCGTCGCGCTCGAAGTCGAAGCTGAGATCGACTTCATCTCCACCCTGTGCGAGCACCGCCGATGGGCCCGATAGGATGGTCATAGCCATAACGACGAGTACGGCGATGAGCAGCATATCCCGGTTCACTCTTCGGTGTGAGATTCCCAATGTGACCTTTCCTCCCGCTTATTGACAGTCGGGAATAGGACTGGACACGCCCCATTGCAATCGCAATCCTAATGCAACGCCCGCCCATCATCTCATCTCTCTCGACTGGAGAGGGTCAGCGTGAGGTTAGCTGTCGCCCCGGTGTTTTTTGATTAGGGATGAGACGCGTTGGTCGACTTGTCCGTCGAAGCTTCGGCCAGCGTCTGATAGGGCGATGCCGAGGTGGGTTTCCCGGAGCAGCTGATCGTATTCGGGGGTTTGTCGGTAGCTGGTTTCTAGCTCCGCGAATAGGGCGTCGAGCGTGTCTTTTTGGAACATCGTCGTCAGTTAATTGGTGTTTGTTGGTTCAGCGGTCACCCTCACCCTGACCCTCTCCCATCACGGGAGAGGGGATTCCGGAGACATCATTCGTCGGTGCGCGACACCCCCGCTTCTACGACGCGTTTAAGTTCGTTGGCGAATTCTAGCGCTTCTTCGGCGTCGGGAGTTCCGTTCTTTTCCAACTTCTCTTTGAATTGGTGGAAGAGGTGTTCCTCTTTAGTTCCGTGTGGGATTTCGAACTCTTCACGCGTGAAATGGGGTAACTTTCCGGGGCCGAAGTAGCCCTTGCCTCTTAGTTCGTAACCCTCGAGGTTCGGCGTGCCTTTGCCGAGGATTTCGCTGGTCTCGATGTAGTGTTCCATCACGGGCTTCATGCCGTAGCGTTGGACCGGGCAGACCTTCATGCAGACAGCGCAACCTTCGTAGGTAACCATCACTGGTCGGCAGCGGTCGTAGACGAGCTTGTTCTTCTTGACGCCGCGGTACCAGACTTTTTCGCGTAGAAGGGCGCGTGCAGGGCATCGGACGACGCAGACTTGGCATTCTTCGCAGAACTTGTTGATGCCGTAGTCGACTGGCTCGTCGTGAACGACAGGTGCATCGGTGGTGATCAGCATCAACCGCGCCCGCGAGCCGAAGTGCGGAGAGAGCAGTTGACCGTTTGCGCCAAGCTGACCGAGGCCCGCTTCGACGAACAGAGGAATAAAAGCGCCGCTGTTGTCGTTAGGGCTGTGAACTTGGGCGTGATAGCCGAGTGAGCGGATGTGCTCTGCGAGATCGAGCGCCAATGCACCGGCGATCTCGTAGGTACCGAAGTGTGCGAACTCGGCTTCCAAGCTAGGAATGGTCTGGGTTTGCCAGTAGTCCTGCTCCAGCGCCAAGCAGATCGCGTTATTGAATTTGACCCAGCCCTTCTTGCTCTGGTAGGTGTATCTGCGGTCGTATCTTGTGTATCCGACCTCTCCGAAACCCAACTCGCGGGCTTTCTCTCGAATGTCGGTGGTGACGTCGTGTTCGGGGTCCGGCTCGGCGGTTGGTTCGATATCGCCGGAGACCCATGCCGCTTCGATCAACGGCTCGCTGACCTCGTCGTGCTTCTTCCGGTAGTCGTAGACCTCTTTGATGTAGACAGACCATCCCCACTCGCGGTCAGCGGCTTTTTCGATGGTCTGGGACTCGATCGGATATTCGCGGCTGTAGTAGGAAACATCGCCGTCGATGGTGGGGGATCCTGGCGTGGTTACCAGATCTTCCGCTACAGGGATTGCCGTTTCAGGGTCGCCATGCTTGCGTCCCGGCCTGGTTACGACGTGATTTACTGACTTGGCCATCTTCAAACCTTTTCTTTACAGGCACGCATACGCGCGCTTTGGGGCGCATTATAGCGCGTCGCGCACATCGAATCCCATCTGTACAGCGAAATCATTGCAAAGATGGGACTCAAATGTCGTGAAACGTCCGTTGTGGCAGGGCGGATTTCAAACTTAGGGTCAAGCGATACGGTGTTTCACCCCGCATATAATGACGTTCAAAATTGCCCGCGTCGAAATGAGTAGCGCTTCGAAGCGTTGCCAATTCAGAGAAAGAGAAACCACGATGCTCAGATTCACCGAGGAAATCATCCTGCTGTTGTTGAACGACGATGATGGGCGTTTCGCGCGGTTGCCGAATGTTTCATTGGACTACGCGCTGGCAGGTGGAGTTCTGATGGATCTGGCTTTGGAAAATCGCATCGACACTGACTTGGACAACCTCATTCTTATCGACGACAGCCCGACTGGTGACTCGCTGTTGGATCCGACGCTGGCAGATATCGCGGAAGTGGGAGGAAACGATGCCCGGTTCTGGGTGGAGCGCACTGCTGTCAAGGCGGCGGAACTGCGTGAAGAGGCTCTGGGAAGGCTAATCGAGCAGGGAATTTTAGAGCAGGTTGACGACCGCTTCATGTGGGTCTTCAAGTCGAGGCGATACCCGACGATCGACGGTCAGGCGCAACGCGAAGTCAAGCTACGCATCATGGGTGTCTTATTCAGCGACGAGATACCGGATCCACGCGACATCGTAATTATCTGTCTCGCTGATGCTTGCGGGATATTCAAGACGCTGCTGTCTTCACAGGAGTTGGAATCTGTAACTCCCCGTATCGATCAGGTCAAACGTCTTGACCTCATCGGCCAAGCGATGACACAAGCTATCCAAGACATCGAACTCACATTGGCCGCCGCTTTGCAGCCGCACATGTACTGAGATCAAGACTCGGGACGCCAACTGAGGACCTTTTGAAGGTTCGTGAAGTATTCGGCGAAGGCTTGACGTCCTGCCACGGTCGCTTGAATCCACGTCCTAGGTTTCTGGTTGTGGAACTCTTTGGTGACGTTTAGATAGTCCGCGTTTTCAAGTTTCCGTAGATGGGTCGTCAGATTCCCACCGGTTAGATCCAAGGACTTTTGCACGAATCCGTACGTCACGCGGTCGGATTCGGGGATAGAGACGAGCATCGTCATGATCCTCAACCTGACCGGCTGATGGATGATCTCGTCGAGAACGAGAGGCTCTTGGGTCATGCGACGCTACTCTTCCGAAGCCAGAACGCGCCGGCGAAAACGACCGCCAGCATTAATACCGCAGTCGCTGCTGCCGCGATTTCGCCTAAAAGGTAGTCGGGAATGAAGTACGCGGCTGCGATTCCTATACCGACAACTGCAAGCGCGGGGCGGTGCATGATTCCGAATAGCGTGTATCCGAGGGCGATGATACCGATGGCAACTCCCGGGATGCTGGAGGCTGTGTCGTCGTTCCAAAGCCCAGCCGCGCCGGGAATCAGAAAGGCTGCGGCGACTACGACGATCCAAAATGCGAACACGCGAAGTCCCGCATTCCGAGCGGCGTCGCCATCAGATCGGCTCTTGCTCGCGCGGTGTCCGATGATGCTGCTGGCAACCATACCTATCGCGACGATAACCAACCAAAATGGAGCGAAGATCCATGAGCTGCGATCAGCAAAGTCGCTAGCGAGTGACAGTATGGCGAACTGACCTAGGTAACCAAGGGCCATGAGTCCGCCCCACATGAGCAGGATGGTGTCCACTCCCGCAAGGTACATGGAGCTGCGCGACTGGTCCATGGTGTCATGGATGGTGTTCCAACTGTTTTCTGGAGAGGAGTCATTTGTAGATTGCATTGGAGTCCTTTCGTAGAGTGTTTAGCGGCCTCGACGTTTGTGGGTCGTCGAGGTGTCCCACAGGATTTGAATTGATTGTAACGCAAATTAGTTTGTATTACAAACTATATTGGTGGTATTTTCACGACTAGCGCGAGTTTCGTGAGAAGGGGCGATGGTGGATAAGGGTATGACCCCCCTGCGTCTTGCTGCGCTAACCCCCTCTTAATCTCCCCCTGAGAGGGGGAGGGGTAAATCGCGCTGCGCAAAAAGGGGAGGGTGCTTGCTCAGACCTTTAGCGCCGCTGTTCTCGACTTTTGATGGCGACTAGGACTTCGTCGACGGACATTCGTCCGACGGGGCCGGAGGCGTACATGGAGCCGAAGACCACGCCGCCGCGAGATATGAGGAGTTCGACGGGTTGCATGTAGCGGCCGTGGTGATCGGTTGTCCACCATCCACCGAGGGGTTCGAACTCGGATTCGGTGAGGCCGTATGCGACGGGAAAAGTGAGGTTGAGCTCGTCGCGCATGGCTTTGACTTCGTCTTGAGTTCCGACGGTTGCGGCGATGATGCCAGCACCGAGTGCTTGGAGTTCGTCTAGTCGTTCTTGGTAGCTACCTAGCTGCCTTCGGCAGTAGCTTCACCAGGCGCCGCGGAAGAAAAGGAGGGCGAGGTAGCGCGATGACATGCCGCGGGGCAGGTAGAGTTCATCACCATCGACGAGTTTGAATTTGAGTTGCGGCAGGCGGTCGCCTTGTTGGAGCTTTTCAGACATTAGCGATATACGCAGGTTGGTCGGGGTTGGTATCGCGAATGCTAGGGATTATAGCCGCGACGTTTGAGTTGCTTTCGTGGCGTGGCTGGCTTAGGTTTCGCGTTCGGTTTCGAGGCCGAGCATTTCGAGTGCTACCACTTTTGCGCTTTCCAAGTCGTCGACGATGTGTTCTTCCGGGACTTTGTCGATAGCGTTGAGGGCGCGCAGAGCGGTTTCGGGGACTCCGCCGAGTCCCGCGAGTATGCATTCGGTGTTTTCGGTGATGGCGACGTCGATCATCTGCTCAACGACTAAAGCCGCGCTGTCGTCGATGAAGACGGTATCGGTGAAGTCTAGGATAACGACTTCGTGTTCACGGATGTCTTCGCTGATAGTAGTGATTAGTCGGCTGGACGATGAGACTGTGAAGCTTCCCCTTAGGGCGATGACTCCGACTCGTGCCGAGAACATATCGATTGTTTGGGCGGCTTTGTATCCGGTGAAGAATACCTGGTCGAGGATAGGCACTGAGACGACGCTGTCGAGTTCGAGTCTTTCGAGTTGCTTTGCGGTCGCCATTCCGGCGGCGATGAGCCCGATGGCGACCGCGGTTACGAGATCGAGGAACACCGTTAAAAACATGGTGATGACCATGACGATGAGGTGTTCGACTTGTACGCGGTGTATGCGGGTGATGAATCGCCAGTCGATGATGTCCCAACCCACCTTTAGGAGAATTCCTGCGAGGGCGGCGAGAGGAATGTTCTGGACGTATTGTCCGAGTCCGAGAACCAGAGCGAGAAGGATGCCGGCTCGAATTGTGCCGGATACTGGAGTGGAGCCGCCGGCACGCAGATTGACGACGGTTCCAAGGGTCGCGCCTGCGCCTGGCAATCCGCCGATGAATCCGGCGATGGTGTTACCGATGCCTTGTCCGACGAGTTCCTTGTTGGCGTTGTGCCGCGTGCGTGTCATCGAGTCGGCTATGAGTGAAGTTAGGAGGCTGTCGATAGAGCCGAGCAGGGCAATGATGAGGGCAGGTTGTACGGCCTTGACGAGGAACTCGCCGGAGATTTGCGGGATGTGAAGGCTTGGTAGTCCGGAGGGTACTTCGCCAATGACGGGAGCACTGGTGAGCCATAGAACGCCGAGTAGAGAGCCGGTGACTAGTGCGGCGAGAGTAGAAGGAAAGTATCGATGCAGTTTTTCTGGCCATAGTATGCCCACTGCCAGAGTGGCGACGGCAATGGTCAACGCGCCGAAATTGATGTCCGGTATTGCATCAGGTATGGCGCGGATGGCGCCGACGGGTCCGCCGGAAACGCCTTCGGCACCGATGAAGGGGAGGATTTGAAGGATGATGATTATGACGCCTATGCCGGACATGAATCCGGAGATGACGGAGTATGGCGTGTATGCGACGAATCGTCCGATTTTCAGGACGCCGAGGAGGATCTGGATAATGCCGGCAAGGACAACAATGCCGAAAGCCTCGCCGAGATTGTCAGGTCCGGCGAGGGTAACGACAGCGGCCATGGCGACGGCCATGGGACCGGTAGGTCCGGAGATCTGAGATTTGGTACCGCCGAATACAGCCGCGAAGAATCCTACGGCGATAGCGCCGTAGATACCGGCGATGGCGCCGAGACCTGATGCGACTCCAAATGCGAGGGCGACAGGGAGACCAACGACAGTTGCGGTGAGTCCGCCGAAGATATCGCCTTTTAGGGTTTCCAGATCGTAATCGAAACTGAATCTTTGGGAGATGTTTTGCAATTTCAGTTCCGGTTACTTGGTTGATTGCCGTTAATGGATGAAGCCATGTTACGCGGTGTTGGTTAAGAGTGCGTAAAGACGGTCGCCACAATTTCTTGTAAAAGCGTAAGCATTTTGGGTTTTCACGGTGCTCAGTACGCCGCATGGATGGCAACTGAGCCGATGTATCAGAAACCTAGGCTGTGGTATATTTCAGTACATGCAACATTGAGGATCGTGAAGTGAAGCAGAGAAGGGTATAAACGACGCTGCGCCCCATGTGGGAGGTCGAAATTAATGGCTGACCGTATATTGGACCGTATAGATGCTCCTAGCGATCTGAAAGATCTGGGCTATGAGGAGCTAGAGCAGGTCGCACAAGAGGCTCGAGACACCATTATCTCGGTCATCACCGAGCGCGGCGGTCATCTTGCTTCCAATCTAGGTGTGGTTGAGTTGACGTTGGCGCTGCACAGGGTGTTTGAGAGCCCGAAAGACAGCATGGTGTGGGACACAACCAACCAGATGTACACGCACAAGCTGGTTACGGGGCGTCGAGATGAGTTTCAGGACATTCGATTGGAAGGCGGGTTGTCGGGATTCGGTGAGCCGAAAGAGAGCGAGCATGACACCTTGGCGGCTGGTCATGCGGGCACCGGGCTATCGATAGCGCTTGGCATCGCGCAGAGCGCGGTTAATCAGAAGAGCGATTCGTGGACGATTGCGGTGGTCGGTGATGGTGCGATGACTTCTGGCTCTAGTTTCGAAGCGCTCAACAATATTGTTCATCTGAATCCGGAGCGCATGATCGTTGTCCTAAATGACAACGGAATGTCGATCTCGGAGAACATCGGCTTCCTGACGAACTGGCGGAAGCGGTTGATTACGCATCCTGAATTTCAGTCGATGATTGAGCGGATGAAGTCGATCTCCCAGCGAGTTCCAACTGGCGAGTTGATGTATCGGATCGTGAAACGGTTCAACACCGGGTTGGCCGGATTGATCGTGCCGACGATGTTGTGGACGGAGATGGGTTTCCAGTATCTGGGGCCGATCGATGGTCATGATTTCAAGCAGCTGGAAGAGACGCTGCGCCAAGCTAAGAACTCGACCGGATTGGTGCCGTTGATTCACATCGTGACGCACAAGGGTCATGGGTTCGAACCGGCGGAAGATGACCCGGTGAAGTTCCATCAGCCGAGTTCGCCGCTTGGCGATTCGTCTGGAGCGCCGACGTATTCGAAGGTGTTCTCGGAAACTTTGGCGAAGATAATGCGTGAAGACGAATCGGTCGTCGGGATAAGCGCGGCGATGCTTGAGGGCACGGGGTTGGTGGATGTGATGCATGAGTTTCCGGACCGCGTTTTCGATGTCGGGATTGCCGAGCAGCACGCGGTGAGTATGGCGGCGGGGATGGCGTCGAAGGACCTAAAGCCGTTCGTGTCGATATATTCGACGTTCATGCAGAGGGCGTTCGATCAGATCCTTCACGACATCTGCTTGCAGAATCTTCCGGTTAAGTTGATTGCGGACCGAGCTGGGATCGTCGGCGAGGACGGGAAGACACATCACGGAGCATTCGACATCACGTATTTGAGGTGTTTGCCGAATGCGATCGTGGCGGCACCGCGTGACGAGAACCAGTTGCAGCATCTGGTTTACACGGCTTACAAATATGACGGACCGTTTGCGATTCGAATTGCGCGTGGGACCGCGGTGGGAGTTCCTCTTGACGAAGAGTTACATGAAGTCCCGATCGGCAAAGGTTCGGTGTTGATGGATGGTGAGGACGTAGCGATATTCGCGCTTGGCAAGTCTTGCAGTGCGGCAGTTGAGGCGGCGGAAGTACTTGCGGAGTACGGTATTTCGTGCGGAGTAGTAGATCCGGTTTACGCCAAACCGCTGGATACTGAGCTGATATTCGAAACGGCGCGCAAGACTCGACAGATCGTGACAGTTGAAGAGAACGTGCTGGCCGGTGGATTCGGTTCTGCGGTTTTGGAGACCTTGAAGGATGGCGGGTTGGATGACATCATGGTTCACCGCGTCGGTATGCCGGATGCGTTTATCGAGCACGGGACTGCTGCAGACCAACGGCGACAGTTGCAGCTAGACGCCGAGGGTATAGTCGATCAGGTTCTGGATACGTACTTCCCGGACGTGGCTGCCAGAGTGCGCGGCGGATCTGCCGACCAAAACCTCGCGGCGACGGCTTAGGCCGCCCGTCCCGGGCATCCCCCTCTCGCGTCACTTCGGTTGCGCGCCCCCTTACGCTTCGCGAAGGGGCATTAGAGGGGACACCGCCGCTTCCCGGCCCCTCTGGATTTCCGCCTGCGCGGGAATGACGGGCTTTTTCATAGGTAGGGTTTGACCCAGCCCAAGCCGCTTTCAGTGTCGCCAGCGGGCATGTATTCGGCACCGATCCAACCGTCGTAACCGCTGTTTGCGATGTGATCCAAAACGAACGGGTAGTTGATTTCTCCCGAACCGGGTTCGTGTCGTCCTGGGTTGTCAGCGATCTGGACGTGTCCGATTATCGACAAAAGTTCGGAGAATTTGGTTGCGATATCGCCTTCCATGATTTGAGTGTGGTAAACGTCGAATTGGAGGCGTACGTTTTTGCGGCCGGCGGCTTGGACGAGTTGCGCGCCGTGCGCTGATTTCGAGACGTAGGTTCCGGGGACGTCTCGGGTGTTGAGGGGTTCGACGAGAACGATGGCGCCGATGCGAGCGGCCGCGTCGGCTGCGAATTGCAGGTTTCGTATCATGGTTGCCTCGGCGAGTTCGGAATCGGTACCGTTGTCGGGAATTCCGGCGAGACACGTCAAACGTTCACAGCCGAGGGTTTGGGCGTATTCGATCGCCAGGCCGACTCTGTCTTGGAATTCTCCGACGCGATCGGGTTGGACCGCGATTCCGCGGTCTCCAGATGCCCAATCTCCGGCTGGGAAATCGAAAAGGATTTGCTTCAGACCGTTTGCATCTAGTTGTTCGCGTATGGCTTCGGCTGGGTAGTCGTAGGGGAAGAGGTATTCGACGCCTTTAAAGCCGCAACGCGCGGCGGCCGCGAATCGGTCCATGAAGTCGTGTTCGTTGAACATCATAGTGAGGTTTGCGGCGATATTTAGGGGCATAGGGATACTCCTGCTTATTTGGGCGCGCTCGTAGGGATAGCGCGAATCTTCATGTTAAGAGATTCGGAGCGTGACTGCGATACGTTGTATCGAGAAAGAGATTTCAGATCAGATTTCCGTGAACGAATGGCTGGGACGAGTGGTAGATGTTCAGATAATCAGGAGGTGATCTGAAGTTTGATCGGGTGAGTTGAATAGGATTTGTGTGCGATAATTGGTTGCGGATGTGAACTCTGGTTAGTGGGGTTCGGAAAGGTGTCGATGGTTTCGCCGATTCATGGATGAGTTGGTTGTCTTTGTTGTACTTGCTGTTGCGCTTGTCCTGTTCGTCTGGGGCAAGTGGCGATACGATGTGGTTGCTTTGGTTGCGTTGCTGGTGCTTGCGGTAGTAGGCATTGTGCCGGCTGCGGAGGCGTATCGCGGGTTTGGGCATCCGGCGGTGGTGACGGTTGCGGCGGTTTTGATATTGAGCAGGGCGCTTCAGAATTCGGGTGTAGTTGACGTGATCGCGAATTGTTATGCGCGGATACCTAGCATCCCGGTGTTGCGGGTACTGAGTTTGTCAGGGATCACAGCGTTCTTTTCGGCGTTTATGAACAACGTGGGAGCGGTGAGTCTGTTGATGCCGGTGGCTATCAGGGTTGCGAACCGAAGCAGGGAATTGCCGTCGCACTATCTGATGCCGTTGGCGTTCGCGTCTTTGCTGGGCGGATTGACGACGCTGATCGGTACGCCCCCGAACATCATCATCTCAAACTTCAGGCAAGAAGAAGCAGGGACGGCGTTTCAGATGTTTGATTTTGCTCCTGTTGGAATCGGGGTGGCAGTCGTCGGGATTTTATTCATCGCATTTGTGGGTTGGCGGCTTATTCCTACGAGGCAAGCGCCCCTGGCGTTAGGTGATACGTTGCATATCGAGGACTACATGACCGAAGTGCGTGTGCCGGAAGGGTCAAGGTTCATCGGAAAACTGGTTCGAGACCTCGAGGATCTGGCTGAAGAGGATGTAGCGATAGTAGGTATGGTGCACAAGGGAGTAGTTTACGGTGCACCTTCGAGTTACGAGGTGATTGATGAAGGCGATATCTTCATCGTGGAGGCTGATCCGGAGGACTTGAAGTTGTTCGTCGACTCATCGGGTTTGGTACTTGAGGTTTCTAGAGATATGGATGAGGATTTCAACCAGACGTTGAGTTCGAATGAAGTGATGGTGGTGGAGGCGATTGTGGATCCGGACAGTATGATGCGCCGTAGGACGGCTAGGAGTTTGCACCTTCACGCGGCGTATGGCGTGAACTTACTGGGGGTCTCGAGAAGAGGAACGCGTTTGGCTCGCCGTTTAGGAAGGATTGTCTTTCGCGCAGGGGATGTGCTGCTTCTTCAAGGTAGAACGGAGCTGGTGCAGGCGGCGTTACCGCGGTTGGGGCTTCTGCCTTTAGCGGAACGCGCCCTCCAGATAGGGCAGCGTCGCAGGCTCTTCTTTCCTCTCGCGGTTTTCGTTGGAGCGGTGTTGCTGGCGGCGTTCAATATCGTGCCGATTTACATCTCGTTTGTTGGTGGTGCGGCGATATTGTTGTTAACGCGTTTTTTGACCTTACAAGCGGCGTATCAGGCAATTGACTGGCCGGTGATCATATTGTTAGGTGCCATGATTCCAGTGGGGGAAGCCCTTGAGACGACTGGTGGAGCAGAGCGGATCGCGATGATGATTGCAGAGATCGGCGGATCGCTCCCCGCGTGGTCGACATTGGCGATTGTGCTCGTGACGACAATGCTGTTGTCGGCGGTGATCAACAATGCTGCTGCGGTGATTTTGATGGCACCTATAGGGATCGGCGTAGCAGCCACTTTAGGCGCAAATTCTGATCCGTTTTTGATGGCCGTCGCAATCGGGGCTTCGTCGGCGTTTCTCACTCCCATTGGGCATCAATCGAACACCATTGTGATGGGACCGGCTGGATATCAATTCGGAGATTACTTGCGGTTGGGATTGCCGTTGGTAATGGTGATCGTCGCGGTGGCGATTCCGCTGATCATGTGGGTTTGGCCGTTGGGGATTTAGCCAACTACTGGAGTTTTGTTTTGGGAATGTCTTTGGTCGGATCTCGGAATGGGACACGTACGACGGACGCGTCCACGATGCCGTCATTTGGGAGTTGAACGTTGACGTTGGTGCCGCGTTTCCAATGGGTTTTCGGCATGACAGCTAGGGCTATGTTGGAGCCGACGTTGGGAGACCAGAACGCGCTGGTGACATAGCCGATGTCGCAGCCGGTATCACGATCTTTGACTAAGTAGAAGTCCTCGTTGTACCAAGTGATCGGGTTGCCGTCTACTTTGAGTCCGACGAGACGCTGTTTGACGCCCTCCTGCTTGATCTTGGCGAGAGCGTCTTTGCCGATGAAGTCAGCCTTTTTGGTTAAGTCGACCTGCCAGCCTAATCGGACTTCGTAGGGATTGTTCTCGATGTCCATGTCTTGGCCGTAGGAGAGGATGCCAGCTTCAAGTCTGCGGATGTGGCTAGGTGCGATTACGCCGAGGTTGAATTCCTCTCCTTGCTCGACGATGTATGGCCAGACGTAATCGGCATAGAGCGTGGCATTGTGGAGATAGATCTCGAAGCCGATCTCTGCAGAGAATCCGGTTCTAGAAATCGTGACTTTGTGACCGTTTAGCGTGTCGTGGACGAGGCCGTAGTAGGGGATGTCTCGGACGTATGAGCCGAACATCTTTTCCATAAGCAGGACCGATTTGGGACCTTGGATTTGTACAGGCGAAACGTCTATCTCGTGGATTTCGACGTTGAATTTGGCGAACGAGTTGACGCCTTGTGCCCAGAGTAGAACGTCGGAATCGGAGATGCTGAACCAGAACTCATCGTCGGCGACCCGGAGTAGGACGGGATCGTTGATGATGCCGCCGTATTGGTTGCATAGGATCACGTACCGTGCTTGCATGTTCGGGAGGATCTTGTGAACGTCACGGGTGATCAAGAGATTGACGAAGTCCGCGGCATCGGGACCTTTGACTCTGATCTGGCGTTCGACGGCGACATCCCACATGCTGACGTGTTGTGTAAGGAATTCGTATTCCGCAAGTAAGCCCCCGTCTTCTGGTTTGATGTAGGCGCGCGGGTGGTAGAGATGGTTGTAGGTCGTGTAAGCCCAGCATCCGGCGGCTTTTGAGAGGTGCCACCATGGCGACTTCCTGATGCGCGTGGAGATGAGAATCCGAGCGTCACTGTTGCCGCTCTGTCGCAGGTTTATGGGCCAGTGGCGAGTTTTTAGACCCTCAATTTCGAGCGTCTGAGGCATCTTTCCACCTCCAGATGGTGAATATGCGCCGGGTTTGTGGTGATGCTACCACCTCAGTCTCTCGCCACTAGGATCGTATAGGGGCTCGTTTTGGACAGTTGCATTGAGCCGTTCGCCGAAGTAGACGATATCGACCGAAGTGCCGGGAGCCGCGTGGGAGTTTGGCAGGTAGCCGTAGGCGATGCCGCGACCGATGGAATGTCCGTAGTTTGCGCTGGTCACATAGCCTAGGACACGGTTACCGGACATGATCGGTTCTTTACCCATAACGACGCTGTCATCGTCGTTGAGAGTGATGCAGCTGAGTTTTCGGTTCGTGCCATTTTGGAGAACCGCTTGGAGTGCTGATTTACCGATGAAGTCGCCTTTATTCATCTTTACGGCGAAACTCGTGCCTGCTTCTACAGGGTTGAACTCGGTGTGGATGTCGTTGCCCCATAGGCGGTATCCCTTTTCGAGACGGAGCGAGTCGAATGCGGCGGTGCCGGCGGCGATGATGCCGTGTGGTTCGCCTGCTTCCCCAAGAACGTCCCACAGTCGCATTCCGTACTCGACCGGGGCGTATATCTCCCATCCCAGTTCACCGACGTAAGAGATGCGTAGCGCTATAGCCGGGACATCGCCGATGATTATGCGTTTAGCGGCCATGTAGGGGAAGGCCCGGTTTGAGACGTCGATGTCGCAGACGCGGCGCAGCGTCTCTCTGGCTTTTGGTCCCCACAAACCGATGCAGCAAAGGTCGGATGATGCGTCAACGATGGATACCGATCCGTCGTCCGGCACGTTCGAATTGATCCATTTCAGATCGTGGTAGCGCGTTCCTCCGCCCGTTACGATCAGAAAGCGGTCATGGTCCAATCTCGTTATCGTGAGGTCGCACTTGAATCCGCCGCTTGGAGTGAGCAACGGGGTGTAAGTGATGGAGCCGACCGGTCTGTCGATCTGATTGGCGGCGAGATGCTGGAGCGCTGCAAGGGCTCCAGTGCCGCTGACCTCGAATTTGGATAGCGGTGTGAGGTCGAACATAGCCACGCGTTCGCGAGTGGCGACGTGTTCTGCGGCGATGATGGGCGACCATTCCCGAGCTTCCCAGCCCTCACGCGACGTGCCTTTGACAGGCAACGACTCGAGGAGGTGTTCGTTAGTCTCGTACCATCGGGGGCGTTCCCATCCGGAGTCCTCAAAATAGACCGCGCCGAGATCTTCATGGCGTGCATGGAACGGTGTGAGTCGAAGGTTGCGAGGCTCTGCGATCTGTTGCAACGGATGGATGACGTCGTAGACCTCACGATACTGCTGGGCGGCGCGGGCTCGGACGTATTGACGGCTGTAAGCGTGGGGGTGAAAACGATTTATGTCGCACTCATGCAGGTCCATAGTCGGTTCGCCGTTGACGATCCACTCGGCGACTGCTTTGCCCACACCGCCGGCGTGCGTGATCCAAACTGCCTGCGCCGACCAGAATCCGCGGAGTTGAGGAGATTCGCCGAGGATCGGGAATCCGTCGGTGGTGAAGGAGAATAGGCCGTTGAACTTTCGCGTCAATCCAACGCCATTGAGGCAGGGCATCACCTCGCCCGCGGCTTGCTGAGCCGCTTTGAAGTGGTCGGCGGTAAACGACATCTCAGCCGGTGCGACGGGGGCTTCGTCGAGGTCTAGGATCTCATCGGCGTCGATGACGAGCGGTTCGTGGAGGTATGAGCCGATGCCGAAACTTTCGCGTTCCTGTCGGAAGTACATCGAGCGGTCTTGATGGCGGACCAGCGGCATTGCTATATCAGAGGTTGCGCCCGCGAGTTCCGGCAACGGCTCAGTGACTGCGTAGATGTGTTGCATTGGCGAGAGCGGTATCGGTACATCGGCAAGGTTCCCGATCTTGGGTCCCCAAATCCCAACGGCCGAGACGACGATATCGGTTGCGATATCGCCATGTGTGGTCTTAACACCTTGAATCTGTCGATTAGCTATCTTGAAACCGGTGGCTTTGACACCGCCGTGAAACGATGCTCCGCTTGACATCGCGGCTCGCGCCATCGCCTCCGCCGGTCTAGTCGCCGGAGTTTGGATGTCTGACGGAACGTAGAGCGCGCCCAAGATCCGTTCGGAAAGCATCGGCACGAATTCGCGGGCTTCGGCGGAGGTTATGACGTGAGATTCAACACCCCAACTCAGACCGTATCCTGATTTGCGCTTGAGGTCTGTGAGACGCTCCGGGGTCCATGCCACTTCGAGGCTGCCCACCGGGTTCGTGCACGGCTCGCCGTCGAGTTGCAATTCTGCCCATTCATCTACGGTGTAGCGAGCAAACCGGGTCATGGTCTTGGACGCGTTTATCTGAAATACGCCTCCGGGAGCGTGCGTAGTGGAACCGCCGGTCTCGAACAACGGTCCCTGATCGACGACGACGATGTCGCACCAACCGAGCTTTGTGAGGTGGTATGCGACGCTGCATCCTGCTATTCCTGCGCCGATGACCACGACTCGAGCGTGACTTGGTAATGAGGGTTCAATCATGTTGTTTCCGGACATTGAGTTTGGCGATGGTCGAGCGATGTTTAACTGTGCATAGCCAGATCATCAGAGTGTTCGACCGGATACGTTGCGGGGTTTTTGAGCTTGCGGATATGTTCAGGAATACTACGGACTCCCGATGCGACGCGTTCTCTAGGCGTCGCGATGGAGTCCCTTTGCTTGAGTCGTTCGCCGGATTTCATCACGGTACTAAGCATGTGATGCGGGTAACCGCTAAGCGCCTGTGAAGTCGATCTTGTAATAACGTCGCCGCGCATCATGCCGTCTTCGAAGCGCCGAAACACCTGCTTGGCCCAGGGTTTGGTGACTTTGGAAGTGCTGAGCTTGGTTACTGGGCGACCGTCGATCTCGACGAGTTTGTAGACCGAGTCGATGTACGGAGCGTCTGCTGATGTTCCGAATCGCGTGCCGCCGCCGAACGCGTCGATGGGCGCGCCGGAGTTGACCAGCTGCGAGATGCTGTGTTCGTCGAGACCTCCGCTTGCCATGATTCGAATTTGGGGAAAACCGGCCTCGTCCATTAGTGCGCGAGCCGCCCGCGCCAACTCGGCTAAATCGCCGCTGTCGAGGCGTATCGCGTTGACGTTGGTGCCGCGCGAACGTGCTTGTTCGGCGACGCGGATGGCGTTGCGAACTCCGTCCAAGGTGTCGTAGGTGTCGACAAGAAGTGTTGCGGTATCCGGAAATTCTTCGAGGTAGGATGCGAAGGCGGTCGCTTCGTTATCGAAGGCTTGAATGAACGAGTGCGCCATGGTTCCATATGCGGGAATGCCGTGGAGTGCGGCGGCTTTGACGTTGCTGGTGCCCGCGAAGCCGGAGATGTATCCGGCACGTGCGGCTTCAATCGCGGCATCTTCGCCGTGTGTGCGACGTGAGCCGAAATCTACGACGGGCCTACCATCGGCGGCTTGTGCGATTCGGGCAGCTTTTGTTGCCAAGAGTGACGCGGTGGTGACGATGTTCAGCAGCATCGTCTCGACGATCTGGGTCTCGATCAAGTTGCCGGTCACTTCGATAAGCGGTTCGTCGGCGAAGACGATGCTGCCTTCTGGGACGGCTCGTACAGAACCAGAGAATCGGGTTCTGGAAAGCGCGTCGACAAAGTCGTCGGCTAAGGGTGTGACATTGCGGATGGCTTCGATTTCGTCAACGGAAAAGTGGAAGTCTTGGAGGAAATCGAGGGCGTCATCGATACCGCTGGCGATATAGTAGGCACGGTTTTTGGGATAGCCGCGGAAGAAGAGGCTGAACGTAGCGGTCGAATCCATGCCGCGTCGCCAGAAGATCTGGGACATCGTCAGCTCGTAAAGGTCGACGCTTAGTGATTTGCTGTATTGGTTCACGACTTGGCGGTGCGAATAGCGGGTTGGTGCATACTTTAATGCTGACGACTAGCCACGGGTGTGATTCGAAGAGGGATCAATCGGAGAAACGGGATGTCTCAGGCACTTGAAACTGCGTTTGCGATGGATGCTGCGAGCATCAAGTTCGGGTTTGGGGTCACCGCTGAACTGGGTTTCGAGATGAAACGGCTGGGCGTTAAGAAGGCGATGGTACTGACCGACCAATCGCTGCTCGAATCTACGGCGGTTACGATGTCTTTGGAGTCGTTGCGGGACGAGGGCATTGAGTGCGTGGTGTATGCGGATGTGAGCGTCGAGCCTACAGACGCGTCGTTCGCGGATGCGGTCCGGTTCGCCGAGCAGGGCGAGTTCGATGGTTTCGTGGCTGTCGGAGGCGGTTCGGTGATGGATACGGCGAAAGCAGCGAATCTCTACGACACCCACCCGGCGGAGTTTCTGGAGTATGTGAATGCGCCGATAGGGAAGGGGACGCCGGTGCCAGGCGCATTGAAGCCGCTGATCGCGGTGCCGACGACTGCGGGGACGGGTAGCGAGACGTCAGGTGTGGCGATCTTCGACATGAAGGAGATGCATGCCAAGACGGGGATAGCTAACCGTGCGCTGAAGCCGCATATGGGCTTGGTGGATCCGGAGAATACGAGGTCGATGCCGCGTAACGTGGCGGCTTTCAGCGGTTTCGACGTGTTGTATCATGGATTGGAGTCGTACACCGCGTTGCCATATACGCGGCGGGAGGCACCGATTGATCCAGCGCATCGCCCGGCGTATCAAGGGTCGAATCCGATGAGCGACGTATGGGCGGCGAAGGCCATCGAGATCGTTTCGCAGAACATTAGACGGGCGGTGAATGACCCGGAAGACGACGAGGCGCGGGCGAATATGTGCCTTGCGGCGACGGCAGCGGGCGTTGGATTCGGTACTGCCGGTGTTCACCTGCCTCATGGGATGTCATACCCAGTCGCAGGGAACGCGAGAGATTACCAGCCCGAGGGGTATCCCGACAACAAGCCGATTGTTCCGCATGGGTTGTCGGTGATATTGAATGCTCCTGCGGTATTTCGTTATACGGCATCGGCCAATCCCGCACGGCACATTGAGGCGGCGAGATTGATGGGCGCGGATGTAGCTGGTGTGGATGACGCAGATGCAGGCGAGATATTGGCGCAGCAGATTATTCAGTTGTTGCAGGATTTGGGAATGCCGAACGGGTTGAGCGGAGTGGGATACGACGAGTCGGACATCGACGCATTCGTCGCCGGGACGTTGCCACAGCATCGGGTTACGAAGTTAGCGCCGCGCACCACTGGTGCCGAGGAGTTGCGATCTCTGTTTGAGGATTCGCTGGAGCTTTGGTAGACGAGTTTGAACGAAGAGATGACTTGCGGTTCGCAGCGTTAGAAGGAGGACAACCGAGATGGAAATCGTGAGAAAGATCGTAGGAGCGTTTCTAGTCGTGACGGGGGTAGCGGTGGCGGTGCACTTGGCGGTGACTCCGCTGTATCACGATGGTTCACCGGATTATCCGGTTTGGGAGATCGTGAACTACTTTATGGCGATCGGCACAGTGATCGTCTGGGTCGTCGGCATTCTGCGGAAACGTGCGATCAGCGAGCACGAGGTTGATACGTTGACCTATTTGAGGACGTCGTTCGTTTTCTACGGCGGGATTGTGCTGGCAAGTCTGTTCTTTTGGGAGTGGTTCTGGCAGCTGAATCCAAATAGCGAAACGGGACTGTCCGTCAATTCGCACATCATCTACTTCCCGGCGATGGATATGCTGTACACGGTGCTGACGTTGATCGTAGGGCGGAGAATCTGGAGCGGTGGCGGGAGCTAGGCCCACATCAAGTCTCGCGCTACGCGCTTAAACGAAAACTAACGTCATTCCGGCGGAAGCCGGAATCCAGAGGGGATGGGAACACGCAGGATCATCTACCCAAAACGTCTTAGCGTCTTTCAGTTTCGGGATTCGCAAAGGCGCTGTCTTCGCGACACCCTTGCAAATGGGATTATGCGAACAGGTTGATGTAAAGCGCATTTTCATCTAGTCTTACTGCTTGTCACCAGTTTTTGTCATTGCCGGATTCTTCCAGTCGCGACGAAGACGGGGCGTTCGCGCCCCCTGAGCGATCCGGCAGAGACTGGTGACAAAGACTCCGTTCGTCGCGCAAGGGGGCTAGCAATGACCCGATTAACGATAGCCGTAGCAATCGCGACGATGCTCGTAACTTCAATCGCTTGCAGTTTCAACGAATACGCGCAGTCGGAGAAGTTGATCGAAAACATTGACTCACACCGGACGGGATGTGAAATAGACGCTGAGAGTTTGATGGCCGGCTACAAGCAATATGACGCTAACGAATATTACTTCTCGAGTTCATTCGGCACGCCGGAACCCACAAACACTCCCAGCCCGATAACCGATACTGAGATTGCAACGGCGCACATGTTGGAGACGGTCTGGGAGAATGGATGCAAGACAGGGCGCAGAGACGCTGTAGGTGCAGATCAGACTACGCTGATGGGGTTGCAAGACCAGTTGGACGTGCTGGCGTCGCAGATAGATGCGCTGGCGTCGCCTACGGCTACAACCAGTCCTTGATGTAGGTTCGCGACCCGAACGCAACCGCGTTCAAAAAGAAATAGCTCCCCGTTGTAGGGGTGTGTCCGGCCTATCAAAGTGCAAGCGTGAATTGAAGGGGCATAGGCGTCGATCTGGCATACCCTACGAATTGCGCCCCGCTTGCACTACCCCTCTGGATTCCGGCTTTCGCCGGAATGACGTTGGAAGACGCTCCGGAATGACGTGGGGGACACGGCACTGACGGACTTTTACAAGGGTCTCGCTTAAACTCGTACCGTGGTTTTGAGCGATGGTGCGAACTGTTTCAACAGATACTGATGTCGTTGGTCTGTTCAGCGCGCCGGTCGCGCAGTGGTTCCGAGAATGTCACGGCTCCGCTACGGAACCGCAGCGCGAAGCTTGGCCGCGGATCAAGAGCGGTGAAAATGTCCTGATTCATTCTCCGACTGGTTCGGGCAAGACGTTGGCGGCGTTTCTCTCGGCGTTGGATGCGCTCTACTCGGACGTTGCGCTGTCGAAGAGGAAGGGGATTAGGACGCTCTACATCTCTCCGTTGAAGGCGCTTGGCTACGATGTGGAGCGCAATCTCGAAGAGCCGATGCTGGGTATCGAGGAGGCTGCGAAATCATTAGGCGTCGAAATCCCAAAGGTCCGAGCAGATGTACGTACAGGTGATACGCCGTCTTCAGCTCGTGCGCGAATGGTCAGGAATCCACCGCACATTCTCATCACCACGCCAGAGTCGCTCTACCTGATATTGACGTCGCCTCGTGCGCGGAGCATCTTGAGCACCGTTGAGACGGTGATTGTGGATGAGATACACACGCTGTGTGCGAACAAGCGCGGCGTTCATCTGAGTATCACGCTTGAGCGCTTGGAGCAGATCGCGCCAGGATTTCAGCGTATCGGACTTTCGGCTACGCAACGACCATTGACGGAAGTTGCGCGTTTGTTGGGAGGCCAGAACGTGTCGTCGGTAGGGGGCGACAACGGCAAGTTAAGCATAGAGCCGAGACCTGTTTCGATCGTCGACTGTCCGGGATCGAAGAAGATCGAGATCAGTGTCCATGGAATGCCGGATACCGATGGCGGAGACCCAAGTTCGATATGGCCGAAGCTGATACCGAGGGTGTTGGACGACATCGAGCAACATGACACGACTTTGGTGTTCTCGAACAGCCGTCGTCAGGCAGAGAACGCCGCTGACCGCCTGAACGCGGTGTGGTCGGCGCGAGAGCAGGGGGAGAGCGACGGTGTAGCCGTCGGTAGCGGAGAGATCGGAACTGGCACTGAGGATGGCCCGTTCATGGCGCATCACGGTAGTTTGTCGGATAGGTTGCGACGCGACATTGAGGAGAAACTGAAGGCGGGTGAGTTACCGGCACTCGTCGGAACAAGCTCGTTGGAGCTTGGTATCGACATCGGGAGCATCGACCTCGTCGTGCAGTTGCAGTCGCCGAAGACGGTCACGCAAGGATTGCAACGTGTCGGACGGGCAGGACACAGCGTCGGTGAGACGAGTTATGGAAAGATCTACGGAACACATCCGGAGGATTTGATCGAAGCGGCGGTGGTGGCTAGAGGGATGCAGAATCGGAGGGTGGAGGCGGTTGAGGTGCCTCGCAATTCCCTCGACGTGTTGGCGCAACAGATCGTTGCGGCGGTTGCGGTGCAGGACTGGCCGATGCAAGAGCTTTATCGGGTCATCAAAGGCGCGTATCCGTACGGTGGGTTGACATATCCGAACTTCGAAGGCGTCGTGAAGCTGGTGTCAGGTCACTATCCGCGCGAACTGTTTTCTACGTTGCGAGCCCGGATTCACTGGGACGAGACGCGGGATGTGCTTCAGCAGTTGCCGGGAACTCGGATGATGGCGATCAGCAATGGCGGCGCAATCGTCGATCGTGGATTGTTCCCGGTCGTGCTTCCGGATCGAAAGACGCGAGTCGGGGAGTTGGACGAGGAGTTTGTTTTCGAGTCAGGAGAGGGCGATGCTTTCATGTTGGGCAGTCAGGTGTGGCGTGTTGCCAAGATCGACGATGATCGCGTGATCGCTGAGCCTGCGCCGGGGGCGTTGCCGCGGATGCCGTTTTGGCGCGGGGACTTTCCATGGCGGCCGCTAGATCTTTCGGAAGCGTTGGCGGAATTTCGCGCAGAAGCCGCGCGGAGGTTGATGCCGTATGTAGGCGAAGAGGAAACGCCGGCGGAAGTTGTCGAGTGGTTGATGTCGGAGTTTCCGGTCGATGAGGCCGGGGCGAGGCAGATCATCGGATACATCCGGAGACAGATCCAGTGGTCGGGTGATATCTCATCTGACAAGACGGTCATTGTCGAGACGTATCAAGATTCGATAGGCGATCAACGCATCGTCGTTCATTCGCCGTTCGGTGGTCGCATCAACGGCCCTTGGTCAGTCGCGATTGCTCGGGAGCTGCTGGAGCGTCGGAAGATCGAGCCGGAGGTGCAGGTCTCGGACGATGGTTTCATGTTCAGGTTGCCACAGAGCGATGGTGGACCGAGCGTCGAGTTCATCGCAGAAATGTTGGGAGAAGTGGTGAAGGAACGTGTCTTGGAGGGCATGATCGATTCGCCGCTGTTTGGCGCGGTCTTCCGACAGAACGCATATCGGGCGCTGCTGCTGCCGAGTCTGGGGCAGTTTCGTAGGACACCGTTCTGGTTGCAGCGGCTACGCTCGAAGGACCTGCTGGCGATCGCGAAGTCGTTCCCTGATTTCCCGATTGTGTTGGAGTCGTATCGCGACGCGCTTGAGGACTACATGGACATGCCGGGTTTGGAGCGCGTTTTAGAGCGGGTTCAATCTGGAGCGATCGAGGTCAAGTTCGTCGAATCTGACGTGCCATCTCCAGTTGCGAGGTCGCTGGAGCACAATTTCATCGACTTCTGGATGTACCAGTGGGACACGCCAAAGGCGGAACGCGGGCTGCAGTCGCTCAACATCGACCGGGAGGCGCTCGCGCAGTTGTTCCGGAATCCCGAAGCGGCGGGGCTGTTAAGATCCGAGGCTATTGATGACGTTTCATCGCTGGCAGGACGCATGGCGATTGGGATGAGGGCGAGGACTGAGACTGAGTTAGCGCAGCTATTGAGCGAGATCGGCGATCTATCGTACGACGAGATTGCTGAACGCAGCGAGGATGGATGGGAGGGTTGGATTACGGATCTGGAATCGCAGGGCAGGGCGGAGCGTGTCGAGTTCGAAGTTGATGGATCGAACGAATCGAGATGGGTCGCAGCTAGCCTCGCTGAAGAGTATCGACAGGCGATTGCGGATCCATGCGACTATGGCGCTGTCAGGCGAGTAGTGGCGCGATATCTGGCTCGCAGCGGCCCCGTGTCGGTTGGGGTTTTGCAGGCGCGATATCCGATCGCGTCTGAGCCGCTACGTGACGCGTTGGAGGAGATGTTGGCGGATTCGCAAGCCGCAAAGGGTTACTTCAGGGATGAAGGAGTAGAGGAGTGGCTGGATCTGTCAACATTGGCGCGAATTCAGGAACGCACTCTTTCGATTCTCCGGTCAGAAGTGCGGCCATCTGATCCTCTGCGATACCAAGCTGCGATGTTGCAACTGCATGGAATCGCGGGCGTTCCCGATGATTCTGGTAGGGACGCGACGGTCGATGCGTTGGATGTGTTGCAGGGCGTGTCGATTCCGGTTCAGCATTGGGGACGGGACGTGTTGCCAGCGCGTGTCGATAGGTTCAAAAGCGTTGATCTAGACCAAGTGGTCAAAGATGGTGAGTTTGCGTGGGTGTTCTGCCAGGGCGAATCGGAAGGTGCTCAAAATGTCGCGCTGGTTCGCGCTGGAGATGCGCGGGCGTATCTGCCTAGTGCGACGGTGGAGAAGATGCTGGCAGGTGCCGAAGGTGTGACGGCAGAAGCGGGGCGTGTGTACGAGTTCATAGTTAGTGAAGGCGTTGTCGATTCCGAGACTATTCTTGCGGGACTGCAGGGCATGACGCCTTCCGAGTTGGCAACCGCTATACGCGACTTGGCATTAGCAGGTCTGATCACTGGCGATTCTTGGCGTGCGGCGATGGCGATATCGAACTCGACGGCGATGCATGCGGTGAGTCCAGCAATGGATGGTGGTCCTAGAAACCGGTCTCGACATTTCCGATCACGTTCAGGAGCGCGGCGTCAGTTCGCTCATCGTTTTCGTGAGGCACAGAACGTCTTGGCGCCGGGTGTCAACTGGTCTGCCACATCCCGGTTTTCATTCTTGGGCCCCGAGTTGGGCGAAGCACAGCTTGCGGACAAGCGCGCGGAAGCGCTTTTGAGGCGGCATGGCGTCGTTACTCGGCGCGCGATTGAGGTCGACCAATTGGGTTGGGATTGGCATCCTATTTACAAAGCGCTGAATCTGATGGAACTGCGCGGCGTAGTCCGTCGCGGTTACTTCGTCAACGGACTTCCCGGAGTCCAATTCGCAAGCGTCGAATTTGTCGATACGATGCGATCCGATGGGGGTGATCCAGTGCCATTGGTAGTTACGGCTACCGATCCTGTGTACATCTTTGACCGTAGGTTGGCATCCGTCTCCAACGAGGAAGGGTCCGGTCTGCTGGATTTCAGTCGCAATTCGAGCACCCGTGTGGTGTTCGCAGGTGGAGTCCCGGTGATGGTGGCCTACTCGAGCGGAGCGCGTATCGTGACCGGTGATGCATCGGACGCGGTGATCGAGGAAGGGATACGGGCTTTGGTGCGTGTGATCGCGCAGACGTCGACGACGAGGCGTGTGGTTATCGGCGAATGGAACGGCGAACCCGTGGTCGCTTCGTCAGCCGCGGAAATGCTTTCCAGAGTTGGTTTCCGCCGAGACTACCCGAACATGGTTATCGATGCGTTGAACCTGCCAAAGACGGTGATCAGCAGTCAGGATTGATGGATACAGTCGTCGACCGATTGCGATCGGTGCGACAGTTCTCCATTTGCTCTAAATCCCGTCAACGATTACGAGGTTGGTGTTAGAGGATTTATCCAGAATCTCTCGGAGTGCGCCAAACTCGGAGGAATGTAACCATGAGTTGGCCGCTTTGAGATTTGGAAATTCGATCATCGCTATGCGTCTCGGATGCCAGTCACCCTGGACGACCGTGATGTTCTCACCCCTTACGATGAATGTGCCGCCATGTGCCGCAATGGTTGGATCCAGCCGCTCTCTAAACTCGGCGAACATCTCCGAATCGGTGATCTCTACATCTGTTATCACGTATGCGGCCATTGCACGCTTCGCTTTCTGGGTTTTGTAAGAACGATGTTACTAGGCTGCGGCAGGATTGGTCCGTTGTCGAGGGCGCTGATGAATCCCTATCCGGTTGCCAACAATCTCACAATTTCGCCTGATCGTAGATTTTATAAGTACGGATATGAAGTCTCTACCGCTAGGTAATCTCGAAAGGATCGGTTCCACAAATGCGCTACACCAACGAGGCGACAGATGTCATGAGTGCTGGGAACTTCCAGTACCGCATCATCGGTGACGATTTGCAGATGCTTGAGATCCGGCTTGCTCCGGGCGAAGAGATTATTGGCGAAGCGGGTGCGATGATGTATATGGAGCCGGGCATCGAGTTCGAGTCGAAGATGGGAAAACGCCCCGGTGGCAGTGGTGGAGGATTGCTTGGCGGCATCATGAACGCGGGTGCTCGGATGCTGGCAGGCGAGAGCATCTTCGTCACGCATTTCCAGAACGCTAGCAATCAGAGTCAGATCGTTGCTTTCTCGTCGGAAGCTCCGGGCAAGATCGTGTCGATCGACCTCGGCGGTTTGGGCGGCACAGTTTTAGCCCAACGAGATGCCTTCCTGTGCGGTTCGGGCGACACTGGGATCACGGTCGCGTTCCAGAGGAACCTTGGAGCCGGATTCTTCGGCGGCGAGGGCTTCATCTTGCAAAAAGTCCAAGGGAACGGACACATCTTCATGTCCGCTGGTGGCACCATCATCGAGCGTGATTTGGAAGGCGAACGACTACGTGTTGACTCCGGCTGCATCGTCGCCTTCCAAGAAGGCATCGAGTACGACATCCAGCGTGCCGGCAACCTGAAATCGATGCTGGCGGGAGGCGAAGGGTTGTTCCTCGCTACATTACAGGGGCACGGCAAGGTGTGGTTGCAATCGATGCCGATTGGACGTCTGGCGCACCACATCTACTCGAAGATGCCGAGCAGCCAATAACCGAATTTGTCAACATGAAACGGGCACCTGATCCAATGTCCATTGAATCAGGTGCCCTTTTGGCTTGAAATGTGCAGGCTCAGCGTCGGTTTACCGTCTCTGGTTTTGCGAAATTGTCATCAGTAATCAAGAAGTCATCTCGATCACCTTGACCGTCGCCTAAACCTAACCGCGCGCCATCTCGTCGTGGAGGATGCGCATCGCCTGGTGGTGGCTGACGCCGTCTTCCTTCAACTGCGCGTAGCGGGCCTCGTCGATGTTGCTGCGGTCCAAGAAACCGCGGATGTCGTATCGACCCGGCTCCTCAACGACCACCTTACCTTCTTCGATCATGAGCTCGAGCGGGTATTCCTGCTCTTCCATCGGCATGTAGATGACCTTGTTCTGACGTGCCGATTCGTACATCGCCATCATGATTTCGACGGTGTCACGGGCGATGTGCCCGGCGTTGCGATGTTCGGGGCCGCCATCGAGCCAGCGGACGAGTTCTTCCACCTGTCTCGCGTTCATGTTTCCGCCGATGGCCTGGTCGCCTTCTTGCAAATCGAGATCGACGCTTTTCCAACCGTTGGTTTCGGCGTTGAAGAGTTTCAGCACGGTCTCACGAACGTGGAGCATGCCTTCGGTTCCGCGGATGAAGAACTTTCCTGCGTCGCAATCGTTGTCCCAGAGGTCGGACTGTATGAAGAACTGTAGCGGGTCGTCGAACATGACGAGGCCGATGCAGGAGTCTTCGATCGGAGTGTTCCGCTCGTATTTGTCGGTGGTTCGTTGGACGGCACCCATGACCCAGCGCGGTTTGGGATCGCCGAGGATGAACTTTGCGCCGTCGATGGAGTGGGTCGCCCAGTTAGCGAGTCCCTCTTTTACGCGGATGTCGACGCGGAGCGGTATGCCGATTGCGCCTGCTTCGACGAGTTCCTTGGCCTTGTTCCATCCGGGTGTGAATCGTCGTTGGTGACTGATGACGAGTTTGGTGTCATTGGCGTCGCAGGCTTCGACCATCCGATTGGCGCGTCCCATACCGATGGCCATTGGTTTTTCGCAGATGATGGCTTTGATCGACGGGTATCCAGCGGCCTCGACGGTCAGCGGGTCGTGTAAGAGGTGCCATGTGCAGACACTAACAATGTCGGGTTCGGCGTCGTAAGCACATTCTTCCAAGGTGGCGTATGACTGAGGGATTCCCCAGTCGTCCATGTACATCTGGCGCGCTTCTGGGATCGGATCGACACATGCGACTACGTCGACGTCGTCGACCATCGAGTATCCATCCATGTGCGCCTGTGCGATGCCGCCACAACCCACAATCGCCGCCTTATATCGACCGGTCATCTTTAAAGCCTTTCGTTTGGTTCGGTGAGCGCCCTTGGTCTTGCGATGCGCTTCAAATAGGATATGCGAAACTTTAGCCAGATACTTCCGGTTGAAAACGAACGAGTTAGCGCCGTGACCAACTCCAAAACCGCTCTGATAGTCGTAGACGTGCAAAACGACTTTGTCGATCCCAGTGGCAATCTATACGTGGCCGGTGCAGAGTCTGTTGTGGGAAATATCAATGCCAAGATTGCGGCCGCTCGATCCGAAGGACGGTTGATCGTCTATACCCAAGATTGGCACCCGGAAGTGACGCCTCATTTCGCGAAAGATGGCGGCATTTGGCCGGTACACTGCGTCGGCGATTCATGGGGCGCTGAGTTCTATCGAGAGTTAGAGGTCGTGCGGGACGCGGAGTTTTTGAGAAAAGGCACTGGCGGCGAAGACGGTTATTCGGGATTCTCGGTACGGGATCCCGAGACTGACGTAGCAACGGACACCGCAATGGAGAACATTTTGCGGAGCCATGACATCACCAGCGTGGATATCGTGGGGATCGCTACTGACTACTGCGTCAAAGAGACGGCGTTGGATGCCAGCAATCGGGGGTTCAGCACGCGCGTATATCTGAACTGTATGAAGGGTGTAGACCTACAACCCGGAGACACAACAGCAGCTATCGATGCGATGGTCAGCGTTGGTGTCGAGGTGCGGGACGCCTAGCTTTCGCGTCGGAAGAGCCTGAAAAACCGCTCTTGATATTCCTCGAACAGGCCCCAACGCATCAGCTCTTCGTGAACATCGGATGGGTCCACCTCTCGGCGATGCGCCCGTCGCAACAGGTCTTCGATACGGAGACGAGCGTCGCGTGGCACTCCACCCTCGTCGTCAAGGAGATTGCGCTCGTTGAGTTCGCTGAAGTTTGATTTAGCCGATTCGTTAGTGAACTCGTAGATGAACTTCATTACCGAGACGTCCCACAGTTCATCGACTCCGAGGAGAACTGCGTGTAGCGGTTTGTCGTCGCGTTCGATCTCGTCGCGGATTTTGGCGGCGACTTGTATCGGTTCGCCGGTGACGGTGTCCGTGGACTGCGGTTCGTTCTTGTACTTGTAAAGAAGCCCCGGCACATCCGCGCCGTATCGGTTGGTCAAGTACTCGAGGTATTCGGAGGCTTCTTGGCCGAAACCCTCAGAGCGAGACAGGTATCCGGGGGTGACGATCTGCGGCCGGTCGGCCCTCACCAATCCGTGTCTGATCACGGTGTCTTTGTGCTCGTCTTCGAATATGCCTTCATAGACGGGCTGGGAGACCACGTGGTAGTTGATGATGGTGGATCCGAACGTCGAGAGCGCTCTACGCGGGGGTCTGATGATGCGCGTCATTGCGATCGCGCGTTCGACCTGCGGATCTAAATTGTCTGGTCTCTGTGGCTGTAGCACGTTTCGGTCGCCAGTGATTGCGGATGTTGGAAGGTTACTCCAAGGGTTGGCCTTCAGTGATTTCGATGCGCTGGTTAACGGCGACATCTTCGATCTCTTGGTCAATGCCGCTTGGCCACTCGATCGCGATTTTGTCGACGTTGCTGGCATTGCTGAGCCCGAATGTGAGCTCCAGACTGTTCATCGAAAGGAAGGTTGAACTGCCGGTGAGTTCTTGGACTTGCTCACCTGTGGAGCCGTCTTCGTTGGTGTATTCGACGTAGACACGTGCGCCGATGCCGTCGGCGTTGCTGCCGGTATCGCCTTCGGCCATGCCGCCAATGAGTCGAAGCGTCAGCCAGCTGCGGTCGCCACCAGCGTTCATCCACATGAAGAGCGGTCCGGCTTCCCAGTTGCACTCGTTCTGTCCTGCCAGCCGACAGCCGTTGCTGTTGGTACCGATGAGGTCTACGTATCCGTCACCGTTGAGGTCACCTTTAGCGAGCCCCTTGCCGTTCTCGTGGAACGCCGGGCTGATGCGCTGTTCGGATCGGTCGAAGTTAGGATCATCGGGATCGAGAATGGAGTAGTCGACTCCAAGGATGTCGAGGACACGGGCTTCGACGGTGATGTCTTGGAAGTCTCCAGCGCCGTTTCCTCTGAGCATGCGTCCCGCGCCGGGGAAGAGGTGCCCGCTCGGGGCCTCGCCACGATCGGACATCGCGCCAAGCCAGTACAGGTCTTGGTCACCGTCGTTTTCGTAGTCGAAAAATACGGTGCCGAAACCGAAGTCGTACGCGGCGAGACCGGTCGGCACTTGCCACTCCTCGTCGATCTGGGTTGGATCGAGGGCCATTGGCGGCATCACTTCGTTCGCTGCAACGTAAGTCGCACCGGCGATGTCGTTGAATACGCCGACGGTTCCGACTCCTTCGACATCGCGAATGCCGTCGTTGCGTAACAGGAAGTGGAAGCAGGTTCCCCATCCGTACTGGTGCCCATAGGCGCAGTCGCCGGAAGGCGTTGTAGGTGCTTCACGAGTGAGAGGATGGTAGCCGATGTTGGTGACGAAGATGTCCAGATCGAGGTCGTTGTCGTAATCGCCAAGCGCGAAGCCCATCCAGGCACCCATCATGTCGACGCCCATTGCGCGGCTGATCTGAGTGAACTTGATATCCGTTTCGGTTGAGTCGTTGCGGAACACCTTCAACCTACTGCCGTCGTCTGCGAGCCACAGGTCGGCGTCGCCATCATCGTCATGGTCAAAGAAGAGCGCGGCGAGTGTTTGTCCCGTGGGTTCGCCGACATACTCGCCGGAAGCGTCGATGAGATCCGGATTGTAGCCGGGCACGATTTCGCCGGTCACGGGATCGGGCCAGCCGATATCGTCTCCGAACGGGTCTCGCATAAGGATTGGACCGTAGCGCAACCCCGCTTCTTCGGTCACGTCGGTGAAGGTCAGGTCTCCGTTGTTTACGTATAGGACGTTGTAGTGCCCGTGATGGTCGGGGCGGTTGAACCAAAGGAAATCTTGATCGACTCGATTGCTTACAAATATGTCGATCCACCCATCGTTGTCAACGTCGGCGCAACCGACGCTGAATCCGGAGCGCAGGTTTGCGGCGTCTCCAAGCGCGGTTTCAGTTATTTCTTCGAATGTTCCATTGCCCAAATTCCTAAAGAGCCGATCCTTAATGATGTCAGGTAGTTCGGAGTAGAACCGAGCGGCTCGATAGTCTAAGTTGTCTCCAATCCTGCCGTAAGAGGCAACGTATAGGTCTTGGTAACCGTCGTTGTCGATGTCGCATGCCGCGACGCCGGTGCTGTTGGCTATTGGGAGATCGACACCTGCATCTTCTGCCACTTCGGTATAGACGTGGTCTCCGTCGTTTCGAAAGAGACGATTGGGACCACCAGTGGTATCAGGGAGTAGAGCGTTGATTTCTGCGGAGGTTACGTAGAAATCCATATCTCCGTCGCGGTCATAGTCGAAGATCGCGACACCGGGATGCCGGTTCTCGATCATCCACAGGTCTTCACCAGTTTCTTGGTCTACCAAGACGAGTGGAGCGATGTTTGTGAACGGCTGAATGGGTTCGTTCATCATCTCGTCGATCGATTGCGTCGCTGTTTGTGGATCGCCCTGTGACGCTGATTGCGGTGGTTCGGGAGTGGCGGTTGGTGGTGGAACAGTCGGTTGCGGTGTCGCGGTTGGACTTTCGATGGTGCAAGCGATAGCTAGCAAGGCGACAGCCGCGATGACTGCGCCGGAGAGTGCAGCTAGTAGAGCCGGACGGCTGGTGGAACGCGATAGTTGAGTGACGATTTGCATCAGGATTGCGGCGATATTTAGGTGAAGCACCTAAGCTTTTCAGCGTACAACACGCATTGACTCGATACGTCTGCACATGCGACATTGGTTTGACCACTAACCAATCAGAAATTAGAGTCGAAAAGTTGGAGCGTCGCAAAGGCGTTGACCAAATATTGTTTCGGTGAGTGGTCTAAACCGCTCTCGTAATATCCGCCCTTGAATGGAGGTTGGCACTTGAAATCTAGTTTGAAACGAGCTCGGATGAGCCTCTTGGTATTGCCCGTTTTGGCGATCGTTGCGTTTGCAATCGCATGTGGCAGCTCCGAGCCTGAAACGATTATCCAGACGGTCGTCGTTGAGAAGGAAGTGGAGGTGGTTAAAGAGGTCGAGGTCGTCAAGGAGGTTGAGGTTGAAAAAGAAGTAGAGGTTGTTAAAGAGGTTGAGGTCGTCAAAGAGGTTGAGGTAGAGAAGGAAGTCGAAGTTATCAAGGAAGTCGAAGTCGTTTCGGCAGTTCCTCGAAACAAGACCGTCGTGGTCGGTACTCGCTTTGGCGGCGGCGTTGCACTCCGAATGTGGAGCCCGTACGCGCTTGGGGGAACCCACCAGAAGGGCGTCATCTTCTTCCACGAGCCGCTGTTCTACGCTGACAGCTTGAACGGCAATAGCTACCCGTGGCTGGCCGAAGACTTCTCCTACAACGTTGCAGCGACCGAGTTGACCTACAACCTGCGCGACGGCGTGCTATGGAGCGACGGAGAAGAGTTCAACGCTGAAGACGTGGCGTACACCTTCAACACCCTCGCCGAATTGGGCAGCGAAGTTCGAGGCGGCGGCGTCTTCCAGACCTTCGTTAAAGAGGCTGAGATCGTTGACGATCTGACCGTGAAGGTCCACTTCAACTTCCCGGCACCTAGATTCCACGCGGAAGTGGTGATCTTCAAAGGCGACTCTGGCACGTACATTGTTCCGGAGCACGTCTGGAACGACAAGAACTGGGCCGAGTACGACGCATACAACGACGGTGCTGGTCCCGTTACGACGGGCCCGTGGCGATTGTCCTACTCCGACAACTTCCGCCGAGTCTTGGACCGCGTGAAGAATTGCGAGGACTACTGGGGTTGCGCCACCGGCTTCGTACCGTTCCAAGAAGTCGAGCGCTACGTGCTCTACAACATCGACGACGACACGCAGTTCGCCCAGGCGATGATCACCAACCAGATCGACGAGACCCATGACCTTCGCGTCGACACGGTTGAGACGATCCTGCGCGAGAACCCCAACACGACCACCTACACCGGCCGCGACCCAGAAGGCGAGTACGGCATGGTTTCGTGGTGGCCGATCTCGCTGCACCTGAACAACCTGCAGCCGCACCTCGACAACGCCAACGTTCGAAAAGCCATCACCAAGTACATCGACCGTGACCGCCTCAATGCTCAGGCTTACCTGAACAAAGGCCGAATCAACGACTGGCCATGGCCGCAGTATGCCGGTCTGAAGCACGTCAACGAGGCAATGGAGCCTCTGAGGCAAGAGTTTGGAGTTGGTCAGTACGACAAAGATGGCGCCGACGCCCTCATGACCGAGGCCGGCTACTCCAAGAACTCCGATGGCTTCTGGGCCGACGCCAATGGCGAAATCGTCAAGTGCAACATCATCAGCTCGGCACACTTCACGGACCTCGGTCCGGTTGTCGCCGCGTTGCTTGAGCAGCACGGTATCGAGTCATCCTGGGCGCAGCCCCCGGATGTCTGGGCCCGAAACGGCAAGGGCGGCGACTATGAGTGCACGCTCGTCGGGCACAACGGCTCGCAGTCAGGAGACATCTATCGGTCATTGCTGATGTTCACGACCGATTCTGGTGCTAACCGCTGGTCTTACTCGAACGCCGAATTCGACTCAGTGGTGGCATCCATGGCCGAGGAGCCTGATGTCGACAAGGTTCTGGACCTTACCGAACAGGCACTCCGAATCTGGTTGGAAGACCAGCCGGACGTTCCGCTCGTAGAGTTCTTCAACCGAGTGACTCGTAACGAGTACTACTGGGAGAACTGGCCCGGTGACGCTCCGGGATACGAGCCCTACATGAACGGTATCCACCCGCACACAGGATTCCCGTACATCCTGAGCAAGCTGCAAGGTACCGGCAGGGAATAAGTCCGCGTTTTAGCGGAAGCAACATTGGTTGCGGCGCCGAAATGATGGGCATTTGCTCCCATCCACCGGTGCCGCAACTAGTCGTAATCTCCCGACTGGCATGCTGTCACGCCGGTCAGTTCTGTTAACTTGGAATCGGCGCGTATCGGGACCCAATACGGCGAAGTGTTAATGAGATGACCGTAGATTATCTGGCGAGACGGATTGGAATGTTCGTGGCGGTGGTTTTTGTCGCCACATCGTTCAACTTCTTTCTCCCCAGATTCACAGGTCAAGACCCAATCGCGACTCGGTTGGAATTGCTCGCAGCCGAAGGCGATACGATACGAGCCGAAGACTACAAGGATCTCATCGAAACTTACAACGCCAAGTTCGGGCTGGATCGTCCTTTAGTTCTTCAATATCTAACGTATCTATCGACCGCCGTTCGCTTCGATTTCGGTAATTCAATAACCAAGTACCCGACGCGAGTTAGCGAACTCGTGAACCAAGCGATGCCGTGGTCGATCGGATTGTTGGTTACATCGACACTGCTAGCGTTCTTGGTGGGTACTTTGGGCGGCGCGGTGTTGGCTTGGCAGCATGGTCCCAAAGCGGCTTTCGAACTTATCCTGCCGCCATTCTTCCTACTTGCAGCAGTCCCTTACTATCTCTTGGGCTTGATACTGATCTGGCTCTTGGCATTTCAGGCCAAGCTTCTCCCGCTCGGCGGCGGGTATGCACCGACGACGCTTCCCGATTGGAGCGACTTCGGATTCATGTTTGAGGTATTTAAGCACTCGCTCCTTCCGGCTCTATCAATCGTCCTGGCTTCAATAGGTTTCTGGGCGCTCGGCATGAGATCGATGATGATAACGATGCAGGGCGAGGACTACATGCTTCAGGCGGAGGCGAAAGGGCTGACCAAGATGCGAACGTTCTTCCGCTACGCGGTCCGAAACGCCGTCTTGCCTCAGACCACAGCCTTAGCCTTAACCCTCCCTCACGTCGTATCTGGTGCGATATTGGTGGAGCGGATATTCGGATATCCGGGTATTGGCAGAGTGCTATACGAAGCCATCACGGGATTTGACTACTTCGTGATCCAAGGCGTGGTATTCATCATCGTTCTCGCCATCGCTTTCGCAATGCTGGTGATTGATGTCATCTACCCGTTGCTCGATCCCAGAATCAGCTACTCCACCAACTGAACAAGCATGGCAACGACCGCATCGACAGAACCGCTAGCTCCGTCGTCTGGCAACGAACCGTCAGTTGCGCTCGACCGCGCCGCCGGTTTTGGACGCTACATGAAACGCAATCCGTCGATCATTGCCGGATTCGTAATGCTAGGGATCATCGTGCTCTTCTGGGCGTTCGGCACGATTATGACGGCTCCGGAAGATGCCAAAGACTTGGCTTTCGCGCCTCCCAACAAGAAACCGTCCCTGCAAAATCCTCACCCCTGTTACACCTCTGAAAACCCGCGGGAGCTTTGTTTCGCCTACGACAATGAAGAGCGTCAACACCTGCTCGGTACAGACCGCCTTGGCAAAGACATCTTGGCTTCGTTCTCGCAAGGAATCCCTCAGACGGTCATGATCGGACTGATCGCAGGCTCAGTAGGAACGATAGTGGGAACTCTTCTGGCATTCGCAGCCGGCTACTACGGCGGCATATTGGACGCCGCGATCAGATTCATCGTCGACACGTTGCAGACGATACCGGGAATATTGATTCTGATTATCATCACCATCGCGTGGCGAGATGTGGGTGGAGGCGAGATGACCTTTATCCAGTTGGCGCTCATCATCGCGATGCTGGCTTGGCTCGGACCGACGAGAGTGGTGAGGTCTCAAGTATTGGTGATGAAGCAACGCTCGTATGTCGAAATGGCGAGATTGTCGGGCATGAGTGGCCCCGAAGTGATCCTGAAAGAGATGGTGCCGAATCTCATGCCGTTCATCGTGGCGAACTTCGTGCTGGCAGTTTCATCCGCGATATTGGCATCTATCGGGCTCGAAGCACTCGGGCTCGGAGACTTCAGTTCCAACACTTTGGGAATGATGATCTATCACAATATCTGGTACGGATCGCTGGTGAATGGCTGGTGGTGGTGGTGGTCGCCGCCCATTGTCGTGATCGTTATCTTGTTCATCGGACTGTTCATGCTGTCGCGAGGAATGGACGAGTGGGCGAATCCGCGACTCCGGAGGCGGTTCTAGTTGGCGACGGATGTGACTGTTAGCGCGACTGCGGATCGCGAGACCGCAGGACGTTTCGACCTGCCAACGACGGTAGATGACCTTCGTCGTTCTGGCATGGGCGATTCTTCGCGCCCCGCGATCGAGGTCAACGACTTGCGGGTCTACTACGATTCCGAGGCAGGCATCGTGAAAGCGGTGGACGGCGTAAGTTTCACATTGGAGCAGGGCGAGCGATTGGCGCTAGTGGGCGAATCCGGTTGTGGCAAGACTACCCTCGGAATGGCGTTGTTGAAGTTGACGAAAGCGCCGGGATACATAGACGGTGGTGAGATCCTGCTCGATGGCAGAGATTTGGTACCGTTCGACGAAGAATCGATGCGTCTGGCACGCCTCGCCGAGGTCGCTCTGGTCACGCAATCCGCGATGAACGCGTTGAACCCCGTCATGCGCATCGAGGATCAGATCTTCGATGGGTTGGTGGACCACGGCATCAAAGACACTAAAGAGAACATGAGGTCTCACGTCCATGATCTCCTGCGTCGAGTGGGGTTGCGCGAAAGTGTCGGGCGGATGTATCCACACGAGTTGAGCGGCGGAATGAAACAGCGCGTCGCAATCGCCACCGGCACGAGCATGAATCCGAAAGTGATCGTGGCGGACGAACCGACCAGCGCCTTAGATGTAGTCGTGCAACGTCAGGTTATGATGACGTTGAGCCGGGTCCAACGCGACACCGGTGCAGCAGTCATCCTCATCGGCCACGACATGGGCCTAGTCGCCCAATTCGCAGACCGCATCGGCGTGATGTACGCCGGCAAGCTCGTGGACATCGGCACGGTTCAGCAGATTATCGAGGAGCCGAAGCACCCCTACACCAGACTGTTGATCAACAGCGTGCCGGATCTGGAAGAGAAGCGCGAACGGTTGGAAGGCATACCGGGTATTCCACCCCCGTTGGTAGATTTGCCGCCCGGATGCGTATTCGCGCCAAGGTGTCCTTCAGTCGAAGATGCTTGCCATGAGATATCGCCTCGAGACGTTGACGTAGGCGATAACCGGCGGGTGATGTGCCACCTGTTCGATAGTGAAGTAGAGATGGCGGGTAGTGAAGTTGGCTAATCTTCTGGAGTTGCAGAACGTCACCAAAGTGTTTGGTGGCGGATTGTTCAATCGTTCGAACGTGACGGTCGCGGTGGACGATGTCTCGTTCGCCATCACATCGGATCGACCCACGATCACCGCGGTTGCAGGTGAAAGCGGAAGCGGAAAGACCACGCTTTCGCGGTTGCTGCTCGGTGTCATCAAGCCGACGACAGGCAATGTGATCTATGAGGATCAGGACGTGTCGTCTCTGTCGGGATCAGCCCGGCGCAACTTCCGACGCGAGGTTCAGCCGATCTTCCAAGACCCGTTCGAGGTCTACAACCCGTTCTACAAAGCCGATCACTTGTTACACGTCGCAATTGAGAAGTTCGGGCTTGCAAGTTCGCGCGACGAACGTATCCACCTGATCAGAGAGGCGCTGGAGACTGTCGGACTGCGTCCCGACGAAATGCTCGGACGCTACCCGCATCAGTTGAGCGGCGGTCAACGCCAACGCATGATGGTCGCTAGGGCACTGCTGCTCAAGCCGCGCATCATCCTCGCCGACGAACCCGTCTCAATGGTCGACGCATCCCTCCGAGCAACCATCCTTGAATCGATCCGAACCCTCAATCGAGACCTCGGCATATCAGTCGTCTACGTCACACACGACCTCACTACCGCCTACCAGATCTGCGACGACATCCTAGTCATGTACAAAGGCTCAGTGGTAGAGCAGGGCAGCGTCGAACGCGTCATCCGTGACCCCAAACACCCCTACACCCGACTCCTCGTCGAGTCGATCCCTCAAATGCGGGCGGATAGCGGATGGGAAGAAGCCGTCGACGAAGTCCTATCAATCGACGAATCCGGCGAAACTACCGGATGCAAATTCGCCGATCGTTGTCCGCAGGTCATGGACAGGTGCCACGACGAGCACCCGACCGCGTTCCAGATCAACGACGATCGCGTCGCAAGCTGTTACCTCTACGACGAACTGCCAATCGCCAACCGTGCCCCAGTCGCCAGCTAACCAGAACCATCATGCCCCAAGATTCGCTCCCCAACATCGTCTACATTCAGTCCGACCAGCACAATCCGGCGGTCATCGGTGCCTACGGGGATCAGATTGTCGAGACGCCGAATCTCGACCGGTTGGCGGCAAACGGCACGATCTTCACCGGCGCATACTGCGGTTCACCCATCTGTGTCCCGTCCCGCACAGCCCTAGTAACCGGACGCTACCCGTACGAAACCGAAGTATGGACCAACGACCAGATCCTAAGCTCCGCCGTCCCGACCTATGCCCATTCCCTCGGCGCCGCAGGCTACGATCCCGTGCAAATTGGCCGCATGCACTTCAACGGAATGGACCAGTTGCATGGCTTCTCCCGACGATACGTAGGCGACCACAGCCCGAACTACCCGGGTAGCCCCCGCCCAGTCGATCATGGACAGCTGCATGGCACCGCTGGTCCTGCACGCGTCAGCTTAGAGGCTTCTGGACGAGGTCAGAGCGCATACGAAGTCCACGATGAATACGTAACACAATCCGCGGTCGATTACATCAACAACAAAGGCATCACCCGACGCTCCGGACTCGACGACTCCCCACTCTGCCTCTCGATTGGCTTAATGCTCCCCCACCAACCCTTCGTCGCCCGCGCCGCTGACTACGACAAATACGACGGCCGCGTCCCCATGCCGACCGTCCCAGCCGAACCCATCGAGAACTGCCATCCCTACATCCAGTGGTGGCGAGAGCGCACCAGCATCGTCGAAGTCACCGACGAAGAAATCATGCGCTCCCGAATCGCATACTGGGCACTCTGCGACCGCACCGACCAGCTCATCGGCGAAATCCTCGACGCCCTCGAAGCCAACGGCTACATGGACAACACCATCATCATCTACACCTCCGACCACGGCGAGCAGGTCGGCGAGCATGGCCTATGGTGGAAGCAGACCTTTTACGAAGACGCCGCCCGCGTACCAGCCATCGTCTCATGGCCCGGACACCTAGCCGAAGGCCGCGTCATCGACACCCCAATCGACCAATTCGACCTAGCCGCCACCATGCTAGATGCCGGCGGTGCTCAACCCCTACCTCAATCCCACGGCATGAGCGTCATCGACCTCATCAACAACCCTGAGGCTACCGACTGGAAAGACGCCGTCTTTAGCGAATACTGCATGAACGACTCCGCCGTCGGCTCCGGCATCTCCGCCAACCTCGGCGGCGCAGACATCCACGCCCGACCCGGCGGCGTCCAAAACCGCATGGTCCGCTCCGGCCACTGGAAACTCAACTACTACCACGGCTTCGAACCCCAACTCTTCAACCTAGCCGAAGACCCCCACGAACAAAACGACCGCGCCCAAGACCCCACCTGCAAACCCATCCGAGACGAACTCACCGACCGCATCCTAGACGGCTGGAACCCAGATCACATCGCCGCCAGAATGCGCATCCTAAAATCCGAACAAGAACTCATGGAGCAGTGGGCCAAAAACATCGACCCACCCGATTCGCTCAGATGGGACCTCCGCCCCGAGATGGACTATCTCGACTGAACCACTCGCCCCTTTCGCACAACACCCCTTACCCCTCCCCTCTCAGGGGGATGATGATCCTTTCCCCTCCCCCTCTCAGGGGAGATTAAGAGGGGGTCAGCGAAGCGAGCGGGGTATGCCCGCCGAGGCGGGAAATCTCAACCCACCACCAACCAAATCCGCAAATTACCACACAATTCTCCGTGACGTCCCGTCTCGAAGTCCGATCGACCCTCTTAACATCGGAATGGTCAATCGACCACGCACTGAACGGCAGATTCAAATTCAGTCCTGCCTTGAAAGGAGATTTCAGTTGAGCAGCTTAACCGCCCTAGAAAAAGAGTATTTCGTGAAAGCATTCAGTATGGAATCAGGTTACGTGTTGAACTTCACTAACGCGACATTCCATGAATTCTTCCAGGATTACAACGTCGACATCTATGATGAGCGGTTCAGGATTTCCGGCGACTCAAAAGCCAAAAGGATGCGCGCTTTCTGGCATCTGGAACCAGACGAAGTCGTAGGCGACGTTTTGTCTGGAATGCTAGATCTGTACGAGGCAATCGAAGAGCGGGAGGATCGCGCTCTTAACGAAAGGTTAATGCAGAGATGTCGAGAAGCAATCGCGAGGCTTCGAAACGATACCAGTTACGCAAGCTCAAGCACTAGCAACTCAAGTGAATCGGCTGAATCAGCTTTCCTAAATCAGGAATTCGACGTACCCAATATGGAGAACTTGCCCGTCGAGCATAAAGTTGTCGATATCCTTCAACATCGCGTCTCAGAGGCCCAAGTTTGCCTGTCCGCTGGCGCGTATTTGGCCGTGATTTTCCTTTGCGGCAGCGTCTTGGAGGGATCGCTTTTGGGGTTAGCTATAAATCAACCGGAAAAATTCAACCGTTCTAAAGCGTGTCCGAAAGAAGACGGGAAACCAAAACAGTTCCATCGGTGGTCCCTGTTTGACCTCATCAACGTGGCAAATGAAACCGGTTTTTTGAAAGATGATGTCAAGAAATTCAGTCATGGATTGAGAGATTTCCGGAACTATATTCACCCCTATGCGGAAATGACATCCGAGTTTCAACCCGACGAATACACTGCGAAACTGTGCTTTCAAGCACTTAAAGCAGCTCTGGCAGACTTGTCAGGTCAACGCTGAAAGGAAAATCTCCCTTCATCCCCAACAACAGCCTCCGCCTTCTTCCTCCCCAACCCAGGCCAATCCTTCGCGAGCCAGCGTTTGTTGGTCATCTGAGTCTCAGACTTTCTACTGCAACAACTCTTGGCAGGTGAAGTATATGGTGGCATCGAAACGGCGCTCTGGGCTTAACATCTGTTCGCCGTGGTTCAAGATTATGCGCTTCAATACGTCACGCTTGATAGCTGGCCGCTGGAGTCTGGGATGTTGCATGTACTTCAACGTCTGACGACCATTCAAAGATGTGGACTTGTCGGTTAAAGTTCCCAAAGACATCCCACGGTATATGTCGTCGTAAGTGATTTTGCCAACAACAACTATCCCGTAGATGGAACGGAGAGTACGAGCACATTCGCGCAGGGCGCGAGTAACCGATTGAGGTCGGCCTTCTGATGCGCGATCAATGAACGTTTTTATTAGAGCCGCATCAGACCATACAAATATGTCAAAGCAACGTTCCGCGAGCAATGGCGACGGACCTTCAGTCTTCCATATCGGCTGAATCAGATACGGTTTTTGGAGTGCTCGCACCGACCCCAAAACTTGAGTGAGGCATGCCAAGATCGAATCTCGTTTGCTACGAATCTCGGTTATATTGTCCCAATTTTGTATCGCGGCCGCCGTAGGTTCGACTATGGTTCGGACACGGTTTTTCAGGGAAGAATCTTTCATCACAGAGTCAATCAACGAAACTGTGGCATAAGCAGAGGTGATGGAACGTATCACCAGCTCGCTGCTCCATTGATCCGACGGCAATCCCACGGTGCTGTTGTCAGGTAGCACCGTCAATTTAATCTCTATCGGGCGTTTATATGTACCGCTCGCGGTGCGTGTGACAAGATCGATGGCGGCTAAAGAATCGTAGAAATATCTGTCGAATGGCTTGAATGCGGATTCAAAGTCGAACCTTATGCGCTCGCCCCTGCTCCGCAAACCGAACACATCGCTAATGCTGATTTGACCATCTGTCGCCAAGTGGTTGATCGCTCCGTCCAACGAGATGTAGACAGGCTTGATCCCCTTGTCTCGCATGTAGCAAGCCAATGCCACTGGGAACGTCGAGTTGAACCGATTCTTGCTCCACAGTTCATCTCCAGAGCGATTGGAATTTCTGATGCCGTAGAGTGCTGGAGGTTCTTGCGACACTAAAGCGCCACCTTCAACCCCTCGGCAACGAAACGAGCGAGCTCGACTGGCACGGCATTTCCTATCATCAATTCGACATCGGTTTTCGTGCCGATCCATTCCCAATCTTCGGGGAACGTTTGAAGCCTGCTACGTTCGTGTGTCGTTAGCGGTCGAGCGTCTTCTAGGGGTGCGGCATCAAGATGATGACCCGGGTAGTTTGGGGGTATAGGTCGATTTACACCTCTGATGGTGGCGGAAGGCTCGAAAATCGAATAGATCGCACGCCTAGAATAGTTGCGAGGATGCCGATAATAGAACTCGGTGTCTATCTCTCCCTTCAAGTAATCCGCCACCGACATTGACACCAGCCCCATATTCGAAGCCAGATGTTCGGTTACCATTCGCGCGTCGCCATCGCGCAGGGCAATGCTGAAAAAACGTTTACGCAACTGAGGAACACCGCACAGACTGGCATCTAGGACGATTTCATCCACGTCATAATCGACCTCGATAAGATCGCGCGCCCGTTGATAAGCGTAGCTGGATTGGGCGCGAGGCACGTTCTCCATGACGATCGCCTCTGGTTCAGAAGCTATTGCGATTCGAGCAAAGCACTCGGTGAGATACGCATTTGACCGCTCTCGTCTTTTGCCTGCACTTGAAAAATCCTGACATGGCGGACCGCCAATCACAACCTTCGGAGAATAATCCTCAACGTGCCGAATCGCACTGTCTGTATCAGTTAGATCCATTAGGTGTACGTCGTGGTCGAAATTGGATGAGTATACGTTGACGGCCCGCTCCCAATTGTCATAGGCCGCCACAACATCGAACCCTGCCAATTGGAACCCTAAACTGAGGCCACCAACACCTGCAAACAGATCAACGACCCTGCGCTTCCCCAACGTTACTCTACGTTGAGAGCGGCTTTGATCGTGCGGAACACGAGTCGAGGTGCTCATTGCGAATTTCGTTCCTCCAGATTTAGGAATCACTATAGCATTTAAGGTTTTTACGAACGGGTGGTTTTGCTTCCGAAAACCGACCGAACGCCGCATGGTGCAGCCGGCACAACGACATCCCGCCCCTCACCCCTCCCCACCCAAAACCTCTGCACTCCGAACCCGCGCCAAACTAGCCGAAGCATACTCCGATGCCTCGTAACGCTGAATCTGCTGCTCCTTCAACCCCAGCCGACCAGCCAGCGACTTCTGACTAAGCCCCGCGCGGCCCAGAACCCCAATATCCACTGGCGATAATAATGTGTCGCACCATCAACACGTCGGCATCCGGAACCCGAGACAGAAGTCTTTCAGCCGACTCAACAGTATCGCCGATTTCCCATTCGCCACTGATGCAGTCGATAGCAACGTACCGACCCTTATCGGCATCCGTCAGTCGGTGCTTGATGTCTTCGTGGTAAAACGCCAGACCACGCTCGCCGATTTCGCTAGTCTTCGCTTGAGTAAGGGTCATCTTCGAGTGCCTGCAGAGCAGAGGTGTGATAGCAACATCGTAGCATGATCGCGGGCCCTAGCACTACCCCGTTTTACCCCCGCGACCGCTCACCCAAAATCACAGCCCATCATCACATATCACGGCAATCATAGTTCAAAAAACAATCATGCCGCCACGTTCCCCTCAATCCAACTGCCGCAAATTCGGATCCCACCGGTCCCGCATCCAGTCCCCTAGGAAGTTCCCCGCCATCACGACTAGGAAGATCGCCATACCAGGGATGGCGGAGAGCCACCAAGCGTCTCCGATGTATTCTCGCCCGTTGGCTACCATTGCACCCCACGCCGGCGTAGGCGGTGGGATGCCGACCGCCAGATAGCTCAACGTAGCTTCGGTGAGGATAATGCCGCCGACGCCGAGCGTCGCGCTGACTACGACGATATTGATCACGCCGGGGAGGATGTGGCGTAGAAGGATGCGCGTTGATGACGCGCCCGCGACGCGAGCGAACTGAACGTAATCGGATTCGCGCAGGCTCAAGGTTTGGGCTCGCACGAGACGCACCGCGCCGGGCCATGAGATCAGCGCCAAAAGTGCTATCAGGATTCTCAGATCTTGCCCGAAGATGCTGACGACGATCAACGCGAGCATGATGAAGGGAAGCGCGGCCCACACATCGACGATTCGCATGATGATCTCGTCGATATGTCTGCCGAAATATCCCGCGAGCAGACCGCACGTAGTGCCGACGGACACGCCGACTGTGATGGACACGACAACCACCATCGCCGATATTCTCGCCCCATGAATGATCCGACTGAGTAAATCACGCCCGATGAAATCGCTACCTAGCAAGTAAAACTGTCCAGATGTGCCCGTTGCCAGAGGCGCTGTATTGCGGTCGAGAAGATTGTTGACGTATGGATCGTGCGGCGCAACCTGATCGGCAAACACCGCGCAAACCAACAATGTGATGATGATTAACGCAGGAATGATCGGCCAGCGGCGCAGAATGTAGAAGCCGTATCCGATCCAACCGAGCGCGAACTGACGACCAACGACGGTAGGAGCGGCGGCTGCGTCGCTGACAGTTCTTTCTTGGCTTTGCGTAGTCATTGCGAAGGATTAGGCGTAGCGGATTCTCGGGTCCAAGATCGCATATAGAACGTCCATAGTCAGCACAACTATTACATAGAGGACGACGGTCAGGAATGTGATCGCGGAGATCAGTGGGAAGTCGTTGCCTTGCACGGCTTGAACTGCCACGCGCCCAAGGCCAGGCCACGAAAACACCGTTTCGATAACCGTGGTCCCGTTGATGAAGCCTATGAGTATGAGTCCTGACAGCGTAAGAGGTGGGATGACTGCGTTGCGAAAAGCATGCTTCCAGATCACGCTTCCATAGTTGACGCCTTTGGCACGGGCGAACTTGACGTATTCGGATTCAAGGACTTCCAACATTGATGAACGCGTCAACCTGAGATACGCCGCGGCCGGCAACCAGCCGAGAACGATTGAGGGCAGGATGTAGTTTCGTACTGCGAAACCATCGCCGCGGGTACCGGAAGGCAGCCATTCAAGTTCTCCAGAGAAGATAAGGATCGCCATGATGCCGACCCAGAAGACGGGTGCGGCCTGTCCGATCAACGCGATGCCACGAGCAACATAGTCGAGTAATCGCCCACGTTGTACCGCGGATACTATTCCAAGCGGAACACCTAATATTGTTCCGAAAGTCCAAGCGATCACGCCTAGCTGTATCGAGGTCCAAAACCGTTCCTGGACTACCGTGATGACGGGACGTTGGTGGATAAGGCTGTCGCCGTATTGGCCGCGTAGATATCTGCCGACCCAGATCACGTATTGAAAAACCACTGGTTGGTCCAGCGCAAGTTCTCTTCTGAATTTCTCGCGAGTCTCTTCTGCCAACGCGCCCCCGTACTCGTCGAGATAGAGGTCCAACGGGTCGCCCGAAAGGCGCGAAAGGACGAAGATGACGAGCAGGGCGCCAAGGATAGCGATGATGCCGTATAGGACGCGGCGTGCGAGGAAACTGCGCATAGGTTAGCGGATCAGATTAACGGTAGGGGCAGGTTTCAAACCTGCCCCTACTTGGGATGAGATGCCGTGCTTAATCGGCACGGCATCTAACTTCAGGCGAACTCGGCTATGGCTGCCAGTCGACTTCTTCGAGGTTGAACCAACCACATCCGCCGATACACATCTGCGGTGGGATGGGCCAACTCCTGATCTTCTCACCGTCGAACGTGTTGAACGCTGGCTGCTCGTTCACACCGACGTTGATTGAGACTTCGCGAGCGTAGTCGAAGTGCTCGATCGCCAGTTCGGTCCGCTTGCGACGGTCAAGTTCCTTCGTCATCTGGTCGAAGATTTCGTCCCATCGCGGCAAGATGCTTGCGGCGCAAATCGTGCCGCCGATCTTGTGCGAAGTTGTCTCGTTAGACTTCGGCAAGTCCACGCTCAAAGCTGAGAAGCTGTCACCACAAGTCCGGTACTGGATCTGGTTGAACGACAGGTTGACGAGGTTCGGGCGGTGTTCCGAGTATGGCGAATGGTCGAGACTCACTCTCACGTTGAGGGTGGCCAACCATTCAGCGGCTATCGCTTCGACGATCTCTTGGTGCGTCCCGACGCCAGTCCAGATCGTTACCTCGAATCCGTCACTCCATCCTGCCTCGTTCATCAGACGCTTGGCTTCTTCTCGATCGAAGTTGTAAGCCCAACCGTGCGACTCGGCGTTTTCAGCCCAAGTCTGTGAGTTGACCGACAGGTTCGTGATGTGGTTGACGTAACCGAGGCCGTTCAGGATAGCGGCGTTGATGCCTTCGCGGTCGACCGCGGCTGCCAAGGCTTGTCGAACATTGATGGCCGATTGCATCGACTCTTCATTGCCGTACTCACCTACCCAAGGCAGGGAAGTGTCGTAACCGGGTCGGTCCAACTCGGTGCCCTCGGTGAAGTGATGTGTTTGCCAGTAGTTCCCACCAAAGTAAAGGCCGTTCATGCGGGCCGCCGTCGGGTTGGCGGTGAAACCTGCTTCCACCAAGCCGGGAACGTCCTTCAATGCGATGTTGGCTGCGTGAGCTTGTCCAGTCTCGAGCATTGTCTTTCGGACAGCAGCTTCAGGGACGGCTAGGATCTCAACGCGTGCCATCTCCGGCACCTTGCGCCAGTGCGAGCTTTGGGCATTCAAGACCGCCCGGTCGTCCGACGACCAAGTCTCGAAGACGAATGGGCCAGTGCCGACGAACACATCCACCATGCCTGCAGGTCCGAACTCGTCGAACACCTTCTTGCTGTGGACGCCCATGCTCTGCCAGTAGGGGCTGAGGTTGCGTCGCAGTACACCGACTTCCCAAATGTTGACGTGCATTCGAACCTTGCTGGGATCGATGACCTCGAACTCTGTTGCCATGGCGCGGAAGTCACCGGCCTGGTCATGGCGGGAGTCGGGGTTCGTGTTCGGGTTCGCGTTGTTGAAGCTCCATGCAACATCTTCGGCAGTCATTTCGCCGTAGCCGTTGTGGAACTGCACACCTCGTCGGATGTCGAAATCGACCCAAGTCTGGTCGTCAGCGACTGTCCAGTCTGTGGCGAGTCTCGAGACAGCGTTCGCGCTGGAGTCCAACCATAGGAGGGTCTCATAGGCACCCATGCGGAACTTCTGGTTACCGCAACCTGGCACACACTGTTCGGGATAACCCACGGGAACACCAACACCGCCTTCGGCGATGATCATGGTGCCTTGCGGATTGCCGGTGACTAGTTCGCCTGATGGAGCCGCCGCCTCTTTCTCGACGATGACGGTCTGGACAACCGGCACCTCAACCTCGACCTGCTTCTCAACAACCACGGTCTGGACTACAGTCTCGCCTTCTTTCTGAACGACGACTTCCTTCTCAACGACGACGGTCTGGACGACGGTCTCTCCAGCTACTTCCTTCTCGACGACGACCTCTTTCTCGACGACGACAGTTTGGATGACCGTCTCGGTGACCGTTTCGCCACAAGCGATGACCAGTGGCACCGCCAACAAGACGGGCAGGAGTATCAGTGCCGCCGATCGCGTCCTCTTACTAAAAAGCTTCATGCTTACCCTCCTTAAAGGATTGGAGCAAATGGTTGGATCCGGCACGTTGTCTTCGCGATCCGAGGGCGTCAAACAATAACCCCGGCGACCTCGATAAATGTGCCGTGACGTGAGGGAATGTATACCACAACTCATAGGGTGCGGTACCAGCGGGCGACGGATTTTCTCTTAAGAGGGGATAGGTGCACATCTCCATTTTTCGAACTTGTTTTGAACTTCGTCAAAAACTAATCATGCCGGAGTTTTGCCGCGAAATTGCCGCTCCAGCGGCAGGTTTGTTCTAAATTCCCCTTCCAGTCAAACCCCCAAATCCTACGGAAATCACCATTCCACACCTCTAAACGACGATATCCGCTCCATCTACCACGCTGTACCTCGAATTCCAGCAAAAAACACCCCTTCCGCGAACTTGCCGCTACAGCGGCAAGTTGCGGCAAGTTCGCGGATATACAACGTCTCAATAACACACCCCATCCCAGACGCGCTGCAAGGATATTAGAGTTCCGCGACCCGCACCGAATTGAAGTATTGCCAGTCCCAAACAGCTCCCCAACCCAGCCGATTTGGCGGTGTCACTTTGCCATCCCGAGGGACGGGTGGGTTAAGCAGCCCGATCTCGCGACCCAGTTCATCACGCGAACCACCCGGGAAGTATTCATAGTAGGAGGTGTTCGGTATCGCGCAAGTCAAATGTGTGTGAACCAGCCCGAAAAGTCCCCCCGGTCCATTGAGTTCTACGTTTTTGCCCCGTTCTGCGGCATGTTTGGCGAGTTCCAGCAGGGCTGTAGTGCCGTGCCGGGCGTGTGCTCTGACTAGATCACACGCGCCTTGTTCCAGCCATATCTTGGATATCTCAGGCTCATGCATCAAGGTTTCGAGAGCCATGACCGGGATATCGAGTTCATCGCAGAGAGTTCGCAAACCGTTGAAATCACGATCAGGAATCGCCTCTTCAAACCAACGATATCCATGGTTTTCTAGTGCTTTGCCTGCTTTTATGGCATCTTCTAAGTCATAACGGGCGCCCGCCGCGTCGTGCATGATGTCGATGTCGTCTCCACAGGCGCGTCTGATTTCTCCAAACCAGTAGACGTTTTTCGCAACAGGCCACGAGAGGTGGTCTTTGACAGCAGTGAATCCAATGGAAAGTGCGTATTGGCAGTCCTCGATAGCAGCTTCGAGAGTACCGCCACCGCGATAGTTGTAGTAGGCGGGTGCGGCGTCGCGAGTAGCGCCGATGAGTTGGTAGACGGGTTTGTTTTCAGCCTTGCCAGCGATGTCCCAGAGGCAGTTGTCGAACGCGCCGTACCAACCGGGCATGGTGAAGATGTGGCGCGTCGCGGTGCGCATTTTCGATTCGAGACGCTTTCGGTTAAACGGGTCTTCGCCGACTGCCAAGTGCCGAAGATGTTCAAGATCGATTGACCTCATGGTCGTGTAGCGCGCGTCGCCTACAGTGCAAACGCCTTCGATCCCTTCGTCGGTGTCGACATGAAGGACGTGGTACTCGGTCGGATGCGGTCGAGTCGGAACCGATCGCCAAACGTTGCGGTCGCCGAGAGGTTCCAGTTCGAGATTGAAGAACGGCGTCTGAGTCGGCAGTTGAAATACCGAGAGACGAATGTCGGTGATCTTCAATCGAAGCTCCTATGGACTAGGAGCGTTCCTTGAGTCTCGGGTTCGCCCATTCGTCGAGTCCGATGGATGCGATGAATAAACCTGCGAAGAGGATTATGAAGATAACGATGGGTGAGCCCCACCACCACCACATGCCTCGGATGACGGCGTTGTAGAAGTTCTGCCAATAGAGGATGTTTCCAAGCGTGGAGATGTTCGTGGCGCCGAGTCCTAGGAACTCTAGTCCGACCGCCGCCAAGATCGCGCCGATGAGCGATCCTACGAAAGCAGCGAGAAGGAATGGCATCAAGTTGGGCATAAGTTCAAAGAAGACGATGTAGATGCCCTTTTCACCGGACATTCTGGCGATCTCGACGTATTGACGCTCCCTCATGGACAATACTTGGGCTCGGATGACACGGGCTGCGCCCATCCATGAGAACAACGCGATCAAAACCGCCATCAGTTCTAGCGTCATACCCTCCTGCCTAAGGCTAGCCAAGACGATCAACACGAGCAGTCCGGGGATTGCCATCGCAATGTCGGTGACTGTTCGCAGAACCGTGTCTATCCACCCGCCGTAGTAGCCGGCGATGAATCCGACCGAAGCGCCGATTACGACGCCAAGTGCACCAGCCATAACGCCGACTCTTAGCGAGTCGGGCGTGGCATCGATGAGCCATGCGAGCATGTCGCGCCCTTGCGCATCAACTCCTAGCCAGTTTTCTGCCGACGGTGCTTGGCCCGGAGGGAGTACCGAGCCGACTTCGGCCTTTTCGAGATCAACGAACAAAGGACCGAGGTAACCGAAAGCGACGACGATCAAGACTAGGGCCAGGCCGATCGTGATCTTCATGTTGTTTCGGAAGAAACCATAGGTACGGGTTGCGAAACCAGCACCAGATGCGACTGACGTGCTATCGCCTGTTGCGCCGGGGGCAGGTTGGGTTGTCGGGCCTACGGTCATGATCGGCTGTATGAAATCCTAGGATCGATCAGGGGGTAAATCAGGTCCATGACAAATAGAGCCAATGCCACGGCGAAGGTGGTGATGAGAGTCACGCCTTGAATCATGAAGTAGTCGCTCTCGCCGATAGCGTTCCTAAGCAGCAGACCTATCCCGGGGTAGTTGAAGACGATTTCGACCAGCAGAAGCCCGCCAACGACACTGGCAAGAGAGAGGGCAAAGCTGGTGGTTTGAGGCAAAAGGACATTACGGATCGCGTAAACGAGGAAGATCCGCCGTTCCTTTAAGCCTTTGGCATCGGCAAGCAACATGTAGTCTTCACCAGCGGTTGTGACCATCATGGCGCGCATTCCGAGTCCCCATAATCCGGTACTGGCCACGATAACTGCGGTTGCGGGAAGGAGAGCGTGTTTGGTCAATTGCCAGACCGTCTCGATGTTCCAGCCGACTAAGAAACCTGGATCGACGCCGAAAGCCGTGGGGAGGACTTTCCAATGCACACCCAAGAAGAACTGGAGCACCAATCCGAATAGGAAAAAGGGTACTGCGGCGGTGACCATCAAGACAGGGAGAGTGGCTTGCACGAGCACAAACGACCTTCGCCACGCGATCAATGCACCGACCAGTGAACCGAATAGCATAGCCAGGACGGTGGTCACTAATGCGATGCCGATAGTCCACGGCATAGCGGCGGCTATCTTGTCAACCACTGTAGCCGGATAGTTCGTCATGGAGTATCCCAAGTCACCCTTTAACAGGTTGGTGAGATACGTCACGTACTGTATGTGCAACGGCCCGTCGAGTTGGAATTTTTCGCGGTAAGCCTCGACGATGGGACCGATGTCTCCACCGGTGTTTCCGGCTTGCGCCTCGAGAGCAAGAGCTTTGGCCTCGATGGGGTCTCCAGGAGCCAAGCGAGTGAGTAGGAATATGACGGTGACGACAACCGCGACGGTGAGCACAAAAAGGGCGAATCTTCGGACGATGTATGCGGGATTCATGGTGCGCCAGTTTGCGGTCGTGCTTCCTAAGCAGATGTGAGCTTTCTAGGCTTTTCGTAAATGCTGACGTTAACTTAAACGGATTGCCGAGAATAGTCAAGATTCTTTCTGCCCAAACCGTTGTTGACAAATTAGCAGATATTGGATAACGTTAGCGCGTCGCTTGGAAACTTTCTAAGCGTGGCGGATTCGCTATGCTCGCAAAGGCGTGACGAAATTCGTAATACAAAGATGTCCAGACAGACGAAGCCGTAAAAGGCGTCGTCAGGAGGTCAATTAGATCATGCGATTGAAGAGGTTGAGCCCGTTAGCCGTGCTGTTAGCGGCCGCGTCGATGATCGCCTTAACGGCTTTGGCGGCATGCGGAGGCACCGAGACGGTGGTCCAGACGGTTGTCGTCAAAGAAGAGGTGGCGGTTGAGGTACCCGTAACCGTTGAGGTCGAGAAAGAAGTCATCGTTCAAGGCGAGACGGTAGTGCAGACGGTCGAGGTCGAGAAACAGGTAGTGGTCGAGAAGGAAGTCACCCCGACTCCGGACCCTGGCGCGTTGAAAGATGTTCCGCGTAACCGGACGCTCGTGATTACGCACTGGAGCGACTCCTATCGGACGCAGCACGACAACGTAGAGAACTTCAACTGGTGGTTGCCTGGCAACTCTCACGCCCGCCACGCATCTGAGAAGGGTTTGATCGAGTTCCTCTTCTACACGAACTTGAATGAAGGAAACATCATCCCGTGGCTGGGAGAGTCGTTTGAATACAACGACTCGCTTGACGCGATCGATGTGAAGATCCGCGAGGGAGCGAAGTGGTCGGACGGAGTTGATTTCACGGCTCACGACGTCAAATTCACGATCGACATGGTCCGTAACAACGCACCAGACCTGAACCGTTCCACGCACTGGAACGACATGATTTCGGAAGTGGTCGTTCATGACGACTACAACATGACGATCCACCTTTCGCGACCGGACCCGCGCTTCTTCCAAGTGCAGTTCGGTTTCGGTTGGGAAAACCACACACCGATCGTGGCGAAGCACGTCTGGGAGAACGAGGACCCGTTGACGTTCAACAACTATGACCCTGAGAAGGGTTGGCCGCTGGGAACTGGTGCTTACAGGTTGGCATTGTCGACTCCGGAAGTTCAGATCTACGACCGGCGTGACGACTGGTGGGCGTCCGAGACCGGATTCCACGACGCTCCGATGGTTGAGCGCATCCAGTACATTCCGGTTGCGAACGACGACATCGCAGGCCAGCTTTACATCAACAACCAGCTTGATGCTGGCCCGCCGCTGTTGAAAGGTACTTTCGAGGCCGCCAAGGGGTTCAACGACGCTCTGCGGTCTTGGAACTTTGAAGGGCCGGTATGGGGCGCCCCGGACGGCTGTAACTTCGTGCTGATTCTGAACAACCAGAAGACGCACTTCTCTAGCGTCGATGTTCGCTGGGCTATCAACCACGCCATCAACCGTGACGAAATCACGGGGCTGGCTTACGAGGGCGGTGTTCCGGCAGTAGTAGTTCCGATCTCGTCCTACGGTGTGAAGCAGTATCTGCCGTTGATGCAGGACATTCTCGACAAATACGATGCTGGCAACCACAGCCTTGAGAAGGTTGACGAGCGGATGACGACCGCCGGGTATTCAAAAGACTCGGAAGGATTCTGGACCAAAGATGGCGAACGCGTAGAGATCACGCTCGAGATTCCATCATGGATGAGACCGCAAGGTCCGTTCCTCGAGAAGCAGTTGCAAGAAGGCGGTTTTGACGCAGTCTTTAAGCAAGGCGAGCCGGCGACGATCGGTGACCGTCTCCGGATGGGTGAGACCGAAGTCGTTTGGGTCCAGTGCGGATCCATCAACGAGCCGTACGACACGTTCAAGTCGTACCACTCCAAGAACTCGGCGCCTCCTGGCGAGAACTACAAGGGTGCGGTCCAAGGCGGACGCTACGAGAACCCGGAGATGGACGCGATCTTGGACGAGATGGAAGCGATGCTTCACTCGCCTGACGACCCGCGTTACGTCGAATTGGCACGAGGCGCTATGGAGCTGTTCTTGCGTGACATGCCAGTCATTCACATAGCGGAAGAGTTGCACGTGATCGTTCACAACACTCACTGGTGGACCGGTTGGCCGGGTGTTGAGGATCCGTACGTTGCACCGTACCCGCCGTGGAACGGCTGGTACCAGATCACGTTGAACTTGAAGCCGACTGGAAACTAGTCAGGTTCTGAGACGGCGAATACATCGCCGACGCGAGAATCGAACGGGCTGCGGTCATTTGGCCGCAGCCCGTTTTGCTTGTACTGTCCGAAAACTTGCCTGACAAAGACCATTGCTGCGACTGCGAATGTGACAACGCACAATTCTGGAATGCGTAACAGTATGACGGAGATATGACGAAATCCGAAGATTGACTACCAATTGGGTTTCCGTTAATCTTTACGAAGCTGTCTAAACGGTACTAGAGGGATCTGAACCATGAAGTTGCCAAAGAAATGGATGCTATCGACGCTTGTGCCTAGTGTCGTTGCGCTTGTCGCTTTAGTCGCCATCGGAGCCTGTGGAGGCACCGAAACGGTGGTCCAGACGGTGGTGGTCAAGGAGGAAGTTGCGGTTGAGGTGCCGGTGACGGTGGAGGTTGAGAAGGAGGTCGTGGTTCAGGGTGAGACTGTGGTGCAGACGGTGGAGGTTGAGAAGCAGGTCATCGTCGAGAAGGAAGTCACTCCGACCCCAGATCCTGGTGCGCTGAAGGATGTGCCGCGCAACCGGACAGTGGTATTTACCCACTGGAGCGGGTCATATCGGACGCAACATGACAACGTTGAGGACTTTAACTGGTGGTTGCCGGGTAATTCTCATGCCCGTCACGCGTCGGAAAAGGGTCTGATCGAGCACCTGTTTTACACGAACCTGAATGACGGGAGTATTGTCCCGTGGCTCGGTGAATCCTTTGAGTACAACGACACACTCGACGAGATCGACGTCAAGGTTCGAGAGGGGGCGAAATGGTCGGATGGCGTCCCATTCACCGCGCACGACTTTAAGTTCACCGTCGATATGGTGATCGCCAACGCTCCAGACATGAACCGATCCACGCTGTTCGCGGACAAGATCGAGAGTGTGACCGTCCACGACGACTACAACTTCACAATGAAGCTGACGCGTCCTGACCCTCGTTTCTTCCAGGAGCAGTTCGGTTTCGGTCATGAGAACCATGTCGTGATCGTGCCGAAGCACGTCTGGGAAAACGAAGACCCTCTGACGTTCAGCAACTATGATCCCGCGAAGAGTTGGCCTCTGGGAACAGGTGCATTCAAATTGGTTTTGTCAACCCCTGAGGTTCAGTTGTACGACCGCAGAGACGATTGGTGGGGCGCCGAGATCGGTTTCCACGACTTGCCGAAAGTGGAACGACTGAAGTACATCCCGATTGCGAACGATGACATCGCTGGTCAGCTCTACATAAACAACCAGACCGATGCAGGTGTGCCGTTGTTGAAGGGTACGTTTGAAGCGGCCAAAGGATTCAACGACGCACTCCGATCGTGGAACTTTGAAGGGCCCGTCTGGGGTGCTGCGGACGGATGTAACTTCGTGTTGATACTGAACAACCAGAAGAAGCACTTCAGCGACGTCAATGTTCGATGGGCGATCAACCACGCGATCGACCGCAATGAAATCGCCAACTTGGCTTATGAAGGTGGAGTGCCGCCGGTGGTGGTCCCCATATCTTCCTACGGCGTAAAGCAGTACTTGCCGTTGGTGCAAGACATCATCGACAAATACAATCCGAACGATCCTGACCCAGCAAAAGTTGAAGAGCGGATGACGGATTCGGGTTATTCGAAAGATTCGGCAGGGTTCTGGACCAAAGACGGCGAGCGTGTAGAGATCACATTGGAAATCCCGTCTTGGCTTCGACCGCAAGGTCCGTTCCTAGAGAAACAGCTGCAGGCAGGCGGCTTTGATGCTGTGTTCAAGCAAGGAGAGCCGGCGACGATTGGCGACCGGCTGCGACTGGGCGAGACTGAGGTCGTTTGGGTGCAGTGTGGATCGATCACGGAACCGTACACGACGTTCAAGTCTTACCATTCGAAGAACTCAGCACCACCGGGCGAACGTTACGCTGGGGCAGTACAGGGAGGCCGGTACGAGAATCCGGAGATGGACGCGATTTTGGATGAGATGGAGGGTATGCTCCACTCGCCAGATGACCCGCGATACGTAGAGTTGACGCGGCAGGCGTTCGAACTGTATCTGCGCGATTTGCCAGTGATTCACATCGCCGAAGAGCTACACGTGATCGTGCACAATACTCGATACTGGACCGGTTGGCCGGGCGTTGAGGACCCGTATGCGGCTCCGTATCCGCCATGGACGGGTTGGTACCTGATCACGATGAATCTCGAGCCGACGGAGTAACGAAGGACGAAAGCACGACACGCAAGTCGTGGTGATTCCAAAGAGCGGGTTGCGGGCAATTACCGCAACCCGCTTTATTGTTTTAGATTGAGATTCTGAAATTATGTCGATCCGGCAATCAATATTCGCGTTGTCTTTGGCAGCGGCCTTCTTGTCTGTGGCAGTCGTCTTGTGTTTGGCGATAATCTTCTTCTTGGTCTTTCAAGGGTCTGAAGAACCGGACCGATCGGTCGTCCAGATACCTACTGCTGTCCCGCAACCGACTACTGTCCCACCAACGGTAATGAGACAGGTGTTGCCGACGACAATACCGCAGAGTCCGACTCCAGTTCTGACGGCGACGCCGTCCCTCCGGCCCGTGATAGTCCCGGGTATGGAGCCAGTTATGCCGTTCACCAACATTGCCCGCGAGGCTCTCGGCAAGAACGCGTTCGTGAACAACTGGCATCCTGGTTCGGCGTTCTTCGACTTCGACCGTGACGGCGACATGGATTTCTATGTCACGCAGGCGAATTCAGATTCGGAATTTCCAGAATCGCCCGGCGGACCTAATCTGTTGTTTCGCAACGATAAGAACAATGAGTTCACAGAGGTGGGTGAAGAACTAGGAGCAGATTTGGCGCTCTCGAACAGCACGGCGGTCGCGGCTTGTGATTTCGATAATGATGGGTATCAAGACCTCTACGTGGCAGGTTACGGGTTGATTGGTGATGAACTTGATTACCGGTCCGCGGTTGGCAACGAGGCTCTGACGAACGCGATCAAGGATCGTTTGCTAAGGAACGTTGAGGGTGAGCGATTCGAAGATGTTACGGAATCCGCTTTCGGCGATGACGTCAATGTGCAGTCAGCGATCACAATCGCATGTGGTGACGTGAATAACGATGGTTGGACAGACGTGTTTGTCGGCAACCGTCTGGATCAGGATTTCATCCGGTTCGACGATCCTCGCCACCATGGGCACTACAACCGGCTCTATATCAACAACCGTGATCTGACATTCAGTGATGTGACTGAATCTGCAGGGTTGATCAGTCCGCCGATCAAGATGTTGAACCCGGATGGCGAGCCGATGGAGTGGGAGGATCCGGATACGGGGAAAATGGTTAGGGGATATGATGCGTCGTTAAAGGATGCGAATGGGAATCGGATAGGAGATCCGACGGGGCAGACTTTGGCCTCGCTGTTCTTCGATCACGATTCGGATGGGGATTTGGATCTTTGGTTGGCGGATGATGGGGATACGCTAAAGGTCTATCGCAACGACACGGATGGGGATGAGGTGAGATTCGCTTCGATAGAGGAGCAGATGGGTGTTGATGCCGTAGGTGCTTGGATGGGGTTCGCGTTGGGGGACTATGACTCGGACGAGGACTTGGATATTTTCATTACGAACATCGGGTATCACTTCTTGCTCTACGACGTGCCTCCGGTGCCTTCAGGCGATTGCGCCTATAGCCACGCTCAAGGATGGGGTACGTGTTACCACTTCCTGCTACGAAATGACGGTGTTATGGAAGACGGTGAGGTGGGCATGATCGGCGATTTCAAGAATGTTGCGCCGCAGACCGACGTTGCCACGAGCCAAGCATTTCCTCCAGAATCACTGGATCAATCCAATATCCTGAAGGTTTGGAACGATGTGGAACAGCCGGTTGGATTGGCTGCATACGATTTCGGCTTCGGCACGGCGTTTTTCGACTACGAGAATGATGGTGACCAGGACCTTTATTGGCTCGGCGCAATGGGCGGCAGAGGAGAAGGTCCGAATGGCTTCAAGTACACAGGTTCAGGACGCATGTTGCGGGGTGACGGCGCGGGGCAGTTCGAAGACATAACTGTCGAGGCGCAGTTGCTCGATATTCAAGGGGTCAACTACGAGGTTGTCGACCCGGACAACCCGGAGTTCGATCCTGAACGTCAACGGTTGGACCGTCGGTACCACGAAAACGGCAAAGGGTTGGCTAAGTGCGACTTGAATGGCGATGGAACGGTCGATCTGTTGGGAACGAACAGTAACGGACCGGTATTCATCTCCGACAAAACGATCGACTTTTTCCGTGGTCCGTTGTTCTTGTGGATGAGCAATGCTAGTGAAGGAAACTGGTTGTCGGTGAAACTGACTGGCCGTCAGAGCATCGACGGTACGGGTAGCAACGCTGACGGTATCGGAGCTCGCGTCAAAGTGACTGCCGACGTAGAGGGTTCGGGAGAGTTAACGACGCAAGTTCAAGATGTTCTGGGTAGCTCGTCGTTCTTGAGCATGAACTGTATTGATTTGCATTTCGGACTGGGTAAAGCCGCGAAGGTCGAGAAAATCGAGGTGATTTGGCCAAGCGGCGTCGTACAGATCAGTGAAGATATCGCAGTGAATCAATCCGTGGAGATTGAGGAAGTCGCAAAATAACCTCGTAAAAGATGATTAGTTCGTGACTTCTGCGGTTTCAATCACCGGGTACTCGAACGACTGTCCGATGTCCGGGTCTTCTACCTCTGGTCGGTCGGTATAGAGGAAGCAGCTGGCCAACTGGTTTGGCCCGATGCTGCGCAAGGGGGGTGCCGAATCGGTGCATTCCGCCATTACGTATTTGCATCGCGGTGCGAACTTGCATTGATCGGTGACGATTGAACTCTCATCAACCCGGTCTACCGATTCATCGTCCTCTTCGCCCCAAGCGGCTTTGGGATCCGGCTGCGGCACAGAGTCGATAAGTAACTGGGTGTAGGGATGCTTCGGGTTCTGGATGACCTCTTCGACGCTGCCCGCTTCCGCCACGACACCGCGGTACATCACGATGATGTTGTCGCACATTTGATAGGCAGTTGTGAGGTCGTGCGTAATGTAGATAACCGATATGCCAAAGTCGCGATTGAGGTCTCGGATGCTTCGCAGGATGGTGGCTCGGAGTGATGCATCGACCATCGATACGGGTTCGTCGGCTAGGATGATGCGCGGGCGCAGAAGAAGTGCGCGGGCGACCATGACGCGTTGCCGTTGACCGCCGCTTAACTGATGGGGGTAACGTCCTAACGTTTCGTCCGGTTGCAAACCGACCATGCGGAGAGATTCCTCTATGCGTTGGTCTCGCTCTTGCGCGTTCAGGGCGAGTTTGAAGTTGCGGATAGGGCGGTGCAGGACGTGATCGACGGTGTAGAAGGGGTTGTAAGCCTCGAACGGGTCCTGGAAGATAGGTTGCACCTCGCGACGGAAGTTCAGCCAGTCGCGCGAGCGCATTCTCTGAACATCTTCACCTTGGTACCGGACTTGACCGGAAGTCGGAGGGATCACACCCAAAAGCAACCTTGCGAGCGTTGTCTTGCCACTTCCGCTCTCACCGGCGATCGCGGTTATCGTCGGTCGATCTTCAGGGATAGCCAGCGAAACATCTTGCACAGCTACCGTGACGTTCGAACGGTTGAAGAATCCGCCGCCGAAGATCTTGGATACGTTATCGAGTTCGAGCAGATTAGCCATTCGACACCGCTTCAGTATGCAAGTGGCACTCGGTGCGCCAGTTTGGTCTTACTTCGATGTTCAATGGATCAGTGTTTTGGCACACATCCATTGCCGAGGGGCAGCGTGGATAGAAAGTGCATCCGGAAGGGAGGTTCAGCAGACGCGGTGGCATGCCGGGGATACCGATGAACTCTTTCTTCTGGCTAAACGACGGCAGGCTATCAATAAGGAGTTTGGTGTATGGGTGTTGTGGGTCTTCGAAGATCTGATTAACCGGTCCAAGTTCGACCAATCGTCCAGCGTACATGACGCCGATGGTGTCTGCGAATTGCGCTACTAGGCCCATGTCATGGCCGACTAGTATCACAGCGGCATCGATACCGGATTGCAGCCTGCCGAGCGTTTGCATTATTTGGCGTTGGACAACGACATCGAGAGCACTCGTTGGCTCATCGGCGACGATCACTTTTGGTGATAGGCAAGTCGCGATTGCCAAGACGGCTCGTTGCTTCATACCGCCGCTGAGTTCGTGGGGATACATGCGGGCGACGGATGGCGATAAACCGACGTTGGTCAGAAGATCGGCGACCTTTTCGCGCAGCTCGGAACGTGTCGGCGTTCTTGCGAGGGCGCCGAAATCATCGGCGCGGGAGAATGAAGATTCGTCGGATCTACGGGTTGTTCCAGGAGCTTCTTCGATTACGTGGTCTAAGATGCCATCGATGATTTGTTTTTCGATCCGGATAACTGGGTTGAGCGAGTTCATTGCGCCTTGGGGCACGAGGGCAATCTCGGCGAGTCTGGCGCGTCTCATCTCGGCTTCGTTGAGTTGCAGCAGATCGCGGCCGCCCAATTGGATGCTGCCAGACACGATTTTGCCGGGTGGGCTGGTCATGCGCATGAGCGCAGTGGCCATAGTGCTCTTTCCGCTGCCGGATTCACCCACTAATGCAAGGCGCTCACCCGGTTGCAGATCGAACGTGACACCGTTTACAGCTTTGACATCGCCCGCCGCTGTTTCGTAGTAGACGTGCAAATCGTCGACACGCAAGACCGCATCTTGGGACTGTCGTCGATCGGTTCCGTCAGTCGAAGTTGTAGCAGTTGGCGCGGTCGTCATGCTCAGAATCATGGGCGGTTATCTGGACGCTGTGCGCAGTATACAACCTCGAGAGGACATGTTCCACAGAACGCGGTTTCAGGGGCGAGTTGGTCGGTGCATTATTATGGGATTCATTCGACAGGAGACGCAAACGCGCATGAACAAATTACACCTTCCCAATGAACTCGTCGAGTGGGTATTTATCATCGTTGGCGTTACGATTGCGGCGCTTGCGGGTGCTGGTATCAAGACGTGGCTTGATAATCAATTAGACGGCTCTGGCGTAGAGGGATGGGCACCGGGTGTGGCCGCGTTGGTCGTATTTTTCGCTCTAGCCGCGCCGTTTTACTTTTGGGCATCACGCAGCGCCCGGGCTAGAGGCGAACAGACCGCTGACGAAGCCTTCGAATCCGAAGAATAGTCTGTACGTAACACTCGAACACTGCACGCGCAGGAGCCTGAACCCACGACATGCCTGAACTAGTAAACCGCCGTTGGACTTTAGCGAATCGACCCGTCGGTTATCCGGAGGAGAGCGATTTTGCGATCGTTGAGGCGGAGGTCGATGACCCGCAACATGGCGAGATACTGGTTCGGACTCTCTATCTCTCGCTCGATCCGTACATGCGCGGGCGACTGCGCGATCGACGTTCATACGCAGTTCCAGTCGGCATTGGCGATGTGATCGTAGGTGAAGGAGTCGGACGCGTGATCGCATCGCAATCGGACGATGTCGCGGTCGGCGATATCGTTGCGTGTCAGATCGGATGGCAGGAGTACACGGTAGTGCCAGCACATATGGCGAGGAAGGTCGATCCCTCCATCGCGCCGATATCTACCGCGCTCGGTGTTATAGGAATGCCGGGGCTGACTGCGTATCACGGATTGCTGGCGGTCGGACGACCAAGGCCGGGTGAGACGGTGCTCGTTTCTGCCGCATCAGGTGCGGTCGGGGCCGTTGTTGGTCAAATCGCCAAGATGAACGGATGCCGTGTCATCGGCACTGTTGGTTCGGATCAGAAGGCGGAATACTGCACCGACGAGCTCGGGTTCGATGCCTGCGTCAATTACAAGACGGAAGACGTGTTTGCGCGCATTGCCGAACTCGCGCCGGACGGCATCGACATCTATTTCGACAATGTGGGCGGGACAGTAACCGATGCGGCGATTGAAAACTTGGCACTGCGTGGTCGAGTGATCATTTGTGGGCAGATATCCCAATACAACCTTGAAGAACCCGAGATGGTCCCGCGCAACCTTTGGACCCTGATCACGAAACAGGCGCGTATCGAGGGCTTCTTGGTGTTCAACTTCGAGCAAGACCACGAGGTGGCGCGTGCGAGGCTTGCCGCTTGGGTGCGAGACGGATCGTTGAAATACCGCGAAGACATCATGGATGGTTTCGAGGAGGCGCCGCGCGCTTTCATCGGATTGATGAACGGTGCCAACTTCGGCAAGCTGCTGGTCAAGATGTCGGACTGAGGGCCTTGACAGATGCCATTTCGCCGAGTCTTGACGAGATGCACGATCCGGCTTCATAATGCATAATCATTAACTAACGAGCGGAAGTAGCTCAGTGGTAGAGCATCTCCTTGCCAAGGAGAAGGCCGCGGGTTCGAACCCCGTCTTCCGCTCCATCCTTCTTCTTCGCCCGCCCTCCCTTCCCCTCTGGATTCCGGCTTTCGCCGGAATGACGTGTGCTTGAGTGCCACCTTTGTCCTTGGCGGGACATCTCCCCGCGAGCGTGGGAACCATTTAGGTCATTCGAAATCGGGCATTATGCCCTCTGCTGCGTCAGCGGCGATTTGGCGTTGTTTCGGAGTGAACGACTCGTCGCCAGCGATCCAGCGCAGATAATCCGCGTGGTTTTCGCTCATGTCGTAGAGGGTGAAGCCGCGGTAGCGACCGAAATTGATGATGGGGTCGCCGTCGTCTGACAGCGTGAACCTGCCTTGGTCGTCGATGTGTTGCTCCGCAGAAGTACCGGTTGCCCACTCCTCCAACCGAGCGGGTTCTGGCGGTAACTCGGGATGCTGATTTATCTGTCCGGCTATGATTGCTCGGACGGCATTCACTGTGGCATCGTCAGAACTCAAACGGTTGAACTCGCCACCAACGAATCGTCGGTGGGCCGAGTCGAAATCTCTAGGCTCAAGTCTGTGGAAGACCTCCATCGCGTCGACTATCGTGCGATTGGAAAGATGGAAATCGATGCCGGCAAACTCGAATTCCTGTTTTAGGACTTTCAGGTGAAACCTTCGTATGCCAAAGCCTGCCAGATCGCATCCATCGAGGTATTCGTAGAGGGCTTTTGCGTATGCGCCGAAGGGTTTGCAATCGGCAACATCTTCGTCTGTGATGCCATGGAAATCGGTGGCTCCGGGGGAAATCGGTGCCATGGGGTTGATCAATTGGGAGCGGAATCGCTCCTCGCCATCAGGCTCGATTCGAAGGGTCGCAAGGCGTACGATCCTTGCCGTCCGGCTGTCGGGCCCGGTCGTCTGAACATCGAGGAAGATGATTGGGCGGTCGATTTCGAGGAACGGCTGGTTGGTGGAGTGATCTGCAGGGTTCTGGTTGTCTGATGTCGCCATGAGATTGAATTATCCGCGAAGGGCGAGTGGAAATTCGGCGAGCGTGTCACAACTGTCTGGTTACGTTGCGCGGATTAGAATTAGGGGAGTCGAGTGCCGAAGTGGCGGAATGGTAGACGCGAAGGTCTCAAAAACCTTTGGGCTTTAGCCCGTGTGGGTTCGACTCCCACCTTCGGCACCAGCGCGAATGGGTCCTGAGATTTCAAGAACTTGGATGTTGCACACTCAACTGAAGAAAGTTCTAGAAGAGTGGTGCCGAGGGGCGGACTCGAACCGCCGACACATGGATTTTCAGTCCATTGCTCTACCAGCTGAGCTACCTCGGCAAGGGGTGTAAACCTTATTTTATCTTCGACGTCACTGGTATAATCCATATCGCAGACGAGCCGCACGATCCGTGGCTCATACAACCTCGCCTGAGTGCCATACATGCCGTCGATCATCATCTCGTCAATCAGCGCGTCCAAAGGCAAATCTGCACTCGCCGCCGCCATCATTTCGCGATTGAGGCACGATGATGTTTCCGTCATTTCCACGGCGGACACGGGCGATCTTTTCACCAACGACGAAGGGGTCCAGACGGTAGCAGTGGAAGCCATTGATCCTTCAGTCTCATCCGTTTCTGTCATCGAAGGATCCTCTGGCGATCCGTCGTCTGACATCGACCTCGCAGAGAAGCTGGACGCGAATGTGATCCTCTTGGCTGGCCTTGATGAGGATGTGAAATCAGCCGCGGCCGATTACGGCGAACGGCTTTCGGGTGTGGTTTTCAACAAAGTGCCGCGCTACCGAGATGTTTACGCCGACAGAGCCGTGGCGGCACTGAATGATGACGGAGTGCCTTGTTTGGGATGGTTGCCTGAGGATCGGCGTTTGGCGGCGAATACTGTCGACTCCCTTATGGATCATCTCAAGGGGCAGTTGGCTTTCGATGTGAATACGACTTCGGAATTGGTCGACAACGTATTGATCGGTGGTCTGGTGCTCGATTGGGGTCCGTTCTATTTCCGGTCACAGGACAACACTTGTGTGGTGGTTCGGGCTGGACGCCCAGACGTTCAGATTTCCGCACTTCAGAGCGAAACCACCCGCGCGATGGTGCTTACAGGTGGTGAAAAACCGATTGATTACGTGTTCTATGAAGCCCGCACAAAGCGAATTCCGTTGATTGTGGTAGATGGCGACACGAACGCGACAATGGATGCTCTTGATGCGCTGGCTCCTGAGGATTTTTCACACCCTGAGAAACTGTCACGAGTCAGCCAGTTGCTGTCTGAACGATCGATGATTGATCCGATATTGGATCTGGTCGCTCTGCCAGCGACTCGCTGAAAAGCGCGCGCGACTGGAGGCTCTTCATATCCTCGCCGCGCGAAACGTATCTACATGGGCACCATCGCTCTGTTTTGTCGGCGCACTCTGCTAGGACAGCGGAAGACGCGGCTGCGTTTTTACTGCCGTATATCGAGCCGGGGATGAGATTGCTCGATTTCGGTTGCGGACCTGGGACGATAACCGTTGGGTTGGCCGATGCTGTGGGTAGTAATGGTTCTGTTCTCGGTATCGATATCTCCGAAGGGTTGCAAGAAGAATGGGATCTGCGATTGAAAGAGACAGATGCTACGAATTTGGAGTTTAGCGTCGACGACATATACGAGACCGAACTTGAGCGCGATCAGTTCGATGTGGTCTACGCGCACCAGATATTGCAGCATCTAGCGGATCCGATCGGTGCGCTGAAAGCGGCGACGCGGCTCGCTAAACGGGGCGGATTGGTCGGTATCAGAGAAGTCGATTGGGGGACCTTCGCCGCTTTTCCGGATTCGAGAGCGCTTGACGATTTCAGGCGTGTTTACGACGCAGTCGCGATTCGCAGTGGTGGAAATCCGCACGCTGGTCGTCACATGCTCGAATGGATGGAAGTGACTGGCGAACTGACGGATATTCAGATCACCACGAGTACTTGGACGTTCTACGAGGAGAGCGGGAAGACATGGTGGGGTGATCAGTGGTCGCAACGGATTTTGGAATCGGATATCGCGGTCAAGGCGATCGAGTACGGCATTGCGACGCGATCCGAGTTGGAGGCGATATCCCGAGGGTGGCAAGAATGGAAGAACGCCCCGGGATCAGTATCGTGTTTCACTCACTTCGAGGGTTTGGCGCGTCGGGGATGACGACACTTGTGGATTCTCGCCTGCGCGAGAGTGACGGGTGGGTGCGCGGGAATGACGGATGCGCGGGAATATGCGAAACTAGTTATGACACACGCGTTAAAATCTCAACTTGTGTGATCGTCGAATGACTACTCTACTTACAAACCCTGATGCCGTGCTTGAAGGTCTATCAGAGGCTCAACGTGCGGCGGCTTCGTATATTGACGGCCCCTTAATCATCGTGGCCGGGCCAGGTAGCGGGAAGACGCGTGTCATGGCGCACCGAATGGCGTACATATTGGCGACTGGCGTTCGTCCGTGGCGGGCGTTGGGAGTGACGTTCACGAACAAGGCGGCGGCGGAGTTGCGTCAGCGTTGCGACGCGTTGGCGAATCGCTTCGTGCCGGACGCGTCTGAGACGAACGTGAGCACATTTCACTCATTCGGCGCGCGGTTTTTGCGTATCCATCACGATGCGGCGGGTTTAGGTCGCGACTTCACGATTTACGACCGTGATGATCAAGAGCGGTTGATGAAGTTGATTTTGGAAGACATGGATGTGGAAGCCAAGGTCGGCGAGGTGCTGGCGGACATCGGTAAAGCGAAGAACAACAATCAACTGCCTGAGGAATTTGCAAGCATCGGCACTGGTTACCGGCACGAGTTGCATGCCGAGATATACGAGCAGTACGAGGCAGCGTTGAAGAGGTCGAACGGGGTCGACTTTGACGACCTTCTGTTGAAGCCGTATCGGATTTTGGTCACGGATGACCACATCCGGACCGCGATGCAGAGCCGGTACGAACACATCATGGTCGACGAGTTCCAAGACACGAACGCGTTGCAGTTCGAATTGGTTCGGGTGCTGGGTGATGCCTATCGGAATATATGCGTGGTGGGCGATCCGGATCAATCAATTTACTCATGGCGGAACGCTCGGCCTGAGAACATGGAGCGTTTGACCGAGGTCTTGGACGGATGCAAGCTGTTCGAACTGAGCGAATCTTACCGCTCAACGAAGACGATCATTGCTGCCGCGTCGGGCTTGATCGCGCACAACAACAGGATGCTCGACCGGGTGCTTTTCACGAATAACGAGGAAGGCGAACCAGTAGAGATTGGGGTCACTGAACACCCGGATCATGAGGCGTCCGTGATCCTCGATCTGGTTGAACGCCGCGTTAGGCCAAAAGTCGATGAAAAAAACAATGGCGAAAACGTTCGCATTTCCGGCAACCTCGACGATATCGCTGTGCTGTATCGCACGAACGCGCAATCTCGGGCAATCGAGACCGAATGCAGCCGACGCGGCGTCCAGTACCGTTTGATCGGCGGCGTCAGATTCTATGAGCGGCGCGAGATCAAGGATGCTTTGGCGCTCCTGCGTATTGTTGTGAACCCATCTGACGAAACATCGCTTCGGCGCGTCATCAATGTTCCGCCGCGTGGCATAGGCCCGGCGACACTTCGCAAGATTGAGGAATATAGCCTCTACAACAATGTTTCGCTGCTTGACGCGGTGTTGATGTCGTCGGATGCTACGGCCTCGCATGAACTTGGTTTGGGACGAGCGGCACTCAACAAAGTGCGATCGTTTGCGGATTTCGTGAACACGTTGATTGCCAATTCCGAGAAGCACTATCCTCACGATCTGCTGGACTACGCGTTGAAGGGCAGCGGATACATCGATTGGGTCAAGAAGGATACTGAGACGAGGGCAGAACGCCTCGAAAACATCGAGGAGTTGAAGTCGTTAGCAGAAAAGTATTCGAGTGCTGAGGACGGCAACGATCCGAGGCAGGCGTTGTCCGATCTTTTGGAGCACACATCGCTATTTGCCAACGTGGATTCGATGGATGAGGGATTGGGTGCAGACGAGTCAAATGTCATGAGACCGAGTGAAACTGCCGGTGCTATCACACTGATCACTCTTCACCAAGCGAAAGGTTTGGAGTTCGATACTGTGTTCATTGCTGGGGTCAACGAGGGAGTGTTGCCGCACGCAATGGCTCTCAACGTGCAGACACAGGACGACTACGAAGCGGCGTGCGGCGAAGAGCGTCGATTGATGTACGTGGGTATGACACGTGCGAAACGTAAATTACACGTCACATGGTCGCTGTACACGTCAGCATCGTTGTACCGGCGGCAGAACACTCCTTCGCAGTTCTTGAAAGAGATACCGAAAGAGCATGTCAAGGAAGTCGAATACGCCCGCGTGCCAGGCCGTGCGGCGCCACCTCCGGTTGCGTTCTCATCGAGCTTCGGGATCGCGGTTGATCGCGACAGATTCGCGCCGTCGAGACGGCGGGAGGAACGCGAGAAATTCACCGAGCGGGGATTGGATGAGATGCCGGTTGAGTTGCAGTTGAGGGCAGGGCAGCGCGTTAAGCACGGCAAGTTCGGTACGGGTGTTGTCGTCAATTCGCGACCGATTAAGGATGACGTTAGAGTGACTGTCGCGTTTTCTAAAGAAGGCGTGAAGATGTTGATGGCGAGCATGGCCGGACTCGAAAAGATTTAGGCTCCATTCCGTGTTTTCCAAAATGCCGGACCGTACATTCGTGTTTGCGGTCTTCGCGTTGTTGATGAGCATCGCGGCGTTTGCATACCTGACACTGTGGCCGTCGTTCGAGATCATTGAAACGAACGCCGAAGGTATCAAGACCGCTCGACGCGGAGGCATCGCAGAGTCGAACGGGATACTTGGTGTTGTATTTGCGGTCATTCCGGTATTGATTACGCTCGGGTCGATACTGTCTGTTCCGCCGAATGGTCAATCGGAACGTAGGCATAAGCTCAACCTGATAGTCGGCACGGTGCTGTTGTGGGGATTCATCATGCTATTCGCGCAGAGGATAGGCATCTTGTACGTTCCTGCGGCGACAATGCTCACCTCAGTCATCGTGTTGGTGCTGGTGCGCGATCGAGCTTGGGGAAAGCCCGACGCACAGGAGCGTACCAAGAGCGCGCGCGAGTTGCGTGAAGAGGCTGTGAATCGTGCGGCACGGTCAGGTAACCGGATTGGACGCAGACGAACTTCGCGACGCCGCTCTCGTTAGTTACACTTTGGCAGAGCCAACGTTGCTGAACGTCTAATTTCAAGCGGCGAAGATGAGAGGAAAATTGAGTTCGGTAATCACAGACGAGATGCGATCTTTCATCGGCGCGGAATCTCCGCCGATAACCTATCGCGTGTCGCATCGCGAAATTGCGCGCTTCAACGCTGCTATCCGTGGCGTACTGCCGCCCGTCGAGAACGATCCTGATCTCAAGGATGGTGGTGTGATGATCGAAGCGAATCCGCTTATCCTGCGGTCGTTCATCACAGCACCGTTTGATCCACCGTTTCCTGAACCGTTCCACGATGTTTTGGACGGTGGCAGCCGCTTCAGATTCATAAGACCGGTTGTCGCTGGAGACAAAATTACTGTCGTGCGTAAGATGCAGGAAATCTTCGAGAAAAGCGGTCGGTTCGGTCCTATGCTCTTCAAGATTACGGAAGTGAGCTATTCAGACGCGTCTGGTGAGCTGGTAGCCACGCAAGAATCGACCAGCATATCGTATGGCCGACCGGCTGGGTCTGTGTAGTCGAATTGTGAAGGTGTGATCCGCTCGATGAGGGAACCCGCATGACGAAGGTAATGTTCGAAGATGTTGAGATCGGTGGCGGCCCAGAGGCCGTTACACAAGTCGTGACACCTAGGCAACTGGTCCAGTACGCTTCGGTGTCGCAGGATTTCACGCCGATCCACTACAACACTGAATATGCTCGCAGCGCGGGCCATGATGACATCATCATCCACGGCGCGCTAAAAACCGCTTTGCTATCGCAGATGCTTGCCGATTGGACCGGAGATATTGGCGCTGTTAAGAAGCTGGAAACCTCGTATCGAGGTATCGACTACGCCGGCGCAGTCACCTGCGCGGGTACTGTCACGGGAAAACGGGTCGAGGACGGCATCGGGCTCGTTGATCTGGATATTGAATTTCGGAATGCAGATGGTGTGGTCACCACGCCGGGAAAAGCAACAGTCGCGTTGACAATGCGCGGCGATTGAAACGCAGAATAGGAGTGCTGAGTTGCAACTCGAGGGGAAAGTCGCAGTAGTCACTGGTGCCGGAAGAGGCATCGGCAGAGGAGTCGCCGAGGAGTTGGCCGCCAATGGAGCCAATGTGGTTGTCAATGACATCGGGGCCGAGTTGGACGGTACCGGAGGATCAACGTCGATCGCCCAGGAGGTTGTAGATGGCATCGTAGCGGCTGGTGGCAACGCAGTTGCATCAACCGATTCCGTCACGACATGGGACGGTGGGCAACGCATCATCGAAACGGCACAGGATGAGTTCGGCGGCATAGACATCGTAGTGAGCGTCGCTGGGATTTTGCGCGACCGGATGCTCTACAACATGACCGAGGAGGAGTGGGATGATGTTATCTCGGTCCACCTTAAGGGCACCTTCACCGTAGTGCGACATGCGGCGCCGATTTTCAGACAGCAACGCGGTGGGCGGATCATCACATTTTCGTCTGGCTCGGGACTCGTAGGGTCCATTGGCCAATCAAACTACGGTGCTGCGAAGAGCGGGATCGCCGGTTTTACCAAAGTGCTGGCAAAAGACTTGGGCAAGTACGGCGTTACGGCGAACAGCATCGCCCCGAGAGCGGAGACGCGGATGATCGCGTCGATTCCGGGAAACATTCAGGAAATGATGGTTGAGCGCGGCGCATTGCCTCAGCCTGATGAAGCTCCTTGGGAGCCGCGCGACGTGGCACCGTTCGTGGCGTATCTTGCGACCGACGGAGCAGCCCAGATCAACGGGCAGGTTTTCCTAGTGTATGGCGGCAATGTAACGCATCTGTCGCTGCCGAGACGCGTTAACACTATCTACACATCGGAACCATCCGGTAACTGGGATTTGGACGAACTCGATCGACTGGCCCCCAAGGTGTTGTTGCAAGGTTCACAGAGCATCACCGGCGGCAGCGAATTTGCACAGATAAATCCGGGTTCGGGTGCGGCCGCACCAGCGGTTATGAAATCGAGGAACGGTAAAAGACTTGATGGCAAGGTCGCGGTTGTTACTGGCTCTGGTCGCGGCATTGGGCGTGGGGTTGCAAAATTGTTGGCGCGCGAAGGCGCGTCCATAGTTGTGAATGACGTTGGAGCCGCCTTGGACGGTCAAGGCGAAGACTCGACGCCAGCGGCACAGGTGGTTGAGGAGATCAGCGAACTAGGCGGTCGCGCTACCGCTTCGTATCACTCTGTCGCGACGGCAGAGGGTGGAGCAAATATCGTTCAGCAGGCACTTGATGAGTTCGGACGTCTCGATATCGTCATTACTCCTGCGGGGATCTTGCGTGATCGGATGATCTTCAACATGACCGAGGCCGAGTGGGACGATGTGATTGCCGTGCACCTCAAGGGGACGTACTCGGTGGTGAGACCGGCTTCTGAGATATTCAGGGAGCAGAAGAGCGGCAGGATCGTGACGTTCTCGTCGGTGTCAGGCTTGTACGGGCAAGGCGGACAGTCGAACTACGGAGCCGCGAAGGATGCAATTGCTGGTTTCACGCGTGTGGTCGCGAAAGAGCTTGCGCGATACAACGTGACCGCGAACATCATCTCGCCGGGGGCGAGCACGCGCATGACCGACAGCGTTCCTGAAAGCACTCGTGCCATGCGTGCTGGACAGTTCCCGCCGCCCGACGAAGGCATCCTGACGTCAGAGCCGGATCAAGTCGCTCCGATGGTCGTTTGGCTTTGCACTGATGCGGCCGAAGGCGTGTCAGGCAACATCTTCCACTGCACCGGCAATCGGGTCAGCTTGATGAACCACCCTGTGTCGCACCGTTCCATCTATAAGGAAGGTCGGTGGACGGTCGAAGAACTCGCCGGCGTAGTCCCGGAAACGATCGGCATGGATCTGATCAATCCTGCACCTAAGCAGGATTGATCAGGTTGCACGGAGTTCAAACGACGTAGTCGACGCTGTTTAGGATCAGCTGCTGGAACTCTGGGTGCTGTTGGCTGGATCCGGCATGTCCAAGGGCGATATTTGCAACATCGCCTTCACCGTACTTGCACGACCATCCCAGCGGCTTCAACTCGTCCTCGACGACACCGTACATGAACACGTCGATGTCAGGTTGTATGTCGAGACCGCAGTAGCACTCGTCGTAGGTCCAGAACGGCGAAATGTCTTTGGCGAGCGGGTGGGCGTTGTTGCTCAAATGGACTTGGAACCATCCGAAAGGCGGATGCCAGCTTTCGCCGAGTATCCAGCCTCCGCCAGTCATCTTCTTCATCTCGGACCAATCCGGGCATGAGGCAGCAGAGATGTGAACGGAAACTAGTCCGCCGCCAGTCCACACGTAACCCATCAATCCATTTCGTTGGGCTTCGGAAAGGTCGTTGTCGGTCGCGGGTTGGCGCAAGGTATTTAGGACAATGGCATCGTAGCCCGACAGGTCGCCTTCGAGTTCCGCTGCCGATTCGGAAACATCGACATCGTGCCCGGCTTCGGCGAGGAACTCATTCATCACCGGTGTCGTCTCATCGTAGGGGTGGCTTCCGCCAGTGATCAGTAGAAGTTTCGGCATCTTGTGTTTGCTCCTTCGCTGTGCGATGTTGCGGAATGTTGACTGAATAATATCCGCGAGATCGTTTCACGCATTGTCGCGTGCCCAATCGTGCGCCAGTATCTCCATCTGTACAAAACTCTTGCCTTCGCGCCAGATGTGATCATATTTCCGGAAACCCGCGTTTTCGAATGAGCGCTGGGCGCGACGGTTCGTCGACAAGGTGTGGAGATACAGCCGGCGAATGTCGGTGTTGGTGAAGATATGCGACAGAAGGGTTTTCGTGGCGTCCGAGCCGTAGCCCTTACCCCAATACTCAGGATCACCGATCATGATGCCGAATTCTGCTTGTGTCCGACGTCGGTTGTAGTCGTAGCACATGCAGTTTCCGATGTGTACGCCGTTTTGATCTTCGATGGCAAATTTGAACGATTTTCGGTTGGATTTCTTCAGATCTTCCCGGTAGAACCGTTCGAAGTCGACATAGGCAAGGCCCAGCGGTTCGGCGGCATCGAGTTCGGATAGTTCAGGATCCGTTCGCCATACGTAGTCGTTCCAAGCGTCTGACATCCGTTTCGAACGGATCGTGGTCAATCGACCTTTCAGACGGACCGCATCTTGAAAGGTGTTCAATTTGCGAAAGATGCGCGCTGCGGATCTGGCTACTTTGGCTTCGCTATAGTGTGTGAGCTGTTTAAGGGCCTTGTCGAGTTCAACCCAGCAGACGACGTCGTACTCATGGTCGTGATGCTCGAAACCACCTCCACATGCTTCCATGAGGTACCAATAGACGGTCTTGTTGACCTTGACGTTAGCGCGTGGGTTATCGCGTTCACTCATTAACCGGCTGTGCTTAGACCGCACGAATGAGTATCGGGTTTCGTCGATGGAGGAGAGCAATTTGACATCCAAGCCAGTCTCTTCCTGCACCTCACGGATCGCGGTTTCCTCGATCGTCTCGTCATAATCCGGCGTCCCTTTTGGCAGGGCCCAAAGGTTATCGCCCAGACGGCCCACCAGAGCGATCTCGATACGATTTTCGTCATTCGCGCGCGCCACGACTCCGCCAGCGGACCAACGCGTGACTGTTTTCATCGCTCGTGGTTTAAGAATGTTCATTTCTAGTCTTGGCTACTCTGGCAGGCGATTGTAAACGACAGGTGATTATTGAGTGAAAACGCAAACCGTTTGTGAGATGGGTAAGGGGTATCATTACGATAAAGGAGCCCGAATAGCCGCGCTTTGAATCTGATGCGAAATTTATGACGTACGACGCATCGGTTTGGCGCAAATGGGGAGTGAGTTTTCACGAAATATGTCGGACAATCATAGCCAGGACTTCGTAATTCGGTTCGCCGGTGAAGGCGGACAGGGACTAGTTACCTCAGCCGACGCAATGGCTAGAGCGGCGGCAAACGCTGGGTATTACGTCTCGACATTCTCTACATTCCCGTCGCAAATCATGGGAGGCCCCGCCTCATCGCAAGTTCGTATTTCTACCTCTCCAGTGTTGAGTTCGGGTGACTCGGTTGACGTGCTAGTTTCGTTAGACGAATACGCGTATAACAACCACCAAGAAGACCTTTCTGATAACGGTGTAGCAATTTACAACTCCGGCGAATTTCAGCTACCCGGAGGCGGTCAGTATTTCGGGATCGATGCGGACGAACTCGCCAAGTCAACTGGCAACACGCGTGCTGCCAACATGGTCACTATCGGCGCGGTCGCGCACCTCATCGGTTTTTCACTCGAAGAGATCGACGCATTCATAACCGCCCGATTCACTCGGGGACGACCCGGCGATGAAGAGATCATCGAATCCAACAAGAAGGCGATTCGATTGGGAGCGGATGTTGCAGCGAACAGCGGATTCTCGGTCGGCACGTTGGCTCCTCCGATCCCACCGGATTACGAACAGATAATGATCACCGGCAACGCCGCGCTGGCTCTCGGCGCAGTGACGGCCGGGGTTGACTTCTACGTCGGTTACCCGATATCACCAGCGACAACGATACTGGTCTGGATGGAGCAAAACCTCGTTGGATCAGGCAGATTTGCGCACCAAGTTTCATCCGAGATCGAGGCGATCAGCGCGATTGTAGGTGCTGGGTATGCCGGCAAGAAGTCGATGACCGCGACCGCGGGTCCCGGGTTGTCGTTGATGGGAGAAGGACTGGGGTTGGCCTGGATGGCAGAGATTCCCTGCGTGGTGGTGGATGTCCAACGTGGTGGACCCTCGACGGGTTTGCCGACAAAATCAGAGCAAAGCGATCTAATGACATGCCTGCATCCTGGTCACGGCGACATGACAGTTCCAATCTTGGCTCCGGGATCTGTCGAAGAATGTTTCGAAGCAGGCGCACTCGCCGTCAATTGGGCAGAACGCTATCAGGGTCCAGTCATCGTGATGAGCGAATTCGGGCAGGCTGAGAAGGGCGAAAACATCCGAAAACCGGATCTTGATGCTGTAAATGTCGAAACTCGCTCCGTCTACAACGGCAGTAACGGATACGCCCGCTACGAGTCGTGGGGTGAAAACGGTTTGTCACCCATGCCGATACCGGGAGGCCCGGGTGCCTATGTCGCCAACGGTTCGGAGCACGACGAAATCGGAGATACCACTCATCTGCCGCGTCATCACATCCGATTGACAGAGCGACGCTTCAAGAAGATGGGACTTCTCAACGATGCTCACTTTGAGATTGAGGATGAAGGTGCAACCGCAATGATCATGTCGTGGGGCTCCTCCAAAGGGCCGGCGCGCGAGGCGTACGAACGGCTCAAGGCGCACGGCGTTGATGTCGGTTGGTTGTACTCGATGGCACTCAACCCCTTGCCTGACGAAATGAAGGCGGCGCTGGAACGTGCGAATATTGTTATCGTGCCCGAACTCAACTACATGGGACAATGGTCGGCGGTGCTTCGCCAACATGGTTATCGAGCAGAATCGGTTACGCAGTACACCGGACTGCCATTCAAACCGGCGACTCTGGTTGACCGCATCGCGGCTCGAGTCGCCGAGTTGAGAACTGAGAAAGGAACAGTTTTAGTTTGAGCAATCGCAACCCAGAATACGACTTCGTTTGGTGCCCGGGCTGCGGCGACTTCGGCGTACGTCGGGCTCTGGAGTGGGCGCTCGAGAGGCATGTGGCCGAACACGAGATCCCACAATCGAACTACGTAATCGTCGCTGGCATCGGGTGTTCGGGCAATATGGTCCACTTGATGGAAGGCGATCAACCCTTCGGGCTCCACGGCATCCATGGCCGAACGTTACCGTTGTCATTCGGTGTCAAGATGGGGCGTCCTGATTTGCAGGCTGTCGTCGTCGCTGGCGACGGTGACTTTTTGGCCATCGGAGGCGAGCACATCGGCCCTGCTGCAGCACGGAACGTCGACGTAACCTGTGTCGTCATGGACAACGGTGTATATGGTCTCACTAAAGGTCAGTCGTCACCGACGACAGAGATGGGCGTGACTACAAGCTCAACCCCATACGGCAAGATCGAATCTCAGATGATGCCGCTCAAGTACTACTTGACGATTGGTGTCTCATACATCGCGTCTCACTACTCGAGTAAACCGCGCGATCTTGCAAACGTTATTCAGGACGCGATGAATCATAAAGGTTTCTCAATCGTCCACGTGCAGTCGCCTTGCACGACCTACAACGATACGTACGACATCCTGAAGGGCAATCGCCGCAAGGGAATACCGGGGATTGCTTGGGAGGTTCCGGAAGATCACGATCCGTTGAGCCGACAGTCGGCTGAGGATCTGCTTGATCGACCTGGCATTCCCCTCGGCTTGATCTACAAAGAGGAGCGTCCAACACTCCAGGATCGGGTCGACGAAATAGCTGAAGCAAATCCGCGTCGTACACCTACTGATCTTTTGGCGTCTTACGCGCTGTAGAAATCGCGCGCTTGCCCGACCAGTCGAATCGGTGCTCTGTAAGAGTCGGATGGATCGCGTTTGTCGCATAATCAAACGCAATGTCTGATCGCCCCAATATTCTGCTGATCTGCACTGATCAGCAACGTCGTGACACGATGGCGTGTTACGGCAACGATTGGGTCGATTCACCCAACGTCAATGCGTTGGCCGACCAGAGTTTCGTATTTGAGAATTGCTACGTTACGGTCGCGGTTTGTTCGCCGGCGAGGGCATCGTTGCTGACCGGCTTGTATCCTCACACCGCCGGCGTGATCAAAAACAGCGTGCCGTTGCCCGATTCGTCCCCGTCGATCGGCACACTATCGCCAGACGAATATCGAACAGCAATGTTCGGGAAGTGGCATCTTGGCAATGACTTGGTGAGACAACACGGTTTCGACAATTGGGTCGCGACTGAAGACGAACACGAATCGAACCGGACGCACACTCGCCGCGAGGATCGTTTCCGACATTCCGAGTACTTCGATTTTTTGAGATCGCATGGCTACGAGCCGCACCTGAGGACCGATGGCGGATACGCGTTTTCACAGCAGCAACGAAGCATGTTGCCGGAAGCGCACACGATGTCAACGTTCCTTGGCGACAACGTGGTGGACTTCATTCGAAGCAACACGGATGACCCGTGGCTCATGTGCGCCATGTTTTTCGAGCCGCATCCGCCATACAACGGTCCGTTCAACGACATGTACGACCCGGACGACATACCTGTCGGCCCGATGTTCCTGCGGATGCCTGAAGAAAACACCCCGTTGTGGCACCGCCGTCGCGCGGCGCATCACTTGGAGGGTGAGCCCACGGACTATTTCAGAGTCAGCGATGATTATTCGCCTTCTCTTGACGCGGGCGGAGCGAATCTGCCGTTGCGCACATCGGAAGATTGGAAAGCCCTAAGAGCACGGTATTTCGGTCTAGTGACGCTGATGGACCGTGGAGTCGGCAAGATACTCGACGCGCTTGAGGAGACTGGACAGTCTGAGCGAACTGTTGTGGTCTTTACATCGGACCACGGCGATGGTCTCGGCGATCGCGGAATGTTGGGCACGAAACGAGCGTTTTACGAGGAGATCGCGGGTGTGCCACTGCTGATGCGTGTTCCGTGGATAAGTCGTTCGCAGAAGAGGGTCGGCGGCAGTATCAGCCACGTCGACATTGTGCCAACGCTACTCGAACTCATGGGTGTTGCACCGTCTGAAATGCCTACGGATCTGCAAGGCGCGAGCAGGGTTGATGTTCTTGAAGGAAGCGCGGATCTGTGCGATGACGTTTTCATGCAGTGGTACGAGCATCCACCGACGGTTCCGCTTGGCAATCCCGATATCGAGCGCATGTCGCACGTTTCTTGGCGGTCAGTGGTGACTGCGGATCGTTGGAAGCTGAACTTGAGCCCTGGCGATCAATGCGAGTTGTACGACCTCAATCAAGACCCGTTCGAGATGAACAACAGGTTTGACGATCCTGAGTGTCGAGACCGAGTTCGAGACATGACGGCGCGGATCAGGATTTGGCAACAGGCGGTCGACGACCGATTGGTATTGCCAGCGGTCTAGCGCTCGGATTCTGCCGTCCTGCGCTCTTCTATCTCGCGGGATTCCAAATCATCTTCGTCTTCGTTGAAAAAGTGCGCGTTGCGTCTATGAAATCTGACGCTTTTGAGAAGGACTGCGAGAGCCAAGCAGGAGATTCCAACGTACAGTGCCAAGTATTCGACGCGTTTATCGCTTGGTCCGGCAACTGCAATCATCAGGAGAAGCACCCCCCATCCAGTCACTCCAGCCTGCAGGGAAGGGTGGGCGAACTTGTAACGTAGAGGCGGCAATCCGAACGCAATTGCAACCAAACTGGCGGGTAGCGCAATCCATTGGAAAAGCCCGACAATCAGTCCTCCGAGGCTAGCTACGCCGTCGCCTCCCTTGAACTTGGTCATTGGCGAAAACCAGTGGCCTAGGATCACTGCAACCGACGGTACAAGGCACCAAAGTAGGGAAACTTCAAAGATGTACCTTGATAGCAGTGCTGTAATGACGCCTTTAAGAACATCGATTAGAAATACGATGAAACCAGTCTTGCGGCTGACGTGTTTCCAGACGTTGGTTGCGCCGGCTTGCCGCGAGCCTACGTCGAAAATATTGACACCGTGGAGCCGAGAAGCGAGATATGCGGCGGGTATTGCACCAAGGAAGAACGCAACGAGTGACGCATAGGCGATATTCGTAATTTCGGGACTAGCGCTCATCGGAGTTCACAATGAATTTTAGCACCACAATATTGACAAAGCATGGCGCGCGATAGCACAGCAGTTTCTCGTCGACGGCCCGGAAGAACGAGGCTCGGAGTCGCACGACTCGGACGAACCATGGCCTCCGTCGAGTTGAGGAAATTCCTCGTCGGCACTGTCGTTTGGGGCATTGGCAATCAGATGGTGACGGTGACCCAGACGTACGTCATCTTCGATATCACGCAATCGGCGTTACAGCTCGCTATCCTTGGAGCGGCCGTTGTTATCGCATCGGTATCGATGTCGCTCGCGAGCGGGATATTGGCCGATCGATTCAGCAGGAAAACCTTGCTGATGTGCGGCTCGGTAATGACCGCGACTTCGATGTTGGCGATCGGGCTTCTTCTGCTGACGGGTCGCGTTGAACCTTGGCATATTCAGGTTGCGGGCGCCATTCACGGCGCCGCACTTGCGCTCGATTGGACGGCCAGATTCTCGCTACTGCCAATCATGGTGCCGCGAAACATTTTGGCGCGTTCGGTATTCTTCGACAACTCGTTTTTCAATTTGGGGCGTGTTCTCGCGCCGCTTATGTGGGGGTTAATCGTCCATTGGTGGGGATATGACTGGTCTTACGTTGTCATCGCCGGAATGATGGCGCTCAATTTCGTTATTGTTGCGACTTATCGACCCCTGTCGTCATCGATTCCGACCACCCATCAAGCGATTTGGCACGATGTGGTTGAAATTGCCACAGTGGTGCGAACCAATCCGATTCTCACCGGCAACCTGACATTCACATTTGTAAATGCCCTGTTGATGGGTGGATTCATCTACTTGCTGACACCCATCGCGAGGGAGGTTTACAACGTCGGATCTGGCGGATACAGCCAACTGTTTGCCGCAGTAGGCCTGGGGGCGTTCGTCGGAGGTTTGCTTCTTGGATTTACCGGTGGTTTCAAGCGTACCGGTTACGCGTTGCTCGCGACAAACATATTCACCGCCGCTTCCGCAGTCGTGTTCGCACTAGTTGCCAGTCTCTACTTCGGTTACGCGTTTGCTCTGCTGTTCGGGCTTATAAACGCGATACACATCGGCTTGGGTACCATCTCGTTGCAGATGGCGATCACCGACAACGTGCGGGGCAGATTGGCAGGGGTCTATGAGCTCGCGTGGGCCGGATTTCCGGCGGGAGGTTTCGTTTTCGGCGCAATGGCCGATTCGTTAGGCTCGTCGGCTTCGCTCATCATCGGTTGTGGATTCGTCATTCTCGTGACGATCTCGATAGGGATCTTCAACCCGAATTTGCGACGGCTTCGGATGCGGGTGTAATGCCGCCGATCAATTAAGCGTCAGGTTGGTTGTCGAAATAGTTGGGCTGATAGGGCGGTGGTTCCAATTGCCCGTCTAGCTCCATCTGCTCTTGTTCGGTCAGGTATTTGGAAGGGCAGCGCACGGTTAGCATCTCCGCTTCGAGGACGCCATCGGGGCCTAATGTGCCGTTGAGAATGATTTCCGAATGGTCGTTGAAGAAGACCTGACCAACCTCGCCTGCGTACACGACCGGAAGTTCCAACGAACCGCCTTCGTCGCGCAGTCGGAAGTTCGCTGTTACGCCATCTGGCGATTTGATATAGGAATTCGGGACCAGCTTGCCCAGTACGCCGATGGATTGTGTGCCGCCCGGGGTTTGATGCAGTACCACATCGTCAACGCTCGAAAATTCGACGGTTGCTTCGTTGAATGCGATTACGGCTAGATATACAACTCCCACGAGGAACAGAAGCGCGACGATAGCGATACGAGCCTTGCCGCTCGTCAACACTGTCGACTTGGCGGTGTTTTCAGTTCCGGAAGATGCGGACGGTAAATCTTGTGATTCGCTGCTTTCCATCAGGATTCGTTATCATCGGTCTGGTTCTGCAGGCTTGCGATACCGGTTGCGATGGTGCGTTGCCGGACACCTAGATAAAGAACATAGGCCATTATTGCTATCCATGCTATCGCCACAACTGCGAGCAGGTACCCCAAGTTGGTGTCAATGTCCGTCGATTCTGCTTGCACGACGGATATCGCAACACCGCCATCGTCAGCCTGGACGGAAATTTGGGCCAATCGACGTTGCTGATCTCGCAAGCGATCGGCAGCTTCCCGAGGGTTTGAATCCTGATCTGATACCCACCGGTCGCCAACGCGGTTTTCTAATCCGTATTCCGTGTTTGGATTCGCAGATGAAACGGTGAATCTTTGCACCTTGCCGTCGCCACTGACGATGGAAAACGCCGTTAAACCGCCATCGTCGCCCGTATCAACTGAGGTAACTACTCCCGTAGTAATTGAAGAGGATTGAGCCAAGATAGATGCCGAGAAAGTTAGTGTCAACGCCATGACAATCGCGACTGCCGAGGTTGATGAGATCAATAGTTTCATTGACCACTACCCGCAGTAGAAGCGGCGACGCGGAATTTCAACACTTCGTACTCGCTTTCCATTCTTGCCAACCCTAGTCGGGCGAATAGTAGTGAGAAGAAGAGGAACGTGAAGGCGATGACACTCACCAATAGTGTCAGTCCGATCTGCGCCGCTACTAGATTCTCTTCCTCTGCGATTGGCCCGACCACCAAGGGCGGATGCGCTTCTTGCCACAATACTGAGGCGTAGTAGATGATGGGTGTGTCGATGGCGCCAATGATGGCGATGATGGCGGATAGGCGCATCCGCTGGTCACCCGCAGGGAAGTATGCTCGGAACATCAGATAGGCGATGTAGATGAAGAATAGGATGAGTGCTGTGGTTAGCTTGGCCTCGCCGGTCCACCAGACTTCCCACACCGGTTTGGCCCAGATCATTCCCGAAATCAACATCACAGCGCCAAACATCACGCCGACTTCGGCCATCGAGACGGCGAGACGGTCCCATCTCTCGTTTTTGGTTTTCAGATAGAGAACACTCGCCGCTGCTACGCCGATGATGGCGACCATGCTGACCCATGCCACGGGTACGTGGATGTATAGGATGCGCTGGACGACTCCTTGATTGATGTCTGTCGGCACCCAGACGAACATCATCCAGAGTGCGAATGCCATAGCGATTAACGTCGCAACATGCAGCACTGTCTGGGGTCGGATTTGCGAAAATGCCATTCGAATCGGGCAGTTGGAGACAGCGATGGTTGCTGCTTATTGGCACTTGTCAATTGTAAATCGGTTCGGTAAGGAACCATTGTTCTGGCGGAACCGCGGGCGGTTTCAATCGTCGAGAACGTAACCGAACAACAGAGCAGAAGCGGTCACAAATACGACATCGTAACCCACTGCAAGTTGTAACCAAGGGATCGAAGCGGACCAGCCCTCACCGCTTGCTGCAGCCGCAGTTACTCGGATCGCCGCGAAAAGGAGTGGCGATACCGATGGCAAGAACAGCATCGGCAATAACACCTCGCGTGCGCGGACTCTGAATGTGAGACTCGAGAACAGGGTTCCGACGGATGAAAAGCCAATCGCAGACAACAGTGCGACGAGGAGGATTTCTGCTCGGAATACCGGTAAATTGAACATGAAGGTGAAAACGACGAACACAATCACCGTAGCGACGGATAGGAATAGGAAGTTGCCTAGCGACTTGCCGATGAAGAGCAGATCTCGCGAGATGGGTGCCATCATCAACGCGCCAACCGCGTCGTTCTCCAACTCGTGAGATGTTGCCCGAGTTAGTCCTACAACGCCGGCGAATGTAATTGCCGCCCACAAGACGCCAGGTCCGGTCTCGATCGCATTTCGGCTCGTAGGCTCAATCGCAATAGCGAATATTGCGATCACCAGCGATGCAAACATAACGATCGCAATTGCAACATCTCGGTTGCGCGATTCGATCCGCAACTCTTTGAGCGTGAGCGCCCAGATTATCGACAGCGTAGCGGTCAATCGAACATCAATCGATTTCGGCAGCGCGCAACCGACCGCCACTCATTTTGTAAGCCGCATCCGCCGCATCGGATACAAACTCGGAACTGTGCGTCGCGATGAGTACAGATAGATCGTTGGACTTCCATTCCATCACGATATCCATCAGCGCATCGAGCGATGCATCATCGAGTCCGGTCTCGGGTTCGTCCAATAGCAACAGTGAAGGGCGATGGATGATGGCACGCGCGATCGCAACGCGTTTACGGTAGCCATGCGACAACCGCCGAACGCGTTCATCCAACCGGTCATGCAGTGCCAAGCGCGACGCAACCTGTCCGACTCGTTTCGCAGGGTCATCAAGCTGGCATAAAGTCGCGAACAGCGACAAATTCTCGCGCACTGTCAGATCAGAGTAGAGCATAGGCGAGTGCATCACTGCGCCGATGTGTCGGCGGGCATCGGCGGCATTTTTCACAGCGTCGGTGCCTTGAATGGTCAATTCACCTGAGGTTGGGGTAGTCAACGTTGCCGCAATGCGCAATAGCGTCGATTTACCGGACCCGTTAACGCCCATGATCGACACTACCTGTCCGACACTTACCGACAGATCGAGATCGTCAAGGATGGTCGCCGCTCCGTACCGCTTACAAACCGATTCCATCCGTAACAGCGGGGAATGGTCAGATGCTTTTGTGGGCGTTTCAGTGGCCGTGATGATGACCTACCAAGTGAGGATGAACGGAGTGATGCGGCGGGTAGCGGCGTCCGTTGCGGACAGTCTCGATGGGTACGAGTAGTTGCTTGCCGTTCCGTGTAGCGCCACGAGCGTCTGTCAGTTCGAAATTGCCTTCTAGCAATCTGATTATCGAAACATCGGCATCGGCTCCGACGCGCAGCGAGCCGATTGTGTTGGCCATTCCGATCGCGGAAGCGGGACGCTGAGTGGCAAACGCGATGACCTCATCGAGCGAGAAGCCCAAATAAAGATACTTTGACAAGGTTGTCAGCAAGTCGAACACTGGTCCGCGGATGTTGTAGCGATGAACATCGGAGCTAACGGTTCCGGGTCCGAAACCATCGGCGGCACACTTCTCGGCAACATCGAACGAGAACGAACCCGCGCCGTGTCCGACGTCGAAGTTGACTCTGCGATTCATAGCGTCACGAGCGGCGTCGATGACTTTTCCAGTGTTATCAACAATCCCCGGAGGGTTGCCGGTGAAGCTGTGCGTCACGATGTCACCCGGACGCAGCTGTTCCAGATATCTTTCCACCGGGTTGACCGTTCCGCCGATGTGGATCATCAGCGGTTTACCTAGTTGGCTCGATGCTTCGAGTGCGCGATCCATGGCGACAAGATCGTTGTTGCCTAGTATCGCTTCAGACAGCCGGACTTTAATGCCGACGATGACCTCTGGGAACATCCTTGCGGCTTCGACGGCTTTTTCGACGCGGGCCCATCGCACGTCTTCAAGCTCGCCGATCTCACTGTCGAGTTGACCCATCCCGGAGATGTGCAGAAAGGCGAGAACCCGCGTGTCCACTTTCTGCATTACGTAGCGATGAAAACCGGCGATGGTGTTTGATCCGGCCGATCCGGCGTCGATGGCGGTTGTTACACCCCGGTAAAGGCTCGATGGGTCTGCTTCGACTGCCAAATGTGCCACACCCCACCAGACGTGAACATGGAGGTCCACCAGACCAGGTGTGACGATGAGGCCGTCGGCTTCGAGGACGTCATGAGCGTCGCCATCGCTTATGTACTCTTGGACGGCACGTATCTTGCCGCCCGCAATTGCGATGTCACGTTTGGCGTGTAGCTTTTGGGCCGGATCGATAACCGTCCCGTTCTTTATTACTAGGTCCCAAGTCATTGTTCGCCTCGCGATTCTCGGTAGAGCAGTCGGTACCTTGCCTATGCGTCGAAATCGCGTAAAACCTTGCCTGGGGTGGCACCAGTCAATTCACCGTCGGCAATCGCCTGAACGCCGTTTACGATGACGTGGTCCATGCCGGTTGAGTATTGGTGCGGATCCGTGAAGGAGTTGTGCTGCTTGATGTTGTCGAGATCGAATACCAATACGTCGGCATACATCCCTGGTGCGATTCGACCTCGGCGCGTGAGATTGAGTCTTTGCGCGCCGAGAGCGGTCATTTTGTATATCGCCTCCTCAAACGACACTAATCCGTGCTCTTTCACGAATGTTTCCAAGTAGCGTGAATTGGTGGCATAGCTGCGCGGGTGCGGTTTGCCGGACGACAACGGTCCAGTGGTTCGGAGCGAACTTCCGTCGGAGCACACGGCCATCAATCGCCATTGAGCGATCGCCTCGACGTCCGAATCTTCCATCGAGTGCAAAACGTAGGAGCCGTCGGACTGTTCGTATAGGCGGAGGGCGGCTTCAGCAGGTTCGCATCTCATCTCCAATCCGATCTCATCGAGACTCATGCCTTCGTAGTCGGAGTTAGGCGGGAAGTGGGCGACCACGGAACCAGCGGCGCCGTGATTGCGACTGATGTAGTACTCGGTATCGACGCGCATCTTGGCGCGCAAGTCGTCGTCTTGCAACCGTTCGAGCGTCTCTTGTCTGCCACCGGTCAGCGACCAGCGAGCGAACATCGCGCCGCTGAAGCCAGTGCTCGACCACGAGTATGGGTACTGGTCGCCGGCTACGTCGATACCTTCGTCGCGGGCGCGCTCGAATCCTTCGAGTATCTCTGGCCCGCGTCCCCAGAATTTGGGGCCGACGGATTTGACATGCGATACCTGAATGCGACCACCGGTGCGACGTCCGATCTCGATGGCCTCGGCGTGTGCTGGAAACAACCCGCAGAGGTCGTCTGCTTCCGAGCGGATGTGGGACGAGTAAAGCTTGTCGCGGTCAGCCACCGGTTGGTTGAGTGCGATCACCTCGTCGGTCAAGGAATAGGCCCCTGGGGCGTACCATAATCCTGTGGACATACCCAAGGCTCCCGCGTCGAGGCTCTCCTCGACGAGTCGGGTCATGTGAGCGAGTTCATCGATTGTTGGCCCGCGGTTGTCCATGCCCATGACGGCGGAGCGGACAGTGCCGTGTCCAACCTGTGTTGCGATGTTGATCGTTGAACCGCGTTGCTCCATGGCGTTCAAATAGCCGTCGAAGTCTTCCCAGTCGACCTCGAATGTGCCTTCACCACCACGAGTCAGGCGTTCTCGAAGCTGATCTCGTGCCGCGCCGTACAGAGGTGCGCAGAAGCTCATCCCGCAGTTTCCGATGTATTCGAGGGTGACGCCTTGGGTGAGTTTCGAATCGGCGTGTGGGTCGACGAGGAATGAGGCGTCGGAGTGGGTGTGCAGGTCGATGAAGCCCGGGCTCACAGATTTTCCGGTCGCATCGATGGTTATAGCGGCTTCTGCATCCGTCAGATCTCCGACCGTTTCGATCGAATCGCCTTTGATCCCAACGTCGGCGAGGATTCCCTGGAGACCGCTTCCGTCGTGCACCACGCCTCCCACAATCTTGATGTCTAGCATTAGTCCCGCCTGTGTTTCTTCTATCCGCTGACGTGGATTTTAACGTTTATCCTCAATCGACACTGCAATGTGGTGTTGCTGGTCGATTGACTTACACTTGCGTTGAGAATCCACGCAACTAATCCAGAGGGAGCCGAAGATTGAAGTTCGTCAGATTTGACAGCGGCAACGGGGCCGCATACGGCATCGTAGAAGACGATGGCACGATAACCGAGATTTCGAACTCGCCGATAGGGCAGTCCTATGAAGCAACCGGCGCATCTCACAGCTTGTCTGGTGTGAAGATACTGGCGCCGAATCCTAACCCGACGAAGATGTTGTGCTTGGCGCGCAACTATCGCTCGCACCTTCTAGGGGCACAAGAGCCGTCACGACCAGAACCGTTTTACAAGACACCAACGGCGATAATCGGACCGGGCGATCCGATCAAGTTGACAGCTGACTCCGGCTTGGTTGTTTGCGAATCCGAACTCATCGTAATCATGGGCAAGCGCGCTAAAAACGTGAGCGAAGAGGACGCGCTGGACTACGTGTTTGGTTACACCTGCGGCAACGACGTCAGCGCACGTGATTGGCAAGGCGGACCCGATGCCGACACGCAATGGTGGCGCGCCAAGTCTGCCGACACCTTCGGCCCCACTGGTCCCTTCATGGTTACCGACATCGATCCACAAGACGTGAGCATTCGCGGTTTGGTTAACGGCGTTGAAGGGCAGAAGTGCCACTCGTCGGAGATGATCTTCGACGTTAAACAGTCGATCAGCTTTATTAGCCGCTACGTCACCCTAGAGTGCGGTGACATGCTTTGGACAGGGACTTCGGGCACTACACCACCGATCAATATCGGCGGTGACGTAACCGTCGAGATTGACAAGATCGGCGTCCTGCACAACCCGGTTGAGGCCGCTTAGGGCGTGTTCGTATGTCCACGGGGTGTGGCTGTTTGCTGCCGGGCCTTCCGGTTGGAAGGCCCGGCGGCTAGGGTCTTCGGGCCCGTAGGAACTGGCCCTCGCCTCGAGCGTCGGTCTCAGCGCCGAGACCGATGCTCCTTCCCTCTCCATCGCCTCCGCCTTCTCAGGCGGGGGCGACCCCGGAGAGGGGTCAGATGCTGCGCGGAGCGGCGTGCGAGACCGCTAGCGTCCGTTTTCCAGCCGCGGCCCGCGTCGCCAGACCGCGGGCATGGGGGACGGCGCGGCGACGGGGTCGCCGTTCGGAGTTCGCCGCCTCCTTGGATTCGCCCTCGCGGGCTCCTCTCGGGCTGTAGCCTCCCTCCTGCGGCGGGCAGGAGCAGACGTCTGTCGGCTCCACGTGAGGTCTCCCGGCCCTTGGCTGGGCGTCTCCTTGGAGGAGACGCCTGCTGGCTCGCTGTGCGACGCGGGACTGACGCGTCGCGCTCCGGGAACTTGGCCTCCCACGCTTCGGCACGGCCCTCCCGGCCTTGCATCGGATCTCCGATCCGATGAGGGACGCCGCCGGAGGACGCCAAGACGCCGCGACGCGGCACGGCGGTCAGCCGTGCTCTTCGTGTCGGTTTTGCCTTCTGTCCTCACGCATGTCTCCCTGCAGCCGTTCGGGACGGGGGTCTGCACACGTCTGCGCAGCACTGTTTCGATCCGTCGATCTGCTTGTTATATTACTACATATGTTGCTATTGTCAAGTCTTCTGTCTGAACCGGGGATTGCGGGGATTGGGGGATTGGCGGGATGCGCCCCGCCCTTTTGCCCCGTCTCACCCTCTCCCTGATCCTCTCCCGTCGAGGGCGAGGGGATTGCGTGTCGGCAGTATCGCTCTTCTAGCTAGCGCCGAAGTAGGTTGAAAGATCGCCTTCGGTGAGCCAGTAGAAGACGAGGTATGCACCGACGATGGCCAAAATGACGGCAGAGACGCGCTCGACGTACTGCATCGATCTTCGCAGGGGTCCCAAGATCGCACTCTTGAACAGGGCAATCCCGATCGTCACGATCATGATCAGGAATGCCATTCCGCCAGCGTAGGCAACGAATTGGATAAGCCCGGATAGGATCCCTTCGCGGCCAAAAGAACTGGTCACCACGCTCAAGAAGATCGGCAAGGTGCAGCTCAACGAGGCGAGCGCGTAGCTGACGCCGAAGAGGAAGTAGCCACCGAGCGAAGAGACGCGCGGATCGCCAACGCGGTCCGCCATCTGCTGTGCGATGCCGGTGTATATTTTGCCGCCAATGAGAATATATGCGCCCAGCAACGCCATCAGGATTCCGAGAGTGAACCCGATCCAAGGCAACGCTTCCTTGACCAGTTCTTGACTCGCAGAGACGAGCAATCCGGCTGATCCGAACAGCGCGACGAACCCGAGGCCCATCGCCAAGCTAACGTAGATGGCTTTAGTGCCTCTTTTGGCAACACCAGCGAGACTTGAGTCTTCATCAACGTCAGATTCGTCCCGTAGATAGATGGTCAGATAAGCCGGCAACATCACGAAACCGCAAGGGTTGACGGCGGCGACCATTCCGGCTACGAACGCGAAACCGAATGGTAGGAGGTCGCCGAGGTTAGATACCCAAGTTGTAGAGGTGCCTTGGACTCCCAGAACGCCGCCTACGGCATCGTTCGCGCCGGGGCCTTGCAGTATGCCGGTTACGAAGGCGATCACGACGAGCAGGACCGCGCCAATTGCCGCGAGCAACTGGATTGAGCTAACCGGTTGGGCGTTCGCCCCCAGCAACTTCATGAGTTTCACCCTCCTAATGACGACACGAATCAATGAGCCCGAGTGACCAACAGAGTCGTTTCACTTTGATGCTGTTAAGAATAACGACTCAAATGGGCATTTTGGACGCATTTGGCCGGTCCATATCGAACTCGTTTATGCCCAATAGTTGCTATCGAGTAGACCCCTGTGTGATACCATCGAACATTGGTTCCAAAGGTCAATCTTTCACTTTGGAAGCGCTTTGCGCGCAAGCAACACGAGACGACGATCAGGAGATCACCCTACAACCTTGACGACTGAAACTGCGGCTGTGGAGACGCAACCCACGGACGAAAACGAAGAACTCGAACCCTTGACAGTTGAAGGGCTGTATCGCGCGGGGGTGCACCTAGGCCACCTCTCGAAGCGTTGGCACCCGCGCATGCGCGACTACATCCGCCTTAAGCACCAGAAGCGCCATGTGCTAGACATGGACAAGACCATTGAAGCAATCGAAGCCGCAAAATCTGCGATTCGAGAAATCGTGGCTAACGGGGGCAAGTGTTTGATGGTTGGCACTAAACCGCAGGCTCGCACCGAAATCGAACGGCTAGCTACTTCGGTCGGTGCGCACTACATCACTTCGAGATGGCTAGGAGGGACACTGACAAACTTCGCGACGATTTCACGACGCATCGAGGCGTTGATTCAGCTCGAAGAAGATTTCGCAAAGGGTGAGGTTCAAGCCCATACGAAGCGCGAGTTGTTGATGAAACAAACTGAGGTGCGGAGGCTGAACAAGTTCTTTGGCGGTATCAAAGAAATCACCAAGTTGCCGGATGTGATGTACGTCGTCGGTATCGATCGCGAAAAACACGCGGTCAAAGAAGCCACCGATCTGAAAATTCCGGTAGTGGCGATCGTCGACACAAATTGCGACCCGAGCACCATCACGTACCCGATCCCAGGGAACGACGATTCGCACGCTTCGATAAAGTTGCTTTCGGGGCGCGTCGCCGCGGCGATCTCGGAGGGCATCGAACTGGCTGCGGAACGCCAACGCGAACGAGATTCTATGCAAGCGGAACGCGAAGCACAAGAAGCTGCGATGGCGGCTGCTCGAGCCGCTGCGGCAGAACGATCCAAACAAGACAGTTAGGACGGGATTTACCCGATCCTCAAGATCAATTAGTAGAAAACGGAGTTGTCACGACATGGCTAAGATCAGCACCGCGCAAATCAAGGAATTGCGCGACTTGACTGGTGCTGGGATCATGGACTCGAAGCGGGCGCTCGAGGATGCGGATGGTGATATCAAACAGGCGGCCGCGGCGCTAATGGAGAAGGGACTGGCCTCCGCGGCCAAACGCGCTGGACGCGAAGCGAGCGAAGGCGTCATTGAGGCTTACATTCACACTGGGTCGAGGGTCGGTTCGCTCGTCGAATTGAATTGCGAAACCGATTTTGTCGCCCGGACGGAGGAGTTTAAGGATTTAGCGCGGGACTTGGCGATGCAAGTTGCTGCCATGAATCCGAGTTACGTTGATCGCGACTCGGTTCCCGAAGACGCCGGCGATGTTTCTGAGGATGAGATATTGCTTGACCAAATGTATATCCGTGACACGAGTGTCAAAGTTGGCGAACTGGTCTCGGATTTAATTGCGAAGGTCGGAGAGAACGTCAAGGTTGGACGTATCGAACGTTTCGCCCTCGGCGAGTAAGCGAAGGAGACCATCGGCATGCGGTTGACGCCAAGCTACAGCCGCATCTTGCTTAAACTCAGCGGGGAATCGTTCAAAGGCGGGAAGAGTTTCGGTATCGAAAACGAAACGGTCCGCTACATCTCTAACGAGATTAAGCAGGTTTACGAAGTCGGTGTGGGTATCGGTGTTGTTGTGGGTGGCGGAAACATGTGGCGAGGTGCCGATTACGAGGCGCAAGGCATGGATCGGTCAAGTGCCGACCACGCGGGGATGCTAGCAACGGTTATGAACGCGCTGGTCTTGCAGGACCAGTTGCAACGCGACGGCGTGCCAGTCAGGACCATGACCGCGATACCGATGCCGACCGTCGCGGAACCGTACATCAGGTCTCGAGCGCTCCACCATCTTGAACGATCTCGTGTGGTAATCTTCGCTGCCGGTACGGGTAATCCTTTCATGTCGACTGACACAGCGGCTAGCTTGCGGGCCCTCGAAATCAACGCTGGTGTCCTAGTGATGGCCAAGAACGGTGTCGACGGTGTATACGACGCTGATCCGGCAGTCAATCCGACGGCGAAAAAGTTCGATCACATCACGCATCACAAGGCGTTGGAACTCGGATTGCGCGCCCTAGACTCAACCGCACTGTCGCTGGCAATGGACAACAAGCTGCCGATCTTGGTTTTCGATGTTTTCAAACCAGGCAATTTGCAGGGTATTGTTAGCGGTGGCCATGTCGGCACCCGCATCACGATAGATGACGCCGGTGAACAATTGCACATGCCGCAGCAGATGTCGCAGGTCTACCTACGGAACAATTGACGGTCGTTAGCTGTTTCGAGGCGCGAAGACAGTTCAATATATGGTTGTCGAAGTGAAACGGCTTAGTGGCGACAACCCAAAAGAGGTGTTCAGATGTTGGAAGAAACCTTGGAAGATGCGCAGAGCCGCATGAACTCCTCAGTTAGTGTCTTTGAAGACGATCTGGACGGATTCCGAACTAACCAAGCATCGACCTCGCTCGTTTCGAAGATGCAGGTGACAGTCGATATGGGTGGAGTTAGCGACACGCTTCTGATGAACCAGCTTGCACTGATCGCGGTGGAGAGTGCGCGAACCATCAAAATCGAGGCATTCTACCCGGACGCAGCGACGGCGATAGTGCGCGCTATCCAACAATCTGATCTGGGTCTGAATCCGCGTGTCGAAGGTCAGACGATTCGGTTGATACTGCCTGAATTGACGCAGGAGCGGCGGCAGGAGCTTGTTCGCATGGCTCGCCGACGGGCCGAGGAGGCACGTGTGGCAATCCGCAATGTTCGACGCGACGCGCAAAGCATGATCCGTGAGATCCAGACGGAAGGTGAGGCCCCTGAAGACGACTGCAAGAGAGCGTCGAAGTCTCTTCAAGACTTGACGGATGATGCAGTTGGCAAGGTAGGCGAACTACTAACAAACAAAGAAACGCAGATTCTCAACTGATCAATTGATCAGATGGAAGTGTCGAGTGCGGACACGTGAGTTTTAAGGGGGTTGAATTTGGGTTCAACTGAAGGAATTATTGCGACCGGATCGAGCACTTCGCACAATGGTCTCAAACTGGAACTTAAAGTTCCACATCACGTCGCAATCATCATGGATGGCAACGCTCGTTGGGCCCAAAAAAACAGGGTTGGGGTTTCGCAGGGCCACCGAGCAGGTTACGAAAACATCGCCCGCGTGACGCGATTTCTATCCGATCGGGGAGTAAGAGAAATCACTCTATTCGCGTTTTCCACTGAGAATTGGCGTCGCCCGAAAGATGAAGTGAACGATTTGATGGAGCTGGCGTTTGAGGCGATAGAACGTGGAGTCGACGAATTCCATGCCAATGGAGTTCGTCTGCGCCATGTTGGATATGAACGGCGGTTGCCGAACGAGATGCTGCGCAATATCAAAGCGGCTGAGCGACTCACCAAGGACAATTCAACGATTGCACTCAACTTGGCTTTCGACTACGGTGGCCGCCATGAGATAGTCAACGCGGTGAAAACAATCGTGGAGAAAGGCTTGCGTCCTGAAGATATCGACGAAGCCCTTATCGAACGTCATCTGTTCACGCGTGGGATTCCAGATCCGGACATCATAATCCGCACCGGTGGGGAGTTTAGGATCAGCAATTTCATGATCTGGCAGTCGGCATATGCGGAGTTTTATTCGTCCTCGGCGTTGTGGCCCGAATTCGGCGAAACAGAGATCGACGAAGCGATCAGAGCGTACTCTCAAAGACAGCGCCGATTTGGACTACGCCCTGAGCAAGAGCGATAGTTCTGCGACACTGTACGCGTGTATCAGCGGAACAATTCCTTAACTTCCAAGCCTCGATCCGAATCGCCGGAACTCAAACTTCGCCTGATCTCAGCCGCCGTCGGTCTGCCACTGTTGGGATTGACGCTGTTCTTTGGATTTTGGCCTGTGTCCATAGTGGCGATTGCCGTCGCTGCGGTAGTGGGACTGGAAACCCAGCAAATGGCGTTCGGCAAATCAAAGTCTGTAGCACCGAAAGGGGGCGCGGCTTTAGTGGGCGTAGTCATCGCAGGGTTAGGAATGTTTGGCGCGGCCTTGGGCGAACTCGAAATCGACTACTTAAGCGCCGATTTAGCTGAACGCATAGTCGTTTTTGTCCTCGTGATTCTGGTGGCCGAGTTCATCATCACCTCCCGCGTTGCTAGACATCAAGCCCTCGCACGGAAAAAACTGATCATTTCGTACGGCGTCATCGTCGTTTTGGCGGTCACCCTGTTGCCATACATCGTCTCCTCGGACGAGGGCCGCGAGCTGCTCGCTTACGGAATACTCGTAGTGTTTGCCGCGGACTCTGGTGCCTACTTTGTTGGCAAATCGATAGGCAAATGGAGAATGGCACCGAAGGTGAGTCCGGGTAAGACATGGGAAGGATTCGCTGGTGGATTGGCGGCTGCTGTGGTTGCATCGCTGCTGCTGTCGAATCTACTGTCGCTAGATTTTTCGATCGTCAAAATCGTTGTCATTGGTTTAGTAATCGCCGCGTTAGGCGTCGTTGGTGATCTCACGGAGTCTTGGATCAAGCGGTTAGCCGATGTGAAGGATTCAGGTGGCATTATCCCCGGCCACGGAGGGATTCTGGACCGCCTTGATGCTTTGGGGCCAATCTTCGTGTTCATATACTTCATCGTGTGATGGCTCGGACTAAAAAGCGCATCGCAGTTCTAGGGTCGACGGGATCGGTGGGCTCTCAAACGCTTGATGTTGTTCGGCAATTCCCGAACGAATTCGAAGTAGTTGGGCTTTCCGCGGGACAAAACGTCGAGAAGCTGGCGCATCAAATCGATGAGTTTGACGTCGATTACTTCAGTTGCGTCGAGGATTCGGCTAATGCCATCGGCAACGCTGCTCGCATCTCAATGATCGATCTGGCCACGCATCCGGATGTCGATTTCGTGATGCACGCCACGGCTGGTATCGATGGATTGCCATGTGCGGTTGCCAGTTTGAGCGCGGGGAAAAATGTCGGGTTGTCGAACAAAGAATCGATTGTGATGGCGGGAGCTCAGTTGAAACGCATCGCAGCCGAAAACGGAGGGACCATTCTTCCGATCGATTCTGAACCCAGTGCGCTCTGGCAATGCGTCATTGGTGAAACCACGAAGCCCAAACGTTACATCGTCACTGCATCCGGGGGTGCTTTCCGCGACAAAACCCCTGAAGAGTTGGCAAACGTAACTCCAGAAGAGGCATTGAACCATCCCACATGGACGATGGGAAACAAGATAACCATCGATTCGGCGACCTTGATGAATAAAGCGTTCGAAGTGATCGAGACGTCTTTCCTGTTCGATGCCATACTCGACGATATTGATGTCGTGATCCACCGGCAAAGCATTGTCCATTCGTTGGTTGAGATGGCGGACGGTTCTGTCATTGCTCAACTCAGTTTGCCCGACATGCGCCACCCGATACAGTTTGCGCTATTTTATCCAGAGCGCAGATTCAACGACACACTGCCTGAATTCAGTCTGATCGATGCTGGCGAGCTGACTTTTGAGCCGATGGATCCCTCGAAGTATCCGTGCTTCGACATGGCGATGAAGTACGCTCGAATAGGTGGGACATACAACGCTGTGTTAGCTGGTGCCGATGAAGCGGCGGTTGACCTTTTTATGGATGGCAAGCTCCGATTCGACGAGATTGCCGTTGAGATTGAGAAGACGTTGCTCGCGCATGATGTCAAGTCAGAATTCACTGTCGAAGATGCGATCATCGCCGCCAGTTGGGCATATGAAACTACTTTGGCGCGTCACGTAACGGCTTAGTCCCGTAATTCGCAATTGAGACATCTGTCGATATGAGCACAACTCTCATATATGGGTTGCTGCTAGCGGTTCTGATTCTGGGCCCGCTGATCATACTGCACGAATTTGGACACTTCTTCTTGGCGAAATTTCACAAGGTCAAGGTGCTCGAATTCGGATTTGGGTTCCCTCCAAGAGCATTCGGGATTTGGTCCGGAGCGACCAAGATTTCGACGTCATCTGATACCCGATTTGAATTCGATGACGAACGGCATGGCTTGCGAGTGGGGCAAATGGTTACGGTTATCGGGCGCGAGTGGGAAGATGGGTCGAAAGAAGCCGCGATCGTGCGTCCGTTCGACCGTAAGGATGCGGCTGTAGCTCAGACTTCGGCATCGCTGTTCATTGGGAAACTCAGACGCATCGATGCGAACAGCATTGACATCGCCGACATGGTTTGGTCGATCAATTGGTTGCCGGTAGGAGGTTTCGTCAAGCTGCGAGGCGAGGAGAACCCGGAAGCGAGAGATAGTCTGGCGGGAAAATCTGCGCTGGCCCGAATCTCGGTGATCGTCGCTGGGGTTGCAGTAAACGCTATCCTACCGTTCATTATTTTCACGATCGTGGTGATGATCCCGGTACAGTACATCGCCGGGGATGTCGTTGTGGCGAATGTTTTGCCCGGTTCGCCGGCGTACGAGGCAGGCGTTAGACCGTTGCAGAAGATCGTGGCTGTTGATGGGCAGCGCATAACTAACTTCAATGATTTGCAAACCGCTGTGGTGCGAAAACTGGGCAAAGAATCCAGATGGGAAGTGCAGCGCGGGATTCCCGATCCGTTCGCGCGTCCCACCGAACCGACAGTTCACTACATTGAAGGCGACACTCAGATAGTTAAGGTGGTTGCACGTTGGGATCCACCGAGGCATGATGTGGTTCTCGATGTTGATGACCCGACGACACAGGTGCGCTTGGGTGTGGCACGGGTTTATAACCCGAGGGTTGGCATCAACGATGAACTCGTGGTGGTTGCTGATGGCTCGGTACGTGACGATCTGTACGAGATCGGGATATCTGATGCGCGCGAATTCGTTCCTGGCTCAAAGCTTGGTGACACGATCCGCGTTATAGACCGTCTCGACCAGACAGGAATCCACTATCTCGACGCCCGCAAATTCAATCTGGACCTTGGCTCGATCACTTACCTGCAAGAAGGCGCGGCTGGCGTGCAACTTCAACTTCAGAACCCGCATATAGCTTCGCGGGGCGTACCGATAACGAGGGCGATACCCGAGGGCATCAAAGAGACGTTTGAGATCATCACGTTGGCGCGGAATTCGATTTTCGGTGCATTATCAGGATCTAAGAACCCGCAGTTCGAAGGCCCGGTTGCGGTCGGCCCGGTCGGATTGAGCCAGCTGTCCGGCGAAGTAGCGACGGCCGACATCGAGGTGAGTGCACGGTTGACGATTATCCTCACACTTGCCGCGACACTTAGCATTTCGCTTGCTGTCATCAACTTGTTGCCGATTCCCGGCCTAGACGGCGGACGCTTGGCGTTCGTTCTGATCGAAGTCGTGCGAGGTGGCAAGCGAGTTTCACCTGAAAAAGAAAATCTAGTTCACTTGGCGGGTTTTGTTCTACTGCTCGCTCTGATCGCGGTCATTTCGTTCTCAGACATCGCGCGACTTATCGGCGGGGAACGCTTCCTTTAGTCGATAATTGATAGAAGCATGGTTAGAGCAATCGGATTCCCCGCAACACCGCGTTCAAAAACGCATCGCGTCAAGGTCGGCAATGTACCCATTGGCGGCGGGAGTCCCGTTGTAGTTCAATCGATGACCGATACTGACACGGCTGACATTGAGGCAACGGTCACCCAGGTAAAACTCCTAGCAGACGCGGGCAGCGAGATCGTCCGTATCACCGTAAACAACGACGACGCAGCCAGAGCAGTCCCGGAAATTGCGGATCGCCTCGCCGACCAAGACTGTAACGTCCCGTTGGTTGGCGATTTCCACTTTATCGGTCACCGTTTGCTGCGTGACCACCCCGAGTGCACCAAGACGCTGGCGAAGTTCCGCATCAATCCGGGCAACGTTGGGCGCGGTAAACGCCATGACGAGAACTTCAACCAATTCATCGAAATCGCTCGTGACCTTGGAAAACCGGTGCGTATCGGCGTAAACGCTGGCAGCCTAGACCAAGAATTGCTAGTCCAGAAAATGGACGAAAATGCACGTCGTGCAAACCCTTTGGATGGCGACGAGGTGGAACGCGAGGCACTCGTCGAAAGCGCGATTGCGAGCGCGGCGGCGGCGGTAGATCTTGGGTTGCCGGAAGACTCAATGGTCATTTCGTGCAAAGTGTCGCGGCTCGGACAGATGGTGTCAGCGTACCAACAACTGGCTAAGCTGACTAATATTCCACTCCATCTCGGATTGACCGAAGCTGGAATGGGACAGAAAGGCGTTGTAGCTACCACTGCTGCGTTGTCGGTGTTGTTGCATAGCGGTATTGGCGACACAATTCGCGCGAGTTTGACGCCGGAAGTTGGGGGTGACCGTGCCAACGAAGTTAAGCTCTGCCAAGACATTTTGCAGGCACTTGGCATTCGAACGTTCCGCCCATCGGTTACCGCGTGTCCGGGGTGTGGTAGGACGACATCGACTCTATTCCGCGAACTAGCGAGCGATATCCAAAAGCAGATCGATATCAATTTGCCGGCATGGAAGACACAGTATCCCGGGTCAGAAACGTTGAAAGTCGCGGTGATGGGATGTGTCGTCAACGGGCCCGGTGAATCACGAGCGGCAGATATCGGCATCTCTCTTCCGGGTAGCGGTGAAAGCCCACGAGCACCGGTCTTCATCGATGGGCAAAGGGATCGTCTTCTATCCGGTCCGACCATCGCCGAGGATTTCATCGGTATGGTCGATGAATACGTCGAAAACCGATGGGGTGGTCAAACCGCAAATTGACCATTCCATCTTCGTTAGACGAAGTTAGACGGACAAAACATGCGAGCATCACAGTTTTACATCAAGACGACGCGCGAAGCGCCTGTCGAAGCCGAGACTATCAGTCATAAATATCTGACGCGCGCTAGCTTCATTCAGCAAATCGCCGCCGGTATCTTCAACATCATGCCGTTGGGTTGGCGGAGCCTTGACAAAATTCGCCAAATAATCCGCGAAGAGATGAACAACGCTGGGGCACTCGAAGTTACGATGCCGGTGGTTCAGCCGCGTTCGATTTGGGAGGAAAGCGGAAGGGCTGAGACGTACGTTCCTCCGCTCGCAAGGTTTTCCGATCGCCGTGAGCGGGATATGGTGCTGGCGCCTACCCATGAAGAAACGGTTTCGATTATGGGGCGTTACGGAATAACAAGCTACCGCGACATGCCCCTGAGGCTGTACCAGATCCAGACGAAGTTCAGAGACGAGACACGGTCTCGTGGCGGATTGTTGCGAGTCCGCGAATTTGAGATGAAAGACGCTTACTCGTTCGATGCTGATGACGCGGGATTGGACGCAAGTTATGACGCTATGGCTGAGGCGTATCACAACATCTTCTCGCGTTGCGGTTTGGATGCTGTAATGGTTGAAGCCGACTCAGGCTCGATAGGTGGCAAAGACTCAGCAGAGTTTGCTTTACTGGCCGCAAGCGGCGAGGACTCCGTGCTGATTTGCGATTCCGATTGTTGCGGATACGGCGCTAACCTGGAAAAGGCAGAGTTTGTAAAGTCCCCCAATGCATCAGAAGACCCGGGTGAACTCGAAAAGTTCGCTACTCCAGGAGTTAAAACAATCGCGGCTTTGGCTGAACTTGAGGATGTTTCCAGCGCTAAAACCGCCAAGGCAGTGTTTTACGCAATCGATGACCAAGTCTACGTTGTCGTAATCCGCGGCGATTATGAGGTTAACGAGACCAAATTGCGAAACATGATGGGTGGATCCGAGCCTCGGTTTGCCACGCCTGAAGAGGTTGAATCAGCGGGCTTTGTGCCAGGATCTGCTTCCGCGATCGGGGCTGACAGCGCATACGTCATCGCAGACGATTCAGTAGTGGAGAATGCCAATCTACTGGCTGGCGCGAACGCAGACGGTCACCACTACAGAAACTCAAACTATGGCCGGGATTGGTCCGCGGATCATGTTGGAGACATAGCCGCGGCTGCCGAAGGATGTAAGTGCGCCCGGTGTCCCGATGGTCACCTTAAGTCGCACCGCGGCATCGAAGTCGGTCATATCTTCAAACTTCGCACGGTCTATAGCGAAGCAATGAACGTCAAATTCAACGACGTAAACGGTAGATTGCAGCTCTCATATATGGGTTGCTACGGAATCGGCACTGGTAGATTGCTCGCGGCCGCTGTCGAAGCCAATCACGATGAGCGCGGCATGATGCTACCGAAATCGATAGCGCCGTTCGAGGTTGTATTAGTTGGCGTCAACCTACACAACAATGAAGAGGTGCGCGAGACAGCTGAGTCTTTGTATAGACAACTGACCAAAGCAGGAATCGATACGCTGTTCGACGATCGAGAGGAGGCTGCGGGTGTGAAATTCGCCGATGCGGACTTGATCGGTATGCCCGTTCGCGCTGTCGTTAGTCCGCGCAGCATCCAAAACGGTGGAGTTGAAATTAAACATCGGGAGCAGGCACCGTCAGATTCGAGGATTTGTTCGGCCAGTGAGGCGGTCGACGCAATTGAAGCGTTGCTCGGCGGTTGAATGGGATGTCCCCGGAAAAGAGCGCAGGATCTCGTTTGAGCGTTACTTTAATGTGCGCATTTTAAGCTTCAACGTGTTAAGGTTGATTCATTAAGAACGCGCGTTGCGACAGCGATGTGTTGAGGAAGTGGGCGCACGCCCACTTTTTCTTTTTGAGGCGAAGAAGTTCTCGATACATCGTATCGCAATTCGATGGAGGTCTGACAAGATGAAGAGCGACATGCTGCTTGCCGTGATGCAGCTTTCTGCGGAACGTAATCTTCCGCAGGAATCGGTCGTGTCTGCTTTTGAAGACGCTATTGCAGCCGCTTATCGCCGAGACCCCGCCGTTGAGGATCAAGATGTGAAGGTCAAACTCGATCCTGAAAGCGGCGATGTGGTGATCAACACCTTCGTTCACGTCGTCGATGAGGTTGACGAGCTAGATCCACGTGGTCAGATCGACGTTGACCAAGCCCGTTCGCTCAGCGCCGAAGCGCAACCCGGGGACGACATCATAACTGGTGTGTTGGATTTCACTCCCCAGAGAATCGCGGCCCGAACTGTCACTCAAGTGTTGATGCAGAGGTTGCGTAGCGCGGAGCGACGACTTGTTTACGAAGAGTACGCCGACAAAGAAGGTGAAATCATCTCGGCACCGGTTCGCCGAGTGGCCTCACCAAGAATGGACGACCCAACCGGAACCCGGCCCACGGTATTCGTTGACTTAGGCAAAGCTGACGCGACGATGCCCGGAGACGAGCAAAGTGCGAACGAACGCTACCGTACCGGCATGGAGTTGAAATTCTACGTAGTTCGGGTCAACGACAGCACCGTCGACGGTGAAGGTACACCCGAAATCGTGGTTTCCCGCCGGCACCCGATGCTGCTCCGTCGCCTCATGGAGCTTGAAGTCCCGGAAGTGAAGTCCGGGCTTGTCGAAATCAAGTCCATCGCGCGTCAAGCGGGGGCTAGGAGCAAGGTCGCTGTCTATTCCAACAAGCACGACATCGATCCCATCGGCGCGTGTGTTGGTCTGCGGGGAATTCGAATACAAAACATCGTCACTGAATTGATGGGTGAAAAGATCGACATTCTTGAGTGGAGTGACAACCCCGCGGTGTTCATTGCCAATTCGCTGGGGCCGGCACAAGTCGAAGACGTGATCATCGTGGAGGATCAGGCGGCAGAAGTCATCGTGCCAGAGAATCAACTTTCCCTTGCTATCGGGAAAGAAGGCCAAAACGTTTCTTTGGCGACACGTCTCACGAATTTCCGCATTGATATCAAAGGCTCAGCGGCTTACGCCGAAGAGCTCATCGAACGACAGCGCCTGCGTGAAGCAGAAGCTGCCCAGCAAGCGGCTGAGGAAGAAGAGGCCTCGAGGATTGCCGCTGAGGCAGCTTTACAGGTTGTTGCCGAAGAGGCCGAAAGTGAACAACCTGTCGAAGTAGAAGAGGGTACAGAGTACATCGAACCTGAACCAGTCGCGCCCGTTTTGTACGGCCCTGAATCGGATGAAGAGCAAGAGATCGAGGCGATTGACCCCGAGGTTGTTGCTACGCCGGAAGAGGAAGAGGTTGAGGCCGACCTTAAGATCGCAGCGCAACACTTAGACGACGCAACCGTAGAAGAATCCGAACCGCTTATGGAGATTCCTGAAGAGGAGACGTTCGCGCCACCAGTCCCTTCACTCTTCGTTCCCGATGTTCAAAGACCAGAACCGCCGCCGTCGGTAGAAATCGAGGACGAAGAAGAGGACTTGGACCTCGAATTGCTTGAGTTAGAAGAGAAGCTCAAGGAACTGGAGCTAGAAGAACAGGAACGCCTCGAGTCCGAGCGCGAAGCGGCCGAGTTGGAATCTCTGGACCAGGATATCGACTCCGACGATCTTTGGGCATTGCCTGACGACTTCCAAGTTTCGACTGATACAGGGGAATCAGGACTTCGGTTCGCAGAGGACATATCAGGTTACCGGGACGAAGAGGGCCGACGGGGTTCGGGCAGGGGGCGCCGCGGTGGCGGGGCACGTCGCATTAGACGCTGAACGCGTCTGAGAAGCGCAACATCCGGAATAGCGACGTTTCGATGGTCGATTGCAACGTGTCGATCCGCGCTCACATGGCGTGAGACACGAAAAACGTACCGAAAGCGAGACGATCGACGTCGATGGCGCTTTCGATGCCTTTGAACGATCTTTGAAACGGGGCGGATGAACCGAGAAGGTGATTACGTTTGCTTTGAATCGGATGTATTCGATGCGATGAGAATTAGCGATAAGATAAAGAGAGCCCCAACGCTCGAGAAAGTTGCCCCAGCGGATTTCGTCGAGTATCCAGAGACTCAGGGCATGTCACATTAAAGCAACGCTGGGCAAAAGTTTCAAGATTCGTCAATGGCAAGATCACAAAGAACAAGACAACGCCGCGGTGGCCGCCACAGGAACGGTAGCTCAGAGAGACCGTCGCCTCGTCGCGAGCCCGTAAAATTCGCGGGCCCTGTTGATCTGCCTGCCGAGATAAGCGTCGCCGAGTTGTCCGAGGTTATACGTCGATCTCCGATCGAAATCATCAAAGAGTTGATGCGGCTCAACATGATGGTCGCGATGAACGACTCAATCGACTTCGAGGTTGCTGCCACGATATCGGTTCGATTGGGCGTGCGCGTCCGAAAACCTGTGGACATGGAAGAATCGGAAGCGTCCGACAGAGTCGGCGTCGATGAAGATGAAGGCGAGAAGCAACCAAGGCCTGCCGTCGTGGCAGTTATGGGGCACGTTGATCACGGAAAAACGACGTTGCTGGATGCTATTCGGGGCACCAACGTAGTAGATGGTGAAGCAGGAGGAATCACTCAAAGCATCGGCGCCTACCAGATCGACCATGAAGGGCAACTGATCACTTTCATCGATACTCCGGGGCACGAAGCGTTTACTGCGATGCGCGCCCGCGGTGCGCAAGCGACTGACATTGCCGTCATAGTGGTCGCGGCCGACGACGGTGTGATGCCTCAAACCGTGGAAGCCATCAGCCACGCTAAAGCGGCGCAGGTTCCGATGGTCATCGCCGTCAACAAAATCGATGTCACCGGTGCCGATCCGGTGCGCGTCACGACCGAACTATTGGAACACGACGTCATCGTCGAGGATTTGGGTGGCGACGTTTTGTCGGTGCCGGTATCCGCTCTCAAGGGTGATGGTGTTTCCGATCTCATCGATTCCTTACTGCTGCTTTCGGAAGTATCCGAATTCTCGGCAGATCCTGAACGCGAAGCAATCGGTGTGGTCGTTGAGTCCACGCTCGACAAGCAACGCGGTCCTGTTGCCACGGTCATCGTGCGCTCTGGCACGGTTAATGTAGGCGACACCATCGTCGCAGGCGACAAGTACGGCCACGTAAGAAGAATGGTTGACGGCTTTGGGAAAGAGGTCGCGAGCGCTGGACCATCTGTCCCAGTCGAGATACTTGGGTTGAATGGCGTCCCAGAGTCTGGCCAGCAGTTTGAAGTGGTTGAAGACGAGAAGGTTGCGCGACAACGAATCGACACTCGAACACGGCAGGAGCAGCGACGGCATGATACCACCAGGCCATCGACGCTCGCGGAAGTTTTGCGGCACCGTCAGAGTTACGAAGCGGCCGAATTGAATCTCGTTGCCAAAACTGGAGCGCAAGGTACGATCGACGCGATCCGGCGTGCGCTTGACGGGCTTTCGTCCCCAGATGTTCAAGTAAAGCTCTTGCACGCCGCCACGGGGCCGGTTTCAGAATCCGACGTAATGCTTGCCTCCGCCTCAGACGCGATGATCGTCGGCTTTGAAACTTCGGTCGAACCCGCAGCATCGCGTTTGGCAAACCAGGAAGGTGTCCCGATTAAGACCTACGACATCATCTACACGATGATCGATGATGTCAAACAGGCCGCCAGGCAACTGACCGAACCAGAACAGGAAGAAGTCACCCTCGGTCGAGCCACCGTGTTGCAGATCTTCCCGCACGGCAGACGGGAACGTATCGCTGGTGTTCGCGTTACGTCAGGTCTCATGCGTCGCAACGCTCGGATGATCGTATCGAGACGCGGTGAGGAGCTGTTTGAAGGTGCAGTGTCCTCGATGCGGCATTTCGACGAAAATGTTCGAGAGATCGCGACCAACTACGAGGGTGGTATCGTGCTAGACGGTTTTCACGACTACGAAGAAGGTGACATCATAACCTGCTACGAGTTGCGAGCCGTCGCAGCTCATTAATCTGGCGAAACCTAATCGCGGATTCCATGATGGCTAGGAGAATTCAGCGCGTCGAGAAGAATTTGCAACGGATCATCGGTCAGATTATCGACGAAGAGTTGAACCCTCCCGGGTTAATCTCAGTGATGGGTGTAACGTGCGATTCCGGATTGACTCAAGCCTGCGTCGCGGTAAGCGTCTACACAAAAACTGGTAAGGTCGAACCAGCCGTTGATTACTTGAGAGAGCGTGTCGGTTTCATTCGCCACGAGCTGAGCGTTCGCGCCAAGATGCGACGCACGCCCAAGATCGCGTTCATTCTCGATTCTTCTCTTGAGGACGGTCAGAACATGATCGACTACATCGCCAACCTCACCGATAGTCGCTAGCAAACCGCGTCGTACCCTGAAACTGATGAAGCAGGGGACTACACACTCGATTTCTGGGTTTCTCAACGTTGACAAACCGTCCGGATGGACATCTTCCGACGTTGTTGCCAAGCTCCGTTCAGCATTCCGGCTACGGCAACGCGGACTAAAGATTGGGCATGGCGGCACGTTAGATCCGATCGCTACCGGTGTGCTTCCGATCTGCATCGGCGGGGCCACGCGACTTTCCGAATTCGTCTTGACCGGCAGCAAGTCATATCTCATGTCTGCGATGCTCGGGGTATCAACGGATACTTACGACTCCGAAGGAACTGAGACTCACAGGCAAGATTATTCAACGGTGAAATCGACAGATCTGGTATCAGTAATGCTGGAATTTCGAGGTGAAATCGACCAAGTCCCCCCGATATATAGCGCCATCAAAAAGGATGGGCAACCCTTATACAAGTTAGCCAGAAAAGGGAAAACTGTTGCACTGGAACCACGGAAAGTGGAAGTCCACAAACTGGAGTTAACAGCATGGGATCCGCCACATTTCAGCTTAAAGATAGACTGCGGTAGTGGATTCTATGCTCGCAGCCTTGCCAACGATGTCGGGCAACGGGTTGGTTGTGGTGCTCACATGACATCGCTCCGGCGCACAAGGGCTGGTGATTTTGACATCGCCGAATCTCTATCTCTCGACACATTGATCGCTTGCGCGGCCGATGATTCGTGGACGCGTCATTTGCTGAAACCGGATCATGTGCTTAGGCACCTGCCTAAGGTCACGCTTGATGAAGCGGAAACCGTGGCTTTTTCGCATGGGCGAGTCATTGAGAGAATTCTTGCAAATTGGGAAAGTAATAAAGTCCGGATTCGCGTATACGGGGACAACGGCACTTTCATTGGTTTGGGACGAGTCGACCAGGAAGCAAATTTCATCCAGCCTGCAACCGTGTTGAAAGATTCAATCGAAAATTAAACGCGGCGCGATTGTAGAATCTTTGCTGGCAAGAACCAACTGATCTCACTCTGTTTTGAGCAGCCCTGAGCCAGCTCTATTCCCCAGCTAAGCCCTAAGCTTACTTCCCTAAAATTGCACGGAGAATCATTACTCTACCTGTCCGCTGAGCTGATCGTCATGCTCTCGGTGATCCTAGTCGCCGCCAAGGTGGGCGGCGAGATTGCGGAACGCTATCTGAAGATACCCGCCCTCATTGGCGAGTTGTGTACAGGTATCATCATCGGCCCTCACGCGCTCGGAGGTATCCGCTTCTTCGATCTAGCCGGACCAATGTTCCATGAAGTGGGTAAGTTGGCGACAGGCGCCTCCGGGCATCTACCTGAAGTCCCTGAACCCGCAATCCCATTCGCCCTCTACTTCGTCGGTCAACTTGGCGCCGTTCTCCTACTTTTCGAAGCTGGGCTTGAAACTGACCGTAAGCGCTTTTTGCGATTCATCCGCCCCGCAACCGCAGTCGCTCTTGGCGGCATCATATTTCCCTTCGGTCTCGGCGCACTAGTCACGTGGTGGTTCGGCTACGCCAACTTCAACTCGATTGAGGAGGCCATACCGGCGCTATTTGTCGGAGCCATCCTTACCGCTACTTCGGTTGGCATCACCGCCCGCGTACTCACCGACATTAGCCGCCTCGATTCCATAGAAGGCGTCATTATCTTAGCAGCCGCAGTTGTTGACGACGTATTGGGTATCGTGCTTGTCGCCATAGTCGTTGGAATCGATGCCGAAGGCTCGGTTTCCGGCGGTTCGGTGGCGCTGCTGATCGTGAAAGCAATCGGATTCTGGCTCGGATTGACCCTCATCGGTAGCATATTGGCCAATCGCATCTCAAGGATGACGATGTGGTTCAAGTCCGATGGTTCAACACTGGTTCTAGCGATCACTTTGGGCTTCATCGCTGCCAGCGTCGCTGAGATCTACTTCGGACTCGCCATGATCATTGGAGCGTTCTCGATGGGTCTAGCGCTGTCGGCAACGCTTTTGAAGGAGTACACCATATTCGCCATACGCAATGGCGGAAGCATATTGATCCCGGTCTTTTTCTGCATCATCGGCATGCAAGTCGATTTGACCGCCATCTGGGAATCCGACAATCTGGGCCAGCTCGCGTTATTTGCGTTCGCCGTCACTGTAATAGCCATAGTTACAAAAGTCGCAGGTGCAGGACTCCCTGTTATGGCGGTTGGGTACGGTAAACAACGCTCTTGGCGAATCGGACTGGGCATGTTGCCGCGGGGCGAAGTAGCCCTCATCGTAGCCGAAATCGGTAGAGCGAGCGGAATTATCGGTCGTGACATTTTCACCGTCGCAATCGTAATGACCGTTATCACCACTATCATCGCCCCGATCTTCCTCGTCAAAGCATTCGGGCCGAGGCAACCGCGTCGGCAAGGACGTACCCCGGCAAGCGCGCACTAGACACGTCAGTCGATAATTGGGGGTGTGCCGTTTATCATTTACCCGCACAACCGCGCCCCCGTAGCTCAGTGGATAGAGCACTGGTCTCCGAAGCCAGGTGCGTGAGTTCGATTCTCACCGGGGGCGCCATTCAACTTACATGCCCGAAAAGACTTTAAACCACGCGCGAATCTACGAGGTCCAGAACGGTGCGCCGTTGGTAAAGCGGATCGCCGATCAGATTTTGGGAATACGTCGAGACCATCCGCTTTCGCGCATCGTCGTGTTGGTTCCTTCTTACTTCTCGGCTTTCTTTTTGAGGCGGGCTGTGACCGACGAAATATGCAAGGTCCGCGGTAGCGGATTCTTCAACGTCGAGTTCATGCGCATCGAAGAGCTCGCAGACCGCCTTTTCGACGTTACACCTACTAAGCCTGACAAACCATCGATGACGCGACTCGTCGCGTCCGAAATGGTCTACAACGCCACGTCGGCGCTTGAAACGCCTGGTCCACTTACCGAACATGCCAACAACGAATCTACGTTGAGCGCAATTCAACGGACGCTTCAAGCGCTCGAGCGATTGGACATCGGGGTTGATCGCGCCCTATTGCAGCTGGCGAACGGCGCTTTCGACGGGTTGTACGCCCAATTGATCGAGATTCAGGCAAGTTACGCCGCTTCCGCGACAGGATTCCTCACACGCGAGAACAAGGCCACCATTGCAGCCGAAACCGCATCCAACAATCCAGAAATCGTCGCTTCAGCCTTAGCACCGAACATCATCATGTTGCAGGCACCGATACCGCCCGACGCGTATTCGCGCCTCAGGGACTGTGTGCAAGAGCTATCGTCGACAATCACTTTGCGGATCACGCCTGACGCGGACTCCGGGGAACGGTCGGTGGAGCACGCGCCCTCTACCCGGTTTTACTCCACGATGGGACCGGCCGACGAACCGCGTGGGTTGATTCGAAACATCATCGCGGACGCGCGTTCCGGGGTTAGGTTCGGCGAGATGGTTGTGCTTTATACGTCGTCTGACTATGCCTCGCGCATCAAGGACGCGTTAGCGGTCGCCGACATCGAAAGCTGCGGACCATCAGCCAACACGTTGGCAGACACTCCAACGGGCAGATTCGTTCACTTGCTACTCAATATGATCGCCGCAGATATGCGGCGGGACACGTTCACATCATGGACCTCTTCGGCGCCAGTTGTAGATCCCGCAACCGGCAAAAGAGTGTCGTCGGTCCCATGGGAAGTTGCGTCGCGAAACGCGAAGGTTTCAAGATTCAGCGGCGATGATCGCTGGAAACGTTCGCTAGACCGATATGCGAAGTCATTGCGCAGACGTGCGAAGCGCGCAGAAGAGGCATCCGATGAAGACAACGCGATCGATCCAGATTCGATGCGCGCCTTGGCAGATGCTACATCGCAACTCAAAGATTTCGTCGAGCGACTGAACCGGATAGTCCAACCAACAGACCCGCGTTCTTGGTCAGATTGGATCGACTGGCTCGCAGATATTCTCGAAAACTATCGAGCAACGGATGCCAAACACAACGGTGTGACAGAAAGTGGCAACGATGGAATTGACGGCGTCTTGGCTGAAATCCGCGGCTTGGGTGAAATCGGTAAATCGGATGTGGAATTTCCGCGATTCTCTCGAACAGTTCAACGGGCATTACGAACTTCCTTAGGCGGGGACCCCGGATGGGGTACTGCCGTTCTCGTCGCACCGTTAGATGCAAGTGTTGGAAATTCGTTCCGATCTGTCCACATTCTTGGAATGACAGAAGGGGGAATCCCGACACCGGCCAGATCGGACCCGCTACTTTCCGACGAATTGAGGCGAACCCTCGATCCTGATGGCAAGAGACTTCATACCAGAAAAGAACAGCTCGAGTTGGAGCGTCAAACCTTCCAACTCGCCTTGCAATCGGCTGAAAAAAGAAACCTCTACTGGAACAAGGCACTGTTGGGTGCCGCCAACGAGTCTTATCCATCGCTTTGGTTCGTAGACGAAGTGATCAAGTCTCGTAACCTCGACGCCGTTGCGGTTAAATCGCTGATGGCCCCCCAGAGCGAGTACGTTGACTCCGTTGCGGCTCTGGCAGATCTCCACGAATCCGACCTCAACCCATCTACCGGTTACGAGTTCCGGATGCAATCCGTGTCTAGGAGTTCGCTAGAAAACCCAAGCTTGAGCAAGTTTCTTGTGGATCCAAACAACTGCGTTCTGGCAAGAGGCAAGGACGTGTCGGAGTCGCGAAAATCTGCGAAATTCAGCGCCCACGACGGCAATCTGACTACGGTCCAAAATGCGTCACAATTCGAACGACGCATGTCGGCTAGTTCACTGCAACATTACGCCGAATGTCCGTACCGGTATTTCTTGGCTACCGAACTCAACGTAGACGAACGTATAGATCCTGAAGATTTATTGGTTCTGTCACCACTCGACAAAGGACTGCTAGTACACGCGATCCTAGAGCGATTCCTGCGTGATTTTGGCCCTGATCCGACCGAATCAGGCATTGAAAATCTGCGCAAGATCGCCCACGAGGAATTTGACCGATTTCAAGCCGACGACTTTGTCGGATACCCGGCAATCTTCGAACTTGAAAAGGTCCAACTGCTAAGGCAACTTGAACGGTGGCATCAAGCCAATCTCGACGTATTGATCGAATACGACGGCGAGATGATGACCGAGGTCCCGTTTGGTTTTGATGATTCTGTCGGGTTAACGAACGTTGATGAACATACGTCGTTCCAATTCCGCGGGATGATCGACCTGATCGCTCTGTCACGCGACGGACGACGCGCTCTTGTGGCCGACTTCAAAACCGGACGGTCTGGTTACTACTCAGACATTGACAAGGACATCACCGCAGCGGGAACCAAGTTGCAATTGCCTATCTACGCTCGGGTGGCCGACGAGATTCTGGACAACCGTGCCGAAATATCCGCGGCATATTGGTTCGTATTCCAAAACGGGAGTACGCGCCTGCGCCCCAAAATTCCAGTGACATTGGAGAAAACCGAACTGCGATTCGGAGATGTGTTGTCTACGATTGTCGGTGGAATAAGCAACGGAGCTTTCCCTCCTAGACCCGGCGACCGGAGCACGTATGGCGATGTAGCGTCTTGGGAAAACTGCAGATATTGTGCCTACTCCGACGTCTGCGCTTCTGATCGGATGGTCGCATGGGATCGAAAGAAATCATCAGCTGAGTTGGCCGACTACGTGGCTTTGGCGGAAGGGGAATCGTCGTGAACGCTTCCCAACCGCCGACCCTAACCGACTCCGAAACGCTTTCGGCGATCCAAAACGACTTAACTTCCAACATCTACGTTGAAGCTGGTGCGGGTACGGGAAAAACTCATTCGCTCGTCCAGCGGATAGTCGCCTTATTGAAAGGCGGAGTCGGGATCGATGAGATCATCGCGATCACTTTTACACGTGCCGCTGCATCGGAACTAAGGTCCAGAATTCGCGCAGAGTTAGAAACTCTGCGTAGCGAAGGCCCTGACGCGGACTGGATTAAAGCGGCTTTGGAAGGGATCGATACCGCGGCATTCCAAACCATCGATTCGCTCGTCTACTCGCTGTTGAGAGAAAATCCGTTGGAATGCCGGTTGCCGCCTTCGGTTGAGGTGCAAGACGGTTTTGTGGAGATGCAGATGTTCCGCGAACGGTGGCGCCAATGGTCGCTGGATCGATTGGAAGACGGCGAGGGATTCTCAAAAGCTTTGGCCACGGCTTTGCGCCTAAACATGCCGGGACCGTTTGGCGCGATCAGCGGACTCGCTGAATCGATTAACCAAACACACGACGAACTTCGTGCCGCCGATTTCGCACCTCCGACCAGGCTCGGAATTGAAACGATCACTCACCTCGATGAACTGATCGAAGATGTGATCGACCAGATGCGATTGTGTGGCGACCCCAGCGATAGTCTCTACGCCAAATTCGAAGAGGTCTTGGAATGGTACGAGAAATTCATCAAGGACCATGATGTTGAATCTGAAGACGAGGCGGACGATCTGATAATGACATGGCCCGGAATCACGTCAAGTGGAGGACGGATTCCGAATTGGGGCGGACGCGAGGGCAAGGCTCAAGCCGTTCAATCTCTACAGGCCGTCGTCGACGCAGTCAAATCGGCGCGTAACGCAACGCGGCAAGCAGCTACGAACCAGCTCATCGAATACGCATCAGATTTCGTCGACACGATAGTCGAAGAACGACGACGCGCCGGAACAGTCACGTATTACGACGGTATGACTTGGCTCATCGAGATGCTTGAGCGAAACGAGAACATCCGCAGAAGGATACAGAGCGTCTATCGGCGCGTACTAGTGGACGAATTTCAAGATACGAACCCCGATCAAGTCCAATTGGTGCAACTGCTAACGATTCCACCCGGGGAGCAGTTGATCGCTCCCGGTTCCCTCTTCGTCGTCGGAGATCCTAAACAGTCGATTTACAGATTCAGGGGCGCTCAGGTCAATGTCAGCCAATCCGTCAGAGACCAGGTTCTCAATGACAACGCTGGCGGAAAATACCTGACGTTAAAGGAAAACCGGCGTTCCACGAAAGCCATCGTCAATTGGGTCAATCGTGTCTTTGGCGCTTGGATGCCTTCCGAGGACGGCCAAGCCGATTGGATACCCTTGGATATGGCAGCCGAGACCGCGCAGCCCGATTCGTTCGGCAGAGTCTTTCATTTCGGCGATCCTATAGAGGAACGATCTCTGTCACAGGTACGGGTATCCGACGCCGAGCATGTGGCGTCGATCGCAAGAGCCATATGTGATGGCGTGCTCAAGGTTCGGGACCGTCACGATGAATTGAAAAGACCTTCACGCCCCGGTGACATCGCAGTTCTGACTAGCGCTCGAACGAACTGGGAGACATACACTCGGGAATTCGATCAACTCAATCTGCCCTATACCGCAGAAATCGGTGGAGCCGAAGTGTTGTCGACGCAGGAGTTCCGTGACCTTCTCAACTGTCTTACCGCCATCGATGATCCTTCTGATCAACCTGCAACGGTCGGCGCCTTGAAGTCGGTTTATTTCGGTTGTTCCGACGTAGACCTTTTTCACTGGGCCAAAGTGGGAGGCAAGTTTTCATGCGCAGCCGAATTTCCTAGCGACTCGCAGGGAGAAGCCGTCTGCTCCGCAATGGAAGTCTTGAATCGCTACAACACTCTCCGAGACAGTCTTCAACCACCCACACTAATTGAACGATTCATCCGGGAACGTCAAGGCCGTGAGTTGATGTTTTTGGAAGATGATCCCACGCCCGGATTGCGTCGTTTGGATCTGGCAGTTGAACTTTCCCGCCGGTTCACTGAAGAAGGGGCGACTTCCCTTCGGGAATGTCTCACAAGGTTCGCGCAATTTAAGGAATCGAATGATTCGATCCGCGAGCAACCTTCTCTCGAATTCGACGAGGGGAAGATCAGATTCATGACGATGCACGCCTCCAAAGGTCTCGAATTCCCTGTCGTGATCCTCGCCGACCTTTGCGGTTCGAGCAGGCATAGCAACCCTCCATTATTGATAGATTGGGAAAAAGAAGTGCAAGACGGAGATCGGATCGCGATTCGTCTTGGCGGAAACCAATCGGACGGGTATTTCCAAACCGAAAATTACCCGGATCTCGCCAAACATAACGCTGCTGCCGATGAATTGGAGAAAACGCGACTGCACTACGTGGCGTGCACTCGCGCTCGGGACTACTTATTTGTAAGCAGGTCCCGAAAGGAAAACGACAACGCATCAATCGCCGCAAAGATCGATGGCTTCTTGGGCACCGACCAAGCTTTGTGGTCGGCAGTACCAGAGGAATGGGAGACGCGTGACTTCCAGCCTGATTCGATTCAAAGATCATCGAAAGCTGTTCGGCCGATCGTCGACGAAGAGGCTTGGACCGACGAGCATCAGCGGATTTTGACCCACGCGGCGGTCCGTTCGTGGTTGACTCCATCCAATCTGAAGAAGGACGATTCCAAGGGACTTTTGCCGGAGTCTGATGACAAATCGGATGAAATCCCGGTCTGGGATTCTGAAAGCTTGACTGGCCGAGGCCGAGCAGCCACCAAAGTCGGCAGCGCCGTCCACGCTGCGATCCAGAGGATGATCGAAACACCAAATCTCGATATCGATTCAATCGCCCGTGATGAAGCCGAAAAACACAGGGTAGCCGAAAACGTCGACGAGATTGTCCGTCTTACGTCGGCGTCGCTGCGTTCTCGTTTGCTTCAGGACGCCTTGTCTCTCAATCCCGCAGACGTTTGGATCGAAACCCCCGTCGCGGCATCGATGCCCACAGAAAATGGTGATGATCCGGTTATTGAAGGTCGCGTCGATCTCATATACCGCAAATCCCATGGGACGTTGGGCATCGTCGATTTTAAGACCGACCGCTCCTTTAACCGTCCGATCAACGAAATGGCGGATCCATACATCGCCCAGATGGGTGCCTATGCTTACGCCGTCCAAATGGCGACAGGTTTGGCAGTCACCGAAGCGAGCATACTATTCTCCCGATTGGCAGCGGACGAACCGGGCACCGGCGAATATCGGTTGCCCGATGTTCAAACAGCTATCGAATTGGCGTTAAAGTTGGCATCAAGCCAATAACCGAAAACGTTGACCCGTCTGAATAAGGACAACTCGAAATGGACCTGCTCAAAGGCAAAAAGGCACTGATAACCGGATCACGACGTGGCATCGGCGCGGGAATCGCTCGCGTCTTTGCAGAAAACGGCGCGGATGTGGGGATCAACGATGTCGAGCGCGACGAGAACGCTGATGGCATCATCGCGGAAGTCGAGGCGATGGGGAGGAAGGCGAGCTGGCACCAAGCCGATATCGGAGGCACTGACGACCGCAACCGTATGTTCGATGAGTTCCTAGATGCTCACGGGCAGATCGATGTGTTGGTGAACAACGCTGTCGCTTCAGCCGACCCGCATTTTGTCAACATCACCGAAGAATTCTGGGACTTCCTAGTAGGTCACGCGCTTAAGGGGTACTTGTTTTGCTCTCAACGCGCGGTCAAAGAGATGATCAAGCAGGGCAGCGGCGGGCGCGTCATCTCGATTTCGAGTGTCCATAGCTACCGTGCCTGGCCGCAAGATACCGTCTACGGCATCGTCAAGGTCGGACTCAATCGTATGGCGATGAGCATGGCCCTGGATCTAGCGGGCACCGGCATCACGTCGAACTGCGTCGCGCCCGGTTACATCGACAGTCGAGTATTGCCACCCGAAGAGGAACACCTCCGAGGGAAGCTCGAAGGTTACGTTGACTACACCCGCGACTACATCCCCAATCAGCGTGGAGGCGTCCCGCGCGACATCGCCAACGCGTGCCTGTTCCTAGCGTCCGACCTCGGCGATTACGTCAACGGCCAGACCATCACCGTGGACGGGGGATTCCTCGCTGGCGGTGTCCCACCCGAATCTGTCCCGTTGGAGCCCGGAATGCCCGGCGCTATCGAATAAAGGTTCATCAACCAAAACCAACGTCCGAGGCTTAGTGTGGATTCAGTACTTCAACATATCGAGGACAACGTCGACCAATCGCTAGATACGCTCTTTACGCTAGTTCGACAACCTAGCGTCTCCGCACAGCGCATTGGTTTTGACAAGGCACCACAGTTGGTAGCCGAAATTTTCACCGAACACGGATTTGAAACTGAGATCATTCCCACCCCGAACAAGGGCCTCCCATCCGTATACGGATATGCTCCGGCCTCGGTTGATGCTTTTCGCCGCGCACAATCCGTGGCAGGGATTGATGCGCCGTCCGCAGATCCGCCGACGTTGATTCTCTATGTCCACTACGATGTCCAACCGACCGATCCGATCGAGCTTTGGGAGAGCGATCCGTTTGAACCGACTCGTAAAGGCGACCGGCTTTATGGTCGCGGAATGTCAGACGACAAAGGCAATATCGCCGCACGTCTGGCCGTCATCAACGCATTTCGAGATGAATGGGGCGGCTTGCCATGTAACGTGAAGATCTTCGCGGAAGGGGAGGAAGAATCGGGTTCGCCAAACCTTCCCGGCCTGATCGCCGAGAACGCGGACAAGCTCGCTGCCGACGCTTGTATCTGGGAAGGGGGAGGTCGCAACGCTCAAAACCGCCCCGTGATATATCTGGGCCTCAAAGGTGTTCTAGCGGTCGAGATGTCAGTCTCGTTGCTTAAAGGCGATGCCCATTCCTCGTATGCGACAGTACTTCCATCCGCCGCTTGGACGTTGATCAACGCTCTGAACTCGATCAAGGATACGTCGGATGACCGGATCTTGATCGAAGGTTTCTACGATGATGTTCGCGAGTCCACGACTGAGGAAGATCGTGCGTTGGCGGAACTACCGGACGACTCCGACGAGTGGCGCGAAACCTTCGGCAACGAATCGTTCGTTGCGGGTCTTGGCTCGGAAGATCTGCCGCGCAAACACCTGTTCATGCCGACTGCAAATGTTGCAGGTCTCGACGCGGGTTACCAAGGCGAAGGGATGAAAACCGTTCTACCGGCCAAAGCCAGCGTCAAGATGGACTTTCGGCTTGTCCCGGACATGCGACCGGACGATATCTTCGACAAGATCCGTCGTCACTTGGACCGTCACGGCTTCGAAAACGTCGATCTAAATCTGATAAGCGGCGTCCATCCATTCCGTACCGACATGTCGTCGAAATGGGCACGCATGGCGATCGAAACCTCCGAAGCGACCTACGGAAAACGAGCTGTCATCTACCCCAACATCGCTGGTTCAGGCCCGATGTACGACTTCGGAGCCGTTCTCGGCATCCCGATAACCTCCGCCGGTATCGACCATCCGGCGCATAAAATTCACGCTCCGAACGAAAACATAACGGTTGATGATTTTGTTCTCGGTGCAAAGAACATCGCACGCCTGATGCAACGATTTGCAGGGGAGTGGAGTCTAGATAAGAGCGAATGAATATCTCTGATTGGCTAGAATCTGTAAATGCGAGTAACTAACAATCCATCGGAGCGCAACGAAAATTGGCCATCATTGAACCCACTCCTGATCACGTCCTCGACCGTGAGACCATCGAGAAACTCAAGACGGTCAATTCGACTGCCGTCATCGACATCCTCGCGCGCAATGGTCATGACCCACGATACATTTATATGCCCAACATCAGGACTATGAATCCCGGAGTGCGCCTGGTTGCGCGCGCCATCACTGTCCGATTTCTACCGGCTCGCGCTGACCTGATGGCCGAAAAACCCGGTGGTGAAGAGTCTCCCGAGTACGCAGCCTTCGAACTCGCGGGTCCGGGCGATGTCATCGTCATGGAATCTATGCGAACCAAACTGATGTCCATTGGAGGCGACATTAAATTTCTTCGCCTAAAACAGCGTGGCGTCGATGGCTTGGTGTGCGACGGAGGCATCCGCGATATGCACACCGTCAAAGACTATGGCATTGCGCTATACGGATACGACAAGACTTCAAA
>CBDCQD010000001.1:0-5534 GCA_965220515.1 Dehalococcoidia bacterium
CTACGTTTGATGCCTGCGTGGGCGTGGATTCGGCGGGATTCGAAGATGTTCCCGCTGGTCATTCCAACGCCGGTGACATCAACTGTATCGCCTACTACGGGATCACCAGGGGCACTTCTGCTTCTACGTATTCGCCGTTTATGTCAGTGAGCCGTGAGCACATGGCGTTGTTTCTGACCCGCTTGGCTGGTCGGGTGGGCATCGACATGGCTTCCGATCCTGACGATGCGGGTTTCACCGACATTGGTGAGTTGTCTGCCGAGTCGCAGACCGCGATCAATCAGTTGGCCGATCTTGGTATTACCCAGGGCACTTCGACTACAACCTATTCACCTGATGACTCGGTGAAGCGTGGTCATATGGCGCTGTTCATTGCCAGGTTGATGGATCACATGGATCCGATGGCCAACGGTGACACGGCGTACGGGTATACCCCCGAGGATGTGGTTGAAGTGGCTGATGACGAATCGACTGATGCGGACGAGACCAAGAAGGTGCAGTCTCCGTTCAACGACCTTGGGACCGTGACGAAGGAAGCCTATGACGCGATCAGCGCGTTGTGGGAGTTGGGTGCGGCTTCGGGTATCAACGCCACTTCCTATGCTCCGGGTGCCAATATCACCCGTGCTGCGATGGCTGAGTTCATGGCCGGTGTGCTGGATCACTCCAACGCTCGTCCGGCTGGTGTGACCATGCAGGTGACGAACACCACAGGCTTTGCTACGGCCGAGGCCACGAGGGCGATTTCTGTCCGAGACGACAACTTCGCGCCCATGACAGACATCTCTGTCAAGCTCTTCACGGCTACTGCTTCTGGTGGTTTCGACGACGACACCGGCAAGTGCCTCACCAACGATGCCTGCGACTGGAGCGACAACGACGAGATCACCAACGACGACGGCAACAACTTCGATACGATCAGTGTCGATGTCGCTGCGGACAATGCGGAGAACAGTGAGACCTGGTATGCCTGGATGGGCTCTGAGGACAACGATGAGTTCGTGAAGGGTTCTTCGGGTGAGGCGTCTGTGACCCTTACCGCCAAGGCTGATGCTTTGGGAATCCGGGTTACTGCGGACATCAACGACAACACCACCACCAATCAGGTGGACGTCGGCAAGGACAGGTCGGCCGGTGATGTCGACGCCGACGCAACCGAAACTACCGATGAGACCGGCACTATCACGATTCAGTGGAGGAACGCCGATGCTGCGGTGGATAAGGGTACGGCGAAGACCGATGCCGGCTATGCCATCATTGACGATGACAAGGTGCGCATTTCTGTGACGGTCAGCTTCTACGACCAGTACGGCAACCCCGCCGCTTCTGGTGACAGGCTCACCATCTCGGTCGGCGACACCACATCGTCGGATACGGACACCTTTGCGACCAGTGGTGACAATATGGTCCGGGTGAGAAGCAACGGAACCGCCAGGTTCACTGCCAACATCAAGGCTGTCGCCGGTGAAGAGAAGACTGTCGTGGTCAGTGCGCTCCAAACCGCCACCGGCGTTGATCCGGCTGATCCGGCTGCTGTGTTGGCTGTGAGGCATGCTCACAAGAACGACGACGGTGTGTCCGGTAACCAGACCGAGACAGCTAGCCAAGTCATTGTTGATGCTGATAACGACCGGTTCATCATCGACACCGGTGACGGCACCGGCGGCACCATTGCCGGTGTGTTGTACAGCTATGACTCGGGTGACAGGTTCATCGTGGACGACGCCGAAGTTGACATGGACAAGTTCGAGGAAGCGATCGCAACGAACGAGAAGACTGTCACTGTTGTGTTCTACAGCACTGACGGAACCAGCATCTTCTCCGTCGAAGACACTGCCTAAACCCGTTTTGACCTACTAACTATGAGTGGAGGCTCCCCGGTTGGGGAGCCTCCTTTGTTTCTACGTGTAGTTGTTGTTGGGTTTAGCTTGCGGATGCCATGGTGGTGACCTGGAAGATGCTGACTCCTCCGGGTTTGTAGGCGATCACTTGGACAACCGCTGGGGTTGTGATGGTGGTGTTCGCTGCTTGGAGTTTGCTGCCGAGTAGTTCTTCGAACTTCTCTATGCTGATGCGTTCACCGGTGCTCTCGGTATCCCCGACACCGTTGATGAAGATGTCATCTTCGTCGTAGCTGTAGACCAGATCAGAGTTGGTTGTGTTAGCGTCGGCGTCGTTGGCGAGGAACTCGTTGTCATCACCTATGAGGTTGTCAACAGGTCTTTGCCCGGTGTCCTCGTCATCGGCTCTGGTAACAACCTGAACCTGCTTCACGCCCTGAGCTTGGGTGGTGTCAATGTCTGTGACATCATCGTTCGTTGTCCCAGTGCTGGGTTCAGCAACGTATGTGACCGTTATTTGGCTACCGACTTCGACGGTTTCGCCAGCGTCGTCACCTAGCACTATTCGGCGGGTGGCCATACCGTTGCGGTTTACGTTGGCAGTGCCTTCGCCGCCGGTGCCGATGTTGATTCCGACCATGTGACGGGCGACCTCGCGGAAACCCCTTCCGTACTGGTCGTAAAGGGTCATGGAGGCCGTGATACTCACGTCACCGTCTTTGTCGGGAACCACATAAAGGGGCGCGGTGCCAGTGGACGAAGCGGTTTCCGCGTTTTCCTCGCTCCACCTGATGGTCACGGCAACACTTTGGTTGTCGCCGGTCAGACCAGCGCCGCCCTTCTTATATGTGAAGGTGATGACATCAAGCCGGTTCTCCAAGTTCGAGGCAGCAGCGGCGGGTGTGCCGTTCACATCGTCGCCTTCCTGAACATCGTCGTCATCGTCGTCATCCGCGGGAGCATCAACCATATAGGTGACCTTGCCGTCCTCGTCGGTGGTCAACGTCGTAACAGAAGTGTTGTTATACGCAACACGATCGCCAGTGTTGTCATCGTTGGCATCGGGAGACTGCATCACACCAACCGTGATCTGCACCCCCGCACGCGCTACCGGATCACCAACACCTTGATCAGTGGTACCGTCCTCTTGGCCGTCCACCAGTTGGACGGTGATGGTGACGCTCTTGAGCTTGTCCAAATCGGCCCGATTGCCCTGGGTTTGCTTAGCGAGCGACGTGCTGTACTTCAACGATTCTTCGGCGTTGCTCGAAGCGATCGACGCTGACACAGCGTCAACATCGTCGGAGTCGAACTCGTCGCCGTCCTCGGCGCCGATCCACGCGTGGTACACGCGGGTTTCGCCTTCGGTGGCTTCACCTGTCATGATGATGTTGCCGTCCCCGTCGGTGAACTCGTCGTTGTTGCTCCATGTGCAATCACCGGTAACCCCAGTGTCTTTGCATTGGCCGTCTTCGTTCAAAGCACCAGATTCGCTGGAAAAGACATCAACAGCCTGGTCTGCTACCGCCGCGAAACTATCGCTGCGGACGGAAACCACCACCGAACCGCTGTCCACCGTACCGAAGGCAGTACCGGGAGATGCCTGAATGCTCAAACCGGCGGGGCGAGCGTTGGAATGATCCAACACCCCGGCCATGAAACCGGCCATCGACGCACGAGTGATCGACTGCGAAGGACCATACGAAGTGGCATTGATACCAGACGCGACACCCAACTCCCAAAGGTTGGTGATCGCATCAAAAGCCGACTTGGTGGTCGGACCCAGATCAGCAAACGGCGAACCGACCTTCTTGTCCTGATCATTGTCTACCACATCAGACGGGGTATACCCAAAATCGCCGTCCTCGTCGTCACCATCAGTCATTGGGGTCATCTTGTCCATCAAACGCGAGATGAACAAGGCCATGTGATCACGTTGCACCGCATCAGCAGGCGAATAGGTAGTAGCCGACGTACCCTGAGTAATATCCAAATCGGCCAACTGGTTGATCGCGGTCTGGGACTCGTCCGACAGGTCACCAATGTCGGTGAAACCCGCATCATCGGGATCGGAAACCATCTCGATCCCTACCCGAGCGGCCAAACGAGTCAAGAACAGGGCCATGTGCTCACGCGTAACGCTCATAAGCGGCGAGTACGTGGTGGCCGAGGTTCCCTGGGTGATCCCATAGTATGCAATACAGTTGATATCACCGGCGTTCTCATGACCCGACGGAACATCAGTGAAGTCCGAGGTACCCACACCAACACACGCTGAGAACGTCGCCGTGTAGTCCGCTTTCGGCGGGTCGTCAGCAGCTGACACGGGCACGGCGACCAGCACGCTGGCCACCAGTGCCAGGGCTGTCAGGACTGCGGTCTGACGCCGGAACCGGCTCAGAAAAGTAAACATAGAGTGCCATTGATCCCTATAGCAACGTAGAGAACCGGATGGCCGTCAACCTTGCCGGCCGATATGCGACACGGAAGCTGTGGACCCAGCACGGTCTGCGCATAGGTGGGAGAAGTTCTTTCCCACTCATAGGAGGATTCTTCGACTATCTGGTCGATCCAACCGCTGCCATCCGTCCACGGTCGGGACAATAGCCGTTTTTCCCTGAGTCGCTGCCTTTCTACGGGGCGCTCTCGCCCTCAGTTTGGGAGGTGGACAGGGGCCAGTCGTCAGGTCCAGATGGAGGAGATGGGAGCGGCGTGGATGCGGTTGGCTATCTGGAATGTGTCGGGACCGGTGTGCAGCACCAAACCGGTTGTGAACCGGTCGCCTAGGGTTTGGCTCAACCAGACTAGGTGTCGGGCGTCTCGGGTTTTGATGTCGGAGGCGGATTTGACTTCGATAGCGATGATGCGACCACCACCTAGTTCGGCGATGATGTCGATTTCTCGGCGTCCGTCTTGCTCACGGAGATGGGACAGTCGATAGCGGGCCTGCGCTACGGTGGCCTCGGCACGCAACTGGGCCACAACGAACGTTTCGATCATGCTCCCGAGTAGGTTTGGCGAGGCCAACACGTCGTCAACGGTTACCCGCAGGATCCCGCTCAGCAGTCCCGAGTCCACTACGTACCTTTTGGGTGTGCGACTTAGGCGTTTGAGTCGGTTGGTTGACCATGCCGACAGATGGTCGATCACCATGAGTTCGCGTAGCAGATTGTCGTAGCTGACCGCCGTTTTTCTGCTGACCCCGGGTACAGTTTCTTGTGGTGTGTGGCGCTTGCCGAGCTCACCGCGCATGCTTCCAGATACTGTCGTAGTCTTACCGCGTCGGGGCTGGTGTTGTGCAGGCGAGCGTCACGTAGAACAATTTGATCGGCGTAGCTTTCCAGCCAGGCGCGGGCGGTGCGTTCACCGAGTTGCAATGCAGGCTCGGGGAAACCACCGCGCAGGGCCATTGTCAGATAGTCCCGCAGATCCAACACCGGATTCACCGGTGCGGGGGGTGGCCTGCCCGAAGCTATCCGGTCGATGAAAGTACCACCGTGATAGCCGATTTGCTCTGCCACTGTCAGGGGTTGCATGTTGACCATCACCACCCTGCCGGTCCCGGGCCACAACCGATCAGATGAGTCCCGTCGGTTGGAGCCGGTGATGAGGAACCGTCCCGGACGGCGGTTGGTGTCCACCGCCCGCTTCACCGCGGCCAACACCTGTGGCGCCATTTGCCACTCGTCCAAC
>CBDCQD010000002.1:0-2146 GCA_965220515.1 Dehalococcoidia bacterium
CCCGCGTATCTCCACAATCCACAGTCTATCCACAAACGGCTTACGAAATCTGAAGCTTGGCCTTCAGGTACGCCATGCCACGACTGCCCTTGACTTTGTTGCAGTGACCACAGAGCAATTGCAGGTTGCCGATTTCGTCGGTCCCGCCCCTGGCACGCGCGATGATATGGTCCACTTCCAGATTGTTGAGTAAGAAATGCTGCCCGCAGCCCTGACAATTGCCGCCCTGCTCGCCGTAAAGCGCGGTCTTATGCGTCGATGGATGCGGGAGCGGTCCTAGGTCGGAGCGGGTTGGTAGGTCACTGCGGCTGACAACCCAGCGGCGCTCAAAGAGCGGGCCGTACTCTGGACCTGCGAGACGGTCCCTGACAAGCCGTACAGCGGTTTCTGACAGGTCAATCCCTATCCACTGCCTGAACCGATTCTCAGCGGCAACCATCGTGGTTGCGCAGCCGCAGAACGGGTCGAGAATAACGTCGTTTTCTTCGCTGCCCATTTCGATAATGCGCTCCAAGAGCGCACGCGGTTTCTGCGTTGGATATCCGGTTTCCTCTGTCTTCGCCTTACTCGCTGGGAACCATCCCCGCCGACTTGAAAGTTGCATAATGTCCGACCATACCGTTGATAGCGGTACGCCCGGACTTTCGTCGAGATACTGCCGTGTAATTTCACCCTTGCGCGAGCGCGTTCGATATCGTCTCCCGGTTACATCGGTATGCCGAAACCAATTATCGATGTAGCTATCGCTGTACGGGGTGTATTGACGGTTGTATAAATGCTTCCCGTATTGTTGGGCATAGACTAATAATACATCGTGGGTTTTGACAGGTTTCTTTCCACTGGACCGCCCCCCCGAAGGTGTCCCATAATTCCAAACAATCTCATTGATAAAATTCTTTCGCTGCCAGATAGCGTCCATCAAGAGTTTGAGATAATGACTCATGTCTTGGTTACAATGAAGATAGATACTGCCGGTAGGTTTAAGAATGCGGTGCATTTCGAGAAACCGCTCAGCCATATATGCGAGATACGACCTGTCGCTATCGTCCATAGCGACGCAGATAACATCATGCAGTTTCTTATGCTTCGCTTCCAGCAGATTCACCCATTCAACGTCAACATCCGAGAGTGACCACGTATCCTTGAACGCCGCGCCTGCGGCTTTGCTTCCGATAGGTGCCGCGTAATTCGCTTTCGAGTTGAACGGTGGGTCAAGGTAGATTAGGTCAATCGAATCCGAGTTAATCCCCCGGAGTACGTCGATATTATCTCGTATCCAGACCGTCCGATTTTTGAAGTTTGCCATAGGTTCCATTATAGCATACGCCTACGGATAAGCTGGGCCACCGGCAGTAAGTTGCGCGTAACTTAGCTGCTTCCCAACAAGGCGCTTGGCTATCATTTCCAGCACCGTGATTGTGTCAAACTCTCGCCACGATTGCCGTGTAGCCATTTCGTCAATGTAGCGCGCCATATGCTTCGGACTGAAATGATGGAACGTTCCATGAAACGCGCGTTTGAGCATCGCCCAGAATGACTCAATCCCGTTCGTATGCGCTTGGCCGGATACCCACTCGGCAACCGAATGTCGCACCGCTTGATGCTTCGGTAGGCCACGATAGGCGGGATTCCCGTCAGAGTAGACCTGTGCATCGCCAGTGACGTTCATGGCGAGTGCCTGCAATAAATGCGCCTGCGTCGTTCGTGGGACGACCATTGCGCGTATTTGGCGGCTTGAGCGGTCACGAATCCCCACGATGGCCGTCAGCCGCCGATGCCGTGGGCGGTTGCGCGCCGTCCCACCTAGATAGGCTTCGTCAATCTCGATAGGACCGGCCAGTAGGTCGTCACCGGACTTGAAGGCTTCGCGGATACGGTGATTGAGATACCACGCCGCAGGCTGGGAGATTCCCAAATCCCGATGCAGTTTGAGACTCGACACACCCTTCAAGCTAGTCGCGTTCAGGTAAATCGCAAAGAGCCATTTCCGTAGAGGCAGTTTCGAACGGTGCATCACGGTCTTCGTGCGAACGCTGAAATACTTCCGGCAACCCTTGCACCAATAGGGCATCGGCTTAGCAGATTTGACTTCGGAGACTTCATGCTCGTTACAGTGTGGGCATTGGACGCCGTTCGGCCAGCGTTG